>CAVZYU010000009.1:0-29023 GCA_963779625.1 uncultured Actinomycetes bacterium | reverse complement strand
AAGACCATCTCGGTCGAGTCGCTGCGCCGCGGGCCCGAGCTTGAGGATGCGCGTGTAGCCACCCGGCCGGTCCGCGTACCGCGGCGCGACCTCCTCGAACAGCTTGTGCACGGTGAACTTGTCCTGGCCGAGCGTCGCCAGCGCCTGGCGGCGCGCGTGCAGGTCGCCGCGCTTGGCCAGCGTGATGAGCTGCTCGATCTCGGGCTTGACGGCCTTGGCCTTCGCCTCGGTCGTCTTGATGCGCTCGTGCTCGATGACCTCCTTGCAGAGGTTCATCAGCAGCGCCTTGCGGTGCGAGGTGTCGCGGCTGAGCTTGTGACGTGTCTTCTGGTGGCGCATGGTCAGCGGTCCTGCAGTCTAGTCGTCGCGGAGATCAAGGCCCCGCGCGTGCAGCGTCTCGATGACCTCGTCGATCGACTTCTTGCCGAAGTTCGGGATCGCGTTGAGCTCGCCCTCGGACTTCGAGATCAGGTCGCCGACCGTCTGGATGCCGGCGCGCTTGAGGCAGTTGTACGAACGGACGCCGAGCTCGAGCTCCTCGATGAGGATGTCGTGCATCGGGCCGGCCGCGCGCCGCCGCGCCGCCGGCGCCGCCGGCGTGCCGTGCGCCGGGCGCCCTCGAGCGGGCCGCCGGGGCCGGCGCGCAGCTCCTCGATGCGGTCGGCGTCGGTGAAGATCGCCAGCTGGGAGATGAGGATCTCGGCGGCCTCGCGCAGCGCGGCCTGCGGGTCGATCGAGCCGTCGGTCTCGATGTCGAGCGTGAGCTTGTCGTAGTCGGTGCGCTGGCCGACGCGGGCGGGCTCGACCGCGTAGGCGACGCGGCGCACCGGCGAGAAGATCGAGTCGATCGGGATGACGCCGATCGGCTGGTCGGCCGACTTGTTCTCCTCCGCCGGGCGGTAGCCGCGGCCGCGGCCGATCGTCAGGTACAGCTCGAGCTTGGTCTTCTTCTCGAGCGTCGCGATGTGCACGTCGGGGTTGAGGATCTCGACGCCGGCGGGCAGGTCGATGTCCTTCGCCGTGATCTCGCCGGGGCCGGTCACGACGAGCGGCGCCTCGACCTCGGTCGCGTCGGAGTGCATCCGGCAGACGATGCCCTTGAGGTTCAGGACGATGTCGGTGACGTCCTCGGTGACGCCCTTGATCGTCGAGAACTCGTGCGCGACGCCCTCGATGCGCACGCTCGTGACGGCGGCGCCGGCGAGCGAGCTCAGCAGCACGCGCCGCAGCGAGTTGCCGAACGTGTAGCCGAAGCCACGGTCGAGCGGCTCGATCATGAACGAGCCGCGGTTCTCCTCGACCGTCTCACTGGTGATTCGGGGGACTTGGAAGTCGAGCATCAGGGTCCTGACGTCGGGGTGTCACGGGGCGCCGTCGCGCTGCGCCGGTCCGACCGGGCGCGCACGGGCGAGGGCGGCGAAAGCGGTGCTACTTGGAGTACAGCTCGACGATGAGCTGCTCCTGCACGGGCGCCGCGATCTCGCGGCGCTCGGGCTTGCGCAGCACCTTCGCCGTCAGGGCAGTCGTGGTCGGCCTGCAGCCACGCGGGGACCTGCGCCGTCAGCTCCGTGGCGTCACGGATGACGGGCTCGACGGGCGTGCCGGCCTTGACGGCGATGATGTCGCCCTCGCGCACCTGGTAGCTGGGAATGTCCACGCGGCGGCCGTTGACCGTCCAATGGCCGTGGCGGACGAACTGCCGGGCCTGGCGGCGCGAGGCGGCGAAGCCGAGGCGCACGAGGACGTTGTCGAGGCGCGACTCGAGGATCGCGAGCAGGTTCTCGCCCGTGATGCCCGTCCTGCGCGACGCCTTGTCGTAGTAGATGCGGAACTGCTTCTCGAGCACGCCGTAGTAGCGGCGCGCCTTCTGCTTCTCGCGCAGCTGGACGCGGTACTCCGACTGCTTCTGGCGGCCGCGGCCGTGGTCGCCCGGCGGGTACGCGCGCCGTTCGACGCCGCACTTGTCGGTCAGGCAGCGCTCGCCCTTGAGGAAGAGCTTCTGGCCCTCGCGACGGCACTGCTTGCAGGCTGCTCCGGTGTCGCGCGCCATGAGCTAGACCCTCCGCCGCTTGCGCGGGCGGCAGCCGTTGTGCGCCTGCGGTGTGACGTCCTTGACGCCGGTGACCTCGAGGCCGGCGGCCTGGAGCGAGCGGATCGCGGTCTCGCGACCTGAGCCCGGCCCCTTCACGAAGACCTCGACCTTCTGCAGCCCCTGCTCGATGCCCTTGCGCGCTGCGGCGTCGGCCGTGACCTGCGCGGCGAACGGCGTCGACTTGCGCGAGCCCTTGAAGCCGGCCCCGCCCGCAGACTCCCACGCGATGACGTTGCCCTCTCGATCCGAGAGGGAGACGATCGTGTTGTTGAACGACGTCTTGATGTGGGCCTGGCCGATCGGGATGTTCTTCTTCGGCTTGCGGCGGCCGCGTTGTGGGCGCTTGGGAGCAGGCAATGAGAGTCCTTTACTTCTTCGTGGCCTTTTTCTTGCCGGCCACCTGCATGCGCTTGGGCCCCTTGCGCGTACGGGCGTTCGTCTTCGTCTTCTGCCCGCGAACAGGCAGACCGCGGCGATGACGCATCCCGCGGTAGCACCCGATCTCCATCAGGCGCTTGATGTTCTGCGAGCGCTCGCGGCGCAGGTCACCTTCGACCGTGAGGTCGTCGATGGCCTCGCGAAGGCGTGCGACCTCGTCCTCGGTGAGGTCGCGGACCTTGCGGTCGGGCTCGATGTTCGTCTTGCGCAGAATCTCGTTGGAGGTCGAGCGCCCGACGCCATAGATGTACGTCAGGCCGATCTCGGCGCGTTTGTTCAAGGGGATGTTGATCCCGGCGATACGTGCCATGGACCTACCCCTGCCGCTGCTTGTGGCGCGGATTGGAGCAGATGACCAGCACCGCGCCGTGGCGGCGGATGATCTTGCACTTCTCGCACATCGGCTTCACCGACGGTCGTACCTTCATGAGCCCCTTCTTGAAGACGTGAGAAACCGCGCGCGGGACCGTGATCCCGCCGCTGGCGCGACCAGTGAGTGTAGCGAAGCGCCTCAGTCCGCCGTCTCGTGCCACGGCGTCAGCACCCGTGGCCCGTCGGCGGTGACCGCGATGGTGAACTCGAAGTGCGCGGCCAGCGAGCCGTCCTGCGAATAGATCGCCCAGTGGTCCTCGCCCATGCGCACCGCGTGACGCCCGACGGTGACCATCGGCTCGACGGCGAGCACCATCCCCTCCTCGAGCTTCACGCCCTTGCCGGGAGGCCCGTAGTTGGGGATCTGCGGGTCCTCGTGCATGTCGCGGCCGATCCCGTGACCGACGAGCGAGCGCACGACCGAGAGTCCCTCGGCCTCGACGACCTCCTGCACGGCGTGCGACACGTCGCCGAGGCGCTTGCCCGGACGGCACTGCTCGACGGCCGCGAACAGCGAGGCCTCCGTCGTCGTCAGCAGCTTGCGCGCGGTCGCCGAGACGGGGCCGACGGCGAAGGTTCGCGCGGCATCGGCGACCCACCCGTCCAGGACGACGCCGCAGTCGACGGAGATGACATCGCCGCGGGTCAGCTCGTAGGAGCCGGGGATCCCGTGGACGACCATCGAGTTGGGCGAGGTGCACAGCGAGCCGGGGAACCCGCGGTAGCCCTTGAACGCCGGCGTCGCTCCCTGCGAGCGGATGAAGCGCTCGGCGGCGGCGTCGAGCTCGCCGGTCGTCACGCCCGGGCGGATCTTGCTCTCCACGAGCTCGAGCGTCCGGACGAGAATCGCGCCCGCCGCCGCCATCTTGTCGATCTCTTCCTGGGACTTCTTGACGATCACAGCTCGTCTTCGAGGCGCAGCGTCGCGATCGTCGCGCGGATGTGGTCGTGGACCTCGGTCGGCGACCGCGTGCCGTCGAACCGGCGCAGCAGCCCGCGTCCCTCGTAGAAGCCGATCAGCGGCTCGGTCTGCTCGTGGTAGACCTCGAGGCGCTTGACGACCGTCTCGGGCTTGTCGTCGTCGCGCTGGATGAGCCGCGAGCCGTCGACGTCGCAGCGGCCCTCGTGCTTGGGAGGGTCGAACTCGACGTGGTAGACGCGGCCGGTCGTGACGCTCACGCGCCGGCCGGACATGCGCCGCACGACCTCCTCGTCGGGGACGTCGATGAGGATGACCGCGGTGAGCGACCGGTCGTGGGCGCGCATCCCCTCCTCGAGGGCCTCGGCCTGCGGGATCGTCCGCGGGAAGCCGTCCAGGATGAAGCCGTCGCGCGCGTCGGCGTTCTCGAGCGCCTCGAGGATCACGCCGGTGATCACCTCGTCGGGGACGAGCTTGCCCTCGTCCATGAAGCCTTTGGCCTGCATGCCGAGGACGGTCGTGTCGGCGACCGCGCGGCGCAGGATGTTGCCCGTCGCGATGTACGGCAGGTTGAAGTCGTCCGTCAGCCGCTCGGCCTGGGTGCCCTTGCCCGCCCCCGGCGGTCCCAGCAGGATGAGGTTCAGCTCCGACATCGGCGCGAGCCAGCCTACTGCGCGCGGCGACAGCACCGCAGCGCGGCGAGCATCACTTCAAGAAGCCCTCGTAGTTGCGCATCATGAGTTGCGCCTCGAGTTGCTTCATCGTGTCCAGCGCGACGCCGACGACGATCAGGATCGACGTCCCCGCGAAGAAGAAGTTCGCGCTCGTCCGGGCGACGAGGATCGTCGGGATGGCCGCCACGAGCGCGAGGTACAGCGCCCCCGGGAACGTCAGGCGGGCGAGCACGCGATCGAGGAACTCGGCCGTCGGCCGGCCGGGTCTCACCCCGGGGATGAACCCGCCGTACTTTCTGAGGTTGTCGGCCTGGTCGACGGGGTTGAACGTGACCGCCGTGTAGAAGTACGTGAAGAGGATGATGAACAGCGACTCGCCGAAGATGTAGGGCCAACCGCCGTAGTTGAAGAACGCCACGAAGTCGCGCCCGGCGTTGTTGTTGACGAGCTGGCCGATCGTCTGCGGGAAGGCCATGAGCGATGCCGCGAAGATGACCGGGATGACGCCCGCCATGTTCACCCGCAGCGGGAGATAGGTCTGCCCGCCCTGCGTCATGCGCTGGCCTATGACCCGCTTGGCGTACTGGATCGGGATCCGCCGCTGGCCCTCCTGCACGAAGACGATCGAGGCGATCACCGCCAGGCAGATGAACGGCATCATGACCTTGAAGACGGGGTCCGAGCTCTGGGCCCAGGCCTGGATGCCGCCGGGCAGGCCGGACACGATCGAGGCGAAGATCATCAGCGAGATCCCGTTGCCGATGCCGCGCTGCGTGATGAGCTCGCCCATCCACATGATGAGCACGCAGCCCGCGGTCAGCGAGATGACGATGAGAAAGACCCGCGCCGCGCTGAAGTTGTCGATGATCGGCTCGCCGGCGCTGGCGGTGAACGACCGGAAGAGGAAGACGTAGCCGATCGCCTGGCCGAACGCGAGGCCGACGGTGAGGTAGCGCGTGTACTGCGTGATGCGCTGCTGGCCGACCTCGCCCTCCTTGGAGAGCTTCTCGAGCGACGGCACCACGACGGTCAGCAGCTGCAGGATGATCGACGCCGTGATGTACGGCATGATCCCCAGCGCGAAGAGGGCGATCTTCGACAGGCCGCCGCCGCTGAAGACGTTGAGGAACTGCAGCACGCCCCCGCCGCCGAACTGATCCTGGACGGCCTCGACGGCGTCGACGTTGACCCCCGGCACGGGCACGTGATTGCCGATGCGATAGAGCACCAGCAGGGCCGCGGTGAACGCGAGCTTCTTGCGGATGTCTGCGACCTTGAAGGCCGTGAGGATCGTGGAGAGCAAGACGGCTGAGCTTAGTACAGGGCGGGCCCGGCGCCCGCCGGGCCCCGCGGTCTAGTCGGCGTGGATCTGGCAGGTCCCGCCGGCGGCCTCGATGGCCTGGCGCGCAGCCGCGCTGTAGGCGTGCGCGTGGACCGTCAGCGGCTTGGAGATCTCACCCTTCGCGAGGATCTTCACCGGCACGCCCTTGCGGGTGCCCAGGCCCTTGGCCTTCAGTGCCTCGAGCGTGACGTCGTCGCCGGACTCGAAGCGGCGCTCGAGATCCTGGAGGTTGACCGCCTGCGTGTGCGTGCGGAACATCTCGAAGGGCATCGACTTCTTCATGTGCGGGCCGCGCAGCTTGCGCATCCGCATGTGGATCGGCATCTGGCCGCCCTCGAAGCCGGGGCGCGACTTGGACCCCGAGCGCGCGCCCGCGCCCTTGTGGCCGCGGCCGGAGGTCTTGCCGGTCCCCGAGCCGTGGCCGCGGCCGACGCGCTTGCGCGGCTTGCGGCTCCCCGGGGCGGGCTTGAGCGTGTTCAGGCCGATGCGCGGCTCGTCGTCGGGCTCGGACGGCGTCATGACTTCTCCTCGATGCGGACGAGATGGCGGACCTTGTGCAGCATGCCGCGGGCCTGCGGGGTGTCCTTGACCTCGACGGTGTGGCCGATCCGGCGCAGGCCGAGCGTGCGCAGGGTGTCGAGCTGGCTCTTGTCCGAGCCGTTCTTGGACTTGAACTGGGTGATCCTCATGCCTCGGTCGTCTCCTCGGCGGGCGCGTCCGCGACCGCGTCGGCCTCGACGCCGGCCTCGGCGTCGGTCCCCGCGATGACCTCGGCCGCGACGTCCTCCTGCTGCCGGCCGTTGAGCCCGAGGACGGTGTTGATCGACAGGCCGCGCAGCTCGGCGACCTCCTCGGGGCGGCGCAGGCCCTGCAGCCCCGCGACCGTCGCCTTCACGAGGTTGATCGGGTTCTGGGAGCCCAGCGACTTGGACAGGATGTCGTGGATGCCGGCGAGCTCGAGCACCGCGCGCACGCCGCCGCCGGCGATGACGCCGGTACCGGGCGAGGCCGGCTTCATGAAGACGCGTCCGGCGCCGTAGACGCCGGTCGTCGTGTGCGTGATCGTCTGGCCGTGCTTGGGCACGCGAAACAGGTTCTTCTTGGCCTGCTCGACGCCCTTCTGGATCGCGAGCGGGACCTCGTTGGCCTTGCCGTAGCCCACGCCGACGACGTCGCGCTCGTCACCGACGACGACGAGCGCCGTGAAGGAGAAGCGGCGACCGCCCTTGACGACCTTGGCGACGCGGTTGATCTCGACCACGCGCTCCTGCAGGTCCAGGCCTGCCTGGTTGACGGATCGATCGACGACTGGTGCGCTCATACGGTGAGTCCTCCTTCGCGGACGCCCTCTGCGAAGGCCTTGACGCGACCGTGGTACTGGTAGCCGCCACGGTCGAACACGGCGGTGGAGACGCCGGCCTTCTGCGCGCGCTCGGCGAGCAGCTTGCCGGCCTCGGTCGCCTGCTCCATCGGGGCCTTGTCGCGCAGCGGACCCTCGCTCCAGGCGACGGCGGCCAGCGTGTGCCCGGCGACGTCGTCGACGAGCTGGGCGCTGATGCCCCGGTTGGAGCGAAACACGGAGATCCGCGGGCGCTCGGCGGTGCCGGAGATCTTCGCGCGCACGCGGCGGCGGCGCTTGAGGCGCTTGGCGGGCTGGGTCTTGACGCTCATGCGCGCTTACCGACCTTCCGGGCGACGTACTCGCCCTCGTAGCGAATGCCCTTGCCCTTGTAGGGCTCCGGCGGGCGCTTCTTGCGGATGTTCGCCGCGAGCTCGCCGACCTGCTGCTTGGAGTTGCCGCGCACGATGACGCGGGTCGGCTGCGGGACCTCGAACTCGATGCCCTCGGGCGCCTTCACCGAGACGGGATGCGAATAGCCGAGGGCCAGCTCGAGGTCGCGGCCCTTGAGCGCCGCGCGGTAGCCGACGCCCTGGATCTCGAGTGTCTTCGCAAAGCCGGTGGTGACGCCCTCGACCATGTTCGCGACGAGCGAGCGGGTGAGGCCGTGCAGCGCACGATGCTCGCCGCGGTCGGTGGGGCGCGTGACGACGAGCAGCTCGCCGTCCTGGGTCACGGTGATGTCGCGCGAGACGCGCTCGGACAGCGTGCCGCGGGGCCCGTTGACCTGCACGAGCTCAGGCTCGATCGAGACGGTGACGCCGGACGGGAGGGGGATGGGCTTCTTGCCGATACGGGACATGCGACGACCGGCTACCAGACGTGCGCCACGACTTCGCCGCCGACGCCCGCGTTGCGGGCCTCGTGGCCGGTCATGACGCCTCGTGACGTGGAGACGATGGCGGTGCCCATGCCGCCGAGAACCTTGGGGATCTCGCCGGCGCCGGCGTACGTGCGCCGGCCTGGGCGCGAGACGCGCTTGAGCCCGGAGATCGCCGAGCGGCGGTCCGACGTGTACTTCAGCCGCACGCGGATGAGCTGCGCCGGGTGGTCGGCGTCAGGCGTGACCGCGCTGTAGCCGTCGATGTAGCCCTGCTCGGCGAGGATCCGGGCGCACTCGGTCTTGAGCTTGGACGACGGGATGTCGACCGTCTCATGGGCGGCCTGGATCGCGTTGCGGATCCGGGTCAGGAAGTCTGCGATTGGGTCGGTGCTTGCGCTCACGGAGTGCTCTGGATGCTTTCGGTTACCACGAAGACTTCGTCATGCCCGGGACGAAGCCGTTGTGGGCCATCTCGCGCAGGCAGATCCGGCACAGGCCGAACTTGCGGTATACGGCGCGGGCCCGGCCGCATCGGCGGCAACGGCTGTACTCCCGGGTCTTGTACTTCGCGGGCCGCGCCTGGCGGACCCGCTGGGACGTCTTGGCCATGTTAGCTGTCTCCACCTTCGGTCTCGGTCTCTGCTTCCGGCTCCTCGGCGGGTCGCTCGTAGGCCTCCGGGTTCTCCTGCTTGAGCTGCTCGAGCGCCGCCTGCTCCGCCTCGGCCTTGGCGCGCAGCTCTTCGTGGCGCGCCTCCTCCTCGGCAGCTTCGGCGGCGGCGCGACGTGCTTCGGCCGCCGCGTCCTGCGGGCGGCCCTCCTTCGTGAACGGCATCCCGAACGCCTCGAGCAGCGCGAACGCCTCGAGGTCGGACTGCGCAGACGTCGTGATCGTCACGTCGAGGCCGCGCACCTGGTCGACCGCGTCGTAGTCGATCTCGGGAAAGATGATCTGCTCGCGAATGCCCATGGAGTAGTTGCCGCGGCCGTCGAAGGCGCCGGCCTTCAGCCCGCGGAAGTCACGGACGCGCGGCAGCGCGATCGACATGAGCCGGTCCAGGAACTCGTAGGCGCGCTGATCGCGCAGCGTCACCGACAGGCCGACAGGCATGCCTTCGCGCAGCTTGAAGTTGGCGATCGACTTGCGGGCGCGGCGCACGTTGGGCTTCTGGCCGGCGATCGTCGCCAGCTGCTCCTGCGCCTGCTCGAGCATCTTGGAGTCCTGCTTGGCGTCGCCGACGCCCATGTTCAGCGTGATCTTCTCGATCCGCGGGACCTGCATGATCGACGAGTAGCCGAAGCGCTCCTTCAGCGCGGGGCGGATCTCCTCGTGGTAGCGGGTCTTCAGGCGCGGGGTCGTGGCGGTCGCGGGCATCAGATCTTCACCCCCGTGCGCACCGAGGCGCGCAGGCGCTTGCCGTGCTCCTCGACGGTCTTGACGCGCGTGGGCTTCTTGTCGCGCGGATCGCGCACGGCGACGTTGGAGACGTGGATCGGGCCTTCCCTCTCGATGACGCCACCGGCCTCCATCGAGCCCGGCCGCGCCCGCTGGTGGCGCTTGATGATGTTCAGGCCCTCGACGTAGACGCGCTGCTTCTCGGGATCCACGCGGAGGACCTTGCCCTCCTTGCCGCGATCCTTGCCGCTGATGACGATGACGACGTCGTTCTTGCGGATGCGAGCGGGCATGGCTAGAGCACCTCCGGGGCGAGCGAGATGATCTTCATGAAGTTGCGGTCGCGCAACTCGCGGGCGACCGGTCCGAAGATGCGCGTCCCGCGCGGGTTGTTCTGCGCGTCGATGATGACCGCGGCGTTCTCGTCGAAGGCGATGTACGTGCCGTCGTCGCGGCCGAAGGACTTCTTCGTGCGCACGACGACCGCGGTCACGACCTCGCCCTTCTTGACCGTCCCCTGCGGGTTGGCGGCCTTGACGGTCGCGGTGATGACGTCGCCCACGAACGCGTAGCGGCGGCGCGAGCCGCCCTTGACGCGAATGCAGAGGATCTCGCGGGCGCCGGTGTTGTCGGCGACCTTGAGGCGTGTCTCGTTCTGGATCACTTCGCGCGCTCCAGCACTTCCACGAGCTTCCAGCGCTTCGTGCGCGACAGCGGACGGCTCTCGAGCACGCGGACACGATCGCCCTCGTTGGCGTCGTTGGCCTCGTCGTGGACGTGCAGCTTGGACGTGGAGCGCACGATCTTCTCGTACTTGCGGTGCCTGCGCGCGAGGTCGATGCGCACGACGATCGTCTTGTCGGGCTTGGCCGAGACGACCGTGCCGATGCGCGTCTGCGGCGACGAGGGGGTGGGCTCCGCCTTGGGCGTGCCGGTGCCGGGGCCGGCCGCCGCGCGCTTGACCTTCTCCTGCTCGCGGCGGCGGCGGCGGGCGACGGCCTTCTTCGCACGGGCCTCGCGACGCTCGGCGTCGCGCTGCTCGGGCGTGCGCGACGGGCGCTGCGAGGCGGCGACGTGCTCCAGGCGGGCGCGCTCCTCGCGGTTGCTGCGCTTGTCGCCCGCAGGCTTGGCCGCGGGCGCGCCGGCGGTCGCCGGCGCCTCGGCGGCGGGCGCGTCGACGACGGGCTCGGTCTGCTCGGTCTCAGGGGTCTCGTCTTGGGCCATCGCTACTTCCGGTTGATGTCGATCTCGCGCTGACGCGCGACGGTGAGGGCACGCGCCAGGTCGCGCTTGGCGGTCCGCAGACCGGCCGTGTTCTCGAGCTCGCCGGTGGCGTGCTGGAAGCGCAGGCCGAAGAGGTCCTTGCGCGCGGTCTTGAGGTGGTCGACGAGCTCGCGCTCGTTCATGTCGCGCAGATCCTTGGCGTTCATTGCGGGGTGTCCTCGCGCAGGACGAACTTCGTCTTCACCGGCAGCTTGTGGCCGGCCAGGCGCATCGCCTCGCGCGCCAGCGGCTCGGAGACGCCGGCGAGCTCGAACATGACGCGGCCGGGCTTGACGACTGCGACCCAGCCCTCGGGCGAGCCCTTGCCGGAACCCATGCGGGTCTCGGCGGGCTTCTTCGTGAAGGACTTGTCGGGATACACGTTGATCCAGACCTTGCCGCCACGCTTGATCTTGCGGGTCATCGCGATACGCGCGGCCTCGATCTGGCGGTTCGTGAGCCAGCCGGCGTCGAGCGACTTGAGTCCGTACTCGCCGAACTGGATCGTCGTCTGCCCGCGCGACAGCCCGGCCCTGCGGCCGCGGTGCTGCTTGCGGTGCTTGACGCGCTTGGGAGACAGCATCTAGCGACCCCCTCCGCGTGCGCCGCCGGCGCCGGGGCCGAAGCCGGGACGCGACGTGCCGCCGCCGCCACCACCGCCGCCGCGACCGCCCGGTCCGCCGCCACGGCCACCGGGACCGCCGGGGCCGCCGGGTCCGCGACCGCCGCCGCCACCGCGTCCGCCACCGCCGCCGCGACCGTCGCGGTCACCGCGGCCGCGGCCACGGCCGCCGTCGCGATCCTGCGGCTGCTGGGAGGGGCCCTCCATGTCGGTGAGGTCCGCGCCGGAGTAGCCCTCGGGCATGATCTCGCCCTTGTTGATCCAGCACTTCACGCCGATGCGGCCGAACGTCGTCTTGGCCTCGAAGAAGCCGTAGTCGATGTCGGCACGCAGCGTGTGCAGCGGGACGCGTCCGTCGGAGTAGCTCTCGGTGCGGGCCATCTCAGCGCCGCCGAGGCGGCCGCCGACCTGGATCTTGCAGCCCTTGGCGCCGGAGCGCATGGCGCTCGTCAGTGCGCGCTTCATCGCGCGCCGGAAGGCGACGCGGTTCTGCAGCTGCTCGGCGACCGACTGCGCGACGAGCTTGGCGTCGAGCTCCGGTCGCTTGATCTCCAGGATGTTGACCTTGATCTGCTTGCGCGTGATCCGGTGCAGGTCCTTGCGCAGGGCGTCGACCTCGGAGCCGGACTTGCCGATCACGATGCCCGGACGCGCGGTGTGGATGTTGACCTCCACCTCGTTGGCGTCCTTGCGGATCGTGATGTCCGACAGCCCGGCGTGCGCCAGCTTGCCCGTGATGTGGTTGCGAATCGCGACATCCTCGGCCAGGTAGTCCGCGAAGTGCTTCTCGTTGAACCAGTTGGACTTCCAGTCGTGGATGTAGCCGACGCGCATCGACTCGGGGTGAACCTTCTGACCCATTAGTGGTTCCTCCTGTGAGCCGGTGTGCCGTTGGGCGGTTGCTGGCGCCGGTTGGCAAGGACGCAGCGAGGAAGGTGTGCCTCTGGCACATCGACGAGTGAGGACGCCGCCAACCGGTGATCAGCGACCGATCCAGCGGTGCAGCGGTTTGCAGGAAGAACCACGAGCTACTCCCCGTCCTTTGGCGTCAACGTGATCGAGAGGTGGCTCGTGCGCTTGCGGATCTTCGTCGCGCGCCCCATGGCGCGCGGGCGGAACCGCTTGAGCGTCGGGCCCTCATCGGCCTTGACCGCGTGGATGCGCAGCTCGTCGCCGATCAGCTCGTGATTGTGCTCGGCGTTTGCGACCGCCGACTCCAGCAGCTTGGACCAGTCGCGGGCCACGTCGCGGTTGGCGTGCGCGAGGATCGCGCGCGCCTCCTCGACGGACTTGCCGCGGATGTGATCGCAGACCAGGCGCGCCTTGCGCGCCGAGGTGCGGACGTACTTGGCGTGCGCGCGGACCATCGGCGGCGTGTCGCCGTACGTGCGTGCCGCGCGCCTGCGGGCGGGCGCAGGCTCGGCGGGCTTGTCGGGCTCGGCCTTGCGCCGCGACGGGCGGCGCTTGGGCTTCTCGTCGGCGTCGGCGCCGGCGGTCTTGGCCTTCGCGGCGGCCGGCTTGGCAGCGGCCGGCTTGGCCTTCGCCGGCTTCGCGGGCTTCGCGGGCGCCTCGGCGACGGGCTCGGAGGAGCCCTCCTCGAGCGCGGCCTCGGCCGCGTCCTTGCCGACGCCCGTGACCGCGGCGGCGGTGACCTCGGCCTGCGGCGCGGCCTTGCGGCGGGCGCGACGCTTGGGCTTCTCGGGCGCCTCCGCGGCGGGCGCGGGGGCCTGCTTGGCCTCCTTGGCGTCCGCGGCGATCTTGTCGACGTCCTCGGGCTTGCCCTCGTCGGGCGTCGCCGGCTTGCGCGGGCTCATCGGACCTTCCCGCTCCCCGCGTGGCCGCGGTACAGGCGCGTCGGCGCGAACTCGCCGAGCTTGTGGCCGACCATCGACTCCGAGACGAAGACGGGCACGTGCTTGCGGCCGTCGTGGACGGCGATCGTGTGACCGACCATCTCCGGGAAGATCGTCGACGCGCGCGACCAGGTCTTGAGCATCTGCTTGGAGTTGGAGGCGTTGAGCGCCTCGACGCGTGCCATGAGGCGCTCCTCGACCCACGGGCCCTTCTTGCTTGAACGGCTCAACGCTTCTTCCCTCTCTTGCGACCGCGCACGATGTAGCGGTCGGACGACTTGTTCTTCTTACGGGTGCGATAGCCGAGCGTCGGCACGCCCCACGGGGTGACTGGATGGCGGCCTGCCGTCGTCGAGCCCTCGCCACCGCCGTGCGGGTGGTCGACGGGGTTCATCGCGGTGCCGCGGGTCTGCGGGCGGACGCCCATGTGACGCTTGCGCCCGGCCTTGCCGATCTTCACGTTCTGATGATCGGCGTTGCCGATCGTGCCCACGGTTCCGCGGCACTCCTCGCGCACGAGGCGCATCTCGCCGGAGGGCAGGCGCAATGTGGCCATGCCGTTGTCGCGGGCCATGAGCTGGATGCCGGTGCCGGCGGAGCGGCCGAGCTGGCCGCCGCGGCCGGGCTCGAGCTCGACGTTGTGGATGACCGTGCCGATCGGGATGCGGCGCAGCGGCAGGGCGTTGCCCGGCGCGATGTCCGCGTCGTCGCCGGAGGCGACGCTCATGCCGACCGTCAGCCGGGCGGGCGCCAGGATGTAGGCCTTCTCGCCGTCGACGTAGTGCAGCAGCGCGATGTACGCCGACCGGTTGGGGTCGTACTCGATCGCGGCGACGCGCGCCGGGACGCCGTCCTTGCGGCGCTTGAAGTCGATCTTGCGGTACAGGCGCTTGGCGCCGCCACCGCGGTGGCGTGCGGTCTTGCGCCCGCGGGCGTTGCGCCCGCCGCTCTTCGTCAGGCCTTCGACGAGCGACTTCTCGGGCCGGTCCTTCGTGATCTCCGCGAAGTCGGGGTACGTCGAGAAGCGACGACCGGGACTCGTGGGCTTGGGCTTGCGGATCGCCATCGTTGCTCCTGGTGGGCCTAGCCCTCGAGGGCCTCGAGGCCCTGAAAGATCGGGATCGAGTCGCCGGGGCCGACCTGGACCATGGCCTTCTTCCACTGGCGCGTGCGGCCGATGATGGCACCGCGGCGCTTGGGCTTGGACTTCACGCTCATCGTGCGGACCTCCAGGACCGAGACGTCGAACAGCGCCTCGACCGCCTGGCGGATCTGCGTCTTGTGCGCGTCGGGATGCACCCGGAAGGTGTACTTGCCGGCGGCCGCGAGAACGTAGGACTTCTCGGAGACGACCGGTCGGATGATGACCTGGGACGGATCCATGTCAGGCCTCCACTGCCTCGGGCTCGTTGTCCTCGGTCTTCTCGCCCTTGGCGCGGGCCGTCAGCGCGTCGAGCGCCTCCTGCGTGCAGACGACCGAGGCGGCGCCGATGAGGTCGGCGACGCCGACCATCGAGACCGGCAGGACGCCGACGCGGCTGAGGTTGCGGAACGACAGCGCGGCGTTCTCCTGCGCATCGGTGAGGATCAGCAGCACGGGGTTGCGCAGGGCGGAGTCCGCCAGCAGCTGCGCGGCGTTCTTCGTCGAGGGCGTGTCGAACTTCTTGGGGTCCAGGACCGCGATCGAGCCGCGGGAGGCGTGCACGGAGAGCGCGCTGCGCAGCGCGGCGCGGCGCTCCTTGCGGTTGACCTTGAACGTGTAGTGGCGCGGCGACGGACCGAAGGTCGTGCCGCCGCCGGTCCAGATCGGGGATCGCGACGACCCGGCGCGCGCACGGCCCGTGCCCTTCTGGCGCCAGGGCTTGGCGCCACCGCCGCGGACGTTGCCGCGGGTCTTCGTCGCGTGCGTGCCCTGACGGCGCGCGTTGAGCTCGGCCCGGACGGACTCGTGGACCAGCGGCTCGTTGAACGGCGCGCCAAAGGCGACATCGTCGAGCTTGGCCTTCTTGGATCCGCCGAGGATCGGTGCGTCAGCCATCGGTCCGGACCTCCACGTAGCCGTTGCGCGGGCCGGGGACCGAGCCGCGCAGCAGCATGAGGTTCTGCGCCGCGTCCAGGCTGACGATCGTCAGCCCCTTCTGCGTGACGCGCTTGTTGCCCATCTGGCCCGGGCCCTTGATGCCCTTGAACACGCGCGAAGGCGTGGCCGACGCGCCGATCGAGCCCGGGGCGCGCTTGTTGTGCGAGCCGTGGGACTTGGGGCCGCTGGCGAAGTTGTGGCGCTTGATCGTTCCCTGAAAGCCCTTGCCCTTGGACGTGCCCGAGACCTTGACGGTCTGCCCGACCTCGAAGTTCTCGACGGTCACGGTCTCGCCGACGAGCAGCTCGCCGGCCTCGTCGCGGAACTCCCTGAGATGGCGCATGGGCGGCGCGCCGACCTTCTTGAGGTGACCGATCTCGGCGCGCGTGAGGTGCTTCTCCTTCGACGCGCCGTAGGCGAGCTGGACGGCCTCGTAGCCGTCGCGCTCGTGCGTGCGGATCGCGGTGACCGGACAGGGACCGGCCTCGAGCACGGTCACGCGCTCGACCTTGCCGTCCTCGAGGAAGACCTGGGTCATGCCGAGCTTCTTGGCGAGGATCGCGGGCATTGCTCTAGGTCGCGAGACGGATCTCGATGTCGACGCCGGCCGGGAGGTGATCCAGGCGCTGCAGCGAGTCGACGGTCTTGGGCGTGGGCTGGTGGATGTCGATGAGCCGCTTGTGGGTGCGGATCTCGAAGTGCTCGCGCGAGTCCTTGTCCTTGAACGGCGAGCGGATCACGCAGTAGACGTTCTTCTCGGTCGGCAACGGCACCGGCCCAGAGACGGTCGCGCCGGTCCGCGTGGCGGTCTCGACGATCTCCTTGGCAGCCGTCTCGATGGCCGAGTGGTCATAGGCCTTGAGGCGGATGCGGATCTTGTTCTCTGTGGTGGTAGCCATTGTGCGGTTTGGGCTGTGAGCGCCAGAAGGGGCGGGTCCCGGTAGGCCGGGCCCGCCCCTGTCAGGGTGCTGTAGACCGGCTCCTTACTCGACGATCTCGGTCACGACGCCAGAGCCGACCGTGCGGCCGCCCTCGCGGATGGCGAACCGGAGACCCGCGTCCATGGCGATCGGCTGGATGAGCTCGATCTCCATCTGGACGTTGTCGCCCGGCATGACCATCTCGACGCCCTCGGGCAGATGCGCTGCCCCGGTGACGTCCGTCGTGCGGAAGTAGAACTGTGGCCGGTAGCCCGTGAAGAAGGGCGTGTGACGGCCACCCTCCTCCTTCTTCAGGACGTAGACCTCGGACTTGAACTTGGTGTGCGGCGTGATCGACTTGGGCTTGCACAGCACCTGCCCGCGCTGGATCTCCTCGCGCTTGGTGCCACGCAGCAGGCAGCCCACGTTGTCGCCCGCGCGACCCTCGTCGAGGATCTTGCGGAACATCTCGACGCCCGTGACGACGGTCGAGGCGTTCGGCGTGATGCCGACGATCTCGACGGTGTCGCCCGTGTGGACGATGCCCTGCTCGATGCGCCCGGTCGCGACGGTGCCGCGGCCGGTGATCGAGAAGACGTCCTCGACCGGCATGAGGAATGGCTTGTCGAGGTCGCGGACGGGCTCGGGGATGTACGTGTCGAGCGTGTCGGCGAGCTCCATGATCTTCGCCTTGGCGTCGGCGTCGCCGTCGAGCGCCTGCGTCGCCGAGCCGATGACGAACGGGATGTCGTCGCCCGGGAAGTCGTAGGAGCTCAGCAGCTCGCGGACCTCGAGCTCGACGAGCTCGAGCAGCTCCTCGTCGTCGACGAGGTCGGCCTTGTTGAGGAACACGACGATGTACGGCACGCCGACCTGGCGGGCGAGCAGGATGTGCTCGCGCGTCTGCGGCATGGGCCCGTCGGCGGCCGACACGACGAGGATCGCGCCGTCCATCTGGGCGGCGCCCGTGATCATGTTCTTCACGTAGTCGGCGTGCCCGGGGCAGTCGACGTGCGCGTAGTGCCGGTTGTCGGTCTGGTACTCGACGTGCGACGTGGCGATCGTGATCCCGCGGGCCTTCTCCTCGGGAGCATTGTCGATCTCGGCGAAGCTGCGCGCCTCGCCACCGCCGTGCTCGGCGAGCACGGTCGTGATGGCAGCAGTCAGCGTCGTCTTGCCGTGGTCGATGTGACCGATGGTGCCGACGTTGACGTGCGGCTTGTCGCGCTCGAACTTCTCCTTTGCCACTTTCGTTTCGCTCCTCTAAGTCTGTCGGTGAACTGGATGAAACTATCGAACTTGCTGCATGGGGGTCAGACGGGCGCCCGGCCCCGGGGGGTCAGGCCGCCGCAGGCTCTCCCATGCGGTGCTCCACGACCTTCTCGGCGATGTGCTGGGGCACCTCTTCGTAGCCGTCGAACTGCATGGAGTAGCTCGCGCGGCCCTGGGTGTTGGATCGCAGGTCGCCGACGTAGCCGAACATCTCGCTGAGCGGGACGCGCGCGGTGACCGTCAGCGCGTTGCCGCGCTGGTCCTGGCCCTCGACGCGGCCGCGACGGCGGTTGAGGTCGCCGATGACCTCGCCGAGGAAGTCCTCGGGGGTCACGACCTCGACCGCGAAGATCGGCTCGAGCAGGACCGGCTTGGCCCGGCGCGCGGCCTCCTTGAACGCCAGCGAGCCGGCGACCTTGAAGGCGATCTCCGAGGAGTCCGTGTCGTGGTACTTGCCGTCGACGAGGGTCACGCGGATGTCGACCATCGGGTAGCCGGCCTTGACGCCGGTGAGCAGCGCCTCCTCGACACCCTTCTCGACCGCGGGGATGAACTCGCTCGGAACCGAGCCGCCCTTGATCTTCGAGACGAAGTCAAAGCCCTCGCCGGGCGCGGGCTCGATGTCGATGTAGACGATGCCGAACTGGCCCGAGCCGCCGGTCTGCTTGACGAAGCGGCCCTCGATCTTGTGGGCGGTGCCGCGGATGGTCTCGCGGTAGGAGACCTGCGGGCGCCCGACGTTGGCCTCGACGCCGTACTCGCGCTTCATGCGGTCGACGAGGATCTCGAGGTGCAGCTCGCCCATCCCGGAGATCTCGATCTGGCCGGTCTCCTCGTTGGTCTGGACGCGGAAGGTCGGGTCCTCCTCGGCGAGGCGGCCGAGGGCGACGGACATCTTCTCCTGGTCGACCTTGGTCTTGGGCTCGACGGCGACCTTGATGACGGGCTCCGGGAAGGTGATGTTCTCGAGCTTCACGGGGCGCGTCGGGTCGCAGAGCGTGTCGCCGGTGGTGATCTGCTTGATGCCGACGGCGGCGGCGATGTCGCCGGCGTAGACGGCGTCCACCTCCTCGCGGTCGTTGGCGTGCATGACGAGCAGGCGCCCGACGCGCTCGGTCCGCCCGGTCGTGACGTTGAGGACCTTCGAGCCGGCCTGCAGCGTTCCCGAGTACACGCGGAAGTAGGTGAGCTTGCCGACGAAGGGGTCGGCCATGATCTTGAAGCCGAGCGCGGCGAACGGCTCGCCGTCGTCCGGGCGCAGCACGATCTCCTCGAGGTCCTCGCCGCTCTTGTTGACGAGGTGGCCGTCGATCGGCTTGACCTCCAGCGGGGAGGGCAGGTAGTCCAGGACCGCGTCCAGCAGCGGCTGCACGCCCTTGTTCTTGAACGCCGAGCCGCACATGACCGGCGTGATCTGGATCGCCAGGGTCGCCTTGCGGATGGCGGCCTTCAGCGTCTCGATCGGGATGTCGGCCTCGTCGAGGAAGAGCTCGGCGATGTCGTCGTCGAGATCGGCGAGCGCGTGGATGAGGTGCTCGCGGGCCTCGGCGGCCGCGTCGGCGTACTCGGCCGGGATCTCGATGACGTCCTGGTCCTTGCCGAGATCGTCGAGGTAGACGACGGCCTTCATGCCGAGCAGGTCGATGATGCCCTTGAACTCGGACTCGGCGCCGATCGGGATCTGGATCGGCACGGCGTTGGCCGCGAGGCGGTCGTGCATCGTCTTCACCGAGCCGTTGAAATCCGCGCCGATGCGGTCCATCTTGTTGATGAACGCGATCCGCGGCACGGCGTACTTGTCGGCCTGGCGCCAGACGGTCTCGGACTGCGGCTCGACGCCGGCGACGGAGTCGAAGAGCGCGATCGCACCGTCGAGCACGCGCAGCGAGCGCTCCACCTCGACGGTGAAGTCGACGTGGCCCGGCGTGTCGATGATGTTGATGCGGTGCTTGCGCCACTCGCACGTCGTCGCGGCGGACGTGATCGTGATGCCGCGCTCCTGCTCCTGCTCCATCCAGTCCATCGTGGCGGCGCCCTCGTGGACCTCACCGATCTTGTACGTGCGCCCCGTGTAGTAGAGGATCCGCTCAGTCGTCGTCGTCTTGCCGGCGTCGATGTGCGCCATGATCCCGATGTTCCGGGTCTTATCGAGCGTGAATGTGCGTGGCATGGCTTCTCTTGATCTCTCTTCGTTCCCGAGCACAAAAAACGGGCCTCTCGGGCCCGCGCGCACGTCCGATGTCGAGTCGGTCCGCGGCGCTATGTGCTCGAGGTATCCATTTCTGGCCGGACGGCAGCCCCGAAGCGGGCGCCGATGAGCGCAGCTGACGACGGAACGACGTCTGACTATAGCAAAGGGGACCCAGCCCGCCCGGCGGGTTTCGCCAGGATCGACGGCATCGCGGCGGCCCTCGCGGTCGCGGCCGTGGCGCTGCTCGTCGCCGCCGAGTTCAGCACCGTCGTGCGCGTCGTCGTCGGCTCGCTGGAGACCGAGCGGCGCAGCGTCAGCGGTCACGCCAACCACGGCTTTGCGCTGCTCGTCATCGCCGCGGCCGCGGTGCCGATGACGCTCGGCGCCCTGCGCGGCGCGCGCGCCGCGGCCGCCGCGCTGGTCGTGCTGGGCGCCGCGGCGCTGGTCGTGGCATTCGCGATCGACCTGCCCAAGACGCGCGAGTCCGGCCGGCTGCCGGAGTCCGTCGTGTTCGAGGACGCGCAGGCGAAGGCGGGGCCGGGACTGGCGCTCGAGATCGCGGGCGGCGCCGGGCTGATGCTGGCCGGCGCGCTGCTGGTGGCGCGGGGCTCGCGGCGCCCCCGTCGCGGCCCGGAGCCCGCGTCCGGCTGAACGGGAGCGGCGGGCCTCTACGCCGCCGCGGTCCAGTCCACCGGCTGCATCGCCAGCGCCAGGAGCGCCTGCCACGTCGCGGCATCCGTCTGACCGCTCGCGGGCAGGCCGCGCGCCGTCTGGAAGCTCTGCAGCGCGACCTCGGTCGCCGCGGTGAACCTGCCGTCGACCACCACGGCCGGATCGGCCGTGACGAGGTGCTGCTGCATCCAGATGACCTGATCGCCGGTCTTGCCGCGGGTCAGCGCCGGCCAGCCGGGATCGGGCAGGACGACGGGTGCGGGCGCCGGCTGCGTGAGCGTCGCCCACGTCACGGGGCTGGACGCCTGCCAACTCCACCACGACAGGCCGGCGACGCCGTACCCGGCCCAGATCGCGCGGAAGCGCTGCAGGTCCGCGGGGTCCGGCGCGCTGTAGGCCTGGCCCAGAGGCGCGAGCGGCGCCTGGTAGATGCGGTTGTGCGCGACGGTGCGCGCGCTGACGGCGTCGACCGACCCCCCGATGTCCTTCCAGTAGACCTGCGGGAGGTTGGCCTGCGCACCGCCGGGACCCAGGAACACCGAGTACGGCAGGCGCGGGTGGTAGTCGACGTACGGAAACGTGGTCAGCCCGACGGGGTAGCCCGGCCCGATCGCCAGCCGCAGCGCGGCGATGTAGCGCTGCGCTGACGCGTAGCGCCCCTCGTAGGCGGTCTCGGCGTCGATGATCAGGCAGTCCGCGCCGGCGTTCACGGCGGCGACGCCCGCGGCCGCCTCGCCGATCGGGTTCGCGCCGTAGACGAACTGCCAGGCGCAGACGCGCAGGCCGCGGGCGTGCAGGTCCTGCACGAGCTGCGCCGTGAACTGCGTCCAGACCGTCGCAGCGTCGGCGCTCTTGACGTAGACGGTCGTCATCCCGGCGCCGAGGGCGCGCGCGGCGATCGCGTCGAGGTTGCCGGCGTCGCTCTTGGGCAGCTGCCAGATCCACATGCCGTTGCCGCGCATCGCCGCCGGCAGCTCACCGGGCAGCGTCGTCGCCTGCGGGCGCAGCGCGGGTGCCACGACGATGATGTTGCGGGCGTTCGAGCGCCGGCCCGCGCGGTCGCGGACGGTGACGCCGACGCGGCCCGCGGCGGTCCCCGCAGGAACGCTCGCCGTCCAGCCGGCGCGGCTGCGGCGCAGCTTCGTCGCCAGCGCGCCCTTCGGCCACCGGAAGGTCACCCGCATCCCGGAGGTCAGTCCGCGCCCCCGCAGCTGGATCTGACGACCCACCGTGACGCGCACGGCCTGCCGGCAGCCGGCGGCCGTCGCGGGGACGCAGCGCAGGCCGGTCAGCCGCGGCGCCGAGCTGCGGGCATCTGCGCTCGCGACCCCCACGAGCGACAGGAGGAACACGATCGCGCACGCGGCAAATGCGAAGTGAAGTCTCATCTGCGTCCAGAACCCGCGAACCACACCGGGAGTAGCGGCACCTGGCCGCCGGCGGATCACTACCAGCGGTAGTGGGCGAACGCCTTGTTCGCCTGGGCCATGCGGTAGATGTCGTCCTTGCGCTTGTAGGCGCCGCCCTGCTGGGACTGCGCGTCGAGCAGCTCGTTGGCGAGGCGCTGGGCCATCGTCTTCTCGCGGCGCTGGCGCGCGAACTCGACGAGCCAGCGGACGGCGAGCGTGCGCGCGCGGCGCGACGGGACCTCGACGGGCACCTGGTAGGTGGCGCCACCGACGCGGCGGGAGCGGACCTCGAGCACCGGGGTCAGCGACTTGATCGACAGCTCGAGCTGCTCGACGGGGTCCTTGCCGGTGCGCTCGCCGATGATCGCCAGGGCGTCGTAGACGATCTTCTCGGCGACGGACTTCTTGCCGTGGAGCATGACCTTGTTGACGACCTGCTGGACGATGCGGGAGCGGTGGATGGGATCCGGCTCGATCGGCCGGATCTGGGCAGCTGCGCGGCGCGGCATTACTTCTTCTTCACGCCGTACTGGCTGCGTGCCTTCTTGCGGTCGCTGACGCCTGCCGCGTCCAGCGTCCCGCGCACGACCTTGTAGCGCACGCCCGGCAGGTCCTTGACGCGGCCGCCGCGGACGAGCACGACGGAGTGCTCCTGAAGGTTGTGCCCCTCGCCGGGGATGTAGGCCGTGACCTCGATCGATCCGGTGATCCGGACGCGCGCGACCTTGCGCAGCGCGGAGTTCGGCTTCTTCGGTGTCGTCGTGTAGACACGGGTGCAGACGCCGCGGCGCTGAGGAGCGGCGACCTTCTTCTTGCGACCCTTGCCGGACTTCAGACCCGGGGTGGCGAGCTTCTTCTTGGGCGGTTTGCGGCCCTTGCGGACGAGCTGTGACGTCGTTGGCATGCGGCGCGGGATCCTAGCAGCGTGCCGGGATCGTCACCGGCCGGCGGGCACGGGCTTGACTGCGAGACCGCGCTGGCGAGCCCCGTCGGCGCCGGGATACGTGAGGCGGTAGAGCGTTCCGGGCTCGTGCGCGAACGTGCGCTGGAAGGCCGCCGTGCCGTCGACGGCAAGGCGGGCGATCGTGCGCCAGCGGCCGAGACGGAACTGGCGCTGCAGCAGGATCGTCTTGACACCCGGCCCCAGCCGCAGGCGCCCGTAGAGCAGCACCTTGTGCCTGGGCTGCAGCTGGGCGAAGAGCCCGGCGACGAACGTCCTGGCAGCCATCTTGTCGTTGCCGCTGGAGACGAGCAGCCCGGTCGTGAACTCTCCGAATGCGCGTGCGTTGCTCGCCGACACGCGCACGGGCGCGGGCGGGTTGTCGCGCAGGAGGAACTGCGCGAAGGACTTGACGCTCGGGACCTTGTCGGCGAGGTACTCCGCCCACGTCAGCCACCGCGCCTGCTGGATCTCCGACACGTCCGGGCGCCCCTGCACGGGCGTCGTCTCGTAGCCGAACTCCGTGAGGTAGATGTCGCGGTCGGCAGGCGCGAGGCGGCCCAGCTTCACGAGCCTGGCGAGCGTGTCGGCGAGGACCGGCAGGTCGGCCATACGCAGGTCGCCGGGCTCCTTGTCCGGGTTGCTGACGCGCGACGGCCGCTCGTTCTGGGAGTAGGGGTGGTGCGCCCAGCCGTCGCCAGGCACGGCTTTGAAGTCCGCGCACTCCGGCGTCGCCAGGGGCGCGAGGTCGGCGTTCACGCAGGCGAGGCCGCGCAGGAACTCCAGCGGCGCCACAGCGCCGGTGCCGCGCTTGCCGCCCGTGCTCGAGGTGTTGCCGATGAGGACCTTGACCTTCTTGCGGACGGCCTTGAGGGCCGGGTAGGCGGCGCGCACCATCGCGCGGTAGACGCCCGGGCTGGCGGGCGTCGTGCCGTCGGGCGCCCACTGGGGGAGCAGCAGCGCCGGGATGTTGGGCTCGTTCCAGAGGACGAACTCGTCCACGTCGGGGAGCGCGCCTGCCGGGGCCTGGGCCGCGACGGCCTGCGCTGCCCGCGCGCCGCGCGTCGCCGCCGGCGGCGGCTGATCGGGTGGGGGCGCCGGCGCGAGCGGGGCGAAGAGGCCCTGCAGGACGCTCTGGTCCTCGGTGGGGGGCGGTGGCGGCTGCTCGGCTGCGGCCGCGGGCGGCGGAGGCGGCGGCGTGAACGCGCCGGAGTAGCGCAGCGCGACGGCGACCGCGAAGTCGGCATAGGCCTGCGGATCGATGTTCGTGCGCGCTCGCGGGCCGGGCGGGTCGCTCGTCGCCCAGTGCGGCGCCCAGAAGCCGATGTCGATGAGGACCTTCAGCCCGGCCGCGCGGACGGCGCTGACGGCTGCGTCGAGCGCCGCCCAGCGCGGCTGCTCGTAGGCGGCCGGGTCGGCGGCCGCGAAGCCGTCGGGCTTCGTCTCGGACTCGGGGGCGCGCGTGAGCGAGGACCAGCTCGCGGTGATCCGGATCCGGTCGACGCCGAGCGCCTTCATCCGCGCGACGGCGGCCTGCGCGTCTGCGGGCGTGCGGAAGAGCAGCTGGCCGTCGTCCTGCATGATCGTCTCGAGACCGGGGCCCGAGACCGGCGCCTTGGCCGCGGGCGTCTTCTTTGCCCCCGGCGCCGGCGCCACGAGCAGCAGGGCGACCAGGAGCGACGACAGGGCGGCGGTCAGGAGCGGGCGGCGCGACACGCGCGGGAGTCTGCCCGGTCGCGGTCGCCGGTGCGGCGCCACGGGGATGCATCTAGCCTGAGCGCGTGCGCAGCGACCTCCCGTTCACCGTCCGCGCCGGTGCGCGCCACGACCTCGGCATGATGGCCGACAACCTCGAGCAGGGCTTCGGGTCCTACCGCTCCTGGGCATCGGCCGAATGGGAGCCCCCGACCCGGATCGAGATGCTGCTCGGGATGATGCAGCGCTTCACGCGCGACGGCTCGTGGTCGGTCGTCGCGTTCGCGGACGGCGGCCGCCCGGCGGGCCATGGCGCCGCGCGCGCCGAGCTCGGCGAGGACGACGCGTCGCGCACCGACGTCGCGCGCCTCACGCATCTCTTCGTGCGCCGCGACTTCTGGGGCACCGGCGTCGCCGACCTGCTGCACGACGAGCTGCTCGCCGGCATGGTCGAGCGCGGCTTCGTCTCGGCATGCCTGTGGACGCCCGCAGGGCAGGCGCGGGCGCGGGCGTTCTATGAGCGCAACGGCTGGAAGGCGAGCGGCAGGCTCGACCCCGAGAACGATCTGCAACTCGAGCTCATGGAGTACGTGCGCGAGCTGGGTTGAGGGCCGAGGGCGTGGCCCCCGGATGCTTCCGACCGCCCATCGCCAGGGTCCGGGCGCCCGCTGCGGGTGCACCATCCCATCCTGCTGTCGCAGGACGACAGCCGGGTGGGACGGTGGCGCCGACTGCGTCCTCCTCGGCGATGCCTCAGTGAGATCGTCGTGTGGTGGTTGTGTCCATCCGCGATCTGTTCGGTCGACGACGCGAAGGGTCGGGCGACCGCCGACCGGACGGCCGCGGCCACGTGGCGCTGCTTTGACGATCTACCGGTGCGGGCGCGCCGGCCTCGGCGGCGAGCGTGTGGGCAATCGATGACTCGGCACGTCGGTGGGACCGCTGAAGCGCTTCGTGCCGGCGCGCGGCGAACGGGTTGTGCGGGTCGCGCCGGTGCTGACGGCCGACGGCGCGCCGCTCGCCGCGTGCGCGCGACAGGTCCGATCTCATCGATGTTGTTCAGATCGCCCGGGCTGCGATCCGCGAGGGGCGGTCGCGCAGCTCGCCGGCCCAGACCGCGGAGCGACCCAGGCCACCCGGAGAGCGCGAGGGCGCCCTACGCCGCAGCGGGCGCGGCAGAGGCCGCGCGGGCGGCGCGGACCGGAGCGGGTGTCAGCGCCGAGGCGACGATCACGAGCACGAAGGCGATGGCCTGCACCGCGATGCCGAGCGCGTCGCCCGGGATCGGGTCGCCGAAGACGATGATGCCGCCGGCGATCGTCGCGATGTTCGCGGCGGTGCCGGTGATGGCGATGACCGCGACGGCCTCGCCGTCCTGCAGCGAGCGGGCGGACGCGTAGAAGGCCGCGGCGGAGCCGACGAGCGCGACCCACAGCCAGGGGCTCATGAGGATCCCCATGAAGCCCTCGGCCCCGACGATGCCCGTCAGCGCCTTGACCCCGAGGTTGCAGACGCCGAAGAGCAGGCCGGCGGCGGCGGCGAGCATGACGCCGTGGTGCTCGGCGGGGCCGCCGAGGCGCGGGCCCATGATGAAGAGCGCCCCGATGCCGAACAGGCCGGCCTCGAAGGCGATCATCGCGGTGACGGAGAAGGAGGAGCTGGCGCCGTGGCCGGCGGGCAGCGTGATGCCGAGCAGGATCAGGCCGATGCAGGTCATCGCAAGGCCCCACCACTGACGCGGACCGACCTTGAACCCGAAGAGGCGGTCGGCCATCACCGCGAGCAGGACGAGGCCGCCCGAGAGGACGGCCTGGACGACGGAGAGCGGCGCGAGCGAGATCGCGGCGACGTGCAGCAGCCACGCCCCGGCACCGACGAGCATCCCGATCGCGAACCAGCGCTGGCTCCAGAGCGAGACCGCCGTGCGGATCGGATGGCGGATGTCGACCGCGCAGGCGCAGCAGGCGCCGCGATGCTTGTACAGGAACGCCAGGTTGGAGGCGAACGCGCACAGCAGCGCGAAGAGGATTCCGAGTTGAAGACTCATAGAGGGGTCAGCGGGACGCCCGCGTCAGGCGTGATGAGCAGCTCCGGGCGACACCTCTACCATCGGCCGCTCGGTGGACAACCTTGACGCGCATCCTGCGCCCCAAGGAGGCTAGCGAGATATCGCCCTCACCGCACCGATACCGCGAACTTTCCACAGATTCGGCGCAGATGCAGGCAAAACCGTTGCTCTTCGTTGACATAGACGGGGTGATCTCGTTATGGGGATTCGACTCCGACACGCGTCCAGACGGTGGTTTGCACAATGTGGACGGAGTCATCCATTTCCTTTCGGCCGACGCGGGAATCCACCTGCTCGCGCTGTCCGAGCGCTTCGATCTCGTCTGGTGCAGCGGTTGGGAGGACAAGGCCGACGACCATCTCCCTCGTGCACTGGCCCTACCCCGCGGGCTGCCGTTTCTCTCGTTCGACCGAAATCCGGGGCGCAGCAACGGTCACTGGAAGCTCAGCGCCATCGACGCGCACGCCGGCCCGCAGCGCCCGCTCGCCTGGATCGACGACGCGCACGACGACGCGTGCCGCGCGTGGGCAGCCCGCCGCGGTGCGCCGACGCTGCTCGTCGCCACGACCCCGGCCACGGGTCTGACGGCCGAGCACGCCACGCGCCTGCTCGTGTGGGCCGACACCGTCGCGACCGCGCCCCCGCCGTGACGCCGGACCCCCGCTTCGCGGCGCTCGAGCGCCGCGCGCTGCCCGGCGGGCTGACGCTGCTCGTCGCAGGGAGCCGGCGCTCGCGCGCGCTGGGCCTCGCGCGCCTCGACGAGCTTGCATCCGGCCACGCGCTGCTCCTGGAGCCCTGCCGCTCGGTCCACACCGCGGGGATGCGCTTCGCGCTGGACCTCGTCTGGCTCGACGCCGCCGGCACGCCGCTGCGCGTGGACCGCGACGTGGCGCCGCGGCGGCTGCGGACGTGTCGGCGCGCGCGGTCGGTGCTCGAGGCGCGCGCCGGCGAGGGCGAGCGCTTCGCGGCCGCGCTCGCGCGCCGGCAGCGCTAGCGTCAGCCGCTGATCGCGCGGACGGCGTCCGGGGCGAACGGCGGCGGCCCGAGGAACGTCACGCCGTGTTGCACCGCGGCGGCCAGCGTGCGCTCGTGGTCGGGCGGCGGCGCGGAGGCGAGGTCGCGGCTGTGCGCCGGCTCGCCGCCGGCGCGGAAGAAGCGCTCCTGGGTGCCCGGGGCGTTCATGACGAGAAAGCGCGCGGTCTCCGACAGGACGAGGAACGCGTGCGGCACGCCCTGGCGGATGGCGACGGTCGCGCCCGCCGCCACGCGCAGCTCCTCGCCGTCGACGTGGAAGAGCAACTCGCCCTCGAGGACGTAGAACGTCTCGTGACTCGGGTCGGCGTGAAGCCCGGTCGCGCGGCCCCGCGTCGAGGTCACCTCCACGAGCGAGAGCGCGTCGTCGCTCCACTCGCCGCGCAGCTTGATGTCCTGCAGCGCCCCGTTGAACCAGATCGTCTCGCCGTCGAGCGGCGCGACCTCGTGGTACGGGCTGGTGGTCGAGGCTGGGCTGCTCATGGTCGTTCTCCCGGAGATGAGACTGGTATCTCATGTGAGAGTGGCATACCATCATGAGCATGTCAATCTCATATGAGGCCACCGGGCGCACGAGCCAGAAGGCCCGCACGCGCGCTGCCCTCATCGGCGCCGCGCGCGATCTGATGGCGAGCGGCGCCACCCCCACGGTCGAGCAGGCGGCGGCGCACGCCTCGATCGCACGCGCCACGGCATATCGCTACTTCCCCAACAGGCGCGCGTTGCTGACCGCGACCTTCCCGCAGCTCACGGACGTCTCGCTGCTCGGCGACGCCCCGAGCGATGACCCGGCCGAGCGGCTGGAGCGCGTCGTCGAGGCGATCGCGCGCCAGTGCGTCGAGCACGAGGCCGCCCTGCGCAACATGCTGCGCCTGTCGCTGGAGGAGGCCGCGCCGGACCTCCCGTTTCGCAAGGGCCGGCGGATCATCTGGGTGCACGAGGCGCTCGCGCCGCTGCAGGGCCGGATCCCGCCAGACGAGCTCGAGCGGCTCGTGCTCGCCATCTCCGCGGCGGTCGGGATCGATGCGCTCGTCTGGCTCACCGACATCGCGGGCCTGTCGCGCGAGGAGTCCGTCGGCGTCATGCGCTGGTCGGCGCGCTCACTGCTGCGCGCCGCGCTGGCCGAGCACGCCTAGAGAGCCGGCGCTTGCTCGCCCGCGCCGCGCGCACGGTGCGCATGAGCACCGACCGCGTGCCGGCCGGTCCCGTCGCGACGATGCGCACCCTGTGGCGCCCGCGCAGCGCCGGCACCCAGCGCAGGCTGTGGCGCCCGCGCGCGAGCCGCAGGTCGCGGCGCAGCTCGACGCCGCGCCGGCCCCAGACGAGCACGCGCACGCGCGCGACCTTCGACAGCGTGAACGTGATCCTCGCCGGCCGCCGCGCGCGGACGGCGCGCAGCCGGGCGAGCGCCACCCGCGGCGGCTCGCGCACGTAGCGGGCGAAGCGCCGGCCGGTCGCGCAGTAGACCGGCGCGCGCGTGCGGCGGCACAGTCCGCCGAGGAAGTCGCCGACGAGGCGGTGATAGCCGAGCGTCGACTCGCGCCCGTTCTGGCT
>CAVZYU010000008.1:0-55535 GCA_963779625.1 uncultured Actinomycetes bacterium | reverse complement strand
CTGGCGCGCTCGTACCGTTTACCGGTGAGAGCCCCCGCGCACCGACGCGGGGCGTCGTGGGCCCGGTGCCAGCGGGCGCGCAGACGGGGACCAGCCACGATCCAGAGGTACACGCAAGCATGAGGTTTCTCATCACCGGCGGCGCGGGCTTCATCGGCTCCCATCTCGCCGAGGAGCTGCTCGCGCAGGGCATCGCGTCCACGTCCTCGACGACCTCTCGACGGGCTCGATCGACAACGTCGCCACCTCAAGGACGACCCGCGCTTCGACTACACGATCGACACGTGCGCGAACCCGTCGGTCGTCGCCGAGCTCGTCGACGACGCCGACATCGTCTACCACCTCGCGGCCGCGGTCGGCGTCGAGCTGATCATCGAGAGCCCGGTCCGCACGATCGAGACCAACGTCCACTGCACCGAGGTCGTGCTCGCCCAGGCCAGCAAGAAGAAGAAGCCGGTCTTCGTCGCCTCGACGAGCGAGGTCTACGGCAAGTCGACGAGCTTCCCGTTCAGCGAGGACGGCGACCTCGTCCTCGGCGCGACCACCAAGGGCCGCTGGTCCTACGCCTGCTCGAAGGCGATCGACGAGTTCCTCGCGCTCGCCTACTGGAAGGAGCGCAAGCTCCCGACCGTCGTCGCCCGGCTGTTCAACACGGTCGGGCCGCGCCAGACCGGCCGCTACGGCATGGTCGTGCCGACCTTCGTCCAGCAGGCGCTCTCGGGCCGAGCCGATCACCGTCTACGGCGACGGCACGCAGACGCGCTGCTTCTGCCACGTCGGCGACGTCGTCCAGGCGCTCGTCGACCTCATGCTGCTCGGCGAGGACGCCCACGGCGAGGTCTTCAACGTCGGCGCGCAGGAGGAGATCTCGATCCTCGCGCTCGCCGACCGGGTCCGCGAGATGACCGGCTCGGACTCCGAGATCCACGTCATCCCGTACGACGAGGCCTACGAGGAGGGCTTCGAGGACATGCCGCGGCGCTACCCGGACATCTCGAAGATCGGCGCGGCCATCGGCTGGGCGCCGACGCGCTCGCTCGACGAGATCCTCGCGCGACGTCATCGAGTTCCACCAGGCCGAGGCCGCCGTCGTCTGAGCTGATCGAGTGATCGATCTGCACTGCCACGTCCTGCCGGGTCTGGACGACGGCCCGCCCGACGATGAAGGACAGCCTGGCGCTCGCCGCTGCCGCAGCCGCCGGAGCGGCACGCGCACGATCGTGGCGACGCCGCACGTCAGCTGGGACTGGCCCGCCAACGACGGCGAGACGATCCGCGCCGCCGTCGGCGCGGTCAACGCCGCGCTGCGCACGAGCCGGCATCGCCGTCGAGGTTCTCGCCGGCGGCGAGGTCGCGCTCTCGCGCGCCGCCGACCTCACGCCCACGCAGCTCGAGGCGCTGCGCATCGGGGGCGGCGCGTGGCTGCTCGTCGAGTGCCCGCTGACCCAGGACGCGGCGGGGCTGGAGCGCGGCGTCGCGAGCCTGGCCGGGCAGGGCCACCGGATCCTGCTGGCGCACCCGGAGCGCTGCCCCGCCTTCCAGCGCGACCCCGGCCGGCTCGCGGCGCTCGTCGCCGACGGCGCGCTGACGTCGATCACGGCGACCGCCTTCGGCGGCCGATTCGGGCGCACCGTCCGGCGCTTCGCCTTCGAGCTGCTGGCGCGCGGGCTCGTGCACAGCGTCGCGTCCGATGCCCACGACGCGGTCCGGCACCGCCGGCGCTGGCGGCGGCGCTCCAGGCCGCGGGGCTGGGCGAGCAGGCCGAGCACCTTGCCAACTCGGTGCCGCAGGCGATCCTGCGCGACGAGCCGATCCGGAGCCCGCGCCGCGACCGGGCCGCTTCGGACGGCGCGGGCGCCTTCGGCGCTAGGCCTCGACGGAGGCCGGCCGCGACGCCTCGAAGGCGTCGATCGTGCGGCGCAGGCCCTCGCGGAGCGTCACGGCGGTGCTGAAGCCGAGCTCGCGCTCGGCGCGGCCGACGTCGGCCAGCGAGTGCTTGACGTCGCCGGCGCGCGTTTCGGCGTACAGCGGCTCGATCTGCGTGCCGAGCACCGCGTTGAGCTCGCCCATCAGCTCGTTAGCGAGACCTGGCGGCCGCCGGCGATGTTGAAGATCTTGCCGCCCACGCCGGGGACGGTCATCGCGAGCATGTTCGCCGCGACGACGTCGTCGATGTAGGTGAAGTCGCGCGACTGCGTCCCGTCGCCGTAGATCGTCGGCGCCTCGCCGTCGCGCATCGCGACGATGAACTTCGGGACGACCGCGCTGTACTGCGAGAACGGATCCTGGCGGCGGCCGAAGACGTTGAAGTAGCGCAGGCAGACGGTCTCCAGGCCGTACACCGGTGCGCGACGCGGCAGTACTGCTCGGCGGCGAGCTTGGAGACGGCGTAGGGCGCGAGCGGTCGTGGCCTGGGTCTCGACGCGCGGGAAGCCCGGCGCGTCGCCGTAGACCGACGACGACGAGGCGAAGACGACGCGGCCGGCGCCCTCGTCGCGGGCGGCGAGCAGGACGTTCAGCGTGCCGCCGATGTTGATCTCGCTCGAGGTCAAGGGATCCTGCACCGAGCGCGGCACCGAGGGCAGCGCGCCCTGGTGGAAGACCCGCTCGCAGCCGCGGACGGCGCGGCTGACGCGCTCGTAGGAGCGCAGGTCGCCCTCGACGACCTCGACGTCGTCGCGGACGTGCGCGAGGTTCGAGCGATGGCCCGTGGAGAAGTTGTCGAGGACCCGCACCTCATGGCCGTCGCGCAAGAGCCCATCGACGAGGTTGGACCCGATGAACCCGGCGCCGCCGGTCACGAGGACCCTCATGCGGGCGGGGCCGTCCGCGGCTGGCGCAGGCGCCGCAGGCGCGCGGCGGCGCCGCTGGGGGCTCGGCCCTTCGCGGTCGCGTGCTCGCGCCCGCCGTAGTAGCGGCCCGGGTTCGCGGCGCCGGTCGCCACCGACCCGAGCAGCGTGCCGTGAGCGGCGGCGATCGTGTTCGCCAAGCGCGTAATCGCGTCCTTGGACGTCGCGTTCAGCCGCGCGACCACGACGACGCCAGAGACGGCGCCGACGAGCGGCAGGAGGTCGCTGACCGTCAGCAGTGGCGGGCTGTCGAGAATCACGAGGTCGGACATGTCGCTGAGCTCCTGCAGCAAGGTCTGCATGCGCTTGGAGCCCAGTAGCTCGGACGGGTTCGGGGGGACGCTACCGGCCGGGAGCACCCGCAGTCGCCCGCCCTCCGAGCCCTCGGCCGCCGGTTCGACGAGGACGTCGCCGAGCGCCGCCTCCCTGATCAGGACGGCCCCGAGGCCCGGCCGCCCCTCGACGCCGAACAGCGACGCGACCCGCGGTCGACGCAGGTCGGCGTCCAGGAGGATCACGTCCTTGCCGGCACGCGCCATCGCCCGCGCGAGCTGCGTGGCCACGGTCGTCTTGCCGTCACCCTGCTGCGGGCTGGTGACGATGACGCTGCGCAGCGGCTGGTCGACGTTGAAGTACGTGAGGCTGGCGCGCAGCGTCTGAAACGGCTCGTCGCCCGGGCCGGCACCGCGGGCGCCGGAGTCGCCGAAGGCGGTGCGCGGGATCGAGCTCAGCAGCGGGCGGTCGATGAGCTCCTCAAGCTCCAGCGGGTCGCGGATGCGGTGGTCCATGCGCTGGGAGAGCATCACGCCGCCGAGTGCGAACAGCACCGCGAGGATCCCGGCGAGCGCGGTCGTGCGAGCGACCCGGGGCGACACCGCCTCCCGCGGCGGCACGGCGGGCTCGATGACGCCCGCATTGCTGCCCTGCGCTGCCCGCAGCGCGCGCAGGCGCTGCAGCTGGGCCGACAGCTGCTCCCGCCCGCGGCGGTCGGTTCGGTCGAGGCGCCCGAGCTGGTCGGCGACGTTGCCGATCGCTGAGTTCAGGCGGGCGATCGCCGCCGCCGTGCGGGTGCGCACGACGGCGTCCGCGAACGTGTTGGCGAGGCGGGCCGCGCCCTCGGGACTCGCTGCGCGGGCTGAGAGCGTGATGAAGTCGGCGGCCACGTCGGGGGTCGCGGTGACGTTCTCGAGGAGATCGCGCGCGCTTGTCTGCGGGAGGCCCAGCTCGCGGGCGACCACCTCGGCCACGCCCGTCGTCGTCATCAGGCGCGCAGCCGACAGGAGCGTCTGCGGACCGGAGTCCGTGGCGTTGCCCGTGCTGAACAGGCTCGTGTCCACCGACAACGACTGCACCTGCATGAGCACCGTCGCCTCGTAGGTCTTCTCCTCGGCGGACACGTACAGATAGACGCCGACCGGAACCGTCACCACAACGGCGATGACGAGCAGCTTCCAGCGATTGAGCGCCTTCAGGAAGGCGCGGATGTCACTCGGCTCGCTCATAGCTTGATCGGGTCCCATAAGGGTCGGTGCTGCGGTCGCTGGATCACGCTCGGTTTCACGGTGCCATCCGCGGACTCCAGGGCTCGCGCGGGAGCGGGACTGCGCCGCGCATAGTCACGTAACACCACCGCCGCCGCAAGCCCCAGCAACACGAGATGCGTTCGGTAGCGAAATCCCGTGCCCGCGTTTCCCACCGTAAGCGCGTAGGCGACGAGCAGCAATCCGGCCGGATAGAGGATGGGCGCGATGACCCCGAGACCACGGCGGCCGGTTGCCGCCGCGTACCGGAAGAGCAGGGCCAGCACGACGTAGGCGACGAGCGTCCCGAGGGCGCCCAGCTGCTGGCTGGTGTTCTGCAGCTGCCACGGGTAGGGGCGGAGCACGAGGTCGCGGATGCGGATGGGGATGTTGCGCGCGATCGCCGACGGCGTCGAGAAGTCCACGGGCTCAAGGCTCAGGTTCCTCACCTCGGGGCGGGTGCGGGCGGCCACGAGGTCGGTGTTGGCGTTCTGGGAGTGCTGCAGGTCCTTCAGGAGGCCGTCCGGCGACGTCACCCCCGCTGCCGCGGGCAGCGCGACGAAGATCCCGACCGCGAGCGCCCCGACGATGGCCAGCGAGCGCATCCTGAGAGTCCCCCTGCGCATCGTCACCTGGCTGAGCAGCAGCAGCGACGCGGCGACGAGAAAGCAGCCGGCGTAGGGCCGCGTCGAGACCGCCACCGTGCAGCCGAGCCCGAGCAGCCCGATCGCCCGCCGGTCCAGGCGCGACCAAGCCCGCGTGCCGCCGAGGACTACCAGCCCCGATGCGAGCACTAGCAGCGGCTCGCGGTGCAGGGTGCTGTTGAAGAAGACCCCGGCGGGCTCCAGCAGCAGCAGCCAGCCCCCGAGCCGCGCCGCCTGCGCGCCCGCGAGATCGTAGACCGCCGCGAGGATCAGCAGGATCCCGGCCAGAGAGATGCCGATCTGCGTGACGCGCAGCGCGAGCTCGGGCGCGTCAAGGATCTTCATCTGCAGCGCGAACACGACCTCGTGCAGACGGTTGCCGCCACCCGGCAGCCACAGGCCGGAGTCCAGCGGGCTGCTGGCGAGCTCGCGGGCGTGCTGGAGAAAGCTGAGCTCGTCGGGGCCGCGCAGCGTGGTGCCGAGGCCGGTGATCCCGACGACGGCGACCGCCACCAGGCGCGTTGCGGCACCGACGACCAGCGGAGCCTCGATGGCGAACCCCGGGCGGACGCGCCGGAGCCGGCGGACCAGGGCGGCCAGCGCCAGACCGACGATCGCGATCGCCAGCAGGACCGTCTCGACGTCGTAGAGCGTTGCGCTGGACAAGGGTGCGTTCGTAGTTCCCGGCCAGTATCGCCCCCGAACCCTCCGGTGTGCGCGGCGGGGCCGCGAGCCCGCGTCTAACGTCTCGGTGCATGTGCGGCATCGCCGGGTTCGAGCTGGAGAGGGATGACGGCGCCGCGCGCGCCGCCGTTCTCAACGCCTGCCTGGCCAACCGCGGCCCCGACGGGCACTGGTACGCCGAGCACGCGGGCCACGGCCTGGCCCAGACGCGCCTGGCGATCATCGACCTCGACCCGCGTCACCTACCCGATGGGGAACGAGGACGGCGACGTCTGGCTCCTCTTCAACGGCGAGATCTACGACCACCACCTGCTGCGCGCCGAGCTCGAGCGCCACGGCCACCGCTTCGCGACGAGCTGTGACGCGGAGGTCGTCCTCCACGCGTAGGAGCAGTGGGGCACCGACTGTTCTCGCGCGCTGCACGGGATGTTCGCGCTGGCGATCGCCGACGAGCGCAGCGGCGACCTCGTCCTCGCCCGCGACCGCTCGGGATCAAGCCGCTCGTGCGCAGCGACCGGGCGCCGGCTTGCGTTCGCGTCCGACGCCCTCGCGCTCGTGCGCGCCGGCCTCAGCGACGGCCGGCCCGACGCCGCGGCGGTCGCGAGTACCTCGCGATGCATGTCGTTCGGAGCGCCGATGACGGGCGTCGAGGACCTCGCCGACGTGATGCCCGGCAGCTGCGTGCGGCGCGGGCGCGACGGCGCAGAGCAGAGCGCGACGTTCGCTTCCGTCGACCCCGGCGGCCCGGCTCCCCGCACTCCCCGTCGCGCTGGGCGAGCTCGACGACGTGCTGCGCCTCGCCGTGCGCCGCCAACTCGTCGCCGACGCGTCGGTCGGCATCTTTCTCTCCAGCGGGATCGACTCCTCGCTGCTGCTCTCCTACGCCGCCGAGCTCGGCGCACGGCCGAGCGCCGTTCACTGTCGGCTTCGCGGGACTTCGGCGACTACGACGAGCCGCGCCGCGGCGGCGGCGCTTGCGCGCGCGCCTGGGCGTCGCGCACCAGTCGTGGAGTTGGAGCTGGCCTTCGCCGACGCCGTGCAGCGCCACGCCGCGCGCCTTCGACCGGCCCTTCGGCAGACTCATCAGCGATCGCGACGCTAGCGCTCGCGCGGCTTGCGCGCGGCACGTCACCGTCGCGCTCAGCGGCACCGGTGGCGACGACCTGTTCGCGGGCTACTACCGCCACCGCGCCCACCGCCTGCGCCGGGCGCTGCGGCTCGTCCCGGCCCCGCTGCTGGAGCGCCTCGCGCGCGGCGCGCTGCCCGCGGCGGCGAGCGCAACACGACGGTCACGCTCGCGCGCTCCGTCGCGGCCCTCGCGGCGGCCGGGCTGCCGACGACGCCTCGCCAGTACCTGGCGCTCCTCGCGACCCACGTGCCGGACGACGTGTTCGGCACGTGCGCGGCGACCGGGTGCCCGCCGCCGCGGCGGCGTTGCGCGGCGCATCGGCCTGCGCCAACGGCGGCCGGAGCCGCCCGCGCCAGCTGCAGCGCCACGACTCGCCAACTACCTGCCGGCGACCTGCTCGTCAAGGAGGACCGCGCCACGATGGCCTACGGCGTCGAGGGGCGAGTCCCGCTGCTCGACGCCGTGCTGCGCCTCGCCGCGAGGGTCCCCGACCGCCAGAAGCATCGCTGTGGAGCGGCAAGCGGCTGCTGCGCGAGCTCGCCCGCGGCGGCTGGCGGAGATGCCCAGCGCGGTCGCAAGCGCGGGTTCGCGGTTCCGCTGAGCCCAGTTCGCCGGTCCCTGGCGCGCGGACGCGGTCGACTGGCTGCACGCCGGACTCGACGCTCGTCGACGGGCCGCGCGCCGCGGCGCTCGTCACGCAGACGCCGTCGGTAGCCTCCGACGTCTGGGCCGTCGTCGCGCTCGCCGCCTGGGAGCGGCGGCTGCGCGACGCCCGCGCGGTCGCGCGCAGCGGCCGCTAGATGATTGATTCCACGCGTTCGGGCGTGGAGTAGGAGGAGTACGGCGACAGGTCGAAGTCGGCGGTGCTTGTAGTTCACCGTCGACCCTGGGGGCCACGATGCTCGCCGACCTCGACCTGTTGCTCACCGCGGTCTTCGCCGCGGCCGACGATCTCCTGCCTGAACGACGAGAGAACGCCCGCAGGAGCGTGACCGACGCGGAGGTCGTCACGCTCGCGGTGGCGCAGTCGATCATGGACGTGCCGTCAGACCGAGAGTTCCTCGCGGTTGCGGCCAAGCGCCTGCGCCACTTGCAGAGCGCTTCATCCGCACGATGCTCGGCGGCTGGGCCTACAACGGCCTGACCTACGGCTCCTCCGCCGAACGCACCCGCGCCCTTGACGGCTGGCTGTGGGAATACAACCATCGCCGACGACACCAAGCCCTCGGCCGACAGACACCTATCAGCCGCCTGAACAACCTGCTCGGTACGTACAACTAGCGACCACTCAGACCATCTCCCACAGGAGGATGTCGTCGGCCTCGACGTCCTGTGTGAGCACGCGCCCGAGCACGAGCTCCAGGTGCTTGGGAGCGATGCCGTAGCCGGGACGCTTGACCGTGATCATGTCCGGCGCCAGGACCGTGCCGGCGGGCAGGTCGCGCGTGGCGATGAGGCTGCGGCGGGCGAGCCGGAACATCTCGACGGACTCCTCCGGCGACGGCCCGGCCTTGCGCCCGTCGCCGAGGCTTGCCTCGGCCTCGCGGATCCCCTCGACCATCGTGGTCAGCTCCGCGGGCTCCAGCGCGAAGGGATGGTCGGGCCCCGCCATGCCGCGGTCGAGCGTGAAGTGCTTCTCGACGAACGCGGCGCCGAGGGCGGCGGCCGCGATCGGGACGGCGATGCCGGTCGTGTGGTCGGACAGGCCGACCGCCACGCCGAACGCCGACCGCATCGTCGCCATCGCGCGCAGATTGGCGCGCTCGGGCGGCGCCGGGTAGGCGGAGGTGCACTGCATCAGCCCGACCTCGGTGGCGCCGCCCTCGGCGGCGGCGCGCAGGGCGTCCTCGATCTCGCCGAGGACGGCCATGCCAGTCGAGAGGATCATCGGCCGGCCCGTCTCGGCGACCCGGCGGATCAGCGGCAGGTCCACGATCTCGAACGACGCGACCTTGAAGACCGGGACGCCGATCGCGTCGAGCTCGGCCACCGCCTCGTGGTCGAACGGCGTGGAGAAGAAGTGCAGGCCGCGGGCCGCGGCGTGCTCTGCGAGTTCGGGCTGCCACTCGCGCGGCAGCGCGATGTCCTCGAGCAGCTCGGCCGGGGGCTTGTCGGTGATATCCGCGAGGTACGCGAACTTCGGGGTCTTGCGCGAGTAGATGCGGTCGCCGGAATAGGTCTGGAACTTGACCGCGTCCGCGCCCGCCTCGGCCGCGACGTCGATGAGCTCGCGGGCGATCGCCAGGTCGCGGTTGTGGTTCGCGCCGGCCTCGGCGATGACGTAGCACGGGTGGCCCGGTCCGACCAGGCGGCCACCGATCGCGAACTCCGCGGCGAAGCTCACTCGCTCAGCACGGCCTTGACGTGAGCGACGACCTGGTCCTGCAGGTCGTCGCTAAGCGCCGGGTAGCACGGGAGCGACAGGCAGCCGGCGTAGTAGCGCTCGGCCTCGGGGCAGAGGCCGGGCTCGTACCCGTAGGTGTCGCGGTAGTACGGGTGCCAGTAGACGGGGATGTAATGCACCTGGGCGAGCACCCCCCGCTCGTGCAGCCCGTCGTAGAGCCTGCGCCGACCGGCCTCGCCGTCGCGGTGGCGCACGATGAACAGGTGGTATCCGTGGCGGCTGCCGACGGGCGGCGCGGACGCGAGCTCGAGCTCCTCGACCCCCGCGAACGCCTCCCGGTAGCGGTCGGCGATCTCGTTGCGGCGCTGGATGAACCGCTCGAGCTTGTGCAGCTGCGACGCGCCGAGCGCGGCGTGGATGTCGCTGAGGCGATAGTTGAGACCCAGTTCGCGCTGCTCGCGATACCAGCCGCCGCGATCGCCGTCCAGCTGTGAGGCGTCGATCACGAAGCCGTGGTTGCGGAACATCTGCAGCCGGTCGCGCAGGTGCTCGTCGCGGGTCGTCACGACGCCGCCCTCGCCAGTCGTGACGGCCTTCAGCGGGTGCAGGCTGAACATCGCCATATCGCTGTGGCGGCAGGCTCCGACGAGCTCGACGGGGGTCGAGGAGCCCAGCGCGTGGGCCGCGTCCTCGATGATCACGACATCGTCGCCGATGGCCTCGCGGATCTCCGCGATCGGCGCCGGGAGCCCGCTGAGATGCACCGGGACTACGACCTTCGTACGGTCGGTGAGCCCCGCAGCAATCGTCGCGGCACTGACGTTCCAGGTCCCCGCGTCGATGTCGGCGAAGCGCGGGGTTGCGCCGAGGTAGGCGCCGCAGTTGGCGCTGGCCGAGAAGGTGATCGCGCTCGTGAGCAGCTCGTCGCCGGGGCCGATGCCGGCGGCGAAGGCGGCCGCGTGCAGCGCCGCGGTACCGGACGAGAAGGCCACCGCGTACGGCGCGTCGCAGACCTCGGCGAACTCTTGCTCGAAGCGACGGACCATGGGGCCCTGCGTGAGCCAGTCGCCGCGCAACACCTCGACGACCTGCTCGACGTCGGCCTCGTCGAGCTGGTGGCGCCCATAGGGGATCGTCATGGCGGCAAGGCTAGTGCTTCCATGCGGCCACTATGCTGCTCGGAGATGAGCGCAAGCGCGCAGATCAAGGGCAAGGTCGTCCTCGTCACCGGAGGCACCGGCTCGTTCGGAAAGGCCTTCATCAGTGAGCTTCTCGAGCACCACGATCCGGCGGCGATCCGCCTCTACAGCCGTGACGAGCTCAAGCAGTACGAGCTCGCCGCGAGCCTGAACGACGACCGGCTGCGCTACCTCATCGGGGACGTCCGTGACTGCGAGCGGCTCACGCTCGCCACGCGCGGCGTCGACGTCATCGTCCACGCGGCGGCGATGAAGCAGGTCACGATCTGCGAGTACAACCCCTTCGAGGCGGTCCAGACGAACGTAATTGGCGCGCAGAACGTCGTGTCCGCCGCGATCGCCAACAGCGTCCCGCTGACCATGGCCCTGAGCAGCGACAAGGCGGTGAACCCCGTCAACCTCTACGGCGCCACAAAGCTCTGCGCCGAGAAGATCTTCACGCAGGGCAACGTCTACGCCGGCGCCGCCGGATCGCGCTTCGCCAGCGTCCGCTACGGCAACGTCGTCAGCAGCCGCGGCAGCGTCATCCCGATCTTCAAGCGCCAGGCCGAGTCCGGCGAGCTCACGATCACCGACGAGGCGATGACGCGCTTCTGGATCACGCTCGAGCAGGCCGTGGCGTTCGTGCTCGCGAGCCTGGAGCGCATGCGCGGCGGCGAGGTCTTCGTGCCCCGGATCCCGAGCATGCGCGTGACCGACCTCGCCGAGGCGATCGCCCCACAGGCGCGCCGCAAGATCATCGGCATCCGCCCCGGCGAGAAGGTCCACGAGGTGCTGATCACCGCCGACGAGTCGCGCCACGCGGTCGGCTTCGAGGATCACTTCTCGATCCGCCCGAGCTTCCCGTTCTGGCAGGCGGAGGGCGAGCTGCCGAAGGGCGACGAGCTGCCGCCGGACTTCCGCTATTCGAGCGACACCAACGAGCACTGGCTGACCGCCGCGGAGATCCGCGAGATGGCCGCGCTCGTCCCCGTGGCCTGACGCCGCCCGGGTCGTGTCCGCTCTCCGGCCATGGGTCCTGATCCAGGCCCGCACCGGCTCGCAGCGCCTGCCCGGGAAGATCCTCGCCGACCTCTGCGGCCGGCCGCTGCTGGAGTGGGTCGTCGAGCGCGTCCGCCGCGCCGAGACAATCGCCGGGACGATGGTGCTCACGACGACGGACGCCGGCGACGACGACGTCGTCGTCCTGTGCGACCGCCTCGCCGTGCCGGTCTTCCGCGGTCACCCGACCGACGTGCTCACGCGCTACCGCGACGCGGCGCAGACGCTCGACCCGCAGACCCCGATCGCCCGCGTGTCCGCCGACTCGCCGCTGCTGGACGGCGCGGTCGTCGATGCAGTGGCACACACATTCGCTGCGGGTGAGGCGGATCTCGCGTGCAACCACCGCTCGCCGGGCTGGCCGGTCGGCACCGCGGTGGAGGTCATGTCGGCCGACTGCCTGCGACGCCTGGACACCGGGGCAACCACGCCGGCCGAGCGCGAGCACGTGACGCTGCACGCCTACGAGCATCCCGGCCGCTACGTGATCGCCGAGGTCGAGGCGCCGGCCGCGCTGCGGGCGCCCGAGCTGCGCCTCTGCGTCGACACCGCCGATGACCTCGAGCGCGTCCGCGCGCTGTGCGCGAGCCTCAGCGGGATCGGCGCGCCGATGTCCGAAGTCGTCCAGGCGGGAGCCGCCGCATGAGCACCGGTCCGTTCGACCTCAGCGGGCGGGTCGCGCTCGTGACCGGCGGCGGCGGGCGCCTCGGGCGAGCGTTCGCGACGGCGCTCGGGACTGCGGGCGCCGACGTCGTCGTCACCGGGCGCGACGCTGAGCGCCTGGCGGGCACGGCGGCGGCACTGGGCGAGCGCGCGGCCGGGACGGTGGTTGCCGACCTCGCGGCGCCCGGCGGCGTCGACACGCTGTTCGACGCCTTCGAGCGCGAGCACGCACGGTTGGACATCCTCGTCAACAACGCGGGGATCGCGGCGCGCGCGCCGTTCGGAGAGCTGACGGCGGAGATCCTGCACGAGCTGTACGCGGTCGACGTCGTGGCCCCGCTGCTCGCGGCGCAGCGCGCCGCGGCGCTGATGCCCGACGGCGGCAAGATCGTCAACATCGGCTCGATCTACGGCGCCGTCGGCGTCGACTCGCGCCTGTACGAGGGCGCCCCCGACATGGTCCCGGCGTCGCCGGCCTACGTCGCCTGCAAGGGTGCGCTCGTCGCCTTGACACGCGACCTCGCGGTGCACCTGGCTCCCCGCGAGATCCAGGTCAACCTCCTGTCCCCCGGCGGGATCGAGGCCGGACAGCCGGAGTCCTTCCAGGAGCGCTACGCAGCGCGGACCCCGGCCGGACGTATGGGCAGGCCGCCGGACGTCGGCGGCACGCTCGTCTGGCTCTGCGCGGCGGCGTCGGACTACGTCACCGGGCAGAACATCCTCGTCGACGGCGGCTTCACGGCCTGGTGAGCGGCGGCCACCGCGCGGGCGCCACCAGCTCGTCGGCCAGCCGGCCCGCCACGGCGACGAGCTGCGCGGCGTCCTCGTCGCCGAGCGGCGCGCCCGACAGCGCGGCGAGGTTGGCATCGAGCTGCTCGACGCGCTCACAGCCGAGCACGAGCGTGGCCCCGGGCAGCCGCCTGGCGTACTGAAGCCACGCCGCCCCACGGGCCAGGCCGTGGTCGCGCTCCCACGCCTGCACGGCACCGAGCGCGGCGCTCAGCCCGGCGAGGCCGGCGGGCAGCTCGCCGGGCTCCAGATGGGCGACGCCCTGCAGGAGGACGCTGCGGACGTGGACCTCGACGCCCCGCGCCGCGGCGCGCTCGAACAGCCCCGCGTCGGCGAGCCGGCGGTCAAACAGGCTTGCGGCGACCTGCAGCACCTCCACGGTGGGATCGTCGAGCGCCGCGATCGCGTCCGTGGGGTCGACCGCGGAGATACCGATCGCGCCGATCGTGCCGGCGCGCCGCAGCTCCAGCAGGCGCGCCCAGACGGCGCCGCCGGCCGCGAACCGGTCGGCCGGACGGTGCAGCAGCAGGACGTCGAGTTCGCTGCGCCGCAGCGCGCGCAGGCTCGCCTCGACGCTCGCTTGGGCGGCGTCGGCCGACCCGGCGGCCACGTCGGGGCTGAGCTTGGTGACGATTCGCCACCAGGGGTCGGCCTCCGTGAGCGCCCCGACGGCGCTCTCGGCCTCGCCGTAGGCGCGCGCGGTGTCCAGGAGGTGGACGCCGGCGTCGCGGGCGTGGGCGAGGATGCGCTCGATCTCGGGCGTCCCGGGCTGCCCCGATCGGTTGGCGATGCCGTACGCCATCCCCCACTGGACCGTGCCGAGGGCGATCTGATCGCCCATGCTCAGACCACCCGCACCATGATCGTCTCGCCGGCCTGCGAATTGCACGCCTCGGCGGCGAACCCGGCGGCCGCGAACGCCGCCAGCGACGCGGCGTTGTCAGGCTTGATGCGCGCCTCGAGGCGCTCGATGCCGAGCTGCCCGGCGAGCCGCACAGCCTCCTCGAGCGCGGCGCGCCCGAGGCCGCGCCCGCGCGCCGCCGCGGCGAGGCCGATCGAGACGGCGGCTACGCCCCCGTCGCGATCCAGGCGCACCTGCCCGAGCGCCGTGCCCCCGTCCTCCTCGACCACGAGCAGCAATCGCTGCGGGTCCGCCAGCGTCCGCCCCAGCCAGGTCGCGTGCTCGTCGCCGGAGACCGGCGCAGACGAGAACGACCGTTCGCGAACGTCGGGGTCGTTGCGCCAGGCGAGCAGGCGCTCGCCGTCGCCCGGCCCCGCTGCGCGCAGGAGCGGCCGCGCGGGCGGCCCTGCGCGCCAGCGGCGCTCGAGCGCTGCCGCGGCGCGCGCGGCGCCGGCGCCGTCGAAGGCCGCCATGCCCGCCGTGGCAAGCGCGTCGCGGACCTCGGGCCGTGCCAGGCGCCCGAGCGCGCCGGCTAGCTCCGGCCGCCATTTCCCCCCCGCGCTGATTGCCAGCGCGGTTCCCGCGGCGACGCTGCCCACCACGACGCGCCGCTGGTTGGAGGCGATCTCGACGAGCACGGCCGGAACACCGGCACAGGCAAGCTCGTAAGCAGTCAGGCCGGCCCCCGACACCGCTATGTCGCAATCGGCGATCGCCTGGCGCAGGCCGCCGGGGAACGGCAGCACGTCCGCCCCGTCGACCTCCACCCCCGATCCCACCGTGAGCCTGGCGGCCGGGAACGCCTGCCGAACCTCCTCGGCGACTCCGGTCACGAGTGCGCGCCCGGCCTCGCCGCCGCCGACGGCGACCAGCACCCGCTCGACCGTCGGACGCTCGCGCCGGGCGCCGGCGATGGCGGGGTCCAGCGGCGCGTAGGCGGGCCCCGGAAGCTCGGTCTCGGTAGGGGCCTCACCCGCGCGATCGAGGTGGTAGTCGACGAGCACGCCGGCCCGCGGGCAGCGCGGTGCCTCGCCGAGCGTCGTCACCGGGAGCCCGGCGGCGAGCTCGCAGATCTCCGCCGGAGCAAGCCCGTAGTCGTCGACGATCGCTGCGTCCCATCGCGCGGGGTCCACGCCGCAGGGCGCCGCGGCCTCCGGCGCCTGTGTGGCGACGCCGGCCGCGTCGATCAGCCAGGCGGCAAGTCCGCTGTAGCGCCCGACGAACACGGCTGACCACCCGCGCTGCGCGAGCGCGACGGCCAGCGGCAGGCAGCGCGCCACATGGCCGGCGCCGATGCGCTCGTCGCCGTCGCAGCGCACGGCCACCCCCAGCGTCCGCACACGCGCCTCGACTAGGTCCGCCGCGCCACGAGCCACATGTTCGACGACAGCCCGTTCTCGGCGAGGAAGTCCTGGAACGGTCCACCGAGGCGCTCCCAGCCGTCGATCAGGACTTGCCGGAGGAAGGGCTGACCGTCGAGGTCGGCGTCGCCCGCCAGGACGCGCTTACGTACGAGCTCGGCGTCGAGGCGGCCCGGCGTCTGGCGCTCGAGCACCTCGAAGCCCTCGCTCTCCAGCAGCGCGGCCAGCGACTCGGGGTGCATGAGGTTCACGTGTTCGGGGTCGACGGCTCCCGACCCGGGGCCGAGCACCGTGACGTCGAAGCCGAGGACGTTCGGGCAGGTGACGACGAACAGCCCGCCCGGCGACAGCAGTGAGGCGCAGCGCCGCACGAAGTCGCGCGGCGCGAAGAGGTGCTCGATGACCTCGAAGCTCGTGACGGCGTCCAGGCCCTCCAGCGGCGCCTCCTCGACGCGCCCCTCGATGACCTCCAGTCCCTTGTCGCGGCAGGTCTGCGCGAGGTGCGGCTCGGGCTCCAGCGCAACAACGCGGCGAAAGCCACCAACCGCGCGCATCTCCTCGCAGAAGGTCCCGTAGCCCGCGCCGACGTCGACGATGACGTTGCGGCCGACGCCGTGGCGCTGCGCGATCTCCTCCACGCGTTCGGCGCGCGGCCGGAAAATCTTCGCGCGGCGCGCCTCCTCGGACGCAGGGAAGATCACGCGGTTCCAGTACTCGTAGTTCTTCGACGTCCGGTAGTACTCCGTCATCAGCTCCGGCGCCGGGCGGGGCGACAGGTAGACGGTCCGGCAGTCCGTGCAGCGCATCCAGTCCATGTCGTACTTGCGCCAGGCATGCTCGCGCCCTGCCCCGTCACAGGTCGGGCAGTCCACCTCCACGAATCGGTCGCGCTGGGAGTTCAGCCAGTCGACGTCCGCCTGGAAGCGGCTCGCCTGCTCGGCCATCAGCTCGTCGGGCCGGATGTCGGCCTCGCGCAGGTCGATGCTCACGACGCTCGCCTCCTAGGCCGCGGACGCCTGGGCCGCGGCTCTGCGCGCGTCGAAGTCCCAGATGTTGTCCTTGATCCACTCGCCGCGCGAGTTCTTCGTCCACACGCGCGGGTCGCGGAAGGTGTCGGCCGTCTCGTCGAACTCCTCCTCGCTCATGCCGACGTACTCCAGCCAGCGCGAGAGGTCCTTCATCGGTTTGACCGCGTCGTACTTGCGGACCATCTCGATCCCCTCCTCGCGGGTCATCTTCCCGGAGCGGATGTCCTTGCACGCGTGGTCGGTGCCCCGGCCGTAGCCGAACTTCACGTACTTGAGGTAGTCGTGGGCGCCGTTCTCGTGCATGTCGTCGAGGTTGGACATGCGCCGGTAGGTGCGCTCGAAGGGCTCCTCGTTCACCTCGAAGCCCCAGTCATCGATCATCATCTGGGTCTGCTCGTTGGCGTCCCAGTCGACGAAGTTCGCGAGGTAGATGCCGCGAACCCCGACGTCGGCGAGCTGCTCGTCGGACGGGTACTTCGCCCACAGCAGGTCCTGCTCGGTGAGCCCCTCGGTCTCCTCGATCATGTCGTGCCAGTCATAGCCGCGCTGGGCGTGCTCGAGGCGGAACTTCGCGGTCATCTCGACGCGGTCGTTGTGCGAATACATGCCGGCGAGGTCCATGAAGCCGTGCTCGCCCCAGATCATGAGCGGCACGCGGTGCTGGACGGCGATCTGGACGGGGTAGGTGAAGATGCCGCAGTGGGCGTGCCAGTTCATGTCGCCCATCATCCGGAAGCACAGGCGGTTGATCTTCTTGAGCATCGGCACGCTCGGCGAGAAGAAGATGTGGTCGCACCCGAAGCGCTCGCGCAGGTTGCGCAGGTTGCGCAGGCCGACGTCCATGTAGTTGTTGCCGTGGTAGGTGACGAGCAGCGGCTTGAGGCCCAGGACCTGCGTCACGACGTAGGTCTGGAAGTGGCTGTCCTTGCCGCCGGAGACGGGAATGATGCAGTCGTAGTTGGATCCGTCCTTGGAGCGATACTGCTCGACGATCTCCTTGAGCTCCTCGAGCCGGTCGTCCCAGTTGATCCGCACCTTCTGCGCGGCGACCCGGCAGCCCGCGCAGAGGCCGTCGTCGTCGAAGGCGAGCGGCGCGGCGGACGACGCCGGATACATGCAGTTCACGCAGTAGCGCATCAGGATCGGGGTGTCGCTCATGGCGCGCAGGGTATCGAGCGACCTCGGGGGCGGTTTCGCGCCGCCGTGAGCCCCTACACTCTTGCGCCCATGCACGTCGCGCTTCTTGTTGCCGTCGCGCCCGCGGCGGCGCCCGCAGCGCCGCCGCTCCGGTCGAGCCGCAGCAGGTGAGCAAGGTCAGCCTGCTTTTCCCGGTCGAGGTCATCGACCGGGAGCTCGACTACCGGCTTCGATTGGCCGGCGAATGCGCAGGCCCCGCGAACCGGATCGTCATCGCCCAGCACGACGTGCTGCACGAGCTCGTCTCGAGCGTCAGGGGCGGCGTCTACGTCGGAAAGAACGTCTTCACAACCCTGTTTCCGACCGACATGGGTCGCTACCGCCAGCTGCGCGACCGGGGTGTCGTGCTGGTGCACCTCGACGAGGAGGGCCTCGTCGAGGACGGCAGCGATCCGGCGGTGTGGGGCGAGGGACTGGCCCGGCGGCTGGACTCGTCCTGCCTGCAGCCGGGCGACCGCATCTGCGCCTGGGGGGACTGGCAGCGCGACTTCTACCGCTCCGGCGCCCCGGCGATGGCTGACGACATCGTCGCGACCGGGCATCCGCGCTTCGACCTCTGCAAGCCGGGTCACCGGCAGCTCGTCGAGGAGGAGGTGCAGGACCTGAAGCGCCGGTACGGGCGCTTCGTGCTCGTGAACACGTCCTTCGGATTCGGCAACAGCTCTTTCGGCGTCGACGAGGCGTTCTCCGCGCGTGTTGGCTACTCGGCCGAGCCGACGGTACGGGACCATTACTTCCGCGGCTGGCTGCACGAGACGCACCTGCTCAGCCACTTCGTCGGACTGCTGTACCGCCTCAGCCTCGAGTTGCCGGAGGAGAACTTCGTCATCCGGCCGCACCCCGTCGAAGATCGCCGGACCTACGACGTCGTGTTCCGAGACAGCGCCAATGTGACCGTCGTGCGGGAGGGGAACGTCACCCCTTGGCTGCTGGCCTGCGACGTGATGCTGCACGAGCGTTGCACGACGGGTATCGAGGCCGCGCTGGCCGGGGCGCCGATCGTCACGTACGCACCGATCGCCGACGATCGCCGCGCGATGTACGTCCCGAGCCTCTTTGGCGTCAAGGCGCATACGGAGGACGACGCCGTCGCCGCGGTACGCGAAGCGCTTGGCGCCGATCGGCGCGAGCTTGACGCAGCCGATCTGCCGGCGCTGGGCCGCGACCTGCTCGCGAACTTCCAGCACGACGCGATGGCAGGGGTCGCGAGGGTCGTAGCCGACGCTCAGGCAGCGCAGCAGGGCCGCGCGAGCGTCTTCGACGAGCGGGCGCTCAAGCGCATCGTCCGGCGCCGGCAGATGATCGACGCCGCCAAGCGCCCGGTCCGCCCGCTGTTCTCCGATCGGGCGCGCGACTACGCGGAAGCGCGCCGGCTCTTCTACGGCTTCTCACCCGCGACGATCGCCGGCAAGCTGCGTCGCGTGGAACGCGAGACCGGCAAGCGCCTGCGTCACAAGCTCTACGGCCGCGAGGCGATCGTCATCGAGAGCGCGGACTAGGGCTACAGGCGCACGTCGACGCCGGCAGCGCGCAGCGTCTCCTTCGCGCGGACGGTGCTGTGCTCAGTGAAGTGGAAGATGTTCGCCGCGGACACAGCCGATGCCCCGGCCTCGGTGGCGCCCGCGACGAGGTGATCGAAGCGGCCGACTCCGCCACAGGCGATCACCGGCAGCGTCGTGTTGTCGACGACGGCCCGTATGAGGTCGAGGTCGTAGCCGCCGGCCAGCCCGTCGCGGTCGATCGAGTTCAGGAAGATCTCGCCGGCCCCGCGGCGCTCCGCCTCCTGCGCCCAGGAGACGACGTCGCGGCCGCTGGCCTGCTTGCCGTAGGCGCCCATCGCCTCCCACTCGCCCTCGCCGCGCTGCAGGGCGTCGATCGAGACGACGACGGCCTGGTTGCCGAAGGTGCGCGCGGCCTCGGTGATGAACTCCGGCTCGGCCAGCGCCATCGTGTTGATCGTCACCTTGTCGGCGCCGCCGGCCAGGCGCGCCCGGACGTCCTCGATGTCGCGGATGCCGCCGCCAAACGTCAGCGGCATGAAGCACTGCTTCGAGACCAGCTCGATGATCCGCAGGATGTCGTCCTCGATCTTGATCTTGTGGTCGTTGCGGTTCAGGTCGTGGGCGCCCTCGCGGGTGATGTCGAGGTAGATGAGCTCGTCGACGGTCCAGGCGCTGAAGCGCTCGACCTGGTTTATCGGATTGCCGACGATCTGATGGAAGGAGAACTCCTCGCTGCGCACGAGGCGCCCGTTCTTCAGCAGCAGGCAGGGGATCAGGCGCGTCTTCAGCATGCGATGAAGCGGCGCAGCGAGCGCGAGGCCGTCGCGCTGGCTCTTCTCGGGGTGAAACTGCGCCCCCAGGCGCCCTCGCGCTCGACGACCGCCGTCACGTCGAAACCGTACTCGGCGATCCCGGTCACGGTCTCGGGGTCCTCGGGGACGCAGTGGAAGCTGTGGGCGAAGTAGAAGCTCTGCTCGTCGTCGCCGTCAGCGAGCAGCCGGCTTTCGCGGCGCGGGACGACCGTGTTCCAGCCGACGTGCGGGACGCGCAGCTCGCGGCTGGCCTCCAGCGGCAAGACGCTGCCGGGGATGAGATTCAGCCCCTCGTGCTCGCCATGCTCCTGGCTCGTGGACGCCAGCAGCTGCATGCCGAGGCAGATCCCGAGCAGCGGGCGACCGTCCGTCAGCAGGTCGGGCAGCGCGTCGACGAACCCGCGCTCGCGCAGGTTGCGCATGCCATCGCCGAAGGCGCCGACGCCCGGCAGGATCAGGCGCTCCGCGTCGCCGACGGCCTCCGGCGAGGCGGCGAGGAAGCCGTCGGCGCCCACCGCCTGCAGCGCGTTGAGGACCGAGCGCAGGTTGCCCATCCCGTAGTCCAGAACGGCGATCACTGTCGCGAAGGTATATCTAGCCGGTCGCGCCAGCGATCCCGGCCGGCGCCGGCGCGCGCAGGTGCGTCCTGATCGTGTGGAGGCCCAACAGGCCGACGGCGGCCGCGGCGACCACGCGCAGGACGTCCGCCGCAGTGCCCGCCGGCAGCGCGATCGCAACGACGACGGCGAGCAGGCCGCCGGCGAGGCAGAGCGCGAGGCCGCGGTGGTCCCACGGCACGGGCGCCAGGCGGTTGGCCGCGCGGTAGGTGAGCGCCGCCTCGACGCACAGCGCGATGAAGGTGGCTGCCGCGGCGCCCTCGAGGCCGACCGCTGGTAGCAGGATCACGACCAGCGCGAGGTTCACGACGAGCGCGAGCGGGCCGATCCACAGCAGCGGGCGCGTCTTGCGGTGCCAGACGAGGATCTGCCCGCAGGAGAGCACGACGGTCCACGGGAGCGCGGCGAGCGCGACGATCGCGCTCACCGGCACGAGATCGCGCGGCTCGTAGGCCGCCGGCGCCATGATGCTCAGCGCCAGTGGCGCGGTCAGCGCGATGAACGCGCAGGCCATCGCGCCGATCTGGGCGACGAGTGCCGTCGTCTGGGCGAGCGCCGGCCAGCGCTCCTCCTCCGGCAGGCCGAACGTGATCGCCAGCCACGCGACGTTCAGCGCCGAGAGGAACGTCAGCGCCAGGGTCCCGAGCGCGTAGGCGATCTGGTAGCGCCCGACGGACGCCGATCCGTCGATGACCTGGATGACGAAGCGATCGCCGGTCGACAGGGCGAGCGCCGAGAGGTCGATCGCGATCGTCGGCAGGCCGATCGCAAGGCTCGCCCGCAGGAGCGGGCGCGAGCCTGGGCGGCTGCGGTGGACGCCGGTGCGCACCAGCCCGACACACGCCCCGAGCGCGAGCCCGCTGCCGTAGCCGATCAGGTAGCTCGTCGGTGTCGTGTCGATCAGCGCCAGCATGCCGAGGCCGAGCAGCTGCGCCCCGACGCTGTTGACGAGCGTGACCGAGAGGAACGCGGCAGCGCGCTCCTGCGCGCGCAGGAGCGCCAGAGCGGCGGTCGAGATCGCGGCGGGCAGCGCGAGCGCGATGCCGATCGCCAGGCCGGTCTTGTCCTCGACGTCGAGCAGGCTCATCCACAGCGGCGCGGACAGTGCGGTGATCCCGATCACGAACACCGCGACAAGAAGCGTGCTGACGATGAGCTGCCGACTCGTCTCCGCGCCGGCGGCCGGATCGTCGTCGAAGAAGGCCCGCGTGATCGCGATCGGGAGGCCGGCCGCCGCGACCAGGCCGAGCAGCAGCTGGATGGTGAGCGCTAGCGCGATGACGCCGAACTCCGCCGGCGAGAACGTGCGCGAGAGCACCGGCACCACGAGCGCAGCCGCCAAGAGCTGGATCACGATCCCGAGGGTGTAGACCGAGCCCTGCCGGAGCAGCCGTCGCGTGGGTTGCATGCGCAGTTCTCTACCAGCTGGGAGCCCGCGACCCTGCCGCGCATCGTCAGACTACGGCCGCATGCCCTCCGCCCCCCTCGACCTCACCGTGTTCGCCGACCCGCGCTCGGGCGAGCCGCTTGATCCGGGCCCCGACGGGCTGTACGCCCCCGATGGCAGCCGTGAGGCCCAGCTGATCGACGGCGTCGCGGAGTTCGTCAGCGACGCGACCCAGGATCACTTCGGCCTGCAGTGGAATCGCTTCGCCGCCGTGCAACTCGACAGCTACAACGGGACGACGCAGTCGCGCGACCGGCTCCTCGATCAGTCGGGCCTCACGCCGGCGGACTTCGCCGGCAAGACGGTCCTCGAGGTCGGCTGCGGCGCGGGCCGCTTCACCGAGGTCCTGCTGAGCTTCGGCGCGAAGGTCGTGGCGGTGGACTACTCCGCCGCCGTTCACGCCAACCGGCGCACGCACCAGTCGGCGGCCGCCGACGGGACCGCGGTCTTCGCGCGCACGGACGTCTTCGAGCTGCCCTTTCGCCCGCAGTCGTTCGAGATCGTGCTCTGTTACGGCGTCGTCCAGCACACCGGTGACGCGGGCCGCGCACTGACGCGGCTGTGGGAGATGGTGGCGCCCGGCGGCATCCTGCTCGTCGACCGCTACCGCATGGCGGCGCAGAACCAGATCCTGTTCAAGCACCTCCTGCGGCCGGGCACGCGGAGGATGGACTCCGAGAAGCTGCTGTCTCAGACCGAGCGGTTCGTGTCGCGCGTATTCCCATGGCAGCTGCGCACGCTCGAGCGACTGCAGGGCGGGGGCCTGCGACGGCTCGCGCGCCTCGCGTTCATCCGACTGATGCCCAACTCGGTTTACCCGCTGAATCTCCACCTGGAGGGACAGCTCGACCGCGATGTCGCACGCACCTGGTCGATCCTCGACACCTTCGACATGTACGGGCCCGCCTACGACGCCCCGCAGACGTTCCGCGCATGGCGCCGCGACCTGGAGCGACTCGACGGCGCCGCGATCGAGCGCTGCGCGGTCTGCGGACAGGGAAACACGGCCACGGTGCGCCGCTCCGTCGGGGGTGCCCAGCCGCCTCGAGCGACCGACAAGGCCGGCAAGCAGTTCTGGGACGAGCTCTGGGAGGAGGTCGAGCTTCCCGAGCCGATCGACCCCAGGTCCACACGCCTCGGCAATCTCTTCAACCGCCGGATGCACCAGCTGTTCGAGCGCGTTTTCGGCGCTATGGCGACAGAGGGAAGAACCCTGCTGGAGGTTGGCTGCGGACGATCCGCATGGCTCCCCTACTTCCACAAGGAGTTTGGGTTCTCGGTCTCAGGACTGGACTACTCGGAGATCGGGTGCGACCAGGAGCGGCGGATCCTGGCGACGTCCGACGTCGAAGGCGACATCGTCTGCGCCGACCTCTTCTCCCCGCCGAGCAGCATGCTCGAGTCCTATGACGCGGTGTGGTCGCTCGGCGTCGTCGAGCACTTTGCGGACACCGCCGGCTGTATCGAGGCCTGCGCCGCGCTGTTGAAGCCCGGGGGGACCATGATCACCCTGATCCCGAACCTCACAGGAACGCCAGGCATCTTGCAGCGGATGCTGGACCGCAGCATCTACGACGTTCACGTCCCGCTGACGGCGGCCGAACTGGAGCGCGCGCATCAAGCCGCTGGGCTGACGGTCGTGGAATGCCGGTACTTCCTGAGCACCGGCTTCGGTGTCCTGCGCGCGGGCGACGGCAGCAACCCGACGCTCGCGAACAGAATGAAGCGGCGTGTCATCCGGCTGCTCGAGGGGGGCTCCGCGGGCCTGTGGTGGCTGGAGGACCGGACGTCGCCTCTGCCGGCCAGCGGGTTGTTCGCACCGTTCGTCTACTGCGTGGCCGAGAAGCGCTGACCTGTCTTCTCGTCTGACGCCGGCTCGCTCTTGGTCGCGAGCACCAGCGCGCCGGAGCAGCGCAGGTCGTCCTCCGTCAGGTGCCGCCACTGCCGGCTCAGGTGCTTCTGCCGGATTCCATCGTCAGATTCCGCACGTACGGCTGCAACCGCCTCCAAGCCGTTGCGCCGCGCCAGATCGAGGTGCACGCTGCATGGCTGCCGGTTGATCCAGCGATAGGTCTTCTCGTTGGCCAGCGACCTCCACACGCGCTCCGGATAGATCCAGTGCCCATTGAAGTCGGGTGACGTGCCGTGACTGCGAAAGTCGATCTGGAGGGAGATGTGGCCTCCGCCAGCCAGCCACCGTGACATCGCCTCGTAGGTCTCCTCCAGATCCCTGACGTGCTCCATCGCGGCCTGCGACACGATCACGTCGACCGTCCCGTCCTCGATGGTCTCCGTGCCCTTCCAGGGCGCCTCGTAGCGGATGCTGATGCCGTCGTTGTCGCGTCCGTCCATGCCCTCCGCGATTGCATGCTCGATCCGTTGGAGTCGCTCTGCGTCCAAAGCTCGCTCGAGCCGCTCCGCGGTGAGGATCTCCGCCGGAAACGTCGACGAATCAAGACGTGGCCGCACCTCTGGGTACTCGCTGCGGGACGGGATCTCGGCCCGCTGCTCGAGGAGAGCGACCAGTCCTCGCATGACCGCAAGGGTGCGATCGACGTCGGCGTAGCGGTATGCATCCAGCGCCGTGAGCCGGTCGGCCCCACACAGGACGCCGCACAGACCGATCCCGAGCGAGTCGCCCCGGTCCCAGCTCCACGATCGCCCGCGGCGTCGTCGACAACCCCCGCTGCCCCGCGTGCACGAGGTGGCGCATCCAGACGCTGTAGCAGTAGCGAGACTCGTCGCTCCACCCGGTATTGCTGCGCTCGAAGTTCTGACCGACTCGCATGATCGCGCTCGAAACAAGCGGGCTACGCCTCAGAACGGCACGCACCGGGTCGGCGTACAAGATCGTTCGCACAGCCGTTCGCGCGGTGGTTGCGTTCATGCGCGGAGCGTAGATCAGTGCCCGCGGGAACGGCCTGCCTGGGTGCGCTCGGATCCGCCGCCGAGCTCCTCGATCAGCGCCTCGTAGGAGGCCACCACGCCCGCCGCCGCGAAGCGCTCGGCGCAGTCGCGGCGGATCGCCTCGGGGTCCATGCTCGCGCGCTCGTCGAGCGCGGTCAGGATCGATCGCGCGAGCGCGGCGGGGTCGTCGGGCGGCGCCGACAGCCAGCCGTTGAAGCCCGCACGCAGGACCTCGCGGTTGGCGCTCGGGCAGTCGGTGGCGACGACCGGCATGCCGCAGGCGAGCGCCTCGACGATCGCGTTGGAGAAGCCCTCGTAGCGCGAGGAGGAGACGAACAGATCGGCGGCGGCGATCGCGGGATAGGGGTTGTCGCTGAAGCCGGGGAGGTCGACGGCATCTGTGAGGGCCAGCCGCTGCACCGCCGCTTCGAGCGCCGGCCGCTCGTCGCCGTCGCCGAAGATCCGCAGCGTCGCGCCGGGCCGGGCGGCGCGGACGGCGGCGAGCGCCTCGAGCAGGACGTCGAAGCCCTTCTGGTGCGACAGGCGGCCGACGGAGACGAGCCGCGGGCCGCCGCCGTCCGACGGCGGGTCGGCATCGGGTTCGCGCGCCAGTGCCTGCACGCGCTCGACAGCCACGGGGTTGTAGATCCTCGTGAGCTTGTCGCGCGGAACCCCGAGGTCGGCCATGTCGTCGACCATCGCGTCGCTCTGGCAGACGATCGCGTCGGCCTGGCGGTACAGCAGCCGGTAGGAGCTGCGGTACAGCCGCTCGCGACCGCCGCTCGAGCGGGCGACGTCGTCGAGGAAGGCCTTGGGCGAGTTGGCCTCGCGCAGGATCACGCGGGTCCGTCGCGGATAGGCCGCGCGGGTGGCAGCGACGGCGAGGTTCAGGCCCGCCGTCGAGAGCACGACGTCGGGCTTGACGCGACGCACCGCGCGCAAGACCGCGGGCGCCGCGTCGCGCGCGCGCTCGGCGCCGAGCACGTGCAGCGGCACGTCGGCGCGGACGTCGCCGAGGTAGGGGCCGCGCGCCGCCCCAAGCGCGAGTACCGGCGCGAAGCGGCGGCGATCGAGTCCGTTGATGAGCTGGACGACGACCCGCTCCGCGCCGCCTCCGATCAGTGAGTGCAGGACGAAGAGGACGACCGCGCGGCGCTCAGGCCGGCTGGGCATCGAGCCACGCCTCGAACATCAGGACCGTCCACAGGCGGTGCTCCCAGTTGCGCCGGCCGCTGAGGTGCTGCTCCCACGTCGCCCGGATCGGCTCGGGGCGCAGATAGCCCTCGTCGCGCAGGCGCCGCTCCCCGAGCAGATCCTCCGCCCAGCCGCGCAGCGGCCCGCGCAGCCACTCGGCGATCGGCAGGTCGAAGCCGGCCTTGGGGCGGTCGACGAGCTCGTCGGGCAGGTAGCGGCGCAGGAGCGTGCGCAGCGGCCACTTGCCCTCGCCCGCGCGCACCTTGATGGCCAGCGGCAGGCGGCAGGCGAGCTCGACGACGCGGTGGTCGAGCAGCGGGTTGCGGACCTCGAGCGAGACGGCCATGCTCGCGCGGTCGACCTTGGTGAGGATGTCGTCGGGGAGGTAGTGCAGGCCGTCGGCCAGCATGAAGCCTGCGAGCAGCGGGCCGTCCGCGCCGAGCATCGCCCCGGGGCCGCCGTTCGCCGCGCCGTCGCGCGCGCCGATGACGACCTCGTCGTCGGGATCCCAGAAGGACGCGATCCGCTCGTACAGCTCGCCCGGCGTGTCGTCGCGCAGCATCGCCGACATGCGCTGCAGGCGATCGCCGAGGGGGGCGGCGCGCCCCGGCTGCGCGTTGGCGACGCGGTCGGCCACGGTCGCGGCCGCGCTCGCCGTGCCGGCCGCCACCGGGCGCAGGGACGCGGGCACGCGGGCGATGCGGCCCCACATCCGCTCGGCGAGGAGGTAGCGCCCGTAGCCGCCGAACAGCTCGTCGCCGCCGTCGCCCGAAAGACAGACCGTGACGTCGCGGCGGGCGACCTCCGACACGAGATGGGTCGGGATCTGCGACGAGTCGGCGAACGGCTCGTCGTAGAGCGCCGGCAGCCGCGGGATCACGTCGCGCGCGTCCGCCGAGCTGACGTAGACCTCGGTGTGGTCGGTGCCGAGGGCGCTGGCGACCTGCCGCGCGGCGGGCGCCTCGTCGTAGCCGCGCTCCTCGAAGCCGATCGTGAACGTCTTCACCGGATCGCCGCTCTGGGCCTGCATGAGCGCCACCACCAGCGACGAGTCGGTGCCGCCCGAGAGGAACGCGCCGAGCGGGACGTCGGCGATCATCCGCAGCGCGACAGCGTCGCGCAGCAGCACGTCGAGCTGCTCGAGCGCCTCGGCGACGGTGCCGTCGAAGGGGTCTGCGGCGCCCGCCCGGGCGACACCCGCCAGCGACCAGTACGCCTCCGGCGCAGCGCCGCGGCGCTCGGCGCAGACCTCGACGAGCGTGCCGGGCGGAAGCTGGCGGATGTCCGTGTAGATCGTCTGCGGCGCCGGCACGCAGCCGTGGCGCAGATAGGCGGCGAGCGCCGCGCGATCGATCTCGCGGCGCAGCGCCGGATGCGCCTGCAGCGCCTTCAGCTCGGAGCCGAAGAGGAACGTCTCGCCGGCCCAGCCGTAGTACAGCGGCTTCTTGCCGAGACGGTCGCGGACGAGGCTGAGCTCGCGCGTCTCGCCGTCCCAGAGCGCGAACGCGAACATGCCGTTGGCCCGCGCCAGCGCGCTCGCGCAGGCCCCACTCGACGATCGCCGCGAGCAGCACCTCGGTGTCCGATTCGCCGCGGAAGGCGTGGCCGCGGCCGCGCAGCTCGTCGCGGATCTGGCGGTGGTTGTAGATCTCGCCGTTGAACGCGATCGCGTAGCGCCCCTCGGCGGACAGCATCGGCTGATGGCCCTCGGCGGAGAGGTCGATGATCGCCAGCCGCCGGAAGCCGAGCGCGATGCCTGGCTCGGCTTGAATCCACACGCCGTCGTCGTCGGGACCGCGGTGGCGCAGGGTGTCCGTCATCCGCTGCGCGACGGCCTCCATGTCGTCGGCACGACGGTTCGCTGAGGTCTCGAGGAAGCCCGTGATGCCGCACATGGGACGAGCGAGGCTACTGTTCTGGCGGTGAAGGCCCTCATCACCGGAGCCGCCGGCTTCATCGGATCGCACCTCACCGAGGCCTGCCTGCAGCGCGGCTGGGACGTCGTCGCGATCGACGCGATGACGACCTACTACTCGCCGACGATGAAGGTCGCCAACGCGCGGCACTTCCGCGACCACCCGCGCTGCACGTTCCTGGAGGCCGACCTGCTCGAGGTCGATCTCCCCGACCTCCTGGCCGACACGGACGTCGTCTTCCACCTGGCCGCACAGGCCGGGGTCCGCGCGAGCTGGGGCCTGAGCTTCGACGTCTACACGAAGCTCAACGTGACGCTCCTGCAGCGGCTGCTGGAGACCGCCCGCGACTCGCCACTGAAGCTGTTCGTGTTCGCGTCCTCGTCGTCGGTCTACGGCGATGCCGAGACGCTTCCCACAAGCGAGGACCAGGTCCTGCGCCCGCTGTCGCCCTACGGCGCGACGAAGGCGCTCGGCGAGCACCTGCTGCACCTGTACTTCCGCAGCTACGGGGTCCCGACCGTCGCGCTGCGCTATTTCAGTGTGTACGGGCCGCGCCAGCGCCCCGACATGGCCTTTCACCGGATCATCGAGTGCGCGCTGTCGGGCGACGAGTTCAGCCTCTTCGGGGACGGGCGCCAGACGCGCGACTTCACGTACGTCGCCGACGTCGTCGCCGCCACACTGGCGGCCGCCGAGCGCGGCGAGCCGGGCGCGATCTACAACATCGGCGGCGGCTCGCGGATCTCGATGCGCGAGGTCCTGGAGATCATCCGCGAGGAGATGGGGGAGCTGAAGGTCGCCGAGGAGGGCGGGCAGCTCGGCGACGCGCGCGACACCGCGGCCGACATCTCGCGGGCGGCGAAGGCGCTTGGATACGCGCCCTCGTGGGACGTGCCGCGCGGCATCCGCGAGCAGGCGGCCTGGCACCGGTCGCTGCGCCTCGCGGAGGCGGCACTGCACACCCGCCCCTGACGCGGCGCTACAGCGAGCGCAGCAGGGCTGCGAGCTCGGGTGCCCACCGCTGGTAGGAGTAGTCCGCCTCGACCTGCCGGCGACCCTCCAGTCCCGCCTGCCGCCGTGCGGACACATCGCCGGCGAACGCCTCCAGGCCCGCTCTCCACTCTTCGGGCGAGGTTGCGGCGATCCCGCCGCGAGCCAGCAGCGCGCGGTTGACACCGACCGGGCTTCCGACCGCGGGTACGCCGGCGGCGAAGTACTGCAGCAGCTTGTAGCCGCACTTTCCGCGGGTCCACGGATCGTCGGACAGGGGCATGATCCCGACGTCGAACGAAGCCAGCTGCGCGGGCTCGGACTCCAGCGTCCACCGGCGCTGCTCAAGCCACGGCCGCGCCGGCAACGGCCCGGCACCGACGGTGACGAGCTTCATCCGCACGCCATCCCGGTTGATCGTCTCGAAGATGGGCATGACCTCGCGCAGGTAGGGCGTCGTCGTCGCAGATCCCATCCAGCCGACGGTCAGCACGTCGACGTCATCGTGTCGTCGCAGCGGCTGTGCCGCCGGATCGACACACGAGGGCACGATCTCCACGCGCTTGGCGTGTCCGCCGGCGAACGACGCCAGGTACGCGTTGCCGGCCAGGACCAGCCGCGCCCGCCGCAGGTACGCGACGCAGCGTTCGCCTTCGCGCTTCAGCACCCGAAACGACCGGTTCTGGCTGGAGATCGAGCCGAGGAACAGCGCGTCGTCGAAGTCGTACACGTCCACGCTGGCCGGTGGGTCGCGGCCGGGGACGGGGATCATGCTCAGGAGCCTGTGCACCAAGAAGAGCGCCTCCGGCGGGCGACGTCTGCGCGCCACGCGAGCCGCGCAGGTGGCGATCACCCGCGCTTTGTCGATACGGCCGCCCGCGGCGCTCAGCAGCCGGTACTCGCTTTCGCCGAGGTGCGACGTGAACCGCAGGTCGACCGCGTGCTGCGCGAGAAACGGCGCGTACGCCGCTACGCGCACGCGCGGCCCTGGCGTCACGGTGGGATAGGCGGACTCGGCCTCGACGCTCAGCGCGGCGTTGCGCCGCGGACCGGCACCTGAGCTAGACGCGGACAAGCCCGCGCGATTCGGCACGACGCTGCATGAGTCGCTGGACCCCCATCGCCGCCAGCAGGGCCACGACCCAGACGAACTCCCCGCGGTGGCGGTACGCGGTCCCGACGTTGCCCTCGGTGACGCCGTACATGAGTGCCGTCGCACTACCGGCGAGCAGCGGGAACGCCATGTAGCGCAGGCGTCCACGCAGCGTCGTGACGCCGATGATCGCGAGGGCCAGCAGCGCGTACCAGAGCAGCGCCTCGATCCCGGCCAGGCGGATTCCCGCCGCCCGGTCGGCGGCCGCCGCCTCCCACGGGAACGGTCGCAACGTGATGACGGTCAGGCCCTTGGGCGCGTAGTGCAGGATGCTCTCGTCGGGCGCGCGCTCGGACTCCGCGGCCGGCAGCGCGGGCGACGCCGGCTCCGCCGGCTCGGCGGCGGCCGGATCGGCCGCCGGCACCCTGGGAGCCACGACCGCCGTGTTGGCGCCGATCGCGTTGTTGGCGCGACGCTCGGCGAGCGAGCCCGGGTGGCTGACGAACGTGACCCCTCCGGCTCCCAGGCCGAAGGCCAGTGGGAGGCACAGCAGGATCGTCGCTGCGCCCGCGACGCGGACGACGCGCCCGCGCGCCGGCCCGAGCAGCGAGGCGAGCAGCAACGCGACGAGCGCGATCTCGAGCGTGTGGAAGCGCAGGTACGCGAGGCCGACGAGTGCCCCCACAGCCGCGACCCCGCACCCGGCCAGGCGCCAGCCGCGCGCGCTCTGCGCCTCGACGACGAGCACGGCCAGGCCGGCCAGCAGGCACCACACGAGCGCGTCCTTCATGACGATCGAGGACCAGAGGATCTGCGACGGCAGCAGCGCCACGAACGCGCCGGCGAGCAGCGCGCCCCGCCGGCTGAGGAACGAGAGCCCGAGCTTCGTCGTGAGCACGGCGGTCGCGACCCCGAAGGCCACGACGTAGAGCTGCGCGAGCAGACCAACGTTCCCGAACGCCTTGAAGATCTGGACAACGGGCCACAGCAGGGTTCCGGTCCGCTCGTACAGCTGCGGCTCGTAGTACGTCCAGGTCTGGGTCCGGTGATCGGCGATCTGCCCCGCGAGCCGCAGGTACTGCACGTCGTCCGGGAACAGGGTCCCGCCGGCCAGGACCGCGACGGCTGCGGCGAGCGCGAGCCGCACCGCCAGCGCCAGCAGCGCGACCGCGACGAGGGGATGCTCGATGGCCCAGTCGCGCGCGCGGCGAAGCGGCCGCGGATCCGACTGAGGACCGGGCGAACGCTCGCCGTGAGCTGCCGCCGCCCGCTCGATCACTTGGCCGGCCACACCCCCAGGGTAGGCAATCGCGAGGCGGCGGGGCACGGCCGGGGCGAGAGCGGCCGCCGCTAGCATCGCCGCTGCATGGATCGCCCCGAGGCCCGCGCCGCGCGACCGCTGCTCGTCCTGCGGGTCATCGCCCGCATGAACATGGGCGGGCCGGCCCACCACGTGTCGATCCTCAGCGCGGTCTCCCCGCCGACCGCTACCGCACCCTGCTCGTCACGGGGCGGGTCGGCGCGGGCGAGCAGGAGCTGCCGACCGACGCCGAGCCGCTGCGGCTCGATCACCTCGCGCCCGAGCTGCGGCCGCGGCCTGACGCCGTGACGCTCTGGCAGCTCGTACGGCTCATGCGCCGCCTCCGGCCGGACATCGTGCACACCCACACGGCCAAGGCGGGGCTCGTCGGCCGGCTGGCCGCTCGCGTCGCGCTCGGCCGGCGGCCGATCGTCGTCCACACCTACCACGGCCATGTGCTCGAGGGCTACTTCGGTCGCGGCCGCACGCAGCTGTACCGCACGCTGGAGCGGGCGATGGCGCGGCTCAGCGACGCCCTCGTCGGCGTCAGCCAGGCGACGGTCGACGACCTCGTGCGCCTCCGCGTCGCGCCCGCCGGAAAGTTCCGCGTCGTCCCGCTCGGGCTCGAGCTCGATCGCTTCACGCGGCTGACGGCCGAGCAGCGGACCGCCGAGCGCGCGCGCCTCGGCGTGCGCGACGACGACGTCGTCGCCGTCTTCATGGGCCGCCTCGTGCCGATCAAGCGCGTCGACGTGCTGCTCGACGCCGTCGCCGCCGCCCGCGCCCAGGGCGCGCCCGTCATCCTCGTCGTCGTCGGCGGCGGGGAGTGCGAGGCGGCGCTGCGCGCGCACGCGGCGGCGGCGCGGATCGAGGACGCCGTGCGCTTCGTCGGCTACCGCGCCGACGTCGAGCCGCTCCTCGCCGCCAGCGACCTCGCCGTCCTCTCGTCGGCGAACGAGGGCACGCCGGTCGCGCTCATCGAGGCCGCCGCGGCCGGCCTGCCGCTCGTCGCCACCGACGTCGGCGGCGTGCGCGACGTCGTCGCCGAGGGCACGGGAACGCTCGTGGCCGCCGGCGATGCCGCCGGCCTCGGCGCGGCGATCGCCGCCCTGGCGGGGGACGCCGAACGCCGCGGCGCCTGCGGCGAGGCCGCGCAGCGCCACGTCCTCGCGCGCTATCGCGCGGCGCGGCTCGTGCACGACATCGACGAGCTGTACCGCGAGTTGGTGGACGCCCGTCGCCGCGCGCGCCGCCGCCGGGGCTGAGCCCGGCCGGGCATGCTCTTGCCATACTGGGCTCGATGCAACGCCATCCCATGCGTCTGATTCCGCTCGTTGCGACGCTCCTGCTGCTCATGCCGAGCGTCGCCCTCGCGCAGGAGCCCGGCGTGACGTTCGACGACGGTCCGTCATCCAAGGAGTACGCGATCCCGCTCGATTCCGCGCGCGGTCAGACGAAGACGAAGCCGAAGCCGAAGGCCAAGCCCACGCCTGCGCCGGCGGTGACCGTCCCACGGGCGACCACGACGACGACCCCGGCCAAGCCGAAGCGGAAGCCAAGACCGAGAAGACCGAGACGACCACGACGCCGGCCGTCGCCGCAGTCCCGCCGTCAAGCGGCACGGCCGGGCCTGTGAACGCCGATCGGACCTCGTCGTCGTCGGACGGTCTGAGCGCCGGCGTCGTCATCGCCGGCCTCGCCGTCGCCGCGCTTGCGCTCGGAGGCCTCGCCGGGCTCGTCATCCGCCGGCGGCGCACGCCGATCGACGAGTACTGAGCGCGCCCGCGCTCAGGAAGGCTGCTCGCCCCGCGCCAGCTGGCCCAGCTCGGCGTCGCGCGGATTGAGCTCAGAAGCCCGGCGGTAGGCGCTTCGGGCCGCGACGGGGTGGCTCTCGCGGTCCTCGAGGTCGCCGAGCAGCGCCCAGGTCACGAAGTTCTCCGGCTCGTGGCGGAGCGCGTCACGCAGCGCGCGCCGCGCCGCGACCGGCCGCTCGAGCTGCCCGAGCGCGGCCGAACGCAGGTAGTAGGCGTCGATCGCGCCGCCGTCGATGCGCAGCGAGCGGTCGGCGAGCGCGAGCGCGTCGGCGGCGTCGCCGCGGCTGAGGCTTTCCTGCGCCCGCGTGCGGTAGTGCTCTGACAGCGCCTGGCGGCTAAGGCTCAGCAGCCCGACGATGACGGCCAGGCCCGCGCACGCCAGCGCGACGCGGCGCATCGGCGTCATTCGCGAGGTCTCGCGCGGCGCGCTCGCCACGGCCGGCGCCGACGACGTGTCGCGGCGCACGAGGACGGCCACGCCGACCAGCGCCATGCCGGTCAGGCCGGGCAGCAGGTGCAGCCAGTCGGCGCTCGTCTGCACGAGCCAGGCGGCGAACATGCCCGCGCCGGCGACGAGCAGGTGGCGTTCGGGCCCGTCAAGGCGGCGGCGCAGCGCACGGCTCAGGCCCCAGCCGATCGCCGCCAGCCAGGCCGCGAGCAGCAGCCCGCCGACGAGGCCCAGCTCGGCGAGCACCTGCAGCGGCAGGCTGTGCGGCTGGCGGATCGTCTCGCTCGTGCGCCGCTCCTGGAAGTACGGCACCGAGTAGCCGCCCGCGCCGAGGCCCGCCAGCGGCTTGTCGCTCCAGCCCTTGAAGGCGATGCGCCAGTAGTCGTAGCGCGCGCCGGAGCCGCTGACCAGACGGTTGCGCGTGGTCTGGGCGCTCGCCGGGCCGGCGCCGAGGTCGAGGAAGGCGTGGTACTGCGTCCGGGCGCGGTCGGTGATCCGCGGCGCGTTGGCGAGCGCCGCGATCGACACGACCGCGGCGACGACGGCGAGCGCGATGCCCCACGCCAGGCGCACGCTGGCGCATCGAGTCCCAGTGCAGATCCTCTGCGAGCCGCGTCAGCTGCCACCAGATGACCCCGGATGCGATCGAGCCGGCGATGAGCATCAGTGCCGCGACGTGCAGCGGCCAGCTGGACAGGTTGTCGATCGATCCCTGGTCGGAGACGTTGAGCAACCAGCGGCTGGCGAACGCGACCGGCACGAGCACGACCACGAGCGCCGCCGCGCGACGCAGGCGCCCCGGCCCGACGACGAACACGACGAGCATCGCCGCCGCGAAGCCGATCAGCACCCCGCGCGACTGCGAGAGGAACGCGAGGCCCGCGCACAGCGTGCCGAGCCCGGCCCCGAGGCCGGCGAGCCGCGGCGAGCGGCGCCATTCGGCGAGGCTGAGGAGCGGGAAGAAGGCGAGCAGGTAGACCGCGCCCTGGGCGTTGACGTAGCCCAGCGGCTGGTTCAGCCGCCCGCCGGTTGCGAACAGCCCGACGCCGTCGCCGACGAGCATCACCCCGATGGTCCACAGGCCGACGGCCACGGTGCCGCCGACCGCGCCCGCGAGCGCCCAGAGCGCGCTGCGGGCGTCCGTGACGACGAGCAGCAGGACGCCGAGGATCGCCGCGAGCAGGACCATCCTGTTGGTCGCGACGAACCCGAGCTCCGGCGACGACGACCAGCTCGTCGAGATCAGCGACCACGCCGCGAGCGCGGCGAAGGCGGCCAGCGCCGCCTCGGCCGGGGCGTGAGAGCCGCGGCGGCCGCCCGACCGCGAGCGCGAGCACGAGCGCCAGCAGCACGAGCCCCGCGGGTGCCCACAGCGACGAGTTGTAGCCGCCGTCGTAGAACGGCGACAGGCCGAAGACGTAGTCCGAGCAGCGCCGCGGCGACGGCGCGCTGGCCCACCCGCGCGGGCGGCGCACCTCGGGCTCGGTGTCGGCGCGCTCGTCGGAGAAGCCGGCGTCGAGCACCTCGATCGCCAGCGCGGCGGCGAGCACGTACGCCGCGACGACGATGACGAGCACGACCGACCCGCCGCGATAGGCGGCCAGCGCGAGCACCGCGAGCAGCGCCTGTGCGGTGCCGAGCGCGACCGCGACCGCGCGCACGGTCGTCAGCCGCCGGCGCGTGCGGTGCGTGAGGTGATCGCGGCCGCCGCTGAGGACCGAGACGCCGCGCCGGCGGCGCGAGATCACGACGAGGCAGGTGTCCAGCAGCGGGATCCCGACGAGCAGCAGTGCCATCGCCAGCGCCTGCCACTCGCGGACGGCGTCGGACGCGCCGATCATCACGAGCGACGCGACGACGAACCCGATCGGCATGCTGCCGCCGTCGCCGAGGAAGATGCGCGGCGGCGAGGAGAGGTTGTAGGGCAAGAAGCCCAGGCAGGAGCCGCACAGCGCGGCGCCGCAGACGGCGAGCCAGGTGTCGCCGAGCACGGCGCCGAGGATCGCCACCGCGCCCGAGACGACGCAGGCCATCGTGCCCGCCGCGCCGTCCATGTTGTCGAAGAGGTTGAACGCGTTGACGACGCCCGCGATCCACAGCGCGGTCACCGCGAGATCGACGCCGCCGCCGAAGCCGAGATCCCAGCCCAGGCCGAACGCCCACAGCCCGCCGGCGACGGCGAACTCGATGCCGAGGCGCAGAAACGGCGAGAGGTTCATGCGGTCGTCGGTCGTGCCGACGGCCCACAGCAGCAGCGCGCCGCCGACGACGGGCCCGGTGCGATCGAAATGCCCGGCGACGAGCAGCGCGGCGACGACGAACGCGGCGATCACGGCCGAGCCGCCGAGGTACGGGGTCGGCTTCGCATGGCCCTTGTAGCCGACCGGCTTGTCGAGGAAGTGCAGGCGCACAGCCGCGCGCATGGCGACCGGCGTGGCGGCGTACGCGACGGCTGTCGCCGTCAGCAGCCCGACGACGAGCTGGAGCCCAAGCGCCACGTCAGCATCCAACGCCCGGAGCGCGCCGGGTTGCGCCCATCACGCGCCCGCCCGCGTCGCGACGGCGCACCAGAAGGGCTCGCCGTCGGAGAAGCGGACGTCCTCGAAGCCGGCGCGCGCGAGCATGCCGGCGATCTCGTCGCGCGTGAAGCGCTGCTCCAGCCGCGTCCCGAAGCGGTCGTAGGCGTCGGTGCGCATCGTGTAGAGCGAGCGGTCGGCGTAGTAGGCGAGCGGAAAGGAATCGGCTCGCACGCCGGCGCGGCGCGCGAGCGCCGCCGTCCGCGCGAGCGGGAGGTAGACGGCCACCGCGATGAAGCTCGTCACCGCGAGCTTGACGCGATGCGGCGCGCGCGACAGCCGCCGGCGCAGGACGTCGCTGGCGCGCCACAGCGCGCCGGTACCAGGCCGGGCGGTTGTCGAAGGCGTAGTAGAGGTAGACGAGCAGCGGCGCTCCCGGCCGCAGCAGGCGCGCGCACGCGCGCAGCCCGGCCTCGGTGTCGGGGACGTGGTGCAGCACGCCGAGCGAATAGCCGAAGTCCATGCTCGCCGGCGGCAGGTCCAGCTCGTCGACGCTCGCCTGGATGAACGTGCAGTTGAGCGCGCCGGCGAGGTTGCGCTGCGCGACAGCGAGTGCCTCGGCGCTGGCGTCGATGCAGTGCAGTGTGCCGACGCGCGGCGCGACTCGGCGCGCCCAGCGTCCGCTGCCGCAGCCGAGGTCGAAGCCGACGGCGTGCGTCCGTCGACGCGCTCCCAGGGGAAGATGGCGAAGTACTGCGCGAAGAGCGCGTCGAGCTCGGCCTCGTCGAGGTCGCTCTGATCGAACGCGCTCCACTCGTCGCCGAAGCCGACGACCGTAGCCTCGTCGACGTTGCGCGGCCCGCTCACGACGGCCGAAGCCTAGGGGACGACGGCCCGCAGCACAGCGTGGCGTCGCAGCGGACGCCCGTCAGGTTGCGCGTGTGGGAGGATCGCCGACGCGATGACCGCCCGCCAGCACCGCACGATGGCCACCCGGCGCGCCCGCAGCCGCAACTCTGCGGCTGTCGCGTGTTCGGACCAGGAGATGATCTCGCCCCGAAACCGAGTGACGACGCGGTGGGGCGGCCGCGTGCTCGTTCTCGCCCTCGCGGGCTTCCCGCTCCCCGCGGGGACCGCCGCGCCCGCGCCTCCGCGCAGACCTTGGACAAGGGCATGTGGGGCCCGACCGACGATCGGCGCCGTGTCGCAGTTCCCGCTCTACGAGAAGCTCGGCGTCACGGTCTATCAGACATCGCTGTCCTGGGCATGGTCGCGCGACCCGGCCAGCCGACCCGAAGAACCCGGCAGACCCAGCGTACGTGTGGCCAGCCGACATCGACAGTACCATCGCCGAAGCTCGCAGCCACGGCATGACGTGCTGCTCCTGCTCAACGGCACCCCACCGTGGGCCAACGGCGGCAGGTCGCCCGACTACGCGCCGACGCAATCCGGCCGACTACGCCTCGTTCGCCCGAGCCGCTGCGCGCCGGTACCCCGCGGTCAGCGGTGGATGATCTGGGGCGAGCCGTCGCGAAGCAGCAACTGAAGCCGTTCGTCATCCAACCGCTCGGCGCGCCCCTGACAGCCGCCCAGCAGGTCGCCCCCGCGACGCTACGCGCGGCTGCTCGACGCAGCCTACGGGCAGCTCAAGGCCGAGCGGCGTTCGAACATCGTCATCGGCGGCAACACATACGTGACCGGCGAGATACGGCCCGGCGATTGGCTGCGCATCTGCAGCTGCCAACGGGCGACCACCGCGCATGGACCAGTACGGGCACAACCCGTTCTCGACCCGCGAGCCGAACCTCGCCAACCCGCAGTCGACTCAGGACCTAGTCGACTTCTCCGACCTCGGCCGCTTCGACAAGCTCATCCAGCGCTATCGCCGGCCGCCCGCATCCAAGCGCATCCCGCTGTGGCTGTCGGAGTACACGATCCCCACGTTCTCCGACAGCGAGTTCAACTATCACGTCACGCCCAAGGTCCAAGCCAAGTGGATCACGAGCGCCTTCAAGGTCGCGCGACGACGTCCGTGCGGCAGGACTCGGGTGGATCCATCTTATGACAGCCGACGTTCGGGTCTGACCGTCGGCGGCGGACTGATCCAGGCCAACGGCAAGCGCAAGCCCGGCTTCTACGCGTTCATGCGCGGCGGACTGACCGCCGCTCAGCGCACGGCGGCTGGCAAGCCGTAACGCACCTGCCGCCGCACGAACGCGAACATCGCCTCGCGCGACTGCCCGTCAGCGTGGGAGATTGGGTTGGGCGCCATGCACGTCCTCCCCACCCGCCTCGAGGGCCCGATCCTGCTCGAGCCGCAGATCCACGGCGACGAGCGCGGGTTCTTCGTGGAGAGCTACCGCGACAACGTCTGGGCCGCAGCACGGCGTGTCGGACACGTTCGTGCAGGACAACCACTCGCGGTCGAGCCGCGGCGTGCTGCGCGGGATGCACTTCTCGGTCGGCGACGGCCAGGCGAAGCTCGTGCGCTGCGCGCGCGGGCGGATCCTCGACGTCGTCGTCGACCTGCGCCGCGGTCGCCGACCTACGGGCAATCAGAGAGCCACGAGCTCGACGACGAGCACGGCCGCCAGCTCTACATCCCGGTCGGCTTCGCCCACGGCTTCTGCGTCCTGTCCGAGCTCGCCGACGTGACGTACAAGTGCTCGACGTACTACGACGGCGCCCTCGAGCGCGGCTTTCACTACGCCGATTCGGACGTCGACATCGAGTGGCCGCGCGACACGGAGCCCGTCGTCTCCGACCGCGATCTCCACGCGCCGGCGCTGCGCGAGATCGCCGGCGACCTGCCGTTCTAGCGGTGGTCTCGCTTCCTGGCCAGCGCAGGCGCCTGCAGGAGAAGGTCGACTCCGTGCCGTTCTGGTGGCACTCGATCGACCTCGGCCACGGGGTCGTGACGCCCGGCCACAAGAGCGCCGAGGCGCTGCGCGCCGAGCTCGACGCGATGGCGCTGCCCGACCTCCGCGGCAAGTCGGTCCTCGACATCGGCGGTTGGGACGGCTACTTCGCGTTCGAGGCCGAGCGCCGGGGGGCGGCGCGGGTCGGCGTCGTCGACCACTACATGTGGTCGATGGACTCCCCCGGGCAGCAGGCCTACTGGCGACGCTGCATGGCCGAGGGCGTGACACCGCGCCCCTACCACGAGACGGAGTTCTGGCATCCCGACACGCTCCCGGGGAAGGCGGGCTTCGACCTCGCCCGCGCGGCGCTGGACTCCAGCGCCGAAGCGATCGTGGCCGACTTCATGACATGCGACCTCGCAACGATCGGCAGCTGGGACGTCGTGCTGTACCTCGGCGTGCTGTACCACATGGAGGAGCCGGTGACCGCTCTGAGACGGGTCTCGGCGGTCACCCGCGAGCTCGCCGTCATCGAGACAGAGGCCGTTGTCGTGCCCGGCCACGAGGACGACGCTCTGTGGCGCTTCTTCCCCGGCGCCGAGCTCAACGGAGACATCTCCAACTGGTGGGCGCCGAACCTCACCGGGCTGCGCGGTGCGCTGCACGCCGCCGGCTTCGCGTCGGCGCGTGCGACGCACGGCCCGGCCGCGGAGCTGCTCGACGCCCCGGGCGGCCCGCACCACTACCGCCTGACGGCACAGGCGCAGGCGCAGAAGCCGCCGCAGTTAGACGGCTGAGATCCGCGTCGCCCGGGCATCGCCCGCCGGCGCCCGGACAGCGATCCGCGCGCGGATCGCGCAACCGAACCAGCGCACGCCCTCATGAACGAGATCGATCTCCATCTCGTGAGCGCCGGGCGGATATGGCCCCAGCACCTCAAGTGGCACCACCGCGCGCGCGCCGGCCGGCAGCGGCGCCGGCAGCGCGGTGCGCCCGCCCTCTTCGAGCACGGCTCCGTCGGCTGCCAACCAGCGGTACGCGAGGCGGATCTGCGGCAGTGCCTCCATCCCGCCCGGCCAGTGAGCGCTGCCGCGGTTGTGGACCTCGATGTCGAACGTGCGCCATTCGCCGCTGACGAGGCGCCGGTCGTCGTCGCGCAGCGTGAGGCCCGCGTCGTAGGCGTCGTCGCCGAGCGCTCGACCCTCGCTGAGGCGCCAGATCTCCTCGGGGGTCGCCACCCCGAGGGTGGCGGGCGCGCCGCGTCGGAGCTGCGGGGAGACGTCGACGCCCGCATCGAGGAACGCCGCGACCGCCGCGGAGTCGGCGGCCGGGACCGGCTCGAGGACCAGGTCCGAGCGCCTTTCGGGCAGGTAGTAGACCGCGTTGAGCGAGACGCCGTCGATGACGAAGCCGGGCATCTCGTCCTCGTAGGCGGTGTGCTTGCGCTCGCGGCCGGCGAGATCGGTGAGCAGGAGGTCGGCGTGGTAGAGCGGCGCGCACAGGTAGCGGGCCGGCCCCAGCACCCGGACCGTGCAGTGCAGCAGCCCGGGAAACCGCAGGAGCGCGGGGTCGTTGCGCAGCAGGCGCAGCGCGTAGTCCGGCCGCCAGGGCCATTGCGCGAGCCAGGTCGCGCAGTCCGGATGCAGCCAGCGGCGCGGCACCCACGCGTGTGTGACGTCGCCGGCCGCGATCGTCTCAGCCACCTCGTCGGCGAGCGCGGCGGCCGGCACCTCGTCGAGGTCGAGCTGCAGAATCCAGCGGCCGGCGCACTGCTCGCGCATCCAGGCGTACATGAGCGCGAAGTTGCCAGGAAACGGCACGACCACGACGCTGTCGGCGATCTCGCGATAGCCGTCGATCCAGGCGTCGTCGACGCGGTCGTCGACCGCCAGGACGATCTCGGCGCCGAGTGGCGCGAGCGGCGCGAGCGCCGCTGCGACCCGCCCCGGCGGCGTGTTGACCGAGCAGCAGACCGACAGCTGCGGTTGCCTGCTCACGTCGCCTTCCACGCGTACACCGCGTAGTCGCGGTTGGCGTAGACGTCGGAGTTGAAGTCGCCGGTCTCGCGCGGGAAGCGCACCTCGCCGGACTCGAAGCCGGCCAGCCGGAAGAGCGCCAGCAGCACCTCGGGATACAGCGGGTGATGGTGCGTCGTGTCGGTCCAGAACGCCTTCAGCGCGGCAGGGTTGTGGCCGTTGACTGTCTCCATGATCGCCAGGCCTCCGGGTGCGAGCTTGCGCTGCACGAGCCCGAGCAGCTCGGTCAACTGCTCGGCCGCGAGATGCTCGACGACCTGCGCCGCGAAGATCGCCGGGACGCTGTCGTCGTCGAGGCCGCGCAGATGGCTCGCCGCGTCCGCGAGCTCGACGTCGAGGCCCTTCTCGCGGCAGCGGGCGACCATGCTCTCGTCGAGGTCCGCGCCCTTGGCGCCGATGCCAGCGGCGATCAGCGCGTCGAGGAACTCACCGCGGCCGCAGCCGAGGTCGAGCACCCACTCGACACCGTCGAAGGCGTCGACGTAGGTGCGCTGCTGCTCGCGCACCGCCCGCTCGTCGCCGCGGAAGATGTCCTCGAAGCCGCGGTAAGTCGCCTCGTCGCCGGATGCGCCGGCGAAGCGCAGGACACGCTGTCCACGCTCGTTGGGCTGCGAGATCGCCGGATGCGTCGATGCGGGACGCGTCCGCAGGCCCTCGAGCACGAGGTCGAGCTCGCCGGCAGCGACGGCGCCCGTCAGCTTCCGGACGATCCGCCGAGTCTCCAGGACGACGTCGTCCATGCGCTCGTCGAGCTCGTACAGCGCCATGGTGAGCACGCGGTTGAGCTCGTCCTGATGCGCCGTGTAGGGCCGCATCGCCTGTAGGGCGGCAAGTCGCATGCGGCCCCTGGCGCCGCCCGTCTCGGTCGCGTTGCGCACGGGATCCCAGCTCATCATCCGCTGGGCGGACTCGACATAGGTCTGGGCCGGGAGCGACTCGTCGGCGAAGACGGCGGGTGCGCGAGCACCGCGCCGCCGCGTCGTGGCGAGGCGCTTCAGGCGCGTGTGGGCGAGCTCGCCGACGGCGTCCAGCGAGAACCGCTCGGCGATGTCCTGGCGGCCCTGCTCCCCGCGGGCGCGCGCCGCGTCCTGGTCGGTCCAGACCTCGCGCATGAGTTCGGCGGCGTGATCGAGGTCGGGCTCGGCCCACGTGCCCTGCGCGGGGTAGTTCTCGCCCTCGGGGCCGACCGTCGTCTCGGTGTGGCGCACGAGATAGGAGTTCTCGTGGGTCATGAAGTCGAGGTTCGCCGAGTAGCCCGTGGCGATGACCGGCGTGCCGAGCGCCATCGACTCGCCCAGGGTCAGCCCGAAGCCCTCGGCGCGGTGCAGCGAGACGTAGCAGTCGGCGCGCCGCATGAGGGCGGCCATGTCGTCGCCGCTGAGGAACTCGTCGACGAGGCGGATGTCGGGGCGGTCGCCGATCGCCTCCTGCAGCCGCGCGAGCGCCTCCGGCTTGAAGTCGCCGTTATGGCTCTTGAGCAGCAGCTGCGGCCCTTCGCCCGGCGCGAACGCCCGCGTGAACGCCTCCACGAGCCCGAGCGGGTTCTTGCGCGCGAGCGTCGAGTAGAAGTCGAAGAGGAACAGGAACGTGAAGCCGTCGGCCAGGTGCAGGGCGCTGAGGTCGCCACCCGGCGGCGGGGCGACGATCGGCAGCGGCACGCGCACGACCGGAACCGGCGAGACCTGGCTGAGGATCTCCTCGACGTAGCGCGAGTAGACCCAGATCTCGTCGACGAGCGCGAACGCTCGGTCCCAGCTCGGCGGAAGGACGTCGACCTCCCAGGCCCACACCCCGATCGTGTAGCGGTCGCGGAAGAACTCCTCGCCGAGCTCGGCGTGGAAGGCCGGCAGTTCGGGAGCGTTGACGCAGATGAGGTTGAACGGCAGCTCGCCGTCGGCGTGCAGGTCGGCGAAGTCGGTCGTCTTGATCTCCGCGAGCCGGCCGTCGGCGGCGACGACGTCGGGCAGGTTGACGTCGACGGTTGTCGTGCGCACGGGCACGCCCGCATCGTGAAGCGCCTGCACGTACAGGCGCGCGGCCTGCCCGAGGCCGAGTCCGCCGCGCAGGTAGCCGACGACGTTGACGCCGAGCGACGCGAGCTGGGAGGAGGAGCGTGGCACCCAGCGATGGTGCCACAGGGACTCAGCCGCCGGGCTCCTCGGTCTCCCGCCGCAGCCGCGCGAGCTCGGCCGCGAGCGCCTGCTGGCCGGCCCCAAGGCCGCGGACGCGCTCGTCGAGCGTCTGCAGCGCGCGCAGCAGCTCCTCGTCGACGAGCCGCTGGTGGACGGTGTAGGGGCGCATCGCGCGCAGGGCCGCGTCGCGGACGGCGCCGCGGGCGCCGCGGTCGCCGCCGGGCGCGGCCAGCGGGCCGGTCGCCATCCGCTCGCGCACGCCGCCGAGGTCGAGCGTTGACGGGGTGCCGGCGCCGTCGTGGGGCAGCGTCAGGATGCGCGCGAGGCGGTCGGCCATCGCGCGCCCGGCGACCGCGGGGGCGTGGCGGGCCAGGACGTCGGCGCGTGCGCGCTGGGCCCGCTTGCGCGCCGCCGCGGGGTCGGCGTGTGCGGCCCGCATGAGCGCCGCCGCCTGGTCGAGGTCGGGCTCGGCCCACTCGCCGTGCTCGGGGTAGGGCTCGTTGCCCGGGCCGATCGCGACCGGCTGGTGGTCGACGAGCAGGCTGTTGAAGGCGGTCAGCAGGTCACGCGTGCCGCCGTAGTCGGTGGCGATCACCGGCGTGCCGAGCAGCATCGCCTCGGCGATCGTCAGGCCGAAGCCCTCCGAGCGGTGCAGCGAGACGTAGCAGTCGAGCTCGCGGATCAGCGCGTTCTTGTCGGCCGCCGGCAGGTGGGCTGTCGAGGACCGTGACGCGGGGGTACGCGGCGGCGGCCTCGAGCACCGCGGCGTGCTCGCTCTCGTGGCGCTCGCCGCCCAGCGTCTTGAGCACGAGCGACGGCCGGTCGTCGTCGCGGGCGCCTCCGGCGTCGGCCGGGAACGCGCGACCGAACGCCTCGATCAGCCCGAGCGGGTTCTTGCGCGCCGCGACGCTCGAGTAGTCGTAGACGAAGCCGAAGAGAAAGCCCGCGGGCAGCCCGAGCTGCGCGCGGTCGGCGTCGGATGCGACCGGCTCGGGCACCGCCAGCGGGACGTGGACGACCGGGACCGGCGAGACCGCGGCGAGCAGATCGGCGACGAAGCGCGAGCCGACCCAGACCTCGTCGACGAGGTCGAACGCGCGCAGCCAGCGCTGCGGCAGCGCGGCGACCTCCCACCACCACATGCCGATGACGTGGCGGCCCTCGAAGGCGCTCGGCCCGAGCTCGTCGCGGGCGCCGGTCATGCCATCGGGGTTGGCGCAGACGATCGTCACCGGATGGACGGCCTCGTCGGCGGCCGCGGCGCCCGTGCGGGGCGCGTCGCGGCTGCTCAGCCCGAGCTGCGCGACGGCGACGCCCGCAGCCCGCAGCGCCTCGCTGACGTGGCGCGCCGCCTCGCCCACGCCGACCGTCGCGTCGAGGTACCCCGCGAGGTTCACGCCGAGCGGCAGGGCGGGCTCGTCCGGGGCGTGCGCCATGGGTGGCGAGGCTACCCTTCAGCCGGTGAGCCGTGCGCCCGCAGACGACGTCGCCGTGTCGGTGGACGGGGTCTCCAAGAGCTTCCGCCTGCCGCGCGAGCAGATCAACACGCTGAAGGAGCGCGTGCTGCATCCGATGCGCCGCCAGCGCCACGACGAGCTCCGCGCGCTGCGCGACGTGAGCTTCGAGGTCCGCAGCGGCGAGGTCTTCGGGATCGTCGGGCGCAACGGGTCGGGCAAGAGCACGCTGATGAAGTGCCTGGCCGGCATCTACCAGGCCGACGCCGGCGAGATGTGGCTGCGGGGCCGGATGGCGCCCTTCATCGAGCTCGGGGTCGGCTTCAACCCCGACCTCACGGCGCACGACAACGTGCTCATCAACGCCGTCATGCTCGGCCTGACGCCGGACGAGGCGCGGGCGCGCTACTCGTCGATCATGGACTTCGCCGAGCTGCACGAGTTCGCCGAGTTGAAGCTCAAGAACTACTCGTCGGGCATGCAGGTGCGCCTGGCGTTCAGCGTCATGGTCCACGTCGACGCCGACCTGCTGCTGATCGACGAGGTGCTCGCCGTCGGCGACGCCGCCTTCCAGCAGAAGTGCTTCGACGTGCTGCAGCGCTCGCGCGACGCCGGCAGGACGATCCTGCTCGTCACCCACGACATGTCGCAGGTGCAGCGCTTCTGCGACCGCGCGCTGCTGCTCGAGCGCGGCACGGTCGTGGCGCTCGGCGACGCCGCCGACGTCGCCCGCCGCTACACCGCGGTGAATTTCGCGCCGCACGGGCCCCGCGGCAGCGAGACCGTGCTGCCGCGAGGCCAGGGCGACGCCGCCGCCCACGTCGCCGAGGCCTGGATCCAGAATTCAGCGGGGCAGCGCGACGCGGCCGTCGCGCAGGGATCGCCGTGCGCGCTGTGCATGCGGGTGCAGTTCCTGCACGCCGTCGGCGACCCGATCTTCCAGCTGTCGCTCGCCGATGCCCAGCACCGCGTCGTCTTCGCCGTGACGTCCGAATGGGAGGCGGGCGCAAGCGGCGACTACGAGCCCGGCGACCTCGTCACGGCGGGCGCGAGCTTCGACAACTGGCTTGCGCCGGGCCGCTACGAGCTCACCGCGCAGGTGATCTACCGCGGCGGCGGCGGGCGCGTGATGGCCCGGGCCGAGAACGCGGCCTCGATCGTGGTCACCGGCGAGAGCGCCGCCGGCGGCGTGGTCGACCTGCCGCACGCGTTCTTCCTCGACGCGCCGGAGCGCGCCGGCGCGGCGGTCGACGGAGCGCCCGGATGAGCACCGCGCCCGCGCCCGCCTATCGCGTCCGCGGCCCGTCGGCCGTCGGCGGCGACCCACGGCGCTTCTGGAACCTCGCCCGCACGCTCGCCGCGACCGACTGGAAGGTCCGCTTCTACGGGTCGGCGCTCGGCTACGTCTGGTCGCTGCTGCGCCCGCTGCTGCTGTTCGGGATCGTCTACTTCGTCTTCTCGGAGGTCGTCGACGCGGGCGCCGGCATCGACCACTACGGCGTGATCCTGCTGCTCGCGATGATCCTGTTCTTCTTCTTCTCGGAGGTCACCGCCGGCGGCGTGACCGCGATGGTCGACCGCGAGTCGTTGCTGCGCAAGGTCGGCTTCCCGCGCGCGGTGGTGCCGCTCGCGGTGGCGCTCGTGGCGGCGATGAACCTCGTCCTGAACCTCGTCGTGCTGGCGATCTTCGTCGCAGCATCGGGCGTCGGGCCGCGCTGGACCTGGCTGGCGCTGCCGATCACGTTCGGGCTGATGCTCGTGTTCTCGTTCGGCGTCGCACTGCTGCTCAGCGCGCTCTACGTCCGCTACCGCGACGTGCGGCCGATCTGGGAGGTCGTCCTGCAGGCGCTCTTCTACGCCACGCCGATCCTCTACCCGATCCAGGCCGTCATCGGCAAGTCGCAGACGGTCGCGACGATCGCGCTGTGCAACCCGGTCGCCGCGCTGATCCAGGAGTCGCGCCACCTGCTCGTCGGCGGGATGTCGCTCAGCGAGGCGATGGGCTCCGGCGCGCTCGTGCTCGTGCCGCTGGCGATCCTGGTGGCGGTGACGTGGCTGGGGCTGGCGGTCTTCGACCGGATGGCGCCGCGGGCGGCGGAGGAGCTTTAGGAGTCGCGCCGGCGCAAGCCGAGGATCGACAGGAGGAACGACGAGAAGAAGATCTGCAGGCCGATGATGATGAGCGCCGCCGCCGTCGCCGCCAGGCGCTCCTCCGACAGCGCGCCGAAGCCGCGGTTGATCCAGATGCCGATGATGGTCGCGGCGGCGACGAAGCCGGCGAGCATGATCGCGCCGCCGAGCATCAGGCCGTGCTCGAGCCGGTAGCGCGCGCGCATCCGATCGAACCAGGGGTCCTTCTCGGCCATGAAGTACGTCCCGTAGGCGTGCGCACAGAGCCCCAGCGCAACGATCTGCACACCGACGACGCACAGCAGCTCGCCGCCGATCAGCGTGTGCAGGTTCCAGGCGCGGCCGAAGATCGCCAGCTGGGTGAGCGAGATGATCGAGATGACGAGGCCGATCGCAAGCAGCGCCGCGCCGGGCACGATGAAGAGGTGCGTCGGGCTGTGGACGAGCAGGAAGCGCAGGTGGCGCCAGCCGTCGCGAAAGCGCGAGAGCTTGGACTCGCCGCCGCGCGGCGCGTAGGAGATCGGGAACTCGCGGATCGCGAGCTTCTCCTTCGAGGCGCGGATCACCATCTCCGACGCGAACTCCATGCCGGTCGCACGCAGGTCGAGCGTCGGCAGGATGTCGCGCCGGAATCCGCGCATCCCGCAGTGCGCGTCGCGCACGCCGGTGCGGAAGAAGAGGTTGAGCGTTCCGCTGAGCAGCGGATTGCCGATGTAGCGATGCATCCAGTGCATCGCGCCCGGCTGGATGTTGTCCATCCGGTCGCCCATGACGAGCTGGGCGCCGTCGCGCAGCTCCTCGACGAACCGCGGGATGTCGGCGAACGGATAGGTCATGTCGGCGTCGAGCATCACGATGTACTCGCCGCGGGCGGCGCCGAAGCCGGCGAGGTAGGCCGAGCCGTAGCCGCGGCGCGGCTCGTGCACGACACGCGCCCCGGCGGCGGCGGCGAGCTCGGCGCTGCCGTCATCGGAGTCGTTGTCGGCGACGACGACCTCGCCGACGATCCCCGCCTCGTCCATCGCGGCACGCGAGCGGCGGACGCACTCCTCGATGTTCTCGGCCTCGTTGAGGCACGGGATCACCACCGAGACCTCCACCAGAGATGCGGGGGTCCCGGCTTCTGGGAGCGCGGTTGGTGTGCTGTGTGTCGAGGCCATGATCGTGTGCGAGCGGCGCGCGCAGGCGAGCCCTCAGAAACTACAAACGCACGCGCGCGAACAGTGTTGCGCTCGCAGGGCCAGCCTAGCGGAGCATCTGACCGTCAGCGGTCGGCGACGATCTCCAGCCAGTCGGCGTTCACGCCGACGAGCCGCGGCCAGTCGGCCGGCGTCGAGCAGGCGGACGACAAGCGCCTCGTCGGCGACCGGTGCGAGGAAGATCGCCCCCGCGTGGCGCAGGCTCGAGATGTAGCCGCCGGTGCCGGGCCCCAGCGTCCCGCCGCCCTGGCTGATCTCCAGGCGATGGCGCCCGCGCTCGAGCGTCAGCGGGCCGAACGACGCGTACTCGCCCGGATTGTTGAGCTCGCTGCGGGTACGGCCGACGACAGCGCCGTCGATGCGCAGCGTCATGTGGCGCGCGAACGAGCCCTCCAGCCAGAGGCGATAGCGGCCGCCCCGCGCAACCGAGACCGAGCCCTCGGCGCTGCCGGGGCCCGCCGGAACCACCGACCGCGGGTAGCCGCCGAACAGCACCCAGCTCTCGGGGCGCTTCAGATCCGCCGTGTAGACGCCCCGCAGGGGCGCGCGCGGGACGTACGCGATCTGACCGCGCGCCTCCCGCGCCCGCTGCGCCCAGGAGCGGGCGACCGCGCGCGTCACGCGCGCGGCGGGATGGAACACGTCCGGCCCCAGCGGCTTGTGACTGAGGACCCGCGGCCGGCTCGTGCGCCGCCACAGCTCGTAGTAGCGCCCGCGCCAGTCCATGCGGAAGTTCGCCGGCGGGCGGCTCAGGGTCGGCGAGCGGCGCAGGATCAGGTACGCCGCGCTCTCGGCGTACTCGAGCGTGACGTCGTCCATGTTGATCGGCGTCTTGACGCTCGGCCGGCGTTTGGGATCGACGAGCGCGTTGGGGTGGTACGGACCGTGGCGATACCCCGTGGGCTGCTCGGGCTGCGTGAACCCCGGCGGGTCGCGCAGGAAGTACTTTGCGAACTCGTCGTACTCGTCGAGGATCACGGGCCCCTTGCCGGCGAGCCGGTCGTTGAGCGTCAGCAGCTCGGAGTAGCGGTCGTACGGGGCGACCGAGACGTCGTGGTAGGCGAGCGCGTTGGACCACAGCAGACCGGCGACGAGCGCCGCGCTCACGCCGATGCTCGCGACCCTCAGGGGCCCGCGCCGGAGGCTCGCCGCCCCGATCATCGCCAGCAGCGGCACCACCGGCGACAGGAGCATGAGCACCTTGGCGTCGGCGTAGGGCCCGCCGCGGTCGAGCAGGAAGAGCGACGCGAGGCCGATCGTGGCCGCGAGCATGAGCGGCCCCCACGCCCGCCGCGCAACCGCCCAGAGCAGGCCGAGCGCCGCCGCCGCGCCGAAGAGCCACAGCAGCGCGTCGTGTGACAGGAGGTTGTTCGTCGGCCGGTAGCGGTAGTCGCCGGTCAGCCATGGCCCGAGCACCTGGACGAGGTCCAGTGGGTGCGCGAGGTTGCCGATGTCGGTGGTCGTCGACAGGGTGTCCTGCGTGACGGTGATCGCGGTCTTCAGCGATCCCAGGACCGGCAGCGCCACGACGATCGCGGCCGCCGCCCCCAAGCCGAGCCAGAGCATGTCCTCGCGCTCGCGCCGTCGCGCGAGCCGGGTCCCGTACACGCCGGCGACGACCAGCCCCGGCACGGCGAGGTAGGGGATCGCCGCCGGTCCCAGGGTCCCCAGCATCGCCGCGGCCGCGATCGCAACCGGCAGCAGCGAGCGCGCCGGCCGGTCCTCGAGCACCGCCGCGGCGAGCACCGCGACGAGCGTCGCGACCATCGCCAGCGTCGCGATCTCCTTGATCGACCCCTGCAGCGCGAAGCCGACGACGATCGCGGGTTGCGCGGCCACGAAGACGACGAGCGCCGTCTGCCAGCGGTGGCGCATGAGCGGCGCCGCGATCGACGCGAGCGCGAGGCCGGTGACGACCGCCAGGAAGGTCAGGAACGGCTGGTACAGCCAGGCGAGGTCGAGCACGCCGAGCGGCGCGGTGATGCCGAGCGCGGCCTGCGCACCGATCGGGTAGCGGCTGGCGATGTAGGTGGCCATCGACGTCTGCAGCGAGCCGGGATCGAGCGCCGCCGCGTCGGGCCCGTGGTGCGCCATCAGCCATGCCAGCCCGAGCTGGTGCGACGTGTCGGGGAGCGCGAGATAGCCCGCGAACGTGGGCGTGCCCGACATGAAGACGGGCGCCCCGAAGACGACGAACACGCCGAGGCCGGCGAGCACGAGCAGCGGGTCCGGGCGGATCGTTCGCAAGCGACCGCGGCCGAGCACGAGGCCCGCGATCGCGAGGACGACGAGCGCCGGCAGCGCGAGCTTCGCGGTCGTCGCGCTGGCCGTGACGAGGCGCGAGTAGGCCAGGAGGGCGGCGCAGCCGACGGGGAGCAGCAATACGCCGCGCAGCTCCCAGCCGGCCACGCGCGCCACGAGCAGCCCGAGGCCCACGCAGATCGCCCCCAGGACGAGGGGGAACAGCACCCATGCCGCCAGCAGGTCCACCGGAGACCTACCCGCGGCTCAGTGTGAGGTGCTGTGCAAGAGGGTCATGATCGCGGCGAGAGCCTAGCGCCACGCCCGTCTGAGACCCTCCGTGGCGCATGCGGATCCTGATCGTCTACGACTGCCTGTACCCGTACACGATCGGTGGCGGCGAGCGCTGGTACCGCAACCTCGCCGAGCGTCTGATCGCCGACGGGCACGAGGTCACGTATCTGACGCTGCGCCAGTGGGACCGAAAGACGCGACCCGATCTGCCCGGCGTCTACGTGCGCACGGCCGGCCCCCGGATGGCGCTCTACGTCGACGGCCGGCGGCGGATCGCGCCCCCGCTCGTCTTCGGCGCCGGCGTGCTCTGGCATCTCCTGCGCCGCGGCCGGCGCTACGACGTCATCCACACGGCGTCGTTTCCGTTCTTCTCGCTGCTCGCCGCCGCGGTCGTGCGCCCCTTGCGCCGTTACGGCCTCGTCGTCGACTGGTTCGAGCTGTGGTCGGCGGCCTACTGGCGCGAGTACCTCGGCGCGGCCGGGGGGCGAGTCGGGCTCGCCGTCCAGAAGCTGTGCCTACGGGTGCCGCAGCGCGCGTTCACGCTCGCCCAGTCGACCGCCGTGCGGCTGCGGGCGGCCGGCGTGCATGGCGACGTCGAGGTGCTCAGCGGGCTGCAGCCGCCTGTTGGCGCCCGCGCCCCCCGCCCCGCCCAGCCCCTCGTCGTCTTCGCCGGCCGCCACATCCCGGAGAAGCGCGTTCCGGCGCTCGTTCGCGCCTTTGCCGCACTGCGCGAGCGCGCTCCCGAGCTGCGGCTCGCGGTCTACGGCGACGGGCCGCAGCGCGACGAGGTGCTCGCGCTGATCGACGAGCTCGGGCTGGGCGAGGTCGCGAGCGCGCCGGGCTTCGTCGATGCCGAGGCGGTCGACGAGGCGCTCTCGGACGCCCTCTGCATGGTCCTGCCGTCGCGCCGCGAGGGTTACGGGATGGTCGTCGTCGAGGCGGCCGCCCGCGGGGTGCCGAGCATCGTCGTCGCCGATCCCGACAACGCCGCGACCGAGCTCGTCGAGGAGGGCGTCAACGGCTTTGTCGCCGCCTCCGCAGAGGCCGAGGACCTCGCCGCCGCGATCCTGCGCGTGCGCGCCGCCGGGCCGCAGCTGCGCGCCAGCACGGCGGAGTGGTTCGCCCGCAACGCCGACCGGCTGTCGCTGACCGCGTCGCTGGACCTCGTCGCCGCGGCCTACGCGGACCCGCGCCGCTCCATCGCGCGGTCGTAGCTGGCCGCCGTCCCGCGCGCGGTCGCCTCCCAGGTGAAGCGCGCCGCCTGCTCGGTCCCAGCGGCGCGCAGCCGGGCGGCGAGCGTGCCGTCGCCGAGCAGGCGCTCGATCGCGGCGGTGATCGCCGGCGTGTCGCGGGGGTCGAACAGCAGCGCGGCGTCGCCCGCGACCTCGGGCAGCGAGCTCGCATTCGAGCACGCGACCGGCACGCCGCGGCGCATCGCCTCGAGCACCGGCAGCCCGAAGCCCTCGTGCAGCGAGGGGAACACGAACGCCGCCGCCAGCGCATAGAGGCCCTCGAGCTGCGCCCCCGACACCCAGTCGAGGAAGCGCACGTCGTCGAGCACGTGCAGCTGCGCGGCGCGCTCGCGCAGCTCGCGTTCGTGGGGCGTCGGGTAGCCGGGGATCACGAGCACGGGGCGCCGCTCAGCGTCGATCGCGGCGAGCGCCTCGATCAGCCGCACGAGGTTCTTGTGCGGCCGCTTGGCGGAGACCGACAACAGGACCCTGCGGTCGCCGAACCCGTGACGCTCGCGCAGGACGGCCTCCCGCTCGGGATTGCCCGCCGGCGTCATGCCGACTCCGAGTGGCACGACATCGAGCCGATCATCGGGCACGGACAGGTAGCGCCGCACGTCGGTGGCCGTGGCCTGCGAATCGACGATCACGCGGTGCGCGCGCCGCGCGGCGAGCGGCACGAGCACGCGCATCCCGAGCCCGAGCAGGCCGAAATGCGCCTCCGGCACGACGCGGTAGTGCAGGTCGTGGATCGTCACCACGCGCCGGAAGCGCCCGCGCACCGGCGCCGTGCTCGCGAGGCTGTGGACGAGATCGACGCCCGCGCGCCGCGCCAGCCCGGGCAGCAGCTGCTGCTCGCCGCGCACCCACTCGACGCGGTTGCGGGCATGCACCGGGACCTCGACGACGTCGGCGACCTCGTCCCACTCCCCGCCCGCCGCGCGCGCCTCGCGGTTGACGAACGCCGTCAACCGCAGGTCCGGCCGCGCCGCGGGCAGCGCGCGCAGCAGCTCGCGGGCATAGACCTCCAGGCCTCCCTGCTCACCGGGGACGAGGAAGACGAGGTTGAGGCCGACGTGCACCCCCGCGAGTCTCTCACTCGCGCCGCCGCCGCCGATCCTGACGGCGCCCGGTACGGTGCCACGGCATGGATCGCGGGATCGACGTCAACCTCCGATCAGCTCCGCAGATGCTCGAGTACGCCTCGATCGTCGAGCGTCTCGCCGCCGACGCCCCGGCTCGGTGCTCGACTGGGGCTGCGGACTCGGGCAGGTGTCGCACATGCTCCAGCAGGCGGGTTTGAACGTCACGTCCTTCGACTACCGCGAGGACGGCCCCGATGCCGTGCAGGCGCTGCCGCGCTACCCGCACGTCCGGGCGTACCTCTCCAGCGATCCGCGCGGGCTGCCGTACGACGACGGATCCTTCGACGCAGTGCTCAGCTGCGGCGTCCTCGAGCATGTCGTGGATCCCGATGCGAGCCTCGACGAGGTCGCGCGCGTCCTGCGCCCCGGCGGCACGCTCTACGTCTACAAGCTGCCCAACCGCACGTCGTACCTCGAATGGATCGCCCGTAGGTTCGGGCGCAGGCTGGGGATGTACTACCACGGCGCCGAGCCCAACGACCGGCTCTACACCGTCGCCACCGCGCGCCACATCATGCAGCGCCATGGCTACGTCGTCGACGAGCTGCGCCTGGCGAACATGCTGCCGCTGACGCTCGACATGCCGCTCGTCCAGGGCCCGCGCGCCTCGCGGGCCGTGTGGTCGGCGAACCGGGCGGTCGCGCGCGTGCCACCGGTCAACCGCCTCGCGACGAACGTCGAGCTCATCGCTCATACCAGGCCCTCGTAGGCGCGCCGCCGTACGCTGCGACACCGATGCCACCGAGCGTCAGCATCGCCATCCCGACATACAACCGCGCCGCAACGCTCGAGCGTGCGGTGCGTTCCGCGCTCGGCCAGACGCACGCGGATCTCGAGGTGGTCGTCTCCGACAACGCTTCAACCGATGGCACGCCGGAGCTGCTGCGCCGCCTGGCTGCCTCCGACCCGCGCCTGCGGTCGGTCCGCCAGGACGCCAACCACGGCATGGTCGCCAACCTCAACGCCGCGGCCGCGCTGCGCGCGGGGCGACCACGTGATGCTGCTCTCCGACGATGACTGGCTGGCGCCGCGCTGCATCGAGGCGACCCTGGGCGCGCTGCGACGCGAGCCGACCGCCGTGTCGGCGCTCGGCCGGGTGACGTACGTGCGCGACGGCGAGGCCGTGCCAGCGGGCGGGCCAGCGGCGCTACTCGCGATCGACGGCGAGCGGCGCGTGCGCGACTACTTCGCCGTCGTCGGCGCCGACCGCGGCAACAGCTGGATCTACGGGATCACGCCCCGCGCACGGCTCGCCGAGCTGGCGCCGATGCGCAACCAGCTCGGCTTCGACTGGCTGCGCGTCGCCGAGCTCGCCTACGTCGGCGCGATCGTACTCGTCGACGAGCCGCTGATCTTCCGCGAGCTCGGCGGCACCAGCGAGTCGACCGCACGCAACGTGCGCGAGAGCCACCTGCCGACGCTGCACGCAAAGCTGCCGCACCTCGTCATCGCCGGGCACGTCCTCACCGAGATCGGCTGGCGCTCGCCGGTCTACGCGCCGCTGGGACGCCGCCGGCGGCTGAAGCTCGCGGCGGCGTGCGCGATCGCAGTGCCTGGGCGCAGTCTGCGCCACGTGCTCTTCCACCTCGCTCCGGCGGCGATCCAGGACCGCTGGCGGCGCCGCACGTGACGCTTACGATCGGCATCGACGCGCGCCCGGCGGCGGGCGAGGGTGCCGGCATCGGGCGCGTCGTGCGCGAGCTTCTGCGCGCGCTCGCGCAGCGCGACGACCCCTATCGCTACCGGCTCTACGCCCACACGCCCTGGGACGAGCCCCTGGGCGAGCGTTTCGTCTGGCGCTGCAGCGACGCGCCCGAGCCTCTCTGGCACCTCCGCGCGTCGATGGTCGCAAGCCGCGAGTGCGACGTCCTGCTCTCGATGGGCTCCTACCTGCCCGCGTGTTTCGCCCGCATTCCCGTCGTGCCGGTCGTCTACGACCTCGTCCCGTTCGATCCGAGCCTGATGCCACAGCGCCGCGCCCGGCTCGTCGCGCGGCTCACGCTCGGGTATCCCGTGCGGCGCGCGGCGGCGCTCGTCTGCATCTCGAAGGCGACGAGGGATGACCTCGTCACGCGCTTCCCGCGGGCCCGCGACACATCCGTCGTGGCGCTGCTCGGCGGTGCGCCCTCGCTCGACGAGCCGGGCGCGCGCCTTCCCGCCGGCGTACCGGCGGACGGTTTCGTGCTCGCCGTCGGGACCTCGAACCGCGCAAGAACCTCCCGCGGCTCGTCGCCGCCTACGCGCGGCTGCCCCAGGATCTGCGAGCGAGCCACCGGCTCGTCGTGACGGGCCGCCTGGGCTGGGGCAGCGACGAGACGATCGCCGCGCTGGACTCGCTCGGCGACCACGCGGTCCGGACGGGCTTCGTCCCCGACGCCGAGCTGGCGCTCCTGTACCGCCGCTGCGCGCTGTTCGCATACCCGTCGCTCGGCGAGGGCTTCGGGCTGCCAGTGCTCGAAGCGATGGCCGCGGGCGCGCCGGTGCTGACGTCCGACCGCTCGAGCCTGCCCGAGGTCGGTGGCGACGCCACCGCCTCCTGCAACCCGTCGGACGTCGCGTCGATCGCCGGCGAGCTCGAGGCGCTCCTGCGCGATCCCGATCGCCGCGCTCACATGGCGGCCGCGGGCCCGCGTCGCGCTGCGACGTTCTCGTGGGACCACACCGCGGCCGTCGTGCTTGGCACGATCGAGCGTGCCGCCGCCAGCTCCCGGCCCTGAGTCAGCCCGCGACCGCGTCGCGGCCCCACGCGAGCCACGCGAGGTACCGGCGTCCCGTCGGATCGCTGGTGGCGGACCGGTTCGTCGGTTGTCGGCGACGAGCAGGTTCTCCTGCGCCGCCTGGTTGAACGTTGGGCTGCGCGCCCAGTCGCCGGCGTCGTAGCTGACGCCGTCGCGCCCGACCACGAC
>CAVZYU010000007.1:0-54762 GCA_963779625.1 uncultured Actinomycetes bacterium | reverse complement strand
GCGGCAGCATGTTCGCCAGGCGCAGCTCGCCGATCGCGAAGCCATGGCGCTCGAGCAGGGCGCGCGCCGTCGCCGGTGTGTAGAGCGGCTCGGCGGCTCGGCGCCGTGGTAGTAGAGGCCGATCCGCTTGGCGATCTTCTCGAGGTACGAGAAGCGGTTGGGGAGCTTGTAGACGTAGAACGTGCCGCCGGGCTTCAGGACGCGGCGGATCTCTCGAGGCTGGCGTCGGGGTCGAGCACGTGCTCGAGCACGCCGCAGCTCAGGACGGCCGCGAAGCTCGCGTCGTCGTAGGGCAGCCCGCGCGGGTCCCGTCGACACGTACGCGCGGACCTGCGGGTACAGCGGCAGCGCGACGACGTCGTCGGGCGAGTCGTCGCCGCGGTAGTCGAACGAGCTGACGTTCAGGCCTGCCCTCGAGCAGCAGCGCCGAGACCTGGCCGTGGCCGCAGCCCCAGTCGAGGATCGAGCCCGGGCGCGTCGGCGGAGATCCGCTCGACGATCGCGTCGTATTCGAGCAGTTGCGGCGCGGATCGCAGGTTGACGTCGTAGCCGCGCGGCTGCGTTGTGCGCTCGGGCATCGGGGTGGGAGAAGATAGCGACGGCACGTCTAGGCCTGCGGCCTGCGGGCGCTGGCGTGGAGCACGTCGCCGCCGCCGATCGCGTCAGCCAGACGGGCGAACGGGAGCGCGACGACGCACGCGCCCGAGGCGATCCGCAGCTTCAGCCCTTCGGGAAACAGGCAGCGCCCGAAGATGCGGTACTGGATCGATGCCGGGAGGCCGGCGAGGCTCGTCGAGGTCGTCGTGCGGATGTCCTCGAAACCGGCCTCGCGCAGCGCGCGCTTGAGCGCCGGCGCCGTGAAGTGCACGCGGTGGCGGGGGAGGTCGAGGTGAACCAGCCGCCGCGGAAACGGCGCGCCTGCCAGGAGCCGAACTTCGGCACGCCGATCGCGACGACGCCGCCGGGGCGCAGGGCGGCGTGGATCCGGCGCAGGTCGCCGACGGGATCGCCGGTGTGCTCGAGCGACTGGTCGAAGATCGCCGCGTCGTAGGCGTCCGACTCGGTCTCGACCGTCGCCAGGACACCTTCGCGACAGTCGTGCCGCGCTCGCGCGCCGCCGCGCAGGCCGATGCCGACGGCTCCACGCCGGTCATCTCGCCAGCCGCGCCCGACGAACATCGCCGCGATGTCGCCGCGGCCGCAGCCGACGTCGATCCCGCGCCCCGGCGGGAGCGCGGCGACGAGGTCCAGCGGTGGGTTCTTGCGGGCATGCTAGCCCTGCCAGGTCTGGATGACGGCCGGATCGCTCTGATCGCCGGGTGCGGCCGGGCGCCGCAGGCCTCGTAGCCCTCGGGGTAGGCGGCGGCGAGCTGCTCGAGGTTAACGGGGGCAGCGTGACGCCCGTCTCGCACGTGTCGCAGAGGGCGACGGCGAAGTGGCCGGGCGTCCCGTGCAGGCGGTCGGGTGCGTGCAGGGCGGGCGGGTGCAGCGAGCCGCCGCAGACCGGGCAGGAGACGGAGCCGTGCATGCGGGGGCGCAGGCTACTCGGCGTCCGCGGCGGCGTAGTCGGCGCGCCGCAGGCGCAGGCTCTCGGCGAAGCCAGCTCGGGGGCGATGCCGAGCTGCGGCAGCGCCCGGCGCTCGGCGCCCTTCGCGCGCGCCAGCCGGCGACGCGGCCCTGCAGGGCCGCGAGGTCGCGGCTGATCGCGGCGTCGCCTGCCACGACGATCAGCTCGGTCAGCAGCGCCCGCGGCGCGGCGGGCCCGCGCAGGACCCCGTAGCGGCGCAGGAGGTAGCCGCGCGACCAGCCGGCGGTGCGCCGCTGCCAGGCCGAGCGCCGCTGCGCGGTGGCCGAGCCGTGGTGCACGCCGACGGCATTCGGCGCGGCGGCGGCGCCCCAGCCGGCGGCGCGCAGGCGCAGGGCGAGGTCGAGGTCCTCCTGGTACATGAAGATCCGCGGGTCCAGCGCGCCGGTCTGATTCAGCGCGTGGCGGCGGTAGGCGGCGGCGCCGCCGCTGGGGCCGAGCAGCGGCGGGCCGGGGTTCCTCGCGGCGGTGACGGGGGCGCCCTGCAGCCGCGCGAAGCCCGCGGCGGTGCGGTCGGCCGTGAGCCCGAGTGAGTCGATCGTGCGTCCGCCGGGGCGCACGAGCAGCGCGGCGACCGAGCCGACGCGCTCGTCTTCGTTCAAAGGCGCCGCGAGCTCCTTGAGAAACCTGGGCTCCGCGTCGACGTCGTTGTTGAGCAGCACGACGACGTCGCCGGTGGTCGCCGCGATGCCGCGGTTGCAGGTCGCCGCGAAGCCGAGGTTCTCCGCCTGACGTAGGACCTGCACCTCCGGAAAGTCGCGCTCGATGCGGTCGGGCGTGTCGTCGATCGAGGCGTCGTCGACGACGACGACGCGGTGGGGGACCGTCTGCTCGCGCAGGTGGCGCAGGCAGCTCGCGGTGAGGTCGTAGCCGCCGCGGACCGGGATCACGACGTCGATCGAGGCGCTGCTCATCGCGGGTGAGCCTGTCACAGCGGGGCAGTAGCGTCTGCGGGGGTGCACGTCGGCCTCAACCTCGTCTTCCTCGTCCCCGGTGAGCAGGGCGGCCTCGAGGTCTACGCCCGCGAGCTGCTGCGCGCGCTGCCCGCGGCGCGGCCGGACCTGCGCTTGACGGCGTTCGTCAACCGCGAGGCGCGCGCGGCGGGCGGGGAGTGGGACGAGGTCGCCGATGTCGTCGAGGTCCCGGTGCACGCCCGCAACCGCGTCGAGTGGGTGCGCGGCGAGCAGCAGCTGCTGCCCGGGCTGGCGCGGCGCGCGGGCGTCGATCTCGTCCACAGCCTCGCGAGCACGGCGCCGGCGCGCGGGCGCTTCCGGCGCGTGGTGACGGTCCACGACCTGCACTACCGCGTCGTGCCGGAGGCGCACTTCGGCCTGCTCGGACTCGGGATGCGCGTGCTCGTGCCGCTCGCCGCGCGGCGCGCGCACCGCGTGATCGCGATCTCGCAGGCGACCGCGGCCGACGTGCGGCGCTATCTGCACGTGCCCGAGGAGCGGCTCGACGTGGTGCCCAACGGCCTCGGCGTCACGCCGTCGGCCGCGCCGGAGGCGGAGGACGTGCAGCGGTCGCGGTATGGGCTCGGCGACCGCCGCGTCCTCCTGTCGGTCTCCGCCAAGCGGCCGCACAAGAACCTCGTGCGGCTGATCGAGGCGCTCGCCGCGATCGACGCTGAGCGGCGCCCCGTGCTCGTGATCCCCGGCTACCCGACGCCCCACGAACGCGAGCTGCGCGAGCGCGCCGCGCAGCTGCACGTGCTCGACGACGTGCGCTTCCTCGACTGGGTGTCGGGGGCGGGAGCTCGAGGGCCTCTATGCGCTGGCGGCGGCGTTCGTGTTCCCCTCGCTGCACGAGGGCTTCGGGCTGCCGGTGCTCGAGGCGATGCGCCGCGGCGTGCCGGTCGCCTGCTCGAACGCGAGCTCGCTGCCGGAGGTCGCCGGCGACGCCGCGCTGCTGTTCGACCCCCGCGACACGCCGGCGATCACCGCCGCGATCGAGCGCCTGCTCGACGACGGCGCGCTCGCTGCCCGGCTGCGCGCCGCCGGCACCGCGCAGGCGGCGCGCTTCACCTGGGAGGCGACCGCGCGCGGGACGGCCGCCAGCTACGACCGCGCGATGGAGCGGCGCGGGTCCGCGTAGGCCGCGGCGACGAGGTCCAGCGACGCGGTCAGCGACAGCCGGTCGGCGTTGCGGGCGAACCACTCCGCCGTGCTGGCGCGCAGCTGGGGCCCGGCCGCGCGCACGCGCAGGATCGCGGCGGCGAGGTCCTCGGCCTCTGCGGAGGCGGCGACAAAGCCGTTGACGCCCTCCTCGACGAGCTCGGTCGCGGCGTTGTCGGGATCGGCGACGACGATGCTCGGCACCCCGCGGGCGGCGGCCTCGACGACGACCATCCCGTAGCCCTCGCGGCGCGACGGCAGGACCATGCAGAGCGCGTCGGAGAGCGCCTCGTCGACCACCGCGGCATCGACGAAGCCGGGCGCGCTCGCGACGTCGCCCAGCCCGAGCTCGTCGATCAGCGCGAGCACCTCGTCGCGCTGCGGCCCGTCGCCGTAGACCTTGAGCCGCAGCTCGGGAGCGCGCTCGCGCAGTGCGGCAAAGGCGCGCACGAGCGCCGGAACGCGCTTCTCCGGGATGTGGCGGCCGGCGAAGACGACGAGGGGCTGGGCGGGGCGGAGGGCGATCGGCTCCAGCGGGGCGACGTACTCGCCCTCCAGCACGGTCACCTCTCCGCGTACGCCCTCGTCGATGAGCCGCCGCGCGGTCAGCCGCGCGAAGCAGAAGGCGCGCTGGCGCAGGCGCACGCCGCGCCGTTGCACCGCCCATCCGACCCGGCCGCCGACCGGGCCCAGGTACTCGCGCCAGTACTCGCGCGACCACAGTTCGTGCCAATCGACGACGAGCCGGTAGCGCTGGGCGCGGCGCAGCAGCCCCGCCGCGAGCAGCGAGAAATACGGAAACGAGGCGGTATGGACAACGTCGTAGCCGCGCCCGTGTCGCAGGAGGTGCCACAGGACGCCCGCGCCGAAGACGAGCGGCGGCGCGATCCGCCGCCGCGCGCCCGTGTAGAGCGCCATCCGCGGTCCGCCGGTTCGGACCGCGACCCCCGCGACTTGAGGCGTTGCCCCGCGGTCCCACTGACGCAACGTGAGGTACGTGACGTCGTGACCCTCGACGGCGAGGCGCTCCGCGAGGTTGCGATACCAGCGCTCGGCGCCGCCGATCGTGTGGGGGAACAGGCAGTCGTAGACGATCAGGATCCGCATGGCCGGGGCAGGGTCTCAGACCGACGCCCCGCTAGGCTCGCCCGCGATCATGAGTCTCGTCCACAGCGCACCGTGCTGAGCGGCGGGTAGGTCTCGGTGGACCTGCTCGCGGCATGGGTGCTGTACCCGCTCGCGCTGACTGCGACCTGCCTCGGGCTAGGGCTGTTGATCGCGCGCATCGCGGGCTGGGAGCTGCCGGGCATCCTGCTGATCCCGGCCGGCTGCGCCGCGCTGCTGGCTTACGCGCGCCTCGTGACCGCCGGCGCGTCGACCGCGCACCTGGCGCTCCCGGTTCTCGTCCTGCTCGCCGTCGCCGGGCTGGCGCTCGGCCGGTCCCGCCTGCGGACGGTGCGCCCCGACCCCGTGCTCGTCGTCGCCGCCCTCGGCGTGTTCGTCGTCTTCGGCGCGCCCGTGTTCATGTCGGGGACGCCGACGTTCGCCGGCTACCTCGCGTTGCCCGACACGTCGCATCAGCTCGCGCTCGCGCAACTGCTCGCCCACCACGGACCCGATGCAGCGGCGCTGCAGCCCGGTTCCTTCCAGGCATCGATGAGCGCCTACATCGCCAGCCGCTACCCGATCGGCGGGCAGGCCGCGCTCGGGATCACGGCCCCGCTCGGAGTGCTCGACCTCGCCTGGCTGTACCAGCCCTTCCTCGCCTTCCTCGCCGTCGTCAGCGGTCTGGCGCTCGCCTCGATCGCGGCGCCGCTCATGCGACACCGCTGGCAGACGGCGCTCGTCGTGTTCGCGGCCGCGCAGCCCGCGCTCGTCGTCGGCTTCGCGCTGCAGGGGTCGATCAAGGAGATCGCCGCGCTGGCGATGGTGCTCACGCTCGTCGCGGTGCTCGCCGCAGCCGTGCTCACGGACCGGCCGGCGCGTTCACTGCTGCCCGTCGCGGCCGCGGCAGCGGCCGGGCTGGGCGCGCTCGGCCCCGCGGTGATCCCGTACCTCGCTGTGCCGGCGCTGGTCGTCGCGGGCGTGTGGGGCCGGCGGCTCGTGCGGCGGCGCGAGCGTGCGGACGTCATCTGGCTCGGCCTCGGCATGGTAGCCGCCGTCATCGTCGCGCTGCCTGTCCTGGGCTCGCTGCGCTCGGCGATCAGCGCGACGCAGGACACGCTGTCGACGACGACCGACATCGGCAACCTCGCGCACCCGCTCGACCTATCGCAGGTGCTGGGACCATGGCTCACGGGCGACTACCGCTACCGCCCGACGAACAACCTCATCTCCCACGACGCGCTGCTGTGGCTCTCCGGCCTGGCGGCCGTGCTCGGGCTGGGGTGGGCGATCGCGCGGCGCGCCTGGGGGCCGCTCATGCTCGCGGCGACGATCGGGCTCGCCTCGCTCGTCCTGCTGTCCCGGGGCGGCCCCTACGCCGACGCGAAGGTGCTGATGATTCTGTCGCCGGTCGTCCCGCTGCTGGCGATGGTCGGCGCCGCGAGCCTCTGGCGCGGACCGCTGCGGATCGCGAGCATCGGCGTCAGCACGGCGCTCGTTGCCGGCCTGCTGTGGTCCAACGCGCTCGCCTACCACGACGTCTCGCTCGCGCCCCACGATCGCTACTCGGAGCTGCTGACGCTCAACGAGCGGCTCGCCGGCAAGGGCCCCGTGCTGCTCGACGAGTACGACGAGTTCGCCAAGTACTTCCTACGCGACCCCCCGGGCCTCACGCAGCCCGAGGCGGTCACGCTCTACCGCCACGGCCCGTACCACCCCAACGCGCTTGTCGACCCCAAGCGCCGGCCGAGCGTAAAGACGCCGCTCAACATGGACGACGTGACGCTCGACTATGTCCAGAGCGCCCCCTATCTCGTCCTGCGCCGCTCCCCGTGCTGAGCCGCCCGCCCGCGAACTTCCGCCTGGAATGGCGCGGGCGCTACTACGAGCTTTGGCGGCGAACGCGCGCGCCCCGGGTCCTCAGCCACAGGCCGCTCGGCCCCGACGTCTTTCGTCCGGCGGCGCGCGTCACGCGGGCGGCGGCGCGCTCCTGGGGGCAGCGGGCACGCCGGCCGGTGGCGGGATCGCGTACGTCCCGCGCGCGCCGCTGCCGGGCGTCTTCGTCGCCGACCTTCGGCGCCCCGAGAGCTGGTTTGGCTTCGGTGGCTATCCGCGGTCGGTGGTTCCGACGGGTCCCGGCCGCGCCGAGGGCTCGGTCTCCGTCGCGCGGGGCGGCCGTTATCGCCTCTGGCTCGAGGGCTCGTTCGCGCGCCGCATGACCCTGCGCCTCGACGGCGCGGTCGTCGGCCGTACCCGAGCGAGCTCAACAATCCGGGCGACTACGTGTCGTTCGGCCCGTGACGCTGGAGCGCGGGCGCCACCGCGTCGCGATCAGCCAGGGTGGCGGGACGCTCGGGCCGGGCACCGGCGGTTACCTCTCCAGCCTGCGCCACGCCGGCGCGATCTTCCTCGCGCCGGTCGCCGACGAGGCCCTCGTCGTCCGCCTGCTCGACCCCGCCGACTGGCGGCGACTGGTCGGCGTGAACGCCGACTGGCTGGAGATCGTCGCGGACCGCGGCTGAGCGGTCAGAGCTCCAGAGCGGCGTTGATCATCTTCGCCACGGCGTAGGGCTTGGTCGTCACGAACCCCTCAGGCGGCGGGATGTGCCCGCCGGGATCCTCCACGTAGATCCGCCTCGACACGGGCCAGCAGGTCTGGCCGGGCGCCGTGGACGAGCTTTTCCTCGAAGCCCTCGACGTCCATCTTCAGCAGCGAGATCGTGTCGGCGTGCGCAAGCGCGTCCTTGAGGATCCCGTCGATGTGTCGGCAGCGTACCTTCGTCGTCGGGCGGTCGTCGACGTTGAGGCCGCCGTAGCGCCCGAATGGGTCGAGCACGGAACTCCGCCTCGCCTTCAAAGTCCGCGACCGCGACCTGCTCGACCTCGTAGCGTCCCTCTAGGCCTTCGAGATTGTGTCGCAGGCGCTCGACGTTGAGCGGGACTGGCTCGTACAGGCGGCAGCGCACGCCGGGCCCGCGCGTGAGGAAGTACAGGGCCGTGATGCCGATGTTCGAGCCGACGTCCACCACCAGCGCCGGTGGCTCGGGCACGCGGTAGTCCTCGCGGCAGAAGACCTCGTTGACGGTGAGCATGTCGTGGTAGGACCACAACGTGGGGCGCACGACCCCGCTCGGAGTGCGGACGGCAAACCGCGTCGGGTAGTTGCCGCGGCCGAAGAGGTAGCGGACGTAGCCCTTGAGCGGCCGCGGGTAGCGGCGAGCCACGTTGGCCAGGGCGCGGTAAATAACTCCGGTTCGGTGATGTTCTCGGCGACGAACCGCAACGACCGGCCGCCCAACAGGCGGCTCACGGGCGCACTCCCGCCCGTCGGAACGGGCGGTCGCTGACGTTCAGGATCCGCACCGCCGAGTAGACTCTCAGACCAGCGGCTCGATAGGCTGCCCCCACGAGCGCAACACTCTTCGCCGCACGCGTTTGTAGCTTCCGAGGGCCCCTTCCGGCGCTCGCCCGGACACCTCTCATGGCCTCGATCCACAGCACATCCCCACGGCTCGCAGGAGCTGGGACCTCAGCATCCGTCGTTGAGGTCTCGGTGGTGATCCCCTGTCTGAACGAGGCCGAGAACATCGAGGAGTGCGTCCGCCGCTCGCGGCCGCGCTCGAGGAGGCGGGCATCGTCGGCGAGGTGATCGTCGCCGACAACGACTCCGAGGATGTCAGCGCCGAACTCGCCGCCGCCGCCGGCGCGAGCGTCGTCCACGAGCCGCGGCGCGGCTACGGCTCCGCCTACCTTGCGGGCTTCGGCGCGGCCCGCGGCGATTACATCGTGATGCCCGACGCCGACATGACCTATCCGTTCGCTGACATCCCGCGGTTCGTCGAGGAGTTGCGCGACGGCGCCCAGCTCGTGATGGGCGACCGGATGGACAACATCCAGCCGGGCGCGATGCACTGGATGCACCGCTACATCGGCAACCCGCTGCTCAGCGGACTCTCAACCTCTTCTTCCGCACCGGCGTCCGCGACGCGCACTGCGGCATGCGCGGCTTCCGCCGCGACATCCTGCCGAAGCTCGACCTGCGTGCGACCGGCATGGAGTTCGCGTCGGAGATGGTCATCCGCGCCTCGAAAGAGAAGCTCGCGATCCGCGAGTTCCCGATCCCCTACGCGCCGCGCGGCGGCGAGTCCAAGCTCTCGCGCTTCCGTGACGGCTGGCGCCACCTGCGCTTCCTGCTCGTCCACAGCCCGACTCACCTGTTCATCGTGCCCGGCGCGGTCCTGTTGTGATCGGGCTGATCATTTCCGCGGTCTCGCTGACACAGCTGTCGATCTTCGGGCGCGCCGTGGAACCTGCACACGCTGATCGGCGGCGAGCTGCTGTGCGTCGTCGGCGTGCAGATCGTCGCGCTCGGGCTCTGCGCGCACGCCTACGGCACGTACTTCATGGACGAGAAGGACCCCTGGTTCGACCGCATGCGCGCGCGCTACCGGCTCGAGCACGGCCTGATGCTCGGCGGCGCGATCGTGTTCGCAGGGTTCGTCGCTGCCGCAATCATCATCGGCATCTGGGTCGACCGCGGGTTCGGCGCGCTGTCGGAGGAGCGTCTGGCGGTGACGGCGCCGCGCTCATCATCATCGGGCTTCAGATCTTCTTCACATCGTTCCTCCTGTCGATCCTCGGTCTGCGCCGGCGCGACTCCTAGGGCGGCAGGTCTCGTGGACCTGCTGGCGGCATGGGCGCTGTACCCACTCGCCCTGGGCGCGACCTGCCTCGGCCTCGCCCTCCTCGTCGAGCGGCTGACCGCCTGGCGGACGCCGGGGGCGCTCGTCGTCCCGGTCGGCTTCGTGACGCTCCTGGCGCTGGTTGGGCTCATCACCTCCTACGACGGCGTGGCGACCCTCGCGCTGCCGGTCGTCGGCGGGCTCGCGATCGTCGGCCTCGGCGTCGGCCGCGCTCGGCTCCTTGCGCTGCGGCCCGACCCGTGGCTCCTCGCGACCGTCGCCGCCCTGTTGGTTGTGCTGGGGGCGCCCGTCGTCGCTGTCCGGGGCGCCGACCTTCGCCGGCTACCTGGCGCTCCCGGACACGGGCCATCAGCTCGTGCTCGCTCGAGCTGTTCGCACATCACGGGCCCGACTGGGCCCTCGCTCGCGCCGGGCTCGTTCCGCCTCGCCGGCGAGAAGTACGTCGCAGTCGGCCTATCCGGTCGCGGCGCAGGCGGCCCTGGGCGTGACCGCGCCGCTCGGCGTCATCGACCTCGCCTGGCTGTATCAGCCGTTCCTCGCCTTTCTCGCTGATCATCATGAGCCTCGGAATCTGGTCGCTGAGCGCCCGACTGCTCAAGCGCCGCTGGCATGCCGCGGTCGTGACGTTCGCGGCGTCTCAGCCGGCGCTCGTCGTGGGCAACTACCTCCACCGGATCCATCAAGGAGATAGCCGCCGTCGCCGCGCTCGTGACGCTCGTCGCGCTGCTGACGACGGCCGTTGTACGAGCGTCTTCCTGCCGCGCGCGCTGCCGGTGCTGGCGATCGCGGCAGCCGCGGCGCTCGGGGCCCTCGGCCCGCCCGCGGTCGGCTACCTCGCCGTGCCGGCGATCGTGGTCTCTCGCACTGTGGGCTCTACCCACTGCTGCGTGCACCCTCGCGTCCTGCGATCGTCGCGCTCGCCGCGGGCGCGGCGCTGCTCGCGCTCCTCGCGCTGCCCGTGCTGCGCACGCTGAACACGGCCGCTGAAGGTGTAGCAACGGCGTCCTCGGCGACCCGAGCGGCGACGGCGGCGGCGCGGTGCTCGGCCACCTTGCGCGGCCGCTGGAGACAGTGCAGGCGCTGGGAATCTGGCTCACGGGCGACTTTCGCTACGCGGTGATCGGAGGTGCCTAGACGCCGCAGGCGGTCGCTTCTGTGGCTCGCCGGCGCCTGCGCGCTCGCTGGGCTGATGTGGGCCGCCCGCCGCCGACATTGGGGCCCGCTTCTGCTCGTGGCGACGTTCGTGCCGGTCTCCGTGTACCTCCTGCAGCGCGGGACTGCGTACGCGGACTCCAAGGTCCTCATGATCGCCTCGCCGCGCGCTCCTCGTGCTCGCGTTGCTCGGCGCCGCGCGCATTGGGCACTCGGTCGCCGGCGCGTGCTCGGTGTCGTCTTGACCGCGGCGCTGCTCGGCGGCGTCCTGTGGTCGAGCGGCGCTCGCCTACCACGACGTGTCGCTGGCGCCGCAAGGACGCTACGCGGAGCTACTGCAGATCAACAAAAGCCTCGCCGGGCAGCGGTCCGGCGCTGTTCGGCGAGTACGACGAGTTCGCCAAGTACTTCCTCGGCGACGTCCCGATCGACAGCGCCCCCGAGGCGAGGTTAGGGCTACCGCCGAGCGCCGTACGACCCCAGCGCTACGTTGACCGCACGCGCCGCCCCAGCCTCAAGACCGCCGGTCGATGTCGACGACCTGACGTTGCGCTACCTCGAGTCCGTGCCGTACATCGTCGTGCGACGCTCGCCCGCAGGTCGAGCCGCCCCCCGGCGAACTTCACGCTGCTGTCGCGCGGCACCTACTACGACGTCTGGCGCCGGACTGCCGCGCCGCGCGTGCTCGCACCATCTCCCGCTTGGACCCGACGTCCTGCATCAGGCCGCGCGCATCACGCGCGCCGGTCGCGCGCCGCTGGGCCGTCCGCGCGCGCACTGTCGGCGGGCGGATCGCCTTCGCGCCGCGCGCCCGCACCGTTGGTATTCCTCGCGATCCGCGACCTCCAGCGACCGGTCCGCTGGACGGGCTTCGGCAACTCTCCCCGAGGCCGCTCGTGACGAACGGCGCCTCCGAACATCCGCGCGCCGTTCCGGATCGCGCGCAGCGGCCGTTACCGCGTCTGGGTGGAGGGCTCGTTCGCGCGCAGGATGGCAATCGGGCTGGACTCGACGCCGCTTCTCCGGCATACGTGCCGGACGGCCTCAACAACCCCGGCGCCTACGCGTCCTCTGGGCACCGTCACGATCACCCGCGGGCGCCACGAGATCTTCATCCGCCAGGGCGGAGCCGACCTGCGGCCCGGCAGCGGCGGCTACCGGTCGAGCCTGCGCCACCTCGGCCCGCTGGTACTTCGACCCGGTCATCAACGACCGCTTCGCCGTGCGGACGATCGATCCCGACCGCTGGCGCGAGCTCGTCGGCGTGCGCGCCGACTGGCTGGAGGTCGTCAGCCGCGGCTGACGACCGACCTCAGAGCTCCTCCGCCGCCCGCGGCGCCATGCGGTCGAAGACCGCCAGCCCCAGCCACGTCACCGCCACCAGGATCGCCAGCGGTACGAGCACGAGCGCGCCGGAGCCCATCGCCTCGCTGAGCGACATCCCGCCGACGAGCAGGTGGCGCGACTCCTGGATCAGCGCGGCGACCGGGTTGCACAGCGCGATCGTCGCGACCGTCTGCGACTTGCCGATGACGGCCTGGATCGGGTAGAGGATCGGCGTGGCGTAGAAGAGCGCCTGCAGGACGACCTCCCAGATCGGCCGCACGTCGCGGTAGCGGACGTAGAGCGCGCTGAGCAGCAGTGCGACGCCGAACGAGAACACGAGCATCAGCCCGAACGTGATCGGCAGCGCCAGCCAGGTCCAGCGCGGCCCGACGCCCGATGCTGCGACGAAGATCGCCAGCACGACGAGGTTCAGGACGAGGTTCATCGCCGCGACGAGCGCCACCGCGAGCGGCACCACCGCGCGCGGGAAGCCGACCTTGCGCAGCAACGACTCGCGGTCGACCATCGCGGTCACGCCGCCGGCGGTGACCTCCGAGAAGAAGAAGAACAGGATCATCGCGAGCAGCAGGATCACGCCGTAGTGGTCGATGCCGGCGCCCGCGTCGACGACCTCCGAGAAGACGAAGTAGACGATCCCGAACAGCAGCAGCGGGCGCAGCAGCGACCAGACGTAGCCGAGCGCCGACCCGTAGAAGCGGACCTTCCAGTCGGTCGCGGCGAGCGTGCGGGCGAGGTTCCAGAAGCGCCGTGGGTCGCCGCCGACGGCCGACGGGCCGCGGACGCGATAGGCGGGCGCCGGCGCCGGCGGCGGTGCTCATCCGCCCGCCGCCGAGTCGATCGCGGTGGCGGCGCGCTCGGGCGCGTGCAGGAAGAACGCGTGCGGCAGGTCGACCGCGCCGCCGGCCGCCCGCGCGCCGGTGACGATCACGGAGACCGCGTCCCCGGCGCTCGCCATGACGTGCCCGCCACCGCCGCGCTGGAGCACCTGCGCGGTCAGCTCGTAGCGCCCCGGCGCCAGCCAGTTGTCGAAGCTCGCACCCGGTCGTGATGACGTCCCCGGCCTCGTACTCGCCGCGCAGCGACTCGTCCCACTCCGACGTCAGCGCGAACACGACGTGTCCCTGGGCGTCGGCGAGCGACAGGTGGTAGATCGGGTCGCTGACCGGGCGCAGGTAGCGCACGCGCATGCACAGCGCGCACGGCGCCCCCTGCGGCAGCGCGACATTGCGCTGGCCGGCAGCGTCCTGGATCCAGACGTCGGCGATGTGCGCGCCCTCGTCGTCCTCGCCCGGCGCCAGGGCCGCCGCGTCGGCGGGCTCGCTCGTGCCCAGCGCGAAGTTCACCGCCGTGTAGCGGCGGGCGACGTCCGAGGCGTCGCCCATCGCGACCACCGCGCCGCGCTCGAGCAGCAGCGCGCGATCGCAGAAGCGCTGCACCTGGTACATGTCGTGCGTGACGAGCAGGATCGTCCGCCCCGCGGCGCGCGAGCGCTGCAGGACGTCGAAGCACTTCTGCTGGAAGGCGGCGTCGCCGACGGCGAGCACCTCGTCGATCAGCAGCAGGTCGGCGTCGACGTGGACCATGACGCTGAACGCCAGGCGCACCTGCATGCCCGACGAGTAGTTCTTGAGCTTCAGCTCGGCGAACTCGTGCAGCTCGGCGAAGTCCATGATCGACGAGTAGCGCGCCCGCGCCTCGTCGGGCGTGAGGCCGAGCATGACCGCGTTGATGAGGACGTTGTCGTGCGCCGTGAGGTCGGGATTGAAGCCGACCCCGAGCTCGATGAAGGGCGCCATCCGTCCGCGCAGCCACATCTCGCCGGCGTCGGCCTGGTAGATGCCGGCCAGGCACTTCATCAGCGTGCTCTTGCCCGACCCGTTGCGCCCGACGATCCCGAAGACCTCGCCGCTGCGGACCTCGAAGCTCACGTCGCGCAGCGCGTGCAGCGCGTCGTGGCGCTGGCGGCGCATCGGATGCAGCACGCGCTCCTTCAGCGTGTTGATCTGCTCGCGCGGCAGGCGGAAGCTCTTGGAGACCCCGTCCACCGACACGGCGACGTCGTCTGCGGGCGCACGGCTCACCGGCTGAAGGGTAGCCTCGCCACCCATGGCGCACGCCCCGGACGAGCCCGCCCTGCCGCTCGGCGTGAACCTCGCGGGGTACCTCGACGCGACGGTCGGCGTGGGCGAGGCGGCGCGCCACGTCAGCGAGGCGCTGCGGGCCGCGGGCGTCGCCGTCGCGCAGCTCGGGCTGAGCAGCCGCGACGCCCCCCGCACGGGCGCCGCGGCCGCCGACGAGGCCGTCCATCCGGTGACGATCGTCTGCGCCAACCCCGACGGCATGACCGGCGCGCGCGACGAGGCCGGGCCGAGCGTCTTCGACGGCCGCCACGTCATCGGCATGTGGTGGTGGGAGGTCGCCGCGCTGCCGCAGCGCTGGCTGCGCGCGTTCGATCTCGTCGACGAGGTCTGGGTCGGCTCGCGCTTCGTCGCCGACCTGCTCGCCGCGGTGTCGCCGGTCCCGGTCGTGCACGTGCCGCTGGCGGTGCCCGAGCCGGTCGCATCCGACGCCGACCGCGCGCAGCTCGGGCTGCCCGAGGGCTTCCTCTTCGGCTTCGTCTACGACTACGCGAGCGTCGCGGCGCGCAAGAACCCACTCGGGCTGATCGAGGCGTTCGGCCGCGCGTTCGCGCCCGGCGACACCGGCGACGACGACCAGCCGTCGCTCGTGCTCAAGACGCTGGGCGGCGAGCGCCACGAGCGCGAGCACGCCGCGGTGCTCGAGGCCGCCGCGGCGTACCCGCGCATCACGGTCCTCGACAGCCACCTGCCGGCAGCCGACAAGAACGCGCTCATCCGCGAGCTCGACTGCTACGTCTCGCTGCACCGCTCGGAGGGCTTCGGCCTCACGATCGCCGAGGCGATGCTGCTCGGCACGCCGGTGATCGCCACCGACTACGGCGGCACGCGCGACCTGCTGACGGCCTTCAACAGCCTGCTCGTCGACCACGAGCCGGTCGCGATCGGCCCGGGCAACGAGCCCTACCCCGAGCACGGCGAGTGGGCCGAGCCCGACCTCGACCAGGCGGCGGCGCTCATGCGCGCAGGCGCACGCCGACCCCGCGGCGGCGCGCAACAGCGCGCCCAGCGCGCCCGCGCCGACGTCCTGGCCCGCCACGCCCCCGCGGTCGCCGGGCGCGCGATGGCCGACCGCCTCGCGCGCATCCTGACGCTGCCCCACGACGGCGCCGGCACCCCGTCAACGCTCGACCTCGGCGGCGTGCGCGAGCGGATGGCGACCGGCCCGCAGGCCGCGCCCGGCGGCGACCGCGGCGCCCGCGGCGCCGTCCGCGACGCGGCGCTGCGCGCGATGCGCCCGTACACCGTCCACCAGCGGCTCGTCGACGAGGAGCTGCTGCGCGCGCTGCAGACGCTCGACGAGCGCGTTCGCGGCCTCGCGGCCGGCCAGCAGGCGCTCGCGGCCGAGCTCGCGCGGCTGCGGCGGGAGGTCGAGGAGCCGCGGCGGCTGAGCCCCTGTGGCACCATCGGCGCGTGTCACGGTCCTCGATCCAGCTCGCGTCGCTCGGCATCAACGTCGTCGGCTACCTGCGCGGCGGGCTCGGGCTCGGCCAGGCCGCGCGCCTGTATGTGCAGGCGCTGAACGCGGCCGGCGTCCCGGTGCGCACGACGACCGTCGAGGTCAACCTGCCCGACGTCGTCGGCGCCGACGGCCGCGCCGCGCAGATCAAGACGACCGACTTCACCGACCTGCACGCCGACGGCGAGCTGCCGTTCAACCTCATCTGCGTCAACGCGCCCGAGCTGCCCGCCTTTCACAGCGAGCTCGGCGAGGAGTTCTTCCGCGACCGCTACACGATCGGCGTCTGGGCCTGGGAGGTCGACGTCGTGCCGCCGAGCTGGGACCGTGCGTTCGCGCTCGTCGACGAGATCTGGGTCTACTCGCGCTACACCGAGGAGATCCTCAGCCAGGTCTCGCCGGTGCCGGTCGTCCGCGTCCCGCTGCCGATCGTCGCCCCGCCCGCCGGCGGCGACCTCAGCTCCCTGCACCTGGCCGACGGCTTCACGTTCCTGTTCCTCTTCGACTTCTACTCGACGCTCGCGCGCAAGAACCCGCTCGGGCTCGTGGAGGCGTTCACGCGGGCGTTCGAGCCGGGCGAAGGGCCGCAGCTGCTGCTCAAGAGCCACAACGGCGACTTCAAGCCGGAGGCGCTCGCGCGGCTGCAGGAGGCGATCGGCGACCGGCCCGACATCCGCCTCGTCGACGAGTTCCTCAGCGGCCAGGACATGGCCGCCCTCATGCGGCGCGCCGACTGCTACGTCTCGCTGCACCGCGCCGAGGGCTTCGGGCTGACGCTCGGCGAGTCGATGGCGCTCGGCACGCCGGTCATCGCCACGGGCTTCTCGGCGAACCTCGACTTCATGACCCACGAGAACTCCTACCTCGTGCGCCACACCGAGACCGAGGTCGGCCCCGAGGGCGAGAACTATCCCGCCCAGGGCACGTGGGCCGAGCCCGACCTCGATCACGCCGCCGAGCTGATGCGGGAGGTCTGGTCCGACCAGGAGGCTGCGCGCGCCCGCGGCGAGCGGGGCCGCCACGACATCGCCGAGCAGTTCTCGCTGCACGCTGTCGGCGAGCTCGCCCACACGCGCCTCAAGCGCCTCGCCACCGTGCGCAAGCGCGTCACCGGCGCGGCGCCGGGCGACGACGGCCGCGACGAGTCGCTGCTGCCCTACACCTACGTCGAATCGGCGCAGCGGATGCTGAGCTGGGACCCCGTCCGCAACGCCACCGAGACCGGCGGTGCCAAGGGCCGGATGCGGCTGGCGGCGCTGCAGGCGATGCGGCCCTACACCGCCCACCAGGACGAGCTCAATCGCGTCATGACCCAGGCCCTGCGCGAGCTCGACGAGCGCGTCGACGACGTCGTGATGGAGACGCGGCGCCTGATCCGGCGGCTGACCGGCGCCGGCGGCGCCGTCACCGCGCGCGAGCTCGACCTCGTGCTCGAGGGCCTGCGCGCGCGCCCGGCCTCGACGCACCCCGCGATCTCACAGCCCGACGAGCGCGGCCAGCACGTCCTGCGCTTCGACGGCGCATCCAGCGACGAGGCGACCTACCGCGGCTTCGAGGACATCTTCCGCGGCGACGAGCAGGCGGTGCGCGCGCAGCAGCAGGCCTACGTCGAGGCCTTCGCGGGCCGCGAGTGGGTGCTCGACCTGGGCTGCGGGCGCGGCGAGTTCCTCGATGCGCTGATCGAGGCCGGGATCGGCGCCAAGGGCGCCGACCTCGACGAGAGCATGGTCGCCCGCTGCCGCGAGAAGGGCCTCGAGGTCGAGCTCGCCGACGCGGCGTCCTATCTGCGCGGCCTCGACGACGACAGCGTGCCCGCGATCTTCGCCGCGCAGGTCGTCGAGCACCTCGGGGCCGAGCAGCTGACCGAGCTGCTGGGGCTCGTCCAGCGCAAGCTCGCGCCCGGCGGCCTGGCGATCATGGAGACCGTCAACGGCCACAACCCCGCCGCGCTGAAGGCGTTCTGGACCGACGCGACGCACCACCACCCGCTCTATCCGGAGGTCCTGCTGGCGCTCGTCCGGCTCGCCGGCTTCGAGTCCGGCGAGGTCCGCTTCCCGCACGAGTCCAAGGACTTCAACACCGACGTCTACTCAAACCGCGACTACGCGGTCTACGCGTGGAAGGCCGCCGCATAGGGGGCGACGACGTGCGGCCCGCGCTCTCGGTCTGCATGCTCGTCAACACGTCGCCGGCCCGCGTGGCGGCGACGTTCGCGCCGCTGCGCGAGCTCGATGCGGAGTTCGTCCTGGCGGTCGACGAGCGTGCGCCGCAGGACTGGATCGAGGGCTACCGGACGCTCGCCGACCGCGTCGTCGTCGTGCCCTTCCCGGGCGTGTTCTCGCGCCTGTATGCGTGGCTCGTCTCCGAATGCGCCGGCGACTGGATCCTGCAGCTCGACCACGACGAGATCCCGTCCGCGGGCTTCGCCGCCGAGGTGGCCGAGACGATCGCCGCCGGCGACGTGACCCACGGCTGGGTGCGCCGGCGCTGGCTGTACCCCGACCGCGAGCGCTACCTCGCCGAGTGGCCGTGGCGCCCGGACTACCTCCCGCGGCTGCTGCGCAACGACCCGGCGCTGCTGCGCTTCCCGGCCCTGATCCACGGCATCGTCAGCGTGCTCGGCCCGCGGCGCTACCTGCGCGAGCCGCTCTACCACGCCGACCTCGTCCTGACCGACATCGCGGCCCGCGAGCGCAAGGTCGCGGGCTATGACCGCGACCTCCCCGGCATGGTCATCGACGGCCGCTCGCTCAACGAGGTCTACTACCTGCCCGAGCGCCGCAGGAAGCTGCGCCTGCTCGACGTGCCGGATGCGGACGCCGGCCTCGTGGCCGACTTCCTCGACGAGCGCACGCCGGCGCCCGCGGGCGGCGCCGAGGCCGAGGCCGAGGTCGAGCGTCGGACGCTCGCCGAGATCACCGCCCGCGACGAGAGCCGCACGCTCGCCGACGGCGACTATCGCGCCTCGATCGAGCTGCTGGAGGACGACCTGCGCCTCGTCTGCGGCGAGGCGCGCACGTTCGACGTCGAGGTCCGCAACGACGGCGCCACGCCCTGGCCGGGCGGGATGGACGCGCGGCCGCAGGTCCGCCTGGCCTACCGCTGGCACACCGGCCGGGGCCGGACCGAGGAGGGTCTGCGCACCGCGCTGCCGGCGCCGCTTGAGCCCGGGGCCGGCGTGATCGTCCCGCTCGAGGTGCTCGGCCCGGAGCGGCCGGGCAAGCGCGAGATCGAGATCGACCTCGTCCACGAGCACGTGCGCTGGTTTGGGTGCTCCGTCCGCGCGCGGGTCGAGGTCAGCGGCCCGAGCGGCAGCGCCCGGGCGACGCGCACGTCGGCGCTCTAGGGCTGGCGCTCGCGCTTGACCTCGGCCGAGCGCGCGGCCTTGCGCTCCTTTGCGCGCTGCGCGGGCGGGAGCGCGCCGCGCATGAACGCGTAGAAGCCGGGCTTTGGCTTGAGGTCGTATTTCGTCAGGCCGCCCTGGGCCTCGACAGCCGGCGTCGGAAGGTCGTCGCGCAACCGGATCCAGCCCAGCGTGTCGACGCCGACCTCGCGCGCGACCTTGAAGGCGCTCGTGATCCACTTCGCCTGCGTCTTCAGCGTGACGTAGAAGTTCAGCTCGAGGTCGGGCGCCTCCGTCGGGATCGCGAACTCCGAGAGGTAGAGGCGGATGTGCTTGTGGCGGGGGCGCCCGAGCGACTTCTGGATGATCTTGTCGAAGCGGCCGAGATCGGAGAAGTCGACCTGCCCCTGGGGGGTCGCGGCGTTGCGCAGGTTCGGCTCTCGGATCGAGAACGGGTTGTGGCCGTAGAGGTCCATCCGCGGCGGCTTGCCGTTGGGGAGCTTCATGGACTGCGCCCAGTCGATCGGGCGGATATCGCCCGTGATGTACGTGTTGCCGCCGATGACGAGATTGGACTTGTGCTGCGCTTTGAGCTGCCCGTAGGCGGCGTCGAGCAGCCGCGCGTAACGCTCCACGATCGACCGGATCTCGTCGTTCACCGGCTGGCCGAACTTCTGGAAGGTGGTCGGCTTCCAGTTGTTGCTGCGCGACGGCTCGCCCCAGATCATCCAGCGACGGACGGCCGGATAGCGGCGCGTGGCGGCGCGTGCGAAGGCGGCGAAGTCGGCGGACTTGTCGGGCGCCCAGTCCGAGGTCTTCCCCCCGTTGGCCCAGGGTGGCGTTCCGACCAGCATGAGCATCACCGACATGTGATGCTGGCGTGCCTCCGCGATGATCTGATCGATCTCGACGGGCCACTGGTAGGCGGGATCGTTGGGGTCCTTGGGGTTGGCCGGGCGCGTCAGCGCGATCGTGTTCCACGACAGGGACGTCTGGTAGATCGTCACGCCGAGCTTCTCGTAGGTCGGGAACATCGACGTGCCGTCGATCTCCGTCGGTCCCCAGAAGCCCTTGTTCAGCGGGGGCGCGGACGCCGCGGAGGCGGCCGGCGCGCCGAACGCGGCGACGAGCAGGCAGGCCGCGATCGCCAGTGGCCATGTGCGCAAGCGCCTATTGCTCTGTTTCAGGTTCATCGGGAGCTCCATCGTCACTTCACGAACACGGACCGGGCACGAAGTTGCGGTTAGAACGGCAGCTGGTCCGCGAGGTCGCGCAGGGCTGGCGCATTCGCATCGCGGTCGGACACGAGCAGCGTCACGTCGTCCGGCCACTCGATGCCGACCTCCGGGTCCGCGTAGTGGAAGCCGCGCTCGATCGCTCCGTCGTAGTACGTCGAGCACTTGTAGGTCACGTCGGCGATCTCCGACAGCACGCAGAAGCCGTGCGCGAAGCCGACCGGGATGTAGAGCTGGCGGGCACGCGCGTCGTCGAGCTCGTGGCTCTCCCACTCGCCGCACGTCGGGGACTCGCGGCGCAGGTCGACGACGACGTCGAGGATCCGCCCGCGCGCGCAGCGCACGAGCTTGGCCTGGCCGGCGCCGACCGAGAAGTGCATGCCGCGCAGGACGCCGCGGCCGGAGCGCGAGTGGTTGTCCTGCACGAACGCGTCGTCCACGCCGTGCTCGGCCCAGACGTTCGCGCGGTAGCTCTCCAGGAAGAACCCGCGATCGTCGCCGTGGATCGTCGGCTCGAGCAGAAGCGGCCCGTCAAGGCGCGTGTCGAGGAGGTGCATCGCCCGCAAATCTAGTCTCCAGCGACCGGTGGCACCCGGCGGGGCGAGCGGGCGGACTCATCGGCAGCAACCGTCCCCTAGGCTTCTGCCGTCGTGAACGCGCCACGAAACGTCGACGAGGCGACAGTCGTCGGATTCGGCGATGAATGGAGCACGTTCGATCAGACGGGTCTGCGACGGACGCCGAGCTCGACGCGCTATTCGAGCAATACTTCAGCGTCTTCCCCTGGGAGCGCCTAGGGACCGATGCTGTCGGTTTCGACCTCGGGTGCGGCAGCGGACGCTGGGCGCGCCGAGTCGCGCCGCGCGTCGGCACACTGCACTGCATCGATGCGAGCGCCGACGCACTCGCTGTCGCGCAACGCAACCTCGCCGGCGCACTCAACTGCACGTTCATCCAGGCGAGCGTCGATGAGCTGGAACTGCCGCCGGCGAGCATGGATTTCGGCTATTCGCTCGGCGTGCTGCACCATGTCCCCGATACCGAGGCCGGGCTGCGCGTCTGCGCGCGCCTGCTGCGCCCTGGAGCGCCGCTGCTCGTCTACCTCTACTACGCGTTCGACAATCGCCCGGCCTGGTACCGCGCGCTGTGGCGCGCCAGCGACGTTCTGCGTCGGCGGCTCTCGCGGGCGCCACATCGGGCAAAGCTCGGGGTGACGAGTTTCGTTGCGGTGACCTGTCTACCTCCCGCTCGCGCGGACGGCAGCGCTCGCGCGCCGCGCCGGCTTGCGAGCCGATGCCTTTCCGCTCGCCTACTACGCCGACCGCTCGCTCTACACGATGCGCACCGACGCCTACGACCGTTTCGGGACGCGGCTGGAGCAGCGCTTTACGCGCGACGAGATCGCCGGCATGCTGCGCGGGCGCGGTTTCGAGGATGTCCGCTTCTCCGAAGGCGAGCCCTTCTGGTGCGCCGCCGCGATCGCGCGCGGGCGCGTGATGGGCGCATCCCGGCGGGCTCTCGGACGTTGGTGCTGACGTGGCGCTTGGGCTCCAGCTCCTCCTCGGGCTGCTGACCGCGACGGTCCTCGCGTACGCCGCAACGCCGGTCGCCATGCGAGCGGCTGTGCGCCTGCATTTCCTCGACAAGCCGGTCGGCTACAAGGGCCACGCGAAGCCGACCCCGTACCTCGGCGGCTCGGCCGTAATCGCCGCCTTTGTCCTTGCGGCGCTGCTCGTCGCCGGGCATGTCGATCGTACCGGGCCCGTCGTCGGCGGCGCGCTGCTGCTCTGGGTCGTCGGGACGACCGACGACCGCGTGAACCTCTCGCCGTTTCTGCGCCTGGGCATCGAGTTCCCCGTCGCCGGCGGGCTGTGGGCCTTCGGCCTGGGCTGGGACCTCGGCTTCGGCGGCGGCGTCGATCTCGTGGTCACGGCGCTGTGGATCGCCGGGGTCGTCAACGCCTTCAACCTCTTCGACAACATGGACGGCGCGGCCGGCACGATGGCCTGCGTCGTCTCGGGCGCGGTGGCGATCCTCGGCGTCGTGCTCGGCGACACCTGGCTCGCCGTGAGCGGCGGGGCGCTGTGCGGCTCCTGCCTGGGCTTCCTGCCCTATAACCTCTCCTCGCCGCCGCGCATCTTCCTCGGCGACGGCGGCAGCATGCCGATCGGATTCGTCGTCGCGGCGCTGGTGATGATCGGCGCGTCCGACGCCGTGCGCGAATGGCAGGCGCTGGCGATGGCCCTGCTGCTCGTCGGGATCCCGCTGCTGGACACCTGCCTCGTCGTCATCTCGCGCCGCCGGCGCGGCCTCTCGGTGCTGACCGGTGGCCGTGACCACCTCACGCACCGCACGCGCCGGCGGCTGACCACGGTGCGCGCGGTCGCTGTCGCGCTCGGCACGGCACAGGCGCTGCTCGCGGTGCTCGCGCTGGCCGCCTACCGTGGCGGGTCGGTCGTGCTCGTCATCCTCGTCGCGGCGTATGTGCTCGCCGCCGCGCTGGCGATCGAGATTCTCGACACCGGCTTCTCCGACGAGCGCGCCGACACCGAGCCCGAGGTGCGCCGCCCGCGCCGGGTCAGCCAGCGCGCCGTCGCCGCGGCGCTGCTCGGTCTCGTCTTCGGCCTGTCGCCGTTCTACGACGGCGGCTACAACTCGTCGCTGTGGGCGCCCGCGGGGCTCGTGCTGCTCGCGCTCGTGCTCGCGCTCGCGGTCGGCCGGCCGCCGCGGCTCTCACGCCCCGCCGTGGCGGCGCTGGCCGCCTTGCCGCGCTCGCGGTCTGGTCGCTGATCTCGACGAGTGGTCGGCGTCGCCGGAGCTCGGGTTCGTCGCGACCAACAGGATGGTCCTGCTCGCGGCGATCCTCGGCGTCCTGCTGCTCGTCGTCACGGACGCCCGCAGTGCGCTCTGGGCGCTCGCGGGCGCGGTCGCCGGCACCGTGGCCGTCGGCCTGTGGACGATCGGGGTGATGCTCGTCGGCGACGGTGTCGGGCTGTTCGCAACCGGCGGGCCCTGAACCAGCCGCTGGGCTACGTCAACGCCCAGGGCGCGGTCTACCTGCTCGCCCTCCTCCCGCTCCTCAGCCTCGCCGAATGGCGCCGCTCGCCGCGGCTCGCCGGTCTCGGCGCCGGGCTCGGCACGCTGTGCGCGGGTCTCGCGTTCCTCTCGCAGTCGCGCGGGGTGCTGCTCGGCTTCGCGGCGGCGATGCTCGTCGTGTTCGTCGTCGCGCCGGGGCGCCTGCGTCGCGCGGCCGCGCTCGTGGTCGTGCTCGCGCCGGTCGCGTTCGCCAGCCCCTGGCTGCTGAACGTCTCCGACCAGGGATCGATCGACAACCTCTCCAGCTGGCCGCCGCACGTCGCGGCACTGATGCTGATCGCCGGCTCGGTCGCCTCCGGGCTCATCTGGTGGCAGCTGACGCGGCTCGCAGAGGATCTGCGCTGGGACTCGATGCGCCAGGTGCGCCTGGCGTGGGGCATCGCGCTCGCCGTCGTCGCCGCGGTCGTGTCGGTCGCGGCGCTCGCCAACGCCCCGCGGATCACCGACCGCGCCCGGACGCAGTACCACGCCTTCCTCGACCTCGGCGCCGGCCCGGCGAGCGCCCAGGCCACGCGCAACCGGCTGGTCAGCGGCTCCGGCGCGCGCTATGACTACTGGCGGATCGCATTCAAGGGCTGGCGCGACCGGCCACTGGCGGGCCTCGGCGCGGGCGGCTACTCGCTGCCGTACTTCCAGGAGCGGCGCACGAGCGAGACGATCCGCCAGCCGCACAGCATCGAGCTGCAGGTGCTCGCCGAGCTCGGCCTCGTCGGCGGGCTCCTGCTCGCGGCCTTGCTCGCGGCGGTCGCCTGGGGCCTGAGCCGTGCGCTGCGCCGCCGCCTTGACGGGCCCGACCGCCACCTGCTCGTCGCCGGCGCGGGCTTGTTCACGGCCTGGCTCGTGCAGACGAGCGTCGACTGGCTGCACCTGCTCCCCGGCCTGACCGGCATGGCGCTGATCGGCGTTGCCGTTCTCGTGCGCCACGACGCGTCGTCGGCGCCGGCCGTGGCGAGCGCGCCGCGCGAGACCTCGCGAATGACGCCGATGCGCCGCGTCGCGCTGGCGTGCGCGGGCCTGGCCGTCCTCGGCGGGCTCCTGAGCCTTAGCCGCCAGGCGCTGTCAGAGCACTACCGCACGCGGGCGCAGGAAAGCCTCAGCCGCGGCGACGCCGCCGACGCGCTCGCGCTCGCCGACCGCTCGCTGCGCATCGACGGCGGCGCGATCGACGCCTACTACCTGCGGTCGGCCGCGCTCGGGCAGCTCGAGCGGCCGGTCGCGGCGCGGCGCGCGCTGCGTGTCGCGCTCCGCCGCGAGCCGGAGAACTTCGTGACCTGGGCGCTGCTGGGCGATCTCGAGGACCGCGAGAGCCGCCCTGTCGCCGCCCGCAGCGCCTACCGCCGGGCCTCCGAGCTCAACCCGCGCGACGTCGAGCTGGGCCAGCTGGCGCGGGGCGCGCAGCCTCCTGAGCGCGGGCGCGCTCAGTACTCGTCGATCGGCGTGCGCCGCCGGCGGATGACGAGCCCGGCGAGGCCTCCGAGCGCAAGCGCGGCCACGGCGAGGCCGGCGATGACGACGCCGGCGCTCGACCGTCCGACGACGACGAGGTCCGATCGGCGTTCACAGGCCCGGCCGTGCCGCTTGACGGCGGGACTGCGGCGACGGCCGGCGTCGTGGTCGTCTCGGTCTTCTCGGTCTTGGCCTTCCTCTTCGGCTTGGCCGGGGTCGTCGTCGTGGTCGCCCGTGGGACGGTCACCGCCGGCGCAGGCGTGGGCTTGGCCTTCGCCTTCGGCTTCGTCTTCGTCTGACCGCGCGCGGAATCGAGCGGGATCGCGTACTCCTTGGATGACGGACCGTCGTCGAAGGTCACGCCGGGCTCCTGCGCAAGAGCGACGCTCGGCATGAGCAGCAGGAGCGTCGCAACGAGCGGAATCAGACGCATGGGATTCCGTTTCATCCAGGCCAGTATGCCAAGAGCATGCCCGGCCGGGCTCAGCCCCGGCGGCGGCGCGCGCTGCGACGGGCGTCAACCAACTCGCAATACAGCTCGTCGACGTCGTGCACGAGCCGGGCCGCGCGATAGCGCGCGAGGACGTGGCGCTGCGCTGCCGCGCCACACGCACCGCGACGTTCGGCGTCCCCCGCCAGGGCGGCGATGGCAGCGCCGAGGCCGGCTGCATCGCCGGCAGCCACGAGCGTTCCCGTCCCCTCGGCGACGACGTCGCGCACGCCGCCGACGTCGGTCGCCACGAGCGGCAACCCCGCCGCCCCGGCCTCGATGAGGGCGACCGGAGTCCCCTCGTTCGCCGACGAGAGGACGGCGATGTCGCTGGCGGCGAGCAGCGGCTCGACATCGGCGCGGTAGCCGACGAACCGCACGGCGTCGTCGATCTGCGCCGCCGCCGCGTGGGCGCGCAACGCCGCCTCGCACTCCCCGCCGCCGACGACCACGAGCACGACAGGCGCTCCCTGTGCGCGGGCGGTCGCGACGGCGTCGAGCAGCACGTCGACGCGCTTGATCGGGACGAGGCGGCCCATGAAGACGGCAACGATGTCGTCGTCGCGCACGCCGAGGCGGGCGCGCTCGGCGGTCCGCAGGTCCGGCGTCAGCTGCGTGAGGCGATCGAGCTCGAGCCCGAGCGGGACGACGCGGAACTTTCCGGCGGGCGCAACGCGGAGCCTGACGAGGTCGGCGACCGTCGCCTCGCTGACGCCTACGAGGGTGTCACTGAGCCGCGCCATCGCCCGCTCCAGCGTGCGGTACAGCTGCGTGCGGCCGCGACCGAAGTAGCCCTCGAGCACATGGCCGTGGTAGGTGTGGACGACGATCGGCCGAGGGCCGAGCGCGACGCGAGCGGCGAGCCGGCCGACGAGCCCCGCCTTGGCCGTGTGCGTGTGCACGATGTCCGGCCGGTGACGGCGCATGAGCCGTACGAGCTGCCACAGCGTCACGGCGTCAGGCCACGGCCGCAGCTCGGGAGCGAGGTGATCGAGCCGCAGCGGCTCGGCGTCGGTCGGCAGCTCCTGCTCGCCCGCGCCGACCTGCCCCGTGACGAGGAGGGTCCGGTAGCGGTCGGCCGGGAGACCGCTGCTGAGAATCGACACGTGGTGGGCCGGCCCACCCATGTTCATGCGGGCGATGACCCGCAGGACGAGCAGCGGTCGCGCGGCGCGGGCCTCGGGGCGATCCATGCAGCGGCGATGCTAGCGGCGGCCGCTCTCGCCCCGGCCGTGCCCCGCCGCCTCGCGATTGCCTACCCTGGGGGTGTGGCCGGCCAAGTGATCGAGCGGGCGGCGCCAGCTCACGGCGAGCGTCCGCCCGGTCCTCGTCGGATCCGCGGCCCATTCGCCGGACGCGCGAATGGGCCCTCGAGCATCCCGCTCGTCGCAGTCGCGCTGCTGGCGTTCGCCGTGCGGCTCGCCCTCGCCGCAGCCGTTGCGATCATGTCTGGCGGCACGCTCTTCCCCGACGACGTGCAGTATCTACGGCTGGCGGGACAGATCGCCGACCACCGGACCGAGACGTGGACGTTCTACGAGCCGCAGCTGTACGAGGCGACCGGCACGCTGCTGTGGCCCGTTGGCGCAGATCTTCAAGGCGTTCGGCAACGTCGCGTTCCTCGCTCAGCTCTACGTCGTGGCCTTCGGGACCGCCACGGCCGTGTTGACGACGAAGCTCGCGCTCGCGTTCCTCAGCCGGCCGGGCGCGCTGCTCGCCGGCGCGTTCGTGGCGCTGCTGCCGTCGCAGATCCTCTGGTCCTCGATCGTCATGAAGGACGCGCTCGTGTGGACGTTGCTCGTCGCGCTGGCGGTGCTCGTCGTCGCGGCGCAGCGCGCGCGCGGCTGGCGGCTCGCCGCGTGCGGGCTCGCCGCCGTGGCGGCGCTCGTCGGACTCGGGTTCCTGCGCTTCCACACGCTCGAGATCGCGCTCGTGGCGTTGCTGCTCGCCTCGGTGCTGGGTCCGGCGCGCGGGCGCGTCGTCCGCGTCGCGGGCGCGGCGGCGATCCTCCTGTTCGTCCCACTGGCATTCGGCCTCGGCGCCGCGGGGGTCACGTTCGTGAGCCACCCGGGCTCGCTGTCCGAGCGCCGGGCGAACAACGCGATCGGCGCCAACACCGCGGTCGTAATCCAGGGTGCCGACGGCCGAACCGACCGCCGCCGAGCAGGCTGTGCCGGCGTCGCCCGCGTGCCGGCCGAAGAGTCCGAGCGGGCGCCCGACGAGAGCGTCCTGCACTACGCGCCCAAGGGCCTCACCGTGATCGCCCTGCGACCGTTCCCGTGGGAGGCGGCGGCCCCCGACCGGGCGGCGGGGATCCGGCTCGCCGGGATCGAGGCGCTGCTCTGGTACGCGCTGCTGGCGCTGGCGATCATCGGGATGACCACGCTGCGCGGGCGCCTGCGCTACATGGCGTTCCCGCTGCTGGCGGGCAGCGCGACCGCGCTCATGTACGGGGTGACGGAAGGCAACGTCGGGACGGCGTACCGGCACCGTGGGGAGTTCGTCTGGGTCGTGGCCCTGCTGGCGGCCATGGGGGTGCAGCGGCTCGTGCAGCGTCGTGCCGTCGCGCGGCTTTCCGCGTCCAGCCCGCGCCCGCGGCATCGCCGGCTAGGCGCGAGGCCGATCCGCTATCACGATCGCCGCCGCGCGCCCGGATCGGCTACGCGCCGTACAGCACGACGCTCGACTGTCCCCGGCGCACCTGGCGGCGCTTTGCCTTCTACGCCGCGGCCGTCTCGTGCGCGGGAGCTCGCCACTTTCGAGGTTCTGGCCGAACCGTCGTCGCAGCCGGACCTCGCGGTCGTCACGAGCACCGCCGACATCACGCGTTGGGTGCAGGCCGATCCCTCGGTCACGATCGTCTACGACCTCGTCGACTCGCTACCTGGCGCTGCCGCGCCGTGACCTCAAGAGCGCCGGGCGCGGGCTGGCCAAGCGCCTCAGCGGCGAGACGGCCCCCTGGCCCTGAACTACCGCCGGGCGATCGAGCAGATGTGTGCGCGCGCCGACGCCGTCGTCTGCAGCACGCCCGAGCAGCAGCGGACGATCTCCGCCTACTGCGACAACGTCCACGTGATCCTCGACCACCACGGTCCCGAGGTCGCGCAGCGCAAGACCGACTACGAGACCCACCGCCCGTTCCGGCTCGTGTGGGAGGGCCTCCCGGCCACGCTGCCGGCCTTCAAGGCGATCGGTCCGGCGCTCGAGCGCGTCGGCCGCCGCCACCCGCTCGAGGTCCACTTCGTTACCGACCTTGCGTTTCGCCGCTACGCCGGCCGCGGCCGGGGCACGAGCAGCTCGCGTCCCGCTATGTGTCCGAGCCGCGCACGAGCTGGCGTCGTTGCGACCTCGCCGTCATCCCCGCGTCCTGGACGATCCGATGTTCGCCGGCAAGCCCGAGAACCGGCTGCTGTTGTTCTGGCGGATGGGGATGCCGGTGGTCACGAGCGCGACACCGGCCTACGAGCGCGCGATGGCGGCTGCGGGGGTGGACATGGCCTGTGCCGACGACGGGGCGTGGGAGCAGATGCTCGAGCGCTACATCGGCGATCGCGACGCGCGCGAGGAGGCGGCGCGCCGCGGCCACGCGTACGTGGAGAGCGAGCATGCCGAGAGCCGCCTGCTGCAGCAGTGGGACGCGCTGTTCGAGAGCGTCGGGTTCGCGTGCCGTGCGCCCTCAGCGCTTGCCTCGCGGGCGCGGCCATGCGCAGCGAGCGGTGCCACGCCGCCTGCTCGCGGATGCCGCGCGGCACGTCCCACGAGGGCGCGTATCCAAGCGCCTTCGCCGCCCGCGAGATGTCGGCCGCGGTGTCGCGCGCGTCGCCGAGCTGCCCGCCCTCCTCGGCGACCTTCAGCTCCCCCATCTCCTCGCGGATGATCTCCAGGACCTCGCGCATCGAGATCCGCGAGCCGCCGCCGATGTTGTAGATCGCGCCCGGCTCGCCGCGCTCGGCGGCCGCCAGTGTGGCGGCGACGACGTCGGCGACGTACGTGAAGTCGCGCGTCTGGCGCCCGTCCCCGAAGAGGCTGAACTCGTCGCCCGACAGCGCGCACTCGATGATCCGGTGAAAGGCCATGTCGGGGCGCTGGCGCGGCCCGTACACACTGAAGTAGCGCAGCGCGACGGTCGGGACCCCGTAGCTGCGGAAGTACAGGTGCAGCAGGTGCTCGCCGAGCGCCTTCGTCGCGCCGTAGGGCGACAGCGGGCGCAGGACCTGGTCCTCGCTTGTGGGAAGCGTCTCGGCATCGCCGTAGACCGACGACGAGGACGCGAACACGAACAGCTTCAGTGGCGAGTCGCGGGCGGTCTCCAGCAGCCGCTGCAGGAGCGTCACGTTGAGCTTCGTGTAGACGTCGAAGCTCAGGCCCCAGCTCGCGCGGACCCCGGCCTGTGCGGCCAGGTGGAAGACGACGTCCGTGTCGGCCAGCAGGTCGGGGAGATCGACCTCGAGCAGGTCGGCCTCCAGGAACGTGCAGCGCGGGTGGTCGCGGAAGTGCCGCGCGTTGGCGACCTTCATCGTCGGCGAGTAGTAGGTCGTCATCGCGTCGATCGCGACGACGTCCCAGCCGCGCTGCAGGCAGGCCTCGGTGAGGTGCGATCCGATGAAGCCGGCGGCTCCGGTGATGAGGGCCTTCACCGCCAGAACAGTAGCAGAAAAAATAGTTGAGTGAAGTAGCGGAGAGGACTCGCTTCTCGCATGTGCGGCATCACCGGATTCCTCGAGACCTCGGCGGATCGGCATGCGGACGCCATGGCGGCCGTCGCGCAGCGGATGGCGGACACCCTGCGCCACCGCGGTCCCGACGACGACGGCGTGTGGGTGCACGCCGAGGCCGGGATCGCGCTCGGCTTCCGGCGGCTGGCGATCATCGACCTCTCGGCCGAGGGCCACCAGCCGATGCTGTCCGCCGAGGGGCGCTACGCCATCGCCTTCAACGGCGAGATCTACAACCACCGCCAGATCCGCGCCGAGCTGCGCGGCCGCGGCCACGCCTTCCGCGGCGAATCGGACACCGAGGTGCTGCTCGCGGCGATCGTCGAGTGGGGCCTGCGCGAGCGCGCTGGCGCGGGTCAACGGCATGTTCGCGTTCGCCCTCTGGGACGGCGAGACGCGCGAGCTCAGCCTCGCCCGCGACCGCCTCGGCAAGAAGCCGCTGTACTACGGCTGGGCCGGCGAGACGTTCCTCTTCGGCTCCGAGCTGAAGGCGCTGCGGGCGCATCCGGCGCTTCGCCGCGAGGTCGACCGCGCGGCGCTCGCCGCCTACCTGCGGCACGGCTACGTCCCGGCGCCGCAGACGATCTACACGGACATCCGCAAGCTGCCGCCCGGCACGCTCGTCGAGGTCTGCGCCGAGCGCCGCGGCGCTGCGCCCGAGGCCTACTGGTCGCTGGCGGGCGTCGCCCAGGCGGGCGCCGCAGACCCCTTCGACGGCACCGTCGCCGAGGCGCTCGACCAGCTCGACGCGCTGCTGCGCGACGCGGTCGCGCTGCGGATGGTCGCCGACGTCCCGCTCGGCGCGTTCCTCTCCGGCGGGATCGACTCGTCGATCGTCGTCGCGCTGATGCAGGCGCAGAGCGCCGATCCGGTGAAGACGTTCACGATCGGCTTCGAGGAGCGCGGCTACGACGAGGCGCCCGCCGCGCGGCAGGTCGCCGCGCCCTCGGCACCGACCACACCGAGCTGTACGTCAGCTCGGCGGACGCGCGCGACGTTATCCCGCGGCTGCCGGCGCTCTACGACGAGCCGTTCGCCGACTCGTCGCAGATCCCGACCCATCTCGTGTCGGAGCTCGCGCGCCGCGACGTCACGGTCTGCCTCTCGGGCGACGGCGGCGACGAGCTGTTCGGCGGCTACGGGCGCTACTTCCTCGCCGAGCGCATGTGGGAGCCGCATCGCCCGCGTGCCCGCCGGCCTGCGCCCGGTCGCGGCGGGCACCGCGAGCGCCGCCGCGGCGGTGGCCGACCGCGTCGCGGCTGCGCCGACGGGACGCGCCACGCCGCTCGGCGACCGCCTGCAGCGCATGTCCGCGATGCTGCGCGACGACACGCCGGGCGAGCTGTACGAGCGGATCGCGTCCTTCTGGGATCCCGACGACGAGGTCGTCATCGGCGCGCGCGACGGCGCGGCGAACGGCGGCCCCGGGGCGATGCTCGGCGTGGACGGCCCGCTGCTCGCAGGCTTCATGCTGGCCGACGGCCTGCACTACCTCCCCGACGACATCCTCACGAAGGTCGACCGCGCGAGCATGGCCGTCACGCTCGAGGTCCGCAACCCGCTGCTCGACCACCGCGTCGTCGAGCTCGCCTGCCGCCTGCCGTTGGCCGTCAAGGTGCGCGCGGGCGAGGGCAAGTGGCCGCTGCGCACGCTCCTGCGCCGCTACCTGCCCGACCAGCTCGTCGACCGCCCGAAGGCCGGCTTCGACCTGCCGATCGCCGAGTGGCTGCGCGGGCCGCTGCGCGGCTGGGCGGAGGAGCTGCTCGGCGAGCGCCGCCTGCGCGACGAGGGCTACCTGCGCCCCGAGCCGGTCCGGGCGAAGTGGGAGGAGCACCTCAGCGGCCGGCGCAACTGGCAGCACCAGTTGTGGGCGGTCCTGATGTTCGAGGCATGGCTCGATGCCCAGCCGGCCTGAGCGCCGCGCGACCGTCCTCTTCGTCCTGCACTCGCTCATCGGCGGCGGCGCGGAGCGGGTCGTCGTCCAGCTCATCAACGGTCTTGACCGCCGCCGCTTCGCACCCGTGCTCGCGCTGGGGGCGGCGCGCGGCCCGTACCTCGGCGACGTCCGCGCCGACGTGCCGCTGCACGTGCTCGGGGCCGAACGCGCCCGCGAGGCGGCGCCGGCGCTGCTAGCGCGCGGTGCGCCGCATCCAGCCCGACGTCGTGCTGTCGACGGCGGGCCTGAACCTCGCCGTCGCGGCCACGAGCGCGGCCTTTCCGCGCCGGACGCGCGTGATCCTGCGCGAGGCCAACTCGCCGAAGGCCTTCCTCGGCGACATCGCCCGCTCGAGCCGCGGCCGCGAGCAGCTGTACCGCAGCGCCTACCGGGTGCTCTACCGCCAGGCGGACACGATCGTCTGTCAGAGCGACGCGATGGTCGGCGACATGGCCGACCTCGGGGTGCCTCGCGAGAAGCTGAGGCGGATCTACAACCCCGTCGCCGTCGAGCGCGTGCAGGCGCTCGCGCGCGAGCCCGACGCCACGCCGCCATTGCATGGCGACGGGCCGCGCCTGGTCTCCGTCGGGCGGCTGTCGCACCAGAAGGGCTTCGATGTCCTGCTCGAGGCGCTCGTCGACGTGCGCGCCGCCCGTCCCGGCGCGGCGCTGCGCATCTTCGGCGACGGCGACGAGCGGCCGGCGCTCGAACGGCGGTCGAGCGCCTGGGGCTCGGCGACGCCGTCGAGCTCCCAGGCTTCAGCGACAACCCCTATCCCGCCGTCGCTGCCGCCGACCTGTTCGTCTCCTCCTCGCGCTACGAGGGCTTCTCCAACGCCATCGTCGAAGCGCTCGCCTGCGGCATGCCGGTCGTCGCGACCGACTGCCCGAGCGCCAACCGGGAGGTCCTGCGCGAGGGCTTCAACGGCTGGCTGTCGGCGCCGCCCGACGATCCGGCGGCGCTCGCGCAGTCGATCCTGACGGCGCTCGACGAGCGTGAGCGGCTGGACCCCGACGCGATCCGCCGCGATTGCGCCGCGCGCTTCGCGGCGGCCGGCGTGGTGGCCTCCTACGAGGCGCTGTTCGAGGAGCTCGCCGGCTCAGGCTGAGCCGAGCGGCCGGGCGGGGATCCCGACCACGGTCGTCCCGGCGGGCACGTCGTCGACGACCACCGCGTTGGCGCCGACGACGGCGTCGGAGCCGATCGTCACGCCACCGAGGATCTTGGCGCCGGAGCCGAGCATCACGCGGTCGCCGATCGTCGCCATGGCGCCGTCGCTGAGCGGCCGCCGCTTGCCGATCGTGACCCCGTTGAAGACGTACACGTCCGTCCCCAGCACTGTCTCGCCGCCGATCACCACGTCGGAGCGGTGCTCGATGCGCAGCCCCGGCCCGATGCGCGCGCCGAGCGCCAGGTCGCAGCCCGACCGGGCACGGGCCCGCGCGTAGAGCAGATGGGCGAGGCCGACGTGACCGCAAGCATGCAGCCACGAATAGACGCGGAACGCGAGCACGAGCCGGAACTCGGGGCTCATCGCAAGCAGCGCGAGACGCTTGCGCGTGAGCGGCTTGGCCGCGTACGGGTCCAGGAAGCGCAGCGCGTCGCGCCGGATCGTGGCCCGCAGCTCGGACCGGCTGGCGGCGTCCGGCGCGGGTTCGGTCACGGACCGATGCGCCGGACCGTCGCGGTGTTCCCCTGGCCGCAGATCGCGCAGCGCTCGATCGATCCGCCGTCGAGTTGCTCGAGGGCGCGGCGCCAGGCGCGAAACGTTTGCGGCGCGTCGTAGGCCGGCCCGTACATGTCGAACGTGTCGAGGATCGACCAGGTGCGCGCGACATCGCGGTCGAGCTGGCCCTGCAGGTGGAGGTTCAGCGGGAAGACCGAGTTGGGCATCAGGCGGATGAGCGCCAGCCGTGCGATCCGCCGCACGCCGCCGCCCTGCAGGCGCTCGAACATCCGCACCTGCCACGGGAAGATCCGAGACACGAACCGCTCCGTCCCCGTCAGGAGCGCCTCCGAGCTCATCCGCTTGGTCGCGGGTCGCAGCAGGTACTTGAAGAGGATCTGGTTCTTGCGGCGCCAGCGCGGTAGCGGTCGACCAGCAGGATCCCGCCGGGAGCGACCATCTCCCAGACGCACGTCACCGCGCGGCGCGCGTCCCCGTGTGCTGGACGACGCCGTAGCAGAGCACGATATCGAACGACCGCGGGCGAAAAGGCAGGTCGAAGACATCGGTTCGCGCGAAGAGCACCCGGCCGTCCGCCGCGGCCGTCCGTGCGTGCGCCGGTTCGCGTGGACGGCAGCGGAATAGTCCACCGCGACGACGTTCGCACCGAATCGCAGCAGCACCTCGGTAAATCTGCCGGCGCCGCAGTCCGACCTCCAGCACGGTCTTGCCGGCGAAGTCTGCCGGGGTCAGACCGGACTGCTCGAGCAGCCTGTCACGCGATTGCGTCGTCCCGTTGAAGCTGTCGAGCTGTACGGCTGCGAAGTGGTTCCATTGCACGCCGAAGTGATCCTGCGTCTCGTCGCTGACGAACTCCGCTACGCCGTCGATCAGCTGGGCCTCACGGCTGCCATCGGGGGCGTACAGCCCGTCGGGGCCCGGATCAAGCGGCTCGCCCGAGCGCGGGTCGGCGAACACGGTGAGGTCGAGGGGGGCGGAGGGCATGCGGCCGTAGTCTGACCGATCACTGGTCGAAGAACCGCTTGCGGAGGATGCCCTCGAGCGGGTGGGACACGAGGATCTCTGCGATCTGCGCAGCTGCGCCGCCGGTTCCGAACGGCGACTGCGCCGGCCAGCTCCGGCCGAGCGCCGTCCCGATCGCGGCGACCACGGCATCGTGCTCCTCCGCGCAGTCGAGCACCGACGGAGCGCGAAGGCGACCCGCCTGCCGGTCTCCGAGATTGACCGTCGGCACGCCGAGAGACGGGGCCTCGATGATCCCGCTCGAGGAGTTTCCGATCGCGGCGCCGGCAAGGGCCAGCAGGGACAGGTAGGCCTGCTGGCCGAGGCTGGTCACGCGCTTGACGCGCGACGGCTGCGCGGACGCCCACGCGGCCACCATGCGCTCGACGACGTCGCGAGCGGGGTCGGCGTTCGTTCCGGTGACGACGACCTGGTGCTCCGGGAACGCGTCGAGGGCGGACGTCAGCGCCGCGATCGCCTCCTCGGGGCCCTGGACGGCCAGCGTCGCCGGGTGGTAGGTGACGACGAGCGGCCTGTCCCCGAGGTCGAACCCGCCGAGCCGGTCCTCGAGCTCGACGCGCGTCAGCCAGGTGATGTGGTCCAGCGCGTCGACACCGAGCGCGCCGACGTCCCACACGCGCTCGGGGTCCTCGCCGAGTTGCACGATGCGACGCCGGTATGGCTCCGCCGCGGCGAAGTGGAGATGGCTCATCTTCGTGATCGAGTGGCGCAGTGCCTCGTCGAACGCCCCCTCGGTGGTCTCGCCGCCGTGCAGGTGAGCGATCGGCACGCGGGCGATGGTCGCGGCCGCCGCAGCGGCGAACGTCTCGTAGCGGTCCCCGAGCAGCACGAGGAGGTCGGGCTCCAGGCGCTCGAGTTCGGCGGCGACGCCCGCGACGACGGCGCCGACTGCTCGAGCGACCCCCGGCGCGCTGTCGTCCTCCACGTCGACCGGGACCCGCGCCGCCACAGAGAACCCGTCGGCGGCGATCTCGTCGACGGTGTGGCCGTGCTCGTGTGAGAGGTGCGTCCCGGTCACGATCAAGAGCAGCTCAGCGGCGGGATCGGCGCGCAGAAGCTCCATCAACCAGCGCATCAGTCCGTACTCGGCACGGGATCCCGTGACGACGGCGATACGGCGCTTCGCGGCGGGTGTGGCGGCGCTCATCAGGGGCCGTGAGCCTAGCTGGGCGCCCGTAGACTGCGGCCGAATGCTGCGCATCGGAGAACGTGCCGTAGGCGGGGATGCTCCGGTCTTCGTCATCGCGGAGGCAGGGGTCAACCACGACGGGGACGCCGAGCGCGCGCTCGAGCTCGTCGAGGCGGCCGCGGCGGCCGGCGCGGACGCGGTGAAGTTCCAGACCTTCGATCCCGCCGCGCTGGTCGCGGCCAGGACGCGGCCCGCGCGGTACCAGAACGAGCGGGCAGGGGCGGTCGATCAGCGCGCGATGCTCGAAGGCCTGGTCCTCGGCGAACCGGAGCTCAGGCTCGTCGCCGAGCATGCCGCGCGCACCGGCATCATCTTCCTCTCGACGCCGTTCGACGAAGCGGCGGCGGACCTGCTCCAGCGCCTCGACGTCGTGGCGTACAAGGTCGGGTCGGGCGACCTGACGAACCTGCCGTTCCTGGCGTCGCTGGCGCGTCGAGGCCGGCCGATGATCGTGTCGACCGGGATGGCCGACGACGCCGAGGTGGCGGCGGCCGTTCAGGCGATCCGCGACGGAGGCTGCTGCGAGCTCGCGCTGCTGCACTGCGTGTCGAGCTACCCGACGCCCGCCGATCAGGCGAACCTTCGCGCCATGGACACGCTGCGCGCGGCCTATCCGGACGTCGCGGTCGGCTACTCCGACCACTGCGAAGGACTGGACGTCAGCCTCGCCGCCGTGGCCCGCGGTGCCGAGATCCTCGAGCGCCACCTCACGCTCGACCGCTCCCTGCCGGGACCCGATCACGCGATCTCGCTGGAGCCGGGGCAGCTCGCCGAGCTCGTCCAGCGGGTCCGCGACGTGCGTGGGTACCTGGGGGACGGCGTCAAGGCGCCGCAGCCCAGCGAGCGCGACGTCATGGCGGTGGCGCGGCGCAGCGTCGTCGCCGCGCGCGACCTGCGCGCAGGCGAGCGACTGGAGCTCTCTGCGCTCGCGGTGAAGCGACCAGCGGGCGGCATGGCGCCCGCCGCCATGCCGTTGCTCGTCGGCCGTCGCGTGACGCGGGACGTGTCGGCGGATGCGCAGATCGCAGAGGGCGACCTCGAGCCGGAGTCCTAGCGTGCGCGTCGTCCTGATCGGCGCGGGTGGCCACGCGCTCTCGGTCCTGGAGGCGTTGCGCGACGGACCGCTGCAGCCCGCTGCGTGCACCGACCCGCGCGCCGAGCTCCACGGCACCCTGATCGAGGGAGTCCCCGTCGTCGGCGGCGACGAGCTGCTGCCCGGGCTGCTGCTCGACGGCATCGAGGGCGCCGTCGTCGCCGTCGGCGCCACCGGCGACAACGCGGCGCGCGCGCGGGTGTTCGCGGAGGTCGACGCGCTGGGGTTCGCGCTGCCGCCGGTGCTGTCAGCGGCGGCGATCGTCGCCCGGACCGCACAGATCGGCGCGGGATCCGTCGTCCTCGCCGGGGCGGTGGTCGGTGCTGCGGCACGGATCGGGCGCAACGTCCTGATCAACACAGGCGCCATCGTCGAGCACGAGTGCGTCATCGGCGATCACGCGCACGTCGCCAGCGGAGCCATCCTGGGCGGACTCGTGGTCGTGGAGGAGCGCGCGCACGTCGGCCTGGGCGCGGTCGTTCGCCAGGGGCTGCGCATCGGTCCGCGCGCCCTGGTCGGCGCGGGCGCGGTCGTCGTCGCCGATGTGCGGCCGAGCGCCTGCGTGGTCGGCGTGCCCGCTCGCGAGCGTCCCGCGACGGAGTGACCCGTATCGATTGTTCTAAGCTCGCCGCGTGAAGGGCGGCGTCTTCGAGAGCATCCTCATCCAGGGTGAGGCCACGGTTCGCGACGCGATCTCAGCCATCGACCAGGGCGGCAACGAGATCGCGCTCGTGGTGGATGCCGATCGGCGGCTGATCGGGACGGTGAGCGACGGTGACGTCCGTCGCGCGCTGCTCAACGGGGTCACGGTCGACGACGGCATCGAGGCCGTCGTGCACGCCGAGCCTGTGGCCGCTGCGGCCGGGAGCGACGCCGCGACGCTCCTGCGCCTCATGACGACGCACGCGATCGAGCAGATCCCGCTGCTCGACGACGGCGGCCGGCCCGTCGACCTGGCAACGCTGCGCGAGCTCGTGCAGGAGACGGTGGACACGCCCGTCGTCGTGATGGCGGGTGGGCAAGGGCTGAGGCTGCGCCCGCTGACCCAGGGCACGCCGAAGCCGATGCTGCCGGTCGGCGCGGACGAGCGGCCGCTCCTGGAGACCACGCTGTCGCAGATCGCCGACGCCGGCTTCCGCCGAGTCGTGATCGCGCTGAACTACCGCGGTCAGACCATCGAGGGCCATTTCGGCGACGGAAGCGAGATCGGCCTCGACATCAGCTACGTCCGCGAGACGACGACGCTCGGATCGGCCGGCGCGCTGAAGCTCGCGCGCGACGATCTCGATCGTCCGTTCATCGTGATGAACGGGGACCTGCTGACCAACGTGAACCTCGGCGCGCTCGTGCGCTTTCACAAGCACGATCGCAACGCGATCACGATCGGAGTTCGCCAGTACGTGCTGCAGGTGCCCTACGGCGTCGTCGAGCTCACCGGCACCCGCGTGACCGAGCTGCGCGAGAAGCCGACCGTGGCGTTCTACGTGAATGCCGGCGTCTACGCCGTCGAGCCCTCGGCGGTCGAGCTGCTGGGCAGCGACATCACGGAGTTCGACATGACCGACATGATCGACGCGGCGCTCGCCGCGGATCTCCGCGTCGGCAGCTTTCCGATTCGCGAGTACTGGCTGGACATCGGGCAGCTGTCGGACTACGAGCGCGCGCAGGAGGACCACGCCACGTTCTTCTCGGGCACGGGATGAGCGGCCTCGACGGCACGCGAGTTCTGGTCACGGGCGCCGCAGGATTCATCGGAAGTCAGCTCGTCGAGACCCTCGTCCGAGGCGGGGCGGACGTGCGGGCATACGTGCACTACAACGCTCGCGGGAGCTGGGGCAACCTCGAGCTGCTGGCGCCTGAGGTGACCGAGGCCGTCGACGTCGTCGCGGGTGAGATCCAGGACCCGTTCAGCGTTGCAGCCGCGGTCGCCGATCGCGAGGTGGTCTTCCACCTCGCGGCGCTGATCGGCATCCCCTACTCCTACGTCGCCCCGAAGAGCTACGTCGACACCAACGTCGTCGGGACGCTCAACGTCCTGGAGGCCTGCCGTCGCGCCGAGGTCTCGCGGCTGGTCCACACATCCACGAGCGAGACGTACGGAACCGCGGTCTACGCGCCGATCGACGAGCGACATCCGCTGCAGGCGCAATCCCCGTACAGCGCAACGAAGATCGGCGCCGACAAGCTCGCCGAGTCCTACGCCCGCTCCTTCGACACGCCCGCGGTCACCCTGCGGCCGTTCAACACGTTCGGACCGCGCCAATCCCTGCGCGCGGTGATCCCCACGATCATCGCGCAGGCGCTGTCCGGCGACGAGGTGCGGCTCGGCTCGCTCACGCCGGTTCGCGACTTCACGTTCGTGCAGGACACGGCCGACGCGTTCATCGCCCTCGCGTGCGCCCCGCCGGAGGTCTGCGGCGAGGTCTTCAACGCGGGCAGCGGCAAGTCGATCGCGATCGGAGAGGTGGCCACGATGATCCTCGAGCTGCTCGGCTCCGATGCCAGGCTGGTCAGCGACGACGCCCGAGTGCGTCCCGACGCCAGCGAGGTCTTCGAGCTGATCGCGGACGCCTCCAAGCTGCACGCGGCCACCGGGTGGACCCCTCGGACCTCGCTGCGCGACGGCCTCGGCGCCACGATCGCGTGGATGCGAGACCACCCGCCGCTGCGCACCGGCCGCTACGCCATCTGATCTGATGGGTCACCGGATCCCGCTGTCGGAGCCGACGCTCGGCGCCGCCGAGCTCGCCAACCTGAGCGCCTGCGTCGAGGAGCAGTGGGTCGCGCGCGGTGGTCGGTTCGTCCGCGAGTTCGAGGCGCTCTTCGCCGACATCGTCGGTGTCCCCGAGGCCGTGTCGACCGTCACCGGCTCGGCCGCGCTGCACCTCGCGATGGTCGATCTGGGCATCGGCCCGGGCGACGAGGTGATCGTGCCGGCGCTCACGTTCTTCGCCACGGCCGCGCCGGTGCGGCAGGTCGGGGCGGTGCCCGTCTTCGTCGACGTCGATCCGACGACCTACTGCCTCGACCCCGCGGCGGCGGACGCGGCGATCACGCCGCGAACGCGGGCGATCCTGCCGGTGCATCTCTACGGCCACCCCGTGGACATGGACGAGCTGGCGCAGATCGCGGAGCCGCGCGCGCTGCCGCTCGTCGAGGACGCCACCGAGGCGCTGGGGTCCGAGGTCCGCGGACGCCCCTGCGGCACGCTCGGCGCGATCGGCGCGTTCTCGTTCAACGGCAACAAGGTCATCACCGCGGGCGGGGGAGGGATGCTCGTCGCGCAGGAGCCGGCCCGGCTTCAGCATCTGCGCCACCTGACGCTGCAGTCCCGGGTGCCGGGAACGATCGAGTACCTCCACGACGAGCTCGGCTTCAACTACGCGCTGTCCAACCTCCACGCCGCGGTCGGGCTCGCTCAGCTGCAGCGCCTCGACGAGCTGGTCGACGCGCGTCGCTCGCTCGCCGCCCGGTATGCGGCGGCGCTCGAAGACGTGGAGGATCTGACGTTCTGCCAGGAGGCGTCATGGGCGCACTCGAACTTCTGGCTCATGTCGGTGCTCGTGGACGAGGAGGTGGCCGGCCGGACGAAGGCCGCACTGCTGCGGTCACTCAACGAGGCGGGCGTCGAGGCGCGGCCGTTCTTCGCCCCGCTCAATGGGATCGAGGCCTTCGCCGACCTCCCTTCGACCGCCACGCCGGTCGCCGACGGGCTGCACCGCAGGGGGATCTGCATTCCGTCCTCGGCGGGCCTGCGGCACGAGGATCAGGACCGCGTCATCGAGATCCTGCGCGCCTGACGGACAACGGGCGCCGCGGTGCCAGCGCCTATGCTTTCGCAGGCCGTGGACATCATCGAGAGACCGCCCCCAGTGGACATTGCCGCGTTCGACGCCGATTCGCCGGCGCTGCACGCAAAGTACGGCCTGCCGCGCGAGGTCGTGTTCTGCCGTCGCTGCGTGATCTCGAACCAGCGGCCGAACTCGGCGGTCGAGTTCGCGCACACCGCGCGACAGCAAGAAGGCGACGATCCGCTTCGACGGCGACGGCGTCTGCGACGCCTGCCGCGTGGCCGAGCAGAAGCACAGCACGATCGACTGGGACGAGCGCGAGCGAGCAGCTGCGCGAGCTCTGCGACCGCTACCGCCGCAACGACGGCAGCTACGACTGCCTCGTGCCCGGGCTCGGGCGGCAAGGACAGCTTCTACGCGGCGCACGTGCTCAAGCACAAATACGGCATGCACCCGCTGACGGTGACCTGGGCGCCGCACATCTACACCGACTGGGGCTGGAGAACTTCCAGGCGCTGGATCCACGCCGGCTTCGACAACTACCTGATGCACGCCGAACGGCCGCGTGCACCGGCTGCTGACGCGGCTTGCGGTCGAGAACCTGTTCCATCCCGTTCCAGCCGTTCATGCTCGGGCAGAAGTCGCTCGCGCCGAAGATGGCGCTGCTGCACGACATCCCGCTCGTCTTCTACGGCGAGAACGAAGCCGAGTACGGCAACCCGATCGGACGACGCCGATCGGCGCAAGCGCGACTGGTCGCTACTTCACCGCGGCCGACCAGAGCGCAGATCTTCCTCGGCGGCATGTCGGTCGCCGACCTGCAAGGAGCACTTCGGCGTCGACGCAGCAGCGATCTGCTGCCCTACCTGCCGGCCGACCCGGCCGCAGATCGAGGAGAAGAACGTCGAGGTGCACTACCTCGGCTATTACCTGCAAGTGGCACCCGCAGAGCTGCTACTACTACGCGGTCGAGCACGGCGGCTTCCAGGCCTCGCCGGAGCGCACGCCCGGGCACCTACAGCAAGTACAACTGCATCGACGACCGGATCGACGACTTCCACTACTTCACGACGTTCGTCAAGTTCGGCATCGGCCGCGCGACCTACGACGCCGCGCAGGAGATCCGCTCGCGGCGACATCACGCGCGACGAAGGCGTCGCGCTGGTGCAGCGCTTCGACGGCGAGTTCCCCGAGCGCTTCGCCGACGAGATCTTTCGCTATCTCAGCATCGCCGAGAAGGAGTTCCCGGAGGCGGCGAGCATGTTCGAGCAGCCGATCATGGACCGCGCAGTACTTCATGCGTCTCGCCGACCGCTTCCGCTCGCCGCACCTGTGGCAGTTCGACGGACGGACGAGTGGAAGCTGCGCCACACCGGATCCAGTCGCTCGAGGCCGACGCCGGTCCTGTGGCTAACGTCCGCCTCATCGCGCGGCTCGACGTCAAGGGGCCGAACCTCATCAAGGGCGATCCATCTCGAGGGCCTGCGCGTCATCGGCGACCCGCAGCATCTACGCTCGCCGCTACTACGAGGCCGGCGCCGACGAGCTGCTCTACATGGACATCGTGGCGAGCCTGTACGGCCGCAACAGCCTCGCCGACATCGTTCGCCGGACGGCCGAGGACGTCTTCGTCCCGATCACGGTCGGCGGCGGCATGCGCTCGCTCGACGACGTCGCGAGATGCTGCGCTCCGGCGCCGACAAGGTGGCGATCAACACCGCGGCGGTCGACGCGGCCGGAGCTGATCACCGAGGTCGCCAACCGGTTCGGCTCGCAGTGCATGGTGCTGTCGATCGAGGCCAAGCAGCGCGCCGACGGCAACGGCTGGGAGGCCTACACCGACAACGGCCGCGAGCGACACCGGCCTCGACGTGGTGGAGTGGGCGCAGCGCGCCGTCGAGCTCGGCGCCGGCGAGATCCTGCTGACCTCGGTCGACCGCGAGGGCACGCGCGCGGCTTCGACATCGCGCTGTCGCGGGCGGTGTCCGACGCGCGTGCTCGGTGCCGGTCATCGCCAGCGGCGGCATGGGCACGCCCGAGCATCTCGTCGAGGTCGTCCGCGAGGGCCAGGCCGACGCCGTCGCGATGGCGGACGTCCTGCACTACGACCGCCATGATCTGCGTGAGCTGCGCGACGCGGCCCTCGCTGCGTCGATCAACGTGAGGCAGCTGTGAGGACCGCGGTCTCCGTCGTGGACTACGGCGTCGGCAACCTCCTCAGCGTCTCGCGGGCGCTCGAGCAGTGTGGCGCCGACGTCCGGTTCGCGACGACCGCCGACGACATCCGCGCTGCGGAGCGTGTGGTGCTCCCCGGTGTGGGAGCGTTCGGCGATGCGATGGACGAGCTGCGCAACAGAGGGCTGATCGAGGCGATCCGCGACCACGCCAATACCGGCAAGCCGTTTCTCGGCATCTGCCTCGGCATGCAGATGATGCTCGACTCCAGCGAGGAGTTCGGCCTCTCCGAGGGCCTCGGCCTCGTGCCCGGGACCGTCGTGCCCGTGCCCGCCCAGGGCACGGACGGGCAACCACACAAGATCCCGCACATCGGCTGGAACGAGATCCGCCCGACCGGCACCGGCGGTGCGTGGCAGGAAACCATGCTCACGCTGACCGAGCCGGAGGCGCCCGTCTACTTCGTGCACTCCTACATGGCGGTCCCACAGGACAGCGACTTCAGACTCGCCGACTGCGAGTACGACGGCGTGGCGGTGCCGGCGGTCATTCGCCGCGGCAACCTCTACGGGTGTCAGTTTCACCCCGAGAAGAGCGGGGCCGCCGGGCTCGGGATCCTGCGCGGGTTTCTCTCGTTGACCTGAGGAACTGATGCTGACGTGACCGATCTCGACCCCTGCCTCGCCGTCATACCGGCGCGCGGCGGCTCAAAGGGCCTTCCGGGCAAGAACATCCGGATGCTCGGAGGCATTCCGCTCCTTGCCCATTCGATCAGGTGCGCCGAGCTCATCCCGCGGCTCGCGCGCACGGTCGTCTCCACCGACAGCGACGAGATAGCTGCGGTCGCCCGCGCGCACCGCGGCGACGTTCCCTTCATCCGCCCGGCGCATCTCGCCTCCGACGAGGCGGCGATGATGCCGGTCCTCGCGCATGCGGTGCAGGCCGTGGAGGCAGAGGAAGGCCGCTCGTTCGGCAGCGTGCTCCTGCTGGACCCGACGAGCCCCGGGCGGCTCCCCGAGGACGTCGATGCTGCGTTTGACCTGCTGAGCGCCGACAGCAGCGCCGACGCCGTCCTGGCGTGCTCCACTCCGACGTTCAACCCGTTCTGGGTCGGTGTCGTCGAGCAGGACGGCTACCTGGAGGCCGCCTTCGCCGGCGCCGACGACTTCGTTCGTCGCCAGGACGTCCCTCGCTTCATGCGGATCAACGGCGCGCTGTATCTCTACCGTCGCGCCGCCGTGGAGGCTCCCGCGGGGGCGCAGCTGCGCCGGATCGGCCTCGAGATCTCCGAGCTACGCGCCTTCGCCATCGACGACGAGGCCGAGTTCGCGACCGCAGAGGCGCTGCTCGCCGCGGGGCTCCTGCGGCTGCCGTGGCTCGTGCGCTAGCGACCGAGCATGCAACCTACGCAGCGGCTGCTCCGGCAGGGCTCGGTCTACACGCTCGGGATCGTGATCCAGGTCGCCGCGGCCGCGCTCGTGGTGCCGGTGCTCTCGCGGACGTTCTCGCCGTCGGAGCTCGGGATCATCGCGCTGGCGCTCACGATTCAGCTGCTCCTCGGCAGGGTCGCCGCGGCCGGCCTGCCGATCGCCATCACGCGCTCGTTCTACGACGAAGGACCGGACGGCGGCATCGAGGCGAGCCGGCAGCTGATCGTCAGCACCGTGCTGCTGGCCGTGCTCGTGATCGGGGTCGCGGCGCTGTCCGCGCCCTTGTGGATCGGCCTCCTCGCGGTCGGCGACTCGGCGGGTCTCGCGGTCGGTGTCGCGCTGGCGCTGCCCGCTGCGATGTCGGCCGCGGTCCTGGCGCTGCTGCGCGTCCAGCAGCGTCCGGCGGCCTACCTCGCGGTCACGCTGATCAGCAGCGTCGGAGCGCAGCTGCTCGGCCTGGCGGCGGTGGCGGTCGATCGACGACTCGCTGCTCGGGCTACCTGATCGGCTTCGGGAGCGGGATCGCCATCGGGGCGGTCGTCGGCCTGATCCTGACCGGGGTCCGCCGCACGCCGGCCGGCCTCGCGCGGTCTCCTGCGCGCGAGCCTCGCCGTGGGGCTGCCGACGATCCCGACCGAGCTGTCGGCGATGGCCCTGTCGACCGGGGATCGCTTCGTGATCCAGGTCGTCGACGGATCGGCGGCCGTCGGGCGCTATCAGATTGCGTATGCGCTCGGGACGCTGGCGCTGACGTTCCTCTCGGCGCAGAACGTCGCCTGGCTGGCGATCACGTTCGAAGAGCCCGAAGAGCAGCGCTGGCCGGCGCTCGCCCAGACGACGACGCTCGCCGCGCAGATGGCGATGATGCTCTGCGCCTTCATCGCGCTGACCGCGCCACTGGCGCTGAGCATCATGGCGCCCGCGTCCTACGACCCCCGGGGACTGGTGGCGGTGAGCGCAATCGTCGCGTTCGCGGCGGTCCCGTTTGCGCTCAACCTGTCCTGCGGGCAGATCCTCATCTGGCACCGGCGCACGCGTCCACTGCTGTGGATCACGGCACTCGCGCTGCTGGTGAACCTCGTACTCGTCGTCATCCTGCTGCCACCGTTCGGGCTGGCGGGCGCCGCCGCAGCGACGTTCTTCGCCCTCTGCCTGGAGGCGGCGCTCGCCTTCCGCGTGGCGAACCGGCTGGCGCCTGTGCCCTGGGACTATCGTGGCATCGCGCTCTGCTTCGCCGGCGGCCTGCTCGCGGTGGTCGTCGCGATCGCGCTGCCTGCGGGGGTCATCGCTGACGGCGGGCGCGGGATCGCCGCCGCGGCGGTGGCCCTCGTTGCCGTGCTCACGGTCAGGAAGCACCTGCGGTCTCGATGACGATCGCCGTGTCGCCGTAGACCTTGTAGCGCAGCCGCTTGCCGGTAGCCCGCTCCACGGGCCCAAGCTTCCTGCCGATGGCCTCCGTGGAGAACCCATAAAACAGCCTCGTTGCATCTGCGTACTCGCGCGCCTTGCCCGGAAACAGCGGCCGAACCGGTCGCTTTGCGGCGCTGACGACTTGTCGTCGTCGGACGATGCGTCCGAGCGCCCGCTCGTCGAACTCGCCCAGACGCGTGGACTGCGCAGCCTCTGCTTCTGCGATGACCGCGGCCACTGCGGCAAAGGCGTCGTGCTCGAGGTTCGCGAGGAGGCTGCGACCGAGCGCGGGCACGTCGTCGGGCTCGAGCTCCTGCCGCGCGACGCTCAATGCCTCCTGCACCGCAGCCACCGCGTCGTCCTCTGTCTCGGCCTTGACGCCGAAGAGGCTCGGCAGGTACATGGCGCGGCGCTCGTCGGCGAGCGGCATGTAGGTGACGATCGGAGCACCGGCCAGTGCCGCCTCGATCCCTGTCGTGCAGCGCTCGTGAAGCGCGACGTCGCAGGCCAGCAGCCACTGCGCGATGGAGCCCTCTCGCACCACGTGGACGTTCGGACTGTCGCGGAAGGCGACGTCCCAGATTCGGCGATCCTCGACGGGGTGCGGCCGGATCACGAAGGTCTCGTGAGGAAGCTGGAGGCTGAGGCGGTAGATCAGGCCGGCGAAGTAGCTGACGAGGTGCGACTCGTGCAGCCAGTTGCGAAAGAAGTGGTCGCGCACGGCAGGCTCGGGCGAGTAGCCGACCCTCGCGGAGAACGGCTCGTCTACACCGAAGCAGCTGTTACCGAGCCCGAACGAGGTGTTCACGAGCACGAAGCGACCATGGCGTCGCCGGAGTTCCCGCACCTGCTCGGCGACGAGGTCTCGGTGCGCGGGCTTGCAGAGATCGAAACGCGGGTGGCCGGTGGCGACGATGTCGTCCGCGATCGACGGGGCGCGTGAGCGATAGAAGTCGCGCTGGAAGGTTCCCCACGCGCACACGTGGTCGCCGGGCTGCAGACACGACGAATCCAGGCGGCGCGCCAATCCCTCGCGCCAGACCGTCTGATCGCTGCCGTCCTCGACGAGGCCTTCCTCGTCGAGATGCACGAGCACGACCCCGCGCTCGCGCAGCATGTGGTAACGGCCGAGGTCGGTCGGAAAGAGCGACGCGAAGACGTTCTTGCCGACGTACACGCCCCCCTTCAGATGCGGCACGAACTCGTGGAGCACGTCGTGCTGCGCGATCACGATCCGGTTGCCTGGGCCGGCGCACTCGCCGGCTAGGCGCAGCCGAAAGTCAAGCTCCCGGTCGATGGCCTCGACCGGGAACAGCACATTGACCTTGCTGCTCACCAGCTGCTCGACCGGATCAGCATGGGGAGACTGGCGGGAACACGACCGGGTAGTCAAGCAGGCGCGCCGGCTCGGCGGGGGCCACAGCGCTGAGTAAGCTTCGCGCCGCCTTGCTGGACCTCGATCGAGACCAGAACAGGGGCGGCCGGTTGCGCCTGGGGAGCGCGTTCCTGCTCGACGACGGGCGCGGGCTATGGCGCATCCCGTCGCTGGACGGCTTGCGCGGCATCGCCGCTCTGATGGTGCTCGCCAGCCATGCCTACCAGTACAGCGAGCTTCACATCCCAGTGTTGGGAAGCTGGATCCTCGGCGGTGGCCAGGGCGGCGTGATGCTGTTCTTCGTCCTGTCGGGCTTCCTGCTCTACGTGCCGTGGGTGCGCGCCGCGGACGAAGGCCGACCGCCGCCATCGTTGCGGACGTTCGCGATCCGCCGCGTGCTGCGCATCGTGCCGGCCTACTGGGTGTGCTTTCTCGTCATCGCGGTGATCACGGCCGTGACCGCGACGCAGCCGGCGATGAGCACGATCGTGCTGCACGCGGTCTTCCTGCCGCTGTTCTCGCAGGACACGCTGCTGTCGGCGTTCTGGTCGCTGCAGGTCGAGTGGTACTTCTACTTCTCGCTGCCGGTGCTCGCGATCGTCTTCGCCGCGATCGGCGCCCGGCGCGGGCTGGCCGCGTGCGTCGCGCTGGCGGCCCTGTGGTTCGTCGCCGTCGTGGTCGCTGCGCCGCGCGACCAGTGGTTCGCGCTGCTGACGAGCACGCCGTTCTATCTCGCGGCGTTCGCGTGCGGCATGGTGGCGGCGGTCGTGTGGTCGCGGTCGCGCACGGGCCCGCACGCGGCCTGGCTCGTCGTCGTGGGCCTCGTGGCCTACCTCGCGATCAGCCCGATCTCGGGACCGACCCCGGGGGCCGTCCTGTCGTCGCTCACGAACCTCGCCCTCGCGCCCTTCGCCGCTGCGGCCGTCCTCGGCGTCGCGCAGGGCGGCCTCCGCCAGCTCGCCCATCCGGCAATGCGCGTGCTCGGCGCGGTCTCCTACAGCCTGTACCTCTGGCACCTGTATCTCATCAAGGAGCTGCCGCTGGGCGTCGCGCTGGCGCTGGTGGCGCCAGTGACGCTCGCGTCGTTCTTCTTCGTCGAGCGGCCGTTCCTGCGCATGCGCCCGAGCCGGCGGGGGATCGACCGCGGCCTTGCGGGCTCCCGCGTCGCCGAGCCCGCGGCCGCCGTCCAGCCCCGCTAGCGAGCTCGGCGGCCGCTGCGCGCGACCGCGCGCGCGTCGCGCAGCCGCCGCTCCCAGGCGGCGAGCGCGACCACGGCCCAGACGTCGGAGGCGACGGACGGTGACTGCGTGGCGAGCGCCGCCGCGCGCGGTCCGTCGACGAGCGTCGAGTCCAGGTCCTGGAGCCAGTCGACAGCGTCCGCGCGCCAGGGCCCGGCGAACTGGTCGCTGAGCGGCACGGCGAACCCGCGCTTGCGCCCGCCGCTGGGCAGCTCGGGCAGGCGCTCGCGGGCCAGCTCGCGCAGCAGTCGCTTGCCGCTGAGCAGCGTGGCCTTCTGGCGGTCCGGGACGCGCGCGGCGAGCCGCAGCATCTCGGCGTCCAGCAACGGCACGCGGCCCTCGACGCCGACGGCCATCGTGGCGCGATCCTCCTTGACGAGCAGGTCGCCCGCGAGGTAGGTGGCGAGCTCGAAGCGCTGTAGCTGTCGCAGCCGGCTGCCGCCGCCGTTGGCGGCGAGGCCGAGCCGCTGCGCCACCGCCACGCGCGGCGGCGGGCTGCCGGTGGCCGCGAGCGCCGAGCGGCCGGCCGCCGACGTGCGGTCGCCGACGAGGCTGAGGTACTGGTCGAGGTCGTCGCCGACGCCCGCGGCCGCGATCCGCGCCGTGTAGGAGCGCGCGAGCGTGACGGCCGAGCTGCGCTCGCCGCCGCGGGCATACTCGCCGCGGGCGAGGCGCTCCAGCAGCGGGGCCGGGACGAGCCGCAGCGCGCGGCGCAGCCGGTGCACGCGGTGGCGGTAGTAGCCGGCGTAGAGGTCGTCGCCGCCGGTGCCGCTGAGCACCACGGTCACGTGCTCACGTGCCAGCCGGGCGAGCAGCAGCGTCGCGAGCGCCGAGGCGTCGCCGAACGGCGTGTCGTAGGCCTGCGTCATGGCGTCGACCGCATCGCCGAAGCCGAGCTCGAAGTGGCGGACGTGGTGCGGGACGCCGAGCTCGTGGGCCAGCGCGCCCGCGCGGTCGCTCTCGTCGAAGTCGCCGTGCCCGGCGAAGCCGATCGTGAACGCGCTAGGGCGCGCGCCGAGCGCAACGGCGTAGGCGAGCAGCAGCGAGGAGTCGATCCCACCGGACAGCAGGATGCCGACGTCGCGGTCGGCTACGAGCTGGCGCGCGACCGCGCCGCGCAGCACCTCGTCGAGCTCATCCAGCGCGACGGGCGAGCGCGGCACGCGCCCCTCAAATGGGCTCGCGACGAAGCGGACGGTCTCCTCGCTGCCGTCGGCGCGCCGCCGCACGGCGGTCCCGGGCTCGACCTGCGCGATGCCGGCGATCCCGGTCCGCGGATGCGGGACGTAGTGAAACGCGGCGTACTCGTCGATCGCCTCGGCGTCGATCTCGCCGGCGCTGAGGCCGGCGCTCACGAGCGCCGTCGCGTCGGAGGCGAACGCGAAGCGGCCCGCCGTCGTCCGCACCAGCGGCTTGATGCCGAGCGGGTCGCGGGCGAGGACGAGCTCGCCGCGCAGCTCGTCGACGAGCGCCAGCGCGTACATGCCGTTCAGCCGCCCGAGCCCCTCCAGGCCCCATTGCTCGTAGGCGTGCAGGACGACCTCGGCGTCACAGTCGGTGCGGAAGCGGTGGCCGTGGGTCTCCAGCTGCGCGCGCAGCAGACGGTGGTCGTAGATCTCGCCGTTGAACAGCAGCCAGAGCGTCCCGTCCTCGTTGCCGAGCGGGTAGGCGACGCGATCGCTGAGGTCGATGATCGCCAGCCGCGTCTGGGCCAGCCCGTGCCCGCCGTGCTCGGCGTACCAGTGCCCGTCCGGGCCGCGGTTGGCCAGGCACGCGTTCAGGACGGCGCCGCGACTCGCGCCGTCAGACCCCTGGAGTTCGAACCCGGCGATGCCGCACATGCACCCAGACGTTAGACGCGAGGACGTGGCCGCGCCGCCGCGCCGAAGGTTCGCGGGCGATACTGCCGGGGCACAACGGACGCACCCCTTGACCAGCGCCACGCTCTACGACGTCGAGACGGTCATGCTGGCGATCGCGGTCGTCGGCCTGGCATTGGCCGCCCTCGTCCGCCGGCTGCGGCGCAGCCGGCCGGGGTTCGCCGTGGGCGCTCCGCTGGTCGCCGGGCTCGCGGCGCGCCTGCTCGCGGTTGCGGTGGTAGCCGTCACTGGCCTCGGCGCCACTCTGCGGGGCCCGGACGAGGCGAGCTTCTTGCAGCACGCCCGCGAGCTCGCCGGCAACACCCTGGACTCCGGCCTCTGGCTGCCCGGCGACGCGCACCCTCTGCACGAGATCGTGTTCGCGCTCCAGATGAAGCTTCTCGACGCGCCCGAGCTCGTGCTGCGGATCACGCAGATCGGCATCGCGATGGCCGGGATCGTGCTGATCCTCGCGGCGGTCTACGACCTCGCCGGCGCCGGCGCGTCGAGACTCGCAGGCTGGGTACTCCTGCTGGAACCCGCGGGGGTCTTCTTCAACAGCATCCTGCATCGCGAACCGCTGCTCGTGCTGGCATCGGGGCTGGTGGTCCTGGGCGGCACGCGGCTCTGGACGCGGCTCGACCCGCCCGCACTGCTCCTGACCGGCCTCGGCTGCGCGATCGCCGTCAGCACGCGGCCCTACGCCGGCTGCTTTCTCATCGCCGCGTGCCTGCTGCTGCTCATGCACGTGACGCTCCGCCGGATGCAGAGGAGGCTGCACGCGCTGCTGGTCGTGGCCGCGCTGGCGGCCGCGACGGTCGTCGCGCTGCCGGCGGCGGTCGGGCTGACGTCGCCGCAGCGCGTCGTCGACGCCCTGCAGCGCTCCCAGAACGCCAACACCGATCTGTTCGCCGCCCGTCCCGGCGCCGGGACGAACAACCTGAGCCTGGAGCCGGTGGACTTCTCGACGCCCTCGGCGATCGTGCAGAACGTCCCCGGGCGGATCCGGGACCTCGTGCTGCGACCGTATCCGTGGCAGCTGCAGAACATGAGCCAGCAGCTGGGCGCCCTCGGGACGCTCGTCGCCTATCTCGTGCTCGTCCTGCTCGTCCGCTACGCCGTAGTCAACGGGCGCCGGGGGATCGCCCTCATCGCGCCGGTGCTCTATCCGGCGGGGTTCTTGCTCCTCGCCTACGCGCTGAGCGTCGGAAATGCGGGGACCGGCTTTCGCTACAGAACGCATCTCGTGCTGCTAGGGCTTGCGGCGGCGGTGGTGTTGCGTGAGCATGCGCGGCGCAGTCCCGCTCCCGCGCGAGCCCTGGAGTCCGCGGATAGCACCGTAAATGCGAGCGCGATCCGGCGACCGCAGCATCAACCGCGATGGGACCCGATCAAGTCATGAGCGAGCAGGGTGAGATCCGCGCCTTCCTGAAGGCGCTCAACCGCTGGAAGTTCCTCGTCATCGCCTTTGTGGTGCTCGTCCCGGCCGGCGTCTACGCGTACGTGTCCTCCGAGGAGAAGACCTACGAATCGTCCGTGCTCATGCAGGTGCAGTCGCTCGCGGTGGACACGAGCCTCTTCAGCACGGGCGACAACCCGGACCCGGGCGCGCAGGCGCTGGTGTCGGCGGCGCGCCTGATGACCACGACGGGTGTGGCCGAGGTGGTTGCGCAGAAGCTCGGCCTGCCCCCGGCGAGCGCGCGCGACCTGCTCGAGAACATCACCGCGACGCCCGACGTGGCCGCGAACTTCATCACGCTCGCCGCCCGTGCACCTGATCCCGCCGGCGCGGCAAAGCTCGCCAACACGTTCGCCGCCGCCGTCGTGAGCACCCGCACGGCGGCCGCAATCGCCCGCCTGAACGCCGCGATCGGCAACGTCGCCGAGCAGCTCGGGCGCCTCGACGCATCCGACCGTCGCGGTCGCGAGCAGCTCTCGGCGCAACTGCAGCGCCTGCGCGCGTTGCGGGCGGCCCAGGGCAGCAACGCGGGCGTCATTGAGCCCGCCGTCCCGCCGCGCGAAGCGGTCTCGCCGCGCGTGGCGCGCGCGGTGTTGCTCGCCGGAGTCCTGGCGGTGCTGCTCGCGCTCGGCGCCGTGATGCTCTCGCAGCGCATGGACCAGCGCATCCGCGATCCGCTGGAGCTCGAGCAGCTCATCGACCGCCCGCTGCTGAGCTCGATCCCGCGGGGCGCTTTCGGTGACTCCGGTGCCCGCAGCGGCGCCGCCGGCGACGAGCCGTTTCAGACGCTGCGCGCCAGCCTCACCTATTTCAACGTCGATCAGCCACTCAAGAGCGTCATCGTCACCAGCCCGCAGCAGGGCGACGGCAAGACGACGGTGGCCACGCGGCTCGCGCGGGCGATGGCGCGCGCGGGCAAGGACGTGATCCTCGTCGACGCCGACCTGCGCCGGCCTCGGGTCGCGTCGTGGTTCGGTGTCGAGGGCGGACCTGGTCTCGGCGCCGTGCTGATCAGGGAGGCGACGCTCGACGACGTCCTCGTGCAACCGGACGTCGAGGGCTCCGAGGGCGGGCGACTGCGCGTGCTCCCGGCCGGTAGCGTTCCCCCCAACCCGTCCGAGCTGCTGGGCTCCAAGCGCATGCAGACACTGCTGCAGGAGCTCAGCGACATGTCCGACCTCGTGATCCTCGACAGCCCGCCATTGCTGACGGTCAGCGACCTCCTGCCGCTCGTCGGCGCCGTCTCCGGCGTCGTCGTGGTGGCGCGCCTGAACGCGACGTCCAAGGACGCCATCCGGCGCCTCGCGACCACGATCGCCGCCGCGCACGGGACGCTCCTCGGGTCGGTGGCGACCGGTGCCGCAGCAGGCGGCCGCTACTACGGCGGGCGCGACGCCGCGCCCGCGAGCGGCCACGTGCCCAGCGGCGCCGCCGCGCGCCTGCGGCGCCTGCGCCAGCCGCGGACGGCCCCGCCCGCATGAGGGTCCTCGTCACCGGCGGCGCCGGGTTCATCGGCTCCAACCTCGTCGATGGGCTCTTGCGCGACGGCCATGAGGTGCGGGTCCTCGACAACTTCTCCACGGGCCATCGCTCGAACCTCGCGCACGTCCGCGACGACGTCGAGGTCGTCGAGGGCGACCTGCGCTCCTACGAGCGCGTCAGCCGCGCCGTCCGCGGCTGCGAGCTGGTCTTTCACCAGGGCGCGCTGCCCTCGGTGCCGCGCTCGGTGCAGGATCCCTTGACCTCGAGCGAGATCAACATCGGCGGCACGCTGAACGTCCTGCTCGCCGCCCGCGACGAGGGCGTCCGGCCGCGTCGTCTTCGCCTCGTCGTCGTCGGTCTACGGCGATGCGCCGGGCTTCCCGCGCGTCGAGACCCAGGCCACGAGCCCGCTCGCGCCCTACGCCGTCTCCAAGCTCGCCGCCGAGCAGTACTGCCGCGTCGCGCCCCTGGTGTACGGCCTGGAGACCGTCTGCCTGCGCTACTTCAACGTCTTCGGCCGCCGCCAGGACCCGTTCTCGCAGTACAGCGCCGTCTCCCGAAGTTCATCGTCGCGATGCGCGACGGCGAGGCGCCGACGATCTACGGCGACGGGAGCAGTCGCGCGACTTCACCCATATCGACGACGTCGTCGCGGCGAACCTGCTCGCGAGACCGTCCCCGGCGTGGGCGGCAAGTTCTTCAACATCGCCGGCGGCCGCCAGGTGTCGCTCAACGAGCTGATGGGCCAGCTCAACGCGGTGCTCGGCACGCAGATCGAGCCGCTGTACGCCGAACGCGCGCCGGCGACGTCAAGCACTCGCTGGCCGACGTCGGCCGCGCCGAGCGCGAGCTCGGCTTCGACATCGCCGTGACGCTCGGCGAGGCCCGCGCCGCACGATCGACGCCTTCGAGGCGTCGCGGCCGGCCTCCGTCGAGGCCTAGCGCCGAAGGCGCCCGCGCCGTCCGAAGCGGCCCGGTCGCGGCGCGGGCTCCGGGATCGGCTCGTCGCGCAGGATCGCCTGCGGCACCGAGTTGGCAAGGTGCTCGGCCTGCTCGCCCAGCCCCGCGGCCTGGAGCGCTGCCGCCAGCGCCGGCGGGCGCCGGACCGCGTCGTGGGCATCGGACGCGACGCTGTGCACGAGCCCGCGCGCCAGCAGCTCGAAGGCGAAGCGCCGGACGGTGCGCCCGAATCGGCCGCCGAAGGCGGTCGCCGTGATCGACGTCAGCGCGCCGTCGGCGACGAGCGCCGCGAGCCGGCCGGGGTCGCGCTGGAAGGCGGGGCAGCGCTCCGGGTGCGCCAGCAGGATCCGGTGGCCCTGCCCGGCCAGGCTCGGACGCCGCGCTCCAGCCCCGCCGCGTCCTGGGTCAGCGGGCACTCGACGAGCAGCCACGCCCCGCCCCCGATGCGCAGCGCCTCGAGCTGCGTGGGCGTGAGGTCGGCGGCGCGCGAGAGCGCGACCTCGCCGCCGGCGAGAACCTCGACGGCGATGCCGGCCGTGCGCAGCGCGGCGTTGACCGCGCCGACGGCGGCGCGGATCGTCTCGCCGTCGTTGGCGGGCCAGTCCCAGCTGACGTGCGGCGTCGCCACGATCGTGCGCGTGCCGCCCGCGGCTGCGGCAGCGGCGAGCGCCAGGCTGTCCTTCATCGTCGGCGGGCCGTCGTCCAGACCCGGCAGGACGTGGCAGTGC
>CAVZYU010000006.1:0-283067 GCA_963779625.1 uncultured Actinomycetes bacterium | reverse complement strand
CTGCGTAGCGCCACGAGCTCGGCTGGCAGAAACCAACCATCTTGAACCGGTCCGTACGCCCCGGTGCCGAATCCGGACCGCACCCGTCTGACGGCGAGGTGCTGGTAGATGATCGCGTATCCGCCCGCGTTGACGAGGGCGTCAAGGTTCGCGCTCGACAGTTGCAAAGGAACGTCATTGAGGATTGCGGGGGTGCCGCCTCTGACGCCGGCGTAGCGGAAGAACCGGCGCACTCGCTAAAAGTCGCGCAAGATGTATGGCTCTACCAACGCTGTGTGCTCTCCTCGTCCGGTGAGGCGAGACGCCACGCGCCCCAGGCCGGACGGTCGCCGGGACGGATCGAGCGCAATGCGATCGACAATCTCGCTGCCCGTCCAGAACCATCGAACGCCGTGTTGGACGGTTAGGTCGGCATGATATCCGGCCGCCTCCGAATGCATCCCCCTGCCAAACGTCCCGTTCTCCGATGCACTGAGTGTTCGACGGGGATCCATGATTAACCCAAGTCTCTATCCTGATACCGCGATCGCGCAACGTTGCCAGTGCCGAGGCTCGGCCAATCCCCGGTTGAAATGCGTACTGTCAGTAAAGCATCCGTATGTGTGCAGAACGTCGATGATGCCTCGGCGTACGCATTCGAGGATGAATTCTCCTTCTTCGGTAACCGCACTGGTCAGCCGGTCGAAGGCGGTGAAAAGGTTGGGCGAGTCCGGGCGACCGGAACATGAAGAAGCTGCCACCTACCGGCATGCCTAGTCCCGCACCCCGCTCGGGTTCAGCATCCGAACTCAGAAAGCGCTGGAGCCGCTGAAAGCTTTGCAGGGTCAGGAGGTCTGCATCGTTGCACAGCGAAAGTGCCGCGCGGAACGGATAGGGAAATTGCCGAGCAGGGAAATAAAGCCTGCCGCGTTCGGCTCTCTGAGAACAGCATCACGGCGCAAAGCGGGGCCGGACGTCACTCGTGCGAAAAGCTATGGAGGTGGCGCATTACGGCCGGATGTGGGGGCTCGCTCGGAAACCACGGAGAACTGGCTCAGGCGGTTCTCGATCTGTGCTCTGTGCCACGCGGCGAACTGGAATAGTGGGAAGATCCGGTGGCGCGATCCGCGCTCATGATCCGCTGTCGAAGCGACGTCGACGCTCCGCCGTAGTCGATCGTGCTCTTGAAGTCAGTCCGCGCTCCAAACGGACGGGGCTCCACGCACCGCACGCGCTCCAGCGCGCCTGACTCGACGAACTGCCACCAGCTGTCCGGGCCGGTGTGCACCGGGATGACATCGTCGTGGTCCCCGCCAGGCATGCCTGCCGAGTTATGGCGTACGCCGTCGTGGCGTTCAGCGGCTCGAGGTCCACCGGATATAGGAGCCGTCGCGCGCCGGTGGACACTGGTCCCGATCGCTGAGCCGGCAGGGCCTGATACTGCGGTAGTACAGCAGCGCCACCTCGCGCCGCTCGAGCAGTGGCGCGAGCGTGGCCAGAAGCTCTACGGTGTCATCCGGAAGGATCACGTCATCCTCGAGCACCATGCCCGCCGGTGCCCCGTCGGCGACGATGGCGCGATACGCGGCGACCTGGCTCAAACAGCATCCAACGATGCCCGGTCGCAGCCAATGGGTGACTGCGCCACGGCGTGCCCGTCAACGAGCAGCCGCTCGTCGGCGGTCAGGCGAGCGCCGTTGACGGCCGCGACGAACTCGTGCTCCAGACCGAGCCGTTCGAGCTGGCGCCGCATGTGCTGTCGGCGCTCCGTCGACCGCTCGAGGTTGATGACATACGCCTTCATTCGGGCGCCGGCTCAGTGTGCTGGCCAACCACTCGAGGAATCCTGGGTGCGGACTTGGTTGTGACCGCGAAGCCGAGCGCCTGCAGGTCGATCGTGCACCGCGCCACCGAATACGGCGCATGCACCTCGACGCTGACGCAGCGCACCGAGTTCGTCCAGGCCGTGTTCTCGGCCAATAGACGGACCTCGGCGCCCTCGACGTCGAACTTCACGAAGTCGGCTCGTCCGTTCGCGTATCGGGCGAGCAACGTCGCGATGCTCAGGGAGGCCACCTCGCGGCCGGACGCCGCAACCGTGTACGCGGTCACGTCATCGCCGTGCAAGCGGACTGTTCGTCTGACGTCCACGCGGCCGCCTCCACGAGCTCGCAGCGGTTTCCCCACGGACCGAGGTTCTCGCGGCACAGCTCGGCGTTCGCCGGGTCGGGCTCGACGCCGATGATGCGCGCTCGCGGGTACGTCGTTGCCAGCAAGGCCATCGTCGCGCCGATGTTCGCGCCAAGGTCGATGATCACGCGAGGATCCTTGAGATCTCCCGGAGGCAGGCAGTCGGCGTACGTCATCGTCTCGCGCACGATCCACGGATCGCCGCTGCCCGGACGGATCAGCAGCGGGCGGCCACCAAGCGCGCGCAGGCGGACGGGCACGGGATCGGCCTGGATCCGCTGGTGAGCGCGATCGAGGTTGCGCCGGCTCTGGCGGTCGCTACAGACCATCCAGCGGACCGCGCCATCGCGTACCGAAAGCGGTATGACCCGCTTGATCCGCGTAGCGACCGAGGGGGTCGGTGAAGACTCATCGAGCGCGCGAACGCTGTCGGTGGCTGCCCGAGACTCGCGGGCCCCGATGGTCTCGTCTCGGGCACGGTGATGTGCTCGATCATACGGGTCGGGCGGGCTGGTAGCTGGTCTCGGCCGGCTCGGTAGCGTGGCCGTGGTGGCGCACGTGATCGCAGAGTCCGCGTATCCCGTCATCACCCCGGGCGCCGCGTGCGCGTGGCGGGGTTCTCCCCGTTTCTGCTCGAGCAGGGGATCGAGCTCCGGTTCGTGTCGCATATCAGCTCCGACGAGTACCGCGTTCTCAGCTCGCCGGGGTTGCGGCTTCGCAAGGCCCGCGTGCTCGCCTCTGGCGCAGTGCGGCTCGCACGCCGCTCGCGGCCGCCGGATGCGCTGCTGATGGTGCACCGCCTGCTGAGCCTCGTCCGGTTCCGGTCACGATCCGCCGGCGCGGGTCGACGTTACGACTTCGACGACGCGCTCTTCGAGGGCTCGATCTCGGCGGAGAACCGCGGCTTCGGCATGCTCAAGCGCGACGTGAGCGCCGCCGGGCGCACCTGCGGCGAGCGCGGCTGGTGCTCGCCGGCAACGACTATCTGGCGGCGCATGCGAGCGAGCATGCGCAGCGCGTGGAGGTCGTGCCGTCGTGCATCGACGCGTCGGCGTACGCGCCGCGTGCACGCCGACGCGAGGTGCTGACCGTCGGCTGGATGGGCTCCGCCAGCACGACGCCGTATCTCCTGGAGATCCTGCCGGTCCTCAGCGCGATCAACGCTGGGGATGCGCATGAGGCTGCTCGCGGTCGGCGCGGCCAGCTGCCGGCGGCGCCTGGATCGAGCAGCACCCGTGGACACTGGAGTCCGAGGCGCAGATGCTGTCGCGCTTCGACATCGGCGTCATGCCCCTGCCCGACGACCCGTGGACGCGCGGGAAAATGCGGCTACAAGCTGCTGCAGTACTTCGCCGCCGGTGTGCCAGCCATGGCCAGTCCCGTGGGCGTCAACGCCACGCTGCTCGAGCGGGCGGGGGGTTCGCGGCGACGACCGCCGGCTGGCGCGCCGCGCTCGATGAGTTCGCCCGGGACGCCGCAGCCCGCGCCGCGACGCAGGCCGGCAGGGCCGCCGGTCGGCGCAGTCGGAGTACTCCTACCAACGCTGGGCGCCGGAGCTCGCCGCGATGCTGCGATCGCTCTAGGCGGCCGGTTGAGCCGCTCGCGCAGGCATGTCGCGACATGACCGTCCATGCGGCCGGCGACGGTGATAGCTGACGCGGTCTCCGGCCAGACGCAATGGCCGCCGCCCGAGCCTGGATCCGGCCCGCGGCACCGCGCCAGCGTCAGGCGCGAGCCTCGTTCGCATAGCATCGGCCGTGCGCCCCGGGGATCTGCGGGTCGTGCCGCCTCCGGCGCAACCCTTGCGCGGCGACGTCATCGACGAGCAGCTGCGCCTCCTGCACCACCGTGGCCCTGACGCTGCCGGCGCCTTCGAGCGCCCGCGCGCCGTCGTCGCGCAGAACCGCCTGGCGATCATCGATCTCGTCGACGGCGACCCGCCGATCCGCACCGAGGACGGCGCGATCGGGGTGGCGCTCAACGGCGAGATCTACAACTTCCGCGAGCTTCGGGAAGAGCTCATGGCCGGCGGCCACACGCTCGCCACGCACGGCGACACCGAGGTCATCGCCCACCTCGCGGAGGACCACGACGCCGTGGCGCTGGCCCGCCGGCTCGATGGGATGTTCGCGTTCGCCGTCTGGGACGAGGACCGCCAGCGGCTGATCCTCGGCCGCGACCGGCTCGGCAAGAAGCCGCTGTACTACTGGTCCTCGGGCGAGCTGCTCGTCTTCGGCAGCGAGCTCAAGGCCGTGCTCGCGCATCCGGACGTCCCGCGCGCAGCTCGAGCCGCGCGCGATCCCGGCGCACCTCATGTTCGGCTACGTCCCCACGCCGCTGACGTTCTTCGAGGGCGTCGTCAGCCTGCCGCCGGGCCACGTCCTGACCGCGAGCCCGGCGAGCGCCCGGTCGTCGAGGAGTACTGGCGTCCGCGCGTCCCCGGCGCCGACGACGTTCGAGCGGCTGGAGCTCCCGCTGCCCGACGCCGCGCGCGAGGTCCGGGCCTGCCTCGAGCGCGCGGTGCAGCGGCGGCTGGTCTCCGACGTGACCCTCGGCGCGTTTCTCAGCGGCGGCATCGACTCCAGCGCGATCGTCGCGATCATGGCCGGCCTCTCCGACCATCCGGTCCCGACGTTCACGATCGGCTTCGACGACCGCGACGGCTTCGACGAGCGTCCCTACGCCCGCGCCGTCGCCGAGCGCTACGGCACCGACCACCACGAGGAGGTCGTCGCGCCAGACGCCGTCGACCTCGTCGAGCGGCTCGTCTGGCACCACGACCAGCCGTTCGGCGACTCGAGCGCGATCCCGACGTTCCTGCTCGCCGAGATGACGCGCCGCACGGCGACCGTCGCGCTGTCGGGCGACGGCGGCGACGAGCTGTTCGCCGGCTACGAGCGCTTTGCCGCCGCGCTCGCGGTCGACCGCTTCCACGCGATCCCGCGCCCGCTGCGGCGCGGCGGTCGCCGCGCGCTGGACCTGCTGCCGGCCAGGGCGCTGCGCGGCCGCGCGGGCAACGCCCAGCGCTTCGCGCGCGTCGCCGAGGCCGGGCTGCCCGGCGCCTATCGCGCCTGGATCAGCTTCATCGACGAGGACACGCGGCGCGCGCTGCTGGGGCGCGCCGACGGCTGGGCCGCCGAGGACTTCGATCGCCACTGGGACGCGACCGAGGGCGCCGACCTGCTCGACCGCGTCCTGCGCGTGAACGTCGAGACGTACCTGCTCGACGACCTGCTCGTGAAGGCCGACCGGATGAGCATGGCCCACGGCCTGGAGGTGCGCTCGCCCTTCCTCGACACCGAGCTGCTCGAGCTCGCGCTGCGCCTGCCGCCCTCGAGCAAGGTGCGCGGCCTGTCGCTCAAGCGCGTGCTGAAGGCGGCGGTGTCCGACCTGCTGCCGCCGGAGATCCTCGACCGCCGCAAGCGCGGCTTCGGCGTGCCGCTGGACCGCTGGTTTCGGGAGGACCTCGCGGGCTACCTGCACAGCACGGTCGGCGCCCCCGACGCCCGCGTGCGCGGCCACCTCGTGGGCGACGCCATCGACCGCGTCATCGCCGAGCATGGCGCCGGCACCCGCGACCACGGACACGCGCTCTGGCTGCTGCTGACGCTCGAGGTGTTCCTGCGCCGGCAGGGGTGGTAGCGCCGTGACCGCGCTCACCGATACCTCGGCGCACCGCACCCACGTCGTCTACGTGACCTACGACGGCGTCGCCGAGCCGCTCGGGCGCTCTCAGGTCCTCGGCTACCTCGGCCATCTCGCAGCGGGCCATCGCATCACGCTCATCTCCTTCGAGAAGGACGACCCCGCGAAGGACCCGCGCCTGCAGGCGGAGCTCACCGCGCTCGGCATCGCGTGGACTCGCGCTGCGCTACCACCGCAACCCCCCGGTGCTGAGCACCGCGCTGGACATCCGGCGCGGCCGCCGCGCGCTCGTCCGCGTGGCCCGCGACTCGCCGCCCGACATCGTGCACGTCCGCAGCGACGTCCCCGCGCTCATGGCCCACCTCGCACGTCGGCGGACCCGTGCGCCGATGCTCTTCGACATCCGCGGCTTCTGGGCCGACGAGCGCGTGGAGGGCGGGCTGTGGCCGCGCGGCGGCCTCCTCTATCGCCTCGCGCGGCGCTGCGAGCAGCGCTTCTACGACGAGGCCGCCGCCGTCGTGACGCTCACGGCGGCGTCGGTGCCGCGGATCCGAGCGTGGACGCGTGGGCGCGAGATCCCGGTCGAGGTGATCCCGACCTGCGCCGATCACGAGGCCTATGCGGCGACGACCGCCCGGCCCGGTGGGCCGCACGCCGTCTGGAGCGGATCGGTCGGCACGTGGTATCGCTTCGATCTCGCCGCGCGCTTGGCGGCCGCCTTGGAGTTGCCGCTGACGGTGCTGACCAGGCAGGTCGACGAGGCCCGCGCCGCGCTGGCCGGTGCGCCCGCCGAGGTCCGCGCGGTTGCTCCGGCTGCCATGCCCACAGAGCTGCACGCGGGCGACGTCGGGCTGTGCCTCATCGTCTCGGTCCCGTCGAAGCGCGCGTCGGCTCCGACGCGCTTCGCCGAGTACCTCGCGGCCGGGATGCCGGTCGCCGTCACGCCCGACGTCGGCGACCTCGACGCGCTCGTCACCGACCACGAGGTCGGCGTCGTGCTGCGCGGCGAGGACGATGCGTCGCTGCTGGAGGCGGCGGTGCGCCTGCGTGCGCTGGCCGCCGACCCCGCCGCGCGCGAGCGCTGCCGGCGCCTGGCCGCCGAGCGCTTCGACGTCGCGTGGGGAGCGCGGCGCTACGCCGCGCTCTATGCCCGCCTGGCGCCGCGTTGACGACCGACGCCGTCAGACCTTGGTCAGCGCGCGCTTCGCGGCCTTCTCGCGGCGGCGCGAGCCGCCCGGCAGCCGGTCGCGCAGGCGCCGACCGTCGCCGCCGCCGTTCCTCGAGCGGTAGACCTCGTACTCGTAGCCCGTGTAGCGGTTGCCGGAGGTGACCCCGGTCGCCACCGCGCCGAGGAAGGCGCCGTCGGCCTTCGTGACGACCTTCTGCAGCCGGCGCACCGCCTCGCGCGTGCTGCGGTCCATTCGTGCGACGAGCACGGCGCCCGAGCCGGCCTGCAGCAGCGGGAGCGCGTCGCTCACGGCGAGCGCGGCCGGCGTGTCGATGATCACGAGGTCGGACTGCAGCTCGAGGTGCGCGATGAGTTCGACCATGTTGCGCGAGCTCAGCAGCTCGGAGGGATTGGGCGGCGGCGTGCCGGCCGGCAGGATCAGCAGCGCGCCGGCGCCGAACTCCTCCGGAATCGGATAGCGCACGAGGACGTCGGCGAGCTTCGCCTCGCGGACGAGCAGGTCGCCGAGGCCGCTCTCGTGCTCGAGGATCCCGAGGCGGGTGCAGACCTGCGGGCGGCGCAGATCCGCGTCGACGAGGATCACCCGCTTGCCGGCTCGGGCGGCCGCGAGCGCCAGCTGCGTCGCGACCGTCGTCTTGCCGTCCTGCTGGCCGGCGCTGGTGATCACGACGCTGGCCATCTTGCGGTCGACGTTGAAGTACGTCAGCGCGCCGCGCAGCATGTGAAAGGCCTCGTCGGCGCGCGGCGAGGTCGACTCGGGCCCCTTGAACGCCTCCGGCGGGATCGCGCTCAGCAGTGGCAGGCCCGTGAACTCCTCGAGCTCGGCGGGCGTCCGGATCCGCCGGTCGAAGCTCTCAGCAGCCACGACCGCGCCGATGGCGAGCATCAGGCCGACGACGATCCCGAGGATCAGCGTGCGCCGGCCGCTGTCCGTGCCGACGAGCGTCCCCGGAAGCGCGGGCTCGACGATCTGCGCGTTGTTGCCCTGCGCCGCGCGCAGGGCGCGCAGGCGCTGCAGCTGCTCGGAGAGCTGACGTCGCCCGATCAGGTCGTTGGGCGGCAGCTCGTCGAGCTGGTTCTTGACCCCGCCGATGGTGCGGTTGAGGTCGTCGATCGCACGCTGCTCGCGGGTGACGACGACCGCGCGCGCGAACGCGTTGGCGATGTCCTGGGCGCGCTTGCGCTCCGGAGCGATCGCGCTGATGCCGATGAACTGCGCCTCCTCGTCGGGCTGCACGGTGATCTGGTTGAGCAGCGAGCGTGGCTCCGTGGGACGCGGGTTCAAGAAACCGGCCGCGACGTTGGCGACCGCCGTCGTGCGGATCAGGCGCGCCGTCGTCGCGAGCGACTGCTGCTGGGAGAAGGACCCTTCGATCAGCGACGTGTCGACCGCGAACGGCTGGACCTGCATCAGCACGTCGGAGCGGTACGTCGCAAGCGGCGGGTCGGAGCGCAGGAGGTAGGCAGCTGCCGGCACGGCGACGGCGATGACGACGAACAGGATCTTCCAGCGCCACAGCACGCGCAGGTACGCGCGCGGGTCGCGGTGGCCCTCGTGGGCGCTCGGCGGTTCGGTGATCGCGGGCGCGTTCATGCGACCGGGCTTGCGATCGGCGGGCGGCGCTCGGGCGCGGCCGCGCGGACCGGCGCCGCGGGCGCGCGGCGTTCGAGGGCGATGGAGCGCAGGATGAGGAGCATTGCCAGAGACAGCGTGACGATGTGCGTGCGGTAACGAAAGCCGGTACCGGCGTTGCCGGCGCTCAGCGAGTACGCCATGAGCAGGAACAGCAATGGATACAGCAGCGGGCCGGTGCTCTCGAGGATCCGTCCGCGGGCGCGCCACCCGTAGCCCAGCAGCATGAAGAGGCCCGACAGCGCCGCGACGCTGCCGACCGCGCCCAGCACCTGGCTCGGGTTGGCCACCTGCCACGGGTACGGCTTCGTCAGCACGTCGAGCGCGCGCTTGGGCAGGTTCGTCGCGACCTTCCCGCGGCTGGAGAAGTCCACGTGCTCGAGCGCGAGGTTGTTGCCGTTGGGCCCCGTGCTCTGGGCTGCCGCGAACGGGTCGGTGTTGGCGTCCTGGGACTGTCTGCAGCGTCTCGAGGCTGTCGGGCGAGGAGACGTCGGTGAGCGTCGGGAAGACGAGGAAGCCGATCAGGACGACCGCATAGATGACGGGCATCGCGCGCAGCGGGCGGTCCAGCCGCCGGAAGGCGGCGTGCAGGAGCAGCAGGACGCAGGCGCTGACGAGAAACCACCCCGCGTACGGCCGCGTGCTGACGCCGATCGCGCCGCCGAGCGCCAGGAGCGCGATTCCGCGCAGGTCGAGGTGCTTCCACACCCGCGTGCCGCCGTACACGACCAGGCCGCTGGCGAGCAGCATCAGCGGCTCCTTGTGCAGCGCGCTGTTGAAGAAGATGCTCGCGGGCTCGAGCATCAGGACCCAAGCGGCCAGACGGGCGCTGCGGGCTCCGGCGAGCTCGTAGACTGCCGCGACCAGGAGCAGCAGACCGGCCATCGCGATCCCGATCTGCACCATGCGCATCGACGTCGGCGTCGCATCCAGGAGCTTCATCTGACCGGCGAACACCGTGATGTGCAGCTCGGTCGTGATCTTCGTGACCCACTCGGGCGACGAGAACGGGAGCGCCGCAAGGGGCTTGGCGTGGGTGAGGAACGTGGACTCGTCCCCGCCGCGCAGCGCGGAGCTCAGGCCGGTGCCGTCGACGGCGACGACCGCGACGAGCCGCGCCGCGAACCCGATCGCCAGCGGCACGGCGATCGTCAGGCCCGGCCGGCGGCGGCGCAGCCGCAGCATCATCAGCCATAGGCCGTAGGCGACGAACAGCGCGGTGAGCAGCGTCACCAACGCGCCCTGCAGCGTCGTGTCAGACATCGTGTCGATCGGAGGAGGTCGCCATCAGATCAGCGTGTGCGGCGTCCGTGCGCGCCTCGCAGCTTAACAACGTGCCGTTGCCGCGCCGGACGCTGAACGGCGCGCCAGCAGGCCGCGATAGAGGATGTCCAGGTCGTCGACGAGCCGCTCGAGTCCGAACTGGCGGCGGGCGTGGTCGCGCCCGACCTCGCCGAGCTTGCGCGCCATCGCCGGATCGCCGAGCACGGCGCAGATGGCGCGGGCCAGCGCCCGCGGGTCGGACGGGTCGGCGAGCAGCCCCGTCTCGCCGTGGCGCACCGTGAACCGGACACCGCCGACCGACGTGCTGACGACGGGAACGGCGGCTGCCTGGGCCTCGATGAGGCTGACGGGCGTGCCCTCGTTGTCGGACATCAGCACGACGACGTCGCTGGCCACGCAGACATCGGGCATGTCGCGCCGGAAGCCGGCCCAGTGCAGGCGCTCGCCGAGACGCCCCGCCCCCGCAGAGCGTCGCAGCGCCGCGCCGAGCTCGCCGTCGCCGACGACGACGAAGCGGGCCCGCGGACGTTCGGCGAGCACGCGCTCGGCGATCTCGAGGAAGCGGTCGACGCGCTTGATCGGCACGAGCCGCGCGATGAGCGTCACGACCTCGTCGTCCGGGCCCGCGCCCCAGGACCGCCGCACGGCATCGCGGCGCTGCTCGCGGTCCGTGTCGTCCAGGAAGCGCGTGAGGTCGAAGCCCAGCGGCACGACGGTGAATTTGGCGGCGCCGGCCACCCCCAGTGCGATGAGCGCGTCGCGCACCTCCGGCGAGACGGCGACGAGCGCGTCGGTGCTGCGCGCGAGCACGCGCTCGATCAGCGTGTACAGGCGCGCGACGCGCGGCGAGAAGTACCCGGTCAGCGACGTGCCGTGGAAGGTGTGGACGAGCACCGGCCGCGTCGCTGCGCGCGGAAAGGCCAGCAGCGCGGCGACGCGTCCGAGCGTGCCGCCCTTCGCGGCGTGCGTATGGACGAGCTGCGGGCGGTCGCGCCGCAGCAGGCGGGCGAGCGTGACGACGGTCAGCAGATCGCCCGGCCCGGGGTCGCGGCGCAGCTGCGGGATGCGGGTCGTCGCGACGCCGAGCTCCTGCGCGAGGTCGTCCATCGAGCCCTCGTCGGCGCTCTCGCTGCCGCGGACGAGGCGCGTCTCGTAGCCGCGCTCGGGCAGCCGCCGTACGAGCGTGATCGCCTGGATCGCCGGGCCGCCGATGTTCAGCCGGGCGATGATGCGGACGACGCGGACCGGATCGACGGTGGTCCGTGCATCGTGCGCGGGGGTTGATGGTGGTGCGGCCATGCCCTGTGCACCATCATCCCCCCTCGTGCCGCGCTCACCAACCGTGGCGCCTGTCGCCGCCGTCGCGCGCACCAGCGTGGCGCCCGGACATCGTCGCGGCTGCGCCGGCGCTCGTCGTCGTCGCGGTGGCGCTCGTCTGGTCGTGGTCCTACGGCGGCTTCTCGCCCACGCGCTGGTACCCGGGCGCCGTCGCGCTGGTCCTCGTGCTCGCGGCGCTCGTCGTGGGCGCGCGCGTGTCGCTGCGCGAGCTGCCGCGGTCCGTCCAGATCGCGCTTGGCGCGTTTGCGCTCTTCACGGCGTGGTCGTTCGCGAGCATCGCCTGGGCCGACGCGCAGGGCGTCGCGTGGGACGGCGCCAACCGCACGCTGCTGTACTCTCGTGATGTTCGCGATTCCCGCGCTCAGCCGGCTGCACGGCGCGCGCGCCCTCGTCGTGGTGGTGGTCTGGACCGCCGGCATCCTCGTCCTCGCGGTCTGGGTGCTCGTGAAGCTGCCCGACGCGGTCGGACCGGGGCGCGCGGTGCTGGGGCCGGGTCTCGCCGCGCCGATCGGCTACGCCAACGCCGAGGCCTGCCTCTGGCTCATGGCGGCGTGGCCGGCGCTCGTGCTGTCCTCGCGCGCGGCGCTTCCGGCGGTCGTGCGCGGCCTCTTCGCCGGCGCCGCCGTGGTCCTGTTCGACGTCGCGATCCTCGGCGAGAGCCGCGGCGCCGTCGTCGCGGCGGGCATCTGCCTCGTCGTCCTGCTCGTCGCGCTGCCCGGCCGGGTGCGGATGCTCGCATCGCTCGTCCCGGTGGCGATCGGGCTCGCGCTGACGGCGCCGCACGTCGTCGACGTGTCGTCCGATCGCCGTGCGGCCGGCGCCCCGATCGGCGATCTCGCGAGCCTTGCGACGCCGGTGCTGGGGGTTGCGCTGCTCGTCGCGGTGCTCACCACGGTCGCGCTCCTCGCGATCGATGCGCTGCGCGAGCGCCGCCCGCCACCTGGCGAGGCCGTCGCTCGCCGCGTGAACCGCGCCGTGGGTGCCGTCGTCCTGACCGCGGTGCTCGTCGGCGCCGTGGGCGCCGTCGCCGCGACGGGCAACCCGATCGACAGCGCCCGCGACAGGTGGGACTCCTTCAAGCTCGGGGCGACGGTCGATCCTGCGACCGGCTCCGTCCATCGGCTTCGGGGGCGCGCGCTACGACTACTACCGCGTCGCGCTGGACGTCATCGCCGATCATCCCGTGCGCGGCGTGGGGGCCGACAACTTCGCGCAGGACTACGCGCAGCGCGGGCGGGCGCTCGAGTTCCCCTCCTACGTGCACAGCATCGAGATGCGGACCCTGCTGCACACCGGCATCGTCGGCGCCCTGCTGCTGGCCGTCGCCATCGGCGCCGCGCTGCTGGGCGCACTGCAGGCGGCCCGCGCCGCGCCGCCGCTGGCGGCTGCGGCAGCCGCGGCGGCGGCGATGGTGTTCCTGCACTGGCTCGTGCAGGGGTCGGCGGACTGGTTCTGGGAGTTCCCGGCGCTGGGGGGCGCAGCGTTCGCGATGCTCGGCGTGGCCTGTGGCGCCCTGCCGCGCCGAGACGCGGTCGCGCGCGAGCGACCAGCGCCGCGCGCGTTGCGCCTCGCCCCGGCCGCGGCCGGCGCTGCCGTGCTGGTGGCGAGCTGCGTCTCGCTCGCCGGCCCGTGGATGTCCGCGATCGAGACGCAGCGCGCCGGGCGCGTCTGGCCCGTCGACGCGAACGCCGCGTTCCGTCAGCTCGACCTCGCCGCCGACCTCAACCCGCTGAGCTCGCGCCCGGCGCTCACGAAGGGCACGATCGCGCTGCGCCTCGGCCGGCTGGACCGCGCGCGTGCGGCGTTCACGCAGGCTGTCGAGCGCGATCCACGCGACGCCTACGCGCCGCTTGCGCTCGGGGCGATCGCGTCCCGGCGCGGCGATCGCGCGCAGGCGCTCGCGCACCTGCGGCGCGCCGCGTCGCTGAACCGCCAGGACGGAATCACGAAGGCAGCGCTCGACACGGTGCGCGCCGGGCGCCCGATCGACATCCCTGGGCTGCTCGGTCAGTTCGACCTTCTCGCCCGTCAGGCCGAGCAGTGAGCTGCGAGAACCCGCACCCTCCGCGGTACGCGCTTGTTCGCGCCCTCTCCGCCGGGTACCATGCGCCCATGCGCCGACTCACGGAGACGAGCCCGACCACGAAGACGCTGCTTCGCTGCGTCCTGGCGCTGTTCGTCGTGGCGGCGCTGCCTGCCGTCCGTGGCAGCCGCGCAGACGCCCGGGGGTCGGGGGGTACGCAGGCACCGCACCGGCTGCTGTGGCCGGGACGAACCCCGCGCCGCCCGCCGATGTCGCAGGCGAGACAGAGCCTCGCCCGCCGCGCCCGCCGCGCCCGCCGCTGCGACCGCGCCGACTGCCACCGCGGGGACCGCGGGCGCCGTCGATTCGGGCACCCTGCCGTTCACCGGGCTGCAGATCGCGCTGATCGTCGCTGCCGGCATGGGCCTGCTGGGCCTGGGCCTCGCGCTGCGCCGGGCCACCAGCCCCGCGCTTCCCAGCAGCTGACCGCGCACCCCGGCTCGGCGACCACGGTCGTCCTGGCGGCCTGGGACGCGTACGCCGGCGCGACGCTCGACGACGCGCTCGAAAGCCTGCTCTCCCAGAGCGCAACCGCGCGCATCGTCGTCGTCGACAATGCGTCGGACGTCGAGATCGCCGAGCGGCCGGGCGTCGAGGTCGTGCGCAGCCCCCGCCGGCTGGTGCTGGGCGACGCCCGCAACCTCGGCCTGCAGCACGTGAGGAGCGAGTACGTCGTGGTCTGGGACGCCGACGACCGGATGCTGCCGGGCACGCTCGAGATCCTCGAGCGCGCGATCGCCGCCGACCCCCGGCTCGCCGCGTTCGGCGCTGCGATCCTCGAGGCGCCGGACGGCACGCGCCACCGCTGGCCGCGCCCCTGGCTGGCGAGGCTGCTCCCACGTCCGGCGCTCGTGCAGGCCGTTCAATGCGTCTGGTCGGTCTTCCCGTCGACCGGAGCGACGATCATGCGCACCGCTCTCGTCCGCGACGCCGGCGGCTATCCGGCCACGGCAAGTGGCGAGGACTGGGCGCTGGGCGTGTCACTGGCGTTTCGCGGGCGTCTCGGCTGGACCGAGCGACCCGGCCGCCTGTATCGCCGCGACCCGCAGTCCGTCTGGGCGCGCAACAGCGACGCGCGCCACCTGCGCGCACACGCCCGCGAGGTGCGGCGGCGCATCGGCGAGGACCGCGGGATCGCCGGCTGGGCGCGTGCGGCCCGGCCGCTCATCGCGGCGCTGCAGCACGGAGCGATCCTGCTCAGTCGTCTGCGAGCTCGACGCGGATCCGCCGGTTCGGGCTCGGATCGATCAGGAGCGTGAGCGCGCCCTCGTCGGCCGCCACCGCGAACGCGAGGTGGCCGTGGACCAGCGTCCCGGGGAAGATCTGGGTCTCCGGCGTGAGGTTGCTGCCGCCGTTGCCGACGTTCGGTGCCGGGTCGTAGATCGAGCCGTCGGCCGCCCGCAGGCGGAAGTTCAGGTCCGGCGCGAACAGCCGCTGGCGTGCCAGGTTGCGATAGATCACGGAGACCATCGCCCACCTGCGCCCGGCGCCGGGGTCGATCGCGCGCACGGCGCTCACCCAGGGCTGATCGGGCTGACCCACGACCGTGAAGCGCACGCCGGCCACCTCGAAGGCCTGCTTCTCGGGGTACGCCCGGCGCGGATCGGGCGCCGCCTTCGGTACGGGCTGGGTAGCCACCGGCGGCGAAGCAGCGAGGTCCGAGGCGGCGTTCGGGGCGGCGGCGTCCTTCACGCCGGAGCCGCTGTCATCGCGCAGGAGGAACACCCCGGCGCCGCCGGCGACCGCGACGACGCCGGCGAGCACGGCGAGCGGGCCGGCGCGTCGAGCCGGCGCGCGCGAGCGCGGACGGCTCAACGGCGCCAGCGGAGCGGGCGGGAGGGTCGTACGACGTGATCGGGAAGCACCGGCCGGCGCGGGCGGTGGGCGCCGGCGCGACGCCGCCGCGGCCGGCGCGAGCGGAGGGGGAACAGCCGGCGTATCGGCCGTGGGCGCCCGCGGCGGGCGCGGCCGGGATCGAGGCGGGGGTGTGTCCTTTGCCGGGGGCGACGGCCGGTGGCCCGCCGTGTTCGCACGTCGATCTGCCGCCGGGGGCTGCGGAGCCGCCCGCGCAGGTGCTGCCGGCGCCGCGGAGAAGTCGGCAACGTCGGCCGCCCGCACCGTGTCCCAGTCAAACTGCCATGCCGAGAGGTCGGCGTCGACCTGCGCCCTGGGTCCGAACGGGTCGTCTCCCCCTGCGGCGGCGGTCATCGGGCGCCATCGTAGTCGCTTGCGCCAAGGCGGCGCGGAGTGCACCGGCGTTGACGGCGCCCCGTGATCCCGCACCACGACCGGCGGCAAGCTCTGGAATATCGCGGCAAACCGTGCTTGCGCGGCGCGCGCCGCGGGCATGCCCCTCGGGCCGATGCTGCTCTCCCGCCTCAGCCCTCCGATCGCCGCGTTGCTGCCGCGCGTGTCGGCCCCGCCCAGGATCCTGGTGGCGCGCGTGGTCGCGGTCGGCGCCCTGCTGCTGCTGTTCCTGGTCTCGGCCGCCATGGTCATGGCCGGCAGCGCCAAGCCGGCGCTCCCCGAGGCCGACGCGCTGTTCATCAACTCGCGGCTCGTGGAGGTCGACCAGGACGTCCGCACGCATCTCGTGCGGCTGGAGTCCATCGGCGGCCTCGCGCGCGCCCAGCGCTCGACGCGCGAGGCGATCGCGGCGCTGAACTCCCTCGCCCGGCCGGTGCACGGCGCCGGCGGGGCGAGCTCGGCGCTGCTGCGCGTCGCGATCGCCGACGAGCTGCGCTTCCTGGATGCCGTCGGGTCGGCGCTCATGAACCGGCGCAGCCCGCTCGCGGCAAGGCTCGCGGCGCTCGACAGCGCCGCGCGCCGCTCGATCGCCGCCCTCCCGGGTCCCGCCGCCCGCCGCAAGGGCGGAGTCGCCGCGCTGCAGCGCCGCCGGGCCGCGCCCGCGACCTGACGCTCAGGCCGCGGCCGCGCCGCGCCGGGCGCCAACCTCGTGCAGCACCCGCGCCCAGTCCTGCGCCGTCACGCGAGCGGAGCGCTCCGTACGCACCTTCGTGCGCGCCGCCTCGCCCACGCGACGGCGCAGCGCCGGATCGTCGACGAGCCGCAGCAGCGTCGCGCCCAGCTCCTCGACGGTGCTCGCGTGAAAGCCGGTCACGCCGTCCTCGATGTCGGAGTACGTCGCCGGGTCGGCGACCACGGGGATGCCGAGCGCCGAGGACTCCAGCCAGCGCAGGTCGCTCTTGCCGCGAAACAGGTTCGTCTGCGCGGACGGCGCGATCGCGATGTCAAAGCGCGTCATCGCCGCGGGGTACATCTCCAGCGGGGCGAACGGGACGCTCTGGCAGCGTTCGGGTCCGAACTCCTCCGCGAGGATCGACGCGAACGGCCGCCCGACGGTCACGAAGCGCGCCTCGGGGCGCGCGCGCAGGACCTCGGCGACCGCGGGCAGCCAGCGGCGCAGCGCTGCCTCGTGCCCGACGCCGCCGGCCCAGCCGATCGTCACGCCCCGGCGTGGGGGCGCCTGGAGGTCATATCGCGCGAGGTCCAGGCCGTTGCGACAGACCCACACGTGCTCGTTGAGGCGCCCGTAGCGGCGGGCGAGGTAGGGGGTCGAGCAGATGATGCCGTCGGCGAGGCGCATGTTCAGCTCGGCCGAGCGCAGCATCTCCTTCGTGAAGGCGCCCTGCAGCTCGTGGGTCTTCATCTTGCGGACCGAGTGGATGTAGTCGTCGATCTCGAAGAGCGTTGTCGTGCCCGCGGCCTGCAGGCGTCGGATCGTCTGCGTCCAGGCCTGGCCGATCGGCTGCTGCAGGACGACGACGTCGTAGGCGGCGAGGTCGTCGAGCCCCAGCGGGCGGCGGGTGAGGCCGGTCACGAACGTCGCGCCGGGCGGCTCGCCGGCCACGCCGACCCACTCGACGCCGAGCGCCATGGCGGGCACGGCGCAGCGATACCAGCAGATGCCGGTGCCGTGCTTGCCGACGAAGATCGTGCTGGGCAGCCCCTCGCGGGTCATAGGACGGCCGGGATCCATGCGCTCATGTCCTTGTCGCGATGCTGCTCGGCGTAATGGCTGTCCGTGCGCAGCAGCGCCGCCGCGGGAGCGGCGATCTCCGTGCCCGGCGCGAGCTGGCGCCGCGCCTGCGCCGCCGGCTCGACGATGCACTCGAGCCCCGCGTCGAAGGTGCGCAGGCTGTAGGCGAGCTCGGCGTGGCGGACGAGGTAGGCGGGGTCGTAGAGCCCGACGATCTGCATCGTGTGCACGCGGACGAGCACGACACCCGCCGCCACCGGGCAGCGCGCGGGCTCGAGCGCCGCGGGCAGCGCGGCGGGGGCGGAGCGATAGCGCAGGCGCATCTGGCGGTCGAAGAGCGAGAAGTACATGCCGGCCTGGTCGACGATGTCGTCGTCGTAGACGGTGCGCGCGCCGACGACCGCCGCCGGGCGGCCGCGCGTGTCGCTGCGCGCGACGAGCCGCTCCAGCCAGCCGGAGGCGGCGAACTCGACGTCCTGATCGATGACGACGGCGGCGCAGCCGAGCTCGAGCGCGACGCCCATGCCTGCGGCCACCGCCGCTCCGACGCTGGGCGTGTCGCCGTGAAACGGCGCATGCACGAGCCCGAGCTCGCCGGCCGCCGCGATGACGGCCGACGCCGCCTCGGGATCTGACCAGCCGGTCTCGCAGACGAGGAGCGGCAGCTGCGGCGCGGTGGCGCGCGCGGACACGAGGCAGCGCGCGAGGCGGTCGAGGTCGGCGTCGTCGCGGACCGCCACGGGCACGATCCCCATGGCGGGCTCGGCGCTCACGTCCGGTCTCCGGATGCGGTCGCCGCGCTGGTCCAGCGCGTCACGAGGTCACCGAGCTCGCCGACGGCGGCCGCGTCGAAGCGCGGCAGGCCGGCGAAGGCGGCCGGCGGGCGGTCGGACCCCGTGAGCATCGCCGACGTGACGGCGGCGACCTCGCCGGGCGTCGGTCCGGCGGCACCGTGGGGCGCGACGAGGACGAGGTCGGGACCCCCGTCCGGATCCAGGCCGGCAGCGGCCATCGAGGCCTGCAGTCGTGTGGCGATCTCACCCGCCGGCGCGCCGGCTGCGTAGAGCACGAGCGTCACCGGATCCTCGGCGCCGAAGCGCGACGCGTAGGCGACCAGCAGCTCCGGGCGCGCGATCGCCTCGTCGGCGAGGGCGATCACCTGCACGCGCGGGACGACGAGCTCGTCGAGCGGCGCCGTCGTGATCGCACGGTGCATCTCGGCCTCGAGCGCCTCGAGATACGCCAGCCGGGCGGGTGTCGCCGCCATCCCCGCGAGCTCCAGGCCGCGGGCGGCGAAGACCTCGGCCGGGACCTCGTTCCAGGGCATCGGGAGCTGCAGCCGGTTGCGGCCGGCGAAGTGCTCGAGCGTGCGGCGCACGACGGCATCAAGCGGGACCGGGCCGCCGAGCTCCCACTCCTCGTCGATCGCCGACCAGGCGCCCGTGGAGGGGTCGACGACGACGTTCCACCAGGTGGCGTCGATCGCGCGACCGCTCACGAGCTCGACCCCGGCGCCGTCGCGCTCGCCGGTCCCGTAGCGGCGGCTCAGCCAGTCGGCGTGCTCGCGGACGAGGGCCGCGAAGCGCTCGCCCAGGCCCTCGGCGGCAAGCGCCTCGTGGGCGCGGTAGGACAGCAGGTCGCCGCGGCGGAAGGGCTCGGTGCCGAGGTGCTGGCGCACGCCGGAGGCAGCCGCGACGCGGCCGCGCTCCTCGTCGCGCTGCCCACCGCAGCCCAGCGCGGCCGGCTCGTGCACGACGACGGCGTCCGCGCCGCGGCCGCGCAGCGTCGCGCGCTTGGCGAAGCCGGGGCGCCGGTCCAGCGACCAGTGGCGGGCGATCCAGTCCAGGTCGAGGCCGAGACGGCGCACCGCCCGCTCGCGGTCGCCGGCGAAAGCGAGGACGAGGACCGAGTTCGCGAGGTCCTCGAGCAGCCCGGCGCGCGCGACCTCGCGCGTGACGAGCGTCTCGTCGAAGGGGAGGGGCGCGCGCTCGAAGCCGCGGTCCGGCGCCGGCGTGTCGATCCAGTTGTGGATGCGATCCTCCGGCTCGACCAACGCGGCGTTGATGATCGTGCGCGCGAGCTTGTAGTCGGGGAACGGCAGCAGGACGGTCTGGTCCGCGAAGCCCGCGGCGGCGACGAGCGCGCGCAGCTCACGGACGTTGAACGTCTGCGCGGGACCGCCGGCGGGGTAGCCGGTGACCGAGTCGTACGGCCGGCCGGAGTGGTCCTCGCGCGCGCCGGCGAGGTACTTCAGGCCGAGCTTGTTCTCGATCGCCAGCAGCAGCACGCCGTCGTCGCAGAGGGCGCGGCGCGCGAGCGTGAGGTTCGCGAGCGCCGCGCGGTGCGGGTCGCCGCCGGCGTCGGGGTGATAGTGGTGGCCGTATTCGAGGACGCCCACGAGGGTGACGACGTCGAAGGCCGCCTCCTCGTCGAGCTCGGAGTAGTTGGCGACGTACACGTCGACGTTGGCCTGGTCGGCGCAGCGCAGCCGCGTGACGAGCGCGCGGTCGGGGTCGCCCTCGATCGCGTGGACCTCGCCGCAGTGCTCGCCGAGCCAGCGCGTCATCGCGCCGCAGCCGGCGCCGAGCTCGAGCACGCGCGCCGCGCGCAGGTCGGCGTCGAGCGCGTCCAGCAACGTGACGCGGTAGGGGGAGAGGTGGTACTGCGTCACCCAGTCGGTGATCTCGCGGCGCAACTCCGCCGACCCGGTGCTGCGGTCGGTCGCGGTCGCGAAGATCTCGGCCAGGCGTGCCTCGCCCCCGTCCAGATAGCCGGCCGGCGTGCCGGCTCCGGGCGCGAGGCGCAGGCCGGTGCCGTCGTCGAGCTGAAAGTCGCGCAGGCGGACCGACGTGGGCACGAGGACGTGTTCGGCCGGGTGCCGGAGGACTTGAGGTCAGGCGGCGCGCGCGGTCTCGCCGACGCCCGCGAGGGCGCGCGCCCACTGCGGCGCGACGGCCTGGATGCAGCGGTGCTCGCGCACGTGGGCGCGGGCGGCGGACCCGATGCGCTCGCGCAGCGCCTCGTCGTCCGCGAGCGCGAGGATCGCGTCGCGCGCCTGCTGCGGGGTCGCGGCCTGCAGTCCGGTGACGCCGCCCTCGATCGCGGGGCAGAGCTCCGGGTCGGCGACCGTCGGGATGCCGAGCGCGGATGCCTCGAGCCAGCGCAGGTCGCTCCTGCCGCGGTGCGCCGCGATGCGCGCGGCGGGCGCGAGGGCGATGTCGAAGGAGGTCATCGTGGCCGGGTAGGTCTCGATCGGGCCCCACGGCAGCGCGATGCAGCGCGCCGACCCGAACCGCTCGGCGAGCTCCGACGCGACGTCGTCGGCGCCGACGCTCATGAAGCGCGCCGCCGGCCGCAGCGCGAGCACGTGCGCGACCTCGGGCAGCCATGGCGCCATCGCCGGGCTCTGGCCCGCGCCGCCGGCCCAGCCGACCGTGACGGTGTCGCGGGGCGCGCGCGTGAGCGCGAAGCGGCCGAGGTCGACGCCGTTCTGACAGATCCACGTCTCGGCGTTCAACGCGCCGTAGCGTGCGGCGAGGTCATCGGTCGGGCACACGACGGCGTCGCTCGCGCGCATCGCATCCTCGATCGCCCGCAGGGCCGCCGTGCCGACATCCTCCGCGTCGAGGTCCTCGTCGATCTCGTAGACGACGCGCGTTCCCCGGCGCTGCAGCTCGGCGATCGCGTTCAGCCAGGCCTGGCCGCGCGGTTGCTGGAGCACGACCACGTCATAGGTCGCGAGGTCCTCGACCCCGCCGATGTCGCGCGTGACCTGGCCCGTGCGGATCGTGAGCGCCGTGGGCTCACCGGCGACGCCGATCCAGTCGGCGCCGAGCGCGCGCGCCGGCAGCGCGCAGCGATACCAGCACGGTGCGCTCTGGCCGATGCCGACGAAGAGGGCGTTCATCACGCGTAGGCGGGGATGAAGGCGGACAGGTCGGCGCCGCTGTGCTTGGCCAGCAGGACCTCGAGCGAGCGGCGCTCCCAATCCTCCTGCCCCTTGGCCGTGCGCGAGCGAAACGGCGACTCGGCGTGCGTCGCGCAGGCGGCGGGCTCATAGATGCACTCCTCGCCGGCGGCGAAGACGCGCAGGCAGTAGTCGACGTCCTCCCAGCCCATGTGGAAGGCCTCGTCGTAGAGCCCGACGCGCTCCAGGCAGAAATGGCGGATGAGCTGCAGCGCGCCGGACACCGGGCAGCGCCAGGGCACGAGCGCCTCGGGCAGGTCGCCGGGCCCGAGGTTCAAGCGATGTGCGAAGCCGCGGTGCAGCAGGGAGAAGTAGATGCCGGCGTGGTGCAGGAGCCCGTTGGGATACAGCAGCCGCGCGCCGACGACCGCGGCGGGCGCGCCGTCGGTGCCGGTCCGGGCGAGCATCGCCTCCAGCCAGCCCGGCTCGTGGAACTCGATGTCGCTGTTGACGAGCAGCGCGTCGCGGCCCTCGTGGCGCGCGCGGCGCAGCCCGACGTTGACCGTCGCCGCGAAGCCGCCGTTGAGGGGCCGGCGCTGCAGCTCGAAGTCGTGCTCCCCTGCCGAGATCTCGAGGACGTCGACGAGCTCGCGCGCCGGGCTGCAGTCGTCGACGACGAGCACCGCCGCTCGCGGCGCGGTCTGCGCAAGCGAGACGAGGCAGCGCAGCAGCACGTCGAGGTCCTCGGGCGTGCGCAGGTAGGCGGGGACGATCACGTACACCGGGACGTGGTCGGCCTGCCACCCGCGGACTTGAGCTCAAGTCCGCGGCCACTGCGACCGATGACCCGCGCATGAGTCGCGATCTCGACCTGCTCGTCGGCGGGAGCCTCGGCGCGTGGGCGCTGCGCCACGCGCCGGTCGCGCTCGTGCGCCAGGTCGTGTGCCTCGACGACGAGCTCGTCGCGCTCGCCGCCGAGCTCGGCCACGACGTCTGCGCCGGTGACCCCCACGCGGTGGGCTTCGCTCCTGGCCGCGCCGCGCTGTCGGTGCATTTCCCGCTCGTGCTGCAGCCGTGGCTCGTCGCGCGCTACCGCGGCGCGATCTGGAACCTGCACCCGGGGCTGCTGCCCTGGGGCCGTGGGACGCACCCGGTCTTCTGGGCGCTGTGGGAGGGCTCGCCCGCCGGGGCGACGCTGCACGAGCTCACCGCCGGTGTGAACACGGGCCCGGTGGTGCAGCAGCGGCCGGTGGCGGTACTGCCGTCGGACACCGGCGCGCGGCTGGTCGAGCGCGTGGAGTCGGCCGAGCGCGAACTGTACCTGCGCTGGCTGCCGCGGCTGGCCGCCGGCGAGCGCCCGCTCGCCGTTCCGCAGGCGCGCGGCGGCTCGCAGCACACGCGCGCCGAGTACGAGTACTTCCGCGACGAGGGTCGCTACGAGGTCGCGCGCGCTGAGCGCGAGCGCCTGGCGCGCTGCCTGCCGCGCCGCGCCACGCGCGACGCCGCGCGATGAGCGTTCAGGACGTGCTGGCGCGGATCGCCGAGATCCAAGGCGTTCTCGCGCCGCTGCCGCAGGCGCCCGCCGCGGCCGCTCCGGCGGCGGCGCCCGCGAGCTTCTCGCAGCTGCTGCAGGCCGCCGCTGCCGGGACGCAGCCCGGTATGCCTGCGGCGATGGGCGCCTCGAGCCTGCCGCTCGGGCTCGGCGCAGCGGCGGGCCCGCCGGCAGCCACGGGTCCGGTCCCTGCCACGGGCGGCGGGGCCGCCGTGCTCGCGGCCGTGCAGGGCGAGGTCGGGCAGGCCGAGCAGCCGCCGGGCTCCAACGACTCGGCGCGGATCGCGCAGTACCGCCAGGCGACGGCCGGCAGCGGCGTCGGCCCCTGGTGCGCCTACTTCACGTCGTGGGCCGCCCGCGAGGCCGGGATGCCGCTCGGCGAGCAGGGCCAGGGCTTCGGCTCGGTCGACGCCCTCTACGGCTGGGCGCAGCGCGCCGGCCGCGCGGTCGACAACGGGCCCGGAGTCGTTCCGCGTCCCGGCGACCTCATCGTCTGGGACGAGCACATCGGCGTCGTCGAGAGCGTCGGGGCCGACGGCAGCGTCGCGACGATCGAGGGCAACTCGTCGCAGCGGGTGTCGCGGCGGGTGCACGACGCCGGCAGCGCGCTGGGCTACGTCCGCATGGGCTGACCGCCGGGGGTGTGGCCACCCGCACCCACAGACGCCTGCTGGCCTCCTGGAGCGTGCATCCGTTCGCTGCGAGGCTGCGCATCATCAACTGACACCGCAACTCAGACGCGACACTCGTGCGGCGCCCCCTCCCCCCTCGGCCGCGACGATGATGCTCCTGGGTGATCCCAATTGTGACCGAGGACGGTCGCCCGGACCACACACGAGCTGTCGCAGGCGGATATCCGTTGAGCGATCAGGTGCCGAGCAGGCCCTTGCGGCCGAGCTCCTCGCGCGCCGCGCCGGTCTTCTCCAGGCCCTCGGGGACGAGCGCGGCGAGCACGCCCGGCGCCTTGGTGAACTGCACGTCGCGGTAGTCGACGACCTCCACCCGGTTGCCCCAGGGATCGAGAAAGCGCAGGCCACCGCCGGGCGCGACATCGACGCCGCCGGCGGCGAGCGCCGCCCGGACCGCCTCCTTGTCGTCGACGACGAGGCCGAAGTGGCGCCCCTCGTCCGGGCCCGGGCGGCGCGGCGAGCTGAGCGCCAGGAACTGGTCGCCGAGGTCGATCCACGCCATCGTCGCCCGCTTGCCGCGCAGCTCGAAGTCCAGGAAGCGGCCGTACCAGGCGAGCGCCTCGTCGACGTCGCCGACCTCCAGCGCCACATGGTTGATGCCGATCGCACGGGCCATCCGGGCAGCGTATCCGGGCCCGCCGGGTCGACCGTGCGGTTGGGCGGCTGCCATCCACGGCCCGACGGTTGCGAGTTCCTGCACTCGGATCATGCGCGCAGTGCCCTCTCATTGTCCGACCTGCGGCTTGATGATCCGACGAGTCTGATACCGCCGATTTCAGGAGGCCGTCGTGCCACGTCGTGACCATGCAAGGAAGCTGAGCACCGGCTCGACCACTGGGCGAGGCCGCGCGCGCCTCGCAGCACTCGGCCTCGCAATGCTCGCCGCGGGCGTCGTCAGCGCGCCGGCACAGGCACAGGCGCCGGTCGGCGCAGGCATCGGCACAGGGCCGATCGGGCCCATCACCGAGCACTACGGGTTCTTCCCCGAGTTCTACACGGACGGCATCGGTCGTCAGCTGCAGCTCTGCATCGACCCCAACGACGCCACCTGCCTGATCGCACTTCCGAACCCCGCGCTGCCGCAGAGCTTCCCCAGCAACTTCCTCGAAGAGGGCTTCTACTGGACCGCCGGCGCCGAGGCCAACGGCGCGACGCTGATCATGGCCCAGGAGGCGACCTTCGACGGCATCGACGGCAACCAGGCCGTATTCGGCCGCCTGCGCGTGCGCATCCGGGGTATTCCGGCCGGCCTCTATCGCTTCACGACGCCCTACGGCCAGTTCGAGGCCGAGACCAACGGCCAGACCGACGTCGGCACCGACATCGGCTGCGGCCCGGTCATCGGCGCACCCTGCAACCCGGTCACCTTCCATGCCTCCTCCGGGAGCGCCCTCGGGCCGAACTTCCTCTCGAACTTCGCTGACCCGACCGGCGCCCGCCTCGGCGCCGCGGGCACGGCTCCGCTGCTCGCCGGCCCGGCCGGCGGCGTGTCGTTCTCGTCCGCGGCCGAGCTCATCGACAAGCGGGGCCCCACAGTCAACCTCGACGCGGTGCCGGCACTGAGCAATACGCAGGTCGGAACCGGCACCATCGACGTCGACTACTCCGCCTCAGGTACCGATGACATCGACAATCTCGCTCCCCGGCTGGGCTCGTGCCCGACTGCACCGGATCGCCTCCAGGCGGGCGCGACGACGGTGGTGACGTGCACCTCCTCCGATGCCTCGATCCCGGCGAACGTCGAGTACGAGGACGTTCAATGTCACCGTGCCGGACACCACGCCCCCGACCTTCACGGCCCCGACGAACTTCCTCGTCACGGGCCCCGCGGGTCTGGATGGCCGCTTCCCGGTCACCTACACCAACCCCCCTGCCGCGACTGACTTGGTCGACGGCGGCGGGATCACCGTGTCATGTCTCCCGGCGTCTCCGACGACCTTCGCCGCCGGCACCAACGATGTGGTCTGCACGGCGGATGACGCCGCAGGCAACCGCGCGACAGGGACCGCCACGGTGACCGTGACTCCCGACACCGTGGATCCCACGACGGCCACAGTCACGAACGTCGCGTTCAACCTCGTGCGGCCGATCGGCGACGTCGTCCCGACGTGGACGACCAATCCGCAGCCGGCCCCTGCTCCAATCCCGGCGAACTTCTTCCGGGTCGACGAGATCAGCGGGCCGGGTGGCCTTCCGACAACCGCCAGCACTTCGGCGGCACGCACAACCAGACCGGCTTTGACATCACCGGCAAGTTCGCCACTCCGCCCGTGCCGTTCTTCCGCTCGACGACCGGCGCGTTCGGCTTCCAGCATGTCGGCACGCCGATCGACAAGGTCATCACGATCCGCAACGGTGGCTCGGCAGCGATGCCGCTCACGACGGTCGGCATCACAGGGAGCGCGAACTTCACGCTCCTGCCGGGAACACCTGTGCGGCGAGCACGATCGACCCGGCGCCGCGTGGGGCTCCCGCGCCCGCCAAGCCGACGTGCACCGCGACGGTGCGCTACACGCCCTCGGCCGTGGCCAACGACACCGCCACGCTCACCCTCGCCGGGGGCGGGACCGTCCCGCTGACCGGCGGCGGCACGCTTGCGGCGATCGCCACGAACAAGGATCTGTCGGGCCTGTCGTTCGGCTCGCAGACCGTCGGCCTCAGCACGGTGCCGCAGACGATCACCGTCACGAACACCGGCGCCTCGCCGCTGACCATCACCGGCACGAGCTTCACCGGTGCCGCCGCGGACTACCTCGCGACGCCGCACAACTGCACGAACATCGCTCCGAGCGCGACCTGCACGATCGACGTGATGTTCACGCCGACGGCCGCGGGCATCCGCAACGCGACGCTGCAGATCGCGACCAACGAGGCCGGGACCAAGTCCGTGGGCGTGAGCGGAACCGGCGTCGCCGGCCCCGTCCCCGCCGGCGGTGGCACGGTCCTCGCGCCGGTGGTCACGCCGCAGATTCTCGCACCCGTCGTCCCGATCAACGCGCCGCTCGGCTCGAGCAAGAAGTCGCTCAAGTCGCTGACGCTGAAGATCGGGCCGACGCGCGACCGCACGCTGCCGCTGAAGTTCAAGGTCAGCGGTGAGCTCAAGGTCCCCGCCGGCGTGTCGCTCAAGAGCACCTGCGTCGGCAACGTGAGGATCACGTTCAGGCGCGGCTCCGCGAGCGTCAAGTCGTCCTCGCCGAAGCTGCGGCTGATCAACAAGAAGACGCGCTGTGTCTACTCGTCGAACGTGACGATCGCGACCCGCGCGCTCACCGGCAGCGCGAGGCGCCTCACGGTCGCTCTGCGCTACGCCGGCAGCTCGCTCCTCAGCGCGGCATCGCGGAGCAAGTCGGTCGGCATCCGCTGAGCAACGCAGCACGACGATCTCGCCCACCACCCGCCGGGGCAGCGCGGGTGGTGGGCGTTCGTCGTCCTGGGGCGCTACGCGGCGCGCTGCAAGGAGCGCAGCCGCGCGCGCAGCCACCGCCGGCGCCGGGGCGCCGCCAAGCGCCGCCTAGACGCCGCGCGTGTGCTCGCGGGCGGAGGCGATGACGTCGCCGACGGGCCCGGGCATCCCGAGGTGATAGCCCTGGCCGTAGTCGACCCCCAGGCGCTGCAGCAGCTCGACCGTCGGCTCGTCGCCGACGAACTCCGCGACCGTGCGCGTCCCCAGCCCGCGGGCGATGTTCACGACCGCCTCGATGACGAGCTGGTCGGTCGGGTCGTGGACGAGCTGGCGCACGAACTCGCCGTCGATCTTCAGGTAGTCGAAGGCCAGGTGCTTGAGGTAGTAGAAGGAGGCGAAGCCGGCGCCGAAGTCGTCCAGCGCGAAGCGGCAGCCGAGGGCGTGCAACCGCTCGGCAAGCCGCCGCGCGCGGTCGATGTTCACGATCGCCGCGGTCTCGGTGACCTCGATGACGAGGCGCCCGGGCTGCACCGGCCACGCGGCGAGCAGCGACTCGAGGTACTCGCCGAGGCCCGGGTCGCTCATGGTCCGGCCCGAGAGGTTGACCGCGAGCGCGACGTCGCGGCCGGCGGCGTGCTCGTCGTGGAGCATGCGCACCGCCTCGGCCAGCACCCAGCGGTCGATCTCGCCGATGAGGTCGAAGCGCTCCGCGATCGGCAGGAACGCGCCCGGCGGCACGAGGTCGCCGTTGTCGTCGCAGTAGCGCAGCAGCAGCTCATACCAGGGCACGGCGGGGCCGTCGTCGCCGGCATCGAAGGACACGATCGGCTGGGCGAAGAGCCGGAAGCGATCGTCGCTGACGGCGGAGCGCAGGCGCTCCAGCCAGGTCGCGCGCACGTTGATGCGCTCGCGGCTGCGCTCCTCGTCGCGGTAGACCTTGACGAGGTCGCGGCCGGCGTCCTTGGCGTCGTACATCGCGATGTCGGCCTCGACGAGCAGGTCCTCGCCCGTGAGCCCGCGCGCGCCGTCGAAGACCGTCACGCCGATCGACGTCGTCACGCGCGCCTGGCGCTCGGCGCTCGTGGTGACGCTGCCCTGCCGGCGGATCGCCGACAAGAGCTTCTCGGCGACGAGTGCCGCGACCTCCGCGTCCGCCTCGGGCAGGATCGCCGCGAACTCGTCGCCGCCGATCCGCGCGACGAGGTCGGTCTCGCGCAGCGCGCCGCGCAGGACCCCGGCGATGCGCATGATGAGCTCGTCGCCGACCGAGTGGCCGAGCGCGTCGTTGATGTACTTGAAGCCGTCGAGATCGAGCAGGAGCACCGCGCCCTTGCTGCCGTAGCGCTCGGCGTGCGCGAGCGCGCGGTCGAGCTCGTGCTCGAAGCGGCGGCGGTTGACCAGGCCCGTGAGGGCGTCGTGGTCGGCGAGGTGCTGCAGGCGCCCCTCGAACGTCTTGCGCTCGGAGATGTCGAGCACCTGGATGACGGCCTGACGCCCGCGGCCCTCCGAGCCCTGGACGAGCGAGCCCGACAGCAGCGTCCAGATGTCGTGCCCGTCGGCGGCGATGAGCCGCTGCTCGCCGTGCACGCTCTCGGCGCCGTCGAGCAGCCGGGCGAGCGTCGTCGCCAGCTCGCCGCGGTCCTCGGCGCGCGCCAGCGAGTCCAGCGTGCGGCCCGCGAGGGTGCCGGGCTCGCCGCCGACGAGATCGGCGAGCGCGTGGTTGGCGCGCAGGATCGTGCCGACCTCAGGCCCGTCGGCCGCGACGAGCGCGACCCCGATCGGCGCATGCTCGAAGGCGCCGCGGAAGAGCTCCTCGGCCTCGCGCCGCGCCCGCTCGGCGCGCTTGACGTCGGTGATGTCGGTGGCGATCGCGAGAAAGCCGGTCATGAGCCCGCGCTCGCGCTGGGCGGTCACCGTGACGCTCACGGCGACGCGGCTTCCGTCCTTGCGCATGTAGCTCCACTCGCGCGTCTCGGCGCCGCCGTCGCGCGCCGTCGCGGCGAGCACCTCGAAGCCGGGGCCGATGGCGAGCGCGCAGGCGCGCTCGGCGATCTCGCGCGGGTCGTGCAGCTCGACGAGCGTCGTGCGCCCGACGAGGTCGCGGGCGCTGTAGCCGAGCATCCGCTCGGCGCCGGTGTTGAAGACCGTGACCGTTCCCTTGGCGTCGGTGCCGATGATCGCGCACTCGGTCGCGGCCGCCAGCACGTGGGCGTAGCGGTCGTGGGCCTTGGCGAGGTCGCGCTCGAGCAGCGTGCGCGAGCGCTCGGCGAGGACCGCCTGCGTGACGTCGCGGGCGATCGTCGAGGCGCCGACGACATGGCCGGCCCCGTCGCGCACCGGCGACACCGTGATCTGCACGTCGACGAGGCTCCCGTCGCGCCGGCGCCGGCGCGTCTCGAGGCGTTCGACGGTCCGCCCGGCGGCGATCTCCGTCGTCACCGCGTCGATCTCGCTGAGGCGGTCGGCAGGCTGCAGGAGCGCGATCGACTGCGTCAGCATCTCGTCGGACGAGTAGCCGAAGAGTCGCTCGGCGCCGCGGTTCCAGGTCAGGATGGCGCTGTCGAGGGCGGTGGCGACGACCGCGTCCTCGGCGAACTCGACGACCGCGAGGTAGCGGCCGAGATGGGCCTCGGCGGCCTTCTGGGACGTGATGTCGCGGATCTGCGAGACGAGGTGCACCGGCCGGCCCTCGTCGTCGTGCACGAGCGAGACGTGCAGCTCGGTCCACACCGGCCGTCCCGTCGCGTGGATGTAGCGCTTCTCCATGGCATAGGAGGACGTCTCGCCGGCGATCACGGCGCGCATGTGCTCGAGGTCGGCGTCGAGGTCGTCGGGATGCGTGATGTCCTGGAAGGTCAGCTCGAGCAGCTCCTCCTCGTCGCGGCCGACGATCTCGCAGAGCGAGCGGTTGACGCGCTTGAAGCTGCCGTCGAGGCCGACGAGCGCCATGCCGATCGGCGCGTTCTCGAACGCGGTGCGAAAGAGCTGCTCGGCGTTGCGCAGCGCGCGCTCGCTCGAGTCGCGGGCGAGGTCGTCGAAGATCGCGGGACCCAGCAGGAGCTGGCCGTAGTTCTTGCGCAGGCCCCAGTACGTGTAGGCGACGACCGCCGTCACCGTGTCCCACACCGCGAGATGCCAGTCGATCCCGGCGCGGGTCTGCTCCGCCTCGGCCCAGCCGAGGGACGGCGCGAGCAGGTGGTCGACGTGCAGGAGGTGCCCCATCCCGCAGCTGAAGAAGATCGCGGCCGTGGCGAATCCGAGCCGATTGCTGCGCAGCTGCCCGGAGCGCCGCAGGCCGTTGAGGATCACCGCGAAGATGCCGAAGTAGGCAGCCGCGATCACCGCATTCATCGCTAGGTCGACACGCCAGGCCACGTGACTGCATCGACGCGCCGGTCAGGCCGGGTTAGCGGGTGGGAGGCTCCGGCCCGCAGCGGTTGATTTTTCGCCTAGCCGTCGGCCCCGGGAGGCTTCAGCGGCCCGCTCGGAAGCTCGCCGCCCGCCTGCGCCGCGGCAGCGTTCTCCTCCTTGACGGCGGCCCAGATCTCCTCGCGGTAGACCGGCGTCGTCTTGGGCGCCTCGATGCCCAGGCGCACCGTGCTGCCGCTGACCTCCTGGACGTGCAGGACGATGTCGTCGCCGATGACGATGCGCTCGCCGACGCGGCGCGTGATGCTGAGCACGGTTCCTCCCTGGATCCGGTGTCTGCGAGGGAGAGCCAGCCTAGCCGTCGGCGCACGTGATGATCAGCCTGAGCTGAGAACGCGGGGGGGGGGCACGCTGTCCATGACCGTCTCTCGCACCTGACTCGCGAGCCGGCGCCTGTCCGTCCCCGCATCCCTCAGATTGGTCAGCGGGCGCGGATGAGGCCCCAGGCGGCGTCGCTGCGCGACGAGTCACATCCAACGCGCCCCCGCCCAGCACTCAAGGCGTTTCCACGAGCCGGCATGCGGCAAACGCCCGGGGCGCCCATCGCGCCTGTGAACGTCCTTGCCGGCGCGGCGCTCTCCGGGCCCGTGGTGCGTGCCGGGCGCCTACGCGGCGCTTGCGGCGCCGGCCTGGCCCGCCGCGAACAGCGGCACGCGCACATCGCAGTCGGGCGCCTCGTTGATCACCTGGTAGGCCTCGGTCCCGCCGCTGCGCGGGGTGACGACGATCGGCGCGCGCAGGTTGACGGTGAAGTCCTCGACGCGCTCGGTCGCGCGGACCGTGACCCAGACGTCGGCCGGCGCGTCGTCGCCGAGGCCGAGCGCGGCGGCCTCGGCGTCGGAGAGGACGACCTCGTAGCCCGCAAAGAACTGGCCGGGGCGGGTGACGGGCAGCGCGAGGCCGGGGTCCTCGACGGAGTGCAGCCAGGAGAACGGGCTGTCCTCGCCCGTGCTCAGCAGGGCGTAGCGGGAGCCGCCGAGGCCGATGAGGCCACGCGGGAACGACAGGACGGCGTCGGCCTCGATCTCGAGCGTGCCGAAGCGGGTGCTCTCTACGGTCAGGGACATGTCGGTGGCTCCTCGAGGGGGATCAGCGCAGGAAGTCCAGCAGTGAAGCTTGCACGATGCCCGCACCAGCCCGCAGGGCGGACTGGTAGACGGACTGCTGCATCGAGTATTCGATGAGCGTCGCGGCCATGTCGGCGTCCTCGGTCTTCGAGAGCAGGCCGCGGGCGCCCTCTTCGAGCTCGGCGAGCCGGTCGTCGGCGGCGGAGAGGCGGTTGGCGACGGCGCCGATCTGGGCGCGCGCGCCGAGCAGGGTGTCGATCGAGCGGTCGACGGCGACGATGTCGCCGCTGCCGAGCGCCGCGATGTCCGCGGGCGTCCCGCCGCGCAGGTGCGCGGAGATGTCGCGCAGGACGCTGAGCATCTTGCCGTCGGCTGCGCCGCTGCCCAGGACGTCGGACGCGCGCACGTTGACGACGACCGCCACGCCCGGGCCGATCGAGCGCACGATGTCGCCGCCGTCGCCGGCGTACACGTCGGAGCCCGGGGGGTACGGCGCGAGGTCGGTTGCGGTGCCGGCGAAGATCGAGCGCCCCGCGTGCTTGGCGTTGGCGTCCTGCTTGGCGGCCTCGATGAGCTGGTCGAGCTCGTCGGCGATCAGGCGTCGCTCGCTTGCGGATGCCGTGCCGTTGGCGCCGCGCAGCAGCAGCTCGCGGCTGCGCTGGGCGATGTCGGTGAGCTGGCCGAGCGCGGTGTCGCTCGCCGACGTCCACGCCTCGGCGTCGGCGGCGTTGCGCCCGTACTGGCTCAGGCCCTCGACCTCCGCGCGCAGGCCGAGCGCACGGCCGACGGCGAACGGGTCGTCCGACGGCCGCGTGAGCTCCTTGCCGGTCGCCATCTTGCGCTGCGTGTCGCTGACCCTCGTCGCGACCGCGTTGAGGTCGGCGAGGACCCCGCGCGAGATCATCGAGCTCGTGATGCGCGGCGTGGTCACAGCCCGACCCGGCCTGTGCGGTTGATCAGCTGATCGAGCATCGCGTCGGTCGCCGACATCGCGCGCGCCGCGGCCTGGTAGCCGCGCTGGAAGCGGATGAGGTTCGTCATCTCCTCGTCGAGCGACACGCCGGCCGTGCTCTGGCGGCGGTCCTCGATCGACTCCGACAGCGCCGTGGCGTTCAGCGTGCTGCGCCGCGCGTCGGCGACCTCGGTCCCCACGCGCGTGACGAAGCGCGAGTACAGGTCGTCGGGCCCGCCGGCGACGCCGCGCAGCTCCGAGAGCGCGCGCGCCGCGCTGTTGTCGCCCGCCGCGCCCCCGCCGGCGCGCAGGTTGGCGGCGGTCACGGCCGGGTTGACCGCGAGCGTCGCGGTGGCGCCGTCGTACGTGAAGAAGCCGGCGCCCGCGGCCGGGGCGTAGACCGCGTTGACCTGCGTCGTCAGCGCCTGGGCGAAGGCGGCGACGTCGGCGCGGTAGGCGGCGATCGTGCCGGTCGGGGAGCTGAGGTCGGCGAGCGCGCCGATCTTGCCGCCGGGCGTCGTCATCGCCGGTGGCGGCCAGTTCAGCGTCGCGCCGTCGACGAGCGGGGAGCCCGCGCCGCCGAGCGTCACGCGGATCGAGCCCGCGCCGTCGTCGCCGACCGACACCTGCGCGAGCCCCGAGAGGCGATCGAGCAGCAGGTCGCGACGGTCGAGCAGGTCGTTGGGCTGGCCGCCGACGCGCTCCGTGTCGCGGATCGCGCCGTTGAGGCCCGCCAGCTCGCGGCCGATCTGCTGGAGCTCGCCGCCCGTCCCCGTGAGGGCCGCGAGCTCGTCGGCGGCCTGCGAGGAGACCGTCCGAAGGCCCGCGTCGAGCGCGCTGACGGAGCTCGCGAGCGTGCGCGCGTCCTCGATCAGCGCCTGCTTGGCGGCGCCGCTGTCGGGGGCGTTGGAGAGATCCGACCACGAGCTCCAGAAGCTGTTCAGGCGCGCGGCGATGCCGTTGTCGCCGGGCTCGGCGAGGCGCAGCTCGGCCTGGTCGAGCGCGTCGGCGCGCGTCGTGCCGGCGCCGACCTGCATGCTCTGCGCCCGGAACTGGAGGTCGAGGAAGCTGTCGCGCATGCGCTTGTAGGCGACGACGTCGACGCCCGTGCCGAGGCGATCGCCCAGCGGCAGCGCGAGCGCATCGGAGGCCTGCACCTGCGCCTCCTGGCGGGAGTAGCCCTGGGTGTTGGCGTTGGCGACGTTGTGCGACGTGACGTCGAGCGCGCGCTGCTCGGCGAGCAGGCCGCGCAGGGACGTGTGCAGCCCCATGAAGGTCGAGATCGGCACGGGGTCAGGCCTCCAGATCCAGGACGTGCAGGGCCGAGCGATGATCAGATCCGGCCCGCCCGCGGGCCGGGTTGGGCCCCGGCGGGCGGTAGCCGGTGTTCTCGGCGCCGCCGCCGAGCATGCGCGTGAGGTGCTCGAGGAACGACAGCTCCTGGCGCATGAGCGCCCGGTTGATCGAATGCTCGCGCTCGACCTCGCCGAGCAGGCCGCGCAGCTCGGCGCTGCGCGTGCGCGCGTCGTCGGCCTCGTGGTCGGTCATCAGGCCGGTGAGCTCGGCGAGCGTGACCGCCTCGGCGGGTACGCCCAGCGCGCTGCCGGCGCGCCAGAGCAGCTCGGTGCGCTCGCTCTCCAGCCGCCCGCGCGAGGCCATCTCGCTCTGGATGTCGGTCATCGTCGCGAGGACTCCGTCGACGTCGCGACGGCGGATCGCGCCACTCTGGCGCAGGATCTGGGCGAGCAGGCGGCGCGCCGAGCCGAGCTGCGCGTCGAGATGCGCCAGGACGTCGGCGGAGATCGGCGTCGCGTAGCCCACGTCACTGCCCGCCGGTCTTCAGCGAGCGGGCGAGGTCGGCGGCCAAGCCGATGCCGCCGCCGGCGACGAGCGCGTCGGCCATCGTGTCGGGCAGCATGTCGCGGTAGGTCTTCGTGGCCGCGCCGGCGTCGTCGTCCTCGCCGGGGACCGTGGCCTGCATCGCCTTCGTGAGCTGCCCGAGGAGCATGCGCTCGAACGCCAGCGCCGTGCGGAGGTCCTTCTGGGCCTCGGGGCCCGCGGCGCGCACGCCTGCGGAGAGCGCGGCGCCGGCCGGCAGCGGCGGCAGTGCGTCGAGGGCGCTCACGTCTTCAGCCCGTTGGCGATCGACAGCATCTGATCCTGCGTGCGGACGGCCTGGCTGGCCATCTGGAAGCTGCGCTGGGCGTCCATGAGGTCGACCATGGCGTCGGCGATGTCGACGTTGGAGCCTTCCAGCGCACCCTGCTGGAGCTTCGTGCCGGTGCCGGCGACGCGCGGCGGGCCGCTCTGCGCGTTCGTCGTATAGGTGCCGTTGCCTGCGTCGTCGAGCTTGTGCGGCGCCGCGACGCCGACGAGCGCCATGCGGCCGATCGGCTTGCCCTGGGCCTGCAGCGTCCCGTCGGGGTCGATCGTGACCTCCTTGGCGCTCACGCCGCGCGGAAGGGTGACGGGCGGCTGCAGCAGTGCGCCGGAGGAGGTCGTCAGGCGCCCGCGGGCATCCACGTGCAGCGAGCCGTCGCGCGTGAGCGCCGTGCGCCCGTCGGCGAGCCTGACCTGCAGGTAGCCGTCGCCCCGGATGGCGACGTCGAGCGGCTGATCGGTGACGCGCATCGCGCCCTGGCCGGTCGCGCGGCCGGCGGAGCCGGCGGCGACGCCCGCGCCGGCGGTGACGCCCTGCGCCGCGCCGGCGCCCGGGGCGCCGGAGATGAGGTCCTCAAACGCGACGCGCTCGTGCTTGTATCCGGTGGTGTTGACGTTCGCGATGTCGTTGGACACCGCGTCCATCCGCCGCTGCTGCGCGGTCATGCCGGTGGCTGCTGCCTTGAGCCCTTCGAGCACTACAGGCCCCCGACCTGGTTGGCGGCCTTCTGCAGCGTCGAGTCGATCGTCGTGATGACACGCTGGCCGGCCTCGAAGGCGCGCAGCGAGCCGAGCATCTCGACCATCGTGTGCACGGGGTCCACGGCGCTGCCCTCGAGCGCGCCGCCGCGCGCGGTGCCGGTCGCGGCGCCGCCGGGGGTGCCCGTGAAGAGGTTGTCGCCCTCGCGAGCGGGGTCGCGCAGCGCGACGACGCCGATGGCGCTGGCGTCCACGCGCCCGCCGGGACCGATGCGCACCGGCGCTCCGCCCGGGCCCAGGACGTCGTCGCCTGTGGCGGTGACGAGCGTGCCCGTCGCCGACGCCGAGAACTGGCCGTCGCGGGTGTAGCGCACCCCGCCGGACGTCCGCACGGCGAAGAAGCCCTCGCCCTCGACCGCGAAGTCCAGCGGCTCGCCGCTGTCGCGCAGCGGGCCGGGGGTGACGTCGGTGACCTGGCGGTCGATCTGCGCGCCGAGGCCGAGGCCGCCGATCGCGCGGCCGCTGCGGGTGTCGCCGAGGAGCATCTCGCCGAAGCTCGAGCTCGCGACGCGGTCGGGCTTGTAGCCCGTCGTCGAGGCGTTGGCGAGGTCGTGGGCGATGAGGTCCTGGCGCGCCTGCTCGGCGAGCATCCCCGATGCGGCGATGTAGAGGCCACGCTCCATGGCGGAGGTGATCGGCGCCGATGGGTCATCCTTGAGCCATGGACATGCTGCGCGTGGAGGCCGCTCTGCTGCGCGAGGTGCTGCCCGACCTCGTGCTGCGCGAGGGCATGCGGGTGGTCGCGAGCGTCGCCGAGCGAGCCGGCCGGCGGGGCATCATCGTGCTCGCCGGGACGCCGCTGGCGGCGCAGCTGCCCGAGGACGTGCGGGTCGGCGACGTGCTGCGGCTGATCGTCGCCGAGACGAGCCCGGACCGCGTCGTGTTGCGGATCGCCGATGCCGCGACGACGACGGCGCCGCCCGCACCTGCGCCCCTGGTCGTGGCGGTCCCGCTGCCCGGCGGCGCGAGCGCGCGCATCGTCGTCGACGAGCGCGACCGCGCGGGTGGCGGGGGGCGTGAGCACCACGAGGTCCGCCTTGCGTACGACTCGGTGGCGCTCGGCCGGCTGGAGCTGCACCTCGCGATGGCCGGCGGCGAGGCACTGCGGGTGCACGTCCGCGCCGCGGCGGGCGTCCCCTACGAGCTCGCCGAGCGCGGCGCGGCGCAGCTCGCCGGAGCGATCGGCGCCGCCACCGGCCGCCCGGCGCAGGTCTCCGTCAGCCCGCGCCACGACCCGCTGGACGTCTATGCCTGAACGTCCGCGCCGCGAGCGCCGCGCCGCCGCGCTGCGCTACGACGCCGGTGCCGACGGCGCCCCGCGCGTCGTCGCCAGCGGGCGCGGACCGGTGGCCGAGCGCATCCTCGCGGAGGCCCGGGCGGCGGGCGTCCCCGTGCGCGACGATGGCGCGCTGGCGGAGGCGCTCGCGGGGCTGGACCTCGGCGCGAACGTCCCGGAGGAGCTCTTCACGGCCGTCGCCGAGGCGCTCGCGTGGGCCTACCGGCTCGATGCGAAGGGTGACGCCGCGGGCGCGACCCGGTCCTAGGCGACGTCGCGCAGCAGCTCGGCGTCGTTGGCGAGCGCGCGGCGCAGCGTCTTCTTGAGCTCGCCGTGGATCTGGCAGACGCGGCTCTCCGAGACGCCGAGGACCTCGCCGATCTCGCGCAGCGTGAGGTTCTTGACGTACAGCAGGACGGCGACCTCGCGCTCGCGGCGCCCGAGCGCGGCGAAGGCGCGGCGGAAGTGCTCCTTGGCCTCGGTCTTGGCGGCCTCGCGCAGCGGGTCGCAGTCGGGGTCGTCGCTGGCGAGCACATCGATGCGCTCGACGCTCGCGCCGTCGTGGGCGAGCACGAGCGTGTTCAGCGACGTCACGTCGGAGGTGATGAGATCGCGCTGGCGGTTGCGCAGCTCGTCGGGCGTCATGTTCATCGCGCCGGCGAGCTCGCCGTCGTCGGCGGGGCGGCCGTGGATCGTGCGGAACTCGGTCTGCACGCGGCGCATGTCGCGCTCCCAGCGGCGCAGGGAGCGGGGCGCCCAGTCGCCGCGGCGCAGCTCGTCGATGACCGCGCCATGGATGCGCGTCCAGACGAACTGCTCGAGCGTCGCGCCCTTCGCGGGGTCGTAGCGGTCCAGCGACTTGATCAGCGCCTCCAGGCCGGCCGAGACGAGATCGTCGACCTCGCAGCTGGCCGGCAGCTCGCCGATCTTCCGATAGACGATGAACTTCACGAGCGGCGCGTACGTGAGCACGAGACGATCGCGCAGGCGCGGATCGCCGCTGCGGTTGTACTCGCGCCACAGCGCCATCGCGTCGTCGGACTCCATCCAGCGCCGCGGGGGGCTGTCCGGCGACCGCCGGCCGAGGGTGGGAGCGGTGCGGGATCGAGCCGGGAGGATGGACATGGCGCTCTTATCGCGCCGCTCGTACGGCGGCAGGAGCCCGCGGGTGGATTTCCGGACGGCCCCGACGCCGGTGGGTAGGTTCGATGGCCCGATGGCGAGGTTTGGCGGCTGCGGCGGCTGGACGTTCGTCCAACCGCCACCCAAGCCTCCTCAGCCGAAGTAGCGGCGAACCTCCGCGATGCCGGCGTTGCCGGGGTAGTCCGGCGCGATGAGGTGCGGCCCCGACTGCTGGCCGTGCGAGACGACCTTGTTCTTGCCCACGACGATCGTGACGTGGTGGCCGGTGCCCGGCCCGTAGTGGACGAGGTCGCCGGGCTTGGCGTCGGCGAGCGATACCCGGCGCCCGTGCTGGCGCAGCGTCCCGGTGTACCCCGCCCTCCAGGACGAGCCGTTGACGACGTCGGGCCCGGCGTTCGGGCCGCCGAGCGCGTCCCACAGGCACCACGTCACGTAGGACGAGCAGTCCGCCATGACCGGGTAGCGGCCGAGGTGCGAGCGGCAGCGGTTGGAGATGCCGTCCCAGCGGCGGGCGCCCTGCGTGTAGGCGATCCGGTCACGGTGCCGGTAGCCGAGCAGCGCCGCCCGCACCACGCGCACGCGCAGCCGCTGGATGCTCAGGCCGATGCTCTCCTCCTCGTCGCCGCCGTCGAGGTCCTGCGGGTCGAGGGCCGCCTGCTCGGCGGCCTCCTCGAGCAGGGCCTGGACGTCGTCCACCGCGCCGTCGTCGGCGGCGTGGGCGGCGCTGTCGTCGCCCTCCGCTTCGGGCGGCGGATCGTCGAGCGGCAGGGCATCGACGTCGAGGTCCTTGAGCTCGTCCACTTCGGGGTGTGCTGCGCCCGACGCTTCCATGACGTTCCTCCTGTGGGTGGTGGTCCCTACTGAAACTGCAGCCCGGCGCGCTGAACGACGGCGTCCTCGCGCACCGCGGCGAGCGCGACGGCGAAGTTGCCCTGCAGGTAGAGGCCCCTGCGGTGCAGGCCGACGACGGCGCCCGCGGCGAGGTCGACGACGCAGGAGCCCGAGTTGCCGCCGAGCGTCGAGCAGTCGTGGACGATCTCGCGCGCGGCCTCGTCGAGCGCCGTGACCCGCCCGGGCTGCAGGCGCTTGATCCCGTAGATGTCCGAGAAGACCCGGTGCAGGGCCTCGGCGCTCACGCCTTCGCGGATGTCGTAGACCGGGTAGCCGACGGCGTACACCTCGCTGCCCTTGACGGGCGGGGCCGCCGCGAGCGCCAGCGGGGGCGGCGGCTTCGCGCCGGCGCCGGCGGTGTCGATCCGCAGGAGCGCCAGGTCGGCGTCCTGGCTGACCCCGATCGCCTCCGTGATCCGGAACTCGCGCGGCTCGCCCGCGAGGAACTCCTCGTTGAAGTCGATCCGCGCCGTCATCTCCTTCTCGAAGGGCCAGTCCGGCGGCCCGACGAGGAACTCCTTGGCGACGTGGCGGTTGGTCATGACGACGCCGGGCGCGACGAGAAAGCCGGTGCCGACGAAGTCGTAGACCGGGTGATTGCTGACCTCGATGCGACCGACGCTGCGCAGCACGGCCTCGATCGCGGGACGGTGCTGCTCGAGCTTCTCCCAGGGCGGCTCGGGCGCGCGGAAGCGCCCGTTCTCCACGAGCAGGGCGGGGCGCCCGTAGACGCTGACCACGGCCTCCAAGCCGAGGCGCTCGTCGTCGTCGAGCGTCGCCTTGCGGCCTTCCTTCTGGATCTTCGCCAGCCCGCTGCGCGCCGCCTCGCCGACGCGCGCGATCGTCGCGTCCTGGCCGGGGATCGCCGGCGGGGCCCCCACGCGCCCGCGACCACCGCCGTCCGGGGCCGGCCCGGTCAGGGCCTCTGACAGCCGCTTTCCGGGGTCGTCGCCGAGCCGGTCCTGCACGAGGCCGAGGTCCGGGATGACCCCCAGCGCGTGGCCGATCAGGGCGGCGTCAGATGATGTGTTGCGGCCCATTCCCCATCCCCATCTGCAGTCCTATCCGACGCGGCGACCGCGGTGTGTGCGGGCGCTCACGCGCCTGCTGTCCACGTGCGTGGATACGCGGGACCCCGCGCTTGCGGTCCCGCGTGTCCTGCGAGCGGTCACGGGCACGTGCGCGTCCAGCAGCCGTGAGGCGCCGAGCTCGCGGGCAGTTGCAGGGACCGTGAACGACCCAGTCCTCGTGAACCGTGCTAGCGGCTGCTAGCCCCCAGCTAGCAGCCGCTAGCACACGCAAGAACAAGGGGTTCGATGTCGTCGCGCCGCCGGCACCCGCAGTCGGGGTCGAAAACGACCGCGGCGACCGACCCGGATCCCTGACCGATGCTGGACGCGCCCGCGCCGCCGCAGCCAGCGAGATCGCGTCGTGCGTGAGCCACGCAACCGGACAGCGCTCACGCGCGCGGGTCGAGCGTGACCTTGCCCGTCGTGCGGCGCTCGGCGAGGTCGGTCTGCGCCTGCGCCGCCGCCTCCAGCGGATAGGCCGGCCCGGTGACGACGCGCAGCTCGCCGCGGGCCACGCGGTCGAAGAGGTCGGCGAGCGCGTCGTCGATCATCGTGGGGCGCCCGATGCAGTGCATGAGCCAGAAGCCGACGACGGCGCGCGAGCGGCGCATGAGGTCGCCGCTGCGGATCGTGTTGTTCTCGCGCGACGCGATGCCGTAGGTCACGAGCCGCCCGAACGGGGCCAGCGCCGCCAGCGAGGCGTCGAACACCGCGCCGCCGGCCATCTCGAAGACGACGTCGACGGGCGCGCCGAGGTTGGCCTCGACGAGCCGCTCGGTGAGGCCGTCCGGCGCCCCGTCGATCGCGACGTCGGCGCCGAGCTGCAGCGCGAGATCGCGCTTCTCGGGCGTCGACGCCGTGGCGATGACGCGGCCCGCGCCCAGCGGGCGCCCGAGCTGCACCGCGAGCGACCCGACGCCCCCGGCCGCGGCGTGGACGACGACGGTCTCACCGGCCGCCACGCGCCCGCACGTGCGGTACAGGTGCCAGGCGGTCAGGCCCTGGAGGACGAGCGCGAGCGCGGTCTCGTCCTCGACGCCGTCGGGGATCGGGAACGTCAGCGCCGCGGGGGCCGTCGCGTACTCGGCGTAGCCCCCGTCGCCGCAGAGCGCGACGACCCGCTCGCCCGTGTCCTCGCGCACGCCGGCGACCTCCGAGCCGGGGACGACCGGCAGCTCGTCGCGGGAGATGTAGTCGTTCGTGCGGCGGTGGGTGTCGGCGAAGTTCAGCCCGGCCCGCGCGACGCGGATGAGGACCTCGCCGGGCGCCGGCTCGGGGACCGCCAGCTCGACGAGCTGGAGCACCTCCGGCCCGCCGTACTCGGACATCTGGATGGCGCGCATCGCGCGGCGAGAATACGTCACGAGCGATTAGGGTCCCCCCGCATGAGCCTCACAGTCGTCGGATCGATCGCGTTTGACGCCGTCCAGACGCCCCACGGCGGCCGCGAACGCATGCTTGGCGGCGCCGCCACCCATTTCGCGCTGGCCGCCTCGTTCTTCGACGAGGTCCGCGTCGTCGGCCCCGTCGGCGACGACTTCGGCGAGGAGGAGTACGCGGTCCTGCGCGGCCGCGGCGTCAACACCGACGACATCGAGCACGTCGCGGGCGGCAGGACGTTCTTCTGGAAGGGCGTCTACGGCGAGAACATGAACTCGCGCGAGACCCTCGAGACCGACCTCAACGTCTTTGAGACGTTCGACCCCAAGCTGTCGCAGGCCTCGCGCGACGCGGACGTCCTGTTTCTCGCGAACATCCTCCCCGAGCTGCAGCTCAACGTCCGCCGCCAGTGCGAGCGCGCGCGCTTCGTCGCCCTGGACTCGATGGACCTCTGGATCAACATCGCCCGCGGCGCGCTCGTCGCGGCGATCTCCGAGGTCGACTGCGTGATCCTCAACGACTCCGAGGTCGAGCTCTTCACCGGCGAGCGCGAGGTCGTGGCCGGGGCGCGGAGGATCATGGAGCACGGGCCGTCGGCGATGGTCGTCAAGCTCGGCAGGTACGGCGCCGCGCTCGTCACGCCCGAGGAGTCCTTCTGGGTGCCGGCGTTCCCGGTCGACTTCGTCGCCGACCCGACCGGCGCCGGCGACAGCTTCGCCGGGGGGTTCGTCGGCTGCATCGCCGCCCACGACGGCGAGCTCACCACCGGCGTCCTGAAGCTCGCGATGGCCTACGGCACCGCGGTCGCGTCCTTCAACGTCGAGGAGTTCGGGACCGAGCGCGTCGCGCGCCTGACATCCGAGGAGATCGTCGCGCGCGTCGAGGAGCTGCAGCGCATCACGTCCTTCGACACGCCCGCCGTCGCGCTGCGCGGCTGACCACGACGACGGGGCCCTCCGCTGAGGACCCCGTCACCGCTCTCGCTCGGCAGCCCTGTTCGGCTCCCGACCCCTGAGGAGCCGACCCGACCCGGGACGGCTCCCTAGGACGTGATGAACTTCGTGGCCTTGACGGCCTTGAGAATCGCCTTCTCGGACTTCGCGACGTCGAAGCTCGCGGGCGCCGGCAGCACGCCGTTGATGTCGCGGATCCAGGCGGCGTGGCGCGCCTCGACCGTGGCGATCGTGCCCGCGGCCTTCAGGACGGGGATCTGGAACACGTTGCCGACCTGGCCGAGATAGGCGTTGACGCCCGTGTCCTCGAGGACCTGCGCGGTGGCGGCGAACGTCGCCTGATCGGTGACGGCGTTGCCGAAGTCGAACTTCGGCGACTTGATCGCGGCCGAGCCCAGCGCCTTCTTGAGGAACGAGACGTGCGCGGCCTCGTGCTTGGCGACCGTCTCGGCGAAGATCTTCAGCGGGGCGCTGGTGCCGAAGGCGCCGTTGGAGACCGCCTGGGCGTAGAACGCGGCCTCGAGGAACTCGAGCGTCAGCGCGTAGTTGAGGATCTTGACGTCGTTGCGCTTGGAGCGCTTGGATGAGATCGCGGCCTCGGCGCTGGCGAGGAACGTGCCGAACATCGCGCTGCCGGCGATCAGGCCGCCGCCGGCGATGGCGCCGCGCTTGAGGAAGGCGCTGCGGTCCAGTCCGGCGGTCTCGGCGGCGTCGCGGATGGCGCCGTCGGCGTCGAGGGCATCGAGATTCAGTAGATCGGGCAAGGGGTGTCTCCTGAGGTGGCTGGGGGGATCAGCGCACGACGATCCGCCCGGTCATTCCCGGGTGGAGCGTGCACTGGTAGCGGTACGTGCCGGTGCGGCTGAAGGTCCTCGACACGGAGCCCGAGGACCGGTTGCCGACGCGCGTGAAGCGCTTGGAGCCGGTGCTCGTGACGTTGTGCACGGTCGTGTCGTCGCGGAATGCGAACGTGACCCGCGTCCCCTTGGAGACCGTGAGGCTCTTCGGGGAGAAGGCGATGTCCTTCAACGTGACCGTCTTGGTGGGTGCCGCGGTCGCTGCGGCGCAGGTCAGCAGCGCCGTCGCGAGCGTCAGGGCCGCAAGCGGCCGAAGGACGCGCCTGCTGGCGGCGGCTTGGTTGCTCATCGCCAGGTCTGCGGGCCCGGCGGCCGAGCGGATCAGATTCGCCGTCGCGCTGGCGCAGCGGCGCTCGGCTGAGCAATCTGCGCCGCGATCGCGGTGCGCGACTCCTGCGGTGAGGGTATGTTTGCCCGAATGAGCGCGACGTTCATCTTCCTGATGTTCGCCCTGAAGATCCCGATCTGCGGCCTGCTGTACATCGTCTGGTGGGCCATCCACGCCGAGCCGGAGCCGCAGACCGCGACGGATGAGGAGGGCGGGACGAAGAAGCCGCTGCAGCCGCGGCCGCGCCACCCGCACCCGCGTCCCGCGCTGCCGCGCAACCCCCGGCGCGGCCCGCACGGCGCCCCCGCGCTGGCGGCGCCCCCGCGCACGCGGACCGTCGTCGCACGCGCGCGCCGCGTCGAGCGCTGACGGACTGCGCCACTAGAGTGCACGGGCGATGAGCGCGCCCAGCTCCGTCCTGTCCGACGGCACGATCCTGCGCCTCGTGCAGGAGGGCCGCATCCGCATCGACCCGTGGGACGCGTCGATGGTGCAGCCCGCGAGCGTCGACCTGCGCCTGGGCAACACCTTCCGCGTCTTCCACAACCACCGCGCGGCGGCGATCGACCTCGCCCAGCCGCCGACCGACCTCACCGAGCAGATCACGATCACCGACGAGGAGCCGTTCGTCGTGCACCCCGGCGAGTTCTGCCTGGGGCGCACGCTGGAGTGGGTGGAGCTGCCCGACGACGTCGTGGCACGGATCGAGGGCAAGTCGAGCCTCGGCCGGCTCGGGCTGATCGTGCACGCGACCGCCGGGTTCGTGGACCCCGGGTGGAAGGGCACGCTGACGCTGGAGATCACGAACCTCACCCGCGTGCCGATCAAGCTCTGGGCGCGCAAGCCGATCGCCCAGCTGTCCTTCATGGCCCTCGACGCCCCGGCGCTGCGGCCCTACGGCCACCCCGACCTCGGCAGCCACTACCACGGCCAGGTCGAGGCGACCGAGAGCCGCTACGAGGGCGGGCCTGCGCCCCGTCCCGTGCGATAAGGTCGCGCCGCGATGATCCTGAGCACGATCCTCCTCGCGGCCGCCGAGACCGCCGAAGCCGTCGAGCACGAGACGTCCGAGACGCCGTTCTTCGTCGCGGGCGCGATCCTCGTCGCGTTCGCGGTGATCATCAGCATCATCGGCATGAAGAACCCGGACTTCCCGTCGGACGCGGGGGCCGCTCGCGGCGTCATGGCGCTGGGCGCCACGCTCGTCGCGGCGGTGGCGGTCGCGATCGTCTATGTCTCCAACTGACGAGGACGACGGCTACGCCATCAGCTACAAGGTGCTCGAGCGGGGCACCCCGGTCTGCGACCGCGACGGCGGCGCCGTCGGCAGCGTCAGGCAGGTCCTGGAGAACGCGGCCGAGCACATCTTCGACGGGCTCGTGATCGACACGCCCGGGGGCGAGCGCTTCGTCGACGCGCCCGAGGTGGCGCGCATCGCGGAGCGCCGCGTCACGCTGACGCTCGACGCCGAGGGCGCTGCGGGGCTGCCCGAGCGCGACTCCGCGGGGGGCCCGACCTTCCGCGCGAACACCCGCGGCGGGCGCCTCGGCAAGTGGTTCGGAGGCGGCTGGAAGCGCGACTGAACGGCCCGTCGCGCGATTTCGCAGCGCAAAGACGCTTGAAAGAGCCGGCCGGGGTGCATAATCGGTGGACGTGAGCACCCCCAAGGACACCCAGGACATCGGCTCCGGCGCGTCCGCCGAGAGCAACGGCGCCGAGCGCCGCGCGAGCGAGGACACGCTCAGCGTCACCGACAACCGCACCGGCCGCACGTACGAGATCCCGATCACGGACGGCACCGTGAGGGCGCTGGACTTCCGCGCCATCCGGACCTCCGAGGACGACTTCGGCCTCATGACGTACGACCCGGCCTTCATGAACACGGCGGCCTGCCGGTCGTCGATCACCTATCTCGACGGCACGAACGGCGTGCTCGAGTACCGGGGCTACCCGATCGAGCAGCTGGCGGCAGAGGCCACCTACCTCGAGGTGGCCTACCTGCTCGTGTACGGCGAGCTGCCCAACTCCTCCCAGCTCGAGACGTGGCAGCACGACATCACGATCCACACGTTCGTCCACGAGAACGTCAAGGAGTTCCTCGGCGGCTTCCGCCACGACGCGCACCCGATGGGGATGCTGCTCGGCGCGACCGGCGCGCTGTCGACGTTCTATCCGGACGCCAACGACATCGACGATCCGGCCAACCGCGACATCCAGACGATCCGGATGATCTCCAAGATCCCGACGCTCGCCGCGTTCGCCTACCGCCACGCGCAGGGCCAGCCGTACGTCTATCCGGACAACGACCTCGCGTACTCGGGCAACTTCCTGAACATGATGTACAAGATGACCGAGCTGAAGTACGAGCCCGATCCGCGCCTGGAACGCGCGCTCGACGTCCTCTTCATCCTTCACGCCGACCACGAGCAGAACTGCTCGACGAGCGCCGTGCGCTCGATCGGCTCGGCGAAGCCCGATCCGTACTCCGCGGTCGCGGGCGGGATCGCGGCGCTCTACGGCCCGCTGCACGGCGGCGCCAACGAGGCCGTCCTGCGGATGCTGCACCGCATCGGGACGCGGGAGAACATCCCCGACTTCGTCAAGGGCGTGAAGGAGGGCAAGGAGCGCCTGATGGGCTTCGGGCACCGCGTGTACAAGAACTACGACCCGCGGGCGCGGATCATCAAGAAGGCCGCCGAGGACGTCTTCGAGGTCGTCGGGCGCAACCCGCTGCTGGACATCGCGCTCGAGCTCGAGTCGATCGCGCTCGAGGACGACTACTTCATCGAGCGCAAGCTCTATCCGAACGTCGACTTCTACTCGGGCCTGATCTACCAGGCGATGGGCCTCCCGGTGGCGATGTTCCCGGTGATGTTCGCGATCGGGCGCACGAGCGGCTGGATCGCGCAGTGGCGCGAGATGGTCGAGGACTCCGAGCAGAAGATCTCACGGCCGCGCCAGATCTACACCGGTGCGCGCGAGCGCGACTACGTGCCGATCGACCAGCGCTGACGCGCGTGTGAGATCGGGCACAACGCCGGCCGGACGGCGATTGTGCGTGCGATCGTTCAGCGCCGGCGCGCGGCTAGGATCGCGCCCGCATGCCCTTCACGGTCACCATCCGCGTGGGTCCGCAGGTCACCCGTGAGCGGGTTCCCTCGCTGGATGATGCGATCGATCTGCTCGAGCTGCGCCTGACGACGCTCGGCCCGCAGGCGCGGCGCACGACGCAGCGCGCGCTCGCCCGGGAGTACGAGCCGGGCGAGCAGGTCGCCGCCCGCGGCGAGATCTCCGGGCCCGGGCGCATCAACCCGGCGATCCGGGCCGGGGCGGACGTGCGCGGCGACGGCGCGATCGAGGCCTACCGTGGGAAGGTCAACCGCGAGCTCGTCGAGCTCGAGCGCGGCGAGACCGTCTTCGACGGCCTGCGGCGGGTCCTGGGAGCCTCGCTCTAGCGGCCGGGGTACGGGTCCTCGACGCTGTCTTCTCGGTCGACTGGACGCCGAGCTCGTAGCCGCTGCGTGCAGCGGTACGTCCCTGCGGAGACGTCGCTTCCTGACGGCACGGGGTTGGCCATGTCAGATCCCTTCCGGCGCCTCGTCGGCGGCCTCCTCGGCCTCCTCGCCGAGCTCGACGATGTCGCCCTCGGTGAACAGCACCTTCTCCATCGCCGCCTTCCACTTCGGCGTGCGCCGCAGGAGGAACTCGAGGTCCATCGCGAAGTGCTTGAACTCCTCCTGCTGCGCGTTCTCCATGATCGCCTTCGCCTGGGAGTCGGTCTCGACGGCGATGCGCTGGTCGTACCAGCTGATGGCCTCGGCCTCCTCCTGCAGCGAGACCACCATCCTCGCGAAGGTGCGAGCCTCCGCGCTCAGCTCCTCGGGCGGCTCGTGATACTGGTCGAATCCCACGGGGTCTCCTCTCGTGCCTTGGCCGGCGTGCGCCAGCCTTGTACCCGCGGGGGCCTATCGCTGCGCGTGCTCAGGCGATCTGGCGGTCGGGCGTCACCGCGCCGGTCCAGTCCAGGCGCGTGAGCTCGACTGCGTGGCCCGACCGGCGCGCCTCGACGATGACGCCCCACGGCTTGTGGTGGACGACGACGTCGGCGCGCGGATGGCGGCGCCGGAGGCGGGCGATCTCGCGGGCCTGGTCGAGGGAGAGCTCATGCGCCATGATCCGAGCCTCCCACGTCGCCACCGCGCCGGGAATGAGGGAAGCCCGCGGATCGGGGTGCGGTTAACCGCACATCTCGCCGCCGGCGTGCGCGACGCGCGGGGTCCGCTCAGGCCACGGCCGTGCCGCAGACCGCCCACGCACGCGCGCTGAGCTCGAACGGGTCGTCGCCGGCGCCCAGGCGCCGGCGGTAGGCGTCGTGCAGCGCGGCGCGGCCGGTCTCCGGGAGCGCGGCGCAGAACGCGCCCGACGGCGCGACGCCGGTCGGCAGCGGGGCCCACAGGTCCTCGAAGCCGGTGTAGGAGGCGCGCACGACGAGCGGGGCGAAGCGCACATCGGTGAGCCCCGCCAGAACCCACAGATCGGCGAGCTCGCCCTCGCGGCACCAGGGCATCACGACGCCCTCGTCGGCGGCCGCCGCGCGCTCGGGATCGACCTCGCGGGCGGCATCCCAGAACGCGCGCAGCAGCGTCATCTCGCCCGCGTAGTCCCACACGCACGCGCCGACGATCCCGCCGGGACGCGTGACGCGCGACATCTCGCGCACCCCCGCCTCCGGATCGCCGACGAAGTTCACCACGAGCTGCGAGAGCGTCGCGTCGAAGCTGTCGTCGGGAAAGGGGAGCGTCTCCGCGTCGGCGACGACGACGTCGACGCCGGGCAACCGCGCGCGGCATGCGGCCACGTACGGCTCGGAGCGGTCGGCCGCACAGACGCGCTGCGCCCCGAGCTGCTGCGCGAGCGCGGCCGTCAGCGCGCCCGGACCGCAGCCGACGTCGAGCGCGCGCATCCCGGGCCGCACGTCCGCGAAGCCGACCAGCGCCGTCGCGAGCTGCGGGCTGTAGCGGCCGACGAGACGGTCGTAGGCCTCGGCCGACGTCCGGAAGCTCTCGGTGGCGGTCATGTCGCCGACTTTCGCAAATCCCGCGCCGGTGGCGCAACCCGGAGTTCGTCACACGCCTCGGCTGGGCGGCTACCGACGGCGGGCTGCGGGCTCCAGCGCGGGGTTCGTCCAGCCGGCGTCGGCCGGGTTGATCGTCGTCCCCGGCGCCACGATGTCGTCGATGCGGTCCAGCAGCGCGTCGTCGAGCGTGACGTCCGCCGCGCCGAGCTGGGACTCGAGCTGCTCCATCGTCCGCGGCCCGATGATCGCCGCGGTGATGCCCGGGTGGCGGATGACGAACGCGAGCGCCATCTCGACGAGCGACATCCCGGCCTCGTCCGCCAGCCGCCCGAGCGCGTCGGCCGCGTCGAGCTTGGCCTGGTTGGCGGGCATCGACAGGTCATAGCGCCCGGGGATGCGCTCCGCGCGCCGCGAGGTGAGGTTCCCGGCGCCCTTGCGCCAGCGTCCGGACAGCCAGCCGCCCGCGAGCGGGCTCCAGGCGATCGCGCCCAGGCCGTGCTCCAGGCAGGCCGGGAGGATGTCGGCCTCGATGCCGCGCGCGAGGATCGAGTAGGGCGGCTGCTCGCAGACGAAGCGCTGCAGGCCGCGCTCGCGCGCCACCCACTGCGCCTTGACGATCTGGGCGGCGGGATACGTCGAGGAGCCGATGGAGCGCACCTTGCCCTGGGCCACGAGATCGGTCAGCGCGCCGAGCGTCTCCTCGTGGTCGGTCCACGGATCCCAGCGGTGCACCTGGTAGAGATCGATCCAGTCAGTCCGCAGGCGCTTCAGCGACGCCTCGACCGCGCGGAAGATCCAGCGCCGCGAGTTGCCCGCCTCGTTGGGGTCGTCGCCCATCGTGCCGTGGAACTTCGTCGCGAGCACGACGTTGTCGCGGCGGCTGCCCGCCAGCGCCTTGCCGACGATCTCCTCCGACTCGCCGCGGGAGTAGACGTCGGCCGTGTCGATGAAGTTGATGCCGGCGTCGAGCGCGCGGTGGATGATCCGGATTCCCGCGTCGTGGTCGGGCTCGCCCCACCCGCCGAACATCATCGCGCCGAGGCAGAGCGGGCTGACGTGCACGCCTGTGCGCGCGAGGGTTCGTTGTTGCATGCGCCGGACGTTAGCGAGGCGGTCATGTTTGGCGTGGGGCACACGGCGTAGGCTGTGTCGCCCGACGATGGCCGACTCCGACCCGACCGGGATGTTCGAGCGCATGTACGCCGCCGCGGCGGCCGGCGACGGGACGCTGCCCTGGGATCGCGCCGTCCCGCATCCCCTGCTCGAGCCCTGGGCGCGTGACCTCGACGGGGCCGGGCAGCGGGCGCTCGTGGTCGGCAGCGGCCTCGGGACCGACGCGGAGTACGTCGCCGCGCGCGGCTTCGACGTCGTCGGCTTCGACGTGTCGCCGACGGCGGTCGCGGGCGCTCGCGAGCGCTTCCCGCACTCCGCGGTCCGATACCGGACGGCCGACCTGCTCGACCTGCCGCGCGAGTGGGCGCAGGCCTTTGACCTCGTCGTGGAGAGCCTGACGGTGCAGTCGATGCCGCCCGCCTTCCACGCGCCGGCGACCGCGGCCGTGGCGGGCACCGTCGCGCCCGGCGGCACGCTGCTCGTGATCGCCACGGGCCGGGGCGACGCCGAGGGCGAGCCCGACGGGCCGCCGTGGCCGCTGACCCGCGCCGAGATCGAGGCCTTCGGCACCGGCGGCCTGGAGGCGGTCGAGATCGAGGACGTGCGGGCGGCAGGGGTACCCGCGCGCTGGCGCGCGGAGTTCCGGCGTCCCGCCGCGAGCTGACGCGTTCTCAGACGAGCTCGAGCTGGCCCTCGTAGGGCCCGCGCCCGCACAGGCAGGCCGCGCCGCAGCGGGCGCCCAGCTCGATCGCGCCGTCGAGATCCATCCCCGCGCCGAGCCCGAAGGCGAGCGCCGCCGCGAACGAGTCGCCGCAGCCGTAGGCGTCGACCGGCGCGCCCGGCAGTGGCGTCGCCATCCACGTGCCACCGCGCCGGCCGGCGGGCAGCCAGGCGGGCGGCTCGCCGTCGCCGGCGCTCCACTCGCCTCCGGCCTCGCTGCGCGTGCGCACGACGACCCGCGGCGGCGGGTCGAGCATCCCCGGCTCGTAGTGCTCCCCGGGGTCCTGGGCGCTGCCGACGAGCACGTCGACGGCGACGCCCGACGCCGCGAGCGCCGCCATCGCGCGTGGGGTGGCGACGAGGATCGGCGCCGCGCGCGCGGCCTGCACCGCGCCGGCGTCGCCCCCGGTCACGTAGATCGCATCGAGGTCGCCGAGCGCGTCCCACGGCAGCGGGTCGGCGGCCTCGGGGACGATCCGCGCGCCGAGCACGGTGATCGTGCGCTCTCCGCCGCCGTCGAGGAAGGTGAAGGTCCGCCGCTGCGGGGCGTCGCGGTGGGCGGGGTGCAGCGTCACGCCGTGGTGCTCGCGCAGCCGCTCGGCGGCGTCACGCGCCGCACGGTCGTCGCCGAGCGCCGTGAGGAACGTCGCCGCGCCCGCGAGCTTTCGCAGCTGCACCGCGGCGACCGCGCCGCCGCCGGCGGGCTCGGAGAAGGCGGCGCTCGCGTGGACGATCTCCCCGGGCAGCGGCACGCGCGGCACGATCGCGAAGTCCACCCACTCCACGTGGCCGACGACACCGACGCGCGTCACGTGCGGATGGCGGCTCAGCCGCCGGCGCCGACGCCGCCCGGGCCGGCCGCCTGGACCTGCGGGTAGCGCTGGGTGCGCCCCTGGAACGGCGGCTGCTTGGCGACGACGCAGCCCGGGGTGTTCGTCGGCCCCTTGACGCCCGAGTTGTTGCAGTCGAAGCTCGGGAAGGTGAGCGCGTTGGGGTCGTGCCGGGCGTTCGGCGCCAGGTACGCGTTGCCGCGGTTGGTCTTCGACCGCGTCGGGGCGGGCAGCGACTGGTCGCCGAGGATGATCATCTGCGGGAGCACGTGGCCGTTGCTCTTGCTGCCGGGGACCGTCGCGCGGATGCCGGCGAGCGTCGCCGGGCCGATCGCGAAGAAGTCGGCGATCTTCGTCTGGTTGAGCTCGAGGTAGCGCAGGACCGGGTTGAGCTGTTGCAGGAACGGGCCCGTCGAGGCGAGCGCCGGGTCCAGGCCGCGCAGGACCCGCGAGAGGGCGGGCAACCCCTTGTCGCCGGCGGTGATGAGCGGGTCGACGTTGTCGAAGAGGTTCTCGAGGTCGGGCGAGAGCCGGCGCAGCGCCACGAGCGTCGGTTGCAGGTCGGTGAGCACGGGGTCGAGGTCGCGGATGAGCGGCTCGGCGTCGACCGCGAAGGTCTTCAGGCGCGCGAGCGTCTGCTTGGACTCGTCGAGGAACGTCGGCAGGATCTGGATCGAGGACGCGAGCGCGTCGCGCTGGCGCGAGAGCTCGCCGAAGAGCTCGGTGTTGCGCTGCACGAGCGTCGACAGCGCGCCCTCGTCGGCGGTGATCTGCTCGAACGTGCGGCCGGCGTTCTTGACGAGGTCGCGCAGCGCGGTGCGGCGGTCGTCGAGCACGTCGACGACGCTCTGCGCGTTCTCGGTGAAGACCGGCAGGTTGCCGAGCGCGTCGGAGAGGTCGCGGCCGCGGCCGGCGCCGGCCTTGGCGATGCTCGCCTGCCACTGCTGGAACGCGGTGCGGGTCGGCTTGTCGAAGACCTGCAGGAACTCGTCGAACTCGACGGCCTGGCGGACCTTCCCGTTGGCGAGGCGCCCGCCCTCCTCGATGCTCGGCGCGTCCTTGCTGCCGGTCGTGAGCTCGACGTACGTCTCGCCGAGCAGCGTCTTCTGGCGCAGGATCGCGTGGGCGTCGGCCTTCAGCGGGGCGTACGCGTTGTCGAGCTGCAGCGTCGTGAGCGTCTTGTTGCCGCCCGGCGCGAGCTCCTTCTTGACGACCTTGCCGATCGACACGCCCGCGGTGCGCACGTCGGCCTGGTCGGCGAGCGTCGTGGCATCGGTGAACGCGACCTGGACGCGATAGCCCTCGGGCTTGAGCGGGATCGCGCCGCCGAACGCGAGCCAGAGGAACAGCAGCAGGCCGAAGCACGTCAGCGCGAACGCGCTGATGACGAGCAGGCGGCCGCGGGTCGGGGCGGAGGTGTTCATCCCGTCGCCTTCTTGCCGAGCGCGCCGATCGTCCGCAGCGCCCGGTTCGTGCTCAGCGACGTCGTCGTCGGGTTGCTGCAGACCGTCGCCAGCAGCGGCGAGAGCCCGAGCGCGAACTCGGCCGGCGGGAGGTCGTTGACGAGGCTCGTGAGCGTCGTGCACGTGCCGGTGAGGAAGATCGGGCGCATCGGGCCGTTGGCGTCCTCGGTGCTCTGCAGGTTCGTCGTCTGGTGGCTGAGCCACGACAGCCAGAAGAGGTAGCCCTCCTCGCGGCCCTTCTTGTCGGCCGGCTCGGCGCCGCCGGGGTTGTGGCCCAGCATGTTCGTGAAGTCGTTGGCGACCTTGAGGTTGCGGTCGAGCTCGGGGAAGGCGCGCGCCAGGCCGCGCGCCGCCGGCGCGAGGTCGCGGGCCAGCGGCTGGGCCTTGCGCGTGAACGGCCGGATCTTCGCGCGCACGATCGGCGTCGACTCGCGGGCGAACGGGCTGACCGCCGCGTTGACGTTCTCGAGCTCGCGCACCGCCGGCAGCAGCGCCCGGGTCGTCGGCCCGAGCTCGTCGGCGAACGGCGCCACGACGTTCAGCGTGTGCGTGGCCTGCTGCAGCGTCGGGGCGAGCTCGGTCACCGCGCCGCGCAGGTTCTGGTCCTCGGAGGCGAACGCGTGCAGCGTCGTCTGCGCGGTGTTCACGAGCCGCGTGAGGTCCTTCGGCTTCTTGGCGAGCGTGGCGTTGACGTCCGACAGGGACGTCACGAGCCGGCGCAGCGCGACGCGCTCGTTCGCGACCGCGTGGTTGACGCGGCTGAGGTCGCGGACCGTCGGGCCGAAGCGCTCGAAGACGCGGGCGAGGTCGTCGCCGCGGCGGTGCAGCCCCTCGCCGGCGCCGTTGGCGAGCAGCGTGACGTAGTCGCGCGTACGGGCGTCCAGCGTGGAGAGGATCTCGTCGAGGTCGACGTCGGTGAGCGAGCTCTGCACGGGGATCGTGAAGCCCTCCTTCACCGGCGCCCCGTCCTTGCCGGGGAAGATCTGCACGTACATGTCCTTCAGCCCCGTGCGCGGGCGCAGCACGGCGCGCGCGTCGCGGTGGATGAGGTCGGCGTACTTCGGCTCGATGTCGAGGCCCACGATCGCCCGGCCGGCGTCGAGCTTGACCTCGGCGATGTCGCCGATGTGCACGCCCGCGACCTGCGCGGTCTGGCCCTGGCCCGGCGTCACGGCCTGTGCGTTGTCGAGCACGACGTTGATGCGCACGGGCTTGTCCTCGAGGAGCGGGAAGCGCAGGCGCTGCTCGTTGAGGATGTAGCCGCCGACGACGATCGCGATCCCGACGAGGCCGATGATCGCCAGGAACGGGCCCATGTTCTTCTGGATGACGCGCTTCATCCCCTGGCCCTCTTCAGCGCCGCGTCGAGCTGCCTGGTCAGCCCGTTGCGCGCGGCGATCTGGCGGATCTCGCCGAGCGTGATCGAGCGGTCCAGGACCTTGACGTCCCTGCCCTGCGCCTTGAGCTGGCGGCGCATGATCTCGACGGCGACGCTCTGCGCGCGCGACTCGCGGCGCGTGCTGGCGGCGCTGGACGTGCCGACGACCTGCGGCGGCCCGGCCGGGTTGGAGTGCAGGTCGGGCTTCTCCTGCGTCTCGCACGCGACGTCGGGGCGCAGCGGGGGGCGGTTGCGCACCGGCGGCGGGTTGACGCCCACGACCGGCTGCAGGCTGGAGCCGAAGAGGCCGTTGCCGAGGTTCAGCGTCTCGGCGCCGCCCGTGCCGAGGACCTTGAAGAACTGGCCGTTGGCATCGAAGGAGCGGCTCTCGCCGGCGAGGCCGGGCAGGAACTTCGCGAGGTCCTGGTAGACGGGCCCGTGCGTCGGGAACGCCTTGTCGACGATCTGGTCGTTGCCCGTCGGGACGAGGACGTTGGACGTGCAGCTGGCGATCTCGCGCAGCCGCGAGAGCACGGACGTCGCGCTCTGCGCGAGCTGGGCCAGCGGCGGCGTCGCGCTGCGCAGGTTGCGCGCCAGTCCGCGCAGCTCGCTCTCGCGCACGAGGCCGCGCAGCTGCTTGACGAGCGGCAGGGTCGCGTCGACGGTCGGCCCGAGGGAGCGCACGCCCGGGCGCGCGCCCTCGGCGAAGCGGCGTACGTCGGGGAAGGCGGCGCTCAGCGAGTCCAGCGCCGGCGTCGCCGCGCGCAGCGTCACGGGGAGCTCGCCGACGGCGCTGCTGAGCGCGGCCTGGCGGTCGGCCAGCGCGCCCGCGGTGCCGTTGAAGTCCGCGATCAGCGCGCGCAGCCGGCCCGGGTCGTCCTCGATCGCGGCGGCGACGGCGCCGCCGTCGCGGACGAGGTCGCCGAGGTCGCCCGGGCGCTTGCCGAGCAGCGCCTCCGAGACGATCGCGGCGAACTTGTAGGACGCCGGCTGGTACTTCAGCGAGTCGTTGAAGGCCTTCGCGCCACCGGCATCCTGGGCGCGGCCGACCTCGCGGAAGACCTGGCGCAGGTCGTTGCGCGTGTCGCTCTTCAGCGCGCCGAGCACCTGCGCGAACTGGACCGGGCTGGCGGTGCGCGCGACCGGGATCGTGTCGCCGTCGTCCATCTCGCCCGCGGCCGGGGTGCCCGGGGAGAGGTCGACGAAGAAGTTGCCCTCGAGAAAGATCCGCGGCCGGATCTTCGCGGAGGCGTCCTCGTAGACCGGACGCCCCTTGTCGGTGATCGCGATCGTGAGCGTCGCGGACTGCGCGCCCGGGCTCGTGTGCTCGATGTTCTCGACGCGGCCGACCTCGACGCCCGCGATCCGCACCGGCGAGCGGGCGTTGATCCCGTTCGTGTCGCGGACGGCCATCTTGATCGTGTACGGGCTGTTGAGGAACGGCACGTCCTTGCGAAAGCCGAGGTACGTCACGACGAGCGCGAGGGCGAGGAGGATCGCCCCGACGGCGAAGGCGCTGGGTCCGCGATCGCGCATGGCCTAGGGCTCCACCGGCGGCGCCGTGCCGTTCGGCTCGGAGGAGAAGGTCTGGCCCTCGGGCACGCGCGCACGGCCCTTGAAGGTCGGGCCCTGGTTCCCGGGAGTGCTCGTGTCGACGGCGATCCGGTACTTCTCGGGGAAGCCCGTCGCGAGGCGCTCGGGGTAGCCGCGCTGGCCGGCCTCGCAGTCGGCGTTGCCGGACTCGTCGATGGCGGCGTTGTAGATCTGGTCGTGGAAGTTCGCCGGGTCGCCGGAGACCGCCTTCGTGATCGGGTCGGGCGTGCCGCCGTTGACCGGCTCGGTCGCTCCGAGCGCCGCGATCGAGTTGTGCTGCAGCAGCGGCGCGAGCTTGACCTGGATGCGTTCGACGGTGCCGGTCGCGTCCTCGTCGGCGATGTGGTCGGCGAGGAACGTCATGAAGTACGTGAGGTAGTTGCAGACCGTCTGGTGCGGGCCGACGTAGCGCAGCGTGGGGTTCAGCGCGTTCATCGTCTCCGTCAGCCCGCCGAGCGCCATGTCGGTCGTCGGCGACTTCGCGAGGTCGCGCAGCGCGCGCAGCGTGCCCTCGAGGTCCTGCGTGAACTCCGGCGTGCGCTTGAGCACCGGCGTTCCGGCGGCGAGCGCGCGGTTGACCGGCGGCAGGCTGCGGCGCAGCTCGCGGGCGGTGCCGCGGACCTCGTCGGAGATCCCGGCGAGGCGGGCCAGGAACGGGCGCGTGCCGGGCAGCGAGCGGATGCCCTCGTCAAGGGTGGCCGGCGTGGCCGCGACGGCGTCGCGCAGCGCCTGCGGGTCCTCGGAGATCGCGTCGAAGGTGTCCGCCATCCCGGTGAATCCGCGCGCGAACGTGTCCGACAGCGGGGCCACGATCCGCGCGAAGTCCCCGGTCTCGGTCACGAGGCGCGAGAGCTGCGTGTCGCGATCGGAAAGGGTGCGCATGACCGGCGGCAGGTCGCCGGTGAGCTCGGGCAGCGAGGCGATCGTGCGGTTCAGCGCCTCGCCGCGGCCGGCCAGCGCCGTGCCGAAGTAGTCGAGGTTGCGGTCGATGTTGTCGCGCGTGGGCTCGTCGAACGTCGAGAACAGGTCGTCGAGCTCGGGGCCGACGGCGCTCGAGCTCGCGGTGATCGTGCCGCCGTCGGGCAGCTCGCGCGAGGACTTGCCGCGGACGACCTCCACGAACTTCAGCCCCAGCGCGGAACGCGGGCGGATGCGGATGCTCGAGTCGGCCGGCAGCGGCGTCGCCGACGTGTCGAGCTTCAGCGTGATCTGCGCGCCCGTGCGGCTGCCGGGCACCGGGTCCAGCGCCGCGACCTGGCCGATGCGGAAGCCGCCCTCGCGCACCTCGTTGCCGACGACGAGCCGCGCCGCGTTGGGCGTGTCGACCTTCAGCTCGAACGTCGGGACGAACGGCAGCCCCTTGTTGGAGTTGTAGGCGAGCAGGACCGCGACGACGACGATGAGCGCCGTGACGGCCCCGACGAAGACGGGGTTGGATGCGATCGAGGGGCCGCGGCGACCGCGCATCAGGGCCCCAGGAGGTAGTCGAGGAGGTTGCGGTCGCTCGTCGAGGACGGCTGGCGGCTGCTGGGCGGCGGCGGGATGAGCTTGTCCTTGAGCTTGTCCGTGACGCCCGGGAGCACCTTGTCGAGCAGGTCCTTCGCCGGATCGGGCTTGGGCGCGGGCGCGGGCGCCGGCGCGGCGGGCGCGCCGGACGCCGCCGGCGCAGGCGTGGCGGGCGCCTCGTCGCGCTTGGGATCGCGCTTCTGCGAGCGCGCGGGCGTCTTGCGCGGCTCGACGGCGGAGTCGACGCCGGGGCGGCTGGGACCGAGCGCCTGCGTGCAGCGCTTCGTGCGCGCCGTGTCCTCGCGCAACGTGATGGCGTTGGTGTAGCCGTTGCATTCGTTGGCGAGCAGCTCGAGCTTGAGCAGGAAGCTCTTGGAGTCGAAGATGTTGATCGCCTGCGACTGCACGAAGGCGTACTGCAGGAACGCCTCCAGGCCCGTGAAGCCGGCGCCGTTGCCCGGGCTGAGCCTGTTGGGCTCGACCGCGCGGCCGCGGTCGTCGAGATCCTCCAGGACGAAGCGCAGGTTGCGCATCGGCTCGGTCGCCTTCGTGCCGAGCGCGCGCAGCTGGCTGACGGTCGAGCGCGCCTCGCGGACCGCCTCGATGCCGGTGTCCGAGGCCTCGCCGAGGCCGCGGACTGCGGGCCGCGCGGACTCCGCGAAGGGGCCGAGGCGCTTGAGCAGCGTCGTGAGGTCAGGCGCGGCGCGGCGCAGGTCGGCGAGCGCCGGCGTCTGGCGCTCGGCGGCGGTGCCGAGGTCCGCGAGCGTCGGGCGCAGCTCGCGCAGGAACGCCGGCAGCTTGCGGACCGTCTCGGCGAGGCGCTCCTTGCGGTCGGCCGTCGCGGCCGTCGTGGCGCCGGCCTCGCTGACGAAGCGGCCGACGTCGCGGCGGTTGGCGGCGAGGTCGACGAGCACCTGGTCGGCGTCGCGGGTCAGGCGCTGCAGCGTGCGGCGGTTGTCCGCGAGGATCTTCAGGACCTTGTCGGTCTCGCGCAGCGCCGGGACGCCGCGGCGGATCGTCGTCTGCAGGTCGTCCCCGCGGGCCGTGAGGCCGATGCCGAGCTCGGTGAGGATCAGGCCGAGGCGCTCGCGTGCGGGCCGGCGCAGGATGTCGAGCACGAGGTCGGGCGCGATCGTCCCGGCGGTCTGCGCCACGGGGATCGTGCGGGGTGCGGGATCGGCCGACTTTCCGGGGTCGCAGTCCAGGTAGTACTCGCCGATGAGCGACTGCGGCTTGACCTCGCAGAAGACGTCCTTGCGAAAGCCTGCGAACTCCGGCTTGTCGATGACGATCGTGGCCAGGGCGCGGGAGGTCGCGCGCTGGACGTCGAGCTCGGAGACCTTTCCGACCTTCACGCCGGAGGACTTCAGGTCGGCGCCGTCCGTGAGGCCGAAGGCGTTGTCGAGGACGACCGTGTAGGTCTGGCGGCCGGCGTCGGAGTCGGCCCCCGAGGCCGTGACCGCGAACGTCGTCGCGGCCCCGCCGGCCAGCACGAGCAGCGTGATGAGCGCCAGCCGCCTCATGGCCCGATGGGCGTCTGGGACGCGTCGCAGTTGAAGTCCGGTGACGGCTTGTAGGGGTTGGAGCCGTCGCTCGCCCGGCGCTCGTTGGCGCCCGGACAGCGGTTGTTGCGCCCGGTCTGGACGCCCGCGCTCAGCAGCGCGGTGCGCAGCTCGTTGGGGACCGGCAGGAGGTTCAGCAGTGGCCCGAGCGTGAAGCCGTTGAGCGCGAGTGCCGCGCGCGAGAAGCTGCCCATCGCGTCATAGGCGCCGCTCGTGGAGAAGTCGTCGAACCAGCCGACGAGGTCGGGCGAGTAGGGGCGCAGGAAGGCGAGCTGCGGCGTGAGGCCGTCGAGCGCCTTGATCGTCTCGGGCAGCGCGCCGGGGCGGTCCTTGCCGTTGCGCGACGCGGTCTGCGTCGCGATCTGGTCGAGGGCGGGCTGGCGGCGCAGGACCTCGACGAGGTCGTTGTCGGAGCCCTTGCGACGGACGGTCGCCGACAGGTCGCGCACCGCCGGCCGGGCGTCGCGCGCGAACGGCCGCAGCTGGGTGAGCAGCGGGCGCAGCTTCGTGCGGACGATCGGCTTGGCGTCGTCGACGAGCGGCGTGAGGTCGTCCAGCGATGCGCGCAGGTCGACGAACGTCCCGTTCGCCTTGCGCATGACGTTCGGCAGCAGCCCGATGCCCTGGGCCAGGCTGTCGCCGTGCGACGTCAGCGCCGACGTCGTCGTGGCGAGATTGCGGACGAGCGCGGAGAGCACGTCGTCCTGGGCGGACGCGTCGGTGACCAGTCGCGCGGTCTGGACGATGAAGCGCTCGAAGTCCGGCGTGTTGCGGTTGACCTCGGCGAACAGGCGGCTCGTCGAGGACAGCGCGGGGTTGAGGTAGCGCAGCGCGGCGTTGGCCTCGTCCTCGTTGCCGGCCTGGAAGTCGCGCAGGAACTCGACGGACTTCTGCGTCCCGGCGCGCGTCTTGGGATCGAAGGTGTTGAAGATCTGGTCGAGATCGACCGCGGCCTCGGTGCTGTCGGTCGCAAGCACCCCGCCGTCGGCGATCTTCGCGCCGCGCGCCCCGCCGAGCTGGAGGTCGACGTAGCGGTTGGCGACGCCCGACAGGGAGGACTGGCGGATGACCGCGCGCGTCCCGCGCCGCAGCGGGAAGTAGCCGTCCTCGTCGATGTGCAGCGTGACGTCGGCCTGGCCGTCGTCGGTGAGGCGGATCGGGCCGACCGAGCCGATGGACTGCCCGCTGACCTTGACGGCGTTGCCCTTGACGATCTGGCTGGCCGACGTGAAGCGCGCGTGGACGGTGTAGCTGCTGCCACCCGCCGCGAGCAGCACGAGCACGACGACGACGATCGCAGCAGCGCCTGCGACCACACCGACTACCGGCGCTCTCCCCTTCATACCTGCCACGAGAGCACCAATGTAGTCCCATGACGGCGCAGCCAGCGCCGGTGGATCTCGTAGTCCGGGCAGTGCAGGCGCACAAGCGACCAGAAAGCGGTCGAATGATCCATCGCGCGCAGGTGGCAGGCCTCGTGCCAGACGACGTAGTCCAGGACCCCCTCCGGCGCGAGCAGCAGGCGCCAGTTGAAGCTCAACGCGCCCGTCGAGGAGCACGACCCCCAGCGCGTGCGCTGGTTGCGGATCGTGAGCTGCGAGTAGCTCGTGCCGAGCGCGCTCACGGCGTGGTCCAGGCGCGGCGCGATCTCACGCGCGGCGGCGCGGCGGTACCAGCGCTCGATCGCGGCGGGCGCGTGCTCGTCGCCGGGGACGAGCAGCTCATCGCCGCGGCGGTGCACCCTCATGCGCCCGGGCTCACGCACGAGCGCGAGCTCGCGGCCCAGGTAGGGCGCGGCGTCGCCGCGGGCGGCGACCGTGGCGCGGGCCGCGCTCGCCTCCGCCAGCCGGCGGTCGATCCACGGCCGCAGCTCGATCACGGCGGCCGCCGCCGCGCGCTGCGGGCTGCGCCGGGGGAGCACGACCTCGACCTCGCCGCGCGCGTCGACGCTCACCCGGACGCGGCGGGCGCGATCGGAGCGGCGGACGCGGTAGGGGAGGTCGGGGCTCATGGAGACGGCACGGCTGTCAGGTGCTTCCTACAGCACCGCGCGGGCGCCTTGCGCCATCTGGCGCAAACTCCTCGGGATTCGCGCTCGCGTGCGCTGCACCTGCGGCCGGGCGGTCCGTGCGGGCGGGGCAGGATAATGGGACCGTGCCATCGGTCGTCCCGCTTCCCTCCGCCGTGCGCTCCCCATTCGCCGTGTACGTCAACGGCGTGCCGCAGGACCTGGGGACCGATTACCGCGTCGTCGACGGGGCGCTCGTGTTCGAGCGCGATCTGCGCAAGGAGGGCAGGCTCGGCTTCTGGCGCTGGTTCGGGGGCGCGTTCGGCGTCGGGACCTACCGCCAGAACGACTCGGTCGACGTGCGCTACGAGATCGACGGGCGCCCCGCACTCGTCGAGGGCCTCGACATCGCGCCCGCGGGCGACGCCCGCTAGGAACCGGATGGGGCGCGCGCGGACGCTCGCGCCCTCGCTGCTGCTCGCGCTGGCCGTCGCGCTCGTGCTGGCCGACTCGTCGGTCGTGACGCTCGCGCTGCCCGCGATCCTGCGCGAGTTCGACGCGACGGTCGACGCGGTCGCCTGGGTCCTGATCGCGTTCAACCTCGCGCTCGCGCTGCTCGCGCTCGCCGGTTCGCGGATGGCGCGCCCGCGCGCCGGCAGCGCGTTCGCGGCGTCGGCGGCGCTGTTCGCGCTGGCCTCGCTGGCGTGTGCGGCGGCGCCGTCGCTCGGCGTGCTGATCGCGGCGCGCACGGCGCAGGGGGTGTTCGGGGCGGTCGTGGTCGCCGCGGCGCTCGAGCTGCTCGTGCGCCGCGACGGCCGCGCGCGGGCGATCGCGCTGTGGGCCGCGGCCGGGGTGCTCGGGTCGGCAGTCGGCCCGGCGCTCGGCGGCTTTCTCACCGAGGCCTTCTCCTGGCAGGCGATGTTCGCGCTGCAGGCGCCGGTGGCGCTCCTGACGATCCTCGGGATCCGCGGCACGGCGGCGGGCGACGCCGCGAGCGCCGAGGGCGAGCGGCCCGCGCTCGCGCCGCTCGTGGCGCTCGCGCTCGCCTCCGCCGCTCTGTCGGCGGCGCTCTTCCTGCTCGTGATCATGCTCATCGAGGGCTGGCGCCATTCGCCCGGCGAGGCCGCGCTGATCGTGACGGTCATGCCGCTCGCCGCGCTCGCAGCGGGGCGCTGGGCACGGGCACGGCCGGGTCTCGTGCCGGCGCTCGCGGGCTGCGTGCTCGTCGCCGGCGGCCTCGCGGCACTGGGGCTGCTGCCCGGCTCGCAGCCGGCGTGGACGCTCGCGCCACAGCTGGCGATCGGCCTCGGGCTCGGCCTGGCGCTGGCGACGCTCATCGGCGCGACCGTCGGCGCCCACGGGGCGGCCGCGCGCCCCGCGGCGTGGACGATCGCCGCGCGCCACGTCGGGATCGTCGCCGGGCTGCTCGTGCTCACGCCGCTCTTCACGGCCGACCTGGAACAGATCAAGGCGCCCGGCGAGCGGGCGGGGCTCGCGCACGTCCTCGACGCGCCGCTGGGCCTCGGCCCCAAGCTCGACCTCGCGCGGGCGCTCGAGCGCGAGATCGGCCAGGCGGGCAAGCAGGAGCTGCCCGACATCGACCGCGCCTTCGACGGCGTCGACGGGCGCGGCGCCGCGACCCTGCGCGCCCAGCTCGACGACGAGCTCGACCGCGCCGCGACCCGGGCGTTCAGGCGCTCCTTCCTCGCCGCGGCGCTGATCGCGCTGCTCGCGGCGGGGGCCGTGGCCCTCGCGCTCGCGCTCGGGCGCCCGCGCGAGCGCCCGCGCGGTGAGCCGTCCTCCAACGGCAGCCCGCTGGCAGCGGGCGCGCCGATCGCCGTCGCGGTGCCGGCCGCCGCCGCCGCGGCCACGCTGCTCGTCGGCGCGTACGTGCTGCTCGGTGGCGGCGACTACGGACCGCGCGCGGTCCGCGACCCCTGCGCGGCGCGGGTGCGCCCGGACGTCGAGCGCACGCAGCTCGTCGCGCTCGCCGCGCTCGACGGCACCGCCTGCGGGCTGGGCGTCAGCCGCGAGGACCTCGTCCGCGACCTGCTCAAGGGCCGCCTGCCCCCGGGCGTCTCCGAGGACGAGCTCACCGACGCGCTCGGCGACGGCATCGACCGCGCCGAGCGCGAGGACGCGCTGGGCTCCTTCGCGGCGACCGCACTGCGCCTGGCGCTGAAGGCCGGCGGCGCGCTCGGGCTCCTCGGGCGCCTGCTGGGGACCTCCTAGGCAAGCTCCGCGCAGCCCTCGAGGGGGAAGGGCGCGTTCGCCCCGGCAACGCGGCCACGCCCCGGGGATGTCGAATTGTCGTCGCATACCGGTGTCAACGCGACACGCCCGCCGACCGCGGGCGTCACAGGGGCGCATCCGTGCTCCCTCACCGCTGCAGGAAGCGCCCCGCCCCCACGCCGCGCATCGAGCTGCGCGCCGCCGCTACACGACCTCCCAGCGCTCCGTCTCCCCACCGTCGCGCCTCACCTCGCCGAGCGCCTCGAGATGGCGCAGGTAGCACAACGTCTCTGGCAGCCACCAGCCGGCGGTGAGCTGGCTGAGCGGCTGGCCGTGCAGCAGCGGCACGACGTCGTAGGCCGTCATCGGGCCCTGATCGGCGACCGCCGCGCGCACGCGCTCCAGGCGCTCGGCGACGAGCGCGCGGTTGGCCTCGATGTGGGCGCGCACGTCGGTGAACGTGCGCCCGTGGCCGGCGAGGCACAGCCGCGCGTCGAGGCCCGCGACGCGGTCCAGCGACGAGAGGAACTCGCCGACGGGATCGGGCGTCCAGCCGTAGTCGAAGTACAGGGAGACACGGCCGAGCAGATGATCGCCGGAGACGAGCACGCGCCGGCCGGCCTGGTGCAGGCAGACGTGCGAGGGCGCGTGGCCGGGCGTCTCCACGACGGTCCAGGGGCCCAGGTCGGTGTCGATCGTCACCCCCGCCACGAGCTCGCGGTCGGGCTCGACCAGCCCGGCGATGCCGTTGCCGCGATCGCGCGCGCTCGCCGACCACGCGCGCAGCGGCTCGACCGGCACGCCGCTCGTGCGCGCGACCTCGAAGCGGCGCGCGAGCAGCTCGTCGCGGTCGTCGAGGGCGGCGCGCATGTGGGCGTGGTCGGGGTGCATCCACAGCTCGCAGCCGCTGGCGTCCACGACGCTCGCGGCCTGGCCGTAGTGATCGGAGTGCGCGTGCGTGCAGACGAGCAGCCGCACGTGCCCGAGCTCCAGGCCGACCTGCGCCATCGCGCGCTCGAGCTGGGCGAGCGAGCCGGGCTCGTGCAGCCCGCAGTCGAAGAGCACCACGCCGTCGCCCGCGGCGACCGCCCAGGCGTTGCAGTGCGGCACGCCCGGCCAGGGCAGCGGCAGGCGCAGCCGCCACACGCCGGGCAGCACGCGCTCGCCGCGGCCCAGCTCGCGTCTGCGCGTCGATTCGGGCATCGGGCGGACGATAGGGTGCAGCCCGAATGGGGAAGCGAAACCGCGGCGTGGGCAGGATCTCGGCGGCGACGACGGACTACCGCGACGCGGACGGCAGCGTGCTGACGCTGCGCGGCTCGATGTCGCCCCTGACGCGCCGCAAGTACGCACACGTCCTCCACGACCAGCGCCGCACGACCGACGACTCGTGGCAGCGCGCGGTGGAGTTCCTCTTCGAGCGGCTCGTGGAGCGCTGGACGATCCATGACGTGCCGACGGAGGGGCAGAAGGAGCTCCTCCAGCGCTACCGCATCGCCGGCGCCGACGAGCGCCGCTGGATCCGCGACGTGCTGCGCGAGCACCTTGCCGCGCACTTTCCCGATTTGGAGGCCCCGTGACGACGACCCCGGCTGTGACCGGCATCCCCTGGCGCCTGCTGCTCGGCTCCGGCCCGAGCCCCGTGCCCGAGCGCGTCCTGCAGGCGCTCGCCCAGCCGACGATCGGCCACATGGACCCCGCCTTCGCCGGGATCATGGGCGAGACGATCGCCCTCCTGCGCGAGGCCTTTCAGACCGAGAACCACGCGACGCTGCCGATCTCGGGCACCGGCAGCGCCGGGATGGAGGCGCTCGTCATGAACTTCGTCGATCCGGGGGACCGCGTCGTCTGCGGCGTCAACGGGCTCTTCGGCGAGCGGATGGCCGACGAGCTGGCACGCGCGGGCGCCGAGGTCGTGCGCGTCGACGCCGACTGGGGCCGCGCGATCGACCCCGCGCAGCTGATCGCCGCCGCGGGCGACGGGCTGGACGCGATGGTCGTCGTCCACGGGGAGACCTCCACGGGCGTCGCGCAGCCGCTGGAGGGCCTCGCCGACGCCTGCCACGAGCGCGACGCGCTGTTCATGATCGACTGCGTCACATCGCTCGGCGGCCACCCGCTGCGCATCGACGAGATGGGCGTCGACGCCGCCTTCTCGGGGACGCAGAAGTGCCTGAACTGCCCGCCCGGCCTCGCGCCGTTCACCGCGAACGAGCGCGCGCTGGCGAAGCTCGCGGCGCGCGAGAAGCCCGGCCACTCGTGGTACCTCGACCTCTCCCTGGTGCTGAACTACTGGAACCCGGAGTCCGCCCCCGACGGTGACGACCCGCCGCCGGCGCGCGCCTACCACCACACCGCTCCGATCAACATGATCTACGGGCTGCGCGAGGCGCTGCGGATCGTCGTCTCCGACGAGTGGCTGCCGACGACCTGGGAGCGCCACCGCCGCGCGCACCACGCGCTGCGCGACGCGCTCGCGGTGCTCGGCTGCGAGCGCCTGGCACCCGACGGCGAGCAGCTGCATCCGCTGCTGGCCGTCACGCCGCCGCCGGACTGCGACGAGGCCGCGATCCGCGCGGCGCTGCTGCTCGACCACGGCATCGAGATCTCCGGCGGCCTCGGGCCGCTGGCGGGCCGGCTGTGGCGCGTCGGCGTCATGGGCATGGGCGCCAACCGCGAGCCGCAGGAGCAGCTCGTGCGGTCGCTCGCCACCCTGCTGAAGGCCGACCCCGCCGAGCCGCTCGCCGCCCTGCACGAGGGCTGGCAGGCTTGATCGACGCCGCGCGCTTCGCCGACCTCCTCGCGGGCTACTGCCTGGAGGTGCAGCCCGGCCAGGAGGTGCTCGTGCGCTCGACGACGCTCGCCGCGCCGCTGCTGCTGGAGATCCAGCGCGCGATCCTCGAGCGCGACGCCTGGCCGCTGCTGCGCGTGGAGCTGCCGGGCGCCACGGCGGCGTTTCACCGCCACGCGCTGGACCGCCACGTCGACGGCTTTCCCGAGGTCTCGTGGGCGGAGGCCAAGAAGGCGCACGCGTCGCTGGCGATCCAGGCGCCGGAGAACACGCGCGCGCTCGCCGGGATCGACCCGGCGCGGCTGGCGCGCGCGGCCCGCGGGCGCATGGCGCTGCGCGAGCAGGCGCTCAAGCGCCGCTGGTGCTCGACGCTCTGGCCGACGAATGCCGGCGCCCAGCAGGCGGGCATGAGCCTCGTCGACTTCGAGGCGTTCGTGCAGCGCGCGCTGTTTCTCGACCAGCCCGACCCGGTGGCGTCCTGGGGCGCGCTGCACGACTTCCAGGAGGGGCTGATCGAGCGCCTGCGCGGCGCCCAGGAGCTGCGCATCGAGGCGCCGGGGACCGACGTCACGCTGAACGTCAAGGGCCGCACCTGGGTGAACTCCGACGGCCGGCGCAACATGCCCAGCGGCGAGGTCTTCACGGGCCCGCACGAGTCCAGCGCCAACGGGCGGATGCGCTTCGGCGTGCCCTCGTCGCCGGCCGGCGTCGAGGTCGCCGGCGTCGACCTCGAGTTCCGCGACGGCCTCGTCGTCGCCGCCGCGGCCGAGCGCGGCGAGGAGCACCTCCAGCGCGCGCTGGCGACCGACGGCGGCGCGCGGCGCCTCGGCGAGATCGGCATCGGCACGAACTTCGGGATCGACCGCGCGATCGGCGCGACGCTCTTCGACGAGAAGATCGGCGGCACCGTGCACCTCGCGCTCGGGCGCTCCTATCCGGAGACCGGAGGCAAGAACGAGTCGGCGCTGCACTGGGACCTCATCTGCGACCTGCGCCAAGGCGGCCGCCTGACCGCCGACGGCGAGACGGTCATGCAGGACGGGCGCTTCGCGCTCTAGCTCTGGGCCTCGAGGCGCAGCGCCATGATCGCGACGTCGTCGCGCAGGGCGCCGAGTTCCTGGACGCCCGCCCACAGCCGGTCGACGAGCGCCTGTGCCGACGCGTCCGGGGCTCCCTCGAGCAGCCGCGCGATGTATGCGTCGTCGACCTCCAGCTCGCTGTCGTCGAAGTCCAGGATGCCGTCGCTGTAGGCGACGAGCGCGTCTCCGGGGGCCAGGCTGATCGCGCAGGTGTGGAAGGCCGGATCGGAGAAGGCGCCGAGGATCGTCCCGTGCGCCGGCGCGACCTCGACGGCGCCGTCCGCGCGGACGATCAGCGGCGCCGGGTGCCCCGCGACCGCGAGCCGGACGTACGCCGACCCGTTCATGAGGTCGATCTCGCCGTAGACGGCGGTGCACGTCTGCATGTCGCGGGGGCCGTGCATCCGCAGGGCCGCGTTGAGGTCGGCGAGCGTCGCCCACGGGCCCTCGTTGAGCATTCCCGCGGTGCGCATCGTGTACCGCGCGAGCGAGGTGACCGCGGCGGCGTCGGCGCCCTTGCCGCAGACGTCGCCGAGAAAGAAGGCCGAGCGCCCGGCCGCGAGCGGGAAGTGGTCGTAGAAGTCCCCGCCGACCTCCTCGGCCGCATAGGGCTCGTAGAGCACGGCGACGTCGAGGCCGTCGATGCCCGGCAGGGTCGGCGGCGAGAGCGTGCGCTGGAGCGTGCGGGCCAGGCTCTCGGCGCGCTCCTGCTGCGCCCGGCCCTCCCGGCGCAGCTCCTGCTCGCTGCGGATCTCGCACAGGGCCGCCAGGCGCAGCTCGAGCTCGTCCATCACGATCGCGGCGAGGTCGCGCAGCGTCTCGATCTCGCCCTCGGTGATCGCCCGCGGCTTCGTGTCGATGACGTTGACGGTCCCGAGCCGGTACCCGTCCCCCGTGACGATCGGCGCGGCGGCATAGAAGCGCACGCCCGGCTCGCCGTGCACGAGCGGGTTCTCCGCGGTGCGCGGATCCAGCAGGCCGTCCTCGACCACGTACGTGTCGTCGGCCTGGATCGCCGATGCGCACAGCCCGGGGCGCCGGGGGATCTCGACGGCGTCGAGCCCCTGGATGGCTTTGAACCAGATGCGGTCCTCGTCGACGATCGTGACCGACGCGACCGGCACGTCGAAGAAGCGCGCCGCGAGCGCGCAGATGCGGTCGAACGCGCCGTCGGGCGGCGTGTCGAGGATCGCGTAGCGGCGCACCGCGGACAGGCGCGCGGCCTCCTGAGCCGGGGTGGGGATGAGGGCGGGAGCGGTCATGGACACCTACGGCCTGCCCGTGCGCCACCCGGCGTCAAACACGCGCGTCAGTGCGCGTGCTGATGACCGTCGCGCACGGTGCGCCAGCTCTGCGCCGTGATTCTCAGGATAACGAGCGTGATGGCCAAGCCGATCAACGGGTCGGCGATCTTGGCGCCGGCGGCGACGGCGCCCGCGCTGGCGACGACGGCGAGCGAGACGTAGGCGTCGGCGCGCGCATGGTCGCCGTCGGCGATCAGCGCCGGGCTGTCGAGGCGCCGCCCGGCACGCGAGCGGATCTGCGCGGCCGCCATGTTGCCGAGGAAGCCGATCGCGCCGGCGAGCGCGAGCGCGACGAGATGGTCCGGCCGCTGGGGATCGACGAGGCGCAGCACGGCCTCGTAGCCGGCGACGCAGGCGCTGACGAAGATCGCGAGGACCACGAACAGGCCCGCGCGCCGCTCGGCGAGCTCGCTGCGCAGCAGGAACGCGATGCCGAGCGGGATCGCGGTCGCGGCGTCGCCGATGTTGTGGATGAGGTCGGCGAGCAGCGCGACGCTGCCCGAGGCGACGAAGACGAATACCTGCAGCGCGGCCGTGGCGCTGAGCACGACAAGCGCGAGCGCGACGGCGCGCAGCCCCTCGCGAGAGCGCTTGATCGACGGGTCGACGAGGCCGTGGCTGTGCCCGTGGCCGCCGTGGCCGTGCTCGTGCCCGTGGCCGTGGTCGTGGGTGGCCACGCGGGCTCTCCTACCCGCCAGGCGGCGCCCACGCCGCACGCATGTCGACGCGCGCGCCGCGAAACGGGACGTCCTCGGCCTCCAGCAGGCGCCGCTGGCGCTCGCCCTTGGCCAGCGAGCCGTCCGCGCGTACGACGCGCTGCCACGGGACGCCCGGATCCTCGTTGCGGGCGAGCGCCGCGCCGGCGCGCCGAGGGGCGCCCGGACAGAGGTCCCCATAGGTCGTCACGCGGCCCGGCGGGATCGTGCGCACGGCGGCGAGGATCGCGTGGTCCGCGGACATGAACCGGACGGTGACAGAAACGGGGCGGCGCCCGGTGCCCACTACCGTAGGCGCGGTGAGCCGCCACACGAAGATCGTCGCGACGATCGGCCCCGCGTCCAACGATCCCGAGACGCTCGCGCGGATGGTGGCGGCCGGCATGGACGTGGCGCGCCTGAACTTCTCGCACGGCACCGCCGAGCAGCACGCGCAGACCGCCGACCGGGTGCGCGACGCCGCCGCGCGCGCCGGGCGGCCCGTCGCGATCCTCCAGGACCTGCCGGGGCCGAAGCTGCGCATCGGCGCGCTCGCCGACGACTTCGCCGAGCTCAAGCCCGGCGACAGGGTGACGTTCCTCTGCGGCGCCGACGCCGTCGGGACCGCGCGCCGTATGACCGTCGCGCGTCCCGAGCTCGTCGCGGCGCTGTCGCCCGGCGACGTCATGTACCTCGCCGACGGGTCCGTGCGCCTGCGCGTGAAGGCCGTGCGCGACGGCGACCTCGAGATCGACGCCGCCGTCGAGGTCGGCGGGGCGGTCGCGTCGCGGCAGGGCCTCAACGTGCCCGGTCCGCTGGATCAGCTCGCGGCCGTGCCCGAGGAGGATCTCGTGCACCTCGCCGCCGGCGAGCGCATCGGTGTCGACCTCGTCGCGCTGTCGTTCGTGCGCCGCGTCGAGGACATCACGCTCGTGCGCGAGCACACGCGCCTGCCGCTGATCGCCAAGATCGAGAAGCCGCAGGCCGTCACGGCCGCCGAGGACATCATCCGCGCGGCCGACTGCGTGATGGTCGCGCGCGGCGATCTCGGCATCGAGCTGCCGATCGAGAGCGTCCCGATCGTGCAGAAGAACCTGCTCGCGCTCGCGGGCAGGCTCGCGCGGCCGTCGATCACCGCGACGCAGATGCTCGACTCGATGGTCGCCTCGACGCGGCCGACGCGCGCGGAGGTCGCCGACGTCGCCAACGCGATCCTCGACGGGACCGACGCCGTGATGCTCTCCCAGGAGACGGCCGTCGGCCACTACCCCGTCGAGACGATCGCGATGATGGCGGCGATCGCGGAATCGACCGAGCTCGCGGCGCCCTACGAGCGCTGGAACGAGGAGCGCGTGCACCGCGGCACCCGCGACCCCTCCTACACCGTCGCCTATGCGGTCTGCATGGCGGCACGCGAGCTCGAGCTCGACGCGGTCGTCATCCCGACGCTGTCGGGCCGCTCGGCGCGCCTGGTGTCCGCGCACCGGCCGTCGGTGCCGATCCTCGCCCTCTCGCCGGGCCGCGAGACCGTCCGCCGCTGCGGGCTGATGTGGGGCGTGCGCGCCGCGCACATCAAGCGCCACGAGGTCACCGAGGAGCTCATCAACGACGCCTGCCGGCGCGTGGTCGAGCTCGGCTGGTGTGCGCCCGGCCAGCGCGTGGCGATCACGGCGGGCCTGCCGAGCGGGCGCCCGGGCTCGACGTCGCTGTTTCAGATCCAGCAGCTGTAGGCGCCTGGATCCGCAGCGCCACCGCGCCGCCGAGCGCCATCGCCACGAGCAGGACGATCGCGACGATCGCCTCCGGCGAGCCGAGGTCGTCGAGCGAGCCGCCGAGCGCGGTGTACGCGAACGCCCGCGGCGCGACCCCGATCGCCGTGGCCGCGGCGAAGGCGACGAGCCGGACGCGGGTGATGCCGGCGACGTAGTTGACGAGCGTGTACGGGACGCCGGGCGCGATCCGCGCGTAGAGCACCGCCCAGAAGCCGCGGCGCTCGATCCACGCCTGCACGTCGCGCAGCCGGCGGCCGGCGAGCGCCTCGACGGCGTCGTGCGCGGCGAAGCGGGCGATCGAGAAGGCGAGGACGCCGCCGAGGGTCGCCGCCGCGATCGCGACCGGCGTCCCCAGCGCGGTGCCGAACAGCAGACCGCTGGCGGCGGCCAGCAGCGGCCCCGGGAACAGCGCGCACGTCAGCAGCGCCGAGACGACGACGAACGCGGGCACGGCGCCCGCGCCGAGCGGGTCGATCGCGTCGCGCACGCGTCCCGGCGACACTCCGCCCGTCAGCGCGACGAGGACGAACAGGGCGCCGACGACGGCCGCGAGACCGGCCAGGCGCAGTCGCGCCACACGCGGCGCCACGACGTGGCTAGGCGACGCCGCGCGCGACCGCCGCGGGCGGATGCGCGGCGTAGAACTCGGCCTCCTGGCGGCCGAGCTCGGTCACCGGCGGGTCGCCGTAGATCCACTCGCGCGCGATGCGGTGCCAGTTGCCGCGGGCGCGCAGCTGGCTCATGACCGCCAGCGTGAGCATCTCCAGGCGGCGGCCGAAGAGGTGGTCGGGCGGGAGCGTCTCGTGGCGCATCTTCGCGAAGTGCGAGGACCGCGGATCGGACATCTCGATCATGATCTCGGTCGCGATCTCGGGCGTGAGCTGGACCTCCTGGTCGACGCCGTACCACCAGGTCATGTCGTGGACCTGCGAGAGGATGCCGTCGGGCGTGTACATCTCAGGGCGCGCGATGAAGCCGCCCTCGTGGAGGTGCTCGATGAGCGCTGCGCCGTCGCCGGCAATGCCGAGCCGCGCGACCTCGAGCTCGAACTCCGCGATCTCGGCCGGGATGCGCTTGAACAGCCCGAAGTCCAGGAACGCCATACGGCCGTCGTCGAGCAGCAGCGAGTTGCCCGGGTGCGGGTCGCCGGAGAACTGGTGGTGGCGGTACATGCAGCCGAAGTAGAAGCGGAAGATGATCTCGCCGAGGCGGTCGCGCTCGGCCTGGGGCAGCTGCTTGAGCTCCTCGAAGCCGCGGCCGCTGACGAACTCCGTGACGATGACCTTCTCGTGCGAGAGCGAGGTGATGACCTCGGGCACGACGATGAACGGGTGCCCCCGGAAGATGCGCGCGAGCGTGCGCTGGTTCTGCGCCTCGAGCTCGTAGTCGAGCTCCTCGTCGATGCGCGAGCGGATCTCGTCGCCCATCGCCTTGGGGTCCAGGCCCGGCGCGACGCTCTTCATGAGCCACAGGATGATCCCGAGGTTCTGCATGTCGGCGCGGACGGCCTGCGCGACGCCCGGGTACTGCACCTTCACGGCGACGACGCGCCCGTCGTCCAGCCGCGCGCGGTAGACCTGCCCGATCGACGCCGCGGCGATCGGCACGGGGTCGAAGGTCTCGAAGACGTCCTCGATGCGCTCGCCGTACTCGTTCTCGATGACCTTCTTCATGTCCTTGAAGGCGACCTTCGGCGCGGCGTCGCGCAGCTCGGCGAGCTTTGCCTGGAACTCCTCGCGGAACTCCTCCGGGACGAGGCCGACGTCGAGGAAGGACATGACCTGCCCGATCTTCATCGCGGCACCCTTCATCGTCCCGAGCGCGGCGACGATCTGCTCGGCGGTCTCGAGCTGGCGCTTGGCGAGCGCGCGCCGGCGGCCCTCGTCGCCGCGGGCCATGTTCGTGGCGCGGGTGCCCATCTGCTTGGCGGCCTGCGTCGCCGCGAGCTTTCCGACCTTCGAGGACCGGCTCAGGCGCGACGTCGGGATCGCGTCCTTCTTCGCCATGTCCCCTAGCCTCGCTCGACCTGCGACCCGGGGACGATGTCGTCGCGCCCGTCGGCCCAGCGCACCCACGCCTTGTGACCGCCGTCGTAGTCGTCGCCCCAGACGACGAGCGTCGCCGGGTCGCCGAAGACCGTGACCTGCTCCTCGCCCTCGGGGTCCACGCCGCGCCAGACGCGGACGAAGGCGTTGTTCTCCCACTCGTCGCCGATCGTCGTCGGATCGGTGTGACCGGGGTGCACCGTCGTCGCGTGGTCGAGGCGCATCAGCCCGTCCATGATCGACGCCCTGATGTCGGCGTAGGACGTGCTCAGGGGCGCTCGGACGCCGCCGATCGAGCCCTTGAACAGCGTGTCGCCGGTGAAGACGTGGCCGTCGATCGTGAAGTTCAGCATCCCCTTCGTGTGGCCGGGCGTGTGCAGGGCGCCGACGTCGAGGCCGCCGATGCTCAGCGGCTGAAACGGCTGCGCGTCGACGGGCTCGTCGGGATGGGCGAGGACGACGGCATCGGGGTAGCGGCGGCGGGTCTCCTCCAGCGCGCAGACATGGTCGTGGTGGTGGTGCGTCAGCAGGATGTGCGTGACGGTGATGTCCGCGCGCTGCGCGGCATCGAAGAGCGGCTGCATCGGCCCGCCGGCGTCGATGAGGAACCCGGGCCCGCCGGGCGCCGCGGCGACGAGGTAGCTGTTCGTCAGAAAGCCTTCCGACATGGTTCGTTCGAGGACCATGAGGCTCAGGGTACTGTGTGATCCATGGCTGCTCCCGCACTCATCCACACCTGTTATCGCATCGGCGACATCGACCGCTCGGTCGCGTTCTACGAGGCGCTCGGCTTCGAGGAGCTCAGCCGCAAGCCGATCCGCGACGAGGCGATCAACGTCTTCATGGGGCTGCCCGGCGACGGCCCGCGGCTGGAGCTGACGTACAACCACGGCGTCACGGACTACGAGCTCGGCACGGGCTACAACCACATCGCGATCACCGTCTCGGACATGGAGGAGGCGCTTGCGAACCTCTCCGAGCAGGGCATCGAGCCCGAGAAGGCGCCCTACCGCGTGCGCGAAGGCGGCTCGCTGCTGTGCTTCGTGCGCGACCCCGACGGCTACCGGATCGAGCTCATCGAACGCACCTGAAAGCGGATCGTCGCGGCCGCTTCACGGATGATCACGGCCCGCGCGGATGCCGACGCCGCGAAGGTCCGCTCGATCCTCAAGACCGAGCTCGTGCCGGTCAACGCCGGACACGCGCGGCCCGACGTCACCGAGAGCCGCAGGGCCCAGACCGGCGCCTGACGCCGAGCGGTCAGCCCACGATCCGCACGCTGCTCGTGCGGGGCGTGACGTTGCCGGCGACGTCGAAGACGCGGACGCGGACGGTGACCGCCACGTAGGCGCGCGTGCGCAGCGCCTTGCGGACGCGGGCGCGCACCACGCCGTGCAGCCCGAAGCGCACGAGGCGCTGCCCGCCTGCCGCGATCGTCACCGGCCGCGACAGGATCAGCGGCGGTCGCCGCGCGCGCGGCAGGCGCAGCGTCGCGAAGCCGGAGGCGCTGCAGGCCTCGGCCGGGCAGCCGACGTCGATCACGATCGCGCCGCGGTGCACCGCGCGCTGGCGGCGGTGGCCGCCGGCGGTCGTCGCGGGTGGCGCGACGTCGGGCGCGAGGGACGTCGGCGCGACCGCCACGACGATGCCCGGCGGCAGCGCCGCCGGCGCGCATGCGGCGCCGATCAGCGCGCGCGCCTCCGCGATGCGCAGGGCATAGCGCCCGCGCAGGTTCTCGGCTGGGCGCTCGACGTCGGCGATCCAGTCGCCCCACGCGCCCTCCGCGGCCGCAGGGTCCGGCCGGCCAGCGGAGATCCGCGCCTGGCGCACGTGCCCGGCCTGGTCGACGAACCACTGCAGCTGCAGGTCCGGGCGCTGGGGGTAGCCGGCGTAGGGGCCGGCGTTCCAGAGCGAGGCGCGCATCTGAAAGTAGCCGGCGCTGTCGCTGTCGCCCGCCTGGACGTTCGCGACGCCGGACTCGACGAGCGCGGCCATCACCGGCAGCTCGCGCGGCAGTGCCGCAAGGGCCGCGTAATGCGCCATCCACTGCGCGATCGCCGCGCGCGGGGCGCCGTCGCCCGGATACGGCGGGGGCGCGCACGGATCGCCCTGTGCGCGCGAGGCTCCAGGCGCGGCGAGCAGGACGACGAGCCCCGCCAGGGCCAGGTAGGACAGGAGGCGGGCGCGCACCGCGCGGAGGATACGGCCGCCGCCGGGTTGCCGCGGGCACACCGCATAAGCTCACGCGCACTGTGGCCGAGCGCCGGACAGCCGTCATCGACATGGGCTCCAACTCCTTCCGGCTCGTGGTCTTCACGGCCGCCGACGGCTGGTGGAAGCGCACCGACGAGATCTATCTCGCGGTGCGCATCGGCGAGGGCCTCGACGCGACGGGCAAGCTCGGCAGCAAGCCGATCAAGCGCGCACTGCAGGCCGCGGAGGTCTTCTCGCACTTCTGCAGCGCCATGGGGATCGGCAGCGAGGACATCAGGGCGGTCGCCACGAGCGCGATCCGCGACGCCACCAACCAGGCGGAGTTCCTGGCGCGCGTGCGCGAGGAGGCGGGCCTGCACGTGCGGGTTCTGTCGCGCGAGGAGGAGGCGAGCTTCGGCTACCTCGCGGCCGTGAACTCGACGACGCTCACCGACGGCGCGGTGCTCGACCTCGGCGGCGGCTCGCTGCAGCTCGTCGAGGTTCTCAGCCGCCACCCCGGCCGCCTGGGCTCCTGGCCGCTGGGCGCGGTGCGGATGACCGAGCACTTCCTGCCCGACGGCGACGAGGCGCCCAAGAAGGCGCGCAAGGCGCTGCGCGCCCACGTCACGGAGATCCTCCAGGGCGAGGCCGACTGGCTGCCGCGCAGCGGCCGGCGGATCGTCGGCATCGGCGGCACGATGCGCAACCTCGCGGCGGCGGCGCAGGCGGAGGCCGGCCTGCCGTCGACGGGGGTCCAGGGGTTCGCGATCGAGCGCGACGCGCTCGACGCCCTGATCGAGCGGATGGCCTCGATGCCCGCCGACGATCGCGCGTCGATCAAGGGCATCAAGTACGCCCGCGCGGACCTCATCCTCGCCGGCGCCCTCGTCGTGCAGGCGGTGCTCGAGTACGGCGGCTTCGACGCCATCGAGGTGACGGAGGCCGGGCTGCGCGAAGGGATCTTCTTCCATTCGCTGCTCGACGGCGACCCGCCCCTCTTCGACGACGTGCGCGGCGCGAGCGTCATGAACCTCGCGGCGCGCTACCGCGTCGACCCGGCACACACCGAGCACGTCGCACGCCTGGCGATGGGGCTCTTCGACGAGCTCGCCGCCGCCGGCCTGCACGACGGGGACCGCTGGGAGCGCGAGCTACTGTTCTCCGCCTGCGTCCTGCACGACATCGGCATGTCCGTGGACTACGACGACCATCACAAGCACTCGCGCTACCTCATCCTCAACGCCGGGCTGGCGGGCTTCAGCCCGCGCGAGGTCGCGCTCGTCGCCCAGGCGGCGCGCTATCACCGCAAGGGCATGCCGGACTTCGGCGAGCTCGCGCCGCTGGCGCAGGACGGGGACGGCAAGCGGCTGGACCGCATGGCGATCCTCCTGCGCCTTGCCGAGGACCTCGAGCGCAGCCGCGACCAGAGCGTCCGCGCCGCGCACGTCGCCTCGGACAACGGCACGATCCGCCTCGAGCTCGATGCCGACGGGGCCGCGAGCGTCGAGCGCTGGGCGGCCCAGCGCGAGGTCGACCTGTTCGACCGCGCCTTCGGCCGGCGGCTGAAGGTCGAGGTGGCGGCCGGATGAGCCTCACCCAGGGGCGCGGCCCGCTCGCCGGCAGCGCATCGACGGCCGAGACGAACTACACGATCCAGGCGCCCGCGCACCGGATCCTCTTCGAGCCCGACGCGCGGCGGTTGCGCGCGTTCGTCGGCGAAACCGTCGTGCTCGACACGACCCGGGCGCACCTGCTGCACGAGACCGGCATCCGTCCCGTCGCCTACGTCCCGTTCGAGGATTTCGACGAGAGTCTCATGGAGCGCACCGAGACCTCGACGCACTGCCCGTTCAAGGGCGACGCGTCCTACTGGACCCTGCGCGTCGGCGACGACGTGCGCGAGGACGCGGTCTGGGCCTACGAGGAGCCCCTGCAGGACGCGCGCTGGCTGCGCGGCTTCGCGGCGCTCGCATTCGACCGCGCCGACCGCTGGCTCGTCGAGGACGAGCCCGTCATCTCCCGGCTGCGCGATCCCTACCACCACGTCGACGTCCACGTCAGCTCGCGCGCCGTCCGCGTCACCGCCGCGGGCGAGGAGATCGCCGCGAGCGCGCGCCCGACCCTGCTCTTCGAGACGAGCATGCCGGTGCGCGCCTACCTGCCGCGCACGGACGTCGTCGCCGGCCACCTGCAGCCCAGCAACACGACCTCCGTGGACCCCTACATCGGCGCCGCGATCTACTGGCACGTCCATGCGGGTGGCAAGCGCCTGGAGGACGCCGCCTGGAGCTACGAGCTCCCGCGCGCCGAGGCGATGAAGATCGCCGGCCTCGTCTGCTTCGCGGGCGACGAGATCACGGTCGAGCTGGACTGACGCGCCCGAAGGGGCCGCGCGACGCCACCGTCCCACCCTGCTGTCGTCCTGCGACACCGATCCGGGACAGTGACCCGCGCGGGGCGTCCGTCCTCGCCGCCCTACGGCAACTGCTCGGCCAACTGCGTCCCGGCGCTTGCGTCGAGCCCATCGGGACTGCGCCGGAAGTCCACCGCCGGCGCGGTCAGCACCTTCCCGAGGTAGACGACCGCGAAGTGCTGGTCATGCAGCGCCGGGTCGTCCTGCACCCGGTTCAGCGACGCCTGCGAGCCGCGTGCGGCGATCGCCTTCGTGAGCTCGCGAAACCGCGTCACGCCGGTGTCCGTGAACTCGAACAGCGTCACCGGCCGTCCGCGCGCGTCCGTGCCCTGGCGCGGGTTGCGGATCTCGCTGCCGGTGATCGCGACGTCGTCCTCCAGGACGTAGACGCGATCCGCCGCGCCCTGCGCGGCGACGATCGTCGTGCCGGGCCGCAGCTCGAACACCTGCGAACCCGCAGGGGCACCTCGCAGAGCGCCCGCACGGGTGCTCGCGCCGGCGCCGACCTTCCGCGTCGTGGGGTCCGCCGCGAAGAAGAGCGACGTCGTGCGGCCGTTGTCCGCCTCGGCCACCGCCGGGCGGCGCGCGGCGCGGCGGACGGCGTCGTACATCGAGATCGCGCCTGCGCGGCCCGCCCGCGGCCCGCCGGTGACCTTCGGGTCGCCCGGCTCCGGGCGGCCGTCGGGCCCGATGACGTTGGCCTCCCAGTCATAGAACTGCAGCCCGCGGACCTTCGCCTCGAGGACGGGATCGGCCTTGCCGCCGAAGGCCGAGTCGTCGTCGGACCTGCGGCTCTCCAAGACGAGCACGCCGCCCACGGTGAAGACCACCGCGACCACGGCGAGGACGTAGAACAGGCGGGTGCTCATGCGCGTCGGCGGGCGTGGGGCTTCAGCGCCGGCGGGCGACGTTCCTGGCGTCGTCCTCGCCCGGCGCGCCGACCGGGATCATCGTCTCCTGCGTGGAGACCGCGTCGATGACCTCGGCCTCCTGGGCTTCGAGCTCCTCGAGGTGGTCGCCGTCGCAGAGCACGCGGAAGTTGCCCGTGACGCCGCCGTCGGCGTGGATCGTGATCCCGGGCAGGACCTCCTCGCCCTCGTCGAAGCCCAGGCGCTCCATGTCGAAGTGCGCCAGCCCGATGCCGTGCGCCGTGTGGGTCGGGTTCTCGCGGTCGTGCGAGTTCAGCGCGATCTGAAACGCGCGCAGGTTCTTGGCGACCTTCGACGTGTCGGACATCGCGATCAACGGTAGCGCGGATCAGGCGTCGATCAACACGCCCGGGTTCAGCAGGCCGGCCGGATCGACGGCCGCCTTGGCCGCGCGCAGGGCGGCCGCGAACGGCTCCGGCCGCTGGCGGTCGTACCACGGCCGGTGGTCGCGCCCGACGGCGTGATGGTGGGTGATCGTGCCCCCCGCGCCCACGAGTGCGGCGCTGACGGCGGCCTTGATCTGGGCCCACTGGTCGAGCTCCTCGCCGCGGCGCGCCGGGGCGAGGACGGTGAAGTACGGCGCGAGGCCGTCGGGATAGACGTGCGAGATGCGGCAGGTGATGCGCCCGCCCGGCCCGATCTCGCCGAGCGCGGCGGCTGTCACGGCGGCGTGCAGCGCGCCGAAGCGCTCCCAGGTGATCGCGGTCTCGAAGGTCTCCGACAGGATCCCCATCGCCACGAACGCGTCGCGCAGGTACGGCGCGCGGAAGAACGCGGTGCGCCATGCGCCGACGGCGTCGCCGCCCGCCGCGCCCGTGCTGCGGCCGCCGCGGCGCAGCGCGCCCTCGTCCCACGCGCCGCCGGCCTCGGCGCAGAGGTGCAGCCCGCGGTCGAGCAGCTCGCCGACGGGCGCGATCGCCTCCGATGCGCCCTCGAAGCCGAGCACGAGCAGCGCGGCCGTGCCGTCGCTCGCGCCCGTCATGCGCGCCTCCTCGGCGTCGATCAGGCGGCAGTTGGAGGGCCGCAGCCCCGACTGCGAGATCGCGCGCAACGCCTCGATCCCGGCCTCGAAGGTCGCGAAGCGCACCGCCGCGAGCGAGTGGGCCTGCGGGCGGGGGCGCACGCGAACCCAGGCCTCCGTGATGACGCCGAGGATCCCCTCGGAGCCCAGCAGCATCCGGTCCGGCGACGGACCCGCGCCCGAGGCCGGCAGCCGGCGCGACTGCCAGGCGCCGCTGGGCGTCACCGCGCGGACGGACTCGACGAGGTCGTCGATGTGCGTCTCGGCGGTCGCGAAGTGCCCGCCCGCGCGGGTGGCGATCCAGCCGCCGAGGGTCGCGAGCTCGAAGGACTGCGGATAGAAGCGCAGCGTGAGGTCCAGCGCGCGCAGCTGCTGCTCGAGCACCGGCCCGGTCGCGCCCGCCTGGATGCTCGCCGCCTGCGAGACCTCGTCGATCTGCAGCACGCGGTCCATCGCCCCGAGATCGAGCGACAGCGCGCCGTCGAAGCGCGCGGGGACCTCGCACTGCACGCCGCCGCTGACGCTCGTGCCGCCGCCGTAGGGGATGACGGCGACGTTCGCGCTGCCGGCCCACTCCAGCAGCGCCTCGACGTCGCGCTCCCCGCGCGGGCGCGCGACGACGTCGGGCGGGAAATCGAACTCGCCGCGGAAGCCGCGCACGACGTCGGAGTACGAGCTGCCCCAGGCGTGCGATGCGCGCGCGTGGGCGTCGGTCGCGCAGATCTCCGCGAGCTCGGGCGGCGGCGCGACGCGGGGCGCGGGCAGCACGACGTCCTCCAGCGCGGCCGGCTCGCGCACCTCGTCGCCGGCGATCCGCAGGTGCTCCTCGAGGCCGGGCGCGGCGGCGCGCAGCTGCTCGGGCGACCAGGCGTCGTCCTCGTATCCCCATCCCCAATGCTTGCGCCGGCGCACGCGGCGCACGCTAGTGCAGTTCCGCGATAGTCCGGGCATGTCGCCGCGCGTGCTGATCTTCACCGCCTCGATCGGCGCCGGCCACGACCTCCCGGCCGAGGTCCTGGCGGGCGCGCTGCGCGAGCAGGGCGCGAGCGCCGAGGTCGTGGACTTCCTCGAGATCGGCGGGCCGGTCGCGCGGGCGATCATCGGCGGCGCCTCGTCGCTGGAGACGCGCGCGGGCAACGTCGCCTTCGACGCCGGCTACTTCCTCGGCACGCGCTTTGCGCCGATGCGGCGCGCCGGCTCGCGCGTGATCGAGCTGATCGCGCGCCGCCGCGTGCAGGCGTTCCTCGACGCCGACGAGCCCGACGTGCTGGTCTCGACGTACCCGATCACGACCGAGCTGCTGGGCCGCATGCGCCGGGCCGGGCTCGTGCGCGTGCCCGTCGTCGCGGCGATCACCGATCTCGCGGCGTTGAACTACTGGGCGCACCCGGGCGTCGACCTGCACCTCGTCACCCATCCGGAGTCCGAGCCCGAGGTGCGCGCGATCGCGGGCCCCGCAGCGCGGATCCAGGCCGTCCACGGTCTCACCGACCTGCGCTTCACCGCGCCGCCCGCGCGCGCGCAGGCGCGCGCCGAGCTGGGCCTCGAGCCCGAGGGCTCGCTCGTCGTCGTCTCCGGGGGCGGCTGGGGCGTCGGGGACCTGCGCGGCGCCACCGACGACGCGCTGGCAGCGGGCGCGGGAACGGTCATCGTGCTCGTCGGCCACAACGACGCCGCGCGCGCCCGGCTGGAGGAGGCCTACGCGGCCGAGCCGCGCGTCCAGGTCTGGGGCTTCACGGAGCGCATGGTCACGCTGCTCGGCGCGGCGGACGTGCTCGTGCACTCGACCGCCGGGCTGACGGTCCTCGAGGCGCTCATGTCCGGAGCGCGCGTCATCTCCTACGGCTGGGCGCGCGGCCACATCCGCATCAACAACCGCGCCTACGAGCGGCTGGGGATGGTCGCGGTCGCGCGCGACCGGCCGGCGCTCGCGGCGGCGCTGCGCGACGCGCTCGCGGCTGCGCCGTCAGGCCCCCGGGTCCCCGACCTGCCGCTCGCGGCGGGGCTCGTCCTGGGCCTCGTCGCCGCCGACCGCGAGCCGGCCGACGCCCGGTGACGCCGCGAGCGCCGCGCTGCCGATGACGACCGCCAGCAGCCCTGCGACGAGCGGCCCGCCCGCGCTCCAGCGCTCGCCGAGCAGCAGCGGGGCGAGCACCACCGGCACGGCGACCTGCCCGGCGAGCACGATCGGCGCCACGCGCGCGGCGCCCCGGCGCTGCAGGGCCGCGCTCTCGGCGGCGAGCGACGCGAGGCCGCCCGCGCCCGCCAGCGCGCACCACGCGACGGTCTCGCCGGCGCGCGGCAGCGCCCGCGCGGCCTGGGCGGCCGCGAGCACCGCGAGCGCGTCGGCGGCGATCGCGGAGGCGAGCATCGCGGGCGCCCCGGGCCGGCGCAGGGCGAAGGCGCCGAGCGCCACGGCGCCGAGCACGGTCGCGGCGATCGTGAACGCGATCGCGTTCGTGCTCTCGCCCCGGGCGGGATCGGCGAAGCCGATCGCCGCGACGCCTGCGACGATCGCCGCGACCGCCGCGAGCTCGCGCGGCCCCACCGGCTCGTGCAGGACCACCGCGCTGAAGGCGAGCAGCCCCAGCAGCCCCGCCGCCAGCAGCGGCTGCACGAGCGTCACCGGCGCGTGGCGCAGCGCGAGCACCTGCAGCGCGAAGCCGGCGAGGCCGAGCGCGATCGCGAGCGTCCAGCGCGGCCGCGCGACGAGCCGGCGCAGCACGCTCAGGCCGGGCCGCGTCAGCGCCGGCAGCGCGCGGACCTCCAGCGCCTGGAGGACATACGAGGTCTCAAAGCACGCGGCGGCCGCGAGCGCGAGCAGGACGCCGCTCAGCATATGAGGGCCGCGCTGACATCGGTCGGGCTCGCGGCCGCGGCGGCATGGGCGGCGCCCGCCCCGGCCGCGCACGTCCCGCTGCTGTGCGACGTGCTCGGCATCGCGCGGCGCCTCGACCTCGGCTCAGGCGCCGTCGGGCTGACCTTCGACGACGGGCCGCATCCGCAGGGCACGCCCGCCATCCTCGAGATCCTCGCAGCGGCGCATGCCGAGGCGACGTTCTTCGTCGTCGGCGAGCAGGTCCGCCGCGACCCTGCGGTGGTCCGCGAGGTCGTCGCGGCCGGCCACCGGCTCGCCGTCCACGGCGACCGCCACCGGCTCCTCGCGCGCGTGACACCGCGGGCGCTGCGCGCCGACCTCGACCGCTGCGCCGCGCTCGTGGAAGAGCTCGGCGGCGCGTCCGCCGAGCGCTACCGGCCGCCGTTCGGCGTCTTCACGCCCGCCGCGCTGATCGAGGCGCACCGGCGCGGCTGGACGCCGCTGCTGTGGTCGGCGTGGGGCCGCGACTGGCGCGCCCGCGCCACGCCCGGCTCGATCGCCGCCGAGGCGACCCGCGCCGTGGTCGCCGGCGACGTCGTGCTCCTGCACGACGCCGATCACTACAGCGCCCCGGGCTCGTGGCGCGCGACGGCGGCGGCGCTGCCGCGGATCCTCGACGCGCTCGCGGCGCGCGGGTTGCGCGCCGTCGCCGTGTGAGGCTCCGCGCTCACTCGCCGGGCCGGTAGTACAGCGGCACGCAGGAGTGGTTGGCGGCGACCCAGTCGCTGTTGGGCAGGTCGTCGCCGGTGGCGAAGATGCGGTGGCAGGGCTCGTCGTACACCCGCCCCGTCGAGCGTTCCAGCCGGTCGAAGACGATGTACTTGTAGAGGCCCGAGGTCATCCCCCCGGGCAGCTCCAGGCGCGACGGATACCGCGGGTCCAGCTCGGTACGCGCGATCTCGTTCTTCCACGCCACGATCTCGGGGAGGCGCTCGATCTGCACGAGGCCGATCGCGGCCGTGAACTCGCTCATGCGGAAGTTCAGCCCGGCCTGGTCGTAGCCGGGCTTGGCGTAGTTGCGGTACGAGCGCGCGAAGTCCAGCAGCTCCTCGTGGCGCGAGACGAGCACGCCGCCCTCGCCGGTGGAGATCGTCTTCGTCGCGTACAGCGAGTAGATGCCGGCGTCTCCGAAGGAGCCGGGGCGGCGGTCGTCCCACACGGCGCCGTGGGCGTGGGCGCAGTCCTCGATGAGCCTGATGTGACGAGCGGCGCAGAGCTCGGCGATCGCCGGCGCGTCGAAGGCGATGTGGCCGCCGATGTGCACGAGAACGACCGCTGCCGGGTCGTGGAGGTCGACGAGGCGCTCGACCTCCGGCAGCGCGAGGCAGAGGTCGTCGCGGCGGCAGTCGCCGAAGACCGGCGTCGCGCCCGCGGCGCGGACGGCCAGCGGCGTCGCGGCGAAGGTGTTGGATGGGACGACCACGGTGCGCCCGCGCACGCCCGCCCATTCCAGCGCCGCGAGCGCGCCGCCCGACCAGCTCGACGTCGCGACCGCGCCGAGACCGTTGTGGTGCGCCCAGGCGCTCTCGAAGCTCGTCGTCAGCGCGCCCTCGCTCCAGCGCCCGGAGTCGATGACGCCGTCCCAGAGCTCGTGCAGCCGCCTGCGATCGCGCGCGTCGAAGCCGATGGCGAAGCGCTCGAAGGCCGGCACGGCGGCGCTCAGCGCTCGGCGTGCTCGGCGAGCGAGAACTCGAGCGTGCGCCGCCTGCCGTCCTTGACGGCGAGCAGGGCGAAGCCGGCGCCGGCGAGCCCGAGCGCGAGCAGGCCCGGATCCAGCGGCGAGAGGTCCAGCGCGCCGCTCGTGCGCGCCGGGATCAGCAGCACGGCGCCGGCGAGGGCGGCGCCCCACACCGCCGCGCGCGCCTGCGTCGAGACGATCGAGACCGTCGAGACGAGCGCGAGCGCCGCGATGACCAGCACGCTGTGCTCGTCGTCGCCCGGCAGGCCGGCGGCGCTGAGGACGTAGGCGTACACGAGCAGCGCGAGGAGCCCGGCGAGGACGCCGCCGACCCGGTGCAGCGTCGCGCCGGCGCGCGGTCGGCGGGCGGCGCGTGCCGCGATCGCCGGCGCGGCGACGTCCGGAGCGGGCGCCGCCACCGCCGCCACCGGGGCCGCCGGCGCTGCCGGCGCCTGCGCGCGGTGCCACGCGACGTAGCGCTCGACGCCCTCGGCGAAGGGGGTCCGCGCGCGCCAGTCGAGCTCCTGCGCGGCGCGCTCGCCGCTGACGCGCGCCCCGGCGAAGTCCCCCGAGCGGCCCTCCACATGGGTGATCTCGATGTCGCCGACGGCTGCGCGGACGGCCTCGGCGATGTCGACCACGGAGGTGTCCTCGTCGCTGACGAGGTTGTAGACGCGGCCGATGGCCCGCGGCGCGAGCGCTCGGACGACGCCGTCGGCGAGATCCTCGACGTAGACGAAGCGGCGCGTCTGCAGGCCGTCGCCGGCGATCGTCAGCGGCTCGCCGGCGAGCGCCTTGTTGACGAAGATCGGCAGCACCGCAGCCGGGCGGGCGCGCGGGCCATACGGGATCCCGAAGCGCAGGATCGTCGTCGGCACCTCGTAGAGCTGCTCGTAGGAGCGGCAGTACATCTCGCCCGCGAGCTTCGTCGCGGTGTAGAGGTGCGACGGCAGTGCGAGCTGCGAGTCCTCGTCGACCTCGGACTCGACGACGTCGGAGTAGACCCAGATCGTCGAGGCGTAGACGACGCGCGCTCCCGTCGCGCGGGCGGCCTCGAGCACGTTGAGCGTGCCGCGGGCGTTGAGCTTCTCCGACCCGGTGGGGTTCTTTGCGACGAGTCCGACGTCGGCCGCCGCGGCCAGGTGGACGATGACGTCGCAGCCCTCCGCCGCGGCGCGCAGCTCGCCGGGATCGAGCAGGTCGCCGGTGACGACCTCCAAGCCCGCGCGCGGCTCGTAGGCCCACGGCAGGAGGTCGAAGCTGCGCGCCTCGTGGCCGGCGGCGAGCAGCTTGTCGACGACGTGCGAGCCGATGAACCCCGACCCGCCCGTGACCAGCGCCTTCAACGCGACGTGCTCCGCATCGGATGAGTCTCCCATGCGACCGCGGATGCGCGTCGCCCGCCCGGCCCCGTCTTGGTGCGGCGACGTGCGCGAGCACCCGGAGGCGATCTATCGTTGTCGGCATGAGGGCGCCCGCCATCCTCGCTCGCGGTCATTGGCCGGCGGAGAACGTGCTCGCGCGCTGGCGCGAGGAGCACTACGAGCCGCCCGAGCACCACGCCGAGGCCGCCGACGCCGCCATCACCGCGCTGCGCGAGCGCGGGTCGCCGAGCCACGACGGGCTCTCCGCGCGCCTCGTCGACCATGCCGAGGACGGCGACCGGCTCGTGCTGGAGCTGCAGCCGACGCGCTGGGCGCTGCGCCTCGTCGAGGGCGACGCCTCGCGCTCCATGGCGGCGTTGACCGTCACGCGCGACGCCGAGGGGCGCTGGCTGGCGGGCCGCCGGGCGGCGTGGCTGTCGTCGTGGCCCGGCCGCTGGGCGCTCGGGGCGGGCGGCGCGGTCGACATCGGCGAGAGCCCGGCCGACACGCTCTCGCGCGAGCTCATGGAGGAGTGGGGCGTCGCGCCCGAGCGGCTCACCGTCGAGGCGCTCGTGCGCCTGCAGCACGAGCTCGTGATGGTCGTCGGCCTCGCCTGGCTGCCCGCGGGCGCCGAGATCACGATGGACGACGAGCACGACGCCTATGCCTGGTGGCCCGCCGACGTCGCGGAGTGGCCCGAGGAGGCCGACGAGCCGCTGCGCCGCATGGCGACCCTCCTGGAGGCCGGGCTCGTATGACCCGCGCGCTGACGTTCGAGCGCCTGAAATGGGCGTCGTTCACGCACTCGGCGATCTACACCATCCTGCTCACGGTGTGGCTCGTGCCGGGGCTGCACGGCTGGGAGATGGTGTTCGGGATGGCGCACGGGATCGGCTGGATCGCGATGTCGCTGGCATGCATCGCCGCGCTGCGCCTGCGCGTCATCGACCTGCGCCTCGCGGTCGCGGTCGCGGTGCTCGGCGGGATCGGGCCGTTCGTCGGCTCGCTGGAGTTCGTGCGCCAGGGGCGCGCGAACAGCGCCGGCGCGGCGGGTGCCGCCGCGCCGACGCACGCGTAGCCGTCTAGCCCAGCAGCTCGCAGCCGTAGCGCTCGGCGACCTCGGCGACGTGCGCGAAGTCGGGCTCGCTCGGCGCCGGCAGCGTCCGCGACCCGGCGGGCCGGCCCATCTCCCGCACGAGATCCTCGAACCCGCCGGGAAGCAGGATGAAGAGCATCCGGCAGCCCTCCGGGCCGACGCTGTAGCGGTGGGGGATCCCGCGCGGGGCGAACGCGTAGTCGCCCGCGTGGCACTCGATCGTCGTGTCGCCGACCTCGAATGTGACATCGCCCTCGATGATCCAGAAGGCCTCGTCCTCGCGGTGGTGCACGTGCAGCGGCGCCTCGTCGTTCGCAGGCTCCGTGACCTCGATGAGCGCCAGCAGGCCACCCGTGTCGGCGGCGGTCGCCTTGATCTCGGCGAGGCCGTCGAACCACCAGATCGCCTCGCCCTCGCCTGCCTTGACCGCGCTCGGCCCCAGCTTGGCTGTCGTCTCGCTCATGTCCGCTCCTGTTCGCTTGCGTGATGGGTGCCGAAGGCCAGCAGCGCGATCGCATAGCGCCATGTCCCGCCGGGGTCGCGACGCACGACGCTGACGCCGTTGCCCGCCACGACCAGCGCGGTGTCGCGCGCCTGTAGGACGCGGCAGGAATCGGCGAGGTACGTCAGCTCGCGAGCGCACAGCTCGCCCGCGATCCGCGCGATCTGCCCGCTCCCGCGCGCCTCACCTGGCGCGCCGCTGCGCACGAGCACCGCACCGTCCTCGAACAGCGCCGACACCGCCTCGCGATCGCGGACGACGAGGGCGTCCTCGAAGAGCAGCTCGAGCTCCTCCGGCGTGCGCGCTCCTGGTCTCATGCCGGCGAAGCTACGCCCGCTGCACGACCTCGCACATTCCACAAACCTGGTGTTCTCGCGGGCGCCGGCGCGGCCTACCATCGGCGCATGGCCGCGTATGCGAGGGAGCGAGCGAGCGATCGGATCACCGAGCTCGCCACCCGCGGGCACGACCTCAAGACGTTCTGGCTGGAGTGCACCGAGGTGCTCGCCGGGACGATCCCGCACTTCTGGGCGCCGTGCTGGTACACGCTGGACCCGGCGTCGCTGCTCGTGACGAGCCACTTCCAGGAGGGCCTGCCCGAGCTGCCGCCCGCGTGGATGGCGGCCGAGTACTACGAGGACGACGTCAACAAGCTGTCGGACGTCGCGCGCTCGGAGACCGGGATCTCGACGCTGCACGAGGCGACCGGCGGCGACCCCGCCTCCAGCCGGCGCTGGCACGAGAACATGACGATGGGCGGCGACCAGGAGATGATCGCGGCGCTGCGCACGCAGGGCGGCGAGGTCTGGGGTGCGCTGGGCCTGTACCGCGAGCCCGGCGAGGCGATGTTCGACCGTGAGGACCTCGCGTTCGTGCGCTCGCTGGCGCCGGTGCTCGCCGAGGGCGCGCGCCGCGGGCTGCTCGTCGGCGAGGCGTCGGACCCGGAGGGGCCCGAGTCGCCGGGGCTCGTCGTGCTGTCGGAGAGCTGGGAGGTCGAGTCGGTGACCCCGGGCGTCGAGCACTGGCTGTCGGAGCTGCCCGACGGCGACTGGGCGGCGGGCCGGCTGCCGTCGGCCGTCCACGCCGTCGCGGGGCGCGCGCTGCGCACCGCCGAGGACCCCGAGAGCGCGGGGGAGATCGCCGTCGCGCGCGTGCTGTCGCGGTCGGGCACGTGGGTCATCCTGCACGGCGCTGCGCTGATCGCGCCCGGCGCGCGCCGCGTCGCGGTGATCGTCGAGCCGGCCCATCCGGCGCGCATCTCACCGCTGCTCATGGCCGCCTACGGCCTGACCGCCCGCGAACAGGACGTCACCCGCCTCGTGCTGCAGGGCGACTCCACGGCGCACATCGCCGAACGCCTCGTCGTCTCGCCGCACACCGTCCAGCAGCACCTCAAGAGCATCTTCGAGAAGACCGGCGTGCGCAGCAGGCGCGAGCTCGTCGGGAAGGTCTTCTTCGCCCACTACGACCCGCGCCTGCGCGACAACGAGCGGCGCGCGCTCGGCGACCGGCCGCTGCGCGGCGGGCCGTTCCCGGTCTGAGCGCCCCCGGCCGGCGCAAGCCGTCCCCCGATCGGCCGATGACGAGGCCGATGCCGCGCGACCGACGACCCGGGAACCCCGCCGACCGCCCGTGGCAGTCGTCTACAGTGGGCCTACAGGCATGGCCGTGAACACGACAGTTCAGGTGACGCTCCCCGCGATGGGAGAGTCGGTCCGCGAGGGCACGATCCTCGAGTGGCACAAGCAGGAGGGCGACGCCGTCGTCGCCGACGAGACGCTCGTGGAGGTCTCGACGGACAAGGTCGACGCCGAGGTCCCGGCGCCCGTCTCCGGCACGCTCGTGAAGATCCACTTCGCCGAGGGCGACACCGTCGCCGTCGGCGCCGTGATGGGCGAGATCGCGCCCGACGGCGCGCCGGCCGCCCTCCAGGACGAGCCCGAGGCCGGGGCCGACGGCTCCGAGGCGCCGGTCGGCGACGGCGCGATCATCGACATCGTGACCCCCGGCGGCGGCGAGTCGGTCACCGAGGGCACGATCCTGGAGTGGTCCGTGCAGCCCGGCGACGCCGTGCAGGACGGGCAGACGATCGTCGAGGTGTCGACCGACAAGGTCGACATGGAGCTCCCGGCTCCGACCGCCGGCACGATCACCGAGATCCTCGCCGCCCCCGGCGACACGGTCGCCGTCGGACAGGTCATCGCGCGCATGCGCGAGGGCGGGGCCGGATCGGGCACCAACGGATCCAACGGCTCTCGCCAGGTCGCGATCACGCCCGCGCCGCCGCCCGCGGCGCCCGATGGCGACGGCGACGGCGTTCCCGTCTCGCCGGTCGCCCGTCGCGCCGCGGCCGTCGAGGGCGTCGACCTCTCCGCCCTGCACGGCAGCGGCCCCGCGGGGCGCATCACGAAGGCCGACGTGCTCGCGGCCAAGTCGTCGCCCGCCCCCGCCGCCGCGCCCGACGGCGCGACCCTCATGCGCGGCGGCGCCGCGATGCTCGCGCGCTACATGGACGAGTCGCGCCAGGTCCCGACCGCGACCTCGTTTCGCACGATCACGGTCACGACCATGGACGCCCGCCGCCGCGAGCTCAAGGCGGCCGGCCACAAGGTCTCCTTCACGCACCTGATCGCCTATGCGATCGCGCGCGCGGCGACCGGCGAGATGCCCGTCATGGCGCAGCACTTCGCCGAGATCGGGGGTAGGCCGCATCGCATCGACGACGGCGCGGTGAACCTCGGCATCGCCGTCGACGTCGAGAAGAAGGACGGCACCCGCACGCTCATGGTCCCGGTCATCCGCGACGCCGGCCGGATGACCTTCCCCGAGTTCCTCGACGCCTTCGGCGCGCTGATCACGGCCGCCCGCGACAACACCCTGACCGCCGACGATCTCAGCGGGGCGAACATCTCCCTGACGAATCCCGGCGGGATCGGCACCGTCGCGTCGGTCCCACGGCTGATGCCGGGCCAGGGCACGATCGTCGCCACGGGCGCGATCGGCTACCCCGCGGGGATCGGTGCGATCGGCGACATGATCGGCGCCGAGAAGGTCATGACGATGACCTCGACCTACGACCACCGCGTCATCCAGGGCGCGGAGTCCGGGCGCTTCCTCGCCGTCGTCGAGCAGTACCTGCAGGGCGAGCACGAGTTCTACGAGCGCGTGTTCGAGCAGCTCGGCACGATCCTCGGCCCGGCCCCCGAGGCGCCCGCGCCCGCCGCCGCCGCAGCCGCCGCGCGCGACGCGGGGCCCGCGTCACGGAGCACCGACGGCGACCAGATCGAGGCGTTGATGCAGGCCGTGCAGGCCGCGACCTCGCTCGTGAAGGCCCACCGCACGCACGGCCACCTCGCCGCCCGCCTGGATCCGCTCGGCCGCGAGCCCGAGGGCGACCCTGCGCTCGACCCCGAGCCGCTGGGCCTGACGCCGGGGATCATGGCCCGCATCCCCGCCAAGGTCCTGCGCATGCACGTCCCGGGCGCGACGCTCGCCGACGCCCTGCCGCACCTGCACGAGACGTACACCGGCACGATCGCCTACGAGATCGAGCACATCGCCTCCCATCGCCAGCGCACCTGGCTGCGCGAGAAGATCGAATCCGGCGCCTACCGCATGCCGCTGAGCCCCGACGAGCAGAAGGCGCTGCTCAAGCGCCTCGTCGAGGTCGACGCGCTCGAGCGCTTCATGCACAAGGCCTACCTCGGCCAGAAGCAGTTCTCGATCGAGGGCCTCGACATGACGGTCCCGATGCTCGACGAGATGATCCAGCTCGCCGCCCTCAACGGCGGCCGCGAGGTCGTCCTCGGGATGGCCCACCGCGGCCGGCTGAACGTGCTCGCGCACAACCTCGGGCGCCCCTACGACACGATCTTCGCCGAGTTCGAGGGCGCCTCGACGCTCGAGGCGGTCACGACGATTCCGCAGGGCGGCACCGGCGACGTGAAGTACCACCACGGCGCCCAGGGCTCCTACCAGCTGCCCGACGGCTCCTCGATCCTCGTCAACCTCGAGTCCAACCCGTCGCACCTGGAGTTCGTCGGACCGGTCGTCACAGGCGCCACGCGCGCCGCGCAGACGACGCGCCAGGGCCCGCACGCGCACCGCGACACCGACTCCGCGGTGCCGATCGTCCTGCACGGCGACGCCGCCCTGCCGGCGCAGGGCGTCGTGCCCGAGACGCTCAACCTCCAGGGGCTGGACGGCTACGCCGTCGGCGGCACGCTGCACCTCGTCCAGAACAACCAGGTCGGCTTCACGACGGACCCCGACGACGCCCGCTCCACCCGCTGGGCCTCGGACATCGCGAAGGGCTTCGACGTCCCGATCATCCACGTCAACGCCGACGACGTCAGCGCCTGCATCGCCGCGGTGCGCCTGGCGTGGGCCTTCCGCAGCGAGTTCGGCCACGACGTGCTCATCGACCTCCTGGGCTACCGCCGCTTCGGCCACAACGAGGCCGACGAGCCCGCCTACACGCAGCCCGAGATGTACCAGCGCATCAAGAACCACAAGCGCGTGGCCGAGATCTGGGCCGAGCAGCTCGTCGCCCAGGGCGTCGTCACCGCACAGGACGTCGAGCAGCAGAAGGCCGAGGTCTGGGACGAGCTCTCGCGCCTGCACTCCCAGCTCAAGGAGCAGATCAAGCGCGCGGCCGAGGTCGGCCAGGTCGAGCAGCCAACGGGCGAGTACCAGCTCGACCGCACCCCCTCGCCGGAGGTCAAGACCGCCGTCGGCGCCGAGCGCCTGCGGATCATCAACGACGAGCTGCTGCGCATCCCCGACGGCTTCACCGTGCACCCCAAGCTCGTCAAGCAGCTCGAGCGCCGCCGCGACGCGATCGGACCCGACGGCGGAATCGACTGGGCGCACGCCGAGGCGCTCGCGTTCTCCACGCTGCTGACCGAGGGGACGCCGATCCGGCTCACCGGTCAGGACGTCGAGCGCGGGACATTCTCCCAGCGCCACATGGTCCTGCACGACGCCAAGACCGGCCAGACGATCTGCCCGATCCAGTCGCTGCCCGGCGCGCTGGCGCCGTTTGAGCTGCACAACTCGCCGCTGAGCGAGGTCGCGTGCCTGGGCTTCGAGTACGGCTACAGCGCCGAGGCGCCCGAGACGCTCGTCCTCTGGGAGGCGCAGTTCGGCGACTTCGTCAACGCGGCGCAGGTGATCATCGACCAGTTCATCGCCAGCGGCCTGGCGAAGTGGGGGCAGACCTCGCGCCTGGTGCTGCTGTTGCCCCACGGCTACGAGGGCTCGGGCCCCGAGCACTCCTCGGCCCGCCTCGAGCGCTTCCTCGCGCTCGCGTCGGAGGGCAACATGCGCGTCGCGAACGTCACGACGCCCGCGCAGTACTTCCACCTCATCCGCCGTCAGGCGCGCGTGGCCAAGCAGCGCCCGCTCGTCCTCATGACGCCGAAGTCGCTGCTGCGCCTGCCGCAGGCCACCAACCGCATCGAGCACCTCTCCGAGACGAAGTTCTTCCCCGTCCTCGGTGAGCCGCGGGTGCCGGCGGAGAAGGTCAAGCGCCTGGCGCTGTGCACCGGCAAGATCTACTACGACCTCGTCGGACATCCCAACCGCGAGGGCAACGACGCCGTCGCGATCGGCCGCGTCGAGCTGCTGTATCCCTTCCCGCAGGCTCAGATCCTCGAGCTCATCGAGAGCTACCCGAACCTCACCGAGGTCGTCTGGGTCCAGGAGGAGCCGCGCAACATGGGCGCCCGCGCGCACATGTTCCCGCGCCTCATGCAGATCCTCCCCGAGCGACTGCGCTTCGGCTACATCGGCCGTCCCGAGCGCGCCAGCACCGGCGAGGGCTATCCGGCGGCGCACGTCGCCGAGCAGTCGCGGATCGTCGAGACCACGCTGGATCTCTCGGTCCCGGTCTCGGTCTATCCTCTCAAGACGCCCGGCGAGCGCTAGGAGCCCGCGGCAGACTGCCGGGAGTTTCCAGCGGGTACGGCGGATGCGCCAACCACGAAGGGATCACCCTTGCTGCTCATCCTCGGCATCGTCCTGCTCATCATCGCCATCGCCGGTGGCGCGATCGTCCACCCGATCCTGTTCGCGCTCGCGATCGTCGCGATCGTGCTGTTCTTCATGAACCGGGCGTAGGAGCTAGCCCGCAAGCCGCCGGCGCGCGGCGTCCTGCGCGTCGGCGAAGCGGCCCCGCAGCCACCAGGCGAGCCCGCCCGCGACCGCGAGGTCCACGACGAGCACGAGCGGCCCGCGCCACTCGCGTGTCACGACGAGGACGACGAGCATGTGGGCGGCCGTCACCGGCAGCAGCCCGAGCAGCACGCTGTGGGACCGAAACCCCGCGAAGTGCTCGCGCAGGCACAGCTCCGCGACGACGATCGACAGCACGACGACGCCGATCGTCAGCAGCCACGCGCCGCGCGACCCGCCGCTCGCGAAGCCGAGCAGGAAGAGGCCGATGCCGACGGCCATGCCGAGCTCCGTCAGCGGAAACGGCGCCCAGACCGCGTCCGGGCGCGGAATGCCGTCGCGGACCTCCAGGCGCGAGGGGCGGCGCGGCGGCGGCCCGGCGGCGGGCGCGCCGGCACGCGGGCGCGCCGCCTCGCGCTCCTGCGCGCGCTGCGCGCGCACGTCGGCGGGCACCTGCGCCGGGCGCCCGGTCCGCTCGCGCTGTCGCTGACGTTGCTTCTTCTTCGCCCGCGCCTTGCTCACGACGCGCCTCGGGCGCGCTCGCGGGCGAACTGCGCGAACCAGTCCAGCGCGGCCGGGTTGGCAAGCGAGTCGCGGCTCGCGGCGCGCTCCGGTGGCGTTCCGGAGAGGATCCGCTTGACCGGCACCTCGAGCACCTTGCCCGACAGCGTGCGCGGCACCTCGGCGACCGCGAAGACGTCGTCGGGCACGTGGCGCGGCGAGCAGTCGGCGCGGATCCGCCGCGCCAGCGCGCCGCGCAGCTCGTCGTCGAGCTCGGCCCCCTCGCGGAGCACCACGAAGAGCGCCATCCAGTTCTCCTCGCCCTCGCGCGGGACGTCGACGACGAGCGCGTCGAGGATCTCGTCGAGCGCGAGCACCGCGCGGTAGATCTCGCTCGTGCCCATGCGCACGCCGCCGCGGTTGATGGTCGAGTCGCTGCGGCCGTAGATGATCGCCGTACCGCGCTCGGTGATCTCGATCCAGTCGCCGTGGCGCCAGACGCCCGGGTACATGTCGAAGTAGGCCTCGTGCAGGCGCTCCCCGCCGGGGTCGTCCCAGAAGCGCAGCGGCATCGACGGCATCGGCTGGGTGATGACGAGCTCGCCGACCTCGTCGACGAGCGAACGCCCCTCCTCGTCGAAGGCCTGCACGTCGCAGCCCAGCGAGCGGCCCTGCAGCTCGCCCTCGTAGACGGGCTCCAGCGGGACGCCGCCGACGAACGCGGTGCAGACGTCGGTCCCGCCGCTCGTCGAGAACAGCCACGTGTCCGGTCCGAGCTCGTCGTAGACCCAGCGAAAGCCCTCCGGCGACAGCGGCGAGCCGGTCGCGCCGACGCTGCGCAGCGCGGAGAGGTCGCGTCCGGCGGCGGGGTGGACGCCGGCCTTCATGCAGCCGGCGATGTACGCCGCGCCCGTGCCGAAGCACGTGACGCCGGCATCGGCGGCGAGCTCCCACAGACGGTCCATCGAGGGCGTGCCCGGGTTGCCGTCGTAGAGCACGATCGAGGCCGGCGTCAGCAGCACGCCGACGAGGAAGTTCCACATCATCCAGCCGGTCGTCGTGAACCAGAGGACGCGGTCGCCGGGCTGCGCGTCGAGGTGGAGGTTGAGCTTCTTGAGCTGCTCGAGCAGGATGCCGCCGTGGCCGTGGACGATCGCCTTGGGCAGGCCGGTCGTGCCGCTGGAGTAGAGGACCCAGAGCGGGTGCTCGAAGGGCACCGCCGCGAGCTCGAGCTCGCAATCGGGCGGCCCGAGGAAGCCGTCCTGCCAGCCGCCTGCGTCCAGATAGCCGAGGCGCACCAGCTCGCCTCCGACCTCGGCATGGATCTCCTCGACGATCGGGCCGCGGTCGTGGTCGCGCCCGCCGTAGCGGTAGCCGTCGACCGCGAGGAGCACCGTGGGCGTTATCTGGGCGAAGCGGTCGGCCACCGAGCGCGCGCCGAAGTCCGGCGAGCAGCTCGACCACACGGCCCCGAGGCCGGCGACCGCGAGAAACGCGGCGATCGCCTCGGGGATGTTCGGCATGTACGCGACCACGCGGTCGCCCGGCCCGACCCCGCGCGCGCGCAGACCCGCCTGGATGCGTGCCGCGAGCGTGCGCAGCTCGCCCCACGTCATCTCCGCGAGCGGTCGCAGCTCGGAGGCGTGACGGATCGCCACGGCGTCGTCGTCGCGGTCGCGCAGGACGTGCGCGGGATAGGAGAGCCGCGCGCCTTCGAACCACTGCGCGCCCGGCATCTCGCGGCGGCCGAGGACGGCGGACGGCGGCTCGTGGAAGGCGACGTCGAAGTACTCGGCGATCGAGGACCAGAACGCGTCGAGGTCCCCGACCGACCAGCGCCACAGCTCGTCGTAGGTCGCGGCGCGCACGCCGTGGCGCTCGGCCAGCCAGCGCATGTACGCACGCATGCGCGTGCGCTCGGCGAAGGCCTCGTCAGGCTGCCAGAGCACGGTGGGATCGCGGCTCACGCCGCGATCCTACGGAGCGGGCGCGGCCGGTCAGCCGGTGGGGAGCTTGGCCTCCAGCTGCACCTCGACGGAGTCCGACACCTTCAGGGCGCCCATGAGCGCCTTGAACTGCTTGATGCCGTAGTCGCTCTGGCTGAGCGTGACCGAGCCGCTGACGGTGCCGTCGCCGCCGACGCTCAGCGGGACGGTGATCGAGTTGCTCGAGCCGGCCACGCTGAGATCGCCGCTGACGTTCATCGAGCTGTCGTCGACCTTGACCTCGCTGGACTGGAAGGTGATCTGCGACGAGCCCAGGACCTTGCCGTCCATGCTCTTCTTGATGTCGGCCTTGTCCTTGTCGCCCAGCGGCTTGGCGCCGCCGCTGCCGGAGACGACCTGGATGCTGCCTGGATCCACCGTGAGCTTGACCGACGCGCTGTCGCCGATCTCGACGGTTCCGTCCCAGCTCGTCGCTTCGAGCACGAGGTCGTGACCCGCCTTGGCGGCCGCACCCTCGCGGCCCGTCTTGATCGTCAGTGACCCGTTGGAGGGCCCTATCTGGTGAGTCCCTGCCTGAATTGACATGAATTCGACTCTACCCGCACGTGCGCAATGACACCTCCTCCCCTACCGCGGGTCCTCGCATAGGCTGCCCGCGGTGCCCTGGAGCCAGCACGAGATCTCGCTGCGCCCCCGCCCCCGCGGCGTGCACCTCGTGACGGCCGAGATCGTGGATGCGCTGCCCGCTCTGCGCGAGCTGCACGTCGGCCTCGCCCACATCTTCATCCGCCACACGTCCGCCTCCCTGACGCTCAACGAGAACGCGTCGCCCGACGTGCGCCGCGACTTCGAGACGTGGCTGAACGCGTCGGTGCCCGAGGAGTTCGCGTGGACGCACACGCTGGAGGGGCCCGACGACATGCCCGCGCACGTCAAGGCGGCGCTCATGGGCTCGTCGCTGAGCCTGCCGATCGCCGGCGGGCGCCTGGCGCTCGGCACGTGGCAGGGGATCTACCTCTGCGAGCATCGCGACCGCGGCGGCGCCCGCTCGCTGCTCGTGACGCTGACCGGCGAGTAGCCGTCAGCGCCGGCGCTGACGCTCGGCGCGGTACTCCCGGATGTCGGTCGGCACGCTGCGCTGCCGCGTGCCCAGCTCGGCCCTGTCGAGCAGCTCGGGCTCGAGCACGCGCTCGTCGACCCGGGCGTCCGCGCGCGCCTCGACGCGGTAGGCCCGAGCCTGCGGGCGTGAGCTGACGATGCGCACGAGCTCGCGGTCTTCGAAGAGCAGCCCGACGCCGTCATCGGCGCCGTAGCCCGCGGGCATCGCGCCGCGGGCGATCGCGTCGAGGAACACCGGGCGCCGGGCGGGGTCGCCGTCGTAGTGGACGCTGAGGCTGCCGGGAAGGAAGCCCAGGCCGCGGACCGGCGCCGGACGTCCGGTGGAGCACGTGATGCCGTGATCGAACCAGCACATCGCGCCGGCGCTGAGGCCGGCGAGCACGACGCCCCTCTCCCAGGCCTCGCGCAGGATGTGGTCGAGGCCGTGCTCGCGCCAGATCGCGAGGAGGTTGCGCATCGAGCCGCCGCCGACGTAGACGATGTCCTGCTCGAGGATCAGCGCGCGCAGGTCGGCGGGCTCGTGCTCGAGGCGAAACAGCGACAGGTGCTCGGGCCGGCAGGCGCGGTTGCCGAACGTCGCCCGGAAGGCGGCGATCTGCGCGCCCGGGTCGCCGCTGGCGGTCGGCAGGAAGAGGATCTGCGCCTCGCGGCGAGGCGTCAGCGACAGGATGAAGTCGTCGAGCGCGGGGTTGCGCGGCTCCGCCGTGAAGCCGCCGCCGCCCATGGCGAGGATCGTGCGCCCGACCGCCATGACTAGGCCGCGGTCAGCGTGCGCGACTCGCCCAGCCAGCTGACCTGCAGCGGGACCTCCGAGATCCGACCGCCGACCTCCTGCACCCAGTAGGCCGCCGACTCCGGTCGCGAGGAGACGACCCGCGCCAGCGACTCGCCGCGAAAGTGCAGCGCCGCGCCGTCGCTCGCGGCGTAGCCGGGCGCCATGCCGCCCGACATGAAGCGGTGGTAGGCCTCGCGGCGCCCCGGCTCGCCGTCGTAGTGCACGCAGTTGGAGTACGGCAGCAGGCCCATGCCGGCGACCCGCTGCGGCGGCCCATGGAAGGCCGTGACGGCCTCGCCGAACCAGCACAGCGAGCCGGCGCTGAGCCCGCACAGCACCGTGCCCTGCTCCCAGCACCGGCGCAGGACGTCGTCGAGGCCGTGTGCGCGCCAGACGCCGAGCAGCGACAGCACGCTGCCGCCTCCGACGTAGATGAGGTCCTGGGCGAGCAGGTGGGTGGCGATGTCCACGCCCAGCCCGCCGCCCTTGTCGCGGCGAAAGAGCGAGACGTGCGACGGCTCGCAGCGCGCCGTCGAGAACGCCCGGTAGAAGCGCACGACGTAGTGGTCGGCGTCGCCCGAGGCGGAGGGCAGGAAGCACACCTTGGGCCTGTCGGACCCCGTGAGCCCGAGGACGTACTCGTCCAGGAGCGGGTTGCCGGCCTCCATCGAGAACCCGCCGCCTCCGAACGCGACGATCTGAGGCGGGCGCCGGCTCATCGACCGAGGATATGCCCGAATTTGCGGGGACGCTGAGATTTGCGCGCTTGGGCCATGCCGCCTGGACCGGCGGGACAGTCAGGCCGGTTAAGCCACGAACAACGTCAGGTCCGGCGCGCGCTCGCCGCGCAGGATCGCGAGGTCGATCTCGACGCAGTCCAGCCCGCGCGCCTGTGCCAGCACGCGCGCCTGCGGCTTGATCGACTGCGCCGCGAGGATCCCGCGGCAGCTCGCCATCGCCGGGTCGCAGCGGATGCGCTCGAGGTACCGCGTGAGCTGCTCGACGGCGTCGATCGTGCCGACGCGCTTGATCTCGACGGCGATCCACGCGTCGGCGGCGTCGCGGCACATGAGGTCGACGGGGCCGATGTCGGTCGGCCATTCGCGCCGCACGAGGCGAAAGCCCTCCCCGCAGAACGCGGGCGCCGCCGCGAGCGCCTCCTGCAGATCGCGCTCGACGCCGTCCTTCTCGAGCGCGGTTGCCTGGGTGGGCGGGCCGAAATCGTGCGTCACGTCGCTGATGACCTCGGCGATGTCGATCTCCAGGCGGTCCTCCGTCTTGCCTGCGCGCTTGCGAACGACGATCCGGTCCGGCTCCTCCTCGATGACCGTCGGAGCCGTCATCCAGTTGCTCGGCTTGTAGCCGCCGGTGTCGGCGTGCACGAGCACGGAGCCGTCGTCCTTGAGCATGAGCAGGCGCAGCGCCTGCGGGAGGACGGCGTTGAGGCGACCGCTGTAGCGGACCTCGCATCGGGCGACGATGAGACGCATCGTTCGGGACCGTACCGGCTTCATCGGACCGTCGACTCGGGCGTTCTGAGCCCGGCCAGGGGGTACTCCCCGCTCCAGCGACCACGGACAGGAGCCTGCGCCATGCCCACGACGACGACCGACCACCTCGAGACCTACCTGCAGGACCACCGCGCCGGCGCGGAGATGGGCAGCGATCTGGCCCGCCGGATGCTGCAGGAGAACCACGACACCCAGTACGAGCAGTTTCTCGACCATCTCGCAGACGAGATCGAGGAGGATCTCGTCGTGCTCGAGCAGCTCATGGAGCGCCTGGGCATCGACCGCTCGGCGTTCAAGGGCGCGGTCGCCAAGGTCGGCGAGAAGCTCGGGCGCCTCAAGCCCAACGACCAGCTCATCGGCTACTCGCCGCTGAGTCGCGTGCTCGAGTTCGAGGGCCTGCGCGCGGGCGTGCAGGGCAAGCTCGCGCTGTGGGACTCGCTCATGGAGATCGCGCCCTTCGACGATCGCCTCGAGGCCGACGAGCTCGCCCAGCTCATCATCCGCGCGGAGGCGCAGCTCAAGGGCCTGCGCGTCCACCATCGCCTCGCGGCGCGCGAGGCGCTCGCGGCCGTCGGAAACGGCGAGGGCTAGGCTGCCGGCAGCACGCGCGGCAGCTCCGCGCGCAGGCGGTCCAGCAGGTCGGCGACCTCGGGATCGGCGCGCAGGCGCAGAGCGCGATCGCAGGCGTCGACCGCGTCGCTGACGCGGTCGGTGCGCGCGAGCGCGTGGGCCAGCCGCGACCAGGCCTCGCCGCTCTCCTCGTCGAGCATCGTCGCCTGCTCGCAGGCGGTGACCTCGGCGCCCAGGTCGCCGGCGAGGTGGTAGGCGAGCCCGAGGTCCAGCAGCCCGTCGACCGAGGGCCCGAGCGTACGCGCGTGCTCGAGCGCCGCGATCGCGCCCTCGCGGTCCATGAGGCGCAGGCGCAGGCGCCCGAGGCGCTCCCAGGCGTCGGCGTCCTCGCGGCCGCGATCGACCGCCCGCTGAGCGGCCTCGGCGGCGAGGTCGATCGCGCCCATGTCCTCGTAGATGCGCGCGGCGAAGCGGTGCGCCGCCGGGCGGTCGGGATCGGCGCGGATCCAGTCGCGCACGGCGCGCCCGGCAGCCGGCAGGTTGCCGGCCTGCCAGAAGGCGAGCGTCAGCAGCCGCAGGACCGTCGTGTTGCGCGGCTCGGCGTCGCGGGCGTAGACGAGGCGCTGTGCGGCGAGCTCGTGGTTGCCCTCCAGCGTCGCGTGCTGGGAGGCGACCACGAAGCGCTCGACGCGGTCGGCGCCGGCGTCGGGCTTGGAGAAGTCGACGAACTGCAGCGAGCCGGCCGGGACGGTCCGCACGCCGGGCTGGAAGCGCACCCGCGCCCACTGCTGGATGTCGTCGCCGCCGCCGGTGAAGTAGATGCCGGTCACGCTGCCCACGCCCCACTCGGGGTAGGTGACGCAGCGGGCGTAGCGGTGCACGACGGAGTGGTCGGGGACCTGGCTGCCGAAGGGGTCGTGCGTCCTGCGGTCGGTGTCCTGCGCGCGCTGGCGCTCGGCCTCCTCGTAGGCCCGCCGGCCCTCCTCGGCGCGCGCCGCGCGGGCGGCCGCGGCGTTGACCTTGACTGCGTTGCGGGAGACCATCCCCCCGCGCATGCCCTCGGCCAGGCGCTCGAGCTGGTCGGCCGCCTCGTTGATCGCCTTGAGGTGGCGCTCGTGCTCGAACTGCTTGCCCGGAGGGGCGATGTCGGGGTGCCAGACCTTCGCCATCCGGCGGCGCGCGAGCTGCACCGCGCGCTTGTCGAATGGCGGCGTGATCTCCAGGAGGAGCAAGGCCTGCTCGAGGTCCAGGACGTTCGGCATCAGCCCACGAGGGTAGCGTCCGCCGGGCCTGCGCCGGGCTACGTCACGAGCTTGCGCCCGAGTGCGCGGATCGCCAGGCGCCACATGATCGCGGCGAAGACGAGCAGTGCGAGCAGATGCAGTGGATCCGCGCCGGGATCCCATCCGAAGGCCGCGTGACGCACGAGCTCGACCGTGTGGAACAGCGGGTTGAAGTTGCCCGCGATCTGCGCCCAATCCGGCAGTCCCGAGAGCGGGAAGAACGTGCCCGCCACGAGGAACGTCGGCGTGATGACCGTGCTCGTGACGTAGTTGAAGTTGTCGATCGACTTCAGCAGGCCGGCGATCATGATCCCGAAGCACGCCCAGCCGAATCCGGCGATGAACGCGATCGCCGGGACGAGCAGCATCCCGGCCGCCGGATCGAGGCCGAAGACCATCGCGACGAGCAGCGGCACGCAGCCGTACGTGCCGGCCCGGATCGCCATCCACAGCGCCTCCCCGGTGACGAGCTCCTCGGTGTCGACGGGCGCCGCGAGGATCGCGTCGTACGTGTGCTGGAACGAGTACTTCACGAACGTCCCGAACATCGCCGGGAAGACCGACGAGAACAGGACGGCGGTCGCGACCACCCCGGTGCCGACGAAGTCGACGTAGTCGCGCCCGCCGACCCGGTTGACGAGCGTGCCGAAGCCGAACCCGAACGCGAGCAGGTAGATCGTGGGATCGATGGTCGACGAGAAGGTCGTCGAGCGCCAGTAGGAGCTGAAGTTCGTGAACTCGCGGACGAGGACCCCACGGATGGCCGAGCCCTCGAGGCGGCCGAGCGGACGGCTTCGCCCCGCGGTCCTCGCACGCTCGGACCTCCCCTCGGCGGTGCTCATGCCACCTCCTCCCCGGTGAGCAGGACGAAGACGTCCTCGAGGTTGGACGGCCGGCGCACGCCCTCGGGCAGGTCGCCGTTGCGTCCCTCGATGCCCATCAGCGCGATGCTCGTCCCCGTGCGCCGCTTGCGGATGCCCGCGGCGACGGCCTCGCGCTCGACCTCGGCCAGCCGCGCCGGCGGGCCATAGACCTCGAGCACCTCGGTCCCGGCGTGCTCGAGCACGAGCGCGGACGGCGGGCCCTGCGCCACCGCCTTGCCGTGGGACATGATCGTCACGCTGTCGGCGAGGCGCTGGGCCTCCTCGATGTAGTGCGTCGACATGAGGATCGACGTGCCCTCGCTGCGCAGGGCGTCGATGAGCGCCCACAGCTCCTGGCGCACCTGCGGGTCCAGGCCGACGGTGGGCTCGTCGAGCAGCAGCAGGCGCGGCTGGTGGACGAGCGCGCGGGCGATGAGCAGGCGCCGGCGCATGCCACCCGACAGCTCGCCGACCTTCGACCTGCGGCGCTCGGTCAGGTGCGCGATCTCCAGCGCGCGCTCGATCGCCGGCCCGCGCTCGGAGCGTCCGAGGCGATAGAGGTGGGCGAAGACGCGGAGGTTCTGCTCGACGGTGAGCGTCGTGTCGAGGTTGTCGAGCTGCGGCACGACCCCCATCTCGGCGCGGGCGACCTTGGAGTCACCCGGCAGGGTGTGGCCCAGCACCTCGATCGTGCCCGCGTTGGCGATCGCCTGCGCCGTGAGCATCTTCATCGTGGTCGACTTGCCGGCGCCGTTGGGACCGAGCAGGCCGACGCACGTGCCGGTCGGCACGTCGAGGTCGAGGCCGTCGACCGCGACGATCTCGCCGTAGTGCTTGACGACACCGCGCAGGGAGATGGCAAGGCCGGGCATCCCCGGGAGGCTATTCATGTCCCCTAAGACGCTCGCGGGGGCCCGAACTCATCGCGAGCTACCCTGGACGGCGATGTCGGCCCAGTACGTCTACACGATGCACCGCCTGTCGAAGGACTATCCGCCTGACAAGACGGTGCTCAAGGACGTCACGCTCGCGTTCATGCCGGGGGCGAAGATCGGCGTGCTCGGCTACAACGGCGCGGGCAAGTCGACGGTGCTGAAGATCATGGCCGGGATCGAGACGGACTACCGCGGCGACGCGATGCTCGCGCCCAACGCGACCGTCGGCCTGCTCGAGCAGGAGCCCCACCTCGACGAGACCAAGGACGTCAAGGGCAACGTCGAGGAGGCCGTCACCGAGACGAAGGCGCTGCTCGAGCGCTTCAACGAGCTCGCGGCCAACTACTCCGAGGAGACGGCCGACGAGTTCGCACGCCTGCAGGAGGAGATCGACGCCGCCGACGCCTGGAACCTCGACACCGCGATCGAGTACGCGATGGACGCGCTGCGCCTCCCGCCCGCCGATGCCGACGTCACGACGCTCTCCGGTGGCGAGCGCCGCCGCGTCGCGCTCTGCCGCCTGCTCCTGCGCGCTCCCGACCTGCTGCTGCTCGACGAGCCGACGAACCACCTCGACGCCGAATCCGTCGACTGGCTGGAGCGCCACCTCGCGGAGTACAAGGGCACGATCGTCGCGGTCACCCACGATCGCTACTTCCTCGACAACGTCGCGGGCTGGATCCTCGAGCTCGATCGCGGCCGCGGGCTGCCGTACGAGGGCAACTACTCCTCCTGGCTGGAGCAGAAGCAGAAGCGCCTGGCGATGGAGGAGAAGGGCGACAAGGTCCGCCAGCGCACGATCGAGCAGGAGCTCGAGTGGGTGCGGGAGAACCCCAAGGGCCGGCGCAAGAAGGCCAAGGCCCGTCTGAACAACTACGAGGCGCTGCTGGCCGAGGAGCGCAACGTCAAGCTCGACCAGGTCCAGATCCACATCCCCGCCGGCCCGCGCCTGGGCGACCTCGTCGTCGAGGCCGAGAGCCTGCGCAAGGGCTTCGGCGACCGGCTGCTGATCGAGGACCTGACGTTCAAGCTGCCGCGCGGCGGCATCGTCGGGGTCATCGGGCCCAACGGGGCCGGCAAGACGACGCTGTTTCGCATGATCACCGGTCAGGAGCAGCCCGATGCCGGCGAGCTGCGCGTCGGCGACACCGTCGAGCTCGCGTACGTCGACCAGTCGCGCGATGCGCTGGACGGCGACAAGTCCGTCTGGGAGGAGATCTCGGAGGGCATGGACACGATCAAGGTCGGCGACCGCACGATGAACTCGCGCGCGTACTGCTCCTCGTGGAACTTCAAGGGGTCCAGCCAGCAGAAGAAGGTCGGCACGCTCTCCGGCGGCGAGCGCAATCGCCTGCATCTCGCCAAGCTCCTGCGCGCCGGCGGCAACGTCCTGCTGCTCGACGAGCCGACGAACGACCTCGATGTCGACACGCTGCGCGCCCTCGAGGAGGCGCTGCTCGCCTTCGCCGGCTGCGCGGTGGTCATCTCCCACGATCGCTGGTTCCTCGATCGGGTCGCGACGCACGTGCTCGCGTTCGAGGGCGACTCGCAGGTCACGTGGTTCGAGGGCAACTTCGAGGCCTACGAGGAGCACCGCCGCGAGCTGCTCGGCGACGAGGCCGACCGCCCGCACCGCATCACGTACAAGCGCCTGACGCGCACCTGAGCGCTTGGGCGCCCGACGTCTGCATCGCCGAGTACACCGACCCGGGATGTCCCTGGGCCTGGTCGGCCGAGCCGTTTCGCCTGAGGTTGCGCTGGCTCTACGGCAACACGATCGACGTGGCGCCCGCGGATGGTCGTCCTCGCCGAGCACCCGCAGGAGTACCTCGACAAGGGCCTCACCCCCGACAAGCTCTCGCGCGGGCTGTCGAAGATCGCCCGCGACCACGGCATGCCGATCGACACGTCGCTGCGCCCGCGGATGGCCGCCACCGCGCCGGCCTGCCGCGCCGATCGTCGCCACCCGCGCTGCACGCGCCCGAGGCCGAGGCCGCCGATCCTGCGAGCCTTGCGCCGGCGCTGCATGCAGGGCGAGCTGCTCGACGAGGACTCGACGGTGCGCGACGCGGCCGCCGATGCGGGCCTTGATCCCGACGAGGTGCAGGCGCTGGAGCGCCGAGGACGCCATCGAGCTGGCGCTGCGCGAGGACATGGCGGCCGCGCGCGAGCCGATCCCCGCCGCGCGCGTGCTCGACGAGCGCCTCGCCAACTGGTCGGGCGGCCGGCGCTACACCTGCCCGTCCTACGAGATCGTCCGCTGCTCCGACGGCGTGCGCATCGCGGTGCCGGGCTTTCAGCAGTTCGCCGCCTATGACGTCGTCCTCGCGAACCTCGTGCCCGGTACCGAGCGGCGCGACCCGCCGGAGTCCGTGCTCGAGGTGCTCGAGTGGGCCGGCGAGCCGCTGGCGACGCGCGAGGTCGCGGTCGTCTGCGACATCGACCACGCCACGGCGCGCGAGGAGCTCGGCCGCGTCGCCGACGAGCAGCACGTCGGCGCCGATGGCCTCTGGTCGCCGGCTGACTGCCTGAACGTCCGCCCGCGGCACCCGCAGCGCATCGACAAGCGTCCGATCGACGCCGCGCCGGGTTTCTGCGCATCTTCAGTTCCTGCGCCTGCGTCTGCCGACAAGGGGACGCGGAATCCCAGCAGCGCAGTGACTGGGAAAGGAGCAACGAGATGGCGACGAGCACGGAGCACGGCATCCGCCGTCGAGGTCGCCGGACGCGCTCCCGTGCACGTCCTCTGGATGACCGCCGGCCTCGGCTGCGACGGCGACTCCGTGGCGATGACGGCCGCGACGTCGCCGAGCCTCGAGGACCTGCTCAGCAGGCGTCATCCCCAACAGCCCGCGCGTCGTCCTGCACAACCCGGTGCTCTCGTTCGAGAACGGCGACGACTTCATGCAGGCCTGGTACGACGCCGAGGAGGGCCTGCTCGATCCCGTTCATCCTCGTCGTCGAGGGCGCGATCGGCGACGAGCGCCGCAGCGGCGAGGGTCACTGGACCGGCTTCGGCGTCGACCCGGTCGACGGCCAGCCGATCACCGTCAACGAGTGGATCGACCGGCTCGCCCCGAGGGCGGCGGTCGTCCTCGCGGTCGGCACCTGCGCGACCTACGGCGGCGTGCCGGCGATGAAGAACAACCCGACCGGCGCGATGGGCCTGCCGGACTTCCTCGGCTGGGGCTGGCAGTCGCGCATGGGCGTCCCGATCGTCTGCATCCCCGGCTGCCCGGCGCAGCCCGACAACATGACGTCGATCCTGCTCGAGCTCGTGCTCTTCGCCGGTGACATCGGTCCCGCGCCCGCAGCTCGACGACCGCCTGCGCCCCGTGCGCCTCTTCGCCCGCACGACGCGCGAAGGCTGCGGCCGTGCCGGGCTTCACCGAGCAGGGGCAGTTCGCGACGACCTACGGCAACGATCCGCGCTGCCTCGTCAAGCTCGGCTGCAAGGGCCCCGCGGCGGTCTGCAACGTCCCGGCGCGCGGCTGGGTCAACGGCATCGGCGGCTGCCCGAACGCCGGCGGCATCTGCATCGGCTGCACGATGCCCGGCTTCCCCGACAAGTTCATGCCGTTCATGGACCCCGACCCCTGGGGCAACGCGGCCGCGAACTTCCAGCGCTTCACCTACGGCCCGCTCTTTCGCCATTTCCGCCAGCGCAACCTCGTGCTGAAGTTCGAGCAGGAGCCGCGCCTGGCGCGGGCGCGGAGCACGCGGACCCGCGTGATCACCCTCGGCGAGTTCGTGCGCTGGCTCGTGTACCGGACCGAGCTGCGCGTACTACCGGCTCGCGCGCCGCCTCATGCGCGGCGACCGCCTGCTGTGGGGCTCCGAGCGCAAGTTCCGCGCGCTGCTGGAGGCGGCGCCGGACGCGATGGTCATCGTCGACAGCCACGGCCACATCGCGCTCGTCAACGCGCAGGCCGAGCGGCTCTTCGGCCATCGCCGCCAGGAGCTCGTCGGCCAGAGCATCTCGGTGCTCATCCCGCAAGCGCCTGCGCGCGCAGCACCGCCACCACGTCCAGCCGCTACCTCCGGCGAGGCGGCCGACGTCGCGGCCGATGGGCGGCGACCTCGAGCTCCTACGGCCTGCGCAAGGACGGCACGCGAGTTCCCCGTCGAGATCAGCCTCGGCCCGATCGAGACCGACGAGGGGCACGATGGTCTCCAGCGCCATCCGCGACACCAGCGCCCGCAAGCGCGCCGTCGCCGAGCTCGCGACGGCCGAGCGAGCTCTTTCGCAGCGCCTTCGACGGCTCGCCGATCGGCATGGCGCTCACCGAGGAGGACGGGCGGATCGTCCGCGTCAACGGCGCGCTGTGCGACCTCACCGGCCGCACCGCCCAGCAGCTCGCCGGCAGCCGCTTCGACGAGTTCATCGGCGCGCCCGACGCCGTCTACGACCGCCACGCCGTCGGCGCGCTGCTCGTCGGGCGAGCGGACGCACTACAAGGACGAAGCGGAGCTCCTGCACGCCAGCGGGGCCCCGATCTGGGTCGCGCTGCAGGCGACGACGATCGCCGGCGACGAGGGCGACCCCGCGCCGCTTCCTCCTGCAGGTGCAGGACATCACGCACCGCCGTCGTTACGAGGAGAACCTCCACTACCTCGCCACGCACGATCCGCTGACGGGGCTGCACAACCGCGCGAGCTTCGCCGATCAGCTCGACACGCACGCCGACCTCGTCCGCCGCTACGGCTCCGGCGGCGCGCTGCTGCTGCTCGACCTCGACCACTTCAAGTACGTCAACGACACGCGCGGCCACCAGGCCGGCGACCAGGTCATCGTGCGCGTCGCGAACGTGCTCGCCGGGCCGGCTGCGTGACACCGACGTGCTCGCGCGCCTCGGCGGCGACGAGTTCGCCGCGCTGCTGCCGCGCGCGACGCGTCGCGACCGCGACGCGCGTCGCCGAGGACCTGCTCGAGGCGCTGCGCGCCGAGCGCATCGCCGTCCCCGGCGCCAACGGGCGCGCGATGACCGCGAGCATCGGCGTCGCGATGTTCGAAGCGTCCGACGACGCTCTGCGGCGAGGACGTGCTCGTCAACGCCGACGTCGCGATGTACGACGCCAAGGAGGCGGGGCGCAACCAGCTCGCGCTGCACGTCGACGGCGAGCCCGCCCAGGCGCGGATGCGCGGGCAGCATCACCTGGGCCGAGCGCATCCGGGCCGCCATCGACGAGCAGCCGCTTCGCGCTCGTCGCGCAGCCGATCCTCGAGCTCGCGCAGCGGGGCCGTGACGCAGTTCGAGGTCCTGCTGCGCATGCGCAACGACGAGGGCGACCTCATCCCGCCGGCGTCGTTCCTGTCGACCGCCGAGCGCCTCGGGATGATCCAGCGAGATCGACGCGATGGCGGTGACGCAGGCGATCCGCGCGGTCGCCGCCAGCGGGTGACGCGGGCGGGGCGCCGCAGGGTCGAGATCAACCTCTCCGGCGTCTCGATGGGCGACCCCGGGATGCTGCACACGATCGAGCGCGAGCTGCGCGAGACGGGCCTGGACCCCGGCCGCGTGATCTTCGAGATCACCGAGACGGCGGCGATCGCGAACATCGGCCGCGCGCGCGAGTTCTCCGACGAGCTCGCGCGGCTCGGCTGCCACTTCGCGCTCGACGACTTCGGCGCGGGCTTCGGCTCGTTCTACTACCTCAAGCACGTGCGCTTCGACGTCCTCAAGATCGACGGCGAGTTCGTCCGCGAGTGCTGCTCGACGATCACCGACAGGCTCGTCATCAAGGCCGTCGTCGACATCGCCCACGGCCTCGGCACGCAGACGGTCGCCGAGCACGTCGGCGACGACGAGACCGTCCGGCTCCTGCGCGGGCTCGGCGTGACGCACGGCCAGGGCTTCCACCTCGGCGCGCCGCGCCCGCTCGCGGCGCTTCCTCGCCGATCTCGGGCGCGACGCCCGCGCCCGCCGCTCAGCTCGGGCTGATCTCGATCTTCGCGATCTGCGCGGCGGTGTCCTCGAGCTCCATCTCGAAGATGCCCTCGAGCTTGGCGGTCGAACGAGAAGCTCGACGCTTGCCGCCGGCCGGACAGGTCGCGCTTGATGTCGTAGCCGTGGAGGTGGACCTCGCTCGTCGTGTCCGGCGAGGTCACCTCGATGCCGGACGCGGTCGCCCTTGGTGGCCTTGATCTCCTGCACGCCGCCCGCGGGCTTGCCGCCGGTGACGACGATCGTCGTGGCCCCGGGCTGCGGTGCGCGGCGCCGGCTGCGCCGGAGTGGTCGCCGCCGTCGTCGTCGCGGGGCGTCGGTCGTGGCCGCCGGGACCGAAGTCGTGGCGGCGCCGTCGTTGCTGTCGTCGCCGGGCGACAGCAGTATCAGGGCGCCGCCGAGGACGACGACGGCGCCGACGAGCAGGACGAGACGTTGCGCGTTGGCTCATGGCGGCAGCCTATCCCGGGCGTACACTCGCGGCGTGCGCGCACCAGGCGCCTCCGTGCTCGTCGTCGTGGCCTTGCTGCTCGGGAGCTGCGGCTCGTCCGATGCGCCGCCGCCGAGCGCCCCGGGCCCGCGTCGCGACCGCCGACGCCGCCGCGCCGCCCGCCGCCGCCGCGAGCGCCTGCGCCGCCGGGGCGCCCGCTCCGCCGTCGAAGGTTCCCGGCGCGCCGCTGGACACGATCCTGCGCGTGCCCGCGCAGGCGCGCTCGGCGCCGGCGCCGCTGATCCTCGCGCTGCACTTCGCCAGCGGCAGCGGGGCGCAGATGGAGGACGTGACGCGGCTGACGCCCGAGGCGCGCCGGGCGGGATTCGCCGTGGCCTATCCGAGCGCCACGTCGGACGGGGTCTGGGCGGGCGCCGACGAGATCGGCGCCGTGAACCGGACCCTGGCGGCGATCCGGCGCGTCGCATGCGTCGACCCGCGGCGCATCTACCTCACCGGGATCTCCAACGGCGGCGGGATGGCGAACCTGCTCGCCTGCCGGTTCCCCGGCCGGTTCGCCGGCGTGGTCCTGTTCGCGCCGGCCGTGAGCGGGATCGGCGACTGCGATCCCGCGCGACCGATCTCGATGCTCGAGATCCACGGCACCGCCGACCCGCTCGTCCCCTACGGCGCGATCCCCGGCTTCGTCGCAGCGTGGGCACGACTGGACGGGTGCTCGGCGGCTCCCGTGAGCACGCGCCTGCGGCCGAAGGTGACCCGTCAGCGCTGGAGCGGCTGTCGCGGGGGCGCCGCCGTCGAGCACCTGCGCCTCGCCGGCGGCCGGCACATCGAGCTGCTGCCGCAGCTGCGCGCCGCGGGCGCCGACCCCGCGCGGACCGCATGGCGCTTCCTCGCGCCGCACCGGCTGCGCGGCTGACGCGTCAGCCGGGCAGGTCGCCGAGCAGCGCGCCGAGCTCGCGCGCGTCGCGGGCGACGGCGTCGGCATCCGTCAGGTTCTCCGGCCGGTAGGGACCGGTCGCGACGGCGAACACGCGCACGCCGTCGGCCCGCGCGCAGGCGATGTCGCGCGGCGTGTCGCCGATGACGATCGTGCGCTCGCGCGGCCACGACGCGTCCCCATCGCCCGCGCGCCCCCGAGCGATCCGCGGCAGCTCGGCGCGCTGCTCGTGATCGGAGCCGAAGCCGCCCTGCCCCGAGGGGAAGTAGGCGCCGATGCCGGCTGCGCGCAGCTTCATCCGCGCGATCGCCTCGTAGTTGCCGGTGACGAGTGCGAGCCGGTCGCGGCCGCGCTCCTCGATCTGCTCGAGCACCGCGGCGATGCCGGGCGTCACGTGGGCGGAGAGGTCGTCGGGGCAGAGCCGCGCATAGGCCTCGCAGGCCGCGATGCGGACGTCGTCGGCGCGCTCGTCGATGCTGCGCGCCGCGACGCCGGCGGCGACGAGCAGCCCGCGCGCGATCTCGGCATCCGTGCGGCCGGCGACCTCGTGGCCGGTGCGCCGCGCCGGGTCGCGCACGCCGTGCACGACCCGCAGGGCCTCGTGGATCGCGTCGCGATGGGCGTCGGCGGCGCGCTGCAGCAGCGTCCCGTCGATGTCGAAGAGCAGCAGCACGCGGCGGGGCGCTACCGCGCGAACGACGTCTCGGCGGTGAGCGCCTGCGCGAACGCCGCGATGAGCCTGGCGCAGGCGTGGACGTCGCCGAGCTCCACCATCTCGACGGGCGAGTGCATGTAGCGCAGGCCGACGGACACGCCGCCGGTCGCAATGCCCGCGCGGGAGATGTGGATCGCGTCGGCGTCGGTGCCCGTCGCCCGCGCGGTGGCCTGCACGGTGAAGGGGATCGCCTCGCGCTCGGCGGCCGCCTGCAGCAGCTCGTAGACCTTGGGGTTCAGCACCGACCCGCGCTCGATGACCGGCCCCGACCCGAACTCGTGCTTGCCGAGCTCGTTGACCTCGATGCCCGGAGCGCCGGTCTCGTGCGTGACGTCGACGACGATCGCGACGTCCGGCTGCAGGCGGAAGGCCGCGGTGCGCGCGCCGCCGAACGTGATCTCCTCCTGCACGACGCCGACGGCCGCGACGTCGCCGGGGGCGCCGCCGGCCTCGGCCACGAGGCGCGCGGCTTCGAGCGCGATGAAGGCTCCGAGGCGGTTGTCCATCGAGCGCGAGATGACGCGCTCGTTGCGCAGCTCGACGGGCTCGCCGGCGATGACCGCGACGTCGCCGATGCGCACGAGGCCGCGCGCCTCGTCGCCCTTCTTCGCGCCGATGTCGATGTGCAGGTCGCGCATCTCTGCGACCCGCTTGCGGTCCTCCTCGCGCAGCAGGTGGATGGGCTTGCGCCCTACGACGCCGGGGAGCTTCCCGTCGCGCGTGGTGAGCTCGACGCGCTGGCCGACGAGGATCTGCGGATCCCAGCCGCCGACGCCGATGAAGCGCAGGAAGCCGTCGTCGTCGATGTGCGTGACGATGAGGCCGATCTCGTCGATGTGGCCCACGATCGCGAGGAACGGCGCCGGGCGCTCGGTGTCCGCGGTGCCGCGGACGCGCGCGACGGCGGAGCCCATGACGTCGATCTCGACCTCGTCGGTGAAGGTGCGACCGGCCTGCGCGAAGACGGCGGCGGGTGCGGTCTCGTACCCCGAGGGGCCGGCGGCGGTGAGGAGCTGGCGGAGGAGGTCGGGCAGGGGCATGGGGCGAAGGCTAGCTGTGCCGTCTGGGAGACTCTTCGGGTGAGCGACTTCGAGACCGTTGCGGCGCTTTTCGGCGGTCTGCTGATGCTCGGCACGCTGATCTCGGGGCTCGTGCATCGCAGCTTCCTCGCGCTGGCGCCGGTCTTCGTGCTGCTCGGCTTCGTCCTCGGGACCGGCGGCCTGCAGGTGCTCGAGCTCGACGCGCACTCGGGCTTCGTGGAGATCCTCGCGGTCACCGCGCTCGTCGTGATCCTCTTCCGCGACGGTCTGGAGGTCGAGGAGGAGATGCTGCGCGCGGCGTGGCATCTGCCGCTGCGCAAGCTCGTGCTGGCGATGCCGATCACGGCGGTGGTCGTCGCGGTGGCGGCCAAGACGCTGACGGATCTGTCCTGGACGGAGGCCTTCCTGCTCGGGGCGCTGCTGTCGCCGACCGATCCGGTGCTGTCGTCGGGCGTGGTGACGAACCCGCGCGTGCCGCGGCTGATCCGTCACTCGCTGAACCTCGAGTCGGGCATGAACGACGGGCTCGCGCTGGCACCCGTGCTCGCGCTCATCGCCGCGCTGCAGGCGAGCAACGGCGACTTCGTCTGGTGGCGGTTCGTGTTGCAGGACGTCGGGGTCGGGCTGGCGTTCGGGCTCGCCATCGGCCTGGCGGCGAGCGCGCTGCTGCCGCGCGCGGGCAAGCTCGGCGCGGGCGTCCCGGCGCACCAGCGCGCGCTCTACGCGCTGGGCGTCGCGTTTCTCACCTACGGCACGACGGTGCTGCCCCCGCACGGCAACGGGCTCATCGCCGTGTTCGTCTGCGCGATCGTCTTCGGCATTCGCCGGCCCGACATCGCGCACGTCTTCGAGGAGCGCGCCCAGGACATCGTCGAGATCGTCAAGCTCGGGATCTTCGTCGTGTTCGGCAGCCTGCTGACGCTGCACGGGCTCTTCGGCGAGGGCTTGGCAGCCGTCGCGATCGTCGTCGTGACGCTGCTCGTCGCGCGGCCGTTCGCCGTCTGGCTCGCGCTCATGGGGACGGCCTGCGACCGCTACACGACGGCGTTCATGGCCTGGTTCGGACCCAAGGGCGTTGCGACGATGACGTTCGCGCTGCTCGTGCTCGCGGCCGGCCTGAGCGCGTCGGAGACGCTGTTCAACATCGCGGCGCTCGTGGTCGTCGTGTCGACGATCGCCCACGGGCTCAGCGACGCCCCCGGCGTCGACTGGATCGCCCGCCGCAGCGGCGAGCCGCTAGGCGTGGCCGACGGCGACGCCGACGGCGGCGACGATGATGCCGCCGAGCGTGACCTGGATGAGCGACGTCCGTAGCGCGACGCCGAGGAAGCGCTTGCGCACCCAGGCGATGACGACGAGCTCCACGGAGACCACGACGTAGGCGACCGTCAGCGCCGTGTGGATGTCCTTGATGAGGAATGGCAGCGCGTGCGCCGTGCCGCCGACGAACGTCGCGATGCCGGTGATCATGCCGCGGCTGAGCGCAGCGCCACGACCGGTGATCTCGCCGTCGTCGGAGAGGCCCTCCGACATGCCCATGCTGATCGCGGCGCCGAGCGCGGCGGCGAGGCCGACGAGCAGCGCGGCCTTCGAGCCGGCGATGTAGGCCGTCGCGAAGATCGGCGCGAGCGTCGAGATCGTGCCGTCGATGAGCCCGATGAGTGCCGGCTGCACGACCTGCAGGAGCCGCTGACGCTCGTCGGCGGCGTGCCAGCGGGTGCGGAGGGCGGCGGCGGGAGCGTTCATGCTGACAAACTATAACACTTGACTTGCAATAAGGATGCCCTAAGATGAGGCACGTGAGCGAGGACCTCGTCAGCGCCCTGCGGGCACGTGGGATGCGGGTTACCCCTCAGCGCGTGCTCCTGCACCGCGCGTTGAACGAGCTCGACCGCCACGTGACCGCCGACGAGCTGCTGGATGCCGTCGCCGAGCGGCTGCCGAACGTGTCGCTACCGACGATCTACGCGACCCTCGACCTGCTCGAGGAGCTCGGGATGGTGCGCCGTGTGCAGCGCGCGGGCACGACGCTCTACGACCCGCGGACGCACCCCCATCACCACCTCGTCTGCGTGCAGTGCGGTTCGATCGAGGACCTCGAGACCGACCTGGACACCTCGGCGCTCGAGCTCGCGGCCGGCGCCCGGGGGTTTCAGAGCGAGCGCGCGGAGGCCGTGATCCACGGGCGCTGCGCGCGTTGTGCGGCGAGCGCCGCGACGGTCGCGGAGACGGCCGCCGCCTCGTAGAGCACCTGGCGGTGGGTGAAGCGCACGACGCGCCAGCCGAGGGTGTGCAGCCGCTGATCGCGGCGGCGGTCGTGCTCGAAGGCCTGGCGGGTGGTGTGGAAGGCGCGGCCGTCGACCTCGGCGATGAGGTCGTGGTCGCGCCAGACGAAGTCCGCCTCCGCGCCGCCGCCTTCGGGGTAGGGGATCCAGGCGTTCACGGCGTCCGGTGGCCGGTCGATGGCGCGGCAGATCGCCAGGAACGCCTCCTCGAGGTCGTTGCGCGTGACGGTGCTCCCCAACCGCATCCCTGAGCGGAGGGTCTGGAGGGCGGCGGCGCCGCGGCGGCCGTGGGCTCTCGCGAGCACGTCATCGAGCTCGCGCACGTCGAGGACGCGAAGGACCTCGGCCCGCTCGATGGCGCGCTCGAGCTGGCGGGTCGGGACGATGTCGGCGAGGTCGAGGAGGGTGCGGGCGACGGTGGTGCACGGGATCCCGTCGACGATCGTGACGTCGCGGCGCAGGAGGGTGGCTCCGCTGTGGACCGTGATGCCGTCGCGCTTGCGTCCGGCGCGCGCGGGGCTCGTGACGTCGATGGTGCTGCGGCCGTCGTCGCGCAGCCCCCGGTGGCAGGCCGCAGATCGGTATGAGAGGGAGGAGCTCGGCCCGCAGGCGAGGACAGCCGCCATGAAGCGGCTGTATCGGGTCAGACGCGCGTGGCCGACGGCGTAGACGCCGCTGTGGATGCGGTGAAGCCGGCCACCGGCGACCCGCGTGCGAACCGCGCTGTCGCTCAGCCCGAGATCGCGCAGTTGCGCGAGCGCCACGACCCCGTGCTGATCGGTCGCGACCTCCGCGATGCGCCGCTCCAGCGGGGGGTCTGGTCCAGACCGTCCGCTATGCCGTCGTTGTGGACCACGCCCCTCCACACCACCGAGAATCGCGCCCCGCGCGCCACGGAACACCACCCGGCTGCGACGAAACTCCCTCAGCGATCGCGCAGCTGGCGCAGCACGTACTGCAGGATGCCACCGTGGCGGAAGTAGTCCGCCTCCTTGGGCGTGTCGATGCGCACGCGCGCGTCGAAGACGCGGTCGCCGGCGCGGACCTGTACCGACGCCGGGAGCTCGCCGGCGTTCATCGGCTCGGCGAGGCCGGTGATCGTGAAGACCTCCTCGCCCGTGAGCCCCAGCTCCCCCGCCGATACCGGCAGCTGCAGCGGCAGCACGCCCATCCCGATGAGGTTCGAGCGGTGGATGCGCTCGAAGGACTGGGCCAGCACGGCGCGCACGCCCAGCAGCCGCGTCCCCTTCGCCGCCCAGTCGCGCGACGAGCCCGAGCCGTATTCCTTGCCGGCCACGACCACGAGTGGCGTGCCCTCGTGGATGTAGGCCATGGCGGCGTCGTAGATCGACATCTGCTCGTCCTCGGGCAGCTTGCGCGTCACGCCGCCCTCGGTCCCCGGCGCCAGCTGGTTGCGCAGGCGGATGTTCGCGAACGTCCCGCGCACCATGACCTCGTGGTTGCCGCGCCGCGCGCCGTAGGAGTTGAAGTCGCGCGGCGCCACGCCGTGCTCCTGGAGGTACTCCCCCGCCGGGCCGTCGCGCTTGATGGCGCCCGCCGGCGAGATGTGGTCGGTCGTCACCGAGTCGCCGAGCAGCGCGAGCACGCGCGCGCCCTCGATGTCGGTCACGGCCGCCGGCTCGGCCGGCATCCCGTCGAAGTAGGGCGGCAGATGCACGTAGGTGGAGTCCGCGTCCCAGGCGAAGCGGTCGCCGGTCGGGACCACCAGGGAGTTCCAGCGCTCGTCGCCGGTGAACACGCCCGCGTAGGAGGAGCGGAACATCTCCGAGCGCACGGCCTGCTCGATCGTCTCGCCGACCTCGCGTCCCGACGGCCACAGGTCGCGCAGGTAGACGTCGGCCCCGTCGCGATCGACGCCGATCGGGTCGTTGACGATGTCGGCGTCCATCGACCCCGCCAGCGCATAGGCGACCACCAGCGGCGGCGACGCGAGGTAGTTCATCTTCACGTCGGGGTTGATGCGCCCCTCGAAGTTGCGGTTGCCCGACAGCACCGAGACGACCGCGAGGTCGTGCTCCCCGACCGCCTTGGAGATCTCCGGTGGCAGCGGGCCCGAGTTGCCGATGCAGGTCGTGCAGCCGTAGCCGACGAGGTTGAAGCCCAGCGCGTCCAGCGGCTCGTCGAGGCCGGCCTGCGCGAGGTACTCCGTCACGACCTTCGATCCCGGCGCCAGCGACGTCTTGACCCACGGCTTCGTCGTCAGCCCGCGCGCCACCGCGTTGCGGGCCACGAGTCCCGCGGCGAGCATCACCGACGGGTTGGACGTGTTCGTGCACGACGTGATCGCGGCGATCACGACGCGGCCGTGGTCCAGGTCGGTCTCCGTGCCGTCGAACAGCGTCACCGGCACGCTCGTGTCGGCGCGCTCGGCGAGCCGGGCCGCGGCGATCTCGTCGGCGTGGGACGCATCCGTCGCGTGCGCGGGCGGGCGGCGGGCGCCCGCGTAGGTGCCCGTCGGCGGGTCCGACGCCGGGAAGGAGAGCGCGTCGAACTCGATCGTCGCGCCGCCGTCGGGCTCGGGCTCGGCGCCGTCGTCGACCTGCGGCAGGAAGTCCTTCAGGGCGATCCGGAACGCCGCCTGCGCCTCGTTGAGCGCCACGCGGTCCTGCGGGCGCCGCGGCCCCGCCAGCGAGGGGACGACGTCGCCGAGGTCCAGCTCGATCGTGTCCGAGTAGGCGGGCTCGGGCGAGCTCTCGTCGTGCCAGAGACCCTGTTCGCGCGCGTAGGCCTCGACGAGCGCGATGACCTCCGGCGAGCGGCCGGAGAACTCGAGGTAGCGCAGCGTCTCGGCGTCGATCGGGAAGATCGCGCAGGTCGAGCCGAACTCCGGGCTCATGTTGCCGATCGTCGCGCGGTCGGCGAGCGGCAGCGAGGCGAGGCCCTGGCCGTAGAACTCGACGAACGTGCCCACGACGCCGCGCTCGCGCAGCATCTCGGTGACGGTCAGTACGAGGTCGGTCGCGGTCGCGCCCTCGGGCAGCTGGCCGCGGAGCTTGAAGCCGACGACCTGCGGGATGAGCATCGGCATCGGCTGGCCGAGCATCGCGGCCTCCGCCTCGATCCCGCCGACCCCCCAGCCGAGCACGCCGAGGCCGTTGATCATCGTCGTGTGCGAGTCGGTCCCGACGAGCGTGTCGGGGTAGGCCAGGCCGTCGCCGTCGACGAACACGACGCGCGCGAGGTACTCGAGGTTGACCTGGTGGACGATCCCGGTGTCCGGCGGGACGACGGCGAAGTTGTCGAACGCCTCCTGGCCCCAGCGCAGGAAGGCGTAGCGCTCCTGGTTGCGGTGAAACTCGCGCTCGGCGTTGCGCGTGAAGGCGTCGCGCGTCCCGTAGGCGTCGACCTGCACGGAGTGATCGATGACGAGCTCCGCCGGGACGAGCGGGTTGATCATCGCCGGGTCGCCGCCCATCTGCGCCATCGCGTCGCGCATCGCGGCGAGGTCGACGACCGCGGGCACGCCCGTGAAGTCCTGCATCACCACGCGCGCCGGCGTGAACGCGATCTCCTTGGAGGGCTCGGCCGCCGGGTCCCAGGTCGCCAGTGCCTCGATGTCGGCCGCCGTCACCGATCCGTTGCCCTCGGTGCGCAGGAGGTTCTCGAGCAGGACCTTCAGCGAGAACGGCAGCCGCGCGACGTCGTAGGCGTCCTGGAGCGCGTCGAGGCGATAGATGCCGACGGTGCGATCGCCGACGGTGAGCGTGCCGAGGGCGTCGAAGCTGTTGGTGGGCAAACGGGTCTCCGGGGGCGGTGCGGGTCGGGAGGAATGCATGAGTGTGCCAGCCCGGGCATAAACGCCGTCCTTTGCGGTGTCTCTCGTCCATTTCTCATACCCCATACGAGCGATTGTCCGCCACCATGCAGGGGTGGTATCGGGATGAGCGACGGGCACGGGCCAGGCCTGGTGGGTCGTGAGCACGAGCTCGCGCAGCTCGACGCTGCCCTGGATGCGGCGCTCTCCGGGCGCGGCCGCCTCGTCGTGCTCACCGGGGAGCCCGGCATCGGCAAGACCGCGCTGGCGCGCGCGTTCGTCGAGCGCGCCGCAGGGCGCGGCGCGAGCTGGGCCTGGGGGACCTGCTGGGACGGCGGGGGCGCGCCCGCATACTGGCCGTGGGTGCAGGTGGTCCGCGCGCTCGCGCGCGGGCAGGACGCCGAGGGGCTGCGGGAGCTGATGGGCGACGGCGCGCCGTGGCTGGCGAGCATGCTGCCCGCGCTCGCCGGGCCCAGCCGGCAGCAGCCGGCGCTGGACTCCGACCAGGCGCGCTTTTGCCTGTTCGACGCGCTCGCCGGCCTGCTCGCGGCGGTCGCCGCCCGGCGCCCGCTCGTCGTCGTCCTCGACGACCTGCACTGGGCCGACCCGTCCTCGGTGCTCGCATTGGAGTTCGTGGCACGCGCGCTGCCCGACATGCCGCTGCTCGCGATCGCCGCCTACCGCCACGTCGAGGCCCACGCGCGCGAGGATCTCGCCGCGCCGCTCGGCGGCCTGGCGCGCGCCGCGACGCGGCTGCCGCTGAAGGGCCTGGACCACGACGGCGTCGGGCGGCTCGCGGCGGCGCGGGCGCGCGGCCTGACCTCCTCGTCCGCCGGCCAGGAGATCGCGCCGGGCCTCGTGGCCGCCGTGCACGAGGCGAGCGCCGGCAACCCGCTCTACGTCGACGAGCTCGTGCAGCTGCTCGCCCGCCAGGGCCGCCTGCACGACACCAGCGCGCCCGCGCGGCCGCTGCCGCTGCCCGACGGCGTGCGCGACGCGATCCGCCGCCGTCTGGCACCGCTGGAGGAGCCGTCGCTGGAGGCGCTCGGCGTCGCCGCTGTCATCGGCGGCCAGTTTCGCCTCGCGACGCTCGCGAGCATCATCGACGCGCCGCAGTCGGAGGTCCTCGCGCGCCTCGACGCCCCGCTGCGCGCGGGGATCGTCACGACAGCCGGCGAGCCCGGGCGCTTCGCCTTCCAGCACGCGCTCGTGCGCGACACGCTGCTCGAGAGCCTCGGCGCCGTCCGCCGCTCGCAGCTGCACCGGATCACCGCGGAGGTGCTGGAGGCGGTCTACTCCGACGACCCCGAGCCGCACCTCGCCGAGATCGCGCACCACTTCCTGCAGGCTGCGACCGAGGGCGGCGCCGAGCGCGCCGTCGCCTATGCGGCGCGGGCGGCGGCGCACGCGCTGGACGGCTTCTCCTACGAGGAGGCGGCGCGCCTGTACGAGCGTGCGCTCGACGTCGCCGCCGCGCTGCCGGCCGACGAGGCACGCGCTTGGGAGCTGCAGCAGGGCCTCGGCGAGGCGCTCATGCGCGCCGGCGAGGTACAGCGCGCGCAGCGCGCGCTGCGCGCGGCGGCCGAGCACGCCCGGCGCCTGGAGGATCCGCGGCGGCTGGCGCGGGCCGCCCTCGCGAGCACGCTCGGCTCGCTCTCCCCGGGGCTCGTCGAGCCCGACCTCGTCGCGGCCCTCGAGGAGGCGCTCGCGCGCCTGGACGCCATGCTGGCCGACGACGCCGAGGGGCAGGCGGTCGTGGACGCGCTGCGCTGCCGGCTGCGCGTGCAGCTCGCCCTCGCGCTGTACTGGTCGCCTCAGCGCGAACGCCGCGAGGCGCTCGTCGACGAGGCGCTCGAGCTGGCACGCGCGATCTTCACCGGCGACGCCGCGCGCGCGGGGCCCGAGCAGCGCGCGCTCGCCGACCGCACGCTCGCGTTCGCGCTGGCGCAGGGGTTCGTCGCCGTCTGGGGCCCGGACACCGTCACGCGCGGGCTGCCGATCTCGCTCGAGGCGCTCGAGCTGTGCGAGCGCACCGGCGACGCGGAGCTCGCGATGCAGGTGCGCCTGTGGCGCATCAGCCTCCTGCTCGAGCTCGACGACCCCGCGCGCGCCGACGACGAGATCCACGAGTTCCTCGGCACGGCGGCGCGCCTCGCGCAGCCGCGGATGCTCGTCCACGACCCGCTGCACCGTGCGATGGCGGCCCACCGGCGCGGCGAATTCGAGTCCGCCGAGCGCTGCACCGCGGAGGCCGCCGCGCAGGCGCGCGACGTCCCCGGTTCGATGGCGCCGATCATCGCCGACGAGCAGACGTTCCTCGTGCGCCGCGCGACCGGGCGCCAGGACGACCTGGAGGCGCTCGTGCGCAGGAACGCCGACCGCCTTCCGGCGCTGCGCCGCTGGCGTTGCGGGCTGGCGCTCGTGCTCGCCGAGCTCGGCCGCGAGGACGAGGCGCGCCGCGAGCTCGAGCACCTCGCCGCCGACGACTTCGACGACATCCCGCGCGACGCGCTGTGGCTCGTCGCGATGGCGCTGCTCGCCGAGCTGTGCGCGCTGCTCGACGACCGGCCGCGCGCCCGGCGTCTGTACGACCTGCTCGTCCCCTACGACGGGCGCAACGTGGTGGCGCTCGGCGCCGCCTACCTCGGGCCGGTCGCGCGCTACCTCGGGCTGCTCGCGATGACGGCCGGCGAGTCCGAGCGCGCACTCGGCCACCTCGAGACGGCACGCGCGGCGGCGGAGCGCATGGGGGCGCGGCCGACGATCGTGCTGACCGCGCACGATGCGGCCGAGGTGCTCGTGCGCCGCGGCGGGCCGGGCGACGTCGGCGCGGGCGCGGGCACTGCTGGACGGCGTCGCGCACGACGCTTCGCACCGCGGCATGACGCGCGCCGTCGCGCGCGCCGAGGCCCTGCGCTGCCGGCTCGCCGGCGCTGCAGGACAGGTCGGCGGCGGCGACGGCCGCGGCTCGCCGTTGCGCGCAACCCTGCGGCGCGAGCAGGACGTCTGGCGCCTGGACCATGACGGGCGCAGCGCCGTGCTCGCCGACGCAAAGGGCCTGCACCATCTCGCCGCGCTGCTCGCCGGCCCTGGCACGCCGATCGCCGCGGTGCGCCTGGCAGGCGCAGACGGCGGCGTCGCGCCGCTCCAGGCGGACGTCGCGGACCAGCGCGTCCGCGCCCAGGAGCTGCGCGAGGAGCTCGAGGAGGCCAGGACGTTCAACGACCCCGAACGCGTGGCGCACGCGGGCGAGGCGCTCGCGGCACTCGTCGCCGAGCTGTCGGACGGCGCCGCGGCGACCGGGCCGGCGGCCGAGCGCGCCCGCCTGAACGTCACGCGCGCGATCCGCAGCGCGATCGGGCGGATCGCCGAGCAGGAGCCCGAGCTCGGGCACCTGCTCCAGCGGGCGGTCCGGACCGGCTCGTCGTGCGTGTACCAGCCCGATCCCGGCGTGCAGCTGTCCTGGGAGGTCCGGCAATAGTCGCGGGACCCCAGGCGGGCGCGACCAGCAGCTACCCTCAGCGTCCCCAGGGGTGGAGTGACGTGGTACCGACAGACGGACCGGTGGACCCGGCTACGGGCGAGGGCCCGCTCGTCGGGCGCGTGCGCGAGCTGCAGGAGCTACTGCATTCGCTCGACGACGCCTGCCGCGGCCACGGTGGCGTGCACCTCGTTCTGGGCGACCCCGGCGTCGGCAAGACGCGGCTGGCCGCCGCGCTCGCCGCCCACGCGCAGGCCGCCGACGCGACCGTCATCTGGACTCGCGGCTGGGGCCGCGCCGCGCCCGCCTATTGGCCCTGGGTCGAGGTTGTGCGCAGCCTCTGCGACGGCGTGCCCGGCGACGTCCTGCGCCGCGACCTGGGCACCGGCGCGGACGAGCTGCTGCGGCTCGTCCCCGAGCTCGCGGTGCGGCTGCCCGGCGCGCAGCCGCCCGTGGAGCCTGCGGCGAGCGACGAGAGCTCGGAGATCGCGCGCTTCTCGCTCTTCGACGCGCTGGTCGCGCTGCTGCGCGCGCGCTCCGCCGAGCAGCCCGTCGTCATCCTGATCGACGACCTGCAGGCCGTCGACGAGGGCTCGCTGCTCGCGCTCGACTTCGTGTCGCGGATGCTCCGCGACGCCGCGGTGCTGCTCGTCGCCACGATGCACGAGCGCACGCCCCGCCGCACGCCGGGCGCGCAGGCCGCGGTGGCGAACATCGCCCGCGCCGGGCGTCGCCTCGTGCTGGGCGGGCTGACCCGCGACGACGTCGGCGAGCTCATCGAGCTGACGAGCGGCGCGGCGTCGCCGAAGACGCTGACCGACGCCGTTCACGCGGTGACCGAGGGCAATCCGTTCTTCACGCGCGAGATCCTCGCGCTGCTGCTCGCCGAGGGCCGCATGGACGACCCGCCCGGCGAGCTGCCGCTGCCCGACGGGGTCCGCGAGACGATCCGCCGCCGCCTGGAGCCGCTCGGCGAGGACGCGATCGCGACGCTCGCGCTCGCGGCGATCGTCGGGCGCACGTTCAACCTTCCGGCGCTGGAGCGCGCGTCGTCGCAGGGTCGCGACGATGTCGTGGCCGCGCTGGATGCCGCCACGGAGCTCGGCCTCGTCGCCACCCTGCCGGGGACCGTCGGGCAGTACCGCTTCGGCCACGGGCTGATCGTCGAGACGCTCGTCGCCGACATGCCGGCGGCTGTCCGGATGACGGCCCACCGCGCGGTCGGGGAGGCGCTCGAGCACGTCTACCGCGGCGCGATCGACGCACACCTGCCCGAGCTCGCCCATCACTTCCTGTCCGGCGCGCCGCGTGGCGATCTCGCCAAGGCCGTCGCCTACGCCGAGCGCGCCGCCCGGCGGGCGCTGGACAACCTCGCCTACGAGCAGGCGGCCGAGCTGTTCGCGCGCGCCCTCGAGGCGCTGGAGATGCTCCCGCCCGACGTCGCGCGGCGAGCGGCGCTGCTGCTCGGCCTCGGGACCGCGGAGTCGCGCGCCGGGCGCCCGTCGGCGCGAGCGAGCTTCGAGGCCGCGGTCGCGGCCGCACGCTCGATCGGTGCCGACGACATCTTCGTCCAGGCCGCGCTCGGCAGCGCGCCGTTCGCGCTGTCGCCGGGCTTCGTCGACGACGCCCACGTCGCGCTGCTCGTCGAGGCCCTGGAGCGCGTCGGGCCCCGCGACGGCTCGCTGCGCGTCAGGTTGCTGGGCTCGCTCGCCACGGCGCTGTACTGGTCCGACGCGGCGCCGCGGCGGGCGAAGCTCGCCCGCGAGGCGATCGACATGGCGCGGCGGCTTGGCGACGACCTGACGCTCGCCTTCGCGCTCTCCTCCGCGCAACTGGCGACACTCGGGCCCGACACGACGGTGCAGTCGCTGGACTGGCTGCAGACGCTGTTCGCACTCAGCGACCGCGCCGGCGAGTCGGTCATGACGCTCGCGGCGCGCAGCCGCCACGTCGACACCCTGCTCGAGCTCGACGAGCTCGCGGCGGCGGACATCGCGATGGAGACGCTCGAGCGCCTCGCGCGCGCTGCGCGCGACGCCCGCGCGGGCGCCTTCGTCCCGCTGCACCGGGCGCGCCGCGCGGCGCTGGAGGGGCGCTTCGACGAGGCGGAGCGCCTCATCGCCGAGGTGGCGGCAAGCAGCGCCGACCTCGAGCTGTCGACGATCCCGATCACGATCGCGGCGCAGCGCGTGGTGCTCGCCTGGCAGCGGCATGGCGTCGCGTCGATCCTCGAGCACGTCCGCGTGTACGCCGACAACATGCCCGCGATGCCCTGCTGGCGCGCCGGCCTGGCGGCGGCGCTCGCCGCCACGGGCCGAGCCGCCGAGGCGCGGCTGGAGTACGACCGCCTGGCGGCCGACGGCTTCGCCGCACTCCCGCGCGACAACCTCTGGCTCGCGGCGATGGCGCTGCTCACCGAGACCGTCGCGGGGCTGGAGGCGAGCGTGGGCGCGGCCGCGGTGTATGCCGAGCTTGCGCCGTTCGCCGGGCGCAACATCGTGCTGCCGACGTCCGCGTTCCTCGGGCCGGTCGACATGTGGCTCGGGATCCTCGCCCGCGTCGAGGGCCGTCGCGCGATGGCGCTCGAGCACCTGGCGGCAGCGCGCGCCGCCGCGACGCGCAACGGCGACCGCACGAGCCTCGAGCGCATCGAGCGCGAGGAGGCGGCGCTCGAGCGCGCTGCGCAGCCGGTCGCGCCCGGGGCCGCCGCGGCGGACGTCGCGGATCTCGCCGACGCCGAGGAGGCCGCACCCACCGAGGGGGTCACGACCATGCGCCGCCTCGGCGACATCTGGATGATCGAGGTCGACGGGCGCGTGCTGCACATCAGCGACGGTCGCGGCGTGCGGCTGCTCGCGCTCCTGCTCGCCAGCCCGGGCCACGAGATCCACTGTCTCGAGCTCGTCGCCGCCGTGGACCGGATGGCGCCGCCGGGCGGCGCGCCCCGCCACGAGGGCGGCGTGCGCTTCGCGTCGCAGGGCGGTGCCGGGCCGGCGCTCGACGCCGAGGCCAAGCGCGCCTACAGGGGCCGGATCAGGGCGCTGGAGGCGGAGATCGCGGAGGCACGGCACCGCGGTGATACCACGCGCGCCGCGCGCGCCGGCAGCGAGCGCGACGCCGTGGCGCAGGAGCTCGATCGCGCCGTCGGGCTCGGCGGCCGCGACCGCGAGACGGGATCGCATGCGGAGCGCGCCCGCGTGAACGTCACGCGCGCGATCCGCGCGGCGATCAGGCGCATCGGCGGCTACGATCCGCAGCTCGGACAGGAGCTCGAGTCGGCGGTGCGGACCGGGGCCTTCTGCGCCTACGAGCCCGACACGCGGACACCGCGCAGCTGGCGCATCGAAGACGGGGGAGCCGCGGGCTGAACGGCGGTCGTTCATTGCCTGTGCGGGCCTGCGGTGCCCGAATGCACACCGTTCATCCCTTCGTCACGCCCTGAGGTCATGGACGCCGCCGAACACACCTTCCTCTTCGCCGACCTCGTGGGCTACACCGCCTTCACCGAGCGCGTGGGTGACGATGCCGCGGCCGACGTCGCAATCGCATTCCAGGCCGCCGCGACGCACGCGGCGCTCGAGCTCGGATGCGAGGTCATCAAGCGCCTCGGCGACGCGGTGATGATCCATGGGCGCGACGCGGCCCGCGTCGTGACGCTCGCCCTGCGGCTCACGCGCGAGATGGCCGACGAGGGCTGGTGCCCCCCGTTGCGCATCGGCGTGCACTCAGGCCCGGCCGTCCAGCGCGGCGCCGACTGGTACGGCTCCACGGTCAACGTGGCCGCGCGGCTGGCCGACGCCGCCACGGCCGGCGAGATCCTCATGAGCGTCGAGACGCGCGACCTCCTCACGGCGAGCACGGGCCTGACGATCGCCGCACGCGGACCGCGCAGCTTCAAGAACGTCGCAGGCCCGCGCGCGGTCTTCGCTGCCGCCGCGTAGGACGCCGGCTGCAGAGAGACGAAAGGGCGCCACGGGGAAGAGGCGCCCTTTCGTCTGGTAGGCATGAGGCTCCAAGAATGAGAGGAGGAGCCTCGGTGATTCGGGTGGCGTGTCCCTGCCTGTCGTCTCTTCCTGGGCGTAAGCTGAGACCGAACGGCCGTTCACTTGGGCTGAACAACCGCTCCCGGGCGAGGCTGCGCGGCCCCCGGCGTCAGTGGCTGACGTTCGCTTCCTTCGGCGACTCCTGCGCGTCCTCGACGTGGCTCTCGGACTTCTTGACGCCCCTGCGCCTGACGACCTCGCACGAGCCGTTGGGCGCGGCGGCGGTGGCGTCGGTGATGACGTCGACGTTGTCGAGCAGGGCGGTGTCGGCGCCGGCGCCGCAGGTCACGCGGTCGACCTCGCCGTCGCGGGTGCGGAGGATGTCGTTGCCGTTGCCGCCGTCGAGCGTGTCGCCGACCTGGTCGACACCGGGGCCGGGGGCGACGTCGGCGCGGGCGAGCGCCCAGAGGACGTCGTCGCCGTCGCCGCCGGCGGACGTGTCCTGACCGCGGTTGGCGAAGATCGTGTCGTTGCCCGCGCCGCCGTCCTGCGTGTCGTCGCCCGTGCCGCCGGACATGCGGTCGTTGCCGTTCTCGCCGGCGCTCGCGTCGTTGCCCGAGCCGCCGGAGATGTAGTCGTGCGAGTCGCCGCCGCGGAGGGTGTCGTTGCCCTGGCCGCCGAAGATGCGGTCGAAGGAGGTGAGGTCGCCGACGCCGTTGGCGTCGCCGGTGATCGTGTCGTCGCCGAGGCCGCCCCAGAGGCGGTCGTTGCCCGGCCCGCCGTTGAGGCGGTCGCCGCCGGCGCGGCCAAAGATGCGGTCGTTGCCGCCGTTGCCGTTGATCGTGTCGGCGAAGTTCGTGCCGCGCAGGCGCTCGCTGCCGGGGCCGCCGTCGATCGTCGCGGCGAGTGCAGCGGCCGGGACGATGAGCGTTGCCGATGCGACGACTGCGACGAGCCTGGTCCTCGTGAAGTTCATGTGCGCCTCTCCTCTGGGGATGGGGTCTGACACCCACTGTGCCCCCCGGCCGGGCGCCAGGGAAGCGGGTCTCACGGAGTCCTCACCCGGTGTGAGAGCGCCGTGAGGAAGGGGGTCAAACGGCGACGGCCGCTCCGAAGAGCGGCCGTCGTCCAGCTCCGAGTGGGGGCTCGGTTGTGGTCAGGCGTCCGGGTCGCGATCGGAGATCGTGACCTTGCGAACGTCGATCGCGCCGAGGCGGTCGGCGGCGGTCGCAGTCGCGGGCGCGCACTTCTTGGAAAGGCGGGCGATCTTGCCGTTGACCTTCACGCGGTCGCCGACGGATGGGGTGTCCGTGCCCTCGTAGCCGTGCAGGCGCAGCCGGAAGGCGTCGCCCGCGGGGACGGTGAAGACGGCGCCGCGGATCTGCGTGCCAGGCTTCGTGGCGTCCTGGTCGGCGATGTCGCCCGAGCGGCGGGCGTGGCCGTTGCCGGCGAGCACGTTCAGGGTGACGGTGGCCTCGCTGGCCGGCGTCGCCGGGTTGTCCGCGGTGACGGCGACGAGCGTGCCGACGAGGCCGAACCCGACGCTGTGCGCCTTGGTGCAGTTCTGCGCGCCGTGGGTCTTGGCATGGTCGTCGTCGGCGTGGTTGCCGTGCTTGGCAAGCGCCGCTGCCGGTGCCGCGAGCAGCGCGCCGGCGACGATCGCCGAGGCGATGGCCCGGCTGTGCTTCGACGTGGTCTGGCTCATGTGCGCTTCTCCTCAAATCGCGTAAACGTCCGAGAACCAGTGTGCTGCGCGGCGGCGGCCCCGCAAAGCAGCTCTCACGGAGTCCTCACGAGCGGTGAGAACTCTGTGAGACAACCCCCGTATCTCGCGCGCGGGGGGCCTCCTGCGTCATCTTGTTCGCATGCATCGCCTTGCTTGTGTTCTCGCCCTGCTCGTCGCCGTCGCACCGCTGGCCGGCGTGGCGGTCGCCAAGGAGGGCAAGGGCGGCGGCGCAGCTCGTGTCCAGCTCGTCGGCACCGCGGGCGCCGACACGCTCACGGGCCGGCGCGGCAACGACGACCTGCAGGGGCTTGGCGGCGCCGACAGGCTGCGCGGCGGCGCGGGCGACGACACGCTGCGCGGCGGCGACGACAACGACCGCCTCAACGGCGGTCCGGGCGCCGACACGCTCGCCGGCGACGCCGGCAACGACGCATTGGACGGCGGCACAGGCCCCGACGCGCTGCTCGGCGGCGCGGGCAACGACCGCATCAACGCCGGCGACGGCCCCGGCGACGTCATCGCGGGCGGCGTCGGCAACGACGTCATCCGCGCCCAGGACGGCGCGCGCGACACGATCACCTGTGGGCCCGGCCGCGACCGCGTGGTCGCCGACGCCGCCGACCGGGTGGCGCGCGACTGCGAGTCCGTCTCGCGTGGATGACGAGGCCCGCGAGGGCCCGCTCGTCCTTCTCGTAGACGATGACGCGGCGATCCGCCGCGCCGTCGGCGCGGGACTGGAGCTCGAGGGCTTTCGCGTCGTCCGCGCCTCGGGGGGCCGCGCCGCGCTGGCGGCGGCCGAGTCGATCGCCCCCGCGGTGATCCTGCTGGACCTCGCGATGCCCGACCTCGACGGCCTCGAGGTGCTGCGCCGGCTGCGCGCGGCGGGCGACGACGTGCCGGTCTGCGTGCTGTCGGCGCGCGACGAGGTCGACGACCGCGTGCGCGGGCTGCAGGCGGGGGCCGACGACTACGTCGTCAAGCCGTTCGCCCTCGAGGAGGTGACGGCGCGGTTGTTCGCCCTGTTGCGGCGCCGGCCCGTGACCTCCGACGCCGTCGTATCCGTCGGCGACATCTCGCTGGACCCACGCTCCCGAGCCGCGCTGCGCGGCGACCGCGAGCTCGGTCTCACGCGCCGCGAGTTCGACCTGCTCGCGGTCTTCCTGCGCCATCCCGGCGAGGTGCTCGACCGCGACCGCCTGCACGAGGAGGTCTGGGGCTATGACTTCGACCCGGGCACGAACATCGCCGACGTCTTCGTCGGCTACCTGCGCCGCAAGCTCGAGGCCGGCGGCGAGCCGCGCGTGCTGCAGACCGTGCGCGGCGTCGGCTTCATCCTGCGGCCGTAGTCTGCGCGTCGATGCGCAGCCTTCGCGGTCGCCTCACGATCGGCATCATGCTCGTGCTCGCCGTCGTGCTCGCGGGCGCGGGGGTGATGGTGTCGCGCTACGTCGACCGTTCGGAGCGCACGGCCCTCGACGACCGCCTGAAGGCGACCGCCGAGCTCTCGCGCGAGACCGCGCTGGCAGCCGTGGAGCAGTCCTTGCCGAGCAACGACCGGCGCTTGGACCAGGTCTTGTCGGCGACCGGCACGTCGCTGCGACTGCTGCTCGGGCGGCGCGTGCTGCTGGACTCCGGGCGGCCGCCGGCGGGCGCGCGGCCCGCCCCGCGCGAGGGGCTGCGGACGTTCACGGCGGGCGGCCGGCGCTACCGGTCGTACGTCGTCAGCCTCGAGCGGGCCGATCTCGGCGGGCTCGCGCGACTCGAGGTCACGACGGGGCTCGTGGGTCTGGAGGATCGCCAGTCCGAGCTCGACCGCCGGCTGGCGGGGTTCGGGATCGGCGCGTTGCTGTTGTCGGGCGTCGGCGTCTGGTTCGTCGCGAACGTGCTGCTGCGGCCGTTGGGGCGGCTGCGCGCCGCGACGGCGAACATCGCCAGCACGTCAGATCTCGACCAGCATGTGCCGGGCGGCGAGGGTGCCGCCGAGCTGCGGTCGCTGGCGGCGAGCTTCAACGACATGCTCGCGCGGTTGGGGCGCTCGGCCGCGGACCGCGAGCGCGCGCTCGCCGCGACGCGCCGCTTCACCGCCGACGCCGGCCACGAGCTGCGCACGCCGCTGACGAGCGTGCTCGCGACGTTGTCGGCGCTCAGCCGCCATCCGGACATGCGCCCCGAGCAGCGCGCAGAGCTCGTGAGCGACGCGCTCGCCGAGCACCGCCGGCTCGTCGACCTGCTCGACGGCCTGCAGGCCCTGGCGCGCGGGGACGCCGCGGCGATGGCGCACACGGAGTGTGACCTGGCCGAGCTCGTGGCAGCGTCCGTCGAGTCGGCCGCGGTCCGCCACCCGGCCGTGACGTGGACGACCGATCTGCCCGACTGCGCGGTTGCGGTGAGCGGCTGGGAACCGGGGCTGCGGCTGCTCGCCGACAACCTGGTCGAGAACGCGGCGCGTCACGGGCGCGCGGGCGGAACGGTGGCGGTGGCGGTGGCGGTGCAGCACGGCGGGCCGGTGCTCGTCGTGGAGGACGACGGCCCGGGGGTCGACGTTGCGGATCGCGAGCGGATCTTCGAGCCGTTCGTCCGGGCCGATGGCGCGGTGTCGAGGGAGGTGCCGGGGTCGGGGCTCGGGTTGGCGCTCGTCGCACAGCAGGTGCGAGACCATGGGGCGAGGATCGAGGTCGGGGAGTCGTCGCTGGGTGGGGCGCGGTTCGTCGTGCGGTTCTAGACACGGGCGGCGCGCTTGACCGGGTCCCCGACCCCGCCGATACTCGCTCGTCGATGAGCCTGGACCGGAACACGGGCGCCAAGCGCGCCCGTGAGGCGCGCCACGCGCTCGGTTACACCCGCGGGGGCCCGCTGCCGGACCTGCTGGAGGCCCTCGAGGAGCGCGGCGAGACGCACGTCGTGGTGCTGGACCTGCCGCCGGGCGTCGCCGGCGCGTACGTCGCGAGGCCGCAGTGCCCGCTGCTGTTCGTCAACGGCCGCCAGGCGCTCGCGCGCCAGCGCTTCACGCTCGCGCACGAGTTCGGCCACCACCGCATGGGTCACGCCAGCGTCGTCGACGAGCAGCTCGCGATCAGCGGCAGGGTGCATGACCCCAACGAGATTCGCGCGAACGCCTTCGCCGCCGAGTTTCTGGTGCCGCGCGACGCGGTGAGAGCGTGGGGCCCGCAGCACGTGCGAGGACCCGTGACGCTCGAGCACGTGGTGGTCCTCGCCAACGCGTACGCCGTCAGCGCGCAGGCTGCGCGCTACGCGCTGCAGGGGGCGGGCGTGCTGGGCGAGGGACCGCGCTGCCGTCAGCTCGACGAGGAGATCGCCGCCGAGGTGCACGTCGAGCTCGCGCAGCGGCTCGGGCTCGAGTTGCTGCATGACGAGCTTGCCGATGTCGCCGCGCGGCTGCCGCGGATCCCGAGCGCGTTGCGCAGCAGCGGCCTCGGCGATCTCCTCGCGGGGACGCTCGACGTCGAGGGGCTGGCCCTGCGCCTTGGCCGCGAGCCGGCCGACGTCGCGGCGATGCTCGCCGAGCTCGGGATCGATCAGCTCATGCCCGGCGCGGGCTGAAGGATGCGCCTCAGCGGCCGCCGAGGAACAGGTCGTCGACCTCGTCGCGCTGCGCTCCGCCGGGCGCCTGGAGCGCATCGGCGAGGACCTCGAGATGCTCGCTGACCGCGTGCGCAGCGTCCTCGTCGGCGCGAAAGACGGGCGCCATCGTCGCGCGTGTTGCGCCCCATCCGCTGAGATCGCCGGCGCCTTCGAGGTCCTCGCGCGGGACGCCGAGGATGCGCGCAAGCGCGTCGAAGACCCGTCGCGAGACGCGCGCGGGTTCGAGCTCGCCGTGTTCGAGGCGGTCGAGGTAGGACGCGGTCTTCGGCGCCTTGTCGGCGGAGAGATCGAGTGCGCCGGCGAGCCTGGCGGCGAGCTGGGACGTCGTCAGCTGCAGGCGCTCGCGCAGGCTGGGCAGCAGCGCGGGCAACAGTCCTCCGCGCCGGCCTGGCGCTGCGAGCGCCGCGGCGACCGCGGGCTCGGCTCGGATCGCGGCGAGGGCGTCGTCGCTGTAGCTGGGGGTGGGCGCGAACGTCAGAAACGAGGTGAGCTGGTCGGCCAGCTCGCCCCGCTCATCGGTGGGGACGTGCGCGAGGTAGTCGTCGACGTCGGGTCGCTTCCCGGCATTCCAGGCGTCGATGAACTCGCTCAGGATGCGGTCACGATCGAAGGTCACGGAGGATCTTCTCCAGTTCTTTGACGCCGCGACTGCGGCGCGCGTAGACATTTTCCATGCTGATGGCGAGCTGGCCGGCGATCTCCTCGGCGGAGAGCTTGTGCAGGTACGTCATCTCGAGGACCTCTCGGTAGTTGTCGTTCTCGACCTGGCTGATGCCCCAGGCCACGAGCCGTTCGGCCTCCGTGCGGCTGTGCTCGGCGTCGAGCGCGTCGCGCGTGTTCGTCCGCAGCTGCTCGTCGTAGGCGGCGAGCGCGGTGTCATACGGGCCGGCCTCGCCGCCGGACTCGAACGTCGCGTCGACGCTGCCGGCGACGCGCTTGTCGTGGCGCAGCTCCTTGCGGCCGTAGTCCTTGCAGGAGTTCTGCACGCACGTGACGAGGGCGGCGTAGAACTGCCCGACCTCGCGCTTGCGAAAGCCCGCGCCCATCGAGACGACGCGCAGATAGGCCTCGGAGGCGGCGCTGCCGTGCTCGAAGTCGGGAAGCCCGCGGCCGCCGGGCGTGAAGCGAAACGCCTTGACGATCTGCCTGACGCGATCGAAGTTGTTGACGGCCAGCTGCTCCCAGAGCTCGGCCGCCTCCTCGACGTCGCCGCGATCGCGGGCGTCGGCATAGCGGCGCAGGAGCAGGTGGTCTGGTTCAGAGGGCATCCGTGTGTGGGTCGCGACGGGTTGCGCCATCTGACAGTGCGGCTCGGATGTCAGGCGCAGCGGTCGGCCCCGACCCTCCCAGATGCCCCATCCCCTTGCTCTGGTCACGGTCCAGGAGCTCCGCGGCGAGCTCGTGCAGGCCGCGTTCAAGGAGGCTGCGATGCGCGACGGCCTCTCCTATCTGCGCCGCGCCTCGTTTCCCGTCATCGAGCCGGCGCTCGAGCAGCTGGTCGTGCTCGGAGACGTCGAGCTCGCCGAGCGTTGTCCGGCCGGCTGCGCGGTGCTGCTGCGCCTGGGAACCGACATGCTCGTGCAGCTCGTCGCCGCTCGCGGCCACGGGTCGATCGAGGCCGCGGGCAACGATCGCGATGCCGTGGACGCCGTCGTCGACGATCTGGTCGCGACGCTGCGCGAGGACGAGCCGGCCGGCGACGAGGTGCCCGTCACGTTCATGGCGCACGGGCCCGGGCCGGGAGGCATGCTCGAGCCACGCAGGCGCATCCACGCCCCGTCGTGGGAGGAGATCCGCGGCAACTACAGCGCGAGTTCGCGGTCTGCGCTCGACGAGCTCATGGCCGCTCGCGCACCCGGCGCCGGCGGGCTGCTGCTGTGGCACGGCGCGCCCGGTACCGGAAAGTCGTACGCGCTGCGGGCGCTGGCGCGCGAATGGCGCGGCTGGTGCGACACGCACGTCATCACCGACGCCGACGCCTTCCTCGGCGGCCAGACGAGCTACCTGCTCAACGCGCTCGTGCGCGGAAACCGCGGCGCCCGCGGGGAGCACCGGTGGCGCCTCGTCGTGCTCGAGGACGCGGGTGAGCTGCTGGCCGCGGATGCGCGCGCGGTTGCGGGCCAGGGGCTGTCGCGGCTTCTCAACCTCGCCGACGGGCTGTTGGGGGAGGGGTTGCGCGTCGTGGTGCTGGTGACGACGAACGAGCCGCTGCGCCGGTTGCATCCGGCGGTGGTGCGGCCGGGGCGCACCTGGGCGGAGGTGGAGTTCGGCGCGCTGCGGGTCGAGGAGGCCAATGCATGGCTGGTGGGGCGGGGGAGCGGGGCGCGGGTGGAGCGGGGGTGCTCGCTGGCGGAGGTGTACGCGCGGGCGGCGGGAGCGGGGTCACGGGCGACGACGCGCGTGGGGTTCGCTGCGTGACCATGTCCGCTAGGGGCGATTCGCCGATGCAGCTGAGGCGGTGTGGGCCAAACCGCGCGTGACAGGCCGGCGCCGGCGAGAAGCGATGACGACCGCGGCTCGACCGTATCCCCTCGTAATCCTGCACTTTCCGGGCCAACGCCAGCAGGGTAATTCGTTGCGAGCGTCCTCGCCGGGACGTTTGGGCCCCTATCGGGCCACGGGCGCGACGCTCCGAGCCTCACGAGCGCCTACGCGGCGGGCCGCACGGCAGCAGACGCCTGTTGGGTGCTGATCGGCCGGGATGGGCACGACGCCGCGCACCTGGAGCTGCGCGGACACGCCATCGATGACGGCCGGACCCGCGCCCTGTCGGCGGCCGAAGGGGCGGCGATGGTCTCCGCGCTCGACCAGCACACCGCCGATCAGACCCGGTGGGGTCTGACGACCTTTCGCTGTGTCGCTCGTCGCCGGTTCGGGATGTCCGGCGTGACTTGATAGGAGCGTGGCAGCGCCCATGGCAAGCCGTGTCCGCCGGCCGTCCGCTTTCAAGCGCCGCGATCCACCGCATCGCCGTCACCCGCGCACGCTGCCACCCCGAAACCCGCGCCTACCTGCAGCGCAAGCGAACCGAGGGCCAGACCACCCGCGAAGCCATCCGCTGCCTCAAACGCCACCTCGCCCGACGCATCTGGCACCTCCTCCAGCCGCGCGTCCAATCAGAGAATCTCTCCACCTCTTGACATAGGAGCAGCAAAAGCAGTAGCGCCGGCCGCCGCTCCAGCGTCCCGTTGAGCCTTCGGTTCTGGGAGCCGACCGCGCGCTGCCGGTCCTCCCTGTCCGTGCCGCACGACTCCCGCTGCAGGGACCCCCGTCAGGTCTGTGGCTCAGAACTGCCAGCGCGTCGCGCCGTACGGCTCTGCCGTCGCGACGCCGAACACGGTGTGGGCGCCAACGCGATAGACCTGCCATGGCGGCGGCCCGGTGCCGGGCGCGTTGTAGGGCGCGACGATCCCCTCCCGGCTGACCTCAGCCGCCCAGCCACCCTCCCGCCAGACGGCGGCGACAGCCTCGAGCGTGGGGCCGTCGGTGATCGGCTCGGCCACGCCCTCGAAGACCAGGTCGATCCCGGTCAAGCTCGTCGAAAGCGTGCACGCCCGATTGACCTCGAGGTTGCGCGCCTTGCGAGTCTGCTGCCCAGTCTGAAAATACACGTTGCCGTCGTACCAGGCTGCGCCGATCCTCGCCGAGTGCGGCCTGCCCTCGGGCCGCACGGTGCCGAGAAAGGAGGCCGCCTCGGCAAGCGCACCGCCGTCAAGCAGATCGCGCGCGCGCTTCCACCGAAGCGGCTCGGTTTCGGACGTCTTGTCCAGATTGGTCGTCGCTCTTGGCTCATGGTTGGTCATGTCCCTACGACCGCTCCGCGACCGCGAACTCATCGCGGGCGCCGCTTTTCACAGCCGCCGCCTTCACGTCCGGCCTACCGCTTCGGACGTCGCGTGTCATCGGCACCAGCGCACGCGCATTGTCGAGCGGCCACTACGGCGCCCTGCTCGACGGCGCGGGCGCCGGAACCGCTCGCCGCCTCGACGCTGTCGACGGCGAACGCGACGGGGCTGAGGCCGATGCCTCCGAGGGCCGCTGAGGACGTTTGGGCCACTATCGGGCCAAAGGCGCCATCCGTGGCCTGGCCGGGCCGATCCCCAGAACGTGGTGCTACGCAGCGAGGACCGGGGAAGCGGGAGCGACGGGACTCGAACCCGCGACCTCCGGCGTGACAGGCCGGCGCTCTAACCAACTGAGCTACGCCCCCTTGCGGGACGGCAAGTATGCCAACACCGGGCCGCGAGCAGCCGGGCTGTGCGCGGCGCCGTAGATTGCGCGGCGTGCCCTCTCGCCCTGCCGTGGATGTCGTCCTGCCGTTCAAGGGCTCCGATGAGGCGCTCGGGCAGGTCGCCGCGCGCCTTGCGGGTCTGACGACGGGGCCCGGCGACTCGGTCACGATCGCCGACAATCGTCCGGGCGCGGCGGACGGGGGGATCGGGCCGGTGCGGATCCTCGGCGCGGGCGGCCGGCAGACCTCGTACTTCGCCCGCAACGCCGGGGCGGCCAGCGGCGAGGCTCCGTGGCTCGTGTTCCTCGACGCGGACGTCGTCCCGCCGCCCGACCTGCTGGACCGCTACTTCGAGCGCGCGCCGAAGGACGACACGGGCGTGCTCGCGGGCGCGGTCATGGACGAGGAGCCGGAGACCGACACCGCCGCCGCGCGCTACGCCTACCTCAAGTCCTCGATGAGCCAGGAGGTCACGCTCGCCGACGATGCCTGGCCGTTTGCGCAGACCGCGAACGCGGCGGTGAGGCGCGAGGCGTTCGAGCAGGTCGGCGGGTTCGAGGCGTCCGTGAGATCGGGCGGGGATGCCGATCTCTGCTTCCGTCTGCGCGCCGCGGGCTGGCAGCTCGAGCGCCGGCCCGAGGCAGCCGTCGTCCATCGCAACCGCGCGACGATCCCGCGGATGCTCGCCCAGCGGGCACGGCACGGGGCGGGAGCGGGATGGCTCGCCGACACGTGGCCCGGCGCCCTGCCGCGCCGCCGCTGGCCGGGGCTCGCCGTCTGGAGCGCGAAGCGGGCCGGGCGCGGGCTGACCGCCGCAGCACGCAAAGACCGCGACGAGGCCCTCCTCGGCCTCCTCGACGGCCCGGCCGTCTGGGCGTTCGAGCTCGGCCGCCTGATCCCCAATCGGCCGAGGCCGAGGCTCCGGATGCGTCAGCGGTAGGGATCTCGCCGGGGCACGAGCGCGCGAAACCCGCCTCGATCCGCCGACCTCAGCGCCGCTGCATCCGCCGCCAGCGCCCGCTCGCGCACCGCCGCCGACACGAGTTCCCCGTGCGCGCGATGCAGTTCGAGCTGACAGCGCGCCAACGCAGCCACGTCCGCCGTGAGCCCGCCGGGGTGCCGTCGATACCGCACCACCGCGCGCGGCTCGCTCACGAACCCATAGCCCGCCGCGGCCAGCCGCAGCCATAGATCCCAGTCCTCCGCAAGCCGTACCGGCGACCCGAACCCCCCCACAGCCTCCAGCGCCGCCCGCCGCAGCACGACGCTCGACGTCGGCAGCGGGTTGGCCTCGTACAGGCGCTGCACCAGCGAGGGACCCACGTGGAGGCCCGCGGCGAGCTCGTTCCAGCGCTCTCCCGTTGCGCGCCCGTCCGCACCCACGACGAGCGCCCGGCCGAAGCACAGCCCTGCTTCGGGGAACGGCGCCAGAGCAGCGACCTGTGCTGCGAGCTTGCCGGCACTCCACGCGTCGTCGGAGTCGCACAACGCCACGAGGTCGATCGCCTCGTCCAACGCCGAAAGCCCCGTCGCGCGCGTCGCGGCCGGTCCGCCGCACAGATCGCGTCGAACGAGCACGCACGACCCGGCGTGGTCCGGATGCAGCTTCAGGGGCTCATCCGACGCGTCGTCGACCACCACGACCGCCTCCGCAGCCGGCACCTGCGCCAGCACACTGTCCAGCGTCTCGGCCAGATACGGCGCGAATCCGTGCACCGGGACGATGACGCCGACCACGCGGCGCAGCGTAGTGGGCGACGTCTTGCGGGCGGAGGCGGGCGCACGGCGGTGTCGAAGTGCCGGGGTCAGTGGGGGGACCATGACGCGAGATCGACTGCGGCCGGCTGTGCTGGTCCGACGGATACTGCTGCCACCGCTCCTGGCGGGGTTCGCCGCCGTCTGCGTGCTCGTCGTCATGGCCGCGAGCGGCAGCCAGGGCGACGCGAAGGCGAGCAACCCGCTCGCCGGGCCGGGGGAGCTCGTCCGCCAGCTGCGCCATGACCTCGAGGGCACGCCCTCGGCCGCCGACATCCTCCGCGCCCGCAGGCCGCTCAGCGAGCGCAAGCGCCTGCTCGACGCCCACCCGTACTTCGCCCTCTACAAGCTCGCCAAGCGGCGCTTCGACGTGCCCTGGCTGCTCGTCGCCTCGGTCCACTACCAGGAGACCGGCTTCGCGAAGGCGCCCGCCTCCCTTGCGCACGAACCCGCCTGGTATCGCCACAAGAACGCGGCCCGTGAGCTCGAGGTCGCCCGTCCCGCCTCCTATCCGCACCACAGCGAGCGCCACCCGTCGATCCGCGACGACTTCGACGTGATCATGTCGATCGCCGCCGAGCTCAGGGCGGCCAAGGCTCGCGACCTCGGCAAGAGCGGGGCCCGCGCCGCCGCGGTGCGCTACGGCAGCGACCCGCAGGGCCGGCTGTCGGCCGCGATGGTCCTCGAGCGCGCCCGCGCGTGGAAGGTGCTCGGAGTCCTGCCGCTGCCCGGCGGCGGCGAACTCGCGACCCCGATCAAGGGCGTCGTCGCCGGCTGCGGCTACTTCGGCTGCCCGCGCCCCGGCCACCTGCACAATGGGATCGACATGCTCGCCCCCACGGGCACGCCGATCCATGCCGCCGACTCGGGCACCGTGACGCTGCTGGAGTCGATCGGGCAGTCCGGTGGCTACGGCAACTTCCTCTGCATCCAGCACCGGCCCCACCTGGCCTCCTGCTACGCGCATCTCAGCGCTGTCGCGACGGCACTGCACATCGGCGCGCGGGTCAGGCGCGGCGAGGTCATCGGGCTCGTCGGCTCGACCGGCTCGTCCAGCGCGCCGCACCTGCACTTCGAGGTCCGCCGCGGCCCGGCCGCCTGCCAGAGCTGCGCGGTCGACCCCGCGCCGTTCCTCGACGGTCAGGTCCCGCAGGCACATGTGCCCGAGATGCTCGGCCTGATCGGGGTGCGCGCCGGCAGCGGTCGCGTCGGCTTCGCGCTGCCGCGCGCGGCCGCGCCGGCGCCGAACTCCGGCTCCTCGGGTGGCGGCGAGGAGCCGATGGAGCAACTCCAGCCCGCGCCGCGCCTTCCGGCGCCGGCCGCCCCGACCGTCCCGCCGCGCGGCTCCGCTGCAAACCCGACGACGACGATCGCCCCGACGGCCGATCCGCAGGCCGTGCCGGCACCCGCGCCCGAAGCGCCCGCCGCCACCGGCGGGACGCCCGCGCCCGCCCCACCAACGCCCACGGCGCCCACGCCCGGCCCGCCGTCCGCCGAGCCCGCAGCGCCGCCCGCGACGGCCCCGCCGCCGCCGCCCGACGCTCCCGCGCCGGTCCCCGCGCCACCCGCGCGCTGAGCCCCGCGCCCGCGCGTCCAGGGGTCCGCCAACCGACCGCCCGTGTAATCCAATGGACCGGACGTGTGCAGGAACACGCACGTCGCTGCGGAGTTCGACCGACAAGAACGTGCGCGCCTGCCGCTGTCGCCGGCGGGCCGGCGGGCGGATGCTCCGTCGCCATCCGACGTTTCCAGCACCGGAGAATCCCAACGTGTCCTCACTGCTCCCGCACCGGTTGAGCGCCGCCGTCCTCGCGCTCGCTGCCACCGCCGTGTTCGCCGGCCCCGCGCAGGCGTCGCTCGTCGGCCACTCGCCGGCCGACAACGCCGACAACGGCTTCCCGGTCTGGTTTCAGGACGACGCCGGCCTGCAGTTGCAGCAGTGCATCGACCTGACCACGCGCTGCACGATCGCGCCCGATCCGGCTCCGGCCGCGACGGATCCCGAGGTGTTCTGGTGGCAGGCATCGGCCCTCATCGGCACGACCGGCCCCACGGCCGAGCTCGTGCTCGCCCTCGAGCTGGCACAGGATCCGCCGCCCGCGGCGAACTTCACGCGCATCCAGGTCACGGGCCTGGACTTCACGCCCGGCGCGACGTACACGGTCACGTACCCCTACGGGACCGCGACCGTGACCGCCGACGACAACGGGAGGCTCATCAGGTTCCGCGAGGAGACCGGCTGCGCCCCAGCGGCGCCCGGGGACCCGTGTGACGCCGCCGAGGCCCAGACCACGCGCATCGGGCCGTTCCTGCGCTGGTCGCCGGGCGCCGACACCGCGGCGCTGCTCGCCGAGGGCTACATCGGAGATCCGACGCTGCTGCACACCGTCGTCGGCAGTCCGACCGGCAACAACTTCTTCCGCATCGAGGGTCCGAATGCGGGCGGCCCCGGCGTGGACGCGGTCACGCAGACGCTGTTCTCCGTGCTCGGCCAGGTCAACGGCACCGCGCCGGCCACGCCGTTTGACGTGTGGAGCCCGCGCGCGCTGGACTTCGGCAGCCGGGACATCGGCGTCGCCGGCCCGACGCAGGCGGTGACGGTGACCAACAACGGCTTCGGGCCGCTCACCGTCGGCGCCCCGAACGTCGGCGGCGGCGACTACGCGATCGCCTCCAACTCGTGCACCGTCGCGGTCGCACCGGGAGGCAGCTGTGCCATCGGGGTCTCGTGGATGCCCGGCGCCGCCGGCGCTCGCACCGGCACGCTGAGCATCCCGACGAGCTCCCCCAACGGCGATGCGAGCCTGGCGACCGGCAGCTCGCGCGTGATCTCGCTGAACGCAACCGGCACGATCGCGCCCCCGCCGCCGGTGCCGACGGCCACGGCGGGCGGCCAGGCGCAGAACGGTACCGCCGCAAACACCGCCGCGGGCACCGCGGTTGCGGGAGCAGGGGCCGGCCAGACCGGCTCGGGACCCGCGCTCAGCCAGCTCGTCACGGCGCCCAAGGTCCGTTTGAGGACTGCTCACCGAAAGGGCTTCTTCGTCCGGGTCAAGGTCAAGAACGGCACGCGCGTGCACATCCGCATCCGCCGCGGACCGCGCGTGCTGACCGACCGCAACTTCGCCGTCGGCGGCGGCCTCATCCGCCTCTCGACGCCCGCTCTGCGGCGCGTGCTGCGGGTCGGCAACTACGTCATCGAGGTGACGCCGATGTCGGCGACGGGCACCCGCGGCTCCAAGCAGACCAGGAAGGTGCAGATCCTGCTCTAGGCGGGTCGCACGACCGTGAATCGGCACCCGATGGGCGGTCGCGGGCTCGAACCGCGGACCTTCTGCTTGTAAGCGATCCGGGGGGCCGGGCTGCTGCCAACCGCCCGGCCTTGACCTCACCGGCGACAAGCTGGCCGCCGCGATCCGCGAAGCCGCGCGTCGCGCGCGTGATGACGGGCATGCCGGCGGCGGGGAAATGATCGACGTGCGCTTCGGCGAGCAACTGCACACCCGCGTCCTGCGCGGTGGCGGGCTAACGTGAGCGCGAGGCGTGCCGGGCGTCGCTTCAGCTCGACGGCCTACAGGGTGGTCGGCGCGTCGGCGTGACCGGCAACGCGTCGACCGAGAGATCGCTCGGTTTGTCGTGGTGGCCTGCTGTCACGGCGACCTCCGGAGACCCGGATAACCTCAACGCATGGACCGCCTTCCCAACGACGGCGGCGCGTTGCGGGGCGGACCCATCTCGAACGTTGAGATCGCCCCGACCCCCGACGGAAGGTCCAGATGACGGCCGAAGCGTATGTGTGCCACTCCGGCGAGTCCGAGCTCCGATGGTTTGGTGAGACGTCCACCCACTTCCTCGCCACCGGAGCTGACACCGACGGGGAGTTCGCGCTCGTCGACGAGCAAGCCAAGCGCGGCGAACGGGTTCCGCTGCACCGCCACGAGGACGACCGCGAGTCCTTCTACGTCCTCGAGGGCGAGGTCTTGTACTTCCTCGGCGACCAGCCGGGAGTCCGCGCCGGCGCGGGCGCGTTCGTGCACGTGCCCGCCGGCGCCGTCCACGGCTTCCGGGTCGAGTCTGAGACCGCCCGCTACCTGATCCTCACGACCGCACGCCACGGCGAGTTCTACCGCGCGATCACCCTTCCATCGCAACCTGGCGGCCTACAGCCGGCCGAGTCGATCGAGGGATCGGAGATCGGCAAGGCAGCCAGGCAGTACGGCATCGAATTCGTCGGCCCGCTGCCTGATGAGGCCTGAGGTCGCACAATACGCGACGCATCCTCCTGTGCACGCCGCGGAAGTCCCTAAAGCGCAGAAAGGTAGAGGAGTCACCCTTGTCGCGGCGAGCGCTCGCTCGCCGCGAGTCGCTTCGCGTTCCCCTGTGGAATACGCCGGCGGGCCCCGGTAGCGGCACGCGTCCGCCGTCTCATCTTAGGGTGGTCGTCGCGCAAGAGCCCCCGCGTCACTACGAGATCTCCTTTCAGTTGCCGGGTAATTGCACGAGGCTGATCTATGAATTGACCCTTAGGTGTTCCATTTGCGAAGCTGATGTTTCGATAGACTCGCTTGAGTGTGTACGGCCGACCTACTCCGAGCGGCCTCTCTCCGCCGTAACGACGTCGAAGCGCACCTCTCGGGCCGCACCGGAACGTGGCTGGCGTCATTTGCCGAACTCGTTCTCCTGGCGGATGACCGTGGCGTGTGCGTAGCCGCACTGCAGCCCCAGCTAGACAGACTTCTCGGACCTGACGATGACGGTGAAGTTCTCGAACAGGACACGCGCGACGCCCTTATTGACGCCCTGGTCGGACGATGGGCAGCTTCCGATACCTCGAGAATTCGCGCGTCGACAGGTGTTTCTCCATCGTCGGCCTCTGACGGCTTGTCCTTGCCCACCTGAGCCACACGCGCATGACGGCGATGTTGGGCATGGGCGAGTTCTGCTCGAAGAACGGCCACTGGAGCACCTGCGCGCGCTCGTAGGCGTCGCTCGGCAGGTACGGCGTGCCGTCGGCGAAGTACCACACGATCGCGTCGGACTCCGGTAGCGGACGACCGTCCTCGAGGACGAGCGTCGGCACCCGCAGAGCGGGTTCGAGCGCCGTCGTCACCGACGGGGTCGGCACGTGGTGCATTCGCCACGATCGCGACGTCGCGGGTCGACGTGCGACGCGTTCGTCCTCGTGCGGGACGTGAAGCGGGCCACACCCCGCCGGCCGGACCACGGCACCGCGACGCTGCGCGCCACGGATTGTCCTACCAGGCGTTCCCGCGTCGGCGCGTTGCAGCGATCCAGGCGTGATCGGTATCGGCGTGAGCGAGGCTCGACGGGTACGGTGGACGCTTCCAGACGTGGGAGCCAATCGTGCCGAAGTGCTCGCGCAGGTGGGCCACAAGGTCGCCGCGGTGCTCCGCACAGGCGTAGCGCGCCGAGCCGTACAGGCCGCGCCCGTGGAAGACGAGCCAATTTTCGGGCAGCGCGTTCTGATAGGCGCCCCAGGTGTTCTCGCGCATCGCCTTTTCGAGGTTGAGCTGGGTCAGCGGATCAGGCTGCGCGTCGCAGAACTGACAGCGGAAGATGAAGCGAACCGGCATCGCGCGTGAGTATCGGCGATCGCACCGCGCGTCGCGACAACGGGCGCTCGCCTCGCCGGCGTCATGCGCTCGGCCGGCCGGATGCGTGACCCGAGATGCAGCGGACGTGCGAGACCCCCGCCGTTGCTGGGGGATCTCGATGATGGGCGGTCGCGGGCTCGAACCGCGGACCTCCTGCTTGTAAGGCAGGCGCTCTGACCAGCTGAGCTAACCGCCCGTGCGGGGGCCGAGCATAGAGATCCGGCAGGAAGCTTCGAAGGCGTCGCTGCGGCCGGGCCATAGAATGGACGCCTCACAGGCCCCCATGGTGTACCGGTCAGCACGCGAGGCTTTCAATCTCGAAGAGTGGGGTTCGATTCCCCCTGGGGGTATGCGCCGGGCCGTTAGCTCAACTGGTAGAGCAAGGGGCTTTTAACCCCTAGGTTCTGGGTTCGAGCCCCAGGCGGCCCATCGGCCGCCCCGCGGGACTCAGCCGGCGCGGCGCCGGCTGCGGCGGTCGAGCTCGGCGAGCAGCACGTCGATGGAGCGCTCGAGCTGCTCGAGCGACGCGTCGCCCACGCTCGAGACGCGCGTCTGCGCGTTGACCCACGCGTTGATCTCGCGGTGCGAGCGCCCGTCGATCCCAGCGAGCGCCCGGACGAGCACCGTGCGCTTGTCGCGCAGCCGCGCCCGGCGCTTGAACGCCGGCGGCTCGGCCGGCTCGTCGAGCACCGCGGGCGGTCCGGCGAAGTCCACGCGCGCCCGCGAAACCGGCGAGGCCACGGGAGCCCCGCCCCCGAACAGCGCCAGCTGCGGCGCCACGTCTGCGTCCAGCGGCACGAACGCGTCCGCCTCTGCGGGCTCGCTGCGCCGCCGCTCCTCGCGCTCGTCGAGCTCCTCGAGTCCCGCCTCCTTGGGCGGCTCGAGCACATGTCGCAGCTCGGTCTCGACGTCCGCCGCGTGCGCGCGCAGCAGCCCGTCGGCCGGGAGGAACAGGTAGCTGTGTGCCAGGGGCCGCCCCGCGAGCGTCCGCACGAAGCGCCCCACGATCTGGCGGAAGATCAGCGGCGTCTTGGCCGCCGACGCGTAGACGCCCACGCGCAGCCGCGGGATGTCGACGCCCTCGGACACCATGTTCACGGCGACGATCCAGCGCTCGCGCCCGTGGCCGAACGCGCGCAGCTTCGCCGCCGCGCGCGCATCCGTGTGCAGGACGACCACGGGTGCGCGACCGGTGACCTGCGCGAGGACGGCCGCCACCCGCCGTGCGTGCTCCGCATCGGCGGTCACGACGAGTCCGCCGGCGTCGCGGTGGCCCTCTGCGCGCACCGCGTCCAAGCGCTCGTCGGCGGCGCGCAGGATCCGCGGGAGCCCGTCGGCGAAATCGACGGAGATCGCGGTGCGATAGCGCCGGCCCGCCTCGCGCGTGCTCAGGACGGTGTCGAACGAGGACTCGATGACGTCGTCGCCCGACTGCCACGACAGCGTCCCGTCGTAGGGGATGAACGCGACCGGCCGGCAGATCCCGTCGCGCACGGCGTCGGCATACGAGTAACTCACGTCGGGCACCGCGACGCCGTCCTCGTAGCGCACGCCGGCGATCGGGCTCTCGTCGGAGCGAAACGGGGTGCCTGACAGCAGCAGCCAGCGGCGCGTCGCGCCGAACGCCCGGGCGAAGCCCTCGCCCCACGCGAGCTCCTCGCCGAGGTGGTGGACCTCGTCGGCGATGACGAGCGTGTCGGCGCCGCACTGCGACGACCAGCGCGCGGCCGAGGACGCCGCCCGCGCGTACGTCGCCACGACGCCGTGGAAGTCCCGCGGCGGCCGCAGCTCGGTCGCGTCGGGCGCGAGCTGGACGCCCAGACGCCCCGCGGCCTCGGCCCACTGATGCGTGAGCGGCGTCGTCGGGCACAGCACGTGCACGCGCCGCACGACGCCCGCGTCCAGCAGCGTGCGCGCGTAGACGAGGCTCGGGATCGTCTTGCCCGCGCCCGGAGCCGCGGACAGCAGGAATGGGCCGTCGTCCCAGGCCGCGAGGCGCTGCAGCGCACGCCGCTGCCAGTCCCGCAGGACGACGGTCAAGAGGCGGCGGACACGGCGGCGAGGACGATCACGGGCGGCGGAGTCTGCGCGCCCCGCCGGACGGACCGCGCCACGGGTCCGAAAGCCCTGCTCAGGGCTTGGTGACGGGCGCTCCGGTCGTCTTGCCCTTCGCCGCCGGGATGATCGACGAGCCGTTCGTGTTCGTGGGGGTCGTGGAGGACGTGCCCTCCGTGGGGTTCGTGCCGACCGTCGCCCCCGGGGTCTGGGCTCCGCCGCCGCCGTTGCCGCGCTCGTTCTCGCGGCTGCCGCAGGCGCCGGCGCCGGCGCCGAGCGCGAGGACGGCCGTCAGGGCGGCACTGCGGCGAAGGGAGAGCTTGTGCATGACGCACGTCCCTTACCCGGCGCGCGCTGCTCTCAGCCCACGTACGCGAGGGCCTCGATCTCGACGAGCATCCGGGGGTCGATCAGCGCCGCGACCTGCACCATCGACGTCACCGGCGCGATCGCGCCGAAGCGGTCGCCGTGCGCGCGGCCGATCTCCTCCGCTCGGCTGATGTCGGTGACGTACATCCGCGTCTGCACGACCTGCTCCATCCGCGCGCCGGCCTGCGCGAGCGCCGCCTCGATCGCGTCGAGCGCGACCTCGACCTGTCCGCCGGCGTCCCCGGGGCAGCGCACGACGCCGTCCTCGTCGATCGCCGTGGTGCCCGCGACGAGCACGAGGTCGCCGGCGCGCACCGCACGGCTGTAGCCGAAGCTCGCCTCCCAGCGCCCGCCCGAGCCGAAGCGCTCGACGCCCACGCGCTAGTGGCGGAAGTGCCGCCGGCTCGTGAAGACCATCGCGATGCCGGCCTTGTCGGCCGCCTCGCGCACCTCGGGATCGTTGCGCGACCCGCCCGGCTGGATGATCGCGCTGATCCCGGCGCCGATCGCGATCTCGGGGCCGTCGCTGAAGGGGAAGAACGCGTCGGAGGCCAGCACCGCGCCCTGCAGCGAGGCGACGCGCGACTTGTCGACCGCCAGGCGCACGGAGTCCACGCGGCTCATCTGCCCGGCCCCGATCCCGACGGTGGACTGGTCGCGGGCGAGGACGATCGCGTTGGAGCGCACGTGCTTGCACACGCGCCAGGCGAAGAGCAGGTCGCGCCACTCGTCGTCGCTCGGCGCGACCTTCGTCGCGACCTCCATCTCCGTGCGGTCGAGCGTCTCGATGTCGTGGTCCTGGATGAGCAGGCCGCCCATGACCTGCTTGATGTCGGGCTCGGCGACGAGCGGCGCGCGGCGCTCGTTGTCCTCGAGGATCCGGATCGACGGCTTGCGCGTGAGGATCTCCATCGCGGCGTCGTCGTAGCCGGGCGCGAAGAGGACCTCGACGAACTGCTCGGAGAGCGCCTGCGCGGTCGCCGCGTCGATCGGGCGGTTGAAGGCGATGATGCCGCCGAAGGCGCTGAGCGGGTCGGTGGCGTAGGCGCGCTCGTACGCGTCCAGCGGCCCGCTGCCGAGCGCCACGCCGCAGGGGTTGTTGTGCTTGATGATGATGCAGGCGGGCTCGACGAAATCGCGCACGAGGCTGCGCGCGGCGTCGAGGTCGAGCAGGTTGTTGAACGACAGCTGCTTGCCGTGGTGCTGCTGAATCTGCGACAGCACGTGCGAGCGCGCCCCGACCTCGGCGTAGTAGGCCGCGCGCTGGTGGGGGTTCTCGCCGTAGGGGAGGTCGGCGATTTTCTCGTAGGCGCGCACGTGCAGCGGCGGGAAGTCCTCGGACTTCTCGGCGAACCAGCGCGCGACCGCCGTGTCGTAGCGCGCGGTGTAGGCGAACGCCTCGGCGGCGAGCGACTCGCGCGTGGGAGTCGAGAGCAGGCCGCCGGCGCTGCGCAGCTCGTCGAGCACCGCGTCGTAGGACTCCGGGCTCGTGACGACGGCAGCAAAGGCGTGGTTCTTGGCGGCGGCGCGGATCATCGTCGGCCCGCCGATGTCGATGTTCTCGATGATCTCGTGCGCGGGCAGGCGCCGGGCGACGCTGCGCTCGAACGGATAGAGGTTCACGCAGACGAGGTCGACGTACTCGATGTCGTGCTCCTCGGCCGCGTCGACGTGCGCCTGCTCGGAGCGCACGGCGAGCAGGCCGGCGTACAGGCGCGGGTGCAGGGTCTTGACGCGGCCGTCCATGATCTCCGGAAATCCGGTGAAGTCCTCGACGGAACGGACGGTCAGCCCGGCGGACTGCAGCTCGGTCGCGGTCCCGCCGGTGGAGACGAGCTCGACGCCGAGGTCCGAGAGTCCGCGTGCGAACTCGACGATGCCGCGCTTGTCGGAGACCGACAGCAGCGCGCGCCGGACCTGCACGTCGCCGGGGGCTGTCAGGGCCTGCGGGGTCTCACTCGGGCCGGGGATGCGGGCGAGGATAACGACCGCGACGGACCGCCCCGCTCAGCCGCGGTGCTCGCAGTTCTTCAGGATGTCGCTCTTGTCGGCGATGACGGTGTCGTCGCCGGACCCGCAGTCGATCGTGTCCCTGCCGCCGCCGACGCTCGTGATCCGGTCGTTGCCGCTGCCGCCGGTGATCGTGTCGTTGTCGAAGCCGCCGTTGAGCTTGTCGTTGCCCGGGCCGCCGTCGATGAGGTCCTGGCCGCGGCCGCCCTCGATCGTGTCGTTGCCGCCCGATCCGACGAGGAGGTCCGAGCCGCCGCGGCCGAAGAGGCCATCGTTGCCGGGCCCGCCGTAGAGCCGGTCGGGCCCGCTGTCGCCCTCGAGGCGGTCGTTGCCGCCGAGGCCGTACAGCCCGCCGTCGGGTGCCAGCGAACGGCCGTTGTTGCTGCGCACGCTGAGCGAGTCGTTGCCCTGCGTCGCCGCGCCGAAGCGCCGCAGCGGCTGATCGGTGTTGTTGTTCTTGACGAATGCGACGGCGCCCGCCCCGGGCTCGCCCGCGCCCTGCAGGCCGGCGTTTGAGAAGGACCCCTCGAGCGGGCGGTAGTCGGTGAACTGCGGGTTGACGCGCTCGTTGGTCAGCGCGTTGTCGCGCACGGTGATCGGGATCAGGACCTCGCAGTTGCTGAAGGTCCAGGGCGTGCGCACGGCAGGGTCCTGAACGGCTTGTGGCGTGCCGCGCTCGAGCTTGCCGAGCGTGACGTAGCCCGCGTAGACGGTGTCGATCCCGGGGCCGCAGTCGACCTGGTCGGGGTTCACGAAGCCCGTGTAGATCCTGTCGTTGCCGTCGCCGCCGCGCAGGACGTTTGCGCCCTCGCCGCCGATGATGGTGTCGTCCTCGCCCTCGCCATCGAGGATGTCCGAGCCCTGATTGCCCTCGAGCACGTCGGCCCCGCCGCCGCCGTTGAGCTCGTCGGCGCCATTGCCGCCGATGAGGATGTCGTTGCCGTCGCGGCCGAAGACCTGCCGGTCGCTGCCCCGGTTGACATTGATGTAGTCGTCGCCGGGGCCGCCGTCGACGAGCAGCTCGTTGCCGAACCCCTTCTCGAGGATGAAGTCGTCGCCGTCGCCGCCGAGCAGCGTGTCGTCGCCGTCGCCACCGTCGATGCGGTCGTTGCCCGGGCCGCCGTCGGCCTTGTCGTTGCCGGTGCCGCCGTCGAGCTGGTCGACGCCGTCGCCGCCGTCGAGCCTGTCGTTGCCCGAGCCGCCCTCGAGGCGGTCGTTGCCGGTGCCGCCGAAGAGCTTGTCGTTGCCGAAGTCCCCGAGCAGCACATCGTCGCCGGCGCGGCCGCTGAGGGTGTCGCTGCCATGGGCGCCGAAGAGCAGGTCGCGGGTGTTCGTGCCGGTGAGGTTGTCGCTCCGGCCGCTGCCGTTCTTCACGAGCGCCTGCGCGGCCGGCGCGATCAGCAGCACGCTCGTCGCGACGGCGGCGATCACCGTGCGAGGCAACGTCAGGCGGCGGTCCTCGCGCGGCGACACCGCCGCATCTTGGCGTGCCCGCGGTCGCGCGGCAAGTGGGTCTGGACGGGTGGCCAGGTCAGGTGGCCGGATGACCTGCCACCCGGAGCGCGCAGCCGCTCGCGTGTCATTCCTCCGCGACGAGCACCCGCCGCGGATTCTCGGGATCGCGGCTCACCGCGCCGCGCGCAACGAGGCGGACCGCCTCGGGCAGCAGCGCGTGCTCGATCGGCCGCAGCCGCTGCATGACCTCCTCGGCGCTCGCGGCGCCCGGGAGCTCGATCGCGCGCTGGACCAGCACCGGCCCGGTATCGACCCCGCCGTCGTCGTCGACGAAGTGCACGGTGACGCCGAAGACCTTCACGCCGTAGTCGAGCGCCTGCTCGACCGCGCGGATCCCGGGGAAGGCCGGCAGCAGCGACGGGTGGATGTTCACGACGCGTCCTGCGAAGCGGTGCAGCAGCGGGCTCGTCAGCAGCGCCATGTAGCCGGCGAGCACCACGAGCTCGACGTCGTGCTCGGTCAGCCACTCGGCGATCGCGCCGTCGCGCGCCGGGCGGTCGGGGTGATCGGCGAGGGCGAAGATCGCGGTCTGCACGCCCGCGTCCTGCGCGCGCCGCAGGGCGCGCGCGTCGGCGCGGTCCGATGCCACGGCGACGATGACCGCCTCCTTGCCGTGGACGGTGTCCAGCAGCGCCTGCAGGTTCGTTCCCGAGCCCGAGGCGAGCACGCCCACGCGCAGCGGGGCTGCCATCACGCGGCTTGCGCGGCGGGCACGGACTGCAGCTTCGGATACGCGCCGCCGGTCGAGCGCAGCCGCCCGTCGCCGATCAGCTCGTCGACGCGGCCGAGGACCTGCTTGGCGGTGAGGTGGTCGAACGTGCCGTAGGCCGGCAGGCCGTCGTGCCCGCTCTTGACGAGCGCCTTGGACTGCCCGCCGCGCAGGATCTCGACGGTGCGCGTGCGGCCGACCGCGGGGTCGGCGGTCTCGACGACCGAGAGGATCGCGGCGTCGAGGTCGCCGGGAGTGGGGGCGGGGCCGCCGCCCCCGCCGCGCGCGCCGCGCCTGCGCGCTCGTCCCGGCGCAGCCGCAGGCGGCGCCGGGATCCACGTCGGGTCGCAGACGTCGCAGCAGGGCACGCCGGCGTCCGGTGTCGGGCTGCTCGGGTCGCCGAAGTGGCGCAGGATCGTCGTGCGCCGGCAGGCCGATCCCTCGACGAACGCCCAGACCGTGCGGTACTGCGTCCAGCGCGCGCGCTGCGCGTCGCCGGCCGAGCTGCGGCAGGCGGCCCGCGCGCGGGCATCGAACGGCGCCTCGATGCGCCCGCGCACGCGGTCGGGTGACGACGGCGCGGGACGGACCACGCCCGCGCGCGCGAGGTGGCCGATGACCGCGCGCACCTGATCGTTGCTGTCGCCGCGATCGCCGCCGAGCACCGACGCAAGCTCGTCGGCGCCGAGGTCGTAGCGGTTGTCGGTCGCGCGCATCTGCAGGCGCCGGGCGATCGTCGCGATCGCGTCGTCGCCGATCTCGCCGCGCTGGATGAAGAACACGTGCAGGCCCTTGTCGCGGCCCTCGGCGAACAGCAGCGCGCGCGCCGGCGCCCCGTCGCGCCCCGCGCGCCCCGCCTCCTGGTAATAGGCCTCGACCGAGCCCGGGACGCTCTCGTGACACACCGTGCGCACGTCGGCCTTGTCGATCCCCATGCCGAAGGCGTTCGTCGCGACGACGACGTCCAGGCGCCCGTCCATGAAGCGCCGCTGGACCTCGGTGCGCTGGTCGCGGCCCAGTCCGGCGTGGTAGACGCCGACCGCGCCGTCGAGGGCGCTCGACAGCTTCGTCGCGAGCTTGTCCGCGCCGGCGCGCGTGCCCGCGTAGACGATCGCGGGCGTCGCGGCGGGCGTCGACAGCGCCGCCGCGATGTGGCGGTGCTTGGCCTGCGTCGAGGCGCACGGCACGACGCCGAAGGAGAGGTTCGGGCGGTCAAAGCCGGTCGACACGCGGACGGGGTCGCGCAGCCCCAGGCGGGTCGCGATGTCGTTGGCGACCTGGGGCGTGGCCGTCGCGGTCGAGGCGATGATCGCCTCCGCCTGCAGCCAGCGCGCGGCGTCGGCGAGGCGGAAGTAGTCGGGGCGGAAGTCGTGGCCCCACTGCGAGACGCAGTGCGCCTCGTCGACGACGAACAGCCCGATCCTCGTGGCGCGCATCGCCTCGAGGAACGGCGCGGAGGAGAAGCGCTCGGGCGCGACGTAGAGCAGCCGCAGCTCGCCGGACGCGGCGCGCTCGAGCGCACGCCGGTTCTCCGCGGCGTCCTGCTGGGCGTTGACGAGCGCGGCGCGGCCCGGCGCGGCGACCGCGAGCGCGTCGACCTGGTCGCGCATGAGCGAGACGAGCGGCGAGACGACGAGCGTGAGGTCGTCGCGCATGAGCGCGGGAAGCTGGTAGCAGAGCGACTTGCCGGCGCCGGTCGGCATGACGACGAGCACGTCGCGCGCGGGCGGGCCCGCGGCCGCGCGCACGGCCTGCTCCTGACCGGGGCGGAAGGCGTCGAAGCCGAAGTATTCGCGCAGCGCGGCGTGCGGATCCATGACGGCGTCCGACCTTAGCGACCGCCCCGGCGGGCGCGGCAGGGCTGCGCAGAAACGTTGCATCGCTTGCGCTCCGGCACGGGCTACCCTGCAGTTCACCATGCCGGTGCGGTTCATCTTCCGCTGTCAGTTCTGCGACGCGCAGCCCGACCCGCTGACGCAGCTCAGCCTGCAGGAGGCGATGCGCGAGTTCACCTGGGGCGCGTACCAGAACGTGCTGCCCGGGCGCTGGCTCGTCTGGCACGGGCGCGGCCTGTACGGACCCGCCCGCTACGCCTGCCCGGAGCACCGCGGCGACCTCGTCGCCTACCTGCGCCATCACTACGGGACGCTGGGCTTCCATCCCTGGAAGCGCCCGCCCTACCCGACCAGCCTGAGGTCCGAGGACACCGATCACGCGTGGAACGTGTCGACGCGCCGGCAGCGCTGGGGCGGGTTCTAGCCGAAAATCGTTCCGGCGTTTCGGGGGCGGGGTAGTCTCAGACGCGGATGTCCGTCCGGTTCATCTTCCGCTGTCAGTTCTGCGACGCGCAGCCCGATCCGCTGACGCAGATGAGCCTGGAGGCGACCGTCCGCGAGATCGTGTGGGGCCAGTACCTCGACGCGATGCCCCAGCGCTGGCTCGTCTGGCATGGCCGCGGCCTCTACGGGCCGGCCCGCTACGCCTGTCCGGAGCATCGCGGCGACCTCACCGCCTATCTGCGCCATCACTACGGCACGGTCGGCTGGCACCCCTGGAAGCGCCCGCCGTACCCGACGACCCTGCGCAACGACGACATGGAGAAGGCCGAGAAGGTCGGCGGCCTGTCGGCGATGCCGAAGTGGGGCTACGGCCCCCAGATCAAGTAGCGCGCCGAGCGCGGCGGGCGGGCGCCGGCGGTCGAGTCAGGCGCGCACGAGCGGGAGCTCGAGCGCATACTTGCCGTTGGCCTCGTCGGTCCCGGCGAGCGGGTAGCGCCCGCTGAAGCAGGCGTCGCAGTGGCGGTTGCGGTCGCCGCGCACGGCCTCGTAGACGCCCTCCAGCGAGAGGTAGGCGAGCGAGTCGCAGCCGAGCTCGGTCGCGATCTCCTCGACCGTCCGGCCGTGGGCGATCATCTCCTCGCGCGTGGACATGTCGATGCCGTAGTGGCAGGGATGCATGATCGGCGGCGCGGAGATGCGCATGTGCACCTCGCGCGCGCCGGCGTCGCGCAGCATCTGGACGATCTGGCGCGTCGTGTTGCCGCGGACGATCGAGTCGTCGACGACCACGATCGACTTGCCGCCGACGATCTCGGGCAACGGGTTGAACTTCATCCGCAGGCCGTGCTTGCGCAGGTCCTGGCCGGGCTCGATGAAGGTCCGCCCGACGTAGCGGTTCTTGATGAGCCCGTCGTCCTGGGGCAGGCCGCTCGCGCGGGCGTAGCCGCGGGCTGCGGGTGCGCCGGAATCGGGCACCGGGATCACGAGCTCGGCCCCGGGCGCGGGCGCCTCGCGAGCGAGGATCTCGCCCATCCGGCCGCGCGCGGCCTGCAGGACGTCCCCGTTCATCCGCGAGTCTGGCCGGGCGAAGTAGATGTACTCGAAGATGCAGAACGCCTCGCGCGCCCCCGCGACGACCTGACGCGTCTGCAGGCGCCCGTCGCCGTTGATCCAGATCATCTCGCCGGGCTTGACGTCACGGACGAGCTTGGCGCCGATGATGTCCAGCGCGCAGGATTCGCTCGCGACGCAGTAGTGCCCCTCGAGGCAGCCGAGCACCATCGGCCGCAGGCCGGCCGGGTCGCGGAAGGCGACGAGCGTGTCCTTCGTCATGAGGACCGTCGAGAACGCGCCCTGCAGGCGCGGCAGGACGTCGCTGACGGCGTCCTCGATGCGCTCGGCCTCGTGGGAGGCCAGCAGCGCCGCGATGATCTCCGAGTCCGAGGTCGAGCGGAAGCGCACGCCGCGGTCGCGCAGCTCGGAGTGCAGCTCGACGGCGTTGATGAGGTTGCCGTTGTGGCCGAGCGCGAGCTCGCGGCGGTCGGAGCGGTGCACGGGCTGCGCGTTGTCCCAGCCGTTGGAGCCCGTCGTCGAGTAGCGCACGTGCCCGACGGCCATGTCGCCGCCCAGCGCCCGCAGCTTCTGCTCGTCGAAGACCTGGTTGACGAGGCCCAGGTCGCGCAGGGTCATGATGTGCCCGCCCACGTCCGCGGCGGCGATGCCGGCGGACTCCTGCCCACGGTGCTGCAGTGCGTAGAGCGCGAAGTACGCCAGACGAGACACCTCGTGGCCGGGTGCATGGATCCCGAACACGCCGCACTCGTCTCGCGGCCCCTCGCGCTCGTCGAGGGTCGTCACCTGCCCAAGGATAGCCGGGCGTTCGGCGGCGAACGGATCGGGAGGTCGAAATCTGCACAGGCCGGCTGATGGCGGCTACTACTACGACGGTGATCGACTCGTCAAGGGGCCCGCCCGAGGTCGGTCAGGGCACCTTGACGCCTTCGACAGAAGCTGCTCTCGACGCCCTGCAGGACCTTGTCGCCGTGGTCGCCGCGCAGGATCATGTGGAGGACATCGAGGGGCGACTCGCCCGCGAGATGCCGGCTGCCGTGATGCAGTGGCTCTCCCAGCGGGGCTGGGACCGCGACGACGACCGGCTGCGCCTCATCGCAATCGCGTGCCTGACCGACCCGGCCGAGCCGCGTCTCCAGGACCGCGTGCGATCGCTGCACAGCGCGCTCGCGGATCTGCTCACCCGCGTCTCCTCGCAGAAGCGGCGGCTGGCGGCGCGCGACGCGGAGCCACTCGCTGCGACGCTCGTCTCCGCGATGCTCGCGCCCGGGGCGGTCGGCGACCTGCTGCTGGATGTCCTCGCCGCGGGCGGCGTGCGGGCCGAGCGGCCGGCGTCGCCGGCGGCCGCCGCACGGGGGATCGACATCGACCGTCGCGTGATCGAGCTCGAGCGCACGCTCGACGACCTGCCGGCGACGGACGAGCGCGCGCTGCAGGCGGCAGACGAGCTCTTCACGCTCGGCCCGGGCAGCACGTGGGTCTTCGGGCGGTTACGCAGGCGCGCCGAGCTGCTGATGCGCGAGCCGGCACTGCGCGCGACCGAGTTCGGGACGCGCGTGTGGGCCGCCGCCGCGGGACTGCTCTCGACGGCCAATGCCGATCGCACGCTCGCGGATGAGGTCGCGAGCGTCACCCTGCGCACACAGGAGCTCGGCCCGAGCCCCGAGGCGCTTGTCGGCGGGATCCGAACCGCGTGGCTGCTCGTGCGGCTGGACCGCTTCGAGGAGGCGCTCGAGCAGGTGGAGCGCTGGCGCACGATTGCGCACGGCGCGGGCATGGACGATCACGCGGCGGCCCTGGACGCGGTCGAGGCGCACCTTCGCTGCTCGCTGGGGCCGCTGGACCTCGCGGCCTGCGTCGGAATCCGGGCCGCCGCCGCTGAGCGCAACAACGCCGTCGCCGGGCTCGCGCGGAGCTGGGGGTCGGCGTCCGTCATCCGCGCCCATCTGCTGGCCGGCGAGCCGGCAGCGGCCGAGCTCGCATCGGGCGCGGCTCCGAGCGCGGACGAGCGGCTGGACCTGGGCGGCGTCATGCTGCTGCTCGCGCGCGGCCTGCTGGACCTGGATCGCCGGCGCCCGGCGGTCGCACTCAAGACGCTCGTCCGCGTTCGCGAGCACCATCGGCGCGTGGGTGTCGAGAACCTCGCCGGATGGCCGTGGCTGGAGGGGATGGTCGTGAGCCTCGACACGCTGAACCGGTCAGGAGAGGCGCACGCGGTCATCGACGAGGTGCAGGAACGCGTGCTCGCGTGGGGGACGCCGACGCTCCGGGCGGAACTGCACCGCTCGCGCGCCGTGCTGGCCACGAGCCTCGGGGAGCGCAACCGCGAGCTTGCCGAGGTGGCACGGCTCCTTGCGGAGAGCCCCGCCGCGGTCGATCGCTCACGTATGCCGACATCGAGGCGCTCCGAAAGCGGCGTGCGAGGGCTCCGCGATCTGACTCCTCGCGTTCGGGAGGTTGCCGAGCTCGCCGCATCGGGGCTGAGCAACGCCCAGATCGGGACGGAGCTCGGCATCGCGAGCGCGACGGTCGCGCGTCACATGTCGGCTGCCCTCCGTGCGACCGGCGCGCAGAATCGCACCGAGCTCGCGCGCCGTCTGCACGACGACATCTCCCACCCGGAGGATCCGACTACACAAAAATGACCATTGCGTCCGTGCCGGCTCGCTGGTCCACTGGCCGCGGTGACCTCTTGGGGTGAAAGGACGAGGCCCGGCCTCGTACCCGCGGGCGGCTGTCAGGGACAACCTCCTGAGCGCGACGCTGACGTCATCGCCGTGTCCCGCGCCCGTTCAAATGAAGAGAACAGGGTTTCGCTTGGCGTTGTGGAGCGACCGCCGCGTGCCAACGTTCGGATCCGCGAGGCTCGCTACATCATGCTGCTCGCGTTCGCCGATGTCTTCGCGGCAGCGTGGGCGCTCCTGTTGTGCCTGCGCACCGGCGACGGGGACGTGCTGGCGGCGGCTGCGCCCACCGCGTTGCCGCTCGTCGTCGCTGCGTCTGCGTGTAACGGCCTGTACGGCCGCGACGAGCTCGTCGTCAACAAGACCACCCTGGACGAGGCGCCGAGGCTGTTCGCGCTCGCGACGCTCTACACGCTGCTCATCGTGGTCCTGCAGGACCGGCTGATCGTGGGGGCGCTGGAGGTCGACCAGATCCTCGTTCTGTGGTCGTCGCTCTTCGTCGTGGCTCTGGTGGCCAGGCGCGTCGCGCGTCGCGTGGCCGCGCGCGTGAGTCCCGAGGAACGCTGTCTGTTCGTCGGCAGCCAAGCCTCCTGCCGTCGGCTCAGCGCGAAGCTCGAGGACGGCCAGATGCCGGCGCGAGTGATCGCCCAGATGTCCATCGGCGAGCGCGGCGGCGAGAAGAACGACGTCGCCGCGCTGCAGCGACTCATCGACGAGGTCGGCGTTCATCGGGTGATCATCGAGCCGACCGACTCGTCGCCCGAGCTGACGCTCGACTTCGTCCGCCAGGCGAAGGCCACCGGTGCACGCGTGAGCATCCTGCCGCGGATCCTCGAGGTCGTCGGCACCGCGATCGAGCCCGACGACATCGACGGCATCACGCTGCTGGGCGTCAGGAGGTTCGGCCTCTCGCGGTCGTCGCGCATCGTCAAGCGGTCCTTCGATCTGGTGGGCGCGAGCGTCCTGGTCGCCGCCGCCGCGCCGCTGATGGCCCTGATCGTGCTGCTGATCAAGTGCGACTCGCGTGGTCCGGTGTTCTACCGCGCGCCCCGTGTCGGGCGCGACGGCCGGATCTTCGAGATGTGGAAGTTCCGCAGCATGGTCATCGACGCTGACGCGATGCGCGCGCAGCTGGAGGCCCGCAACCAGGCCGCCGCAGGCCTGTTCAAGATGGCCGACGATCCGCGGGCCACGCGGGTGGGACGACGGCTGCGACGCGCCTCGCTTGACGAGATGCCGCAGTTGTTCAATGTGCTGCGCGGCGAGATGAGCCTCGTGGGCCCACGCCCGCTGGTGATCGACGAGGACGCGCGGATCACCGGCCTGGACCGACGCCGCCTGCATCTCACGCCGGGGATGACCGGGCACTGGCAGATCCTCGGTTCCTCGCGCGTCGCGCTGACGGAGATGGTCAAGCTCGACTACGTCTATGTGGCGAACTGGTCGCTCTGGACGGACGTGAAGATCATCCTGCGGACGATCCCTTACGTCGCACGTAGACGCGGGATGTAGCGCGCGCGGCCGCCAAGCTGTGCGGCGGTGCGCACTCGACGTACGTATGGGTACCAGACGCCGCTTGACGCGGTACGTTTGAGCGGCTGTCGTCGCAGCACGTTTCCAAGATCAGTGGCACTGATCGGAGGCTGGAGGAACAATGGATGATCGACCGGCATCGTCGCCCCCGGGCGCATGAGCCTCTGGCCGCTACTCGCCCTCGTCGGCGTGCTGGATCGTCCTGTGCGTGATCATCCTGTCGCTGAGCGCCATGGCTGCACGCGGCGACCGCAAGGCACACGGTGACCCCCGCCGAAGCGCGCGACTCCCACCGGGGCCGCCTGCGCCGCCCCGGCTGGCGCTGCCGGCGCTTCAAGGAGGCAGAACAGCGCAACGATCACGAGGTTCGGGGCGGCTGAGGCATCGTGTCGGCGCTACATCCCCTTCCGACCGAGGACGTAGGCGACCGTGCGCAGAATGATCTTGATGTCGCTCCACAGCGTCCAGTTGGAGACGTAGAGATGGTCGAGCTTGATCATGTCCTCGAGCGGCACGCGGGCTGAACCCGAGATCTGCCAGGGGCCGGTCATGCCGGGGGTGAGGCGCAGCCGCCCGCGGCGCACGCCGAGAATGTGGCCGTCCTCGTCGGCCACGAGCGGTCGCGGTCCGACGATGCTCATGGATCCCCGAAGCACATTGATCAGCTGCGGCAGCTCGTCCAGAGACGTACGCCGCAGAATGCCGCCCACCCGCGTGATCCGCGGATCGTCAAGGATCTTGAACAAGCCCTCTGCTTCGTTGCGCCCGCGCAGATCGCGCTTGAGCGCATCGGCTCCGTCGATCATCGTGCGGAACTTGAGGATCATGAACGGCTCGCTGTCGCGCCCGACGCGTGGCTGTCTGAAGAGCACCCGTCCTGGCGATTCGAGGCGGATCGCGAGGGCGATCGCTGCCATGAGCGGCGCGGACGCGATCAGCAGCAGCGTCGCACCGACGACGTCGAAGCTGCGCTTGAGCACCCGCGACGAGCGGCTCAACTGTCGATGGCGCACGCCGAGCAGCGTCATTCCATAGAGGTCGTCGAAGTCGACGGAGGAACCGACGACCTCCAGCATGTCCGGCAGGAGCGAGACGCGGGCGCCGGTGCGGCGGGCTGCCTCGATGACCTCGAAGGTCATCGCGTTGCTGAGCCCATGTGGGCCGATGATGAGCCGGTGTGCGCGTGCCCGCGCGATGATCTCGCGCAGCGCCTCGGGCTCAGAGCTGCGATCTCCGAGCCCCGGGCGCACATCCTCCGGTGAAACCCGCCCGACGAGATCGGCGGCGAGCTCATGACGCGTGAAATCGGTGAGCAGGCGCGTCCAGGAGACGGGGTCGCCGACGAAGAGGCAGCGCTCCCGGCTTTGCCCCCAACAGGCCAGGCGCCGCGACGCGCGGCGTGCGAGCCCGGCCACAACGACGAAGACGACGCCCATCACGATCGCCTGCTGCTTGCTCGCAGGTCCTCCGATCAACCAGGTGTCGGCCAGCCAGAGCCCGAGGATGAGCATCATCGCGACCTGGCCGAGCCGAGGGATCTCCTCGGCCGTCGTCTTTCCAATGCGCTGCTCGTCGGCCTCGTAGAGGCCGAGGAGCTTGGCCAGGCCGACGATCGCCGGAAACAGCACGAGCGCGACGGGCTGGAGGTGATCGTCGGACGCAATCGGAACGGTGACGACGGTGGCGACGGCCAACCCCAAGACGTCGGAGAGCGCGAGCGCTCGGCGGACACGGCGATCACGGTGGCGGCTTTGTGCCGCGAGCTCTTTGACCAGCTGATCCGTGGGCTGCGAGTCGTCCGTGACCAACGCTCGGGCTCATGAGCGCGAGCGTCAGCGGGAGTTCGTCCTCGGTCGCCTCCGTCTGGGGGCGCCGCGGATCTGGAGCTAAGTCGTCAGTCATTTGCGCGCGGCCCGGTGCCGCAGCTCACCGCGAGGCTGCTGCCAAAGCACTTTCGGCGCAGCCTGATGCACGCCGAGAGAGATCCACTGGACCTTTGGCTGGTCAACATAAGCTGTTCCCGCTGACCGACAGCTTGATCCACCGCTGCAAAGATTCGTTCAGTGCGCTCGAAAACTCAAGGAATCGGCGCGAGATGCCGAATAGTTCGCAGTGATGCTCGCCCTACTCGCAATTGGCGTTCTCGCATGGGCGATGGCGTGCGTCGTGGTTCTGTCGCTGTGCGTGATGGCTGCCCGGGGCGACGGTCGTCCCGTCGCCCGCAGATTTGCGTCGCTCGCGGCGCCTGCCCGCGACGAGCTTCTTCCCGCGCGCTGAGCTTGTATCGCACGCCCGCCGGGCGCCCGTAGCTCGTTCGTCAAGACGGCGCCCCGTCGCTCACACAGGGCGGTTCGCGTACGGTGAGATGTCGATGTCTCGACGACGCGTCAGGATCGCCGGAGCGCTGCTGCTGGTCCTGTTCTCGCTTGCTGCAATTCTCGCGTCGCGGGGGCGGGTCGAGACATATGCCGGAAATCCAGCGACCCGCCTCGACCTCGGTGACGTCCCCAGTGCCCCCGCTTGGACCGCGCCTGTCGCACGCGACCACCGCGGAAGGAGCGCAAGCTGCTGGCTGGCTGCGCGCGCGTCAAGGGCCGGGTCGTCTGGGTGGGCGCCACAAGAACGATCCGCACGTGATCGTGATGGCCCGCTTTGGGCTCGTTGTGGCCAAGCTCGATCTCGGGCAGGATGAGCCCGGCTTTGGTCAGGCGATCACGATGGTCGGCCCGCTCGTGCGCGCACGGGGCGGGTTGCGGGAGGTCGATGTGGTGACGATCGAATGACCTGACGTCAGGCAAACAGCGGCCCGAGCGCGGCATGCGCGGCGCGCAGCTCCTCGAGCGAGGCGGTGATCCGCGTGTCGCCGCTCGTCACCTCGAGGGCGTCGCCGCCGACGGTGCCGAACACGTCGAGGTCGGTGTTCGCGCCCAGGCGCGCCAGGGCCTCGCGGGTTCCGGACACGACGAAGCCCGCGCCCGGCGACTCGCCGAACAGGGTGGACTCGAGGTCCTCGGCGGGCCCGAGGTCAAGCGTCGCGCCGAGCCCGCCGGCGAGGCAGGACTCTGCGACCGCCACGAGGAACCCGCCCTCGGCGACGTCGTGGGCGCTGGACAGCTCTCCGGCGCGGACGGCGTCGCGGATCGTCTCCTGCGCCGCGCGCAGGGCCGCGATGTCGATCGGCTCGAGTTGCGTGGCCAGCTCCTCGCCGCGCAGCTTGGCGAGCTCGGAGCCCGCCAGCCGCGGGCGAAACACGCCCGCGAAGCCGATCGCGTCGCCCTCGCGGGCGAAACCCGAGCGCCCGGCGCGCGCCGGGTCGGGCAGCTCGCCGACCATGCCGACGACCGGCGTCGGGTAGATCGGGCCGCCGCCGCTCTCGTTGTAGAGCGAGACGTTCCCGCCGACGACGGGCACGTCGAGCGCGCGGCACGCGTCGGCGAGGCCGCGGATCGACTCCGTGAGCTGCCAGGCGATGTGCGGCTTCTCGGGATTTCCGAAGTTCAGGCAGTTCGTCAGTCCCAGCGGCTCCGCGCCGGCGCAGGCGAGGTTCGCCGTGCACTCGAGAACGGCTTCGATCGTGCCCGTGTACGGGTCGCAGGCGACCCGGCGGCCGTTGCCGTCGATCGACACCGCGATCGCACCGCCGCCGGGCAGGGCGAGCACGGCGGCGTCGGCCTGCTCGGGACGGCGCACGGTGCGCGATCCGACGATGCAGTCGTACTGCTGGAAGAGCGGCAGGCGCGAGGCGATGTTCGGGGAGGCGAGCAGCGCGAGCAACAGCGTGCGCGGGTCGGTCACGCCCTCGCCGAGCAGCCGCACCGGCGCGGGGTAGAGCTGCTCGCCGGGCGCCTCCGGGGCGAGGTCGTAGAGGGGGCAGTCGTCGACGAGCGCCGGCACCGGCATGTCGCCGACGAGCTCGTCACCTTCGAAGACCCGCAGCGCGCGCGTGTCGGTGACGGTGCCGATCGCGGTGCCGCCGACCTCCCACTTCTCGCAGACCGCGAGCACCTCGTCGAGGCGCTCGGGCTCGACGACGCAGAGCATCCGCTCCTGGGACTCGGAGACCATGATCTCCCAGGCCGCCATGCCCGGCTCGCGCAGCGGCACGAGCGACACGTCGATGTCGAGCCCGACCTCGCCCTTGGAGGCCATCTCCGCGCTCGACGAGGAGAGGCCGGCCGCGCCGAGGTCCTGCAGCGCCACGAGCAGCCCGAGCTCGAGCAGCTCCAGCGAGCACTCCATGACCTTCTTCTCGGCGAACGGATCGCCGACCTGGACGGTCGGGCGCTTGTCGGCGTCGGCCTCGCCGAGCTCGGCGGAGGCCAGCACCGACGCTCCGCCGATCCCGTCGCGGCCGGTGGACGCGCCGAACAGCACGAGCGCGTTGCCGATGCCGGTGGCGGCGCTGCGGATGAGCGCGTCACTGCGCGCGAGCCCGAGCGCCATCGCGTTGACGAGGCAGTTCTGCTCGTAGGGTCCCTCGAAGTAGACCTCGCCGCCGATCGTCGGCACGCCGATCGAGTTGCCGTAGTGGCCGATTCCGCCGACGGCGTGGTCGAGCAGGTACTGCGTGCGCGGCGACGTCGGCTCGCCGAAGCGCAGCGAGTCGAGCACCGCGATCGGGCGTGCGCCGATGGCGAAGATGTCGCGCAGGATGCCGCCGACGCCGGTCGCCGCGCCCTGAAACGGCTCGACCGCCGACGGATGGTTGTGCGATTCGACCTTGAAGGCGAGCACGTACCCGTCGCCGACCGTCACCGCGCCGGCGTTCTCGCCGGGGCCCATCGCCAGCCGCGGACCCTCCGAGGGCAGCTGGCGCAGGAGCTTCTTGGAGTGCTTGTAGGCGCAGTGCTCGCTCCACATGAGCGAGAAGACGGCGAGCTCGACCTCGTTGGGCTCGCGCGGCGCGAGCTCGGCCCGGATGAGCTCGAACTCCTCCGGCGTCAGCCCGAGGGCGACCGCCTGCTCAACCGTGGGCATGGGCCATCGAGGTGAAGATCTTCATGCCGTCGATCGAGCCGGTGAGCGGATCGACGGCATGCTCGGGATGGGGCATGAGGCCGAAGACGTTGCCGCGCTCGTTGCGCACGCCGGCGATGTCGTTGGAGGAGCCGTTGGGGTTGGCGTCCAGGGTGTACCTCAGGAGCACCTGCCCCTGTGCCTCGAGGCTCTCCAGCTGCTCCGGCGGCGCGTAGAAGCGGCCGGTGGTGTGCTTCACCGGGATCGACAGGACCTCGCCGGCGGCGCAGTCGGCGGTGAACGGCATCGTGGACCGCGCGACCTCGACGTGCACCTGGCGGCAGATGAAGCGCCGCTCGAGGTTGGGCAGCAGCGCGCCGGGCAGCAGCCCCGCCTCGCACAGGACCTGAAAGCCGTTGCAGATCCCGAGCACGAGGCCGCCGCCGTCGGCGAACGCGATGACGGACTCCATGACCGGGGAGAAGCGGGCGATCGCGCCGACGCGCAGGTAGTCGCCGTAGGAGAAGCCGCCCGGGACGACGACGGCGTCGACGCCGCGCAGGTCCGCGTCGCCGTGCCACAGCATTTGCGCCTTCGCGCCCGGGACGCGCTCGCAGGCAAGCGCCGCGTCGACCTCGTCGCACGAGCCGGGAAACCGGATGACGCCGAACTTCACGGGTTACGAGGGCGGGGCTTCGAGGATCTCGTAGTCCTCGATCAACGGGTTCGCGAGCAGCTTCTCGCACATCGCCTCGAGCTGGCTCGGGTCCTCGATCTCGAGCTCGATGAGCCGGCCGACGTGGACGTTCGCGACGCCCGCGAAACCGAGCGCCGGCAGCGCCCGCTCGACGGCGACGCCCTGGGGATCGAGGATCCCGGCCTTCGGGCGCACCAATACGCGCGCGTGGACGGTCAAGGCGCGACCCGCCGCAGCCAGTCGTCGAAGGGCTGGCCGGTGATCTTCTCGTAGGCCTCGATGTAGCGCCGGCGCGTGCCCGCGACGACGTCGTCGGGGATCGCGGGCGCGGGCGGCGACTTGTCCCAGCCCGTGCCGGCGGCCCAGTCGCGGACGTACTGCTTGTCGAAGCTCGGCTGCGCGCGCCCGACCTCGTAGGTGTCGGCGGGCCAGAAGCGCGAGGAGTCCGGGGTGAGGACCTCGTCGCCGACGCGGAGGACGCCGTCGGCGTCGCGTCCGAACTCGAACTTCGTGTCGGCGAGGATGACGCCGCGCGAGGCCGCGTGGTCGGCGGCCGTCGAGTACAGGGCGATCGAGAGGTCGCGCAGCTGCTCCATCACCGCGCGGTCGCCGACGATCTCGGCGGCGCGATCGAAGTCGATCGTCTCGTCGTGGCCGACGTCGGCCTTCGTGGAGGGCGTGAAGATCGGCTCGGGCAGCTTCTCGGAGTCGCGCAGGCCTTCTGGCAGCTCGATGCCCGCCACGGCGCCGGTCGCCTGGTAGTCCTTCCAGCCCGAGCCGGTGAGGTACCCGCGCACGACGCACTCGACGGGGAGCATGTCGAGCTTCATGACGTTCAGGGCCCGGCCGCGAACCTCGTCGGGGACGTCCTCGGTCACCGAGACGAGGTGGTTGGGCACGGTGTCGCCGGTGAGATCGAACCAGAAGACCGAGAGCGCGGCGAGGACCTTGCCCTTGTCCGGGATCGGCGTCGGATGGACGACGTCGTAGGTCGAGATCCGGTCGCTGGCGACCATCAGCAGGCGGTCCCCGAGGTCGTAGAGCTCGCGGACCTTGCCGGTGGCAAGGAGCGGGAGGTCGGCGAGATCGGTCACGCGGCGCAGGCTAGCAACGGGCGCGGTTGATCCCGGGGATCAGGGCGTGTCCAACCGCCCGACGATCTCCCCGGCCCACCGCGTGGCATCGTGCAGATCGAAGATCGCGTCGAGGTCCAGTTCCAGCTCCGGCCGCGCCTGCAGGAGGTCCCGGAGCTGCACGTGCTCGTCCCACGCCCGCTGCGCCGCCTCCTGCACGACCCGGTAAGCCTCGTCGCGCGACATCCCGGCGCCCACGAGCGCGAGCAGGACCCGCTGGCTGAACAGCGCCCCGTACGTCAGCCCGAGGTTCTCGAGCATCCGGTCCTCGTGGACCACCATGCCGCGCACGACGCGGATCGCGAGGTGCTGGAGGTAGTCGAGCAGGATCGTCGAGTCCGGGACGATCACGCGCTCCGCGCCGGAGTGGGAGATGTCGCGCTCATGCCACAGCGCGACGTTCTCGACGGCGGCGCTCGCGTTGCCGCGCAGGACCCGTGCCAGGCCCGTGATGCGCTCGGTCGTGATCGGGTTGCGCTTGTGGGGCATGGCGCTCGAGCCCTTCTGCCTGCCGGTGCGAAAGGGCTCCTCGACCTCGCGCACCTCCGTGCGCTGCAGGTGGCGGATCTCCGTCGCCAACCGCTCGAGCCCGGCCCCGGCGAGTGCGATCGCCTGCAGCAGCTCGGCGTGGCGGTCGCGGGCGACCACCTGCGTCGAGACCGGCTCGCGCTCGAGACCCAGCCGCGCCAGCACGCGCTCCTCGAAGGAAGGCGAGGTCACCGAGTAGGTGCCGACAGCGCCGGAGATCGCGCCGACGGACACCTGCGCGAACGCCCGCTCCAGGCGCTCGACGTTGCGCTGGGCCTCCATCGCGAAACCCGCGAGCTTGACGCCGAAGGTCGTCGGCTCGGCGTGCACGCCGTGGGTGCGGCCGACGCAGACCGTGTCGACGTGCTCGCGCGCGCGCTCGGCCAGCGCGGCCACGAGCTCCCGCGCGCCCGCGAGCACGATCTCGCCGGCCGCGCGCAGCTGCAGCGCACCGGCGGTGTCGAGGACGTCGCTGGAGGTCAGGCCGAAGTGGATCCAGCGGCCGGCATCGCCCGCGGAGGCGCTGAGGACGTCGACGAAGGCGGCGACGTCGTGGTCGGTGATCGCCTCGCGCTCCTGCACCGCCTCGACCGTGAACGTCGCGGCGCGAATCGCCTCGAGCTCGGGCTCCGTCGGCCCGTCCATCTCCTCGCAGGCGGCAACCTCGACGCGCCGCCATGCGTCCATTCGCGCCTCGTCGGTCCACAGCGCCCCGATCGCCGGGCGGGTGTAGCGGGCGATCACGCGCGCAGGATCCGCAGCGCCAGGTGCCCCGCGTTCTTCGCGTTGTCGAGGCCCACGGACGCCACCGGCACGCCCGGCGGCATCTGGACGACCGACAGGATCGCGTCCAGCCCGCCCATCGCCGACAGCCGGCTCGACAGCGGAACCCCGATGACGGGCAGGTCGGTGTGCGCCGCGGCGACCCCGGGCAGCGCGGCGGAGAGCCCGGCGCCGGCGATGATCACCCTCAGCCCGCGGAGGCGCGCGTTGGAGCAGTACTCCGCCACGAGCTCGGGCTCGCGGTGGGCGGACATGACGCGCACCTCGTGATGCACGCCCGCGTCGCGCAGGACGCTCGCGGCGCCGTCCATGACGTCCATGTCGCTCTTGGAGCCCATGATGATCCCGACGCGCGGTGCGTCGATTCCGATCTCGTCCAACTCGACGGCCAGCTCCAGTTCGGTGGCCGGCTCGGCCTGCTCGGTCATCCGCCCATCCTCTCCACGGCGCGCAGGGCGATGTCGGCGCGAAGCTGACGGCCTGCGAAGTCGATCTGGTCGGCAGCAGCATATGCGGCGTCGCGGGCCGCCCGCGGGGTGGCTGCCAGAGCCGTGACGCTCAGCACGCGCCCGCCGGCGGTCACGAGCGCGCCGTCCTCGCGCCGCGCGGTGCCCGCATGCGTGACCTCGATCGCCGGATCGACCTGCTCCAGACCGCGGATCACGTCGCCGCTGGAGAAGCTCTCCGGGTACCCCGCGCTCGCGAGCACGACGGTCACCGCCCAGCCGTCGTCGAACTCGCAGCTCCACGCCCTTCAACCCACCCGGAACCGCCGCGGCGCGCAGCAGCTCCAGGGCATCCGAGCGCATCCGCGGCAGGACCGCCTGCGTCTCCGGGTCGCCGAAGCGCACGTTGTACTCGAGCACCTTGGGCCCTTCGGCAGTCAGCATGATCCCGGCGTAGAGCACGCCGTGAAACGGGGTCCCGCGCTCGCGCAGCAGGTCCACGATCGGCTGGTGGACGATCGCCGCGATCTCGTGCACGCGCGCCGTGTCCACCCCCGCCACCGGCGAGTACGACCCCATACCGCCCGTGTTCGGCCCCTCGTCGCCCTCGAAGATCCGCTTGTAGTCCTGCGCCGGCGCCATCGGCACCGCCCGCTCGCCGTCGCACAGCGCCAGCAGCGACAGCTCCTCGCCGAGGAGGCACTCCTCGACCACGACCTGCCCCGGACCGAAGCGGCGCGCGACGAGGAAATCCTCGAGCGTCGTCCGCGCCTGGGGCTCATCGGCGGCGATCACCACGCCCTTGCCCGCCGCCAGCCCGTCGAACTTCAGCACGACGGGATACGCCGAGATCGCCGCCATTCCCGCCTCGACGTCGTCGACCGCGCTCCAGGCGGCGGTCGGTACGCCGGCCGCCTCCATGACCTCCTTGGCGAACGTCTTGGAGCCCTCGAGCTGCGCCGCCGCGGCGCTCGGCCCGAACGCGGGGATCCCGCGCTCGCCGAGCGCGTCCACGAGCCCGGCCACCAGCGGCGCCTCGGGCCCGACCACCACGAGGTCACAGCCCTCGGCCACTGTCACGAGCCCGGCGATGTCGTCGACCGCGACGTCGAGGATCTCGACCCCGTCCCCCGCGATCCCCGGGTTGCCGGGCGCGCAGACGATCTGCGGCCCCGCCGCGGAGCGCTTCAGGACGCGAACCAGCGCATGCTCGCGCCCGCCCGCGCCCACGACCAGCACGCGCGGGGGGACCCGCGAGCTCCCCGGAACCGCCAAATCAGATCGCCGCGATGAAGTCGTCGATCGGGATCGCCGGCAGCGTCTCGTAGTGCGCGGTCCCGCGCGAGCTGAGCTCCAGGGACACGCGCGCCATCGTCGCCTCGTCGGGCGCCTCGACGATGCTCACGAAGTCAAAGCGCCCTAGCGTGCCCCACTGCGCCTTGACGGAGGCGCCGAGCTGCTGCACCTCGTTGTTGACCTCCTTGATGCGATGCGGGTTGTTCTTGACCGTCTGCACGCCTTCGGACGTCAGGGTCGAGAGCATGAGGTACGTCGGCATGGCGCCTCCCGGCGGTCGGTGCGTGGCTTGCTCAGGCGTTGTATCCGATACGCGCGCAGCGGCGAGCGACGATCCGCTACCTTCGAAAGCATGATCCTCCGGCGACCGGCACTCGTTCTCGCGCTCGCCACCGGGCTCGTCACGCCATCCGCCGCCTCGGCAGCGAGCCTCTCGACCGACACGCGCTGCTACCAGGAGACCCAGGAGGTCGTCCTCAACGGCACGGGCTACGCGCCGCTGGCGACGGTCAACGTCGCCCTGGACGGCGCGCCGCTGGGCACCGCCCAGGCCGACGCCAACGGCACGTTCCAGCGCAAGTTCCCCACCCCCGAGCTGCCAGGCGGCGAGCGCGAGGCGGTCTACACGCTCAGCGCCACCGACCAGGTCAACACCGCGAGCACGCGCTACCGCGCCACGAAGGTCTTCGCCGACTTCGCGCCCTCGACGGGCGACCCGATCCGCCTGCGCGTGCGCTTCAGCGTTGCGGGCTTCGGGCTCTCCCGCCCGCAGGCCTCGGTCTACCTGCACTACGTACGCAAGTCCACCGGCAGGGTCCAGCGCACGATCCGCCTCGGCACCGCGCGCGGCACCTGCGGCGTCATCCGCGCCACGAAGAAGCGCCGGCTGTTCCCGTTCGCGCCCGCGCGCGGCACCTGGATCCTGCAGTTCGACACCGTCAAGCGCTACGAGCGCGCGACGAGCAGGCGCACGACGCCCTGGGTCCGCAAGCCCGTCGAGGTCTTCACGCGCAGACGCTAGGCCGCGCCGGGCTTAAACTCGGCGTGTGACGGGCGCCGTGGGCTCTCTTGTCGGGCGTGAACGCGAGCTCAACGAGCTGCGGCACGGACTCGACGGCGCCCTCGCGGGCCGCGGCGGCCTCTTCATGGTCGCCGGCGATCCCGGCGTCGGCAAGACCGCGCTCGCCGACGCGATCGGCGCCGAGGCGCTCGCGCGTGGCGCGAGCGTCCTCTGGGGACGCGCCTGGGACGGCGGTGGCGCGCCCGCGTACTGGCCCTGGTTGCGGATCGTGCAGCGCCTGGCGGGCGAGCGCGACATCGGCCCCGCGCTGCACGCGCTCGGACCCGAGGCGGCCGGGCGCCTGACGCGCCTCATCCCGGGCATCGCCGCCGACCGCCCGGCCCCGGTGGGCGCCGAGGCCCCGGACTCCGACGCCGCCCGCTTTCAGCTCTTCGACGCGATCACGTCGCTGCTGCGGGCGGCGGCCCAGCAGGGCCCACTCGTCCTCGTGCTCGACGACCTCCATGGCGCCGACCATCCGTCGCTGCTGCTGCTCGGCTTCCTCGCCGTCCACCTGCGCGACACGCCGATCCTCGTCATCGGCACCTACCGCGAGGCCGAGGCGCGGCTGGACCCGCAGCTCGCCGGCTCGCTCGGCGAGATCATCCGCCACGGCCGGCGCCTGCCCCTGCGCGGCCTGCGCGAGCGCGACGTCGCCGAGGTCGTCGCCCGCGTCGCGGGCCGGCGCGCGCCCGATCGGGTCGTTCGCGCGATCCACCACGCGACCGAGGGCAACCCGTTCTTCATCGACGAGGTGGTGCGCCTGCTGAGCGCCGAGGGAGGCCTCGACGACGCCGTTCAGGCCGCGAACGTCCGCATCCCCGACGGCGTGCGCGAGACGATCCGCCACCGCCTCGACCCCCTGCCCGACCGCGCGCGCATGCTGCTGCTCACGGCGGCCGTGATCGGCCGCGAGTTCCGCCTCGACACGCTGCGCCGCGTGTGCGAGCTCGACGCGGCCGAGCTCGACCTCGCGCTCGGCGAGGCCGTCGGCAGCGGCGTCGTCGTCGAGCGCGCCGGGACGCTCGGCGCGTACGCCTTCTCCCACGGCCTCATCCGCGAGACGCTCTACGACGATCTCGGCCCCCAGCGCCGCGGCCTGCTGCACCTCGCGGTCGGCCAGGCGCTCGAGGAGCTCTACGCCGCCGATCCCGCGCCGCACGTCGCCGAGCTCGCGCACCACTTCTTCATCGCGGCGACGGCGGGCGAGCTGGCCAAGGCGATCGACTACTCGGTGCGCGCGGGCGAGCGCGCGATGACGCTCGTCGCCTACGAGGAGGCCTCCGACCACTTCGAGCGCGCGCTGCAGGCCTACGGGCTGCAGGAGCGCGCCGACGTCCCGCGCCGCTGCGATCTGCTGCTCGCGCTCGGCAACGCCCAGAGCCGCGCGGGCGCGACCGCGCCGGCGCGCGACACCTTCCTGCGGGCCGCCGGGCTCGCCCGCCGCCTGGAGTCCCCCGAGCGCCTTGCGCGGGCGGCGCTGGGCTATGGCGCCGGGATGGGCGGCTTCGAGTTCGGTCGCGTCGACGAGGTGCTCGTGACGATGCTGCGCGAGGCCCGCGGGCAGCTCGGCAAGCAGGACGGACGGCTGCTGGCGCGCGTCCTCGGCCGCCTGGCCACCGAGCTGTACTTCTCCGACCGCGCCGTCGAGCGCGTCGAGCTCGCCGAGCAGGCCGTCGAGATGGCGCGCCGCCTCGGCGACCCGTCCACGCTGGCGTCGACGCTCAGCGCGCGCTTTCTCACGCTCTGGGGGCCCGAGAACTCGCGCCGGCGCCTGCAGCTCGCGACCGATGTCGTCGCGCTCGGCGAGGAGGTGCGCGACCGTGAGCTCATCCTGCGCGGGCACGTCTGGCGCGCGATCAGCCTCATGGAGCTCGGCGACATGGTTGCCGCCGACATGGAGCTCGCCGTGCACGGGCGCCTCGCGCGCGAGCTGCGCGACCCGCTGCATCTCTGGTACGTCCCGCTCTTTCAGGCCTCTCGCGCGCTGCTCGAGGGCCGTCTGCACGACGCCGAGCGCTCCGCGAGCGAGGCCTTCGAGGTCGGCCGCGGGACGCAGCCGCAGAACGCCGCGCAGCTCTACGCCGTCCAGCTGCTCGGGCTGCGCCTGGAGCAGGGGCGCTTGGAGGAGGTCCAGCAGAGCCTCGCCGAGTTCGGGCGCCGCTACCCCGCAGCGCCGGTCTGGCGGGCGGCGTCGACGTTCGCCGCAGCGATGCTCGGGCACACCGAGGACGCGCGCCGATCGTTCGAGGCGCTCTGCGCCGGCGGGCTGGCCGAGATCCCGCGCGACGGCGAGTGGCTGCCGACCCTCGCCCTGCTCGCCCGCGCGGGCTCGCTCCTGGGCGACGCGCAGCGCGCGGGCCGCATCGGCGAGCTGCTGGAGCCCTATGCCGAAGGGGCGGTGATCGCGGGCCGCGCGGCGATCTGCCTCGGGCCGGTCGCGCGCTACGCCGGGATCGCCGCGGCGACCGCCGGCCGCGCAGACGCCGCGGCGGCGCACTTCGAGCGCGCGATGGCGACGGCACGCCGCTGGGGCGCCGCGCCGATGGTGGCAGCGATCCGGCTCGAGCTCGTCGCGGTGCTCGAGCGCGCGGGCGATCCGGCCTCGGCCGCCCGTGCGCGCGAGCTGCGCGGCGAGTCGCTTGCCGATGCACAGCGCCTGGAGCGCGGCGGGCTGCAGCCGAGCGCGACACGGGCCGAGGCAGCGGGCGCGACGCGCGCGGGCGGCGCGGCGGCCGTCCTTGCGCCGTGGGCCTTCTTTCGCCGCGGCGACATCTGGACGATCGGCGCGCCCGGCCGGGAGATCCAGCTGCGCGACGCGAAGGGCCTGACGCATGTGGCGCGGCTGCTCGCCGCACCGCACGTGGAGTTTCACGCGCTCGACCTCGTGGCGGGCCACCGGACGCGCGGCGCCGCGCCGGCGGTCGCGATCGCGGCGGGGGTCGAGGTCCGTGCTCGCGGAGCGGGCGACGCCGGGCCCGTGCTCGACACGCAGGCCAAGGCCGCCTACCGGCTGCGCGTCGAGGAGCTCCAGGAGGAGATCGACGAGGCCGAGTCCTTCAACGACCCCGAGCGCGCCGTCCGTGCGCGCGAGGAGCTCGCCTTCGTCGCGCGCGAGCTCGCCGGCGCGGTCGGCATCGGCGGGCGCGACCGCAGGACCGGCTCGGACGCCGAGCGCGCGCGGGTGAACGTCACGCGCTCGATCCGGACGGTCCTCAAGCGCATCTCCGAGCACGACCCGGCGCTCGGCCACCGCCTCGGCACGGAGATCCGCACGGGGACCTTCTGCGTGTACGAGCCGGGGCCGGGGGAGGCGCCCGTGTGGGATCTGGCGGGGCCGGGGTGATCTACGCCACGACGTCCTCGACGACCGGCGCCCTGACGAGCACGAGCTCGCGGTCGGCGGCACTCACGAGCACCGTGTCGCCCTCGGCGAAATCGCCCTGCAGCAGCGCCAGCGCGAGCGGATCCACGAGGCGCTTCTGGATGACGCGCTTCAGCGGCCGGGCGCCGTACACGGGGTCGTAGCCGAGGTCGCCGATCAGCTCGCGTGCTTCGGGCGTGAGCTCCAGCGCGATCCCGCGCTCGGCCAGCCGGTCGATGACGAGCTGCGCCTGCAGGGTCACGATCTGGCCGATCTGCGAGCGATCGAGCGCGTCGAACTCGACGATGTCGTCCAGGCGGTTGATGAACTCCGGGCGGAAGTGCAGCTCCGCGCCCTCACGTCCGCCGGGGATGTTGGAGGTCATGATCAGCACGACGTTCTTGAAGCTCACCGTGCGGCCCTGGCCGTCGGTCAGGCGCCCGTCGTCCATGACCTGCAGCAGCGCGTTGAAGACATCCGGGTGCGCCTTCTCGACCTCGTCGAGCAGGACGACGCCGTAGGGCCGGCGGCGGACCGCCTCGGTCAGCTGGCCGCCCTCGTCGTAGCCGACGTAGCCGGGAGGCGCGCCCACGAGTCGCGACACGGAGTGCTTCTCCATGTACTCCGACATGTCGAGGCGGATCATCGCCTCCTGCGTGTCGAACATGAACTCCGCCAGCGCGCGTGCGAGCTCGGTCTTGCCGACGCCGGTCGGGCCGAGGAACAAGAACGTGCCGATCGGGCGCGCGGGATCCGACAGCCCCGCGCGCGAGCGCCGCAGCGCAGACGCGACCGCGTTGACGGCATCGTCCTGGCCGACGACGCGCTGGTGCAGGCGGTCCTCCATGTGGATGAGCTTGGAGACCTCGCCCTCGAGCATCCGGCTCACGGGAATGTGCGTCCAGCGCGCGACGACCTCCGCGATGTCCTCGGGGGTGACCTCCTCCTTGAGGAAGCCCTCGTCGGCGTCTGAGCGCTGCTCGGCCTCGGCGAGCTCGCGCTCGAGCTCGGGGATCTCGCCGTAGCGCAGCTCGGCGGCGCGCTGCAGGTTGGCCTCGCGCTCGGCGCGCTCGGCATCGTGACGGGCGCTGTCGAGGCGCTCCTTGAGGTCGCTGACGGCCGTGATCTTCGCCTTCTCCGCCTGCCAGGAGGCCTTCATGCCCGAGCTGCGCTCGCGCAGCTCGGCGAGCTCGCGCTCGAGCGCCTCGCGGCGGGCGGCGGACGCGTCGTCGGACTCCTTGGCGAGCGAGGTGAGCTCGATCTCCAGCTGCATCGCGCGGCGCTCGAGCTCGTCGATCTCCTCGGGCATCGAGTCGATCTCGATGCGCAGCCGCGAGGCGGCCTCGTCGATGAGGTCGATCGCCTTGTCGGGCAGGAAGCGGTCGGCGATGTAGCGGTGGCTGAGCGTCGCGGCGGCGATCGTCGCGGCGTCCTGGATGCGGACGCCGTGGTGGACCTCGTAGCGCTCCTTCAGGCCGCGCAGGATCGCGATCGTGTCCTCCACGGAGGGCTCGTCGACGAGCACGGGCTGGAAGCGGCGCTCGAGCGCGGCGTCCTTCTCGATGTGCTTGCGGTACTCGTCGAGCGTCGTCGCGCCGACGGCACGCAGCTCGCCGCGGGCGAGCATCGGCTTGAGGAGGTTCGCCGCGTCGACGGCGCCCTCGGCGGCGCCGGCGCCGACGATCGTGTGCAGCTCGTCGAGGAACAGCACGACCTGGCCGCGCTCGTCGGAGACCTCCTTGAGGACCGCCTTCAGGCGCTCCTCGAACTCGCCGCGGTACTTCGAGCCGGCAAGCAGCGCGCCGATGTCGAGCGAGATGACGCGGCGGTCGCGCAGCGACTCGGGCACGTCGCCGTTGACGATCCGCTGTGCGAGGCCCTCGACGATCGCGGTCTTGCCGACGCCGGGCTCGCCGATGAGGACCGGGTTGTTCTTCGTGCGGCGGCTGAGGACCTGGATGACGCGGCGGATCTCGTCGTCGCGGCCGATGACCGGATCGAGATCGCCGTCGCGGGCGGCCTCGGTGAGGTCGCGGCCATACTTCTCCAGCGCCTGCATCTTCTCCTCGGGCGTCTGGTCGGTGACGCGGTGTGAGCCGCGCACCTCGGCCAGCGCCTGCAGGACGCGGTCACGCGTCGCGCCGTGGGCCTTCAGCGAGCGGCCGGCGAGGCCCTCGTCGTCGGCGAGCGCGAGCAGCAGGTGCTCGACGGAGACGTAGTCGTCCTTGAGGTCGCGCATCTCGCGCTCGGCCGCGCGCAGGATCGCGAGCAGCTCGGGCGCGGTGGTGGGCTCGGCGGCGCTGGACAGCGTGGGGAGCTGTGCCAGGGCGTTGGCGACGTCGGCGCGAAGGGCGTCGGTGGAGACGCCGATCTTTCCGAGGACGGGGACGACGAGACCGCCCTCCTGGTCGAGGAGGACAGCGAGAAGGTGAAGTGGGGTGACCTGCGCGTGGCGCTGCTCAGGAGCGAGGGAAAGCGCCGACTGCAGGGCCTCCTGGGTCTTGAGGGTGAACCTGTCAGCTTGCATGGATCTAAGTGTAGCCGACTTAGATCTGCTTCCTCAAGGTTTCGCGCGCGTTCCCACGCAGAGGTGTTGCAGACGCGTGTGGTCCCGCCACGCGGACGGCGCGACGATCCGCCACATGTCCGAGCCCGATTGGCGCGTTTCGCGGTCTCAGCCCGCGAAAGGCGCCGATCGACCTGATGTGAAGGTCGCACGGCTCGCCGCGCGGCAGCACGGGATTGTCACGACGCGGCAGCTCGCGGCGTGCGGGCTCGACAGCGATGCGGTGACCGTGCGCGTGCGCCGCGGCAACCTGCACCGCGTGTACCGCGGCGTCTACGCCGTGGGCCACGACGCGCTCACGCGGACCGCCTCCTTCGTCGCCGCGGTTCGCGCCTGCGGCGCCGGCACGACGCTCACCCACCACGCGGCGGCGGCGCATCTGGCACTCCTCACGTGGGACGGCCGCGACCCCGAGGTCACGGTGCCGCGCGCGGGCGGCCGCCGGATCGACGGGATCCGCGTGCACCGAAGCCGGCTCGAGCGCGAGGACGTCTGGACCCGCGACGGCATCCGCGTCACGAGCCCGGCACGCACGATCCTGGACCTCGCGGCGACGATGCGCCCCGCGGCTCTGCGCCGCGCCGCGCGCCAGGCGCAGGCCGAGCAGCACGTCAACGTCCGTCAGCTGCTCGGCGTCCTGGAGCGCTATCCGCGCCACCGGGGCGCGGCACGCCTCCGGGCCGCCATCGCCGACGGCCCGGCGCCGACGCGCAGCGACCACGAGGACCTCGTCCTGGACCTCATCGACCGGGCCGGCATCCCGCGGCCGGAGATCAACCCGCGCCTGCGCCTGGACGGCCGCACCATCTACCCCGACATGCTCTGGCGCGACGAGCGCCTCGCGGTCGAATGCGACAGCCGGCGCTGGCACTCCGACCCGCTCACCCGTCAGGACGACGCCGACAAGCAGGCCATCCTCGAGGCGCACGGCTACCGCGTGCTGCGGATCACCTGGCGCCAGGCCGTCGGCCGGCCGCAGCAGACGCTGGCGCGCCTCAGCGGCGGTCGATCGGGATCGTGAAGGGCTGAACGTCCTTCACGCGCACGAGCGCCGAGCCCGTCTGCTCGTAGCGCACGATGTCCTGGCGCACCTGCTCGCGCCGCCCCTCGAGCGCCTGGATCTCGGCCTGCAGCTCGTCGCGGCGACGCTCGAGCCCGACCACGCGCCGCCGCGTGCGCTCGAGCTGCTCCTCGAGCTCGAGGACCTTCTCGACGCCGGCGAGGTTCAGCCCGAGCTCGGCCGTCATCTGCTGGATGCGGCGCAGCTTCTCGACGTCCTCGTAGGAGTACAGGCGCGTGCCCTTGGGCGAGCGCTTGGGCTCGATCAGCCCGCGCTGCTCGTACATGCGCAGCGTCTGGGGGTGCATGTCGGCGAGCTCGGCGGCGACCGAGATCATGAACACGCCGCGATCGTGGGAGACCTCGATACGGGTGGTGGTCCGGCGTCGGACGCTCATGTCGAGAACAACCTCGCGCGTGGATTGCCGTTGAAGACCTTCGCGAGGTCGTCGACCGCCGCCTCCTGCTCGTCGGTCAGCTTGTCGGGGAGGTCCAGGACGAACTTGTAGTGGATGTCGCCGCGTCCGGTCTTGCCAAGGCGCTTGGGCCCCTCGCCGCGCAGGCGCTGGACGCTGCCCGGGCGCGTGCCGGCGGGCACCCGCAGCGTCTTGCGCCCATCGAGCGTCGGGACCTCGATCTCGGCGCCGCGCAGCGCCTCGGGGATCGTCAGCGGGACCTCGACCTCGACGTGCTCGCCCTTGCGCGCGAACACCGGCGAATCCTGCACGCGGGTGACGACGAAGAGGTCGCCGTCCGGGCCGCCGTTGCGCCCCGGCTCGCCCTTGCCGGCCAGCCGGATGCGGCTGCCCTCCTTCACGCCCGCGGGGACGTTGACGCGATAGCGCTTGACGGTGCGGTTGCGCCCGGCGCCCTTGCAGGTCGGGCACGGCTCCTCGATGACGGTCCCGGCGCCACCGCAGCGCGAGCACGGCTGGGAGATCGAGAACAGGCCCTGGCCCTCGGACTCGATCCCGCGCCCCTGGCAGCGCGGGCACACGACGGGCGAGGTGCCCGGCTTGGCGCCTGTTCCGCCGCAGGTGGCGCAGCGCTCGTAGGTCGGCACCGAGATCGGCACCTGCGCGCCGTTGATCGCCTGATCGAAGTTGATCGAGATCTCGGCCTCGAGGTCACGCCCGCGCTCGGCCCGCGTGCGCGCGGACCCCGCGCCCCCCGTGCGGCCGCGTGTGGCCTGCCCGAAGAGGTCGGAGAGGATGTCGCCGAAGCCGCCCGCGTCGAAGCCCGGCTGGCCGGGCGCACCCCCGCCGCGCCCGGCGCTCGAGAACGGGTTGGCGAGCGCGCGGTCGTACTCCTTGCGCTTCTCGGGGTCGCCGAGGACGTCGTGGGCGAGCGAGATCTCCTTGAAGCGCGACTCGGCCTTCGCATCGCCCGGGTTCTTGTCGGGGTGGTACTGGCGCGCGAGCTTGCGGTACGCCTTCTTGATGTCGGCGGCCGACGCCTTCTTCTCGACGCCGAGCACCTTGTAGTGGTCTTGGGCCATCGCGCTGCTCCTAACCGGCGACGATGACCCGGGCGGGACGCAGGATCGAGTCGTGCAGGCGGTAGCCCGGCTGCAGCACCTCGACGATCGTGCCCGCCTCGGCGCCCTCGATCCTGTGCTGCGCCACGGCCTCGTGGCAGACGGGGTCGAAGCGCTCGCCCTTGGCGGCGTAGCCCTCGATGCCGCTGCGGCCGAGGGCCGCCGCCAGCTCCGTCGTGACGAGGCGGATGCCGTCGGTCATGGTGTGCTCCTCGTCGGCCGCCTCGAGCGCCGCGACCGCCCGCTCGAGGTTGTCGAGCGCCGGCAGCAACTCCCGGGCCAGGCGGCCCATCCCGCGCGCCTCGGCGGCGCGCAGGTCGCGTGCCATCCGCTTGCGGTAGTTCTCGAAGTCCGCCTGCGTGCGCTGTGCGAGGCCGAGGTACTCGTCGGCCTTGCGGGCGCGCTCGCGCAGCTCGGCCTCGCCGAGCTGCGGCTCGAGCGTCGGCTCGGCCTCGGCCTCGGCCGCGACCTCATCCGGTGGCACCGGAGCCTCGGCGACCGCCTCGGCCGCGTCCTCGGACACGGGCGCAGACGGCGCCGGGCTCGCGCCCGGCGCCTGCTGCTCTGTGGGGTGCTCCTCGGCGGCCACGGGCTAGCGGGGGTTGCTCGTGGTGTCTTCCTCGACGACCTCGGCGTCGACGACGTCCTCGTCGTCGGATGACGCCTCGGGCCCCGCGCCGTCAGAGGCGCCGTTCGCAGACGGCTCGCCGGCGGCGCGCGCCTTCTCGTACATCGCCTCGGACACCTTGTGAAACGAGGTCTGCAGCGCGTCGGTCTTGCGCTTGAGCTCGTCGGTGTCCTCGGACTCCAGCGACTCGCGCAGGTCCTTGATCAGCCCCTCGATCTCGGTCTTGGACGCCTCGTCGACGTTCTCCTCGAGGTCCTTGAGCTGACGCTCGGCCTGGTAGGCGGCGTTCTCGGCGCCGTTGCGCGCCTCGGCGAGCTCGCGCAGGCGCTTGTCGTCGTCGGCGTGCGACTCGGCGTCGGAGATCATCCGCTTGATCTCGTCGTCCGACAGGCCGGAGCCCGACTTGATCTCGATCTTCTGCTCCTTGCCCGTGCCCAGGTCCTTCGCGGACACGTTGAGGATGCCGTTGGCGTCGATGTCGAAGGCGACCTCGATCTGCGGGATGCCGCGCGGCGCCGGCGGGATGCCGGTCAACTGGAACTTGCCCAGCGACTTGTTGTAGTTCGCCATCTCGCGCTCGCCCTGCAGGACGTGGATCTCGACCGAGGGCTGGTTGTCCTCGGCGGTGGAGAAGACCTCGCCCTTGCGGGTCGGGATCGTCGTGTTGCGCTCGATGAGCTTCGTCATGACGCCGCCCTTGGTCTCGATGCCCAGCGTCAGCGGCGTCACGTCGAGCAGCAGGACGTCCTTGACGTCGCCGGCGAGCACGCCCGCCTGGATCGCGGCGCCGATGGCGACGACCTCGTCGGGGTTGACGCCGCGGTGGGGCTCCTTGCCCGTGAGCTCCTTGACCTTCTCCTGGACGGCGGGCATGCGGGTCATGCCGCCGACGAGGACGACGTGGTCGATCTTCGCGGCGCCCTTGTCCTTGGCGTCGTCGAGCGCCTGGCGCACCGGGGCCACGACGCGGTCGAGCAGGTCGGCGGTCAGCTCGTTGAGCTTGGCGCGGGTGAGGCGCACGTCGAGGTGCTTGGGACCGGAGGTGTCGGCCGTGATGAACGGCAGGTTGATCTGCGACTCCTGCGCGGTCGACAGCTCGATCTTCGCCTTCTCGGCGGCCTCGTAGAGGCGCTGGAGGGCCATCGGGTCGTTCTTGAGGTCGATGCCCTGGCTCTTCTTGAACTCGCTCGCGAGCCAGTCGACGAGCGCCTTGTCGAAGTTGTCGCCGCCGAGGTGGTTGTCACCGGCGGTCGACTTGACCTCGAAGACGCCGTCGCCGATCTCGAGCACGGACACGTCGAACGTGCCGCCGCCGAGGTCGAAGACGAGGATCGTCTGGTCGGTCATCTCGCCGAGGCCGTAGGCCAGCGAGGCGGCCGTCGGCTCGTTGATGATGCGCTTGACGTCGAGGCCCGCGACCTTGCCGGCGTCCTTGGTCGCCTGGCGCTGATCGTCGTTGAAGTACGCCGGGACGGTGATGACGGCGCTGTCGACGGTGTCGCCGAGATAGGCCTCGGCGTCGGCCTTGAGCTTCTGGAGGATCATCGCGCTGATCTCCGGCGGGGTGTGCTGCTTGCCGCCGGCGTCGACGCGCGCATCGCCGTTGGGGCCCGAGACGACCTTGTAGGGCACGATCGACTCCTCCTCGCGCACCTCGGCCTCCTTGCGGCCCATGAAGCGCTTGATCGAGGAGATGGTGTTCTGCGGGTTCGTGACCGCCTGGCGCTTGGCGACGGTGCCGACGAGGCGCTCGCCGGACTGCGCGAAGGCGACGACCGAGGGGGTCGTGCGGCCGCCCTCGGAGTTTTCGATGACGGTGGGCTCGCCACCCTCCAGCACAGCCATGCAGGAGTTGGTGGTTCCCAGGTCGATGCCGATTGTCTTGCCCATTGAGGTGGGTCTCCTTCCGAAGTGCCTGACTAAGAAATCTGCGTCACAGTGTAGTAGATCTCAACGGCGTACCCACGAGCTGGCCTGGTCAGCTGGGTGAGCCGCGCGGCCGGGAGCATCATCGGCATCCCATCGCGGAGCAACAGCGGGTTAACTACCGACGATGGCTGACATCACCATCTACGAGGTGCCGACCTGCTCCACGTGCCGCAACCTGGCGACGCTGCTCGCCGGGCGCGGCGTCGAGTACGACGGCATCGACTACCACCGCGTCGGTCTCACGGAGCGCGAGATCCGCGAGCTGCTCGCGAAGGCCGAGCTCGGCCCGCGCGACCTCCTGCGCACCCGCGAGACGCTCGTCGCCGAGCTGGGCCTGCTCGACGGGGCCGGCGCGAGCGACGACGAGCTGATCGCGGCGATGGTCGCGCACCCCAGGCTCCTGCAGCGACCGATCGTCGTGCGCGGCGACCGCGCGCTGCTGGCGCGCCCGATCGAGCGTGCGCTCGAGCTGCTGGACTGACGGTCTCCTACACTCCGAGACGATGGTCATCAGCACGCCCGTGAGCGTGCGTTCCGCGCGCGCCGACGACTTCGGCCGGCTTGCCGCGGTTCTCGCCCGCGCGTTCTTCGACGACCCGGTGACCGCCTGGTTCTATCCCGATGCCGCGCGGCGGATGCGCCACGCCCAGCGCTTCTTCGGCATCCGCATGCGCCAGCTCGCCGGCCAGGAGCTCATCTACACGACGCCCGATCTCCAGGGGGCGGCGCTGTGGACGCTGCCCGGGCGCTGGCGCGAGGACCTGCGCCAATCGCTGATGCTCCTGCCGATGCTCCCGGTGCTGCTGCCGCGGATCGTGCGCTCGACGGCCGCGGTCCGGGAGATCGAGCGCCGCCACCCGGCGGCCCCGCACTACTACCTGTCGGTTCTGGGAACAGAACCGAAGCAGCAGGGCGGAGGCATTGGCTCCGCCCTGCTGGATCCGGTCCTTCAGCGCTGCGATTCGGAGTCGATGGGGGCCTACCTCGAGTGCTCCAAGGAAAGCAACGTCGACTTCTACGCCCGCCACGGCTTCACCGTGACGGAGCGCATCGAGTTGCCCGAAGGCCCCCCGTTGTGGCTTATGTGGAGGGGACCACGCCGCCGAGCAGGCCGCCCAGCAGGTTGCTGATCATGCCGGTGACGCTGTTGAGGATGCCGCCGATGCCGCCGGCCGCCGGAGTCGTCGTGCCGCCGGCCGGAGCCGAGCCGCCGCCGAACAGGCCGCCGAGCAGGTTCGTGATCATGGTGCCGATGCCGCCGATCGAGCCGGCGCTGGTGGTGCCGCCGCCGAGCAGGCCGCCGAGCAGGCCGCCGAGGCCGCCGGTCGCGGAGGTGCCGCCGACGAAGGGCAGCGAGCCCAGGACCGAGTCGATGAGGCCCGTGACCGTGCCGAGGACGCTCGGGATGATCGTGCCGACGGTCGAGCTGACCATGTCGAGGATCGTGCTGAGCGGACCCTGGACGACCGCGGGGAGCATCGGGAGGAAGCCCTGGATCATGCTGAACGCCGACTCGATGGCGTCCGTCGCCATGGCGAGGCACGACGAGACGATCGCGCTGATGTTCGCGGGCAGGCCGCCGCCCGTGATGGCCTGATCGAGGTTCGTGACCTCGGTCGCGTCGCCGACCGAGAGCGCGGTGATGAGCGACGCGAGGACCGGCTGGACCTCGGCCGGCACCTTGGTGAGCATGTCGGTCAGCATCGAGATGATGTTCTGCTTGCCGGCGATGCTCGGGGAGATCGCCTGGGCGATGAGCGCCTGGGCCTGGCCGCTGATCTCGTCGACCAGGGCGGTGATCGCCTCGATGAGCGTGTCGTACTGCGTGCCGGCGAGCGCGAGCGACTGCGTGGCCGCAACCTCCTGCGGGTCCGACGAGGCGGAGTAGGCCATCTTGCGTGCGACGCGGGCGGCCGCGGCGGTCTGCGAACGAGCGGTCTTGAGCTCCTTCTTGACGACGCTGCCCTTGCCGGCCTTGACGGCGCGCTTGAGGCGCTTCACGGCGCTCTCGGCCTTCTTGACGTGAACCTGGACCGCGGCGCTCGGAGACGCGGCGGAGTCGTGCGACTTGGCCGACGCCGTGGCGGGAACGGCCACGAGCGCGGCGAGGGTCGCCATGGTGGCGACGGTACGGCGGTGGTGCGACATTGATGCCCCCTTCGGCAACTGGGCGGCCTGCGAGAGGCCCCTGGTTTTGCGCGCCCGCCTCGCGACGGGGTTGCCTTTTCGTGATCTGACTGCGTGTACCACGTCCGCGCCGGGCGCTTGTGATGGGGTACTTCGGAAATCTCTCCGAGTTGGCGCGTTGGCGCTCTTCGAGCGGTCGCCCGGCGACGGTCAGCCGGAGGTGCGATGCAGCAGCTTGCCGAGCAGGGAGTCGACCCCGCCGAGGATCTGCTGGACCGGCGCCAGCACGATGCTCGGCAGCGCAGGCGCGGGGCTGCTCGTGGCGGGCGTCGTCACCGGCGCGACCGGTGTCGAGGCCGATTCGGGGAGCTTGAGCCCGATCGACGCGAGGACGCGGTCGATCGTCGGGCGCAGCGCGCCGAGCGTGTCCTCGAGGGTCTTTGTCGCGAGATCGATCGCACCTGCGGTCCCGCCGGCTGCGATCGCCTGGGCGTCGGCCACGGCGTCCAGGACCTGCTGGCGAAGACCGGTGAGCTTCTGCTCGACGGTCTGCGACGGCGTCTTCTTGGCTGCGGGCGCGGCAGCCGGCGCCTGTTGTGCGGACGGCGCCGGGGCCGGCGCCGCGACGGGGGGCTGCGGGGTGGCGACCGGCTCGCGCTGCACGACCGCGACGCCGGTGACGCTGCGCGAGCTCGCCCTGCCGCGGATCGAGCGCACCGCGGCGCGCGACCGCTGCGACGTGGACTTGGAGGAGGACGAGGCGCGCACGGTCCTGGCGATGGTCGCGATCGCGGTCGGCGAGGTCGACGCGACCGCGGCCGGCCGGGCGGCCTGGGACTTCGGCGCGGGGGAGGCGGGCTTGGCGACGTGCTTGATCTCCGCCGCCGCGCCGCCGGTCGTCGCCACGACGGCCGCGACCGTGAGGCCCTTCAGGAGCACCGGCATGCTGCTCCAGCTCGCGACGGTGACCGTCGCCGCGCCACCGCCGCCGGCCGCCAGCAGCGCGCCGCCGCCGGCGCCGCCGCCGAGCATGCTCGCGAACAGGCCGCCGGACAGCCAGGGGCCGAGGAGGTGCAGGTCGGCCGAGCGCGCGTGGATCGCCCGCTGGTAGGAGGAGCAGTCGTCGCATGAGCGCAGGTGGGCGCGGATGCGGCGCCCGCGCAGGCTGCGGCGATCGCCGTCGGAGATGCAGTGGCGGACGTTGACGCAGTCGGTCGCGCGGCCGTCGACGGCCTCGTGCAGCGCATTGCGGGCATCGAAGACGGCGCGGCGGGCGGCCTCGTTGGAGACGCCGAGCGCGAGGGCGATCTCGTCGTAGCTCAGGCCGCTGAGCTCGCGCATGACGAGCGCGCCGCGCTGGCGCTCGGGCAGGCCGCGCAGGTCGTCGACGAGCTGGGCGAGGCGGACACGGTGCTCGGAATCGACCTCGGGACCCGGGACCGACGGCTCGTCGAGCTCGGTCAGCTCGGTCGTCGCGCCGCGGCGGCGGACGATGTTGATCGACTCGTTGTGGGCGATCCGGTACAGCCACGGGCGCAGCGGGCGCCCGGGCTCGCGCCGCGGCAGCGCGCGCAGGGCGTTCTCGAGCGCGGCCTGGGTGGCGTCGTTGGCGTCGTCGTCGTTGAGGAGGATCGAGCGGCAATAGCCCAGCAGGGGGGCGTGGTAGCGCTCGCAGAGCGCGCTGAAGGCGGCGGTGTCGCCGTCCGCGGCGCGGGCGGCGAGGCCCTCGTCGCCCATGCGGGCGAGGGGCATGATCCGCGGAGAGCGGGTCGGGAGGGCGGCGAGCGCGGACATCGTGCTGCTGCTATCGGCAGCAGCGAGCGGATCTGTGAGCACACGTAGTCTTGGACCGAGTGCTCGTCCAGGCCTCCATCGGATCGTTCTTCGATGCCATCGGCTCGTTCTTCGACAGCCTCTCGCGCGTGGGCTGGGGTCCGCTCGCGATCGGCGCGGTCGCGTTCGTCCTGTACCTGACGCTGCGCGCGCGCGCGTTCTTCCACACGCTGCAGGCCGCGTACCCGACCGAGCGGATCGCCTTCCGGCGGGTCTGGGGCGCGTACATCGCGGCCTACGGCTTCAACAACGTCATCCCGGCGCGTGGCGGGGACGTCATCAAGCTCTTCCTCGTCAAGCAGTCCATCCCGAACTCGACCTATCCGGCGGTCGGCGCGGCGATCTGCGTCGAGGCGATCTTCGACGCGGTGATGGCGGTCTTCATCCTCGCGTTCGCGTTCAGCCAGGGCGTCTTCCCGAAACCGCCCGACTTCGCGAAGCTCAACGCGTTCGACCTCTCGTTCTTCGCCGGCCATCCGCGCTTCACGCTGTTCGTGCTGACGTTCCTCGCCGTGGCCGCCCTCGTGGCGTTCGCCGTCCTGTCGCAGCGGGTGAAGGCGTTCTGGGCGCGCGTGCGCCAGGGCCTGACGATCCTGCAGGACCGCCGCCGCTACGTGCGCGAGGTCTTCGCCGTCCAGCTCGCCGGCTGGTGCTTTCGCTTCTTCGCGTTCTGGATGCTGCTGGAGGCCTTCAACGTCGGCGGCTCGGTGCGCAACGTCCTGCTCGTGCTCGGCGTCAACGCGGTTGCGGCGGTCGTACCGTTCACACCGGGTGGCGCGGGCGTGCAGCAGGCGCTGCTCGTCAAGGTCTTCGCCGGCAGCGCGACCGGGGCGACGGTCGCGGCGTACTCGGTCGGCCAGCAGATCGTCATCGCCATCACGACGCTCGCGGTCGGCTTCGTCGCGCTCGTGGTGATCTTCCGGATCCGCTCCTTCAAGGAGGCGATCCGCCTCGGGCAGGCCGAGCGCGACGCGGAGAAGGCCGCTGCCGCGACGCAGGAGGCCTGACGTCTGAAAGCGGGCTACTGCAGCCCGCTGCGCGCCTCGCGCACGAGCGCGACGGCGTCGGGGAAGACCGTGGCCATGACGGCGCGGATCTGCTCGGCCTGTTGCTCGACGGTTCCCTGGATGTTCACGCGGTTGATCGCCGCGACGGTCATCTCGACCGCGAGCTTGATCGCGTTGTCGGCCCAGACGAGGCCCTGCTGAGCCTGCATCTGCTCGGCGAACTCCGCCATCTTGCGCTGCAGCTCCTCGGGGTCGCCGAAGAGTCCTCCGAAGCCTTCCATGAAGCCATCGTAGCGAGCGGCCGCAGTAGCCTCGGCGGATGCCGGAGATCGAGGGCGCGGGCGTCGCACTGCACTACGTCGAGCGCGGAAGCGGGCGGGCGCTGCTCGCCATCCACGCGCAGGCGTCCGACGCGCAGTCCTGGTCCGCGCGCCTGGACGAGCTCGCCCGCGGGGGGTTTCGCGCGATCGCGTACGACCGTCGCGGCTACGGCGCCAGCGGCGCGCCGGAGGTCTATGTCGCGACGACCGTGCAGGAGCAGGCCGAGGATGCCGCGGCGCTGCTCGCGGGCCTGGATGCCGCGCCGGCAGTGCTCGTGGGCGAGGGTTTCGGCGCGCTTGTGGCGCTCGAGCTCCTGGTGCGGCGGCCCGCGCTGGTGGCGGGTGCCGTGCTCGCCGACCTGCCCCTGTTCGCGTTCGTGCCCGCGGCGACCGAGGCGCTCGCCGCGCAGCGGCTGCTGCTCGAGGAGGCCCTGCGCGCGGGCGGCCGCGCTGCCGCGATCCGCGCGTGGCTCGGGGCGGGCGCCGACACCGCGCGCGTGGCGCAGTGGGAGCGCGGCTTCTTCGCCGACTACGCGGGCGGTTCGAGCTGGTCGCCGGCGCGGCGCGAGCTGCGGGCCGTGGGTGTCCCCGTCGCGCTCCTGACGGGTCCCGGGTCGCCGTCGTACGTCGCCGACGCCGCGGATGCCGCGGCGGCGCTCGTGCCGGGAGCTGTCCGGGCGCACGACGGCGACGTCGTTGCGGCGGCCCTGGCGCTCGCGTAGCGCGGGGCAGGACCAACCGGCAGCCGGTCCCGGCGCGCGGGCCACGCCGCGACGGAGTCCGGCGGCGCTCACCGTCCCGGATCGCTGTCGTGGGACGACAGCAGGGTGGGACGGTGCCGCCCCCTACGCCCGGCGCGCCACCACCGCCACCGTCCCGCCCCGGCGCGCCAGCCCGAACGCCACCTCCGCCACGACCGCCACGGGCGCCAGCGGCAGCGCCATCGCGGTCACGACGGCGTCGCGGCTGCGCAGGGGGGCGTTGCGCTTCAGGGCGTGGTAGAGCCATGAGGGCGTGCGGGTCGCGCGGCTGACGAGCGACTGCCAGAGCCCGAAGGGGTTGTGCTCCATCAGCATGTGGTGCGTCGACACCGGCTCCAGGCCGCATGAGCGCAGCAGCGCCTGCAGGCCGCCGACCGTGAAATGCGTGCGATGGCGCGGGACGTCGAGGTGATACCAGCGCGCGCCGCCTGCACGGGCCTGGACGCTGCCGAGGTTCGGGACGCCGACGAGCAGCAGCCCGCCTGGGCGCAGCCAGCCGGCGATCCGCGCGAGCGCCCGACCGGGGTCGTCGAGATGCTCGAGGACGTGCCAGAGCGTCGCGGCGTCCAGCGAGCCCGCCGGCACGCCGGCGTCGTCGATGCCCGCCCGCTCGAGCTCGACCCCGATCGCCCGCGCTCCGTCGACGCCGCGCTGCGAGGGCTCGATCCCGTGGGCGTCCCAGCCCGCGGCGCGCGCCTGCGCGACGAAGCGGCCGCGGCCGGCGCCGATGTCCAGCAGGCGCCCGGGCGGCCGCGCGCCCGCGTGCGCCAGCAGGCCGAGCCGACGGCGCGTGAACCCCCGCAGGATCGGCGCCGCGAGGCCCGAGCCCCGCGGGGCACCGCCGCCGTAGGCGCCGGCCTCGTGCGCGTCGGGGGGCGCCGGTGCGAGCGTCACCGCGGTCCCGCACGACGCGCAGCGGGCGAGCTCGTAGTCGCCGGAGAGCGCCGGGTCCGAGCCCGGGACGAAGCGCCAGGGGACGAGCGCGTGGCTGCCGCACGCCGGGCACGAGCGCCCGGCGGACTGCGCTGCGGTCACCCGCCGCGGTCGTGGAAGTAGAAGCCCGGAAGCGCCGCGCGCGTGATCTGCGTGGTCATGTGGTGGGCGAGCTCGAGGTCGCCGGTGCGCACGGCGAGATCGTCGAGCGTGACGATCCCGGTCAGGCGCCCGCCGTCGATGATCGGCAGGCGGCGGATCCCGTGGCGCACCATGATCTCCGCGGCCTCCTCGACGTTCATGCCCGGCTCGGCGGTGACGACCGGCGACGAGCTGTGCGCCGCGACGCCGTCGGCGCTGTCGCGGCCGTCGGTGAGCGCGCCGAGCGCCAGATCGCGGTCGGTCACGAAGCCGGCGAGCAGCCCGTCCTCGCCGACCAGCACGACTGAGCCGACGTTGCGCTCGCGCATGAGCTCCGCGACCTCGCGGACACTCGCCGAGGGCTGGGCGGTCACGACGCTCTCCGTCATGACGTCTCGGATCTCCACGACCGCAACATACACTTGCGCCGTGGCCGCCACCGCCGACGAGACGCTCGCCGACGAGGCCCGACGGCGCAGGCAGGCCGGGGTCGCCGGGATCGCCGCCGGCGCCCTCACGATCGGCAGCGGCGCCATCGCGGCGATCGTCTACAGCGACAAGCCGACGGTGCCCGTCATCGACGCGCTGCGCGAGCGGCTGGCCGCCGATCCGCCGGCGATCGGGCTCAAGGTCCGCCAGGCCCTCTTCTACGACGAGAACGCGGCGGCGATCATCGCCGTCTCGATCCTGCTCGCCCTCGCGGCCGCGGCGATGGGCTACACGCTCACGCACCTGTACCGCTCGACGAAGGCTCGCCGCCCGGAGCTTCCGAAGGCGGCCGTCGTGCTGGCGGTCGCGGGCGCGGTGCTCGTCGGCGTCGCCGAGCTGACGCTCGCGATCAGCGTCATCGTCGAGTCGCACAAGCTTGCGGGCGACGCGACGCCGACCGCCGCGGAGGCGCGCGACGCGCTGCTGCCGCCGACCGCGCTCGCCGCGGGGATCCTGCGCCAGCTCGGGGTGTTCGCACTCGGCGGCGCGTTCATCCTCATCGCGCTGAACGCCATGCGCGTCGGGCTGCTCACGCGCTTCATGGGCGTGCTGGGGATCATCGTCGGCGGGCTGTTCATCATCCCGCTGGGCGCGTCCCTGCCGATCGTGCAGGCCTTCTGGCTCGCCGCGCTCGGCGCGCTCTTCCTCGGGTACTGGCCGCCGGGGCTGCCGCCGGCGTGGGTGACGGGCGCGCCGCAGCCCTGGCCGACCCAGCAGGAGATCCGCGAGTCGCGGGCCGCCCGCAAGGAGGAGGCGGGAACGTCGTCCTCCAAGCCGCGCAGGAAGCGCCCCGAGCCGCCGGAGATCCCGGCGCCCGAGGCGCCCGAGCGCCGGGCGCACTCCTCGTCGAAGAAGCGCAAGCGCAAGCGCCGCTAGGCGCGAGCGCGGCGCGCCCTACTCCTCCTCGGCTGCGGCCTCGGCCTCGGCCTCGGCCAGCGTGCTGCCGTCCATCGCAGCGAGGATCGCCGCGCGCGCAGCGGCTGCGGGGTCTTCGGGTGCCTCGTCGGGCGTGGTCTCGTCGTCGAGCATGGTGTCTCCCTCCGTCCTGGCGGATGTGTCGACTGCTCATACGGGTACTCCGGTGATCCGGATGAGTGCCCTCGGCTTCGACGGACGCCACGCAGCGCGCTAGCGTGCGCCCCATGACCTACGAGGAAGCGTGTGCCGCGCACTCGTGGCAGGTGCCCGAGCGCTACAACATCGCCGCCGACGTCTGCGACAAGCACCCCCGCGACAAGCTCGCGATGATCCACGAGGACCCCGACGGGGCGGTCCGTGAGGTCATGTGGGGCGAGCTGCAGGACATGTCCAACCGCTTCGCCCGGATGCTCGTCGAGCGCGGCGTGCAACAGGGCGACCGGGTGGCGATGCTGCTGCCCGCGACGCCCGAGACCGCCGCCGCGTTCCTCGGGACGTGGAAGACCGGCGCGATCCTGCTGTCCATGTCGATCCTCTACGGCGACGACGGCATCCGCCACCGGCTCACCGACTCGCAGGCGCGCGTCGTCGTGACGAACGGCGCCAACCGTTCGCGCGTGGAGGGACTCACGGAGATCGTCGAGCTCGAGCCCGGCGGACTCGACGGCGGCGACACGGACTTCGAGCCCGTCGACACGGCGGCCGACGATCCGGCCCAGCTCTACTACACCTCGGGCACGACGGGCCTCGCAAAGGGCATCCTGCACGCCCACCGCTACATCCTCGCCCACGAGGAGTTCGTCTACTGCCACGACGTCCAGGACGGCGAGCGCTTCCACGGCATGGGCGAGTGGGCCTGGGCGGCCGGGATCTGCCCGCTGATCGGCCCCTGGCGCTTCGGCGCCGTCCAGCTCGTCCTGCAGCGCAAGGGCGGCTTCGACGCCCACGGCCAGCTGGACTTCCTCTCGCGCCACGAGGCCTCCAACGTCTTCGCGACGCCGACGGCGATCCGCTCGATGATGGGCATCGGCGACGCGGGCACCCGCTACCCGCAGAGCTTCCGCATCGTCTGCTCGGCCGGCGAGCCGCTGAACCCGGAGGCGATCCGCTGGTTTCGGGAGCAGTACGGCGTGACCGTCCTGGACTACTACGGCCTCAGCGAGTCCTATCCGCTCTGCGGCAACTTTCCCTTCATGGACGTGCGCGAGGGCTCGATGGGCAAGCCGATGCCGGGCTGGGACGTGCAGATCCTCGACGAGGACGACAAGCCCGTCGCGCAGGGCGAGCGCGGCGAGATCTGCCTGCGCGCGCGCACCAACCCGCACTATCCGCTCGGGTACTGGAACAACCCCGAGGCCGGCGAGGAGACGTTCGGCGGCGAGTGGTTTCACACGAAGGACGCCGCCTCCCAGGACGAGGACGGCTACATCTGGTACGAGGGCCGCGCCGACGACGTGATCATCTCCGCCGGCTACCGGATCGGCCCGTTCGAGGTCGAATCGGCGTGCCTCGAGCATCCCGCCGTCGCCGAGGCCGCCGCGGTCGCATGGCCCGACGAGCGTCGCGGCAACGTCGTCAAGGCCTTCGTCGTGCTCGCCGGCGGCCACGAGTCCAGCGACGAGCTCGCCAAGGACATCAGCGCCTTCGTCCGCGAGCACCTGTCGGCCTACGCCTACCCCCGCATCGTCGAGTTCGTCGACGACCTGCCCAAGACCCTGACCGGGAAGATCCGCCGCATCGAGCTGCGAGAGAGGAGCAAGGGAACATGAGCGTCGACGCTTCCACGCACGAGAAGCTCGCCCGTCGGCTCGAGGAGCTGCTGGAGGTGCAGACCTTCCCGCCGCCCGAGGAGTTCGCCCGCGACGCGCTGCTCAACGATCCCGAGGTCTACGAGCGGGCAGCCGCCGACCCGCTCGCATGGTGGGCGGAGCAGGCGCGCGCCCTGCAGTGGATCAAGGAGCCGCAGGAGAGCCTCGACGAGTCCGACCCGCCCTTCTACAAGTGGTTCTCGGACGGCACGCTGAACGCGTCGCAGAACTGCCTGGACCGCCACGTCGAGGCCGGCCGCGGCGATCGCGTCGCCTTCCACTGGCACGGCGAGGAGGGCGAGGAGCGGACGATCACCTACGCCGAGCTGCTCGCCGACGTGCAGCGCTTCGCCAACGCGCTGCGCGACCAGGGCGTCGGCAAGGGCGACGTCGTCGGGATCTTCCTGCCGATGATCCCCGAGGTCGTCGTGGCGATGCTCGCCTGCGCGCGCATCGGCGCGCCCCACAACGTCGTCTTCGGCGGGTTCTCGCCGGAGTCCGTCAAGGAGCGCATGGAGGTCTCCGAGGCCAAGGCGCTCATCACCGTCGACGGCGCGCGCCGCAAGGGGAAGACCGCGCCGATCAAGGAGGCCGTCGACGAGGTCGGGATACCCGTGCAGACGACGATCGTCGTGCGCCATACCGGGATCGAATGCCCGATGGGCGAGGGCGACGTGTTCTACGACGAGATCATGGAGGCCGCCGAGGCCGAGTGCGCGCCCGAGGAGCTCGAAGCCGAGCACCCGCTCTACATCCTGTACTCATCCGGCTCGACCGCGAAGCCCAAGGGGATCCTGCACACGACCGGCGGCTACCTCACCGGCGTGGCCTGCACGCACAAGTACGTCTTCGACCTCAAGCCCGAGGAGGACGTCTACTTCTGCTCGGCCGACGTCGGCTGGGTCACCGGGCACTCCTACATCGTCTACGGACCGCTGTGCAACGGCGCGACGTCGGTCATGTACGAGGGCGCGCCCGACTACCCCGACAAGGACATCTGGTGGGCGCTGTGCGAGCGCTACGGCGTCACGATCTTCTACACCGCGCCGACGGCGATCCGCGCGTGCATGAAGTGGGGCGAGGAGTACCCCGGCCGCCACGACCTCTCCGCCCTGCGGCTGCTCGGGACCGTCGGCGAGCCGATCAATCCGAAGGCCTGGGTCTGGTATCACCACGTCATCGGCGGCGAGCGCTGCCCGATCGTCGACACCTGGTGGCAGACGGAGACCGGCAACATCATGATCTCGCCGCTGCCGGGGATCACGCACACCAAGCCCGGATCGGCGACGACCCCGTTCCCCGGCGTCGAGGCCGCGGTCGTCGACGAGGACGGCGAGGAGGTCCCGCGCGACACGCAGGGACTGCTGACGCTGCGCCGGCCCTGGCCCGGGATGCTGCGCACGCTCTACGGCGACGACGACCGCTACGTCTCGACGTACTTCGAGAAGTTCGGCCCGCAGACGTACTTCGTCGGCGACGCATCGCGCCAGGACGAGGACGACTACTTCTGGGTCATCGGGCGCGTCGACGACGTGCTCAACGTCTCCGGGCACCGCATGTCGACGGCCGAGATCGAGTCGGCGATCGTGTCGCACGCGAAGGTCGCCGAGGCGGCCGTGATCGGCCAGGCCGACGAGGACTCCGGGCAGTCGGTCTGCGCCTTCGTGACGCTCGAGGGCTCGCTGGAGGGCGACGACGCACTCGTCGGCGAGCTGCGCGAGCACGTCGCGCGCAAGATCGGCAAGCTCGCGCGCCCCAAGCGGATCATCTGGGCCGACGACCTGCCCAAGACGCGCTCGGGCAAGATCATGCGCCGCCTGCTGCGCGACATCGCCGAGGGCCGCGAGCTCGGCGACGTCACGACGCTGCGCGACCCCGGGGTCATGGCGCAGCTCGAGTCGCGCGTCGCCGAGCGCGCCGACGAGGAGTAGGCGCCGGGGCTGCTACAGGTCGGCGAACGGCAACCGGTCGACGAGATCGGTGATCTCAAAGACGCGGTGAACCTGGCGCGGGCCCTTCAGGAGCGTCAGGCGGCCGTTGGTCTGGCAGCGCTCGGCGGCCATCAGCAGCAGCCGGATGCCGGTCGAGTCGATGAACTCCAGGGCGCCCAGATCGACGATGATCGCGGCGGCGTCGCCGGCCTCCACGCGCCGGAGCTCCTCCTCCAGGCGCGGTGCGCCGTCGAGGTCGAGTTCGCCGATGAGCTCGAGCACGTGCGTCTCGCCGTCCCGCTCGCTGCGCAGGGCAAGGCTGCCCAGCTTGCGTGCGCGTTCAGCGCGCTCGCCCTGCTCCATCATCGGTCTCCCTGTCTCGTCCCGTCCACGGAAATGGCGCGGATGTGTCCCGATGGCGGACCCTACCATCGACGGCAGTCCGCTCTTGGAGCCCGTCGGACGGTCGCGCGGCGCCGGCGCGACGCGACCTTCCCGGCGGACTCCTAGGTCGGCGACGGCGCGCGCGCATCGAGCTTGGCCTGTGTGCGCAGCTCGGAGACGATCCGCTCCAGGCGCGGCTCGGTCTCGCGGTCCACGTGCGTCATCGCGGCCGCCACGGCGGGGTGCACCGAGGCGATGCGCTCGTGCATCGCGTGGGCGACCGCGCGGTAGGCCGGATGGCCCTCGCGGCCCGAGCGCAGCTCGATGAGCTGCATCGCCTCGCGGGCGTTGAGATCCAGGACGTAGCGCAGCCGGTAGCCGAGGCAGAGGGCGTACATCGCCGCGCGGCGGTCGTGGCCCGCGGCCAGCAGGCGCTCGTAGGCGGCCCGCGAGACGTCGAGCGCGCGGCGGAAGTCCTCGCCCACCCCGGCCTCGTCGACCTCCTCGGGCACGCCGGCGCCGAGGTCGGGCGTCAGCGCCTGCCACTGGCACGTGAGCATGCGATGGCGCTGCAGGTCGCGGAAGGCGCCGTAGTCGCTGACGATCTCAAAGCGGTAGCGCAGCGACTCCAGGCCGCGGCCGGGGCGGTGGCGGCGGTTGGCGCGCTCGCCGACGAGGTCGGCCACCAGCGCGCCGCGCTCGGCCTCCGACAGCTGCGTCAGGGCGGCGCGCGTGCTGCGCTCGTCCACCGCGGTCGCCTCGAAGAGCAGCGCGGCGAGCATGAGGTCCTCGTCGCCGTCGTGGTGGGTCAGGCGCACCGACGGGCCGCCGGCGCCGTCGTCGCCGGGAGCCCTGTCCAGGCCCAGGCGTCCGGCCCAGCGCTCGGCCGCCAGCTCGCGCCGGCGCAGGTAGGCGACCCACTCGCCGCCGCGCTCCGGGCGCTCCACGCGCGAGACGAAGCTCGGCATCACCGCCTGGGCGGCCTCGAGGATCATCCCTCCCGCGTGCCGGGCCTCGGGCAGGGGATGGGCGAGCAGGTGCAGGATGAGCTGTTCGTAGGTCTGGCCCGTTGCGAAGATCCCCATGTGTGACAGCGACGCCGCGGGCAGCAGCCCGCGCAGGAGGTCCAGCGCCTTGGCCCGGACCGCACGCGCGTGTGCGCCCTCGGACTCGCCCGGCGCGGCGGGATAGCGCTCGGCGGCCCACGCGCGCACGCGCGGCAGCGCCGCCGCGTAGACGTCGAAGATCTCGTCCATCGCCGCCTCGTACGCGGGTCCGAGCTCGGGATCGCGGTAGTAGCGGTAGCGCGAGCTGCCCTCGATCGGTGCGTCGTAGGCGATGTAGCGCGTGGACTGCTCGAGGTAGGCGCCCAGGCGCGGGCGCTGCAAGATCTTCGTCAGGACATTGGAGACCCACTCGCAGGCGATGTGCGCGCCGCCGAGCTGGGCGACGGAGTCGTCGCCGTAGCCGACGAAGATGCGCTCGTAGAGATCTGCCGCCCGCGCGCCTTCCTCGTTGTCGTAGCCGGCTGCGGTTTCCGGCAACGATCCTGCGAACTCGTCCAGGAACATCCGCCGCAGCGTCCCGGGATAACGGGAGTACCGGGCAAACAGCGCGCCCTTGACGGTCTCGGGCAGGTTCAGCAGCGCAAAGACGGGGCGGTCGAGGTTGGAGACATGGGGCGCCAGGCGCGCCTGCTCGTCGGGGGTGAAGGTCTCGACCGGGTATTCCACGGCGTCGGAGCGTAGCGACCGCCCCGGCGGGCGTCAGAACTGGGTTAGTTTTGCTCCAAACCCTGTTGCTCCGGATTTCTGTCTGAAAATGTGCGCGAACCGATCAAGGAGGCGCGGTAATGCGCAGGGGTTTTCTGTTGGTGTTTGCAATCGCAGCGGTGTTGAGTCTCGCTGCGACAGGGGCGATGGCTGCATCGGGATCCGGGAAGTCGGGATCCAGCAGCAGCTCGTCGAAGAAGTCTTCGAAGAAGTCGTCCAAGAAGTCGAGCGGCAAGAGGGACTGCAACACGAGCGGTCATCAGGGCGAGAATCGTGGTCCGGGCAACTGCAACAACAGGTGTCCCGAAGGCACGACCAAGAGCCACGGCCGCTGCGAAGACAACGACGACGAGGACGATGACAACTGCAAGCACGGCCAGGTGCCCGAGGGCGCGAACGGCATGTGCGTCGATCCATGCGACGAGGGTGAGACGCGCGACCCGGCGACGCATACGTGCAAGCCGGTCGTGGTCGTGCCGCCCCCGGCGGCTGGACCGTGCTCCACGGCAGCCCTCGTGCTGCTCGAGGATCTCGCCAAGGGAACCGGCGCGCTGCTGTGCCTGTTCGCCGGTGAGAACGCGGCGAACGCCAGCAATCAGACCGGTGGCGATTGCCCCGGCGCAGTGCTCGCACTGCCGATCGACAACCTGATCGGCGCCTGCCTGTTCCTGCCGCCGGCCAATTTCCAGAACGGCACGACCGGACTCCCGGCTCTGCCGGACGTCTCAGGCGACGGCGGACTGCCGCTGCCGTCTCTGGCCGACGGTGCGGGTCAGCTGCACGACCTCGTCGAGACGCTGACGGGTCTGCTGTCCCTCGGACACCACTAGACCTGGACCGCTCCGGCGGTCTATGAGGAATTGCCCAGGGGGCCCCGGCGACGGGGCCCCCTGGTGCGTCCGGACTCAGATGGAGGAGACGGAGGCCGCGACCCGCGTCCGTGCAGCCGCGGGCGGCAGCGCGCTGCCGAGCTCGCTGATGTACGGCGTCATGTCGGCGGGCGTGAAGTCCGGCGTGCGCCCGAACTCGCGCAGCAGGCGCGCCTCGTACGCGTGATAGCAGCGCGAGGCGTGGCTGAGGCGCCCGTGGAAGAGCAGGACGGCGATCAGCCGCTGATGCACGTCGGCGTCGAATGGCCGCATCTCGGCGAGCCGGCGCAGGCACGTGATCCCCGACGGCCCGTCGCCGACGGCGAGGTAGAGCTGTGCGAGGCCGTCGATCGCGTCCTCCATGTGCTCGCGCAGTCGCTCGCGCTCGGGTTGGGCCCAGTCGGCATCGGGCTCGTCGGTGAGGAAGTCGCCGCGATACATGGACACCGCGCGCCGCAGGTGCACGGTCGCGATCTCGGACTGGTCGCGGCCCATGGCGGCGAGACCCCGGCGCACGTGGACGGCGAAGTCGTCGGCGTCGACGACGACGGAACGCCCGAGCGCGTAGCCGCACGGGCCCGTGACGACAGGATCCGAGACGGCGCCGGGGTGGCCGGCCAAGAGCTTCTGGCGCAGCTCGTAGACGCACTGGCGCACGGTGCCCGAGGACACGAAGCCGGTATGCCCCCACAGCGCCTCGGCCATCTCGTGAGGATGTACGACGCGGTAGCGACGACAGATGAGGAACTTCAGGAGACTGCCCGGCCGTCGTCCGATCCAGGCGGCGCACGACGTGTCGCCGGTGAGGTCGGCGCCCCCGAGCGTGGTCGCGCGCACGAGCGCGCCTGCGGGCTTGGAGCGCTCCTTGACGAAGGCCGCCCGCAGCGGGCTGGTGGCCGAGACGGCGACCGTGCGGCAGCGCGCCGGCGGGGGCTGCCCGATCGAGAATCGCTCGCCGAGGCCCTCCTCGACGGCCACGATCAGACCGGCGCCGTCGATGATCGCCACGAGCGGCACGCGGTTCGCGTGCTCGGGCCCGCCGTAGTCCCACGGTGCCAAGGCGAGGCGCTCTTCGTGTTGTCCGTCAGTCAGTCCCATCCGCGCGTCCTCGTATGGTGATCGTCCCTGACGGGCAACCTTCCTGCGGCGAGAGCGCCGGAGCAATCGGACAATCGTCGCAACCGCCATGCAGGATCTCGCGTGCGCGATGCGCGTTTCCGTAACTGCCCAGAACGACCGGGGCAGCCATGCGTTCACACGCCCTGTGCGACCGCCGCGGCCTCGACGCGCGCGACGACCTCCTCGAGGTCGTCGGTGAGGTGCAGCAGATCGAGGTCGGCGACGTCGATCTTGCCCTCGCCCGCCGCCCGCTCGCGCAGCCAGTCGACGAGCCCCGACCAGTAGGCCGTGCCGACGAGGACGACCGGGAACGAGCGGATCTTCTCGGTCTGGATGAGGCACAGGGCCTCGAAGAGCTCGTCGAACGTGCCGAAGCCGCCGGGCATGACGACGAACGCGTTGGCGTAGCGGACGAACATGACCTTGCGGCAGAAGAAGTAGTGGAAGTCCAGCGACTGGCTGATCCAGGGGCTGGGGCCGTGGTCCTCGAACGGCAGGTCGATGTTCAGCCCGATGGAGCGCGCGCCCGCCTCGTGGGCGCCGCGGTTGGCGGCCTCCATCGCGCCCGGCCCGCCGCCCGTGATGACGGCGAATCCGGCCTCGCCCAGGCGCCGGCCGACGTCGCGGGCAAGCTCGTACTCGGCCGAGCGCGGCGGCGTGCGCGCCGATCCGAAGACCGACGCGGCGCGGTGCAGGCCCTGCAGCTCGCGAAATCCCATCGCGAGCTCGGCGGACATCCGCTCGACGCGCATCGCGTCGCTGATCTCGCTCGCGACCGCCTCCTCCTGAGCGCCGATGAGCTCCTCGTCGGGCGTTGCGGGGCGGCGGGGCATGCCAACCGAGGGTAGTGGTCGCGGTGGGTCAGCCGATGCGCGTGCGGTCGGCGGGCGGCTCGGTGACCGAGGCCGAGACGCCGAGCTTCGCCTGGCGCTCGCTGAGCTGTGGCGAGTCCGGCGGCGGATCGGCGAGCGCGAGCGCCTGCGGCAGCCGGCGGCTGCCCTGCACGCGCCACTCCGTCAGCGGCTGCAGCAGCCCGCGGAACAGCAGCGCGCCGCCGACGAAGCGCGGCGCCCAGATGCGCGACGAACGGCGCTCGACGCCGCGCTCGATCGCGTCGATCGCCTCCGACAGCGGCGCGGGGCGTTTCACGAAGCCCGGCATGACCGCCGTCAGCGCCTGCGTGGAGGGGTGCGCGAAGCTGCCCTTGACGAGGTCGGTGTCGATGAAGCCGAAGTACGCGCAGCCGACACGGGCGCCTGACGGCGCGAGCTCGACGCGCAGGGCGTCGGTCATCGCCTCGACGCCCGCCTTGGAGGCGGTGTACGCGCCCATCAGCGGGGCGTGGCTCGCCGCCGCCAGCGACGCGATGTTCAGCAGGTAGCCGCGGTTGCGGACGATCTCCTCGAGCACGGCGCGGTCGGTGCGCCAGACGCCCATGAGGTTGACCTCCAGCGTGCGCTCGACCTGCTCGCGCGGCATCGTCGCCAGGCGTCCCATGAACTGGATGCCGGCGTTGGCGATCGCGATGTCGATGGCGCCGAAGCGGGCGATCGTGCCCTCGACCGCGGTCTGCAGGGCGTCGTAGTCGGTGACGTCGGCTTCGAACCACGCCGCGCGCGGGCCCAGGCGCGCCGCGAGCTCCTCGAGGCGCTCGGGCTCCAGGCCCACGAGCGCGACGTTCGCGCCGGCGGCGTGCAGGCGCTGCGCCGAACCCGCGCCGATCCCGCGGGCTGCGCCGGTGACGAAGACCGTCCGGCCGGCGACGTCGAAGCGGCTGCGGCGCATCAGGCGGCCACCGCCGGCGCGCCGACCCCGGCCCCCTGGCGCAGCACGTACGCGCCCTCGTCGAAGCGGCGGGTGTGGTGGCGGAAGCGGAACGTGAAGTCGGGCCAGATCGTGGTGTTGTTGCCGTGCGCGTCGAGGTACCAGCTCGCGCAGCCCGACATCCAGACCGTACCCGGCATCATCGACTGGATCTTCGCGTTGTAGGCCGTCATCGCCTCGGGACGCACCTCGAATGTCGCGATCGCGCGCTCGTCCATGACGCGCAGCGCGTCCATGACGTAGCGCAGCTGGGACTCGATCATGAAGACCATCGAGTTGTGGCCCAGGCCCGTGTTGGGACCGATGAGCTTCAAGAAGTTCGGCAGCCCGGTGATCGCGGTGCCGCGGTAGGCCTGGATGCCGGTCGCCGCCGCCTGGTGCAGCGTGCGCCCGTCGCGTCCGCGGACCAGGCGCGCCGTCGGCGGATCGGTGACGTGAAAGCCCGTCCCGAGGATGATCGTGTCGACCTCGCGCTCGCTGCCGTCGGCGAGCACGATCGTCCGGCCGCGGATCTCCGTGACCTGCTCGGTGACGACCTCGACATTGGGGCGTGCGAGCGCGGGATACCAGTCGTTGGAGAGCAGCACGCGCTTGCAGCCGAGCTGAAACTGCGGCGTGAGCTTGCGCCGCAGCTCGGGATCGCGGATCTGCTTGTGCAGGTGCGCCGTCGCGATGCGCTCGGCGCCGGCCATGAAGCGGCGGTCCTTGATGAAGCCGAGCAGGAACGCCTCGCGGCTCCAGTAGACGCCGGCGCGCACGGCCTTCTGCAGGAGCGGGAACGTCGTGTAGAGCCGGCGCTCCAGGCGCGTGGTCGGCCGGTCGGTGTGCGGCAGGATCCACGGCGCGGTGCGCTGGAGGACGTGCAGCTGCCCGACCTGCCCGGCGATCTGCGGCACGAACTGGATCGCCGACGCCCCGGTGCCGATGACGGCGACGCGCTCGCCCGTCAGGTCGTGGTCGTGGTCCCACTCGGCGGAGTGAAAGAGCTTGCCTTCGAAGCGCCGCAGGCCACGGATGGAGGGGACCTGCGCGTGGCTCAGCGGCCCGGTCGCATCGACGAGGATCTGCGCCGACCACGTGGCGCGCGAGGTCTGCACCCGCCAGCGCTGCAGGTCCTCCTCCCAGGCTGCGCCCGTCAGCTCGTGGCCCAGGCGGATGTGGGGGAGCAGGTCGTGGCGCTCGGCGAGGTCACGCAGGTAGTCCCAGATCTCCTGCCGGCGCGAGTAGGTCCGCGTCCAGCCCGGGTTGGGGGCGAAGGAGAACGAGTACAGGTGCGAGGGCACGTCGCACTGGCAGCCGGGGTAGGTGTTGGCCTGCCAGGTGCCGCCGACGTCGCCGGCGCGCTCGAGCACGACGAAGTCCTCGATGCCGGCCTCCTTGAGCTTGATCGCGAGGCCCAGCCCGGCGAAGCCGCTGCCGACGATCGCGATCCGGACACGTCGCGGCTCGGCGTCGTTGCCGGCGCCGGCGCCGGCCGCCGGGTCGGCCGCCGGGTCGGCCGCAAGCGCCAGCAGCTCGCTCATCGCCCGGCGTACGTCGGGAACTGCGCGGGCCAGACCTCGGCCGGCAGGGGCTCGGGCGCGCTCGGGCCGGCGGGCCCGCGGTCGGGGTCGGGCGGCGCGCTCGACGGCGGGACGGCCTGCGGACCGCGCCGCGTGCCCGCGGTGACGCCGATCCGGTGCAGGCCCCACGCGAGCATCGCCAGCAGCGCCAGCGTGCAGGCGAGGACGACGCCGTACGCGCCCCACGTGATCGCCGCCTCGCGGGTCTTGGACTCCCGCTGCAGCAGCTCCTTGTCGGAGAAGAACGGGCGCTTGAAGTTCGCCGGGGCCGCGACGCCCGGCACCGGGATCGCGGCGTCGGCGGGCGCGTACAACGGAAGCCCCAGCACCGCGTTGTCCTTGTGCAGGCGGATCATCGTCTTCCAGTCCCCGTACAGCGGGACGGGCTTCGTCGTGCGGTAGACGCCCGCGGAGACCGTGCGCAGGCGGTCGACGACCAGGCCCCCGCCCTGCCACGCGGTCGCGGTCAGCCAGGTGGCGTTGTCGGCGGCGTTGCGCGGATGCATCGTGACGGTGACGATCGCGCTGCGCTGCGGGCCCGCGGTCTCGCGGCTCAACGCGACGCTGGCGCTCAGCTGCGACTCGGGCTGCGTGAAGAGCGGGAAGGCCAGCATCGCCCCGACCGCGACGGCCGCGGCGAGCGCGGTCCAGCGCAGGGTGACGGAGTGCTCGATGCGCTCGGAGCCCAGCCGCGCGCCGACCCAGGCGCCGATGAGCGACGCGGCCAGCGCCATCGCGAGGCCGAGCGCGATCGTCTCCGGGAGGATCTCCGCGGGCCAGGGCAGCGGCATCCAGACGTGCGACCAGCCCCATTCGGCCGCGAGGCCGACGGTGCCGATCAGGGTCCCGCAGACCGCGCCGAAGAGCAGCGGGCGCTTGACGGAGACCACGAGCGCGACGCCCTCGACGAGCAGCGCCTCGACGATGTAGAGCGGGAAGTGGGGCAGGCTCTCGCCGAGCGAGTCGTGCACGCCGAGGGCGAGCAGCCCGCGCATGACGATGAAGAACAGCACCGCGCCCAGCGCGCGGCCCGGTCCGAGCCAGACGCGCGCCGCGACGAGCGCGACGCCGGCGGCCAGCATGATCAGCAGCGGGTGGAAGATGAGCTGAAACTGCGGGACGCCGAAGTCGTACTCGCCCTGGAAGGTCGACAGCCCGACGAGCATCCCGCCCGGCAGCCAGACGTGGCGCAGGTGACGCACCCAGCCGTACTCGCGGTCGGGCATGCCGCTCATGCGCACCGCGCGGCGGACCTCGACCTGGATGATCGCGATGGCGATGAGCGTCATCGCGGCGCCGCCGATGAGCATGAGGTGCGTCGGGCCCCAGAGCGTGACGTCCTGGCCGAAGATGCGATGCCAGAAGTCGTCGAGCGGGAAGCCGAGCAGTGAGAACAGGCCGGCGCCGCACATCATCACGCCGCCCAGCGGGGCGTACCAGTCGCGCGTGATCCTGACCGCCGTCGGGCCGGGGCGGTCGGCGCGGTCCTCGCGCGACAGGCAGATCGCGAACCAGCCGGCGGCGAAGATCCCGTAGAGGCCGCCGAGGATGAAGTAGTGCGAGGGGTTGCTGAAGACGCCGGCGTCACGCCCGCTGTCGATGTGCAGCGAGACGTCCCAGTAGAGCCCGAAGACGGCGGTGAGCAGCGAGATGATCGCCAGGCCGCAGGGCAGGGAGGCCCAGGCCGGCTGGCCCGAGACGCGCTCTGAGAAGCCCTCGAACCACGTGAGCGTCGTGACCATCTCGCTGCGGTGGCCGAGGCCTCCCATCAGCAGGACGATGATCGCGAAGCCGGAGATGGCGCCGGCGATGCCCAGATCGCGGGCGGATGCGCCGCCCGCGCTGCTCGCGGCGGTGGTGGCGAGGAGGTCGACCGACGCGGAGAGAGCGCTCATAAGGCGCCACCATAACATGTAACGTCAAATGATGACCAATAGAATCTCGGCATCTCGAACGGCCTTCTCGGTGGATTTCAGCGCTCCGCCGCGACGAGGCTCACGCGCTCTCCGGGAAGGATGACGGCCCGCTGGGTGAGCTCCGCGAGCAGCAGCCCGGCCGCGAGCTCGACCGCCAGCAGCGCGAGCAGCACCACGAGCTGGGTGGCGGCCGCCTCGGCCGGCGACGCCCCGCCGAGGACGAGGCCGACGAACGTCCCCGGCAGCGTGACGAGGCCGACGCTGCGCGTCTGATCGATGACCGGCACGAGCCCCGTGTGCACCGCCCGCCGGATCGCGGGCGTCAGCGCGACGCGCGCCGAGTCCCCGAGCGCCAGCCGCGTCTCGATCTCCGGCACGTCGTCGCGCAGCGATTCCAGCAGCCGGCGACCCGTCAGCGTCGTCGCCGTCATCGCTCCGCCGATGAGGATCCCGGCGGTCGGGACCGCCGAGCGCGGGCTGAAGTCAAACGCGCCGACCGCCAGCAGCAGCACCGTCGCTCCCAGCGCGGGCAGCGCGATCGATACGAGCGCGCGCCGTCGCGCGCCCGGGAGCCCGCGCAGGCGTCCGCCCGCCGTCAGGCCGGCGGTGGCGACCATCGCGGCCACGAATGCGAACGCCAGGCCCGGGAACTCGAACACGAGCGCGATCAGGGCTCCGACCGCAGCGAGTTGCACGAGCGCCCGCACGGCGGCGATCGTCATCTCGCGCGCGTGGCCGAGGCGGTAGTGCAGCGACAGGCCCACCGCGATCGCCGCGAAGCCCGCGCCGGCGACCACCTTCAGCGCGATGTCGGTCATGCGAGGTCCACGCGGCGGTCGACCCACTCGTCGGCGAACGCGAGGTCGTGGGTGGTCATGCAGATCCCGAGGCCCTGGTCGCGCAGGCGCCGCAGCGTCGCGCCGATGTGGCCGGCGGTGTCGCGATCCAGCGCCGCCGTCGGCTCGTCGAGCAGCAACAGCTCGGGCCCGCGCGTCAGCGCCCGGGCGAGCGCCACCCGCGCGCGCTCTCCGCCCGACAGGTCGGCGGCGGGGCGGTCGGCGAAGGAGGGATCCAGGTCGGCGTCGGCGAGCGCGGACCGCAGGCCGTCCTCGCCGAGGTCCTCGACGCCGTAGCGCAGGTTGTCGGCGACGCTTCCCGGCAGCATCACGGGCGTCTGCGCGACGAGCCCGACGCGGCAGCGCAGCTCGCGGGCGTCGAGCTCGCGGACGTCCACGCCGTCGAGCAGGATCGTCCCGGCGTCGATGTCGAGCAGGCGCACGAGGGCGCGCAGCAGGGTGCTCTTGCCGGTCCCCGACGGGCCGAGCAGGCCCGTGACCTGCCCCGGCGGCACCTGGAGGTCAAAGCCGCGCAGGACCTTGCGCTCGCCGAGCGTGATCTCGATGCCGCGGGCGTCGATGCCCTTCGCGGTGCTCGCCGGCGCGGCCATGGCGCGGAGCCTACGGCCGCGTCCTAGGAGTCGGCGCCCGCGGCTCTCGGGTTGCCGGTCGCCTGGCCCGGGTCGCCGTCCTCGGGGGCGGCGGCGGCGGAGGGGGCGTCCGCGCCGGCGGCCTCGTTCTCGGGGTGCGCGCGCGGGTCGATGCCCGTGCCCGGCCCGCCGTCCTCGGGAAGTCCCTCGCCGGAATCGGTCGGCGGCTCGTCGTGTCGTTCGCTCATGGGCGGCGGATACCCCGCCGGGGCTCAGATCAGCCCGAGAGCCGCGCCGGCGTCGCGCACGGCGTTGAACAACGGCGACGGGACGATGCCGAGGATCAGCGTCAGCGCGCCGAAGATCACCGCGACCGCGACGACCTCGCCCTGCGCCCGCAGTCCGGTCGCCTCCTGCGAGCCGCCGGCGAGGACGGGCCGGTCGGGCGTCGCGATCGGGACCGGCGCGGCCTGCTCGCCGGGCGTCATCCAGATCGCGGCGATCACCCGCAGGTAGTAGCCCAGCGAGATCATCGAGCCGATGACGATGAACACCGCGAGCCACGTGAAGCCGTCGTCGACGGTCGCATCGATGAGATAGAACTTCCCGATGAAGCCGCCGGTCGCGGGAAAGCCGGCGAGGGCGAGCATCGCGATCGTCATCGGCCACGCCAGCAGGGGCCGCGACGCGCCGAGGCCGTTGAGCGACGCGAGGTCGTCGCCGTACGGCGTCTCGCGCTCGCGGGCGACGATCACGGCGAACGCCGCGAGGTTCATCACGAGGTAGACCGCGAGGTAGAAGACGGTCGCCTGGAGCCCCAGGCGCGTCGCGACGACGACGCCGGCCAGCATGTAGCCGGCCTGGGCGACCGACGAGTAGGCGAGCATCCGCTTCAGCGACGACTGCCCGAGCGCGCCGACGTTGCCGACGATGATCGTGATCGCCGCGAGCGCCGCGAGCGCGGGCGCCCAGTCGATTCGCGCGTCGAAGAGGGCGAAGTCGAAGAGGCGCAGCATCACGCCGAACGCCGCGGCCTTCGTCGCGACCGCCATGAATGCCGTGACCGGCGTGGGCGCGCCCTCGTAGACGTCCGGCGTCCACTGATGAAACGGCGCCACCGAGGCCTTGAAGGCGAGTCCCACGATCGTCAGCGCGATGCCGGTCAGCAGCAGCGGGTCGCTGAGGACGTCGCCGCCACTGCCGCCGAGCGATCTGGCGATGTCGGCGAAGTCCGTCGCGCCGGTTGCGCCGTAGAGGAACGCGAGGCCGTAGAGGAACGTCGCCGAGCCCAGCGATCCGACGACGAGGTACTTCAGCCCGGACTCCAGCGACGATGCGCGGCGCATCTCGGTGGCGCACAGGACGTAGAGCGGGATCGACAGCAGCTCGAGGCCGAGGAACACCGTCACGAGGTTCTGCGCGGCGACGAGGAGCATCATCCCGGCGATCGACGTCAGCAGCAGCGCGTGGTACTCGCCGTGGGCGGACTCGCGCGGGGCGACGTGGCGCCAGGACAGCAGGATCGTCGCGATGCCGGCGACGCAGAACAGCAGCGTGAGGATGAGCGTCAGCTCGTCCAGCCGGATCGCGCCGGCGATGAGGTCGGTGCGCTCGCCCCACTGCCAGATCGAGAGCGCGGCGGTGACTGCGAGCGTGACGATGCCGAGCGCCGGGACCGCCATCTCGCGCAGGGCGCGCGAGCGCGCGAGGCCCAGCAGCAGCACGACGAGCGCCCCGGTGAAGACCGCGACGAACGGCGACAGCCCCGCCCAGTCGATGTGCGGACCGGCGACCTGGGCGGCGGCGGTGATCACGGCGTCGCCTCCTGCGCGAGCGCGGGAGCGGCGCCGGCGCCGTTGACCGTCGCCTCGCTGCGATCGAGCGCGAACTGCGGGTAGAGCCCGATCGCGAGGATCGCGAGCACGAGCGGGACGAGCACGAGCCCGTCGCGCAGCGACATCTCGCGCGACTCCACCCGCGGGCCCGTGCGGTTGTGCACCGCGGCGATGAAGAGCCGCAGCGCGTACACGGCCGCGAGCACGACGCCGGTCGAGGCGATGATCGCGATCGCGAGCTTGCTCTGGAAGACGCCGAGCAGGATGAGGAACTCGCCGGCGAAGTTCGACGAGCCGGGCATCGCGAGCGTCGCGAACGTGATGATGAGAAAGAGCGTCGCGAGGACGGGGGCGCGCAGCGCGATGCCGCCCATGTCGCGGATGTCCTCCGAGCCGCCCGCCCGCTCGGCGAGCAGCGCGACGACGAAGAACGCGGGTGCGACGACGAGCCCGTGGTTGAAGGCCTGCAGGATCGCGCCCTGCGCGCCCTGGCCGTTGAGGGCGAAGATCCCGAGCACGATGAAGCCGAGCTGGGCGACGGACGAGTAGCCCAGGACGAGGCGCGCCTCGGTCGTCGTGAACGCCATCGCCGAGCCGTAGAGGATCGACGCGAGCGCGAGCAGCAGCATGAGCGTCTGGAAATGCTCCGTGGCGTCGGGGAACAGCGGCAGGCAGATGCGCAGGAAGCCGTAGGCGGCGACCTTGCTGAGCACGCCGGAGAAGACCGCGAGCACCGGCAGCGGCATGTTGCGATAGCCGTCGGGCATCCAGCCGTGCAGCGGGAAGGCCGGCATCTTCACGAGGAACGCGGCCGCGAAGAACAGGAAGATCCAATACTGGTTGGACGCGGACAGCTGGCGCTGCGCGAGGTCGGAGAAGGCGAAGGAGAGGTCGGCCGAGCCGCGCGCGGCCAGGACCCCGGTGGCGACCGCGGCGGTGAGCATCAGCAGCGAGCCGACGAGCGTGTAGATGACGAGCTTCATCGTCGCCTGCACGCGCTTGGCGCCGCCCCAGATGCCGGTCAAGAAGAAGAACGGCACGAGCATGAGGTCGAAGAACACGACGAACAGCGCCAGGTCCTGTGCCAGCAGCGCGCCGAGGACCGCGGTCTCGGCGATCGCCATGTGCAGGTAGAACAGGCGTGGCCGGTCCCATTCGCGGAAGCTCGCCCACAGCGTGCAGGCCAACCACAGCAGCCCGGTGAGCAGCACGAGGAACAGGTTCAGCCCGTCCAGGCCGAGCTTGTAGGAGATCCCGAGCTCCTTGATCCACGACTCGTTCGTGACGTACTGCAGGCCGCCGGCGGAGCTGTCGAAGTCCGCGACGTAGAGGACCGCGTAGGCGGCGACGAGCAGCGTGCCGAGCACCGCGACCTTCGACGCGACGCGCTCGGGCACCATGAGCCCGATCACGCCGAACGCAAGCGGGATGAAGAGCACGATCGACAGGTGCAGCGTCATGCGGCCACGAGGAAGTAGAAGGCGATGACGACCATCCCGAGCACGAGCAGCGCCGCGTAGTAGCGCAGGAAGCCCGTCTGCGCCGCGCGCACGGCCGAGGAGCCCGCCCGCACGACGCCCGTCGAGCCCCCGACGAGCACGCCGTTGACCACGACGCGCTCGAAGGTCTGCTGGGCGAAGTTCCCGAACCAGCGCGACGGCCGCACGACGACCATGTCGATGAGCTCGTCGAAGAACCACTTGTTGACGAACAGGCGGTGCAGCGCCGACAGCTGGAGGCGCACGCGCTCGGAGAGGCCGGGGTTCTTGACCCAGATCCAGTAGGCGAGCGCGATGCCCGACAGGCCCGCGACGGCGCCGAGGAGCAGGCCGGAGACGAGCAGGCCGTCGCTCGGATCGCGCTCGTAGAGCGCCGAGTCCGCGAAGGTGGGCTCGAGGAAGTGGTCGATGACGTGCGTGACCTGGGGGATCTGCAGGAATCCGCCGACGATCGACAGCAGCGCGAGCGTCCCCATCGCGATCTTCATCGACGGCTCGCGCTCGGCGATGTGGTGGTCGGGGCCGGGGAAGCCGACATCGGTGTCCTCGACCTCGCCGGTGGACGGGTTCGTGTGGACCTCGGCGTGGTGCAGGTGGCCCTCCTCGAGCTCGCGCGCCTCGTGCACGGGCTCGCCGTAGAAGGCGCGGAAGATCATCCGGAACGTGTAGACGCCGGTGAGGAACGCGCCGACGTAGCCCGCGCCGTAGAGGATCCAGTACCAGCCGCCGCGGTCGCCGATGAGCAGCAGGATCTCGTCCTTGGAGAAGAAGCCCGAGAACGGCGGGACGCCCGACAGCGCGAGGCCGCCGATGACCATGCAGCCGAACGTGAACGGCATCGCCTTGCGGAAGCCGCCCATCCTGTCGAGGTTCTGCTGGCCGGCCATCGCGGCGATCACGGAGCCCGCCGCCATGAACAGCAGCGCCTTGAAGAACGCGTGCGTCATGAGGTGAAAGAGGCCCGCCGCGTAGGCGCCCGCGCTGACGGCCATGATCATGTAGCCGATCTGGGACATCGTCGAGTAGGCGATGACGCGCTTGAGGTCGGTCACCGCGATCGCGATCGTTCCCGCGACGAGCAGCGTCAGGCACCCGATGACGGCGCCGACGTCGGCGGCCGTCGGGGCGAGCTCGAAGAGCGGGTGCATGCGCGCGATGAGGTAGACGCCCGCCGTGACCATCGTCGCCGCGTGGATGAGCGCGCTGACGGGCGTCGGGCCCTCCATGGCATCGGGGAGCCACGTGTGCAGCGGGATCTGCGCGGACTTCGCGAAGGCGCCGACGAGCAGCAGGATGCAGCCCGCCGTGAGGTCGGCGTCGCCGGGCTGGAAGACGTCCTTGGCCTTGTCGAAGGTCTGCAGGAAGTCCAGCGTTCCGACGTGCTTGAAGATGAAGAACGTCCCGAGCACGAGCCCGACGTCGCCGAGCACGTTGATGACGAAGGCCTTGATCCCGGCCCGCGTCGCGGTCTCGCGGCGGTACCAGAAGCTGATCAGCAGGTAGGAGGCCGCGCCGACGAACGCCCAGCCGATGATCAGCACGAGGAAGTTGCCCGCCAGGACGAGCAGCAGCATCGAGAAGACGAAGTAGTTGAGGTAGCCGAAGAAGCGGACGTAGCCCTCGTCGGAGTCCATGTAGCTGATCGAGTACAGGTGGATCAGCATCGAGACGCCCGAGACGACGAGGATCATGAAGACCGACAGCGGGTCCAGCAGGAGCGACAGCTGGGCGTCGACGCCGACGGTGTTCGCGTAGTCCCAGGCGACCGCGACGACCTGGCGCTCCTCCTCGCCGAGGCCCTGCAGCGAGACCAGCGCGCCGATCGCCGACGCGAAGGAGACCGCGAGCGCGAGCGTGCCGACGTAGCCCGCGCCGCGCCGTGGCAGTCGCCGCCCCACGAGCGCGATGACGATCGCCCCCGCCAGCGGCGCCAGCAGCGTGATCCAGGCGAACAGCTTCAGGGAGCTCAACCCTGCAGCTCCCGCAGCTCGTCGACGTCGATCGGCAGGCGCCGGCGATGCATCGCGACGATGATCCCGAGGCCGATCGTGACCTCGCAGGCGGCCACGACCATGACGATGATCGCGAACAGCTGACCGTCCGGATCGCCGTGCATCCGCGAGAACGCGATGAGCGCGAGGTTCGCCGCGTTGAGCATGAGCTCGAGGCAGAGCAGGATGACGAGCGGGCTGCGGCGCGTCAGGACGCCGGCGGCGCCGATGGTGAAGATCAGCGCCGAGACGGCGAGGTACCAGCCGATGTCCATCAGGCGTCCTCGACCGGGACCGCCGGCGCCTGCTCGGGCGCGGACGCCGCCGCGCGCTCGGTCGCCGGCGGCAGCCGCCGGCGCCCGCCCACGCTCTCGGCCATCGTGCCCGTGTAGGCGGGGCGCACGAGGTCCATCGCGCTGTAGCGCGCCTGGTCCTCCGCGGCGGTCAGCCCGCCGCGGCGGCGCGCGAGCACGACCGCCCCGACGGCCGCGATCAGCAGCAGGAAGGAGGCGGCCTCGAACGGCAGCAGAAAGCGCGTGAGCAGCAGCTCGCCGATGGCGGCGGGGGACCCGAACCCGGCGTCGACGGGGGTGCCGCGCGTGTCGATGAGCTGCAGTCCGGAGCCCAGCGTCGCCGCGCACAGCTCGACGAAGAGCAGCCCGCCGAAGAGCACCGAGACGGCGCGCAGGCCGTTGCCCGCATGCGGACCGAGCGGCTCGTCCTGCCCGCCGACGTAGGCGACGACGAACACGTAGAGCACCATGACCGCGCCGGCGTAGACGACGACCTGGGCGGCGGCGACGAACTCGGCGTGCAGCAGCAGGAACAGCAGCGCGAGGCACAGCAGGTGCGAGACGAGCGCCAGCACGCTGAAGAACGGATTACGCATGGCGACGACGCCGATCGCCCCCGCAATAGCCCCGATTCCCGCCAGGAAGAACAGCACCTGCGCCATGAAGCGCGCAATCTATCCGGCCTGGCGCAATCAAGGACCCTGGGATCGCCCCGGCGCGCCCCATCGCCCACCGCGCGAGCCGCAAGGGGTACGTTGCGAGCATGGGCCAGGAGTCGGCCAGCTACTTCCTGCCGATCGCCCTCGAGCTCGAGGAGGCAGTCGTCGTCGCGCTGCGCCACGGGGGGGCCGAGCCCACGCAGTCCGACCACAGCTGGCTGGACCTGCGCCTGCGCGACGAGCACCGCTACTGGATCGACGTGCGCGTCCATCGCGGCCCCGAGTCGCTCCTGGAGATCCGCATCGCCCTCACGAACGACGAGTGGTCGATCCGGGCCCCGCTGGAGCGGCTGCTCGCGGCGCTGCCGGGCGCTGCGGCGCAGCGCGAGCTGCGCGACGAGGACGGCGTGATGCTCGGGGTGCCGGCTCAGGACGGCTGGTCGCTGCGCGTCGAGGACGACTTCGGCCGGCGCCGCGCCGACTTCGTCCGGCGCGTGGGCGACTTCACCGCGCCGATCTCCGCCGACCACGTCTACATGTACATCCATCAGACGCGCTGGAACCGCGACAGCGACATCGAGCTGGAGTGGCTCCGCGAGCGGGAGATGACCAGCATGGAGCAGATGTTCGACCCGCCCTCGGCCGAGGAGCCCGAGCTGCCGCCGGGCCACCCGGACGCGCCGCCGGACCCGGGCTGACGCCGGTCAGGTCTACTCGCCCTCGCGTCGCAGCGGCGTGCGCTCCAGCGGCTCCTCGAGCAGCATCTCCTTGGTGAAGATGAGGTCCGAGCGGTTGTAGTCGGACATCTCGTAGTCGTGGCCCATCGTGATCGCGTCGAACGGGCAGGCGACCTCGCAGTAGCCGCAGAAGATGCAGCGCGAGAGGTTGATCTCGTAGACGGCGGCGTAGCGCTCGCCGGCCGAGACGCGGTTCTCGGGCGTGTTCTCGGCCGCGACGACGCGGATGCAGTCCGCCGGGCAGGCGGCCGCGCACAGCGAGCAGCCGACGCACTTCTCCAGGCCCGTGTCCTCGAAGCGGTGGAGGCGATGGCGCCCGCGGAAGCGCGGGTAGACCGACACCTTCTCCTCGGGGTAGGAGATCGTCTTGGGCCCCTCGAAGACACGCGCCATCGTGGTCTTCAGGCCGCGCAGCGTCTCCCCGAAGGCGCGGTAGGCGCCGCCGGCGCCGCCCGGCTGCGGCGCGCGCTGAACGGTGATGACGTCGTCGCCGGGATTCCAGCGGCCGGTCATGAGGTTGCCACCACGACGACGGCGGTGACCAGGGCGTTGAGCGTTGCCAAGGGAAGCAGCACCTTCCATCCGAAGCTCATGAGCTGGTCGTAGCGCAGGCGCGGGAGCGTCGCGCGGATCCAGACGAAGAGGAACACGAAGACGAAGATCTTGCCGAAGACCACGAACGGGTCGACCCAGCCCGGCGGGTCGACGAACGGCAGCTGCCAGCCGCCGAGGAACATCGTCACGGCGATCCCCGAGACGACGAGGATGTTCACGTACTCGGCGAAGAAGTAGCTCGCGAACTTCGCGCCGCCGTACTCGGTGTTGTAGCCCGCGACGAGCTCGGCGTCGGCCTCGGGCAGGTCGAACGGGGCGCGGTTGGTCTCCGCGAAGCCGGCGACGAGGAAGATGAGGAAGCCGACGAACTGCGGCACGACGTACCACATGCCGCCCTGCGCCTCGACGATCGAGGGCAGCGACAGCGTGCCCGCGGTCATGATCACGCCGACGAGCGACAGGCCCATCGCGACCTCGTAGGAGATGAGCTGCGCCGCAGCGCGCATCGCGCCGAGGAACGAGTACTTCGAGCCGCTCGCCCAGCCGCCGAGCATGAGCCCGTAGAAGGCGATCGCGCCGAAGGCGAAGACGTACAGCACGCCGATCCCGACGTCGATCCCGTAGAGGCCGACGTCCTGGCCGAAGATGTTCGCGACGTCGCCGAAGGGCAGGATCGCGAAGGCGGCCAGGGCGGTGATCAGCGAGATCACGGGCGCCGCCGCATACAGGAAGCCGATGCTCGTGTTGGGCTGGAAGTTCTCCTTCGTCGCGAGCTTGATGATGTCGGCCAGCGGCTGGGCGGCGCCGTAGGGCCCGACGCGGTTGGGGCCGTAGCGGTGCTGGAAGCGCCCGAGCAGCTTGCGCTCGGCCAGCAGCACGACCGGCACGATCTGGACGGCGATCGCGAAGAGGATCACCGACTTGATGATCTGCACGTACCACTGCTCGGAGTAGCCGACGTCGGCGAGGATCGCCATCACTCGGGGGTCACCTCGACCATCGTGCTCTCCAGCGCCGAGGCGGAGTGCTCGGAGATGCCGGTCTCCAGGAAGACCGTGCCCTCCGGCACCGCGGCGCGCAGGGAGACCGTCGCGGACACGCGCGACCCGTCCGATCCGACGGTCACGCGGTCGCCGTGGGCGACGCCGAGGCGGCCGGCGTCGGCGGGGTGCAGCTCGGCGCGCTGGCGCTGGCGCAGGAACTTCAGCGCCGGCGACAGCTCGACCTCCGGCGCCGCCCAGATCGAGCGGAACGTCCCGAGTCGCAGCGATCCGTTGGGCGTCGGCGCGTGCGGTGGCGTCTCCAGGCCGAATGGGCCGGCGTCGGCCTGCGGCCACGCGGCGGCCTGCGGGCGTGCCGGCCAGCGCACGCCGCGCCCGCCGATCTCGTCGAGCGTGAGGCCCGCGTAGAAGGGGATCGCCCCGAAGAGCACCTTGGACGCCATCGGCCCCGTCACGATGCCGGGCTCGTGACCCAGCAGGCGCGACAGATCCGCGAGCACCTGCCACTCGCCGCGCACCTCGTCGGGCCGCGCGATCGCCGGGCGCAGGCGCTGCACGCGCCCGTCGGGGTGCGTGACCGTGCCCTCCTTCTCGGCGTAGGACTCGGCGGGGAAGACGACGGTCGCGTGCTCCCACAGACCCTCGGTGAGGAAGACGGCGTGGGCGACGACGGTGTCGGCGCGCGCGAGGGCCGCGGCCCAGGTCGCGCGCCCCGGCAGCTCGCGCAGCGGATCTGCGTGCAGGAGGTAGAGCGCGCGCAGCTCGCCCCCTGCCGCGGCGGCGCCGATCGCCGCGGCGCCGAGGCCCGGCGCGTTGACGGGGCTCAGGCCCGGCCCGGCGTTGGGCAGGACGCCGACCTCGCGCAGCCCGCGCCCGTTCGTGCCGGCCGGAAGCTCGAGCAGCCCGGCGCCGTCGTGGTCTGAGGCGATGAGGCGCCCGGCGACGTTCAGCAGCCCGCGCGCCGCGTGCTCGCCACGCGCGCCGTCCGTGAGCCGCTCGCCGTAGACGACGACGACGTCCTCGCCGGCGCTCGCGAGCAGGCCGGCCAGCGCCTGGATCTCGGCGGCGCCCGCACCCGCGGCCTCGGCGAGCTCCTCGAGCACGCCGCTGCCGCCGAGCGCGCAGTTCAGCGCGGCGCAGAAGGCCTCGCCCATGCCCGGCGCGAAGCGCGCCACCGCCGTGGCGTTGGAATCCAGCGACGACGGGCGGCTCGTCGCGACCGCGAGCTTCACGCCGTTGCGGCGCACGCCCTTGCGGATGCGCAGGTCCAGCACGGGGGCGTCGTCGACGGGCTCGCAGTCCAGGACGAGCACCGCGTGGGCGAACTCGAGGTCGGGGACCGTCGCCTGCAGCGCGGGCGAGTGCAGCGCCGCGTGCAGCTCGATCGGGAGCGAGCCGCCCGTGCGCGAGTCGAGGTTCTCCGAGCCGAGCCCGGCGCGCATGAGGTGCGCGAGCAGGAAGCCCTCCTCGTTGGTCGTCTCGCCGCCGGCGATCGCGCCCGTCGCGGAGCCCGCCGCGCGCAGGCCCTCGGTGGCGGCGTCCAGCGCGCGCTCCCAGGACACGGGCACGAGCTCGCCGTCGATGCGCACCAGCGGGTGCGTCACGCGCTGGTCGATGTGCACCGACTGGTAGGCGAAGCGGCCCTTGTCGCAGAGCCAGCCGTCGTCGACGTCGTCGTGGTCGCGCGAGAGGACGCGCAGCACGCGCTCGTCGCGGACGGTGAACTCGACGTTGCACTGCGCCGGGCACAGCGTGCAGATCGAGCCCGACCCCTCGACGTCCCACGGCCGCGCGCGGAAGCGGTAGGGCTGCGACGTCAGCGCGCCGACGGGGCACAGCTCGATGATGTTGCCGCTGAACGGCGCGACGTAGGGGTGGCCGTCGAAGGTCGAGACGAAGCTGTGCGCGCCGCGCTCCTGCAGGACGAGCTGATAGTCCTCGGAGATCTCCTGGCTGAAGCGCACGCAGCGGTAGCAGAGGATGCAGCGCTCGCGGTCGATCGCGATGAGCGGCGAGAGCTCCAGCGGCTTGACGAAGTGGCGCTTGGGCTCGATGAAGCGCGAGCGGCCGGGGCCCCAGCCGAAGGCGATGTCCTGCAGCGGGCACTCGCCGCCCTTGTCGCAGACGGGGCAGTCCAGCGGGTGGTTGATGAGCAGGAACTCGACGACCGCCTGCTGGGCCTCCCTGACGCGGTCGGTCTGCGTGTTGACCACCATCCCGTCGCGCACCGGGGTCGAGCAGGCGGTCTGGAGCTTGGGGATGCCCTCGATCTCCACGAGGCACATCCGGCAGGCGCCCACGGGCTGGCCGAGCTTGGGCTCGTAGCAGAAGACCGGGATCTCGACGTCGCCGTACTTCGCGGCGTCGACGAGCATCGCGCCGGCCGGCGCGTTGACCTCGAGCCCGTCGATCGTGAAGGCGATCGTCTCCGGGTCGGGCCTAGGCACCCACGGCTCCCTGCAGGAGCGGCGGCGGCGGGTCCGGCGGGGCGTCGCCGCCGAAGGGGTTGCGCGCCCGCGCGGCCTCGATGTGGTCCTCGAACTCCTGGCGGAACTTCTTGACCATCGAGCCGATCGGCATCGCCATCGCGTCGCCGAGGACGCAGAGGCAGTTGCCGATGATCTGCTCCTGCACGGAGGCCATGATGTCGAGGTCCATCGGCGTCGCGAGGCCGGCGTCGACGCGCTCGAGCAGCGTCACCGTCCAGTTCGTCCCCTCGCGGCAGGGCGTGCACTTGCCGCAGGACTCGTGGCGGTAGAACTTCGCGAGCTTCAGCGCGACGTCGACAACGGGCACCGAGTCGTCGACGACGATGATCGCGCCCGAGCCGAGCATCGAGCCCGCCTCGGCCAGGGTGTTGAAGTCGTAGGGCAGGTCGAGGTCCTTGGCCTCCAGCACCGGCGACGACGAGCCGCCGGGGAACCAGAACTTCACCTCGCGGCCCTCGGGCGGGCCGCCGGCGAGGTCGTAGATGATCTCGCGCGAGGGCATCCCGAGCTCGACCTCGTAGTTGCCCGGGCGCTGGACGTTGCCGCTGACGGACACGAGCTTCGTGCCCGCCGAGGAGTCCGTCCCGATCTTCGCGTACTCCGCGCCGCCCATCCGGATGATGTGCGGCATCGTCGCGAGCGTCTCGACGTTGTTGATGACCGTCGGCCCCTGGTAGAGCCCCTGGTTGGCGGGAAACGGCGGCTTCAGGCGCGGGTTGCCGCGCTTGCCCTCCAGCGAGTCCAGCAGGCCCGTCTCCTCGCCGCAGATGTAGGCGCCCGCGCCGCGGTGCAGGACGAGCGACAGGCTGAAGCCCGAGCCCATGATGTCGTCGCCGATGAAGCCGGCCTCGGCGGCCTCGACGATCGCGGTGTCGATGATGTCGGCCTGCTCGACGTACTCGCCGCGGATGTAGATGAACGACTTCGTCGCGCCCGCCGCATACGCGCCGATGACGATGCCCTCGATGAGCATGTGCGGGCTCTTCTGCATGAGCTCGCGATCCTTGAAGGTGCCGGGCTCGGACTCGTCGGCGTTGCACACGAGGTACTTGTCGACGTCGATCTTCGGGATGAAGGAGATCTTCTTGCCGCTCGGGAAGCCCGCCCCGCCGCGGCCGCGCAGGCCGGAGGCCATGAGCTCGTCGACGACCTGCTCGGGCGTCATCTGCGTCAGGACCTTGCGCAGCGCCTCGTAGCCGCCGCGCCGGCGGTAGACGTCGATGGTGTGCAGGCCGGACTCGTCGATGTCCTCGAAGAGGATCGTCGGGCTCATGCGGGCCTCCCCGCGTTCGGGTCGGTGCTGCGGCGCCGCCGCAGCTGCTTGTTGGGGAGCGGCGGCAGGCCCTCGCGGATCTGGCCGACGAGCGCCGGGACGTCGTCGAGCGCGACCGGGCCGATGTAGACGTCGTTGACGGACGCCATCGGCGCGATGTCGCACGCACCGAGGCACTCGAACGCGCGCACGTTGAAGTCGGGGTCGCCCGCGGTCTCCTCCTTGATGCGCGCGAGCAGCTCGTCGGCGCCGCACAGCGAGCAGGAGATGTTCGTGCACACGTAGACGCGGTTGCGCCCGACCGGCTGCGTCTCGAGCATGTCGTAGAAGGAGGCGACGGAGATGAGGTAGCCGGGGGTCAGGCGCATGACGCAGGCCGCCTGCTCGATCGCCTCCGGCGAGCACCAGCCGTGGTGGCGCTGGGCGGCGGCGAGCGCCGGGATCGCCGCGCTGCGGAAGTCCGGGTACTTCGCCATGTGCGCCTCGATCTCGGCGCGCAGCGCCGCCGGGACCGTCGTGGTCGCCGGGTCGGGGATCTCGGCGGGATCCTTCTCGAGGTCGACGGCGTCGTCCCAGCCGGGCACCCGCGAGCCGTGCCCGAAGCGCGGCACGGTGCGCTGCGCGATCGGCGACACCTCGGGCCTGCGCTCGGTGGCCGGCACGAGCACGGGCTCGGGCTCGGCTGCGCTCTTCCTGCGCCGGCCGATCATCGGTCGATGCCCCCGAGCACGGGGTCGAGCATCGCGAGCGTCGCGATGAGGTCGGCGATGTAGGAGCCCTCGGTCATCGGGGCGGTCGCCTGGAGGTTCACGAAGGAGGGGTCGCGCATGTGCACCCGCGCGGGCTTGGACGATCCGTCGGAGCGCACGAAGCAGCCGAGCTCCCCGCGCGGGGACTCGATCGGGTAGTAGACCTCGCCCGGCGGGACGCGGAAGCCCTCCGTCACGAGCTTGAAGTGGTGGATCAGCGCCTCCATCGAGGTCGCCAGCTCGTGGCGCGGCGGCAGCGCGACCTTGCGGTCGTCGGTGATCCAGGCGCCGCCGGGGAGCGCGTCGAGCGCCTGGTCGATGATCTTCACCGACTCCTTCATCTCCTGGACGCGCACGGCGAAGCGGTCCCAGTTGTCGCCCTCGGTGCCGACCGGGATGTTGAACTCGAAGTGGTCGTAGGAGCTGTAGGGCATCGCCTTGCGCAGGTCCCACGGGTTGCCGGCGGCGCGCAGCAGCGGGCCGGTCACGCCGAGCTCGAGCAGCTCGGACTCCGCGAGCGGGCAGACGCCGCGCAGGCGCTGGAGCACGATCTCGTTGTTCGCGAGCAGGTCGTTGTACTGGTCGACGCGCTCGGGCATCGTCGCCGTGAACTCGCGGCACTTCTCGATCCAGCCGGAGGGAATGTCCTCGGCGACGCCGCCGACCTGGATGTAGCGCGTGTGCATGCGCTGGCCGGAGCTCTGCTCGAAGAGGTCGAGGATCTGCTCGCGCTCGCGGAAGCAGTACCAGAACATCGACATCGCGCCGAGGTCCAGCGCGCTCGTCCCGAGCCACACGAGGTGGCTCATGATCCGGTTGAGCTCCATGTGGATGACGCGCAGGTACTGGGCGCGCGGCGGTACGTCGACCCCGAGCAGCGTCTCGGTTGCGCCGCAGAAGGCCATCGCGTTGAAGTAGTAGGCGAGGTAGTCCATCCGCTCGACGACCGGGATGGCCTTCCAGTAGCTCTTGTCCTCGGCGGTCTTCTCGATGCCGGTGTGGACGTAGCCGATGATCGGCTTGAGGTCGCGGACGACCTCGCCGTCGAGCGTCACGAGCAGGCGCAGCACCCCGTGCGTGGCGGGATGGTGCGGGCCCATGTTGAGCGTCAGCAGTTCGTGGTCGACGTCGGAATCGGTCCCCAGGCGCTCGAGCGGCGCCATCGTGATCGACTCCTCCATCTGGCGGTACTCGGAGGGCCCGCGGGTGAGGTCGGTGCTCATTGCGTGTACGACCTCCCGTCGCTCTCGTCGATCGTGAACATGACCGGCTCGCCGCCGATCGGGAAGTCGCGGCGTTGCGGGTGGCCCTCGTAGTCCTCGGGCATGAGGATCCGGCGCATGTCGGGGTGGCCGTCGAAGACGACGCCGAACATGTCGTAGATCTCGCGCTCCTGGTGGTTGGCCGTCGGCCAGCCGGGTGTGACCGAGGGCACGTGCGGGTCGTCGAGCGCCACGCGCAGCTTGACCGTCAGGCGATCCAGCGCGCCCATGTCCAGCAGCTCGTAATGCACGCCGAGACGCGGCTCCTCGGGGTGGTAGTCGACGCCGTGCACGGACATGAGCGCGTCGAAGCCCTTGGAACGCAGGTGGTCGAGCGTCGGGCCGATCGCCGCCGGGCTGACGATCAGCACGCCCTTGTCGCGGAAGTACAGCGTGTCGAGGACCGAGTCCGGAGCGGCCGCGCGCAGCTCCTCGGCGAGCAGCTCCAGGCCGACCGCGTCAGGCACTGGCGGTGTTGTGTCCGGGGAGGAACACGTTGACCGCGGACTCCTGGCCTTCGGCGGGGACGATCTCCTCGGTCCCACGGGCGCCGTAGCCCTCGCGCCATCCCATGTCGGGGTCCTCCTGGATCATCTTGCGCAGCTTGAGGATCCCGTGCATGAGCGCCTCGGGCCGCGGCGGGCAGCCCGGGACGTGCACGTCGACGGGCATGAACTTGTCCGCGGGCACGATCGCGTAGTTGTTGAAGACGCCCATCGAGCTCGAGCAGGCGCCCATCGCGATCGCCCACTTGGGCTCGAGCATCTGGTCGTAGATGCGCCGGACGACGGGCGCCATCTTGATCGACACGCGGCCCGACAGGATCAGGAGGTCGGCCTGCCGCGGCGACGCGCGGAAGGCCTCGAAGCCGAAGCGTGCGACGTCGACGCGCGCGGCGACGATCGACATCATCTCGATCGCGCAGCAGGCGAGGCCGAACGTCGCCGGGAACAGCGCGTTGGAGCGCGCCCAGGCGACGGCCTTGTCCATCGTCGTCGTGAGGACCCGCTCCTGCATGTACTTCTCGAGGTCCTCGCCCTCGAGGTCGCCGCGCAGCATGTCGCGCGCGCGCAGCTGGCGGATGCGGAAGTCCTCGGACTCGCCCGACAGGTCGGAGCCGTCGGCCCTGATCAGCTTCTCGCGCTTCACCGCCATTCCAATGCCCCCCGGCGCCAGACGTAGCCGAGCGCCGCCATCAGCAGCCCGATGAACACGATGATCTCGACGAGCGCGAACGTCCCGAACGCCCGCAGCTGGATCGCGACGGGGTAGAGGAAGATGACCTCGATGTCGAAGAGGATGAACAGCATCGCGATGAGGTAGAAGCTGATCCCGAAGCGAAATCCCTGCTGGACCTCGGACGGCAGGCCGCACTCGTAGGGATCGGTCTTGCTCGGCATCTTGCGGGTGGGGCCGAAGAGCTTGTTGAGCACGGCGAACGCGAGGCCGACGACCGTTCCGAGGACGACGAAGACGATCGCCGGTGCGTAGCTGCTGAGCACGGGTTCCTTTCTATCAGCTCTGTCCCGCCCGCTCCCGACCCGGATACCCCTGTGACACAGACCGCCATCGCCGAGCTCGCGGCCTTCGCAACGCTCGCCGTCAACGGCGCGGCGGGCGCGTTCGCGGCGCTGCGCTGGTGGCAGGTGCAGCCCGCCGACGCCGTCTGGCCGCTGCTGCGCGCCGGCCAGGCGGTGGCCGTGGCGCAGGCCGCCGTCGCGGGCGTGCTCGCCGCCGCGGGCTTCGACCCGCCCGACGGCCTGTACTGGCTCTACGCCCTGCTGCCGGTCGCGATCGGCTTCGTCGCCGAGCAGCTGCGGATCGTGTCGGCCGAGCAGGTCCTCGAGAACCGCGAGATCGCCGACGCCCAGGCCGTCGGCGCGCTGCCCGAGGCCGAGCAGCGGTCGGTGGTCCTCGCGATCGTGCGACGCGAGATGGGCGTCATGGCCGCCGGCGCGCTCGTCGTCGCGGTGCTCGCCCTGCGCGCCGCGCTGATCCTCTAGAGCGTGCGGCGGATGAAGAGCGTCCCCTTGGCCTGCAGGACCGTCTTCCTGGCGTACGTCCTGACCTGGTCCATGTAGACCGTCCAGGTGCCGAAGCGCGTCTTGGTCGGCAGCAGGCGCATCTTCCTGGTGACGATCCCGCAGGGGCCACCGGCCACCCCGAGGCGCACGTCGCGGCGCGTGATGCCGCCGAAGCGGAAGTGCGCGTAGACCGGCACGTTGGGCAGGAAGCCGCGCGCTGTGTAGGTGACGCGGCGCGTCGGGCGCCCGGTGCTGGGCCGTGCGTCGAAGCCGAAGCGCACCTGGCGGAAGCTCGTCGTCGCGGCGTTGGCGGGGTTCGCCGTGTCGACCGCCAGCAGCGTGAACGCCTGCTGCACGGTGCTCGCGGAGCGCATCGCCGGCGGGTCGATGCGCTTCGTCGCGATGTTGCCGAGGGCGTCGGTGCGGACGGTCGTCAGATCGCGCGGGGTCGGGTCCGACGGGGTGGTGGTGCGAATCGCCACTGAGCCGTTGGGCGTGAAGCCACCGCCGGCCAGCGGGAGCGTCACGGCGCCGGCGAAGCCGAGGTTCGCGACGCACGGGATCGTCGTGGAGATCGTCGCGGCGCTCGCGCCCGTCGCCGTCGTCGCCGTTGCGGCGATCGCGACCGCGCAGGATGCGGTGAGGAGACGGCGTGGACCGAACATGAGACCTCCGATGACGTGATCCCGGCGAGCTGGGACCGGCATTCCCCGTTCGGCGCCGATCCTATGTGCGTGGTCAGCTGCGCGCGACCGTCGTGTAGCGCCCGCGGTAGTAGACGAGCGGGTCGCGCTCGGCGCCGGTGCCCATCCCGATGACCTCGCCGATCCCGATGGCGTGGTCGCCGCCGGCGTGCAGCTCGCGCAGCGTGCAGGCGATCCACGCCAGCGCCACGTCGAGGACGGGCACGCCGTGAGCCTCGGCGTGCGTGACGCTCTCGAACTTCTCCCGCGGGACGCGCTTGGAGGCGAAGACGGCCGCCAGCTCCTCGTCGCCGTCGGGCAGGATGTTGACCGCGAAGCGCCTGGAGTCGCGCACGACCGCGAGGGTGCGCGAGCGCAGCTCAAAGCAGACGAGCAGCAGCAGCGGGTCCAGGGAGAGCGACGTCACCGCGTTCGTCGTCATGCCCGCGGGACCGTCGGGACCCGTCGACGTCACGATCGTCACGCCGCTCGCGAAGTGGCCGATCGTGTCGCGGTAGACGCGCTGCAGCTCGGGCGCGGTGCTCACCCGCGCACCTTCAGCGTGCCGAACTGCCCGAGGTCGTCGTGGTTGGCGATCGTGCAGACGAGGCGGTACTCGCCGGGACGCAGGACGACCTTGATCGGCTCCGCCGTCTGCCCTGGCTGCATCGTCGCCGTGCGGTTGACGAGGGTGGGCTTGCCGTCGGGCTCGTCGCGCGGGATCTGGATGACGAGGTTGTGCGTGAGCCGGCCGGTGTTGCGGACGACGAACTTCATCCGCCCGGGGTCCACGACGATCTCCTGGGGGACGATCCGGTACTCGTCGACCGTGAGCTTCAGGATCGGCCGGTCGGTCTGAAACGTCGTGCCGCCGCAGCCGCCGAGGGCGAGCGCGCAGGCGGCGAGCGCTGCGGCGGTGGTGGTCGAGCGGGACATCGCCCGGGGCATTGTTCCGTATCATCTGCGCCGCCAATGGCCCGCCGCCTCGTAATCGCCGCCAGCCTTGCCGCCGCGGCGCTCCTCTCGTCGGGCTGCGGCTCCGAGGGCGTGCAGCTTTCGGAGGCCGACAAGGACCACCCCGGGGCGACGATCTTCGCCGCCCGCTGCGGCGCCTGCCACACCCTCTCGGCGGCCGGGACGCAGGGCTCGGCGACCAACGTCGCCGACCGCGAGAACGTCGACGGGCCGAACCTCGACTTCCGCAAGGAGGACGTTCCCGACGTCCTCTTCGCCATCGCCAACGGTGGCTTCTCCGGCGCGATCATGCCCGAGAACATCGTCACCGGCCCGGAGGCGCAGCAGGTCGCGGCCTTCGTCGCCAAGTACGCCGGCAAGAAGTCCGCCGCCGGCGGGTAGCCGGTCCTCGTGCTGGACCTCAGGCTGATCCGCCGCGAGCCCGACGCGGTGCGGGCGGCGCTTGCGCGCCGCGGCGCCGACGTCGCGGAGCGCGTGGACCGCGTCGTCGCGCTGGACCGCGCGTGGCGCGAGGCGACGCAGGCAGCCGAGGCGCTGCGCGCCGAGCAGAAGGCGGCGTCCGAGGAGGTCGCCGCGGTCAAGCGCGAGGGCCGCGACGTCTCGGCGACGCTCGAGCGCCTCAAGGCGCTGTCGGCCGACGCCAAGGCCCGCGGCGAGGAGGCGCGCCAGGCCGAGGCCGAGCTGCAGGAGCTCCTGCGCACGCTGCCCAACCTGCCCGACCCGACCGCCGCGGAGCCCGAGGACGAGGTCCTGCGCACGGTCGGCGACGCCTCCCGGCGCAGCAGCGGCCGCGACCACCTCGAGCTTGCCGGCACGCGGATCGACATGGAGCGCGGCGCGCGCCTCTCGGGCTCGCGCTTCGCCTACCTGCGCGGCGACCTCGTGATGCTCGAGCTCGCGCTCGTGCAGTGGGCGATGGCCAAGCTGCGCGGGCACGGCTTCGAGCCGGTGATCCCGCCGGTGCTCGTGCGCGAGCAGGCGCTCTTCGGCACCGGCTACCTGCCCGACACCGAGCAGCAGATCTATCACCTGCCCGCCGACGACCTGTACCTCGTGGGAACGAGCGAGGTCGCGATCGCCTCGCTGCACGCGGGCGAGATCCTCGACGCCGCGGAGCTGCCGCGGCGCTACGCCGGCTTCTCGTCCTGCTTCCGGCGCGAGGCGGGCTCGGCCGGCAAGGACACCCGCGGCATCTTTCGCGTGCACCAGTTCGACAAGGTCGAGATGTTCTCGTTCGTCGAGCCCGATCGCAGCCTCGAGGAGCACGAGCGGCTGCTGGCGATCGAGGAGGAGATCATGTCCGAGCTGCAGATCCCCTACCGCGTTCTGAACATCGCGGTGAACGACCTCGGCGCGAGCGCGGCGAAGAAGTACGACATCGAGGCGTGGCTGCCCGGGCAGGAGCGCTACCGCGAGCTCACCTCGACCTCGAACACGACGGACTTCCAGGCGCGCCGCCTCGAGATCCGGATGCGACCGCAGGGCGGCAGGCCCGAGGTGCTGCACACGCTCAACGGCACGGCCGTGGCCGTCGGGCGGACGATCATCGCGCTGCTGGAGAACGGCCAGCGCGACGACGGCTCGGTCGCGCTGCCGCCGGCGCTGGCGCCCTACGGCGCGCCGGCGGAGCTGCCCCCGGCGCCCTGACCGCCGCGCATGCTGGCCAGCGCCGCCCCGCGGTCGTCGAAGATGTCGAACGTCGTGTCGAGGCTCGTGATCTGAAAGAGCCGCAGGACGGTCGGGTTGCGGCACACGAGCGCCATCGCGCCGCCGCGCTGGTTGACGAGGCGCAGCCCGTTGAGCAGCACGCTCAGACCCGTCGAGTCGATGAACTCGACCCCGCTGAGGTCGAGCACGATGGTCGCGTCGCCGCGGGCGATGACGTCGTCGAGCGCCTGGCGGAAGCGCGGCGCGGTCGAAACGTGGATCTCGCCGCTGACGTTCACGACGTCGATGCCGTCGGTGCGCTCCGGGACGAACTCGAAGTTGGGGACCACGGGGGACACCCCGACTATCAGACTCCGCCCGCGGGGGCATGTCAATGCGACCTGGGCCGGACGCCCCACAGCACGTAAGGTCACAGACCGTGACATCGGTTGATGACGACGACGGCAAGGTGACGATCGACGAGCTCGCCCGTCGAATCGGCATGACGGTGCGCAACATCCGGGCCCATCAGTCGCGTGGGCTGCTGCCGCCACCGGAGGTCCGCGGGCGCACGGGCTACTACGGCGCCGACCACATCGCCCGCCTGAAGCTCATCCAGGAGCTGCAGGCGGAGGGGTTCAACCTCGACCTCATCCGCCGGCTGCTCGACAACGCCGGCGGCTCCAGCAGCGAGGTCCTGCGCTTCAAGCACGCCCTGCAGCAGCCCTTCGGCAGCGAGGAGCCCGCCGAGATGGGCGTCGCGGAGCTCATCGCCGAGTGGGGCACGGCCGACCCGGCGCTGCTCCTGAAGTCGCTGTCGCTCGGGCTCGTGCGCCAGCTTCCGGACGGGCGCTTTCAGCTGCCGAGCCCGCGTCTGGCACGCGCCGGGCGCGAGCTGCTGGCGCTCGGCATCCCGCTCGAGCGCTCGCTGGAGATCCTCGCCCGCGTGCGCGAGCAGGCCGACCGGATCGCCGAGATCTACGTCGACGTGTTCCTCGAGACGATGTGGACGCCGTTCGAGCAGGCCGGACGCCCGAGCGCGGGCTGGCCGGAGGTGCAGGCGGCGCTCGAGCGGATGCACCCGCTCGCGCTGGAGTCGCTCGTCGCCGTCTTCGGCATCGCGATGAACGAGGCCGTCGAGCGCGAGTCGGGGAAGGCGCTGAAGCGGATGGCCGGCGACGCCTCGGAGGGCGATGCTCCCGACGCTGACTGACGGCCGCGTGACGTTGCGCCCGCTGCGCGAGGAGGACGCCGACGCCCTCGCGGCGTTCGTCGGGCACCCGAGCGTGCGCGAGTGGTGGACCAACCACGATGCCGCCGAACATGTCAGGGGCTTCCGGGAGGACGCGCGCGAGGAGGCCGCCTTCGCGATCGAGATCGACGGCGAGCTCGCCGGCTGGCTGGGCATCGAGGAGGAGCTCGAGCCCGACTACAAGCACGGGGCCATGGACATCTTCGTCGCGCCGGCGTTCCAGAACGCCGGCCACGGGACCGCCGCGCTGCGGCTGGCGGCCCGCTGGCTGTTCGGCGAGCGCGGCCACCATCGGCTCCACATCGATCCCGCGTGCGCGAACGCCCGCGCGATCCATACCTACGAGCGGCTCGGCTTCCGGCCCGTCGGCGTGATGCGCCGCTACGAACGCGGGCCCGACGGGGAGTGGCGCGACGGCCTGCTCATGGACATGCTCGCCGACGAGCTGACCGCGGGATGACCGCCCGGACGCTCACGCCCGCCGAGCTCAACCGCGCGACGCTCGCCCGCCAGCTGCTGCTGCTGCGCGAGCCCGTCGGCACGGTCGAGGCGGTCGGGCGGCTGGCCGGCATGCAGGCCCAGGAGCCCAAGCACCCCTACATCGGGCTGTGGACGCGCGTGGCGGGCTTCGCGGCCGACTGACCTCCGGCGTGCGCTGACCGCGCGCCAGGTCGTCCGCGCGACGTCGATGCGCTCGACCCTGCACCTCATGACGGCCGCCGACTTCGCCGCGCTGCGCATGTCGCTGCAGCCGCCGATGTCGGTCGCCAAGCGCGTGCTCGGCGCGCGCTCGGAGGGCCTTGACGTCGAGCGCGTACTGCCCGCGGCCCGGGAGCTGCTGCGGGGCCGGCCGCTGCCCTTCGACCGCATCCGCGCCGAGCTGCAGGAGCGCTTTCCCGACGTCGACGACCGCGCGCTCGGGTATGCCGTGCGCACCCTGCTGCCGCTCGTCATGGTCCCGGGCGAGGGCGAGCGCTGGGGGTTTGCGCGCGTGGCCGACTTCGCCCTCGCCGAGGAGTGGCTCGGCGAGGTCGCGCCCGAGGCCGCGCCCGAAGCGCTCGTGACGCGCTACCTCGCGGCGTTCGGCCCCGCCAGCGCCGCGGACGTGCAGACGTGGTCGGGCACCGGGGGGATGAGGACCGTGCTGAAGCGGATGCGCGAGGACCTCGAGGTCTTCGCCGACGAGCGCGGTCGCGAGCTCTTCGACCTGCGGGACGCTCCGCGGCCGGAGGGTGGGGTGCCGGCGCCGGTGCGCTACCTGCCGGAGTTCGACAACCTCGTGCTCGCCCACGACGACCGCTCGCGACTCATCGCCGACGAGCACCGTCCGCTCGTGACCACGAAGAACCTGCGCGTGCGCGCGACGTTCCTCGTCGACGGGGTCGTCGCGGGAACCTGGGCGATCGAGGTCAGGCGCAAGCTGGCAACGCTGCGCCTCGCGCCGTTTGGGGCGCTGCCCAGGGCGGCCGTGAAGGCCCTCACCGACGAGGGCGAGGCACTGGTGCGCTTCGCCGAGCCCGAGGCCGCCGGACACGCGGTCGCCGTCGGGGACTGAGGCGCGCGGACCGCGGGTATGCGCCCGCCATCAGGCCCGCCGCCCGACAGAGCACCCCGACCGTCTTCGAGGTCGTCCGCCGCGCCGTCGACATCTGCGACCCCGAGGGCTCGGACGAGGCGCTCGCCGACCTCCTGCTGCGCTTCGAGGACCGCGACGAGCCGGTGACCGCGCTCGGGACCGCGCGCACGCGTGAGTTCTTCGAGGCTGCCGGCATGCTGATGGGACAGGACCCCGACCCCGCGCTCACGATGGCGGCGGCGGTCGCGACCTACCTCGCCTTCCGCCGCGACGAGGTCGACGACGACCCCCAGGACATCCTGCGCCTGGCCGCGCGGGCGGAGTTCGAGGACGACCTGTCCCCGGAGGTCGGGGACTGGCTCGCGCTGCGCGGCGTCGAGGCCTAGCGACGCGCTACTGCGCGGCGTGCTCGACGACGAGCCGCCGCAGGCGGTCCTCGTCGGGCTCGGCGGGCTCGGTTGCCGCGACGAAGTCCGTGATCGCGGCCGCGAACCCGGTCGGGTCGTCGTGGTGGGGGAAGTGGCCCGCGCCGTCGAAGATCCGCAGGCGGCTGCCCGGCATGAGCTCGTGCGCGCGGATGCCGTGGCGGGCCGGGATGATCGGGTCGCGATCGCCCCAGAGGATGAGCGTCGGCACGGCCTGGGCGAGGTAGAGCTTGTCGGTCGCGTTGACGCGCTGGCCGCCGAAGTCGATCACCGAGCGGGCCGTGTGAACGAAGGCGCGCCGTGCCTCGATGTCCTGCAGCGACGCGAAGCCCGTCGCCATCGCCGTGATGTCGGCCCCGAGGCGCAGCCCGATCCTGTCGATCCAGCCGCCGATCTTCGTCCCGGCGTCGACGAGCGGCTGGGAGGCCAGGAGCGGCAGGACGAACTCGGCGCCGGGCAGCGCGACCGCCCGGAGCACGGGCGTCACCTGCCGGCCGAGGCCACCGCTGGAGACGAGCACGAGCCGGTCCACGCGCTCGGGGAACTGGTAGGAGAACTGCATCGCGATGCCGCCGCCGAGCGAGTGGCCGACGATCGTCGCGCGCTGGTGGCCGAGCGCCAGCAGCAGGTCGCGCAGCAGCGAGGCGCTCGCGCCCAGCGAGTAGTCGCCGCGGGGCTTGGCCGAGTCGCCGTGGCCGAGCAGGTCGGGTGCGATGACCGTGAAGTCGCGCGCGAGCAGTTCGAGCACCGGCTCCCAGCTCGCCGAGGAGTTCGTGATCCCGTGCAGGAGGACGAGCACCGGACCGCGGCCGGCGGTCCGGTAGCAGAGGCGGTGCCCATGCAGCTCGATGTGCCGCGTGCGCGTCATCAGGGGATCTGGACGCCCGAGATGGCGCGGGCGATGACGAGCCGCTGGATCTCGGAGGTGCCCTCGAAGATCGTGTAGATCTTCGCGTCGCGGTGCCAGCGCTCGACGGGGAACTCGCGCGTGTAGCCGTTGCCGCCGAGGATCTGGATCGCGCGTTCGGTGGCCCAGACGGCGACCTCGCCGGCCTTGAGCTTGCTCATCGAGCCCTCGGCCGCGGTGAAGCGCTGACCGGTGCGTCCCATCCAGGAGGCGCGCCAGACGAGCAGCCGCGCGGCATCGGTCTCCATCTTCATGTCCGCCAGCGCGAAGGCGATGCCCTGGTTCTCGATGATCGCGCGGCCGAACTGCTTGCGCTCCTTCGCGTAGTCCAGCGCATACTCGTAGGCGGCGCGGGCGATGCCGATCGCTTGTGCGCCGACGGTCGGCCGCGTGACCTCGAAGGTCTGCATCGCCGCCTGGGAGTTGGAGCGCGTGCCCTCGCGGGCGCGGGCGAGCTTGGCGTCGAGCTTCTCCTTGCCGCCGAGCAGGCAGCTGCCGGGGATCCGGCAGTCGTCCAGGAAGACATCGGCGGTGTGCGAGGCGCGCAGCCCGTGCTTGCGGACCTTCGTCCCCTGCGTGAGCCCGGGCGTCCTGGGCGGAATGATGAACGCCGCCTGCCCACGCGAGCCGAGCGTGCGGTCGACGGTCGCGACGACGACGTGCACGTTCGCGATGCCGCCGTTGGTGGCCCACGCCTTCTGGCCGTTGAGGACCCACTCGTCCTTGGCCTCGTCGTACTTCGCCGTCGTGCGCAGTGCGGAGACGTCCGAGCCGGCGTCGGGCTCGGAGACGCAGAACGATGCGACCTGCGGGTCGTCGGGCGTGCCGAAGCACTGCGGGATCCACTCACCCATCTGCTCGGGGGTGCCCGAGCCGACGATCGCGGCGACCGGCAGCGCGGTGCCCATCAGCGCCATGCCGATGCCGGCGTCGCCCCAGAAGATCTCCTCGTTGGCGATCGCCATCGTCAGGCCGCTGGGATCGGCGTGGAACTGCGCGAGGCCCTCGAAGCCGTAGAGCCCGATCTTCGCGGCCTCCTGGATGACGGGCCAGGGGGTCTCCTCGCGCTCGTCCCATTCCGCCGCGGCCGGGCGGATGACGTTCTTGGCGAAGCCGTGGACCCAGTCGCGGATGTCGCGCTGATCCTGCGTGAGCTCGAGCGAGAACGCGGTCCCGGCGTCCTCGGTGGAATCGACGGTGGTTGACATGGTGTCAAGTCTATTCGGGCGAGCGCCTCAGGTTCTTCTTCAGGAACGCCCAGACGCTGGGCTTGGACGGCCGCGAGTCCTCGAGCGTCTGCAGGCAGGCACGGCACAGGCAGCCGTTGTAGAAGGCCGACATGTCCGCGCGCACCTGATCGCTGACCATGACGTTCGAGCACCAGCAGCCGCCGGCCTTGGCGCTGCACTGAAACCCCGAGCCGCAGCGGGGGCACAGGACGGTGTCGGGGACCGGGGCCGAGGGCGCGGGAGCCACGCTGCACATCCTAGGCGCGTCGCGCGAGGGCCCGGCCGCGGCGGCGCCCGAGGGCGCCGCCGGGCGGCAGGGTCAGCGCTTGCGCGCCGCCTTCTTCGCGCTGGCTGCGTCCTGCAGGCGCTGGGCCTCGTCGGCGGCGGTCAGGGCGACGGCCTTCTCCTCGAGGACCTCGGCCTCACGCTCGAGTTGCTCCAGGCGCGCGTCCGTCGCCTGCTCGGAGATCGCCTGCTCGGTCTTCGCAGCGGCCTTCGCGCTCGTGGTCTTGCGCTTGCGCTCGGCCTGCGCGGCCTGCTGGGTGCGCTTCGTGCGCTCAGCGGCGGCCTTCTCGCGCAGGCGGCGCGCCCGCTCGGCGGCCTTCTCGCGCTGCTGCTCGGTCTCCTCGAGCGTCTCGCCGAGGTGCTCGTCGGCCTCCTCGGCGCGGCGCGCGGCCGCGGCCCGCAGGCGCATGGCGCGCTCGCGCTCGTCCGCGGCGACGCGTCGCAGCGCGGCGTCCTCGCGGAGAACCTCGTCGCCGAGCGCGATGCCGGCGAAATCACGGATCTGGGCCTCCATGCGGTCGAGCACGAGCTCGGCTGTGGCGCCAGGGCCGCTGCCGTTGCCGGGCATGAGCGCGACAGCGACGTCGAGCGGCAGGCGGGCGGCCTTGATCGAGCCGCCTACGGCGGTACGTGGGATTGCGCGGATGCTCATCTAACGCTCCTCGGGGTCGATGGCCTCGGCCGTCGCCTCGGCGCGACGAGCCTCCAGTTGCAGCACGGCCGCCTCGCGCGCGGCGGCGGCGCGCTCGGACTCGGCCTTGCGCTCGGTCGCGTCGGCGGCGGTCTCCTGCGCGCGCTGAAGCGCATCGGCCTCGGTCTGGCGGCGCGCGGCCTCGGCCTGCGCCTGCTGCTCGGCGCGCAGGCGATCGCGCTCGATCGCCTCCTCGCGCTTGCGCGCCTCGACCTCGTTGGCGAGGCGCTCGCGCTCGATCTCGTTCTCGGTGCGGGCGGCCGCGAGCTCGGCCTCGGCCTCGCGCCGGCGGGCGCGCTCGGCGGCGACCTCGGCATCGGCCTCGGCCTCGACCTGGGCCTGCTGGAGACGGCCCTCGCGGGACAGCTCCTGGTCGCCCAGCACCGAGCCTGCGGCCTGCTTGAAGCGGCCGGCGAGCTTGCCGGCCAGACCGCCTCGCGTGCGTTCGGGGGTCTCTGGGTTCGTCACGGTGATAGCTCCTGGGTGTCACGGACCGCTCGGATGAGGGGCCCGGACACCTGGAGTACCCGCGATGGGCGCCGGGAGTGTGACGCGCGACACACTGCGCTGCTGTCCGGTTGCGTGGCTACGCACGAAGCGCGATCTCGCTGGTTGCGGCGGCGCGGGCGCTTCCGGCATCGGTCAGGGATCCGGGTTGGTCGCCGCGGTCGTTTTCGACCCCGACTGCGGGTTCGGGGGGCGCGACGACGTCGACCCCTTGTTCTTGCGTGTGCTAGCGGCAGCTAGCTGTAAGTACCGAGGAGGTTGTTCAGGCGGGTGATGGGGGTGTGTCGGCCCAGTGCTTGGTGTCGTCGGCGATGGTTGTACTCCCATAGCCAGCCGTCAAGGGCTCGGGTGCGTTCGTCGGAGGAGCCGTAGGTCAGGCCGTTGTAGGCCCAGCCGGCGAGCATCGTGCGGATGAAGCGTTCGGCTTTGCCGTTGGTCTGCGGGCGGTAGGGCCGGGTGCGCAGGTGCCGGACGCCGTGGGCGCGGCAGGCGATCGCGTGAACCTTTGAGACGTAGGGTGCGCCGTTGTCGGTCAGGACGCGCTCGACGCGGACGCCGTGGCGGGCGTAGAACGCGATCGCGCGATGCAGGAACGCGATCGCGGTGGTGGCTTTCTCGTCGGGCAGCACCTCGGCGTAGGCCAGGCGCGTGGCGTCGTCGATCGCGACGTGCACGGCGTCCCAGCCGGCCCGCAGCCGCGGCACGCCGTCGGCGTCGTTGCGGCGCGGGTGATGGTTGCGGGTGCGTCCGCCGGTGACGCGTTTGCCCGCGCCGCCCGTGATGCGGCCGAGTTTCTTGACGTCGATGTGGATCAGCTCGCCGGGCCGGGCGCGCTCGTAGCGCACGACGGGCTCCTGACCGATGCGGCCCAGCTTGCCCATCCCCTCGCGCTTGAGCACGCCGCTGATCGTCGAGCACGGCAGATCGAGCAGGTCAGCGAGCTGCGGCGCGGTGAAGCGCAGCCGCCGCAACGCGATCAGCAGCGCCACGGTCTGCTGATCGGTGCGGTTGGCAACCGTTCTCGGTGCCGAGCTGCGATCCGTCAGCCCCGCAGGGCCCTCAGCGCGCCAGCGGGCAAGCCACTTCCGGGCCGTTCGCTCACTGATCCCCAAGCTCTCTGCGACATCACGGACCGATTGACTTTCCCTCTCGATCCGATCGATCAGCAGCTGCCTGCCTTTCGGACTGAGCGCGGCGTTAGCGTGCAGCTTCATCCGGCTTCTCCTTGGGACTGGGGCCTTGAGAACCACCAGCCTCCAAGGAGGACCGGATGAACAACGTGCTCAGCAACTACAGCTAGCAGGGGGCTATCAGCCGCTAGCACTGTTCACGAGAACTGGGTCGGCCACGGTCCCGGCAACGTGGACAGCAGACGCTGCGCCGCGGGCGCGCCTAGTTGACGTTGAACGACTGCGATGTGGTGCCCGGGCAGGACCTGCTCGCGCCGGGAAAACGGAGGGGGCGGGATTCGAACCCGCGGTCCGCTTTCACGGACTCCGGTTTTCAAGACCGGTGCATTAAACCGCTCTGCCACCCCTCCGAGGGCGGGGACAGCACGCTACTTGGGCCCATCTCTACACTTCGGCGACCCCCGCCGGGAGAGGTGGCCGAGTGGCTGAAGGCACTCGCCTGCTAAGCGAGTATGGGGCTCAACCCCCATCGCGGGTTCGAATCCCGCCCTCTCCGCTTACACTGCACGACCCCAAGCGCCCGTAGCTCAGCTGGATAGAGCGTCGGTCTACGGAACCGAAGGTCAGAGGTTCGAATCCTCTCGGGCGCGCTCCGGAAGCCCCATCACGTGGTGGATCTTTCGCCCCTGCGCATGATGGCCGGGTGGGGAACGGAGCAGCCAGTTGCACGGGCGCGTACAGTAGGCGCGTGCTGCCGGTGACAGGCCACGTGCTCCGGCGCCTCGTCCTCGCGGTCGCCCTCCTCGCGCTTCCCGCCGCGACTGCGAGCGCGCACGTCGAGCGCCCCGGCTACTGGCCCGACCCGGCCCCCGACACGTCGGTCCGCCCGGCCGCGGGCGGCGCGGTGCCGGCGATCCGCTCGCTGAGCTCGTCGCTGAAGTCCGAGCCCGCGGGCCGGACGCGGGTCGTCTGCCGCCAGGACTCGCTGAGCCGCGTCAAGCGCGCGATCGCCGCGGCCCGCAAGAGCGGCTACGACATCCGGCCCAGCGACCATCGCCGGCTGAGCGCCAGGCAGGCGCGGTCGTTGATGCGCATCAACCGGCGCCTGCGCAAGCGCTGCACCTTCGATGAGATCCAGCCGGCGGTGACGGCATCGCGCAACAACGATCGCGTCGTCGTCATGCCCGGCCTCTACACCGAGCCGACCGCGCGCGCCCAGCCGACGCACGACCCGGCCTGCGCCAAGTACGCGATCACCACCGGCAACGACAAGGGCGAGGTCGGCGGGCTCTCCTACGCCTACCAGTCGCATTGCCCCAACGACCAGAACCTCATCGCGATCATCGGCCGCGAGCTGGGTCCCGGCAGCGACCCGAACCCGCCGCCGCCCGACCGCCACGGGATCCCGAACCTCGGTCCCTGCATCCGCTGCAACCTGCAGCTCGAGGGCTCGGGCGTCAGCGCCGACGACGTCGTGGTCGAGGCCGGCGACGCGAGCGCCGGCAACGGCGGGCCGTCGGGCGCAGGGCACAAGAAGGACGTCGGCATCCGCGCCGACCGCGCCGACGGCTTCGTCCTGCGCAACGTCACCGTCCGCCACGCAACGGAGCACGGCATCTACGTCCTGGAGTCCGACGGCTACATGCTCGATCGCTTCAAGGCCTTCTACAGCGGCGCCTACGGCACGCTGACCTTCGTCGAGGACCACGGTGTACAGCAGAACTGCGAGGCCGTCGGCCACGGCGACTCCGGGCTGTATCCCGGCGCGCCCGCGGAGACCGGCGTGCAGCGGGCCGCGGGCACGGAGTTCCGTTTCAACCAGGAGGTGCGCTTCTGCGACGCGCACCACAACCTCGCGGGGTACTCGGCGACCAACGGCAACGCCGTCCGCATCCACCACAACAACTTTTATGACAACTCGCTCGGCAGCACCACCGACGTCGTCACCGCGCCAGGGCACCCCGGCTTCCCCGGCGACTCGGCCGTGTTCGAGGACAACGACTACTACTCCAACAACTTCAACGCCTACGCGCCGAGCTCCGACGTCACGCCGATCTTCCCGTACCCGATCGGCACCGGCGCCTGGATCGCCGGGGGCAACAACCACAGCATCCGCGGCAATCGCTTCTACGACAACTGGCGCCGCGGGGTGATGCTGTTCTCGGCCCCCGACGTGCTGATCTGCGGGCCGGTGATCGGCGTGCCGCTGGACGGCTGCGACCCGCTGAAGCTCTCGACCTCGCACGAGAACGCCATCCACGACAACGTCATGGGCGCGGGACCGGATGGCCCGGCACCCAACGGCGTCGACTTCTGGTGGGACGCGTTCCCCGGCAGCCGCGGCAACTGCTGGTACCGCAACACGGGCCCGGCGGCGATCACGAGCCTGCCGGCCAGGCTGCCCAGCTGCGCGAACGGCAGCGACCCCGGCGCGAGCCTCGGCCTCGGCGACGTCGTCAACGAGGCGGAGCTGCTCAGCTGCCTCGTCGCGTTCACGAGCAGGAGCTACCAGCCGGGCGTGTGCTCGTGGTTCACCTCGCCGCCCAAGCCCGGCTCGCGCGCCGCCCGCCGCGCCCGCGCAGCGGCGACCACGGCGCCCGCCGCCGCCACCGCCACGGGCGTCCTCGGGGACTTCTGCAGCTCGGTCGGTGTCGCCAACCCGATCTGCGGCCCGTTCGCCGACCGCCTGCGAGCGGCCGGTGTGCATCTGGACCCGGCGATCGCCGCGCTGCAGGCGGCCTCGCCACGCTCGCGGACCCCCGCCGGCAGCATGGTCTCCGCGGTGCCGGGCTCGGGCAGGCCGCTGAGCCTGTTCACCTGCGCGGACTGGAACCACGCGAACGCGGCCACGCGCGCCTCCGTGCTGCGGCGGCTGGCGGCGTTCACCAGCGGGCATGTCGTCGAGAACGGCATCGACGCCTGGGCAACGGCGCTCAGCGACGAGCAGGGCACGGCGTTCTTCGACCTGCGCTGCAACTCCGGTCTGCCCGGCAGCCTGGCGCTCTACAAGATGTACGGGTACGCGACGGCGTTCGCCGGCGCCGTCGGCTGACCGCCGGCCCGGCCGCGGACATGGCTAGGCTGAGTCCGTGTCCGTGCGCTTCATCTTCAGGTGTCAGTTCTGCAGCGAGCAGCCTGATCCGCTCACGCAGCTGAACCTCGAGAAGGCCATGCGCGAGAACACGTGGGGCGCCTATCAGGACGCCCTGCCGGGGCGCTGGCTCGTCTTTCACGGACGTGGCCTGTACGGCCCGCCGCGCTACGCCTGCCCAGAGCATCGCGGCGACCTCGTCGCCTTCCTGCGGGCGCACTACGGGACGATCGGCTTCCACGTCTGGAAGCGGCCGCCGTATCCGTCGAGCCTCGCGCACTCCGGCACCGATCAGGCCTGGAACACGGCGACCCGCCGGCAGGGCGGATGGGGCTCGTAGAAGTCGCCGCTCGGCTCGGGAAGCGCGAAGGCTAGAGCTCGAAGACGATGCGGGCGGCGACACGGCCGGCCTCGAGGTCGGCGATCGCCTCGTTGACGTCGTCGAGCGAGCGCGTCTCGCGGATCACGTGGGTGCGCCCGGCGACGTGCAGCTCGAAGACCTCGCGCAGGTCCTTGCGCGTGCCGACGATCGAGCCGACGATCGTGATCCCGTTGAGCACGGTCTCGAAGATCGGCAGCGTGACCTCGTTGTCGGCCGGCAGGGCGACGAAGACGAGCGTGCCCCCGCGCTTGAGCGAACCGTATGCCTGCTCGAACGCGCGCGGCGACACCGCAAGCGCGATCGCCTGGTCGGCGCCGCCGAGTGCCTGGATCGCGGCGATCGGATCCTCTGTCGCGGCGTTGACCGTGAACTCCGCGCCGAGCTCACGTGCGAGCGCGAGCTTCTCGTCGTGGATGTCGATGGCGACGACGCGCCCGCCGGCGATCGCGGCGTACTGGACGGCGAGGTGCCCGAGACCGCCGACGCCGAAGACCGCGACGAGATCCGACGACCGCGTGCCCGCGACCTTGACCGCCTTGTAGGTCGTGACGCCCGCGCAGGTCAGCGGCGCCGCGTCCAGCGGGTCCAGGCCCGCGGGGACCTTGACCACGTACCGCCCGTAGGCGACGGCGTACTCACCGAACGTGCCATCGATCGAGTAGCCCATGTTCTTCTGCTCGAGGCACAGCGTCTCCCAGCCCGACACGCAGTGCTCGCATGTGCCGCAGGCGTAGCCGAGCCACGGCATCGCGACGCGATCGCCGACGGCGACCTCCGATACTCCTGGGGCGAGCTCGACGACGATGCCGACGCCCTCGTGCCCGGGCACGAACGGCGGGGATGGCTTCACCGGCCAGTCGCCGTGCGCAGCATGGATGTCGGTGTGGCACAGACCGGTCGCCTCGACCTTGACGCGGACCTGTCCGGCCATGAGCTCCGTGGCCTCGACGGACTCGATGCTCAGCGGGCTGCGGAACTCATGGACGACGGCGGCCCGATAGGTCCTCACGACGGGGTCCTCCGCATGCGCAAGGGGGGCTGTGGCGGGGTGCGAGACGACGGTCGACATGCGCTGGCTCCTCGGTAGGTGGTCGATCGATACGAGACCAGCCGCGCCGAGGCGCTCCAACCGTAGGTCGCGGCGACCATCGGGGGAGAACTACGCATTCCCGTCCCGGCCGCGGGCGTGCCGCACATACATGGGCGTCCGCCGCGGGTGGGCGCGGCACCGCTCGTCGAACAGGTCCCCGCGCTCCCCGATAGGTTCCCCCGCATGCGTTCGCGCCTTGCCGGACTCGCCATCGCCGCCTGCATCGCGGGCCTCGCCGGCTGCGGCGGCGGGAAGGACTCCGATGACTATCCGGCCGCCGCGGAGCGCAACTTCACGACGGCGTGCACGAAGAGCAGCGGGGGCGATTCGAAGGGCTGCAGGTGCGCGCTGGACAAGATCGAGCAGAAGATGTCCTACAAGGAGTTCAAGCGCGAGGATGCCGCGATCAACGCCGGGCACAAGCCGTCTCGCGCGGTGACCGACGCGATCGCCGATTGCGTGAAGTGACGCGTCGCGCTAGGGCGCTACGACGATGCGGTCGCGCCCCGTGCGCTTGGCCTCGTAGAGCGCCGCGTCCGCGCGCTCCACGAGCGCGTCGCCGTGCTCCTGCCCGTCCCAGCGCGCGAGGCCGATCGAGATGCTCTGCTCGCCGACGGTCGCACGCCGGACACGGTCGAGGATCTCCAGGGCGTCCTCGAGGCTGCAGCCGGCGAGCAGGATCGCGAACTCCTCCCCGCCGTAGCGCGCGAGCACGTCGGCGGTGCGCAGCGCCCCGCGCCAGGCCCTCGCGGCGCGGCGCAGGAGCTCGTCCCCGGCCGGGTGCCCGTGGAGGTCGTTGAAGTCCTTGAAGTGGTCGAGGTCCAGCAGCGCGACGTACATCGGGTCGCGCCGCTTGCGCAGCGAGCCCGACAGCGCGAGGTCCCAGGCGCGGCGGTTGAGCAGGCCGGTCAGCGCATCGCGCTCGCAGAGCTCGCGCAGGTCCTCCTCGGTGCTGCGGCGGCGCTCGACCTCCTCCGACAGACGCGCGTTCTCCAGCGCGACCGCCGCGCTGGCGGCGAGCGCTCGGATGGCGGCGATCTCCGCCTCGGTTGCGCGGTGGCGCTCGCCCCAGTAGACGCCGATCGCGCCGATCGGCTCGTGCGAGACGATCGGGACCACGAGCTCGCTCACGACGAAGGTACGCCTGTAGGCGGAGCCGCGAACGCGCTCGTCGGCGTCGACGTCCTCCGCCACCGCCGTCTCGCCGTTGAGGATCGACCAGCCCGCGAGACAGCGATGCAGCGCAAAGCGCCGCCCCTTCCACAGCGGGGCGATCGCGACCTCGGCGGCGAAGACGCACTCCTGGCCGTCGCGCAGGATGAGCGCCGCGCCGTGCGATCGCGTCAGGCGCCGCGCTGCGCTGCACACCATGCGCTGCAGGTCCTGCCTCGTCGCCGCGTGCGAAAGGTCCTGCGTGGCCTCGGCGAGCGTGAGAAGCGCCTCGTTGCCGGACGGTGCGACTTCAGGCTCGGCGCGATGCAGCGGCACTGCCGGCGGATGATGGGCCATTCGGTCTGGCTTACCCGTGGTGTCGCCAAACTGCGCCTGCTCGGGCGCCGGAGATCGGGCAACCGCGCACCGCGGCGACGGTTGCGGCTTGCCTGACGGGACCCGCGGGCAGCATCATGCGCGGATGCTCAAGCGCCTCCTCGGGGCCCTGCTCGTGCTCGGAGCGGCCGCGGTCCCCGCGATCGAGCCCGCCGGCGCGGCCGGGACGAGCGCCGCACGCGAGGCCGCGGTGGACTGGGCGGTCTCGCAGGTCGGCACGACCGAGCGCGGCACGAGCAACTGCTCGCCGAAGATCGATCGCTGGGAGCGCGACATGGGTCTGAAGGTCCCGCCGTGCCGCGTCTGGTGTGGAGCCTTCGTGCATCAGGCCTTCCTGAAGGCGGGCGTCCGGCTCTCCTCGCGGCTCATCGACCCCGACCGCTCCTTCGGCGACGCCGCCGCGGGCACGCGCGGGCTCAAGCGCATCGAGCTGTCGCAGATCCGTCGCGGGGACCTCGTCTTCTACGCCTTCCGGCGCGATCTGCGGGCGTCGCATCTGGCGATCGCGCGCGGGCGCCCGCACGACGGCGCGCTGGAGACCGTCGAGGGCAACACGAGCAACGCGGTCCGCCTCGAGCGCCGTGGCCTGCAGTACGCGGTGCTCGCCGCGCGCGTCGTCGCGGCCGACTGAGGCGCCGCTGCAGCTTGCCGACGCGGTTCGGGCGCCGAAGCGACATTGATTGCGCACGGCGCTTGAGGCGCGGGGCCGGCCCGCCTACGGTCTCGCGCAGCCCACCGGAGGCTTGGCGCGCAGCGTCGAGACGGGGGAGCTCCGGATGGCGCCGGCTGGCAGGCAGGGCCCAGCCATGCGGGGGGAGGCGTGGGACGCGCCGCCCCAGCGCGCCGCCTGGACGTTTCGGCATCTGGCCGCCAAGCGCTCAGTTGGCCGCCCCCTGCGACCGATAAGCGGTGCACATGAGCAACCAGCTATCCCCGCCGGTCGGCAGCGCGCACGAGATCGAGCAGGTGCTGCTCGGACTCGCCGACGGCAGTTACGTCCTCAGCACGCCGGACGGCGCCGTCGCCGAAAGCGGCACCGGCGTCGTGGCCCTGCTCGGCGCCGCGGCCGAGTCGCTCGCGGGACGCCGCACCGCCGATGCGCTCGTGGCCGGTGCCGACGCCGAGGCGCGCGCGGCCTTCGACCGGCTCATGCGCGCCCAGGGCGGCGACGCCCCGATCTTCCGCACCACGACCGCCGGCGGCGTTCGGCGCTCGCTGCAGTTCGTCGTCATCTCCGTCCCGCTCGCCCTGGGCTGGGAGTTCACGTCGCTGCTCGGCGAGCTGGGCTCGCGCGACGCCGGCACCTGGCATCCCGAGGCGCTGCGCCTGCGCCACGGTCGCGCGCTCGAGGCCATCGAGGGCGTCTGCCGGGACGGCACGCAACCGGACCCCGGGGGCCGGCTGGCCGGCATCCTCATCGTCGTCCGCGACGTCGACGCGCCGCCGCTGACGCGCGCGGACGTCGGGCGCCGCATGGCGCAGCAGCGCGCCGCCGCGCGCGAGGCGGCGGCCGAGGCCGCCCGCCGCGCCGACGCCGCGACCGGCCACGCGAGCCCCGGCGACGGCGCGCCTCCCACCGAATCCGGCGGCCTCGACGACCTCGTCGAGCGCGCGCGGATCCTGCGCGAGCGCGTCGAGGAGTCCGAGCGCGAGGCGGCGACCGCACGCGAGGATCGCGACCAGGCCCTCACCCAGCTCGCCGTCGCCCGCCAGGAGCTCGAGGTCGCACGCGGCGAGGAGCTCGCCGGCGCGGCCGCCCAGCGCGACGCCCTGCGCGACGAGCTCGAGCGCACGCGCGCGCAGCTGCACGAGACCGGCGCCGAGCTGCACGACGCCCGCACGCAGGTCGAGCAGCTCACCGCCGCGCTGCACGGCACGCGCGAGCAGCTGGCCGCGGCCGCCGCCGCCGCCGAGGTCGCGCGCACGGAGGGCGAGCAGGCGCGTGTGCGCGCCGGCCGGCTGCTGGGCGAGGCCGAGGCCGCGCGCGCCGCCGCCGAGGCGATCCGGGCGGAGTTCGCCTTCGACGAGCCGCGCGCCGCCGGTGCGATGACCGCGGACACGGCGGCGCCGGGCGGCGCAGCCGGAGCGGATCGGCGCCTCGAGCTGCCGCCGTGCGGGCCGGGGGAGGCGCTCGCGCTCATCGGCCTCGACGGAAGCCTGGAGCGCCTGGACGACGCCTTCTGCTCACTTCTGGGCTGCCGCGAGGAGGATCTGCGCGCCGCACGCTGGCCATCGGTGATCGACCGCGAGAACCTTGCCGCCCACCAGGAGATCGCTCGCGCCCTGCGGGCCGGCGAGATCCACAGCGCTCCCGTCGAGACCGTCTACATGCACGCCCAGGGTCTGCTGGTCCCGGTCGTCGGGACGGTCACGATGCACCGCCCCGCCGGCGGCGGGGCGGCGACGCATTTCCTCTTCCGCGCCGACGTGCGCCGCACCTCGGGCGCCGAGGCGCGCTAACCCTGGGCCTTGGCCCCGGCGCCGATCGGGCAGGACACGCCGGTGCCGCCCAGGCCGCAGTAGCCGCCGGGGTTCTTGGCGAGGTACTGCTGGTGGTAGTCCTCGGCGTAGAAGAACTCGGGCGCGGCCAGGATCTCGGTCGTGATCTCCCCGCCGCGCCCGGACGCGGTCAGCGCCTCCTGGTAGCGCTCGCGCGACGCCTGGGCTGCGGCCTGCTGCTCCTCGGAGGAGGTATAGATCCCGGAGCGGTACTGCGTGCCGACGTCGTTGCCCTGGCGCATGCCCTGCGTCGGGTCGTGGCTCTCCCAGAAGCGCGCGAGCAGCTCCTCGTAGGAGACCTCCGACGGGCGGAAGACGACGAGCACGACCTCGTTGTGGCCGGTCTTCGCGCTGCAGACCTCGTCGTAGGTCGGGTTCGGGGTCATCCCCGCGGCATAGCCGACGGCGGTCGTGAAGACGCCCGGGATCTCCCAGAAGATGCGCTCGGCGCCCCAGAAACAGCCGAGGCCGAAGATCGCCTGCTCGGTGTCCGGCGGGAACGGGCCGCGCAGCGGCGCGTCGAGGACGAAGTGGCGCTCGGGCACGGGCATCGTCGTCTTCCGGCCGGGCAGCGCGTCGGCCGGGTCGGGCATCGCGGTCTTGTGCTTGCTGAGGAAGTTGAGCATCGGGGCTCCGTGGGTCGCTGGGTGCATCCTCCACGGTAGCGAGCGGTCGTACGGGGCTCGCACGTTCCGGCGCATTACCCTCCGCGCATGACAGACGCCGCGGCGGCCGCGACGGACCGCAGGCCCGACGTCGGGATCCGCACGCTGCTGGGCGGCGACGGAATCCGCGGGGTGGGGATGCTGCTCGTGTTCTTCACCCACCTGTTCCTGCTGGCCGATCCCGACCCCGGCTCGAACATGCGCGCGTACGGCTGGGCGGCGCCGATCCTGGGCCACATCGACCTCGGCCTCGCCGCGTTCTTCGTGCTTTCGGGGTACCTCATCGCGCGGCCGTTCGCGCGCTCCTTCGTCGCCGGGACGCGGCGCCCGCCGCTGCGCGACTACATCCGCAACCGCGTGCTGCGCGTCGTCCCGGCCTTCTACGTGTTCACGGTGCTCGTGCTGCTGTGGTTCGGCCTCGACGGGCAGCTCGGCACGGCCGCGGACCCCGATCCGAGCAGCCCGTGGCAGGTCCTCGCCCAGTTTCTCTTCGTCCAGGGGCAGGCCGGAGGCAACGCGGCGCTGCCGATCGGACCGGCCTGGTCGATCGGCGCCGAGGTCGGCTTCTACGTGCTCATCCCGCTGTCGGCCGCGGTCGCCTACCGCGCCGCCACGCGTATCGCACGCCCCGAGCGGCGCGCCGCGCTGGCGATCGGGGCGATCGCGCTGCTCACGTTCCTGAGCATCGCCGCGCGCGCCCACGACAAGTTCCGGTTCGCCTGGCTCACGAGCCCGCCGGCGATCATGTACGTCTTCATGCCCGGTGTCGCGGTGGCGATCATCGAGCCGCTGCTCGCCCGCCGGATGCGCGCCGACCCCCGGCTCGCGCGCCGCGTCGCGTGGGGGTCGTTCGCGGCCGCCGCGCTGGCGGCGGTGCTCTATGCGGCGACGGACTACGACGCGCGCGAGACCCCGATCCACCACGCGCTCGGCCAGCGCGCGCTGATCGCCGCGCTGTGCACGGGCGCGCTGATCTTCGGCCTCGTCGTCCTGCAGCTCGGCACCGGGCGGGCGCCGCGGCTGTTCGCCAATCGCCTCATGCTGTGGATGGGGGCGCGCTCGTACTCCTTCTATCTCGCGCACTTCGCGATCCTCCTGGCGATCGACCACGCGCTCGGCACGGGGGAGAGCATCGCCGCCCGGGCGGCGATCCTGACCGCCGTCGGGCTGCCGCTGACGACGGCGATCGCCGCGCTCTCCTACCGGTGGGTCGAACGCCCGTTCCTCGAGCGCAAGCGCCGCCACGTCACGCGCGGCGGCGACGGAGGGCCGGCCGGTCCGCCCGTCGGCGCCGATCCCGTGCCCGCCGCGGCCGTCTGACGGCACCCACGTCGGGCGCGGAATGTAGGCTGCCGCGCCATGGCACGGGTCACGCGGCGGGCTGCGTCGATCGCCGCCGCGCTCGCCGCGGTGCTGGCGCTGAACGCCTGCGGCGGCGACGCAAGCTCCACGAAGGACAAGAACTCCTACGCGCAGAAGGTCAACACCGCGCAGACGACGTTCGCCGAGACCGTGACGACCGTCTCCCAGGAGAGCGGATCGAAGAGCTCGATCAGCCGGCAGCAGAAGACGCTGCGGCGCTTCGAGACGGCGATCGAGAGCGTCGTGAAGGATCTGCGTGCGATCGATCCTCCCTCGGAGGTCACGAAGGAGCACGAGCAGCTCACCGCGGTCATGAGCGGCTTCGGCAAGGCGATCAGCGATGCCAACGACGCGATGCGCAACCCGACGCCGCGGGCGATCGATCAGGCCCAGGAGCGCATCGCCGCCGCCACGCAGTCGGTCAACTCGCGCGTGAACGCCGCAATCGCCGCGATCAACAGCAAGCTCAAGGGCACGTAGCCGCGCGGCGATGTCGCCGACCTGGATCTGGATGCAGGTCGGGATCGTGGTGTTCGTCACCGCGGGGATCGTCATCGCCCTCGTAAAGCTCCTCTGAGCGCCGGCGCGCGCGCCTATAGTGGGCGCGGTCCGGCAGCCAGGGCGGGGGAGGGAGAGGCGTGTTTCACTCGATCGTGGTGGGCATCGACGGGTCCGACACCGCGACGCAGGCGGTCCGCCAGGCGATCGAGCTCGCGCGCTCGGTCGGGGCGCGGATCGAGCTCGTCAGCGCCTACGAGCCGGTGACCGACGCGCGCCTGCACGAGACGCTTCACGTCCCCGAGGACCTGCACTGGATGATCAACCCGCGCGAGGACGTCGAGGCGACGCTCGAGCAGGCTGCCGCGGAGATCCGCGCCGCGGGCGTCGATGTCGAGGTGTTCGCCCGTCAGGGCGATCCGGCCGACGCCATCCTCGACGTCGCCGAGGAGCGCGGCAGCGACCTGATCGTCGTCGGCAACAAGGGCATGACCGGCGCCAAGCGCTTTCTGCTGGGCTCGGTGCCCAACAAGGTCTCCCACCACGCGCCCTGCTCCGTCCTGATCATCCGGACGGTGTAGGCACGGGGGCGGGCGGCGTCGTGGCCGCCGTCGCATCCACGATGCCGGCGCCGTAGAAGGAGTCCCGGCCCGGCGCGCCGAGGTCGCGCGCCGTGCGCTCGAGGTGCTGCTCGATCGCGCCCGGCGTCGGGTGCGCGCCCAGCACGCCCGAGGCGATGACGAGCGCCGCGACGCCTGTGACGTGTGGCGCCGCCGTCGACGTCCCGCGGAAGCGCGGCAGGATCTCGAAATGCCGCGGCTCGCCGGTCGGGAAGCTCACGCTCGAGATGTCGCGGCCGGCGGGCGCGGCGGGCTGGCAGTTCGGATCGCCGGCGACGTCGGCGTCCGAGCCGCCGCCGGGCGCGACGACGTCCACGCCGGGGCCGTGGTTGGAGTAGCTGCCCAGGCAGCCGTGCTCGGTCGTGCCGCCGACGTTGACCGCCAGCGTGTCGTAGCGGCTGCCGGGCACGCGCGCGTCGAAGCTGTTGCCCGCCGCGGCGACGACGAGGACACCGGCTCTGCGCGCATCCGCGAGCGCCGCGCGCACGCTGCGCGAGGCCGTGACGCTGCGCGGGACCGGCGGCGCGGGAGGTGCGTCGTAGAGCTCCAGCGAGAGGTTGATGATGTCCGCCTTGTGGGCGACGGCGTAGCGGATCGCGCGGGCGATCGTGCCCGGGTAGCCGCGGCCCTCGAAGTCGAGCACCCGCAGCGGCATGATGCGCGCGCGATAGGCGACGCCGACGGTGCCGTACGCGTTGTTCGCGCTCGCGGCGATCGTGCTGGCGACGAACGTCCCGTGGCCGAACTCGTCGTTGGGGTAGGCGTCCTCGTCGACGAAGTCGTGGCCCTTCACGAAGCGCGCGGTCGCGAGGTCGGGGGAGCGGCGGTACGGGCCGCGGTCGGCGTACGCCACCCCGCTGTCGAGCACCGCGACCGTGACGCCGCTGCCGCCGCTGCCGCCCGCGCTCGTGGCCTGCGACCAGGCCTGCGGCGCGTTGATGCCGAACGGCCCGTTGAGCGCCCACTGCACGTCGGCCCAGCCGCCGGGTGGGCCGCCGGCCGCCGCGACCCCGGTGTCGTTGGGGACGTAGGCCGCGCGCGCGAGCAGCCGCGCGCCGGCGGCGGGCGCCAGCGCGAGCGCGAGCGCGACCGCGAGCGCCAGGACGACGGCCGGCCGGGACATGGAGGAGGAGATGGGGTGCGACAACGCGGGAGTTCGGCGACCGATGAAGGAGAACCCCTGGTTCTCTCTTATTACACGATACGGCGCGCCGTCAACCACTGCGATAGTCCGTCACGATGGCCGCGCAGTTCTTTCCCCGCGACGAGTACTTCATGCGACTGGCGATCCGCGAGGCGCAGGCGGCGCTCGACCACGGCGACGTCCCGATCGGCGCGGTCGTCGTGCACGAGGGCGAGGTCATCGGCACCGGCCACAACGAGCGCGAGCTGCGCCAGGACCCGACCGCCCACGCCGAGCTCATCGCGCTGCGCGAGGCCAGCCGCGCGCTCGGCTCCTGGCGGGTGCTGGACGCCGTGCTCTACGTCACGCTCGAGCCGTGCGCGATGTGCGCGGGCGCGATCGTCCTCGCACGCATCCCACGCGTCGTGTACGGGACGACGGACCCGAAGGCGGGCGCCGCGGGGTCGGTGCTCGACATCCTCGACCAGCCGCGCCTGAACCATCGCCCGCAGGTCGCCGGCGGGCTGCTCGCGCGCGAGTGCGCCGCGCTGCTGACCGACTTCTTCGGTTCGCGCCGCTGACGCCGGCCGTTCGCCGCCCGCCCGCGCGATCTCCTATCCTCGGCGGCGCGCCGCGAGCGCCTCGGAGGGGTGCGAGAGTGGTTGAATCGGGCGGTCTCGAAAACCGTTGTAGGGGCAACCCCCCTACCGTGGGTTCGAATCCCACCCCCTCCGTCCGCGCCAAAGGACTCTTCCGACGACGTGCCGTCGGGAGTCGCGCCGGGTAGCACCGGTGCCACCGATGGCCGACGCCGACCTGCCGACACCCAAGAAGAAGAAGCTCAAGCGCAAGTTCTTCGAGAAGGAGCTCGAGCGGCTGCAGCTCGAGCTCGTGCTCCTGCAGGAGTACATCAAGACCGAGGGGCTGAAGGTCGTCGTGGTCTTCGAGGGCCGTGACGCCGCTGGCAAGGGCGGCGTCATCAAGCGCATCACCGAGCGCACGAGCGCGCGCTCGTGGCGGGTCGCGGCGCTCGCCGCGCCGACGGAGCGCGAGCGCACCGAGTGGTACTTCCAGCGTTACGCCGCTCATCTGCCGTCGGCCGGCGAGGTCGTCCTGTTCGATCGCTCCTGGTACAACCGCGCCGGCGTCGAACGCGTCATGGGCTTCTGCACGGACGACGAGTACGAGGAGTTCATGCGGTCCTGCCCGGAGTTCGAGCGGATGCTCGTGCGCTCCGGGATCATCCTCGTGAAGTACTGGTTCTCGGTGTCCGACGAGGAGCAGGAGCGGCGCTTCCAGGCGCGATTGAACGACCCGATGCGGCGCTGGAAGCTCAGCCCGATGGATCTCAAGGCGCGCGAGAAGTGGGTCGACTACTCGCGGGCGAAGGACAACATGTTCGCCCACACCGACATCAAGCAGGCGCCGTGGTGGGTCGTCGATGCCGACGACAAGCGCCGCGCGCGGCTGAACTGCATCGCCCACCTGCTCTCGACGATCCCCTACGAGGACGTGCTCGAACCGCCGCTGGAGCTCCCCGCGCGCCAGGAGGACGACACGTACGTGCGTCCCCCGATCACCGACCAGACCTTCGTTCCCGAGATCTACTGAGGCGGCGGGGGCGCAGCCTCCGCGGGCGGTGCAGCGGGGTCGGGCGCCGGCGCCGGCGCCGGCGCCGGCGCCGGCTCGGGCGCCGGTGGGGCCTCGGGCGCGTCGTAGAGCTCGGCGCTCGGCACGAGGCGCCCCGAGACCCGCCCGCCGCCGGTCACGAGGACGTCGCCGCCGACGAACGCGAGCGCCGCGTGCGCCCGCGCGGCACGCAGCGATCCGGTGCGCCGCCAGCGTCCGCCGGCGGGGTCGAAGAGCTCGGCCCCGCGCAGCGTCCCGGCGTCCGCGAAGCCGCCCGCGACGAGCACCACCCCGCTCGGCAGGAGCGCCGCGACGTGGAAGGCCCGCTCGCCGCGCATGTTGCCGGCGTCGCGCCAGCGGTTCGTCGCCGGATCGTAGATCTCGGCGCTGCGCGTGAAGCCGGGCGCGCGGTCGCCTCCCCCCGCCACGAGGACGCGGCCGTCGGGGAGCAGCGTGGCGCTGTGGTTCGCCCGCGCGACGTGCATGCTCGCGGCCTGCCGCCAGCTGTTGCGCGCCGGGTCGTAGATCTCCGCCGAGCGCTGGAAGTCGTTCTCGCCCCGATCGCCGCCGGTGACGAGGATGCGCCCGTCGGCAAGCGTCGTCGCGGTGTGGTGGTAGCGGCGCGCCCTCATGGTCCCGGCGGCGCTCCACGCGTTGCGCGCCGGGTCGTAGATCTCGGCGCTGCGCAGCTCCTCGTGATGCCGGGCGAGGCCGCCGGCCACGAGGACACGACCGTCGGCCAGCAGCGAGGCGGTGTGGTTGGCGCGCGCGCGGCGCAGGACGCCGGCAGCACGCCACGTCCCGGTCGCGGGGTCAAAGAGCTCGGCCGGCGCCACGTAGCCGTCCTCGAGGTTCGCTCCGCCGGCGGCGAGCACCAACCCCCCCGGGAGCAGTGTCGCGGTGTGCGCAAAGCGCGCGTTCTTCATCGAGAAGGCGGAGTGCCAGGCGCCGTCGGCGGGATCGAAGAGCTCGGCCGAGGCCTGGATGCCGGCGAAGCTGAAGCCGCCGCTGACGAGCACCTGCCCGCCGGGTAGCGCCGTCGCCGTCTGAAACTCGCGGCTCGTGCGCAGCCGGCTCGCCGAGGACCAATCGCCGACGGCCGCTTGCGCGCCCTCGGCGGCGAGCCCCGACAGGAGCAGCGCCGCCACGGCGGCGCGCACGAGGCGACCCGCTCGCCATGTCCGCCAGGGGAACATCGCCGCAGCGTAGGAGACGAGCGACGCGCGCGCGTCGCTTGCGCCACTACGATCGGCCGCGTGACCGCCGACAGCGACGAGCCCGCCGGCCCCGCCCGCCGGCGCCGGCCGCGCGTCCCCGTCCGCGCCGTCGCCTTCGCGGGGGTCCTGGCAGCGGGCGTGCTGATCGGGTGGGTGCTCTTCGGCAACGACGACGACCCCGCGCCCGCCCCCGAGCGCGCCCAGACCGCGACCGCTCCGGCGAAGGGGCAGCAGCGTGTCGACGTCGACGCCCGCCTCTACCCGCGCTTCGGCCTCGCCTTCGGCGTGCCCAAGGGCTGGCGCGCGACGATCCGCCGCGGCGTCCTGAACGCCGCCAGCACCGACAACCGCGTCTCCGTCGCGTTCTCGGTCTCCGCCGGCGCGGGCGAGGGGGCCCGGGTGCGGCGTGCGGACCGCCAGGAGCTGACGCGGCTCTTCAGCGCGCGCGAGCTCTCCCGCCAGCGCGCCAAGGTCGGCGCCGCGCCGACCATCGTCACCGAGCTCGACGGCAAGGCGCGCAACGGCCGCCGCGTCCGCATCCTGTCGATGGCGGCCTCCAGCCGCTGGCGCACCTACAGCGTGCAGGTCTTCACCGTGCCCGCGCCCGGACCCCGGCGCCTGCTGGAGCTGCGGGCGCTGCTGACCTCGGTCGGCTACAGCCAGCCGACCTGAAAGCGGCAGGGGCGACGGCCGGAGCACCCAGGGCCATGGGTGCTCCGGCCGCCGCGCCGCCGATCAGGAGCCGAGCTCCTCGCGACGCCGCGTCGGAGCGCGCAGCGCGAGGCCCGCGGCGAGCAGCAGCGCGCCCGCCAGGCCGAGGCCGACGACGTCGGTGCCGGTGAACGGCAGCTCGCCGCCGTTGTCGAGGCTCGCCGCGCCGTTGGCCTCGCTGTCGTCGTTGGGGTTGAACGACGCCGCGTTGTTGGCATTGCCGTCGGTGTGGCAGCCCGGGTCGGCGCTGTCGATGACGCCGTCGCCGTCGTTGTCGACGCTGTCGGAGCACTGCGGCGCGCCGTTGCCGTTGCCGTCGTCGCCCGCACCGTCGTCGCCTGCGCCGTTGTTGGCGGCGCCGTTGTCATCGGCTCCGGCGTTGCCCGCGTTGTCGTTGTTGGCCGCGGGGGTGGTGGCAGCGGGGGTGTTCGCAGCCGGGGCGTTGGGATTGGTCGCCGGCGGCGTGGTCCCCGGGACCACCGCGGGCGCCACGGCGAGCGACTCCGCGGAGGACGCCGAGACCTTCGCGGCGGCCGTCGGGCCGACCGCCAGGACGTAGACGTCGAGGGCGTCGCGGACGCCATACGGCGCCGTTGCCTGCGTGCCGCCGCCGGCCGAGGAGTCGTCGGCGTTGCAGACGATCGGGAGCAGCGCCGGGATCCCGGTGAGCACGTCGGGGGTGCCGTTGTCGCACCCGGGGGCCGGGACGGGGAGGCCGGCCTGGCCGAGCTGGACGACGCGCGAGACGTTGGTCTGCGTCGGGGCCTGCCCTTGACAGGCACGGGCGTCGCTGGCCGATGTCGCGACGGACGCGACGACCTGCCCGGCCGCGTTGACGTTGGCGACCGTGCTGTCGCCGTGGGACGCCTGGCACGTGGTGTCGTTGGCGATGTTGCCGTTCGTGACGGCCGCGCCGATCGCCAGTGACGGCAGCTGCACGTTGCCGATGTTGGCGTTCGCCACGCTGAAGCGGTTGACCGAGCCGGCCGTCGTCGTGGCGGAGTCCACGCGCACGGCGCTCAGGCAGATCTGGGTGCTCGTGCAGAGCTGATCGAGGAGGTTCTGCGCGATCCCGGTGTGGACGGACTGCCCGGGGGCGGTGTCCGCGCCGCCGATGATCTCGTTGCCGAACAGCGCGGCGACCGTGATGTGGCCGTGGTATGTGCCGTCGGCGCGCTTCTCGCCACGCGAGCGCCCGAGGACGATGTCCTCGCTGTCGGTCGTGCCTGTCGGGTCGGCCGAGAACGGCCGCGTCGCGCTGGGGTTGAGGTCGACGACCGCCGCGGTGCCCTGACCGTGGGGGTTGGTTCCGTGCAGCGGGGGCTGGGTCGTCGGATCCGGCGCCTGCGCCTGACGGACGGTCACCGGGGCGAAGGACCGCAGCTTCGGCTTGACCGTCGCGCCACTCGTGAAGGCCGGGAGCGCCACCAGCACACCGGTCGCGATCGCGGTGACACCCGTCGCAATGGAACCTCGTCCGCCCATGTTTCTCCCCCGCTCGCCGTGGCTGCAGCCGGATAGTTATCTACCTTGGGGGCCGGTGTGTCAAACGTCGTCGGCAGGATTGCGGACGCGCACCGCCGGTCTGCGCCCCTTGCGGAAGGTCATCCGGATGACGATCGGCCGCGGCGCGTAGTACGCCCCGGTCGCGCCGGCGAGCGCGCGCAGGACATGACGGCCGGGCTTCAGCCGCGGCAGGAGCAGGCCGCGGAGCGGGCAGAGCGTCGGCGGGCCGTCGTCCAGGCGGCACTGCAGCGGCCCGGCCGCGCGGTCGCTGGAGCCGAACACGATCAGCAGCCGGCCGCGCAGGAGCCCGACCTTGCGCTCGGCCGTCGCGCTGGCGGCCGGGCGCATCCGGCGCAGGAAGACGTCTTGCACGCGGTTGGTGTCGCCGCCGACGAGGTTCGAGGCCGAGGACACGAAGGCGACCGTCTCGCCGTCGGCGCTGACGGCCGGGCGATCGAGCTTGGGCTCGACGCGCTCGCGCCCGCGCGGGCGCGAGCGGGCGCCGACGTCGGCGAGCACCGTCGTTCCGCGCGCGAGCTCGCGCACGAAGAAGTCCAGCCCGCGCGCGTTCTCCGGAACGAGGTCGTCGGCGCGCGAGGCGAAGGCGATGAAGCGCCCGTCCGGGGTGATCGTCGGCAAAAACGACGCGCCGCCGGCCTCCTCCGCCGTCGTGCTGAGGCTCACGCGGCGCGTCGCGCCGACCGTCCGGTCGCGCACGAAGACGTCGATCGCGCGGTTGCGGTCACGGCGGACGAGGTTCGTCGCGGCCGACTCGAAGACGACGAAGCGCGCGTTGCGGCTGAGGTCGGAGACCTGTGCGCGCCCGTCGGGCAGCGCCTTGTCCTGGCCGCCACCGCCACGGCCCACGCTGACGAGCTCGGTGGCGCCGGTCTCGAGGTCGCGCAGGAAGACGTCGGGCCGCTCGTCGTCGTCGCCGGGCACGAGGTTGGCCGCGGCCGACGAGAAGCTCACGTAGCGCCCGTCCGGGCTGATCGCCGGGGCGGAGGAGTCGCCGTCGGACGGCGCGGCGTCAGGGGCGGCGCTCACGAGCGTCACGGCACCCGTCTGCAGGTCTCGCACGAAGACGTCGTCGTGGTCGTTCGTATCGCCCGCGACGAGGTTCGCGGCGCGCGACGTGAACGCGACGAGCCGGCCGTCCTCCGTGAGGTCGGGCTCCGACGAGGGACCGTCGGCCTCGCCGCCCTCGGCCGGCGCACTTGCGCGGACGAGCCCGGCATCGGGCACGACGACGAAGACGTCGGCGCGGCCGTTGGTGTCGCCGGCGACGAGGTTCGTCGCGCGCGACACGAACGCCAGGCGACTGCCGTCGCCGTTGAGCACCGCCTGGCCGGAGGGCCCGTCGGCGGCCGCGCCGTCGAGGCCGGCCGAGGCGAGCCGCACGCTGCCGTTTCCCTGGTCGAGCACGAACACGTCGGGCACGTCGCCGTTTGGATCCTCCTGCGCGCCGAGGTTCGTGGCCTGCGACGTGAACGCGACGAAGCGCGCGTCCCCCGACAGCGACGGCTGCAGGCTGCGGCCGTCGGGATTGCCGGCCTGCGCGAGGCGCACGCGCACGGTCCGCTGGGGCGACGGGCCCGCGAGCGCCTGCGTCTCGGCCGTCAGCCCGACGACGAGCCCGAGCGCCGCTGCGACCGCCATCGCCCGCCTCTGACCTCGGCAGCTGCGCACGCCGTGGTTGTATCGCAGGCCGTGCCCGCTCGCGGCAGCGGGGCCGTCGTCGCGCCAGGATCCGCCACGGCCCGTCGCCCCTGCCGTATCGTTCGCCGCCGCCGTGGCCGACCACGAGAAGCTCGTAGTCTCATGCGGATACCGGTACGAGGAGTGGCATGAAACTGCGTGACATCTATGCCCGGGACGGGCTGACGTTCTCGATCGAGTTCTTCCCGCCGAAGACCGACGAGGGCGTCGAGAGGCTGTTTGAGGAGATCGAGGTCCTCAAGCGGCTGGAGCCGGACTTCTGCTCGGTGACCTACGGCGCCGGCGGGTCGACGAGCGACCGCTCGCTGGACATCGTCAAGCGCATCAAGCGCGATCACGGCATCGAGATCATGGTCCACCTGACGATCGTCAACCAGCCCAAGAGCCAGGTCATGCAGGTCATCGAGGACATGTGGGCGAGCGACCTGCACAACCTCATCGCGCTCGCGGGAGATCCCCCCGGGGGCCCCGCCGCGCAGTGGGAGGCCCACCTGCACGGGTTCAACCGCGCCGAGCACCTCGTCAGGGCCGCGCGGAACTTCGAGCAGGACTGGTTCTCGATCGCCGTCGCGGGCTTTCCGGAGACGCATCCGCGCGCGCCCACCCGCGAGTCGGACCTCGGCTACCTCAAGGAGAAGGTCGGCGCGGGCGCCGACGTCATCATCACCCAGCTGTTCTTCGACAACGAGGACTACTACCGCTACGTCGAGGACGTGCGCGCCGCCGGCATCGAGGTCCCGATCGTGCCCGGGCTGCTGCCGATCCTCTCGGCCGCCCAGTGCCGGCGCTTCACGGGCCTCTGCGGCGCGAAGATCCCGCCGCGCCTGGACGCGCTGCTGGAGAAGGTGCAGGACGACGACGAGGCCGCGGTCCAGATGGGCATCGAGTACGCGACCGAGCAGTGCCAGGGACTGCTGGACTTCGGGGTCCCCGGCCTGCACTTCTACGCGCTGAACCGCTCGCGCTCGGTCGCCGCGATCCACGAGAACCTGAACCTCGGCGCGCTCACCGCCGCCGCGCGCTGAGCCGCTGAGGCAGGTTGGCGCCGCTAGACGGCGGCGGGCGAGCTGAGGTGCGGGTACAGCGCGAAGCGCTCGGCGAGGGCGCGCGTGCGCTCGGACAGCTCGGCGCGCTCGGCGTCGCCGAAGCCGCCCGTGAGGGCCTCGCCGATGACGCGCCCGATCTCGCGGAACTCGTCGACGTCCATGCCCCGGGTCGCGAGCGCGGGCGTCCCGATCCGCAGCCCCGACGTCACCATCGGCGGGCGCGGGTCGTCGGGCACGGCGTTGCGGTTGACGGTGATGCCGATCTGCGCCAGGCGCTCCTCGGCGTCGGTGCCGGCCAGCGGGGACTCGCGCAGGTCGGCGAGCACGAGATGCACGTCGGTGCCGCCGGTCAGGACGTTGACGCCGACGTCGAGCAGCTCCTCGGCGATGACGGCCGCCCCCGCGCGCGTGCGGCGCTGACGCTCGCGGAACAGCTCGGTGCCCGCGATCTTCAGCGCGACGGCCTTGCCGGCGATGACGTGCATGAGCGGTCCGCCCTGCTGGCCGGGGAAGACCGCGCTGTTGATCTTCTTGGCGAGCTCCTCCTTGCAGAGGATCATGCCGCCGCGCGCGCCGCCGAGGGTCTTGTGGATCGTCGTGGTGACGACGTGGGCGTGGGGCACGGGGCTCGGGTGCTCGTCGGCCGCCACGAGGCCCGCGAAGTGCGCCATGTCGACCATGAGGTAGGCGCCGACGGAGTCCGCGATCTCGCGGAAGCGCGCCCAATCGAGCTGACGCGGGTAGGCCGACCAGCCGCCGAGGATGAGCTTGGGCCGTGTCTCCTCGGCGATCCGCGCGAGCTCGTCCATGTCGACGCGCGAGTCCTCGGGACCGACGCCGTAGGAGACGACGTCGTAGAGCTTGCCCGAGAAGTTGAGCCTCATCCCGTGCGTGAGGTGGCCGCCGTGGTCCAGGCGCATGCCGAGGATGCGGTCGCCGGGATCGAGCAGCGCCATCATCGCCGCCGCGTTCGCCGGCGCGCCCGCGTTGGGCTGGACGTTGGCGTGCTCGGCGCCGAAGAGGGCCTTGGCGCGGTCGATCGCAAGCGTCTCGGCGACGTCGACGTGCTCGCAGCCGCCGTAGTAGCGCTTGCCGGGCAGGCCCTCGGCGTATTTGTTCGTGAGCGTCGAGCCCTGGCAGTCCATGACCGCCTGCGGAACGAAGTTCTCCGAGGCGATCATCTCGAGCGTGGTCTCCTGGCGGCGAGCCTCGTCGCGGAGGACCTGCGCGATCTCGGGATCGACCTCGTCGACGGGCTTGGTGAAGTAGTCCGGCGCCAGATCGCTCATGCGACTGACGGTAGCAACGGCGGCGGCCCGCGCGCTGCCGCGGACCGCGATCGCGGCGTGCACTACCCTCCGGTGTCCGGCGGATCGCCTACTCGGCCGGAGCGCTTCGGCGCTCAGCCGGGCCACGCGCGCGGCCTTCGGGCCCGCGGCCAGTCCCGGTGGCCGGGAGTGTCACGCAAACCCCGGTGACACACACTCCGGGGACGTAGTAGTTCAGCGGCGATTCATGACCGGCGCGGTTTGACGGGCGGGCCTCGGCCCGCCCGGCCGCGTTCCTGGGTCCTCTACGCGGCGGCGCCGTGGTCGCGCAGGTACTCGAGGTACAGCGGGCGCAGCAGCTCGGCGACCTCGCCGCGGCCGGAGTCCGTCACGTCGTCCAGGCGTGCGCGCAGGGTCATCGCATCGGCTGTCGCCTCGTCGACCTGGCCCGCGGCGGCCTCGGCGACCGGCAGCGCCTGCATGAGGCGGATGAAGAACGCGACGTTGAGATGGTGCAGCGCGTGATGGACCGCGCGATCGTGCAGCTCCTGCGAGGACAGGCGCTCGAGGTCGTCCGGGTCGTCGGCCATGGCGGGGACACTACGACCTCCCGGGCGCGCGCACGGGACCCGCCGCCGCGGAGTGTGATGTTATCCGCGCGATGTCGCGCCAGCTCCGGGTCTACGCAGCGCTCCTGGCCCTCGCCGCGATCGCGCTGCTCGCGGGCTGCGGTGGCGACTCCGGCGGGGACTCGACGTCGAGCGCCGCCAGGACCACCGCCGCGGCGGGCGGCGTGAAGCTCGGCCCCGCCTTCGGCTCGATGTCGTCGCTCGCGGGGATTCTCAGCACCCCGCCGCCGTGGTCGGCCAACAACGACGACGCGCAGCTGCAACTGCGCCTCCGCGCGATGGGCCTGAACCCGCTCACGGCCGAGGGGCAGGCCGTTCACATCCACCAGCACCTCGACATCTTCGTCGGCGGCAGGAAGGTCACCGTGCCGGCGCAGATCGGCATCTCGGCCACGGGCGCGTTCATCTCCGACCTGCACACGCACGACGCGACCGGGATCATGCACGTCGAATCGCCGACGGTGACGTCCTTCAGCCTCGGCCAGTTCTTCGCCGTGTGGGGCGTGCTCCTGGACGAGCGCTGCATCGGCGACCGCTGCGCGGCGGGCGGCAGGAGCCTGCGCGCATGGGTCAACGGCAAGCCCGTCAGCGCCGACCCGACGCGCATCGTCCTCGCCGAGCACCAGGAGATCGTGCTCGCCTACGGGACGCCGGCCCAGGACCCCAAGCCGCTGCCCGCGACGTACGACTTCGCCGCCGCGGGGGTGTAGGACCGCTCCTCACCGAGCCGGTCCGCGCCAGGGTCGAGCGGACGCCCGCGGAGCCGTCAGATCACGACGTTCCAGGGCACCACGCGATGCCCCGTGACGATGGCGCCCGAGACGTACGGATCGCCGGCGACGAACTCCTCGACCTGCGCGGGATCCTCGACGAGGAAGATGAAGAGCGCGCCGTGCGGGGGATCTCCGAGCGCGCCGGCCATGACGATCCGCCCGTCGTCCTTCCAGCTGCGCGCCCAGGCGAGGTGGTCGGCGCGCAGCGGCGCGCGCTTGGCGACGACGTCCTCGACGTAGTCGTAGAAGAGCGCCTGATGGACGACCGGCTCGATCACGGCGGCGGCACCCAGCCGCCCATCGCGCGCTCGAGCTCGAGCGCGACGGCGACCGCGACGTGGTCGCGATCGGGGCCCGCCGCGGCCTGGACGCCGAGCGGCAGCCCGCGTGCGTTCAGCCCGAGCGGGATCTGGGCGACGGGCAGGCCGACGAGGTTGAACACCGCCGTCGTGGTCAGCAGCCACGGCTTGCCGATGGTCTTGCCGTGGCGCGGCGCCACGCGCGGGTGCGTCGGATGCAGCAGGACGCCGTCGCCGATCGCGTCGTGGACCTCGTCCTGGAAGGCGCGTCGGGCGGCGACGGACTTCCTCAGGCTCCCCTGCGGCATCTTGCCGGTCATCCACTCGCTCATGAGCAGCAGGCGCAGCGCCCGCGTGTGCGGGCCCTTGCGCCGCAGGCCGGAGCCGAGCGTCACGTGGGCCGAGCCCTCGGCCACGAGCAGGTTGGCGACGCTCACACCGGTCTCGAGCTTCAGGACGGCGAGGTAGAGCTCGAGCGCCCGCCGCATCGACCGCATCGGGACCGTCTCGACCGTCGCACCGGCCTGCTCGAGCGCCTCGGCGGCCCGCATGCGCACGTCGCGCAGCTCGCGGCTGACCTGCTTGAAGGAGGCCTCCTCGCTGAGCAGGATCCGAGTGTCGGCGATCGAGATGTCGGCGGGCTCGCCGATGTGCGCCGTGCGCGCGTAGGGATCGACGCCGTCGGGGCCCTTGATGACGTTCAGCACCGGCATGAGATCCTCGGCGCGACGCGTGATCGGGCCGACGGTGAGCATGAAGGCGCCCATCTCGGTCTCGGTCGCCGGGAACTGCCCGGTGCTCGGCACGATGCCGGGCGACGGCTTGAGCGCGAAGACGCCGTTGAAGAAGGCGGGGATGCGCAGGGAGCCCGCGATGTCGGCGCCCAGGCCGATCGGCGAGCCGCCGGAGCCGACGGCGGCACCCTCCCCGCCCGAGGAGCCGCCCGCGGTCCGCGCCGGGTCATAGGCGTTGTTCGTGCGCCCGTAGGTGCGGTTCTCGGTCTCGATCCAGAGGCAGAGCTCGGGCGTGTTCGTCATGCCGAGGGGGATCGCGCCCGCGTCGATCAGGCGCTGCACCGTCGGCGCGTTCTCCGTGGCGCGCCATTCGCGGCGCGACACGAGACCCGCGCAGTTGGGCATCCCGCGCATCGCGATCGATTCCTTGATCGTGCACGGCACCCCGAGCAGCGGCGGCAGGCTGTCGGGATCGGACGCCTCCGCGACGAGCTGGTCGGCGGTGTCGGCCTCCTCGCGTGCGCTGTCGAAGCGGTCGGCGACGATGGCGTTGATGCGCGCATGCGTGCGCTCGAGCTGCTCGATGTGCGCCTCGACGATCTCGCGCGAGCTCGTCTCGCGGGTGCGGATGGCGTGCGCGAGGTCGGTGGCGCTGCGCTCTGTGAGGCTCTGACTGGGCGCAAGGACGCTCATGCCGGCCCGAATCTACCGGGTTGTACGCTCCTGCACATGCCCGGCGACGAGCCTCCCGGAGTCGCCATGCTGCAGCGCTTCGCCGAGCTCGTCGTGAACTTCGCGGCCAACGTCCAGCCCGGCCAGATCGTCGCCATCGGCAGCGAGCCCGGCAAGGTCGAGCTGACGCGCGCGGTCGCCGATGCCGCCTACCGGGCCGGGGCGAAGTTCGTCGATGTCTCCATGTTCGATCTGCACGTCAAGCGCTCGCGGATCCTGCACGCTCCCGAGGACACGCTGGACTACGTGCCGCCCTGGTACGGCGAGCGGATCCTGGCGCTCGGCGAGCTGCACGCCGCCCGCATCGGCCTCACCGGCCCGGCCGCGCCCGGCCTGCTCGACGACCTCGACCCGCAGCGCGCGGGGCGCGACCAGCTGCCGTTCCTGCGCGAGTCCAGCCAGGTCGTCAACGCCCGTACGACGAACTGGACGGCCGTCCCCTGCCCGACCGCGCCGTGGGCGCAGCTCGTCTATCCGCAGCTCGAGCCGGCCGCCGCGCTGCAGCGCCTTTGGGACCAGGTCATCCACATGTGCCGCCTCGACGAGGACGACCCGGTGGCCGCCTGGCGCGCGCGCCAGGACGTCCTGGTCGCCGTCAGCGAGCGGCTGACCGCGCTCGGGCTTGACGCGCTGCACTTCCAGGGCCCGGGCACCGACCTGCGGGTGGGGATGCTGCCGACGTCGCGCTGGCTGTCGGCGCGCTTTGAGACCGTCGACGGCATCGTCCACATGCCGAACCTGCCGTCGGAGGAGGTCTTCACGGCTCCGGACCCCCGGCGCGCCGACGGCGTCGTGCGTTCGACGAAGCCGCTTGTCGTGGGCGGGACGATCATCAGCGGGCTGCAGGTCCGCTTCGACGGCGGCCGCGCGGTCTCGATCGAGGCCGAGGAGGGCGGCGAGCTGCTGGCCCGCTACGCCGAGCGCGACGAGGGGGCCGCGCGGCTGGGCGAGGTCGCGCTCGTGGACGCCGCGGGGCGCATCGGCCCGCTCGACACCGTCTTCTACGACACGCTCATCGACGAGAACGCGGCCTCGCATGTCGCCCTCGGCGCGGCATACGAGTTCACGGCCGGCGAGCAGGACCACGACGCCATCAACCGCTCGCAGATCCACGTCGACTTCATGATCGGTTCGCCCGAGGTCGACGTCACGGGGCTGACGTCCGACGGCGAGCGCGTGCCGGTCCTGCGCGCGGGCGCCTGGCAGATCTAGCGGCCGCGTGGCCGCCCCCGGGCGGGCGATACCCTGCCTGCTCCTGGAGAGGTGCCGGAGCGGCTGAACGGGCACGACTGGAAATCGTGTGTGGGCTTTACGGTCCACCGAGGGTTCGAATCCCTCTCTCTCCGCTCGGCAGTCCGCGTGCGCAGACTGGTCCTTCGGATGGGACGGGCGATGCGACAGAGGTCGCATCGGAGGGCACCGAACGGACTACTGGCTGTGTCCTCCGCGCGGAGGATGGGAATCGGGGAGTCCGTGCAGGCCCCGATGCGCAGAATCCGCCCGGCGGCCAACGTGCGCCTTCCCGGTCTTGTGGGTCCTCTCCGCGGCTGCGAGCTTGATCGTGGGACCGAAATCGGTCGATTTGCGCATGATTTGAGTGACAGGAGCCGGAATGGGCGTTGTGTATGCGGCGTGGGCCGTCGTCGGGGTTCTGACCTGCGGAGCCATGTGGTTCTGCGTTCTGCGCCGCACGCGTCGGGCATCCACGTCGCTGGGCATCGCCAGACCAACGACGGTCAGCTCTCGCCGCACACGAGCTGGTCGGACTTCGGCCAGCATCTCAAGCACCCCGAGTCGCTGATCAACTTCGTCGCCGCCTACGGCAAGCACCCGTCGATCACCGGCGCGGAGACGCTGGCCGGCACGCGCGCCGCCGCACGCGCGCTCGTCGATCCGGCGCCCGGCGACACCCAGCCGGGCGACTGGGCGGACGTCATGTTCAGCACGGGCACGTGGGCATCGTCGGGCGCCGGCGTCACGCGCGACGACCGGCCGAAGCGCGGGAGCGTCGACCTTCAACAGCCGGCCGGACGCCAGCCCCTACCGTCCAGGGCCGGGCTACGCCGCGTAGCGCTGCGCGGCGCGCGCCCGGGCCTTGGCGGCCTCGGCCTCGCGATCCTTCGGCGGGGCGGACGTCACGAGCTCGCCCAGCAGGCGCTCCGAGATGCCGGCGACCTCCTCGACGGCGCGCGCGAACGCGGCCTCGTTGGCCGCAGAAGGCTTGGAGAACCCGCTGATCTTGCGGACGTACTGCAGCGCTGCCGCGCGGACCTCGTCAGTCGTGGCCGGCGGCTCGAAGTTGTGGAGCGTTCGGATGTTTCTGCACATACGCGCAGCTTAGGAGGTCGCCGGCTCCTCGCCCACCTGCGGCGGCGGGGCGGCCTCCTCGAGGCGGCTGTGCAGGCGCGCGCGCAGCTCCTCGGGGTCGTACTCGCGCTGCGGGCGGCGCCGGCGCGCCACGACGACGCCGGTCGCGGCGACGCCCGCGATGCCGGCGAGCCCGACGACCTTCCAGGGGACGCGCATACGGTTGCGTAGGTTACGGGGCCGTGGACGAGGTCACGCTCTCCTTCGAGGATGCGATCGCCTCCGCGGCGACGGGCGACATCTGGCTGTTTCGCGGCCGCTCGCTCGCCGACCGCGCGATCCAGACGGTCACCAACAGCCCCGTCAACCACGTCGGGATGGTCGTCGCCCTCGACGACCTGCCGCCGCTGCTGTGGCACGCCGAGCTCGGGCGCTCGCTGCCGGACGTGTGGACGGGCGAGCGCCAGCGCGGCGTGCAGCTGCATCGCCTCGACGAGGCGGTCTCCACGTGGACGTCGAAGTACGGCCAGCGCGCCTGGGTGCGCCAGCTGAAGGGCACGCTCGAGCGCGAGCACGAGAACCGTCTCATGCAGGTCATCGAGCACTTCGACGGGCGGCCGTTCCCGACGAGCCTCGGCCTCGCGCGCCAGTGGCTCAACGGCCGGGTGCGCCGATCGTCGTCGCTGGAGACGATCTACTGCGCGGAGCTCGTCGCGACGACCTATCAGCAGATGGGCCTGCTGCCCGGCTACCGGCCGGCCAGCTGGTATGACCCGGGGCGCTTCTGGAGCGGCGACCGCGTGGAGCTCGTCGCCCCGTTCTCGCTCGCGGGCGAGATCGCGGTGCGGATCGCTCAGGCGAAGGTCTCGCCGGCGACGGGCTCCTCGACGGTGCCCAGCGAGACGGCGAAGACGACGTGGTTGCGATGGACGGCGATGAAGTCGTGGCTCGTGAAGGCGCGGTCGCCGTCGAGCTCCTGGACGGTCGCGTCGCTCAGGGCGATGAAGTCGCGCTCGGGGGCGTTGAGGAGATCGCTCAGGCGGCTGCGGTAGCCGTCGGCGGCGAGCGTCGCCGTCCCGACGATGCGATGACGCGGCGTGTCGATCGAGATGCGCTCGAGGCGGTGTTGCACACGGGGCTCATCGGCAGGTCGGGGCGCGAGCTGGAGCGCGGCGCTCGGCCACTCGGCGCACGGTGCAGACTGGTCCGGTGAGCCAGCCGCCACAGGTCTACCGGCGCCGGCGCGTCCTCGCGCTTGCCGGCGTCGCGCTCGCGGTGCTCGCCGTCGGGGTCGCCCTGCGCTCCTGTGACGGCGGCTCCTCGCCCGCCCCGGCGGTGCCCGCGGCCCGCACGGCGGTGCCCCCGCCGCGCAGCGAGCTGCCCGGGGGCGGGCGGAGGATCTTTCCCGACCGCCGCGTGGTCGCCTTCTACGGCGCGCCGCAGAGCGAGCGCCTCGGCGCGCTGGGCATCGGCACGCCCGCGCAGGCGGCCGCGCGACTGCGCCGCGTCGCCCGCGGCTATGCGCGGCGCACGCGCCCGGTGCTGCCGGCGTTCGAGCTCATCGCGACGATTGCGGCGGCGCATCCCGGCGAGGACGGGCTGTATCGCATCCACCAGCCCGACGAGGTCATCGATCGCTATCTGCAGGCCGCGCGCCGGATGCAGGGCCTGCTGCTGCTCGACATCCAGCCGGGCCGCGGCGACTTCCTCGGCGAGGCGCAGCGCCTGGAGCGCTGGCTGCGCGAGCCCGACGTCGGGATCGCGCTGGATCCCGAGTGGCACGTCGGCCTCGCGGAGATCCCCGGCACGACGATCGGCGCGGTCACCGCCGAGGAGATCAACGAGGTCGCGCAGTACGTCTCCGCGATCGTCCGGCGCAACGGCATGCCGCCCAAGCTCTTCGTCGTACACCAGTTCACGAGCGCGATGATCGAGGACAAGGAGCGCGTGCTGCGCCCGCCGGGCCTGGCGATGACGTTCAACGCCGATGGCTTCGGCGACCGCCCGAACAAGGTCTCCAAGTACGACCTCTTCACCTCGGAGGTCCCGCTCTTCCACGACGGCTTCAAGCTCTTCTACGAGGAGGACACGAACCTCATGGAGCCCCGCGACGTGCTCGCGCTGCGCCCGCCGCCGGACCTCGTCGTCTACGAGTAGACCGTCAGCCGTCCAGCTGCTTCTCCATCCAGATCTCGACCGGGTGCCCCTCGCGGAGGTCGCGCCGCACCGTGCGGTAGCCCTCGCCCTCGTACAGGGCGATCGCCTCGGAAAGCACCTCCGTCGTCACCACCCGGACGCTGCGATGCCCGAGCGCCGCGGCGCGCCGCTCCAGCGCGTGCAGCAGCCGCCGGCCGTGCCCGCGCCGGCGCGCGCCGGCCGGGACGTACATGCGCTTGATCTCGCCGACGCCCCGCGAGAGCGTGCGCAGGCCCGCGCAGCCGACGGGCTCGTCGTCGTCGTCGTAGGCGACGAGCCACACGCCGCCGGGCTCCGAGAAGACGTCCTCGGTCGCGAAGATCCGCTCGGTCGGGACGAAGCCGGTCCCGAGGCGCTCACGCAGGAGCGCCATGTACTGCGTGTACAGCGCCTGCGCGGCGGGCCCGTCGGCGGCCTCCTCGCGCATCCGCGGACCGTCGCGGTCCGGGCGGGCGCGCAGAGCGATCACCGCGACGTCGTCGGACAGCTCGTGCGCCCATGCCTCGGCCTCGGCGTAGGCGAGCTCGACGAGCGCCTGGGGCTCCAGCCCGGCGTGGCGCGCGACGAGCGCCGCCACGCGCTCCTGCCCATACAGCTCGCCCTCGCGGCGAGCCTCGTGCAGGCCGTCGGTGCTGGCGAACAGCAGGTCGCCCGGGGCGAAGGGCCGCTCGCGGCAGTCGAAGCGCACGCCGTCGCCGACGCCGAGCGGCAGCCCGGTCGCGGGGAGCTCACGCGGCGCGTCGTCCCCGGCGACGAGCAACGGCGGGATGTGGCCGGCGTTGGCGTAGCGCAGCACGCCGCCCTCGATGACGGCGAGGAACGCGGTGACGAGCGCGACGCGTCCCGGCAGCCGGCGGCGCAGGATCGCGTTGGCCTGCTCGAGCGCCTGGGCGGGGTCCTCGGAGTCCCACGTGCGCGCCTCGATGAAGAAGCGCACCATCGCGCTCACCGCCGCGACCTCCAGGCCCTTGCCGCTGACGTCGCCGACGAGCACCGCGAGGGCGCCGCTCGGCAGGCGCCAGATGCCGAAGATGTCGCCGCCGGAGACCTCGTGGCCGACCGGCTCGTACACGAGCCCGAGCGCGAAGCCCTCGAGCTCGGGCGGCGCGTCGGGCACGAAGCCGCGCGTGAGCGCGCCCGCGACCCTGCGCTCGTGCTGAAACTCCAGCGCGTTGGCGATCGCCGCCGCCGCGGCGGGCGCGAACTGCTCGAGCAGGCGCACGCGCGCGCCGTCGAGCGCGCGCTCGTCGGGGTGGATCACGGTGAGCATGCCAAAGCGCCGGGGGCCGAGCCCGAGCGGGACGTGGGCGAACGAGCCGACGCCCTCCTCGAAGACCCAGGGCAGCGCGGCGGCACGCTCCTCGGGCCTGCTGACGTACGTCTCGCCGCTGTCGAAGGCGCGGCCGATCATCCCCTCGCCGCGCACGAAGCGGTGCCGGGTCAGGCGCTCGCTCGTGCCGGCGTGGGCCACCACGCGCAGCGTCTGCGTGACGGTGTCCAGCCTCGTGAGCATGACCGCCGGGACGTCGGCGACGATCGCCGCCTGCTCGACGATCGCGGCGTAGACGCGCTCGAGCTCCAGCGACGCCGTCATCGCCTGCGCGGCGACGTGCAGCAGCTCCTCCGAGCGCGCGCGGCGGGCCTCGCCCTGCAGCAGCTCGGAGCGCTCGAGCGCCAGTGCCGCAAGGCTCGCGAACACCTCCGTGACGCGCAGCTGCTCCTCGGCGAGGGGCGGCCGCGGCGGCGCCGCGGACAGCGCCAGGACGCCGAGCGTGCGCCCGCCCGCGGTGCGCACCGGGCAGGAGATGAACGACGACGACTGATACCACGCCCACGCGGCCGCGGCGGTCGCTTCGTCGTGGTGCTCGCGCAGGCGCTCGCGCAGCGCCTCGCCGCGCGACCAGTCCGCGACGTCGGCGAGCAGCAGCGGGCGCCCGCTCTCGATCGCCGCCTCGGTGACGCCGCCGCGAGCCGGATCGTAGGGACGGTCGAGCACCGGGCGCAGCGTCGCGCGGATCGCGGGGGTCTCGAACCACGCCGCGGCGGCGTGGATGTGTCCGCGCTCCCAGTCGACGACCTGAAACGCGCAGCCGTCGACGTCCAGCAGCACCCGCACCTGCACGAGGATCTCCTCGAGCGTCTGACGCAGCCACGCCTCCGAGGATGCAGCGTGCTCGATCCCAGGGTCCATCCCGGACGAACGCATGGGCCGACCATAGCCCGGGTGCCAAACGTCCGTCCGGTCCGTTTGATCGCGCCCCCGCCGGGAACCACAATGTCCGGATGCTGCTCGCGTTCAACGCCCTGCTGTACCTGTCGGCGCTCGCCGTCGCCGTCGCGGCGACGCGGCCGCAGGAGGGGCCGCGCCCGCGCGGCGAGCGCGCCGCGCGCGTGACGCTCGTCGCCGGAGGCGGCATGACGGTCGGCGCCGCGCTGGGCCTGATGGCGGCCGGCCGGTGGTTTGAGTCCGCGATCGCGGGGAGCCTCGCGATCGTCGTCGTCGGCGCGAGCATGTGGTTCGGCCTGACGCGCACGCCGGCCGAGGCGCCCGACGAGGACGAGGAGGACGACGACGGCGGAGGCGGGAGCCTCTACCGCCCGCCGGCCCCCGAGCCGACGCGCCCCGAGGGCGGTCCGACCGACGAGTTCCAGACGGACTGGAACGACTTTGACGCGGCGCGCGCCGGCTGGTCGCGCGAGCGCGAGCCCGCCTCGGCCTGACCACGGCGCGATCTGAGAAAATCTGCGTGTGCCCGGCGCGCGACCCCTGCAGCTCATCCTCGCCCGCAACCTGCTGGCGAGCCTCTCGACGCCCGCGTTTCTCGTCGACGCCGACGGCAACCTGCTGTTCTACAACGAGGCGGCCGGCGGGCTTCTCGGCCGCCGCTACGAGGAGACCGGCCAGATGACGGCCTCGGATTGGACGTCGACGTTCGGTCCCTTCGACGAGGACGGCGAGCCGATCCCCTACGACCAGGTGCCGCTCACGGCGAACCTCCGCGGCAACCGCCCGGCGCACGGCGGCTTCCGGATCCGCTCCGCCTCCGGCGTCGAACATGCGATCGAGGCCAGTGCGCTGCCGCTCGTCGGAGACCAGAACTTCCACGGTGCGATCGTCGTCTTCTGGCCGATCGCCGCGGGCGAGGCCATGCCGTGAAGGCCACGATCTGGGGCGCCCGCGGCTCGATCCCGGCTCCCGGCCCCGAGACGATGCGCTACGGCGGCAACACGTCGTGCGTGCAGGTGACGCTCTCCGACGGCACGCTGCTGGTGCTCGACGCGGGAACGGGCATCCGCTCGCTGGGCCTGACCCTCGGGCCGCAGCGCGGACCGGTGAACATCCTGCTGACGCACCTGCACCTCGATCACATCCAGGGCCTCATGTTCTTTGCGCCCTGCTTCCATCCCGAGGCCGAGATCGTGATCTGGGGGCCGGCGGCCGTGGAGGCCCCGCTGCTGGAGCGCATCGCGCGCTACATCTCGGCGCCGCTGTCGCCCGTCGAGGTCCGCGAGCTGCCCTGCCGCGTCTCCTTTCGCGAGGCGGAGGCGAGCGAGTGGCAGATCGGGCCCGCGACCGTGCGCGCGACCTCTGTCAGCCATCGCGGCCCGACGCTCGGCTACCGCATCGAGGATGCGGGTTCGACGCTCTGCTACATCCCCGACCACGAGCCGGCGCTCGGGACGCCGCTGGACGAGCTCGAGGACGAGTGGATCTCGGGTCTGGCGCTCGCCGCGGGCGCCGACCTGCTGATCCACGACGCCCAGTACACCGACGACGAGTACCCCGACCACCTCGGCTGGGGGCACTCCTCGCTGGCCGACGCGCTCGCCTTCGGGCGCCGCGCCGACGCGCGGAGGCTGCTGCTCTTCCATCACGATCCGCTGCACGGCGACGACTTCCTCGACGCCGTCGGCGCCGACGCGCTCGCGCGCTGGGAGGCGTCCGGCGGAAGCACGGGCGGCCTGCAGCTCGCCGCCGAGTGCCTGGAGCTCGCGGTCGGGACGGAAGCGGCTACCCCCGCTCGGCCCGTGCCTTGAGCTCGCCCGGCAGGCCGGTGACGAGCCGGTCGCGCAGCTTGTCCTGCACGGCGCCGGTCACGACCATCCCGAGCATGCCGGTGATCACGACGTCCAGCGCGTAGGTCGCGCGGGTCCGCCCGCCGCCGAGGTCCTCCAGGCGCCAGGAGCCCTTCAGCGACTTCAGGCTGCCGCGCTCCTGGGTGAACTGCAGCGCGTGCGGCGATTCGTAGTGGACGCGCTGCACGGTGCGGATCGTCTGGACCTTGGCGTCGAAGACGACCTCGCACAGCGAGGGCCTGTTGGCGGCGTCGCGCTCCTCGATGTCGATCGCGCTGATCGTCGCCTGCCACTCCGGCCAGCCCTCGACGTCGGCGACGATCTCCCACACGCGCTCGATCGGCGCGTCCATCTCGGCACTCGCGGTGGCCGACAGCCTGCCCATGCCTAGTGGTCCCTCCAGCAAGTCCTCGCACGCTTGGATCGGCTGCTGACCACCGCCTGGCGGCGTCCTCGCTCGGTCATGGCCCGAGAGGGCCACTCCCTCACTGCGTCCTTGCCAGCCGGCGCCAGCAGCCCCCCAAGCGCACAAGGACTTACCGGAGGAACCACTAGGAGCCTGCCTCGACGCGGGCCTTCAGCTCGGCCGGGCGCCCCTCGATGAGGATCGCGCGGATCTTCTCCTCCAGCGCGCCTTTGAGGAAGCGGCCCATGAGCACACCTGGATCGCCGTCGAGCGTGTACGTCACCCGCGTGCGGCCCTCGCCGGCCTCCTCCAGCTGCCAGGAGCCCTCCATCGAGCGCAGGTCGCCGCGCTCCTGCGTCCACGACAGCGCGCGCGGGGAGGCGTAGGTGAAGCGCACGCGCGCGGTGAAGACCTTGAGCTTCGCGTCGGTCGTCGTCTCGCACTGGACCGCGCGCCCCTGCTCGTCGCGCTCGAGCACGGTGACCGCGTCCAGGCCACGCTGCCACTCGGCCGCGGTCGCGACGTCCGCGACGACGGCCCAGACGGCGTCCACCGGCGCGTCGATCTCCGTGCTCGCGCTGCCGCTCATGGCGCCCACCCGCGGCAGCCTAATCGACCCGCGCGAACGCGCCCAGCCGCGCCAGCGCCTCGTCGAGCACCTCGGGGCGCTTGCAGAACGCGAAACGCACGAGCGTGCGCCCGGCGTCCGGGTCGCCGTAGAACGCGCTGGTCGGGATCGCGACGACGCCGGCGCTCGCGGGCAGCTCCCGGCACCAGTCCGCAGCGTCGCTGACGCCGAGCGGCGCGACGTCGGCGTTGGCGAAGTAGCCGCCCTCCGGCACGACGACGCCGAGGCCGCAGGCGCGCAGCCCGGCGCAGAGGCGGTCGCGCCCGTCGCGCAGCGCGGCGCGCAGCGGCGCGACGTGGCGCTCGACGTCGGCGAGGCCGCTCGCGACCGCGTGCTGAAACGGCGTGCCGCCGGCGAAGGAGAGGAACTGCTTGGCCGCGCCGACCGCGGCGACGAGCGCGGGCGGCCCGCTGCACCAGCCGATCTTCCAGCCCGTGAACGAGAAGGTCTTGCCGGCGCTGGAGATCGTGAGCGTCCGCTCGGCCATCCCCGGCAGGGTCGCGAGCGGGACGTGCTCGCCGTCGAAGGCGAGGTGCTCGTAGACCTCGTCGGTGACCGCGACGAGATCGTGCTCGATGCAGGCGCGCGCGACCGCCTCCAGCTCGGGCCGGCCGAGCACGCGCCCGGTCGGGTTGTGCGGCGAGTTGAGCAGCAGCATCCGCACGCGCGGCCCGGCCGCGGCGGCCGCGAGCTCGTCGCCGTCCAGCGCGAAGTCCGGCGCGCGCAGGGTCACGAGCCGCCGCCGGCCGCCGGCCATCGCGATCGCCGCGGCGTAGGAGTCATAGAAGGGCTCGATCACGACGACCTCGTCGCCCGGCTCGAGCAGCCCGAGCATCACGGCGGCGATCGCCTCCGTCGCGCCGAAGGTCACCTGCACGCCGAGGTCGGGATCGATCCGCAGGCCGTAGTGGCGGCGCTGGTGCTCGGCGATCGCCTCGCGCAGCTGCGGCACGCCCGCGAGCGGCGCGTACTGGTTGGCGGTCCCGCTGCGCATCGCCGCCGCGACGGCGTCGACGATCTCGGCCGGGCCGTCGACGTCGGGGAAGCCCTGGCCGAGGTTGATCGCGCCCGTCTGCAGGGCGAGCGCCGACATCTGCGTGAAGATCGTCGTGCCGAAGGGAGCCAGGCGCGCGGCGGTCATGCGGGCGGCAGCCCGTCGCACGCGAGGCTGCGGTTGGCGTAGGCGGCGTCGCCCGTCAGCTCGCGCCCGAACCAGCCCGGCGGCTGAAACGCCCGTGCCGCCGCCTCGTCTGCGAACTCCACCTCGGCGACGACGAGGCCGGCCAGGTCGCCGGAGTACTCGTCGACCTCGGCCTGCGCGCCGTCGATGCGCACGACCCGCCGGGTCTTCTCCAGGCGCCGGCCGGCGGTGAGCTCCCACAGAGCCTGCGCGTCGCGGCCCTGGACGGGCAGCTCGACCTCGGTGCGCACCTCGCCGCGGCCGGACTTGATCGTGAGCCGCGGCGCGTTCGAGCCGGTCCGCAGGCGCACCTCGGTGTCGCCGTCGAGGGCGAGGTAGCCCTGGTTGATCGTCTCCCCGCGCGCGAGCCGCAGGGTCGCCGGGAGCCCGTCGAGCAGGAACTTGCGCTCGATCTCGGTCGCCATGGCGCAATCTTTGCCGATCGCGGGGTAGTGCGCAGGCGGGTGCCCGATCGCGAGAAGCGCTCGTTCGACGAGGCCTACGCCGCCGACGGCGCGCCCCGGCCGCAGTACGCGCCCATCCTCGGGACGCTCGAGGGCGCCGACCTGATGGCGTTGCGGGGGCCGCGTGCGCGACCACGTCGCCGCGCGGGGCCTGAGCTTCGGCGAGGAGCCGTTCCTCGTCGACCCCGTTCCGCTGGTGTTCACATCACAGGCTGGGAGGCGCTCGCGGCGGGGCTGACGCAGCGCGTGCGCGCGCTGAACGTCTTCGTGACGGACGCCTACGGCGAGCGCCGGATCGTCGCGGGCGGGATCGCGCCGGCGTCGCTCATCGACGAGGCCGAGGGCTACGAGCCCGACCTGCGCGGGCGCCTGCCCGCGACCGCCGCGCCGATTGCGGTGGCGGGGCTGGACATCGTCTGCGACGAGGACGGCACCCTGCGCGTGCTCCTGACGCGCGCGCTGCGCGACGCGGCCCCGGACGGGGTGGGGAGCCCGCATGTCGTCGTCCTCACCGACTGCGCCGGCAGCGCGGCCGTGGGGGAGCACGAGCACGTCGCCGCGATCACGGGGCGCGCAGCTCGTCACGCTCGACGACCTGCGGCTGCGCGACGGCCGGCTGGCCGACCGCGCCGGCGGGCGCCCCGTCGACGTCCTGTGCCGCCGCGACGACCAGGACGGGGCGCGGACGGCGAGCTCACCGACGTCGCGCGGCTCGTGCTCGAGCCGTGGCTCGACGGTCGCCTCGGGCTCGTCAACGCGTTCGGGCACCGGCGTGGCCGACGACAAGCTCGCCCACGCCTACGTCCCCGAGATGGTGCGGTTCTACCTCGGCGAGGAGCCGCTGCTGGAGACGGTGGGGACGCTCGACCTCGGGCGCCCGGAGAGCGTCGAGGAGGTGCTGGGCGACCTGCGCAGCCACGTCATCAAGCCGCGGTCGCGCGCGGGCGGCACGGGCGTCGTCGTCTGCTCGCACGCCGACGAGGACACGCTCGCGAAGGTGCGCCGCGACCTCGAGCGCGAACCCACCGGGTACGTGGCGCAGCGCACCGTCGCCCTGTCGAGCCACCCGACGATCGCCGACGAGGGGCGCTTGGAGCCGCGCCACATCGACCTGCGCCCGTTCATCTTCTCGGGCCCCGGCTGGACCGCCGCGCTGCCGGGCGGCCTGACGCGCGTCGCGCTGCAGCGCGGCACGCTCGTCGTCAACTCCTCCCAGCACGGCGGCGGCAAGGACACCTGGGTCCTGCCGGCCTGATCGCCGTCGCGCCACCGGCGTAACCTGCCGCCCCGATGGCCCAACGCCGGCTTCAAGGCCTTCAGCGCGTGCTGGGGGTCAACGCGCTGTTCGCGACCGCCTACGGCAACGTCGGGTCGTCGATCTACTACGCGCTCGGGCTCGTCGCCGGGCTCGCGCTCGGGCTGACGCCGCTCGTCTTCGTCATCACCGGCATCTTCTTCTTCTGCACCGCCGCGACGTACGCCGAGGCGACGGCGATGTTCCCCGAGGCCGGCGGCTCCTCGAGCTTCGCGCGCCACGCGTTCAACGAGTTCGTCTCGTTCTTCGCGGCCTGGGCGCAGATGCTCAACTACGTCATCACCGTCGCGATCTCGGCGTTCTTCGTGCCGCACTACATCGGCGGGCTGTTCTGGGATCCGCTGCGCTCGGCGCCGGGCGACGTCATCTTCGCCGCCGTCGTGATCGTCGCGCTGTCGGTGATCAACGTCGTGGGGGTCAGGGAGTCGGCCGGCCTGAACATCGTGCTGGCCGTCGTGGACTTCTTCACCCAGCTGCTCATGGTCCTCGTCGGCGCGGTGCTCGTCTTCAGCCCGGCCACGCTGGCGGACAACATCCACCTCGGCGTGGCCCCGACGTGGAAGGAGTTCCTGATCGCGATCCCGATCGGGATGATCGCCTACACCGGCATCGAGACGATCTCGAACATGGCCGAGGAGGCCAAGGACGAGGCGGTCACGATCCCCAAGGCGATCGCCCGTGTGCGCACGGCGGTCTACGCGATCTACTTCACGCTGCCGGCGGTCGCGCTGTCGGCGCTGCCGGTCACGCTCGACCCGGCGACCGGCGAGTACCGGACCCTGCTCGGGGTCCCCGAGAGCGACGGCGGCTTCGCCGGGGACCCGATATTGGGCGTCGTCAAGCAGCTGGACCTCGGGTTCCTCCAGGCCCCCGGGGAGCTCTACGTCGGCCTGCTGGCCGCGACGATCCTGCTCATCGCCACCAACGCCGGGATCATCGGCGTCTCGCGGCTGGTGTACTCGATGGGCATCCACCGCCAGGTGCCCGACCGCCTGCGCCAGCTGCACCCGCGCTACGGCACGCCCTGGGTCGGGATCCTCGTCTTCGGCGTCATCGCGTGCGTGACGCTGCTGCCCGGGCAGGCCGACTTCCTCGCGAACATGTACGCGTTCGGGGCGATGCTGTCGTTCACGATCGCGCACGCGGCGGTCATCCGCATGCGCGTCAAGCATCCCGGTGCCGAGCGCCCCTACCGCATGCCGGGCAACCTGCGGATCCGCGGGCACGAGATCCCCGGGTTCGCGGTCTTCGGCGGCGTCGCCACGGCGCTGTCGTTCGTCGTCGTCACGACGCTGCATCCCGAGGTCGCGGTCGCCGGCATCCTCTGGCTCGTCCTCGGCATCGGCGTGTACGCCTTCTACCGCCGCCGTCACGGCCTCGATCTCGTGACGACCGCGAAGATCGTCGTCCCGCAGCCCGTGACGGCCACCGAGGCGGAGTACAAGTCGGTGCTGCTCGCGCTCGAGGTCGACCACTTCGCGCCGCAGATCGTCGCGACCGCACAGAAGCTCGCCGCGCGCGGCGGGCGCGGGATCTACGTCATCGTCCTCGTCACGGTGCCGCAGTCCTCGCCGCTGGACGCCGAGCTGCCCGAGCGCGAGGCGGCCGCGGCGTCGGTGATCGAGCACGCGCGGCTGCTCGTGGGCCGGCGCGTCACCGGGCGCGTCGTGAAGATCCGCGCCGGCCAGGGCGGGCGCGTGATCATCGACGAGGCGCGCCAGATCCGCTCGCAGGCGATCGTCATGCCGCTGCCGCCGCGCACCGGCACGACGCTCTTCGGCAAGACGCTGGAGACGGTGCTCGCCGAGCGCCCCTGCCGGGTGATCATCGAATCCGAGCCCTCGCGGGTGTGACGTCGCCGCGCGCGGAGGGTAGGAGCCGTCCATCTGTCCTTTCGGGAGTCGGGCGAGGAGCTGATGTCAGTGGGCAAGTGCGACATGTGCGGCAACGAGTACGAGAACACGATGGAGATCACGCTCGGCGGCAACACGCACACCTTCGATTCCTTCGAGTGCGCGATCCATCACATCGCGCCGCGCTGCGATCACTGCGGCTGCATGGTCATCGGTCACGGCCTGCAGGCCGGCGGCCAGTTCTTCTGCTGCGCGCACTGCGCCCGCGCGAAGGGCGTCGACGGGCTCACCGACTCGGCGTAGGCCGCGCCTGCGCGTCGCGTCGCGTCGCGGCTACTTCTCGTCCTTCTCCTTCTTCTTCTTCTTCGCGGACGCCTTCTCGGACTCGTCGCCGGAGATCTCCTCGTCGTCGTTGCTGTCGTCGTCGGCCCCGCGCGCCTGCCCCGTCCGCGTCAGCGTGACGAACAGCAGGCCCCCGACCATGTTGCCCGCGGCCGCGACGACGAAGTTCTGCGCGACGTCCAGGCCGCCGACGTCCGCGCCGACGCGCAGTCCGAAGATCATCTCGATCGTCACGACGATGACGTGGTTGAAGGACCCGAGCGTCAGGAGCACGCCGGCGAGCCACGCGACGAACAGGCGCGCGCCCATGGACTCCACGGCCTCGATCATCCAGGTCATGACGGTGATGAGCGCACCGCCGATGATCGCGCTGCAGAACGCGGTCGTGACGCTGTTCTCGTCGAAGCCCTCGGCGATCGTCGTGACCGTCTCGGCGGACCCGTGCGGCAGCACGCCATGGACGCCGACGATCAGGACCACGATCGTGCCGCCGAGGACGTTGAAGAACGGCGAGATCAGCCACAGCTGCGCGAGGCGCAGCTTCGTGATGATCCCCTGGCGCAGCCCTGTGACGGGGACGAGGAAGTTCTCCGTGAAGAGCTCCGAGCGGCCGGCGGTGATGAAGACGAAGGCGAGTCCGAAGCCCAGGGCGCCGGCCGCATGTGCGACGTCCTCGCCGAAGCGCGGCTTGAGCGCCGCCGAGATCGTGACGAGCGCGATGACGCCGAACATGACGTCGAACCCGGCGGCGAGGGCGGTCGAGCAGAGCTCGAGCTTGGACCGCTGAAGGCGCCGCCGGCCCTCCTCGCGGACGTTGTGGAAGATCTCGTGCGGTTCGGGATTGTCGCTCATGCGGGACGGCGGGTGGGCGGCATGGCACCGTCCATACCCGCCCGCCCGGCCGCGTAGACCCCTAGCGCGCGACGGCGCGGACCGTCGCCCGCGCCTGCGCGCTGCCGGCGGTGCCGCCGCGCAGGACGACCTTCAGGGCCGCGCGCCGCGACGACTTCGGCAGCACGATCCGCAGCGTGTTCGCGCCGCCGCGGCCCTTGGCCGTCGTCGTCACCACGCGCTTGGCGCCCTTGTAGACGATCGCCTTCACGGTGGCGCGCTTGGTCAGGTGGTAGCGCACGTTCAGCGACCCAGTCCCGCGCTTGACCTTGACGATCCGCACGCGGACGGGCGCCGCGCCGACGCGCACCTTCCCCGTCATCCCGGGGTGCACCCGGCAGAGGTAGGTGAACGTGCCCGCGTGGGTGAACACGTGCGAGAAGAAGCCGCCCGCCGGCGCCTTCGTGACCTCCGAGATCTTCATCCCCGGGTGCGACTCATAGCTCTCGGCCTGTCCGGCGGTCGACGTGACCGAGTGGTTGAGGTCCTCGCCCGTCCAGCTCCACCTGACCGCGTCCCCGACCGCGATCGAGAGGTTCGCCGGGGTGAAGGCGAAGTCGGCGATCTTGACGTCGAACGTCTTGGCGGCGCGGGCGGGCTTGGCCGTCTGCGCCGGGGCCGTCGGCGCGTCGGCGGGCGGGTTGGCCGGCTGGACGTCCGGCGCGCCGCCCGCGACGACCCGCACGCTGCCGGTCATGTCCGGGTGCACGCGGCAGAAGTACGCGTAGCTCCCGACCTGGCTGAACGTGTGGCTGTAGCTGCCGGCGGCGGGCGGCCCGAGGATCGAGCCGATGAGCGCGCCGAGGTGGCTCTCAAAGCTCTCCAACAGGCCGCCGAGCGCGCTGACGGAGTGGTTGACGTCGCTTCCGGTCCAGTCCCACTGGACCGTGTCGCCGCTGTTGACGGTCATCGAGGCCGGCGCGTACTGATAGTTGGCGATCGCGACGTGGCGGACGACCGGGCCGGTCGCTGCCGGCGGCGGCGGCGCCGTCGGGGTCGCGACGACGACGCTGCCGGGGGCGCTCGCGTTGCCGCTCATGTCGACGGCCGTGACGCGGTAGGAGTAGCTCGTCGCGTTCGTGACGTCGGTGTCGATGAACGTGCTGGCGACCGGCGAGCCGACCGTCGTCCACGCGCCCCCGCCGACCTGGCGCTGGACGACGTAGTTGCTGAGATCGGAGGCCGCGCTGTCGGCCCAGTCGATCGTCACGCTCGCGTCGCCGGCCGTGGCCACCGTCGCCGCCGGCGCGCCGGGCGGCGTCGTGTCGGGCGTCGCGGGCGGCGTGGTGACGTTGATGGTGCCCGTCATGTTGGTGTGGATGCGGCAGAGGTAGGCGTAGCTGCCCACCTGGCTGAAGGTCCGGCTGAAGCCGCCTGCCGGGGACCCCGTGATCTGGTTGTCGGTCAGGCCCAGGTGGCTGTCGAAGCTCGGAGTGCCGCTCGTCGACGTGACGGAGTGGTTGAGGTCGGGTCCCGTCCAGTCCCAGGCCACGGTGTCGCCGGTCTTGACCGTGATCGCCGCAGGGGCGAACACGTAGTTGGCGATCGTGACGTGGCGCGTGGCGGGCCCGGTGGTCGCAGGCGGCGCGGTCGGCGTCGCCGTGACGATCGCGCTCGCGGCGCTCTTGTTGCCGGTGATGTCCGCCGCGATCACGCGGTAGGAGTACGCGGTCCCATTCGTCACGGTCGTGTCGGTGTGGACGCTCGCGGTCGGCGACGCGACGACGCCCCAGGCACCCGCCCCGATCCGGCGCTCCAGGACGTAGTTGGCGAAGTCCGATGCCGTGCTGTTGGCCCAGTCGACGGTGACGGTCGAGTCGGCGGCCGTCGCGACGACGCCGGTCGGGACCGCGGGCGGGGTCGTATCGGGCGTCGGCGTCGAGGACGCGACGGTGACCGAGCCGTTCATGCCGGAGTGCAGCGTGCAGCGGTAGGTGAAGCGGCCGGTGACGTTGAACGTCTTCACGAACGTCCCGGTCTTCTTGCTCCCGCTCGAGAACGTGTCCGCCTGGCCGCTGTCGGCCGTGACGTTGTGGTTGTCCCCGGCCCAGGTCCACGTGACCGTGTCGCCGGGCGCCGCGCTGACCGCGCTGGGCGAGAACGAGTCGTTGCCCGTCAGGCTGACGGCATGGTTGGCGGCGAAGGCAGCCGGCGCCTGCACGGCGCCCGCTGCAACGCATGCGCCGAGGACGGCGGCGGCACGGCAACGCGCAGAAAGGCTTCTCATGGGTCAGGCTGTCGGCCGAAGGGACGTTTGCCTGAGGGTCGAGTGGCGCATTGCTGGCCGGATGTCCTAGGCACCTGTCCAGTACCGATCGAGAAAAGGACTAGGGACCCCAGGACCGTCCGGGAGCGTTGTGATAGTCCTTGCGACGTCGCCGTCCTGAGTCTCGGAGCCCATCCCAGCTCCATGACGCCGGCGTCCGCCCCGACGTGCCAAGCCACCCCGAGAACTCATCCGTCTTCGTCCGCGTCGCGCGCTGGTGCGCGACGCACCGCCTGCTCACGTTCGGCGGGTGGGTCGTGCTGCTCGTGGCCGCCTGGGTGATCGGCTCGTCCCTCGGGACGCAGAAGATCGACAGCTTCCGGCTGCCGGGCACGGAATCCCAGAAGGCCTACGACGTCCTGGCCGACCACGCCCCGACGCGCAACGGGATCGTCGACCAATTCGTGTTCGTCGCCCGCGACGGGACGCTGCGCGACGGCGCCGCGAGCACCCGGATGCAGACGGCACTGCGGCGGCTGGCGGCCGATCCGGACGTCGTCGGCGTGACCGATCCTCGCCGCAGCGGACAGCTCACGCGCAACGGGCGTCTCGGCGTCGCGCTCGTCACCTATCGCTCGGGCGCGGAGGACTTCGACGTCGAGCGCTTCAAGCGCGTCGAGAAGGCGGGCCTGAGCGCCCGCGGCCCGCAGCTGCAGATCGAGCACGGCGGGCAGGGCGCCGAGGTCGTCCGCCAGGCCGCCAGCCAGGGCTCGTCGACGGAGTTCTTCGGCCTGCTCGCCGCGATGATCGTCCTCATGATCACCTTCGGATCGGTGATCGCCGCCGGCGTTCCGCTGCTCAGTGCGGTCCTCGCGCTCGGCACGACGCTCGGCCTCGTGCCCGTCATCTCGCAGGTCGTCGACACGCCGGACTTCGCGCCGCAGCTCGCGGCGCTGATCGGGTTGGGCGTCGGCATCGACTACGCGCTCATCGTCGTCACGCGCTACCGGGCCGAGCACGCCCGCGGGCTCTCGCGCGACGACGCGCTGATGCTCTCGGTCGACACCGCCGGGCGAACCGTGTTCTTCGCGGGGCTGACCGTGATGATCGCCCTGCTCGGCCTGCTGCTGCTCGGGCTGTCGTTCATGAACGGCGCATCCGTGGCGTCGGCGCTCGCGGTGCTGCTCGTGATGTGCGCGTCGCTGACGCTCCTGCCGGCGATGCTGAGCAAGACCGGCGACTGGATCGACCGCGTGCGCCTGCCGATCCCCGGCCGGGCGCGGCGCGCCGCGTCGCCCGCCGCGCAGAAGGCCGCCCGGTCAGGCGAGAGCCCGGCGTGGGCGCGCTGGTCCGAGCTCGTGCAGCGCCGGCCGGTGCCCGCGATCCTCGTCGCGCTCGCCGTGCTGCTGGCGCTCGCGGTGCCGGCGCTGCACATGCGCCTCGGCACCTCCGACGCCGGCCTGGACCCGCCCGGGACGACGACGCGCGTCGCCTACGACCTCATCGCCGACGGCTTCGGCGCGGGCACCAACGGCCAGTTCCTGCTGGCTGTGGAGCTCGCGAAGAAGGGAGACGCGGGGCCTGCGCGGCAGGTCGCGCAGGCGGTCAAGCGCGATCCCGACGTCGCCGTCGTCACGCCGCCGCAGCTGACGCCCGACGGCGAGGTCGCGACCATCACGATGTTCCCGAAGACCGGCCCGCAGGACGAGGCGACGACCGATCTGCTCGACCGGCTGCGCGACGAGCGCATCCCGGCGGTCGAGCGCACGACGGGCGCGAGCGTCTACGTCGGCGGCGCGACCGCGTCCCAGGAGGACTTCACGCAGGTGATCGCGGGCAAGCTGCCGCTGTTCGTCGGCATGGTCGTGCTGCTCAGCGCGCTGCTGCTGATGGCCGTCTTCCGCAGCGTCTTCATCCCCGTCAAGGCCGCGCTCATGAACCTCCTGTCGATCGGCGCCGCGCTCGGCGTCATCACGCTCGTCTTCCAGGACGGCGTCCTCGCGGGGACGCTCGGCGTCGGCACCGGCCCCGTGGAGTCCTTCGTGCCCGTGATGCTCTTCGCGATCGTCTTCGGGCTCAGCATGGACTATGAGGTCTTCCTCATGTCGCGCATCTACGAGGAATGGCACCGCACCGACGACGCGGCCGTCGCGGTGCGCAACGGCGTCGCGACGACGGGCCGCGTGATCACCGCGGCGGCCTCGATCATGATCGTCGTGTTCGCCTCGTTCGCGCTCGGCCCCGACAGGGTGATCAAGGAGTTCGGGCTCGGCCTCGCCATCGCGGTGTTCCTCGACGCGCTCGTCATCCGCTGCCTGCTCGTCCCGGCGATCATGCAGATCGCAGGCAGGGCCGCCTGGTGGCTGCCCTCCTGGCTGGGCTGGATCCCGCGGCTCGCTCTCGAGCGCGGGTAGTCCTCGCTCGCACAGCTACGCTCCGCGACGGACGTGCGGCCGAAGAGGGGACACATGCGACGCTGGACAGGACCGATCGTGCTCGTGCTGGCCGCTGCGCTCGGCGCGGCGGGCTGTGGCGGCGACGACGCCACGAGCGAGACCGCCACGGCGACCACGGCCAGGACGACCGCGAAGACGTCGACGCAGCCTGTCCGCGCGGCGGTCGCGGGCTCGGCCGAGGAGGCCGCGCAGCGCCTGCGCGCCGGCGGTTACTCGGTGTCCGGGCTGGACGTCAACCCGCCGGCGATCTCCGCGCGCAAGGTCGGAGACCACGTGCTCCTCTACGAGTACCAGGACGCCGACGGCGCCAAGCAGGGCGCGGGGGTCATCAAGGACGCCGTGAAGGACCGCCCCGACCGCGGCATCGTGGAGTCCGAGGGCCGGCGCGTGTACTTCCTCGGCGAGCAGCGCGCCATCACCGCCCCGGAGCGCGCAGCGTTCGCGGATCTCATCGACGTCGCCGAGGGCCGGACCTCGCCGTAGGGCCGGCGCGGCAGCGCTCGAAGCTCGTATCAGATCGCGCTAGACTTCCAGCGGGTGTGGCCGTTTCAGACGGGCGGCCATACCGGGAAGCAACGAAGGGGACGGGCAGCCTTGTAGGGACGCTCCGGACCGTCGCCGTAGTCCGAATACGGCCATGCTCGAGCCCATCCATCCCTCCGCAGCCCTCGTCCGCGCGCTCGGCGGCCTGGTCGTGCGCTCCGAGCGCGACGGCGACGTCCACGTCGTCGCCCTGAGCGGCGAGCTCGACCTCGCGAGCGTCCCCGCCGTCGAGCAGGAGCTGCGCAGCGTCGAGGCCACCGACGCGGACGCGATCCTGCTCGACCTCAGCGACGTCCAGTTCATCGACTCCACCGGCGTGCGCATGCTGATCATGGCCGAGCAGCGGTCGCGCTGGGACTCCGGCCGGCTCGTCCTCAAGCGCCCGCCCGACACGGTCTTCCGGGCAATCCGGATCGCGGGCGTCGCAGAGCTTCTGCCGTTCGCCGACTGACGGCCGGCTGGGCCGCGGGGGCGACGAGCACCGAGCAGGGCGCCGCCTGCACGACGCGCGCGCTGACCGAGCCCAGCGCCCGCGGACCGGCCCGCCGGCCGCGGCCGACCACGACGAGACCCGACTCGAAGCAGCTCGCGACCTCGCAGATGCGCGCGGCCGCGTGCGTTCCGAGCGCCACGTCGACCACCGGCTCGGCGCCGGTGAGGGCGATGAGCTCGGTGGAGAGCTCCGCCAGGCGGTGGCGGGTCGACGCGCCGTAGCCCGGGCCCGCCGCATGGATGAGGTGCACGAACCCGCCGCAGCCGACCGCGATCGTGCCCGCCAGACGCGCGACCGAACGCGCGCCCTCGCTGTCGTCGACGGCGGCGAGGATGCGGACGCCGAGCTGCGTGCCGCCCGCGAGTGGGCGCGCGAGCAGCAGCGGCCCGCGCGCGTGTTGCGCGAGCGCGGCCGCGACCGCGCCGATCTCCGCGCCGCGCCGGCGCGCGTCGGCGCGGGCGCCGGCGACCAGCAGCGAGCGTGCGCCCGCGCGCTCCAGGAGCGCTGCCGCCACGTCGGAGCCGTGGACGAGCTGCGTCGTCGCCGACAGGCCGCGCGTGGCGGCGAGCTGCTGGGCGGCGGCGAGCGCCTGGCGCCCGCGGCGCTCGTCCAGGGAGCGCGCGCCGGCGCCCGCGCTGACGCAGATCAACCGCAGCGCGGCCGCCGAGGGCGCGACGGCGATCGCGGCGGCGATCGCGCCGTCGCGGTGGCTGCCGGCGTCGACGGCGCACACGATGGTGTCGAAGGCGTGCCCGGCGACCGGGGTCGCGGGCCGGACGGCGGTAGGGAGGGCGGCGGTGGTCATCGCATCACGGGCGGGATCGGCATGAGCGTCATGGCGCCCAAGGTACGGCGGGGCCCGGTCGTCATGGGCCCGTGGGAACGGTCGGGCAGCGCAACCATCGAGACCTCCGCGGCCAGGGCTCGCACGCGTGAAGATCAAGCACGGCGACCGCGTGATCGCGCAGAGCCTGCTCGCGGTGTTCACGACGACGAGCCGCACGCTCCCGGTCGAGCTCACGAGCTACGGCGCCACCCTCGTTGCCGGGCCCCGGCGGGGCAGGCCCAGAGGTGGTGATCCCCGGCTCCGAGCGGGCTAGCCTTGACGCCATGACCACCGAGATCCGCTGCCCGTCGTGCGGCGCGCGCAACAACGTGGCCCCGGCGGCGTCGGGGACCCCGCACTGCGGGAAGTGCCGGGAGGCGCTGCCGTGGCTCGTCGACGCGACGCCGGAGAGCTTCGACGCCGAGATCCAGGCATCCGTGCCCGTCCTCGTCGACTTCTGGGCCGCGTGGTGCGGGCCCTGCCGGGCGGTCGCGCCCGTGCTCGAGCAGATCGCGCGCGACCACGCGGGCCGCGTGAAGGTCGTCAAGGTCGACGCCGACCGCGCGATGGCGCTCGCCGGGCGCTACCGCGCGCGCTCGATCCCGCTGCTCGTCGTCATCCGCGACGGCGAGGAGATCGACCGGTTCGTCGGGGTGCAGCCGCGCGCGGCGATCGAGTCCAGGCTGGGCCTCGATCGCCTCGGCTCGTCCTGAGGCGTCGCGGGGTCGTCGGCGCGATGACGACGATCGCGCCACCGACGACGGCCCCCGGGGTGAGGTTTCGAGCATGAGCGTCTCCCCGCTGCCGCTGGTCCATGTCGCGGCGCCCGGCGCGTCTGCGCCCGATCGCGCCGCAGCGGTCCGTCGCGCGCAGCAGCTCGCGCGGTTGTCGCTCGGCTGGCACGCGATCGAAGCCGGCGTCGCCATCGGAGCCGGGGTCGTGGCGGGCTCGGTCGCGCTCGTCGGCTTCGGCGCCGACAGCCTCGTGGAGATGATCGCCGGCTTCGTCGTGCTGTGGCGCTTCGCGAACGCCCGGTCTGAATCCGAGAGCGCGGAGCGGCGAGCGCAACAGCTCATCGCGGCGTCGTTCCTGCTGATCGCCGCCTACGTGGGCGTCGAGGCGCTCCGCGCCCTCATCCAGGCTGACCGGCCCGATGACTCGATCGTCGGCATCGGCCTCGCGATCGCGACGCTCGCAACGATGCCGCCGCTCGCGGTCGCCAAGAGCCGCGTGGCGCGGCGCCTCGGGTCGTCGGCCACGGCCAGTGAGGGGCGGCAGAACATGCTGTGCGCCTATCTCGCCGCAGCCCTGCTGGCCGGATTGCTCGCCAACACGCTGCTCGGCCTGTGGTGGGCCGACCCGATCGTCGCCCTCGGCATCGCCGGTGTCGCGGTTCGCGAGGCGCGAGATGCCTGGCGCGGCGAGAGCTGCGACTGCTGCGCGCCGGTCGGCTAACTCGTCTGGCCGCCTCGCTGCAAGACTCGACGGCGTGCTGCGCTCCTTCGCTCAGGTCGACGTCTTCACGACCACGCCGTACGGCGGCAACCCGGTCGCGGTCGTGCTCGGCGCCGCGGGGCTGAGCACCGAGGAGATGGAGCGCTTCGCGCGCTGGACGAACCTGTCGGAGACGACCTTCGTCCTGGCGCCGTCCGACGACCGCGCCGACTATCGCGTGCGGATCTTCACGCCGACGGTCGAGCTGCCCTTCGCCGGGCATCCGACGCTCGGGACCTGCCATGCGTGGCTCGCCTCGCACGGTGGGGAGGAGCGCGACGAGATCGTGCAGGAGTGCGCTGCGGGGCTCGTGCGCATCCGGCGAAACGAGGCCGGGCTGTCGTTCGCGGCGCCGCCGCTCGTGCGTGACGGACCGGTCGACGAGGCGCTCGTGGGGCGGATCGCGGCGCTGCTGGGGATCGACCGCGCGGAGATCCTCGACGCGCAATGGGCCGACAACGGGCCCGGCTGGGTCGCGGTGCTGCTCGAGGACGCCTCGGCGGTGCTCGCCGTACGACCCGCGAGCGCCAACCTCGACCTCGGCATCGTGGGCGCCTACCCGCCGGGCTCGCCGGAGGCGTTCGAGGTCCGGGCGTTCTTCCCGAAGGACGGCGTCCTCGTCGAGGATCCGGTCACCGGGAGCCTGAACGCCGCGATCGCTCCATGGCTGCTGCGGTCCGGCCGCGCGACGGCGCCCTATGTCGTCTCGCAGGGCACGCTGCTCGGCCGCGCCGGCCGCGTCCATGTCGAGCGCGACGACGACGGGACGATCTGGGTGGGCGGCGCGACGATGACGTGCGTGTCCGGCGAGGTCGAGCTGTAGTCCGCAGCGCCGCAGTATCTGCCGGTCCTGCCGCTGTTCGCCTTCGGCTGACCAGGGCAGTCGGGTCGATCTATAGTCGCTCGCGTGAAGGGAGGTCGCCGCTCGAGCGCGCTTGGAATCTCGGCGGAGGTGTTCCGCAACGCGAACCTGCGGCGGCTGCTGGTGGCGCAGACGGGATCGCTGCTCGGCCACTGGGGCTTCACCGTCGGGCTCGGTGTGTGGGCCTTCGCGGAGGGTGGCGTCGAGCTCGTCGGGATCGCGGCGTTCGTTCGGATCGCACCCGCGAGCGTTGCGGCGCCGGTCGCGGGCGTGCTCGCCGATCGCTTCCGGCGCGAGCGTGTCCTGCTCGTGACGGACCTCGCCCGGGCCGCGCTGCTCGCGATGATCGCGATCGCGGTGGCGACGGACGCGCCGCCCGTGGCGGTGCTCGTGCCGCTCGCTGTCGCGTCGGTGCTGCACAGTGCGTTCCTGCCGGCGAAGTCGGCGTTGCTGCCGACGTTGACCAGAAGCCCCGAGGAGCTCACAGCGGCCAACGCCGTCTCGAGCACGATCGAGAGCCTGGGCATGTTCGCCGGCCCCGGCATCGGCGCGTTGATCCTCCTGATCAGCAGCCCGGCCGCCGTCTTCGCGCTGTCCGCCGTGCTGCTGCTGTGGTCGGCGGCGTTTGTTGCCCGGATCTCTGCACCCGCGCAGGGCGAGTCACAGGCGACCGCGGCCAGAAGCGGCATGCGCGCCGAGCTCGTGACAGGCTTCAAGGCCGTCGGGGAGGACGGGCGGCTCCGGCTCCTGCTCGGTCTGCTGACAGTGCAGACGTTCGTCGCCGGTGCCATGAACGTGCTCATCATCGTGGTCGCGCTCGACCTGCTGGGCCAAGACGATTCGTGGGCCGGCTACCTCATGGCGGCATTCGGGATCGGGGGGATGCTCGGTGGCCTGGTCGGCGCGTCGCTCGTCGGTATCCGCCGACTGACCACCCCGCTTCTGCTGGGCCTCGTGCTGTGGGGAGCGCCGCTGGCCCTCATCGGCATCGCGCCCGCAGCCGCCGTCGCGCTGCTGGCGCTGGCGCTCATGGGCGTCGCGAACACCGTCTTCGACGTCGCCGCCTTCACGCTCCTGCAGCGCGCGGTGCCCGATGCGATCCTGGCTCGGGTGTTCGGGATACTCTCGATGCTCGTCATGGCCGCGATCGCCGTCGGCGGTCTCGTCACGCCGCTTCTGGTCAGCCTGCTCGGCATCGAAGCGACGCTCATCGCGAGCGGCCTGCTGCTGCCGCTCGTCGCAGCGCTCGCCTTGCCCGCGGTGCGCCGCATCGACGCCGCCGCCGAAGCGCCGAGTGAGGGCCTGCGGCTGCTCGGCGAGCTGCCGATCTTCGCTCCCCTCGGCACGACGGCGCGCGAGCAGCTCGCGAGCAAGCTCGAGCCCTACGCGCTGCCCGCTGGTGCCGTCGTGTTCGCGCAGGGCGACGCCGGCGATCGCTTCTATGTCATCGCGTCCGGAGAGGTCGATATCACCGTCGACGGCGAGCACATGGACAGGCTCGGGCCCGGGGAGGGGTTCGGCGAGATCGCGCTGCTGCGCGACACGCCGCGCACGGCGACGGCGCGCGCCGTGACGCGGTGCGACCTCGTCGGCCTCGAGCGCGACGACTTCGTCTCAGCGGTGACCGGCCATCCCGCGAGCGCCGAGGCCGCCGACGGCATCATCGGCGCGCGCCTGGGCCGCGGGCTGGCGGGGCTCGCGTCCGCATGAGCGAGCTCGTTCCCGCCTGGGCGCTCGAGCCGGGCGTCGAACCGGCGCGGCGCACCGCCGCGTCATGGCCTCAGCCGCTGACGCGCGAGTGGGCCTGGGGCGACTCGACCGGCGCCGGCGTCCGCGTGTGCATCCTCGACAGTGGGATCGACGCGTCCCACCCGCTGGCAGGCACGGTCCAGGACGCATGGGTCGCGCGGGTCGACGAGGACGACGAGGATCGCGTGGAGCCCGACGAAGCCGGCGACGTCTGCGGCCACGGCACGGCGTGCGCGGGGATCATCCGGGCCCTCGCCCCTGACTGCGAGATCTCGAGCGTCCGGGTCCTCGGGTCGGGAGGGGTCGGTGGCGGGCGCGAGCTGATCGCCGGGCTGCGTTTCGCGATCGAGCAGGGGTTCGACATCGTCAACCTCAGCCTCTCGACGACGCGCCGACCATTCGCCGCCACGCTGCACCAGCTGGCGGATGCCGCCTACTTCCGCCGCTGCCTGATCGTGGCCTGCGCGCACAACGCGCCCGTCGAGAGCTTCCCGTGGCGTTTCTCATCGGTCATCTCGGTGGCCAGCCACGCCGGCGTCGACCCGCTGGAGTACTTCGTCAACGACCAGCCGCCGGTCGAGTTCTTCGCCCGCGGCGTCGACGTCGAGATCGGATGGCTCGGCGGCGGGACGATCCGCGCGAGCGGCAACAGCTTCGCGTCGCCGCACATCACCGCGCTGTGTGCGCTGATCTGCGCCGAGCACCCCGAGCTGACGCCCTACGAGATCAAGACCGTGCTCGCCCGCGTCGCGTCCAACAGCGTCTCGTGAGCGACCGCCGCAGCGAGCTGTTGCAGTCGATCGTCGACGTCGCGCGCGCCCTGTTCGGCGCCCGCGCCGCGTCGATCATGCTGCTCGACCCCGAGCGTGACGAGCTCGTGTTCGAGGCCGTCTCGGGGGAGGGACAGCAGTCGCTGCGCGGCCGGCGGCTGCCGGCGGGCACCGGCATCGCCGGTTGGGTGCTCGCCTCGCGCCAGCCGCTGGTGCTCGAGGACGTCACGCGGGACCCGCGCTTCGCGCGCGACGCCGCAGAGCAGACGGGCTTCACGCCGAAGGGCCTGATGTCGGCGCCCCTGCTGTCAGGCGAGCACGCGATCGGCGTGCTGCAGGTCCTCGATCGCCCGCGCCGTGCGGAGTTCAGCCTCGTCGAGGCCGGCCTGCTCGCGCAGTTCGCCCACCAGGCGGCGCTGGCCGTGGAGGTGGTCGGCGGCGGACCCGCCACCGGCGGCGCGCCGCCCGCGCTGGCGGCGCTCGCCGACGCGATCGAGGGCCTTGAAGGCCCTCGGCGTCGAGCAGCGTTGCGGCTGCTCGACGCGCTCGCGGACATGCTCAACGAGTGAGCTCTAGGAGATGTGGCCCTTCGGGTCGAGCGCGAGGTCGGCTGTGCCGTCGCTGCGCTCGGCGCCGGTCGCGATGTCCGTCACGACATCCTGGGCACCGAGCAGGATGTGGGCCTCGACCTCGGGCTCCTCGTTCTTGACGGCGAGGTTCTTCTCGTCCGTGTTGGCCACGATGTTCTTCTCGTCCATAGGGTTGCCTCCCTCTCGTTCCTGATCCGCTGAGCGGCCGTGGTGCAGCCTAATCCGGCAGGGCACGACGGTGCAAGAGACATGTGCGCCTTCGCACGTAGCGCGCTTCCGCGGAGGCCATGGGGGCAGGTTCATGTCGTCGCGTCGCCACCTGCGCGGCCCGTCGCCGAGCGCTCGCCGGGCTCCCGCTGCTGGACGGACTCGATCCGGAGGCGCGTGCGGTCGTCGAGGACGCGTACACGACAGAGCACCGGCGTACGGCGCGCTGATCGTGCGCCAGGGAGACGCCGACGCGATGTACGTGCTGCTGGAGGGCAGCGCCCGCGTGGTGACGGTCACCGACTGTCGTTGCCATTTCCGCCGTCGAGCGCAGGGTGCCGCAGTGCTGGGACGGGGCCGCCTCCGAAGTCGTCGAGCCCCGGTCCGAGATCGGCCGTGATGGCCGGCCGGGAGAGTCGAAATGCAGCGAGTCGACGCCCCTCGCCGGCGAGGACGGACGGTGAGGGGAACCTGCGGCGGCGGACCGGCGAGCGTGCCGACCGTGCTCTCGCCCGTCGAGACCCGCTCATCGCCGTCACCGAGGTCGACGAGAATAGTCGCGATCCCGGCCGTCGAACATTCGGCGGCCGCGCCGCTCGTCGTCGGACCAGAGATCGTCAACGGGATCGACACACTGCCCGTCAAAGCGTCTCGAGCCTCGAAATTTCTTCTATGGTCGGACGGGTGAGTGGCGTTCCACAACCGCGCGGCGATGTCCTGGACTGAGGTCTTTGCCGTTTTCGTGGTCTCACATCTCGTCGGCGACTACCTTCTGCAGACCGACTGGCAGGCGGTTCACAAGCGAGGTGGGCTCACCCGCAAGCCGCTTGCGCGGCGGGCGCTGCTGACGCACGTCGCCAGCCACACGCTCGCGTTCGTCCCGGCGCTGGTGTGGATCAGCGGCGACCTCGGCGCGAACGTGCTGTGGGTAGCGCTGCTGATCGCGGGCCCGCATCTCCTGCAGGACGACGGGCGTCTCGTGGAGTGGTGGATGGAGCGCGTCAAGGGCGCCGACATCAGCGCTCAGCCGACGGTCGCGCTCGCGGTCGATCAGACCCTGCACGTCGTCGCGCTGCTGGCGCTCGCGGTTGCGGTCGGTACGTGAGTCATCGATGGAGTGGCTCGGCGGCCCTGCACCGCCGAAACCATTTCCGTGCCCGAGGAAGATCGGCCCTGCACCGGGCGTTGTGGCCCCAATGCAGCCTGCCGCGCAGCGCAGCGCCGCGCGATGCCCGACGCCGACCCGTTCGCCGTCAACGACGAGCAACTCGCGCTCATGTCGCCGCGCCATCAGGTGACTGGTCGGCCTGTTCGCGTGCGTCGCGATGCTCGCCGGCGCGACCGCTCGCGCGGATGCCTGCGTCTACTGGGCCAACGAGTCGGCCAACACCTCCGGAGCTCCTCGACGGCGCGTTGCGAATCCCTACATCCG
>CAVZYU010000005.1:0-747874 GCA_963779625.1 uncultured Actinomycetes bacterium | reverse complement strand
TCGCCCTTCTGGTCGACCCGGACCTTCTTCATCATCTGGCGGACGATGAGCTCGATGTGCTTGTCGTTGATGTCCACGCCCTGGGACTTGTAGACCTCCTGCACCTCCTTGACGAGGTACAGCTCGGTCTCCGTCCGGCCGCGGATCGCCAGCAGCTCGTGCGGGTACAGCGACCCCTCGTTGAGCTGCGTGCCCGCCTCGACCCGCTCGCCCTGCTCGACGAACAGGCGCGTGCGCCGCGGGAACGTGTTGCGGTGCTCCTCGCCGGCGTCGTCGGTGATGACCACGGTGAGCGCCTTGTCGGTCTCCTCGATCGTCGACCGTGCCGTCCTGACCTCGGCGATCTTCGCCAGGCCCTTGGGCTTGCGCGCCTCGAACAGCTCCACGACGCGCGGCAGGCCGTGCGTGATGTCCGCGCCGGCGACGCCGCCGGTGTGGAACGTCCGCATGGTCAGCTGCGTGCCCGGCTCGCCGATCGACTGCGCGGCGATGATGCCGACCGCGTCGCCGATCTGGGCGAGCTTGCCGGTGGCCATCGACCGGCCGTAGCAGGCCTGGCACACGCCGGTCGGCGCCTCGCACTTGAGCACCGAGCGGACCGCGACCGTGACGACGCCGTCGCCTCGGTCGCCGTCGAAGGCCTCGACGAGCTCGGCGAGCTCGGCGCGGTCGATCTCGTCGCCGTTCTCGACGAGCACGCGGCCGCGCTTGGTCGTCGACTTCGGCCGCCGCGACGCGCCCGACGAGGTTGTCGTTGGGCTCGCCGCGCGTCGCTTGAGCAGCCGGCAGCTCGATGTACTCCTCGGTGCCGCAGTCGTCCTCGCGGATGATCACGTCCTGGGCGACGTCGACCAGGCGCCGGGTCAGGTAGCCCGAGTCGGCGGTGCGCAGCGCGGTGTCGGCGAGGCCCTTGCGGGCGCCGTGGGTCGAGATGAAGTACTCGAGGACGGACAGGCCCTCCATGAAGTTGGCCTTGATCGGGCGCTCGATGATCTCGCCCTTCGGGTTGGCCATCAGGCCGCGCATCCCCGCCAGCTGGCGGATCTGCTTGAACGAGCCGCGGGCGCCCGAGTTGGCCATCATGAAGATGGGGTTCAGCGCGGTCGAGGTTGCCCTCCATCGCCTCGGCGACCTCGTCGGTCGCCTCGTTCCACTTGTCGACGACGGCCTCGTGGCGCTCCTCCTGGGTGATCAGGCCCATGTCGTACTGGTCCTGGATCTCGGCGACCTCGTCCTCGTAGCTGCTCGAGGATCTCGCTCCTTGTCGGCGGGACGACGACGTCGTTCTTGGAGATCGTGATGCCGGCCTGCGTGGCGTAGCGGAACCCGAGGTCCTTGAACGCGTCGAGCACCTGGGCGACCGCGGAGGCGCCGTAGCGCTGCACGAGCTGCGTCGACGAGCTCGGTCGTGTCGCGCTTCTCATCGACTGGTTGACGAACTCGTAGTCGGCCGGGTCGAACTCGTCGCCGAGCGCCTCCTCGAGCGCGCGCTCGATGCGGTCGTTGTAGATGATCCGCCCGACCGTCGTCAGGACGTGCCCGCCCTCGCGGCCGATCGGCCGGTACTCGGCCAGGTCGTGCAGCTCGACGCACGCCGTGCTCGTAGGACAGCTCGGCCTCCTGCGCGGTGCGGAACACGTGCGGCGCGCGGCTCGTCGCCGTCGCCGGAGTCGCATCTGCTCGCCGAGCTCGTCCGCCTCCGGGCCGTAGGTCAGGTAGTAGGCGCCGAGGACCATGTCCTGCGTCGGCGTCGCCAGCGGCGCGCCGTGCGCCGGCGACAGGATGTTGTTCGAGGACAGCATGAGGATCCGCGCCTCGGCCTGCGCCTCGGCGCTGCAGCGGGAGGTGGACCGCCATCTGGTCGCCGTCGAAGTCCGCGTTGAACGCGTGGCAGACCAGCGGGTGGACCTGGATCGCCTTGCCCTCGACGAGCACCGGCTCGAACGCCTGGATGCCCAGGCGGTGGAGCGTCGGCGCGCGGTTGAGCAGCACCGGGTGCTCGTGGATGACCTCCTCGAGGACGTCCCAGACCTCGGGGATCATCGAGTCGACCATCTTCTTGGCCGCCTTGATGTTCTGCGCCTCCTTGCGCTCGACGAGCCGGGCCATGATGAACGGCTTGAACAGCTCGAGCGCCATGAGCTTCGGCAGCCCGCACTGGTGCAGGCGCAGCGACGGGCCGGACACGATGACCGAGCGGCCCGAGTAGTCCACGCGCTTGCCGAGCAGGTTCTGGCGGAAGCGGCCCTGCTTGCCCTTGAGCATGTCGCGAGAGCGACTTCAGCGGGCGGTTGCCCGGGCCCGTGACGGGCCGGCCGCGGCGGCCGTTGTCGAACAGCGCGTCGACGGCCTCCTGCAGCATCCGCTTCTCGTTGTTGACGATGATCTCCGGCGCGCCGAGGTCGAGCAGCCGCTTGAGGCGGTTGTTGCGGTTGATGACGCGGCGGTAGAGGTCGTTGAGGTCCGACGTGGCGAAGCGGCCGCCGTCGAGCTGGACCATCGGGCGCAGCTCCGGCGGGATCACCGGCACGGCCTCGAGGACCATCATGCTCCGGCGTGTTGCCGGAGTGGATGAACGCCCAGACGACCTTCAGGCGCTTGACCGCGCGGGCCTGCTTCTGGCCCTTGGCGGTCTTGACCTGCTCCTCGAGCTCCTCGCGCTCGGCGTCGAGGTCGACCTGCTCGAGCAGGTCGCGGACCGACTCGGCGCCCATGCCGCCGCGGAAGTACTCGCCGAAGCCGTACGGCGAGCCGAAGCGGTCCTTGAGCTCGCGGAAGAGCGTCTCGTCGTTGCTACGATCGTCCTTCGGGCTCCATCGTCGCTGGAAGAGCTCCCAGACCTGGCGCATGCGCTCGGCGGCGTCCTCGATGTAGGCCTCGGTGTCGTCGATGTCGGCCTCGAAGCTCTTGCGCAGCTCCTTGAGCGAGCTTCTCGCGCTCCTCGTCGGACGAGCTTCTTGACGTTGATGTCGAGCGCCTCGGCCCACAGGTGGTCCTCGTCGTCGAAGCCCTCTGGCTCGCCGGTCTCGAGGTACTCCTCGCGGCGCTCGAGCGACTCGCGCAGCTCGAGCGACGCGCTCCTCCTGCTCGGCGGCGTAGGCGTCGAGCACCTCGTTGATCTCGGCCCTCGAGCTCGGGCGAGGTCGCGCCCGCGCGCCTCGTCGTCGACCCACGTGACGATCGACGCGGCGAAGTACAGGACCTTCTCGAGCTCCTTGGGAGCCATGTCGAGCAGGTAGCCGATGCGGCTCGGGACGCCCTTGAAGAACCAGATGTGGCTGACGGGGGCGGCGAGGTCGATGTGGCCCATGCGCTCGCGGCGCACCTTGGACCGCGTGACCTCGACGCCGCAGCGCTCGCAGACGATGCCCTTGTAGCGGACGCGCTTGTACTTGCCGCAGTAGCACTCCCAGTCCTTGGTGGGACCGAAGATGCGCTCGCAGAAGAGGCCGTCCTTCTCGGGCTTGAGCGTGCGGTAGTTGATCGTCTCCGGCTTGGTGACCTCGCCCGAGCTCCAGCGCGCGGATCTGCTTGGAGGAGGCGAGGCCGATCTCGATGGCGTCGAAGTTGTTGATGTCGATCAAGTGATTCTGCTGGTCCTGGTCGGGTCGCTACGTCGATCGTCCGGAGCGCTCGACGGCGATCGTCGGCGCAGGTCGTCCTCGGTCGACCTCGCTCCGGTCGATCGGGCGTCCACGGCTCCTCGGCGTCTCGTCGGCCTCGTCGTCGGCGTCGTGCGCTCGGCGTCGTCGGCGGCCTCGCTGCTCGTCGGCCTCGTCGGCGGCCGTCGCCGTCGCCGGCGCGCACGCCGGACAGGTCGATGCCGAGCTCCTCGGCCGCGCGCAGCAGGTCGTCGTCCTCGTCGCGCATCTCGGCGCGGGCGCCCTCCTCGGAGACGACGTTGACGTCGAGCGCCAGCGACTGCATCTCCTTGAGCAGCACCTTGAACGACTCGGGGATGCTCGGCTCGGCGATGTTCTCGCCCTTGACGATCGCCTCGTAGGCCTTCACGCGCCCGACGGTGTCGTCGGACTTGATCGTGAGCATCTCCTGCAGCGTGTAGGCGGCGCCGTACGCCTCCAGCGCCCAGACCTCCATCTCGCCGAAGCGCTGGCCGCCGAACTGCGCCTTGCCGCCCAGCGGCTGCTGGGTGACGAGCGAGTAGGGGCCGGTCGAGCGCGCGTGGATCTTGTCGTCCACGAGGTGCAGCAGCTTGAGGATGTACATGTAGCCGACCGTCACCTGCTCCTCGAACGGCTCGCCGGTGCGGCCGTTGAAGAGCGTGAACTTGCCCGAGGCCTGGCTGCCCGCGCGGCGCGACTTGTCGATGTCCATCCGGATGCGGCCCTGTGTGCTCGTCCTGCCACTGCACGAGCGCCTCGTCGACGTCCTCGACGGTCGCGCCGTCGAAGACCGGCGTGGCGACGTAGACCTTGCCGCGGCGCCGTTGCCGTCTGGCGTCGGCGAGCTTGTAGGCCTCGGTGCCGTCGTCGTACCAGCCCTGGGCGGCGGCCCACCCGAGGTGGGTCTCGAGGATCTGGCCGACGTTCATGCGGCTCGGCACGCCGAGCGGGTTGAGGATGACGTCGACCGGGGTGCCGTCCTCGAGGAACGGCATGTCCTGCTCGTCGACGATCTTCGAGATGACGCCCTTGTTGCCGTGGCGGCCGGCGAGCTTGTCGCCCTCGGAGATCTTGCGCTTCTTGGCGACGAACACGCGGACGAGGTCGTTGACGCCCGGCGGCAGGTCGTCGCCGGCCTCGCGCGAGAAGGTCATGACGTCGATGACGACGCCGCCCTCGCCGTGGGGCACCTTGAGCGAGGTGTCGCGGACCTCGCGCGCCTTCTCCTTGAAGATCGCGCGGATCAGCTTCTCCTCGGCGGTCAGCTCGGTCTCGCCCTTCGGCGTGACCTTGCCGACGAGCAGGTCGCCCGAGCCGACCTCGGCGCCGATGCGGACGATGCCGCGGTCGTCGAGGTTGCGCAGCGACTCCTCCGAGCGGTTCGGGATGTCGCGGGTGATCTCCTCGTCGCCGAGCTTCGTCGTGCGGGCGTCGATCTCGTACTCCTCGATGTGGATCGAGGTGAGCTCGTCGTCCTTGACGAGGCGCTTGGAGAGGATGATCGCGTCCTCGAAGTTGTAGCCCTCCCAGGACATGAAGGCGACCATCAGGTTCTTGCCCAGCGCCATCTCGCCGTGGTCGGTGGACGAGCCGTCGGCCAGCACGTCGCCCGCCTTGACCTTCTGGCCCGACCGCGACCCGCGGCTTCTGGTGGATGAGCGTGCCCTGGTTGGAGCGCATGAACTTCTGCGAGCTCGTACTCGTCGCCGCCGTCCTTGCTCTCGACGACGATCCGCGTCGGCGTCGACGTAGGCGACCGTGCCCGGCGTTCGCGGGCCAGCAGCACGTCGCCCGTGTCCAGCGCGGCGCGGCGCTCCATGCCGGTGCCGACGAGCGGGGCGTCGGTCTTGAGCAGCGGCACGGCCTGGCGCTGCATGTTCGAGCCCATGAGCGCGCGGTTGGCGTCGTCGTGCTCGAGGAACGGGATCATCGCCGTCGCGACCGACCAGATCTGCTCGGGCGAGACGTCCATGAGGTCGACGTCCTTCGGCGCGACCGTCACGTACTGGCCGGCCTGCGTGCGGCAGAGGACCTCGGGGCCCTTGAGCTTGCCGTCTTCTCGTCGACCGGCGTGGTTCGCCTGGGCGATGCTTAGCTCCTCCTCCTGCGTGGCGTCGAGGTGGACGATCTCGTCGGTGACCATGCCGTCCTTGACGACGCGGTAGGGCGTCGTCGACGAAGCCGTGCTCGGAGACCTCGGCGTAGCTCGACAGCGAGCCGATCAGGCCGATGTTCGGGCCCTCCGGCGTCTCGATCGGGCACATGCGGCCGTAGTGGGTCGGGTGGACGTCGCGCACCTCGATCGGCGCGCGCTCGCGGGTGAGGCCGCCGGCGCCGAGCGCCGACAGGCGGCGGCGGTGGGTCAGGCCGGCCAGCGAGTTCGTCTGGTCCATGAACTGCGAGAGCTGCGAGGAGCCGAAGAACTCCTTCAGCGCGGCGACGACCGGGCGGATGTTCACGATCGTCTGCGGCGTGATCGTGTCGGCGTCCTCGGTGGTGAGGCGCTCGCGCACGACGCGCTCCATCCGGTAGAGGCCGATGCGGAAGGCCTCCTGGATGAGCTCGCCGACGGTGCGCAGGCGGCGGTTGCCGAAGTGCTCGTACTCGTCGAGGTGCTCGGCGACCGGCTCGCGCGGCATCGTCTGACGGCCTCGGCCGCGTAGTCCTTGATCTCGACCTCGCGGCTCCTCGGGCATGCCGAGGATGCGCGGCAGGGAGACGAGCTCCTTGACCAGCGCGATGATGTCGTCGTGCGTCAGGGTGCGCGTGTCGAGGTCGATGTCGAGGCCCGAGGCGCGCGTTGAGCTTGTAGCGACCGACGCGGGTGAGGTCGTAGCGCTTGGGGTCGAAGAACAGCTGGTTGAGCAGCGCGCTAGGCGGCGTCGACGCTGCGGCGGCTCGCCCGGGCGCTGCTTCTTGAACAGCTCGATCGAGCGCGCCCTCCTTGGTCTTGCGTGACCTCGGGGTCGGCCTCGATCGTGTTGCGGATGTAGAGCGAGTTGTCGAAGAGGTCGAGGATCTCCTCGTCGGTCGCGTAGCCCATCGCGCGCAGCAGGACGGTGACCGGCAGCTTGCGCTTGCGGTCGATGCGGACGAAGACCTTGCCCTTCTTGTCGATCTCGAGCTCGAGCCACGAGCCGCGGGCCGGCATGAGGTTCGCGATGAAGACCTGCTTCTCGCGGTCCTTGGGCTCCATCAGGTAGGCGCCCGGCGAACGGACGAGCTGCGTGACGACGACGCGCTCGGTGCCGTTGATGATGAACGTGCCCCGCTCGGTCATCCACGGGAAGTCGCCCATGAAGACCGACTGCTCGCGGATCTCGCCGGTCTCGCGGTTGATGAACGCGACGGTGACGGTCAGCGGGCGCGCGTAGGTGAGGTCCTTCTCGCGGCACTCCTCGATCGAGGCGACGGGCTCGTCGAAGTCGAACTCGCCGAAGTCGACGGCGAGGTTGCCGGTGTAGTCCTCGATCGGCGAGATGTCGTCGATCGTCTCGCGCAGGCCGCCCTTCTCGGGGTCGGTCAGCCACTCGAACGAGCGGCGCTGGATGTCGATCAGGTTGGGGACGTCGAGGACCTTGTCCAGGCGCGCGAAGCTGCGGCGCGTCCGGGGGGCGTCAGCACGGGGCAAGACGGCGACTCCTCAGGGGTCGGGAGGGATGACGAGAGTCGAGAGGGCGCGCGGCCTGGACGCACAGGCGCGGACCAGCCAATATAGCACAGGCAGATGGCACCCCGCTGGGGGCGGTCGACGCTCACGGACCCCGCCCGGGTCCGGCCCGCGTATGTGGCGCGGAGGCCGTCGTTCGGGCGGCTACGGCTATCGGTCGACGGCGGCAGTGTAGCGGGGTCGTGCGCGCCGTGCAATGTCGATCACGTCGCCCAGCAGGTGCCCGACATCGCGGCGGCCATCGCCTGGTGGCAGGGGATGTCCCGGGCGCGCGTGCTCTACGAGGACGCAGCCTGGGGCTGTCGAGGCGGGCGGGGCCGGCTCGCGTTCGTCAGGCCGACGAGCATCCCGACCATGTGGCTGGAAGTCGCCGGCGGAGCTCGAGCGCCTGGCCGGCGAGCGCGGCGCGGTGGCGCAGCACCGCGACGGCACGCGCTCGTTCTACGTCGAGGCGCCGGGCGGGCACGGGCGTGGAGGTCATCGCCTGCCCCGACGAGCTCGACGCGGACGCCGAGCTTCGCGCGGCACGAACTCGCCCGTCGCGCGCGCCGGCCGCTTGGGCGCCGTCGTCGGCGCGGCCGCGGCACGAGAGGCGTGACGCCCTGGATCTGCGCGCGCTGGACGCTCGTGGGGCGCCGGCCGTCGCCGTGCCCAGCGACCTGCGCCGGTGACGCTCGAGGACGGCCATGCGCGCGCGCGATGTCGCCGGTGAGCGCCGTGAACGAGCGGGTCCCGACCCGGTGCGGCTTGGCGCCGCCTCAGCGTGTCGCGCCACGTCGGGATGTAGGCGGCGAGCGAGCGCGGGGCAGCCGGGTCGGCGAAGTCCACGACGCGGATCCCGCCGGCCGTAGCCGACGGCCGCGTCGAGGCGTAGCGTTGACGCTCGTGGCGCCGAGAACGACGTGCGACGTGCAGCCGCCCTCGCGCGAGCTGCGTCGTCGGATCGTTGTAGCGTCGCCGAGTCTTCCCCGAGCGCCTTGCGAGCCGTCGTCGCGATCGTCCCGTCGCGGGCGGCTTGTAGGTGCAGCGCGCCGATGTCGGTCGGCGTCGATGCTCCCGCGGTCCCCTCCCACGCGCACGGGCGCTGGCCGCATCCGGCGCAGCCGCTCGCCGCCGCATGAACTCGTCGGTCGCGACGAGCGTGTCCGGGCGTGCGTTGAGCTCGGCCTGTGAGAGACGTCGCCGCCGGGTCGGCGAGCGCTGCAGATCCGCGGCGCGCGCGTCGGTGACGTCGATGACGTCGGCGAGCCGATCGAGCGCGGCGTCGCGCGAGCGCACGTCGCCGTGATCGACGTAGGAGTCGGGATCGGTCCTGCCGGCCGACTCAGCTCGCGGAGCTTGGCCGCCGGCGCCGGAGTCGAAGATCTCGAGCTGGAGTACTCGCCGGGTCGTCGCTGATGTAGAGGGTGCGGTCGTCGAGCGTGTGCGTCCGTGCGAGCCGACGGCCGTCGGGATGACGCTGACTAGGCGCGAGGCGGCCGTGCGGTCGACGTCGATGACCATCGCGCCCGACTGGCCGGCGTGAGCGCACGACGCCCCCGTCGAGTCCTCGTCATCGAGCTCGAGGTCGCCGTCGGCCGAGAGCTGCGATGTCGTACTGCGAGCCGCCGCCGCACGCGAGCTTCGCCGGCGCTCTTGGGCCGAGTGGGTCGGGATGTCGGCGATCACGTGACCCTCGGAGTACGCAGCCGAGCGCGACGCATAGCTCGCCGTGCATCTCGATGTCGGAAACCGCGACATCGGACGGATCGACGGCAGGTTGCGCGACGCGGCTTCGAGCCGGAGCCCGCTCGGTCAGCGGCTGCGCCGGCGGCTCCCTCGACGGCCGCGTCCAGGCGGGCGCCGCCGTGCCTCCTCGAGCTCGTGCGCGTCGCGGGCGCCGCGGCGACCAGGCAGGCGAGGGGGATGCGCCGGTGCCTGCGCAGAGCGCGTCAGGCGCTCGAGCCGCGCACGAACGGCGGACGCACCCGCCCTCGGCGGCAGGGAGCGCCGCGCCGCGTGGTGGAGGAGGGCGCGGAGTAGGCGCCTGTTCGCGCGCCCGGCCGGCCGGGCGCGCGAGAACGGCGAAGGGCGCCCGGGGGCGCCCTTCGATGCAGCCGGTGCGGCGGGAGGCCTACTTGATCTCGACGCTGGCGCCGGCCTCCACGAGCTCCTGCTTGAGCTTCTCGGCCTCATCCTTGTCGACGCCCTCGCGGACGGCCTTGGGGGCCTCGTCGACGAGCGCCTTGGCCTCCTTGAGGCCGAGGCTCGTGGCGGCGCGGACGACCTTGATGACCTGGATCTTCTTGTCGCCTGCGGCCGTGATGATGACGTCGAAGGCCGTCTGCTCCTCCTCGGCCGGGGCGCCGCCGTCAGCGCCGCCGGCGCCCGCGGGGGCCGCGACCGCCGCGGCCTGAGCCGAGACGCCGAACTCCTCTTCGAGCGCCTTGATGCGCTCGCTCAGCTCGAGCACGGTGATGCTCTTGAGCTCGTCGATCCACTCCTGGGTGGAAGCAGCCATGGTCACTCCTTGTTCTCGTCAGTGTCAGATGTCGAATCGGGTGCGGCGGCATCGGCGGCCGGCGCGGCGGCGGCCTCGGGCTCAGCGGCGGGGTCGGGGTCGGGGCCGCCCTCGGGCTCTGGCTCGGCTGCCGCGGCGGGTGCCTCGGCCTCCTTCTGCTCGGCAACCTGGCTGAGCTGGCGCGCCAGGCCGCTGATGAGGTTCGAGAGGCTCGTCACGAGGCCGGTGAGCGGCGACGCGACGATGTTCACGAGCTGGGCGTTGAGCACGTCGCGCGAGGGCAGTCGGGCGATCGCGACGACCTGCTCGGGCGTCAGCGCCTGGCCGTTCATGATCCCGCCCTTGAACGGCAGCAGGGTCGTCAGGCGCGTGAAGTCGGCAACGGCCTTGGCCGCGCCCGCCGCGTCGCCGCGGACGAACGTCAGCGCCGTCGGGCCCGCGAGCAGCGGCTTGAGCGCCTCCATTCCCGCGCCGTCGGCCGCACGCTCGGTGAGCGTGTTCTTCACCACGCGCAGGCTCGCGTCGGACTCCCGCAGCCTTCCGCGCAGCTCGGCGATCTGGGCGACGCTGATCCCGCGGTAGTCCACCGCGAAGATCGCGTCGGACTCCTGGATCTGGGCGGTGATCTCGTCGATCACCGCTGCTTTCTGTTCTCGGTTCATCTGCCTCCTCGCCGGGGCTTCTCGCCAGATGGCGGGCCCGGTGTCTGCGGTGGCCTCGCTGGACTGCTCAGGCGGCTGCGGCCGGGGCGGTCTCCTCGAGGATGTCGCGGGTACGGGACGGGTCGACCTTCACGCCGGGGCTCATCGTCGCGGCGATCACGATCGTGCGCAGGTAGCGGCCCTTGGCGGCGGACGGCTTGGCGCGGATGAGCTCGTCGATGACGGCGGCGTAGTTCTCCAGGAGCTGACGGTCGGAGAACGAGCGCTTGCCGATCGGCAGGTGGACGATCGCGGTGCGGTCGGTGCGGTACTCGATCTTGCCGGCCTTGGCCTCGGTCACCGCACGGGCGACGTCCATCGTCACGGTGCCGACCTTCGGGTTGGGCATCTTGCCCTGCGGGCCGAGCACGCGGCCGAGCCGGCCGACGACGGGCATGAGGTCCGGCGTGGCGATCGCGACGTCGAAGTCGGTGAAGCCCTCCTCCACGCGCTTGGCGAGGTCCTCGGCTCCGACGATGTCGGCGCCGGCCTCCTCGGCCTCGCGCGCCTTGTCGCCCTGGGCGAAGACCGCGATCGTGACGTCCTTGCCGAGGCCGTTGGGGAGCGCGATCGTCCCGCGCAGCTGCTCGTCGGCGTGGCGGACGTTCAGCCCCGTGCGGATGTGGATCTCGAGGCTCTCGTCGAACTTCGGCGCGGGCAGGGACTTGATGAGCGCGATCGCCTCGCGGGGCGTGTACTCGTGCTCGCGGTCGACCTGGTCGCGCGCCTCGTTGTAGCGCTTGCCGTGACTAGACAACGTCGACCCCCATGCTCCGTGCGGTGCCGGCGATGATCTTCGAGGCCTGGTCGAGATCGTTGGCATTGAGATCGTCGAACTTCTTCTCGGCGATGTCGCGGATCTGCGCCCTGGTGATCTTGCCGACCTTCACCCGGTGCGGCTCGCCCGAGCCGCTCTGCAGGTTGATGGCCTGCTTGATGAGCACCGCGGCGGGCGGCGTCTTCGTCACGAACGTGAACGAGCGATCCTCGTAGACGGTGATGACGACCGGGATGGTCGTGCCGGCATCGCCCTGGGTCTGCGCGTTGAAGGCCTTGCAGAACTCCATGATGTTGATGCCGTGCTGGCCCAGGGCAGGTCCGACCGGCGGCGCCGGGCTCGCCTGGCCGCCTACGGCCTGCAGCTTGATCTGGGTGAGGACTTTTTTCGCCATCTAAGAGGTACCCCCGCAAGGCGTCCGGCCTTGCGTTCTGATTGAGACTAGAGACATCCGATCTCTAGATCTTCTTCACTTGATCGAACCCGACTTCGACCGGAGTTTCGCGACCGAAGATTGACACAAGCACCTTGAGGCGCGAGGCGTCCTCGTTCATCTCGGAGATCTCGCCGGAGAAATCCGACAGCGGACCGGAGATGACCTTGACGGACTCGCCGATCGCGAACGTGGCCTTCTTGCGCTCGCGCACCGCGACCTCGCGGTGCAGCAGGCGATCGACCTCGGCCTGCGTGAGCGGGACGGGCTCGTTGGACGCGCCGACGAAGCCGGTGACGCCCGGGGTCCCCTTCACGAGGCCCCACGAGTCCTCGTTGAGCTCCATGTTCACGAGGACATAGCCGGGCATCGTGCGCTTCTCGACCGTGACCTTCTGGTTGTCCTTCATCTCGGACACGGACTCGGTCGGCACGACGACCTGGCGGACGTTGCGCTTCTGGTTCAGGGAGACCACGCGATGCTCAAGGTTCTGCTTGACCTTGTTCTCATGGCCTGAATAGGTGTTGACGACGTACCAGCGAAACATGGGGGTCTCTCGAAGATCGGGGGGACTAGAGGATGAAGTCGACGAGCCGCTGCGCGACGACGTCGGCAAGGCCGAGGAACGCGCCGGCGATCAAGACGAAGCCGAGGACGACCGCCGTGGCCTGACCGACCTGGCGGCGGTCGGGCCACTGGACGCGCTGCAGCTCGGCCCAGCAGGCGCGGATGAAGTTGACCAGGCGCGAGCCGGATGCGCCCTTCGTCGTGGCGACGTCGCCCGCCCCGTGGCCGATCTGCTCGCGATCGACCGCCAGCTCGGCGTCGGGGACGAAGTCCGGGTCGGTGTCGACGTCGACGCCGCGGTCGTCGGCGGGGATGCCGGCCGCGCCGGCGACGATGCGGGCCTCGACCTCTTCGACCTCACCGGAGGCGTGGTCCAGCGACCCCGGGATGTTCTCCCGGTGGAGCTTCTGCTTGCGGTCTTTCGCGCGCTGGCGGTTGCGAGCCATGAGATGCGGAGGGTCGAGCCGGCTACCGGGTCTCCCGATGGCCGGTGTGCTCCCTGCACCACTTGCAGTATTTGCGCAGGGAGATGCGCTCCGGATTGTTGCGCTTGGACTTATTCGTCTGGTAGTTGCGACGCTTGCAGACCTCGCACGCGAGGGTCACAGCGATACGCACGTCTCCGCGGGCCATTCGGCAGCTCCGTGACGGCAAGAGGACAGAAAAACGACCCGCCGCAGGCAGGTCTGCGTGGCAGTCTAGCGCGAGTCGATGCCGGGGTGCGAGTTGCGGAAGCGAGACCGATGCCTATCGGGCGCTCTGCGCGCAACATGCGACGCGCGCAGGCTCGAAGCACCGCGCAGGAGCCACCCAGGAGGATCAGCGCGCGCGCAGGGCCTTGAAGCTGCGGGTGCCCGTGGCGACGCGGACGCCGGCGGCGTCGTAGCCGGCGACCTTCCAGCGGTGCTTGCCGGCCTTGGCGATCGTGCGGCGCACGACCGGGCGGTCGGCGGCGCGGCGGGTGGCGATGCGCTTGCCGTCGAGCATGATGCGCCAGCTCGTGATGCCGGCGGCGCCGGTGGCCGTCCAGCGCACCGTCGCGCGGCGGCCGGCGCGGATGCTGGCGCCCGCCTTCACGCGCACGGTGGCCGCGGCGGCCTGGGCGGCGACCGGGCCGGCGCCCGGGCCGGCGTGCCACATGGAGCCGGGGAGAATCGCGTGCATCGCGGCGCCGATGTCCAGGCCGCCTCCGCCACCGCCGCCGAGCAGGCCCTGGAGGAGGCCGGTCTTGGGGGCGCTGCCGAGCAGGGCACCGCGCAGCGAGGGCTCGGACATGTCGGGGCGCGCGGCCTGCAACAGGGCGAGCGCACCGGAGACGAAGGGCGCGGCCATCGAGGTGCCCGAGCGGTTCTCATAGCCCGAGCCGCGCGCGGTGGAGAGGATCAGGTCGCCGGGAGCGGCGAGGTCGACGGAGTTCAGCCCGCGGTTGGCGAAGGCCGGAAGCCCGCCGGCCTCGTCGGTGGCCGTGACCGTGAGGACCGACGGCTCGGTGGAGGACGCCGGGTAGGAGGGCGTGAGGTCGAGGTTGCGCGAGTTGTTGCCGGCTGAGGTGACGATGGTGGCGCCCTTGTCGCTTGCGTACTTCAGGGCCGAGGTCAGGTCGGAGGTCGTCGTGTCCCCGTTGATCGAGATGTTGAGGATGCGCGCGCCCATGTCGATCGCGTAGCGGATGCCGCGGGCGAGCACGGTGGAGTTGCCCGAGCGCGTGGAGTCCAGGACCTTGACCGGCATGATGGTCGCGGCCGGCGCGACGCCCGAGCCGCCGACGCCGTTGCCCGCGCGGGCGGCGACGATGCCGGCGACGTGCGTGCCGTGACCCTCGTCGTCGGCGACGTTGCCATCCCCGGTGAACATGTTCGCGCCGGCGATGTCGTCGATGAAGCCGTTGCCGTCGTCGTCCTTGCCGTTGACCGTCTCGCGGCTGTTCGTCCAGAGGCTGCCGACGAGGTCGGGGTGGTCGAGCTGGACGCCGGTGTCCAGGACGGCGACGAGGACCCCGCTGCCGTGCGACTGCGTCCAGGCCTCCTGCGCGCCGGTCGCCTGGGGCTCCGTGAGCGCCCACTGGGCGGCCAGCAGGGGGTCCGAGGCGGCGAGGGCGGGAGCCGCGGATGCGGCCAGCGCGACGGCGGTCGCGCTGGCGGCGAGGATGCGGCTGAAAGGGAGCTGCATGCCCCTGTAGTCGGGCGGACGCCCCCGATCCGGCAACCCGTTTGAGCGCGTCTGGACGGATGGGGGACGCCCGCCGCCGCGACCTGGACACAAGGCGCGATCTCACTGCGACCTACGTCCCATCGCCTGCCGGCGAAGGGCGACACGCGGCAGATCTGACGCCGCTCAGCCGCCGGCGCGCGAGCGCGCGTGCTCCGCCACGCGCGGCGGCAGCCAGCCGCGCTCCTCGAGCTCGCCGACGAGCCGCAGGTAGGCGCCGGCAAAGCGCCCGTCGCGGTCCGGCCGCGGCTCGATGACCTCGCGCGTGCGGCACATGCGCGCGGCGGTCTCGGCGCAGGTCGCGCCGGTCGTCGCCGCCGCCGCGAGGACGGCCATCCCGAACGCCGACTCCGACTGCTCGGGCAGGCGCACGGGCCGTCCGAGAACGTCGGCGCGCAGCGTGCACCAATAGCGGTTGCGCGACCCGCCGCCGGTGAGGCTCAGCTCGCCGTCGACGGGCGCGCCCAGCAGGCTCATGTAGTCCAGGCACAGGCGCTCGACGTAGGCGAGGCCCTGCAGAAGCGCTGCGAAGCGCTCGCCCTCGCCGGCCGGCTCGCCGAGCATGAAGCCGTGCGCCTGCGGCGCGGTGAACGGAAAGCGCTCGCCGCGCCCGGCGAGCGGATAGGCGAGCGGGGCGTCGTGCTCGTGCTCCTGCGCGTCGCGGCCGAGCGCATCGAGGTCGCGGCCGGGGAACTGCTGCGTGAGCACGCCCGCCCCGCTGCTGGAGGCGCCGCCGGGCAGCCAGCCGCCATCGGGCGAGCGATGGCAGTACAGGACGCCGCCGGGGTCCTCGATCCGCTCGGCCGAGACGCCCTTGAGCACGAGCGTCGTCCCGAGCACGGAGTTCCACGATCCCTCCTGCAGCGCCCCGGCGGAGAGCTGGGCGGCGCAGCCGTCGGTCATCCCGGCGATGACCGGCGTCCCCCGGCGCAGGCCGCAGCCTTCAGCGGCAGCGGCGCAGACCTCGCCGAGCCGGTCGCCCGCGCGGACGACGTCGGGCAGCAGCTCGTCGCCCGCCGGGCCGAGCGCCTCGCGCATCCCGGCGTCCCATTCTCCGCGAGCCGCGTCCCAGCCGCTCTTGAGCGCGTGGCTCTCATCCGTCGCGACCGCGCCGCCGGTCAGCGCGCGGGTCACGACGTCGGCCTGGTGGGCCAGGCGCGCCCCCGGGGGGCGCGCCGCCGGGAGCTCGAGCAGCCCGCGCAGCTTCGCCGCGCCGCGGCCCGCGACGCGCGCGTCGTCGTACATGAGCGCCGGCGTCGCCGGGCTGCCCGCGCCGTCGACGAGCAGGATCGTCCCGGAGGTGGCGCACGTCGCGACGCCGCCCACGCGCTCGGGCGCGACGCCCGCGAGCGCCGCCCGGCAGGCGTCCGCGACCGCCGGCCACCAGTCCGCGGGGTCCTGCTCGTGGCGCTCGCCGTCACGCCGGCTGCGCAGCGCACAGGCGCCGCGGCCCATGACCTCTCCCCCCGCCGAGACGGCCATCGCGCGCGCGCTCTGCGTCCCCACGTCGATTCCGACCCAGATGTCGCTCATGCGCCGGGCAGGCGCTGCGGCGAGCCGGGCTCGGCGGGCTCCCCGTCGTCCTCGGGAGCGAGCTGCAGCTGCCACCAGGCCACGTCGCGCCAGGCTCCCGCCTTCCAGCCGATCGCGCGGTACGTCCCGACGCGCTCGAAGCCGACCGCCCGGTGCAGCCCCTCGCTGGCGTCGTTGGGGACCGTGATCCCGGCGCAGGCGATCCGCAGGCCCTGCCGGCGCAGGAGCTCCAGCAGCGCCTCGTACAGGCGCCGGCCGCCGCCACGGCGCCGGTACTCCGCATCGACGTAGATCGCGACGTCGACGGCCCAGCGATAGCCGGCGCGCGCGCGGTGCTGCGTGGCGTACGTGAAGCCCACGACTCGACCGCCGTCCTCGAGCACGAGCCACGGGAACTCCCGCGACGTGCGCTCCATGCGATCGGCGAGCTCCGCGGCCGTCGGCGCGACCTCCTCGAAGGACGTGGCAGCGCCGGTGACGAACGGCGCGTAGATCGCCGCGCAGGCGGCGGCGTCGCGCGCGGGATCGGCATGGCGGAGCGTCTGTCGCACGCCGCGCATGATCGCAGCGCCAGGTCGCGCGTCCGCCGCGCGCCGAGCGGGTATCGGTGGCGGTCATGAACAGCGCCGTCATCGTCGTGGACATGCTCAACGCCTACGAGCACGAGGACAGCGATCGCCTCATGGCGTCGGTCCGCGCCGCGCTGCCGGCGATGACCGACCTCGTCGCGCGGGCGCGCGAGGAAGACGTGGCGGTCGTCTACGTCAACGACAACCACGGCGACTGGAGCGCGGGGCGCCCCGAGCTCGTCGAGCACGCGCTGCGGGGCCGCGCGCCCGATCTCGTCGAGCCGATCGTGCCGCCCGCGGACGTCGGCTTCGTCGTCAAGGCGCGCCACTCGATCTTCTACCAGACGCAGGTGGAGTACCTCCTGCGCCGGCACGAGATCGAGCGCATCGTGCTCGTCGGCCAGGTCACCGAGCAGTGCATCCTCTACTCGGCGCTCGATGCCTACGTGCGCCATCTCGAGGTCGCGATCCCAAGCGACGCGGTCGCCGCCATCCACGACGACCTCGCCGACGCGGCGCTGCAGATGATGGAGCGCAACATGCGCGCGGACGTCGGCCCGGCGGAGGGCTGCGACCTCGCAGTTCACCGTGTCGCACGGCGATGATCGGGTAGTCCGAACGTTCGACTTCCCCCGTACCAGGAGCTTGAACGATGGCCGATCCGACGATCAGAGAAGCGAAGCTCATCCAATACCTCAACGAGGCCTACGGCAAGGAGCGCGAGCTCGAGACCGCGCTGCAGGCCCACATCAAGATGACGACGCGCGACGCCTACAAGAAGCGTCTGAAGGCGCACCTCAAGGAGACGAAGGGGCACGCCCGCGACGTCAAGGCGCGCATCCGCAAGCTCGGCGGCAAGGCGACCGAGATGGATCTGCCCGGCCCCGACGTCGTGACCGACGTCGCCGCCGGCGCGACGTCCGTCGCCAGCAAGGCCGTGGCCCTCGCCCAGGGTCCGCTGCACATGCTGCGCGGAACCGGCGAGCAGGAGAAGCTGCTGAAGAACGCCAAGACCGAGTACGCCGCCGAGGCCGAGGAGATCGCGAACTACACCGCGATCCAGGCGCTCGCCGAGTCGCTGGGCGACACGGAGACCGCGAAGCTCGCCAAGGCGATCATCCGCGACGAGGAGCGGATGGCGACCTACCTGCAGAAGCTCATCCCGTCGCTGACGAAGGCGGTCGTCACCGAGGAGATCCCCGCGTCCGAGCGCCGCCCCGCCGGTGCGCGCAGCAACGGTGCGACGCGATCCTCGAGGGCGCGCTCCAACGGCGCGGGCGGTGGCCGCACGAGCACGACGAGCACGACGACGCGGGCGCGCGGCTCGCGGGCGAGGTCGCGGGCGTCCGCGGAGTGATGTATCAGCGGGCGCTGCCGGCGCTCCATCCGGTGTGGGCGGAAAACCAACCGCCCGTCGTCAGACACCGAGGAGCACGTCATGCAGGCAGCGCTACCGCTTCAGCCCCGACGCGCGATGTACGGCCCCCTGCTGCGCGGCGGCGGGGAGCTGCACATCGTCGGGACCGATCGCGTCGCGTCGGTCCCCGATCCGGATGGCACGATGCACCGCCTCCTCGTCCTCGCCGACGGCTCGCGCAGCACCCGTGACCTCGTCGCAGCGCTCGCGCGGGAGTACCCGCAGATCGACGAGGGCGCCGTCGAGGCCACCGTCGAGCGGCTGACCTCGGCCGGCATCCTCGAGGACTGCGTGCGCCGTTTGGGCTAGGGCAGGTCGGCGGGGTCGACGATCGCGCCGAGCTGCCCGACCCGCGGGCGCGACGGGTCGCGGACGAGCTTGTAGGCGGCGGCCGCGGCGCCGTTGCCATCCTGCGAGGCGACGCGCGCGATCGCGGCGACGACCTGCGGCGCCGAGAACGAGGTCCCGCTCCAGCTCGCCCAGCCGCTGTAGCCCTCGGCCGTCAGGAACGAGCTCGCAACCGCGACGCCGGGCGCGCAGCAGTCCACCCACGCGCCGTAGGAGCTGAAGTCCGCGCGCAGCCAGGGGCCGGAGGGCTTCGCGCGGCCGATCGCACCCGCCGCGATGACGCGATTGGAGGCCGCGGGCCACTGCGGGCGGCTCGTGCCGGTGTTGCCGGCGCAGCCGACGACCACAGTCCTGGGCGCCAGGGATTCGAGCGCGCGCTCGACCACCGCCGGCTGCGCATCGCCGAGCACCGGACCGCTGAAGGAGCAGTTGACGAGGTCCACGTCCCCGGGGAGGTCCAGCAGCGCCCGTGCCACCTGCAGCTCGCTCGCCTGCCCCACGACGGTCTTCAGGACGCGGTGGGCGACGATCCTCGCCCCCGGCGCGGTGCGTGCGATGAGGCCCGCGATGTGGGTGCCGTGGCCGGCCGGCGGGTCGCGGCGGTTGTCGCCGTCCTCGTCGAAGATCTCGTCGTCGCCGGCGCCCGACTGCACCGGGAACGGGATGCCCTCGGCGATGCCGGTGTCGAGGATCGCGACGTTCAGCCCGCTGCCGGCCTCGCCGTCGCCCGGGATGTCGCCCGGGTTCTCGATCGGCTTGGGAACGTCGTCGCCGTGCCAGCGCGCCGGGCCCGCGACGAGCACGTGGTCCAGCGAGGCGCAGCACGGATGAAAGCGCCGCAGCTCGAAGGTGAGCTTCACGAGGCGGTCGTCGGGGGTGTTGAAGACCCGGAGCCCGAGCTCCTTGGCGACCTCGTCGTGGATCTCCTCGGCGGGCTCGGCGTCGTTGTCGCGCAGCAGCGCCGCGACGCGGTCGTCGTCGAGGGCCCGCGCGTCGAGCAGCAGCCGTGACGGCCGGTAGAAGATCCAGTCCCCCGGGCCGCCGGCCCGGGCGATGTCGCAGCGGTTCAGCAGCAGCCGATCCCATTCGCAGCTGTCCCAGTCGGGGACGGGATAGACCTCGTCGTCGGCGTGTCTCATGGTCACTCCTCGATGTGGGGATCGACGCTGCGCCCCGAACCTACCGGCGCCACGAGCGCCTGATGTGTGAGGGCCTTCACCGTTGAACGGTCGCTGCATCTAGTGGTTCCTCCGGTAAGTCCTTGTGCGCTTGGGGGGCTGCTGGCGCCGGCTGGCAAGGACGCAGTGAGGGAGTGGCCCTCCAGGGCCATGACCGAGCGAGGACGCCGCCAGGCGGTGATCAGCAGCCGATCCACGCGTGCGAGGACTTGCTGGAGGGAGCACTAGGCTCCGCGCACACACCGTCGGGGAGATCGCGCATGGAGGTCGGGGAGCAGGTCAGGTTGGCTGCGTCGGGCGAGCGCGCGGCCTGGGAGTCGCTCGTCGATCGCTACGAGGGCCTGCTCTGGAGCATCGCGCGCAGCCACCGTCTCGACCAGGCGACGGCCTGCGACGTCGTCCAGACGACGTGGCTGACGCTGCTGGAGCACCTCGACGACCTGCGCAACCCCGAGGCTGTCGGCGGCTGGCTGGCGACCACCGCGCGCAACGAGTGCCTGCGCGCCCTGCGCCACAGCGCCCGCCAGATCCCCACCGAGGACGAGCGGATGCCCGAGGACGCCGTGCCGCCCGTCGCCGAGGCCCGGCTGGTCGCCGAGGAGCGCGACGCCGAGCTCTGGAGTGCCTTCGCGACGATCTCGGCCCGCTGCCAGGCGCTGCTGCGGATGCTCGCAGGCGACCCGGCCCCGAGCTACGACGATGTCGGGGTGGCGCTCGGCATGCCCATCGGTAGCATCGGCCCGACCCGGGGTCGCTGCCTCGCGACGCTGCGGCGCGCGTTGGCGGGAACACGTATCAGCACGCCGCCGCCGGACTCCTAGGACTGATGCAGCCACCATCCTCACCCGCACACGACGAAGACGAGGCCCTCCTCGCCGAGCTGCGCCGCGTGGTGTCCGTCATCGACCCGATTCCCGCGGCCGCGCAGATCGCCGCGCGGGCCGCGCTGGATTGGCGCACGCTCGACGCGGAGTTCGCCGAGCTCGTCCACGACACGGCCGTCGACGAGCCGGCACTCGCCGTGCGCGGCGCCGCGGGCCCCCGCGCGCTGAGCTTCACCGCCCGCGACATCGAGATCGAGATCGAGGCCGAGCCCCAGGGCGACGGCGACACGCTGCGGCTCACCGGCCAGCTCGTGCCGGCGCAGACCGCGCAGATCGCCATCACGACCGAGGGCGGCCTCGTCCTCACCCGCGCCGACGAGCGCGGGCGCTTCTTCGCGCTGGGCGTCACGCCGGGGCGCCTGCGGGTGCGCTGCTGGCTCGACTGCGCGCCCGATGGCGGGCGCCTCGTCGAGACCGCCTGGCTCGAGATCTGACGCACACCGCGACAACGACCGACCACGCCGCGCTCGCCGACGAGGCGACGCGCCTGCTCAGCGACGACGCGGTCCGCGCACGCGAGCTTGCGACCGAGGCCCTCGCGGGCGCGCGCGCGGCGCGCGACCACGAGACGGCATCCGTCGCGCTGCGCGCGCTCGGGCTCGCGGCGCTCGACCTCGACGACGCCCCGGCGGCGCTGAGGCAGCTGCGCGCGGCGGTCGCCGCCGCACGGAGGGCGGGCTCGCCGCAGCGCACCTCGCAGGCGCGCATGAGCCTCGCCCACGCGCTGCTGAACGAGGGCAGCTCGGCGGCGGCGCTGCGCCAGGCCGCGGCCGCGGTGGCCGCGGACGGCGGCCACGACGGGTTGCTCGTCCAGCAGCACGCGCTGATCCTCGACCGCCTCGGGCGCTTCGACGAGGCGGTGGAGGGCTATCGCCGCGCGCTTGCGCTGCTGCGGCGCGCCGGCGACGAGCACGCACAGGCCAAGCTCCTGTGCAACCGCGGCGTGCTGCTCGCCTACCGCGGGGCGCTGCGCGCGGCGCAGGAGGACCTGCTCGAGGCCGAGCGCCTCGCCGAGCGCCTGGACCTGCGCCTGCTCGCCGCGACGATGCGCCAGAACCTCGCCTGGCTCGCCGGGCGCCGCGGCGACCTGCCCGGCGCGCTCGCGAGCTTCGACGCGGCGGCGCCCGTGATCGCCGCAGCCGGCGGCATGCGCGAGGCCGTCTTCGAGATGGACCGCTGCCACGCGCTGCTGGCGGCGGGCCTCGCGCAGGAGGCGCACGCCAGCGCGCAGCTGGCGGTCGCGCGCTTCGAGGAGCATGCGATGGGCGCCGACCTCGCCGAGGCGCGCCTCGCGCTGGCCGAGGCCGCGCTCGCCGGCGGCGATGCCCCCGCAGCGGTGGTCGCGGCGCAGCGCGCGGCAGCCGAGTTCGCGCGCCAGAAGCGCGGCGGGTGGGCGGCGCTGGCCGAGCACACCGCCGTCCGCGCCGCGTTCGCCGGTGGCGCCTGCGACGGCCGGCTGCACACGCGCGCGCGCCGGGCGGCGGCGGCGCTCGAGGCCGCGGGCTGGCCGGCGGCGGCGCTCGACGCCGAGGTGCTGGCGGCGCGCGTGGCGCTCGCGCTCGGCCGCGGTGACGCTGCCGCGAGAACGCTCGAGGCCGTCGCTCGCGCGCGGCGCGGCGGACCCGTCGCGCTGCGCCTCGGCGCCTGGCACGCCGAGGCGCTGCGGCGACTCGCCGACGGCCGGCCGGCGAGCGCCCTACGCGCATTGCGCGCCGGCCTCGGCGTCCTCGACGAGCACCGCCTGAGCCTCGGGGCGACGGAGCTGCGGGCCGGCGCGGCGGTGCACGGCACCGCCCTCGCGGCGCTCGGCCTGCGCCTCGCGCTGGACTCCGGGCGCGCACAGGCGGTGCTCGAGTGGGCCGAGCGCGGACGTGCCGGCGCGCTGTGGCAGCGCCCCGCCCGCCCGCCCGGCGACGACGCGCTCGCCGCCGATCTGTCCGAGCTGCGGGGCGTGCTCGTGGAGGTCGACGAAGCCGGCAAGGAGCACGGCGACACGCGCCGCCTGCTGCGCCGCCAGGTCGAGCTGGAGGCGGCGATCCGCCGCCGCGCCCGGCACGCGGCCGGCGATACGGGCGCCGCCGGAGCCCGGCTCGCGCCGCCGGGCGCCGCCGAGCTGCGCGCCGCGCTGGGACCGCGCGCCCTCGTCGAGTTCGTCGCGCACGGCGGCGAGCTCGCGGCGGTCGTCGTGGCCGATGCGCCGCCGCGGCTCGTCGCGCTCGGCGCGCTGGAGGCCGTCGCGAGCGAGCTCGCCGCGCTGCGCTTCGCGCTGCGCCGGCTGGGGCGGGGAACCGGCTCGACCGCCGCGCGCGCGGTGGCGCGCACCAACGCCGAGCATGCGGCGGCGCGCCTGGACAAGCTGTTGCTGGCGCCGCTCGGCGACCTCGTCGCCGACCGCGAGCTCGTGCTCGTCCCGACCGGCGAGCTGCACGCGCTGGCCTGGGCGGCGCTTCCGTCCTGCGCCGCCCGGCCGCTGAGCGTCGCGCCCTCGGCGGCGCTCTGGCTGCGTGCCGCGCGGGCCCGCGCCGGCGAACGCGGGGCGCTCGTGCTCGCCGCCGGCCCGGGGCCGGCGCACGCGGCCGCCGAGGTGCTCGCGCTCGCCGAGCGCCACCCGGCGGCGACGCTGCTGGGATCCGGCGGCGCCGACGTGGCGGCGGTCGCGGCGGCGCTCGAGCACGCCGGCTGCGCGCACATCGCCTGCCACGGCACGTTCCGCGCGGACAACCCGCTGTTCTCGGCGCTGCTGCTCGCCGACGGGCCGCTGACGGTCTACGACCTCGAGCGGCTGGAAGCGGTCCCGCGCGACATGGTGCTCAGCGCCTGCGACGGCGGCGTGAGCGCGGTGCGCCCCGGCGACGAGCTCATGGGCTTCAGCGCCGCGCTGCTGGCGCTCGGCACGAGCGCGCTCGTGGCGAGCGTCGTGCCGGTGCCCGACGAGCCGACGCACCGGCTCATGCTCGGCCTGCACGAGCGCCTCGCAGCGGGCGAGGAGCCGGCGCCGGCGCTCGCGGGCGCGCGCGCCGATGTGCTCGGCGACGACGACGCCGACCGCGTGGCCGCCGCCGGCTTCGTCTGCTTCGGCGCGGGCTCGGGGATCGCGCGCCCGACGATGTAGCGTCTGGCCGATGGCCGATCCGCTCTTTCGCCTCGTCTGCACCGCCGGCGTGCTCGCCGCAGCGCCCGCCGGCTGGGTGAGCACGATGCTCGACGAGGGCGAGCTCGCGCTGCTCGTCGACGGCGGCGGGCTGGAGGCGATCACGTCCCTGGCACACGCGCTGGACCTCGTGACGGTGCCCCTGCTGCGCACGGAGGACACGCCTGAGCGCCAGGACAGCACGGTCATGTCCTACGCGGAGTCCAAGCCGCTCGTCTGGATCGCCGGCGCCTTCGGCGAGCCCGCCACCCAGTGGGCCCACAAGCGCGGCCCGATGACGCTGCTCGTCGAGACGGGCGGCGATCTGCCCGACGACGAGCGCCGCCGGATCGAGCGCTTCGTCGTGATCCTCGGCCGCCAGGCGGAGTAGCGAACGGGCGCCGCAAACGGTCGCTCAAGTAGCCGCGTCAGGCTGCCGATGAGGTTCTCGGAAGCGCGGCGGTCCTCTCCTCTTTCCCCGTGCTTCTGTCGGTCGCGGGGGCTGTTCCAACGGCGGCTCCCGCGGCCGACCTCCCTCTGTGTGTCAGTACGGGCCCGCGACCGGCTCCTCCTCCCCCGGTCGCGGGCCCGGGTCGTCGCAGAGCCGTGTCCGAGGGCCGTTTGGAGACCGCGGGCGCCAGCCGCTACCCCGCGACGTCGCGGCGCAGGAATGCCACGAACGCCCATGCCAGCGCGGGGACCGCGTAGCAGGCCGACACCCAGGCGGCGTGCACGATCGGCGCCCAGTCCGTCGGCTCGCGCAGCAGCCCCTGCCAGGAGTCGAACTGCTCCGACAGCAGGTAGGGCCGCAGGAAGTCCAGCCCCGAGATGACCGCGAGCAGCTGCATCATGAACGACCCGATCAGCGTCCCCACCACGGCGCCGGCGGAGTTGTGCGTGACGGTCGACAGCAGGAACGCGATCGACGCGATCGCCATGATCGGAATGAAGTAGGCCAGCGCGGCGCCGCCGATCAGGAGCATCCCGCGACCGGCGGGTATCGTCGTCCCCGTCAGCGAGGTCAGCGGGTCGAAGCCCCAGATGAGACCGCCGATGACGAGCCCGACCCCGACGAAGAGCACGAGCGCGACGAGCGTGTAGGTCATCGTCGCGAGCAGCTTCGCCACGAAGATCTGCCAGCGCTCGGTCGAGCGCGTGAGGATCGTCTTCAGCGTGCCGTGGTTGTCCTCGGAGGCGACGATGTCGCCCGCCACCAGCGACGTGATGAGCGGAAACAGCCAGATCGAGCTGAACAGCAGCCCGACGAGCGGGATCGCCAGACCGGTCTCGCGGACGTAGCGCCCGAAGGGCACGTCGTCCGGGCCGCCGCTGCTCGACAGCAGCGCGACGATGAAGATCAGCGGCACGAGCATCGCCGCGCCGAGGCCGAGATACGTGCGCTTCTGGGCGCGCAGCTTGCGCAGCTCCCAGCGGTAGACGGTGCCGATGCCGGGCCGCCCCGCGGCGCGGCGGCCGACGCGCGCAGCGGCGACGGTGGTCATGCGCGCGCCTCCTCGGGCACGTCCGCGGGCTCGGGCGCGGCGGGCCCCACCGGCGCCGGCGTCGCCTGCTCCTCGGTCATGCGGAAGAAGAGCTCCTCGAGCGTCGCGGTGCGCGGCACGAGCGCGGCGATGCCGATGCCGGCCTCGCCCAGCGCGATCGAGAGCGCGGTCGCCGCGCGCTCCTCGGCGGCGAAGGTGAGCCCGCGCGCGTCGCGGGCGACGTCCTCGACGCCGCGCTGGGCGCGGGCGATCGCGGTGGCGCGATCGTCGTCGGTCGTGCGCAGCTCATAGCGCCCGGCCGTCGTCGCGATGAGCTCGTGCAGCGCCCCCTCGTAGCGGACGCGCCCGCTGCTGATGATCACGACGCGATCGCAGAGCTCCTCGACCTCGGCCATGAGATGCGAGGACAGCAGCACGGTCATGCCCTCGTCCGCGAGGCGGCGGATCAGCAGGCGCATGTCGCGCATGCCGCCCGGGTCCAGGCCGGTCGCCGGCTCGTCGAGGATGAGCAGACGCGGATCGCGCAGCAGGGCGCCCGCGAGCCCGAGGCGCTGGCGCATGCCGTGCGAGTAGCCACCGACCTTGTCGCGGGCGCGGTCGCCGAGCTCGACGACGTCGAGCGCCCCGTCGATCCGCGCCGCCGCATCGCCGCCGTCCAGCGCCGCGACGAGCTCGAGGTTCCTGCGGCCGGTCAGGTAGGGATAGAAGCGCGGCGCCTCGACGAAGCCGGCGACGCCATCGAGCGCGCGAACGCCCTCGACGAGCGGGTCGCGACCGAAGAGCTCCACGGTCCCCGCATCGGGGCGGATGAGCCCGAGCGCCATGCGCAGCGTCGTCGTCTTGCCCGCGCCGTTGGGCCCGAGGTAGCCGTAGACGTCGCCGGCGCTGACCGTGAGGTCGACGTCGTCGACGGCCGTGATGCGGCCGTAGCGCTTGACGAGCCCGCGCGCCTCGATCGCGGGCTCGCCGGTCGCCGGGCCGGCTGCGGTCATCGCAGGTCTCGCGCGGCGTTCTCCGCGGCGACCGGCGGCACCGAGCCCGCGACGACGTAGGCGATGCCGTCGCGCTCGAACGTCACGACCGTCCCCAGCGCGGTGGCGAGCTCCGAGCCGGTCGCGCCGTCGATGTTGATCTCGGGCAGGCGCAGCTCGCCGCGCGCGTGCCCGGCGTTCGCGGGCTTCGCGTCCGCCCGGCGCTGCAGGACGGCGATCGCGCCGAGGCCCTTGCCATAGATCGTCAGCGCGCCGCGGTCGCCGTCGAGCGTCACGAGCCGCACCGCCCGGCGCGGCAGGCCGGCGAGGGTGTCGGGCGCGGCGAGGTCGAAGCGCACCGCGTCCTGGACCGCGTGGAGGGTCTGCGGCGCGTCGGCGTGCTCGGCGGCGGCGCCCCTGCGCTTGGCCTCGTAGGTGCCGACGCCCGCGCCGCGGCCGGGCCCGCCGTCCGCCGTGAGGTCGTTGACCTTCGCGCCCGCGGGCGGGGCGACGTCGACCGCCGAGTCGGGCACCGCGTCGTAGGAGACGTCGGTCGCGGCGAGCTCGAGCACCGGATCGGACCGGCCCTGGGCGTAGACGGCCGCGCGCAGCGGAGCGCCGCGGACGGCGTCCCACGCGACCTGCGCGGCGCCGAGCAGGCCGCCGTCGTCCTTCGGAGAGATCCTGACGGTGTAGGTCGGCTGCCCGGCGGTCGAGGTCGGGTCGGCCCCGGTGACCGTCCACGTCTTCGCGAGCTCGTCGAGCGTGCGCTGGATCTTGGCGAGCGTGAGCTTCTCGTCGCCGTGCTCCTCGGGCGCGACGGCATCGTCGCTGCCCTCCGGAAGGGTCGCGCGGTAGACGGTGTTCGAGGACGCGTCATAGACCGTGACGCGCTCCCCGTCGCCGACGATCTGCGCGTCGCCGGCGTCGGATTGCAGCTCGAGGCGGAAGCGCCCGCTCTTCTGGATCCAGAGGCGGCCGTCGGCGCCCGAGGCCAGCGGCGACGCGGCGCCTCCGGGCAGCGAGCCGGACGGCAGCAGGCCGTTGGTGAAGTGGATCTTCGCGGTGAGTCCGTCGGGGTCGGGGGCGTCGAACGCGTCGAGGATCGCGTTGGCGAGCGCCCTGGGCCCCGGCGTCGGGCCGGAGCCGCTGAGCGCGGCCTGCGCGATCGCGGCGGTGAGCACGAGCGCGAGGGTCGCCGCGGCGAGCGCGGCGACGCGGCGGGTGGATGCGGTGCGCAGTCGTCTCAACGGTCGTGCCCTTCGTCGTCGGCAATCGGTGCGACCGGTGTTCTACGCGAGGAGTCTGAGAGTTCTCTGATAGCCGGGAGCACGATCTGAAAACGCGATCCCTCGGCGCTGATCGCGCCGCCGTGGCGCTCGACGATCGCGCGCACGATCGCGAGGCCGAGCCCCGAGCCGCCGCTGCGCGCGTTGCGCCCGCGCCAGAAGCGCTCGAACGCGTGGGTGGCCTCGTCGGCGTCCAGCCCTGGCCCCTCGTCGGCGACGATGATCCGCGCCGTGGCCGCGTCGCGGCCGACGGTCACCGTCACGTGGCCGGCGGGCGGGCCGTGGATGCGGGCGTTGCGCACGAGGTTCTCGAGCGCGCGCTGCAGCGCGGCCGGCTCGCCGCGGACCGTGGCGTCCTGCGCGCCGGGCTCGACGACGACCTCGCAGTCCTCCTCCCCGGCCGCGATCGCCTGCGCGAGCTCCGCGACGCCGACGGCCTCGCCGTCCGCGGGCGCCGCGGCGTCCTCGCGGGCGAGCGCGAGCAGGTCGTCGAGCAGGCTCGCCAGCCGCGCGGCGTCGGCCTCGATGTCGGCGAGCACCGCGGGCTCCGCGCCGTGGCGGGCGACGTAGGCCGCATTGCCGCGCAGCGCCGTCAGCGGGGTGCGCAGCTCGTGCGAGGCGTCGGCGACGAAGCGCTGCTCGGCCTCGCGCGCGCGCTCGAGCGACGCGAGCATCGCGTTGAGCGTCGCGGCGAGCTCGCCGACCTCGTCGCTCGTCGCGGGCGCCGGCAGCCGCGCCGACGCCGCGCCGGTGCGCTCGATCGCGCGCGCACCGGAGGACAGGCGCGTCAGCGGTGCCAGCGCGCGGCGGGTGAGCAGCGTGGCGGTGAGCGCGGCGAGCGCTGCGGCGGCGAGCGCGCAGAGCAGCACGAGGCGGCGGGCGCGCCCGAGGCTGTCGTCGATGTCGGAGGTCGTGCCGGCCACGACGACCGCGCCGCCCGCGGCCGGGCCGCCGCCGAGGTCGCCGAGCGGCGCGGCGTAGACGCGGATCGGGTCGGGCCCGAGCTGCTCGTCGCCGTAGGCGGGGTGGCGCGTGGCGCCGAGGGCGCCGCGCAGCGCCGGGCCCGCGGGGAGCAGGCGGCCGCCGAGCCCGCCGGAGCGGGCGACGATGCGCCCGCGGCGGTCGACGACCTGGACGAACAGCGCCCCGCCGGTCAGGCGGCCCTCCAGCGCCCCGGGATCGGTCAGCAGGGCGGGCGTCGCGGACGCCAGCCGCGCGACCTCGACCGCGCGGGCGCGCAGCGAGCGATCCAGCTCGTTCGTGAGCTGGCGCTGCAGCAGCGCGGGCACCGCGATCGCGAGCAACCCCACCGCCACCGCGATCGAGACGGCGGCGGCGGCCGCGACGCGGGATCTGAGGCCGAACGCCCTCACGCGCCCAGCCGGAACCCGACGCCCCGGACGGTGTGGATCAGCGGCGGGTCGCCGAGCTTGCGGCGCAGGTAGGCGACGTAGCGGTCGACGACGTTCGCGTGCGCGTCGCCGTCGGCGCCCCACACCTCCTCGAGCGCGAGCTCGCGGCTGACGACGCCGCGGGCGTTGCGCAGCAGCAGCTCGAGCAGCTGCGCCTCGCGGCGCGTGAGCTCGAGCTCGCGCCCGCCGCGGCGGGCGCTCGCGCTCTCGACGTCGAGCGCGAGGTCCGCGAACGCGAGATGGTCCCCCGGCGGCTGGTTGCGGCGCAGCAGGGCGCGCACGCGCGCGGTGAGCTCGTCGACCTCGAACGGCTTGACGAGGTAGTCGTCGGCGCCGGCATCCAGGCCGGCCACGCGCTCGGCGAGCGCGTCGCGCGCGGTCAGCAACAGGATCGGCACCGCCAGGCCCTTCGCGCGCAGCCGGCGCGTGACGGCCAGCCCGTCCATCCCTGGCATCGCGACGTCGAGGACGATGAGATCAGGCAGCGAGCGCTCGACCTCCGCGAGCGCCGTCCCGCCGTCGGCGGCCGCGACGACGTCGTAGCCCTCCGCGGTGAGCGTCCGCTCGAGCATGCGCCTGATCGGGGCGTCGTCGTCCACGAGCAGGACGGCCGCTTCTGGCATGCGCTCGAGTGTACGGGCGCTCGCTCAGGCCGCGACCAGGGCAAGCGCGCGCACGGGGCTGCCGGTCCCGCCGACGAGCCGCAGCGGCGCGACGACGATGACCGCCCCGATCGCCGGCAGCTGATCGAGGTTCGCGAGCTGCGTCAGGCCGTAGCGCCCGTTGCCGAGCAGGTGGTGGTGGACCGGGAACGGCGGCTCGAAGCCGCCCGCCGCGCCGGCGTCGATGCCGACGGTCTCGACGCCGAAGCCGGCGATCTCGCGCTCCGTCCCCAGCCAGCGGGCGGCCTCCGCGTCGGGCCCGGGGGTGACGGGGCCCTGCGCGCCGACGTTGAGAAACGCGTCCGCGTCCTGCGCGCGGGCGCCCCAGCCCGTGCGAAACAGCACCCATCCGCCGGCCGGGAGGGTCCCGTGCTCGGCCTCGAAGGCCTCGATGTCGGCGACCGTCAGCAGGTAGCCCGGGTCCTTCTCGGCCTCCGCGGTCCTGTCGATCACGACGGCCGGGCCGACGAGGCGCCCGGCGGGGATCGAGCCGACGTCCTCGCCGTCGCGGCCGGTGATCCAGTGCACCGGCGCGTCGAGGTGCGTGCCGGTGTGCTCGCCGAGCTCCAGGACGTCCCACGCCCACGCCGGGCCGTCGTCGTCATAGCGGCTGAGCGCCCGGCGCGACAGCGGCGGCGTGCCGGCGAACGGCGCGGGCAGCTGGATGACCGGCGTGTTCTCGCTGAGCGGCTGGGTGAGGTCGACCACGCGCACGGCGCCGCCGGCGAGCGCGTCGAGCAGGGCGGTGGTGGCAGTCGGCATGGCGGTTCCTTTCGGGACGGGGCCTCGCGGTCGAGCGCAGAGCATGCCCTACTAAGGTGCGCTGGATGGAGCGCCATACGGTCGCGCACGCGGTCGGCAGCACGCTCGCGCGCCTGGGCGTCGACACGGTCTTCGGGCTCGCGGGCAGCGGGAACTTCGTCGTGACGAACGCGCTGGTCGCCGGCGGCGCGACGTTCCACTCGGCGCGCCACGAAGGCGGGGCCGTGGCGATGGCCGACGGCTGGGCGCGGGCGACGGGCAGGGTCGGGACGGCGAGCGTCCACCAGGGCCCGGGGCTGACGAACACGCTCACGGCGCTCGGGGAGGCGGCGAAGGCCCACACGCCGCTGCTCGTGCTGGCGGGCGACACGCCGCCGGGCGCGCTGCGCTCGAACTTCCGCATCGACCAGCACGACCTCGTCCGCGCCGTCGGGGCAGCGCCCGAGCTCGTCTCCTCGGCACAGACGGCGGCGGCCGACGCCGCCCGGGCGCTGCGGCGGGCGCAGCTCGAGCGCCGGCCGGTGGCGCTGATGATGCCGATCGACCTGCAGGCGGCCGCGGCACCCGAGCGTGAGATCGCGGCGGTGGCGCTGCCCGCGTCGCCCGCGCCCGCCGCCGACGCCGTCGCGCGCGCCGCCGACCTCCTCGAGGGCGCCCGCCGGCCGGTGGTCGTCGCCGGGCGCGGCGCCGTGCTCGCCGACGCGCGGCTGCCGATCGAGGCGCTGGCAGCCCGGGTCGGCGCGCTCCTGGCAACCTCGGCCATGGCCAACGGGCTCTTCGCCGGGCTGCCCTACGCGCTCGGGATCGCCGGCGGCTTCGCATCCCCGCTGGCCGCCGAGCTGCTCGCCGGCTCCGACGTGATCGTGGCCCTCGGCGCCACGCTCAACCACTGGACGACGCGCCACGGCGCCCTCCTGCAGCCCGGATCGCGGCTCATCCAGGTCGACCTCGACGCCGCCGCGATCGGCGCCCACCAGCCGGCCGACGTCGCCATCGTCGGCGACGCGGCGGCGACGGCGGCGGCGCTGCTCGCCGAGCTGCAGGCGCGCGGGCACGAGTCCGCCGGCCGGCGGACGCCCGCGATCGCCCGTGCCATCGCCACGCGCCGCTGGCGCGACGAGCCGTACGAGGACCGGCCCGCTCCCGGCACGATCGACCCCAGGACGCTCGCCATCGCGCTCGACGAGCTGCTGCCCGCCGATCGCGCGGTCGCGGTCGACTCCGGCGCGTTCACCGGCTGGCCGTCGATGTACCTCGACGTCGCCGATCCACGCGCGTGGCTGTTCTGCAACGCGTTTCAGAGCGTGGGGCTGGGTCTCGGCGCCGCCCTCGGCGCCGCCGTGGCGCGGCCCGACCGGATCACCGTCGCCGCGGTCGGGGACGGCGGGCTGTTCCTCGCCCTGCCAGAGCTCGACACGGCCGCGCGCCTGGGCCTGCCGGTCCTCGTCGTCGTGTTCGACGACGCCGCATACGGCGCGGAGGTCCATCACTTCGGCCCGATGGGACAGGACGTCGCGATCGCGCGCTTCCCGGACGCGGACATCGCGGCGATCGCCCGCGGCGCGGGCGTCCCCGCGCACACCGTCCGCAGCCGGGCTGACCTCGCACCCGTCGCCGCCTGGGCCGCCGAGCCCCGCGGCCCGCTGCTGGTCGACGCGAAGGTCGACCCGACCGTCGCCGCCGACTGGCTCGCGGAGGCCTTCCGCGGCGGCTGAGCCCCGGCCGGCGGCGCTCAGCCCGCGGAATCCTGCGGCGTCTGAAAGACGCCTCCGTCGATCAGCTCGATCCGGTAGCCGTCGGGATCGGCCACGAACGCGATCAGCGGGAGGTCGTCGCGGCCGCCAGGATGAAACGGCGGCTTCTCGGGCCGCACGCCGAGCGGCTTCAGATCGGCGAGCGTCGCGTCGATGTCGTCGACCGTCAGGGCCATGTGGTTGTAGCCCGTGCCGAGGTCGTAGGGCTCCTCCTGGCCGAGGTTCACGGTGAGCTCGAGCACGTCGCCGTCGCCGGGCAGGCCCATGTAGACGTTGTAGGCCGTCTCGAAGTTCAGCCGCCCGCGCGGCTCGAACCCGAGCGCGGAGTAGAAGCGCTGCGACGCCTCGGGGTCGCGGACGCGGACGCAGGTGTGCACGTATCGGCTGGCCATCGTGGATCTCCTCTTCGCTTCGACGCCCGACAGCCCTCCGGTACCCGTCGCACCACCGCCGCGAACGGCGTCGGCTCCTAGTGGTTCCTCCGGTAAGTCCTTGTGCGCTTGGGGGCCGATCCAAGCGTGCGAGGACGTGCTGGAGGGACCACTAGCGGCTCGGGCGCTCGGCCGGCGCAGGCGGCGCGCTGGCGCCGGCCTCGCGCAGGGCGCGCCGGCGGGCGTACTCGCGCTGCTCCCACTCCTTGGCGACCGTGCAGACGCCCAGCGCCCACGGGCGCCCGCGCGCCACGCGGCGCACGTTGAACGCGAGGTACGGGATGACGATCACCGCGAGCAGGATGAGGGCGCCGTTCATGGTCGTTGCTACGTGCGCACGGTGAGAACGGATGTCCGCCCGACCCGCGCCGCCGCTCAGACCGCCGTGACCGGCGCGTCGTTCGTCCGCGAGGTGCGCAGCCGCGCGAAGGCGATCGGGGCGATCAGCACACTCAGCAGCGCGACGCAGATCAGCGCGGCGCCGAGGGCCTCGTCGACGAGCCCGAGCTGCCGGCCGATCTCGACGCCGGCGACGGTGAGCGTCATCTGCGCCGACTGCAGCGCGCCCGCCGCCGCGCAGTCGCGCAGCTCGAACTCGTCGCGGTACAGCAGGGCCGGGATGCCCTTGACGACGAACACGGCCGCGAGCAGCAGCGGCACGAGCACGAGCCTGTCGCCGGCATCCAGCAGCGCCGGCACGTCCAGCCGCGCGCCGGTGAGGATGAAGAAGACCGGGATGAAGAAGCCGTAGCCGATCGCGTCGATCTTCACGTGGTAGAGCGGGTGCTCGCGACCGACCGCGAGCGAGGAGACGATCGCCCCGGCGATGAAGGCGCCGAGGATCACCTCCAGGCCGAACTCGCCCGCGAGCGCGACGAACGCGAGCAGCAGCGCGAAGCTCCCGCGGATGCGCAGCTCCGTCGGCGCCGCCGACAGGCGCTCGACGAGCGCCCCGACGGCGCTCTGCGAGGAGGCGGCGCGCAGGCCCCAGAACAGCGCCGTCGCCAGCGCGATCAGGAGGGCGATCAAGCCGACGCGCACGCCCGGCGAGTGGGCATCGGCGGAGAAGAAGATCGTCAGGAGCAGGACGGTGGCGAAGTCGGCGACGGCCGCCGACAGGAACAGCCGCTGCCCGAAGGGGGCGTGCAGCAACTCGTTCTCGGTCAGCACGGAGAGGACGATCCCCAGCGACGTCGACGAGATCAGGAACGCCACGAGCGCGGGCGCCGGCAACAGCCCGGCGAGCGACAGCGCCATCGTGATCGTGAACGCGACGACGAGCCGGATCCCCATGCCGAGCAGCGCGCGCCCGAGCGGCGTCCCCGCGGCGCGCCGGACGCCGCCCGAGAGCGTGCCGCGCAGCAACGAGGGCTCGAACTCCAGGCCGGCGACGAAGAGCAGGAACGCGAGGCCGAACAGGAACAGGAACTCGAGCGCGGGGCCGTGCGGATCGATCAGCTCGAGGCCGCTCGTGCCCAGTGCGATGCCGGCGACGACCTCTCCCACGACGCTCGGGATGCGCGGTGCCGGGAACACCGCGAGCAACAGCGGGACGGCGAACGCCGCGAGCGCCACCACCACGAGCGACCCGAAGTCGACGCCGGCCACGGGTACCGGGTACCCGTTGCGCGGACTGCGCCCCTACCGGTGCTCGGGGTTCTCGAAGTCGAAGCGACAGCCGGCGTCCCAGGCCGAGCGCTGGTTGCCGTGGACGGGGATCCCGCCGGCGTCCTTGAGCATCCGCGCCACGTGCATGAGGTTCCAGGTCAAGAACGTCGTATTGCGATTCGTGAAGTCGTTGTCGGGGCCGCCGGAGCCGGCGTCGAGATAGCTCGGGCCCGGGCCCGCCTCGCCGAGCCAGGCCGAGTCGGACTGCGGCGCGATCGTGTAGCCGAGGTGCTGCAGCGAGTAGAGGATGTTCATCGAGCAGTGCTTCGCGCCGTCCTCGTTGCCGGTGATGATGCAGCCGCCGACGCGCCCGTAGTACGCGTACTGCCCGGCCTCGTTGAGCAGGTGGCTGTTGCCGTACAGGCGCTCGATGACCTGCGTGCAGACCGACGACTTCTCGCCGAGCCAGATCGGCGACAGCACGACGAGGATGTCGGCCGCCATCACCTGCTCGTGGATCGCGGGCCAGTCGTCGTGCTCCCAGCCGTGCTCGGTCATGTCCGGCCACACGCCGGTGGCGATCCGCCGGTCGACGGCGCGGATCGTGTCGACCGCGATCCCGTTGCGCTCCATGATCGCGATGGAGCGGTCGCCGAGCGCCTGCGTGTGCGAGATCTCCGGCGAGCGCTTGAGCGTGCAGTTGATGAAGAGCGCGCGCAGGTCGGAGAAGTCCCATCGCGAAGTCGCGCAGAGCTGTTCGTCGTACTCGGTGAGGTCGGCCATCCGGCGAGCTTACGCCGCGGCGGGCGGGCCCTGCATCGCGCGGTACAGCGCGAGCAGCGCGACCGCGCCGCCGGCGAGCCCGGCGAGGTAGGCCCACGTCAGCAGCGCGTCGCCGTCGAACGCGTCCCGGGCCCGCAGCGCCCCCGCGAGCAGCAGGACGACCGCGATGAGGAACGTCTGCACGAGGACGCGCCAGCTGCTCCAGCGCGGGTCGAAGGAGAGCAGGAGAAAGCCGGTGCCGACCTGTGCCGTGAAGCAGCCGATGACCCGCGCTGTGAGCGGCGTGAGATCCCATCCCCAGGCGTCGATCGCGACCGCCGGAGCCACGAGGACGATCGCCGCGACGAGCAGCGCACCGGCCGCCGCCACGCGCGCGGCGAGCCGCACGCCCTCGGGGACGAGCCGCTCGTCCGGTTCGGGAACCCGCGGATCCGCGCGCTCGTTGCGCCACCACAGCCACGCGACGATCCACGGCGACAGGACGTAGACGCTCGTCCAGCCGTAGAACGCGATCGCGGCGAGCGCCGGCGCGTCGCCGTGGTTGAACTTGTCGTAGTGGACGATCGTCGTCACGAGCATGAGCAGCGCGAACACGGCGGCGGAGATGACGCCGACGGAGACCTCGTGCCAGCGCTGCGTGCGGTACACGCGCAGGAAGAAGTAGGCGCCGGCGCCGTAGCCCGCGCCCATGAAGATCGGTGTGAGGTCGGGCTTGATCGTCCACGCCCACAGGTCGGCGGTCTGCGACGGCAGGCCCCAGAGGATCACGAGCGCCGGCAGCAGGACCGCCACCACGACGACGGCCGTGACGCGCATCGCTGCAAGCACGGCGTCGTCACGTGGCCTGGTGTCCTGCATGGCGCCCCGATTGTCTGCCTGCCGGCGTGCGCTGTCCACCGCGGCGGCTGCAGACCTAGACTTTCGTGCATGCCCACGTCGCAGCTGCCCCGCCGCCGCGGCCCGCGCCCGGCCACGACACCGAGCAACCCGCACACCCAGCTCGACCAGCAGCCGGACGACCCGCGGCTCGTCGAGGAGCTCGCCCGCCGCGTCTTCGCCCTGCCCGGCGTCCTCGAGGCGCCGAGCCGGATCTCGGTGCCGGGTGCCAGGGCGCTGATGCTCGCGCCGGGGGAGCCGGCCGGCCCGCCGGAGGCGTTCCTGGTGCCCGGCGAGTTCGCGCACGTCCACCCGGCGCCCGACCACAGCCTGCACGCGATGCTCCCGCTCGAGCTCGCCGCGGAGGCGATCGACGCCGGCTGGGCCGAGCCGCACCCCGTCGCGGCGATGGGGCTGATCCCGCATACCGCGGTCATGCTCTATGCGCCGCGCGACGACGAGGAGCTCGACGTCGTCGAGCAGCTCGTGCGCGCCTCCCACGCCTTCGCGCGCCCCGTCGGCGGGTGAGCCCCGGCGGCATCGATCCGGCGCAGCTGCAGGCCTGCCTGCGCGTGATCGCGCAGGCCGCGTCGCTGCCGCCCGAGCATCCCGACGCGATCGCCGTCCGACGCGCGACGGCGGGGCTCTTCAAGGCCGTCAAGCTGCGCCGGCGCTCCGAGCGCCGCGCATCGGTCCTCGCCGCCGACGCGGCGGTCACCGCCGCGACGGCGACGGGCGCGAACGGGCGCATCGACGACGAGACGGCGGGGCTGGCGCTGCGCTCGCGCGCGCTCGGCGCGAGCGCGGGGACGCTCGTGCGGGCGCGCGCCTGCTACGTGTGCAAGGAGCGCTACGTCGACGTCGACGCCTTCTACCACCAGCTCTGTCCGGGCTGCGCGGCGACCAACCGCGCCCGCCGCGAAGCGCGGACGGACCTCAGCGGCCGGTCCGCGCTGCTCACCGGCGGGCGGGCGAAGATCGGCATGTACATCGCGCTGGCGCTCCTGCGCGACGGCGCGCATACGACGATCACGACGCGCTTTCCGCGCGATGCGGCGCGACGCTTCGCGGCGATGCCCGACAGCGACGACTGGCTGGGACGCCTGCGGATCGTCGGCATCGATCTGCGCAACCCCGCGCAGGTGGTCGCGCTTGCCGACGAGATCGCGGCCGAGGGGCCGCTGGACATCCTCATCAACAACGCCGCACAGACCGTGCGCCGCTCGGCGGCCGCCTACGCGCTGCTCGCCGAGGCCGAGGCGGCGCCGGCCCCCGGCCCGCTGCCGCCGATCCGCGTCTTCGGCCCCGGCGGCGTGGTCAGCGGGCTGCCCGCGCCGGCGGGCGACGGCAACGGACCCGTCGCGGCGTCGCACTGGGCGCCCACGCCGCACGCGCTGACGGCGCTCGCGCTCAGCGCCGGCTCGGCGTCGCCGGAGCGGATCGCAACCCGCGAGGCGATCGACGCCGGCGGCCTGGTCGCAGACCTCGCCGCCGTCAACAGCTGGATCCAGCACGTGCAGGAGGTCGATCCCGTCGAGCTGCTCGAGGTCCAGCTCTGCAACCAGACCGCGCCGTTCATCCTCATCGCGCGCCTGCGCGCCGCGCTCGCCGCCTCCTCCGCGCGGCGCACGTACATCGTGAACGTCTCGGCGATGGAGGGCCAGTTTCATCGCGGCTACAAGGGCCCGGGCCATCCGCACACGAACATGGCGAAGGCCGCGCTGAACATGCTCACCCGCACGAGCGCGCATGAGATGCTGGCCGACGGCATCCTCATGACGAGCGTCGACACCGGCTGGATCACCGACGAGCGGCCGCACCCCACGCGGATGCGGCTCGCCGCCGAGGGCTTCCACGCGCCCCTGGACCTCATCGACGGCGCGGCGCGCGTGTATGACCCGATCGTCCGCGGCGAGGCCGGCGAGGATCTGCACGGCTGCTTTTTGAAGGACTACGAGCCGGCGCCATGGTGAGCATCGAGCTCACCGCGCTCGCGCACGGCGCGGGCTGCGGCTGCAAGCTGCCCGCCGCAGCGCTGCTGCCGATCGTCCGGGGGCTGCCGGTGAGCGGCGACCCGCGCGTGCTCGTCTCCTCCGGCAGCGCCGACGACGCCGCCGTGTTCCAGCTGTCGGACGAGCTCGCGCTCGTGATGACGATCGACTTCTTCACGCCGATCGTCGACGACCCCTACGACTTCGGCAGGATCGCGGCGGCCAACGCGCTGTCGGACGTCTACGCGATGGGTGGCACCCCGCTCGCGGCGATGAACGTCGTCGCGTTCCCGCTCGAGCGCCTCGGCGGGGACGTCCTGCGCGAGATCCTGCGCGGCGGCGCCGAGGTCGCACTCGCCGCCGGCGCGCCGATCGTCGGCGGGCACTCGATCGACGACCCCGAGCCGAAGTACGGCCTGAGCGTCACGGGCACGGTCCACCCCGGCGAGCTCGTCACCAACGCCGGCGCCCGCGCGGGCGACGTGCTCGTTCTGACCAAGCCGCTGGGCGTCGGGGCGATCGTGACCGCGCGCAGGCGCGGCGTGCGCGACGACGCGCTGCTCGCCGACGCCGTCGCCACGATGGCCGCGCTCAACGACGCGTCGTCGGCGGCCGCGCGCGGCGCGGGCGCCCATGCGATGACCGACGTCACGGGCTTCGGCCTGCTCGGGCACCTCCACGGCCTCGCCCGCGCCAGCGGCGTCGCCGCGCGCGTCGACGCCGCGGCCGTCCCGGCGCTCGCCGGGGTGATCGAGCTGCTCGAGGGCGAGGACGCGGTGTCGGGCGGCAGCGCGCGCAACCGCGAGTACGCCGAGACGTTCAGCTCGTTCGCGCCCGGCGTCGCGCAGTCGCGCCGGCGCCTCGTCTGCGACGCGACGACCTCCGGCGGCCTGCTCGTCGCGGTCGCGCCCGGGCGGGCGGCGCAGGTCCCGGGCGTCGTGGTCGGCGAGATCGTCGCCGGCGAGCCGGGGGCGATCGCCGTGCAGTAGTGCCCTGGAGCGGCCCGGGCCCGGTGGCCCGACCGGTCTTCAAAACCGGGGGGAGCGCGGCAGACCGCGCTGGAAGGTTCGACTCCTTCGCCGCTCCGTAGGAGCCCGACTGCCCGCTAGCCTGCGTACGTACATGGAGGCACAGCAGGCAGAGAACCTCGATCCGGCGCAGCTCATGGCGGCGGCCCCGGACGACGCGTTCGCGCTCGTCGAGCTGCGCCTGGACTGGCCCTTCGACCTCGAGATCTACCCCCGGCACCGCCAGCTGTGGCAGCGCTTCTTCGTCCTCACCGGGGACCCGCTCGCCTGGATCGCCGATCGCGGCGACGCGTGGGCGGCCGTGACCGTCGACGACGAGGTGCTCGAGGTCGACGTCTACGTCACGCTCCCCGCCGTCCTGCGCGGGATGGAGGAGCACGACGGCAGCGTCGAGGCGGCGATCGCGCCCTACGCGACCACCGTGATGCAGGCCGCGCTGGCCAACGAGGAGCTGCTCGTCACCGGGGACTACCACGCGCTCGCGCTCACGGGCGAGGCGCCGCGGCTGCTCGACGGCATCGGCGAGGACCACGGCGCGTTCGGCGTCCCGTCGGTGCAGTGCCGCCGGAGCTGGGCTCCCGTGGGCTTCGGCGCGCTCCTCGATCTCGTCCAGGAGGCGTTCGGTCCCGTCGACCTCGACCGCACCCCCGTCCGCCTCGACCCGGTCGATCCGCCCGGCGAAGACTGCCCCGCATGCATGGGCCTGACGTTCGGCTTCCCGACCGACCTCGAGGACGCGCGCACGGGCATGTGCCCGGCGCACGACAGGCTTGCCCTTGCGATCCGCACCGAGCGGATCGGCCGCGCCCACGAGTCCAACCGCGCCGGCTGGCGCGCGATCGACAAGGCGGCGATGCGCATCAACAAGCTGCCCGAGCCGACGTTCGCGCCGCAGCCCCCGCGCATCGTGGGCGACGCGCCCGCGCGCAACGAGCCCTGCCCCTGCGGCAGCGGCAAGAAGTACAAGCGCTGCCACGGCGCATGACCGGGCGCGATCGGCTGCGGGAGCTCCCGTCCGTCGATCGCCTCGCGACGTCGGTCGCGCGCGCCGAGCTCGACGCGCGACGCGCCGAGCTGCTCGCCGGCGCGACGGGCGAGGCCGATCTCGTCGCGCGCGCGCGCGAGCGTCTGCGACCGCACCTGCGCCGCGTGCTGAACGCCACCGGCGTCGTCGTGCACACGAATCTCGGCCGCGCGCCGCTGTCGGAGCAGGCGCGCGCCGCCGTCGCGCTGGCGGCGCAGGGCTACTGCAACCTCGAGCTCGACCTGCGCAGCGGCGACCGCGGGGCCCGTCACGACCACGTCGAGTCGCTGCTCACCGAGCTCACCGGCGCTCAGGCGGCGATCGCCGTCAACAACTGCGCAGCGGCCGTCCTGCTCGCGGTCGCCGCGCTCGGAGGCGGGCGCGAGACGATCGTCTCGCGCGGCCAGCTCATCGAGATCGGCGGCGGCTTCCGCATCCCCGAGGTGCTCGGCCAGGCCGGCACGCGGCTGATCGAGGTCGGCACGACGAACCGCACGCGGCTGGCCGACTACGTCGCCGCGATCGGCGACGAGACCGGCGCGATCCTGCGCGCGCACCCGTCGAACTTCCGCACGCTCGGCTTCGTGGAGGAGGTCGCGATCGAGGCGCTCTGCGAGCTCGACGTCCCGGTCATCGACGACATCGGCTCAGGCGTGCTCGCCGACGACATGGCGCTGCTCGCCGACGAGCCGGCGGTGCGCCGCTCCGTACGCGCGGGCGCGGCGGTTGTCGCGTTCTCCGGCGACAAGCTGCTCGGCGGACCGCAGGCCGGCGTCCTCGTCGGGACGCGCGCGGCGATCGACGCCTGCCGCGCGCACCCGCTCGCGCGCGCCGTGCGGATCGACAAGCTCTCGGTCGCCGCGCTCGAGGCGACGCTCGCGCTCTACCGCGACCCGGCCGCCGCGCGCGCCGCGCTGCCGGTTCTCGCGATGCTCGACGCCGACCCACGGCAGCTCGCCGCGCGCGCGACGGATCTGGCGCAGGCGACCGGCGGGGAGGTCGTCGAGGCGACCGCGCGCGTCGGCGGCGGCGCGCTGCCGCTGCTCGAGCTGCCCGGCCATGCCGTCGCGCTGGACCCCGGCCCCGACGGCGCCGACGCGTTCGCGGCCGCGCTGCGCGCGGGCGACCCGGCGCTCGTGGGCCGCATCCACGAGGGGCGTGTGCTGCTGGATCCGCGCACCCTCACCGACGCGGAGGCGCGCGAGGCGGCCGGGGTCGTGCGCGCGGCGCGGGCGTGAACGACGCGCCGCTGACGCTCGGGACCGCCGGCCACATCGACCACGGCAAGACGGCGCTCGTCGCCGCGCTCACGGGAGTCGATACGGACCGCCTGCCCGAGGAGCGCGCGCGCGGCATGTCGATCGAGCTCGGCTACGCGCCGCTGGACCTGCCCTCGGGGCGGCGCCTGTCGGTCGTCGACGTCCCGGGCCACGAGCGCTTCGTCCGCACGATGGTCGCCGGGGCGACCGGCGTCGACCTCTACCTCCTGACGGTTGCCGCAGACGACGGCGTGATGCCGCAGACGCGCGAGCACGCGGCGGTGCTCGCAGCCCTCGGCGTGACCCGCGGGGTGGTCGCGATCACGAAGGCCGACCGCGCCGACCCGGCGCCTGCAGCGGCCGCCGCCGCGCAGCTGCTGCCCGGCATCGAGGCGGTCGCGTGCTCGTCGCGCACGGGCGACGGCATCGCGGATGTCGCCGCAGCGCTGGACCGCGTCGCCGCACAGCTCGCCGGCCGCGGCGGCGCCGAGCGCCCGGCGGTCCTGCATGTGGACCGGGCGTTCACGATCCGCGGCGCGGGAACCGTCGTGACGGGGACCCTCTGGTCAGGGGTCGTCGCGGCCGGTGATGCGCTCGTGCTGCAGCCTGCGGGGCGCGCGCTGCGCGTGCGCTCGGTGCAGGTCCACGACGTGCCCGTGGCGCGGGCGGACGCGGGCCAGCGCGTCGCGCTGAACCTCGCCGGCACCGCGCTGCGCGACGTGCGCCGCGGCGACGCGCTCGTCGCGGCCGGCGCCGAGGTCGCGCCCACGTTCGTCCTGGACTGCGCGCTCGTCCTGCGCGACGCCCGCTCGGGTGCGCGCGTGCAGGTCCACCACGGCACGCGCGACGCGGCCGCGCGGCTGGTCGCCCTCGGCGACGGCCTCTGGCAGCTGCGCCTCGAGCAGCCGCTGCTGGCGGCGGACGGCGACCGCATCGTGGTGCGCTCCGTGGCGCCGCCCGACACGCTCGGGGGCGGCACGGTGCTCGATGCGCGGGCGCGCCGCCACGGGCGCCGGGCGGAGATCGTCGCGCGGCTGGGGCGCCGGGCGCGGGGGGAGCCCGAGCCGGACCCCGATCCCCCGTCCGTGCCCGTGCCGTCGGCGCCCGCCGGCGGCCCCGCCCCGCTCGGGGCCACGGCCGTCGCGCTCGCCGAGCGCCTGCGCGCCGCCGGCCACGAGCCGCCGTCGCTCGCGCAGCTCGGCGACGACGCCTCCGAGCTGCCCGCGCTGCGCGCCGCCGGGCTCGCGGTGCGGATCGGACGCGACCTCCAGGCGCATCCCGACGCGCTCGCGGATGTCGCCGCGCGCGTCACGGCGATCGTTCAGGCCGAGGGCGCGATCACGCTCGCGCGGCTGCGCGACGAGCTCGCGACCTCGCGCAAGTTCGCCCAGGCGCTGCTCGAGCACCTGGACGCCGCGCGCGTGACGAAGCGACTGCCCGACGACAGCCGCGTGCTGCGCGGCCGCTGACGATCAGATGACGACGCGGATCATCGCGGGCAGCAGCAGGATGAAGCAGGCCGCCGCAATGCTGCCGCGCACGCGCACGACCCAGACGTCGAACGTGCAGAGGGCGCTGCAGCGCGCGGTAGGCGAGCCGTCACGTGACGCCCGAATCCCGCGCCGCGCAGAATTTCCCAATTTCCACCGTCTGGCGCACGCGGCGCCGCCCGGCCGTCTAGGATCCTTCTGCCAGCGCATTTCGTTCAGGATGCACCGGCGCCGAATGTCGGTGAGGACGAGCGGCAGCCCCCCTCTGCGGGCGCCGCCGGACTCTCGGACCCCCAGCGAACACACATTGAGATGACTGAACCGCTCGAGCCCCCTACGCCCGTGCAGCCACCGAAGTTCGGCGAGCTCGACATCAGCACCGAGCGCGAGGACGGCGTCCACACGATCCGTCTTGCCGGAGAGCTCGACGTGGCGACCGCGCCGCGCGTCGAGGAGGAGCTCAAGCAGGCCGAGGCGAGCGATGCCGCGACCATGGTCCTGGACCTCTCGGGCCTGACGTTCATGGATTCCACCGGCGTGCGGCTCGTGCTGAGCGCGCACGCGCGCTCACGGCAGGATTCCGACCGCCTCCAGCTCGTGCGGGGCTCGCACGCCGTGCACCGGGTCTTTGAGCTGTCGGGCGTCGCCGACACGCTGCCGTTCCTCGGCTGACGCCGGCGCCGGCGCCATCGCGATGACGGCCGTGTCATCGGCCTGCGGGCCGATCTGAAAGCTCGCGAGCGCGCGGTCGAGGCTCGCGAGCAGCTGCGCCGGCGAGCCCGGCGCGGCGTCCCGGAGCAGCTCGCGCAGACGCGCCTCGCCGAAGCGCTCCTGCTCGCCGCGCGTGTCGGTGACGCCATCGGTGTAGAGCACGATCGTCTCACCGGCCTGGATCTCCAGCGTCTGGTCTCGCCACTCGTGGGACCGCGCGAGACCGAGCAGCCGGCCCGGCTCGCCCGCCTCGCGGACCGACCCGTCGGCGCCGACGAGCAGCGGCATCGGGTGCCCGGCCGAGCTGAACACGACCCTGTCGGCGGTCATCGCCATGCAGAGCGTCGTGCACAGCGACATCGTCGAACGCTGCTTGAGCGCGAGGTCCAGGCGCTGGAGGATCGCCGCGGGCCGTCCGTCGGCCTGGCCGATGAAGCGGGCGCCGTGGCGCAGCAGCGAGGTGAGCGTCGCCGCCTCGACGCCCTTGCCTGTCACGTCGCCGATGATCGCCATCCAGCCGTCCGGGGTCTCGATGAAGTCATAGAAGTCACCGCCGACCTCGAGCTCGGGATCGGCGCCCGCGGCGCGGTACAGCGTGGCGACCTCCCATCCCGCGATCTGCGGGACGCTGTCGGGCAGCAGGCTGCGCTGGAGCGTCGCAGCCGTGCGGCTGCGCGCCTGGTAGAGGCGCGCGTTCTCGACGGCGACCGCCGCGCGGTCGGCGAGCTGCTCGGCGAATTGCACGTCGTCCTCTCCGAAGCGCCGGCCCGACTCCGAGTTGACGAGCGTCATCGCGCCGAAGACGCGGCCGGCGGTCCGCAGCGGAACGCTCAGCGCCGAGCGCAGGCCGACGGCGCGCAGCAGTTGCAGGTGCTCCTCGTCGACGGCCCCCGGCACGAGCATCTCGTCGGTGATCTCGGGATACAGCTGCGAGGCGCCGGTACGGATGACGAGGCCGATCCCCTGCTCGGGGTCCAGGCGATCGGGCTCGTAGCGGCGCAGCCGCTCGGCCAGCGCGAGCTTGTCGGGGTCGCGATGCGCGGCGACCACCTGGTCGCGCCGGCCGTCCGGGTCGATGAGATCGACCGCGCACCAGTCGGCGATCTGCGGCACCGCCGCCCAGGCGACGTTGCGCAGGGTCTGCGCGTAGTCCACCGAGGAGCCCAGGAGGTGGCTGGCCTCGGCGAGGAAACGGCTTCGCAGCTCTGAGGTCTTCACCGCGGTGACGTTCTCGATGATCGTCGCGGTTGCGACGATCTCGCCCGCGTCGCCGACCAGTGGCGAGGCTTTCAGGAGGTTCCAGCTCAGCGCGCCGGTGCCACGGTGGACCGTCCGCATGAGCAGCGGCTCAGGTTGCTCGCCGCGCAGCAGGCGCACCGACGGGATGTCATCCATCGTCAGCGCGCTGCCGTCCTCGCGCTCGACGATGTAGTCGCCCATGATCGAGCGCGGTGGCCGCGTCTGCATCTCGGCGAGCGAGGAGAAGCCCATGTGGTCCAGCGCCGCGCGGTTGGCATAGATGATGTGGTCGGCCGGGTCGCGGATCGTGATGGCGGCGCCGAGGACGTCGAGGATCTCGGCGAAGCCCGGCCCGCGGCCGCGCAGTGCCGCCTCGAGCTCGGCGAGCAGGACGTGCAGCTCGGAGAGATCCTGCACGAGCGCGTGGAAGAGCCGGCCACCGCCCGCGTGCTGAACGCCGACGCTGATGCGCACGGGCAGCTCGTGGCCGTCACGGTGGCGCGCGACGAGCTCGACCGGCATCACGAGCGCCGCGGCATCCTCGCCGGCGAGGAAGTCGCGCAGGCTGTCGGCGTAGGCGGCGCGCCGGCCCGCGGGCACGAGCGTCTCGGGGATCGCCATCCCGATCGCCTCGTCCTTCGCGTAGCCGAACATCTCCGCGGCGCGCGCGTTCCAATGGACCACCAGGCCCTGCTCGTCCACGGAGATGAACGCCTCGTGGGCGGACTCCAGGATGTCCTGTGGCGGACCGGCCTTCACCGCGACCGACCATATCCACACGCGCCCGCCGCGACCACGGGCGGCCGGCGCCGCGCGCCGTCTAGAACGCCGTGCCCGCCCGCAGCATGCCGGCCTCCTCGACCGTGACGATCTCGCGTCCCAGAGGCCAGATGCAGACGCCGACGAGCTTGAAGCACGCGAGGCCCAGCGGAATGCCGATGATCGTCGCGCAGAGCATGATTCCCGCGATGACGTGCGCCAGTGCGAGCCACCAGCCACAGAACAGGATCCAGAGCACGTTGCCGATCGCCGACGCCACGCCCGCGTCGTCGCGCTGGACGATGGTCGACCCGAAGGGCCACAGCGTGTAGGCCGCGATCCGCAGCGCAGCGATCCCGAATGGGATCGTGATGATCAGCAAGAAGCAGACGAGCGCCGCCACGACGTAGCCGAGCGCCAGCCACCAGCCCGCGAGGACGAGCCAGAGGATGTTCAGGACGAGGCGCATCGGCGCTCGGGTTGTCCCCCCGGCCATGGCGTGGCAAACCGCGCCGCCCGCTACGCAGCCGGGTGCCACCAGCCGTCGGCCGGCGCGACGAGCTCGTCGTCGAGCACGAGGAAGTCCAGCCCGAGGCGGCGGAAGCAGGCGACGGCGTCGGCGGTGCTGGAGACGATCGGCTCGCCGCGGCCGTTGAAGGAGGTGTTGATGAGCGCGCCGCCCGCGCGGTCGCCCCACTCGCGCAGGAGCTCGGCCAGCACGTCGGCGCTGTCGGGATCGAGCTCCTGCGGCCGCGTCGTGCCGTCGACGTGCACGGCGGCCGGCATCCGCTCGTGGCCCGCGTCGGACACCGGCGTGCCCGCGAGCATGTAGTCCGACAGCCGCGGCCGCGGCTGCCACAGCGCCGGCGCCCGCGGGCGCAGCGCGGCGGCGCCGAAGGGCCGCCACGGCTCGCGCGACTTGATCGCGTTCAGGCGGCCGTGCATGCCGGCGACGCTGGGGTCCGCGACGATCGAGCGGTGGCCGAGCGCGCGCGGTCCGATCTCGCCGGCCCCCTGGACGATCGCGCCGATCGCGCCGTTGCCGAGCGCCGCGCACACGCGCTCGGGCGAGAGCGGCTCGCGGTGCAGCCCGTCGAGCGCGCCGTTGGCGCCTGCGCCGGGCCCGGGGCCGAGGTAGGGCGACATGCGGCCCGCGGCGCGGCGCGGCGGCGCGACGTGCCACGCGGCGCCGAGCGCGGTGCCGGCGTCGTGCGGCGCGGGCGGCGCGAACACCGGGCCACTGAGCAGGCCGTTGGCCTTGCAGTTCAGCGCGACGCCGCCGGCGAGGCAGAGGTTCGCGGTCCCGGCGAGCTCGCGGGCGAGCGCGGCGAGCGCCAGCACGACGCCCTCCACGGCCTCCTGCGCGCTGACGGCGATCTGCACGGCGAGCGGATCGAGGTGCAGCTCCTCGCGCCCGCGCGCCACCCGCCGGCCGCCCGCGAGCCCGTCCAGGCGCGCCCCCCACGCGTGGATGAAGCGATTGAAGCCGTCGCCCTCGTCGATGCGCTCGGGCGCCGCGGGCGCGCCGCCGGGCAGCAGCTCCCAGGGCTCGGCGCCCGCCGCGCGCCCGTAGGCCGACAGGCCCATGAGCTTGCCGGCCTGCAGCGGGCCGAAGCCGACGAAGCGACAGGCGGCGTCGTAGAGGTAGCCGAGCGAATGCGAGCGCGGCCACACCGCGGTGCGCACAAGCCCGCGCCCGCGCTCGGCGCGGTAGATCGAGATGCTCTCGTCGTCGCCGTTGCCGTCGACGACGAGCACGGCGGCGTGCTCGAAGTCCGACGCGTGGAAGGCGATCGATGCGTGCGCGAGGTGGTGGCCCACGAAGCGCACCTCCGGCATCTCGCCGAAGGAGCAGCGCCGGCCGAGGTAGCGCTCGATCCAGTCCGGCGTCTCCTCCAGGCGCCACTCGACCCCGTAGAGCCGGCTGGCGCGCGGGACGTCCCAGCCGACGGCGATGAGGTCGACGTCGCCGAAGCTCGCGCCGGCGACCTCCAGGCAGTGCTCGACGGCGAGCAGCGGGCCGCTGCGCTCGGCGTGCTTGGCGCGGCTGAGGCGCTCCTCCTCGCAGAACGCCAGCAGCGTCCCGTCGTGATCGACGAGGCACGCGGCAGGGTCGTGCCAGCCCGCGGGCGGGGCGTTGACGCCGAGGATCACGGCGGCACTATCGCGTACTGCGACGTCAGGCGCGAACGGCGAAGCGCACGACCCTGCGCGGCGAGCGGTTGCCGGCGTCGTCGGTGGCCGTGATCGCCACGCGATGACGGCCCGCGGAGCGCAGTCGCCCGAGGCGCACGCGCACGCTCCCGCCGGCCGCCGCGCGGCGCACGACGCGCAGCGTGCGCCAGCGCCCGCCGCGGGCGCGCTGCACCACCACGCGCAGCCGCGCGGCTTCGGACAGCCTGAGCGCCAGGACGCCGCGCGCCACCCGTGCCCGGGTGATGCGGGGCGCGTCGGAGTCGGCCGGCGGCGGCAGCAGCTCCGAGCGCATGACGCCCATGCGCATCCGCTGGGGGTGGTCGCCGACCGCGATCGTCGCGACGACGCGCTCCTCGGCGTAGGAGATCACCGCGACGCGGTCGTCGCCGCTGGCCGAGACGAAGCAGTAGCGCCCGTCGCCGCTGTTCGTCGCCCAGTAGGGGCGCCGGCCGACATCCAGCAGCTTGGAGGAGAAATCGTCGCGCGCGACGATCGCGGCGTAGTCCGAGACCGTCCCCGCGACGCAGAGCTTCGTCCCCTGCGGGTTCATCGCGATGCCGTGATGGGCCGAGTCCAGCGGATAGGCCTCGCGCGGCAGGCCCTGCGCCCGCGGCCCGACCGGCAGCTGCGCCACCCGCAGCGGGCGACCGTGCTCGAGGTCGAACTCGACGAAGCCGTGCAGGAAGGAGAGCTGGAAGTACGCGGTCCGTTCGTCGGGCGCGAGCGCCATCGGCCGCACGGCCGAGCTGTAGCCGGGGAAGCCTGCGGCGGCCAGCGCCGTGCCGACGTCGATGCGCCCGAGGACCTGCAGCGTGCGCGCGTCGACGATCTCGAAGAGGCGCTCGCCCTTGCCGGCATCGAGCGCGGGCGCATCGAGCGGGGTGTAGACCGTGCCGATGCTCGCGTGGAAGATCCGCGTGCCGTCGGCCGAGAAGTTGCTCTCGTGGGGCTGGTCGCCGGAGGGGAACTCGCCGACGACCGCGCCCGTGGCGGTGTCGAGCACCTGGACCTTGCGAGCCGTCGACGCGGACACGAGCAGCCGCGTGCCGTCGGGCGAGATCGCCATGTGGTCGGCGCGCACGCCCGCGACCTTCGTGCGCCAGGCGATCGCACGCGTCGCGAGGTCGATCGCGACGACGTCGGCGAGGCTCGGCCGCGAGACGTAGAGCGTCCGCCCGTCATGCGACGTGAACGCGTCGTCGACGAGCTGGTCGTGGCCCTCGCCGATCAGGAGGTTGACGCCGAGGAAGAAGCCGGTCGCGACCGGGTCGGCGAGGATCTCGGCCCGGCGCGCGGCGAGGTCGGGCACGATGTTCAGCCGCGTCAGGCGCTCGAACGTGTGCGGGTCCACGACGTCGGCCGTGCCGTCCCAGTTGTTGCCGACGACGAGCACGTCGCGGGTCGGCGGCGCTGCGGCGCACGCCGCCGCGGGCGCAAGGCAGATCGCGAGCGCGAGCGCGAGCATGCTCGAGACGGTCCTCGCGGCGGTCCCGGCGACGCCCGCGAGGAGGCCCTTGCCGATGGCGGCGGCGAAGCGCGACAGCACGCGCGGATCCTAGCCGGGGCGCGTCGCGCGCACGCCGCCGTTCACGGACAGCGCGGGCCGTCGGCCCGGACGCGCGCGAGCACGCCCGCGTGCAGCGCGGCGCGCCCGATGATGAAGGAGTCCGGCTCGTCCCCCGGGACGCGACGATCGGCGATGAACGCGACGAGCTGCGGCCCGGTCCAGACGGCGCGAGGCGGGCAGCGCCGCGCCTGCGCGACGAGGCGCGCCATCTCGGCCCGGCTGTGCCCGACCTTCCAGCCGGGCGTCGAGGAGGCGACCCGATGAAACGGCCGCGGATTCTCGGGGTCCAGCAGCAGGGAGGCCGACTGGGCGAGCATGAACGCGCCGAGCAGACATGCCGCTGCGCGGGCGGGCGCGCGCCGCTCGGTCCGCAGCGCCCAGACGACGCCGGCGACGGCGAGGCACACGAGCAGCGGCTCGCTGGGCACGAGCACGTTGAGGCCGGTGCCGGGCTTGACGATCGTGATCGTCGTCGCGAGCATCCCGGCAGCCGCGGCGCCGACCGTGCGTAGCAGCGGGCGCTCGCGCGCCTGTCCACGCAGCGCGACGGCGACCGCCGCGAAGACCGCGAGCGGCAGGAGGTTCCACGCGGCCTGCGCCCACGCGCCGGCCTGCAGCTCGAGGCCGTGCCCGGCCTGGGTCTGCGCCTGCAGGATCTGACGCCAGAAGCCTGTCCCGAAGACGCCCGTGAACAGCGCCGCCTGCGCCACGAGCGCCCACGCAGCCCAGCGTGCGGCGACCGCCCGCGCGGGCGACGCCACGACGAGCGCCGCGGCCGGCAGCGCGAACGGCAGCTTCGCGAAGACGGCCGCCGCCGCCAGCACGCCCGCCCAGCGCGCGCTGCCCGGGCGCGAGGCGAGCAGCGCGGCGCCGAGCAGCAGCGGCGCGCCGAGCTGCTCGGGCAGCAGCAGCCCGTGCTGGTGCGTCGCCCACGGCGTGACGATCGTGAGCGGTATCGCCACGATCGCCGCGAGCCGGCTGCCCGTCAGCCGCCAGACGACCTCGCCGGCGAGAACGCCCGTGAGGACCTGCAGGAGGCCGCAAGCGAGGCGCAGCGCGTCGATCGAGTCGTGGATCGCCAGCGGGATCGTCCCGAAGAGGTAGACCCACGGCGGCTGCGAGGCGACGAGGCCGCCGTAGAGGTCGCCGCCGTGCAGCAGCAGTCGCGAGGTCAGCGCGTAGACGCCCTCGCTCGGGCCCCAGTCGGCGTGCCCGCGGACGGCCTCGAGCACGACGGCGAGCGCGAGCGCGAGCAGCGCCGCCGCACAGCGGTCACGACGAGTCAGCCCGGCGGGACCGGATGTCCGCGGCGTCAAGTCCCGCAGCGTAATGGCGTCAGGATCTCGTGACGTCCGGTGGCCTCAGAAGGCCCCGGCCGCCGAGTCCGGGACGCCCTGCGTCCCGAACGCGCCCATCCCGCCGCGCATCATGTCCGCGAAGGAGTGCGTGACGAACGGGTAGGCGCCCTTGTGCCTGAGCGTGAACTCGACGTAGCCACCCTGCGACGGCCCGAGGTTCACGGTCTGCGAGCTGTGCCCGATCTGGCCCTCGATGTCGGTCGTGCTGAACACGGTGCCGAGAACGTGGAAGAGCATCGGCAGCGAGGGCCCGGCGTCGAGCAGGTAGACGCGGACGCGCTCGCCACGGCGCACGTGGATCGGATGCTTCTTGTACTGGTCGGCGTAGCCGTTGAAGGCCACGACATCGGGCGCCTTGTTCATCATCGTCGCCATGTCGGCGTCCTTGCCGGCGAGGCCGGGATAGAACTCCTGCTGCATGATCCACAGCTCCTTGTCGACCGGGCGCATGTGGCGCGGCTTGACGAGCAGCATGCCGACCATGCCCGCACCGAGGTGCTGGATCATCGGTCCGGTGGCGCAGTGGTACAGGAACGTGCCGGGGTCCGACTACGCGCACGATGAAATGCGCGCTATGGATTGATTCTGCGCGCCTCGCGCACCGGGCGTGGCCCGAGGGGGGACACCACGCCCAGACCTTTGTCGCACTAGTGCACGCGGATGTCGATGCCGATCAGCACGAGCGGCCAGATGAGAATGGCGATGATCGCGTTGACGACGCCCTTCGTCGATCCGACGTGGCTGAAGTAGTGATTCGCCGCGGCGACGAACGCGCCGATGATCGCGTACGCCAGGGCGATCATCAGATGCTCTCGCGCTCGCTGTCGGTCTCGCTCGCTCGCTCCCCGTGGAAGTCCGCGTGGCGACGCTCGCGCTCGACGCGCTGCTCGAGCTCCTCGGCGCGCTGCGCGTGGTCGGCCGCGGCCTCGCGATGGGCCTTGGCCTTCGGCTGCAGCTCCGCGGCGGTGCTCGCGTGCGAGTCGGCCATGTCGCGGTGTCCCGCCGCGACGGCCTCCAGCCGGTCGCGCTCGGTGCGAAGCGCGCTCGCCCGCGCGCCCAGCCGTTTGATGAGCAGCAGCCCGACGACGATCAGCGCGATGATCGGGATGAGGACCGCGACGATCACGATGACCTCCATGTCGAGGACGGTACCCGCCACGCGTGACGCGCTAATCTCGGAGGTGGTTGTCTGAGCAACCGTCTGAAAGGAGCGCCGTGCACGTCGAGATCTGGTCGGACATCGCCTGCCCGTGGTGCTACGTCGGCAAGCGCCGCTTCGAGGCCGCGCTGGCCTCCTATGAGCACCGCGACGAGGTGCAGGTCACGTGGCGCAGCTTCGAGCTCGATCCGTACGCGCCCGCCGATCGCGCGGTCGACTCTGCGACCCACCTCGCGCAGAAGTACGGCACCACCCGCGACGAGGCGCGCGCCATGCACGCGCGCATGACCGAGACGGCTGCCGCCGAGGGCCTCGAGTTCCGCTTCGACCGCACCCGCGGCGGCAACACGTTCGACGCCCATCGGCTGCTGCATCTCGCCGCCGGCCACGGGCTGCAGGACGCGATGAAGGAGCGCATCATGCGCGCGTATCTCACCGAGGGTGAGCTCGTGAGCGACCACGACGTCCTCGCCCGGCTCGCAGCCGAGGTGGGCCTGCCCGCCGACGAGGTCGGCGCCATGCTCGCCGGCGAGCGCTTCGCCGCGGAGGTCCGCGAGGACGAGCGGACCGCGCAGTCGCTCGGCGTCAGCGCCGTCCCGTTCTTCGTCGTCGACCGCGCGATCGGCGCCTCGGGCGCGCATCCGCCCGCGCAGCTGCTCGAGCTCCTGCGTCAGGCGCGCGCCGCGAACCCGCCGATCGCCGTCGCCGCCCGCGGGGACGGAGAGACCTGCGCCATCGACGGCAGCGGCTGCTGATGGGCCGCACGTACGAGGCGATCGACGACCGCTGGGCGGCCTGGATCGCAAAGCAGCCGATGTTCTTCGTCGCCACCGCGCCGCTGAGCGCCGAGGGCCACGTCAACGTCTCTCCGAAAGGGCCGGCGGGCGCGCTGCGCGTGCTCGGCCCGCGCCGGGTCTGCTACCTCGACGTCGGCGGCAGCGGCGCCGAGACGATCGCCCACCTGCGCGAGAACGGGCGCATCGTCGTGATGCTCTGCGCCTTCGACGGGCCGCCGCGGATCCTGCGCCTGCACGGCACCGGCGAGGTCGTCGGCGAGGACGACGAGCGCTTCGCGAGCCTCGTCGAGGGCCAGCCCAGCATCGGGCCGCCAGAGTCGACGCGCGCGGTGATCGTCGTCGACGTCGAGCGGATCGCCGACTCGTGCGGCTACGGCGTGCCGCTCATGAGCGTCGACGGCGAGCGCGACCACTACGCGCTGTCGGCCGCCAAGCGGATGCGCACCGGCGGCGCCGATGCGCTCGCTCGACGCCGCGCCGAGGTCAACGGGCGCAGCATCGACGGGCTTCCGGCGCTCGACCCGGTCTGACGGGCGCCGGGATCCGGCCATGCCACGACCGTGAGGCTCACGAACCGCCTCCGGCGCGCGTTTGATCCGCATGACCTCCTCCCCTTGGACCACGTATGACAGCCCGCTCGGACCGCTCACGCTGCACGGCGGCCCCGCAGGGCTCACCGCGCTGCGGTTCGCCGGCCCCGGCGCAGCGGCCCCCGAGATCGCCCCGGCGCCCGACCTCCTCGCGTGCGCCGTGCGTCAGCTCGGCGAGTACTTCGCGGGCGAGCGACGCGACTTCGATCTCGAGCTCGACCTCGGCGGCACGCCGCTGCAGCGCGAGGTCTGGCACCGGCTGCGCGCGATCCCCTACGGCGCGACGATCTCCTACGGCGCGCTCGCGCGCGAGCTCGGGCGCCCGGCCGCCGTCCGCGCAGTCGCCGCGGCCGTGGGGCGGACACCGGTCCCGATCCTCGTTGCGTGCCACCGGGTCGTCGCTGCCGACGGCGCGCTGACCGGCTACATCGGGGGGCTGGAGCGCAAGCGGGCGCTGCTGGAGCTCGAGCGAAGCCCCGCGCTCGTGTGAGCGCCATCAGCCGCCCGGCGGCCCGCCGAGCAGGACGACGCTGACCAGCAGCCAGCCCGCGACGACGAATGAGGCCGGCGAACGAACGCCCGGCCCGGCGCGCTGCGAGAGGCGCGCGGCGACCGCCGCCCCGCCGAGCGCGCCGCACATGCAGGCGAGCGTCATCGCGATCGCGACTCCGGCATCGAGGTGCCGGCCGGCGAGGAGGTGCGCGCCGAGCCCCAGCAGCGACGTCGCGACGGTGATGACGAGCGACGTCCCGACGGCGGTGTGCATGGTGAAGGCGAGCGCGATCGCGAGCGTGGGGACGACGAGAAACCCGCCGCCGACGCCGAACAGGCCGGTGATGAAGCCGACCGCCAGGCCGGCGGCGAGGTCGCGCGGCATGCGCAGGGGCGGGCAGGCGCCACCGCTCTCCCAGCTGCCGGCGGCTCGGGCTCGTGCCGGTCGGCGCGGCGCCGGAGCGCGTGCGCCGCGGCGAGCATCACGAGCGCGAAGGCGGCGAGCAGCAGCGCCCCGCCGAGCGTCTCGGCGGCGAGCGTGCCCGCGACGATGCCGGGGAGCGCCGCGACGGTGAAGAGGACGTAGACGAGGACGGGGACGGCGAGCACCGAACCGCCGCCGCCGAGCATCCCGACGGAGAGTCCGATGGCCACGCCGAACGGGATGGCCAGGATCACTGGCGACTAGGTCCCGCCGCGGTCGATCGGCCGCCCCTCGCTGCGCCAGAGCGGGACGCCCCCGTCGACGACGTGGATGACGGCGCTCGCGCCGAAGCGCTGCAGCAGGCTCGCGCCGACGGCCGCGCGCTGCCCGGAGGCGCAGATGACGGCGACCGGCAGGCCGGGGTCGATGCCGGCCGGCATGGCGCGGATGTCGTGATAGGGCACGTGGACCGAACCGGGAATGTGGCCCGCGTCCCACTCGTGACGCGCGCGGGCGTCGAGCACCTGCGGGCGCGCGGCCTCGTCCTGCCAGCACTCGTAGAGCTCGGCCACGGTCATCCGCGCCACGCGCTGCACATCGAGGTCGTCCTGGCGCCAGGCGCTCATCCCGCCGGCGAGGTAGCCGTCGACGGCGCGCAGCCCGACCGACCCGGCGAGCGTCGCGGCCTGCAGCGCATCGGCGTCGTCGTCGCCGACGAGCACCAGGGGCTGCGCAGGGCCGGCGAGCCACGCGAGCTTGGAGCCGAAGCCGGCCCGGCGCGACGTGAGGCACACGGCGCCGGGGATGTGGGCCTCGTCGAACTGCAGCTCGGTGCGGACGTCGACGACGAGCGCCCTGTCGGCCTGCGCCTGCTGCACCTGGCGCGGGTCCAGCGGCGGCGCGTCGATGCGCTCGCTGACGAGGGGACCGCGGTTGAGGGCGACGATGTTCTCGAGGTTCGGCGGCTGGGGCGGCAGCGCCGCGATCGCGCGGCGCACGAACTCGTCCTCCGCGGCGATCTGCAGCAGCGGCTGGTGCGCGCGCTCGTAGCCGATCGTCGAGGAGACCTTGAGGTCCATCCCGGGGCCGCCGCACAGCGACCCGCCGATGTGCCCGGGCCAGACCTCGCAGGTGTCGGGCAGCGTCAGCAGCTTGGCGTTGATCGAGGCGAAGATGCCGCGCGCGCCCTCTTCTCTGTCGACGGCGAGGTCGGGGCGCGCGATGTCGCCGACGAAGAGGCTGTCGCCGGAGAGGACCGCCCAGGCCTCGGGGCCGCGGGCGGTGTCGATCAGCGCGAAGGCCGTGTGCTCGGGGCGGTGGCCGGGCGTATGCAGGGCGCGTACCGTCAGGGATCCGAGCGCGAGCTCCCACCCGTCCTGCAGGGGCTCGTGCTCGTAGTCGGCCACGGCGTCGCGATGGATGTGGATCGTCGCCCCCGTCGCGGCCGCCAGCCGGCCGTGACCCGAGACGTGGTCGGCGTGGTTGTGCGTCTCGACGATGTGCTCGATCCGCACGCCGAGGTAGCGCGCGAGGCGCAGGTACTCGTCGATGTCCAGCCGCGGGTCGACGACGGCGGCGACCCCCGCGTCCTCGTCGCCGATGAGGTAGCTCGCGCAGCCGAGGTCGTCGTGGGTGAGCTGGCGGAAGATCATCTGGATGCATCCTCTCACCGCTCGCGGGTGCTGCGGCGCGCGGGCGGCGGCGCCGTTAGCATCGCGCCGGTGAGGGTGCGCAGCGTTCTCGCGGCCACCCTGGTCGCCGCGTTCGGTCTCGGCAGCGTCGCGCTGCCCGCGGGCGCCGCGACCCCGAAGCGCAAGAGCGCGACCGCGATGAAGGCGAGCAAGCGCAAGCTCGGCGCGCGCGCGCCGCAGGCGCCGATCGACTACACCGCCATCAAGGGGCTCTCCCAGCCGACCTTCACCGACATCGAGCGCACGACGCACGAGCTCGTCGTCGGGGACGGCACGCGCATCCACCTCGAGATCGTCAAGCCCAAGGGCGCGAAGAGCCTCGGCGTGATCCTCGAGGCCAGCCCGTACCACGGCACGCTCTATGACCGCACGGGCGAGCGCATGATCCCGGTCGCAGGGAAGGACGGAAAGCTCGTCGGGCTCTCGGGCTTCTTCGCCAAGCGCGGCTACGCCGTCGTCTTCATGGACATGCGCGGCACCGGGCTGTCGTCGGGGTGCCTGAACACGCTCGGCCCCGAGGACCAGTCCGATCTGCACGACGTCGTCGAGTGGTCGGCCGGCCAGCAGTGGTCCAACGGCCGGGTGGGGATGATCGGGCACTCCTACGTCGGCTCGACGCCGATCATGGCGACGGCGCTCAAGCCGAAGGGCCTCGTCACGATCGTGCCGAGCGCCGGGCTGCCGGCGATCTACGACCACCAGTGGCAGATGGGCGTGCCGTACAACGCCCAGTACCTCGGACCGATCGAGGCCTACCAGCAGCTCGCGCTGCAGCGTGAGCTGCCGGTCTCGATCGAGCTCCCCGTGCTCGGCGGCCAGACGGGCGAGCACACCGGCCAGGACCTCTTTCAGATCGGCTGCGGCCTGAAGGACAGCTCGCTGTCCAGCGGGGAGCAGCTCGCCGGGGTCAACACGGCCTACCACCAGGCGCGCGACGCGTCGAAGGCCGCGGCGGCATTCGACGGCAGCGTGTTCGTCATCCATGGCGAGAACGACCAGGCCGCTCGGATCGCCAACCTGCACTGGCTCTTCGACCGCGGGCGCAAGCCCCAGGACAAGGTCTGGATCGGGCAATGGGACCACGGGATCGGCTGCTGCCCCAACCGGCGCGGCGCGCAGTGGGCGAGCGCGATCCACGCCTGGTTCGACCGCCGGCTGCTGCTCCGCCACGTGGCGACGGGGCCGCGCGTCGAGATCTTCATGAACGACCAGCCGACGGTGACCGAGGCGATCCCGGCGCGCGACGAGATCTACACCGCGCGATCCTGGCCGCCGACCGTCTCGGGCACGCTCACGCTCCGCGCCTCGGCGGGCGGCTCGCTTGCCCGCGGCGCGGCCGCGACGGGCGCGCCCTCCTTCGTCGGCGACCCGCTCGGGTTCCTCGGCCAGCCGACCGGCGGCGTGACGTTCAGCTCCGCGCCGTTCGAGCAGGACACGATCCTCCTCGGGCTGCCGCGACTCACGCTCGCGGCCTCCGTCACGCTCGCCCCGCTGAACCTCATCGCGACGCTGTACTCCTCGCACCACGGCGCGCTGCGGCGGATCTCGCAGTGCGCGATGAACCCGCAGCTGCGCGGCGGCTATGACCACATCACGCCGGTCCGCGCGGGCGAGCGCATGCAGCTCGCGCCCCCGTGCTACTTCGTCTCCCAGCACGTGCACCCCGGCGACCGGATCGTGCTGCGCGTGACGACCTCCGATGGCGACAAGCTGCCGCTGTTCACCGTCGACCCGCACGTCACCGTGTTCACGGGGGGCGGCGACGGCACCCGGATCGACCTGCCGGTCGCCGGCGGGCGGCTGTACCCCGACGACGCGCCGATCAAGGACAGCGCGCTCGCCGATCCGTAGGCCGCGCCGCGGCGGCGTTCGCCTACAGGACGATCTCGCAGTTGCGGGTCCGGTCGCGCGAGTCCTTCTCGACGCGATCGGTCCCCGGCCCGCAGTCGATCACGTCCGCGTTGCCGCCGACGCTGCGGATCGTGTCGGCCCCGGGGCCGCCGGAGAGCCGGTCGCGGCCGAACCCGCCGTTGAGCTGGTCGCGGCCGCGGCCGCCGCGCAGGACGTCGTCGCCGCGACCGCCCTCGAGCTCGTCGTCGCCGTCGCCGCCGGCGAGGCGGTCGTCGCCCGTGCGGCCGAAGAGGATGTCGTCGCCGCTGTCGCCCGAGAGGCGATCGCTGCCGCCGCGGCCCTCCAGCAGGTCCGCGCCGCCGCCGCCGGCGATGTCGTCGGCGCGCGCGGTGCCGAGCACGCGCTGTGCGCGCCGTCGCGGCGGGCAGCGCCGGCGGGCCAGGTCGCACTTGGACAGGCGCTCGTAGCCGAGCGCCTTCGCGACCGTCTGGGCGTCGATCGGCACGCCGACGTCGCGCCAGCGCGGCAGCTCGCTCGTGAGCGTCGGCGCGTTCGCGAGGTCGGCGCCCGTCTCGGTGCGCTCGCAGCCGGCGAAGCGCGTGCGCGAGCCGCGGGCCCTGATCGTCCGGTCGGCGACGTCGGAGAGGATCACGCGGTCGCTGCCCGCCCCGCAGTCGACGGTCTTGGCCGACGCGCCGACGTAGAACGTGTCGTTCCCGGCGCCGCCGAACATCCGCGTGCCGAGCGCGTCCCGGCGCATCCACAGCGCGTCGGCGCCGTCGCCCCCGTCGATGTCGCCCGAGCCGACGTCGACGATGACGTCGTCGCCCGCGCCGCCGAGCGTGCGGCGCCCGTTGGACTGGCCCGAGCCGGGCAGGATGACGTCGGCGCCCGCGCCGCCGTCGATCCCGTCGCCGCCCGTTCCGCCGGAGATCAGGTCGCTGCCGTCGCCGCCGAGCATGTGGCGGTCGGCGCCGGCGTTGCCGATGATCACGTCGTCGCCGTCGCCGCCGTCGAGCAGCCGGTCGTCGCCGAAGCGCGACTCGCCCAGGAAGTCGTTGCCCTCGCGGCCGCGCAGGGTGTCGTCGCCGTCGAAGCCGTCGAGGCGGTCGTTGCCCGGACCGCCGTCGAGGCGGTCGTTGCCGGTGAAGCCGTAGAGGAGGTCGTTGCCGTCCTCGCCGACGAGCTTGTCGTTGCCCGAGCCGCCGTCGAGCTGGTCGTCGTCAGCGCCGCCGAGCAGGGTGTCCGACGCGTTGCCGCCGCTGAGCAGGTCGTTGCCGCCCAGGCCCCGCAGGGTGTCGCGCGAGCCGCCGCCGCGGATGCGGTCCTTCGCGGCGGTGCCCGTGATCGTGTCGGCGCGGTTGCCGCCGCTGAGGACCGCGGCGCCGGCGGCGGCCACGAGCGTGGCCGCCGCGAGCAACGCGACGACGACGAGCGTGGCGAGCGCGTGGCTCGTTCGGGCCTGCCGACGGTCAGCCACGAGGCGGGACCCTACCTCCCGCGCCGCGGCTCCCGCGCTACAGCGGCAGCAGCGGCCCGCGGAAGGGCTCGGTGCCGTTCGCGAGCTGGACGCCGAGGCCGGCGTGCAGGTTCGCGTAGGCGAGCTCGCGGCTGAGGTCGCCGACGCCGTTGCCGCCCGGGATCGGCAGGACCTGCAGCGTGCTGAGCACGCCGAAGGCCCGGCCCTGCGCGTCGATGAACGCGCTGCCGGAGTCGCCGGGGATGCCGGGGGTGACCGTGAGGACCGTATGGTTCCAGCCGCCGTTGGCCTGCCCGAGGCTCTTGCCCTGCTTGGGCTTGAGGAGCTCCAGGCCGCCACGCAGGGAGGAGTTCCCGTAGCTCAGCACGGTCGCTGCGGTGGGCACCGTGGTCGTCAGCCCGGTCGGGCCGCCCCAGAACGGGATCGTCGGGTTCGTGACGGCGTAATCGGCAGGGTCGAGCCTGATCAGCGCGAGGTCGTTGTAGGCGCAGGTGTCCGGGTCCTGCTCGCCGAGCGCCTGCATCTGCAGCCAGCTGTTGTAGACGAGCGTCCCCGGGCGCGTCGCGCCGTCGACCTGCACGGGCGTGCCGAGGGGCAGCGACTTGGCCGTGCAGCCGTTCGTGTCGGTGCTCGCGCCGGTGCCCGAGCAATGAGCCGCCTGGCCGAGGTAGAGCGCATCGCTGCCGTCGAAGAAGACGAAGTTCGCGGTGCACTGGGCGCCGGCGGTATGGGTCATGACGCCGGGCCTGACGGTCGCCGACGAGGCGGGGGCGAACGTCGGCGCGGCGCTCGCGCCGGGCGCCGCGAAGGCGAAGATGACAAGCGCTGCGACGGCCGTCACGAGCGCGCGCGGATGGGTCATGGAGCTGCCTCCTGGCAAAGTCGTTGCACCTACGCCTACCCGACGCGGCGCGACGACGAACCAGATGAACGCCGGCGTCCAGTCCAATGCGACTGATCCGTCAGTCCCGGCTGAGCGCCGACCCGTCGAGCACGACGTCGACGCCTGAACCGATTCCCTGCGCTTCGGGCGTGAGGGCCGCGCGGATGTCATCGCGGCTGTCGAGTTCGTGCTCGACCGTCTGTTCGAGCAGTCGCAGCTGCCGTTCGAGCGGCGCCCTGCGCTCCGGCGGTGCGACCGCGTGTAGGTCCTGCAGCGCCGCCTGAAGCCGGCGGGTTGCCTGCGGATAGGGACCAGCGGCCAGCCTGATCTCGTCGAACGCGAGGCGGACGTATCCGTCCCAGTCCAGCGAGCGGATCACGAGTCGCAGCCGGCCGATGTCATCCACGTGTTCGGCCGAGGGAAACGGCCGCGGGGCGAGCTGACGAAGGCAGTCATGAAGCCGATTGATCACCTGCACGGCGGTGGTGGCATCGTTCTGCGCGCTGCCCAGCGCGCGTTGGGCCACGTCGACGAGCTTCCGGAATCCGTAGGCAGGGTCGCCATCGTGGGTTCGCTCGTCGCCCAGAGCGACGAGTCTTCGCACCCCGCCTCGGTCAAGCCCACGAGCGTCGCCGCGGACGCGGAACAACGGCGCTCCTCTGATGACGAGATCCCCCATCGTCGGTACCAGCTCGAGCGTACGGTCGGCGCGCCTGGCAAGCTCGAGAGCTGCCGGTCGGCGATGTGGATCACGTTCCCGGATCGGTCGGCGCTCACCACCGACGGGTCGCCTGGCTGCCGTGGAAGGCGCCGTATCGCGGCGTGCTGAGAATGACGTCGCGGTCGTCGACGACGAGCGATTCGTGCAGCTCGGCGCTCGGTGCGCCCTCGGTGTAGAGCTCGACGATGAACGGCGGGACGAGCTGTCCCATGACGCCGAGATTCGATCCGTCCGGACGCATCCAGCCGCGGGTGTGCACGACGAGGATGCCCGCGTCGCGACATGTGCCGGCAAGCTGGTCGATGCGCTCCAGCGTGGCAGGTCCAGCGGGCGATGCGAGCGGGCTGGCCTCGACGAAGCAGTGCTGCATGTCGACGTTGATCAGCGCCGTTGTGTCGGCGCTGATCAGCCCGCACCCGCAATGCGCTAGAAGCGGCCGTCTGCCCCTCTCCTGCGCGTTCTCAGTGCGAACGGCGGCGTCAGGCGATCGCGCTGCAGTCGCAGCGCAAGGCTCGTTCGAGCGCGACGTTGTCGGTCGGTTGTGCCTTGAGCAGCCACAGCGCATCCGATCGTATGCCGCCGTCCGCGATGAACGCCCGCATCTCTCGCGTGGAATCGCATCCGCTTGGCGGCGTCCGTGTAGAGCGACTCGTCCGCGATCGGCTCGCCGAACCCGCGCTTCAAGCGCTCGTGTACCGCCTCGGGACTCCCCGGAGCGTGCGTCGGTCCGGGCGCGCCCTCGATTGATGGCAGCGGCACCTTCCAAGGGTTCACCGTCCCGAACGCGGGGCAGTCGCTGGATGACCGGGGCTGCGGTGACCCGAGGCGTCACGGCCTGCGCCGCAGCCGCGCTCGCGGACGCTGCGCTGCAACAGTACGCCGGCCGACCTCGCAACGCTGGATCGCCGGCCATTTCTCGGTCGTCAGCCGCGGCATGTTCCCGCGCTGAACCGGCTCCCGGCATGGCTGCGGCCACCGAGCACGCGAGAGAGGGGCGGAGCACGCTGCTCCGCCCCTCCGCGACGACGTCGTCCCCGGCCGCGCCGGGGCAGGCTTCAGCCGCCGCGCGCCCGCCGTCCCTGGAACTGGTCGAAGGCCACGGCGATGAGGATCAGCGCCCCGATGATGATCTGCAGGTAAAACGAGTTGATGTTCAGCAGGTTGCCGCCGTTGTTCAGCGTGCCGACGATCAGTGCGCCGGCCGCGGCGCCGTAGGCGCCGCCCTTTGCGCCGAACAGGCTCGCCCCGCCGATGACGCAGGCGGCGATCGCGTTCAGTTCGTAGCCCGTGCCGGCGGTCGGGATGCCGGCGTTCAGGCGCGAGGTGAACAGCACCCCGCCGACCGCGGCGAGCAGCCCGCCGATCGCGTACACCGCGACGAGCACGCGCGTCACCGGCACGCCGGCGAGCCGCGCCGACTCCGGGTTCGAGCCGACCGCGTAGATGTAGCGCCCGAAGACCGTGCGCCGCAGGACGAACGCCGTCACGACGACGACCGCGACGAACATCCACAGGAGGTTCGGCAGCCCGACGAAGTCGCCATTGGCGATCGTGCCGAACGAGTCGGGCAATGGCTGGACCGTGCTCGCATCCGTCAGCACGAGCACCGCTCCTCGCGCGATCCCGAGCATGCCGAGCGTCACGATGAACGGAGGCAGCTTGCCGTAGGCGACGAGCACGCCGTTGAACACGCCGATCGCGGCGCCGGCCGCGAGGCCGCCGATGATCGCGATCCCGACCGGCGTCCCGTGGACGAGCAGCTCGGCCGTGATGCAGCCGGTCAGGCCGAGGACCGAGCCGACCGACAGGTCGATGCCGGCCGTCAGGATGATCAGCAGCTGCCCGACGGCGATGATCCCGAAGACCGCCACCTGGCGGGCGAGGTTCGCCATGTTGTTGCCGGTGAGAAACTCGTTCGAGAAGAGCGTCAGCGCCCCGAACAGGATCAGCAGGACGATCAGCCCGCCCGCGTCGCGACCGAAGACGTCGCCGAACGTCAGGACGCGCTCCTCGGCGATCGCCGGCGCGGCCGGCGTGCCGCCGGCTCCGGCGCCCGCCGCAGCGGGCTCGCCGGGCTTCTTGCTCTGGGGGCTCATGATTCCGTCTCCTCTGACGTCGTGGGTTCCTCCGTCGCCGAGACCCCGATGCTCGCGAGCCGCAGCACGTCCTCCTCCGTCGCGCCCTCCGCCGACAGCTCGCCCGCGACGGAGCCCTCGCGCATCACGAGCACCCGGTCGGCCAGCCCGAGCACCTCGGGCAGGTAGGAGGACACGACGATCACGCCGAGCCCTTCGACGGCGAGGTCGCCGATGACCTTGTAGATCTCGGCCTTGGCGCCGACGTCGACGCCCTTGGTGGGCTCGTCGAACAGCAGCACCTTGGCCTTCGTCGCCAGCCAGCGTGCGAGCAGCACCTTTTGCTGGTTTCCGCCCGACAGCGACGACACTGGCTGCTCCCAGGAGGCGGCGCGCAGGCGCAGCCCTCCGAGGTACTTGTCGACGATGCCGCGCTCCTGCTTGCGATCGACGAGCGTGAAGCTCGAGATCTCGTCGAGGTCCGCGATCGAGGCGTTCTCGCGGATCGTGAGCTCGAGCAGCAGGCCGAGGCGCTTGCGGTCCTCGGTCAGCAGCCCGAGCCCCGCCCGCACCGCGCGCCGCGGATCGCCGCAACGCAGCTCGGTGCCATCGATGTGGATCGTGCCGCCCTCGCAGCCGTCGGCGCCGAAGATCGCGCGCAGCAGCTCGCTGCGCCCGGACCCCAGCAGGCCCGCGATGCCGAGGATCTCACCGGCACGCACCTCGAAGGAGATCGGCTGCGTGACGCCCGCCGGCAGCAGCCCGGAGACCTTCATCCGGACCTCGCCGATCTGGCGATCCGTCGACGGGTACAGCGACTCGATCTTGCGCCCGACCATCGACCCGATGAGACTGTCGTGGTCGAACTGCGCCATCGGCGCGGTCGTCACGAGGCAGCCGTCGCGCAGGATCGTCACGCGGTCGCCGATCTCGAACATCTCCTCGAGGTGATGGCTGACGTACATGATCGCGTGGCCCTCGTCGCGCAGCGCCTTGATGCGGGCCAGCAGGGCCTTCGTCTCGGTCTCCGACAGCGCCGTCGTCGGCTCGTCGAAGATCAGGACCCGCGGCTTCTCGCCGAGCACCTTCGCGATCTCGACGAGCTGCTGCTGGGCGAGCGGCAGCGTCGCGACCTGCACGTCGGGATCCAGCCAGTCAAGGTCAACGCGCTCGAGCATCGACTTGGCCTCCTTGCGCAGCTCGCGCGGGCGGGTCACGCCGCGCACGGCCGGCAGGCGGCTCATCATCATGTTCTCGCCGACGGACAGGTCCGGGAGCAGGCTGAGCTCCTGGTAGACCACGCCGATGCCGGCCTCCCTCGCCCGTGTCGGGCTCGGCGCGCCTCCGAGATCCTCGCCGTCGACGTGGTAGTCGCCGCCGTCGCGCACGATCGCGCCGGTGAGGATCTTGATCAGCGTGCTCTTGCCGGCGCCGTTCTCCCCGGCGAGGCACATCACCTCGCCGGCGCGCAGCTCGAGGTCGACGTCGGTCAGCGCCTTGTTGGGTCCGTAGGCCTTCGTGGCGCCCTTCAGCGCGACCACGACCGGCTTGGAGGCCGGCGGGGTCGGCTGGGGTCGCGGTGTCGTGGCGGTCGGCATCAGCCCGAGGCCTTCGTCGTCGGCGGGTTCAGCAGCGGGGCGACCGTCGGGTCCTTGGCGTTCTTGGTTGTCGCGACGACGGCGCCCGGATCCAGCCGCGGCGGCGGCAGCGAGCCGACCGACGCCATGCCCGCCTCGATGACGCCCTGGTAGCCGAAGAAGTACGGGTTCTGGACGACGAGCGCGTCGATCGAGCCGTCGGCCAGCGCCGCGTTCTCCTGCGGGTCGGTGTCGAAGGCGACGACGGGAATCTTGTCGGCGACCTTGTTGTCCTTGATCGCTCGTGCGGCGCCGACGCCCGACGTGTTGTTGTCGGCAAAGATCCCCACGACGCTGGAGTTGGCCGTCAGCACGTCGTTGACCTGGCTGGCGGCGGTATTGATGTCGTTGTTGTTGAAGCGCTGAGCGCCGACCTTGACGCCGGGGCAGCTCGCCGCGAGGCCGCGCTTGAAGCCGGTGTCGCGGTCCTTGATCGTCTGCACGCCGGCAACCGAGGACTCGATCAGCACGACGCCCGAGCTCTTGCCCTGGTCCTTGACGAGCTGACACAGCGTCTGGCCCGCCTGCTCGCCCGCCTTGACGTTGTCGGTGCCGATGAAGCCGTCGGACGCTGTCGTGACGGCCGTGTCGACGGTGACGACCTTGATGCCGCCGTCGCGGGCGCGCTTGATCGCGGAGTTCAGCGCCTCGCTGGAGTTCGGGGCGAGAACGATCGCGTCGGCGCCGCGCGATATCGAGTTCTCGATGAGCTGCACCTGCTGGTTGACGTCGGTCTCCGACGTCGGTCCGAAGAGGCCGACCTTCAGCCCGTAGTCCTTGGCCGACTTGGCGGACCCGGCGAGCATCGTCTGCCAGAACGACGAGTCCGACGCCTTGATGATGACGTCGACCTTCTTGCCCGCCGCGGCCCCGCCCGCGCCGCCTCCGCCGCCACCGCTGTCCGACCCGCCGGATGCCCGCCCGGCGACAACTCCGACGACAACCGCGATCAGCGCAATCACCGCCACCAGCGACAGCGAGAACTTGACCTGACCCTTGCTCATATGACCCTCGACCTCCTCCACCCGATAACCCCCCGGCGCCGGCTACCTCCCGGTCGAGAGAACGTTGTCTTGCGATGTCACGAAGATACGCCGCGAGTCTGATCGTGTCAAGAAAACGTTTTCTTGACACCGGCGGTACGGTTCCAGGAACCAACGAGGACAAGGGACCAGATGGATCGGCCGGACAGCGAAACGATTTCTCAGGCGGCGGTTGCGCCGCGCTCGCGCGACACGCGGCGCGCCACGATGAAGCAGGTCGCGGCGCTCGCCGGCGTGAGCCTCAGCACGGTCTCGCGCGTCGTCAACGAGGACCCCGCGGTCCGCGCCGACCTCGTCGAGCGCGTGCGCCGGGCCGTCGACGTGCTCGGCTACCGCCACAACACGACCGCCAGTGCCCTGCGCCGCAACGACGGGTTGTCGGCGAGCATCGGCGTCATCGTCGAGGACGTCGCCAACCCGTTCTTCTCGGTCGTCCAGCGCGGCATCGAGGACGTGGCGCGCGAGCGCGGCGTGCTGACGCTCGCCGGCAGCTCCGACGAGCTCGCGGACCGCGAGCGGCTGCTGGCGGAGGCGTTCGCCGCCCGCGGCGTCGACGGGCTCATCATCGCGCCGGCGGGCGGCGACCACAGCTACCTGCTGCGCGACCGCGAGGCGGGCATGGCGCTCGTGTTCGTCGACCGCCCCGGGCGCTTCATCGACGCCGACGCCGTCCTCACCGACAACGCCGGCGGGGCGTCGGCGGCGGTCGACCATCTCGTCGCGGCCGGCCACCGGCGGATCGGCTTCCTCGGCGATCGCCCCGCGCTCTACACCGCGGGCGAGCGCCTGCGCGGCTTCGAGGCCGCGCTCGCCCGCCACGGCCTGGCGCTCGATCCCGCGCTCGTGCGGCACACCGCGACACGCGCCGCCGACGCCTACGACGCGACGCGCGAGCTGCTGCTCGGGCAGGATCCGCCGACCGCCATCTTCACGAGCCAGAACCTCATCACGATCGACGCCGTGCGCGCGATCCACGATCTCGGCCAGGCGCGATCGGTCGCCCTCGTCGGCTTCGACGACGTCGTGCTCGGCGACGTGGTCAAGCCCGGCCTGACGGTGCTCGCGCAGGACCCGGCGGGGCTGGGCCGCGCCGCCGCCGAGCTGCTGTTCGCGCGCCTGGATGGCTTCGACGGCCCGTCAAGGCAGATCGTGTTGGCGCCGACGCTCATCGCGCGCGGCTCGGGCGAGGTCGCGCCGGCGGGCACGCCATGAGCGCGCCGATCCTCGTCGGCGGGGAGGCGCTGTACGACCTCGTCGCGCATGCCGACGGCAGCGTCTGCGGGCATCCCGGCGGCGGTCCCTTCAACACCGCGCGCACGATCGGGCGCCTGCGCCAGCCGGTCGCCTACCTCGGTCGTTTGTCGACCGACCGGCTCGGCGCGACGCACGAGCGGATGCTCGTCGCCGACGGCGTCGACGTGTCGACGACGCTGCGCACCGACGCGTCGACGACGCTCGCGCTCGCGAGCCTCGACGCCGACGGCGTCGCGAGCTACAGCTTCTATGCCGCGGGCACCGCGGCGCCGGGCCTCACCCCGGCCGCGGCGCTGGCCGCGTTGCCACGCGAGGTCGCGGCGCTGCACGTCGGCACGCTCGGGCTCGTGTTCGAGCCGCTGGCCGCCGCGCTCGAGGCGGTCGTCGGGCGGCTCGCCGGCCGCACGATGGTCGTCGTGGATCCGAACTGCCGCCCGTGGGTCATCGACGCTCCCGACGTCTACCGCGGGCGCCTCGAGCACATCCTGCAGATGGCCGATCTCGTGAAGGTCAGCGAGGAGGACGTCGCGTGGCTGGATCCCGACCGAACGGCGCTGGAGGCCGCGCGCGCGCTGATGGACTACGGCCCGAAGGTCGTCCTGCTCACCCATGGTCCGGCGGGCGCGACGATCGTCTCGCCGCGCGGCGACACGCCCGTCGCGGCGGTGGGGGTCGACGTCGTCGACACCATCGGCGCCGGCGACGCGTTCAGCGGCGGCTTCCTTGCGTGGTGGAGCTCGCACGGCCTCGGCCGCGACGATCTCGTGCGCGACGGCCTCGTCGTCGAGGCGGCGCGCTTCGCCGCGGTCGTCGCGGCGCGCACGGTCGCCCGCGCCGGGGCATTGCCGCCGGAGCTGCCGGCGGACGCGCCAATGCCGCTGGACCTGCGCAGCGTGTAGGCCCAAGATCGTGGACGAGGCGCTCGGGCGAGCGTCACCGCGGCCGCCGCCACCGCGACGGAGTTGCGCCATCAACCCGATCGCGGTATGGGTCTCACGACGTCCTCACGAAGCCCCGATAGTGCTGATTGCTCAGCAGTTTGTAAGCGCTGCACGAGCTCGGGCGCCCCCATCAGTGCGGGCGTCCCACAGCACCGCGCGGCAGCGAAGACAACGACGCCCGACTGACTTCTCGTCAGCCGCGCCGACAGTTTCGCTTCTCGACGAAAGCAGCGCGTTGCGTCCGCCGCTCCTTTGCGCCGGCGGTGGAGGGCGTTCCGCAGCGCCCGTCGGCCCTGCTTGTCGAGCGACGCGGTGTAGGCGCCCGCCGGGCCGATTCCCTCCGGCAGCGGCGCCCACAGGTCGTGGAAGCTGTCGTAGGCCGCGCTGACCGTGGTCGGCTCGACCACGACGCTCGGGCGTCCCACCGGCGCATTCGAGCTGACGGCACGCGCCTGGTGCGTCGTCGGGCGCGTCTAGTCCTCGGCGCGCGCCCTACATTCGCCTGCACGGAGTGCCCCGTCGGCGAGCAGCGCTGGTACCCGTTCTGCGCGCATATGAGCGCTCTTGCCAGCGCGCCGCGGAGTGCTGCAGTCGTCCGAAGCAGCGGTGGCGAAGAACGCGGTAAGCCTACGGCCTGATGTTCTGGTTGAGGTGAAACAGGTTGTCCGGGTCGTACTTTCGCTTGACGTCGACCAGGCGGTCGTAGTTCTGCCTGTAGTTCGCTTTGATCCTGTCCTGGTCGTCCTCTGCCATGAAGTTGACGTAGCCGCCCTCCTCAGAATGTGGCGCGGTGGCGTCGTAGAAGTCGCGCACCCAGGCGATGTTGGCCTCGTTCTGCGTGGGGTCGGGCCACATGCCGGCGATCACCGTGGCGAAGGTCGCGTCCCGGTACGCAAACGCCGTATCCTCGGGGCCGACGCGATGGCACGCGCCGTTGATCGGGTAGATGTGCACCGTCGAGTTGACGACCGGCACCTTCGGCCCGTGCTCGAGATGCGCGGCGATGGCCTCGTCCGTCAGCTCCTTGACGAAGTTTGCCTTCCAATAGTGCTGCAGGCCGGGGGGTACAAGGGCGTCGAACGCGCTGTTGAGCGCCGGGTACGGCATCACCCCAAGTCCCTCTGCGACGACCGGTGCCACCTCACGGAAGGGTTGGAGGGCAGCCTCACCCTCCTCGACAGGGCCCGCCCAACAGGCCACGAAGACGAGGAACGTGTCGCCATGCCGGTCCTCCGGGATGAACGGCAACGGCGGGGCGATCTGCCAGGCCGGGAAGCCGCCGAACTCCTCCGGCGCGTCCTGGATGAACTCGCGGTAGAACTTCAGCACGGTGGCGGCGTCGCCCAGCTCGTAGAGCATCGGGCCGCCGTAGATCTCGCGGACCGGATGCAACCGGTACTCCAGCGAGGTGGCAACGCCGAAGTTGCCCCCACCGCCGCGAATGGCCCAGAACAAGTCCTCGTTCTCCCGGTCGCTGACGCTCAGGATCCGGCCATCAGCGGTAACGACCTCGGCCGAGAGCAGGTTGTCGCAGGACAGGCCAAAGCCGCGACTGAGGTACCCGATCCCGCCGCCGAGCGTGAGCCCCCCGATGCCGGTCGTGGAGATGATGCCCCCCGTGGTCGCCAGGCCGTGGGCATGGGTCGCATCGTTGAAGGCGCCCCAGGTCGCTCCGCCCTGAGCCCGCGCCGTGCTCGCGCCCACATCGACATCGACGGCTTGCATCCGAGACAGATCGATCACGACTGCCTCGTCGGCGGTGCCGAAGCCCGGGACGCTGTGCGAGCCCCCGCGCACCGCAAGGTCAAGCTCGCTCTCCCGGGCGAAGTTCACCGCCGTCACGACATCGTCGGATCCGGCACACCGGACGATGACGCGCGGACGCCGGTCGATCATCGCGTTGTACACCCGGCGGGCCTCCTCGTAGGCGCCGTCCTCGGCGGTGACCACCTCCCCCTGCACCTGCTCGCGGAGCTGCCCCAAGTCCGGCGTCGCCATCGCTGTCCTCCTCACGCGTTGTGTCAGGGGTTCTTACTACTACGAACGCGCCAAGAAGGAAACCCCGAAGGTCGATCACGCATGCCATGGAGTCAAGGGGGCACGGAACGCGCTTCGTCGCTTCGCGGTCTATGAGCCTGGCGGCGAGCGTCCCGGGCGCCGGGTAGCCCCTGCTCTGCTCGACGAGTGCTCGCGCCGCGCAGCGTCGCGCGACTGCTCCATTCGCGTGAAACCGGAACAACTGTCAAGGCCGGTTCAGTGTCACCGTAATCTAGGCCGGTAGCGCCGGTCGAAAACTCGGCCACTTGCCGAGGTTTCCGCCGGCGCTGCGGAGCCGAAGGCCGAGGCCGAGGCGGAGCGGCGTCGGCGCGCGCGTCGTGCGGCCGGGGGGTCAGTTTTCGAGCGGCGGTGTGCGGGCGAGGTCGCGGTCTTTGAGGCGGGAGCTGTCGCCTTTGAGCGCGAGGATCTCGGCGTGGTGAACGAGGCGGTCGATCATCGCGGCGGCGGTGACTTCGTCGCCGAAGATGTCGCCCCAAGCGCTGAACGGCTTGTTGCTGGTGACGATCGTCGAGGCGCGTTCGTAGCGTCTGGAGACGAGCATGAACATGAGGTTCGCGGCCTGCGGATCGAACGGGATGTAGCCGACCTCGTCGACGATCAGCAGCGGGACGCGTTGCAGCTTGTCGAGCTCTGCGTCGAGGCGGCCGTGGCGTTGGGCGTCGGCCAGGGGCGCGACCCACTCGGTCGCTGTTCTGAACAGCGCGCGGTGTCCGGCGAGGCAGGCGCAGATCCCCAGGGCGATCGAGAGTGCGTTTGCCGGTGCCGGGCGGGCCGAGCAGGACGACGTTCTCTTTGCCGGCGAGGAAGTCCAGTTGGCCGAGGTGCAGCACGCTGTCGCGGCGGACCGAGGTCTGAAACGCGACGTCGAACTCCTCCAGCGTCTTGCGCGCCGGGAACCGCGCGGCCTTGATGCGGGCCTGGCCGCCGTGGCTGTCGCGGCTGTCGGTCTCGGTCTTCAACAAGACCGCCGCGAACTGCTCATAGGACCACTCCTCGGCGCGCGCCCTGTCGGCGAGCTTCGGTAGCGCGCGGGCCGCGGCGGGCGCCTTGAGCTGACGAAACAGGTGCGTCAGCTCGGTGCTCGGGCGGCTCATGCGATCAACTGGTCGTAGCGGGCGAGCGGCCGGATCTCGACCGTCGCGTCGGCGCGAGCATGGCGATCTCGCCGGTCCGCTTGCGGCGTCGCAGCTCGGCGTCGAAGGCCTCGGCGTCGCGCTTGCGGCCGAGCACCTTCGAGCGGTTGCGCCCGGCCTGGCGCCAGCGCACCCGCCAGACCACCTTGCCGTCGTTGCGCTCGAGGCGTTCGATGCTCCCGGCGACGACTCCTCGCGGCGCGCGAGCAGCACTCGGAAGCTCCCGGCGGCCGGCGAGGGTACCGGCGGGTACGCAATCGGGCGGTCGGCGGGCTGCACCGCGCAGTGCTCGATCCACTCCTCGAACGCCGCCCGCGGGATCCGCAGGCGCGAGCACAGGGCGCGCGGCGCGCAGCTCACCACGTTCGATCGCCCGGTAGATCGCGCGCGTCGACAGCCCGGCCAGCGCGGCGGCCTCAGAAACCCGCAGGAACGCCGCCTCGTGGTCATCGATGCTCACGCCTTCAAAGAGGCGATCAGGCCAAGGCTGGCCCCCTTCAGCGACGCGGAACACAGCGCGGCGAACGGGCGAAACGTCTACAGGACGTGCCCGTTTCGTACCTTTTCTTCGGAGCGCTCGCGCGGGCTGCGAGACACAAGCCCTGGTAATCGCCCAAGCCCTCCATCGGACTCGAACCGATGACCCCTTCCTAACCATGGTCTCCAGGGACCGGAACTGCGGGACAAGCGCGGTCACGACTGACCTAAATGTACCTGCAAATGGGCAGGTTGTGGAGCCGGCGCCGTGACGGGGCGAGACGGCCGTTGTGCAGCTGATGTACCCGTGTGGTACCTCTCGCGCGAGCTATGGGTCGGTGGTGAGCGCCGTCAGGGTGTCGATCGCTGCGCACGCTTCGAGCACGGCCGCGCGGCAGTGGTCTGCGATCCGTCCGGCTTCGGCGCCGGCAATGCCGCTCTCGACCAGCCCGGACGCGACTGCCTCGGCGATGACCGCCGCCGCGATGTAGTTGACGTCGACGGCGCGGTTGCCGAAGCGCCGCACGAGCGTCGTGACTGCGGCCGAGCGTTCCGGCCCTGGGGGGCCGGCGACGCTGTTCATGACCTCCTCGGCCTCGACGGCCGCATCACGGACGCGTGACCGGACGACGACCAGCGCGTCCGCGTCGTCACCCGCCAGCGCTGGGTCCAGCGCATGTTCGGCCGCGGCGATCCAGAGACGCGCGACGACGGGGGAAGGCATCTATCTCACGCTACGCGGCCGCGACGCTGCGCGCGATCTCGAACAATGCTTCCGGCATCGGGACCGGCAAACGCCAGGTGAACGCAACCGGGCGCTCGCCGCGATGGTCGACGTAGTCGACCGGGCCGAGGAACGTGAACGGCGCGGTACCGAGCTCGAACGTCTTGCGCTCGCGCACGAACAGCAGCACCTGGGATCCGCCGGCGCGGTGGTTGATGTAGCGCTTCACCGTCGGCTGACTCGGCGTCTGCCGCGACTGCGACTCCCAGTGAAACAGCTCGCGGTTGATCGCGTAGTCGCGGTACATCGTGGTCGGCGAATAGTCGCGCTCCGCCTTGTGCAGATCGACGAAGAAGACGTCTGAGTTCGCCTGTGAAACCCAGAGGATCCCCTCTCGGGTCGGTTTAGGCCTGTCTTCGTTCGTGTGTCCGAGCGCGATGACGATCTCCGGGCGCGAGTACCGACCGTGCAGAGTCAGCGGGATCTCGGGGGCGACCATTGACGGCGCGGTAAGCGTGCGCGAGCGCTCGTCGACAACGGCCAGCAGCTGACGAAACTCGTGGCGGACAGCGTCCTCGCGCCAGAGCGCCATGAAGAACTCGTCGAGCGAGGCGTGAGCACCGTCACCGGATACAAGTGCCCACGCGAGCATTCTGAGAAGCCGGCGGTGCCGCTCATCGAAGCCGGCCGCCGCTGGCGGGCGGTCGGCCGCCAGGAGGTCGCCGTAGAACCCAACCCGCTCGGGATCGTCGACGTGCGTCAAGCGGCTCAACGCCTTCAAGCATGTGGCTTCGATGTCAGCATCGACGGCCGGCGGTGTCGCGCGGCCCGCATCGCGCCGCAGCGCCGTCCAGCTACCACGCCGATAGATGTCCTCGAGGCGGTGGTCGCCCCGATCGAGGAACTCGCCCAGGGTCACTTCGTCGGGCTCGGCGCGCAGGTCGGTAACGAGGGTTGCCCAGCGAGAGCGACGGACCGCAGCACGGAGGTTGTCGAGCACGATCTCGCGGCTCTGCCGGTCGAGGTCGACGGTGCAGCCAGCGGGCAGGAACGGGAAGTCTCCGTCGACCTGATCGCGGATGGTCCCACGTCGCGTGTCGAGGACCGCGCGCAACCTGTCCTCGAAGCGAAACTCACGCCGGTGCTGCCCGATGAGGTCGATCACCGTCAGATGGCTCTTACCGGCGGCGCGTCGCAACCCGCGACCGAGTTGCTGCGTGAAGACCGTCGAGGACGCGGTGGGGCGGAGCAGGAGCAGGCAGTCCACGTCCGGAACGTCGACCCCCTCGCCGAGCACCTCGACGGAGAACAAGCAGCGAAGCCGTCCCGCACGGAGATCCTGAAGCCGGCGGTCGCGCTCGGCCGGAGGATCATCTCCGGTCAGCGCGACGCTCTCGAGCCCGGCCTCGGTGAACTTACGGGCCATGTAGCGCGCGTGCTCCTTCGAGACGCAGAACCCGAGCGCGCGCATGGAGCCTGGGTCGAGCACGATGCGCTGGACCGACTCGAGCAGCTTGGCGACGCGAAGATCGTCGTTGGACAAGAGGTTGCTGAGCTCCTCGACAACGTAGCCACCCCGTCGCCAGGTGACCTGGCTCAGGTCGGTCCCGTCGGCGACCCCGAAGTACTGGAACGGCACGAGGAATCCTTGGTCGATCGCCTCCCACAATCGAAGTTCGACCGCGATGCGGTGGTCGAACCACTCCGTGACGTCCTGTCCATCCAGGCGCTCTGGCGTCGCGGTCAACCCGAGTAGCTCGCGAGGCGCGAGGTGATTGAGCAGCCGATCGTATGTCGCGGCGGCGGCGTGGTGGAACTCGTCAATGACGAGGACGTCAAACGCGCCCGGCGCAATCTGGTCCACGCGCATTTCGCCGAGCGACTGAACCATCGCGAAGACGTGGCGGCCCTCCGCGACGCGACCGCCGCCGTGCTTCTCGCCGAACGACCCATCACGGAGGACAGCGCGGTAGGTCGCCAGCGATTGATTGAGGATCTCCTCGCGGTGTGCGACGAACAGGAGCGAGAGATCCTCACCTGTGCCGGCGCGCAGTTGCCCGTAGTCCAACGCCGCGACGACGGTCTTGCCGGTGCCCGTCGCCGCGACAACGAGGTTGCGGTGGCGGTCGTGACGATCGCGCTCGATCGTCAGCGCTTCGAGCATCCGCTGCTGATGCGGATAGGGACGGACGTCCAGGTTGGCGAACGAGATCGTGGAGGTCTCTCCCAGCGAGCGGCGGTCGTGTTCGCGAAGCGCGAGCTCCAGCTCGTCGCCGTTCTTCGCCGGGTCGTAGCTCTCGAAGTGCTCGGACGCCCAGTGACTCTCGAACGTCATACGCACGCGATCGATCACGTGCGCCGCGTCCACCGACGACAGGCGCACGTTCCACTCCAAACCGTCGAAGAGGGCGGTGTGCGACAGGTTCGACGAGCCGACGAACGCCGTGCTGAGACCCGAGCGGCGTTCGAGCAGCCAGGCCTTCGCGTGGAGCTTCGTGGTGCGCGCGTCGAAGGCGACGCGAACGTCGGCACCGAGCGCGACCAGCGCGTCGACCGCTCGCTTCTCCGTCGCCCCCATGTATGTAGTCGTGATCACACGGATGCGACCGCCGCGGGTGGTGACTTCGTGCATTGCGTCGCGGAGGTGGCGAACGCCGGACCAGATCACGAAGGCGCAGATCAGATCGACCGAGTCGGCGGTCGCTAGCTCCGCGCGGAGCTCGGAGCCGACGTTGGGCTGACCCTCCGCGTTGACCAGCAGGTCGCTCTGGCTGAACGGCGTCGCGGGGAGAGGCGGAAGCGGGACGACGTCGCCAAGAGGCGAGCGGCCCTTGATGCCCTGAAGCAGGCGGGCCGGCTGTGCAACTTCTGAGTCCGTGGCACCACCGACCGCACCGGCGAGCAGCTCGTTGACGCGACGAGCCTGCTCGTCCGCCGATTCGTGATCGACGCCAAGTTCCCGCCGCAGCTCCTCCATCACGTGTCGCGCCAGTCGATGCGGCGCCTCCGCGCCATCCATGGGTGCGACGTCGACGATGTCGGCCGCCAGGCTGCTGAGTTCATGTTCGAGCCGGCGCGTAACGACGTGGTCGCGCGGCCCTGGCTCCGTCGACGCCATGTCAGGACTCGCCGCCGTCCTGCCCGCGCCCCGATGGCGCGTGGGTCTGCGGTCGCCTGGGCACTTCGCGAGCGTACCGGCCGAGTCCGTCGCCGGGCGAACTGCGGTCCCCGCCGTCACGCCGAGTCGCGGCCGCGGCGGGTCCCTGCCCTCGCAGGAACTCAGCCGCGGGTCACTCGGCCGGATCAATCCGCTCATGGAAGTAGCGGGTCGAGTGCCCGGTGACTGCAATCGCGACGATCGCCGGCGGCGTGTTGATTGGGTCAGTGGGATGTGCAGGTCCTGCACGGACCCGCGGCGACTACGCGCTACGCGGCGGCCGCGCGTAGAGCGTCGGCGACGACATCGGCGACGTCCTTACCCTCGCGAGCTGCGCGCGCGGCGAGGCTCGCCAGCGTTGCGGACGACAGCGGCACCGCGACCGTCACCTCGATCTCGGGGTTGCCTGGGTGGGCAGTCGCTTCGAGGTCCTCGAGAAGGTGGTCGAACTCGTCCGGCGCATGATCGTGCGTGTCGTCCACGTGATCCATGATGACTCCTCAGAGGGCCTTCCGGTAGAGCGCCACTTGCGCGGGCGTCGACTCCCACGCGGTCCGAACGTGCCAGCGGCCGTGATCCTCGAGGTCGCGTTCGACGACGACCGTGACGAACCGGCCGGTATGCGTCGGGCCGATTGCCCAGAGGCTGTCCTCGGTGCGCGGGTTCGGATTCGACACGGTCACGACCGGCGTCGTGCGAAAGACGTCCGCGACGTCGTCGGCGGACAGCCCGCGTTCGGCGAGCTTGCGGATCGCCTCCAAGTTGAACACGAGTGCGAGGAACAGCACGGAAGCGCACGCTACGCGTCGGCGTGGACGGGCCCGGCCGCTGCGACCGGGCCCGGAGCCAGCAAGCCGCGCCGCGGGCGAACGGGGCGGACGCGCAAGCAAGCCGGTCGAGGAAGCAAGACCGAGCGAGCGTCGAACACGAGAGCGCGATGCCCTCCCGTGCTCCCGGCCCTAACGACCGACATGTGACCGCTCACGACCGACACGTCTACGACCTCCGCCTCCTCATCGCCCTTCCTCCCGCGCCCGCTTCCGCTCCATCCGTCCTCCCCGATCCACCTCATCAGTCATCCCGTCCCCTCGCCTGCCTCGCCCCGACCCGCCGACGCCCGCTCCGCTTACCGCCTGTGCTGCCCTGCCCCGATTTATCTGGCATGTCGAGGAAGGGGGGTCCAGCGCGAAGCGGTGGACCCCCCTTCCTCGTGCAGCCCAGGCGGGATGGGGTTTCTCGGGCGTCGGCGGGTCGGGGCGCGTGTTCCGCTCGGGACGGACCTGCAGGAGGGAACACGTCGGACGGAGCACCCCGGGCGGCACGGTGTTGATCTCACCCGTCGAGGCCCGGCAGAGCGATGCGACGGACGCTCGCTGGGTTGGTGCGGTCCTCATGGCGCGGGGGTAGCTCGGGCAGCTGCATCGCCTCGGGGTTGCCGTCGCGGATGTCGCTCTCGAGGACGAAGAGCGCCCGGTCGCGAGCGAAGTGGCGCTCGTCGCGGTCGGCGCCAGCGCCGGCGGACAGGCAGCCCGTCAGCTCGTGGTCGGCGGCATGCAGGAACCGGCGGCGGTGCTCGGCGTCTTGGCAGACGAACACGAGGAACGGCCAGACGAGCCCGGTCGCACGCCACCACACCGTCAGGAGCGCGTTGTAGCGGCGGAACTTGTCGTAGTTCTTGTCCACCCGTTGCGTACGGTCGTACTCCACGCAGACGTGGAAGTCCCCGTCGGTCGTCGCCACGTCGAGCAACGCGTCGGGTTGCACCGGGCGAAAGTCCTCGTCGTCGACGCCGCTCTCAAACCACCCGGTGTCGCGCAGGATCGCCGCCGAGCGGCTGAAGTACTCCTCGTCGCGGCCCTTCTTAGGCGGCTCGTAGCGCGACTCGTCCGGGCCGGCCCAGTCCAGCAGCCGCTCGCCGAGCAGGTCGCGATAGCGAATCACCCACTCGTTCGTACGCAGGTCGTGAATGACGTAGCGGTAGTCGAAGATCGCTTCGCGACGCGGCGCGAACTTCAGGCTCGACGCGAGCTGGCCGCTCTGCTCGGCCGCACGGAAGCCATCACGCGCGAGGCAGTACGTCCACTGGTACGAGCCGCGCAGCGTCTGCGGACGGAACCGCTCGACGAAGGCGGCGTCGAACAGGCGCGTCATCCGCCGGCGCACGGCGCGCAGTCCACGGCCGTCCCACCACAGCTCAGCGATCTGGCCGGTCGTGAGGAACCGGTAGCGCGCGAGCGCGACGAGGATCTCGACATCGCGCGCCTGGAGCGCGACCTCGGCCTTCGCCTCGCGCTCGCCCCACCTCAGCAGTTTGCCCTCGGCCAGGTGCAACTCGGCATACGTGTCGAGCGCCGCGGTCATGCGACGTCGAACAGGGTCGACTGCTGGGCGCGGAAGCGCAGATCTTCACGCGCCTTGCGGATGCGGTCGGCGGCGTTGATGCGCTCGGCCGGGTCGAACTCCTCGAACACGTGCGCGTAGGTGTCGAGCGCCATCTTCGGCGAGTGGCCGGCCTGGCGGGCGACCTCGACGACGTTGTGGCCCTCGGCGATCAGGAGCGAGACGAACGAGTGCCGTAGGTCGTAGGGGCGCGCGCCGGTGAGGCCCGCGGCGGCCGTCGCGGGCCTGAAGATCCGCCGGTGCCAGTTTTTGTAGCTCGCCGGCGACCACGGATGGCCGTCGTGACCCGGGAAGACGAGCGCGTCGTCGGGTGGCCGGCCGGCGCGCAGCCGCCACTCGGCGAGGTCGGCGCCGAGCGGGGGGAGCAACCGCACGGTCCGTCGCCGCCGGGTCTTGGTCTCGCCGACCACGCCGACGCTCACCGCGGCCTCGACGAGCAGCGTGCGCTCGCGGACGTGCGACCAGGTCAGCGCGAGCGCCTCGCCGGGCCGCAGGCCGGCGTAGGCCAGCACCGACACGAGCGTCGCGTCGCGGTGCAGCTCGCGCTTGAGCAGCCAGGCGCGGATCGCCTCGACGACGTCCGGTGCGAGCGGCTCGACGGCGCGGGCGCGCGCGGCGGTCGGCTTGCGGACCGCACGCGCGGGGTTGGACGCGAGGCGGTCCCACTCGCACGCGCGCTGGAGCACACCTTGCAGGAGCGTCATCGCCTTGTGGATCGACACGCGACCGACGTCTTCGGCCTCGAGCTCCAAGCGGAAGCGCGTGACGATCGACGGCGTGATCTCGCGCAGCCGCAGCGACCCGAGCCGCGGGAGCACGTGGGTGTCCCACAAGATCGCGTAGACCTTCAACGTCGACGCGGCGAGGTTCGGCTCCGCATAGAGCTTCCACCACTCCTCGCCGAACTCGGCGAGCGTCTCCTTGCCAGCGTCGAGCGCCGCCAGCTCGCCGGTCCTGCGCTTGCGGCGCAGCTCGGCATCGAACGCCTCGGCGTCGCGCTTGCGGCCGAGGACCTTCGAGCGGTTCTGGCCGGCCTGCCGCCAGCGCACGCGCCAGACGACGCTGCCGTCCTTGCGCGCGACTCGCTCGACACTCATGGGGTCTCCTCTCGACGAGCGAGAAGTGACCGGAAGCTTCCGGCGGGCGGCGGAGGTACACGCGGGTACGTCTCTGGCGGGCGCTCGGCAGCGCGGACCGCGCAGGCGTCGACCCACTCGTCGAACGCCGCGCGTGGGATCCGCAGGCGCGAGCAGAGCCGCGCGGCGCGCAGCTCGCCGCGCTCGATCGCGCGGTAGATCGCCCTCGTCGACAGCCCTGTGATCTCCGCCGCCTCGGAAGGCCTCAGGAACGTCGCTTCTCGCTGGGTGGACATGTCCGACCCCAAGAGGGACGAAGGGCGGATCTGGCCCCCGGTTCTTGCGGCCGGCGTATCGCTCCTCACATAGATGAAGAGCCGCGACCGCGGAAGTTGGCCCCCCTCGCCGACGGCGTCACGAGCGGCGAGGACGTACCCGTCTGGTACCTCTCGACCGAGCGTCAGTAGGGCGCGAGAGAAGAAACCCCTGCAAACGACAGAAGCCCTCCATCGGACTCGAACCGATGACCCCTTCCTTACCATGGAAGTGCTCTACCAACTGAGCTAGGAGGGCGGGGGTCCCACTGTACAGCCTGAATCCGGCGCTCGAGGACGTGCGCTACTGCCCTCGCTGCGCCGCGCCGGCGGAGGTCGTTTTCCCGCGCTCGCTGCGCTGCGCGACCTGTGGCTATCACGCGCTGTGGAGCCCCGAGCCCGTGGCGGCGGCGATCCCCCGCGACGAGAACGGGCGCATCTGGTTGCTGCGCCGGAGCCTGCACGAGGGCGCCGGTCGCTGGACGTTTCCGGGCGGCTACGTCGAGCTCGGCGAGAGCGTGCGGGACGCCGCGCACCGTGAGACGCGCGAGGAGATGGAGATCGACATCGAGCTCGGCGCGCTCGTCGGCGTCTACTCGCGGGCGACGGAGCGGACGGTGCTCGTCGTGTTCGCTGCGACGGCGCTCGGGGTGCCGCGGGAGACCGAGGAGGCGTCGGAGGTCAGGGCCTTCGCACCGGCCGATCTCCCCTGGGACGAGCTGGCGTTCTGGTCGACCGAGCAGGCGCTGCGCGACGTCCTCCGGTGAGCCGATCGGCGCTATGGCGGGGGCAGGATTCGAACCTGCGAAGGCAGAGCCATGTGGTTTACAGCCACACCCCTTTGACCGCTCGGGAACCCCGCCGTGGGCCGGCCAGTCTAGCGATCCGGCACTCCGCGGCGCCGGACGCAATGAGCCAGATCGTGACGCCGTAGCGGTTGCCGCGGGCCACCGTCGACGCCCGGACGGAAAACGCCCTCCCCTACAGCAGCTTCGTGATCCGCCCGACGAGCGTCCCTGAGAGCGGCTCGGTCGACGAGGTGTAGCGCGCCACGACCCGCCCCTTGCGGTCCAGCAGGTACTTGTTGAAGTTCCACTCCGGCTCACCGGCGGCGGCCCGGAGCCGGGAGTACAGCGGGTTGATGTGGTCGCCGAGCACGTGCGTCTTGGCGAACATGGGGAAGCTCACGCCGTAGTTGTTCCTGCAGAACGCGGCGATGTCCTTGTTGGAGCGCGACTCCTGCGCGAAGTCGTTGGACGGGAAGCCGAGCAGGACGAGCCCCCTGCGCTTCATCCGCTTGTAGAGCTTCTCGAGCCCGTCGAACTGGGGCGTGAAGCCGCACTGGGTCGCGGTGTTCACCACGAGCACCACCCGGCCGCGGTAGCCGGCGAGATCGTCGCGCTCGCCGTTCAGCCGCGTGTAGACCCCCCGCAGGACGTTGCCGCCGCCGCCGCTCGTCGCAGCCGACCGCGCCGCGACATCGGCCGGCATCGTGGCGGCACCGGCGTCCGACCCGCAGCCGGTCGCCACGGCGCCACAACCGAGGCAGACGGCGAGCAGGACGACGAGTCGCATACGACCCTCTACGGTAGCGCCGCCCCGGCGGTTCAGCGCCGAGCGCTCAGGATGCGTCGCGCAGCTTCTGCGCCTCGGGCAACGACTCGAGCTTCTTGAGCGTGTGGTTCTCGATCTGGCGGATGCGCTCGCGCGTGACGTTGAACGCGCGCCCGACCTCCTCGAGCGTCCGCGGACGCCCGCCCGTGAGCCCGAAGCGCATCTCGATGACCTCGCGCTCGCGCTGCGGCAGCGCCGCCAGCGCGCGGCGCACGTTCTCGCGGCGCAGGTTCTCCGAGGCCAGCTCGAACGGTGACTCGGCCGTCTCGTCCTCGACGAAGTCGCCGAGCTCGGACTCGTCCTCCTCGCCGACCGGCCGCTCCAGCGAGATCGGCTGCTGGGACATGCGCAGGATGTCGCGCACCTCGCGCGGGGTGCACTCCAGGTTGGAGGCGATCTCCTCCGGCGTCGGCTCGCGGCCGAGCGACTGGACGAGCTGGCGCTCGACCTGCACGACCTTGTTGAGCTTCTCGACCATGTGGACGGGGATGCGGATCGTGCGGCCCTTGTCGGCGATCGCGCGGGTGACCGCCTGGCGGATCCACCACGTCGCGTACGTCGAGAACTTGTAGCCGCGCCGGTAGTCGAACTTCTCGACCGCACGGATGAGTCCCAGCGAGCCCTCCTGGATGAGATCCAGGAACGTCAGGCCGCGGCCGAGATAGCCCTTGGCGATCGACACGACGAGGCGCAGGTTGGCCTCGACCATGTGCTGCTTGGCCTCCATGTCGCCGCGCTCGATGCGCTTGGCGAGCGAGATCTCCAGGTCGGCCGTCAGCAGGGGCACGCGGCCGATCGAGCGCAGGTACAGGCGCAGCGAGTCCAGGCTCGGCTCGACGGTGAGGTCGAGCTCAGGCTTCTTGGGCGCCTCGGGGACGCCGCCGTTGGCGCTCGTCTTGCGCGCCTCCGCGACGGCCTCCACGCGCGCGCCCTCCGTCGTGACATGACGCCCGTCGGCACCGACGACGTCGATCCCGTGCTCGGACAGGTACGCGTGCAGCTCGCCCACCTGCTCCTTGGTGACCTCGACCTCCTCGAGGGCCGCGGACACCTCGTCGAACGTCAGGAAGCCGCGCTCCTGGCCGTCTGTGATGAGTGTTCGAAGCTCGTCCAGCTCGTGGATCGGCGCCTCGTCAGCCAACAGCACATCGTTCTTGATGGTACGGCCCTCCCTCGGATGCAACGCACGCCGGCCCTGAAGCCTCGTGTCCCCCCCGGATCTCCCCTCCCGGAGGACAACTTCGTGATTGATAGCACAAGACACGGGCTCCGTCAGCGTGAATTGCGGATCGGCGGCTACGCTGACCTGATGCCCGAAAGCCTCAGTCTGTCGAGCCCGGATGTCCAGGCGCAACCCCCGGCGGTCCAGGTCAGCCTCTCGCGGGTCGGCGTCACCGGCGTCGAGAAGATCGTGCGCGTACGTCAGAACGGCGTCGAGCAGCTCTTCTCCGCCCGGCTGGAGTGCTACGTCGACCTCGGCGCCCGCCAGAAGGGCGCGCACATGTCGCGCTTCGAGGAGGTCGTCAACGAGGTCGTCGGCGAGGTCGTCCTCGGCGAGTCGACGTTCAAGGCCGAGTCGCTCGCCCAGCGCATCGCCGAGCTCGTCCGCGAGCGCCAGGATGCCGCGCGCGCCGAGGTCACGGTCGCCGCGCGCTACCCCGAGCACAAGCCCGCGCCGGTATCCGGGATCCTCACGCAGGAGATCTACACCCTCTATGGCTCGGCGGTCGCGTCCGCGAGCGGCACGCGCCGGATGGTCGGCGTCGCCGCGCAGGGCATCACGGCCTGCCCGTGCGCGCAGCAGCTCGTCATGGCCGGCTCGCGCGGGCGGCTGCTCGACGACGGCTTCAGCGAGGACGAGGTCACGCGGATCTTCGAGCACGTCCCGGTGGCCACGCACAACCAGCGCGGCCTCGGCACGCTGCACATCGGCATGCCCGAAAACGCCGGAACCGAGATCGAGGCGCGGACCCTGCTGGACATCGTCGAGGGATCGATGTCGTCGGAGATCTACGAGCTCATGAAGCGCACCGACGAGGGCGCGGTCGTCGAGAAGGCCCACCGCCGCCCGCGCTTCGTCGAGGACTGCGTGCGCGAGATGATCGCGGGCGTCGTGGCGCAGCTGCCCGACCTCGACGACGGGCACTTCGTCAGCGCCCGCCAGGAGAACCTCGAGACGATCCATCAGCACAACGTCGTCGCCGAGCGCTTCGGCCTGCTCGGCGAGGTGCGCCGCGAGCTGGCGACCGGCGAGCGCGCGCTGCGCCACGTCTCGATGCGCGACTGGCTCGACGCGACGGACCGTTAGTCGACGGGCGCGGGCGCGGGCGCCTCGCGCCGCGCCTCCGCCTCGCGCAGCACGCGCCGCAGCCCGAAGAAGTAGTCCACCCCGCTGACGACCGTGATCGCGACGGCGGCGTAGACGAGCGCGTCGGCGTAGCCGGGCGTCGGCTCGCCGGCGACGATGACGACGAAGATCGCTGCGACCTGCACGATCGTCTTCGCCTTGCCCCACCAGCTCGCGGAGATCACGACGCCGTGCTGGGTCGCCTGCATCCGCGTCACCGTCACGGTCAGCTCGCGCGCGATGATCACCATCGCGACCCAGCCCGCGAGCCGGTGCAGCGAGACGAGCGCGACGAGCGCCGAGATGATCAGCAGCTTGTCGGCGATCGGGTCCATGAGCTTGCCGAACGTCGTGATGTCGTTGCGCGTGCGGGCGAGGTAGCCGTCCATCGCGTCGGTCGCCGACGCCAGTGCGAACACGATCGCCGCGAGCAGGTCGCCGTTGGCGGTCTCGTCGAGCAGCGCCACGACGAGCACCGGCACGAGCAGGATCCGCAGCAGCGTGAGGACGTTCGGCAGGTTGAGCGCGAACACGGGGCGCCCAGCCTACGTGGCGCAGATCAGGTGTGCACGGGCGTTGTCAGGCCTTCAGCCGCCGACCGGAGCGGAACATCGTCGCGCACCACAGCGTGCAGGCGAGCGCCAGCGCAGCCGTGACGGCGAGCGCGATCTCGACCGGCACGTCGCTTGTGCCGAGGAAGCCGTAGCGCACGGCGTTGATGAGGAAGAAGATCGGGTTGACGTGGCTGAGCTCGTGCCACGGCGACGGCAGGAGGTCGACGGAGTAGAAGACGCCACCGAGGAAGCTCAGGGGCAGGATCACGATGTTGTTGACGAAGCCCGCCTGGTCCCACGTCTCGGCGTAGACGCCGACGACCACCCCGAGCGACGCGAACAGCACGAGCACGAGCGCCACGGCGAGCAGCAGCTCGAACGGGTGGGTGATCGGGACGCCGGTGACCGGCAGCGCGAGCGCGAGCAGCCCCGCGCCGATCGCCACGGCGCGCACGATGCCGCCGAAGGACAGCCCGAGCTGTACCTCCCACGTGCGCATCGGGGCCGACAGCACGTCGTTGATGTAGCGGTCCGCGCGCGACTGGAAGACCGAGGAGGAGTTGTTGCTGTACGCCGCCTGCGCCATCGCCATCGTCAGCAGGCCGGGCACGATGAAGACGTCGTAGTCGAAGCCGCCGATCTCGCGGATGCGGCCGCCGAGCGACAGCCCGAAGACGACGATGAACAGAAACGACGCGAGGACCGGGGCGGCGATCGTCTGCGACCAGAGCTTCAGCACCCGGTCGGCCTCGCGTGCGGCGAGAGCGAGCAGGCCGCGGTGGCGGGCGAGGAGGGCGTTCATCGGTTCGAGGGTACGGCCTGCGGCTTGCTGAACCGCACCGTCGCCAGGATCTCGCGCGCCTCGCGCAGGCGCCTGGCCGACGGCTTCGGTCCGGTGAGGAGCGTCACGGCGTACGTGCGGTAGTCGGTGCTGTCGACCATCTCCAACGCCCGGACGACCGCGCCCTTGTCGGTGCCGCGCAGCTCGAAGCTGCGCACGGACCGCCTCCCGAGCGGCTGGCGGCGCTCGCCGACGACGGTCGCCGGCTTGAAGCGCTCGAGCATCTCGGCCCGCGCTTCCGCCGTGACCTCCTCGACCGCCGGGCGCGTGGCCGGCGAGGAGAAGAACAGCGCGATCGAGCCCTCGGGGCTGCGCAGGCTGATGACGCTGCCGCTGACGCTGCGCCTCCAGGTGGTCGGGTGGGCGAAGCCCAGCCCGACCGGCGGCACCGACACGATCCGGATCGGCAACCCCTTCTTCTTGGCGGTCGCCGTCGGCTTGTCGTCGCCGGCGCTCACCAGGACGAGCACCGCGACGACGATGCCCACCAACACCAACACGGCGCCGCCGAGGCGGCGCCGTGTCAGCGCATCCATATCCAGCTCGCCCATCTAGCGGACGGTACGCACATCCTCCCGGCGACGCAGCATCAGGCCACCGGCGAGCATGAGCAGCCCCGCCAGCGAGATGCCGATGACGTCGGTGCCGGTGAACGGCAGCGACCCCGCGTTGAGGTTGGCTGCGCCCCCGCCCTCGGAGTCGTCGGTCGGGTCGTACGACGCGGCGTTGTTGGCGTTGCCATCGGTGTGGCAGCCCGGGTCGGCGCTGTCGATGACGCCGTCGCCGTCGTTGTCGACGCCGTCGGCGCACTGCACGCCGCCGCCGTTGCCATCGCCGTTGCCGTCGTCGTCGCCATTGCCGTTGTTGCCGTTCCCGTTGCCGTTGCCGTTCCCACCGGAGCCGGTGGTGGCGGTGTCGGTCTCGTCGTTGTCCGTCGCGTCAAACGAGCCCGTGTTGTTGGCGTTGCCGTCGGTGTGACAGCCCGGATCGGCGATGTCGACCTTGCCGTCGCCGTCGTTGTCCTTGCCGTCGGAGCACTGCGTGCCGGTCTCCGGCGGTGCGACGCTGATCGACTCCGAGCTGGCGGTCGACTCACGCAGCAGGGCGCCCGAGCCGACCTGCAGCGCGAAGACGTCGAGCGCGTCACGAACTGCCGCCGCGCCGGCGATCTCCTCGGCGTTGCAGATGATCGGCAGGAGACCGGGGATCCCGGCGTCCGTGTCCGGCGTCCCGTTGGCGCAGCCGGCGGCGGGAATGCCGACGCCCGTGCCGCCCAGGTTGATGACCTGAGAGGTGTTGGCGACCTGCGGAGCGGCACCGCGGCAGGACTTCGACGCGCTGGCCGAGTTCGCGACGCCGGCGACCGTGCCGCCGCTCGTCGTGGCGTTCGTCGTCTTGGAGCTGCCGACCGATGACTGGCAGTTCGCGTCCTGGCTGATGTTGCCTGCGCTCTCGGCGGCGCCGACGTTCAGGCCGAGCAGCCCGGCACGAGCGACCGCGAAGTCGTTCGTCGAGCCCGTCGCCGTCGTCGTCGAGTCAGCCCGCAGGACGCTCAGGCAGATCTGCTGGTTGGTGGACTGGCAGATCGGGTCCAGGACGCCGGTCTGCAGCGGGTTCAGCGGACCGTGGTTCGCCTGGCCCGGGGTGCTGTCGACACCGGCGATCTCGTTGCCGAAGAGCGCAGCGATCGTGATGTGGCCGTGGAAGGTGCCGTCGGCGTTCTGCTCGCCGCGACCGCGGCCGACGACCGCGTCCTCGCCTGCAGCCGCACCGTTCGGGTTGCCGTCCAGCGGACGATCGGCCTTCGGGTTGAGGTCGACGACGCCGACGCTGCCCTGGCCATGCGGGTTGGTGCCGTGCAGCGGTGGCTGCTTCGGCGGATCCGTCGCCGTGGCGCGGTTCTTGGCGGCCTGCCGGCGCGCCCTGAGTGCGGCCTTCGCCTTCGCGGCGGCCGCGGCAGTCTTCTCGCCTGTCTTCTCGGCCGTGGCCTCAAGCCCGGCCTGGACCTTCTGGCCCGCCTGCTTGAGCGCATCCGCCGACTGACGGAGGTCAAGCGCTCCGATGGATCCTGCCGGCAACGCGAAAATCACGGCGATGCTGGCGAGTAGCGCAAGCGCCCCAAGCCTCTTGCGGGTCATGCGGTCCCTCCCGGTGGTTGTTGCGCCCACGCCGACGGACCCGGCGCGGGTGACGCATCACTTCGCCCAATACCCCTTGTGTAAGGCGCGACAAACGTACCGAAAATGACGGACGCCGTGCGATCAGGTTGTTGCAGTGGCGCTGCCCATCGCCCGCACGTAGGCGTCCGCGAGTGAATCGGCGCCGTACGACGCCCGCAGCCCGTCGGCCGAATCGCGGGCGATGAGCCGCCCGCCGTGGATGAGCGCGATGTCCTCGCAGAGCTCGTCGGCCTCCTCGAGATAGTGCGTCGTGAGGAGGATCGTCGTGCCCTGGTGGTGCAGGCGGCGAATGTAGCGCCAGAGCTCCAGGCGCAGCTCGAAGTCGACGCCGGCCGTCGGCTCGTCGAGGATCACGAGGCGCGGCTCATGCATGAGCGCGCGCGCGAGCAGCAACCGGCGGCGCATCCCGCCGGAGAGCTTCGGCGCGCGGACGCCCGCCTTCGCCCGCAGATCGAAGACGTCCATCATCTCGCCCGCGCGGCGGCGGGCCTCGGCGCGGGTCATCCCGAAGTAGCCGCCGTGGTAGAGCAGCGTCTCCTCGACGTCGAGGAAGCGGTCGAGGTTGACGTCCTGCTCGGCGAGCCCGACGAGCCTGCGGGCCTCCATCGCGTCGTGCGGGAGGCCGAAGACGGCGATCTCGCCGGCGCTCAGGCGGATGAGGTTGCAGACGGCGCTGATGATCGTCGTCTTGCCCGCGCCGTTGGGGCCGAGCAGGCCGAAGAAGCTGCCCGCCGCGATCTCCAGATCGAAGCCGTCGACGGCGAGGAAGCCGTCGTCGTAGCGCTTGGTCAGGCCGCGGATGCTGAGTGCCGAGTCCACCACCTCAGGCTACCCAGGCGCCACAGCGGGGCCGGCGAGGGTGATCTGGCAGGATGCGCGCATGCCTCTGATCCCCTCGGTCGTCCAGCGCAGCGCGCGCGGCGAACGCGAGTACGACATCTACTCGCGCCTGCTGAACGAGCGCATCATCTTCCTCGGCACCGGCGTCGACGACCAGGTGGCCAACCTCATCGTCGCGCAGCTGTTGCACCTCGAGTCCGAGGATCCCGACAAGGACATCTCGCTGTACATCAACTCGCCCGGCGGGTCGATCTACGCGGGGCTCGCGATCTACGACACGATGCAGTTCGTCAAGCCCGACATCCAGACGATGTGCATGGGCGTCGCGATGTCGATGGGCTCGCTGCTGCTGACCGCGGGCGCGCCGGGCAAGCGCTTCTCGCTGCCCAACAGCAGGATCCTCATCCACCAGCCCTCCGCGGGCTTCGAGGGCCAGTCGTCGGACATCGAGATCCACATGAACGAGATCATCAAGACGCGCAAGCGGATGGACGAGCTCTACGCCAAGCACACGGGGCAGCCCGAGGAGACCGTCCGCAACGACATGGAGCGCGACCGCTTCTTCAAACCCGACGAGGCCGTGACCTACGGGCTCATCGACCGCGTGCTCGACAAGCACTAGCGGCGTCCGCCGGGGCGCGCGCGGCGCGTCAGTACAGCTCGTACAGCGCGCCGTACTTCGCGGTGAGGTGATCGAGCATCGGGCCGGGGTCCAGGGGCCCGCCGACGGCCTGCTCGATGAGCTCGGACGGGGTCAGGGTGCGGCCGTGGCGGTGAATGCGCTCGCGCAGCCAGGCGCGCAGTGAGCCGTACTCGCCGCGGGCGATCTCGTCGTCGAGGGTGGGGAGCTCGGCGCGCACGGCCGCCCACAGCTGCGCCGCCAGCACGTTGCCGATCGCGTAGGTCGGGAAGTAGCCGATGATCCCCTCCGACCAGTGGACGTCCTGCAGGACGCCGTGGAGGTCGTCGGGCACGCTGACCCCGAGGAACTGCTGCATCTTCGCCGCCCATGCGGCGGGCAGGTCGGCCGTGTCCAGCGAGCCGTCGACGAGGGCGAGCTCCAGCTCGAAGCGGAGGATCACGTGCAGCGCGTACGTGACCTCGTCGGCCTCGACGCGGATGAGCGTCGGGCGCACGACGTTGATCGCGCGGATGAACGGGTCCAGCTCGACGTCGCGCAGCGTCAGCGGGAAGCGGTCGCGCAGGCGCGGCAGCCAGTGGCTCCAGAACGCCGGGCTGCGTCCAACGAGGTTCTCCCACAGCCGGCTCTGGGACTCGTGGACGCCGAGCGACACGCCGTCGTCGAGCGTCGTGCGCGCGAGCGCGGGATCGACGCCGTGCTCGTAGAGGCCGTGGCCCGCTTCGTGCAGGAGCACGAACAGCCCGGTCAGGCTGTGGTCGTCGAAGCGCGACGTGATGCGGATGTCGTCGATCGCCGGGGAGGCTGCGAAGGGGTGCACCGCGTCGTCGATGCGCCACGCGCTGCGGTCATAGCCCATCGCCTCGACGATCTGCAGCCCCACCTCGCGCTGTCCCGCGACCGGGAAGTCGCCGTGCAGTCCCGGCGGCTCGGGCCGCTGCGCGATCTTGCTCACGAGCGGCACGAGCCCCGCGCGCAGCCGGCTGAACAGCGCCGCCACGTGCGCGGCGGTGGTGCCCGGCTCGAAGCGATCCAGCAGCGGGTCGTAGGGATGCTCGGCCTCGGGGAAGCAGGCCGAATACCGGCGCGCCAGCTCGACATTGCGGCGCAGCGCCGGCTCGAAGTGGGCGAAGTCGTTGCGCTCGCGCGCCTGCAGCCACACCTCGTAGCCCGCCGATCCCGCGAGCGCGATCTCCGCGGCGAGCTCGGTCGGCACGCGACGGGCGCGCTCGTGGTCGCGCCGGACCGCGCGGACGAGCAGGGCGTCGTCCGGGCCGGCCGCGTCGAGCAGGAGGCCGAGCTCCGGCGCGACGAGGCGCTCGTGGGCCAGGCGCTGGATCGTGCCGTAGGCGGCCCCGCGGGCGCCGGCCCCGCGCGGCGGCATGATGACCTGCTGGTCCCAGGCCAGGACCTGGGTCACGTGACCGAGATCCGACAGCTCGCCGAGGCGCGAGAGGAGCTCAGCCCGGTCCAAACGAGACCCAGGATCGGTGCGACCGGGCTCAGCCGATGGCATGCTCGATGTGGCCCAGCGACTCGATCTCGATCCGGACGACGTCGCCTGAGCTCAGAAACTGCCGCGGGTCCATCGACATGCCGACGCCGCCCGGCGTCCCGGTGAGGATCAGATCGCCGGCCTCGAGCGTGCACGTCTCGGAGATGAAGTCGACGATCTCCTGCGGACCGAAGATGAGGTCGCTCGTCGAAGCGTCCTGGCGCAGCTCGCCGTTGACGTGCGTCGTGATGCGCAGGGCGCCGGGGTCGGGCACCTCGTCGGCGGTCGTGATCCAGGGGCCCCAGGGGCAGAAGCCGTCCGCGCCCTTGGCGCGCGTCCACTGCGGCTCGCGGCGCTGCAGGTCGCGGGCGCTGACATCGTTGGCGACGGCGTAGCCGGCGATCCTGCCGCCCGCGCCCATGATGACCGCGAGCTCGCCCTCGTAGTCCAGGCGCTTGACGACCTCCGGGCAGCTGACGGCGCCGTTGGGCGGGGCGCTGGAGCTCGGCAGCTTCATGAAGACGATCGGGAACTCGGGCTTGTCCTTGCCCTGCTCGGCGGCGTGCGCGGCGTAGTTCAGGCCGATGCCGAAGATCGCCCGCGGGCGCGGCACCGGCGCCAGCAGCGTGACGTCGGCCACCGCGTACGGCTCGCCGAGCGCGGGGTCGTGATCGTCGGTCGCGAGGCGCTCGAGAACGGTCTCGCGCTTCATGACGAACGAGATGATCTCGTCGTCGCGGACCTGGCCGGCGCGCGGCCGATCCGATCCAGGTGGCAGGAAGGTCGTCAGCCGCATCGCGGCAAGGCTACGCAGTTCGGGGGCTGCACCCCTCCACGGCGAGCAGCGTCTTGCCGATCGTCGCGCGCGACTCGATTGCGGCGTGGGCGTCGCCGGCGCGCTCCAGCGCGAACGTCTGGCCCACGACCGGGCGCAGGCGCCCCGCCGCGGCGAGCGCGAGCGCGCGCGCGCTGAGGTCGCGCGATCGCTGCGACGTCATCGCGCCGCTGCGCACGAGCGCGATGCCGAAGTCCGCGGCGACCGCGGGGGTGATCTGGGCGAATGCCCCGCTCGCCATCCCGAAGCTGCAGAAGCGCCCGCCGGGCCTCACGATGTCGAACGCGGCCGCCGCGAGCGCCCCGCCGACGCCGTCGAGGACGACGTCGACGCGGCCGGCGCGCGCCGGCCAGCCGGCCTGCGCGTAGTCGACGGCGACCTCGGCGCCCAGCTTGAGCGCAAGCGCGCGCTTGCGCGCTCCCGACGCGGCGGCGACCACGTGCGCGCCCGCGTCGCGCGCCAGCTGGACGAGCAGGCTGCCGACGCCGCCCCCGGCCGCGAGCACGAGAACCGTCTCGCCGGCGCGCGGCGCGACGGCCTCGAGGAGCGAGAGCGCCGTGCGGCCGTCGGCGAGCAGCGCGACCGCGTCCCCCAGCGCAAGCCCCGCAGGCACCTCGACGAGCCCCTCGGCCGGGACGGCCGCGAGCTCCGCGTAGCCGCCGCTGCCGCCGGTCGTCGTCACGACGCGGCGGCCGACGAGCGCCTCGTCGACCCCCGCACCCACCGCGCGCACGACGCCGCCGACGCCGTTGCCGGGCACCACCGGCAGCTGCGGCGCCATCGCCGGGTGCGGCGGGCGCCCGGCGCGCACCTGCGTCTCCACGAAGGTCACGCTCGCCAGCTGGACCTGCACGAGCGCTTGACCCGCCGCCGGCTGCGGGTCGGGCAGGCGGCGGACGACGAGGCCCGCGGCAGGGCCGAACTCGCGCAGGACGACGGCGCGCATCAGGGAACGAGGAGGTGCACGTCGCCGAACTCGTGCCAGCGATAGCCGCCGCGCGCGGCCGCCGCATACGAGGCGTCGACGAGGTCGCGCCCGCCGACCGCCTCGAGCATGAGCAGGTGCGACGCGTCGGGCTCGTGCCAGCCGGTGAGCAGCCCGTCGACCACCCGAACGCCGTGCTCCGGCGTGACGACGTGCTGCGTCCAGCCCGCGTTCGCCTTCACGGCTCCGCCGTCGCCCGCGACGGTCTCCAGCGCACGCACGACGGTCGTTCCGACGGCGATGACGCGGCCGCCCCCTGCGCGCGCCGCGTTGACGATGCGCGCGGTCGCGACGGGCACCTCATAGCGCTCGGGATAGGGACGCTCCCCCGCCTCCTGCGACGACACGCCGGTGTGCAGGACCAGCGGCGCGACCGCGATCCCGCGAGCGACGAGCGCGGTCACGAGCTGTGGCGTGAACGGACGCCCCGCGCTCGGCATCTCGGCGCTGCCGGAGTGCAGCGCGAACACCGTCTGGTAGTCGCGCAGCGGCCACTCGCGCTCCACGTAGCGGTAGCGGATCGGCGCGCCGTGCCTTTGCAGGAACTCGAGGATCGGCGTGCCGCGGGTGTCGAGCTGCGCGATCCACAGCCGCGCGCCGGAGAGGTAGGGCGCCAGCAGCGTCGCGCTCCCCCTGCCGGGCAGCGCGAGCGCCTCCCCCGCACGGGCGTCGGCGAAGCGGGCCGCGTTCCGGCGCAGCTCGACGACCCAGCGCTGCGCGCTGCAGGGCGTCGAGAGGTGCAGCGCGAGGGCGCTGCCGTCCGCGCGGCGCGCGGGCAGCGCCGCGGGCAGCGTCGCCGACGTGTTGACGACGAGGACGTCGCCCGCGCGCAGGTGCTGCGGCAGATCGCGCGCGCGAGCGTGGGTGAGCCCGCCGGAGCTCGCGACGAGCATCCGGACCTCGTCGCGCCGCAGGCCGCGCGCCTCCGGCGGCTCGCCGGCCTCGACGCGCTCCGGCGGCGGCGCCGCGACGCTCATCCGCGCGCCGGCACGAGCTGCGCCGCGCGGTGGCGGCCGCTGGGCACGTCGCCCTCGACGAGCGCGAGCAGTCCCGGCACGCTCTCCTCCGGCGGCGGGCGGTCGGAGATGTCCTCGCCGGGGAACGCCTCCTGGTGCATGCGGGTGTTCATGTCGCCGGGATCGACGGCGTAGACGCGCAGGTCGGGCCGCTCGGCGGCGAGCACCGCCGACAGCTGCTCGAGCGCCGCCTTCGACGCGCCGTAGCCGCCCCAGCCCTCGTACGCCTCGACCGCGGCGTCGGACGTGATGTTGAGGATCCGGCCGCCCGCCGGCATCCGCGGCAGCACGATCTGCATGAGCACGAGCGGCGCGACGGCGTTGACGCGCAGGACCTTCTCGAAGGCGAGCGCGGGGTACTCGGCCAGCGCCGGCAGCGGCGAGACGCCCAGCGTGCTCGCGTTGTTGACGAGCATGTGGATGCGCTCGCCCGCAGCGTCGACGAGCGCCGCGCGATGCCAGGAGTCGGCGACATCGCCGGCGATCGCGACGACCTCGGTCTGTTCGGCGAGCGCGGCGCGGGCGCGCTCGAGGTCGGCCTCGTCACGGGCGTCGATGACCAGGCGCCAGCCGCGCTCGGCGAGCGCGCGCGCGAGCGCGAGACCGAGGCCGCGCGAGGCACCGGTGACGATCGCGGTACGGGTCATGCCGCCGGCTCCGGCGTCCGCGGGCGGGCCGCGGCCACCGCGCGCTCGTAGCTCAGCGCAAAGAGCTCCGCGACCGCGTCGACGTCCTCGGGGCCGCGGACGCGGCGGGTGACCCAGCCGGAGTCCGGCAGCGCGTGGTGGGCCTCGGCGCGACCGGCGGCGATGAGCTCGTCGCGGACGCGGCGCGGAAACGGGAGGTCGGCGAGGCGCTCGCCGTGGAGGTGGCCGAGCTCGCGGCGGCCCAGGCGGAACTCGATGCCGCCGAAGCGGTGCTCCGCCTCGGAGACGTCGGGATCGGCGAGCGCGGCGCGGACGGCGTCGATCAGCGGGGTCGTGTGCATGCGCGCCACGCTAGGAGGGCGCCTGCCGAGGGCGCCATCGGGAATTGGTCCTAGGACCGCGAGTCAGCCGGGCTCGGTCAGGCCCTCGCGCACGGCGTACAGGGCGGCCTGCGTGCGGTCGGACAGGCCGAGCTTGCCGAGGACGTTGCCGACATGGGTCTTGACGGTCTTCTCGGCGACGCCGAGATCCAGCGCGATCGCCTTGTTGGCGCGACCGCGGGCGATCAGCGCCAGGACCTCGCGCTCGCGCGGCGTCAGGAGCTCGTGGCGCTGCCGGCGATCGCCGTCGCCGGCGACCTCGCGCAGGACGCGCGCGGCGACCGCCGGGTGCAGCAGCGCCTCGCCCCCGTCGACGATCCGGATCGCCCGGACGAGCTCCGCCGGGTCGGTGTCCTTCAGCAGATAGCCCGCGGCGCCCGCGCGCACCGCCGGGAGAACCTTGTCCTCGTCGAGGAAGCTCGTCAGGACGATGACCCGAGCCGTCGATCCGACCTCGCGCAGCCGCTCGATCGCGCCGACGCCGTCGAGGCCCGGCATGACGAGGTCCATGAGCACGACGTCGGGCTCCAGCGCGGCGATCACCTCGAGCGCGCGCTCGCCGTCGTGGGCCTCCCCCACGACCTCGATGTCGTCGTGCAGTCCCAGGAACGTGCGCAGTCCCTGGCGCACGACCGCGTGGTCGTCGGCGATCACCACGCGGATCACGCGGCGACCTCGAGGCGCACGGTGGTCCCGGCGCCGGGCGCGGTCTCGATCCGCAGCGTGCCGCCCGCCGCGCGGGCGCGCTCGGCCATCGTCGTGAGGCCGAGGCTCGTGGAGCGCACGGCGTCGCGCTCGAAGCCGACGCCGTCGTCGGACACCGTGAGCGCCACCTGCCCGGGCGCGCAGCTCAGGCGCACCTCGACGCGCTCGGCGCGCGCGTGACGCAGCGCGTTGTGCAGCGCCTCCTGGGCGATCCGGAAGATGTCCGCCTCGACGGCCGCCGGCACCGGCGCGTCGCCCTCGACGGCGAGCGCGATCTCGCGGTCGTGCGAGCGGCGCAGCACGTCGACGTGCTGCGAGAGCGCGACCGCCAGGCCCTGGGATTCCAGCGCAGCCGGGCGCAGGTGGACGATGACCGCGCGCAGCTCCTCCATCGCCGCGCGCGCGAGGTCGCGCACGAGCGCCAGCTGCGCGGCCGCCTGCGCGGCGTCGCGGTCCAGCAGCGCCGCGCCGGCCTCCGCCGCGAGCACGACGCCGAAGAGCTTCTGCGTCACCGCGTCGTGCAGCTCCCGGGCGAGGCGGTTGCGCTCCTCGACGATGCTCAGCTCGCGGCTGCGCTCGTGCAGCCGCGCGTTCTCCAGCGCGAGCGCCGCGTGGGCGGCGAACGTCTCGATGAGCGCCTGGTCACCGTCGGAGAACGTCGGCGCGCCCTCCTTGTCGGTGAGGTAGAAGGCGCCAGCGATCGCCCCGCGCGAGACGATCGGCACGCCGAGGAAGGAGGCCATGCGCGGATGCGCCGACGGCCACCAGCCGCGAAAGCGCGGGTCCTGCCGGATGTCGTGCGTGCGGTAGGGCTCGGCGGATTCGAGCATCGCGCCCAGCAGCCCGTGCGTGCGCGGCAGCTGGCCGAGGCTCGCGATCAGCTCGGCGCTCATGCCCGACGTGATGAAGCGCCCGAACCCGCCCTCGCCGTCGGGCACGCCGATCGCGGCGTAGCGCGCGCCGGCGAGCTCCCGCGCGGCATCGACGAGCTTCTGCAGGACCGGCTCGACAGCATGCTCGGCCGCGATCGCAAGGACCGCGTCGCTCAGCGCCTCGGTGGCGGAGGCCATGGGGCGATGGTACGGGCGGCGGGGCCCCACCCGCAGAGGCGCTGCGGCTAGCCTCAGGAGCGAGCGAGATGTCCGCCGCCCTCTGCTTCGTCACCACGCCGCCCGACCACGCGCACGCGATCGCCGAGGCGCTCGTCGAGCGCGAGCTCGCGGCCTGCGTGAACGTCGTCAGCGCGGTGCACTCGGTCTACCGCTGGAAGGGCGCCGTCGAGCACGACGACGAGTCGCTGCTCGTCGTGAAGACCACGCTCGCCGCCGTGCCGGCGCTGACCGAGGCGCTGCGCGAGCTGCACCCCTACGAGAACTTCGAGCTCGTCGCATTCGACGTCGCGGCCGGCGCCCCGGCCTACCTCGACTGGATCCTCGGCGCTGTCAGGCTGCCCGGCTGAGTATTCTCCGGGCCCAGATGACCATCGTCCTCGCCAGCCAGGCCGTGACCGACACGATCGGCCTCGTGTTCACCTACTTCGTCCTGATCCCCGCGCTCCTCACGGGTCTGATCGTCGTCGCGGTCGTGACGGCGCGGGGCGAGAAGCGCGAGAACGAGAAGTACACCAGCAGCCGGCGCTGGGGCAGCAAGCACGGCCCCAGCTCGGGCGTCTGACCTACCGACGGCCCGCGAGCGTCGCGAAGATCGCCTCGGGCTCGACGCCGAGCGCGGCGAGCGTCTGCGCGGCCCCGCCGGCCGGGTTGCGCAGCAGCGCGAGCAGCAGATGGGCCGCGCCGATGTAGCCCTCCCCGCGCTCGACGGCCTCGCGCAGCGAGCCCTCGAGCACCTCGCGGGCGTGGCGCGTGAAGCCGCCATCGGCATGTGGCGGCTCGCCGCACTCGATGATCGTCGGCTGCAGCGTGCTGCGCAGCGCGTGCTCGTCGATCCCGGCCTCGGCGAGCACGCGCGCGACGGGCTCGGGGCTCGTGCAGGTCAGCGCGAGCAGTAGGTGCTCGGTCCCGATCACGGGTGAGCCGAGGGCGGCGGCCTCCTCGCGCGCCAGGCGCACGGTGCCCCGCGCCGCGCTCGTGACGAGCACCCGCTGCACCTCCGCGCTGGCCTGCGCCGCGGGCGGCTCGGGCCGCGGGAGGCGGCTGTAGCGGCGGTGCGCGGCCTGGCGCGAGATGTCCAGGGGCTCGGCGATCTGTGCCCAGGTCGCGCCCTCGCCGAGCAACTCGGAGACATGGCGGCGCTCGAGATCCTCGAGGCGGCCGCGCAGCGCGGTCACCGCCTGCAGCCCGTCCATCGGCCCCTCGTCGCCCTGGGCGCGGCGGCAGAGCTCGGACATCGGCGCGAGTTCGTCGGCCATGGCCGGTCGTTACCCGTCAAACGGCGTTGACGCACCCGTCCGCCGGGTTTGACGGGTGCGCGCCTCCGGGCAGCCGAAGGGCATGCGCAAGATCGTCAGGAAGCGCATCCGCCGATCAGCGGGCGCCGTGAACATCGCCGCCGACATCGACGCGGTGATCGTCGTCAACACCGGCGACGAGGCCGGCGTGTCGCGCACCGTCGCGCGCAGCAGTCACACCGTCGTACAGGGCGCGCGCCCCGCGCCGGACGCCAACGATCCCACCAAGGAGACCCATGACCGACGACAAGAGCCACAAGCCCCTGACGCGTGAGGATCTCGAGGAGCTCGCAGGCGAGGAGCTGCCCGAGCGTGCAGCCATGTCGCTCGTGAACGCGAACATCGCGATCCCGATCAACGCGGCGGTCGCCGCCAACGTGCTGTCCGACGGCGCGATCGCGTACGCCGACGCCGCGCAGCAGACCCCGATCGACCAGTCCAACTAAGGAGATCCAGCGTGTCCGATTTCAAGCCCCTGACCCGCGAGGACCTCAACGAGCTGGCCGGCGAGGAGCTCCCCGAGCGCGCCGCGATGTCGCTCATCAACGCGAACGTCGCCGCCCCGGTGAACCTCGCCGCCGCGCTGAACGTGGCCTCCGACAACTCGATCGCCTACGCGAACGCCAGCCAGGACGTCGACATCACGCAGAGCAACTGAGGAGGAGCTGAGCATGTCTGAGGAGACCTTCAAGCCCCTGACCCGCGAGGACCTCGACGAGCTCGCAGGGGAGGAGCTCCCCGAGCGCGCCGCGATGTCGCTCATCAACGCGAACGTCGCCGCCCCGGTCAACGCCGCGGTGGCGCTGAACGCGCTGTCGGACAACTCGGCGGCGATCGCGAACGCGACCCAGACCGCCGACATCGACCAGTCCAACTAGCGCGAGGAGCGACCACATGTCCGACTACAGGCCCCTGACCCGCGAGGACCTCGACGAGCTGGCCGGCGAGGAGCTGCCAGAGCGTGCCGCGATGTCGCTGCTGAGCGCGAACGTCGCCGCACCCGTGAACGCGGCGGTCGCCGCCAACGTCCTCTCGGACAACTCGATCGCCTACGCGAACGCCACCCAGGACGTCGACATCACGCAGGGCAACTAGCGCTGCCCGCGCCGCCGCATCGTGACGAGGGGCGACCTGCCGGTCGCCCTTCGTGGTGCTGCGTGAGCCGATCCCTCCACACATGACCGACGACCCCGAGAAGCGACCGTACGCCGAAGCCCCGGACGAGGCTCCGACCGCGGTGATCGCACCGGCGGATGCGCGCGAGGGCGCGCCCCCCGGGGTCGCACCCGACCAGGCTCCCGACGGCACGCCGCCGACGTCCGAGGAGGCGCCCGCGCTCGTCACGCCGCGAGACGGCGCCTGAGCCCGCGGCGCCGCAGGAGCCCGCCGCGCCCCGTGCGGCGAGCACCCCGCCGCCGCGCCTGGCCGAGGGCATCGAGCTCGTCGGCCGCTTCGAGGACTCGGGCTTCAAGGAGCCCCCGTACATCGCGCGGCGCAGCGATGGTCAGATGGTCCAGATGCCGCCGATGCTCTACGCGCTCGCGGAGGTCATCGACGGCACGGCCGACGAGGCCGAGCTCGCGCGCCGCTTCAGCGAGCGCATCGAGCGCCAGGTGGAGCCGGACATGGTCACGATGCTGCTCGACGAGCAGCTGCGCCCGCTGGGTGTCGTCGCCGAGGCCGACGGATCCTCTCCGCAGATCGAGAAGGTCGATCCGCTGCTGGCGCTGAAGTTCCGCACGAAGGTGCTGCCCGACGGCTTCGTGCGCGCCCTGACGACGATCTTCAGGCCGCTCTTCTTCGGGCCCCTGGTCGCGCTCGTCGTCCTCGCCTTCGTCGCGCTCGACGTCTGGCTGTTCGGCGTCCACGGGATCAGCCAGAGCCTGCGCAGGGTCATCTACGACCCGTCGCTGCTGTTCATGCTCTTCGGGGGCGTCGTGCTGGCGACCGCCTTCCACGAGATCGGCCACGCCACGGGCGTGCGCTACGGCGGCGCCAGGCCGGGCGTCATGGGCGTCGGCGTGTACATCGTCTGGCCGGCGTTCTACACCGACATCACCGACGCCTACCGCCTCGGCAAGGGCGGGCGCCTGCGCGCGGACATGGGCGGGATGTACTTCAACGCCGTCTTTGCGCTGACCGTCGCCGGGCTCTACGCCCTGACCGGGTTCGAGCCGCTGCTGCTGCTGATCGTCATCCAGACGTTCGCGATCGTCCAGCAGTCGCTGCCGCTGCTGCGACTCGACGGCTTCTACATCATCAGCGACCTCACCGGCGTCCCCGACATGCTGACGCGGATCAAGCCGGTGCTCGGCCGGCTGCTGCCCGGGCGCGAGCCCGACCCGCGCGTGACCGAGCTCAAGCCCTGGGTGCGGCGGGTCGTCACGGGCTACGTGCTGACGGTCGTGCCCCTCATCGCGCTGCTGTTCATCGTGATGCTCATCCACGCGCCGCGAGCGTTCGCGACGGGCTATGACTCCTTCCTCGTGCACTACTCCCGCGTCGGGCCCGACCTCTCCGGCGGGCGGACCGGCAAGGGCATCCTCAACATCTTCCAGATCCTCGTCCTCGTGCTGCCGCTGACCGGGATGCTCTACACGACGGGGCGGATCGGCAAGCGCGCCGGCGGCGGCGCGTGGAGCTGGTCGGCCGATCACCCGGCCCGCCGCGGCGGCCTCGTCCTCGGCACCGGCGCCGCGGTCGCGCTCGCGGCGTTCCTGTGGTGGCCGCACGGCGAGTACCGGCCGATCCAGCCGGGCGAGCGCGGGACGCTCGTCTCCGCCGTTCGCAGCCTGCCCGCGGCGCCGACCGGGCGCGCCGCGCTGCCGCCCGAGCGCGCCCGCCAGCTCGACGGCGCGCCGTTTCGCCACGTGACGCAGCCGGAGGCGCGCTCCGAGGAGAGCACGACCGAGAAGAGCACGACCACGACGACCGAGCCGGCGACGACCCTGCCCGACACGTCGACCGTCGAGACGACGCCGGTCGCGCCCACCGAGACCGTGCCGGCGGCGCCAGCCGATCCCGCCGCGACGACGCCTGCGGCGCCCGCCGCGCCCGCGCCGGTGCCCGATCCCAACGCGCCGGTGACCCCATGACCCTCCCCGTCCGCCGGCGCGTCGCCCTGCTCTGCGCGATCGCCGCCGCCGTCCTCGGCGCGGCGCCGGCCGCTCCGGCCCTCGCCCAGGACACCGCGGCCGTCGCCGTCAACACGAAGGACAACTCGTCGATCTTCCGGCTGGCGTTCAACATCCGCCGGGTCACCGGCGATGTCGTCGACCAGACCAACGCCGCCGTCGCGATCTCCAGCTGCGAGGAGTGCCGCACGGTGGCGATCTCGATCCAGGTCCTGATCGTCGAGAGCGACCCGAGCGTCGTCTCGCCCACGAACCTCGCGCTGGCGATCAACCAGGACTGCACGTTGTGCGACACCTTCGCGGCCGCCTATCAGATCGTGCTCGGCGACGGCACTCGCCTGCGCTTCACCGCCACCGGCAGCAAGGCGATCAACGACATCCGCAAGGAGCTCAAGGGCCTCGGCAGGCAGGACCTCTCCGACGAGGAGCTCGCCGCACAGGTGGGAACCCTCGTCGACCGCCTGAAGGGCGTCCTGGACAGCGAGCTCGTCGGCGTCGGCACGCCCGCCGAGCCCGGCGCCCAGGCGCCGGCCGAGCAGCCGCCGACAGAGACGGCGCCGGCGCCGGCGCAGACGACGCCCGCCCAGCCGCCCGCGCAGACCACGCCGGCGCAGACGGCGCCGACGCCGACGGACACCACGACGGTGCCGGTACCGACTCCGGCACCGACGGACACGACGACCGCGCCGGCCCCCGCCACGGCGCCGTGAAGCGCCTCCTCGCCCTCTGCGCCGGGCTCGCCGCGCTGGCGGGCTGCGGAGGGCCCGATGCCGACAAGGCGCTGCGCGAGACCTCGCGCAACCTCGCCCGCATCCACAGCGGCGACCTCTCGATGCGCCTCGTCTTCCGGCCCGACGGCGGCGAGGGGGTCGGCTTCAGCATGGAGGGGCCGTTCGCGCTCGAGCGCCGCTCGCGCCTGCCGATCGCGCGCATCGACTACACGCAGCTCGCGGGCAGCAAGGAGGTTCCGGCCACGCTCATCTCCACCGGCAGCAGCGCGTTCGTGGCCGTCGACGGCACGACCTACCGCCTCCCGCCCGGGCGGGCCGACGCGCTGCGCATCGTCGCGCCGGGATCGAGCGGGCTGAACGGCCTGCAGCTCGACATCGGGCGCTGGATGCAGGACCCCGACTCCGGCGGCGGTCCCGACGTCGCCGGCGACGAGACATGGAAGCTCACCGGCAGGCTGCGCATCGGCGCGGCGCTGCACGACCTCTTCGCCGCCGCGCGCAAGGCCGGCGCCGGGCCGGTCCCCAGCGCCAGGGAGGCCGCGCGCCTGGGCGGCGCCGTGACCGACTCCTCGATCGAGCTGCTCACCGGCCGCGACGACCGGCTGCTGCGCCGCGTCACCGTCAAGGCCGACCTCGGGGTCCGCGACGAGCAGCTGCGCGAGAAGCTCGGCACGTCGTCGAAGCTCAGCCTCGAGTTCGAGCTCGGCGTCGGCAAGCCCAACCGCAGCGTGCGCGTGCACGCCCCGTCGCAGTCCCAGCCGCTGCCTTGAAGGAGCTGATGTCAGGACGCTAGGCGGGGCGCCGGGCGGCGCGCAGCGCGCCGTCGCCCGAGCCCGCTGCGAGCTCGGCGTAGACCTGGGCGGTCTGCTCGGCGATCTCGGCCCAGTCGAAGCGCAGCACGTGCGCGGACGCCTCGGCGACGAGCCGGTCGCGCAGGTCGTCGTCGGTGAGCACGCGCCGCATCATCGCCCCGAGCGCGCGCGGGTCGCGCGAGCGGAAGCGCAGGCCGACGTCGGCGTTCGGCACGACCTCGCGCAGCCCGCCGGTGTCGGCGACGATGCAGGCGCAGCCGCTCGCCATCGCCTCCAGCGCGACGAGCCCGAACGGCTCGTAGATCGACGGCACCACGCACAGGTCCGCGATCCGGTAGAGCGCGTGCAGGACGTCGTCGCCGATCCAGCCCATGAACGTCCCGTGACGCATGAGGCCGAGCTTGCGCGCCTGCGTCCTCAGCTCCGCCTCGTGGGTGCCCGAGCCCGCGACGAGGAAGCGCACCTTCCCGGCCTGCCGGATGACCTGCGGCAGGGCGTCGAGCGCGATCTGAAAGCCCTTTTCGTAGACGAGCCGCCCGACGAGCAGGACGAGGCGCTCGTCCGGGGCGGCAAAGCGCGCGCGCAGCGCGTCGAGGTCGCCGACCGGCTGCAGGTCGGCGGGATCGATGCCGTTGGGGATCACGGTGATGCGCTGCTCGTCGATGTCGTAGACGTCGGCGACGTGGCCGCGCATGTAGTGCGAGCACGTGATGACGCGGTCGGCGCGGCCTGCCATCCAGGTCTCGATGCCGTGGATGTAGGCCTGCGGGTGCTTGTCGACCCACCCCTGATGACGGCCGTACTCCGTGGCATGGATCGTCGTCAGGTACGGGCAGCGCAGCCGCTGGGCGATGCCCGCCGCGGCGCCGGCGACGAGCCAGTCGTGCCCGTGCACGAGATCGAAGCTCAGGCGCTTGCCCAGCCGGCGCCCGGCCGCGTGCATGTGCGCGTTCATCCCCTCGACCCAGGCGACGAACTCGTCGAGGTCGGAGGGCATGGCCGACTCGGCGACGCGGTGGATGCACACGCCGCCGCGGACCTCCTCGGCGACGTGCTCGCGGCCGCCGCGGGTCAGCACGTGGACCTCGACGCCCTGCGCGACGAGGGCCTCGGACAGCTTGTGCACATGGCGCGCGAGGCCGCCCGCCACGATCGGCGGGTACTCCCAGGAGAGGATCAGGACGCGGGGGCTCACGGCGGCGGACGAACGTCGCGATCCTACCTCCCGCCCGGCGCCCTCCGGGGCCGCCGCGCACCCGATCCCCTACCCTCGCGTTGAGCAAGGGATGTCACGTCGCCTCCTGCCAGCCGCGCTGCTCATCACGATCGCCTGCGCGGTGGCGATCGCGATCGCCGTCGGCGGTGAGGACCCCGCCGGCTCCGGCCGCGGCGCTGGAAGGCCCTCGGCCGCCGCGACGCTGCTGCAGACCGGCGGCGGGCCCGCCGGCAGCGGCGTCGTGACGCTGCGCCGCTGGCGCTACCGCCCCGACCCGGAGGTCCGCGGCCGCGCGGCCGGCTGGGCGCGCGGCGACTGGCGCGGGCGCAGCGTGGTCGTCCCCTTCTCGCCCAACGCCCTTCCGGTCAGCGGCCCGCGCGGCGAGCGCGGCTACGCCGGCGCCGTCGGCTGGTTCGCGCGCGCGATCGACGCTCCCGCCGCGGGCCTCTACGCGATCGCCCTGGAGTCCGCCCACCACAAGGCGACCGTCTTCGTCGACGGCCGCCCGGTGCGCGAACACACCGGCGCCTACGAGCCCTTCGCCGCCCGCGTGCGCCTGCGGCGCGGGCGCCACGCGGTCGTCGTGCGGGTCGATTGGCGCGACCCCCGGCGCCAGGCGGCCGCGGGCTGGGCGCGCGGATGGTTCAACTACGGCGGGCTCAACCGCCCGGTGACGCTCACGCGCCTCGGCCGCGTCGAGCTGGGCGCGCTGCGCGTGCGCACCCGTCTGGCCGGCAAGGACCGCGCGCGCGTCGACGTCTCCGTGCGCGTGCGCAACCGCGGCGCCGCGCGCACCCTGCTCCTGCGCGGCGCGCTGCGCCACGGCGACCGGGCGAACGCCCTGGAGTTCGCGCCCGCCGGCGTCGGCGCAGGGGCCTCGCGGACGATCTCGGCGACCGTCTCGATCCCGCAGGCCGCGCTCTGGTCGCCCGCGGACCCGCAGCTCTACGACCTGCGCATCGACGACCCCGGCGAGGCGACGCTGCAGCGCCGGATCGGGCTGCGCGAGCTGCGCTGGGGGATCGGCGGGCTGCAGCTCAACGGCGAGCCGCTCGTCCTGCGCGGGGCCGCGCTGCCGCCCGACGCGCGCGGTCACGGCGACGCCCTCACCGGCGCCGACGAGCAGCGCATCGTCGCGGATCTGCGCGAGGTCGGCGCCAACGCCACGCGCTCGCAGCTGCCGCTCTCCCAGAGCATGCTCGCCCGCCTCGACGCCGCCGGCATCCTCGTGTGGCAGGTCGTCGGGCCCTGGGAGCCGGCCGGGCGCTGGCGCGCCGACACCCCCGCGAGGATCGCCGCCGCCCGCGATCGCGCCCTGCGCACCGTGGACGCCCAGCAGGCCCACCCCTCCATCGTCGCCTGGACGCTCGCCAACGAGGTCTCCGGCCAGGGCCAGCCGGGCGAGCGCGACTACATCGCCCAGACGACGAGGCGCCTGCACGAGATCGACCGCACCCGACCCGTGGCGGTCGACCTCTGGGGCTCGCGCCTGACGCACGCCGGCGGTTTCCCCTTCTCGGGCCTTGACGCGATCGGGATGACCGATTACGTCGGCTGGTACGACGACCTGGCCCTCGGCGCCGGTGAGCAGGCGGCGGTCACCGACGAGCGCCTGACGCGCCTGCGCGGCCTGTTCCCCGACAAGCCGGTCGTCGTCACCGAGTTCGGCGCCGGCGGCAGCGACCGCACGGCGGCGGGATCGTTCGGCGGCCTGCGCTTCCAGGCCGACCTCCTCGCCCGGCGCGTCACGGCGCTCAGCGCCGACCCGGCGCTCAGCGGGATGCTCATCTGGTCGCTGCGCGACTATGCGCTGCGACCGGACTTCCGCGGCGGCTCCGTGCTCGACCGCCGGCCGGGCCTGAAGCTCCGGCCCGGCCTCAACGAGAAGGGGCTCTACGACTTCGCGGGTCGCCCCAAGCCCGCGCTGCGGGCTGTCCGCGAAGCCTTCGAGCAGGCCGCCGGCGGCTAGCCCGCGGTCCGTGGCGCGTCGTAGTCCGGTGCGCCCGGGCCGTCGTAGTTGGGATCGGCGTAGAGGCCGCCGTTGGCGGGCGAGTAGATCGTGACGATGCCCTCGTCCCAGTGGATCTCATAGCGCGGGTTGGGCTCCCCGCGCAGGACGCGCTCGATGACGCCGTGGCGCCCCGGGCGCAGCGGCTGGCGCGCCGTGCGGCGCCGGCGCCCCGACTTCTCTGCAACGACTCGGTCTCCGACTTCGAACGCCATGCTGCCTCCTGAAGGTCTGCGATGTCCCGGCTGCGGCGCAGGCATTGCGCGCGCGTCGGCGCAATGATCTTAGCCGCGATGGCCGACGCCGAGTACGCGATCGAGATCGGCGGATACGGCGGACCCGAGCAACCCGTCCGCCGCGCGGCGCGCCGCGCGCCCCCGGATGCGGCGCACGGGTGCTCGCTGAAAGCGCGCGATTGTGCGGGTGAGGCGCCGCGCGGTCAGTCCGCGAACGCCCGCCGGGCCAGCGCCGACCCCGGCGCGGCGCGCTCCCAGTAGCCGTACGTGCCGTCCTCGCGCAGCTCGCGCGCGGCCTCGTCCAGCGCGCCGATCGCCGCGAAGGCGAACGCGCCGCCGACCGAGACCCGCGCGACGCCGGCGGCGGCGAGCTCGGCGACCGGCGGGACTCCGGGCAGCGCGAGCACGTTGACCGGCCGGCCGGTCTCGGCGACGACGCGACGGATGTCCTCGATGCGCTTCAGGCCCGGCGCGTAGAGGACGTCCGCGCCCGCTTCGCCGTACGCGCGCAGGCGGGCGATCGTGTCGTCGACGTCGGGGCGGTCGTGGATGTGATTCTCCGCGCGGGCGGTCAGCACGAGCCGGCTGGAACCGTCGTGCGCGCAGCGCGCAGCCGCCGCGATCCGCGCGACGGCGAGGCCGAGGTCGTAGATCGGCGCCTCGTCGTCGCCGGTGAAGTCCTCGATCGAGCAGCCGGCGAGGCCGGCCGCGATCGCGAGGCGCACGGTCTCCGCGACCCCCGCGGGATCGTCCGCGAAGCCGTTCTCGAGGTCCGCGGAGACCGGCAGCGGCGTGGCCGCCGCGATCGCGGCGCCGTGCCCGATCGCCTCCTCGCGCGTCACGAATCCGTCGCGGCGCCCGAGCGTGGCGGCGAAGCCGCTGCTCGTCGTCGCCAGCGCCTCGAAGCCGAGCGCCGCCAGCAGGACCGCCGACCCCACGTCCCACGGGTTGGGCATGAGCAGCGGGCGCTCGCCGCGGTGCAGCTCGAGGAAGCGCTCGGACACCGGCCGATCATCGCCGATCAGCTCCACCGGTCCCAGGCGTGCAGCGCCGGCGCCGGGTCGACCGGGGCGCCCCGCGGGCGCAGCTCGAAATGCAGCTGACAGCCGACCGTGCGGGCGTTGCCGCTCGCGCCGACGCTGCCGACCCGCCGGCCGGTCCGCACGCGGTCGCCGACGCGCAGCCGCGGCGCGCGCAGGAGGTGGGCGTACCAGTAGTCGCGCCGCGTGTGATCTCCGCGGATCACGACCATGTGGCCGTACAGGACCGGGTCGTACACGACGCGCGCGACGCGCCCGCCCCGCGCTGCGACGACCGGCGTCCCGCAGGCGGCGAAGACGTCGAAGCCCTGGTGGACGCGGCCGCCCGACCGCGGCACGCCGAAGGCGCCGGCGCTGCCGCGGTCGGCGTGGCGCCCGCCGATGGGGTAGACGTGGCTGTGCAGGGTGAGCCTGCCGGCGTTGCGCGCGCTGCCGTCGAGGGCGCGCACGCGGATCCGGTAGCGCCCGTCCGGGGCCACCTCGCCACCGCCGGTCAGGGCGTCCCAGCTCAGGCGCTGCACGACGCCCGGCAGCGCCGCGGGGATGGCGAAGCGGCGAACCGGCGTGCGCGTCGCCTCGCGCACGACGTCGACCTGCAGCGCGAGGGGCGCGGGCGCGTCGACCGCGAAGGCGATCTGCACCGGCGCGCCGGCGACGTAGGCATGCTGCGGCGTCACGCTCGGCACCGCGAGCAGCAGCGCTGCGGGCGCGATCTGCAGCAGGGACGTCACGGTGGCGCAGTATGAGGGCCGGGCCGGGCGCATCCGCGTAGGCTCCGGCCTCCATGCCGACCGACCGCAGCACGCGCGCCGCCGGCCATGTAGGGGTCGCCGCACTGACCCTCGGCGCGCTGGGCGTCGTCTTCGGCGACATCGGCACGAGTCCGCTCTACGCGCTGCAGACGGTCTTCAGCGCACACGGCCACGCCGTCAAGCCCGACGAGGAAAGCGTCTACGGGATCATCTCGCTCGTCTTCTGGTCGATCACGAGCATCGTGTCGGTCAAGTACGTGACGTTCATCATGCGCGCCGACAACGAGGGCGAGGGCGGCATCATGGCCCTCATCGCGCGCGTCCTCGACGTGCCGCTGCGCCGCCGCAGCGCGAAGAGCATGCTCGTCGCTCTCGGCATCTTCGGCGCGGCGCTGTTCTACGGCGACGGCATGATCACCCCGGCGATCTCCGTGCTCTCGGCGGTCGAGGGGCTGAAGGTCGCGGCGCCCGACCTGGAGTCGCTCGTGCTGCCCATCACGCTCGCGGTGCTCACGGGTCTGTTCGCGATCCAGCGCTTCGGCACCGAGGCGGTCGGCCGGCTGTTCGGCCCGGTGATGGCGGTGTGGTTCTCGATCCTCGCGCTCGCCGGCCTCGTGCGCGTCGCCGGCGATCCCGGGATCCTGCGGGCGCTGTCGCCGACCTACGGCATCGAGTTCTTCGCCGACCATGCCGGCACCGCGTTCCTCGCGCTGGGCTCCGTCGTGCTCGCGGTCACGGGCGCCGAGGCGCTGTACGCCGACATGGGCCATTTCGGCCGCCCCGCCATCCGCCGCGCCTGGTTTGCGTTCGTCTTCCCGGCGCTGACGCTCAACTACCTCGGCCAGGGGTCGCTGATCGTCGACGCGCCGGGCGCGATCGAGAACCCGTTCTTTTTGCTGATGCCGCACTGGAGCCGGATTCCGATGGTCGTGATCGCGACGCTCGCCACGGTGATCGCGTCGCAGGCCGTGATCTCGGGCGCGTTCTCGGTGACGCGCCAGGCCGTGCAGCTCGGCTTCCTGCCGCGGCTGCGCATCCGCCACACCTCCGACTCGGAGGGCCAGGTCTACGTGCCGGCCGTCAACATGCTGCTCTTCGTCGCGGTCGTCGCACTCGTGCTCGGCTTCGGCTCCTCCTCGGGCCTCGCATCCGCGTATGGCATCGCCGTGACCGGCACGCTCGCGATCGACACGATCCTCTTCTTCGTCGTCGTGCGGATGCTGTGGGGCAGGCCGCGCTGGATCGTGGCGACCGGCGCGACCGTGTTTCTCGTCGTCGATCTTGCGTTCTTCAGCGCGAATGTCCCGAAGGTCGCCGACGGGGGCTGGTTCCCGCTGCTGCTCGCGCTCGTCGTCTTCACCCTGCTGACGACCTGGCAGCGCGGGCGGGGCATCGTCTCCGCGCGCCGGGCCGAGGCCGAGGGGCTGCTGCGCGACTTCGTCGAGGAGCTGCGCGCGATGGAGCCCCCGATCCATCGCGCCCCCGGCACGGCGATCTGCCTCACCGCGGGCAAGCACACGACGCCGCTGGCCCTGCGCGAGAACCTCGACTACAACCGCGTGCTGCACGAGAGCGTCGTCATCGTGTCCGTCGACACCCGGCGCGTGCCGCACGTGCCGCGCTCGGAGCGCGTCGTGATCGACGAGCTGGGCTACGAGGACGACGGCATCGTGCACATGACGATCAGCTTCGGCTTCCAGGACTCCCACGACGTCCCGGCCGCCCTGCGCGAGGCTGCGCCGCGCTGCACCGAGGTCGCGATCGACGTCGACGGCGCGACGTACTTCATCTCGCACATCACGATCGTGCGCGGGCAGGACCGCAGCATGCGCCGCTGGCGCAAGAAGCTCTTCCTCGGGCTCTCGCGAACGGCCGCGAGCCCGGTGGAGTTCTTCGGCCTCCCGGAGCGCAGGATCGTGACGATGGGCGGCTACATCGAGCTCTAGGAGCCTGTCGCGCCTTCTCGACAGGCTCCCTGGACGAGCGCGGCGATCTGCTCCGCCGTGGCGACGCGATCTCCGCCCGCGCGCTTGGCGCGGTACATCGCGCCGTCGGCGCGGCCCAGCAGCTCGGACGCGTCGGCGGCGTCGTCGGTGCTCACGTCGGCGACCCCGATGCTCGCGGTCGTCCAGGCGTCCGCCCCCTCGCGGCCGTAGATGCGGATCCCGGCGACCGCGCGGAGCAGGTCGCCGGCGCGCGCGACCGCCTGCTCCGGCGACGCCTCCAGCAGGAGGATCGCGAACTCGTCGCCGCCCAGGCGCCCGACGACGTCGCTGTCGCGCACGCGCGCGGAAAGCGCGGCGCCGACCGCTCGTAGCATCTCGTCGCCCGCGCCGTGGCCGAGGGTGTCGTTGATCGGCTTGAAGCGGTCGAGGTCGAGCAACAGCAGCGCGCCGCGGCCGTTGTAGCGACGCGCGCGAGCGATGAACGCCCCGAGCTCCTCCTCGAAGCGGTGGCGGTTGAAGAGCCCGGTCAGCGCGTCGCGGTTGGCGAGCGCGAAGAGCCGGGCCTCGAGCGTGCGGCGGGCGCGGTCGGCGCGGCTCAGCGTGCCCGCGCACCACCACATCACCCCGACGAACCCGGCGACGGTCGCCATCGCCAGCCACCAGGTGCCGACGTGGTCGTCGAACACGCCCCAGCCGACGGTGCGCAGGTGCAGCCAGCCCAGCACGAGCGGGGCGACGACGCAGACCGGCACCATCCGCCGTACCATCACGCCGCCCGGATCGGTCGTCGTCGCGAGCTCGAGGAAGCGCCCGCGCGGGCGCGCCACGAGCAGCGCGAACGCCAGCGCGATGAAGCACAGCGCGGTGTTGACCGCCATCTTCGCGGCGGAGGCCGGACCGTAGAAGGCCGGGATCGAGTAGGCGTAGCCGATGAGGCCCATGGAGGCGACGAGCGCCATCGGGATCGCGAGCAGCTCCGTCGGGCGCCAGCGCCAGCCGCGGCCGCGGTCGAGCATGAGCAGCGCGGCGGTCAGCAGGAGAAAGCAGAACGCGGTCGTCGGCGCGAGACGGCCGGGATAGGCGATGCCCGCTGCGCGGCCTGCGTGGTCGACGAACACGAGCTCGTCGATGCCGAGGTCCAGCCCGAGCACGTATTCCGACAGGACGGCGAGACCGATCGCGGCGGGCACGCCGGCGACCGCGTAGGCGATCGTGCAGGTGCGGCCGGTCGCGCCCCGGCCCAGCAGCAGTAGGGCGCCTGCCCCCGCGCAGAGCCCGAGCGCGGTCTGGAACTTCATGGCGACGGCTCCCGGGAGGACGGAGCGCACGGCTGCGACGTCCATGCCCCAGCCGACGAAGATCACCGCGAGGGCCGCCAGCATCACGGCGGCGACGGCGACCGTCAGCGCGAGGCGGTAGGGACGGGCGTCGCTCTCGGCGAGGGGCACACCTTCGTATCGGCACCCGGCGGTGGTGCGCCCGCCGCGCAGGACGGATGTCGTAGCGCGCCGCGCCTCGACACTCCAAGAACCCGCGCCTGCTCAGACGCGCTCGAGCAGCGCCAGCCCGCGGGCGTCCACGAGCTGCGCGATCGCGACCGGGCCGTCGATCCCGTGCTCGGCGCCATGGCCGAGCACATCGCGCCAGCGCCCGGCCGGCACGTCGACCGTCGCGCCCTCGCCCGCGGGCCGCAGCACCACGGCGACCAGCAGTTGCACGTCGCCGCGCGTGAACGCCACCGCGTCCGCGCCGGCAGCGATGGGCGCGTATGCCCCGGCGAACGCCTCGGGACGGCGCGCGCGCAGCTGCAGTGCCCGCGCGATGAGGTGCAGCTTCATCGTCTCACGCGTCGGCTCGGCGCCCGCGCGCAGCTCCGCGAGCGCCGCGCGCCGGGCGTCCCAGTCGACGGGCCGGCGATTGTCGGGATCGACGAGCGAGAGGTCGATGAGCTCGTCGCCCTGGTAGACGTCGGGCAGGCCCGGGACCGTGAGCTTCAGCAGCAGCTGTCCGAGCGCCGAGCGCTCGCCGGCCGCCGCGACCTCCGCGACGAACGGCTCGAAATCATCGAGGAACGGGCGGTGCTGCGACAGCGCGACGGCGAAGGCCTTCACGCGCGCCTCCCAGTCGTGGTCCTGATCGACCCAGCTCGTGTTGCGCTTGCTCTCGCGCAGCGCCTTCTCGAGATAGGCCTCGAGGCGCTCGCGCTCGATCGGCCAGACCGCGGCGAGCGTCTGATAGACGAGGTAGCGCTCCTGGGCGTCCGGCGCCCCGTCGCTCACGAGCGCGTCCGTCAGCTCATACCAGCGGCGCACGTGCACCGCCCACCCGGCGGCCATCCCGGAGAGCGCGCCGAGGCGGGCGCGCGCGTCGCCTGAGCGCTTCGTGTCGTGCGTCTGCGTCACGAGCAACGCGCATGGGAACCGCTCGGCGCGCGCCGCGTTGGCCGCATGGAACTCGTCGACCGAAATGCCGAAGCGGCCCGGATCGCCGCCGACGTCATTGAGCGCCAGCAGGCGCAGGTAGCGGTAGAAGGCCGTGTCCTCGATGCCCTTGGCGGTGACCGGCGGCGACGTCTGCTGAAAGCGCGACACGAACTCCTCCGGCGCGCCGTCGAAGAGGTCCGGGCGTCCCGCCGCGGCGAGCGCAGCGCGATCGGCCTCGTCGAACACGCCGTCGCGCACGTACGTGCGGTAGACCGGCAGCCGCGCGAGCGCCTGCTCGAGCCCGCCGGGGTCGTGGATGCGCCGCAGGCGCTGCACCTCGCGCGTGAAGGTCGTCGTCGCCTGCTCGAGCTGGGCCTCGAGCGCGACCTCGTCGAAGGAGCGCTCGTCGCCGGCCAGCTCGACCCACAGCTCGGTCAGCGGGACCTCGCCGGCGGGATCGATGAACAGGCCCTGGACGTCGTTGAGGAACTCATAGCCGACGGTGCCCTCCACCGGCCAGTCGCGCAGCTGCTCGGATCCGATCAGGATCTTCTCGACCCAGACGTGCTCGGCACCCGCGCCGGCCAGGCGCTCGAGGTAGCCGGCGGGGTCGGCCAGTCCGTCGGGGTGGTCGATGCGCAACCCCGCGATCACGCCCTCGCCGAGCAGCGAGAGGACCTTCGCGTGCGTGAGCTCGAAGACGTCGGGGTCCTCAACGCGCACGCCGGCGAGGTCGTCGATGTCGAAGAAGCGGCGGTGGTGCCCCGTGTCGGGGTCGACGTCGAAGACGCGCAGGCGCTCGGCCTCGTCGGCCCACCAGCGGTTCTCGTCGCCGGTGCCCATGTGGTTGGGAACGATGTCGAGGATGATCCCGAGGCCCTCGCCGGCGAGGGCCCGCAGGCCCTCCTCGCCGCCGAGCGACTCCGACACCCGGGTGGGGTCCACGACGTCGTAGCCGTGCGTGGAGCCCGAGCGCGCCTGCAGCGATGGCGAGAGGTACAGATGGCTGACGCCGAGATCGCGCAGGTAGGGCACGAGCGCGCGCACGTCGTCGAAGCGCATGTCGGGACCCAGCTGCAGGCGGTACGTCGCGCGCAGGCCGGGCACTACGCCGCGGGCTCCACCCGCTTGAGCACCGTCACCGACCGGGCCTTGACCTCGATCGGCTGACGCGACGCCACGGTGAGCGACCCGGGCTCCGCCGTGGGCTCGTTCGTGCTGAGCTCCTGCGCCCAGCTGCGCCCGAAGCGCCGCCCCGGCAGCACGAACGTCATGTCCTCGTGATGGCCGTTGATGAGCAGCAGGAACGAGTCGTCGACGATCCTTTCGCCTGTCCGGCCGCGGTAGGGGAACTCCTGGCCGTTGAGGAACAGGCCGATGACGTGGCCGTTGCTCTGCCAGTCGCGCTGCGTCATGCGCCGCCCGTCGGGCCGGAACCACCAGGCGTCGGGCAGGCCGAGGCCGGCCGCGCCGGTGGACTCGCCCGAGAGGAAGTGGCGGCGGCGGAAGACCGGGTGATCGTGGCGCAGCCGGATGACGCGCTTGGTGAACTCCAGCAGCGCCCTGCCGCGCTCGTCGATGTCCCAGTGAAACCACGAGATCTCGTTGTCCTGGCACCAGGCGTTGTTGTTGCCGCCCTGCGAGCGCGAGAACTCGTCGCCGCCGAGCAGCATCGGGACGCCCTGCGACAGGATCAGCGTCGTGAGGAAGTTGCGCTGCTGGCGCTCACGCAGGGCGTTGATCTCGGGGTCGTCGGTCGGACCCTCGATGCCGTGGTTCCACGAGCGGTTGTCGTCCGTGCCGTCCTGGTTGTCCTCGAGGTTCGCCTCGTTGTGCTTCTCGTTGTGGGAGACGAGGTCGGCGAGCGTGAACCCGTCGTGGGCGGTGACGAAGTTGATCGACGCGAACGGCTCGCGGCCGTCCTCCTTGTAGAGGTCGCTGGACGCGGTGAGCCGCTGGGCGAAGTCCGCCACGCTCGCCTCGCCGCGCCAGAAGTCGCGCATCGCGTCGCGGTAGATGCCGTTCCACTCCGTCCACAGCACAGGGAAGTTGCCGACCTGGTAGCCGCCGGGGCCGACGTCCCAGGGCTCGGCGATGAGCTTGACCTGTGACAGCACCGGGTCCTGGTGGATCGTGTCGAAGAACGCGCTGAGCCGGTCGACGTCGTAGAGCTCACGGGCGAGCGCGCTGGCAAGGTCGAAGCGGAAGCCGTCGACGTGGCACTCGATGACGAAGTAGCGCAGCGAGTCCATGATGAGCCGCAGGACGCTCGGGTGGACCGGGTTGAGGCTGTTGCCCGTGCCCGTGAAGTCCATGTAGAAGCGCTGGTCGTCGGGCATCAGGCGGTAGTAGCTCTTGTTGTCGACGCCCTTGAAGCACAGCATCGGCCCGAGGTGGTTGCCCTCGGCCGTGTGGTTGTAGACGACGTCGAGGATCACCTCGATGCCGGCCTTGTGCAGCGCCTTGACCATGCCCTTGAACTCGCGCACCTGCTCGCCCGTCGAGCCGGTCGCGGCGTACTCCGCGTGCGGCGCGAGGTAGCCGATCGAGCTGTAGCCCCAGTAGTTGCTCAGGCCCTTGTCGACGAGAAAGTGCTCGTCGGCGTTGTGGTGGACGGGCAGCAGCTCGACCGCGGTGACGCCGAGCTGCTGCAGGTAGGCGATCGCCGGCTCGGATGCCAGCCCGCCATAGGTCCCGCGCAGGTCCTCGCGCACATCGGGATGCAGCTTGGTGAAGCCCTTGACGTGCGCCTCGTAGATCACGGTCTCCGTCCATGGCGTGCCGAGCAGCGTGTCGCCCTCCCAGTCGAAGCCGGGGTCGACGACGAGCGACTTGGGGATCGCGTCGGCGTCGTCCTCGTCGTCGGCCTCGAGGTCGGCGACATCGGTGTCGTCGGGGATGTAGGGCAGCGTGCTCGCGGCCTCCCAGCGGATCTCGCCCTCGATCGCCTTGGCATAGGGGTCCAACAGGAGCTTGCAGGGGTTGAAGCGATGGCCCTCGTCGGGCTCGTACGGGCCGTGGACGCGGTAGCCGTAGCGCTGACCGGGCCCGACGCCGGGCAGGTAGCAGTGCCAGATGTAGGCCGTGCGCTCGCGGACCTCGACGAGCGTCTCGTTGTCGTCGGCGTCGAAGAGGCACAGCTCGACGCGCTCGGCGTGCTCGCTGAACAGGCTGAAGTTCGTCCCGCGCCCGTCCCAGCTCGGGCCCAGCGGGAACGGGCCCCCGGGCCAGACCTCGATCCCCTCCTGCGGCTGCGCGCTCAACGGACCAGTGCTCCGGAGCGGGCGCCGACGACGATCGCCCCGGGGTCGCGCAGCGCCGCCACACCGGCGACCACGACGATCTCCTCGTGGCCGTGCAGCGGCAGCGGCTGCGGCTCCTCGGCGAAGTTGCAGCACAGGCGGTAGGGGCCGCGGTCGACGGTGAGCCAGCGAGCGTCGTCGTCATGCACGGTGGTCGCGTCGCCGGGCGGGAGCGTCCGGCGCACGTTGAGCAGCGTCACGTAGAGCTCCTGCAGGTCGGGGTCGCGCTCGCGGGTCAGCTTCGAGCGCTCGAAGGTCGCGGGGTCCTGCGGGTCGGGGACCTCCTCGCCCGCGAACTCGGCGAACGCCGCGAACTCGCGCCGCCGTCCGTCGCGCGTGGCGATCGCGATCTCCTCGTCGATGTGGTCGGAGAAGAACTGAAACGGTGCCGGCTCCCCGTACTCCTCGCCCATGAAGAGCATCGGGGTGAACGGCGAGAGCAGCGTGCAGAACGCCGCCAGCGCGCGGGCCTCGGCGGGCAGGCGGTCGCCGAAGGCGCGGTTGCCGACCTGGTCGTGGTTCTGATCGAAGACGACGAACTGCTCCGGGGGGCGGTCGAAGGCCGGCAGCCCGAAGCGGCGCTTGCGAAACTCCGAGTACTGGCCGTCGTGCACGAACGGGCGCCGGTAGGCCTTGGCGAGATCGCCGACCGTGCCGAACTCCGCGTAGTAACCGCCCGTGTCCCCGGTGAGCAGCACGCGCAGCCCGTGGTGGAAGTCGTCGGCCCACTGGGCGTCGTGGCCGAAGCCGCCCTGCTCGGGCGGGCGGATGACCCTCGGGTCGTTGAGGCCCGACTCCGCGATGACGAGCGCGCCCGGCCGGGCCGCGTGGACGCGCTCGGCGATCGCGGCGAGGATCGAGATCGCGCTCTGGTCGAAGATCGCGTGGATCGCGTCCAGGCGCAGCCCGTCGACGTGGAAGTCGCGCACCCAGCCCTCGGCCGACTGCAGCACCCACTCGCGCACGGGGTCGCAGTGCTCGTCGTCGTAGTTGATCGCCTGGCCCCAGAACGTCGAGTACCTCTCGGTGAAGTAGGGCCCGAAGGCCGCAAGCGCCTGGTTGCCCGACGCGCCGACGTGGTTGTAGACGACGTCGAGGATCACGCCGAGACCGGCCGCGTGCGCCGCGGCGACGAGCCGCTGGAAGCCGAGCGGGCCGCCGTAGCTGGACTGCGCGGCGCTGAGGTACACGCCGTCATAGCCCCAGCCGTGGCGTCCCGGGAACTCCGCGATCGGCATGACCTCGATCGCGGTGATGCCGAGCTCGGCGAGCTCGGGCAGGTGCTCGATCGCGGCCTCGAACGTCCCTTCCGCGGTGAACGTGCCGACGTGCAGCTCATAGATGACCTGCTCGCTCAGCGGGCGGGGCCGAAAGCTCGCATCGCTCCATTCGAACGCGCGCACGTCGACGATCCGCGAAGGCCCGCGCAGGCCGTCGGGTTGGTGGCGCGAGGCGGGGTCGGGCAGCGCCTCGTCGCCGAGCAGGTAGACGTAGTCCTCGCCGGCGCGCGCCGGGACCCGCGCCTCGTGAACGCCGTGGCCGGCATGCTCGAGCGCATGGTCGCGCTCGCCGGCGATGCGGACGCGGACGTTCTCGCGGTCCACCGCCCATACCCGGAACGCGACGAGATCGTCGTCGAGGGCGGTGGCGCCGAGCGGGCGCTCCCACGGGCATGTCTCGGCGGCGGACGGCATCCGCAGCACCGTACCCGCGGAAGGGAGAGACCTACCGGAGGACCGCCGTCTGTCCGTTCTCGGACGGGTCCAGGACGAAGATCTCGGCGGCGATGTCCGGGTCCGGGTGGTTGGCCGACATGAACGCGATGACCGTGCGCTGCGTCAGCGCCTCGACCGCCGCGATGAGGTCGTCGCGCATCGTCATCTGAAAGCGGTGGCGCGTCTCCATGACGAACTCGACCTGATCTGCGGCCAGGAGCGAGCGCTCCGCCTTCGTGAGGTTGTCCTGCGTGACCACGAGGACGATGTTGTCGCGGATCGACGTCCGCGCCTTCGTGGGCCCGCGACCTGTGTACTCGGCAAGGATGCGGACGACCGCATTGCTGATGGCGGCCACAAGGCTGCCACCCAGCGGGCGTTCTTCTGTGGTGCTGACCACGGCCAGCCTCCGTTCACGCCCCTCTGATGCAGTCGTCGTCCACGGGAGGCAGAGGAACGCCTGAGAACCCCGCGATCCATCCAGCGTAGCGAGTCAACGCCCGCCATCCATTGCGGTAGCCTGCTCGCACGCGAGTTTCGGGCGGACAGCCTTCGGGCTGCGACGACTGGGGGGCGCGGGGCGCGCGAGTCGGTTCCTCCGTCTCCTCCCCACGAGCGCGAGCCCCAGCCTTCAGGGAGCAGACGAGAACAGAGCTCGCGTGCCCGACACACAAAGCGCGTCCGCAGGGGGATCAAAGGCTGCCGCGATCTCCAACCTCACGGTCAGGCTGCTCACCCGCTACACGGGGCGCGGGCCGACGAAGGCGCGCACGTTCTTCAACGAGGACATGGTCACGGTCGTGCTGCAGGACACGCTGACCAAGGGCGAGATGACCCTCGTCGAGCGCGACCGCGCCGAGGTCGTGCTGGCGACACGCAAGACCTTCCAGGAGGTGATGGGCGACGAGCTCGTCGCCGGGATCGAGGAGATCACCGGGCGCACGGTGCGCGCGTTTCTCAGCGCCAATCACGTCGAGCCCGACATCGCTGTCGAGACGTTCATCCTCCACTCCAACGGGACGCCCGAGAACACCGCCTGAGTTGGCGCGCCGGGTGGGGCTGAGGTCGCCGATTCTCGGGTAGAGCCCTGACGACGGAGTGGTTGACGATCATCTCCGCCGTGTTGGGCCGACGGGAACCGCGTTGCCGTGAACCGGCGCTGCGGGACCGCGGAGAAGGATTCCGCCATCCCGAGGAAAGCCGGACACGATGCCCCAAGTCATTGATCGCCCGTCGGAGGCGGCCACACCGTCAGAAGCCCTTGGCGAGGACCCGCGCACGCGGATCGATCGCCGGCTGTTCGCGCGCCGCGATGCGGGCGACCCGCGAGCCCGTGAGGAGCTCATCGAGCGCTTTCTGCCGCTCGCCCGCTCGATCGCCCGCCGCTACGAGCACTCCGCCGAGCCGCTGGACGACCTCCTGCAGATCGCGTCGCTCGGGCTGATCAAGGCGATCGACCGGTATGACCCGTCCAAGGGCTGCGCGTTCTCGAGCTACGCGGTCCCGACGATCGGCGGCGAGCTCAAGCGCCACTTCCGCGACCGCACCTGGAACGTGCGCCCGCCGCGCGAGCTGCAGGAGCTGACGCTGCGCGTCGAGCGGGCAAGCGCCGAGCTGACCCAGCAGCTCGACCGCGCGCCGACGGTCGCCGAGCTGGCGGCCGCGACCGACAGCAGCGACGAGCGCATCCTCGAGGCCCTGCAGGCCCAGCGCTCGCGCGGCGCCGTCTCCCTGCAGGCGACGTCGGGGCCCGAAGACGACCACGCCGCACTGCAGGACCGCCTCGGCGGCGAGGACGACGGGTTCGACCTCGCCGAGACGCGGGCGGATATGGCCGGGCTGCTCAACATCCTCCCGCCGCGCAGCCGGCTTGTCCTGCGTCTGCGCTTCGACCGCGACCTCACACAGGCGGAGATCGGTGAGTTCCTGGGCATCAGCCAGATGCAGGTCTCGCGGATCATCCGCAGCGCGGTCGAGCAGTTGCGCCACGTCTGCGAGCAGCGCAGCGAGCTGCTCGAGCGGCGCCGGGTTTCGGCGTCACGCGAGGAGCGGCCCGGCGCTCAGCCGCGGCCACTGTAGCGGTTGACGATCCGCTCGCAGTTGCGGGTGGCCGGGCGCAGCCGCCCGACGTACACCGTGTCGCGCCCGGGGCCGCACGAGACCCTCGCGCGCCGGGCGCCGAGCGCGTAGACGACGTCGTCGCCGGGACCGGCGTCGACGCGGTTGGCGCCGTGGCCGCGCAACCGGATCTCGTCGCCGCCGTCGCCGCCGGAGATGTCGTTGGAGCTGCTGCCGCCCTGCAGGTAGTCGTCGCCCGCGCCGCCGTCGATCGCGTTGGGGCCACGGCCGCCGTAGATCGTGTCGTCGCCGGCGCCACCGGCGAGCGTGTCGCGTGAGCCCAGACCGCCGGCCTGCGGCAGGCGGTCGCCCCAGATGACGTCGCTCCCCGCGCCCCCGGAGATCGTGTCCGAGCCGTGCGCGCCGAGCAGGTTGTCGTCGCGGTCGCTGCCCCTGACGTCCTGGCCGCTGTTCTGCGGCGTGAGCACCGTGATGCCCTCGGTCGGGTCGCTGACCGGCATCGCCGCGACGATCTGCTCGCAGCCGGCGATCCGCCCGTCGCGCAGCGCGCCGGCGTTGGAGATCCCGCCGGGCTCGTCGTAGGGGTTGATGACGATCGTGTCGGCGCCGCCGCCGCAGTCGACGGAGTCAACCGCTGTTCCGTTGTTGACGTAGACGACATCGTCGCCTTCGCCGGCGGTGATGCGATCGGGTCCGGAGTCGGCATACACGACGTCGTTGCCGGGGCCCGCGTCGACGTCGTCGCCACCCGAGCCGGCATGGACGAGGTCGTCGCCGGCGCCGGCGTCGATCGTGTCGGGCGCAGGACCGCCGAAGATCGCGTCGTTGCCCTCGCCGCCGGAGAGCGTGTCGTGCCCGAAGCCGCCGTACAGCCAGTCCTGCCCCGCGGCGCCCTGACCGCGGTCGTCGCCGGAGCCACCGTCGAGCACGTCGTCGCCGGACCTGCCGAGCAGCGCGTCGGGCCCGGTTCCGCCGTCGAGGCGATCGGCGCCCGTGGAGCCTACGAGCCGGTCGCGTCCCTCGAGGCCGCGCAACCAGCTTCCGGCAGCCGAGCGGACGGTCATCCGGTCAGAGCCGGGCAGCCCGAGCCTCGCATGCGCCGCGCGGAGCACGGGGGCGGTGAGCAGCGGAGAGACGGCGAGCCCCGGAACCGACGGCTGGTGGCCGAGCAGCGGCAGTCCGGGCACGGCGGGCAGCGCCACTGGTGCGGGCGCGATCGCGGAGGCGGGGACCTGCAGCACCCGCTGCAGGACGCCGGGGATCGAGACGATGAAGCCGCGGACGCCGGTCTGCGCGGCGGCGGGGGCCGCCGCGACCGTGAGGCCGAGGACGAGCGCGCAGAGCAGGAGCCGCAGGAAGGGGCGCAGTGATGCCACAACGCCGTCATCGGCCGACGGACGCCCGCGGGAGAGTCAGGAGCCGCGCTCGTCGTCGAACGTCGGAGCCGCGCGGCCCCGCGCGCGGGTCCTACGCGGCTTCGGTGGGGCGCGGTCCCTCGGGGTAGGGCGGGCGCTTCCAAGGGTGAAAGCCGATCGTGCCGTAGTGCTCGCGGAGATGGGCCACGAGGTCACCGCGGTGGTCGGGGCAGGCATAGCGCGGCGGGCCGTAGGGTCCGCGGCCGTGCCAGACCAGCCACTTCTCCGGCTGCGCATCCTCGTAGGTCCCGAACTGCGGGTGCGGGACGGTCTTCTCGAGGCTCATCTGCGTGAGCGGGTCGGGCTGGCGCTGGCAGAACTGACAACGGAATATGAACTTCGACATGTGGCGGGGCTTACCCGACCGGCCGCTTGACCATCCCGCCGTCCAACTGGTACAACCAGTTGCGAACGTGCCCGCCCCGCGAACCCCCCTCTCCGAGTCGATCTTCGTGCGCCTGCGCGACGGGATCCTCGGCGGCCGACCCGCCGCCGGCGAGGCGCTGCCCTCCGAGCGCGCGCTCGCCGACGAGCTGGACTGCAACCGCCACGCGGTGCGCGAGGCCGTCAAGCGCCTGCAGCAGGCGGGGCTCGTCGCGGTCTCCCACGGCGGCGCGACGCGCGTGCTCGACTGGCGCGCGACGGGTGGCCTGGACCTCCTCGCGCACCTGCCCCTCACCACGCCCGGCGAGCAGCCCGACCCCGCGCTGCTGCGCTCGATCCTCGAGCTGCGCCTGTCGGTCGGCGTCGACGCCGCGCGCCGCTGCGCCGAGCGCGCGACCCCGGCGACCGTCGACGCGCTGCACGAGGCGCTGGAGACCCAGCGGCTGGCGACGCCGGCCCAGGCCCCGCTCGTCTATGCCCACCTGTGGGACCACGTCATCGACGGCGCGGACAACATCGCCTACCGCCTCGCCTACAACAGCCTGCTGGCCGGGCTGGACCCCGACGCGCCGCAGTCGCGGGCGCTGTTCACGGGCGAGGCCTGCGACCTCGAGGCGGTGAGCACGCTCGTCGCGACGATCGCGGCGCGCATCCCCGACGCGGCCGCCGACGCCGCCGCGGACCTGCTGCACCGCGCCATCGCGCTGACCCAGAACGCACACCGCACAGAGGAGACGACCCATGGCTGAGGTCCTGTACTACGCGATCCCGGCCTTCGCGCTGCTGCTCGCCGTCGAGTGGATCTCGTTTCTCATCGCGCGCAACGAGGCGCTGGTCGGCTACGACACGAAGGACACCGCGACGAGCATCAGCATGGGCCTGGGCAACGTCGCGGTCAACTTCGGCTGGAAGTTCGTCGTGCTCGTCGTCTACGCGGGCCTCTACGAGCTGACGCCGCTGCGCATCCCCACGGACGCGTGGTGGGCCTGGGTGCTGATCTTCTTCCTCGACGACCTCGCCTACTACTGGTTTCACCGCATCAGCCACGAGGTGCGCGTCTTCTGGGCCAGCCACGTCGTCCACCACTCCAGCGAGCACTACAACCTCAGCACCGCGCTGCGCCAGACCTGGGTGCCGATGACCTACCTGCCCTTCTGGCTGCCGCTCGCGCTGCTCGGCTTCCCGCCGTGGATGATCCTCACCCAGCAGGCGATCAGCCTCATGTACCAGTTCTGGATCCACACCGAGCGCATCGGGCGCCTGTGGCGACCGATCGAGTTGCTCTTCAACACACCCTCCCATCACCGCGTGCACCACGGCGCCAACGAGCAGTACCTCGACCGCAACTACGCCGGGATCCTGATCATCTGGGACCGCATGTTCGGCACCTTCGCCGGCGAGGAGGAGCGCGTGCGCTACGGCCTGACGAAGAACATCAGGACCTACAAGCCGACCGAGGTCGCCTTCCACGAGTACAGGGCGATCATTCGCGACGTGCGCGCGGCGCGCGGGTGGCGCGCGCGGGCCGGCTACATGCTGCGGGGGCCGGGGTGGGTGCCAGAGGGTGCGGTCGCGCCGGTCGAGGCGGGGGCCGAGGGCTCGGCGCGGGCGGTTGCCTGAGCGGCCGGCGGAGGTCGTCGTCTGCTCGGAGCGTGAGCACCGTTTCGCCACGCGTGTCGAGTTGACCGCTATATCCGCTGTCAAAGCGACATGCACGCCTCGACGCGCTCGACACCGAGATCCGCCGGCGGCGCACGACGAACCGGACGACAGGAGAACCGCAATGACCCCGACGATCGCCCCCTACCTGCTCTACGAGGACTGCGACGCGGCGCTGGACTTCCTCTCGCGCGCGTTCGGCTTCGAGGAGACGCTGCGCCACACCGGCCCCGAGGGCTACGTCAACCACGCCGAGATGCGCCTCGGCGACGGCGTGATCTACATGGGCGACCCGGGCGGCGACTACCGCAACCCCGCCAACGTCGGCGCGCGCACGCAGATGGTCTGCGTGCTCGTCGACGACGTCGACGCGACCTACGAGCGCGCCAGGACCGCGGGCGCCGAGATCACCGAGGAGCCCGCCGATCAGGCGTACGGCGAGCGGCGCTTCATGGCCCGCGACCCCGAGGGCCACGCCTGGTCGATCTCCCAGCCGATCGCCGCCGTCGCACCCGAGGGGTGGGGGGCGACCCCACATTGACTTGAGCTGTAGCGGCGCGCGCGGGCAGCGCGGTGGACGAGCTGGAGGCGCTCGTCAGGCCTGCGGTTGCGGCCTGAGCTACGCCCGGGGGCGCCTGGCCGGACGTTGCGCGGGCACCTGCGGCCGCGCCTCGGGCACGAGCCAGACGGCGCCCAGCGGCGGAAGGGTCACCTCGGCCGAGGCGGGCTGGCCGCCCCAGGGCAGCGACTCGGCCTCGACGCCGCCGAGGTTGCCCGTGTCGGTCCCGCCGTAGAAGGACGAGTCGGTGTTCAGCGCCTCGACCCAGCGGCCCGTGCGCGGGAGCCCCACGCGGTAGGCCGGGCGCGGCACCGGCGAAAGGTTGTAGATCGCGACCAGCACGTCGCGGTCGGGGTCCTCCCCGGCACGGGCGAACGCGACGACGTTCGCATCGGCGTCGTTGGGCTCGATCCACCAGAAGCCGCGGCCGTCGAAGTCGACCTCGTAGAGCGCGGGCGTGTTCTTGAGGATCCGGTTGAGGTCGCGCACGAGCGATTGCACGCCGGCGTGCTCGCCCTGCTCGAGCAGGTGCCAGTCCAGCGAGCGCTCGTGGCTCCACTCCGCGCCCTGGGCGAACTCCTGACCCATGAACAGCAGCTTCTTGCCGGGGTGGGCCCACATGAACGCATACAGGCTGCGCAGGTTGGCGAGCTTCTGCCAGCGGTCGCCGGGCATCTTGTCGATGAGCGAGCCCTTGCCGTGCACGACCTCGTCGTGGCTCAGCGGCAGGATGAAGTTCTCGGTGAACGCGTAGACCATCGAGAACGTCAGCTCGTGGTGGTGGTAGCGGCGGTGGATCGGGTCCTGCTGGAAGTAGGCCAGCGTGTCGTGCATCCAGCCCATGTTCCATTTGAAGCCGAAGCCCAGGCCGCCGAGGTACGTCGGCCGCGAGACCCCCGGCCACGCGGTCGACTCCTCGGCCGCGCTGACGACCCCCGGCTCGTCGCGGTGCAGCACCTCGTTGAGCTCCTTCAGGAACGCCACGGCCTCGAGGTCCTCGCGGCCGCCGAACTCGTTGGGGACCCACTCGCCCGCCTTGCGCGAGTAGTCGAGGTAGAGCATCGACGCGACGGCGTCGACGCGGATCCCGTCGGCGTGGAACTCGCGCGCCCAGTACAGCGCGTTGGCGACGAGGAAGTTGCGCACCTCGTTGCGCCCGTAGTTGAAGACGAGGGTGCCCCAGTCCGGGTGCGAGCCGCGGCGCGGGTCCTCGTGCTCGTAGAGCGCCGTGCCGTCGAAGCGCGCGAGCGCCCAGGCGTCCCGCGGGAAGTGCGCCGGGACCCAGTCCAGCAGGACGCCGATGCCGTGATCGTGCATGCGGTCGACGAACGCGCGGAAGTCGTCGGGCGAGCCGAAGCGCGGGGTCGGCGCGTAGTAGGACGTCACCTGATAGCCCCACGAGCCGCTGAACGGGTGGCCCATGACCGGCAGCAGCTCGATGTGCGTGAACCCGAGATCGCTCGCGTAGGCGGCCAGCTCGTCGGCGAGCTCGAGGTACGTCAGCGCGCGGTTGTCCTCCAGCGGGTTCAGCCGCCAGGAGCCGAGGTGGACCTCGTAGACGGACATCGGCTTCGCGAGCGGCGAGCCCGCAGCCCGCTCGGCGAGGTAGGCGCCGTCGCGCCACGCATACGTCGACTCGCTGACGATCGACGAGGTCAGCGGCGGCAGCTCGGTCTCGAAGGCGAACGGGTCGGCCTTCATCAGCAGCTCGCAGGACTGCGCGCGGATCTCGTACTTGTAGCGCGCGCCGGCTCCGGTGCCGGGGACGAAGAGCTCCCAGACGCCGGACCCGCCGAGCGCCCGCATCGGGTGCAGCCGGCCGTCCCAGAAGTTGAAGTCGCCGACGACGCTCACGGAGCGCGCGGCCGGCGCCCACACGGCGAACGACGTGCCGGCGACGCCCTCGAGCTCGCGGACGTGCGCGCCCATCTTCGACCACAGCTGCTCGTGGCGGCCCTCGCGGAAGAGGTGCTCGTCGAGGTCGGTGAGCGTCGGCGCGAAGCGGTAGGGGTCGGGGGTCGTGAACGTGGTGCCGTCGGCGAAGCGGATCTCGAGCTCGTACTCGAGCGGCAGCGTCGCGCCCGGGAGCTCCCCCTCGAACACACCGCCCGGATGCACGCGCTGCAGCTCGACGCCGGCGGGCTGCACGACGACCGACGCGGCGGCGGGGTGCAGCGCGCGCACGATGACGCCGTCCGCTCCCGGATGGGCGCCCAGCAGCGCATGCGGGTCGTGGTGGTCGCGAGCGACCAGGCGGTCGATGTCGGACGTGATCACGAGGTCACCTCCTCGTCGAGGAGCCGGGCGATGCCGGCCACCGGGATCGCCACCCAGTCAGGTCGGTTGTTGAGTTCGTAGCGCAGTTCGTAGACCGCCTTTTCGAGTTCGAAGATGGCGAGGAGCTTGGAGATCGCCGCCTGTCCCGCCGGCAGGAGGGTGGCGTCGACGGTCTCGAGGTACGCGTCGAGGAAGCCGCTGCGCGCCTGCTCCTCCCAGCCCTCGGGCGCGGGGACGCCGCGCAGCAGCTCCGACGCCGAGGCCGCGTACGCGAAGGAGCGCAGCATGCCCGCGACGTCGCGCAGCGGCGAGCGCTTGCGCCGGCGGTCCAGCAGCGAGCGCGCGGGCTCGCCCTCGAAGTCGAGGATCACCCAGCCGGCGTCACGCAGCATGGTCTGACCGAGGTGGTAGTCGCCGTGGTGGCGGATGAGCCGGCCGCCGACCCCCACGTGCGACATCGCCTGCAGGCGGTCGCGGATCTCCTCGCCGCGGCCGAGGATCGGCGCAAGCGCGGGATTGTCGGGCGGCAGGTCGAGGAACGCGCGCTCGATCTGCTCGTCGATCGTCGCCGTCAGCAGCGCGAGCGCTTCGTCGCTGGGCTCCTCCGGCGCGAATGCCGGGTCAGACGCGTCCGAGGCCAGCGCCGAGTGCATCCGCCCGGTCGCGGCGCCGAGCTCGGGCAGGCGCGTCAGCAGCCCGCGCGGGTCGTCGAGCGCGAGCTCCCAGCCGTCGCGAGCCTCGCCGATGAACTGCTGCAGGATGCCGAGCGTCGCCTGCATCAGCTCGCCGCTGTAGTCGTACCAGCCGGTGAGCGTGGCGATGTTCTCGAAGCCGCGCGCCGTGAGGAAGCGCAGCATCTCCAGCTCGGGGTTGATGCCCGGCTCGATGCGGCGAAAGACCTTCAGCACGTGCTCCTCGCCGAACACCACCGACGAGTTGGACTGCTCGGCGCCCATCGGCCGGATGTGCCCGCCGGGCACGACGCCGCCGTGGAAGGTGACGCCGTTCATCGCGACCTCGCTGCCGAAGAGCTCCGCGAGCGCCCGCACCGCGTCGGGAGCGCCGGGCAGCAGCTGGTAGAGCTCGTGCGTGCCGGCGTGGAAGCGCGCCTCGACGATCTCGAGCGCCAGCTCAGGGTCGGCGCTGAGCGGCACCCGCTGAAGGACGTTGACCGATGCGACCTCACGCGCCTTGGAGGCAAACCAGCGCTGCGCCATGAGCCACTCCTCGAGCGGCCCGGTGATGTCGTCAGGAAGGATCAACGGCGTCCTCCTCGAGGCGAAACCAGAAGAACCCCCGCGGCGCGAGCGTCAGGAGGTAGGGCAGCTCGCCGATCCGCGGGAACGCGGTGCGGCCGAACATCTCGACCGGGCGGCGGCCGTTGTACCAGCTGAGGTCGAGCTCGACGGCCTGCGCGGAGCGCGCGACGTTGTGCACGCAGAGGACCACGTCGTCCTCGTACGTGCGGATGCAGGCGAAGATCTTCGGGTTCGCCGGGGTCAGCGCCTCGAAGCTGCCGAGGCCGAAGACGGGGTGCTCCTTGCGCAGCGCGATGAAGCGCCGCAACCAGCGCAGGAGCGAGCTGGGCGTGCGCAGCTGGGCCTCCACGTTGACCGCCTGATACCCGTACACGGGGTCCATGAGCGGCGGCGCGTAGAGCTGGGCGAAGTCCGCGCGGCTGAAGCCGCCGTTGCGGTCGCCGGTCCACTGCATCGGCGTGCGCACGCCGTCGCGGTCGCCGAGGTAGACGTTGTCGCCCATGGCGATCTCGTCGCCGTAGTACAGGACGGGCGAGCCCGGCAGGCTGAAGAGCATCGCGTGCAGCAGCTCGATCTCGTCGCGGCCGCCGTCCATGAGCGGCGCGAGGCGCCGGCGGATGCCGACGTTGAGCTTCATGCGCGGGTCCTTGGCGTACTCCGCGTACATGTAGTCGCGCTCCTCGTCGGTGACCATCTCGAGCGTCAGCTCGTCGTGGTTGCGCAGGAACAGGCCCCACTGGCAGTTCTTGGGGATGTGCGGCGTCTGGGCGAGGATCTCGAGGATCGGCGTCGCCTCCTCGCGGCGCAGCGCCATGAACATGCGCGGCATGACCGGAAAGTGGAAGGCCATGTGGCACTCGTCGCCGTCGCCGAAGTACTCGACGACGTCGGCCGGCCACTGGTTGGCCTCGGCCAGCAGGACGCGGTCGGGGTACTCCTCGTCGACGGTCCGGCGCACGACGCGGAGGAACTCGTGGGTCTCCTCGAGGTTCTCGCAGTTCGTCCCGTCGCGCTCGTAGAGGTAGGGCACGGCGTCGAGGCGAAACCCGTCCAGGCCGGCCTCCAGCCAGAAGCGCAGGACGTCGAGCATCGCCTCGCGGACCTCGGGGTTGTCGTAGTTGAGGTCGGGCTGGTGGGAGAAGAAGCGATGCCAGTAGTAGGCCTGCGCCTGGTCGTCCCACGTCCAGTTGGAGGTCTCCGTGTCGACGAAGATGATCCGCGCGTCCTCGTAGCGATGGACGGTGTCAGACCAGACGTACCAGTCGCGCTTGGGGTTGTCGGGGCTCGAGCGCGCCTCCTGAAACCAGTCGCAGTCGCTGGACGTGTGGTTCATCACGAGGTCGGCGATGACGCGGATGCCGCGCTCGTGGGCGGCGCCGATGAACGCGCGCACGTCGTCCATCGTCCCGTAGTCGGGGTGCACGCCGTAGAAGTCGGCGATGTCGTAGCCGCCGTCGCGCATCGGCGACGGATACATCGGCAGCAGCCAGATGACGTCGACGCCGAGCCACTGCAGGTAGTCGAGCTTCTCGGTCAGCCCGCGGAAGTCGCCGTGCCCGTCCCCCGTGCCGTCATAGAAGCCGCGCAGGTGGATCTCGTAGAAGAGCGCGGTCTTGAACCACAGCGGATCGGATTCGAACCAGTTCTGCGCCGCGGCGGCGCTCACGGCGTCACCCGCAGCAGGTGCGCCACGCGATAGGGGTCCAGGCGCACGAAGTTGCGGCCCATCCGCCAGTCGAAGCTCTCGCCGGAGAGCAGGTCGGTCACCGTGAAGACCGGGGCGAGGCCGAGGCCGTAGGGCACGACGACGATCCCCTCCTGCGCACCGACGGGATCGAGGGTCACGACGGTGATGACCGTATTGTCGCCGGTCCGCTTGGCGTAGGCGATGAGGGCGTCGTTCTCGGTCGTCAGGAAGTGGATGTTGTCGAGCTGCTGCAGCGCGGGATTGTCGCGGCGGATCGCGTTGATGCGCGAGATGAGGTTCAGCAGCGGCCCGCTCAGCGAGCGCTCCTTGACCTCGTACTTCTCGGAGTGGTCGTACTCCTCGCTGCCCGGCCGGACCGGGGTGCGCTCGAAGGACTCATAGCCCGAGTACACGCCGTAGCTCGGGCTCAGCGTCGCGGCGAGCACGAGCCGGCTGGCGAACTTCGGCGGGCCGCCGGTCTGCAGCTCCTCGGTGAGGATGTCGGGCGTGTTGACGAAGAAGTTGGGCCGGTAGTACTCCTGCATCCCGCTCGTCGCGAGCTCGGTGACGTACTCGGTCAGCTCCCACTTGGAGCTCTTCCACGTGAAGTACGTGTAGGACTGGTTGAAGCCGACCTTCGCGAGCTGGCGCATCATCGCCGCGCGGGTGAAGGCCTCCGCGAGGAAGATGATCTCCGGGTGGTCGGCGCGCAGCTCGGCGATCAGCCACTCCCAGAAGGCGACCGGCTTGGTGTGCGGGTTGTCGACGCGGAAGATCGTCACCCCGTGGTCGGCCCAGTGGCGCACGACGTCGCGCAGCGCCTCCCACAGCCCGCGCCAGTCCTCGGAGTCCCAGTTGACGTTGTAGATGTCCTGGTACTTCTTGGGCGGGTTCTCGGCGTACTTGAGGGTCCCGTCGGGGCGGCGGTTGAACCACTCGGGGTGCTCGGTGAGCCAGGGATGGTCGGCCGAGCACTGGATCGCGAAGTCCAGCGCGACGTCGATCCCGTGCTTGGCCGCGGTCGCGACGAGCGCGTCGAACTCGTCGATCGTGCCGAGGTCCGGATGCAGGGCGGCGTGGCCGCCCGTCTCGTCGCCGATCGCCCAAGGCGAGCCGGGGTCGCCCGTTCTCGCCGTCAGCGCGTTGTCGGGTCCCTTGCGGTTCGTGTGGCCGATCGGGTGGACCGGCGGCAGGTAGAGCACGTCGAATCCCAGCTCGGCGAGCTCGGGGATCTGCTGCTCGACGCCGGCGAAGCCGCCCCACGAGCGCGGAAAGAGCTCATACCAGGCGCCGAAGCGCGCGCGCTCGGGATCGACGTCGACCTGCAGGCGGTCGTCCATCACCGTCGAGCGCGCGCGGTCGGGGTGGCGCTCGACGGCGGCCGCGAGATCGGGATCAAGCGCCGCCTCGTGGTGGGCGTCAGGCGGGATGCCGTCGTCGCGCAGGCGCGTGAGCGCCTGGTTGATCGCCTTGCGGTCGGCGCCCTTGGCGCGCGCGGCTGCCTGCTCGAGCAGCACGACGCCCTCCGACAGCTCGCCGGAGAGGTCGGGTTCGCCGGCGTCGACCTTGCGGCGCAGCTCGTCGCGCCAGCTGGCGAACGCATCGATCCAGGCCTCGATCGTCCAGGTCCAGCGCCCCAGCGCGTCGACCGCGAACTCGCCCGCCCAGCGGTCGCCGTCGATGTGGGCGTCGATGCGCTGCAGCGCGCTCTCGCGCCAGCCCTCCTCGCCCGGAGGACAGGATCTGACGACCGCGCGCAGGACGTCGTGGCCGTCGGCGAAGATGTCCGCGCTGACTGCCACGGAGTCGCCGATCGTCCGCTTGGAGGGGTAGCGCCCGCAGTCGATCATCGGCGCCGGCCGGGCGATCTGGATGCGTGGCGGCGGCGGTTGGCTGCGCTTTGGAGTGGGCACTCCCACACTCTTTCCATTTACGAGGGTTCGTAACGTGCCGGCTCGGCTTGTCCATCGCACATCGGGGGTGCAGCTGCATCCAACCAGCCTCGCCGCCGGCGGGCTCGGCGACGACGCGCTGCGCTTCGTCGACTGGCTCGCGGACGCCGGGCAGTCGTGGTGGCAGATGCTGCCGCTCGGCCCGCCCGACCGCGCGGGCTCGCCGTACAAGTCGAAGTCCGCGTTCGCGGCCTGGCGCGGGCTGCTCGCCGAGCCGTCGGCGCCGGTGAGCGACGACGAGATCGAGGGGTTCCGCGCGCGCGAGGCGTTCTGGATCGACGACTGGGCGCGGGCCGCGGGCGGCCGGCGCGCGATCGCCGACCAGGTGCGCTTCGATCGCGAGTGGAGCGCGCTGCGGGCGTATGCCGCCGAGCGCGGCGTCGGCCTGATCGGCGACGTGCCGATCTACGTCGCGCCCGGCGGCGCCGACCACCTGGCGTGGCCGCAGCTCTTTCGCGACGCCGACGTCGCCGGCGCGCCCCCCGACACCTACAGCGATCTCGGCCAGCTCTGGGGCAACCCCCTCTATGACTGGCCCGCCCTGCAGCGCCGGCGCTACCGCTGGTGGACCGAGCGCCTGCGGCGCACGTTCGCGCTCTTCGACGTGACCCGCATCGACCACTTCCGCGGCTTCGTCGCCTACTGGGCGGTTCCCGAGGGCGCGCCCGACGCGCGCAGCGGGCGCTGGCGCCGCGGGCCCGGCCGCGCGGTGTTCGACGCCGCGTCCGCCGAGCTCGGCGAGCTGCCGGTCATCGCCGAGAACCTCGGCGTCATCACCGAGCCCGTCGAGCGCCTGCGGCGCGCGCTCGGCTTCCCGGGGATGGCGGTGCTGCAGTTCGGCTTCGATCCGAACGACCCGCACGGGCCGCACCGGATGGAGAACCACGAGCGCGACAGCGTCGTCTACACGGGCACCCACGACCAGGACACGCTGCACGGCTGGTGGTCGTCGCTCGACGAGCCGTCGCGCGCCGAGGCGCGCGCGCGCATCGCGGCGGGCGGCCTGCAGGAGGACGAGGTCTGGTGGTCGCTCATCCGGCTCGCGTTCTCGTCGCCGGCGCGCCTGGCGATGGTGCAGGCGCAGGACGTCCTCGGCCTCGGCAGCGAGGCGCGCATGAACATCCCCGGGCGCGCGACCGGATCGTGGCGCTGGCGGATGGCGCCGGGAGCGCTGACGGCCGAGCATGCGCGGCGGCTGCGCGCGGCGACCGAGGAGGCGGGACGGCTCGCGGCCTAGTGTCGTGTGCGTTACTCGGCGAAGGGCAGCATGCCGGCGACGCCGCACAGCTCAAAGACGCGGTGCACCTCCAGCGGCCCGCGCAGCAGCTTCAGGCGCCCGGGCGTGGTGCGAGACCGGGCCTCCGCGTCGAGCACCAGCCGTACCCCGCTGAGGTCGAGGTACGCCAGCCCGCTGAGGTCGAGGACGATCGACGGCGCGTCGGTGGCCTCGATGCGCATGAGCTCGTCCTCGACGCGGCCCGTGCCGGCAATGTCGAGCTCGCCGAACAGGCAGAGGGTGTGAGCGTCGCCGGCCCGCGCCGACGTCAGGGTGAGGATCTCGAAATCCGGCGGGTGCTCGGGCAGCGGCGGCGCGGATCCGAGGAAGGCCGGCGGCAGGCCCTGGTCGCCGGTGAGCGCCATCCATCGATCGCCGCCGCCGCAGTCCTCGAGCACGCCAGGATCATGCACCGCCGGCCAGGGCGCAGCATCGGGGGAGACCGCGCAATGCGGTGCGGCAACTCGCACGACAGAGCAGACCTTCGGGCCACCGGCTGGGTGGTCGCCGCGCGCGTTCGCCCCTCCCAGCGCCGGCCTCCGACGTCATCCCGCCATAAACTGGCGCCCCCATGGCAGCACCCGCAACCGCGGAGGCGATCCGCGACGTCAACACGCGCTACCACGACGCCGCCGCCGGCCACTACGACACGAAGTGGGGCGTGGACTACGGCGACATCGGTCGAGCGCAGGTCCGCGGCAAGCTCCACAAGCTGCTCGGCTGCCCGCTGCCGACCTTCGACAGCTCGCTGGAGATCGGCGCCGGCACGGGCTACTTCACGCTGAACATGCTCCAGGACGGCGTGGTGCGCGAGGCCACGGCGACCGACATCTCCCCCGGCATGCTCGACGCGCTGCAGGCCAACGCGCGGCGCATCGGCGTCGGCGTCCAGACCGCCGCCTGCGATGCCGAGGAGCTGCCGTTCGCCGACGAGTCCTTCGACCTCGTGCTCGGGCACGCGGTGCTGCACCACATCCCGCACCTCGACCGCGCCTTCGCCGAGTTCCGGCGGGTGCTGCGGCCCGGCGGCCGCGTCGTGTTCGCGGGCGAGCCGTCGCGCACCGGCGATCGGATCGCCGCCTACCCCAAGCGCGCCGCGCTGCGCACCGCCCCGCTCTGGCGCGCGCTCGTCGGCGCCCGCGCCGCCGACGGCTACGAGATGCCCGACACGCGCGACCACTGGCATGACGAGCCTCATGACGCGCGCGACGGCGAGGCGCTCGAGGCGTTCGTCGACGTGCACGCGTTCGCGCCCGGCGACCTCGCCGCCTGGGCGCGCGACGCGGGCTTTCACGGCGTCGACGTCCGCGGCGAGGAGCTGCTCGCCAACTGGTTCGGCTGGGTCAACCGCACGCTCGAGGCGACCGCCGTGCAGGAGGACATCCCGATGCTCTGGCGCCAATACGCGTTTCGCGGCTACCTCGCACTGCAGAAGGTCGATGTCGCGCTGCTCGAGGGCCGCCTTCCCCCCGCGGTCTTCTACAACCTCATGATCACCGCGTGCAAGCCGGGCTGAGCCCTGCGGCCGCACCGTGCCGGAAGGGCCTGCTCGCGCTCGGCGACAGCATCACCCTGGGCGAGGGGACGATGGCGCTCGGCGTCACCGCGCTGTCCTGGGCGCAGTGGCTCGCGCGGGCCCTGGACCTGCCGTTTCACTCCTATGCCTGCAACGGCGCCACCGCCGCCGACGTCCTGCGCGACCAGCTCCCGCGCGTGCGCAACGACTACGACCTCGCGGCGCTCTACGTCGGCGTCAACGACGTCCGCTCGGGCGACTGGGACGCACCCGCCTATGAGCGCGACCTCGACGCGATCGCCGCCGGCCTCGCCGCCCGTGCCGAGCGGCTGGTCATGCTCACCCTGCCGCTCGACCTCGGCCGCCCGACGTGCGCGCCCAAGCCCGCGCAGGCCAACGCCGCGGTGAGCCGCGTCGCGCGCCGCCACAGCGCCGTCGTCGTCAACCTCACGGATTTCGGCGGATGGATGCTCGTGCTGCCCGACGTCGTGCACCCGACGGCCCTCGGCCAGCTCGACATCGCCGACCGCGTCGCGCGGGCGCTCGGCGCGACGCAGCTGCCGTCGACTCTCGCGGCGCCCGACGGGCTGCGGACGGCCCGCTACGCGCCCGCCCATGCGCGCATGCTCGCGCGCGATCTCCTGCGTCGCGCCCGCGAGCGCGCGCTGGGCCGTTGACGATGCGCCTGCGCGCCCGGCGGTCGGCCCGCCTCCCCGGCGTCCAGGTGGGCCGCGACGTGACGCTCGGCCGCGACGTCGAGTTCTCCCTGGCGCCCGGGGCGCTCCTGGCACTCGGGGACGGCTGCCGGATCGGGGAGGCCACGCGAATCGTCGTCAATCACGGCCGTGTCGAGGTCGGCGCGGGCGCGGTGGTCGGCCCGCGCTGCACCGTCGTGGCGCACGCCGGCGTCACGATCGGCGCGGGCGCGCAGCTGGAGGAGGGCACCGTGATCGTCGACTTCGACCACGTCTTCGACGATGTCGAGCGTCCGATCCGGGCGCAGGCGCTCGCGGCCGACCCGGTGACGATCGGCGACGGCGCGCGCATCGGCCTCTCCGCGAGCGTGCTGCGCGGCGTCAGCGTCGGCGCGCAGGCGACGGTTGGCCCGCACGCCGTCGTCACGCGCGACGTCGCGGCGGGCGCGAGCGTCGGCGGGGTGCCGGCGCGCGCGTGCGCGCCGGACCCGTCGGACGGCTAGCGGCCGATCGTCTTCTTGGCGGTGAGCTTGCGCTTGCGCGAGGCGATGACCGGCTTGCGCTTGGCGACGGCCTTCTTCTTCACAGGCGTCGCGCAGGTCGTGGCCGGCTTCTTGGCGGTCGTCGTGGCCTTGGCCTTCGCCGTGGCGGCCGCACGCGTCTTCGTCGTCGACTTCCTGGCGGCGGCCTGCTTGCGCTTCAGCGCGGCCTTCTGCTTGGCCGTCTGCTTCAGGACGGGCTTCTTCTTCGCCGGCGCGCACTTCTTCGCGATGCTCGACGCCGAGGCGCCCGCGACCGGCGCGACGCTGATGCTGCTGGCGGTGGCGAGGTCGCCGGCGTTGCCGGGGCCGCTGTTGTCGCTGCCGCCAGAGCCAGAGCCAGAGCCCGAGCCCGAGCCCGAGCCCGAGTTGTCGCCGGAGCCCGAACCCGAGCCGGAGCCGGAGCCGGAGCCGGAGTTGCCGCCGCCCTCGTTCTCGTCCGGACCGTCGTGGCGGTTGCGCAGCGGGCGCTCGGGGCGCTTGTCGGCGCCGTCGGCGTGGATCGGATCGCAGCTCGGCGAATCCTCGCCCACGAGGAATTGGCACATCATGTCGTGATCCTCGTGCACGAGGTTGTGGCAGTGCATCATGTAGCGGCCCTGCTGATTCTCGAACTTCATGATGACCCGCACGGTCTCGCCCTCGCCGACGTACACGACGTCCTTGGGGCCCTTCTCGTAGTCGAACGGGGGCCGGCCGTTGCGGTCGAGCACCTTGAAGTCCACGAGGTGGATGTGGACCGGATGAAACCAGCCGCCTGATGAGTTCTGGAGCTCCCAGATCTCGGTGTCCTCGAAGCCGGGGTTCGCGAGCACCATCTGGTAGTCGCTGTTGACGACGTCGTCCCAGGTCGTGCCGTTGATCGTCCAGCCGCCGTTCTTGCGCTCGAAGTCGAAGTGGCGGGTGCGCATCGAGTCGGCTTCGGTGAGCCCCATGACCTTCATGTTGGGGTTGAGGTCGTAGGGAACCTCGTTGTTCGTCGTGTCCGTGGGCTCGGAGACGACGTCGAAGGCCATGACCACGCCGGTCGTGTCGTAGTCGATGTTGTTCGGCGGCGAGGTGTTCTGCAGCACGACGCGCTCGCCGATCTGGTACTTCGAGAAGTCGATGACGACCTCGTAGCGCTCGGCCATGCCGTGCTTGAGGTGCGAGACCGGCTGCGGGTGGGGCATGAGCCCGCCGTCCGTGCCGATCACGATGAGCGGCTCGCCGCTGTCGAGGCTGTAGTCGTAGGAGCGCGAGATCGAGGCGTTGAGGAAGCGGAAGCGGTACTTGCGCCGCTCGACCTGCATCTTCGGCCACGGCACGCCGTTGACGAGGATGACGTCGCCGTATGCGCCGGAGTGCCCGTTGTCGTCGAACAACAGCTGGCCGTTGTCCTCGAACATCGCGTCGCGGATGACGAGCGGCACGTCGTACTTGCCGTGCGGGATCGGCAGGCTCAGCTCGTGCGGGTCGTGCAGGATGTACATCGCCGCCAGGCCCATGTAGGCGTTGGGGGCGGTGATGTGGACGCCATGGTCGTGGTACCAGAGCGTTCGTGCGTCCTGGATGTTCGGGTAGACGTAGTCCTTCCAGCAGTCGACATCGGTGATGTCGCTGGCGTAGCCGTCGTACTGCGGCTTGGAGCAGGACCCGTGCAGGTGCGTGGAGGACCAGACGTTGTAGCGCATGGTCGGGTGCACCGCGGGCAGCTCGTTGACCTGCTGAACGACGGCCGAGCGGCCCTGCGTGTTCATGATCGTCGGGCCCGGCGTGATGCCGTTGTAGCCCCAGATGTCCGTCTGCTTGCCCGGCAGGATCTCGGCCGGCGCCTGCTTCTGGGCGAGCTTGTAGTAGTCGTGCGTCTGCGTCTGGTGATCGGGCACGAGCACCGGCGGCGTCGTGAACGGGATCGTGAACGGCTGCGGCAGCGCGCTCGTGGCGATCCGGTTGCTCAGCGCGACCTGCGTGCGGGCCACGCGCTCCACGGGGAGCGCCAGCGCGGCGCTGCTGAAGAGTCCGAGCTTCACGAGCTCGCGGCGGTTCATGTTGCGTCCGACCTTTTCCATACCCGGCACTATCGATCCGACCACCGGTCCGAAACAGGGTGTAACCCCCCCAATCTCCTTGCAGGGTCCTGCAAGCGGGGGTGCGGGTGTTACGAGTGCCTGTGTGACCGGCGTCACGCGGGCCTGCTGTCCACGTGCGTGGATACGCCGTGACCCCGCGCTTGCGGTCCCGCGTGTCCTGCGAGCGGTCACGGGCGCGAGCGCGTCCCGCAGCCGTGAGGCGCCGAGCTCGCGGGCAGTTGCCGGGACCGTGAACGACCCAGCTCTCGTGAACCGTGCTAGCGGCTGATAGCCCCCAGCTAGCAGCCGCTAGCACACGCAAGAACAAGGGGGTCGATGTCGTCGCGCCGCCCGCACCCGCAGTCGGGTCCACAACGACCGCGGCGACCGACCCGGACCCCTGACCGATGCCGGAAGCGCCCGCGCTACCCGCAAACCAGCGAGATCGCGCTTCGTGCGTCTCCACGCAAGCGGACAGCAGACGCAGGCCGCGACCATGGGCGTGCCGGTGCGCGCTCAGGGCGCCGGGCCGGGCTCTTCTTCTTGCCGGCGTGCGGGCGCGCTCAGCGCGCGGGGCGGCGGGCGGCGCTCTTCTTGGCCGGCGCGCGCTTGGGCTTGCGGGCCGGCGCGCGCTTGGGCTTGCGGGCCGGCGTGCGCTTCGCCGCGGGCTTGCCCTTGGCCGGCGTCACGCACTTCGCCGCGGGCTTCTTCTTCACGGCGCGGAGCTTGGAATTGCGCTTGGCGAGCGCCTTCTGCTTGGCGCGCGCCTTCTGCTTGGCGAGCCTCTGCTTGGCGAGCACGCGCTTCTTGAGCGCGGCCTTCTTCTGGGCCGCCGTCTGCTTCTTGGCAGGCGCGCACTTGGGCGTACTGGAGGCCTTGACGGTCCCGCTGCCGGAGTTCGAGCCACCGCCGCCGGCGCCACTGGAGCCGCTCGAGCTGCTGCCGCTGGCGCTGGCGCCGCCGTCGTTGCCGCCACCGCCACCGCCATCGCCGCGCCCGCCGCCGCCGTCCTCGTCGGGATCGTCGTGGCGGTTGCGCACCGGCCGTGCCGGCTTGCGCGCGGCGCCGTCGGCATGGATCGGATCCTGGCCCGCCGAGTCCCTGCCCACGCGGAACTGCGCCATCATGTCGTGGTCCTCGTGCACGAGGTTGTGGCAATGGATCATGTACCGCCCCTCCTCGTGCTCGAACTTTATGAGCACGCGCACGGTCTCGCCCTCGCCGACGTAGACGGTGTCCTTGGGGCCCTTCTCGTAGTCGAACGGGGGCCGACCGTTGCGGTCGAGCACCTTGAAGTCCACGAGGTGTGCGTGGACCGGGTGAAACCAGCCGTTGGAGTTGTTCTTGAACTCCCAGATCTCGACGTCGTTGAGGCCCGGGTTGGCGAGCACGAACTGGTAGTCGCTGTTGACGACGTCGTCCCAGGTGGTGCCGTTGATCGTCCACTGGCCGCCACCGCGGGCGAACTCGAACTCGCGCGTGCGCATGGAGTCGGCCTCGGTGAGCGCCATCGTTTTCGAATCCGGGTTGAGGACCGAGGGGACCTCGTTGTTCGTCGGGTCGCTCGCATCGGCGACGACGTCGAAGGCCATGACCACGCCCGTGGTCGCGAAGTCGATGTTGTTCGGCGGCGAGACGTTCTGCATCACCACCCGCTGGCCGATCTTGTACTTCGAGAAGTCGATGACGACCTCGTAGCGCTCGGCCATCCCGGACTTCAGGTTCGCGACCGGCTGCGGTTGCGCCGTCAGCCCGCTGTCCGTGCCGATGACGATCAGCGGCTCGCCGCTGTCGAGCTGCAGCCCGTAGGAGCGCGAGAGCGACGCGTTGAGGATCCGGAAGCGGTACTTGCGCCGCTCGACCGGCATCCTCGGCCACGGAACGCCGTTGACGAGGATGACGTCGCCGTAGACACCGGATTCGCTGTTGTCGTCGAAGAGCAGCCGGCCGTTGGCCTCGAACATCGCGTCGCGCAGGACGAACGGCACGTCGTAGGCGCCGTGCGGGATCGGCAGGCTCAGCTCCTGCGGGTCGTGCAGGATGTAGAGCGCGGCCAGGCCCATGTAGGCGTTCGCCGCGGTGATATGGACGCCGTGGTCGTGGTACCAGAGCGTCCGCGCGTCCTCCGAGTTGGGATAGACGTAGTCCTTCCAGCTGTCGACGTCCGTGATGTCGCTCGCGTAGCCGTCGTACTGCGGCTTGGACGGGGAGCCGTGCAGGTGCGTGGAGGTCCAGACGTTGTAGCGCAGCGTCGGGTGTACGGCGGGAAGGTCGTTGACGTGCTGGACCACCGCATGGCGGCCCTGCGTGTTCATGATCGTCGGACCGGGCGTGATGCCGTTGTAGCCCCAGATGTCGGTCCGCTTGCCGGGCAGGATCTCGACGGAGGCCTGGCGCTGGGTGATCGTGTAGTAGTCGAAGTTCTGCGTCTGACGCTCGGGCGCGAGCACCGGCGGCGTCGTGAACGGGATCGTGAACGGCTGCGGCAGCGCGCTCTCCGGCATCCTGTTGGCGAGCGCGGCCTGCGTGCGCGCGAGGCGCTCGGCGGGCAGGGCGAGCGCCGCGCTGCTGAAGACGCCGAGCTTGAGGAGGTCGCGGCGGTCCAGCGTGAGACGGGATCTGGACACAACCACCAGCATCCTCAACCGGCGATCGCGCCGACAGCGCAGAACCAGCGGCCCACGGTGCGCGAACCCGCATGTCTCATGGACGGATGTACTACCAGCGCGACGGCGGCCAGATCAGGCCGCGGACCCGCCCGATGAGCGCGCGCCGCGCCACCGCACCGAAATCGCGTGAATCGCGCGAGTCCAAGCGGTTGTCGCCGAGGAAGAAGACGGCGCCGGGGCGCACCCGCACGGGTCCGAAGTAGACGCTGTCGATCGCGTCGGGGTTGGCATAGGGCTCGACCTGGCGCCGGCCGTTGACGATGAGCACGCCGTCCTCGATCGACACCGTGTCGCCGGGCAGGCCGATCGCGCGCTTGAGCGTCACGGCGCCGTCGGGCGCGTGGAAGACGACGAGGTCGCGACGGCGCGGCAGCGCATCGCGGTAGGCGCGCTTGTCGACGAGGACCTGGTCGCCGGAGCGCAGCGTCGGGACCATGCTCACGCCGTCGGTCCTGAACGGCTCGAGGAGGAAGACCCGGACGGCCACGAGCGCGAGCACGACGACGAGGCCCAACGGCCACCAGCGCCGCGGCCGGCGGCGGCGCCGGCGCGCGCCGTCGGCCTCGGGCTCGGCCGCCGCCTGCGCTACTGCAGGTGGCCCGAGAGCCTCAGCACCCACGCCAGCACGCCGAGCAGCAGCAGTCCGTTGATGATCCAGCGCCGCGGGCGCCCCTCGAGCATGGCCAGCAGCGCGATGACGATCCCGACCTGGGCGGCCGTCGTGAGCCAGTCGGTCGCGCCGGCCTCCTCGACCACGCGCGCGTGCGGGCCCAGCGGGATGCCCGAGGTGCGGGTGATGACATACATCCCGATGATGACGAGGTTGCCCGCGATGCCCGCATACGGCAACCACGAGCGCGGCCAGCGGACGAGCACCGCCGCGAACAGCACCTGCAGGTTCGCCGCGGCGATGAAGAACGCGCCGTACCCCCACCATTCCTGCAGGTGCGAATCGACGTAGGCGACGTGGATGTAGCCCGCGAACAGCGAGAGCGCGGCCGTGAACCACACGAGCGTCCGCGAGGCGTGCAGGACGCCGCGGTACGTCGGAGTCGCGGTGCCGGCGCCGGATTCCATGTCGAGAAGGATGGCGCATCCACTAGCCTCGGCGCGATGGACGCCGGCACGATCGTCCTGCTCGCCGGCGCGGGCTTCGGTGCCGGTGGCGTCAACGCGGTCGCGGGCGGCGGCTCGCTCATCTCCTTCCCGGCGCTCCTGGCGGCCGGCTACCCGAGCGTCACGGCGAACGTGACGAACTCCGTCGCCGTCCTGCCCGGCTACGTCGGTGGCTCGCTGGCCTACCGCCCCGAGCTGTCCGGCCAGCGCGCGCGCATCCGCGCGCTCGCGCCGACGAGCGTCGCCGGCACCGCCGCGGGCGCGGCGCTGCTGCTGCTGAGCCCGGCCTCGCTGTTCGACGCGGTCGTACCCTGGCTCATCCTCGCCGCCTGTGCGCTGCTGGCGCTGCAGCCGCGCGCGGCCGCGATCGCGCAGCGAAAGCGCGGGCGGCGCGGGTCGACGCCGATCGCCCTTCACGGCGGGCTCTTCCTCGCCGCCGTGTACGGCGGATACTTCGGCGCGGGCCTCGGGATCATGCTGCTCGCGCTGCTCGGAATCCTGCTGCCCGACGACCTGCAGCGCCTCAACGCACTCAAGGGCGTGCTGTCGCTCGTGATCGCCCTCGTCGCGGCGGTCGTGTTCGCGATCTTCGGCCCGATCGCGTGGGACGCGGCGCTCGTCGTGGGCGCTGCGAGCCTCGTCGGCGGGGCCGCCGGCGTCCGCGTCGCGCGCAGGCTCCCCGCGGCGGTGCTGCGCGGCGTCGTGATCGCGTACGGCGTCGTGGTCGCGATCGCGCTCGCGCTCTAGCGTGGCTAGGCCGCGGGCGCGGGCTCGGCCGGGCGCGCCGTCGCGCCGGGCTCGGGATAGACGGCGTCCTCGGCGAGCTCGTCGAAGTCGTGGTCGCGCGTCTCGTCGCCGGGGTCGTCGGTGCCCGTGGCGCGCAGGATCGCCGTGCCGGCGAGCGTCACGACGAGGTTCGCGGTCAGCGCGAAGACCCCGGTGTAGGCGTTGATCTTCGTGCCGAAGATCTCCAGCGGATAGGTCGGTGCGAAGTCCTGGGACTGCGCCATGAGCGTCCCGACGACCATCCCGACGGCCCAGCCGGCGACGAGCGCCCAGCGGTGCAGCCAGCGCGTGTAGAGGCCGACGACGATCGACGGCAGCGTCTGCAGGATCCACACGCCGCCGAGCAGCTGCAGCTCGATCGCGTACTTCGTCGGCAGGGTCACGATGATGATCAGCGCCCCGATCTTCACGAGCAGCGAGACGATCTTCGCCGTCCGCGCCTCGTCGGAGTGTGACGCGCCGGGACGGATGTAGGCCTTGTAGATGCTGCGCGTGAAGAGGTTCGCCGCGGCGATCGACATGACCGCCGCCGGCACGAGCGCGCCGATCGCGATCGCCGCGAACGCCACGCCGACGAACCACGACGGGAAGACGTTGAGGAACAGGTCGGGCACCGCGAAGTTCGGGTTGCTGGGGCTGATCTCGCGCGCGATCGCCATGTAGCCGAGCAGCGCGATGAGCCCGAGCAGGAAGGTGTAGGCGGGTAGCAGCGCGGTGTTGCGCCGCACGGTCTGGGCGCTCTTGGCGCTCAGGACGGCGGTGATCGCGTGCGGGTACAGGAACAGCGCGAGCGCCGAGCCGAACGCGAGCGTCGCATAGGCGATCTGCGCATCGGCGCCGAGCGGGATCAGCGCGCCGGGCTTGTCGCGCGTGGGCAATGCCTTCTCGGCCGCGTCGAACATCGCCCCGAACCCGCCGATCTTCGACGGGATGTAGATGACCGCCACGAGGATGACGATGTAGATCAGCGCATCCTTGACGACGGCGATGAGCGCGGGCGCCCGCAGGCCCGACTGGTACGTGTAGGCGGCGAGGATCACGAAGGCGATGATCAGCGGCCAGTCGCCCTCGATCCCCATCGCGCCCAGCACGATCTGCATCCCCACGAGCTGCAGGGCGATGTAGGGCATCGTCGCGAGGATCCCGGTGCAGGCGACCATGAGCCCGAGCGGGCGCGAGCCGTAGCGCCCGCGCACGAAGTCCGCCGGCGTCACGTACCCGTGCGCGCGGCAGACCGTCCACAACCGCGGCATCACGACGAAGACCAGCGGATAGACCATGATCGTGTAGGGCAGCGCGAAGAAGCCGATCGCGCCGGCGCCGAACACGAGCGCCGGGACGGCGATGAACGTGTAGGCGGTGTAGAGGTCGCCGCCGAGGAGGAACCACGTGACGAGCGTGCCGAAGCGCCGGCCTCCGAGGCCCCACTCGTCGAGGTGGTCGAGCTTCGCGCGCCGCCAGCGCGACGCCACGAAGCCGAGCATCGTGACGAGCGCGAACAGCGCGATGAAGACGACGAGCGCCGTCGTGTTCGTGTCATGCGACTCGGTGATCAGCGCGAGCGTCATCGCCGCGTCGCGCGGTAGACGATCGAGGTGATGACCACGGCCACGATGACCCAGGCGAACTGGTACCAGTAGAAGAACGGGATCCCGGCGAGCTCCGGATCACGGGTGGCGTACAGCGGCGGGTACAGCAGGCCCAGCAGGGGGAGCGCGAGCAGCGCGTACCACCAGCGGCTGGGCTCTTTCTTCATGCCCGCCTCGGTTCCCGCGCCCCGCTCATCACAAACGGCGCGATGCACGGATCCTCGGCCAGCGGGTACAAAGCGCAGATCCGATCTCTCCGCGGACAACTCCTGATCGCCGGCGCCACCCTGCCCGACCCGAACTTCGCGCGCGCCGTCGTGCTCATCTGCCAGCACAGCGACGAGGGCGCGCTGGGGCTCGTCCTCAACCGTCCCGGCGACCTCGTCGTCGGCGACGTCGCGCCCGAGCTCTCCGATCTCACCGGCGGGGACGCGGTCATCGACAGCGGCGGGCCCGTGCAGCCGGACGCGCTGTTGCTGCTCGGCGAGTTCGAGGACGCCTCCTACGCGGGCATGCCGGTCATCGGCAACGTCGGCCTGATGGGCGAGCGCCGCGAGATCTCCGAGCTCGTCGACGTCACGGTCCGGGCGCGAGCGTTCGCGGGCTACGCCGGCTGGGGCCCGGGCCAGCTCGACGCCGAGCTCGAGCGCAACGACTGGTTCGTCGCGCCCGCCGGCGTCGACGACATCTTCGATCCCGATCCCGACGAGCTCTGGCGCCGCGTCCTCGAGCGCAAGGGCGGCCATTTCCGCCTCGTCGCGCGCATGCCGATCGACCCGTCGGTCAACTAGCCGGCCGGCTGCGACGAGCGGCGACGCGGCCCGCGTCGGCGGCGCCGAGCGTCCTCGAACCACAGGATCGAGGCGGTGGTCGGCAAGACGGTGATGTGCGAGATTGCGCACGGCTGGGTTAGGCTCGCGTCAGTGACGACGAAGTTCCTCCTCTCCGAGGACGCGATCCCGACGCATTGGGTGAACCTCCTCCCCGACCTCCCGGGCGAGCCGCTGCCGCCGCTGAACCCGCGCACGATGGACCCCGCGGGGCCCACCGATCTGACGCCGATCTTCCCGGTCGAGCTCATCATGCAGGAGGTCTCGGGCGAGCCCGACATCGAGATCCCGGAGGCGGTCCGCGACGTCTACCGGCTCTGGCGCCCGTCACCCCTGTTTCGCGCTCGACGCCTGGAGAAGGCGCTCGGGACGCCGGCCCACATCTACTACAAGTACGAGGGCGTCTCCCCCGCCGGCTCGCACAAGCCGAACACCGCGGTGCCGCAGGCCTACGCCAACGCGCAGGCGGGCGTGAAGAAGCTCGTGACCGAGACCGGCGCCGGCCAGTGGGGCTCGTCGCTGGCGTTCGCGTGCTCGCTGTTCGGCCTGGAGTGCGAGGTCTTCATGGTGGGCTCGAGCTATGACCAGAAGCCCTACCGGCGCTCGATGATGCAGACGTGGGGCGCGACGGTGCATCGCTCGCCGTCGGACCTCACCGAGTCCGGCAAGGCCAATGCGGCGAGTCCGACGGGCTCGCTCGGGATCGCGATCTCCGAGGCGGTCGAGGTGGCCGCGCAGGACCCCGATGCCAACTACGCGCTCGGCTCGGTCCTCAACCACGTCCTGCTGCACCAGACGATCATCGGCCAGGAGACGATCGCCCAGATGGAGATGGCAGGCGAGGAGCCCGACGTCGTCATCGGCTGCGTCGGCGGCGGCTCGAACTTCGCCGGCCTGACGTTCCCGTGGATGCGGCGCAAGATGCGCAGCGGCCACGGCCCGCGGTTCCTCGCCGTGGAGCCGGCCGCATGCCCGACGCTGACGCAGGGCGTCTACGCCTACGACTTCGGCGACACGGCGGGCCTGACGCCGCTCATGCCGATGTACACGCTCGGCCACGGGTTCGTCCCGCCGCCGGTGCACGCCGGCGGGCTGCGCTACCACGGCGACGCGCCGATGGTCTGCGCGCTGCTGAAGGCCGGGATGCTCGAGGCGCGCGCCTACCGCCAGAACGAGACGTTCGAGGCGGCGCTGCAGTTCGCGCGCCACGAGGGGATCATCCCCGCGCCCGAGCCCGCACACGCGATCCGCGCGGCGATCGAGGAGGCGCTGGCCGCGAAGGAGGCGGGCGAGGAGCGGGTGATCCTGTTCGGGCTCTGCGGCCACGGCAACTTCGACCTCGCCGCGTACGACGCGTACCTCGCGGGGACCCTCGAGGACCCCGAGTTCTCGCGCGAGGACTTCGACGCGGCGGTCGAGGCGCTGCCTGCGGGGGCGCCGTCGCTGGGGTGACTCGTGGGCCGGGCGCTGCGCGAGGCGGGCCTCGGGCGGCCCTGCGGCGATCGCGGGAGCGCCGCCTACGCCACGCGGCGCAGCTCGCGTGCCACCGCCCACCGCGGGACCGGCTCGCGCCCCCAGCGGGCCTGGTGCGCGTAGTCCATCAGCGTCTGGAAGTAGTCGGCGAGCGGCGGCGGCGTCGCGCCGAGCGCCCGGCCCCGGGCGGCATCGAAGGTGCAGCGCACGCTGAAGTACGGCACGAGCGCGCCGGCGCGCGACTCGGCGGCGGGGTCCTCCCCCGGGCCGACGAAGACCGGCGGCTCGGCGTCGAAGGCCTCCGCGGCGAGCGTCGCAAGCTCGGTGTTCGTCGGCGCGCTGTCGCCGGCGACGACGTGGAACGCACCCTCGCGCACCTCGCCGACCAGGAGCTCGAGCAGCGCGTCGGCGACGGTGTCGACCGGCACGATGTCCAGCCGCGCCCCGGCCTCGCCGGGAACGTTGGGGAACAGCCCGCGGGCGAACGCCTGCAGCGGGAAGTAGATGACGTTGAACGCCGGCGTCCAGCCGGTGACGCTGTCGCCCACGATGACGCTCGGGCGCAGGATCGCGGCCGGCACGAAGCTCGAGCGGACGATTCCCTCCGCCTCGAGCTTCGTCTTCTCGTAGGTGTTGCGAAAGCCCTGGCCGACGTCGCCCTCGGCCTCGCTGGCGCACCCGCCGCGCTCGCCGGCGACGTACGCCGTCGACACGTGGACGAAGCGATCCAGCGACCCGTGCTCGTGGGCCTCCTCGGCGAGCGCGACGACCTCCCGCGTGCCGTCGACGTTGATGCGGCGCGCCTCGTCGAGCTCGAGCGTGAAGCTGATCGACGCCGCGCAGTGCACGACCGCGCCGATGCTGCGCACGATCCCCCTGCGGGCGATCGCCGACAGGCCGAGGCCGGGCGACTCGAGGTCCGCCGCCTGCGCGCGCACGCGGCCGCGCCGCGGGCGCTCATCGGGCGCCAGGAGCGTCTGGAGCACGTCGTCCATGCGCCGCTGCGCCGCCTCGTTGTCGCACGCGCGCACGAGTGCGATGACGTCGCGGTCGGTCTGCTCGAGGATGCGGACGAGCAGCTCCATGCCGACGAAGCCCGTCGCGCCCGTGATCAGAACCGGCCTGCCGGACTTCCTCATGTGGCCTCCATGCGTCATAACGGGATGTTGCGCGCCGGCCGCAGCGGCCGGGCGGGGTCGGAGAACGTGCGCGGATCGACGGCCTGGCGGGCGCCCATCACGCCCATCTGCGCCCGCGGCCAGGCGAGCAGCAGGTCGGCGCCGAGGTCGCGGCCGTTCGTCGCGATGAACGCGCCGCCGTAGGCCTTGCGCAGCACGACCGTGATCCGCGGGACCGAGGCCGCCGCGAACGCGTGGACGAGCTTGGCGCCGTGGCGGATGACGCCGCCGGCCTCCTGCGCCGCGCCGGGCAGGAAGCCGGGCGTGTCGGCGAGGACGACGAGCGGCGGCCCGAATGCGTCGCAGCCGTTCACGAAGCGCGCGGCCTTCGAGGCGGCGTCGGCGTTCAGCGCGCCGCCGAGGTGGCGCGGCTGGTTGGCGACGATCCCCACGGCATGGCCGTCGAGGCGCGCGTCGGCCGTGACGACGGAGGGCCAGCGCGGGGTGCGCTCGCTCGAGTTCTGCGGCAGGTAGTCGAGGAGGTCGCGGACGTTGCCGGTCGCGCCGACGACGCCGTCACCCGGGCTCGTGCGCTCTTCGGCCGGGGGCGTCTCGACGAGTGCGAGGGACGTCATGCAGCCTGCAGGCAGAGCGTCGCGTTGTGCCCGCCGAAGCCGAAGCTGTTGGAGATCGCGACCGGCAGCCGGCCGTCGGACATCGCCAGCGGCCGGGTGGTCGGCACGTAGTCGAGATCCATGTCCTCGTCGGCCTCGGCCCAGCCGATCGTCGGCGGGGCGATCCGGTCGCGCAGCGCGAGCACGGTGGCGATCGCCTCGACGGCGCCGGCCGCGCCGAGCAGATGGCCGATCGCCGACTTCGTCGACGAGACGGGGATCTGCGACGCGCGCTCGCCGAGCGCGTGCTTCAGCGCGCGGGTCTCGGCGCGGTCGTTGAGCTGCGTCGACGTGCCGTGCGCGTTGACGTAGTCGATGTCGGCGGCGGTCAGGCCGGCGTCGTTGATCGCGACGGTCATGGCACGGGCGCCACCGCGGCCCTCGGCATGCGGGGCCGTGATGTGGTGCGCGTCGCCGCTGGCGCCGTAGCCGCGCAGCGTCCCGAGGATGCGGGCGCCGCGGGCGCGTGCCGCGTCGCCGTCCTCGAGCACGAGCACGCCGGCGCCCTCGCCCATGACGAAGCCGTCGCGGCGCGCGTCGAACGGGCGCGAGACGCCGGTCGGCGACAGGGCGTTCATCCGCGCGAAGCAGGCCCGCGAGAGCGGGGTGAGCGGCGCCTCGGCGCCGCCGGTGACGACGGCCGTGGCCTCGCCGTGCTGGATCATCCGCAGGGCCGTGCCGATCGCGTGGCTGCCGGCGGCGCACGCCGACACGACGCTGAAGACGGGGCCGCGCAGGTCGTGGCGCAGCGAGATCGCGGCGGAGCCCGCGTTGCCCATCATGAGCGGGATCGCGAGCGGGGAGACCGAGCCGGGCCCCTTGTCGCGCAGCGAGTCCTGGTTGCCCTCGATCGTCGAGATCCCGCCGATGCCGGTGCCCAGCACGCAGCCGATCAGCTCGGGGTCGTAGGGCAGGCCGTCGGCCCAGCCGGCGTCCGCGATCGCCTCGTCGCCGGCGGCGACGGCCAGTTGTGTCGCACGGTCGGCGCGGCGCGCCTGCTTCGGCGTCATGAAATCCGTGACGTCGAAGTCCGCGCACGGCGCCTCCCCGTCGCGGAACGCGGTCTCGCCGGCGGCCCAGCGCTCGTGCAGACCACGAGCGCCATCGCCGAGGGGCGTGACGGCTCCGACTCCGGTGATGACGACGTCGCGCAAGAGCTCTACCCGACCTTCGCGACGACGAGGTCGACGACGTCGCCGACGGTCTTGATGCTCTTGAAGTCCGCGCCCTCGAGGTTGATGGCGTACGTCTCCTCGACGACCTGGGTCAGCTCGACGAGGTCGAGCGAGTCGATGTCGATCGCCTCGAGCGTCGCGTCGCGGTTGATTGCGTCGGCGTCGGCGCCGAAGGTCACGAGCGACTCGATGACGGTCTCTTCGATGGACTGCGGTGTGGCTGTGGTGGCCATGTGCAGGGGTCCGTTCTTCTCGGGGTCTAGGCGTGTAGGGGCTGAGGCGCGGCCAGCAGGACGTCGCGCGATGACGCGGCCGCGCCCGGCAGGCAGCGCGGCGCGAGCTTGGCGAGCACCGCGCCCGGGCCGACGTCGACGAACGTGTTGGCGCCGGCCGCGCCGAGTGCGACCATCGTCTCTCGCCAGCGCACCGGGGAGACGAGTGCGCCGGCAAGCTCTTCGCGCGGGTCGGCGAACGGCGCGGCGGTCGCGCAGGAGATGACCGGGATGTCCGGGGGCCGGACGTCGATCTCGGCGAGCGCCTCCCGGAACGGGACCACCGCGCGCTGCATCTGGGGGGAGTGGAAGGCGCCGGTGACGTCGAGCGCGACGGCACGCAGGCCGCTGCCGCGGGCGTCGTCGCGAGCGGCCTTCAACTTGTCGGGCGCGCCGGAGAGGACGACCTGGCCGGGGGCGTTGTCGTTGGCCAGGCTGACGCGGTGGCGCGACGCGAGCGCGCCCGCCTGGGCCGGCGTCGCGCCGAGGACGGCGAGCATCGTGCCGCCGCCGCTCGCGGCGCCCGCGACGTCCATGAGCAGGCCGCGCAGGACGACGAGCGCCAGCGCGTCGAACTCGTCGATCGCGCCGCCGGCGGCGAGCGCGGTGAGCTCGCCGAGCGAATGGCCTGCGAGCGCGAGCGGGTCGACGCGGTCGCGGACCTGCGTCCAGCCGGCGAGCGAGGCGCAGAAGATCGCCGGCTGCGCGTAGCGCGTGGACGCATCGACGAGCGCGAACGGATCCTCGCCGACGAGGTCGATGACGGCCCGCAGCAGGTCGGGCCGGACGTCCGCGACGACGTCGCGCATGTCCGGGGTCTGGCTGCCCTGGCCCGGGAAGAGGACCGCGGTCGGAGAGGTGGAGAGCACACGACTACCGTGGCGGCGGGCGGTGCCCAGCGGAACGCATCCCCCCCGACCGGGGGGATGAGAGGCCCGTGATGGGGGGTGGACGAGATGGCCAGGGCCCCCGGCCCACCGGGCGCGCCCCGCTCGCCGCCGGTCAGCCGGCGTAGAGCACGAGCGCGCCGCGACGCTTGGAGATCACGAACCCGCTGCGCTCCTCGTCGGAAACCTCGCCGTCGCGCGCCGTGCGCAGGGATCCGTCCAGCGAGCGCACCCGCAGGCTCTCGGCGTGCCAGCAGCGCAGGCCGGGCGATCCCGCGGCGCGCCCGATCGCGACCGCCGCCAGCAGCCGCAGCCGCGAGAACGGCCGCCCGCCGTCGAGCAGCCGGATGTCCAGCAGCCCGTCGTCGAGGCGCCGGCGCACGCTCGGCGCGGGACCGTCGGGGAGGTATGCGCAGTTGCCGATGAAGATCAGCCAGGCGCGCATCGCCCGCCCGTCGATCTCCAGCACCGTCGGCTCCGCGCGGATCATCGTTCGCAGGCCGGCGACGCACGTCGCCGCGAGCTTGCCGATGTGTCCCTCGAGGGACTCGCGCATGGCGACGAACTCCGGGTAGGAGCCGAGGCTCGCGGTGTTGATGAAGGGCGCTCCGTCGAGCTGGCCGACGTCGACGCTGATCGCGCGGCCCTCGGCGAGCGCTTCGAGCGCGTCGTCGACGGTCTCCAGGCCGAGATCGCGGCAGAGGTGGTTCAGCGTTCCACCCGGAAGCACCAGCAGCGGCAGCCCGCACTCCAGCGCCACCCCGACCGCGGCGCTCGCCGAGCCGTCGCCGCCGCCGACGCCGAGCACGCCGGCGCCCACCGCGGCCTCGCGCAGCAGCTCGCAGAGGTCCTGGCCCTCGCCGCAGGTGATGATCTGCGCCGCCGGCAGACGGCTGCGGAGCGATTCCGGGCTGAGCGACGAGCCGGCGTCGGGGTTGACGACGAGCGCGAGCCCCTCGCCGTCGGGGCGGGCCGGCGCCGCCACAGGGGTGCGCTCGGGCGGGCCCTCGCCGGCGGCGACCTCGGGCAGCGGCCAGATCCGCAGCGACGCTCCGGCGACCGCCGCGCCGATCGCGGCCCCCGCGAGCACGTCGCCCGGGTAGTGCGCTCCGACGTAGACGCGCGAGACCCCGACCGCGCCCGCCAGCGCCGCGAGCGGGACGCGCGCCGGCAGCGGCAGCTCCGCCCCCGCCCCGAGCGCGAAGGCGGCGGCCGATGCCGAGTGCCCCGACGGAAACGACGCCGACGACAGGGCCCGGCGCCTGCGCCGCACCTCGGGCACGTGATCGAGCGACGGGCGCGCGCGCGCAAACAGCCGCTTCGCCGGCTGGTTGGTGATCGCCGATGCCGCGGCGATGCAGCCGACCCCCCGCAGGGCGGCGCGGCGACCGCGGCGGCCGCCGGCGCGCGCGAGCACGCCCGCGATCAGCGCCCACAGCAGGGAATGGTCGGCCAGCCGGCTCAGCCGCGGCAACAGCGGATCAGCGAGCGGCACCCGCGTCCGCGAGACGAAGTCGAAGCTGCGGCGGTCGCCGGTCCCCAGCCAGGCCAGCAGCCGGGCTCTGCGTGTTGTGCGCTTGAGCATCCAGCGACCGTACCCGCGCGGGCGCTCCCGCAGCGCGCGCGGCGGCGCTGCGACAGGCTCAACGGCAGGACGGGGCGAAACGGCGGCGCTCAGCTCAGCAGGCCCAGCCGCTGCGCGCGCTGGACCGCCTCGGCGCGGTTGCGGACGTCGAGCTTGCGATACAGCGCGCTCGTGTGCTCCTTGACGGTATGCGGCGAGAGGTGCAGCGCGACGGCGATCTCGCGGTTCGTCGCACCGCCCGCGACGTGCCGGAGCACCTCCTGCTCGCGCGCCGACAGCAGCACGCCCGCGCCCTCGGCCGGCGGCGGCTCGAAGAGCGCCATCCCGAGCGCGACCATGCGCACAGCGCGGGCGACGTCGGCCGCCGGCCAGTCCTTCGGGACGAAGCCGCTCGCGCCGCAGGCGCGCGCCGTCGCGGGAGAGATCCGGCCGGCCCCGGAGATCAGCAGGACGCGCAGCTCGGGGCGCTCGGTCAGCAGCCGCTCGCAGACCTCGGGGCCCGACTCCTCGCCGAGGAAGAGGTCGACGAGCGCGACGTCGGGCGCATAGCGGCGCGTGAGGTCCAGCGCCTCGTCGCCGGTGCGCGCCGACAGGCAGCGCTCGACCCAGTCGAGCTCGCCGAGCATGAGGCGAAATCCCCAGTGCACGACGTCGTGGTCGTCGACCACGAGAACGCGCAGCCTGTCCGGGCCGCCCTCGCTCATCCGCCGCCGTTCTGCGCGAGCGGGACGACGAGTCGCACCTGCCAGGTCCCCGGCGAGCGCCCGCCGAACTCGACGAGGCCGCCGGACTGCAGCGCCTCGAGCGCCGCGAGGCGCAGCCCGACGCCGGTGCTCGCGATGCGCTCGTCGCGCACGCCGTCGTTCTCGATCTCGAGCACGAGCGTGTCGTCGTCTGTGCGGGTGCGCACGATCAGCCGCCGCGGGTCGGCGTGCTTGCGGGCGTTGCGCACGGCCTCGGTGAGCACGGACTGGCTCAGCGCCTCGAGCGCGGGTGGGACCTCGGCGAGCGGGCCCTCCAGCGTGATCCCGAGGTCCGGGTGCTCGCCGCGCAGGCGGTCGAGCTCGGCGGCGAGCGTCGTGTTCGTCGGCGGCGACGAGCGCCCGAGCGGGCGCTGCAGCGCGGAGCGCAGCTCGCCGAGCGCGGCGCCGACCTCCTGCGCGCAGCGGGCGCGCGCCTCGCCGCTGAGCGGCTGCTCGGAGGAGAGCACGAGCGACACCCCGAAGAGCCGCTGCACGACGCCCTCGTGGATGCTGCGGGTGAAGTCGATGCGCTCCTCGAACTCGCGCGCGCGCTCGCCCTGGGCCGTGGCGATCCGTGACGCCGACGCCAGCCCGAGCGTCTTGCCGAGCATCCACAGCAGGTCGCTGCGCTGCTCGTCCAGCGGCGAGGATCCGGGCTCGGGCTCGGCGAGGATGACGCCCATCCAGCGCCCGGCGGCGACGATCGGGACGTAGACGATCGGATGCTCGCCGACGAGCTCGGCGAACTCCGCGGAGATCGCGTGCGGGCCGCTGCCGGGCAGGACCTCGATGACGCGATCGGTCTCGAGCGCCTCGCGCGCGACCGGCGCCGACTCGACCGTGATCTCCGCGTCCGTGAAGCGGTCCAGCCCGACGCCGTGCGAGCCCGCGGCGTGCACGCGCCGGCGCGCGTCGTCGTAGCTGAAGATCACGGCGCGCTGCATCTGCGCGATGCGGCACACGGCCTCGGCCAGCCGCGAGTAGAACTCCGCTGAGCCGAGGTCGTCGTCGATGCGGGCGAGGACGTCGCTGAGCAGGTCGAGCGCGGCGATCGAGTACTGCTGGCCGGCGGCTGCGCGCGGAGGCTCCACGCGTCCATCGTGACGGACGAGACGGCGTTGGCGTGCCGCGCTCCTACGCCCGCGCGCGGCGCGCCCGCCGCGGCGCCCACCCCGCCCGCCTGCCCGCGCCCTCCGCGGCGCGCAGCTGGGCCACGCGCACGCGCAGCAGCTCGACGGCGCCGGCGGTCGGGCGGAACGGATCGGCGATCACGCGGCCGTCGTCGAGCGCGAGCGCGGCCCACAGCGCGCCCTGGACGGCCGCGACGAGCACGGGCCCGGTCAGCGGGGCGGCGGAGTCGAGCTCGGCGAGGTCGTGCAGCTCGGCCAGCTCGTTCTCGTGCGCCGGGCGGATGACGACGACGTCGCGCAGTGCGACCGTGTCGGTCACCGGGTCCAGCCGCTCGAACACCTTTTCGATTGTCTTCCACATGTGCGATCCCGATTCCCTGTTGACCTTGTGTGTATGACCACTGTACGATCACCCACGGGTATGTCAATGTCCCACAAGTTGAACGTGTTGGACCTCGAGCGCGGCGGCGAGATCTCGCTCACGCAGCAGCTCGTCGCCCGCATCGCCGCGCTCGTCGACAGCGGCGAGCTCGAGCCCGGCGCCCGCCTGCCCGCCACGCGCGCGCTCGCCGCCGACGCCGGCATCAACCACCTGACCGCGGTGCGCGTCTACCGCCGCCTCGCCGAGCTCGGCTACGTCACCGCCGCCGTCGGCCGGGGCACGTTCGTGCGTCGCTCGGTGCCGCCGCCGGCCGGCGCCACGACGCTGCCGAGCGCGCGCGACAGCGACGAGTGGCAGCACGGGATGCTCGCCCCGCGCCCGCTCTCCTACGCCGACGACATGCTGCGCGACTCGCTGCACGCGCCCCACACGAGCGACGCGATCGCGCTCGCCTCCGGCTTTCCCGATCCCGCGCTGTGCCCCTCGGCCGAGCTCGCCGAGATCGCTGCGCAGATCGCTCGCGACGAGCCCCGCGCGGTGACGGGCTACCTCGAGGTCGAGGGCCTGCGGCCGCTGCGCGAGCGCCTCGCCGAGCTCGGCCGCGAGGCCGGCTACGCGACGAGCGCCGCCGAGATCCTCGTGACCTCCGGCGCGCGCCAGGGCATCGACCTCGCCGCCCGCGCGCTGCTCGGCCCGGGCGATGTCGCCGTCGTCGAGTCGCCGACGTTCGCCGGCTGCCTGGCCTCGCTGCAGGCCACCGGGGCGCGCGTGCTCTCGCTGCCCGTCGACGCCGACGGCCCCGACGTCGACGCCCTCGAGCGCATCCTCGCCCGCCACGAGATCAAGCTCGTCGCGGTGCAGCCGTCCTGCCAGAATCCCACCGGCGCCGACCTCTCCCCCGCCCGGCGCGCGCGCCTCATCGAGCTCGCGCGGACGCGCGGCTTCTTCGTGCTCGAGGACGGCGTCTACGCCACGATGCGCTACGAGGGCACGCCGCTGCCCCGGCTGCGCGCCGACGCGCCGTCGCACGTCATCTACGTCGACTCGCTGTCCAAGACGATCGGCGGCGGACTGCGCGTCGGCTGGCTCGCCGCCACGGGGCCGGTGTTCGATCGCATCGTGCAGCTGAAGATGGACAGCGACATCCACACGGCCGCGCTGCCCCAGCACCTCGGCGAGCGCTACCTGCGCGGCGACCGCCACGAGCGCATGCTCGCGCAGGCGCTGCCGGTCTACCGCCGTCGCCGCGACGCGCTGCTGCGCGCGCTGCAGCGCCACCTCGGCCACGCGGCGAGCTGGACCGTGCCGGCCGGCGGCCATCACATCTGGCTCACGCTGCACGACGCGATCGACGAGCGCCGGCTCTACGCCGAGGCGCTGCGGGCGGGCGTGACGTTCCTGCCCGGCGGCGCGCTGCAGGCCGAGAAGTCGACGCGCACGAGCATGCGCCTGTCCTTCGGGCTCGTCGAGCCCGCGCAGCACGACGAGGCGATCCGGCGGCTCGCGCTCGCGCTGCGCGAGGTGGGCCGGCGCGAGCGTGGCAGCGCCACCGGCGCGCTCTCCTGACGGCGCCCGCATAGGGTGCGCGCGTGCGGCGCATCATCGCGGTCACCCGGCGCGCCCTCCTGGAGTTCGTCGAGGACCGCGGGCACCGCTCGGCGGCGCAGATCAGCTTCTTCGCGATCCTCTCGTTCATCCCGCTCGTGCTCCTGCTGGCGGCGTCGTTCGGGCTCGTCTTCGATGACACGGAGGTTCGCGATCGCATCATCGACACCGTCTTCGACAACCTGCCGCTCGCAAGCAGCGGCGACCGGCCGCGACTGGAGCGCTCCGTGGGCGACGCGCTCGACCGCGCGGGCAGCCTCGGGATCGTCAGCACGCTGCTGCTGATCTTCGCCGCCAGCGGCGTGATGGCGGCGCTGCGCCACTCGATCAACGAGGCGTGGGACATCCACGAGCGCCCGCCGCTGCTCAAGCGCAAGGCGCTGGACCTCGTGCTCGTGCTCGGCGGCACGTCGATCCTCGCGCTGAGCCTGTCGCTCACGGTGACGCACCGTGTGTCGGATGCCGTCGACGACAAGGCGGCGCTCGCGGGGCGGGTCGCCGCGGCGCTCGTGGACGCCGCCGGGGCGGTTTTGCCGATCGTCTTCGTCGCCCTCGCGCTGCTCGTCCTCTACCGCGTGCTGCCGATGCGCCGCGAGCCGCTGCGGGACATCTGGCCCGGCGCGGTCGTGGGCGCGCTCGGGCTCGCGCTCGTGAAGCTCGCCCTCGAGCTCTACTTCGACCAGCTCGCCGACTTCGGCGCGATCTACGGCTCGCTCGGCGCGGCGATGGCGCTGCTGATCTTCGTGTACGCCGCCGCCAACGTCGTCGTCTTCGGCGCCGAGTTCGCGTCCGAGTGGTCGCGCCACTCCGACACCCGGTCCAGGCCGCCGGGCTGATCTTTGTACAACCGGGCCATAGCCCGGCGCCGAACTTTGTCCACGCGGACAAAGACCCCGCCCCTCGTCTGCGAGCAGCCTCAAGCGCATCGAGTCAAGGGGGAGAGGACTGTGAAGCTCGTCATCGGGATCGTGCGCCCGGACAAGGTCAACGACGTGCTCGAGGCGCTCTACCGCGCCGAGGTGCGGGGCTTCTCGCTGAGCCGGGTCCAGGGCCACGGCGGGGAGCTCGACCGTGTCGAGACCTACCGCGGTACCCGGGTGCAGATGGGCCTCTCGGAGAAGGTCCGCTTCGAGGTCGCCGTGTCCGAGGAGTTCGTCGACGCGACGATCGGCGCGCTCTGCGAGGGCGCCCGCACCGGCGAGGTCGGCGACGGCAAGATCTTCGTCCTCCCGCTCGAGCGTGCGGTGCGCATCCGCACCGGCGAGTCCGACCACGGCGCCGTCACGCCGGTCCTGCGATGAGCGCGCTCCTGGCCGCGGCCTCCGCCGTCGACACCGGCGACACGGCATGGATGCTCTGCGCGACCGCGCTCGTGCTCATGATGACGCCCGCGCTCGGCCTCTTCTACGCCGGCCTCGTGCGTTCGAAGAACACGCTGAACACCTTCATGATGTGCGTCGGCGCGATCGCGGTCGCGACCGTCACGTGGGCGCTCGTCGGCTACTCGATCGCCTTCGACGGCGACGCTCCCATCATCGGCGGCCTCGGCCACGCCCTGCTCAACGGCGTCGGCTTCGAGCCACGCGAGGGCACGACGATCCCGCACCTCGTGTTCTTCGCCTTCCAGGCGACGTTCTGCATCATCACGACCGCGCTCGTCTCCGGCGCCGTCGTCGAGCGCATGCGCTTCGGCCCGTTTCTGCTCTTCGCCGCGCTGTGGTCGGTGCTCGTCTACGCGGTGCTCGCGCACTGGGCCTTCGGGGGCGGCTGGCTGCAGGCGCAGGGAACGCTGGACTTCGCCGGCGGCGTCCCGGTCGAGATGGGCTCGGGCTTCTCGGCGCTCGCCGCCGCGCTCGTCGTCGGCGCGCGCAAGGACTACGGGCGCCAGGCGCTGCTGCCCCACAACGCGATGTACGTCCTGCTGGGTGCCGGCCTGCTGTGGTTCGGCTGGTTCGGCTTCAACGGCGGCAGCGGCTTCTCGACCGGGAACCCGAGCGTGCTGGCGTTCACGAACACGCTGCTGACGCCGGCCTGCACGCTCGCCGTCTGGTTTCTCCTCGACCTCATCCGCGGGCGCACGGTGACGGCGATCGGCGCCGCGACGGCGATCGTCGTGGGCTGCGTCGGGATCACGCCCGCGGGCGGCTTCATCAGCCCGGCGTGGGCGATGGTGCTGGGCGCGGTCGTCGCCGTGCCGAGCTACTTCGTCATCGTGTGGCGCACCCGCACGCGCGTCGACGAGACGCTCGACGTGCTCGCCGCGCACGGCATCGCGGGGTTCACCGGCATCGTCTTCATCGGCTTCTTCGCCCAGCTGTCGTGGAACGGCACCGCCGACGGCCTGTTCTTCGGTGACGCCGGCCAGCTCGGCTCGCAGCTCGTCGCCGGGCTCGCCGCGCCGGTCTACGCGTTCGGCGCGACGTACGGCCTGCTGCGCCTCATCGGGGCGCTGACGCCGCTGCGCGGCGACGCGCACGAGGAGGCTGTCGGGATGGACGTCGTCCATCACGGCGAGGAGGCGTACGCCACCGGCGAGGGCGCGCTGCTCATCCGCCCGGAGATCGGCACCGAGGAGTTCGTGCGCGTCGGCGAACCGGTGTAGCTTCGCGGGGACATGGCCTGTCGTCGACCTTGAGGTGACCGCATGAAGATGGTGATTGCCTACATCCGCCACGAGGCGTTCGAGCCGATCCGGGCCGACCTGCTGGTGAAGGGCTTTCCGTCGCTGTCGGTCAGCGAGGTCAAGGGGTCCGGCCGCCAGAAGGGCATCACCGAGCGCTACCGCGGCGCCGAGCTGACGAACTACCTGCGCCCGAAGGTCAAGATCGAGTGCGTCGTCGCCGACGGCGACGTGCGGACCGTCACCGACTCGATCCTCAAGCACGCCCGCACCGGCGGTGTCGGCGACGGCAAGGTCTTCGTCGTCCACGTCGAGGAGGCCTACCGCGTCCGCACCGGCGAGGCCGGCGAGGAGATCCTGCAGGCGCATCCGGACGCGGCGAAGTCCCTGGAGACCCGCTAGCGCAGGTCGCGGTACGTCAGCACGACGCGGCCGAGGACGACGACGTCGCCGTCGTGCAGCTCGGTCTCGTCGATGCGGCGGCCGTTGACGACGGTGCCGTTCGTGCTGCGGTCGTCGAGGATCCGGGTCCCGCCGGCGCGCGCGACGACGATCGCGTGGCGCGCGGAGACGGTGTGGTCGTCGAGGCGCACGTCGGCGGTCATGCCGCGCCCGACGTGCGAGACCGCGTCGCCGAGCGCCAGCGCCGCGCCGTCGTCGGCGACGAGGTAGCGGGCCGGCGCGAGGTCGCCGAGGGAGGCGCCGCTGCGAAGGCTGTCGCCCGCGGGCGGCACCTCGAGCGCCGAGGTGGCGGGGAGGTCGTCGGCGATCGCGAGGCGGACCATGCAGCCAGTCCAGCGGGTCGGCCTCAACGCCGGCTTAAGAGCAGGCGATTCGTACGTGGCTCTTACGCGGCGGTGACAAGGTCGTCCTCTCACCCCGCCCCGACCGAAAGGACCCGATGAGTGCACGAAGGATCGCAGCGCTCGCCCTGACGGGCGCACTGCTCGCCGGAGGCACCGGCGTGGCGATCGCCGCCGTGACGAAGGACGACGGCAGGAAGGCCGAGCAGGCTGTCCTCGACGACGCCGCCAAGCGCCTCGACGTGACGCCCGACCAGCTGCGCGACGCGCTGTCGCAGGCGCAGGACGCGCAGATCGACCAGGCCGTCAAGGACGGCAAGCTCACGCAGAAGCAGGCCGACGCGATCAAGGCCCGGCGCAAGCAGTCCGGGCGCGTCCTCGGCGGCGGCCCCGGCAGGCTCGGCGGCGGCGGGCATCGCTTCGGCCGCGGCTTCGGGCCACACCACGGCCCGGCCGGCGCGATCTTCCCGGATCTCGCGAAGGCGCTCGGCGTCACCCGCGAGCAGCTCAAGACGCAGCTGCGCGACGGCAAGAGCATCGCCGACATCGCCAAGGCGCAGGGCAAGTCGCTCGACGACGTGCGCTCCTCCCTGAAGGCGGACGCCAAGACGGCGGCCGACAAGGCCGTCAAGGACGGCGACATCACGCAGGCGCAGGCCGACGACCTCCTGGCCCATCTCGACGAGGCGCTGGAGCACCTCGGCGAGGCCGGCCCGGTGTTCGGTCACCGTGGTCACCGCGGCGGCGCGCCCGGCCCCGACCTGAGGCCTGGCAGCTTCGAGCCCGACACCAGCGAGGCACCGGCCCTCACCCCCGGGGACGGCGTCTTCAGCTGATCGCCACAGAGCCTCCGCCGGGTCGGTCCCGGCGGAGGCGCGGCGCGCTCTCAGCAACTTCCCAGGCTTCGCGACGACAATGGTCGCGTGCAGTCACCGCAGCCATCCGAGGAGCAGCACCGCATCCTCGTCGTCGATGACGAGCCGAACATCGTCGACGTCGTGTCGATGGCGCTGCGCTTCCAGGGCTTCGAGGTCGAGTCGGCGGCCAACGGCCGTGACGCGATCGCGGCCGTCCGCGCGTTCGACCCGCACCTGCTCCTGCTCGACGTCATGCTGCCCGACATGGAGGGCTTCGAGGTCGCCGAGCGCCTCGGCGCCCAGCGCGCGCAGCTGCCGATCATCTTCCTCACCGCCCGCGACGCGACCCAGGACAAGGTCCGGGGGCTGACGAGCGGCGGCGACGACTACGTCACCAAGCCGTTCAGCCTCGAGGAGCTCGTCGCGCGCATCCGCGTCATCCTGCGGCGCACCGGCCTGGCGCAGCCGTCATCCAGCCGCATGACCTTCGAGGATCTCGAGCTCGACGAGGACACGCACGAGGTCAGCCGCGCCGGCGCGCCGGTCGAGCTGACCGCCACGGAGTACCGCCTGCTGCGCTACCTGCTGCTCAACCCGCGCCGCGTGCTCACCCGCGCCCAGCTGCTCGACCACGTCTGGGAGTACGACTTCGACGGGGACTCGCGGATCCTCGAGACCTACGTCAGCTACCTGCGCAAGAAGCTCGACCCCCACGGGCCTCCGCTCATCCAGACCGTGCGCGGGGTCGGCTACGCGCTGCGCCTGCCGCGGAGCTGAGGCGAACCGCTGATGTCGCTGCGCGCGCGGCTCATCCTCACGCTCGTGCTGCTGGCGGGCGTCGGCCTGCTCGTGCTCGGGGCGGCGACCTACGCCGCGCTGCGCTCCTTCGAGCTGCACCGCATCGACGAGCAGGCGACCGCCGCGGTCGGCCAGGCCGAGCGGCAATTCGAGCGCACGGGCGGCGTCGGTGCCGGCGGGCCCCCGTCCGGCAGCGACACCCACGAGCGCGACGAGCACCGGCCGGGCGGGCCTCCCGGCGGCGTAAACCTCGCCCCCGCCGGGACCTATGCCCAGCAGCGCGACGCGTCGGGCGCGGTGATCGGAAGCGGCGTTCTCGGACTGCCGCAGGGCGAGACGGAGCCCGCGGCTCCGAAGCTGCCGGCGAGCCTCTCGGCCGGCGATCGGACCACCGTCGACGCCGTGGGCTCGTCGGAGCTGCGCTACCGCGTCTACGCGGCGGTCGCCTCCGGGGACGCCGGCCGGATGACGGTCGTCGCCGTCCCGTTCACCGACATCGAGGCGACGCTCGAGCGGCTGCTCGTGGTCGAGGCCCTCGTGATCGGCGGCGTCCTGGCGGCGCTCGCGGCCGCGGGGTGGTGGCTCGTGCGGCTCGGCCTGCGCCCGCTGGACCGCATCAGCGCGACCGCGGGCGCGATCGCCGCCGGCGACCTCTCCCGGCGCGTCGAGCGCGCCGAGCCGCGAACGGAGGTGGGGCGCCTGGGCCTGTCGCTCAACGCGATGCTCGCGCGGCTGGAGCAGGCGTTCGCCGAGCGCCGCGCGAGCGAGGAGCGCCTGCGGCGCTTCCTCGCCGACGCGTCGCATGAGCTGCGCACCCCGCTGGCGTCGATCCGCGGCTACGCCGAGCTGTTTCGCATCGGCGCCGCGCGCGAGGGCCCGGACGTCGAGAAGGCGATGACCCGCATCGAGGACGAGGCCGCGCGGATGGGCGTGCTCGTCGAGGATCTGCTCGCGCTCGCGCGTCTCGACGAGGTCCGCGACGCGCACCGCGAGCCCGTGGACCTCGGCGAGCTCGCCGCCGACGCCGTCGGCGACGCGCGCGCGGTCGCGCCCGGGCGCGAGATCGAGCTGCTCGGCGCGGGCAACGGCGCGGTCGTCGTCGACGGCGACCCGCACCAGCTGCGCCAGGTGCTCGCCAACCTCGTGCGCAACGCGCTCGTGCACACGCCCGCGGGGACGCCGATCGAGGTCTCGCTGGCGACGAGCGGCCGCGAGGCGACGCTCGCGGTGCGCGACCACGGCCCGGGCCTGCCGACGACGGATCCCAGCGAGCTCTTCGACCGCTTCTGGCGCGCCGATCCGGGGCGCGGGCGCGGGCGCGCCGGAGCGGGCCTCGGGCTCGCGATCGTCGCCGGGATCGTGCACGCCCACGGCGGGCGGGCGACGGCTGCCGACGCCGACGGCGGCGGCGCGCGCTTCGAGGTCGTGTTGCCCCTGAGCGACGACGGCGACTGAGCCCTCCGCACGCCGCGGCGCGTGCCACTAGTCTGCCGCGCTCGGGGGGTGGTGACGATGCGGGGCAAGCTCAAGAAGGTCGGCAGGCGCGGGGCAAGGGTCGCTGCGGTGGTGGTCGCGGCGCTCGTGGTGCTGCTCGTCGGCTACGAGCTGAAGGGCTCCGGCGACGACACCGCCGAGGTCGCCGGTCCGCCGCCTGTGATCGTCCGCGTGCTCGCGCCGGGCTCCTTCCAGGCCTCGCACGCCTTCGCGCCCTACTACGTCGTCCCGAGCAAGCGCCTCGGGAGCCCGGCGCGGCTCTCGAAGGCCGCGACCAACCGCTTCGTCACCCGGCCCGAGGCCGCGCTCTCCAAGGGCGGCCAGGCCGGCAGCCCGCAGATCGTCCGCCTCGAGGTGCGCTCGACGACCGACGACGCGGTGACGGTCGAGGGCGTCGGCGCCGACGTCGTGAGCGATGCGCGCCCGCTCGAGGGCTGGTTCACGGCCCAGCCCGCCTGCGACTTCCCGCGGGTCCGCGTCGCGCGCATCAGCCTGGACGGCCGCCGGCGGACGGTGCGCTACGTCAGCCCGGCAGGCGCCTCCTCGCGGAAGCTGTCGCTTGCGCTGGATCAGACGCGGCCGACGGTGCTCGAGCTGCAGGCGGTCACGCGCCGCCACCGCGTCGCGTGGAACGCGCAGCTGGCCGTCAGCCGCGACGGCGGCCCGCCGCAGACGGTCACCGTCGACGACAACGGCCAGCCGTTTCGCGTGACCTCGGCGCGCAACACGCGGGGGTACGCCCCCACCTTCGGAGCGACCGGCATCACCGGCTTCACCCGCGACCGCGCCTGGGATCGCGGCCGCGTCAGCGGCTGCTGACGGTCGCGCGCCCGGCGCGGACGCCCGCCCCTAGCCGGCGCCGGTGGCTGCGACCGCGCCCGCGGCCGCACCGGATGCCGCGCCGCCGTCCTCGGCGAGGCCGCGCACGACGAACGCGGCGAAGAGCAGCAGTCCCGGCTCGATCCCAGCCGGATCGTCGATCGTGATCCTCACCGGCCGCTTGCCCCAGCTCCTGCCGTCCAGGACCGCGAGCTCGCGATCGCCGTCGGCCAGCGCATAACGCTCGCGCCACATGCTCGCCGGGCGCAGGGTGAGCTCGCGGTCGCGCCAGCGCAGCGTCCCGCCGCGGCGCAGGGCGCGCCCCTCGAAGCTGCCCTCGGCCACGCCCGCGGCGTCGGTCGCCTCGACCGTTCCGCGCAGGAACCCGCGGCGCGCGATCTCCCAGCCGCCCTCACCCGCCTGCGCCGTCGCGCGCCGCGCGCCGAAGCCCTCGAGGCGCAGGGTTCCGACGCCCTCGATCTCATAGAGGCGGCGGTCCTGCGGCGTGCGCCTGAGCTCGAGATCGGCCATGGCCTGCGCAGGATGGCACTAGTGCCCGACCGCCGCCAGCGCCTCGAGCGCGAGCTCGAGGTGGCGCTCCTCCAGGCGGATGTGGCTCTGCTGGCTCATCGAGCGCGGCGCGACGCCGATGGCCTGCACGGGCGGCGCGTTGGAGAGCACCGGCACGACGAGCAGCAGCTCGACGGCGACCGTCCAGGGCCAGCGCTCGGAGACCGGCGCCTCCGTCGTCGGCTCGCTCGTCACCTCGGCGACGCCGAAGATGCAGCGCCAGCCCGATGCGTAGAGCACGAGCCGATCGCCCGATCGCATCCGCGGGCGGCGCGGAAAGCCCGTGCGGCCGCGCTCGACGAGCGAGCTGCCCGCGGCCAGCCAGTGATCTGCAAGCGGCTCGTCGCCGGTCCCGTGGGCCTTGAGGAAGGCCGTCACCGCCGGCGCCGGCGCAGGCGCATCCACGGCCGTGGACGGCGCCCGGCGTCCGCCGCCGCGATCGACCGGGCGAGCAGCTGCATCGGGTGCACGAGCTCCAGCGGCCGGCCCTTGCGCTCCAGGTGCGCAGTGATCTGCAGCGTGCAGCCGGGGTTGGCTGCGGCGATCGCCTCGGCACCGGTGGCGAGCAGGTTGTCGGCCTTGCGCGCGCCGAGCTCGGCGGCGGCCTCGGGGCGCGTGAGGTTGTAGATGCCGGCCGAGCCGCAGCAGATCTCCCACTCGGCGGGTTCGACGAGCTCGATGCCGGGAATCGAGCGCAGGAGCTCGCGCGGCTGCGAGCGCACGCCCTGCGCGTGGGCGAGATGGCAGGCGTCGTGGTAGGCGACCTTCAGCTCGACGCGCCCGCGCGGCGCGCGCGGCTCGACGGCGCCGAGGAGCTCGTGGACGTCGCGCGCGCGGCCGGCGATGCGCTCGGCCCGCTCGCGCCAGGCCGGGTCGTCGCGCAGGAGGTGGCCGTAGTCCTTGATCGCCGAGCCGCAGCCGGCGGCGTTCACGACGACGTGGTCGAAGCGCTCGAAGGCCTCGATCGTCGCCTTTGCGAGCGGCAGCGAGTCCTCCTCCTGACCGGCATGCAGGCCCAGCGCGCCGCAGCAGCGCGGCGACCGCGGCGCGTGGACCTCATAGCCCTCGGCCGCGAGCACGGCGACCGTCGCGGCGTTGACGTCGCCGAAGTACGCGCGCTGGACGCAGCCCTGCAGGAAGCCGACGGTCCCGCGCTTCTCGCCGCGCGCCTTCGTCACCGCCGGCAGGCGCCGGACGGTGTCGCGCAGCGCGACCGGCGGCGCGAGCTCCGACAGGGTCCTGGCGATCGGGATGCGGTCCAGCAGCCGCGATCGCTGCAGGCGGGCGGCGAGGCCCGAGCGGCGGTAGGCGACGATCAGCGGGACCGTCGCGCGCAGGCGCCCGGGGTGCGGGAACGTCGCGAACAGGACGCGCCGCAGCAGCCGCTCGCCGGGGGTGCGGGGGTGCAGGCGCTCGACCTGCTGGCGCGTGTCCTCGATGAGCAGGTCGTAGCGCACGCCGGAGGGGCAGGCCGTGACGCACGCCATGCAGCCCAGGCAGTTGTCGAAGTGGCCGGCCATCGCGGGCGTCAGCTCGCTGCCGGGCTGCAGCCCCTCGCCCATGAGCACGATGCGCCCGCGCGGGGAGTCCATCTCCTCGTTCCACAGCACGTAGGTCGGGCATGTCGGCAGGCAGAAGCCGCAGTGCACGCAGTCCTCGATGAGGTCCCTCTCGGGCGGCTTGTGGTCGTCGAAGGCACGGTCGATCGGCGTGCTGGTCATCGGTGGCCCACCTAGATCCCTCCGGCGAAGATGCCGGGGTTGCAGGTCGCGGTCGGGTCGAAGCGCTGCTTGACGCGGCGCATGAGCACGAGCGCCGTGGTCTCGGCCTGATCCCAGGGGTCCAGGTGCGCGCGAACGGACCTGGGCGCGTCGAGCAGGACGCAGGGCGACGGGTGCAGGAGCTCGCGCACATCCGCGATCGCCTGCACGAGCTCGCCGGGGGCGGCGGCCGGCAGGGCGATCCAGGACACGCCGAGCGCGGCGCGACCGACGAGCGTCGCGCCGGGGTTGCCGGCGGCGGCGCGGCACGCCTCGGCGAGCTGCGTCGGGCGGCCGGAGACGCGGATGACGGCGCCGTCGGCGCTGCGCTGCCCCGCGCGCTGGGCGGCCCACAGAGATTCGTCGTCACCCTCCGTGCGCGCCTGCAGGCCGGCGGCCGCCAGCAGCTCGCCGGCGGCGGCGGCCTGCTCGCCGGCGGCGATGCCGGCGAAGCGCGCGAGCACGGTCCCCTCGCCCGCCTCCCAGCGCACGTCGAGCGCCTGCGCCTCCAGCGAGCTGCCGGCGAGCGCGATCGCGGCCGCCTGCAGCCGCGCCGGGTCGTCGGTGCAGCCGGTCGCCGTCGCGTCACCGGGCGGGCGCGGGTGCAGCCGCACGGCGACCTGCGTGATGAGCCCGAGCGTCCCGAAGGAGCCGCTGAAGAGCTTGGCCAGGTCGTAGCCCGCGACGTTCTTGATGACCTTGCTGCCGGCCTGTGCGACCGAGCCGTCCGACAGGGCCACGGTCACGCCGAGCACGAGGTCGCGGGCGGCGCCGTAGCGGTGGCGCAGCGGGCCGGAGTCGCCGGCCGCGATCGCGCCGCCGACGGTCGCGCCCGCGCCCGCGCCCGCGCCCAGCGGCGGGTCGAGCGCGAGCATCTGGTGCTCGGCGGCGAGCGCCTCGTCGAGCGCGCGCAGCGGGACGCCGGCCTGCAGCACGGCGGTGAGGTCGCCGACGTTGTGCTCGACGATCGCGTCCAGCGCGCTCGTTCGCAGGCGCACCGCGACGTCCGCGCCCGGGTGCCCCCAGGCCTTCGTGCCGGCGCCGGCGATGCGCACCGCCACGCCGTCGCCGGCGCAGGCGCGCAGGAGCTCGGCGGCATCGTCGGCGCTTGCCGGCGTCTCGGTTCTCAGCGTCTCGGTGCCCACGTCTCAGAACCGCTCCGCGATGCCGTCGACCTCCAGCGGGTGACGGCGGTAGGGGCCCGGGACCTCGCCGCACAGGCGGGGCGTCGGCATGACCTTGCCCGGGTTCGCGAGGCCGCGTGGATCGAAGGCGCAGCGCAGGTGCTGGAAGGCGGCGAGGTCGGGCTCGGAGAACATGCTCGGCATGTGGCGCTTCTTGTCGACGCCGACGCCGTGCTCGCCGGTGATCGAGCCGCCGGCGGCGACGCAGGCCTCGAGGATGCGGCCGGAGAGCTCCTCGGCGCGCTCGGCCTGCTCCTCGCCGTCGTAGCAGACGAGCGGGTGCAGGTTGCCGTCGCCGGCGTGGAAGACGTTGCCGACGCGCATGCCGTACTCCTCGGCGAGCTCGGCGATCCGGGCGAGCACCTCGGGCAGCTTCGTGCGCGGGATGACGCCGTCCTGGACGTAGTAGTTGGGGGCGATCCGGCCCATCGCCGCGAACGCCGCCTTGCGCGTGCGCCAGATCGCCGCGCGGTCGGCGTCGTCGCGGGCGATCCGGATACCGGTCGCGCCGTTGCGCTCGCAGACGGCGACGACGTCGTCGAAGCGGGCGTCGCACTCGTGGCGCGAGCCGTCGAGCTCGACGATCAGCGCGGCGCCGACGTCGGTCGGGAAGCCGGCGTGGACCGCCTGCTCGGCGGCCTGGATCGTGAGCTGGTCCATCATCTCGATCGCCCCGGGAACGACGCCCGCCGAGACGATCTCCGACACCGCCTCGCCGGCCTGGCTCGGCGTGTCGAAGAAGGCGACCATCGTCTTGATCGCCTCCGGCACCGGCACGACGCGCAGCGTGATCGCCGTGCAGATCCCGAGCGTGCCCTCCGAGCCGACGAATGCGCCGAGCAGGTCGTAGCCGGGGTGGTCGACCTCCTTGCCGCCGAGCGTCACGACCTCCCCGTCGGCGAGCACGACCTCCAGTCCCGTGACGTAGTTCGTCGTGAAGCCGTACTTGAAGCAGTGCGCGCCGCCGGAGTTCTCGGCGACGTTGCCGCCGATCGAGCAGACGATCTGCGACGACGGGTCGGGCGGATAGAAGTGCGTGGGGCCGACCGCGGCGCTCACCTCGGTGTTCGTCACGCCGGGCTCGACGACGATGCGGCCGTTGGGCAGGTCGACCTCGAGCACGCGGCGCATCCGCGTGACGGCGATGAGCACGCCCTCCTTCACCGGCAGCGCGCCGCCCGAGAGGCCCGAGCCGGCCCCGCGCGCGACCCACGGCACGCCGGCGTCCGAGCAGGCCTTGACGACGTCGCGGACCTCGGTCGCGGTGCCCGGCAGGACGACGGCGGCCGGGCGCGCGCGGTACTGCAGCAGGCCGTCGGACTCGTAGGTGCGCAGCTGCGTGCCGTCCGTGAGGACGTGCGGGTCACCGCAGATCCCGCGCAGGCGCGCGAGGAGCGCGGTCCCCAGGTGCGCGGGCTCGGCGGGGGTGATCTGGGCCGTCGTGGTCACCGGCTGACGAGGGTACCGGGGGCTTCCGTCGGGCGCAGGCCGTACCGTCGCGCTTTGCACCTTGGGCGAGAGGAGCGAGATGGGCCAGCAGATGTACGTGTTCGACGCGCAGCTCGTCGGTTACGACGGCATCCGGCGCGCGATCGGCATGCGCGACGACCTGACGCTCGTGGACCTGCACTACGCGCTGCAGTCGGCGTTCGGCTGGGACGACGACCACCTGTATGCCTTCTGGCTCGGCGGTGGCTTCTGGGCGCCCGACGTCCACCACTACGTCCACCCGTCGCACGCGACGACCTCGGGTGCCCTGGGGCGCAGCGCATGCGCGCGCCTCGGCGGCCTGGGGCTGAGCGACGGCCAGCCGCTCTCCTACGTGTTCGACTTCGCGCGCGAGTGGCGGGTGCAGCTGACCGTCCGCGGGCTCGAGGCCGACAACGAGCGCCGTTCGCCCCGGCTGCTGGATTCGGAGGGCACGGCGCCGCCGCAGTACGCCGCGCCGGCGTCGGTGGTGGCGGCGCCGGCGTCAGCGGTCGCGATGATGTAACGGGTCGGTCGCGCACCGGGCGCCCCCGGTGCGGGCCGGCGCCCCGATGCGCCCGCGCTTTGGACCGCACCATCCCACATAGCTGTCGCAGGACGACAGCAGGATGGGACGGTGGCGCGATCCGCGTGCGCCTCTCGCCGGCCGCGCCGGTCCGCCGCGGTGCGTCCCCGGCGCCCCGGCGCGGCGGAGCCCCCGACCGCACCATCCCACATAGCTGTCGCAGGACGACAGCAGGATGGGACGGTGGCACGATCCGCGTGCGCCTCGCCCCCGCCGCGGGCGCCCCGTCTCCTCATCGATGCCCGAAGCGCTCGCACGACGACCGGCGCCCCGCGGGAGAGCGTGGCGCCTGGTCTGGCGGGGATGCCATGAGCGCGCACGTCGGCCGGCGCCCCGCGGGAGAGCGGGGCGCCTGTTGCCGCGGATGCGGTGTGTGGGAGCGCCCGGCCTACGGGTGACCCATCGCGTCGACGCTCGTGACGTCGAAGCTCGCGTTCACGAGCACGACGACCTCGGAGCCGTCGGCCTTGCGGACGTGCGCCTCGTAGGGCGAGGTGCTGTCGGCGTCGTTCTCGACGCGCAGCACCGTGCCGCCGCTGACCTTGGCCTCCGCGGCGGCCTTGACCTTCGCCGCCGTGTCCCCGGTCAGGAGCTTCTCGGTCTCCCCGCCGTTCATGTGGCCCCCGAGCGAGGGATCGCGCTGGGCGGGCGGAGCCTGCTGGGTCTGGGCCGCAGAACCCGAGGCCGACGAGGAGGAGCTCGTGGTCGAGGTCGCGGCATTCGCGACGACCGAGCCGCCGAGGGCGGCGGCGCCGATCGCGGCGATGGCGGTGAGCTTGTTGCGCAGTGCGGGCATGGTGTGATCCTGTGCGTCGGAGGGAGGGATTGACCTGCTGACGATCATGTTGCGGGCCGCCCGTGAGCGCCTCTCGAGCCCTCCCCCAGCGTTTGCTGAGAATCGGCTCGGGAGGCTCGGGCCTACGCCGCGGCTGCAGCCGCGTCCCTCGGGTCGGTGCCTGCGGCCGTGCCGCTCGCGCCGGAGTGGCCCTTGCACGTGCCATCGGCGCGCGACCTCGGAGATGACCCAGAGGAGCCTGAGGGCTTCCTGAGAACCCGTGCCGGGTCAGGCGCCGTCGAGCAGCTCGGCCAGGCGCCGGTGCGCGAGCGCCGTCGCCATCGCGCCATCCCCGACCGCGCCCGCGACGCGCTTCGTCGACCCGTGGCGCGCGTCGCCGGCCGCGAACAGGCCGGGAACGCTCGTCTCGAGCGCGAGCGGGTCGCGGTTCAGCGGCCAGCCGGCCGGGCGCTCGCCGTGGTCGAGCAGGTCGGGCCCGGTGAGGAGGTAGCCGGCGCGGTCGTGACGCACGCCGACGTCGTCGGCCCAGCCCGTGCGCGGCGTGCCGCCGATGCAGGCGAACACCGCGCGCGCCGCGATCGCCTCCGTCGCGCCGCCATCGCGGGCGCGCAGCACCGCCATTGCGAGCGCGCCCGCGGCGTCGGTCTCGAGCGCGGCGACCTCGGTCCTCAGGCGGACCTCGACGTTCGGATGGATCGCGATGCGGTCGACGAGGTAGCGCGACATCGACCTGCCCAGATCGTCGCCGCGGACGGCCATCGTGACCCGCGCGTTGTTGTTGGCGAGGTCCATCACGGCCTGGCCCGCGGAGTTGCCGGCGCCCACGACGACGACCGGGTCGCCGCTGCACTGCACGGCCTCGCTGCGCCCCGCGCCGTAGTACGCGCCGCGGCCGAGCAGCTCCTCGAAGCCCTCGGCCTCGAGCGTGCGCCACACCATTCCCGGCGCCGCGATGAGGACGGGCGCCCGCACGACATGCCCGCCGGTGAGCTCGATCTCGAAGCGCCCGTCCGCGGTCCGCGAGCTGCCGACGACCGGGAGCAGCAGCGCGAGGTGCGCGCCGAAGCTCTCGGCCTGGCGCCCGGCGAGCCGTGCGAGCTCGGCCCCGCCGATCCCGTCGGGGAAGCCGAAGAAGTTCTCGATCCTCGACGTGTGCGAGGCCTGGCCGCCCGGGACGTCGCGCTCGAGCACGACCGTGGCCAGGCCGTCGGAGGCGGCGTAGACGGCGGCCGCGAGTCCCGCGGGTCCGGCGCCCACGATCACGAGGTCGTAGTCGGACTTCGGCGGGTGCCTGGAGTTTCCCCAGGTGTCGGCGAGCCGCTCCAGCGTCGCGTTGCGCACCACGTGCTCGCCGTCGTCGACGAGCGGCAGGTCGTGGTCGCTCGCGCCGTGCGCGGCGAGGATGGCCGCGCCGGCGTCGCTGCCGGCCTCGAGCCATTCATAGGGCTGGGCGATGCGCGTGAGGAAGTCGCGCAGGCGGTGGGACTCGCTGTCCATCCGGTGACCGACGACGGTGACCGCCGGCCGGACGGGGCTCATGCGCCGGCGCGGATCCGGAACATCAGCTCGTCCGGATAGCACCAGCTCCAGTCCTCGCCGGGCTCGACCGAGCGGACGATGGGGTGCCCGGTCTCGCCGTGATGCGCCGTCGCGTGACGGTTGGGCGAGCTGTCACAGCAGCCGATCTTGCCGCAGCTCTGGCACATCCGCAGGTGCACCCAGCGCGCCCCGATCTTCAGGCACTCCTCGCAGCCGGCGACGGAGCCCGGAGGCTCGACGAACTCGATCGAGTCAAGGTGCGAGCAGGCAGCCACCGCCCTGCAATGTAGGTCACCGGTCGACTGGCGCCAAGGGAGCCCGGCCGGGGCGGCCGGGCTCCGGGGCGCGGGCTAGGGGTGCCGGTGCTCCTGCACGGACGTCGCCTCGAAGCTCGAGTTGACGAGCACGACGACCTCGGTGCCGTCCGCCTTGCGGACGTGCGCCTCGTAGGGCGAGGTGCTGTCGGAGTCGTTCTCGACGCGCAGGACGGTGCCGCCGGGGACCTTCGCCTTGGCGGCGGCCGTCACCTTGTCGGCGGTCTCGCCGGTCAGCGCGGTCTCGGCCTTGTGGTCGCCACGACCTCCGCGCCCCCCAGGGCCGGCGTGACCGTGGCGGCCACCCCGGCCGCCGGCCGGGCGCGTCTGCACGGACGTCGCCTCGAAGTTCGCGTCCACGAGCACGACGATCTCCGTGCCGTCGGCCTTGCGCACATGCGCGTGGTAGGGCGAGCCACTCGGGCCGCCCGCCTCCACGCGCAGCACGGTGCCGCCGGGGACCTTCGCCTTGGCGGCGGCGGTCACCTTGTCGGCGGCGTCGCCCGTGAGCTGATCCTGTGCGGGGCGCTGCTCGGTCGTCGACGTGGTGGTCGATGAGGAGCGCGACTTCGTGGCGGCGCCGGCAAGCGACACGCCACCCGCGGCGAACGCGCCGATCGCTGCGAGCGCGACGACGGACTTCCTGCTGATTGGGAGCATCCTTGGGCTTCTCCTTGTGATCCGTTGATGGTCACAAGATCGAGGGTCCCGCTGGGAGAACGTTCGGGTTCGGCTGAGAATCCGCTGAGTGCGCGGCCGCGTGCCGGCTACTTCGCGATGAGCGCAGCCGGCGGCAGGGCGTAGAACGCCGCGTCGCCGGGCACGCTGGCGGGCGTCTTACCGCCGATGACCTCGAAGAGCGGCTTGTGTCCGATCTGCCCGCCGTTGGCGACGACGAACGCGTCGGCCTCGTCGCGGCGCTCCTCGGGGACGCCGGCGCGGTTGAGCACGAGCATGCCGGGGGGCGTGTCCTCGGCGAGGACGAGCGGGAGGTCGAGCAGGATCTCGCGGATGTCGTCGGTCATAGGCCGGGCGCCGGGCGCCGGAGCGGCAGCGTACACATCGGGAGCGGCCACTCGCACCCCGCCGTCGGCTGCGACACGCCCCGCGCGGCACCGTTATAGTGGTATAATCATTATATGCCTATCACTACCCACGTGACGTCGGCCGAACGGGAGGCGGTGACGCCTCCGCGGCCGCGGCTCGTGCTCGCGATCTGCTGCATGAGCCTGCTGATCGTGGGGATGGACGTGACGATCGTCAACGTCGCGCTGCCGTCCATCCGCAGCGACTTCGATGCGTCGGTGGCCGCGCTGCAGTGGACGACCGCCGCCTACACCGTCGCGCTGGCGAGCCTGCTCATGCTCGGCGGGTCGACTGCGGACCGCCTCGGCCGCGCCCGCGTGTTCAAGTTCGGCCTCGCGCTGTTCACGGCGGCGTCCCTGGCCTGCAGCCTCGCGCCGGGGGTCGGCTGGCTCATCGCCTTCCGCGTCCTTCAGGGCGCCGCCGGCGCGATGCTCAACCCGGTCGCGATGTCGATCATCCGCAACACCTTCGAGGACCCGCGCGAGCGGGCGCAGGCGATCGGGATCTGGGGCGCCGTCGTGGGCATCAGCATGGCTCTGGGACCCGTCCTCGGCGGCGTGCTCGCCGAGCTGAGCTGGCGCGCCGTGTTCCTCGTGAACATCCCGATCGGCCTGGCGGCGATCGCGCTCACGGCGCGCTTCGTGCCGGAGTCCCGCGCGCCGCGCCCGCGCCGTCCCGACCCGATCGGCCAGGCGCTGGTCATCGTCATGCTGGCGAGCCTGACCTCGGCGATCATCGAGGGCCCGGGCCTGGGATGGGGCTCGCCGTGGATCATGGCGCTCGCGATCACGGCAGGCGTCGCGCTCGTGACGCTCGTAGGCCACGAGCTGCGCCGGTTCGACCCGCTCGTCGAGCTGCGCTTCTTCCTCAGCCGGCCGTTCGCCGCCGCGACGGTCATCGCCGTCGCGGCGTTCACCGCGTTCGGCGGCTTCCTGTTTCTCAACACGCTCTACCTCCAGGACGTGCGCGGCCTCTCGCCGGCGAGCGCCGGCCTCTGCACGCTGCCGATCGCGGCGATGACCGTGCTGTGCAGCCCGATCGCCGGCCGCGTGGTCGGCGCGCGCGGGGTTCGCGGCCCGCTCGTCGTCGGCGGCCTCGGGCTGGGCGTCGGCGGCCTGATGCTCGTGTCCCTGAGCCCCGACACCTCGCTGGCGTGGCTGCTGTCTGCGTACTGCGTGTTCGGACTAGGGTTCGGCGCCGTGAACCCGCCGATCACGAACACCGCCGTGTCGGGCATGCCGCCGAGCCAGGCGGGTGTGGCCGCGGCGGTGGCGACGACAGGCCGCCAGATCGGCCTGACGCTCGGTGTCGCGGTGCTGGGCGCGCTGGCCACCGCGAGGGTGGACGGCTCCCTGCACGACCATCTTGCGACGGCCAGCCACCCGGCCTGGTGGCTGATCGCCGCCATGGGGGCCGGGATCGCGGCGCTGGGCCTGGCTGCCAGCACCGCGGCGGCGCGGGCCAGCGCCGAGCGCACCGCGGCACGGCTGGACGACGCGCCGCAGCCGGCATGATGGGGGGCGCGGACGCGGACGCCGACCTCGCGCGGCGGGCCTGGCGCGCGATGTCGGACATCGTGCTCAGCCACGATCGCAAGGTCGCAGCGTCCGAGGCGCTCGGCCTGAGCTTCGCGCGCGTGCGCGCGCTGCGCCAGCTGGCCGACGAGCCGCGGACCCTGCGCGCGCTCGCCGAGACGCTGCTGGCCGATCCGCCCTACGTCACGCTGATCGTCGATGACCTCGAGCAGCACGGGCTCGTGCAGCGCACGCCGCACCCCGAGGACCGGCGTTCGAAGCTCGTGGCGCTGACCGCCGCCGGCCGCGACGCCGCCGCGCGCGCCGACGCGATCCTCGACGAGCCGCCGGCGGCGCTGCGTGCCGTTCCCGCCGGCGACCTCGCGGCCCTGCTGCGCGTGCTCGAGCGGCTGGCCCCCTAGCTGCGGGACGTCCCGGCGAGAGCCGACGAGCGGATTCGAACCGCTGACCCCTTCATTACGAGTGAAGTGCTCTACCAGCTGAGCTACGTCGGCTTGCGGGGGGCAATGCTAGTGGTCTCCCGCTCGATCCATCGGCAGATGACGTCGACCGCATAAGCCCGCTCGGCCGGATCGAGGTCGCGGCCCTTGGGGATCTCGTGCCAGCGCTCCAGGCAGGTCCGGCAGCACGTCGCGGTCGCGTGCTGGGCGACGAAGACGGGGTGCCCGCGGTAGGGCGTCTGCCGGCCGTCGTTGCGCGGCTGCGCCGGGGCGACGCGCGCGGCGAAGAGGTCCTCGGCGTGCTGGCGGACCGCGCTCATGCCGCGCAACTGCACGAGCGCGCGCTCGCGCCCGCGCAGGCGGAACTTCGCGCGAAACGGATGGCGCGCGATGACGTCGATGCGCTCGTCGATGCTCACGCCTCCAATCGTAGGGAGGCGACTTCGGACTGCGACGCCGCCTGGGCGGGCACACCGGCGGCGTGCTCGAGGCGATCGGGATCGGCGCGCTGGCGGCCGCATCACTCGTGATCGGCGCGCTCGTGGCGTTCGCGCACCGCTGGTCGCCGCGCCAGATCGGCATGGTGCTCGCGTTCGGCGCCGGCGCGCTCATCAGCGCCGTGACATTCGAGCTCGCCGACGAGGGCCTGCGCCTCGGCGGCCTCGGCTGGACGGCCGCCGGGCTCGCCGCCGGCGCGGCGACCTATTACCTGCTCGACGGGGTGATCGAGCGCCGCCCCTCCAGCGGCGCCGGCACCGCCCTGGCCCTCGGCGCGTTCCTCGACGGCATCCCCGAGCAGCTCGTGCTCGGCATCGGCATCGCGAGCGGCGAGGGCGTCGGGCTCGGGCTGCTGGTCGCGATCTTCATCTCCAACCTCCCGGAGGCGACCGGCTCGGCCTCGGAGATGCTCCGGGGCGGGACGAGCCGCGCCGCCGTCCTGCGGCTCTGGACGGGCGTCGCGGTCGTCTGCACGGTGGCGACGAGCATCGGCTGGGCGATCGCCTCCTCGGCCTCCGACGACCTGCGCGCGGCAATCGACGGCTTCGCCGCGGGCGCGCTGATCGTCATGCTGACCGACTCCATGATCCCCACTGCGCGCAGGGACGCCGGACGGGCCGCCGGCCTCGTCACGACGCTCGGCTTCGCGGTCGCCGCCGCGTTGTCGTCGGTCTCCTGACGATGACGCGCGTGCTGACGATCGGTGTCTACGAGTGGGACCTGGGCAGCTGGCTCGCCGCGCTACGCGGCGCCGGCGTGCGGCTGATCGTCGACGTCCGCCAGCGCCGCGGCGTGCGCGGCAGCCGCTACATGTGGGCGAACTCGCTGCGCCTGCAGACCGCGCTCGCGGACGCAGGGGTCGGCTACCTGCACCGCGCCGACCTCGCCCCCACGACCGAGCTGCGCCGGCTGCAGTACGCGGCCGACGACCGCCTCGGCGTCGGCAAGCGCTCGCGCGATCTGCTGGACCCCGGCTATGTCGAGGGCTACGTGCGCGAGGTCCTCGACCGCGCCGACCTCGACGGCCTCGTGGCGCAGCTGCCGCAGGAGGGTGCCGCGGCGCTCTTCTGCGTCGAGGCCGACCCCGAGGCCTGCCACCGCTCGCTCGTCGCGCAGCGACTGGCGGAGCGCCACGGGCTGACCGTGGCGCACCTGCGGCCGGAGCGCTAGGCGGTCGCGCCGAGCGCCCGCCCCGCCGCCTCGATCTCCTCGAGCGTCGAGGCGATCCACACGCGCTCCAGGCCCGCGCGCGCCCAGGCCTGCTGCCCGATCGTCGTGGAGCCCGCGACGGCGTGGACCGGCACCTCGGCGGCCCGCGCGCGGCGCACGAGCTCGCCCACGATCTTGCCGCGGAAGCTCTGCTCGTCGACGCAGCCCTCCCCGGCGACGACGAGCTGCGCGGCGCGCATCCGCGCGTCGACGCCGAGCGCGTCGAGCACCGCCGGTGCGCCGCGGCGCAGCTCGGCGCCGAGGGCCGCCCACAGCCCGCCCGCGAGGCCGCCGGCGGCGCCGCTGCGCGGAACCCCGCGCGGGTCGCGGGGCAGCTCGCCCGCGAATGCGGCCAGGCGCTGCTCGAGGCGCTTCACCGTCGGCGCATCGGCGCCCTTCTGCGGCCCGAAGACCCGCGGCGCGTCCTCGAAGGCGAGGTCGACGTCGCAGAGCACCACGAGCCGCGCCGCGCCGAGCCCTCCGGCCTCGGCGATCGCCTCGATCGCGCCGCGGCCGCCGTCGGTCGTGGCGCTGCCGCCGGCGGCGACGAGGATCTCGCGCGCGCCCGCGGCGGACGCGGCGGCGATCAGCTCGCCGGTGCCGTAGGACGACGCGGCCACGGGGTCGCGCTCGCCGGGGGCGACGAGCCCGAGCCCCGACGCCTGTGCGACCTCGACGATCGCGACGCCGTCCGGGACCCAGCCGAGCGAACAGGCGACCGCGCGCCCGAGCGGATCTGTCGCGCGCCGCGGCTCGAGCCGGCCGCCGAGCGCGTCGACGAGCAGCTTCATCGTCCCCTCGCCGCCGTCGGCGACGGGGCAGCGATCGGCCCGCCAGCCGGCCGCTTCCAGGCCCCGGGCGAGCGCGCCGGCGACCGTCGCAGCGTCAAACGTGCCCTTGAAGGCGTCGGGCGCGACGAGGGCCGTGCGCATGGACCGCACGCTATCGCCGGGCGACTTGCGCGAAGCTCCCCTGATGAGCACGCCTTCCGGCGCCCCCACGTTTGACCTGCAGTCGCACTCGACCTGCTCGGACGGCTCGCTCGAGCCGGCCGACGTGGTCGCCGCCGCGGCCGCGGCGGGCGTCGAGCTGCTCGCGCTCACCGACCACGACACCGTCGACGGCGTCGCCGAGGCCCTCGCCGCCGCGGAGGCGCACGCGATCCGGGTCGTCCCCGCGGTCGAGCTGTCGACCGCCGACGTCCTCGGCGAGGATTTCCACGTGCTCGGCTACGGCGTCGACCACACGGATCCGGTGCTTCTCGAGCGCCTGCGCGCGTGGTGCGAGGACCGCGCCCTGCGCATCGAGCGGATGGCCGCCAAGCTCGTGGAGCTCGGCCTGGCGCCCGACCGCACCGAGCTCGAGCGCCGCCGCGCGGCGGGCTGCCCGATCGGGCGCCCGCACCTCGCCGCCGCCGCGATCACGGGCAACCGCGAGCGCCTGGCGCGCGAAGGGCTCGACGAGCCGTCGGCCTTTCTCGAGGCCTACCTCGTCGCCGGCGCGCCGGCCTACAGCCGCCGCACCACGCCGACCGTCGCCGAGGCGATCGACGCGATCCACGACGCCGGCGGCATCGCGGTCTGGGCCCATCCGTTCTGGGACCTCGCCGGCCCCGAGGACGTCAGCGCCGCGCTCGCGCGCTTCGCCGGCTGCGGCCTCGACGGCGTCGAGGCGTTCTACGCCACGCACAACGGCGCGCAGACGCAGCTGCTGTGCGCGCTCGCCGACGAGCTCGGGCTGCTGACGACCGGCTCCGCCGATTTCCACGGCCCCGGCCACGTCCGCTTCTCGCGCTTTCGCGCCTTCGAGCTCCACGGGCTGCAGCCGCGGCTCGGGCCGCTGCTAGCCGGCGAGGGTGCGCGCGAGGCGTGAGCCCAGCGCGTCGAGCGCGAGCTCCTCGTTGGGGTTGAGCTCGAACGCCGCGCGGGTGTCCTCCACGAGCCCCTGCGCCGCGCGCAGCCGGCCGGCGGTGACCCCGAGCGCGGCGTCCTCGGCGAGCAGCTGCACGCGATCGCTGTTGTGCACGAGCTCGGGCACGCCGTCCAGGACGCAGGCGACGTCGCGCAGCCACAGCCCGACGAGCGCCAGCCCGCGGTCCAGCGCGGCGGTCTGCGCACGCCGCGCGGCCCGCTTGCCGCGCTCGCCGGCCTCGCGGCGCATGCGCCCGTGGTCCTTGGAGATCGCGTAGCCGAGGTCGGCGTCGAGCGCCGCCTCGACCTCGTCGCCGGCGCGCGCGCCCGCGGCGCGGGCCTGCGCGATGAGCGTGCTCCACGGCCGTGCCGCGGTGTCGCCGCGCAGCGCGCCGCGCGCGACGGCCTCGGCGCCGGCACGCAGCGCGGGCCCCTCGCCGAGCGCGAGGGCGAGCGCGCGGCGGGCGTCGCCGAGGCCCAGGCGCGCGCAGGCCAGCGCCGTGGCCGGCGCGACGCCCTGGCGCTCCAGCCGCGTGGCGATCTGCTCGGGCGACGGCGCGTCGAAGCGCACCGGCTGGCAGCGGCTGGCGATCGTCGGCAGCACCTCGCCGGGCCGGCTCGTGAGCAGGATGAGGTGCGCGAACGACGGCGGCTCCTCGAGCGTCTTGAGCATCCGGTTGGCGGCCTGGTCGTTGAGCTCGTCGGCGTCCTCGATGACGAACACGCGGCGCTGGGACTCAAACGGCGTGCGCGCGGCGCCCGCGACGACGGCCTCGTCGACGTCGCCGACGAGGATGCCGGCGGCGCTCGTGGGCGCGACCCAGGTGAGGTCGGGATGCACGCCGTGCTCGACGCGGACGGCCGCGCCCGCGGGATCGCGGGCGCCCGCGGTCAGCAGCGCGGAGGCGAAGGCGCGCGCGACGGTGCGCTTGCCGCTGCCCGCGGGACCGCTGAAGAGGTACGCGTGGCTCGGCGCGCCGGTCGGCGCCAGCGCAGCGCCGAGCACGGCGCGGGCGTGCGGGTGGCGCTCTGTGCCGGGAAGCATCGCCCGCGAACGGTAGCGTCGCGGTGGTGCGCGGCCGTCTCATCACGATCGAGGGGATCGACGGCGCCGGCAAGTCGACGCTCGCGGCGGCGCTGCACGACGACCTCCGGGCCGACCGGCCTGTCGCACTGCTGCGCGAGCCCGGGGGCGTCGAGCTCTCCGAGCGCATCCGCGACCTCGTCAAGGACCCCGACCTGCGCTGCGACCCCCGCGCCGAGGCGCTGCTGTACGCCGCCGCCCGCGCGCAGCTCGTCGACGAGCGGCTGGAGCCCTGGCTCGCCGATGGCCGGTGGGTGCTGCTGGACCGCTTCGTCGACTCCTCGCTGGCCTACCAGGGCGCGGGGCGCGGCCTCGGCATCGACGCCGTGGCGGCGCTCAACGCGTTCGCGACCGGCGGGCTCACGCCCGACCGCACGCTGCTGCTGCGCATCGACCCCGCGAGCGCCCGCGCGCGCCTGCGCGGCCGCGACGACGCGCCAGACCGCCTCGAGCGCGAGCAGGACGACTTCTTCGCGGCGATCGCCGCTGCGTATGACGAGCTCGCCGCCCGCGAGCCGCAGCGCATCCGCGTCCTCGACGCGCTGCGGGCGCCCGGCGAGCTGCTCGCCCGTGCGCGCGACGCGCTCTCCGACCTAGAATCGGCGCAGTCGTGAGCGGCCGCGAACCCGATTTCGAAGTCGATCGCTTCGAGCGCGTCGCGGCCGGCGCCGGCACGGTGCTCCTGCGCATCTCCGGACGCTGGCGCGCCGAGCAGCGCGAGCGGCTCGCGCCGCCGATGCTGATCCTCGACGACGGCCGCAGCACGCGCCGGATCGCGCCCCTGCCCGGCCCCGACGACGCCTCGCCGCTGGCCGGTCCCGACCCGCCCGACTGGCGGGCCGCGTTCTCGGCGCCGGCGGCGCTGCTGGCCGAGGGCCGCGTCGCGTTCGCGCTGGAGACGACGCGCGGGATCGTCGACCTCCCGCGCCCGCAGGAGGCCAGGCGCCGGGCGCCCCGGCCTGAGACCCCGGAGCCCGTCGCAGCGCCCGCGCCGCTCCCGTCGCGCGGCAGCGACTCCGCGATCCTGCGCGAGGAGCGCCGCCGGCGCGAGGACGCCGAGCGCGCCGCCGAGCAGCGACGCCAGGCCATGGCGGGTCTCGAAGGGCGCCTGGAGACCGAGCGCACCGCGCGCAGCGCCGCCGAACGGACGGCCCGCGAGGCCCGCGACGAGCTCGTGCGCCTGCGCGCCCAGGCGGAGGCGGCGGCCCGCAGCGGCCAGCGCGAGGCGCTGGAGCTCGGCGAGCGCGTCGCCTTCCTCGAAGAGGCGCGCGCGGCGGCCGAGGAGTCCGCCCACCGGGCGCGCGACGAGATCGCCGCCTCGCGCGCCGAGCTCGACGAGCGCATCGCTGCCGAGCGCACGGCGCGTCAGGAGCTCGAGGCCGCTGTCGCCGCCCGCGAGCGCGAGCTGCAGTCCGCGCGCGCCGAGGCCGAGCGCGCGGCGCACGACACGGAGCGCGCGCTCCAGGGGCTGCGGGCCGACACCCAGGCCCGCGCCGAGCGCGCGCAGGCCGAGCTGCGCGCCGCGCAGGCGCAGGCCGAGCAGGCGACGACCCGCGCGCAGGCGCAGAGCGAGGCCGCGCGCGAGGAGACCAAGGCCGCCGCCAGGCGCGCCGAGGAGGCGATCCAATCCGCGCGCGAGCAGGCGCGAACGACGATCGAGCGCGAGCAGGCGGCAGCGCGCGAGCAGATGGCGCTCGCCGCGGCCGAGGCCAAGGCCGCCGCCGAGCGGATCGCGACCGAGGCCCAGGCGCAGGCGCAGCGCGCTGCCGACGAGGCGCAGCTCGCGCGGGCCGAGATGCAGGCGGCGCAGGAGCTCGCCGCCGCGCGTGCCGCCGAGCTGCAGGACGCGCAGGCGGCGCAGGCCGAGCTCGCCGCCCAGCTCGAGCTCTCGCACTCGCAGGCCCAGGCGCTGGAGGCGGCGCGCGCGACGGCGGAGGCGACCGCCCGCAAGCGCATGACCGCCGCCGAGGCCGCCGAGGCGAAGGTCGCCGAGGCCGAGGGGGCGCGCCGGCTCGCAAGCGCCCGGGCGGAGCAGACCGCGCGCGAGCTCGAGGCGGCGCGCCGTGTCGAGCGCGAGCGCGACGAGGCGGTCGTCGCGGCGCGTGCCGGCGCCGAGCGCGCCGACCGCGCGCTGAGCCGCGTGCGCACGCTCGAGCGCGAGCTCGAGGAGGCCACCCGCCGCGGCCGCACGGCCGAGGTCGCCGAGGAGCACGTGCGCGATCTCAAGGCGCGCGTCGCCGACCTGGAGCATGCGCGCCGGGAGGTGGCCACGCTGGCAGACCAGGTTCCCAAGCTCGAGGCCGAGCTTGCCGCCGCGCACGCCGAGCGCCGCGACCTGCAGTCCCAGGCCGAGGGTGCGCTCACCGAGCTCGAGGGCCTGCGCACCGAGCACGAGCACGCGCTGGCCGAGGCCGCCGTGCTGCAGGAGGCGCGCGACGAGGCCGCGCGCCTCGCCGCCCGCGTGGCCGAGCTCGAGCAGACCGCGCACGACCGCGAGCGCGCGGCGCAGCAGGCCGCCGACGCGCACGCCGAGCAGCTGCGCGCCGAGCGCGACCGCCGCACATCGCAGCTCGGCGAGGCGACCCAGGCGCTGAAGGCCGAGCGCGCGCGCGCCGCTGCGCTGGCGCTGGAGGCCGAGCGCGTCACCGCCGAGCTGCAGGCCCGCGCCGACCAGGAGCTCGCCGGCGCGCAGGACGCCGGGGACCAGGTGCGCTCCCTCACCGGCCGCGCGACGAGCGCCGAGCAGCGAGCCGAGCACCTCGCGGCGCGCGCCGCCGAGCTCGAGCGCGAGCTGCTGGAGGCCACGGGCGCCGGCGCCGAGCTGCGCGAGCAGGTCGCCGCCCACGCTCAGCGTGCGACGGCGCTCGACGCGCGCGCCGCGCAGGCCGAGGGGCGCGTTGCGGCGCTCGAGCGGCGGGCCGCCGAGGCACGCGAGCGCGCGACCTCGCTGCAGGGCAGCGACGAGCGCGCGCATGACCTCGAGGGCGACCTCGAGCGCGCGCGCGAGGAGAGCCAGGAGGCACAGGCTGCCGCCGCGACTGCGCAGTCAGAGCTCGCACGACTGCGCGACGAGCACCGCCAGGAGGCGGCCGCGCGCGCAGCCGCCGAGCGCGCCGCCGCGGCGGCCGAGGAGGAGCGCGAGCGCCTGCTCGCCGCCGCCGGCGAGACGGGCGCGCTCGCACAGGCCGCCCAGGAGGAGCGCGTGCGGCTGCGCGACGCGCTGGCCCGGGCGCAGGCCGATGCCGCAGCCGCGCTGGCGGACGCCGACGCGCAGCGGGCCGCCCGTGCGGAGGCCGAGGGCGCCGCCGAGCTCGCGCGCGCGGCGGCGGCAGAGCTCGAGCAGCGCGTCGCCGAGCTCGCGCCGTCCAGCGCGCAGCTCCCGGAGCTCGAGCGCCGCCTGCGCAAGGCCCTTGCGTCAGCCGAGCGGGTGCCGCAGCTCGAGACGCAGCTGGCCTCCGCGCGCCGGCAGGTCACGCGCGCGAACGAGCTCGAGGCGCGGGTCTCGGCGCTGACCGAGCGCGCCGGCGCGGCGCAGGACCTCGAAGCCCAGCTGCAGGCGGTCGCCTGGAAGGCCGCGTCGCGCAGCAAGGCGCTCGAGGAGGCGCACGAGGAGGCGCGCGCCACCGCCGCCGAGCTCGAGCACGTCCAGGCCGCGGCCGCCGCGCGCGCGGGCGAGCTCGAGGCCGCGCGCCGCGAGCGCGACGCGCTGGAGGCCCAGATCGCAGAGCTCGAGGCCCAGGCCGACGAGCACCGCGCGCTCGAGGAGCAGCTCGCCGCCAAGGATCTCGACCGCGCCGCGGCGGTCGACGCCGTGGTGGCCGCACAGGCGCGCTCCGAGGAGCTTGCGCGCGAGCTCGAGCAGGCGCGGGCCGAGGGCGCCACGCTGCAGCAGCGCCTCGCCGCCGCCGAGGGGCAGGTCGCTGCCGGCGCGGCGCAGGTCGCGGCCGCCGACGACCGCGCGGCACAGGCGCGCGAGGACGCCGAGACCCTGGAGCAGCTGCTCGACGAGACCGGCGGCGCGTCGGCCGAGCGCGCCGCGGCGCTCGAGCAGGCGCGTGCCGCGACGGCCGATGCCGCCGCCGAGCTGGCGCTGGCGCAGACGGAGATCGGCGAGCTCGCCCAGCAGCTCGACGAGACCCGCGAGCGCGCCGACCGCGACCGCCGCGAGCTCACGTCCGAGCGCGCCGAGGCGCGCACGGAGACCGAGGCGCTGGCGCGCACGCTTGCCGAGGCGCAGGCGCGAATCGCGACGCTCAGCGCCGAGCGTGCGAGCGCCGACACGCAGGTCACGGGCCTCGCCGAGCAGCTGGAGGCCGCGCGGGCGCAGATCGCCGCGCTTGCGGCGCAGCGCGACGCCGCGGGCGGCGCGATCGCGTCGCTGACCGGCGAGCACGAGGGCGCGCAGCAGCAGATCGCGGCGCTGAGCGCCGAGCGCGAGCGCCACGTCGCCGACATCCGCGCGCTGACCGCCGCGCGCGACGCGGCCCACGCGCGGGTCGCGGAGCTCGCCGGCGACGGCGACGCGGCGCGCGCGCAGATCGAGGAGCTGACGCTGCGCGCCGGCGTCTCACAGGCCGCGATCGAGGAGCTCACCCGCGAGCGCGATCGCGCGCGGTCCCAGATCGACGACCTCACCGCCGGGCAGGCGACCGCCCAGACCGTGATCGCACAGCTTCAGACCGAGCGCGAGGACGCGGCGGCGCAGATCGCGCGGCTGACCAGCGACAACGAGCGCGCACAGGCCGCGCTGCGCGAGCTCGGCGCCGAGCGCGACGCCGGCACCGCCGAGTTCCAGGCGCTGACGCTCGAGCACGAGACCACGCAGACGCAGCTGCAGGCGCTCGCGTCAGCGCGCGACGGTGCGCTCGCACGCATCGCCGAGCTCGCCGGCGAGCGCGACGACGCCGAGGAGCTGATCGCCAGGCTCACACGGGAGCGCGACGACGCGCAGGCCGAGATCTCCGCGCTGATGACCGAGCGCAAGGACGCCCGCGCGCGCATCCGGGCGCTCACCGAGCAGCTCGATGCCACGCGCGCCGACGCGGCCGCGGCCGGCGCCGAGCGCACCAGCGCGCTGGCCGAGATCGAGCGCCTCGGGGCGGTGCTCGGCGAGGTTCGCACCGAAGCCGAGCAGCGCAGCGAGGATGACGCGGCGCTCCAGCGCGAGCTCGAGCAGGCGCTGAGCAGCGCGCTCGACGAGGTCGGACGGCTGGCAGCCCTGGAAGGGGCGCTCGGCGGCGACCTCGAGGACGCGGTGGAGGACCTGCGCCGAGCGACCGCGCGCCTCGCCGAGGACGAGACCGAGCGCGACGAGCTGCTCACGCGCCTCGACGCCGCGATCGACGCCGCCGCCACGGCGACCCAGCGCGCGCAGGCCGAGCACGCCGCGCGCAAGGCGCTCGAGGGCCGGATGGGGGAGCTCGCCGAGACGAGCGAGGAGGCCGCCCAGCTCGCCCAGGAGGCGCGCAAGGCCGCGCGCCGGGCGGCTGCGCGGGCGTCCAAGGCCGCGGTCGAGAAGGCGGCGACGGCCGCGACGGCCCGTGCCGCACGCCGTGCGGCCGAGGACGAGGCGCGCGCGGCCACGCGCGGGGAGGCCGCGCAGGAGGCGCTGGAGCGCGCGGCGCGCCGGCGCGCCGAGGAGCAGCAGCGCCTCGCGGCCGCCGAAACCGAGCGGCGCGAGCAGGAGCAGCGGCTGCATGCGGCCGTCGAGCAGCGCCGCCGGGAGCTCGCCGCACAACGCGAGCAGACGGTCGCACGGGAGCGCACCGCCGCCGAGGCGCGCGCCGCCGCCGAGGCGCAGGCGCTCGAGGAGGCACGCGCGACGGCGCGCGCGGAGGCCGAGGCGCGCGCCGAGGCCGAGGCGCGCGCGGAGGCCGAGGCCCGGCGGCGCGCCGCCGCCGAGGCCGAGCAGCGCGCGCCCGCCGAGCCGCCGGACGCGCCACCCGCGCGCGAGCGCGAACGCCGGCGGGACCGCAAGTCCGCCCCACGCCGCGAGCGCAGGCGCCGCGGCGAGCGCGAGCCCTCGCGCGCGACCTCACGCGAGCGCGAACGCCATGTCGCCCGCGAGCGCGAGCTCGCGCTGCGTCAGCAGGCTGCCCCGTCGCGTGCCGTGCCGCCGAGCGTCACGACGCTCCCGCGCGAGCGCGTCCGCGCACGAGCGCGCTATCTGCCCTCCGAGCTCGTCGTCGGGATCCTGCTGCTCATGATCGCCGCGGCCGCCGCGACGCTGCTCGTGCTCGGCGTCCTGCGCGTCGCGGTGACCTAGGGCGCGCCCGGCACGGGCGTCGCCGTCTGCCCCGCAGCCGCGAACGCGGGGCTCAACGGCGTCCCGGTCGCGGTCGGGGACGAGCCCGGGGGAACGCGGAACAGCCCGAGCTGGCCGGCGAGCGCGCGCGAGCCCTTCCCGAGCGGGTCGAGCGCGAGCAGCCGCCGCCCCGCCGCCTGCGCGCCGGGGCGGTCGGCGGTCAGCAGCGTCAGGCGCAGCAGCCGCTCCCAGGCGGCCGAGCTGTAGGGCTGGCGCCGGACGGCCTTCAGCAGATAGCGCTTGGCGTCCAGCAGGCGCCCGCGGCCCTGCTCGATCGCCGCCGCTGCCAGCAGCGCGCGCACGGCGGTCGGATCCAGGCGCGAGGCGAGGTCGGCCCGCGCCGTGGCGTTCTCGAGCTCGTCCTCGCCCGCGTCGTTCGTGACCGCCAGCGCCGAGCTGGCACGGGCGTCGGCGAGCAGCGGCAGGCCGGAGGAGACGATGAAGAGGCCGAGCACGACGCAGGCGAGCCCGAGGGCGAGGGAGCGCGCGGCGAGCGGGTGGTCGGGGCGCCCTGCGCCGCGACGCGCGGGCGGGCGCGTCGCGCCGAGGACGCCGAGGAACAGGAGCGCCGGCACCGTCACGCCGGGGATGTCCCAGTCCCAGTCGACGAGGCCGTGCACGAGCCACGCGCAGGCCGCCGCGAAGAGCGCCACCGCCAGCTCGCGCTCGCGCCCGGCGGCCATCGCGCGGATGCGCGCCAGCGCCGCCCAGAACAGCAGCGCGACGCCGCCCATGACGATGAGCGCGCCGACGAGCCCGGTCTCGGCGAGGAACTGCAGCGGCACGTTGTGCGGCTGGACGACGCCGAGCTCGACGCGGCGGTAGAGCTTGTGCGTCACCGGGAACGAGCCCGCGCCCCAGCCGCCGACCGGCTTGGCCCACCATGCGCCTGCCGCCTCCTCCCACCACACCCAGCGGTTGCCGGAATTCGAGGAGATGATGCGCGCGGGGTTGGAGACGTCGTCCTTGCTCGTCTTGGAGAACTCGTGCCACGCGTCGTGCGCGAAGCCCGACGGGCCGCCGTCGGCCGTCGCGATCCCGCCGAGGGCGAACACGCCGATGACGGCCGCCGTCGCCGCCAGGCCACGCCAGACGAGCTGCGTGCTCTGCTCGCTCCAGCGCGTGCGCTGGCGCTCCTCCAGGCGCAGCAGTCCCCAGCCGGCGATGAGCAACCCGACGATGCTGCCGGCGAGCACGAGGCCGAGCACGATCCCGTCGGGGGTGCGGTCGGCGAGCGGCACGTTGATCGCCTTCAGCGCGGGCCGGCTGAACGCGAGGCCGAGCACCGGGATCGATGCGACGAGCGTCACGCCGACGACCGCCAGCCCGCGCAGCTTCTCGCGCCCGAGGACCGTCACGACGACGAGCACGACGGCGAACGCGACGAGGCCGCCCCGCGAATACGTCATCCCGAGGATCAGCAGCAGGATGAACAGCGCCGCCAGGCCGAACAGCCGCGTGCGGTCACGGCGCTGCCCGTCGGTCGTGAGGCGCAGCGCGATCGGGACCGCGAGCACCATCACGAGCGCGAGGGCGTTCCAGTACTCCAGCGGCGCGCGCAGGCGTGACGCCACCGCCGTGTGGTTGAAGCTCACGCCGAGGATCTCCGCGCCCGGCATGACCTTGCCCGCGAGCGCGTACAGCGCGGTCGCGAGCGCGACGGCGAGCCAGCCGTAGGCGACACGCTCGATGACGCGCGGCGCGCTCGACGCGGCCGCGATCGCGAGCACGACGACGAGCGTGTAGGCGACGCTGCGGTTGATGTAGGCCCAGGTCCGGTCGGGTGCCACCGACCACAGCAGGGTGATCCCGCACCAGACGCCGAAGAGCGCGAGCAGGCCCACGCCGGCCCACACGATCACCGGCGCGCGGGGACGCAGCGTCCCCGAGAACAGCCAGCCGACGGCGGTCAGGAGCGCGACGACGGCGAGGCCGATCTGCAGCCGCGGCTCCTCCGGCAGGCCGGCCGCCCCGTGCGCGAAGACGGCGTACGCGCAGGCGCCGACCAGGGCGACGACGAGCGCGCTCCCCGATCGCGTCGAGATGGGCCGCGCGGGTCGCACGCCCACGGGCGTGGCGGCGACCCGCGGGCTGGCGGGGGTCGTGACGGCCATGGACAGCGGCCTGCGATGCTAGCGTGAGGTGCAGTCATGCGCCGCACCCTGCCCTTTCTCGCCGCGGCGGCGTTCTGCCTCGCGCTCGCCGCTCCGGCCTCGGCCGACCTCGCCACGGACGTCCTCAAGGACTACATCCCCGACGGTCGCCTGAGCGTCTGCTCGTACACGCAGGACGAGCTCAAGAAGATCAAGAACGTCGTGCCGCTGGACCAGAACGCGTACACGCCCGACTTCATCGCGGCCATCGACGATGCGATCGCCCGCCGCGCCGAGGGCGCCTGCAACAAGAAGACGGCCGCGCCCGCGGTGACGCCGCAGGCGGCGCCGTCGTCCGGCGGGACCGCGCCACCGCCGCCCGCCGCTGCCGCCCAGACCCCGGCCGCGATCCCCGGCCAGGCGCCCGTGGCGCAGGCGCCGCCGACCCCGTCCGCGGGCCCGGCGCCCGCGCCCGGCATCGTGACGGACGCGATCCAGGTCGCCGCGCAGTCCGACGACACCGGCGGCGACGCCCCCTTCCCGATCCTCGCGCTCGCGATCCTCGGCGGGCTGCTCGCGCTCGGCGCGATGCTCGCCGGCCTCGTGCGCTGGCGCGCCTGGGAGCCCGCGTGGGCCGTGCGCATGCGCCACGCGACCGGCGAGGCCGGCTGGCGCGCCTCGTCGACGTGGGCCGAGTTCACGGACTTCGTCCGGTTCGGCCGCTGACGTGGGGCTGCTGGAAGGCCGGCGCCTGCTCATCACGGGGGTCCTGACGGAGGGCTCGATCGCCTTCGCGGTCGCGCGCCGCGCGCAGGAGGAGGGCGCGCAGATCGTCCTCACCGGCTTCGGGCGCGGGCTGCGGATCACGCAGCGCATCGCGAAGCGCCTCGGCGACCCCGCGCCCGACGTGCTCGAGCTCGACGTCAACGACGCCGACCAGCTCGCCGCCGTCGCCGCCGACCTGCAGGAGCGCTGGGGCGCCCTCGACGGCGTCCTGCACGCGATCGCGTTCGCCCCGGGCGACGCGCTCGGCGGCGACTTCCTCTCCACGCCGGTCGAATCGGCGCAGATCGCGTTCGCGACGAGCGCCTACTCGATGAAGTCGCTCGCCGCCGCGATGCTGCCGCTGCTGCAGGAGGGCGAGCACGCCTCGATCGTCGGCCTGGACTTCGACGCGACGGTCGCCTGGCCGGCCTATGACTGGATGGGCGTCGCCAAGGCGGCGCTGGAGTCGGTCAACCGCTACCTCGCACGGGACCTCGGCGCGATGGGGATCCGCTCCAACCTCGTCTCGGCCGGCCCGATCAAGTCGATCGCCGCCGGCTCGATCCCCGGCTTCGAGATGCTCGCGCAGGCCTGGGCCGGCCAGGCGCCCTTGGCATGGGACGACAAGGACGCCGGCCCGGTCGCCGACGCCTGCCTCTTCCTGATGTCGGGCCTCGCGCGCGGGGTGACCGGCGAGATCGTCCACGTCGACGGCGGCTACCACGCGCTGGGCGCGCCGCTGGCGCCGCCGCCGTCGGACGACGACGACGAGGCGCCGCGGGCGTAGCCAGGACGCTGCCCTCGGCTCAGCTGACCGCCGAGACGGCGGTCCAGATGAGCATCTGGCCGACGGCCAGCGCGGCGAGCGCGATCGCCGCGATCGCCATCGCGTTGTCGCCCTTGCCGATCGGCTCGCGGCGCGCGCGGAGCGCCAGGACGATCGCGGCCACGCCGAGCGGAAGGCCGATCCAGAAGCCGGGTGCGGGGACGTCGAGATCCCAGACCATCGTCGTGCCGGGGATCGAGAGCAGGGCGAGCAGCAGCGCGAGACCGGGGCGTGCGCGGGTCGGTCCGACGTCGACGGAGCGGTTCATCGTGGTGTCCATGAGGACTCCTTTCGGGTGGTTGGAAGGCCTGGCCCGAAACTACGTTCGATCCGCCCTCCTGCCATCGAGGCGAGCACCGGACCGCACCGGTGCCCGCACCCGCCTGCAACTGCGTGCTAGCCCGGAGCGTCGGCCGCGCGCAGGTACGCGAGGACCGCCAGAACGCGCCGGTGGCCACCCTCGCCCTCGGGCAGGTCGAGCTTCATGAGCACGTTGCGCACGTGGCTCTCGACCGTCCGCTCGGCCAGCACGAGCCGCGCCGCGATCGCCTGGTTGGTCAGGCCCTCGGCCATCAGCGACAGCACCTCGCGCTCGCGCTCGCTGAGCTCGCCGAGGCCGTCGGCCGCCTGACCGCCGACGAGCGACGCGACGACCCGGGGATCGAGCGCCGAGCCGCCGCGCGCGACGCGCTGCGCGGCCTCGAGGAACTCGCCGACGTCGAGGACGCGGTCCTTGAGGAAGTAGCCGAAGCCGCCCTGCGAGACGAGCCCGACCGCGCCCGTCGTCTCGATGTGCTGCGAGAGCACGAAGACGCCGACATCCGGGTGCGCGTCGCGGATCCAGCGCGCCGCGCGGATCCCCTCGTCGGTGTGCGTCGGCGGCATCCGCACGTCGACGACGGCGAGGTCGGGCTCGTGCTCGCTGACGGCGCCACGCAGGCGGTCGGCGTCGTCGACCGCCGCGACGACCTCGTGGCCGGCGTCCTCGAACAGCCGCCGCAGGCCCTCGCGCAGCAGCGCCTGGTCCTCGGCGATCACGACGCGCACGGCAGCTCCGCGACGACGGCCGTCCCCCGGCCCGGCGGGCTGGACACGCTGACGCTGCCGCCGAGGGCGGCGACGCGGTCGCTCATGCCGGCCAGCCCGGAGCGCGCACTCGCCGACGCGCCCCCGACGCCGTCGTCGGTGATGCGCAGGACGAGGCTGCCGTTGTCGCGCTCGGCGCTGACGGCGACCCGTGTCGCGTGCGCATGCTTGACCGAGTTCGTCAGCGCCTCGCTGGCGACGAAGTACGCGGCTGCCTCGATCTGCTCGGCGAAGCGCTCGTTGGTCGCCACGACCTCGATGCGCAGCGGGGCGCGCGCGGCCAGCTCGCGCAGCGCCGGCCCCAGCCCGTCGTCGAGGCAGGCCGGCCGCACGCCGCGCGCGAGCTCGCGCAGCTCGTCGATCGCGCGGGTCACCTCCGCCACGGTCTCGTCGAGCTGTGCCGTGATGTCGCCGCCGCGTTCGCCGATCCGGCCCTGGATGTGGCGGATCGACAGGCCGATCGAGACCAGCCGCTGCTGCGCCCCGTCGTGCAGGTCGCGCTCCAGGCGCCGGCGCTCCTCGTAGCCCGCGGTCACGATCCGCTCGCGCGACTCTTCGACCTCGGCCAGGCGGCGGCGCACCTCGGTTCCCAGCCGCGCGATCTCGATCGCCAGGCCGGCGGCGTTGACGACGCTCTCGAGCACGTCGGGCTGCTCGTTGAGCGCGCGATCGTGCCGGACCGCGCCGAGCGCGAGGTCCCCGCGCCGCACGAGCGTCACGTCGCGCTCGGCGTCGGCTGCGACATGCGCGGGACGCCCGTCGACCGTCACGTAGCCGGGGCTGCCGGGCAGCGAGAAGAACAGCTCGAGGGTCGTGTCGCCGAGCGCCGCGGCGAGGACGGCGCCGGTCTCCTCGGGGAGCGCGCGGCCGCCGCGCAGGTCCGCGAGATGGCGCTCGACGCGCCGCAGCCCCTCGTAGCGCGCGCGGTTGAAGCGGCGGTCCACGACGCGCTGCACCCGCCCGCGCAGCTGCCCGAACGCGAGCGTCACGGCCAGCGTGGCGGCGGCCGTCGGCAGGGTCGACCCCGCTCCGAGCGCGACGCCCAGCGCCAGCGACACCGCCGCGTAGGTCCCCGCGAGCAGCGCGGTCAGCGTGACGAAGACGAGCGTGCGGTTGACGATCCGCTCGACGTCGTAGAGCCGGTAGCGCATGACCGCCACGCCGATCGCCAGCGGGACGGCCACGAGCACGACGGCCAGCGCGATCGTTGCGGCGACGTCGGCGGTTCCGGTGATGAAGCCCTCGGCCCAGCCGACGACGACCGCGAGCGGGATCAGCGCGGCGGCGTATGCGAGCACCTTGACCTGCTGGCGCTCCAGGCCGTGGGCGCGCCGCAGCCGGGTGCGTACGGCGAAGGCGGCGGCGAACAGCGCGGCCAGGAGGCCGACGGACGACAGCGTCATCAGCGCCAGGAACACCGCCTCGGGCAGTTCGGGCAGGGGGTTGGACACGCCCTTGTAGGGCTTGTCGAGGGTGCCGGGCGCGAACAGCTGCGCGGTGACCGAGAGGACGAGGCACACCCCGGAGCCGATCGCGATCGGTCGCCAGCGCGCCGACGGCAGGTGACCATCGGGAAAGACGAACGCGATCGCGGCGAACGGAGCGAAGAGCAGGGGCCAGATGGCGTTGTCCACGGTCGCGGCGAGCGTGCCACCCGACGTGCCCGGATGCTCGAACAGCGCGTATGCCGCCCAGTTCTCCGCCACGCCGCTGCACGTGAGGATGAGCCCGTTGGCGAGCAGCAGCCAGCCGATCGGGTTCTCGCGGCGATGGATGGCGAGGACGACGCCGACGCCGCTGGACATCGCCACGACGAGCGGGAACACGTACGAACCCCACTCGGCCTCGGGACCGTCTGACACCGCGTCCAGCCAGATCACGACCGTGCCGACCGCGGCGGTGACGCCCAGCAGCGCCCAGGGCAGGATCTGTCGCGCACGCTCTCGCACGGGGCGATCATCGCTGCACGGCACACGGGCGACAACCGCGCTGGCACTGAGTGCGGCCCTCCGGTCTGGCGCCCACGATCAGGTCACGTCACGTCGTCCACTCGCCGGCGCATCGCTCGCGGCCTCCCCTGCACGCGACCTCTACGGCTCCGAGACCGCCCCCGGCGCGGGCGCCGAGCCCCCGCCCGCGTAGACCGCGCGGAACCACAGCTCGGTGAGCTGGCGCACGGCCTCGCGCATGTCGCGGCCGTTGCGGATGACCTCGATCGTCAGGTGACGCTCGACCATCGCGCACAGCGCCTGCGCCGCGACGCGCGCCGGGATGTCGGCGGGCGCCAGGCTGCGCAGCTGGTCGCGCGCGATGCGCGCCTCGGCCCCCGCGATGAAGCGGTTGACGTAGGGCTCCCACTGCGACGGCATGTGCTCGTCCTCGCCGTAGAGGTGCGCGGCGAGCATGAGGATCGGGCCGTTGCGGTTGACGACCCCGACGAAGCGCGCGAGCCCGAGCGCGAGCTCCATCCGCGGGTCGCCGCTGCCCTCGAAGTACGGCGAGGCGGCGTCGTCCATGTCGGCGAACGCCTGCTGGATGAGGCGGTCCATGACCGCGCGCTTGTTCTCGAAGTAGAAGTAGACCGTCGTGCGGCTGACGAACGCGCGCCGCGCGATCGTGTCGATCGTGACCTGGTCCTGACCGCCCTCGCCCAGCAGCTCGCGGGCGGCTTCGAGGATCGCGTCCTCGGTCGCGTTGCGCGGCGCGAGGGTGTCGGCGGCGACGTCGGCGGACGCCGCGTTATCGGCGTGCTTCGAAATGGGCAGCGATCCGCTCGCGAGTCTGGGCCGGGGTCACGATCTCGTCGATGAACCCCTGCGCCGCGGCGATCGCGACCGGGAGGTGCTCCTCCTCGTAGGCGGCGGCCAGCTCCTCGGGATCGGCGCCCGCCTCGAGCTCGCGGCGCTTGACGATCTCGATCGCCTGCGGTGCGCCCATGACGCCGATGCGGGCGCCGGGCCAGGCGAGCGTGAGGTCGTTTCCGAGGTCGCGGCAGTTCATGACGATGTACGCCCCACCGTACGCCTGTCGGAGGGTGACTGTCACGCGCGGGACCTCGGCGACCGAGAACGCGCGCAGCAGCTCGGCCCCGCGGCGCAGCACGCCCTCGCGCTCCTGGCGCGTGCCGGGGCGGTAGCCGGGCGTGTCGGAGAGCACGACGAGCGGGATCCCCCAGCGATCGCACATGTTCACGAACCACGCGCCCTTGTCCGACGACGCCGCGTCGAGCACGCCGCCGAGGTAGCGCGGCTGGTTGGCGATGACGCCGACCGGATGGCCGTCGATGCGCCCGAAGCCGACGACCATGTTCTTCGCGTAGCGCTTGCTGAGCTCGAGGAACTCGCCGCCGTCCACGAGGTGGCGGATGACGTCGCGCACGTCGTACACGAGCCGCTGGTTCTTCGGGATCGTCGCGTCGGGGTCCCCGGCCAGCGGCTCCACGGGCTCCCTGGACGGCGGCGGGCTGCCGAGCTTGTCGGGGAAGTACGAGAGCGCCTGGCGGATGATGTCCGCGGCCTCCGCGTCGTCGTCGGCCTCGATGTGCGAGACGCCCGACTTGCGGTGCACGCGCGGCCCGCCGAGCTCGACGCCCGTCACCTGCTCGCGCGTGACCTTCGCGATGACGCGCGGGCCGGTGAGGAACATCTGTGCGCCGTCGCCGACCATCATCACGAGCGTGCCGAGCGACGGCGAGTAGGCCGCGCCGCCGGCGCAGGGGCCGACGATGACGCTGATCTGCGGGACCTTCGCCCGCGAGGTCGCGCGGAAGATCGACGCGTACGCGCCGAGCGCCGCGATGCCCTCCTGCAGCCGCGCGCCACCGGAGTGCAGGAAGCCGACGACCGGCACGCCGGCCTTGTCGGCCGCCTGGATCGTGCTGACGATCGTCGCCCCGCCGCCCTGGCCGAGCGAGCCGCCCTTGTGCTTGACGTTCTGCGACCAGATCCGGATCGGCCGCCCGCCGACGCAGCCCGAGCCGCAGATGACGCCGTCGCCCGAGGCGCTGCGGATCTGATGAAACGAGCCGTCGTCGCACAGCAGCTCGATCCGCGCGATCGCGGCGAGCACCGGCTCGGGCTCGGCGACGACCGCCGCGCCGGACGCAGGGGCCTCGGTGCTCATGCCGTCATGCCTTGCGGAATGCCAGGCACGCGTTCTGCCCGCCGAATCCGAACGAGTTGCTCAGCGCGAACTCGATGTCCGGCGCCTCGCGCGGGCCGTCGGGGATGTAGTCGAGGTCGCAGTCGGGGTCCGGCTCGGCGAAGTTCAGCGTGGGCGGCAGCAGCCCGCGCTGCAGCGCCCCGAGGACCGCGACGGCCTCGACCGCGCCCGCCGCTCCGAGCAGGTGCCCGATCGCCGACTTCGTGCTCGACACCGGCGGGTGGCCGCCGTTGAAGACGGAGTGGATCGCGTGCGTCTCGATGCGATCGTTGAACGGCGTCGACGTGCCGTGCGCGTTGATGTAGCCGATCTGCTCGGTCGTCACGCCGGCGTCCGCGAGCGCGGCGCGCATCGCCTTCTCGGCGCCGCGGCCCTCGGCGTCGGGCTGGGTCATGTGGAAGGCGTCGTTGGACGCTCCGTAGCCGACGACGTAGCCGAGGATCTCGGCGCCGCGGGCGCGCGCATGCTCGGCGCGCTCCATGACGATCACGCCGGCGCCCTCGCCCATGACGAAGCCGTCGCGGCGCGCGTCGAACGGACGCGAGACGCCCTCCCGCGACAGCGCGCCCATGCGCTTGAACGCGGCGATGCACAGCGGCGTGATCGCGGCCTCGGTGCCGCCCGCGACGACGACGTCCGCCTCGCCGCGCTCGAGCATCCGCTTGGCCTCGCCGATCGCGTGGCTGCCGGTGGCGCAGGCCGACGAGACGCTGAAGCCGGGGCCGTGGGCGCCGAGCGCCATCGCGATCGCGCCGGCGGCGGCGTTGGGCATCATCATCGGCACGAAGTGCGGCGACACGGCCCGCTCGCCGCCGTCGACGAACGCGCGGCACTCGTCCTCGAGCGTCTTCAGCCCGCCGACGCCGGTGCCGACGAGGATCGCGAGGCGCTCGAGGTCGACGTCGCCCGGCAGGCCCGCCTCCTCGGCAGCCTGGATCGCGGCCGCGAAGGCCAGCTGCGTGTAGCGGTCCGAGCGACGCGCGAGCTTGGGGCCCATCGCGGCCTCGGGGTCGAACTCCGTGCACGGCGCCATGCCGTCGACGATGCCCGAGCGGCGCTCGAGCAGCGCGTCGACGAACGCATCCGCCCCCTCGCCGATCGACGAGACGACCCCGCGTCCGGTGATCGCGATCTCAACTTCAGGGGACGGGTGCCAGCTCATGCAGGTGCTCCCTCCTTGGCCTCAACGAGGCGGACGGTCAGCGAGATGGCGTCGCCCACCGACTCGATCGGCTTGAGGTCGTCGTCGCTGATCGTGATGCCGAAGCGATCCTCCAGCGCCTTGACGAGCTCGACGAGGTCGAGCGAGTCGACGTCGAGGTCGTTCCAGGTGTTCTCCGGCGTCGCCTCGCGAGCGCCCGGGACCTTGATGGACTCGAGCTGGTCGCGGATCTCCTCGAGGACGTCGTTCTCGTTTACGGCCATGCGTTCTCCCTTGTTCTATGCGGCGAGCGCGCCGTCGACGGCGAGCGTTGCCCCGTTGATGTACGCCGCGCCATCCGAGCAGAGGAAGGCGACGGCGTGGGCGACCTCTTCGGGCTGCCCGACCCGGCCGGCGGGAACGCCGGCCAGAAGCTTGTCCGAGATGCCCTCGGTCATGTCCGTCTCGATGACCCCCGGCGTCACGGCGTTGCAGGTGATCCCCTTGCGCGCCATCTCGCGCGCGACCGTGCGCGTCAGCGCGAGCATCCCGGCCTTCGCGGCCCCGTAGTTGGACTGGCCGGGGTTCGCGCGCTCGGCGACGACGGAGGAGATGTTCACGATGCGCCCCCAGCGCGCGCTGAGCATGTCGTCCAGCGCGCGGCGCATGCAGTGAAAGGCGCCGTTGAGGTTCGTGGAGACGACCTGCTCCCACTGGTCTGCGCTCATGCGGATCGCGAGCCCGTCCTGGCGCTCGCCGGCGTTGTTGACGAGCACGAGCACGGGGCCGAAGCGCTCGCGCACCTCGGCGAACGCGGCCTGAACCGACGCGGCGTCGCCGACGTCGGCCTGCACGTCGCCGCTCGTGCGCCCGAGCGTCGCGACGGTGAAGCCGTCCTCGTCGAGGCGCTCGGCGATCGCCTTGCCGATCCCGCGCGAGCCACCGGTGACGAGCGCGACCGGGCTCTCAGGCCGCGACATGGACGCGCTCCTTCCAGGCGATGATCCCGGCGCCCCACACGAAGCCCGCGCCGAAGGCCGCGAGCGCGACGGTCGCGCCGGGCTTCAGGCGGCCCTCGCGCTCGGCCTGGTGCAGCGCGAGCGGGATCGATGCGCTCGACGTGTTGGCGACGAGGTCGACGTTGATGACGACCTTCTCCTCGGGCACGCCGAGGCGCCGGGCGGCGGCCTCGATGATCCTGGCGTTGGCCTGATGGGCGACGAACAGGTCGAGGTCGTCGACGGTCATGCGGGCACGCGTGAGCGCCTCGGCGGTCGCGCCGACCATGCGCTCGACGGCGTGGCGGTAGACCTCCTGGCCCTCCATCCGCAGCAGCCGCTCGTCGCTGGAGGCGTAGAGCAGGTCGCCGTGCACGCCGTCGGAGTGCAGGACGAACGGCGCGCAGCCGAGCGCGAGGTCCTCGCCGCCGCCGACGATCACCGCGGCGGCGCCGTCGGCGAAGAGGATCGCGGTGCCGCGGTCGTTGCGGTCGGTGATCCGGCTCAGCGCCTCGGCGGCGCAGACGACGACGAGCTTGCAGCGCCCGGACTCGACGAGCGCGGCGGCCTGGTCGAGCGCGTAGAGGAAGCCCGAGCAGGCGGCGTTGACGTCGATCGCGGCGGCGCCGTTGGCCCCGATGAGGTCGGCGATGGCGGGCGCCATCCCGGGCATGAGCCGGTCGGGCGTGAGCGTCGAGACGATGACGTGGTCGACCTCCGTCGGCTCAGCTCCGGCGTCGGCGAGCGCCGCGTTGCAGGCCTCGACGGCGAGGTCGGTGAGCGACCGCGAGCCGTTGAGGTGACGGCGCTCCTTGATGCCGGTGCGCCGCTGGATCCACTCGTCGCTCGTGTCGAGGTAGGCCGCGAAGTCGGCGTTCGTGACGATGTGCTCCGGCAGCGCGGAGCCGATCCCGAAGACGCCGGCCTTCATCGTGCGGGCCCGCGCTCCGGGGTCGCCCGCAGGGTTCGCTTGACCAGGCCCTTGAGGACCGAGCCGGGGCCGCACTCGACGTAGTCGCCCGCGCCCATCGCGTCGAGCTCGAGCAGCGTCTCGCGGAAGCGCACCGGCTTGAGAAGGTTCTCCGCGAGCTCGGTGCGCACGTCGACGAAGGGGCGCGTGCTGCCGTTGGACAGCACGGGAAAGGCGGTCTCGGCGATCGACGTGGCGTCGAGCGCCTGCTTCAGCGCCTCGGCTGCCGGGGCCATGAGCGGCGAGTGGAACGCGCCACCGACGGCGAGCCGGCGGGCCCGGCAGCCGATCTGCTCGGCGCCCGCGACGGCCTGCTGCACCGCGGCCAGGCGACCGGACAGGACGATCTGACCCGGGGCGTTGTCGTTGGCGAGCGACAGGTCGAGCTCGGCCGCGAGCTCGAGGACGTCGTCGCGCTCGCCGCCGAGCATGGCGACCATGCCGCCGGGCTCCAGCGCGGCGGCATGGGCCATCGCGGTCGCGCGGGCGCCGACGAGGCGCACGGCGTCCTCGAAGTCGATCGCGCCCGCGGCGGTCAGCGCCGCGTACTCCCCGAGCGAGTGCCCGGCGGCCGCAAGCGGATCCTCGTCGTGGTCGTCGCGAGAGGCCCACTGGGCGATCGAGCAGAGAAAGAGCGCCGGCTGGTGCGTGCGCGTCCCCTCCGCGAGATTGTCGAAGGGGTCGAAGCCGAGCAGCTCGATCCCGCGGACGAGCAGCGGGTGGCGGCGAAAGGGCTCCTGCATTCCTTCGGAGTGGCTCCCCTGACCGGGGAACAGGACGGCGGTGTTGGATGGCATCGCATGCATGACTAACAGTCCTCACCCGCCGAGTGGGGCCGCGTTACCCATGTTCGACAGACCGGTCTGATGTGTCGAAATCAGAAGGTGCGACTCGATGAGTCCCGACGCCCTGGGAAGGCCGGACCACGGGGCCGTCGCTCGGTAGACTGAAGGGGCGCTCTGCGAGCGATCTCGTCGCCGTTCCGTCCGACCCGAGGCGTTGAATGCGGCGCCCGCGATTTCGCTAGACGACGCGCCGCAACGACCGGGAATTTCGCTGCGACGAGAAGAGGAGCAGGACGATGGAAGGCACTTCGCAGACCCCGACACAGACCGGCGTCCGAGCCGGCGAGCCCCTGTCCGTGAAGCGCCTGTTCACGACTCCCGCCGTGCATCCGTTCGACGCGATCGAATGGGAGCTGCGCGATGCGCACATCGGCCACGGCGGCCGCGTCGCCTTCGAGCAGCGCGGCGTCGAATTCCCGAAGTCGTGGTCGCAGAACTCGACGAACATCGTCTCCCAGAAGTACTTTCGCGGACAGCTGGACTCGCCCGCCCGCGAGCACTCCGTCAAGCAGATGGTCGGCCGCGTCGCGGGGACGATCGCCGACTGGGGGCGCTCGCGCGGCTACTTCGCCTCCGTCGAGGACGGCGACAGCTTCGAGGCCGAGCTCACCCACATCCTGTTGCACCAGATGGCGGCGTTCAACTCGCCGGTGTGGTTCAACGTCGGCTTCGAGGAGAGCCCGCAGTGCAGCGCCTGCCAGCCGTATGGCGCGCTCATCTCGACGCCCGAGGGCATGGTCCAGATCGGCGAGCTCGTCGACGGCGACCAAGTCGGCCGCGAGGTCTACGGCGCCCATGGCGTGACGCGGATCGTCGCGACGCAGGCCAACGGGATCAAGCCCGTCTACCGCGTCCGGCTGCGCAACGGCAGCTTCGTCGAGGCGACCGCCGACCACGTCGTCAAGGCCGTGCGCGAGCGGCGCACCGAGCCGCAGTGGCTGCGCGTCGACCAGCTCGAGCTCGGCATGCGGATGCACCTGCACCCGCATCGCGCGAAGGTTGCCGCGCGGTCACCGGTCGCCGCCGGCGCAACGTTCTCCGACGATACTCCCGCTGTCGTCGACGCTGTCAAGGTGTCCGAGGCGGCGCTCGCCGGCTGGCTGCAGGCCGACGGCTTCGTGGGCCAGCACGACCACGGGACCAATCGGTCGCTGACGCTCGAGTTCCTCGTCGCCAACGACGCCGAGCGGGCGTGGGTCGAGGAGCATCTCGACGTCGCGATGCCCGATATCCATCGCCACGTCCGCGACGCCGACACGCTCGAGGTGCCCGTTCAGCGCATCCGTCTCTACGGCGAGGTCTTGCGTGACTTCGTGGAGCGCTGGAACCTCCTCGAGCGCGGGACCGAGATGACGGTGCCCTACCAGCTGTGGACCGCCTCGCACGAGGAGATCGCGGCGTACCTGCGCAGCATCTTCCAGGCCGACGGCTACGTCAGCGTTCGGCGCGACAAGGGCTGCGAGAACGCGCGGATCGGCTTCGCCGTCATCGGCGAGCGCTGGACGGAGGACGTCCAGAACCTCCTCGGCGTGCTCGGCATCTACTCGCGCCGGACGCACAAGCCGGAGCGCCGCGAGGATCGTCACGACCTGCACGAGGTGGCGATCTCGATCGGCTCGGAGCGCGCGCGCTTCGCCGAGCTTGTCGGCTTCGTCGACGCCCGCAAGCAGGGCAGGCTGCTCGCGTCGCTGGACCTGCGCAACCCGAAGCGCTGCCCGGACCTGCGCGAAGAAGAGATCGTCGCGATCGAGCCGCTCGGCGCCATGGACGTCTACGACATCCAGACCGAGTCGGGCGAGTACCTCTCCAACAACGTCGCCGTCCACAACTGCTTCATCCTCTCCGTGCAGGACAACATGGACTCGATCCTGGACTGGAACACGCGCGAGGGGCACATCTTCCTCGGCGGCTCGGGCTCGGGCATCAACCTCTCGAACATCCGCGGCTCGATGGAGCCGCTGACCAAGGGCGGCACCGCCTCCGGGCCCGTCTCCTTCATGCGGGGCGCCGACTCCTGGGCGGGCACGATCAAGTCCGGCGGCAAGACGCGGCGCGCCGCGAAGATGGTCGTCCTCGACATCGACCACCCCGACATCCGCGAGTTCATCTGGTGCAAGGCCAAGGAGGAGAAGAAGGCCAACGCGCTGCGCGACGCCGGCTTCGACATGTCGATCGACGGCGAGGGCTTCACGTCGATCCAGTACCAGAACGCCAACAACTCGGTGCGCCTCACCGACGCCTTCATGCAGGCCGTCGAGAACGACGAGGAGTGGCGGCTGATCGCGCGCACGACCGGTGAGCCCGTCGGCGATCCGATCCCGGCGCGCGAGCTCATGCGCGACATCGCCGAGGCGGCGTGGCTGTGCGCGGATCCGGGCGTCCAGTACGACACGACGATCAACCAGTGGCACACGTGCCCGGCGTCGGGGCGCATCAACGCGTCAAATCCGTGCTTTCCTGCGGACGCGCGCGTGCACACCACCCACGGACTTCTGCCGATCGGCGAGCTCGTCGCTCGCGGAGAGGCCGGCGAGCAGATCCGTGTCTACACGCACCGCGCGACCGCCGAGCAGCCGGGCGCGGGTGTCGCGGCGACGGAACCGATCGCCTTCATGCGCAATGGGGTCAAGCCGATCCTGCGCCTGCGCTTTGCGAACGGCGCCGAGCTGCGCTGCACCCCAAACCACCGGATGTGGACGGTCAACCGCGGCTACGTCCGCGCTGACGAGCTCGCAACGCGTGACCGCGTGATGCTGAACGACAGCGCTACGCCCTCCACCGACGCCTCGTGGGCTCTGCCGGTCACCATTCAGGCGCCAGCCAAGTCGTTTGCGCGCGGCGGTTCGGTCACGTACCAGCAATTGCCGGATCGCTGGACCGAGGGACTCGGCGAGCTCACCGGCCACCTCATCGGCGACGGCTGGATGACCGACGTTCAGACGGGTTGGGTCTATGGTGGCGATGATCTGGCCGACGGCATGGCCGACGCTCACGAGGGCATGCTGTGCGAACTCATCGGCGGCGTGTCGCGCCAGCCGATGGACAACGGGACCGTGCAGCTACGCGCGGGAAGCGAGGCGGTCCGAGATCTCTTCGCCGGCCTCGGGGTGACCACGGCGCGCGCCCATGAGAAGCGCGTTCCGAAGGCGGTGTTCACGGCGCCCCCCGAAATCCAGGCGGCCTTCTTGCGCGGGCTGTTCGGTGCGGACGGCTGTGTGTCACGCGTCGAAGGTGGCGGCAAGGCCAACCGCTACGCCGGCTTGGGCAGCAGAAGCCAGGCGCTGCTGAAGGACGTCCAGCGCCTGCTGAGCGCGTTCGGCATTCGCGGACGTACCTATCGCGTCACCGAGGTCGAGGCATCGACGTTTTCCTATACGCGCGCCGACGGCTCGGTCGCAGAATACGTCTCGCGCGAGGGCTTCGACCTGCGCATCACCGGCACAGACCTCGAGCGCTTCGCCGAGGAGATCGGGTTCTCCGCCCCGCGCAAGCAGGCGGCGCTCGAATCGCTGCTCACTGAGACCGGTCGCTACGCGACCAAGGGCGGGACGGCGCTCGTTGCCGCCGAAGCGGATGGGCAGGAGGAGGTCTACAACCTCACCGAGCCGCTGCATCACTCCTACATCGTGGACGGCTTCGTCGTCGCGAACTGCAGCGAGTACATGCACGTCGACGACTCGGCCTGCAACCTCGCGTCGCTGAACCTCATGAAGTTCCGTCGCGCCGACGGCACCTTCGACGTGCGCGCCTTCGAGCACGCCGTCGACATCGTGCTGCTGGCGCAGGAGATCGTCGTCGGGCCGTCGAGCTATCCCACCGAGGAGATCGGCGTCAATGCCCGCGCGTTCCGCCAGCTCGGCCTGGGCTACGCGAACCTCGGCGCGCTGCTCATGTCAAACGGCGTCGCGTACGACTCCGACGCCGGCCGCGGGACGGCCGCCGCGATCACGTCGCTCATGACGGGCCGCGCGTACCTGCAGTCCGCGAACGTCGCAGCGGCGATCGGCCCCTACGAGCGCTACGCGGAGAACCGCGAGCCGCACAACGCGGTCATCCGCATGCACCGCGACGCCTCGCTGGCGATCCCGGACTCGTCCTGCACCGACGCCCGGCTGCTCGAGGCGGCGCGGACGGTCTGGGACGAGGCCGTGGCCGTCGGCGAGGAGCACGGCTACCGCAACGCGCAGGCGACGGTGCTCGCCCCCACCGGGACGATCTCGTTCCTCATGGACTGCGACACGACGGGCGTCGAGCCCGACTTCTCGCTCGTGAAGTTCAAGGAGCTCGTCGGCGGCGGCCAGATGACGATCGTCAACCAGACGATCCCGATGGCGCTGCGGACGCTCGGCTACGACGAGGGCCAGATCGACGCCATCGAGGCCCACGTCAACGAGCACGCGACGATCGTCGGCGCCCCGGGCCTCGCGGCCGAGCACCTCTCGGTCTTCGACGTGGCGGTCGGCGAGCGCGCGATCTCGCACATGGGCCACATCAAGATGATGGGCGCGGTCCAGCCGTTCATCTCCGGAGCGATCTCCAAGACGGTCAACCTCCCCCACGAGGCGAGCACCGAGGACATCGCCGACGCCTACCTGCAGGCCTGGAACCTCGGCGTCAAGGCGCTGGCGATCTATCGCGACGGCTCGAAGACCGCCCAGGCGCTGCGCACCGACGCGCAGGAGGGCAAGAAGGCGCCCGCCGGATCCGGCTTCTCGCAGGAGGAGGTCGACGAGATCGTCGCGGGCGCGGCCGCGACCGCGCGCAAGGAGGCGATCGCCTCCGTCGGCCCGAAGCGCAACCGCATGCCGCGCGAGCGCCAGTCGATCACGCACAAGTTCTCGATCGCCGGGCACGAGGGCTACATCACCGCGGGCATGTACGAGGACGGCACCGTCGGCGAGATCTTCCTCACCGACATCGGCAAGGAGGGCTCGACGCTGCGCGGCATGATGAACGCGTTCGCGACGTCGATCTCGATCGCGCTGCAGTACGGCGTGCCGCTGCAGACGCTCGTGGAGAAGTTCTCCTACATGCGCTTCGAGCCCGAGGGGATCACCCAGAACCCCGAGATCCCGTTCGCGAAGTCGATGCCGGACTACATCATGCGCTGGCTCGCGTCGCGCTTTTTGGACACCGACATCCAGGAGGAGCTCGGCATCCTCACCCCCGAGGTCCGCGCCCGCAAGATGGCCGAGGACACCGGCATGTCCCATCACTCCTCCGATACCGCCGGGCCCGCGAACGGCGCCGGCAAGCACGGCCCGATGGGCACCGTCGCCGGCACCGAGCCGGCGACGACCCGCGCCGCCGCGGCAGCGCTGACCGACGCGCCCCCCGTCGTCCCCGTGCGCATGAAGGGCCTCGACCTCGGCCCCGCCTGCGCGCAGTGCGGCGGCATGATGCAGCGGACGGGCTCCTGCTACACGTGCTCGAGCTGCGGGAACAACACCGGGTGCGGGTGATGTGTGAAGGGGCATGAGCTGGTCGACGTCCTCGGCAGCCCCGCCGGCGTGATGCTTTCCGATCATGAGCGTCGCGCGAGCGCACGATCGCCGCTGGCTCATCCCGTCCTTTCTTGACGCCCTCGGCGCGAGGCGCGCCGAGGGACACTCGAGGCGTTGCACCGATGTCGGGCACATGATCCGGACAGCCCGGCAGTGGGCAGGCGACGGTCGCCGCTCGATCGCGATGCTGCGCTATCGAGGCGTCGTCGGGTCATACGGGTTGACGGTCCCCAGAGACGAGGAGGAATGCGGATGTCGAACGTGATCTACGCGATGGGCGGCGTCTCGGCCGACGGCTATGTCGTCGGGCCGGACGGGAAGTTCGACTGGTCGATGCCCGACGAGGAGCTCCACCGATTTCACAACGAGCAGACGCGCGCGCTCGCCGGTCACCTGTTGGGACGTCGCCTGTACGAGACGATGGTCTACTGGGAGACGGCCGGCGAGGACCCCTCGGACATCGTGCGCGAGTTCGCGCTGATCTGGCAGGCGCTGCCGAAGGTGGTGTTCTCGCGGACGCTGGACTCGGTCGAGGGAGCGAACACGACGCTCGCGCGCGATGACCTGCGCGCAGAGCTGACCTCGCTCCAGGAGTCCGTGCGTGGAGACGTGGCGGTGGGAGGCGCCGAGCTCGCTGCCGAGGCGGCCCGTCTGGATCTGATCGACGAGTACAGGCTGTTCGTCCATCCGGTCGCGGTCGGCGGCGGCATCCCGTTCTTCCCGCGAGATCGCCGTATCGACATGGAACTGGTCGAGACGCGCACGTTCAGCTCGCGCGTCGTGTACCTGAGATACCGCGCGACCGGCCGGTGACTCTGCGGCGCGAAGCGGTATTCAGCGCGTGGTCGCGCCGGGTCAGCCGCTCGTGCGTGGGCGGGAAATACCGGTCGTGAGCGGGGGCCCATCGGGTTGACGGTCCGGGTGGTCGCGCTCGATGAAGCGGCGCAGACCCTCACCGATCTCGGGCTGATCGATCAGCCGGTTGAAGCATTCGGCCTCGATGCGCAGCCCTTCGTCGAGGGGGCGACCGAACCCGCGTATTGCGGCCTCTTTGTCCGTGCGGATCGCCGGTTGGGGAAGCTCCGCAACGCGGTGCGCGAGTTCCTGCGCTCGCGGGAGCGCCTGCCCACTGGGAACGATCTCGTTGACGAGGCCTATCGCCAGCGCCTCCTCGGCATCGATGACCCGGCCGGTGACGATGAGCTCCATCGCGCGGCGGAATCCGACAATGCGCGGCAGGCGCTGGGTGCCGCCGTCAGCAAGCCCGACATTCCACCGACGGCACGTGACGCCGAAGGTGGCGTGCACGTCGGCGATCGCAATGTCTGTCCAGCAGACCCACTCCAAGCCGCCCGCGTAAGCCACACCGTTGACGGCCGCGATCGTCGGCTTGTAAACGTCTGTCCAGCGTGATGGGCCGAGGATCCCCGGACGTTCGCCTCGCGCATGCGCAGCCTGTTCGGCGGCGCCCAGCGGAAGGACTGCGCCCTCGGCGATCGCCTTGAGGTCGCCGCCCGCGCAGAACGCCTCGGCGCCGCGGCCCGTAAGGACGGCGACGAGCGCGGTGTCGTCCTCGCGAAATCGGGTCCACACGTCGACGAGCTCACCGTGCATCTGAGGACCGATCGCGTTCATCCGCTCCGGGCGGTCGAAGGTGATGGTGACCACCGGTCCGTCCTGCTCATAGTCGACGAATTCGCCCACCAACCAACCCTAGACCGGCGTGGCGCCGCGGTCTATGCGGCGTCGCTCACGCGCCGCGATACTGCGGGGATCGCCGACAGAGGAGCGAGCTGATGTCCACGTACCATCGCGGGTCCCGGCGACTCCAGGACCGCTTCGACACACGCCGCCTGGCAGATCGCCTGGATGAGCGCTTCGTGCAACGCGCGCTGATCGATGCCGACGACCGGGCGTTCATCGAGCGGATGGACATGTTCTTCCTCGCGACGGCCGACGCGGAGGGGTGTCCGCAGTGCTCGTACAAGGGCGGCGATCCGGGCTTCGTGCGTGTCCTCGACGAGCACACGGTTGCTTTTCCGAACTACGATGGCAACGGCATGTACATGTCGACGGGCAACCTGCTGGTCAACGCGCATGTCGGCATGCTCTTCGTCGACTTCACCTCCGAGCGCCCGTCACGGCTGCGCCTCAACGGCGTGGCGAGCATCGACGAGCGCGACGAGCTGGTCGCTGCCTGGCCGGGGGCGCAGTTCGCCGTGCGGGTGACGGCGACGCAGGTGTTCCCGAACTGTCCTCGCTACATCCACCGGATGGCGCTGGTCGAGCGCTCGCCGTTCGTGCCCCGTGTGCAGCAGCCCGTGCCGGTGCCCGACTGGAAGCGCACGGACTGGGCCTGCGACGTGCTGCCTGCCGACGATCCGGCACGCGACGGGAGCTGACATGACAGAGCACGCCTTCACGATCCTGGGCGCCGACGATTTCGAGAAGAGCGGCGATTGGCTGCTTGCCCGGCGCTCGCTCGGACTTTCGGCGTTCGGAATGAACCTCGTCGACATCCAGCCCGGCGCGCAGATCCCGGAGCACGACGAGACCGCCCGCGACCAGGAGGAGGTGTTCGTCGTGCTCAGCGGCGAGGCCACGATCGTGATCGACGGCACCGAGCACGACATGGCCGAGGGCGCCTGCGCCCGGCTCGATCCCGAGCTGACGCGGACGGTCGTCAACCGTGGTGAACGGCCTGCGCGACTGCTGATCGTCTCGGCGCCGCGGACGAGCGGCTATGAGCCGATGGGCTGGGCCTAGCGGCAGCCGGTCCAAGCACGAGATCGACGATCGGCAGCCCGCTCAACGCCGGGTGATCACGCCGAGCGGGCTGAGCCCGAGGATGTCCGGATGCGCCCACTTCTGCTGACGAGTCAGCGGGACGAACACCTCGATGCCCGCCTCGGCGCGGCGCGGCGATGGAACGCGGACGACGTCGTGGGCGACGAGATAGGGCGCGAGGTACCTGCCGCTGACCTTCGCCGGCGCCCAGGACAGGGGCTGGTCGGTCGCGCTGCCGTCTGGATCGCCGGGATCGCGGCGCAGGAATCGCTCGCTCGTCCCGGTCAGCAGGCGACCGTGGAGCACCTGCACGAGCGCCGGCACCTCGATGGCCGCTCCGGCCCGCCGTGCGATTCGGGCCGCGGTGACGCCGACCTGCTGGCATGCCAGGCCGCCCTGCTTGATCAGCCGGTCGGTCGCGTCGCCGACGGCGTAGACATCGATCAGCCCGTCGACGAGCCCGTCGTCGTCGACCGGGATGAAGCCCTGCGCGTTCGACGGGACGCCGTCGAGGTCGGGGCCTTCCAGCCGGGGCAGGGCGACGACGCAGTCGATCGCGAACTCCTGGCCGAGCCCGGCCTCGACGACGCCGCTGCGCGGGATCTGCACGTGTGCGCCGCGATGAACGCTGACGTGTGCGGCGTCCAGCAGGTCGGTGACGGCGCTGCTCGCCTGCGCGCCGAACAGCTCCAGCGGCTCGCGCTCGGGCGTGAAGAGGTGCACCTCCGCGTCGTCGATGTTCATCGACCAGACGTCCTCTGCCGTCATGAGCGCGAGCTCGTAGAGCGGCAGCGGCCACGTGCACCCGGGCGGCACGACGAATGCCACCGAGCGCGACCAGCCCTGCTCGAGGTCGGCGAGGATGCCGCTCAGGGCCGTCGGATGGGCGCCGAAGGTCAGGGCGTGGACGAACGCGGGGACGCCACTGGCGCCGGGCGCCAGCACGAGCACGTCGTAGCCGACGTGCTCGCCCGTCGTCAGGATCACGGTGTGCGACTCGGCATCGACGCGCTGCACCGCACCGCGGATGAAGCGGCCGCGGTGTTCCTCCATCACGTCGGCCAGCGGCAGGCGGGCGACGTGCCCGCGGCTGAATGGCACGGCCACCGTCATGGGCCGCAGGACGAAGTCGGGCTCGGGCGCGATGAGCGTGACGCGCAGCTGCCCGTCCGCGAGGTCGTGGAGGGCGAGTACGGCCTCGATCCCGGCGATGCCTCCGCCGACGATGACGACGCGCAACGGCGTGATGTGGGGGGAATCGGTCATGCGACGATCCTCGCCGCCCGCGGGCGCGCTGCCATCGGGGTCTCCTGCCCTCGCGAGTCCGTGGCGTCTACGGACGGCGGGTCGTGATCGGCCGATTCAGCGCAGGGGGAGCATGAGCGCGACGGTCGTCCCGCCACCGTTGCGAGCCGCGATGCGCAGCCTCCCGCCGCCGATCTCCGCGCGCTCGCGCATGCCGACGATTCCGTAGCCGCCCGATCGCCCGGCCGCCCGTCGCTCCAAGCCGCACCCGTCGTCGTGGACGGCGAGCTCGAGCGCGGACGCCGACGTGCGCAGCTCCAGCCGGACGACGGTGGCCGCGGCGTGTTTGACGATGTTCGTCAGCGCCTCCTGTGCCACACGGTAGGCGATCGTCTCCAGCTCGGCGTCGAGGCGGCGCTCGCCGAGTTGCAGGTCGAGCTCCAGCGTCAGGTCGTGCTGACTGGCGACGCGCTGGGCGAGCGTGCGCAGCGCCGGCTCGAGCCCCAGCTCGTCGAGGGCGGGCGGGCGCAGGTCGGCGATGATGCCGCGCAGGGCGGTGATCTCGTGCTCGAGCTGTGTCACGGCCACCCCGACCTGCGGGCGAACCTTCTCCGCGTCGCCGCGCAGCGCCGCGCTCAGCGCGAGCTTCGTCGCACCGAGGCCCTGCAGCGTCTCGTCGTGCAGGTCGCGCGCCCAGCGCCGGCGCTCGGCCTCGGCGGCACCGATCGAGGCGCGCAGGCGCTGCGCCTCGGCGCCGCGCGCCGTGGCGACCGCGATCGCCGCGCTGGCCGCGAAGGACCGCAGCGAGCGTTCGTCGTCGTCGGAGAACATCTCGGCCTGACCGATGTGGTCGAAGGCGGCGAGCACGCCGAGGCCGCGGCCGCGGAAGACGAGCGGCACCAGCAGTGCGCTGCGCGCTCCGACGATGCCGAACCGCTCCGGATCGATCATGAGCCCGGTGGCGACGTCGTCGACGCGCAGCGGCACTGCGCTGCGCAGCGCAGCGCCGGCGCTGGAGCCCTCGAAGGGGATCTCGACGTGGGCCGCCGGCTGGGCGTTACCGGCGTAGGCCGCCAGGCGCAGCATGTCGCCGTCGACGAGCCAGATCAACAGGGCATCGGAGTCCACCAGCGCGCGGCCGCGCTTGACGATCAGCTCGAGCACGCGCTCGAGGTCGGTCTCGCCGCCGAGCGCCAGCGCGATGTCGCGCGATGCCTCCATCCCGCCGACCGCGCGCTCCAGCTCGACGCGCCGGCGCTCGGAGATCCCGAACAGCCTCGCGTTGTCGATCGCGATCGCCGCCCATTCGGCCAGGACGACGGCCGCCTCGAGGTCGTCGTCGTCGAAGTCCTCGGCGCCCTCCTTCTCCGTGAGGTAGAGGTTGCCCCAGGCCTGGCCGCGCACGACGATCGGCGTGCCCAGGAAGCTGCGCATCGGCGGGTGGCCCGGCGGAAAGCCGAAGGAGCGGGGGTGGGTGCAGACATCATGCAGCCGGATCGGCACCGGCTCGTCGATGAGCAGCCGCAGGATGCCGCGGCCGCGCGGGAGGTGGCCGATCGCCTCGTGGACCTCGGGGTCCTCCCCGGCGGTGAGGAACTGCGTCAGCTCGCGGCGCTCGTCGTCGAGCACGCCGAGCGCGGCATAGCGCGCGCCGCACAGCTCGCGGGCGGTCTGCAGCACGCGCTCGAGCACCACGTCGAGATCGAGCTCGGCCGTCAGCGATCGCCCGACGGCGAGCAGCTGGCGCAGTCGATCAGAGCGGTGCAGGAGGCGGTCATCGCCTGCGGCGGGCAGCGGTATGCCTCGAGCATAGGCCTGCGCCGGGGAGCCCGCCGGGACCGGCCCGCCCGGAGGCGTAAGGTCGACGCGGTGACGCCGATCCGCATCGTTCTCGCCGACGACCACGGCGTCGTGCGCGCGGGCCTGCGATCGCTCCTCGGCGAGAGCGCGGACTTCGACGTCGTCGCCGAGGCGGGTGACGTGGACGGCGCGCTGCGGGCAGTCCTCGGCCACAAGCCCGACGTCCTCGTCCTCGATCTCAACATGCCCGGCGAGCTCTCGTCGCTGGAGGCGCTCCCGGGCGTCGCCGAGCGATCCCCGGCGACCAGGACCGTGATCCTCACGATGCAGGAGGACCCCGAGTACGCGCGCCGCGCGCTGCGCGCCGGAGCGCTGGGCTATGTGCTCAAGGAGGCCGCCGACGCCGAGCTCGTGGAGGCCGTTCGCCGCGCGGCAGCGGGCCGCACCTATCTGAACCCCACGCTCGGTGCCCTGCTGGCGACGACGCCGGAGCACGCATCCGGCCCACCGGACGGGCTGTCAGACCGCGAGGCCGAGGTGCTGCGGCTCATCGCGCTCGGCCACACGAACGCCGAGATCGGCGAGCAGCTCTATCTCTCCGTGCGAACCGTGGAGACCCACCGCGCGCACATCCAGCAGAAGCTCGGCCGTTCCACCCGCGCCGAGCTCGTGCGCTATGCGCTCGACCAGGGCCTGCTCGACGGCGCCTAGTGTCGGACGCTAGAACGTCGTCGTGGCGGCGACGATCGTCGCTTCGAAGGACGGCTCGTAGCGGGGCGTCCCGTACCACCAGCCGACGGTGATCTGGCTGGGGAGGACAAGCGAGCCGAAGCGGCGCTCGGCGTGGACGTCGCCACCGAACGGGATATGGCCGAAGCCCTTGCGGCCGACCTGGCGCCAGGGCGCGGCGACCTCGAAGGCGACCTCGCCCCGGCCGTCGGCCAGCGGGATCGTTCGATCGCGGGCTCGTCGCCGGGGCCGACCTCGTGAATGCAGATCTCAGCGTCGGCGACGAGCATCGGAGGCTCAGACCGCGGCCGGCGTGGACACCCGTGCTGCGCGAGACGTCGTGCGGCGGCGCAGCCCGGCCTGACCGAGCAGGCCCGTGGACAGCACGAGGAAGCCGCCACCGGTGAGCAGCAGCGCGGCGCCCATCACGATCGCGAACATCCCGACCGACGAAGCGAAGTACGAGGTGTTCAGTGCCGTCGTGAGGGCGGTCTCGCTGATCCAGATCTGACGGGCCGGGTTGCTCTGAGGGCCCTTCGTCTTGGGGTCGATGAGCGCCTTGGCCTTGTCGCTCGTGCCGGCGCCGTCCGCCGTCGCGTACTGCGGCATCTGGGCGTACGTCTTGCCGCCCGTGGCCTCCAGGGCGTGGATGCGCATGTAGCTCGCGAAGCATTTGGCCTCGGAGCCGCTGGTGATGGCCTTGCCGGCCACGTCGCAGGTCGGCAGCGCAACGCGGAGCCCGGCGTCCTTGGCCGCGACGGCGATGAGCGTGGGGTTCATGTCCGGGCTGCCGACGATCGCCTCGCGGGTGATGTTGTCGTTGACCTCGCTGCGACCGTTGAGACCGATGACGATGGCGCCTATACCGAAGGCGACGAGCACGAGACCGGCGATGATGCCGCCGAGGCGGAATGGGCGGGACATGGATGACGCTCCTTGAAGACGTGTGTGAGGACGCCTTCCAGCCTCCGCTCCGAGGCGTGCCGCGCCATCCGCGTCGCACCGCAGACCGGGTGCGGCTTTTCCTGCGCGAGCTGCGGTCCCGCCGAACTAGATGACGGCCCCGACCAGGGCGCCGATGCCCGCGGTGACCGTCATCGCGACGGCGCCCCAGGCCAGGACCCGGACGGTGGCCTGCCTCCGCGGCGCTCCGCCCAGCCGGGCCCCGAGGTCGCCGAGCAGCGCCAGGGCGACGAGCGTCACGGCGACCGTGGCGACCACGCGCGCCCCCGCCGGCGTCACGGCGACCGCCGCCGCGCGAGAAGGTCTGCGCAACCTCGGCCGCCAGCGCCGGGGGCAGCCCCCGCTGCTCGTAGATCTCCGCGAGCTCGAGCAGCTCGCCCTCCGGATCGCTGCGCAGCCCGCGCTCCTCCATCCGGATGTCAGCCTCCTCGGCATCGCGTTGCGAGCTGACCGAGACATACTCGCCCGCGGACATCGACGGTGGACTTGGGGGCGGGTCGTCTGCGGCTTGATCTTCCTCCACCCGCCTGGCTGCCCCTTGCCGACCGGTCCCTCGCACGCCGATACTCATGGCTCCACGCCCGGCGGTGAACATGGATCTCAAGGCGATCACAGCTTCGACCTACGGCGCCACGGCCGACCACTTCGATGCCGCGCCGCTCTCCTTCTGGGAGCGCGTCGGGTCCGCAACGGTCGATCGGCTCGAGCTGCGCCCGGGCGAGCGGGTCCTCGATGCATGCTGTGGCACGGGGGCGTCGGCGCTGCCCGCGGCGCAGCGGGTCGGCGAGCAGGGTTCCGTGCTCGGCGTGGACGTGTCCGAGGGCGCGCTTGCCCTTGCTCGCGAGAAGGCGCGCACGCTCGGGCTCGGCAACGTCGAGTTTCGCGCGGGCGACATCGAGGCGACCGGGCTGGAGTCGGCGTCGTTTCACGCCGTCGTGTGCGTGTTCGGGATCTTCTTCCTGCCGGACATGGCCGCCGGCGTGCGCGAGCTGTGGCGTCTGGTCCGGCCGGGCGGACGACTGGCCATCACGGTCTGGGGCCCTGACATCTTCGAGCCCGCGACAACGGCGTTCTGGGAGGCGGTCGGCACCGAGCGCCCGGACCTCGTGGGCGGCTTTCATCCGTGGAATCGCATCACGACGCCCAACGGCCTGCGGGCACTGTTCGACGAGGCCGAGATCGCTGGCGCGGACGTGGTCGCCGAGGACAGGGGGCATCCACTTGCCGCGGTCGAGGATTGGTGGACGATCGTGCTCGGCACCGGGTACCGCGCGACCGTCGAGCAGCTCGGCGCGGAGGCGGCCGAGCGCGTGCGGGAGGCCAACGTGGCGGCGCTGCGCACGCGCGACGTTCGGTCGATTGCCACGAACGTCATCTCCGCGACTGCGACCAGAGCACGGTGAGCTGCACCGTTCCCGACACCAGTGGTCCCGCCCAGTCCGCAACCCAGTCCGTGCGCCGGCGATTACCCTCGTCGCATGCAGGCCGAGCAGATCCTCGCCTTTCGGCTGGCCCGCTCGGGGCTCGCCGGCCGCGACGCGCACGACCTCGCGGAGGCCGCCGCCTGCCCGGCATCGGACTTCTCGCGCGACGCTGCGCTGCTCGCCCTCGCGGCGCGGATGGAGGGCGTCACCCGGGAGGGCTACGACGAGCGCGTCGACACCGGGGAGCTCGTCGTCGCCCAGGTCGTGCGGGGAGCGATCCACGCGCTCGCGCCCGAGGATTTCGCGCTCTACGGGCGGGCCCTGATCGCGCGCGACGACGACGAGCTGGGCCGGCAGCTCGGGCGCCAGGTCCAGCGACTGGCGGCCGACAAGGGCTTCGCCCCGACCGACGCGCTCGCGGAGGTCGCCGAGGCGACGAAGGATGCGCTCGGCGGCGGGCGCGCGCTCGACAAGAACGAGCTGCACGACGAGCTGCGCGAGCGTGTCGGGGCCGACCTGATGCCGTGGTGCAAGGGCTGCAAGAGCCACCACGTCGCACCGATGCTCTGGCGCTACGGGGCCGTGAAGGCCGGGGCGCGGCTGGACTCCGAGCGCCGCTACGTCCTCGGCCGGCCCGGGCGCGCGCCGGCAGCCGCCGAGGCCGTGCGGCGCTTCCTGCGCTTCTACGGTCCGGCCACGAGCGGCGACTTCGCCGAGTGGGCCGGTGTCGCGCGGACCCACGGCGAGCGATTGTGGACCGCGGTCGCGGGAGATCTCGAGGAGGTCTCGTGGGGCAGGCGCACGGCCTGGGCGCTGAGCGAGGACGTCGCCGCGCTCGATGCGCCGCCGGCCGCGACCGGCATCCGCCTGCTCCCGCCCGGGGACCCCTATCTGCAGAAGCCCAACCGGGCGCTCCTCGCGCCGAGCGCCGAGCTGCGCAAGCGGCTGTTCCGGCCCGTTGCGAGTCCGGGCGCGGTGCTGAAGGACGGCCGGCTCGTCGGCCTCTGGCGTGTCAGGGCCAAGGGCCGCACGTCCGAGGTCACGGTCGAGCGCATCGGACGGTTCGCACGGTCAGATCTCGAGGACGAGGCGCAGCGGATCGCCGAGCTGCGCGGGACGTCCGAGTCGCTCCTCGTCGTCGACTGAGCTCGCCCCCTCAGGGCATCTTCGTCACGTCGCTGATCGGGTACGCGAGCTCCTCGCCGCTGCCGAAGCGCAGCACCACCTGGTACTCGTCGATGACCCCGACGACGGTCGCCGGGATGATCTGGATGTCGCCGCTGAGCCCGTGCACCCGCAGGACCGCCACGCGATCGCCCTGCTCGTAGCCCGGATCGGCGTCGGCCATCGTCTCAGTCGCGGACCGCGAACAGCTCCCACTCGTGGTCGAGGCCCTTGAGGTTGTGCGCGCCGCGGTCCTCGAGGCGCAGGCCTGCGCCGGCGGTGAGGTCGCGGATCGTGCTGGACACGAGAATCTCGCGGATGAACGTGCGTCCCGCGTGCACCACGGTGCCGTGGGCGGAGAACGGGCCGTCGCCCTCGCGGGCCATCCGCATCGCCTGGGCGTTGAGCGCGACGAGCCGCGTGCGGTCGGCGGCGCCGGCGACGGTCATGCCGGCGAGCTCGGCGGCAGCCGCGGACAGCAGATCCGGGGCCACGAGAATGCCGACGCCGTTGTTCAGCCATGGGCTGCCCGGCAGGGTCACGGTCACGGACGCCGGCTCGACCTGGCTCACCCGCAGGCCGACCGGGTGACACAGGGGCGGGAGCGAAACCGTCCTCCGCGCCCATGCCCGTACGCGCTCCAGGCCCGAGAGCGAGGCGGACTGCCTGCCGGGGACGACCCCGCGCAACGGCTCACCGCAGGCGGGGCCGTCCTCGCGCCGCGCGTCGGCGCCGATGCGGCCGGGGTCGACCATGGCGGTCAACTCAACCACACGCCGGCGCGCGTGGGGGGACGTCTGAGCCGCGAGCCGCGCTCACGCGTGAGCGCCGGCCACCTGCTCGAGGCCCTTCATCAGGTCGTCGGTGTTCATCACCGGCGTCAGCTTGAGCTTGGAGTTCGCGCCGTCGAACAGCGGTTCGGCCACGAGCGGAATGTCCGAGGGGCCGGCCCGATCGAACACGACATATCCGGTCCGCACGCCGTCGTCGATCGTGAAATAGGCAGCCTCCGGCCGCAGCTGCGTGAACATCCGCTCGTTGAGCGTCGCCATCGAGCCGTCCTCGATCGCCCGGTTGGCGACGGCGGTGTCGAACTGGAACTTCAGCAGCATCCTCATGGTGGGTCTCCTCTGGGTTGGGTCGGCCGGGCGAGGACTGCTTGACGGCAGAGATGTCGAAGGTGAGCTTCACCCTCCGGCCGAGCAGCAGCTCGCCGCTGGCCAGTGGCTGGTTGAAGGTCAGGCCGTAGTCCTCGCGGTCGATCTGGCCGCTGACCACGTGATCGGTCGCCCAGTGCCCGGGCCGATCGAACCCGGGTAGCTCGAACGCATCGATGTGCAGCAGCGCACCGGCCTCCGCCCATTCGTAGCGCGTGGAGGTCTGCGGACGCTCGGTTCGGCGACGACGCGCGCGAGACGCCGTGACGGGCGGGCACCTTGTGGATCGTTGGATGACGACCCGTCAGAAACTGCAGCCGCATCGGCCCGTAGTTCGTCCTCTCACGCGCGGTCAGGATCGCCTGCTCAGCCTTCCGGCGTCGACCCCTGCTCGATCAACAACACCAGCTCACGGCGGCCCAACAGTCCGAGCTTGCCTACGGTCCTCCATGTCCGGTCTCCTTCGGTGATGCAGTTGTGGTAACCGCACCTTCCGCCGGAGGCCGGACGCCTCCATCAACCGCTCAGCAAGTCCGTGGGCAGCCCACTAGCCACTGCTAGCACAGAGCTGGCATCCGCTGGCACATCCGGCAATGGCCATCGCATTGCGGGGCGCGCCGTGCCGCAGACGAGGGCGGTTTTCCCGATCCCGGGCGGTCCCTCGATCAGCAGCGCGCGCCCGCGCCCCTCCCGCGCCGCCTCCAGCGCGAGGGCGATCCGCCCGAGCTCCTGCTCGCGCTGGAGCAGCATGCCCGAGCCGGTCCCATGCTCGCGCTCGTCGGCCGCCACCACGTCGGCGCGAGTCTAGATTCGCCGCAGCGACCCGGCAACCGGCCGGCGAAGATGCAGCACGAGCGACGTCGCGGCGTGACAGGCTCCGGCCATGACATCGCCCGAGCACCCCGCCGCAGGGACGGTCGAGTCGCTGAACGTCGGCGTCCCGCGCGCGGTGGTGGTCAACGGCCACACGGTGCTCACGGCCATCTGGAAGACCCCCGTGCAGGGCCGCCTGGCCCTGCTGGGCGTGAACATCGACGGCGACGACCAGGCCGACCGGACGGTGCACGGTGGTCCCGACAAGGCCGTCTACGCCTACGCCGCCGAGGACACGCAGTGGTGGGAGGCGCAGGTCGGCCGCCGGCTCGGCGCCGGGGCCTTCGGCGAGAACCTGACGGTCCGTGGCCTGCCGGTCTCGGAGGCGGTCATCGGCGAGCGCTGGGCGGTCGGCACCACGCTGCTGGAGGTCGCGCAGCCGCGGCTGCCGTGCTTCAAGCTCGGCCTGCGGATGGACGATCCGCGGTTCCTCAGGCGCTTCGCCGACGCCGGGAGGCCGGGCGCCTACCTGCGGATCGTGCGCGAGGGCGACATCGGGGCCGGCGACCGGATCGACGTCGTCAGCCGCCCCGAGCACGGCGTCACGAGCGCGCTCGTCTCACGCGCCCTGCTGCGCGAGCCGGAGTTGCTGGACGCCGCGCTGCTGGCGCTTGAGCTGCCGGCCGCGCTGCGCGCCTGGATGCAGGAGCGCCGCGGTAGATCAGGACAGGCTCCCTAGAGCTTCACGGCGCGGCGCGCGACCTGCGCGGAGCGTCCGCGCCCCTGCGTGACCGTGAGGATGTAGCTCCCCGCGCGCAGCACGGTGCGCGCGCGCATGCGCACGACGCGCCCGCGGACGACGCCGCTTGCGAGCCTGCGTCCCGCGCGCGCCAGGCGCACCCGCGTCCCGCCCTTCGGGCGCGTCGCGAACGTGCACGTGACGTTGCGGCGCAGCCGCAGCGTGCAGGTCACCGCCGCGCGGCGCGGCGCGGAGCTCGGCGGGTTCGGCGCGGGGCCGGCCGGGCCGGCCGGGCCGGCCGGGCCGAGTGGCGCACTCGCGGGCGCGAGCGGCGGCGTCGCGGAGGGCCCCGTCGTGACGGACTGCTCGGCGCCGGCCGTGGTGCCCTTCGAGTTGATCGCGACGGCGCGGTAGTGATAGGTCGTGTTCGCCAGCAGGCCACCGGCGGCGAGGTCGACCGTCTGCACGGCATCGCCGGAGAGCGGCACATCGGCCGTCTGGAACACGAGCTGGTCGCCGGCGAGCCCGAAGACGACCCGCACGACCGTCGGCGCGCCGCGCGGCGAGACCTGCGCGCGGAACGTCACCGAGCTCGACGTCGTCGCGGCCGGGTTCGCCGGCAGCGTCTGGACCTCCGGCGCCGCGGTGCCGCCGCCGCCCTCGGCCGCCGTCGTCGCGTGGCCGAAGACCTGCAGGTCCGCGACGTCGGTGAAGCTCGGGTCGCCATTGCTGTCGGCGACCTGCAGCTCGACGTAGCGGACCCCGGGCGCCGGGAACGAGAGCGGCACGTCGCGCGGGCGGCCGAGGTCGGCGGGGCCGAACGCCCCCGCCGCCACCGTCGTGAAGGGGCCCGGATCGGCGCCGTCCGCGCGGGCGAAGCGCAGGCGGAAGTTCCGCAGCTCGGCCTGCGCCGGATCACCGCAGCCGGGGCTCGGGTTGATCGCGACCCCGGTCACGGTGATGTCCGCCGGCAACGCCACGACGAGGACCTTCGGCCCGCCGTTGGCGGGGCCCTCGGTGCTCCAGACCGTCGCGGGATCGTCGTCGATCGCCTGGGAGGGGCCGCAGCCGAACGCGTCGAAGTTGCTGCCCGTGAAGCTGTGCACCGTCGCTCCGCCGGGCCCGGAGGCCCAGTTGCGGCGCTGCACGATGTCGCGGGTCACCGTGCCGGCGGCGGGCACGGTCACGTCGGTCGCGATCCCGTCCACGTAGCCGGCTGTGGCGGCCGCTCGCAGGCGCGGGTAGGTCCCCGCGGGGACCGCGGGGATCGCGAAGCTCCCCGTCGCATTCGTGATCGCCGACAGGTCGGGGCCCAGGCCCGTGTCGTGGCCCGTGAACCCGACGGCGACGGTCGGGCGCGCGGTCCCGTTCTCGTCGGTGACGGTGCCCTGCACGGTCGCGCCGCCTGCGGCGGGCGCCGGCGGCAGGGAGAAGTCCTCGATCGCGAAGGTGTCCGCGGACGTGTCGACCGACGCGAACCAGCCCATGCCCCGGGCCGCGAAGACCTGCCAGATCGTGTCGGCGTCCTGCCCGGCCGGCGCGTCGATCGCATCCGCCTGCAGGATCGCGTTGCGCGCGTCGAGGAACGACGGCTCGGGCGGCGCGAGGCGCAGCCCATCCGTCACGAGCCGCTCGGCGCGCGCGATGCCGGCGGCGCGGCCGTGGTCGGCGATCAGCGCGTCGCGCAGCTGCCACAGCGTCTGGCTCCAGATCTCGCCGTCCGCGTGGACCTCCGGCAGGCCGTCGACCTTCCCGAGGTCGCCGAACGTGTAGCCGCCGGGCCCGGCGCCCGGGGTCCCGGGGCACGCCGGGTCGGCGCCGCCGGCCGGGCAGTCGATCGGCTCGGAGCGGATGAGGTCCTGCGTGCCCTCCTCGTAGGCGCCAACGCGCACGTCGGCGGTGCCCGGGGCATCGGCGAGGTTGCCCTCGCGGTCGAGCTCGTCGATCGCGTACCAGTCGCTCCAGGCCTCGCCCATGCCGCCGGCCTGGGGCGTGGTCAGCGCGCCGTCGCCCGCCGCGTCGGTCACGAGGCGGTTGGAGAGCCCGTGCGTGTACTCGTGGTAGACGATCGTCGCGTCGTCCGCGCCCGAGACCGAGAAGAACGGGTCGGGCCCGAACACGGGGCTGTCGGGGCCGCCGAAGAGATACATCTGCATGAGGCCGGGCACGCCGTCGGGCAGCGTCGTGAAGTTCGCGTTGTCGAGGTGGTTGTCGTCGGGCAGCCCGCCTGCGGTAGCGGCGCCGTCCATGGACTGCGCGAGGACCGGGTCGTCGCCCTCGAAGGCGCCTTCGGCTGGGCCGAACCCGATCGGCGGGGCCGCGAGATGGTCGTGGAAGGTGTTGACGAACCAGAACAGCTGGACGGCGTCCTGCTCGCGGTTGGCCGTCCACGAGAACGGCACCGCGGGGTTCCAGGCGCAGGTCGCGCCGGCCGTGGGGCAGCGGTCCGTGCCGAGCGCGAAGCCGTCGAACGGATAGACGAAGTCATCGCCGGAGGACGGCGGGACGTCGCTGCCGGGCGCGGGCGTGAGGTTCGTGCCGCTCGGCCCGGGGACGGCGTCCGGGGCGTCGGTGAACGCATAGGCGTTGGGGCCGATGAGCTTCGTCGGCGCGCCGGGGTCGCCGAGATACGGCGCGAGATCGACGGTCACCGGCGACCCGCCGACCGGGGCGTCCGGCCATGCCGGATACACCTGCGCGGCGTTCGCCGACAGGACGCGGTTGCGGCGGCGCAGGACCGCCCCGCTCGTGGCGTCCACGAGGACGTCGTCGAGTTGGCGCGACGTGACGGTCACGAGCACGCGCCAGCCCAGCCGCGCGGTCGAGCCGATGTGGAAGATGATCGCCGCGACGCGCGCCGTGCCGGCACGGTCGGGATGACCGGATGCCTGCGCGCCGATCGTCGCCGCGCGCTCGCGGGACACCGCCGCCTGCGTGCCCGCGCTCGCGATCCTGGGATCCGGCGCGCCGACGAGCTCGATCAGCCGCCCGCGATCGTCCAGCACCGCGCGCACGCCCGAGTCGATCGACGTCGCCGCGCCATGGGACTGCGTGAGCTGGACGCTGCTCAACCCGCCGGCCGTGCGCCGCTGCACGCCGACGCCCAGCGCGTCGACCTGCGCCGGCGTGAGCCCGTAGACGTCGCTGTGCGCCCGCAGATATCCGAGCGCGACCTCGGCGTTCGTCGCGCTGCTGGGCCCGGTGAGGGCGCCGTCGAGGCGCCCGAGCACCCGCGGCCTGCCGGTCGCGCGGTCGACCGGGAGCAGCGCGCGCGCGCCGAGGTCGGCACGCAGGTCCCGGCGGGCCCCGCGTTGCGCCGACGACACCGTTGCGCGGGCCGACGTGCCGCGCCGGTCAAAGCCCGTGTGCTGGACGTCGGCCGCGGGCGCGGGCGCCGCCGCGAAGGCGCTGCCGAGCAGGAGGGCGACGAGCGACGGGAGCGCGTATCGGCGAGCCAGCACTGGCGCGAATGTAGCTCACCGTCCTCGTGGGGGCGGCGCTCAGCGCCACTGGGCAACGTGCGCGCGGCGACGGAGGAGGCCCGCTACCGCCTTCGTTGCGCCGCTTGTCTTCGCGTCCTCCACATGCGAACATGTGTTCGTGTCCGATGACCCCCGGATCCTGCACGCGGACGCCGACGCCTTCTACGCCGCGGTCGCCCAGCGCGACGATCCTGCGTTGCGCGGCCTGCCCGTGGTCGTCGGCTCCGGGGTCGTGATGGCGGCGAGCTACGAGGCGCGCCGCTTCGGCGTCCGCGGCGGGATGGGCGGCGCGCAGGCGCGGCGGCTGTGCCCGCAGCTCGTCGTCGCCGAATCGCGGTGGGAGGACTACGTCGAGGCGGGCCGCCAGATCCTCGAGGTGCTCGGCGAGATCGCGCCGGTGGTCGAGCGGCTCGGGATCGAGGAGGCCTTTCTCGACATCGGTGCCCTCGGGGGCGCGCCCGGCACCGCGCGCAAGCTCGGCGAGGAGCTGCGCGCGCGGGTGCGCGAGCGCGTCGGGCTGGCGATCACCGTCGGCGCCGGCAGCACGAAGATCGTCGCGAAGATGGCGGGCCGCGCGGCGAAGCCCGACGGCCTGCTCGTCGTGGCCGCCGCGGACGAGCGCGCGTTCCTCGACGCGCTGCGCGTCGAGGAGCTGTGGGGCGTCGGGCCGCGCAGCGCGGCCAAGCTCCACGCGCGCGGCCTGAGGACCGTCGGGCAGCTCGCGGCGCTCGACGAGGCCGCCGTCGTCGCGGCGCTCGGCACCGGTCCCGGGCGCGTCGTCCATGACCTCGCCTCCAATCGCGACCGTCGCCCCGTGCAGCCCGACCGGCCCCGGCGCTCGTACGGGTCCCAGCGCGCGCTCGGGGGCCTGCGCGGCGGGCCGGTCGACCTCGACGAGACGCTGAACGGCCTCGTCGAGCGCGTCACGCTGCGGATGCAGGCGGCGGGCGCCGCCGGGCGCACCGTCCTGCTGCGGCTGCGCTTCGGCGACTACTCGCGCGCGGCGCGCTCGCACACGCTCCCCGCGGCGACCGCGGCCGCCGAGCCGATCCTCGCCGCCTGCCGCGCGCTGCTCGCTGCCGCGATGCCGGCGATCGAGCGCGAGGGCCTGACCTGCATCGGCGTCGCGGTCTGCAACCTCGCCGGCACCGCAGGCGGCCGGCAGCTGCAGCTCGTCCCCGTCAGCGACACAGACGGTCGCGGTAGCTCGGGCCGTAGTACGCCGCGAGATCCTCCAGCGACTCCTCGCGCGCCTCGAGCGCCTTGACGATCTCGGCGCGCGCGTCGAGCACGTGCACCGCGCCCGGCGGCTCGCGGCGCACCTTGCCGAGCGCCTTCGGCGCCGGCGCGCCGACGATCTCCTCGAGCTGCGCGGCGTCTGCCACCACCTCCCAGCAATCGTCGCGCGCGCCCATGTGCCACACGATCGCCCAGCCGTGGCGCGCTCAGGCGGTCATGTCGCGGCGCGCGAAGACGAGCGCGGTCGCGCCCGCCGCGACGGCGACGTACACGCCGACGAGCAGCAGCGCCCGGCCGACGGAGGCCGCATCCGTGCCGCCGGCCGCCAGCGCCTCCAGCAGCAGGCCGGGAAACCACTGCGACGATGCGTCCCAGGCGTCCTGGGTCAGATGCTCGAGCGGGCCCGACCAGACGATCCCGATCCCGAGCGCGACGGGGATCGACCGCACGAACACCGCGAGCGCCGTCCCGAACGTCGCCCAGGCGATGACCCCGAGCAGCGCGCGGCCGTAGTCCCCGGCGGCCTCGCCGATGCCGTCGAGACCGAACCACGAGGAGGTCGCGACATCCTGGGACGGCGCGAGCAGCGCCGACGCCGCCACGGTCAGGATCTCGGCGAGGACGAGCACGGCGGCGGCGAAGACCAGCAGCGCCGCCATCTTGCCGGCCAGCAGGCCGACCCGGCGCGGCTGGCGCATGAGCAGCGTGCGGAACGTCCCCTGCGAGAACTCGCCGGCGACGTTGGCGATGAACAGGACGAGGACGAGGATCCCGATGAACGAGGCGCCGGTCGAGAACGCCTCGGTCGCGCCGCCCGCCTGCGACAGCTCGGCCGTCGTCGCGCCGCGGGAAGCGCCGCGCTCCCCCGGCCCGGGGGCCGAGAGGAACACCACGGTCGCAGAGAGGGCGGCGAATGCCAGCGCGGCGAGGAGCGCGGACACCGCCACGCGGCGGCGGCGCAGCTTGAGCACCTCGGCTCGGAACATGTTGGTCATCGGTCTCCTCCGTTCACCATCGACAGGTAGCGGTCCTCGAGGCTCGTGCGGACGACACGCAGCTCGGCGAGCACGATCCCCGCGTCGGCCGCCGCGCGGTTGACGCCGGCGGCGAGACCGCGAGCGCCGCCGTCCCCGAGGTTGATCTGCAGGTCGCCCGCGCCCGATCGCACGTCGTGGCCCGCACCGGCGAGCAGGGCGCGCAGCCGCGCGACGTCGGCGGGGTGCTCGGGCGCCACCACGAGGCGCGAGCCGGCGCGATCGAGCAGCTCGCCGGCGCGGCCCTGGAAGATCAGCCGGCCGCCGTCGATGACGATCAGCCAGTCGCAGACCTGCTCGAGCTCGGTCAGGACGTGCGAGGAGACGAGCACGGTGCGCTCGCCGCTCGCGAGGCGCCCGATCAGCCCGCGCATCTCGTGCACGCCCGCGGGGTCCAGGCCGTTGATCGGCTCGTCGAGGATCAGCAGCCGCGGGTCGCCGAGCAGCGCCGCGGCGATGCCCAGCCGCTGCTTCATCCCGAACGAGTAGCGGCGCACGCGGTCGTCGCCGCGCTCGCCGAGCCCGACGAGCTCGAGCAGCCGCGGGATCTGCGCGGGGTCGTGACCGCCCGCCGTCGCCAGCACCGCGAGGTTGCGCGCCCCGCTGAGCGCCGGGTAGAAGGCGGGGCCCTCGATGAGCGCCCCCACGCGGCCGAGGTAGGCCGCCGGGTCGCCGAGCGGCTCGCCGAGCACCGTGCCGTCGCCGCTGGAGGGGGCGACGAGGCCGAGCAGCATCGCCATCGTCGTCGTCTTGCCGGCGCCGTTGGGGCCGACGAAGCCGGCGACGACGCCCGCTGGCACGTCGATCGTCAGGCCGTCCACGGCGAGGCGCTCGCCGTAGGCCTTGGTCAGCCCGCGCAGGGACAGCGCGGGCCCGGCGGTAGACCGCCCGGGACGGCCGTGCTGCTCCTGGGAAATCGTTGTTGTGGTCATGCCCGGCACGATCGCCGCGCGAGCGCCGGGATTCGTCGGCCGCTGCGATGATCCGCCGTGGCCCGCCGGACGATCCCGGCGAGCGCCCCGTCGTCCGCGGGGACGAGGGGCCGTCCTCATTGCGGACGAGGACGCGCTCCCGGGGGGCCGCTACCGTCGCCACTGTGGACAGGCTGCGTGACAACCGCGTTCTCGATGGGCTCCTCGCGCTCGCGCTCGCGGGCGTCCTGCAGCTGCACCTTGCGCTGCGCGACCACGACGGCGACGCGCTCGTCAATGCACTTGCGGGACTCGCGCTCACGCTACCGCTCGTCGCGCGTCGGCGCGCGCCGCTGGCGGTCGCCTGCTCGTTCACGGTGGTCGCGCTCGCGCAGGCGCTCCTCGGCGGCGGCCTCTTCGACGGCCAGCCGCCACCCCCCGGCGCGCTCGCGGCGGGAGTCGTCACCTTCTGGTCGCTCGGCGCCTACGCCGAGGACCGCATCGCGCGGATCGGGGCGGGCATCGCCGTGGGCGGCCTCTGGGCGACCGCGCTCGCCGGCACCGAGATCGACATCCAGAGCTTCCTGTTCGCCGGCCTGCTCGTCGTCACACCGTGGCTCGTCGGGCGCGGCAGCCGGGCGCGGGCGCAGCGGCTGGCGCTGCTCGAGCAGGAGGCGCGGCAGCGCGAGCGCGCCGCGGTGGGCGAGGAGCGCGCCCGGATCGCGCGCGAGCTGCACGACGTCGTCGCCCACAGCGTCGGCGCGATGGTCGCGCAGGCCCAGGGCGCCGGGCGCGTGCTGGACCGCGATCCCGAGCGCGCGCGCGAGGCGCTTGAGGCGATCGAGCGCACGGGCCGCACCGCCCTGGACGAGATGCGCCGCTCGCTCGGCGTGCTGCGGCGCACCGACGCCGATGCTCCGCTCGCGCCCCAGCCGGGGCTCGGCGGGCTCGACGCACTGGTCGCCCAGGCGCGCGACAGCGGGCTGGAGGTCGAGCTCGTGACCGAGGGCGAGCCGGCGTCGCTGCCGGCGGGCATCGACCTGTCGGCCTACCGCATCGTCCAGGAGGCGCTGACGAACACGCTCAAGCATGCCGGGCCCGTGCGCACGCGCGTCGCCGTGCGCTACGGGGCCGGCGAGCTTCAGCTCGAGATCGCCGACGACGGCGCGCCCGGGCGGCCCGCCGCGAACGGCGGGGCCGGCGGCGACGGGCAGGGCCTGCTCGGCATGCGCGAGCGCGTGGCGCTCTACGGCGGCGAGCTGCGCGCCGGGCGGCGTCCGGAGGGCGGCTTCGTCGTGCGAGCAACCCTGCCGCTGGCGCCATGAGCATCGGCGTCCTCATCGCCGACGACCAGGCGCTCGTGCGCGCAGGCTTTCGCATGGTGCTCGAGGCCGAGGAGGACATCGCGGTCGTCGGCGAGGCGGCCAACGGCGAGCAGGCCGTCCACGGCGCGCAGCGCCTCGCGCCCGACGTCGTCCTCATGGACATCCGCATGCCCGAGCTCGACGGGATCGCCGCGACGCGGCGGATCCTCGGCGAGAGCAGCGGGGAGGGTGCGCCGCGGGTGCTGATCCTGACGACGTTCGACCTCGACGAGTACGTCTACGACGCGCTCGGCGCGGGCGCCAGCGGCTTCCTGCTGAAGGACAGCCCGCCCGAGCAGCTCGTCACCGCGATCCGCGTCGTCGCCGGCGGCGAGGCGCTGCTGGCCCCGTCCGTCACGAGCCGGCTGATCGAGCAGTTCGCGCGCTCGCGGCCGCCGGGCGCCGGCGCGCCGCCGGGCCTCGACGAGCTGACCGCGCGGGAGCTGGAGGTGTTCCGGCTCGTGGCGCGCGGGCTCTCCAACGCTGAGATCGCCGCGCAGCTCATCGTCGGCGACACGACGGTCAAGACCCACGTCGCGCGCCTGCTCGCCAAGCTCGGGCTGCGCGACCGTGTCCAGGCGGTGGTGCTCGCCTACGAATCGGGCGTCGTCAGCCCCGGCGGCATCTAGGATTCCCCGATGCCCGAGATCCAGAGTCAGACAGCGACGGAATCAGAGCTCGAGCAGTACCGCGGCCAGCTGACCGGCTACTGCTATCGGATGCTCGGCTCGGTCTTCGAGGCCGAGGACGCCGTGCAGGAGACGATGATCCGCGCGTGGCGCAACCTCGAGCAGTTCGAGGGTCGCGCCGCGATGAAGTCGTGGCTGTACCGGATCGCCACGAACGTGTGCCTGACGATGCTCGACGGGCGCAAGCGGCGCGCGCGTCCGATGGACATCGGCGGGCCGGGGTCGGCGGTGGAGCCCTCGCTCGAGCAGCTGCCCGAGGCGACGTGGCTGGAGCCGATCCCCGACGGCCGCGTCATCGCCGACGGATCGGACCCCGAGGAGCAGGCGCTGCAGCGCGAGACGCTGCGCCTCGCGTTCGTCGCCGCCCTCCAGCACCTGGCGCCCCGGCAGCGCGCGGTGCTGATCCTGCGCGAGGTCCTGCGCTGGAAGGCCGACGAGGTGGCCGAGCTGCTCGAGACGAGCGTGGCGTCGGTCAACAGCGCGCTGCAGCGCGCCCGCGCGACGATCGCGGCCAGCGGCGCGACGCCCGACGGCGCACCCACCGCCCTCGACCAGGCCGACCGCGCGCTGCTCGCGCGCTACGTCGATGCCTTCGAGCACTACGACATCGACGCGCTCGTCGCGCTGCTGCACGAGGACGCGCTGCTGTCGATGCCGCCCTACGAGCTGTGGCTGCGCGGTCCCGAGGAGCTGCGCGCGTGGTACCGCGGCGTCGGGCGTCACTGCGAGGGCTCGCGCCTCGTGGCCGTCAGCGCCAACGGCTCGCCCGCCTTCGCCCAGTACCGCTCCAGCCCCGAGGGCGGGCACGCGGCATGGGCGCTGCAGATCATCGACGCCTCGGACGGGCAGATCACCGCGATCAACTCGTTCCTCGACGTGGAGCGGATGTTCCCGCTCTTCGGCCTGCCGCTGCGCCTCGAGGCTGCCTAGCGGCTCGGCCAGGGCCGTCGGCCAGGACGCCGTCGAGCCCGCAGAAGCCGACGAGGCCGCGCAGCTGCGGCGACACGTTGCGCAGGCGCAGGGGGCAGCCCAGCCGGCGCGCCGTGAGCGCCAGGCGCGCGAGCGCGTCGACGCTGCGGGCCTCCGGCGCCAGCGTGCCGACGTCGCAGACGACGATCCGCACCGGGTCGTCGCGCGCGAGCTCGCGCAGGCGCGCACAGAGCGCGGCCACGTCGCCGTCGGCGACCGGGCCGGCGATGACGAGCTCGCGCTCGTCCGGATCGGTGGGCTGTCGCGGCCTCACGCCCGTCCGCGACTACATCCGGCCGTCCCGCAGGGTCGCGACCGACGTCGCGATCCGCCGCGCCCGCGTCGCGGCCGCCTTGGCGCCGAACGCGACGCCGTCCTTGATGCCGACCGTGCTCATGAGTCCGTGACCTCCGCGTCGCTCGCCTGCGCTGTGGGCCTCAGACCAGCGGAAAAGCCGGAACTCATCGGTCGCTGCGATGCGGCGCCGCATCGGCGCCGCGGGAACGTGCTGTTCTAGCTGTCGGCCTTGGCGGCGCGGCGCTCGGCAGCCTCGCGCTTGAGGATCGCCTGGGCGGCGATCGCGGTCGCGGTCTGGCGGGCGCGGCGGTCCTCGGCTGCCTCGCGCTTGCGCGGGACATGCGTCACCGTGACCGGCGGGCGCTTCGGGCGAGACGGGGTGAGCGGGCTGGGCTGGGCCTTGTCGGCCATGAATCCTCCGTGCTGCGACGAGCGTCGCGTACGGGAGCAGCGAATGCTCCGTGTCCGTTCACCCTACCAGGCGCCTTCCCGCCTTCTGGGGCCTCAGCGGTCCGAGAGCTCGCGATCCTCCGCGATCTGCGCCACTCCGGAGGGCGTCAGCGCCCATGCGCCACCCTCCACCTCCGCGACGATGCCGTCGGCCGCGAGCGACTGCAGGTTCAGCCCCGTGCGCATGTCGCCGCGCCCTCTGCCGATGGCCTCCTCGACGGCGCCGACGTCGACCGCCACGCCCGCCTCGCCGCCCGCGAGCTTCCACAGCGCCGACATCACGTGCGCGAGATCGCGGCGGCTCATGGCGCCCATCGTCACAGACGAGGCGTCCGCCGGCGCGCGGCTACCGTAGGAGCCCTCGTGCGCCGGCTGCTCATCGCGACCACCGCCCTTGCCGCGCTGCTCGCGGGGCACGTCGCCGACCATGTGCTGCGCCAGCCGGGCGACGAGCAGCTCGGTCTCGTCGCGAGCCTGCCGGGGCTGCTCGGCACGGTCGCCGTCTTCGTGGCCCTCGCGCTCGTGGTGCGCGGCACGCGCAACGCGGCGCAGTTCGCGGGCGTCATCGGCCTCGCGACGGCGCTGGGCTTCGTCGCGGTCCACCTCGCCCCCCACTGGTCGATGTTCAGCGACCCCTACGCCGACCGCCACCTCGACGCCGGCTCCTGGATCGAGATGCTCGCCGCGCTGGCCGGCGGCCTGTGGGTCGGCTGGGAGGCGCTGCGGGGGTGCCGCGCGAGCCCGGCCGCGGGCGCTCTCCCGCGCGCACCGCGACGTCAGCCCGGCTGACCGGCGCTACGGCACGCTCGCGCGGACGTACGCGCGCAGGGTCGCGTGGTCGTCCGCACAGGCCGGGCAGCCCGCGAGATGCTCGCGCATCCCGGGCACCGCGGCGACGGCATCGGCGCCACCGAGCTCGAGGTCGACGTAGCGGTCCAGCTCGTCGAAGCAGGCCTCGCAGGTGAGCTCCGGCCCGGCGGGGCCGAGCAGCGCGGCGATGAGCTCGGCGTGCGCGCTCATGTCGTCACCTCGATCTCGAAGCCGCCATCGGCGAGGCGCCGGCGCAGCTTGCGGCGCGCGTCGTGCAGCGTCTTGTAGAGGGCGCCGCGGGTCGTGTTCAGGCGCTCGGCGAGGACGTCGATCGGCACGCCGTTGAGCGTGATCGCGACGAGCACGTCGCGCTGGTGTGCGCTCAGCCCCTCGGCGATCGCGACCTGCAGCGCGGCCAGCAGCTCGCTCTCGGCCGCGTGCTCTGAGGGCGATGCGCCCGCCGCCGCCATGAGCGACCAGGTCTCGGGCTCCAGCGGCAGCTCGCGTTCCTGCCAGGTGCGGCGGCGCAGCTTCACGGCGGCCTCGTAGAGCGCGAACTTGTAGGCCCACGTGGTGAAGCGACTGTCGCCGCGGAAGTCGTCGAGCTTGCGAAGGATCGCGACGAGCGCGTCGTCGGCGCTCTGCTGGGCGAGATCGTCGTGATCGCCGCCGCGCAGGTGCGACAGGGCGTGCCGCCGGCGCGAGATCTCGAAGCGGGCCGCGCGCAGCAGCAGCTCGTGCAGTCGCAGGAGGGCGTCCTCATGGGCGCGGCCGCCGCCGCCGAGGTCGTCGACCCAGCGCCGCGACTCCGCATCCAGCCGGTCGGCCGGCGGATGACTTGCCGTGTGCTCGCCCGCCACCGGCGGGACGGTACCGCCACCGGGCGCCATCAGGGCGACCGCGGCGCGGCGCGCAGCGGGGCGAGGATCCGGGCCGCGAGCGGCGGCGGGCAGCCGCGGTCGAGTAGGACGAGCAGTGCGTGCAGGTCGACCTCGGGCTCGCGCGCGAGCTCGGCCGCCACGCGCGGCTCGAAGCCGGCGGCGGCCAGGCGGCGCGTGCGCCAGTCGCCGATCGCGCTCGGTGGCGGCGGGCCCGTCCTGTCCGATCGCGTGTTGCTCATCACGATGTCAGCGTCCGGCGCGCCGCCGTTCTTACGTCAGCCGCGCACGAGCGACAGGAACTCCTGCCGCGTGCGCGCGTCGTCGCGCAGGATCCCGAGCAGCGCGGAGGTCGTCGTCCGCGTCCCGGCCTTCTGCACGCCGCGCAGCGACATGCACAGATGCTCGGCCTCGATGACGACGCCGACGCCCTTGGGCTGCAGATGGTCCTGCAGGCACTCGGCGATCTGCATCGTGAGGCGCTCCTGCAGCTGCAGCTCGCGGGCGAACAGCTCGACGACGCGGGCGAGCTTGGAGAGCCCGATGATCCGGTCCCCGGGCAGGTAGGCGACGTGTGCCACGCCGTGAAACGGCAGCAGGTGGTGCATGCACAGCGAATGGAACGGGATCTCGCGCACCACGACGAGCTCGTCGTACCCGGCATCGTTGTCGAACGTCGTCAGCTCGAACGGCTCGTGGGTGAGCAGCTCGGTGAACGCCGCGGCGACCCGCCGCGGCGTCTCGAGCAGGCCCTCGTCGTCCACGTCGCGACCGAGCGCGACGAGCAGGTCGCGGACCGCGCGCTCGGCGGCCGGGCGGTCGATCATGCAAACCAGCGGCGCGACGGGGCCGGCGATGGCCATGGGTAGCGTCCTCCTCGTTGGTGGCTCCGCGCAGCGCGGCCACCGGGTACGTGTCGCGGTGGCCGCGGTCCTTACGTCGAGGGGCGGGCGCCTCGCGCGCCCGACTACGACAGGATCCGCGGATCCTGCCGGCCTTCCTCGAGATCAATGCCCGCGTCGCGTACTGGGCGCTCTTCGCCCTCGTGGCGACGGAGTCCAGCGGCGTGCCCGTGCCCGGCGAGACCGCGCTGATCGCTGCCGGCATCCTGGCAAGCGACGGCAAAGTGCACATCGAGTACGTCATCGCGATCGCGGCCGTCGCGGCGATCCTCGGCGACAACATCGGCTACGTCATCGGCCGGACCGGCGGGCGGCGCCTGCTCGAGCGCCCGGGCTTCCTGGAGGACTACCGCCGCGGGATCATCAAGCACGGCGAGCCGTTCTTCGAGCGCCATGGCCCCAAGGCGGTCTTCCTGGGCCGCTGGGTCGCCGGCCTGCGCATCGCGGCGTCCTGGCTGGCGGGCATCAACCACATGCAGTGGCGCAGGTTCCTGTTCTGGAACGCGCTGGGCGGCATCGCCTGGGCGACCTCGGTCGGGTTGCTCGCGTACTGGCTCGGCCCGACGGCGGAGAAGGTCTTCCGCACGGTCGGCATCGTGGGCGTCGGCCTCGTGGCGGCGGCGGCGATCGGCTTCCTGCTCTGGCGCCACTTCGGCCGTCATCGCCCGCGATGAACGCCCTCTCCGACCACCTGCGCGAGCAGGCCGCGTGGCACCGGGCGACCGCCGCCGAGCGCGCCGACGACCGCCACCTCAGCAGCGCCGCGGCGCTCGAGGCCCTCGCCGCCTACGCCGACGCGGGTGCCGACCGCGGGATCTTCCAGATGCGCTACCTCCTCGACCACCACGTGCCCGGCGGCCGCTTCGCATGGCCCAAGGGCCAGAGCGGCCGGTCGATCCTGCAGTTCGGCTTCGACGTGCCCGTCCGGGGGGAGGCCGACCTCGAGCAGTTCCTCATGGACCTCTGCGACCTCGCGAAGTCCGACGCCGCGCGCCACATCGGCACGCATCCCGGCGACTTCGACCGCGCCGACGCCCCGGCGATCGCCGGGCGCTACGGGCTGAGCGTCGAGCGCGTGCACCAGGCGCTGGACACGGGACACGGCTACCGGCAGCTGTGGATCGTCGGCATCCCCGACCAGCACGAGATCGACCCCGGCGCCCGGGCCGAGCTGGAGGCGATCGACGGCGTCCTCGTCGCAGGGGGCCGCGCCAAGGACTACGAGGGGCCGCCGCCGCTGCTGGTCAAGAACGTGCCCGCCGCCGACGCCGGCGAGGCGCGCACGAGGATCGCGCGGATCGTGGGGATCGAGCCCGGGGCGCTCGGCGTCGCGGCGTCCGCGCGCGTCCTCCCCGAGCTGTCAGCCTGACGACGCGGGCGAGCGCGGGCGTCACGGTCCTCGCCGCGCCCGAGGGCGTCGCCGGGCGCACGCGGTCGTTGCGAGTTTCGCGGGACGTTCGCGGGGGATTGGCCTCCTGCGGATGCTCGGTCCAGCGCGAAGGCGCCAACACGGGCATCTGTACGAGTGCGTCTACATGACAAACGAGTGCGTCTACATGACAAACGTTGGAGTAGGGTTGCGCCGCAACAGCGGGTTGAATGTGGCAACTGCCACAACAGGAGGAGCGTCTCGATGAGCAGAGTCGGAAAGCTTTTCGCCGTCGGAGCGATGACGGCACTCACTGCGTTCGGTGTGGCCGCCTGCGGCAGCAGCGACGACAACGGGAGCAGCAGCAGCTCCTCCGGCGGCGGCGGCAAGACCGGCGGCGAGGTCAAGATCGGCAGCTCGATGCCCGACGCCTACGACCCCGTGATGATCCAGACGACGCAGGCCAACCAGGCGCTCCAGGGCGTCTACACCGGCCTCGTCACCTACAAGCACGTCAGCGGCGCAGGGCAGAACGACCTCGTCCCCGGCGTCGCCGAGGCGATGCCGACGGTCTCCGGCGACGGCACGACCTACACCTTCAAGCTGCGGCCGGGCATCAAGTACTCCGACGGCACGGCTGTCAAGGCCAGCGACTTCGAGAACACCCAGAAGCGCCTGCACCTCCTCGGCGGCCCGTTCTCGTCGTTCACGGACGTCATCGCCGGCATGGATGAGTTCGTCAAGGGCAAGTCGATGAAGGGCGACATCTCGGGCATCACGTCCGACGACCAGACCGGTGAGATCACCGTCAAGCTCACGAAGGCCGACACGAAGTTCCTCTTCGCGATCGCGCTCGTGAGCGGCGCCCCCACGCCGGCCGCGAAGTCCCCCGACAAGGCGACCAACGACGGCTCGATTCCCGGCGCCGGCCCGTTCCAGATCTCGATCCAGAACCCGACGCGCCAGTTCACGCTGACGAAGAACCCGAACTTCACGGCCACCGAGAGCACCCCGGCGCCGAAGGTCGACAAGATCACGGTGACCAAGGGCACGGTCACGAAGATCACGCAGGACATCATCGCCAACCGCCTGGACTTCACGACCGAGGACCCGGCGGGCGACGACCTGCCGCTCGTCAAGGCGAAGTACGCCGACCGCTTCCGGCTGGCCCCCAACCCGCCGAACACGTACTGGTTCTTCATGAACGAGACGACGAAGCCGTTCGACAAGCTCGAGGTGCGCCAGGCGGTCAACTACGCGATCGACAGCCGCGCGCTGAACCGGATCTTCGGCGGGCGCCTGCAGCCGTCGTGCAACTTCCTGCCGCCCGGCTACGCCGGCAACGGCTACGAGAAGATCGACCCGTGCCCGTACGGCGATCCCAACGGCCCGGGCGACATCGCCAAGGCCAAGCAGCTCGTCCAGCAGTCCGGCGACGCCGGGATGAACGTCACCGTGTGGGCCAACACGAAGGATCCGCGGCCGGCGATCGCCGACTACCTGCGCGACCTGCTCAACCAGATCGGGTTCAAGGCCAAGACGAAGATCCTCGACCAGCAGGTGTACTTCGGGACGATCGGGCTGAAGAAGACGAAGGCCCAGATCGGGTTCACCGACTGGTTCTCGGACTTCCCGCACCCGGCCGACTTCTTCGAGCCCAACGCGTCGAAGGCGGCGTTGGCGTCCTCGCCGACGTTCAACTTCCAGTTCTCCAGCAACCCGGCGGTCGACTCCGCCCTGGCGAAGCTCAACTCACAGGACCCGAAGTCCGTCGCCGCGGAGTGGGCGAAGGTCGACAAAGCCCTGGTCGACAACGCCGACATCGCCGTCTACGGCAACGAGCTGTCGTCGAACTTCTTCTCGGAGAGGATCGACATCGACAGCTGCAACGGCATCGGCCCGGTCTACAAGACCGACTGGCTGCAGTTCTGCCTGAAGTAGCGCCTGCACGCCGCAGCCGGGAGGGCACATCTGCGCCCTCCCGGTCGGCGCGTGGTGGAGACTGAAAAGCGCAGATGGCCACCGAGCCCGCAACCGAGCTGTCCTTCGGCGATCCCGGCGTCCTGGCCGGCGAGGACCCGCGCGACCGCGTCGCGGGCCTGGGTCCGTGGAAGCTCGCGCTGCGCCGGTTGCGGCGCAACAAGCTCGCGCTGGCATTCGCCGGCCTGTTCGTGTTCATCGTGCTGCTGTGCCTGGCCGCGCCGCTGTACGCCGACCACGTCGCGCACACCGACCCCTTCAAGAACCACCTCACCGACCAGGTGCGGGTCGGCGGCCAGCTCAAGGACGTCGTCTCCCCCGACGGCATCCCGATCGGCCCGACCTGGGGCGGGCGCTTCTTCCTCGGCGCCGACGGCAACGGCCGCGACATCGCGGTCCGCCTGCTCTACGGCGGGCGCACATCGCTGCTGATCGGCGCCGGCGCCGCGATCGGCACGGTCCTGCTGTCGATCCTCTTCGGCACGCTCGCCGGCTTCTTCCGCGGCTGGGCCGACACGATCATCTCGCGGTCCCTGGACATCCTGTGGGCCTTCCCGCCGCTGCTGCTCGGCCTCGCGCTCGGCACCGCGCTGGCGCTCGGGGGGCTGAAGATCGGCCCGATCCACATCGAGGGCGACTCCAAGCTCATACCGATCCTCATCATCGCCGTCGTCCAGGTGCCCTACATGGCACGGCCGCTGCGCGGGCAGGTCCTCGCCCTGCGCGAGAAGGAGTTCGTCGAGGCCGCGCGCGCGATGGGCGCGAGCTCGCCGCAGATCATGTTCTCCGAGATCCTGCCCAACCTCGTCTCGACGATCGTCGTGTTCTTCCCGCTCATGGTCGTCAACGCGATCGGGCTGGAGGCGGCGCTGTCGTTCCTCGGCGCCGGCGTGCGGCCGCCCAACCCGTCCTGGGGAACGATCCTCGGCGAGGGCATCCAGCGGATCGTCACCGCGCCGCATCAGACGATCGTGCCCGGGGTCATGCTCGTCCTGACGGTGCTGTCGCTGAACGTCTTCGGTGACGGCGTCCGTGACGCCTTCGACCCGCGCGCCAAGGTGCGCGCCCAGGGCTAGGTCCAGGCGTGGGGCGCTTCGTCGTCAGGCGACTGATCGCGATGTTCGCGGTGCTGTTCGCGATCTCGATCGTGACGTTCTCGATCTTCAACGTCATCCCCAACAGCGACCCCGCCGTGCGCCTGGCCGGCCGCAACCAGACGCCCGAGCAGCTGGAGGCGATCCGCGGCCAATGGGGCTTCGACAAGCCCATCTACGTCCAGTACGTCAAGACGATGGAGAAGATCTTCACCGGCGACCTCATCTCCTACTCGACCCAGGTCGACGTCGACAGGGAGATCATCCAGGACATCCCGCGCACGTTCTCGCTGGCGATCGGCGCCGCGATCATGTGGATGGCGTTCGCCGTCGCGATCGGCCTCTACACGGCGGTGAAGGCGGGTCGGTTCGCCGACCGCTTCCTCACGGTGCTCGCGCTGATCGGCATATCCATGCCGGTGTTCTGGATCGGCGCGCTCATGAACTACTACCTCGGCTTCAAGTGGAAGATCTTCCCCAACGGCGGCTACGTGCCGCTGACCGAGAACCCGCTGGACTGGCTGTACCACCTGATCCTGCCGTGGACGGCCCTGTCGCTGCTGTTCATCGGCGTCTACTCGCGCGTGCTGCGCTCCAACGTCCTGGACACGATCAACGACGACTACGTGCGCACCGCGCGCGCCAAGGGGCTCTCCGAGCGCCAGGTGCTCGTGCGCCACGTCCTGCGCAACTCGATGATCCCGATCGTGACCCTGTGGGGCCTGGACTTCGCCGCGGTCATCGGCGGCGGCGCGATCCTGACCGAGACGGTCTTCGACCTCCAGGGCGTCGGGCAGTACGCCGCCGAATCGGTCGGGCAGCTCGACATCCCGCCGGTCCTCGCGATCGTCATGTTCGGCGCGTTCTTCGTCGTGCTGCTCAACACCGTCGTCGACATCCTCTACGCCGCGCTGGACCCGCGGATCCGGCTGTCGTGACGACGCGCGAGCCGATCCTGGACGTGCGCGACCTCGCCGTCTCGTTCGCCACCGACGAGGGCACCGTGCAGGCCGTCGACAGCGTGTCGTTCGATCTGCACGCGGGCGAGGTGCTCGCCGTCGTGGGCGAGTCGGGCTGCGGCAAGTCGGTGACGGCGATGACGCTCCTGGGCCTCACGCGCTCGTCCAACGCGCACTTCGGCGGAACCGCGCACTACGGCGACACCGAGCTGATCGGCGCCTCCGACGAGGCGATGCAGAAGATCCGCGGCAAGGAGATCGCGATGGTCTTCCAGGATGCGATGGCGGCGCTGAACCCCGTCCAGCGCATCGGCCACCAGATCGCCGAGCAGATCCACGCCCACGAGCAGATCTCCGACGCCGACGCGCGCGACCGCACGATCGCGCTGCTCGAGCGCGTGGGCATCCCGCGCGCCCGCGAGCGCGTCGACTCCTATCCGCACGAGTTCTCCGGGGGCATGCGACAGCGCGTGATGATCGCGCTCGCGCTGTCCTGCGATCCGAAGATCCTCATCGCCGACGAGCCGACGACCGCGCTGGACGTGACGATCCAGGCCCAGATCCTCGAGCGCTTCCGCGAGCTGCGCGAGCAGACCAACGCGGCGCTCATCCTCGTCACCCACGACCTCGGCGTCGTCGCCGACATCGCCGACCGCGTCGCGGTCATGTACGCCGGGCGGATCGTCGAGCACGGCACGCTCGACGAGATCTTCTACGACCCCCGCCATCCCTACACCTGGGGCCTGCTCGGGTCGATCGCGCGCATGGACCGCCCGCGTCCCAAGCGCCTGCCGACGATCGCCGGCCTGCCGCCGTCGCTGTCGGACCGCCCGGTGGGCTGTCACCTGCGCCCGCGCTGCCCGCACGAGTTCGCCGAGTGCACGAAGATCCCGCCGCTGGAGCTGCGCGGCCCCGCCGGGCCGGGCGTCGCCGACCACACCGACCGCTGCTGGCTGGCGTACGAGCACAAGCAGGATCTGCGCGAGATCGCGCCCGACGAGATCGGCCTCGGCGCGAAGGTCGCGGCGCCGTGAGCGAGCTGCGCGAGACCCCGCTGCTGGAGGTGCAGCACGTCAAGCTGCACTTCCCGATCAAGAAGGGCCTGCTGTTCGACCGCGAGGTCGCGCGCGTGCATGCCGTCGACGACGTCACGTTCGAGCTGCGCGAGGGCGAGACGCTCGGGCTCGTCGGCGAGTCGGGCTGCGGCAAGTCCACCCTGTCGCGCACGATCATGCGCCTCGTGGAGCCCACGGACGGCACCATCCGCTTCCGCGACCGCGACATCTCCAAGGCCTCGCGCCGCGAGCTCGAGCCGATGCGGCGCCGGATGCAGATGGTCTTCCAGGATCCGTACGCGTCGCTGAACCCGCGCAAGCGCGTGGGGCAGATCATCGGCACGCCGATGCGCCGCCACGGCATCGACCAGGGCGAGGCCGACCGGCGAGTCCTGGAGCTGCTGGACCGCGTCGGGCTCGCGCGCGAGCACGTCAACCGCTTCCCGCACGAGTTCTCCGGCGGACAGCGCCAGCGGATCGGGATCGCGCGGGCGCTCGCGCTCGAGCCGCGCCTCATCGTGCTCGACGAGCCCGTCTCCGCGCTCGACGTGTCGGTGCAGGCGCAGATCGTCAACCTCCTCGACGAGCTGCAGGACGAGCGCGGCCTGACGTACCTCTTCGTCGCGCACGACCTCAGCGTCGTGCGCCATGTCTCCGACCGGATCGCCGTGATGTACCTCGGCAAGCTCATGGAGGTCTCGCCCGCGGAAGAGCTCTACACCAAGGCGATCCACCCCTACACGGCGGCCCTGCTCGAGGCGATCCCGATCCCCGATCCGCGCCGCAACCGCGAGCGCACCCGCAGCGTGGTCAGCGGAGAGCCGCCGAACCCGATCGACCCGCCGTCGGGCTGCGTCTTTCATCCCCGCTGCCCGCGTGCGACCGACGTCTGCCGCACGATCCAGCCGCCGCTCACGCGCTACCCCAACGGCCATCTGGCGGCGTGCCACCACCCGCTGAACGTCTCCGCGCAGGAGCTCGCGGAGGCCGAGCGCTCGGACGCCAGCCCGCTCGCCGCGGGCCCCGACACACCGAGCGCGGCGGCGCCGGCGACCAGCGCCTGAGCGTCCGGGCATATCGTTCGGGCACCACGATGCGCCAGCTCACGAGCCTCGACTCCCAGTTCCTCGCGCTCGAGACCCCGCGGCAGAGCGGGCACGTCGCGAGCGTCGCGATCCTCGACACGTCGACCACGGCGACGGGCACGCTCACGCTCGCCGACGTGCAGGCGCTCATCACCGACCGCCTGCCGCTGCTGCCCCCGCTGCGCTGGCGCCTGCAGGAGGTGCCGCTGGGCCTCGACTACCCCTACTGGGTCGACGACATCGACTTCGACCTGGACTTCCACGTGCGCGAGATCGGCCTGGCCGCGCCGGGCAGCGACGAGCAGCTCGCCGAGCAGGTCGCGCGGATCGTCTCGCGCCCGCTGGACCGGTCCAAGCCGCTGTGGGAGCTCTATCTCGTCAGCGGCCTGCGGTCGGGTCACACGGCGATGCTCACGAAGATCCACCACGCCGTCATCGACGGGATGTCGGGCGCGGAGATCCTCGGGCTGCTGCTGGACCTCACGCCGGAGATCCGCGAGGTGCAGACGCCCGCGACCTGGGGCGACAACGAGCTCGTGCCGGGCCCGGTCGGGATGCTCGCCCGCGGCGTCCTGGGCGCGGCGCGCTATCCCTGGCGCGCGCTCAGCGCGCTGCACACGACGCTGCCGAACCTCGAGGAGACGCAGTTCAGCGCGATCCCGGGCGCGGCCGAGCTCGGCCGGCTCGTCAACCGTGCAGCGCGCGTGCTCGACCGCGGCGAGGCCGCCTTCGAGCTGCAGGACCGCCTCCTCGCCCCGAAGACGCTCTTCAGCGGCCGCGTCTCCGCGCACCGGCGCTTCGCCTTCGGCCAGCTCTCGCTGGAGGACGTCAAGAAGGTCAAGAACGCCCACGGCGTCACGGTCAACGACGTCATCGTCACGCTGTGCGCCGGGGCGGTCCGGCGCTGGTTGCAGGCCCACGACGACCTCCCCGCCGATCCCCTCGTCGCGCAGATCCCGGTGTCCGTCCGCACCGAGGAGCAGATCGGGACGTACGGCAACCGGATCATGCTCATGGGCGCGCCGCTGTTCACCGACGAGCCCGATCCCGTCGTGCGGCTGCGCAAGACCCACGATGCGCTGGGCGACATGAAGCAGCGCCACAAGGCACTGCCGGCAAGCCTGCTCGCCGACGCCAACCACTTCGTCCCGCCCGCCATCTTCTCGCGCGCTGCGCGGCTGACCTTCGGTATCGCGACGAGCCGGCCCGGCCGGCCGGTGTGGAACCTCGTCATCTCCAACGTCCCGGGCCCGCAGTTCCCGCTGTACCTCGCCGGCGCGCGCCTGGAGGCGAACTACCCGGTGTCGGTCATCACCGACGGCATGGGGCTGAACATCACGGTCATGAGCTACTGCGGCCACCTCGACTTCGGCATCGTCGCCGACCGCGAGCAGATGCCCGACGTCGCGCTGCTGATGGGCTGGCTGGCGGAGGCGCTCGCCGAGCTCATGCCGCCGGCCGAGCCCGCGCCCAGGCCGAAGGCCAAGGCCAGGTCGAAGGCCGCGTAGCGCCGCGGCCTACATTGGAGGGGATGAGCATGCCCCTCTCGATTCTGGACCTCGCCCCGATCGCCGAGGGCGCCCGCGCGGCCGACGCGCTCGCCGAGACGACGGCGCTGGCCCGCCGCGCCGACGCCCTGGGCTTCCGGCGCTTCTGGGTGGCCGAGCATCACAACATCCCCTCGGTCGCGTCGACCGCGCCGGAGGTGCTGATCGCGCACCTCGCGGCGCGCACCGAGCGCATCCGCGTCGGCTCCGGCGGCGTGATGCTCCCCAACCACGCCCCGCTGGCGGTCGCCGAGCGCTTCGGGATGCTCGAGGCGCTGCACCCGGGCCGCATCGACCTCGGCCTCGGCCGTGCGCCGGGAACCGACCTGCGCACGGCGATGGCGCTGCGCAGCACGTCGCCCGAGCTCTTCGAGGAGCAGTTCGCACAGCTGCGCGGGCATCTCGCCAACGGCTACGGCGGGATGCGCGCCGTCGCCGGCGAGCACACCGTCCCGGAGCTGTGGATGCTCGGCTCGACGGACGGCGGCGCGCGGATCGCGGCGGCGCTCGGGCTGCCGTTCGTCTTCGCCCATCACTTTCACCCCCACTTCACCGAGCCCGCGCTCGAGCTCTACCGCGCGCTGTTCGAGCCATCCGAGCTGCTCGACGCGCCGCGGGTGATCGTCGCCGCCGGGATCGTCGTCGGCGAGGACGACGAGGACGCCGCCCGGCTCGCGCTCCCGGGCGCGATCTCGATGCTGCGCCTGCGCCAGGGCCGCCCGGCACCGATTCCCTCCGTCGCCGAGGCGGCGACGCTCGTCGCGCGCCTCTCGGCGGCCGAGCGCGCAACCGTCGACGAGGCGCTCGCGCGCCCGATCGCCGGCTCGGCGCAGACCGTCAGGTCGGGTCTGCTCGAGCTTGCCGAGCGCAGCGGAGCCGACGAGCTCATGCTCACGAGCCACGTCGCGGAGCCCGGGATGCGGCTGCGCGGCCTGGAGCGCATCGCCGTTGCCTTCGAGCTCGCCGGCGCTCGGGCCGGCTGAACCCCTACAATGGTCGGGTACGTCGGGCATCGGGCTCGACGAGGTAGTGCCAGCGTTCGTAGTTGTTGCCTACAGCACCTCCCGCGTTTCGTTGCACCACATATCCCCCGGGAGGGAACACACATGGCAACCGGAACCGTCAAATGGTTCAACGACGACAAGGGCTTTGGCTTCATCACGCCCGACGACGAGACCAAGGACCTGTTCGTCCACCACTCCGCCATCCAGGGCAGCGGCTTCAAGTCGCTCGCCGAGGGCGCGAAGGTCTCGTATGACCCCGAGCAGGGCCCCAAGGGCCCCAGCGCCGGGAACGTGCAGACGATCTAGCCCGCGCCGTCGCAGGTTTCGCGAACGGCCCGCCTCGGCGGGCCGTTCTGCGTTGCGCGACCGGCCATCTAGGCTCCCCTGATGGCCGCCACCGTCTCCTCCTCCGACGTCACCATCCGCCCGCTGCTGCCGGGGGACGTGCCCGCAGCCGCCGCCGCGGCGCGGACCGCGCTGGACCAGCTCTATCCCGAGGAGCTGACCGCCGAGGAGGACGCCTCCCGCACCGCCGGGGCTCAGGCCCGCGTCGGGCATCTGCAGGAGACCGACCCCGGCGGCTGCTGGGTCGCCGAGCACGACGGGCAGGTCGTCGGGACGGCGATCGGCCTCATCCGCGAGGACGTCTGGGGTTTCAGCCTCTTCGCGCTGCTGCCCGAGCTGCAGGGCAAGGGAATCGGCACGCGCCTCTATGAGCCCGCGCTGGAGTACGGGGCCAGGACGGCGGGCGGCATCATCCTCTCGACGAAGCACCCGGCGGCGATGCGCCGCTACGCGCGCAGCGCCGGGTACCGTCTGCGGCCGTCCGTCTACCTCTCCGGCGCCTGGAACCCGAGCCGTGCGCCGGCGTCGCTGCGCTGCCGGCCCGGCGATCTCGCCGCCGACGCGGAGACGATCGAGGCCGCGTCGCGCCACGTCCGCGGGGCGTCGCACATGCGCGACCTGCCGGTGCTGCTCGCCCGCCCGGGGGCGAAGCTGCTCGTCCTGGAGGGCGAGGGCTTCGCGTGCGTGCACGAGGGCTCGCCGATGCTGCTGGCGGCGACGGGCGAGTCCGCCGCGCAGGACCTCCTGTGGGGCTCGTTTCAGAGCGGGCCGCCCGGCGCCACCGTGAGCTACGACTTCGTCACCGCCGACCAGCAGTGGGCGATCGGCCCGGGGCTGGAGGCCGGCCTCGCGCTCGGGCTCGACGGCCCGGTGTTCGTCCGCGGCGAGCTCGGCCCGATGGCGCCCTACCTGCCCAACGGGGCGTACCTCTAGCGCAGGTCGCCGAGCCCCTCCTCCGCCGGGGGGTTCACCCCACCCCCGATGCACCGGAGAGCGTCATTGCGGGCGCCCGCCGCTGCGACGATGCTCTGCGCATGTCGTCCGCCGTGCCTGTGCCCACCTCGATCGCGTCGCGCTGGTGCGCGCGACCTGCTGTTCCACCTCGCCGGCTTCGTCACGGCGAACGTCGGCCTCGTGCTGTGGTGGACGGGCGTGCCGCTGAGCCTCGGCCTCGCGATCACGTACATCGGGCTCGTCCTCGCGCTCGCCACGCTGCTGGCCTGCCGCTGGTTCGCGCGCCTGGAGCGCCGTCGCGCCGCGATCGTGCTCGGTGCTCCGATCGCCGAGCGCTACGCGCCGGCCGCGGGCGACCGCTGGACGCACGCGGCTGTACGCGCTGCTCGGCGACCGCACGACCTGGCGCGACTTCGCCTGGACGGGTCTGGCGGGCATCGTCGTGATCCCGCTGTCGGGGCTCGCGGTGGTCCTGTGGAGCTGCGTCGCCGGGCTCGTGACGCTCCCCGCCTGGTACTGGTCGCTGCCCGACGCCGCCGACGTCGGCGTCTGGAACATCGACTCGCTGCCGCGTGCGCTCGCCGCCGCCGCCGTCGGGCTGGCGCTCGTGCCCGTGACGGGCGCTGTCGTCCGCGCCCTGACGATCGCCGAGATCGCCATCATGCGCCTCCTGTTGACGCCGACCGGACCCGAGCCCGCGACGAGCGACACCGCCGCGCCGGCGCCGGCGCCCGGCGAGCCTGCCTTCTCGCTCGCGCTGCCGCTCGGCCTGCACGTCTCCTTCGCGCTGCTCCTCGGCGCCGTGCTGGCCATGATCTGGGCCGCCACCGGCCTGGGCTACTTCTGGCCGGTCTGGACCTGGCTCGGCCTCGCGATCACCGTCGCGTTGCACGTCCTCGCGCAGCGCGGCAGGCAGGCACGCGGGGACCAGGTCGCGGCGCTGCGCGTGAAAGCGGAGCTCGCCGGCCTCGTCGCAGCCGTCTGCTGGGTCGTGTGGGCGCTGGCCGGCGGCGGCTACCTCTGGCCGTTCTGGCCGATGCTCGGCATGGGCACGGCGATCGCGGCACGTGCGGCCCTCGTCTTCCGAGACCGGTTGCCGTGGGCGCGCGAGCAGGCGCTCGTCGAGCGCGTCGACGTGCTGACGCGCACGCGTCGCGGCGCGCTCGACGTCCAGGCCGCCGAGCTGCGGCGCATCGAGCGCGACCTGCACGACGGCGCCCAGGCGCGCCTCGTATCGCTGACGATGCAGCTCGGCCGCGCCGAGGAGCGCGTCGCCGACCAGCCCGAGCTCGCGGCGCTCCTGCGCGGCGCCCGCGAGGACGCCGGCCTGGCGATCGCCGAGCTGCGCGACCTCGCCCGCGGGATCGCGCCGCCGATCCTCGCCGACCGCGGCCTGGCCGCCGCGATCGAGGCGCTCGGGCGCCGCTCCGCGATCCCGGTGACGGTCGACGCCGACCCCGACCGGCGCCCGCTGCCGGTCGTCGAGACCGCGGCGTACTTCGTCGCCGCCGAGGCGCTGACGAACGTCGCCAAGCATGCCGGCGGCGCGGCGGCCAGGGTCCGCGTCTTCCGCGCCGGCGAGGACCTCGTCGTCGAGGTCGCCGACGAGGGGCCCGGCGGGGCCGACCCGGACGGCGGCGGGCTGACCGGCCTGCGCCACCGCGTCGAGGCGCTGGACGGGACGCTCGAGGTCACGAGCCCGCCCGGCGGCGGGACGACCGTGCGCGCGGAGCTGCCATGCGCGCCGTGATCGTCGAGGACCTCGCGCTCCTGCGCGCGGGGATCGTCGCGCTGCTGCGCGAGAACGGGATCGACGTCGTCGCCCAGGCCGAGGACGGCCCGGGCCTGGAGCGCATCGTCTCCGGGCACAAGCCCGACGTCGCGATCGTCGACGTGCGCCTGCCGCCGACCTTCAGCGACGAGGGCCTGCGCGCGGCGATCGAGGCGCGCAGGCGCCACCCGGGCCTCGGCGTGCTGATCCTGTCGCAGTACGTCGAGCCCGTCTACACCGCCGAGCTGCTGGCCTCCGGCGAGGCGGGCGTCGGCTATCTGCTCAAGGAGCGCGTCGGCGACGTGCGCGGGTTCATCGAGGCCGTCGAGCGCGTCGCCGCCGGCGGCACGGCGCTGGACCGCGAGGTCGTCGCCGAGCTCATGCGCGCCCGGACCGCGGGCGGCGGCGACGACGCCCTCGGCGCGCTGACGCCGCGCGAGCGCGAGGTGCTCGAGCTCATGGCCGAGGGCCGCTCCAACGCGGCGGTCGCGCGGGCGCTCGTCGTCAGCGGCGGCGCCGTCGAGAAGCACGTGCGCAACATCTTCGCCAAGCTCGACCTGCCGTCCAGCGACGACGACCACCGGCGCGTGCTGGCCGTCCTCGCCTTCCTGCGCTCGGGCCTTGGCTGAGCGGGCGGTGGCGATCCGCGCCGTCGTGCGCGGCGACGCGCTCGGCGCCGCCTTCTGCGCGACGGCAGCGGGACGGGCGCGCGAGCTCGGCGTCATGGGCTGGGCGCGCTGTGACGACGACGGGGCGGTCCGCGTCCACGCCGAGGGGACCGCGCACGCCGTCGACGCGCTCGCGGCATCCCTGCGCGACGGGGGCGCCGCGGTCGAGCTGCAGCGCGCCAAGGTCGAGGGCCACGAGCAGTTCGCGATCCGCGGGGTCGACGCCGGCGTCTTCGTCGTCCAGGAGCACGCCGCGACCGCGCATCACTTCGACCTGCGTCTGGAGGTCGGCGGCGTCATGCGCTCCTGGGCCGTCCCGAAGGGCCCGTCCCTCGATCCGGCCGTCAAGCGGCTCGCGGTCGAGGTGGGCGACCACGGGACGGGACACAACACCTTCGAGGGCACGGCCGGCGACGGCCGCGTGATCGTCTGGGATCGCGGCGGCTACGAGCAGGGAGGACGCGTCCCGTGGCCGGAGGCGCTGCAGCGCGGGCACGCGGTATTCGTCCTGCACGGCGAGAAGCTGCGCGGCGGCTTCGCGCTGCAGCGCACCCGTCCCGGCGCGAAGGCACAGTGGCTGCTGATCAAGCGCCGCGACGACGAGGCGCGGCCGGGCTCCGACGTCGTCGCCGAGCATCCGCGCTCGGTGCTCAGCGGCCGCACGCTCGACGAGCTCGAGTAGGGCTCACGGGCGGGCCCACCCGGGGGTCTTCCCCACCCCCGCCCGCACGCCCGCCGCAGCGATCTCGCGGCGCCCGCAGCCGAGAGTGATCGCACGTGATCACCTCGACGACGGGAGCCGTCATGACACCTCGCAACATCGCCGCACGCGCCGGGCGCTGGAGCGCCACACACCGCAGGACCGCGATCCTCGGGTGGATCGCCTTCGTCGTCCTCGCGACCGTCGGCGGCGGGATGATCGGCACCAAGCAGCTCGAGCCCGCGAGGGAGGGCAACGGCTCCTCGCGCGCCGCCGACATCGCCGTCGACGCCGCCGGCTTCCGCGAGACCTCCGGCGAGCAGGTGCTGCTGCAGGCTCGAACGGACGCGCGGCCCGCCGACCTGCGGCGAGCCGCGGGGGCGCTGACGGCGCGGCTGCGGCAGGTCCCGCACGTCGAGCAGGTCGTCTCGCCGTACGCGCCGGGTGCGACCGGACAGGTGTCGAAGGACGGGCGCTCGGCGCTGCTGTCCTTTGAGATCGCCGGCGACGACGAGGAGGCCATCGACCGCGTGGACGCGACGCTTGCAGCGACCGCCGCCGTGCAGCGCGCGCACCCCGGTCTGCGCGTCGAGCAGATCGGCTCGGCGTCGGCCGAGAAGGCCTTCGGAACCTCGCTGGATGCCGACTTCAAGCGCGCGGAGTCGCTGTCGGTCCCGCTGACGCTGCTCATCCTCCTGGCCGCCTTCGGGGCGCTCGTCGCCGCCGGCCTGCCGCTGCTGCTCGGGCTGACGGCGGTCGGCGCCACGATCGGGCTCATCGGCCCGATCAGCCAGCTCACGCCGGTGACAGACCAGATCGGCTCGGTCATCCTGCTCATCGGCCTCGCCGTGGGCGTGGACTACTCGATGTTCTACGTGCGCCGCGAGATGCAGGAGCGCGACACGGGCAAGGGCGCGCAGGCGGCGCTCGAGGCCGCGGCGGCGACGTCCGGCCACGCGGTGGTCGTCTCCGGCTTCACCGTCCTGATCTCGATGGCCGGGATGCTGCTGTCGGGCTCACCGATCTTCGTCTCCTTCGCCGTCGGGACGATGACGGTCGTCGCCGTCGCCATGATCGGCTCGCTGACCTTCCTGCCGGCGATGCTGTCGTGGCTGGGCGAGAAGGGCTGGACCGAGAAGGGCCGCGTCCCGATCCTCGGCCGGCTGCGCCACCGCGGCGGCGGGCGCTCGCGCGTCTGGGGCCTCGTCCTGGACCGCGTCCTCGCGCATCCCGCGATCGCGGCGGGCACCGCGACCGCCGTTCTCGTCGCGCTCGCGCTGCCGGCGCTCGGGATGCACACCCTGAGCCCGGGGATCGAGGGCCTGCCCGCCGACCAGCCGGTGCGCCGGACCTACGACCGCGTGCAGGCCGCGTTCCCCGGCACGACGGAGCCCGCCGAGGTCGTCGTGCGCGCCGCCGACGTGACGTCGCCGCAGGTGCGCGCCGGCATCGCGCAGCTGCGCCGCGCCGCCGTCGCGACCGGCCGCATGTACGAGCCGATCGACGTGCGAGTCAACCCCGCGCAGACGCTGGCGCAGGTCAGCATCCCGATGCGCAGCGAGGACAGCCAGGCGGCGCTCGCATCGCTGCAGCGACTGCGCGGCGACGTCGTGCCCGCGACGATCGAGCGCGTGCCCGGCACGACCGTGGACGTCAGCGGCGACACCGCCGGCTCGGAGGACTTCAACGACGCGATGAAGTCCCATCTGCCGCTCGTGTTCGGGTTCGTGCTGGCGGCCGCGTTCCTGCTGCTGCTCGTGACGTTCCGGTCGCTCGTCATCCCGCTGAAGGCGATCATGCTGAACCTCCTGTCCGTCGGCGCCGCCTACGGCGTGCTCACGCTCGTCTTCCAGCACGGCTGGGGCCGGTCGCTGCTGGGCTTCGAGCCCGTCGGCGGCATCACGTCATGGCTGCCGCTGTTCTTGTTCGTCGTGCTCTTCGGGCTGTCGATGGACTACCACGTGTTCATCGTCAGCCGCATCCGCGAGGCGTTCCTGGGCGGGATGCGCACCGAGGACGCCGTGGCGCACGCGATCAGGTCGACCGCCGGCGTCGTCACGAGCGCGGCGGCCGTGATGATCGCGGTCTTCGGGGTCTTCGCGACCCTCGGTGCGATCGAGTTCAAGCAGATGGGGGTCGGCCTCGCCGTCGCCGTCCTGCTCGACGCGACGCTCGTGCGGGCGGTGCTGCTGCCCGCCACGATGAAGCTCCTCGGCGACTGGAACTGGTACCTGCCGCGAGCCTTCGGACCTGGCGCCCCGGCGATTGGCCTCGCGCCAGCGGGGTACGCCCATAGGGAAGCCACGAAGGGAGAGAGCTGACTATGGCCACGCAGGTGAAGGAGTCCTTTACCGTCTCGGATCCCGACCAGGCCTGGGGCGTCATCTCCGACGTCAACAAGCTCGTGCCGTGCGTTCCCGGCGCGAAGGTCCTCAACGCCGACGGGACCACCAAGGCCGACGCCCAGATCGACGTGAACATGGGCTCGATGGCGATGACGTTCAGCGGCCCCGTCGAGATCGTCGAGACCGATGAGAGCGCCAAGCGCGCCGTCGTCAAGGCGCAGGCGAAGGAGAAGGGCGGCCAGAGCAACGCCGAGGGCACCGTGACGATCCAGATCGGCGGCGACGGCGGCACGGTCGAGGGCACGGCGAACATCAGCGGCAAGGCGGCGTCGATGGGCGAGGGCACCGTCCAGGCGGTCCTGCAGGCGCTCGTCCAGCAGTTCTCGGCGAACATCTCCAGGGCCTAGGCCCGTCGCGGAGGACATCGCTGCGCACACGACGGCGCCCGTCTCACGGGCGCCGTTCGTCGTTGTCGGTCAGCCTCCGCGGTGGGCGAGCTTGGAGACGACGTCCTGCAGGCAGCGCGACATCGGCTGCGTCAGGCGGTCGAAGCGCAGCGCGTAGACGCCCGGGCGCTCCTGGCGCACGACACGCGCCTGGCCGCAGATGTGGTCGTCGGCGTCCTGGACGGGAAGGTCGAAGGCGACCATCTCGTCGACGGCGAGCGGGCGCGCGGTCGTCAGGCGCATGCCGGTCGTGCCGAGGTCGATCGTCTCGGCGACGATCGGCGAGCCGCCGTGGCGCGCGAGCGTGCACGGGAGCTCGACGGCCTGCTGCGCCGGGCGCTGCGGATCGGAGGCGTTGCCGGTGGCGACCATCATCACGAGGCGACCATCATCACGAGGCGATCGTCAGTCGCTCTTGCGCCTTCGTGCGGTCCAGCAGGCTGCGCACGACGCCGTTGCCCGGGATGACGACGAGCCGGCAGCCGCTCGCGCGGGCGCGCCCGTCGGCCTCCAGCAGCGCGCTGAGCCCACCGGAGCCGAAGAACGCGACCGCCGAGAGGTCCACGACGAGCGTCTCGGGCGCGCCGGACAGCGCGTCGCGGATCTGCGCCGCGAGGTCGTCGGCGTTCGCGACGTCGATCTGGCCGGTCACCGACAGGACCTGCGTCGACCCCTGCGCTCGTGACGTGACGTGCAAATTGCCGCTGGACGGCATCGCTCGCGACCTCCCCACATATCGTCGTCGTCGTCGGTGCCTACGAGGTGAGCTGACGGGCTCGCGCTCGCGCGCTATGCCGCTCGTGACGGCAATTCGCCCCTGGGCCGCACCGCGCGACCCAATGGTTCCCCCGCTCGCGGCGCCCGGAGGCGTCGCGATTCGGCGTGTGACGTCCGGGAACGTAGCACAGGAATATGGCGGTCAGCCGCTCAGTGGCGAGGAGCCCCGCGCGCGTGCGCGATCCGCTCAGTAATAGTGCCGGCGACCGCCGACGGCGTGCCCGATCGTCCCGAGCACGGCGAGGATCAGGCCGATGATGATGCAGAGGCCGCCGATGGCGCCCAGGGAGTGGTACTGGGGCTTCAGCGCGGCGACGATGATCAGGAAGATCCCGAAGGCGATCATATGCGTGGACCCTACCCGCCCGCGACGCTCGTCGCGCTCGCGGTGGCGACCGTCGCCGCGAGCACCGCGGCGTTGACGCTCGCGATCGCCCGGCCGACGGCGTCGCCGGCCCATTCGCCTTCGGCGACGGCCTTCGCCCGCGCCGCGATCTCCTTCCACCGTCGGTCGGGGACGAGCGTCCTGCCGATCCCCGCCGCGACCGCGATCGCGATGAGCGCGGCGGTGCGCGGATCGGCGTGCGCGCCGTCGACGAGCACCGCGCGGACGCGCTCGCGCGCGGCGACCTCGGCGCTCGGATCGGCCTCGGGGCAGCGCGTGGCGGGCAGCCCGCCGAGGATCCGCCCGCGCTGCGTGCGGATGAGGCCGCGCCCCTGCAGGTGCACGAGCACGTCCCTGCGGACGTCACGGGCCAGCCGGCGCACCCACTCGTCCGGTGTCCGCGGCTGCTCGTGACGGGCGATCTGGACGAGCGCGCGGTCAGTCGCCGGCGCGCCCGTCAGGCCGTCGGCGCGCAGCGCGACACGCTCCCCGACGATCGCGACGCGCTCGGCGAGCACGAGGTCGCACAGCACCGCGCCGGCGAGCCCGCAGTCCAGACGCGACCCCGATCCGGCGAGCCTGCCCGTCTCGTCGTCGAGCGCCAGGAGCAGCAGTTCCTCGGAGAGCGAGAGCATGACGTCGTTGTACCCCGCCGCGACGCGGCTTTCAACGCCTGATCGCTCAGCCTGGCGCCGCCGGGCCCTCGAGCTCGAGGACGTCGAAGGACCAGATCTCGCTGGACGTCCCGACCGGCCCGCCGGTGCGGTGCTGGGCGTGGCCGGCCTTGAAGTCCGGGCCCGCGACCCAGGCCTTGAAATCGTCCTCCGAGCGCCAGCGCGTGAGGACGAGGCAGACCTCGCGGTCGTCGTTGGGGCGCAGCAGCTCGAAGGCCTCGAAGCCCTCGGCGCTGGAGACGCGACCTGCGCGCGAGGCGAAGCGCTGCTCGAACTCCTCGAAGCGCTCGCGCGGGACGGTGATGGCATTGATCTTGACGATGCTCACGCGCCGGATCCTACGGCGCGCTGCCCGGCGGCCGCTGTCCTGCCGGCCGCCGGGCGCCTGCCGTCAGTCGTTGCTGACGCTCATGTCCCGCGTCGAGTCCACGACGCCGATCATGCGGCCCTCGGGACACCGATCCCGCTGCCGTCCGGCGCGGTATTGCCCTCGCGCGAGACGACCCCGTAGCCCATCGGGTTCTCGGAGTCCATCTCCCATCCGAACAGCTCCGCGTAATAGGCCTTCGTGGCCTCCCCGTCCTTGCCGATGATCTCGAAGTGCACGACCGGCTGTCCCATGTCCCCGCCTTTCCACGCCCGTGCGGCGCCTTGTGAATGCGTCCTGCATCTCAGACCGAGACCAGGCGCAGGACTCATCGCCGGGACGACGATTCGCACGGCGGGTAGTACGGACGGACGACAACGTCAACTGCCCGGAGGACACGATGACGGAGCTGCAGCGGTATTTGGCCGAAGAGGTCGCCGAGGACCACGTCGACGGCATCATCACCAGACGCGAGGCGATGCGCCGGCTCGGGCTGCTCGGCGTGACCGGCACCGCCGCGGCCGGCCTGCTCGGTGCGGCCGCGAGCGAGGCGATGGCCGCCACGGCTCCGGCAGGGTCGAAGGCCGCCAAGGGTGCGGCCGGCAGGAGCGCCGAGTGGGCGCCGGTCGCCGCCCGGCCGATCACCTTCGCCGGGCCGCGCGGGCAGCTGCAGGCGGCGTGGGCCCCGGCCGGCGCGAAGGCCCGCGGCGCGGTCCTCGTCATCCACGAGAACCGCGGCCTCACCGATCACATCCGCACCGTCGCGGGACGCCTCGCGGCCGACGGCTACTCGGCCCTCGCCCTCGACCTGCTCTCCGAGGAGGGCGGGACCGCGGCGCTGGCCGGCGAGGCCGAGGTCGGTGCCGCGCTGAGCGCCGCCCCGCCCGCGCGCTTCGACGCGGACATGAAGGCCGCGGTCACGGAGCTGCGCAGGCGCGCACGCGCAAAGAGGCTCGGGGCGATCGGGTTCTGCTTCGGCGGCGGCATGGTGTGGCGGCTGCTCGCAGCCGGCGAGAAGCGCCTCGCCGCGGCGGCACCGTTCTACGGCCCGTTCCCCGAGGGCGGCGGGCTCCGCGGAGCGCGCGCCGCGGTGCTCGCGGTCTACGGCGGTCTGGATGCGCGCGTCCTCGCGACCCGCCCCGCTGCCACCGCCGCGCTCGACGCCGCCAAGCTCGAGTACCGGATCCTCAAGCTCTCACAGGCCGACCACGCGTTCTTCAACGACACCGGCCCGCGCTTCAACGCGCCTGCGGCCGCCGAGGCCTGGCACCAGACGATCGGCTGGTTCGGCAGGCACCTTGCGTGACCGCTGCAGATGTGCCGCCACATCACCGGCGACGAGCCGGGCTAGCGCCGCACGTCCTCGCAGTCACCCGCAACGACGTCGCGCGGATCGGCGAACACGACGTCGTTGCCCGCGCCGCAGACGACGCGGTCGCGCTCACCGTGGACGACGTTGATGCGGTCGTTGCCGGGGCCCCCGTCGACGACGTCGTCGTCGAAGTTCCCGTACAGCGCGTCGTTGCCCGGACCTCCGTAGATGCGGTCGCGCCCGCGATCGCCGGTGATGCGATCGTCGCCCTCGTTGCCGTAGATGACGTCGTTGCCGAAGCGCCCGGCCATGAGGTCGCGACCGGGCCCGCCGTGCATCTGGTCGTTGCCGCGGTCGCCGTCGACGTAGTCGTCGCCGGCCGCTCCGAAGAGCTTGTCGGCGCCGCCGCGGCCGAAGATCGAGTCGTTGCCGGGCGTGCCATTGAGGACGTCGTCCTTGCGGGTGCCGCGGATCGTCTGCGCCTGCGTCGTGTCGCTATCGGGCTCGGGTGCGATGACCGTGACCGTCTCGCAGCCGGTCAGGACGTCGACACCGCCCGCATCGACGAACGCGGCGTCGTTGCCCGGGCCGCAGTCGACCGTGTCGGGGCCGCCGTCTGCGGCGCGGATCGTGTCGTCGCCCTCGCCGCCGAGGAAGGCGTCAACCCCCGAGCCGCCGGTGAGCGTGTCGTTGCCCGCCTCGCCCTGAAGCTCGTCGATGCCCGAGCCGCCGTCGAGCGTGTCGTTGCCCAGGCGCCCGTAGAGGTGGTCGTTGCCGGCGTCGCCCTTGATCGCGTCGTCCCCCTCGTCGCCCTCGAGGCGGTCGCCCGCCGCGCCGCCGTCGATCTGGTCGTCGCCGAGGCCGCCCATGATCCGCTCCGAGCCCGTCTCGCCGTAGAGCTGGTCATTGCCGTCGCCGCCGGTGATCAGCTGATCGGAGCCGCGGCCGCCGCGGATGAGGTCGTCGCCGGGGCCGCCGTCGAGCAGCTTGTCGTCCCCGAAGCCCTTCTCGACGATCGTGTCGTTGCCGTTGCCGCCGGAGATCGTGTCGTCGCCATCGCCACCGTCGAGCGTGTCGTTGCCGTCCTCGCCGAGGATCTCGTCGTTGCCGGTGTCGCCGTTGGCGCCGTCGTCGCCCGGGCCGCCGCGCAGCGTGTCGTTCCCGGTGCCGCCGACCAGGAAGTCGTTGCCCTCCTCGCCGTTGAGCTCGTCGCTGTGGGCGCCGCCGGAGAGCTGGTCGTTGCCCAGGCCGCCGACGAGGACGTCGCGCCCGCGGCCACCGCGCAGCGTGTCGTCGCCGCCGCCGCCCTCGATGCGGTCGTCGCCGCGCGTGCCGGTGATCCGGTCGGGCCCGTCGCTGCCGGTGAGGCTCGCCAGCCCGGGTTGCACGACGAGGTCGGCGGGCGCGGTGCCGGGCAGCGCCACGAGCCCGATGCGGTTGCGCGAGAAGGGGCTGATGAGCGTCACGGTGCCCGCGCCGCCGTCGGCGAGGAGGATTCGGCTCGCATCGGGGAACCATGCGCCACGTCCCGGCCCGGCCCCGGAGACCAGGCGCCGGACGTTGCCGGTGCGCAGCGTCACGAGCGCTGCCGCAGCGCCGCCCTGGGCGGCGCCGACGATCATCCGCGAGCGCCCGGGCGAGAGCGTGAGCGCGCCGCCCGCCCCCTCCGGGAGCCTGATCGCGCGCTTGCGCGCGCGATGCTGGCCGCGCGGGATCGCGCGCAGCCGGCCGCGGGCGGTGACGTAGGTCGTGCCGTCGTCGGCGATCGCGACGCCCGCGGCGTCCGCGAGGCGCACCAGGCGCAGCAGCAGGTTGTTCGTCAGGTCGACGATCGCGACCCGTCCACTCTGCAGCGCGACCGCGGCGCGACCGCCGCTGTCGTCGACCGCGAGCTGCCCGCCGATGCCGCGCAGTTCGACGGCGGAGAGCGTCGCGAGCGTCTGCGGGTCGAGGGCGAGCAGGCGCGTGCCCTGCACGGCGTAGAGAAACGTCGCGGAGGGGGCGAGCTCGAGGTCTGCGAGCTCGGGGCCCGCGAGCTGCGAGCGCGCGCTCTCGCCGCGGCCGTTGACGTCGATCGCGACGACCTCGCCGCCGGCCGTGACGAAGCCGCGCTGGCCGTCGCCTGTCACGGCGACCGCCCGCGACGGACCCGGGAGCGGGAGCCGTGCGGCGACCGCGCGCGTCGTGATGTCGAGCAGGACGAGCTCGGGCGTGCCGGTCGCCACGAGCGCCACGCGGGCCGGGGCCGCCGGGGCGAGCGCGAGCGCGGCCGGCACGAGGCACGCCGCAGAGAGCGCGCAGCGCCGGATCCTTCGCTGCACCGCGTGCGTCAGGCCGCGAACTCGCGGGCGCCGGACTCGGGTGCGCGCGCGCCCGCGTCCTCGTTGAGGAACGCGTCGACGTCGCGGTTGAAGCGCGCGGGGCGCTCCATCATCGTGATGTGCCCGGTGTCCTTGTAGATCACGGCGCGCGCGTCGGGGATGAGCTTCTCGAAGATCGCGGCGTCGCGGACGGGCACGAGGCGGTCCTTGTCGCCCCACACGATGAAGGTCGGGCAGCCGATCTTCTCGAGGCGGTCGCGCAGCGGGTAGTCGCACATCGCCTGCAGGGCGTCGGAGAACCCCGGCTTGCCGGATCCCGCGACCTGCTCGATGGTCAGCGCGGCGGGCAGCTTGGCCGGGTGCGCGGCGACGAGCAGCAGCAGCGCCGAGCGCAGCCGCTTGCGGGCGGCGACCGTGTGCGACTGCGACGCCAGCCAGCCGACGTAGAAGAACGCGATGTTCTCGGCGCCGTGGCGCAGGCCCTGGGTGCGCTGCGTGCGGATGTACTCGATGCTCAGGCCGGCGGCCGCGACGAGCACGAGGCGCTCGACGCGCGCCGGGTGCTGGATCGCGACCTCCGCGCCGATGAAGCCGCCCATCGAGTTGCCGGCGACCTGCGCGGTCTCGACGTCGAGCTCCTCCATGAGCGCGTCGATCGTGGCCGCGTAGCCCTTGATCGAGATCGGCTCGACGGGCATCTCGGACTGGCCGAAGCCCGGGAGGTCCATCGCGATGACGCGGTGGTCGCGGGCGAAGTAGGGGATGTTCTCCAGCCAGTTCTGCCAGCAGCCGGAGAGACCGTGGATGAAGAGCAACGGCGGGCCCGACCCGTAGTCGAGCACGTTCATCCACCGGTCCTCGACGCGCACCCAGCGCAGGTGCTCGCTCCAGTTGATGTCCATCCACTCCGAGCGCCCGACGGCGCCGTAAGCCTCCAGCGCCGCGGCGTCCGGCTCAGTTGCTGTCCGCGTGGCCATCCTTCGAGCATAACCGTCCACGCGCCACGCTAATCCCGCTTGCCGACGGCCTGTCCTGCAGCGCTCATCCGCTGCCTGAGGCCGCGCCCCGGGTGGGACTTTCGTCGGAGGACCGCACGCGAATGGCGCGGCCCTGCAAGATTGCACGCGTGTCCGCCATCGACAGGATCCGCGCGATCTTCGCCCCGCGCGACCGCGGCGGCACGACGTGGGCCGTCTCGCGCTTCATGCTCGGCAGCCTCATCGCGATCGCGGTCGTGCTCGTCGGTGGCTTCTTCAGCCTGCGCAACATCGCCATCCAGCAGGCCGAGAGCGACACGCGCGACCGGGTGCGCGTCGAGGGCAACCTCGTCGAGACCGCACTCCGCGGAGGCCTGCTGACGGGGAACGCCCGGGCGCTGCAGCGCGTCGACGACCTGGTCCAGGGCAAGATCCTCAACAAGTCCGTCGTGCGCGTGAAGATCTGGACGCGCCCGGGCCGGATCCTCTACTCCGACGCGACGCAGCTCATCGGCAAGCGCTTCACGCTCGGCGAGGACGAGCAGGAGCTCTTCGACAGCGGGGGCGTGCAGGCCGAGCTCAGCGACCTCACAAAGCCCGAGAACCGCTTCGAGCGCCAGGACGGCAAGCTCCTGGAGGCCCACACGGTCATCCGGACGCCCGCCGGCACGCCGGTCCTGTTCGAGATCTACCAGCGCTTCGACGCCGTCAGCCAGAACGCCGGCGACCTGCTCGGGGCGCTTGCCCCGCCGTTGATCGGCGGCCTCGCCGTCCTCCTGCTCTTCCAGGTGCCGCTGGCGCTCTCGATGGCGCGCAGCCTGCAGCGCAGCCACCGCGAGCGCGAGCTGCTGCTCGCAAGCGCGATCGAGGCGTCCGACCAGGAGCGCCGCCGGATCGCGGCCGACCTCCACGACGGCGTCGTGCAGGAGATCGCCGGGGTCGCGTTCGGCCTCGCGCCGCTGGCGGAGGACGCGGCGCGGCGCGATGCGCCGAAGGAGGCCGCGGCGCTGCGCGACGCCGTCACGCGCCTGCGCCAGGGCGTGCGCGGCCTGCGCACGCTCCTCGTGGAGATCCACCCGCCGACGCTCGAATCGGCCGGGCTCGAGGCCGCGCTGCACGATCTGCTCAGCCCGCTCGTGGCCGCCGGGATCGCCACCGAGCTCTATGTCGCCGACAGCGCGGCGGCGGGATCGGCGCGCGATCCGCTCATCTACCGGGCGGCGCGCGAGGCGGTGCGCAACGCCCAGGCCCACGCAGATGCGACGATGGTGTGCGTGGAGGTCTCCAATCCCGAGTCGAACACCACCCGGCTCGTCGTCACGGACGACGGCCGCGGCTTCGCCCCGGGCGATCGCGCGCGCCGCCAGGCGGACGGACACGTGGGGCTCACGCTGCTCGAGGGGCTCGTCCGGCAGGTGGACGGGAGCCTGAGCGTGACATCCGAACCCGGCGAGGGGACGCGCCTGCAGCTGGAGGTACCAACCGCATGATCAGCGTCCTCATCGCCGACGACCACGGTGTCATCCGCGACGGCCTCGGCCGGCTCATCGACGCACTCGAGGACATCGAGCTCGCCGGCACCGCCAACGACGGCGCCGAGGCCGTCGAGCGCGCGCGCGAGCTCACCCCGGACGTCGTGCTCATGGACCTCGACATGCCGCGCATGGACGGGATCGAGGCGACGCGCAAGATCATCGAGGAGCGCCCCGGCACGGCGGTGCTCGTGCTGACCTCCTTCTCCGATCGCGCCCGCATCCTCGGCGCGCTGTCGGCGGGCGCCTGCGGCTACCTGCTCAAGGACGCCTCCTCGGAGGAGGTCGCGGACGGCATCCGCGCGGCGTCGCGCGGTGAGTCTCCGCTGGACCCGCGCGCCGCGCGCACGATCATCAGTGCGCGCGCCGAGCCCGACCCGCTCGGCGAACTGTCCGTGCGCGAGCGCGAGGTGCTCGCGCTCCTCGTGGAGGGGCTTCCGAACAAGCTCATCGCACGCCGGCTGGACATCAGCGAGAAGACCGTCAAGTCCCATCTGACGCGCATCTTCCGCGAGCTCGGCGTCACGGATCGCACGCAGGCGGCGCTCTGGGCGGAGCGCCAAGGTCTGCAGATCAGCCGCGACTAACGTCGTATTGCGACTCCAACCACAGGTGCGACACAGTTGCGCCCTGATGACGGTCCAAGCCCCCCGCACCCTTGCCCGCCTGGCCACGCTCGTCGTGGCGGTGCTGGCCTGCATCGCCCTCGGCGCGACGCCCGCGCTCGCTCGCGGCGGCTCCGGCAGCGGCTCCGGCTCCGGTTCCGGTTCCGGTTCCGGTTCCGGCAGCACCGGTAGCGGCGGCGGCGGCGGGGAGAACGGCGGTCCTGGCGGCGGCGCCGCCCGCCCCGAGGTCCGGGTCGCGGGCGTCTGCGGCAAGGGCGCACGCTCCAGCCTGAAGGTCAACGCGCGCGACGGCGGCCTCGAGACGGAGTTCGAGGTCCATGGGCGCGCCGGCGCGCGCTGGCGCATCACGATCGTGCACGAGCGCCAGGTCGCCTGGCGCGGGATCCGGCACTCGAGCGGCCCGAGCCGCTCCTTCAGCGTCGGCTACCGGCTGCCCGACTTCGCCGGGGCCGACCTCGTGACGGCGCGGGCCGTGGGTCCGACCGGCGTCGTCTGCTCGGCGTCGGCCACCCTGCCGGGATAGCGCCGGCCGGCCGCGGAGGCGCGCGCCTGCGCTTCGCGGGGGACCGGACGGACGTCCGGATCGGCGCAATCGGCTCACTCCCCAGCTCGCGGGAGTCGATGGGCAGACGAACGCCCCCGGCGGGCACGGACGACCGCCGCCCCATCCGAAAGGACCGACCCCGCTCATGCTCCATCGTCATCGGCGCCAGGCTGCCGCGCTCGCAAGCGTCGCTCTCGTCGCCTCGGGCTCGCTCAGCGCGGTCGTCCATGCGGCCGCTCCGGCCCCCGCGCCGGCCCCCCACACCCGGCTTCTCGGCGGCCTGCTCGACGGCCTCCTCACCGGGATCCTGGGCAACGTCCTGACACAGACGGTCGGGCAGCTTCAGGCAACGCTCGCGACCCTGAATGCCGGGCAGATCGGCGATCTGCTGACGGCCGCCAACCCCGCGCAGTTCGACAAGCTCCTCTCGGCCGTCACGCCCACGCAGCTCAGCGGGGCGCTGGGCACGCTCACCACGCCGGAGACCTCGAGCCTGCTGGCCACGCTCACGCCGACCCAGACCGGCGACCTCGTCGCGCCCCTCACCGGGGGCAGCCTGTCGGGCGTCCTCGGCCTCCTGAACGTCTCGCAGCTCACCGGCGCGCTCGGCACCCTCAACGCGACCGAGCTGTCCTCCGTCGTCGACGGCCTCACCGCGGGCCAGACCGGCAGCCTGCTCGCCGGCGCCGGCACGACCCAGCTCACGAGCCTCCTCGGCGCGCTGACCGGCACCCAGCTCGCAGGCGGGCTGGCGACGCTGAGCCCGACGGCCGCGGGCGACCTGCTGGGGCCGCTGACCGGCGGCAACCTCGCGAGCCTGCTCGGCGTCCTGGACGTCACGCAGCTGCAGAGCATCCTCGACACCCTCAGCGCGCCGGAGCTGTCCTCCGTCGTGGACGGCCTGACCGCCGGCCAGACCGGCGGCCTGCTCGCGGGCGCCGGCCCGTCCCAGCTCACGAGCCTTCTGGGCGCGCTGAGCGCCGGCCAGCTCGCCGGCGGCCTCGGCACGCTTGGCGGCGGCGACCTCACCGGCGTCGTCGGCGTCCTCAGCCCGGCCCAGATCACGGGGCTGCTCGGCGGGACCGGCGGCACCGGCAGCGTCATCACCGGCCTGCTCGGCAGCGCCACCGGCCTCGCCGGCGGCACGCCCGGCGCGGGCGCCGTCGACGGCCTGCTCGGACAGGCCGGCGCGCTGCTCGGCGGCGGGCTGCCCACCGATCCGACGCAGCTTGCGAACCTCGGGACGCTCGCGACGACGCTCGGCTCGCTCCTGGGCACCGCCGGCCTGGACACGAGCCTGCTCAACGGCCTGCTGACCACCGTCAACGGGGTCCTCGCCGCGAGCCCCCTCGGCGCCGCGACCGCGCCGCTGCAGGGCCTCGTCACGCAGATCACCAACCTGCTCGCGCCGGCGCCGGCGCCTCCGCCGCCGGCGCCGGGCGGCGGTGGCACGACGACGCCGGGGACCACCGCTCCCGGCACGACGACGCCCGCCGTGACCGTGCCCGGAACGACGAGCGCGGCCCGCAAGCCGGCGACCGGCGCGCCCGCGGCCGGTGCGCCCGCCGCGGCGAACTCCGGCTTCACGGCGTACCGCGTCGCGATCAGCGCGATCACGGTCGGCAAGAAGCGCACGAGCGCGAAGTTCAGGCTCACCTGCCCGTCCAGCGCCCCGAAGGGCTGCATCGTGCAGATCACGGGCAGCGTCGCAGGGCAGAAGGCGATCCCGAGCCTGACGCTCGCGCTGCCGAGCGGCGCCTCGACGCCGGTGACGGTGAAGCTCTCAAGGAGCGCGACGAGGCGGCTGAAGAAGAAGGGCGGGTCGCTGCGGTTCACCGCGAAGACCGCGCTCTCCTCGCTGCCCTCCGCCTCCCAGATCGTGAAGGTCAAGCGCCCGAAGAAGAAGCGCTGATCCCCCGCGGGGCTCCAGCCCGCGGCCGCCCCCACGGCCGCGGGCAGGTCCCACCGCCCTTATCGGCCGGCGGCGACGTCGCGATCTCGTGGTGGAGCTCGCGCGACCTCGGGCCCGACGACCTCGCGCGTGACGAGCTCGTCGTGGAGGCTGCGCGCTTCGCAGCCGTCGTGGCCGCACGCGCCGTCGCGCAGGCGGGCGCGGCGCCGCCACAGCTTCCGCGGCTCGCCGCCAGGCGACCGCTCGACGCGGCGATGCTCTAGGGGCCCGTCCTGGCAGGCCGCCAGGCGGCCGGGCTCACTTGCCGCGCCACGTCGGCGTGGACGACTTGGGCGGGATGACGTCCCAGCCCTCCATCACGTGCACGATGTTCTCGTTCTCGGCGAACGCCGTCTGCGCGCGGCCGTCGTGCGTGAAGGTGATCTCCTCCATGCCCGACGCCTGCAGGTCGACGCCGTAGACGTGGTCGACCTTGACGTCGCACTCCTCCAGCAGCTTGTGGGCGCGGTCCTTGTCGGAGCCGGGCTCGTAGCGACCGCTCATCTTGATCGGCATAGCCGGGCGAGAGTAACGCGAGGAGGCGCCTCGTGCCACCGGTTCAGACGAGGTCGAAGCGCTTCAGGCGCGCGCCGGCGGCGGCAAAGAACAGCCCGATCCAGCCGAGCATGACGAGCAGCGCGATCCCCGGCGCGAGGAGGTCGCTCGTGTCGTCCCCGAATGGGTCGACGTGGACGATCCCGCTCGGCGCGCCCTGCGTCGGCATGAACTTCGCGACGTCGGGGACCAGGCCGAAGAGCGTCGGCTCGACGACGAAGGAGAAGATCAGGATGCCGACGATCGCGACCACCTGGTTGCGCAGCAGCCCGCCGATCCCCACGCCGAGGGCGCCGAGCAGCGCGGCCACGAGCAGGTTGCGCCAGAGGACGTCGAGCAGGTCGCCGGCGCCGGCGGTCGGCTCGCCGCGGGCGGACAGGATGATCGTGCCGACGAGCATGATCGTCACCGTCACGATGAGCGACAGCATCGCCCCGGCGGCGCCGTAGGAGAGCACCTTCGCGCCGAGCAGACGCAGCCGGTCGGGCGCAGCGAGCACCGTGCCGGTGATCGTGCGATGGCGCCACTCGCCGGCCATTCCCATGACGCCGAGCAGGAGGATGAACAGGCCGGTGAAGTCGGCCGTGAACAGGCTCTTGACGTCCTTCTTGCTGAAGTCGTCGCCGAGGATGGCCGTCAGCACGACGACGAGCAGCGACAGCAGCAGCGCGGCGGCGACGAGCGCGAGGAACGTGCGCGTCGTGCGCAGCTTGAGGATCTCGCCTTTGAGGAGGACGGTCATGCCTGCTCGCCTCCCGTGAGGTCGAAGAACGCCTGCTCGAGCGAGCGCGAGCGCGGCGCGAGGCCGGTGAGGTAGATCCCCCCATCGCCGGCGACGATGCCGACCTGCGCGGGCGTCGCGCCCGGGACGAGCAGCGCGCCGCCGTCGCGCTGGACGACGTGGCCGGCGGCCTGCAGCGCGCCGGCGAGCCGGTCGGCGTCCTCCGAGCGCACCTCGGTGACCGGGCCGCCGTCGCCGCCGAGCACCTGCTGCAGCGGGCCCCGGGCGCGCAGCTCGCCCTTGTGGATGACGACGACGTCGTCGACGGACTGGGCGACCTCGGCGAGCAGGTGGCTGGAGATGAGCACGGCGCGGCCGGTGTCGGCCTGGCGGCGCACGAGCCCGCGCATCCACGCGATGCCGGGCGGGTCGAGGCCGTTGGTCGGCTCGTCGAGGATCAGGACCTCGGGATCGCCGAGCAGTGCGGCCGCGATCGCCAGGCGCTGGCGCATGCCCATCGAGTAGCCCTTCACGGGACGGTCGGCGGCGCCCGTCAGCCCGACGTCCTCCAGGACGGCGTCGACACGCTCGAGCGGGTGCTCGCCGATGACGGCCAGCACGCGCAGGTGGTTGCGCCCGGTGCGGCCCGGGTGGAAGGCCGCGTCCTCCAGGACGGCGCCGACCTTCGTGCTGGGCCGCTCGAGCTCCTCGTAGCGGCGGCCGTCGAAGGTCGCGGTTCCCGTGGTGGGGCGCACGAGGCCGAGCAGCGCGCGCAGCGTCGTGCTCTTGCCGGCGCCGTTGGGTCCGAGGAAGCCGGTCACGCGGCCGGCCTCGATGTCGAAGCTCAGGTTCGTGACGGCGTTGACGCGACCGAATCGCTTGGAGAGGTCGCGGACCTCGACGGGAGCCATCCGGGAGCATGATGGCGCACGCGCGCTCGGGGCGTGCGGGTGCTGCCGCCCGCGAGCAACGGCGCGGAGCGCCGAAATGACCGCAAAGGCGGTACGGCGGGGGCGCGAGCGGGTACGGGCGCGCCCATGACAGAGCACTTCTTCGCAGGTTGGCCCGCATGACGATCGCGACACGACCCCGCGCCCAGTCGCTGACCGCCGCCGTCGAGCAGCTGACGGCGCTCGACGCCCCCGCCGCCGCCGTCGCCAAGCAGGTGCGCGGCCTCCTCCCCCCGGGCGCCGCCAAGGACGCGCTCAGCGGGACATGGCTCGGCCATGCCCTGCACCCGGTGCTCACCGACATCCCGGTCGGCGCGTGGACGAGCGCGACGATCCTCGACCTCGCCGGCGGCGCCGACAGCGCGGTGGCGGCGGAGCGGCTCATCGGCGTCGGCATCGCCGCCGCCGTGCCGACCGCGATCACGGGGATGGTCGACTACGCCGACAGCGAGCCCGGCCACGACGAGGTCCGCCGCGCGGGCGCCGTGCACGCAATCGCGAACGTCGCCGCGCTCTTCCTGTACTCCGCCTCGCTCGCTGCCCGCAGGCGCGGCTCGCGCGGGACCGGGGTGCTGCTCGGGCTCGCCGGCGCGGGCGCGCTGGGCGCCGGCGGATGGCTGGGCGGGATGCTCGCCTATCACCAGGGCGTCGGCGTCAACGAGACCGCCCACGACGAGGGGCCGCAGGACTGGACGCCCGTCCTCGACGCGAGCATGCTGCCCGACGACCGGCCGGTGACCGCCACGGTCGCCGATGTCGAGGTCCTCATCGTCCGGCGCGCCGGGACGCTGCACGCGCTCGCCGACCGCTGCAGCCACCGCGGCGGCCCGCTGCACGAGGGCGACCTCGTCGACGGCTGCGTCGAGTGCCCGTGGCACGGGTCGCGCTTTCGCCTGGACGACGGATCCGTCCAGCGCGGTCCGGCGACGTCGCCCCAGCCGCTCTACGAAACACGCGAGCACGAGGGCCGCGTGGAGATCCGCGCCGCGCGCTGAATGCTCGCGCTACCCGAACCCGATCACGCTGCGGATCCCGTCCTGGGCCTCCATGAGCTCGAAGCCGCGGTTGACCTCGTCGAGGGTGATCCGGTGCGAGAGGAACGCGTCGACGTCGATGTCGCCGTCGAGGTAGCGCTGCACGAGCAGCGGCACCTGGTCGCGGCCCTTGACGCCGCCGAACGACGAGCCGGCCACGCGACGGCCCGTGATGAGGTAGCGCGGGATCACGTCGAGGGTCTCGCCCTTGCCTGCGACGCCGCACATGGTCGCCAGGCCCCAGCCCATCCGCGCGGACTCGACCGCCTGGCGCATGACGCCCACGAGGCCGGTCGCCTCGATCGTGTAGTCGGCGCCGAAGCCGCCCGTCATCTCGAGGATCGCCTCGACGGCATCCGGCCCGCCGGTGAGGACGTCGGTGGCGCCGTGGTGGCGTGCCATCTGCAGGCGCTCGTCGGAGAGGTCGACGCAGACGATCCGCTCGGCACCCTGCAGCCGACAGCCCGCGACCGCGCCGAGGCCGACCATGCCCGCGCCGAACACGACGCACGTGGAGCCCTCCTGCACCTTCGCCGTGTACATCGCGGCGCCCAGGCCGGTGGACAGGCCGCAGGCGAAGAGGCAGGCGCGGTCCAGCGGCGCCTCGGGCGAGACCTTCGCAAGCGCGATCTCCGGCATGACGGTGTACTCGGCGAACGTCGAGGTGCCCATGAAGTGGCGGATCGGCTCGCCGCCACGCGAGAGACGGGTGGTGCCGTCGGGAAGGTGCCCCCGGCCCTGCTCGTCGCGGATCGCGAGGCAGATGTTCGTCTTCGGGCTGCGGCAGTGCACGCACTCGCGGCACTGCGGCGAGAAGAGCGTCACGACGTGATCGCCGACCGCGAGCGAGCTCACGCCCGCGCCGAGCGCCTCCACGACGCCGGCGCCCTCGTGGCCGAGCACCGCCGGCGCGTAGCCGGAGGGGTCGACCCCCGAGGCCGTATACATGTCGGTGTGGCACACGCCACACGCCTCGAGACGCACGAGGACCTCGCCGGCACGCGGCTCGGCGAGGTCGAGCTCCTGCACCACGAGTGGCTGTCCGAACTCCTCAAGCACCGCCGCCCGCATCCGCATCCGCGCAACGTATCGTTTGGCCATGGCTGTCGGCTCCAGCACTGAGTCGCTGCGCCGCGAGCTCGAGTCCGCGCTCCCCGAGCGCCCGTTCGAGCTGCGCTTCTGGGACGGCAGCGCGCTGCCGCAGACGTCCGGAGACGGCGTCGCGCCGACGTTCACCGCCCGCTCGCCGAAGGCCGTCGCGCATGCGCTGATGGCGCCCGGGCAGCTCGGCCTCAGCCGCGCCTACGTCTCCGGCGAGCTCGAGGTCGACGACCTCGACAAGGTGCTCGCGCTGCTGCAGATGTGGGAGCCGCCCGCGATCGACCGCAGCACGCAGCGGCGCCTGCTGCTCGCCGCCGTGCGCGCGGCCGGGATCCAGCGCCCCCCGCGCCCCCCCGCGGTCGAGCTGCGCCCGCGCGGCAAGCGCCACAGCATCGCGCGCGACGCCCGCGCGGTCCGCCACCACTACGACGTGTCCAACGAGTTCTTCGAGCTCTTCCTCGGCCCGTCCATGACCTACAGCTGCGCCGTCTTCGAGGATCCGTCCGCCGACGGCGAGTCGCTCGAGGACGCGCAGTGGCGCAAGCGCGAGCTCATCTGCACGAAGCTCGCACTGAAGCCCGGCGAGCGCGTGCTGGACGTCGGCTGCGGCTGGGGCAGCTGGGTCGTGCACGCTGCCGCCGAGCACGGCGTCTCGGTCGTCGGCATCACGCTGTCGGAGCCGCAGGCGCAGCGGGCGCGCGAGCGGGCGGCCGCGGCCGGCGTCGGCGATCGCGTCGACGTCCGCGTGGCCGACTACCGCGAGCTGCCCGGCGAGCGCTTCGACGCGATCGCGAGCATCGGGATGGTCGAGCACGTCGGCGCGCGCAACATCGACGCCTACGCCCGGCAGCTCGCGAGCCTGCTGGACCCCGGGGGCCGCCTGCTCAACCACGGCATCGCGCGCCTGCGCCACGGCGAGGGCGAGGCCGGCGGCTTCTCGGAGCGCTACGTCTTCCCCGACGCGGCCCCGCTGCACCTCTCGCGCGTGCAGTCCGCCCTCGAGCGCGCGGGTTTTGAGACCGAGCACGTCGAGGGCTTCCGCGAGCACTACGCCCGCACGCTGACGCACTGGCTGGAGAATCTCGACGCCAACGCCGAGGAGGCGACGCGGCTGGCGGGCGCCGAGCGCATGCGCGTGTGGCGGCTGTACCTGCGCGGCGCCCGCAGCGGCTTTCAGACCGGCTTCACGTCGGTCTACCAGGTGCGCTGCCGGCGGGCCTGAGGGGCTTTCGGACCGCTCGCGGCCGAGCTCGCTCGCCCGTCTTGGTTGTCGGGGCGCTTTGAATCGGGACTTTCAGGCCCTTGCTTCCGCGGGTGCTAGCGACTGCTAGCCCCCCGCTAGCACTCGCTGGCAGCACGAAAGCACAAGTGCCGTCGCGCCCGCGCGGCCAGAGCGAGCGCTCGTGCCTACACGACCTCGGAGCAGACCTGCTGCGCGGAGGCGACCGGCTCGTGCGCGGCCGGTGCGGCGTGGGCGCTCGGCCTCGGCCTCGACCTCGGGCTCGAGGACGAGCAGCGCGACCGCGATCGCCGCGGCGACGAGACCTGCGGCGATGAGGAACGCGAGGTGGTAGCCGCCCGTCAGCGCCTCCGCGGCAGCCTTGCCACCGGCGGCGAGGTGCTCGCTGCGCGACGCGGAGACCGTCGCGAGGACCGCGAGCCCGAGCGCGCCGCCGACCTGCGCCGAGGTGTTCACGACGCCGGATGCCAGGCCGGCGTCCTGCGGGCCGGCGCTCGCCATCGCGAGGGCGATGAGCGGCGGAAACGAGACGCCGATGCCGACGGACATGATGATCATCGTCGGCAGGACGTCGACGACGTAGTTGCCGTCGACCGGCACGCGGGCGAAGAGCAGCAGCCCGACGACCACGAGCGAGAGACCCGGCACGAGCACGCGGCGGGCGCCGAAGCGCATCATCAGCGGCTCGGCGAACTTCAGCGACAGCGTGCCCATCACGACGGTGCCCGGCAGGAATGCCAGGCCGATCTGCAGCGCGTCGTAGCCGAGCACGCGCTGGAGGTACAGCGAGCCGAGGAAGAACATCCCGAACATCCCGGCGACCGTCAGCGCCTGGACGACGTTGGCGCCCGAGAGCGTGCGCGAGCGGAAGATCCGCAGCGGCACGAGCGGCGTACCCGCGCGCGACTCGCGCAGGATGAACGCCGCCAGCAGCGCGACCGCGAGGGCGAGCAGGCCGAGCGCCTCGGCCGAGCCCCAGCCGTTCTCGGCCGCCGGCCCGACGATCGTGTAGACGGTGAGCATGAGGCAGGCCGTGATGAGCACGGCGCCCGCGACGTCCGCGCCCTGGCGGATGCCGATGCCCTCGTCGTGCGGCACGACGCGCCGCGCCAGGATCGCCGTGGCGATCCCGATCGGGATGTTCACGAAGAAGATCCAGTGGTAGTTGATCGACTGCGTCAGCACGCCGCCGGCCAGCAGGCCGATCGAGCCGCCCGCGGAGGCGACGAAGCCGTAGACCCCGATCGCCTTCGCGAGCTCGCGCGGCTCGGGGAACATCGTGAAGATCATCCCGAGGATCACGGCCGAGGTCATCGCGCCGCCGATGCCCTGGACGAACCGCGCCGCGACGAGCGTCTCCTGATTCCAGGCGAGGCCGCACAGCAGCGATGCGAGGGTGAAGACGCCGAGGCCGACCATCAGGACGAGCTTGCGGCCGAGCAGGTCGCCGAAGCGGCCCGAGAGCAGCAGCAGCCCGCCGAAGGCGATGAGATAAGCGTTGACGACCCAGGCGAGGTTCGAGGTCGAGAAGCCGAGGTCGTCCTGGATCGACGGCAGCGCGACGTTCACGACGGTGACGTCGAGCACGATCATGAGCATCCCCGCGCAGAGCACGTAGAGGGCGATCCAGCGGGTGCGGTCGGTGGCGGCGCTCGTGTCGGTCATCGTGTCCCCTTCGGTCGACGGTGTGCAGTTTCCACCAATGACCGGCGCCTGCGTCAAAACTCATCGCTCGCGCCCGCGTCGCTGCCGGCGGAGGCCGGCGCGCCGCTCAGGCGCCGAGCTGACCCACCGGCGCGGGGACGATCGCCACGTGCCGCTGCCCACCCGCCAGCGGCCGGCGCCAGGGCCCGTCGCCCTGCAGCTCGCCGCCGCGGTCCAGCAGGAGCGCCGCGAGGCAGCGCGCGTCGTCGAGCGTCTGCGCCGGCGAGCGGTAGCTGCGCTCGGTGCGGCTCGTCAGCTGCCCGCTGAGGCGGTCGTCGACGACGACGAGGTACAGCGGGCCGAGCGTGAGCTCGAGCTGCTCCCCGCCGCCGTCCTCGTCCCAGGCGCTCATCACGCCGCAACGCTAGCGCCGCGGCGCGCGGAGGCTCAGGCGGCCGCGGCGGTCTCGGCGCGCTCGGGGCGCGTGGCGCCGACGAGCTTCTCGCGCTGGCGCTCGGGCGTGATGCGCACGACGTTCCTGGCGACGCCGATCTTCTCGAGCGTCCAGATGAACATCGCGGAGATGTCGACCTCGAAGCGCCCCAGGCCCTGGCGCGCCGAGCGCGGGAAGGCGTGGTGGTTGTGGTGCCAGGACTCGCCGAACGTCGGGATCGCAAGCCAGGCCACGTTCGTCGACTTGTCCTCGATGTCGAAGCGCCGGCGGCCGAAGAAGTGGCAGACGGAGTTGATCGACCACGTCACGTGGTGGATGAAGAAGACCCGCACGAAGCCGGCCCACAGGAGCGTCCACAGCGCGGCGGTCAGCGAGAAGCCGTGCAGCACGAAGCCCAGCGCGAACGGGATGAACAGCCCGAGGCCGACGAACGCCAGGAAGTTGCGGCTGATCCAGCGCATGCCGCGGTCCTCGCAGAGGTCGGGCGCGTACTTGCGAAACTCGGCGCCGCCCTGCGTCCTCATGAGCCAGCCGGTGTGGGCATGCCACAGGCCCTTGATGCCCGAGCCCTCGCCAACGTGCGGGCTGTGCGGGTCGCCCTCCTCGTCGGTGTGCGCGTGGTGCAGGCGGTGGTCGGCCACCCAGGCGATCGGCGGTCCCTCGACGGCCATGCAGCCGGCGATCGCGAACGCGTACTCGACCGGCTTGCTCGTCTGAAACGCACGGTGCGTCAGGAGCCGGTGGTAGCCCACCGTGATCCCAAGACCGGTGACGAAGTACATGAAGACGAGGATCGAGAGATCGATCGCGTCGATCGACTTGTTCCACAGCAGCACGATGGCGATGAGGAACGCGACGAACGGCACCATGACCGCGCCGAGGTTTGCGTAGCGGGTGACCTTGTTCATGCTTTGAGGCTACTGGTCAACCTTTGACGAGTTCTTGTGGCATTGCTCTGGCAATCAGCGCCAGAATGTGTAGCTTTGACGCAAATGGAGGGGATCCCGCCCGAGGTCGCAGCGGCTCTGCGCCCGGTTCTGCCCGATCTGGCCGCGGAGACGATCCGCGCGATCGGCCGCGAGGTGCCCGACTACTCGCGCCCGCTCGAGGGCCGCCTCGGCGTCACGCTGCGCTACGGCACCGAGCGCGCGCTGGGGCGGTTCGTGGACTCGATCGAGCAGGCGGGCGCGGTGAGCGACCGCGACCGGCGCATCTACGTCGAGCTCGGGCGCCTGGAGATGCGCGAGGGGCGCACGCTCGGCGCGCTCCTCGCGGCCTACCGCGTCGGCGCGCAGATCGCGTGGCGGCGCTTCGTCGAGGCCGGCACGCGCGCCGGCCTGCAGCCGCCGACGCTCTACCGCCTGGGCGAGGCGATCTTCGCCTACATCGACGAGATCTCCGGCGAGTCGATCGAGGGCTACGCGGCCGAGCAGTCGGCCGCCGCCGGCGAGCGCCAGCGCCGCCGCGCGCAGCTCGTGCTGCTGCTGGCGGCCGACCCCCCGACGGCGCCCGAGGTCATGCGCGCGGCGGCGGTGCGCGCGGCCTGGGCGCCGCCGGCCCGGCTGGCCGCGCTCGCGGTCGAGGGGATCGACGCCGAGCGCCTCGCGAGCCGCCTCGGCCCCGGCACGCTCGCCGGGCCGCTGGAGACGAGCGACGGCGCCCCCGGCGGCGCTCGCGGCGCGCGGGTGCTCGCCTTCGTCGCCGATCCCGACGCGCCGCGCCGGCGCGCCCAGATCGAGGAGGCGGTCGGGACGCGGGCCGCGGCGCTCGGGCCCACCGTCGCGCCGGTCGCGGCGGGGCGCAGCGTCGAGCGCGCGCGGCGGGCCCTGGACCTGCGCGCGGCCGGCGCCCTCCCCGGCGCCGGGCTGCTCGTCACGGCCGATCACGCCTCCGAGCTGCTCCTGCACGCCGACACGCGGCTGGCGGGCGAGCTTGCGGCCGCGCGCCTGGCGCCGCTGGACGGCCTGCGCCCTGCCGCCCGCGAGCGCCTCGTCGCGACGCTGCGCGCCTGGCTGGACCGCCAGGGCCGCATCGACGACACCGCGCGCGCCCTGGAGGTCCATCCCCAGACCGTCCGCTACCGCCTCAACCAGCTGCGCGAGTGCTTCGGCGCGGTGCTCGACGACCCCGAGGCGCGCTTCGAGCTCGAGCTCGCGCTGCGGGTGCACACGCGCGCCGGCGCGCCGGACGACGCCGAGGGCTGAACGTCAGCCGCGCTTGACGAGCCGGCCGACGGCGGCCATGAGCTCGTCGGTGCGGTCGGCGCGCAGCTCGCCTTCGGCGGGCAGGACACACGAGCGCGCGTGCTCGTCGAGCAGCCCGAGCGCGACCTTGTCCAGCGCCGCCTGGGCGGCGGAGATCTGGGTCAGGACGTCGATGCAGTAGCGGTCGTCGACGACCATCCGCTCGATTCCGCGCACCTGGCCCTCGATGCGGCGCAGGCGCGCGAGGAGCTGGTCCTTGCTGGCGGTGTAGCCGCGCGTCGGCGGCGGAGACGGGGGCTCGGGCGTGGCCACGCCCTGGAGGGTAGCGTACCCCGCGGGGGTATACTCCGAGGGCAGCGCGCCAATACCCCCGTCCCGTATCCGATAGGAATCCTCACATGCCTCTCCCCAAGCGCACCTACACCGTCACCGGCATGACCTGCGGCCATTGCAAGAACGCCGTGATGCAGGAGGTGCTGCAGGTGCCGGGCGTCCGCGGCGTCGACGTGGACCTCGAGGCCAAGCAGCTGACCGTCGCCGGCGAGGACTTCGACGACGCAGCCGTCGCGGCCGCCGTCGACGAGGCCGGGTACGCGCTGAAGACATGAGCGCCGGCGTTCGCCTGGCGGCGTTCCGCGGGCGCGTCCACACCGCCGCGTTCACCCGGAGGGTCGCGGGGTGAGCACGCAGGCCACCGAGCACCTCGAGCTGCCGATCAGCGGCATGACGTGCGCCTCCTGCGCGGCGCGCGTGGAGAAGAAGCTCAACCGCCTGGACGGCGTCCAGGCGTCGGTGAACTACGCCACCGAGCGCGCGACCGTCGACTTCGACCCCGTCGCATCGTCGGCCGAGGACGTCGTGGCCGCCGTCGAGCACGCCGGCTACGCCGCGGTCCTGCCGACGACCGCCGCCCAGCCGCACGAGCACGCCCACGACCCGGTCGGCGACCTGCGCCGGCGGCTGATCTTCGCGGCGGTCGCGTCGGTCCCGCTCGTGGCGCTCGGGATGATCCCGGCGCTGCAGTTCGACAACTGGCAGTGGATCTCGCTGCAGCTCGCGACGCCGGTCCTCGTCTGGGCCGCCCTGCCCTTCCACCGCGCGACGTGGACGAACCTGCGCCACGGCACGGCGACGATGGACACGCTCATCTCGATCGGCACGATCGCCGCCTGGACGTGGTCGGTCGTGTCGATGCTCTTCCTCGGCGCCGGCGACGGCGACATGCGCCACACGCTGAGCTTCGTCCCCGAGCGCGGCGGGGACGCCGGCAACGTCTACTTCGAGGCCGTCGGCGTCGTCGTGACGTTCCTGCTCGCAGGGCGCTGGTTCGAGGCGCGCGCCAAGCGCAGCGCGGGCGCCGCGCTGCATGCGCTGCTCGCGCTCGGAGCCAAGGACGTCGCGGTCCTGGATGCCGACGGCGTCGAGCAGCGGGTGCCGGTCGAGGAGCTGAGGGTCAACCACCGCTTCATCGTCCGCCCGGGCGAGAAGATCGCCACCGACGGCGTCGTCTACAAGGGGGTCTCGGCCATCGACCGCTCCCTCCTGACGGGCGAGAGCACGCCCGTGGACGTCAAGCCCGGCGACGCCGTCAGCGGCGCGACCGTCAACACCGGCGGCGGTCTGCTGATCGTCCGCGCGACGCGCGTGGGCGCCGACACGGCGCTCGCGCAGATCGGGCGCCTGGTCACCGACGCGCAGTCGGGCAAGGCGCCCGTCCAGCGCCTGGCGGACCGGATCGCGGGCGTCTTCGTGCCGGTCGTACTCGTGATCGCGGCCGCGACGCTCGGCTTCTGGATCAGCGCCGGCGACACCGGGCTGGGGTTCGCGGCCGCGGTCGCGGTGCTCATCATCGCCTGCCCCTGCGCGCTCGGGCTCGCGACGCCCACGGCGCTGCTCGTCGGCACCGGCCGGGGCGCGCAGCTCGGCGTGCTGATCCGCGGCCCGGAGGTCCTGGAGTCCACCCGGCGCGTCGACACGATCGTCATCGACAAGACCGGCACGGTGACGACGGGCAGGATGCGCCTGCAGGACATCGCGGTCGCCGACGGCGTCGACGAGGCGCAGGCGCTGTGGCTCGTCGGCGCCCTGCAGAACGGCTCCGAGCACCCGGTCGGGCGCGCGATCGCCGCGGCGGCGCGCGTGCTCGAGGACGCCCCGCCCGCCCCCGTCGAGGACTTCGCCAGCCACCCCGGCATGGGCGTCCAGGGCACGGTCGCGGGCCGCGCGATCATCGCCGGGCGCCCGGCGCTGCTGGAGGGCGCCGACCCGTCGCTCGCGCTGCCGCCCGAGCTCGAGCGCGCCCGCGTCGAGGCCGAGGCCGCGGGCCGCACCGCGATCGCCGCGAGCTGGGACGGCGCGGCGCGGGCCCTGTTCGTCGTCGCCGACACGATGAAGCCGACGTCGCCCGAGGCGGTGCGGCGGCTGCGCGAGCTCGGTCTGCGGACGATCCTGCTGACCGGCGACAACGAGCGCACCGCGCGCGCGGTCGCGGCCCGCGTCGGCGTCGACGACGTCATCGCGGGCGTCCTGCCGGCGGGCAAGGCCGACGTCGTCCGCGACCTGCAGGCCCAGGGCCGCGTCGTCGCGATGGTCGGCGACGGGGTCAACGACGCGCCCGCGCTCGCCCAGGCCGACCTCGGGATGGCGATCGGGACCGGGACCGATGTCGCGATCGAGGCCTCCGACCTCACGCTCGTCGCCGGCGACCTGCGCGTCGCCGCCGACGCCCTGCGCCTTTCGCGGCGGACGCTCGCGACGATCAAGGTCAACCTCTTCTGGGCCTTCGCCTACAACGTCGCGGCGCTGCCGCTCGCGGCGGCGGGCCTGCTGAACCCGATGATCGCCGGCGCCGCGATGGCGGCGTCGAGCGTCTTCGTGGTCGCCAACTCGCTGCGGCTGCGCGGCTTTCGCGCGCAGCGCGACGCGGTCAGCCCTGCCCGCGGCCCGTCAGCTCAGCCTGCATGACGGCGATCTCCGTCACGCGCGCGCCGACCCAGGCGGCCTCGAGCGTCGCGAGCTGGTGCTCGAGGTCGGCCATGTAGTCGGCGTCCTCGTCGAGGCCGATGGAGCACGCGAGCTCGTGCTCGATGCGCAGGAGCTCGAGGCGCTCGCGGACCTCGGCTGGATCGGAGTACAGCATGCACATAGTGTTTGCTCGCTGCAACGGATGTCCAAACGTGGCTCGAGAAACGTGGCGGACCGCCATACTGGACGCGTCGTGCGCCGTCGTCTGCTGCTCATCGCGGGGCCGTTCGCCCTCACCGCCGGTCTGTTCACCGCAGCGACCGCCCTCTCGGGATGCGCGAGCAGCGAAGACGCGGGCGCATCCTCCGCCGCCAAGGCTGCGCCGTCATACGAGGCGCTCCCGACCCGCAGGACGCGGGCGCAGGCGGTCGAGCCCGTCGCCGGTGAGCCGGCGGCGACCGCAGCCCTGCCGACCGAGAAGACGACCGACGCCGCGCCGAAGCTCGGCGGCGCCTCGGCCCCGCTGTCGCGCGCCTCGCGCTCGAAGCTGCGCGAGGGCGGCCCGACGGGCGACGCGGCGATCAGCGGCGCCGAGGTGCTCGAGAACGGGATCGCGCTGCCGCCGATCGAGGCGCCCGAGGCCGTCCACCAGATCATCGAGGCCGGCAACTCGATCGCCCGCACGCCCTACCTGTGGGGCGGCGGCCACGGCAAGTGGCTCGACACGGGCTATGACTGCTCGGGCTCGATCTCCTACGCGCTGGCGTCCGCGGGGCTGCTCAACGCGCCGCTGGACTCGGGACGGCTCATGGGCTGGGGCAAGCCCGGCGCGGGCAAGTGGGTCACGATCTACACGAACCCCGGCCACGTCTACATGGTGGTCGCGGGCGTGCGCTTCGACACGAGCGGCACGCGGGCGACGGGCTCGCGCTGGCAGCGCTCGATGCGCCCGGGCGGGGGCTTCGTCGCCCGCCACCCCCCGGGCCTCTAGACTCGCCGCTCCATGTCGATCCCGTCCTTCGATCTGAAGGTGGTTCAGACGAACCGGATGACGCGCATCGCGCCCTCGGGGGAGCTCGACATCGCGACCGCGCCCGAGTTCGAGTCGGCCATCGCGCAGGCGACCGCAGAGCCGGGCGCCGAGCTCGTCCTGGACCTGCGCGAGCTGTCCTTCATGGACTCCACCGGCCTGCGCGCCCTCGCGCAGACCAACGCGCGCGCCGACGAGGCGGGCTTCGTCCTGTCGATCATCCGCGGCCCGCGCCAGATCGAGCGCGTGCTGGAGATCTCGGGACTCGCCGATCTGCTGCCGCTCGTCGACGCGCCGCCGGAGCCCAACGACGCCGCGGGCGACACCGCGCCCGCCTAGCGCGAGTAGCTCTTCAGCTTCGACGCGAAGACGCTGTAGACCGGCCGGGGCGTCCCGTCGGGATCGACGAGGCCGGAGTCGAACTTGCACGTGCTGCCGCATGGGCCGTTGCCGGCGCCGAACCAGTTGTAGGAGTACACGCGCTGCACGCCGCGGCTCTTGAAGCGGCTGGCGTACCTGAACATGTTGCGAATCCGCGAGGCCTGGCGCGACTCGTCGTAGGGGAACGCGCCGCCGAAGCTCGCGACCGCCCCGGTCTCGGTGAACCAGAACTTCGTCGCGCGGTTGTAGCGCCGGGCGGTCGTGATGATCCTGCTCGTGCCGGTCGTGCGGCTGCGGTTGACGTCGGAGTAGTTGTGGATGCCGACGACCCCCAGGCGCTTGCGCCAGGTCGAGCTCAGGCGCGCGTAGAAGCTGCGCATGTAGCGATCGACGCCGGCCTGGTCGAGCACGTCGAGGCCGACGACCGCGCACGTCCTGCAGCGCTTCTTCACCGCCGTGTACATGCTCTTGTAGTACGAGACGGCGTTGCCGATGTGGTTCCACGTCTCCTGCGAGGCGTGGTTGACCTCGTTCCAGGAGCCGAAGTCGCGCACGCCGAGCTTGCGGAAGTACGCGACGATCCGCCCCACGTTGCGGCGATAGGTCGTCGTGGAGACGAGCCTGCCGCGCTTCACGCGCAGGTCCGTCGTGGAGATGTGCAGCATCGTCGAGACCTTGGCGCTGCGGGCGGCGATCACGAAGGCGCGGGCCTTCGCGCGCTCGGCGGCGTCCTGCATGACGTCGGACGGGACGAAGTAGCGCGTGCGCTTGACGTTCAGCGCGCGGAAGGCGGGCGAGGCGAACATCTGCGGGCTCTGATCGGCGATGCCGACGCGAATGGAGCTGCGTGCCGCCGCGGGCGAGGCGGGCAGGAGCGCCGTCGCAGCGATGGCGGCGAGGACGCAGATGGCGGGCTTGAGCGTCACGTCGACGGCTCCTTTCGCAAGGGGTAGGTCCCTTCTCCAACCCCGCGGGCGGCGAAAGGATGCGCGCCGGCCTGCGTTGTCAACCCTCGTCCGCGGCGGGGGTGTCGAGGCGCACGCGGCGGGCGCGGGCCTCGCCGTCGGCCGGGTCGATCTCGATGAGGTCGGCGGCTGCCGGGGCGAACGACGGCAGGCGCGAGTACGTCAGCCGCGCGAGGCCGATGTCGCCGCTGAGCTCGGTGAGGTTGCCGGTGCCGCCGCCCCCGACCGAGCCGCCGTTGAGGATCGTGAGGTTGCCCTCGTGCTCGATCGCCGACTTGTGCGTGTGGCCCTGGAGGATCACGAGCGGCCTGGTCGGCGGCGAGTTGTGCAGCACGTCGACGGCGAGCTGCGCGAGCGCCGGCGTGTGGACGAGGACGACGTCTGCGAGGTCACGCCGCGCCTGCAGCCAGCTCGCGAAGTGCTCCTGCTGCGCCGCTGTCGGGGTCGCGCCGTTGTCACCGTAGTTCTCGCGCGCCAGGCGCTTGAGCGGGTCGTCGTAGCCCGCGACGCGCAGGCCGCGCACGCGGGTGACGAGCGCGCCGTCCGTGCTGCCGTCGGCACCCAGGCGCCCGTCGCGGGTGAGGACGATCGCGCCGGCGCGGGCGAGCTTGCGCTCCAGGACGTCGGAGTCGTGGTTGCCCGAGACGAACACGAGCGGCGAGCCCGCGCGCACGACGCGCAGCGCGAGTGACTGCTCGATCGCCGACCCCTTGTCGGTGAGGTCGCCGACGAAGAACAGCGGGCCGCCGCGGGCGGCGCGCTCGAGCGCCGGCAGCGCGAGGACGTTGTTGTGCAGGTCGGAGGCGAGCGTCAGCCGCGGCAGCTGCTCGACGGGCACGCGCCCGGCGGGCGAGGTGACGAGGCGCGCGATGCCGACGAGCTGCTGGTCGATCTCGTCGTCGAGCGTCTGCGCCGAGGCGCCGAGTGACTCGAGCGTGCGCAGCGCGGCCGGCACCTCGGTCCCGTTGGCGTAGTACTGCGGCGCGTCGACGTTGGAGCGCGGCGGCAGCAGGATGACGAGCGCGACGCCGGCGGCGATCGCCGTGGTGCCCGCGGTCGCGAGCGTCCATCGCAGGCGCGGCCCGCGGCCGCCGCGCACGGCGAGGGCGACGAGCATCCCGAACGCCAGCGCGGCGAGCACCGCCACGAGGATCGCCAGGCGCAGGTAGTGCGCGAGCGCGTCGCGCGCCTGGCCGCGGACGAGCTCGGTGTCGATGGCGCCGGCTTCGGCAAGTCGCACCACCGCGTCGCGGTCGACCGAGCGCACGTCGACGTTCACGCGCGCGGGCAGCCGCACGACGGGGAAGCGCACGCCCCAGTCGACGACCGGCACGTAGAGATCCAGCGCGCCGCTGCGGGCCGGCTCGACGGAGAGGCGCACGGTGCCGACGTCGATCGTGCGGTCCAGGCGGAAGGTCGCCAGCGCGGCGACCGCGCCGGCGAGCGTCGCGAGCACGACGACGGCCACGATCAGGAGCTTGCGCAGGCGCGGGAGGGCGGCGTTCACGTGGCCGAGGCTAGTGGTCGCCGGCCCGGCGTCCGACGGCCCGGTTTATCGCGCAGGATGCGGGGAGGACGCCCGCAAGGGGGTTGCGCGGTGGTCCGAACCCCTGTGACATCCGATGCGTGCTCCAAGATCGTTGTGTGCAGCCGCGTCAGATCTACGCGAGCACCCTCACGCGCCGGGAACGGCGCTGGGCCCGGCGACGCATGCGCGGCTACCGCAGCGTCGCGCTGGTGATGGGCTGTGCGGTCGCGGCGCTGACCGTGCTCGCCGCCGTGGCACCGGTCCTGACCTAGCGCGCGGGGGCTGCTTCGCCGGGCGTCCGCAGCTCGCTGGCCGCGTGTTGGGGCTGCGCGCGCCCGGTCGCCGCGAAGACCCAGAGGATCGACAGCCACGTCGTCGCCGCCAGCGTGACGTGGACCCAGACGATCTCGGCGGGCAGCTCGAGCTCGTACTGCAGGCCGCCGACGACGCCCTGGGCGGCGAGCAGCACGCAGAGCGCGGTCAGCGCGCGGCGCTGCTCCTCGGGCGCGCCCCGGCGGCGGGCCAGCAGCCAGAGCACGACCGCCAGGACCCCGAGCAGCGTCGCGAGGCGCGCATGCTGCTCGATGACGAAGCGCAGGGTCTCCGCGCCCTTGAAGTCCAGGCGCTTGATGACGTCCCCGGTGCCGGCGCCGCCGGCATGCGGGCCCGCGGCCGTCGCCGCGGTGCCGGCGAAGATCGTGACCGCGCCGAGGGCGACGAGGGCCCAGACGCCGCGCGCGATCAGCCGGTCGCCGGGGCCGCGGCCGTCGACGGGCTCGCGGTGCGCGCGCCAGTCCAGCGCGACGCAGGCGACGAGGATGAGCATCGAGAGCAGGTAGTGGCTCATGACGAAGCCGGGGGCGAGGTCGTAGAGGACCGTGAAGCCGCCGAGCACGGCCTGCGACACGACGCCGAGCGGCAGCAGCAGCGACAGCCAGATGAGGTCCTTGCGGCGCGGGTCGCGCAGGAACGAGGCCGCGAACGCGCCGATCGCCGCGAAGCCGACGAAGAACGTCAGCATCCGGTTGCCGAACTCGATCACGCCGTGCGTCGTGAGCTTCGTGTAGAGCGACGTGTCGGTGCAGCGCGGCCAGGTCGGGCAGCCCAGGCCCGAGCCGGTGACGCGCACGGCGGCGCCGGTCAGGACGATGAGCGTGAGCATCACGAGCGCGACCCGCGCGATCAGCGCGTAGCGCTCGGGGGTGACCTTCGGGAGGCGTCGCAGCACGGGTTGCAGCACGGCGGGAAGCTTAGGACGCCGCGATCGCGAGCTGCGCCTCGTCGGCGGGCTCGGCACGCCGGCGCGGGTTCTCGATGCCGGCGGCAGCGAGCAGGCCCCCGGCGATCATGAGCAGCCCGGCGACGAGCATGCCGCGGTGGAAGGCGCGGACGTTGGCCTCCTGGACTGCGCGCCGCAGCGCCCCCGGGGCCGGCCGGTCGGGCAGGGCGAGCGGGCGCTCGCGCGCCTCGGCGAGGTAGGCGCGCGCGGCGGGCGCGTCGCTGCGGGCGCCGCGCTGCCCGTCGAGCGCGGCCCCGAACTGGGCGGCGACGATCGCGCCCACGGCGGCGATCGCGACGAGTCCGGCGACGCGCGCGAAGGCGTTGTTGACGCCCGAGGCGATGCCGGCGTAGCGGCGGTCGGCGGCCTCCAGGACGGTCGCCGTCAGCGGCGCGACGGTCATCGCAAGGCCGAGGCCGAAGAGCAGCGCCGCGGGCAGGATGTCGGCGAGGTAGCCGGGGCGATCGTCGACGCGGATGAACGCGAGCAGGCCGATCCCGGCCACGATCGGCCCGGCGCTCATGAGCAGCCGCGGGCCGACGCGCGACGACAGCGTCCCGAAGCGCCGCGACAACGAGACGAGCAGCACGGTGATCGGCAGGATCGCCAGGCCGGCCGCGAGCGCCGTATAGCCCGCGACCTGCTGCAGGAACAGCGCGACGAAGAAGGTCGCCGACCCGAGGCCCGCGTAGACGGCGAACGTCACGACGTTGCCGACGGCGAAGTTGCGCGTGCGGAAGATCGCGGGCGGGAGCATCGGGTCCGCCGCGACGCGCTCGTAGCGCACGAACGCCGCCCAGGCTCCCAGGCCGGCGAGCAGCGGCGCCCAGACCTGCGGATCCGACCAGCCGCGCGTCGGCTGCTCGATCAACGCGTACACCGGTCCGGCGAGTCCGATCACGCACAGCACGACGCCCGGGACGTCGATGCGCCGCCCGCCCGAGCCGGGGATCTCCGGGACGCCGCGGGCGATGAAGGCCAGGCACAGCGCCACGAGCGGCACGTTGAGCGCGAAGATCACGCGCCACGAGAGCACGTCGACGAGAAAGCCGCCGAGCGGCGGGCCCAACGCCACGGCCGCCGCCGTGCCGGCCGTCCAGGACCCGATCGCGCCGGCCCGCTCCTCCCCGCTGAAGACCGCGGTGATGATCGCCAGCGAGCTCGGGACCAGCAGCGCCCCGAACGCGCCCTGCAGCGCCCGCGCGCCGATCAGCACCCCGATCGACGGCGCGGCCGCGCAGACCAGCGACGCCGCGCCGAACCCGGCGACGCCGATCGCGAAGATCCGCCGGCGGCCGTACAGATCCCCGAGCGCCCCGCCGACGAGCACGAGCGACGCGAGCAGCAGCAGATAGGCCTCGACGACCCACTGCTGGTCGGCCAGCGTCGCATCCAGGTCCTCGCGCAGCGACGGCAGCGCGACGTTGACGACGGTCTGGTCGACGAAGACGATCGACGAGCCGAGGATGCAGGCGACGAGCGTGAGGCGCTTCGCGCGGGGCGGGGGCACCGCGGGGAGACTAGGGGGCGGTGTGGGATCAGCCCTGGGGCGCCTCCCGGCTCCGCCGACGGCACGACGTGCGCATAGCCGCAACCTCGCACACGCGGATGTGCGCGCCAGACGAACGGGCTCCTACTCCGCGCGGGCCGCCGAACGTCTGATTAACGTGCGGAGCTCATGCGGCTCTCGGCCCCTCATCGTCACCAGAGACAATAGGTATAGCGGGCTCGCAATCGCCAGCGCGACGGCGGTCGCACCCAGAGACGCCATCGCTGACTGCCCCTGCCACGGCAACAGGACGTAGCTCCAGTGGGCTGCGACCCCGAACACGAGACCGCTCGCGGCCATGCGCGCTACCGCTGTGCCCGTGTCCCTGAATAGCCACGGCGCGAGGTGGCGCCGTAGCTGCCAGAGCTGCATCACCGTGATGAGTATCGAGCTCAAAGCGGTTGCAGCGATAATCCCGGGCATGTCGAATGGCCGATAAAGCAATCCGGCGAGCACAATATTCACGCCCAGGGCTATAAGGGTCAACCGCGCGACGTCCCATGGGCGCCCGATTGCGAAGAACACCCGGGCCAGGACGAGGCTGACACCCGAGAAGGGAAGCGAAACGGCCCAGAGGGTGAGTGCCGTCGCGACCAAGTCTGTGTCGGAGGCGTCAAACGCCCCTCGCTGATAGACCAAGGTCACGATCGGGTGGGAAAAAACCGCGAGCGCGATGGCGGCCGGGATCAAGAACATGGCCAGGTAACGGATGCCGTCTGCCGCTGTGCGACGCAGGTCATCGATGTCGTCTCGGGCGGCGGCTCGAGCGAACGCGGTAAACAGAATTGCCGAGGCCGCAACCGCGAAGATACCTTGTGGTAGCTGAAATATCCGAAATGCCTTATCAATCGCAGCCGGGATGCTCGGCCCCACGAGGGTGCCGGCAATTGAATCGACCAAGAGCATAAAATTCGTGCTGCCCCAGGCTACGGTGACCGGAAGCATGAGGCTCAACACTCGGCGCACTTCCGGTGAACGTATGTTGATCCCCGAGCGCCACCCGAGGTCCAGTCTTCTGACCCAAGGGACGGGGAGCGCCACTTGGGCGATCGTCGCGACGAGAACGCCGATAGCGTAGGCGTACAATCGTTCGGCACCCGTAAAAAGCGGCACAAACAGAATGAACGCCGCCATCACAACGACATTCCACAGCACGGGGCCGAGCGCCGGTACGAGGAACCTCTCATGGCTGTAGAGCGTCCCGGTGAGGACAGCACCCAAGGAAAGCAGCGGCACGATCGGCAGCATCACCTGTGCGAGCCCGACAGCAAGGCTTGTCAGCGGCGAAGGAAGCCCTGGGGCGACCAACGGCAGATAGAGCGGTGCCAGCAGTACAGCCACAGCAGTGAGCACGCCCAGTCCGATCGCAATCACCAGCATCAGGCTCACTAGAAGCTCTACGACCTCGCGCCGCCGACCGCGCTCGAGCATCTCCGTCAGGACCGGTATCAAACCGCCCTCGAGGGCGACGTCCGCGACGAGCGACCGAACCAAATTCGGCACTTGAAACGCGATGGTGAACGCCGACATTGCGCCGGATACGCCAAAATAGCTAGCCGCCATGACCTCGCGCCCCAGGCCGGCCACACGTGAAACAGTCATGAGCGCGGCATACGCCATTCCGCTTCTCGCCAACCGTCGTCGGTTCATTCCAGTAACCGCCGAGATGAAAATGCTACCGGGAGAGCGACGCTAGATGACCCAGCAGCAGCCACAGCGGGATCGCCGTCAGAGGCTGAATGAATGGGCTCTGAAACAGGCCGGACACCACAGCGCCCGCGCTCGCCGCGACGATCGCAGCCAGCAATGGATCTCCACCCGGCAAACTCGCCGCGTTCCACGCTCTCACACACGCGGCGCACACGACCGCCAGGAGCAATAGCGCCAAGGGGACTCCGCCGCGGACAGCGTAGTCCAAATACTGATTGTGCGTGTTGAGCGTCTTCGCGACTTCTGTGCCTGGTGCGCGTTCAGTAGCCGCGTAACCCCGTCCGAGCACGGGGTTGTCAGCCACTCGGTCTGCGGCTGCGCGAAGACTCGCCGTCCGCACGAGATTCGATTGACCGTCCGAGCCGCCCCCTGTGACGCTATCGACGAGGCGCGTTGTCGCGGTGACACCCCCGGCCAGAGACCCGGCAAACAACACGACACCCGTTGCGATCAGGCCCACGAGCAACCGCGGAGGAAATGCACGGCGCCACAGCAGCAGAAATACCACAGCTGCGGCGCCGGCAGCCAGCAGCGCACCGCGCGAATACAGCGCAATGACCGTGCCCGCAACAACAGCACCGGCGGGCGCCAGCCAACTGTTGCGCAGCTCCACGCAAAGCGCGACAGTGGCGCACAAGGCGATGACCAGGAGCAGGGGGAAATAGTCATACGCTTGGTATACCGTGACGCCCCCAATGAGCTGGTCACTTAGACGTCCGTTGTAGCGGCTCAGCGTTTGCCCCGTCCAAATGCTCGCGCCGAGCCAAAGGCAGGTGAGCAAACTGCCTGCTAGCAGACCCTCGAAAAGGCGCACCAATTCCTTGCGTGATTGGGAGATGCGCCCCAATCCGTAGAACGCCACTGGTGCGATCGTCTGCGCGAATACAAGCGGGGTCGGGGCCTTCCGTAGCAGTAACGCCACTGCGAATACTAGGATGGCCCACCCTGCGAAAGCCGCGACATAGTAGTCGGGCGTCACGATTGCGAGCCTAGATCGCCATGTCGGGTCGGCAAAGGCGTAGGCAACAATTATGGGCACAACAAAGACAACGACTGGGAGGGTTACCCCAGGTAAGGGATCAAATACGGAGCCTCCCAACGCGAGTTCCCGACCCGAAACCCTCACGAACACAGGAATTGTTAGTAGTAATCCGAGCGTAAAGCCAAAGCTGATACGCATTCCAATGAACGTCGCAGCCGCTGCGAGAATCAGGATCAACGCTGCAGCAGTCACGTGTGGGTCCCAGCAGCCGCACGCCCCCATAGGCGTATGAAAGCCGCACCTAGCGCGCGCGGAGCGAGTGCCGTGCAGACATACTCCCTGTTCGCACGACCGACTCGGGCGGACAAGGGAGGGTCGTCGATCAACGTGATAATCGCCTCGGCAAGCTGATCCGCGTTACCCGGAGAAACAAAGCCGATCTCCTGATGCACCACGTCACTCATGCCGCCGACGTCAGTGACAAGAACCGGCAGTCCCGCAGCCATCGCCTCGAGGACCGCCAGCGGAAGACCCTCGGCGTATGCCGGCAGCGTGAACGCGTGGGCCCTGGCGAGGACCTGCAGGACATTCGTACGGGGCGTGGGGCCCTCGAGGCTGACGTGCGCCGCGAGGTGAAGACGGTCGATGAGCTGCTGGAGCTTACGAATGTCCCCCGGGCGCTCTTCGGGACCCATGATTCGGCATTTGATCTGGGGCCGGCTCGTGGAGACGAGCGCGATTGCTCGTATCAAATCGTAGGTACCCTTGCGTTCGCCCACCGATCCCACGCAGACGAGCGTGAACTGATCTGTGCGTAACTGCGCGTGATCTACCACAGGCACGGCGTCAACTTCGACGAGGTTTGGTATGACCTCGATCACTGCGCTGGCAAGCTTAGGGTGCAGTGCTCGGATCTCACGCTTCTGGCCGCCGTGCTCGACTCGAATCACTGCGGCCCGCGAAAATCCGCAGAGCACCGCCTTGCGCCCGAGTCGCCCGGCCGCGGCCAGGTCGGCCTCGATATGAGGCGAATGCAGCGACAGCACAGTCGGGGTTTGCCCCGCGCTCATCGCGAGCAGCGCACTTTTCAGGGGCCCGAGGTACCCGCCGGTCTCGATGTGCACGACATCCGGGGCAAGAGATCGCACGGCTCGACGAAAACGCGGAATCAAGCTCGCGCCCAGCGTGACATTGTGAATATTCCACTGGCCGGCGCTGCCCACTGGCCGATGCGTGCTGGTATCGAATACGTGCGCGACGACCTCGGCTTCAACCGCCAGCCGGATATTTTCCATCGACGTCGCGACTCCACCCTCTGGCGGCGCGACGGGACCGGCTAAGAGAACTTGTAGCACTACGCCACCGGTCCACGAGCCGCGTGCCGCCCAGCTGTACTTGTCGACGTACCTTCCCCGGGGCGTCGACGCCCCGCCCCCGCACAAGTTCCCATCTAGCGCAAGACGACGAGACGACGATAGCGGTCGACTACACGCTGGGCTTCCCGCTGCGCCTCCCGCGGTCCTCCCCGCGGGGACCGTGCCGAACTTGCTCCCCCTCGTCCCTGGACAGCAATCCGTGTGATCTCCGACAGGGCATCGGCAAGTAAACTGTCGTACACCACCTGCCATCCGGCTGCATTGTGTGCAAGCGTGAACGAGTACTCGGCTCGCCCTTTGGGGCCGCGTGTGGCAAGTATTACCAGCCTTCCTTGAGGAACCCGATCCTCCAGACTCACGCTGAGGACCTGTCCGGCAACCTGCGCCCGCCCAAACGAAAGCGCGGCGGCCATGGTCCGAGGGCCAAACTCACGACGTACCCGCGCGTCGTACAGCGTGATCGCAGCCGGGACGTTGCCTGCGGCGACGTACCGCACCACTCTTGCCGCAGTTCCGACCGCGGTCGTTCTAGGCGGCAGCGCGCCGGCAGGTAGCCGCGACGCAACCTCCCTCTTCGACACTTCTACAACAAATATCGCGACCGCCACCACGACAAGGACGAACGCGACTTGCGGCAGATAATCCCGATACTGAGCGAATCCGCTCCTTAGCCTGTTCATGGGTCGGTATCCGCCGTGGGCCTAGTCAAGAACACGTTGCAGGCCGACCCGAGGACGGCGGCGAGCTTCCGCCGCTGCGGGAGCGACAGTCGCGGCAGAATACCGTAACCCGCATAGAACACGCCTTGCCCCCATGCACGGCTAGTCTCAAACCCGGATGTGCGCAGCACCCGACGCCACGCTATTCGCGTATAACAGCCTAATTCCACCACGGCCGACCGATACTCACCATGCGCGCGCGGAAGTGCAGCCCGGCGCAAAGCGTAAGCCCAGCCCTTTTCCTCAATCACCCGTCGCGGCTGGGGACCCTCGAAACACCCGAGTCGTACCACTCGACGATTACGGACAGCCGCCATCCCAAACTGAAGTAACGAGATATAGTGGGTCACGCTCGTCCAAAACCGCCAACTGGCTGACGGCATGAGATGCAGGGCAATACCGCCTGCGACCAGAACCCTCCTCGTCTCCGACAGCAAATCGTGGAGGTTCACCACATGCTCTAGCACGTTGGACGAGAAGACCACATCGAAGGTTGCGGTGGAAAACGGGAGATGCGACCCGTCATACTCCTGTATCGGAAATAACAGGTCACCTCTCAGTTCTCGTCCAGCCACGTCCACAGAGTGCACCTCGCACCCCCACGAGCTCAGGATGGCCGCCTGCAAGCCCCGGCCGCCACCGAGCTCCAGTACGCGCGCACCGGGTCGGAAGAAGGCTCGCAAGTCCTCGAGCTCCGCCCGGCGGATCGCATCCATATCGACCTGGGCTCCGGCGTCGGGGGTTCTAGATGTGCTGGTTCTGGGCGCCAAGCGACGGCAAGGTTATCGAGATGCCTACACTAGCGTCGTGCCACGCATGGAACGACTTCAGAAGGCTGCGAGAGACTCCGTCAAGGGCGCGCTAGCGCGCCGGGGGATCGGTCTGGTCGAGCGCTCCGATGCGGATATGGAGCCGGCATTCTGGGGGCTCTATCACCGTTGCGCCTCCGAAACCATGACCGGAGCTGAACGGATGTACGCCCTTTATAAGGCTGTACAATATGTCGTTGATCGGGACGTCCCTGGAGATATTGTAGAGTGCGGTGTGTGGCGAGGCGGCAGTGCAATGCTATGCGCATTGACGCTTCAAGAAGTAGAGGACTCAACTCGTGAGATCTACCTTTACGACACGTTCGAGGGTATGACCGAGCCGAGCGAGCGCGACGTCTTCATCCGGGGCCGACAGGCTGCGGCCACTTGGAGAGACTCGCAGCGTGACGGTCACAATGAATGGTGCTACGCCCCGCTGGAACACGTTGTTGCGAACATGGCTTCTACTGGGTTCACTGAGAGCCGGACGCACTTCGTGAAAGGGGATGTTCAAGTCACCATTCCCGCGACTATTCCGTCGGAGATCTCCGTACTTAGGTTAGATACCGATTGGTACGCATCGACCCGTCACGAACTTGAGGAGCTTTTCCCCCGGCTCAGTCGCCACGGCGTTCTTATAATTGATGACTATGGTGCATGGGCCGGCGCTCGCGAGGCCGTGGACGAATATTTTGTGGCCAATCCGCCGCGAATACTGCTGAATCGATTGGACTACACCGGACGCATCGGGATCAAGAGTTGACGAACGTACAGGCGCCACGACTGGCCTGCGACCCACAGCCCCCTCGCCCCCAACTCGGTGCCACCCGCAGTAGACGGCGCCATCAACGAGGTCCTGGGACCTCGCGCTCTGCTAGGCGGCGCTGGCGACGGCCGCTGGCTTGCCTGGCTGCGATCATGCGAGACTCGGAGGTGTGCGGCGCACACGTACCTAGGTCTCGCATTGGCAGTCACACGACTCAGAGGTGCACGTAGCATGAGGTTTCTCATCACGGGTGGAGCAGGGTTCATTGGGTCACACCTTGCCGAGGCGCTGTTGGCGCAAGGGCACCACGTCGACGTTCTCGATGACCTCTCCACGGGTTCGATCGTGAACATTCGCCATTTGAAAGAGCGGCCGCGGTTTACGTACACGATCGATACGTGCGCGAGCCCCGCCGTCGTGGCCGAGCTAGTCGATGCTGCCGATGTCGTGTACCACCTCGCTGCGGCAGTGGGCGTGGAGCTGATCATCGAGAGCCCGGTCCGGACAATCGAAACCAACGTCCACTGCACCGAAGTCGTTCTTGCTCAGGCGAGCAAGAAGAAGAAGCCGGTTTTGATCGCGTCGACAAGTGAGGTCTACGGCAAGTCGACGAGCTTTCCGTTTCGGGAGGACGGAGATATCGTCCTCGGTGCCACGTCGACGGGACGATGGTCCTACGCGTGCTCCAAAGCGATCGATGAGTTCCTAGCTCTTGCGTACTGGAAGGAGCGGAAGCTCCCTACCGTGGTGGCCCGCCTTTTCAACACCGTTGGACCGCGGCAAACCGGCCGTTACGGCATGGTTGTCCCGACGTTTGTGCAGCAGGCGCTCTCAGGTCGTCCGATCACGGTGTACGGCGACGGCACCCAGACGCGGTGCTTTTGCCACGTCGGGGACGTCGTCCATGCGCTCATCGACCTCATGCAGATCGGCTCCACGGTGCACGGTCAGGTCTTCAACGTTGGGTCGCAAGAAGAAATCTCGATGCTCGCGCTAGCCGAACGCGTTCGCGTCATGACCGGTTCGGAGTCCGATATTCAGGTCGTCCCCTACGACGAGGCATACGAAGAGGGTTTCGAGGATATGCCGCGACGTTATCCAGACATCGAGAAGATTCGCTCGGCAATCGACTGGAACCCCACACGATCTCTCGACGAGATTCTCAAGGACGTCATGAGCTTTCACCAGTCGGAGGCCGCAATCGTTTGAAGTATGCGCCCGCCAGCGCAGACTGCCTCAAGCGGCGGTACGACGGCGCAGCCAGAGCCCGATGAGACCGCCGATAAGCAGGATGGCGACGCCCACCGCGATGATGCCGCCGATCCCGATCCCGCCATCCGGCGTGGTGGCCTGGGCACGCAGCTCGCGCGTGCGTTGAAGCCCGGCGGCTCGAGCGGCGGCCGCCTGAGCCTCGGCAGCGGCTTGCGCCTCTGCTTCAACCTTCGCATCGGCCGCCGCCCTCGCGGCCTTACGTGCGGTCGCACGCGACTGTGTGCTCTCGTCCTCGCCCCCGGCGGCCGGGGGCTGCGACGTGGTGCTTGTCGCTGGGCCGGAGTCGCGTCCGACACCTTCGCCGAATAGCGGCGACTTCGAGCCGGCCGGCTTCTTCTTGCCCTTTGCCGCCTGCTGCCGAGCACGGTCCACGGGAAGCGCGTACTCCTTGCCCGCTGGGGACGTGGGATCGACGACGACACCATCGTCCTGTGCAGCTGCCGAGCCGGCGGGGGAAGCCCAGAACGCGGCGAGCAGCGCGCACAGAAGCACTGGCGATCCCTTCAACACCCACCTCACTATTGCAGCTGAGGACCGACGCCCACGCTCAACCCGCCGCCGCGCCAGCTTTCTGGAGCTCCGCATCACGAGGATTCAACTCAGCGGCGCGGCGATAGTAGCGCCGTGCCTCCGACGGGTGGCCGCGCCGGCTCGCAAGGTCGCCGAGCAACGTCCAGGTGACGAAGTTGCGTGGCTCGCGCCTTGACGCATCCAGCAAAACTGCCTGCGCAGTTTCGCCGTCGCCGAAGCGCGCGATCGCGGCCGCTTTGGCGTAGTACGCGCTCACCGACTCTCGGTCCAGCCGCAATGCGCGGTTCGCCTCGCCCAAGGCATCGGCGGGGTCCCCTGCCAGCGCGTTCTGAGCGCGCGTCACGTAGAGCTCGGAGAGACCCTCGCGGCTGAGACTCAGAGCGGCGATCGCGATCGCGAGCCCGACCGCGACGGCAGGAGCGATGCGCGCGAGTCGTGGAAGCTGAAGCGTCAGCCGGGAGGGAGGCGGCTGCGAACGCTCGTCGGATGGCCGCAACAGCACCGCGGCACCGACCAGGGCTATACCGGTGACGCCGGGCAGCAGGTGAATCCAGTCCACACTCGTATGGACGAACCACGAGACCACGACGCCGAGCGATGCCACGACGACGGGTGCCCGGAGGTTCGTGGCCCGGAGGTACGCCAAGCGTCGCCACGCAGCGGATCCAACGGCAGCCAACAATGCCAGTAGCAGCAAAGCGCCGACGATGCCGAGCTCGGCCAACACCTGAAGAAGGAGGCTGTGGGGCTGGCGGATGTCCTCCTTCGTCGAACGCTGCTGAAAGTAGGGCTTGTCGTAGCCGCCGGCGCCCACACCGATCAGAGGCCGTGATCGCCACGCGTGTGCCGCGATCCGCCAATAGTCGTAGCGGTTGCCGGCGCCAGTGCTCAGACGCGACGCGCTGGCCGCGCCCTGCGGCCCCCCGACCGTGACGAAGGCTTCGTATTGACGTTCGACGAAATGCGCCGCGCGGCTCGCTGAAGCGACGCCCGCGACCCCGCCTGCGACCGCGATCGCGAGTCCTCCCACGACAACCGCTTGATGCAGCCGCCGCCGCGCGTCGCCTCCGGTTGCGCTCACGCGCTGCTCGAAGGCCACGGCGACTCCCCACAGCACGCCCGCCGCTAAAGCGCACGCGAGGGCGGCCTGTCCCGCGGCGATGTAGCTCGAGGAACCTGGCGAGTTGTAGACGTCCAACAACGATGGGAACGCCGGAGCCATGCAGGCGGCGGACACAGCCAACGCCGAGGTACGGCGCAGACGGCCAGGTAGCGCTACAACCACGAGGATCACCGAAGCGACGATCGCAAGAACCGCGCCGCGTGACTGACCTAGGACGACGAGCGAAGCAAACAGCGTCGTTACGGCCAAGCCAACTCCGGCTAGCAGGGGCGAGCGCTTGTTTTCGGCGAGCGCGATGCACGGCCACATCGCCAGCACGAAGAAATTAGCTTCACCGTTGGGGTACTCCAGGGGTTTGTGCAGGCGACCGAGCAAAAACAGCGATGGGTCCCCCCTCAGCAAGCCCGCGACGACCCAGGCCGAGACGGCTCCCGCGCCCGCCACGATGGCTCCATAGACCCACGAGGCCCGCTGGTCGCTGCTGAGAAGCACGACGAGCAGATCCAAGCGCAGCTGCGTAGAGCAGCAGCCGGTTGCCTTCCACGAAGGCTCCTTCGATGGAATCCGTCCAGAGCGCCGAAGCGAGTGCCCACAGCGCAAGAGCTGCGATGCATGAGAGGGAGACGACTGTCCGACGGGAGAGGCGCACCGGTCGCGCGATGACGCAGGCGGTCAGAACAAGCAACACACCGAGGCCCGCGGGCACCCACACCGAGGAGTCGTACAAGCCCCTCCAGAAAGGACTCAATCCCAGCACTAGGCCGAACGGAATCAGGACCGCCAAGCCTTCAAACGACCCTTGGCCGCGGCGCAAACTGGCGCTATCGCCCGCGTCTTCGCCTCCTCGATCGGTGGCGGTCGTCGGTACCACCGCGAGCTCTGCCGCAACCTTGGGCGAGCTGTCGAGCACGACGATCACCGTAGCCAGCATGACCAGATAGAGCAGAACTGCAGGCACGAGCAGCGTCGACCCACCACTGACCGCAACAAGCGCCAGCGCGGAGAGCAGCGCTTGCGCGCTGCCGAGGGCCGCAGCGACCCCATGTGCCGTTTGCATACGCGCGCGCGTTCGGTGCGTGAGGTGGTCGCGACCACCTGTGAGAATCGATACGCCTCGGCGTCGACGAGAGACGACTACGAGGCACGTGTCGAGCGCGGGAACACCTACGAGCAGCAAGCCCATCACCAGCGCCTGCCACTGCGCCGCGGCACCCGAGGCCCCGATCATCACGAGCGTCGCCACGGCAAATCCGATCGGCATGCTTCCACCGTCGCCGAGAAATATCCGCGCGGACGGCCGGGAGAGGTTGTGCGGCAAGAATCCAAGGCAGGCTCCGCACAGCGCCGCCGCGGTGACGGCAAGCCACACATCGGACTGAACCGCCCCCAGCACGGCAATTGCGCCCGCGACGACCAGCGCCATCGTGCTCGACGCACCGTCCATGTTGTCGAAAAGATTGAACGCGTTGACGACAGCAACGATCCATACGACGGTCGCGAGCAGATCGAGCGCCCCGCCGAGACCAACCGACCAGCCGAGTCCAAAGGCCCACAGCATTCCGGCCAGGGCGGCCTCGATCACGACGCGATGAAACGGCGGCACCGAGCGACGGTCATCAATCGTGCCGACCGCCCAGAGAACGATCACGCCGCCAAGCACCGGCAAGGTCTGACTCGGCTCCCGTGTGAGCAAGAGCACGACGATCACGAAGACCGAGACGACCGCGGCGCCGCCAAGAAACGGCGTTGGCTTCGCATGACCCCTATAGCCGCGCGGCTTATCGTAGAAATCGAGTCGCGCTGCGATCCGAATCGCCAGTGGAGTGGCTGCGTAGACCATCCCGGTCGAGAGCACAAACCCAACGAGGAGGCGGACCTCTAGCGGCATCTCACGGGCTCCAGCGCCAACTGCGTGGCTGCATGGTTCTCGGACTTGGAGACAGCGTCACAGATGCAGATCTTGGCTGATGGGCGCGCTGGAGAGCCCGCCCGTGGCGGAGGCCCTGACGCGTGACTCCCCACCCTAGACACGAGGGGCGCGCGACGCCGTACGACCTCGTTACGGATCGCGTTGGGTACGCTCCGCCGGCGGTTTCGCGACGAACAGGATGCGCCAATGGTCGGCACTACGAAGGAGCAGGTCAAGGAGTTCTGGGAGACCCTCCCGTGCGGAGCCAAGCACGCATCCTCGCCGGAGGGGACGGCGCAGTACTTCGAGGAGGTCGAGCGGCGCCGGTATGAACTGGAGCCGTTCATCCCGAGCCACGCGCGCTTTGCACGGACACGTGGCAAGAGCGTTCTCGAGATCGGTGTTGGTCTCGGAACGGACTTCGTGCAGTTCGTGCGCGCTGGCGCTGACGCCACCGGAGTCGACCTCACCGAGCATGGCGTCCGTCTCGTACACGATCGCCTCGCACTCGAGGGCCTGGAGGCAACGGTCGTGGTGGCGGATGCGGAAGAGTTGCCATTCTCCGCTGACTCGTTCGACGTCGTGTACTCGTGGGGGGTGCTGCACCACACGGCCGACCCCGATCGTGCGATGCGCGAGGCCTTGCGCGTCCTTCGGCCTGGTGGTCGCGTCTGCATCATGTTGTACGCCCGCCACTCTTGGGTGGCCTTTGGCCTGTGGGCGCGCTATGCGCTCCTTCGGGCGCGACCCTGGCATTCGCTCACTCGTGTTGTCTCGGAGCACATGGAGAGCGCCGGCACTCGCGCCTACACACGCCGGGAGCTTCGGGCTCGCTTCAGGTCGCTCGAGGATCTCGCGATCGAGCACGTGGGCACTCCATACGACCAGCGTGTAGCGGGACCGCTGGCGAGCCTCACCGGCGGCCGACTGGGCTGGTTTCTCGTGATAACGGGACGGGCTTCAGGGGCGGACTCGCGGGGCCATCGCGTTACGGGATGACGTTCCGGCACACGCGGATCGCGCTCTATGCGGACGCGCTGGTCCACATGCACCCACGCCAGGCGTTGCATCGCCCGCGACGGCTGCTTCCACTGCGCGTCCTAGCCGCAGGACTGAGCGAGCGTGTCCCCTGGCGCTGGTATCCGGTGGCTGCCGGGCTCGGCGTCGACCCCGCGCCACAATCCGGACCGGTCCCAACGCCAGAGTCGTCTGAGTCCTTCGCCGCCGTGGGGCGGCGAAGAGCCTTCGTCGACAGCGACACGTTCTGGGATCCAGGACCCGATGGGTTGCTGTTTGCGTTTCACCTGCACGGTTTCGCACAGCTTGCGCGCTACGCCGCGACCCCGGGCGACACTGCCGGCGACGCGTTCTGGATCAGCGTCATCGAAAGCTGGCTGCGACAGCATGCGACGCCGCAGATGCCGGGGTGGCATCCATATCCAACCAGCGGCCGCGTGATCGCCTGGTGCGCAGCGCTGTCGCGCGGGCGCTGGCCATCAGACGTCGAACTGCGGATGCTGCGCAGCCTCACGCTGCAGGCCGCGGTACTCGGCCGCAGCATCGAGCATGACATCGGCGGAAATCACGTTCTGCGGAATGCGACCGCGCTCCTCTTCGCGGGTGTCTGTCTCGGTGTGCAAGGGCACGAGCGCCACGCGTTGCGACTGCTTGAGCGCGAGCTCGGACGACAGGTGCTCAGCGACGGCGGGCACGAGGAGCGCAGCACCGCCTATCACCGGTCGGTCCTCGCCGACGTGCTCGATGCCGAGTCCCTGCTCGAGCGCGTGGGGCGCGGGGCGCCAAACTGGCTGATGGCGTCACGGCAGGCAATGGAGCGGTGGGATCGCGTGATGCGCGGACCCGACGGAACGCTCCCGATGCTGAACGACGCCTGGGAGGGCCCCTCGGTACCGGCAGCCAAGTCGCCCGGGGTGACAGTGCTTCAGCCCAGCGGCTACGTCGCCTTCGAAAGCGGCGACGACCGGGCGATCTTCGACGTTGGCCCGCTCGCACCTGAGCACCTGCCACCACACGCGCACAGCGATCTCCTCTCGCTTGTCCTTTGGGGGGACGGGCAGCCATTGCTGGTTGATCCCGGGAGCTTTGAGTACACCGGGCCGAAGCGTCGCGCCTTTCGAGCGACGTCGTCGCATAACACCGTCGAGGTGGACGGTGTCGACCAGTGCGAACTTTGGGGGGACTTCCGCGCCGCCTTCATGCCGCCACCAGGGCCACTGGACGTCCAGACGCGCGACGGCGCGACGATCGTCACCGCAAGCCACGATGGCTACCGCCGGCTCGACGATCCCGTGACCCACGAACGGACGGTCCTGTGGCTGCCGAGCGACGGGCTCGTGATCGTCGACGCGCTTCGCGCCAGCCGCATTCACAGGATTTGCTCGCGCCTGCACCTCGCGGTCGGCTTGAGCGGCTCGTCACTACGGGTCGGCCCGTTCTCTGTGGACGCTCTGGGAAGCGGCGCGACGCCGAGTCTTACAACCGGCCGGTACTCGCCCTACCTCGGCGTGGTCCACCCGATCGCCGTGATCGAGTACGCACTCGACGTCGCACCGCACGTTCCATTCGGCTGGGCGCTGCTGCGGCCCGGGGCGAGCGCCACGATGGAGGATGGGTGCCTGCGGGTCCGCCGCGTGAGCGGCGCGATCTTCGACTTGGAGCTGAGCGCGCCGGGAGCCGTCAACGCACGTCAGATACGGTCCCCGATTCTGCAGCTCCGGCCAACCCGCACCAGCCCTGCGTGAAACAACTCCTCCAGAACGTCTCCACCGGCGAGATCACCGTCGAGGAGGTGCCTGCCCCCGCGCGCGGGTCCCGCCTCGCTGCTCGTCGCCACGCTCTTCTCCGTGATCAGCGCAGGAACCGAGCGGGCCGCGCTCGAGGTCGGCCGCGCGTCGCTAGTCGGCAAGGCTCGCGCGCGCCCGGACCTCGTCAAGCAGGTCGTCGACTCCGCCCGCACCGAGGGCGTCGGCACGACCTACGCGAAGGTCCGCGGCCGACTGGGCGCACCGAACGCTCTCGGCTACTCGCTGTCGCGGCATCGTCGCTGGAGTCCTGCGACGGCGCGCCCGGCGGCGCCCGGCGACGCTCGTCGCCTGCGCCGGGGCCGGGCTCGCCTCGCACGCGGAGCTCGTCGCCGTGCCTCGCAACCTCGTGCGCCCGCGTCCCGGAGGGCGTCGCGCCCGAGGACGCCGCCTACGCGCACGATCGCCTCGATCGCGCTGCACGGCGTCCGGCTCACCGAGGTCGGCCTCGGCTGACGTCGTCGGCGGTCATCGGGCTCGGCCTCGTCGGGCCAGCTGACGCTCGAGCTGCTCGCCGCCGCGCGGCTGCGTCGCGCTCGGCGTCGACCCCGACCCGGGCCGGGTAGAGCTCGCCCGCGCCGCCGGCTTCTTCGCAACGACCGATCCCGACGAGCTCGAGGCCGAGGCCGAGCGCATGACCTCCGGCCGCGGCGCCGACGGCGTGCTCGTCTGCGCCGCCTCCAAGAGCGCCGGCGCCGCTCGCGACCGCGATCGCAGTCGCCCGCGAGCGCGCCATCGTCTGCATCGTCGGGGACGTGGCGATCGAGTCGCCGCGAGCGCCGCTGTTCGCCAAGGAGCTCACGCCTCGTCGTCTCGCGCTCCTATGGTCCCGGGCGCTACGACCCGACATACGAGTCGCTCGGGCATCGACTACCCGGCGGGCTACGTGCGCTGGACGGAGGGCCGCAACCTCGATGAGGTCCTGCGCCTGATGGCGACGGGACAGCTGCGCCCCGCACGCGTGACGACGCACACGTTTGATCTCGATGCGGGCGTCGCCGCCTACGCGCTGCTGGAATCCGCTGAGCCGTCACTTGGCATCGTGCTGCGCTACCCGGGCGGCGCGGACGCGCGGCCCGCAGCGTTCGCCTGCGCCGGCCGCCGCGCGGCGCGGCGCATTCCCGCGCTGACGACTCAAGCGCGGTTGCGCGTCGGCGTCGTCGGCGCAGGCGCTTTCGCTCGCAGCGTTCTCATGCCGCCGCTGAGCCGCGGGGCCGACATCGTCGCAGTCGCCGCCGCAACCGGCGTGTCCGCGCGGTCGTCGGCGACGCGCTTCGGCGCCGCACTCGCGACGACCGACGCCGCACGACGTCCTCGCTTCACCCGACGTCGACGCGGTCGTCATCGCGACACGCCACGACACGCACGCGAAGTACGTGGTCGCCGCCCTGGAGGCCGGCAAGCACGTGTTCGTCGAGAAGCCGCTGGCGCTCAACGAGGACGAGCTCGCGCGGCGTCGAGGCGGCCGCCGCGCGACGCATCCGGCGATCCTCATGGTCGGATTCAACCGCCGCTTCGCGCCGCTCGCCGTCGAGCTGCGTGCCGCGCTCGGCGGCCGCGGGCCGCTGGCTGATCACCTACCGCGTCAACGCCGGCCGCCTGCCGCGCGCACCACTGGACGCGCGACCCGCTGGTCGGCGGCGGGCGAATCGTCGGCGAGGGCTGCCACTTCGTCGACTTTGTCGCGTTCCTCGCCGCGGGTACGCCCACGACGCGTCGCGGCGGGGATCGGCGGCGGCTCGGAGGCGCTCGAGGAGAACGTCGCGGCGACGCTGTCGTTCCCCGACGGCTCGGTCGCGCAGATCGTCTACGCGGCGTACGGCGATCCTCGCTTCCGAAGGAGCGCGTCGAGGTGCTCGGCGAGGCCGGCGCCGGCATCCTCGACGACTTCCGCGAGCTGCGCCTGTACCGCGATGGGACGCGAGACGATCACGTCAGGCAAGCGCGACAAGGGCCACGCGGCGGAGATCGACGCGTTCATCGCGAGCTGCCAGTCCGGTGAGCAGCCTTGGCCGGTCGCCGAGATGGCGGCGGTGATGCGGGCGACGTTCGCGATCCGCGACGGCGTACGCCGCGTGACAGCGCGGACGCCGTCGCATGCTCGTGAACATCCTGGTCGTCTCGCAGTACTTTCCTCCCGAGCCCGGCGCAACCCAGAACCGGCTCGGCACGTTCGCCGAGCGGCTCGTGCGAGCGCGGGCACCAGGTCACCGTGCGTCTGCGAGCAGCCCAACCATCCCGCCGGGCGTCTTTCAGCCCGGCTACGGACGACGGCCCGTCTGCCGTGCGAGCGCCGCGGCACCTCACCGTGCGCCGGCTGTGGGTCGCGGCGTCCCCGCGCAAGACGACCGCCCGCCGTCTCGCCTTCTACGGCTCGTTCGCCGCCGGCGCGGCGGCCGCGTGCTCGCCCAGCGCCGCCACGACGTCTGCTTCGCCTCGTCGCCCCCGCTGCCCGGCGTGCTCGCCGTCGCCGAGCGGCGCGGCTGCGCCGCATCCCGCTCGTGGTCGACGTGCGCGACATCTGGCCCGCGGCGGCGCGAGGCGCTCGGCGAGCTCTCCAACCACCGGGTCCTGGCGCGCTTTCGAGCGCGCGGAGCGCCGCCTCTACCGACAGGCGCGCCGCGTCACGACGCACGACCAGCCCGTTCTGCGCGCACGTCGACCGCGTCGCCGGAGCACGCGAAGAGCGTGCATCTGCCCAACGGCGCGCTCGACGAGCTCGTCGCCCTGCCCGACAGCGATCCGCCCGCGGGCGGCGAGTTCGTCATCGGCTACGCCGGCAACTTCGGCATCGCGCAGGGTCTGGGCATCGTGATCGACGCCGCCGAGCGCGCTGCGCGACGAGCGCGTGCGCTTCGTGCTCGTCGGCGACGGCCCGCTGAGGCCGAGCTGCAGGCGACGGATCGGCCCGCGATTTGCTGGCGACCGCGTCGAGCTGCGCGCCGCCGTTCCCGGTCGCGCAGGTCGGCGACTTCCTGCGCTCCTGCGACGCGCTGCTCGTCCCGCTGCGCGACCACGCGCTGCTCGAGCGACTTCATCCCCTCCAAGCTCTACGACGCGATGGCCGTCGGCCGGCCGGTCCTCGTCGCCGCGCGCGGAGAGGCCGCCGCGCTCGACCGAGGCGTCTCGGGCCGGCGTCGTCGTCGCGCCCGAGGACGGCAACGCGCTCGCGGCCGCCGCGCGCGCGCCTGGCTGCCGACCGGCGGCGGCGCGCGAGCCTGGCGCAGGCCGGCAAGGCAGGCGGCCGCGGGGCTGGCGCGCTCCAAGCAGGTCGATCTCCTCGAGCGCGTCCTCGGCGAGGCCGCACAGACTACGATGAGATGCTCTATGTGCGGCATCGTAGGCCTCGCCTATCGCGACGGGCACGCGCGTCGACCTCGAGCAGCTCGTCGCGCATGCGCGACACGATGGTGCACCGCGGCCCCGACGACGAGGGCTCTGGCGCTCGGCCGACGGCGCGCGTCGGGCCTCGGCCATCGCCGGCTGGCGATCATCGACCTCAGCCCGGCGGGCCGCGCGCCGATGGCCAACGAGGACGGCACGGTCCACGTCACGTTCAACGGCGAGATCTACAACCACGCGCGCGCTGCGCGCCGAGCTCGAGGCGCGCGGCCACGTCTTCCGCTCGCACTGCGACACCGAGGTCCTCGTCCACCTCTACGAGGAGCACGGCGCACGACATGGTCCACCACCTCATCGGGATGTTCGCCTTCGCGATCTGGGACGAGCGCCGGCGAGCGGCTGTTCCTCGCGCGCGATCGGCTCGGGATCAAGCCGCTGTACTGGACCGACGACGGCCGGCGCTTCGGCTTCGCGTCGGAGATCAAGGCGCTGCTGCCGCTGCTCCCGCGCCGGGAGATCGACCCGATCGCGCTCGTCGCACTACCTGACGTTCGTCGCCGTGCCGCCGCCGCGCACGCTGTTCGCCGGCGTGCAGAAGCTCGCTCCCGGCGAGCACGATGATCGTCGACGCGCACGGCCCGCGGCGCCGCGAGCCGCTACTGGGATCCGCTGCGAGGATCGCGCGCGGTTCGACGGCGAGGTCGAGGACTGGGAGGCCGAGGTGCTCTTCCGCCTCGAGCGCTCGATCGACCGGCGCATGATGAGCGACGTGCCCGTCGGCGTGTTCCTCTCCGGCGGCGTCGACTCGTCGACGAACGTCGCGCTGATGAGCCGGCTCGTCGACCACCCGATCAACACGTTCTCGATCGGCTTCCAGGCCAGGAGGCGTTCAACGAGTTCGGCTGGGCGCGCCGCGTCGCCGAGCAGTTCGGCACCAACCACCACGAGACGATGATCGACGCCGACGACCTCTGGCGCTTCATGCCCGATCTCGTCCACCACCAGGACGAGCCGATCGCCGACCCCGTCTGTGTGCCCGCTGTACTTCGTCGCGAAGCTCGCGAAGGACAGCGGCGTGACGGTCGTGCACGTCGGCGAGGGCGCCGACGAGCTGTTCGCCGGCTACGCGACGTACGTCCAGGCTGCACGCAGATCGCGACGTCGCACTGGCGCAGGCTGCGCGGCGCTGCCGCGCCCGCTGCGCCGCGGGCTTGCGGCGGCCGGCACGCGCGCGCGCTCGGCTTCAAGCCGGACCGCGAGGTTCACGCCGAGGCGCTGCGCCGCGCCGCGCAGCCGCGAGGGTCAGCTGTGGTGGGGCGGCGCGGTCGCGTTCTACGAGCATGGGTTCGAGCAGCTCACGACGCCGACGCTGCGCCGCGAGCTCAACGGCAGCCTCCCGCGCGAGGTCGTCGCCGAGATCGCGGCCGACGCCACGCCGCGGCGGCGCGCGCGACGAGCTCGACCGCCTGATCTACCAGGATCTTCGCCTGCGTCTGCCGGAGCTGCTGCTCATGCGGGTCGACAAGCTCACGATGGCCAACTCGATCGAGGCGCGAGTGCCGTTCCTCGACCACGAGCTCGTCGAGCTCGCGATGGCGGTCCCGCGAGACGAGAAGATCCGCGACGGCATCGGCAAGCACGTCGTCAAGCGGGCGGTGGCGGGCCTGCTTCCCGACGACCTCCTCTGGCGCCCGAAGCAGGGATTCGGCACGCCGGTCTCGCAATGGTTTCGCGGTGAGCTCGGCGACCAGCTCGATCGGCAGCTCGAGACCGGTGCGATCAACGAGACCGGCTGGCTCGATCGCGGTCGCGTCCGCGAGCTCCTCGACCTGCACCGCTCGGGGCGCGCCGAGCGCTCCTTCCAGCTGTGGAACGTCCTGAACCTGTCCGCGTGGTTCGACCACTGGATCGCGGGACAGGACGCATGAGCGGCTGATCGTGCGCGAGCTCCTCGTCGTCGTCGGGGCGCGACCGAACTTCGTCAAGGTCGCGCCGGTCCTGACCGCGCTCGCGGCGGTCGACGCCATCCGCACGCGTGTCCTGCACACCGGCCAGCACTACGACCGGCGCATGTCGGGCGCCTTCCTGGACCAGCTGCACTTCCCCGAGCCGGACTTCAACCTCGGCGTCGGGTCGGGCACGCACGCAGAGCAGACCGCGGCGGTGCTGGTCGGCGTGGAGCGTGTGTTGACCGAGGCCGCGATCGATGCCGTCCTGGTTCCCGGCGACGTGAACTCCACGCTCGCGGCCGCGCTGGCCGCCGCAAAGCTCGGGCGGCTGGTGATCCATCTCGAGAGCGGGCTGCGCTCACGCGACTGGACGATGCCAGAGGAGATCAATCGCGTCCTGACCGACCGGCTGTCGGACCTCCTGCTGTGCCATTCGCCCGAGGCGGTGGACAACCTCCGCGCCGAGGGCATCGACGAAGGTCGCATCGCCGTCGTCGGCAACACGATGATCGACTCCCTCTTCGCGTTGCTGCCGGCCGCCCGCGAGACGGGCGCAGTGGCCGGCCATGGGCTGCAGGCCGGCGGCTACGTCCTGACGACGCTCCACCGGCCGGCTCTCGTCGACGACCCGGTCCGACTGGCGGAGGTGCTCGACGCCCTCGGCGCCGTCGCCGAGAAGCTGCCGGTGATCTTCCCTCTGCACCCACGCACCAAGGCACGGCTGGACGACCATGGCGCCGCGGTGCCTGCCGGCATCCGCCTGCTGCCGCCGCTCGAGTACCTCGAGTTCATCGATCTCGAGGATTCGGCGCGGCTCGTCATCACTGATTCGGGCGGCGTGCAGGAGGAGACCTCCGCGCTCGGCGTGCCCTGCGTCACCTACCGGACGACGACGGAGCGACCGGTCACCGTGTCGCTCGGGACCAACGAGCTCGTCGGCTTGGATCCGGAGGCGCTGCGTGAACGCTGCCTGGCGCGGCTGGCGGAACCGGCGAAGCGCGTGGAGTGCTCGATCCCCCTGTGGGACGGACGAGCCGGGGAGCGGGCCGCGGCGGCCATCGCTACCGTCATGCGCTGATGATCGGCCACCCGGAAGGCTGCGCGCGCGACGCGCGGCAACCGCAACTTTTCGGATGTGTGCGGTCTCCAGCGGTCATGCCGAGACGGACCTTCCGATGGACCGTGATGCTGCCTGTCCTCGTGGCCCTTTTCATCGCGGGTGGCGGCTCGAGTGCGAGCGCAGCGACCCTCGAGAAGGCGTTCTGGGGACCCACGGAGGACAACGGGGCGTCCACGTTCCCGATGTACAAGCGTCTCGGCGTGACGGTCTTCCAGACGTCGCTGTCGTGGGCGGCGACGGCTCCGACACGCCCCGCGAACCCACGCGATCCTGCCGATCCCGCCTACCAGTGGCCGGCCGACCTCGACAACGTGATCGCGCAGTCCCGCGCCAACGGCATTGAAAGTACTCATCCTCATCCACGCAGGCCCCGCCCTGGGCCAACGGCGGCCAGACACCCGAGTACGCCCCCGATCGCCCCTCCGATTACGCCGACTTCGCCCGCGCGGCATCCAAGCGCTACCCCTCCGTGCGCCGCTGGATGATCTGGGGCGAGCCGTCGCGGTCGAACAACTGGAAGCCCTTCGTGCCGCAGGCCCTCGGTCAGCCGCTCGCGCCCTCGATGCGCGTCGCCCCGCGGCGCTACGCGCGCCTCCTCGACGCCGCCTACGGCGCCCTGAAGGCCGTGCGCAAGTCGAACATCGTCATCGGCGGCAACACCTACGTCACCGGCGAGGTCCGGCCGATCGACTGGGTCAAGAGCATGCAGCTTCCCAACGGCAAGCCCGCCGCGGATGGACCTCTACGGGCACAACCCGTTCTCCTTCCGCAACCCTGATCTGCGCAACCCGGCTTCGGACCTGGACCTCGTCGACCTCTCGGACCTCGGGCGCTTCGACAAGCTCATCCAGAAGGAGCTTGGGCGCCCGCGTCACAAGAACATCCGCCTCTGGCTGTCGGAGTTCACGATCCCGACGGCTCCCGACAGCGAGTTCAACTTCCATACGACGCTCAAGACGCAGGCGAAGTGGATCACCAACGCCTTCAAGGTCGCCCGCAAGGTCAAGGCCGCCGGCCTGGGCTGGATCCACCTGCGCGACCAGACCGGCGGCTCGCAGGGCGGCCTGCTCTTCGAGGACGGCAAGCGCAAGCCGGGCTTCTACGCCTTCATGCGCGGCGGGCTGACCGCGGCCCAGCGCGCCGCAGCGCGCAGGTAGCCGCGCGCTGCCCGGCGGCCCGGCGGCCGCCCGGTACCCTGCCGCCGATGCGCGTCCTCCCCACACGCCTGGACGGCCCCGTCCTGCTCGAGCCCGCCGTCCACGGCGACGAGCGCGGGTTCTTCCTCGAGAGCTATCGCGCGAACGTCTGGGCGCAGCACGGCGTGGAAGACACGTTCGTGCAGGACAACCACTCGCGCTCGGGCCGCGGCGTCCTGCGCGGGATGCACTTCTCGGTCGGCGCGGGCCAGGCCAAGCTCGTGCGCTGCGCGCGCGGTCAGATCCTCGATGTCGTCGTCGACCTGCGCCGCGCGTCGCCGACGTACGGCGAATGGGAGGGCCATGACCTCGACGACGAGCGCGCGCGCCAGCTCTACATCCCCGTCGGCTTCGCGCACGGGTTCTGCGTCCTGTCGGAGATCGCCGACGTGACCTACAAGTGCTCGACGTACTACGACGGCGCGATCGAGCGCGGCTTCCACTACGCCGACCCCGACGTCGCCATCCAGTGGCCCTCCGACATCGAGCTGCTCGTCTCCGAGCGCGACACGACCGCCCCGGCGCTGCGCGAGATCGCCGGCGAGCTGCCGTTCTGACCGCCGTGGTCGCGCTCCCGAGCCAGCGCCGGCGCCTGCAGCGCAAGGTCGACGCCGTGCCGTTCTGGTGGCACTCGATCGACCTCGGCCACGGCGTGGTCACCCCGGGGCACAAGAGCGCGGCGGCCCTCGAGGCCGAGCTCGAGCAGATGCAGCTGCCCGACCTGCGCGGCAAGTCCGTGCTCGACATCGGCGGCTGGGACGGCTACTTCGCCTTCGAGGCCGAGCGCCGGGGCGCCGCGCGCGTCGCCGTCGTCGACCACTACATGTGGTCGATGGACTCCCCCGGCCAGCAGGCCTACTGGCGGCGCTGCATGGCGGAGGGCGTCACCCCGCGTCCCTACCACGAGACCGAGTTCTGGCATCCCGACACGCTCCCCGGCAAGCAGGGCTTCGACCTCGCCCGCGAGGCACTGGGCAGCAGCGCCGAGCCGATCGTCGCCGACTTCATGACGACCGACCTCGCCGCGCTCGGCACCTGGGACGTCGTGCTCTACCTCGGCGTGCTCTACCACATGGAGGAGCCGCTGCGCGCCCTGCGGCGCGTCGCAACGGTCACGCGCGAGCTCGCCGTCGTGGAGACCGAGGCCGTCGTCGTCCCCGGACACGAAGACGACGCGCTGTGGCGCTTCTTCCCCGGCGCCGAGCTCAACGGCGACGTCTCCAACTGGTGGGCGCCGAACCTCGCCGGCCTCGTCGGCGCCCTGACCGCCGCCGGCTTCGCGTCGGCGCGGCCGACCCACGGCCCGCCTGCCGAGCTGCTCGACGCCCCCGGCGGCCCGCACCACTACCGCCTGACCGCACAGGCGGCGAGGTGACTACACCGCGGACGTCCGCGTCGCCCGGGCGTCGCCGGCCGGCGCGCGCACCGCGACCCGCGCGCGCACGGCGCATCCGAACCAGCGCACGCCCTCGTGGACGAGGTCGATCTCGATCGTGCGCGCGCCCGGCGGCGACGGCCCCTGCACCTCGAGCGGCACGATCGCCCGCGCCCCGGGCGCCAGCGGCGCGGGCAGCCCGGTCCGCGCGCCCTCCTGCAGCAGCGCGCCATCGGCGTCCAGCCAGCGGTAGGCGAGGCGGATCTGCGGCAGCGCGTCCATCCCCCCGGGCCAGTGCTCGCTGCCGCGGTTGTGCACCTGGACGTCGAACGTCCGCCCCTCGCCGCTGACGATGCGCAGGTCGTCGTCGAGCAGCTCGATGCCCGCGTCATAGGCGTCCTCGCCGAGCGACCGCCCCTCGCTGAGTCGCCAGATCTCCGCGGGCGTCGCCGCGGCGAGCTCGCCGGGCACCGCACGGCGCAACCGCTCGGGCACCTCCACGCCCGCCGCAAGGAACGCGGCCACCGCCGCCGCGTCGGCGTCCGGCACGGCGGCCAGCACGAGGTCCGTGCGCCGCTCGGGCAGGTAGTAGACCTCGTTGAGCGAGACGCCGTCGATGACGAAGCCCGGCAGCTCCTCCTCGTAGGCGGCCTGCTTGCGCTCGCGCCCCGCGAGGTCGGTCATGAGCAGGTCGGCGTGGTAGAGCGGGGCGCGCAGGTAGCGCGCGGGCCCCAGCGCGCGGACCGTGCAGTGCAGCAGCCCCGGGAAGCGCAGCAGCGCGGGGTCGTTGCGCACGAGGCGCAGCGCGTGGTCCGGGCGCCACGGCCACTGCGCGAGCCAGCTCGTCGCGTCGGGGTGCAGCCAGCGCCGCGGCACCCACGCGTGCGTGACCTCGCCGGCGGCGATCGTCTCGGCGACCTCGTCGGCGAGCGTCGTCGCCGGGACCTCGTCGAGGTCGAGCTGCAGGATCCAGCGGCCCGCGCACTGCTCGCGCATCCACGCGTACATGCGCGCGAAGTTGCCGGGAAACGGGACGAGGATGACGCGGTCGGCGACCTCGCGGTAGCCCCCGACCCACGCCGGCTCGACGCGGTCGTCGACCGCCAGGACGATCTCGGCGCCGAGCTCCAGCAGCGGCGCGAGCGGTGCGAACGCCGCTGCGACGCGGCCGGGCGGGGTGTTGACCGAGCAGCAGATCGACAGGAGCGGCGGCGCGCTCACGTCGCCTTGCGCGCGTGGACCGCGTAGTCGCGGTTGGCGTAGACGTCGGCGTTGAAGTCGCCGGTCTCGCGCGGGAAGCGCACCTCGCCGGACCCAAAGCCCGCCAGCCGGCAGAGCGCGAGCAGGACCTCGGGATAGAGCGGGTGGTGGTGCGTCACGTCGGTCCAGAAGGCCTTCAGCGCCGCGGGATTGTGGCCGTTGACGGTCTCCATGATCACGAGGCCGCCCGGCGCGAGCTTGCGCTGCACGAGGCCGAGCAGCTCGGTCAGCTGCTCGGCGCCGAGGTGCTCGACGACCTGCGCGGCGAACACGCCGGGGACGCTGTCGTCGTCGAGGCCGCGCAGGTGCGTCGCGGCGTCCGCGAGCTCGACGTCCAGGCCCTTCTCGCGGCAGCGCTCGACCATGCTCGGGTCCATGTCGGCGCCCTTGGCGCCGATCCCGCGCGCGATCAGCGCATCGAGGAACTCACCGCGCCCGCAGCCGAGGTCCAGCACCCAGTCGCGCCCGGCGAACGCCTCGACGTAGGCCTGCTGCTGCTCGCGAACAGCGCGCTCGTCGCCCCGGAAGATGTCCTCGAAGCCGCGGTAGGTCGCGGCGTCGCTGGATGCCCCGTCGAAGCGCAGGACGCGCTGGCCGCGCTCGTCGGGCTCCGAGATCGCCGGGTGCGTCGAGGCCGGCCGCGCGCGCAGGCCGTCGAGCAGCAGGCCGAGCTCGTCGGCGGCGACCGCGCCCGTGAGCCGGCGCAGGTTGACCTGCAGGCGCCGCGCCTCCATCGCGAGGTCGTCGATGCGCTCGTCGACCTCGCGCAGCGCCTCGGTGACGATCCGGTTGAGCTCGTCCTGGTGGGCGGTGTAGGGCCGCATCGCCTGCAGCGCGGCGAGCCGCACCCGGCCCTTGGCTCCGCCGGTCTCCTCGGCGTGGCGCACCGGGTCCCAGGCCATCATCCGCTGCGCGGAGTCGACGTAGGACTGCGACGGAAGCGCTTCGTCGGCGGGGCCGCGATGGCCGTTGCCGGCGAGGTGCCGGCGCGCGGTCGCCAGGCGCTTCAGGCGCGACCGCGCGGCCTCGCCGACGGCCTCCAGCGAGAAGTGCTCGGCGATCTCGCGCTGCGCGCGGGCGCCGCGGGCGCCCGCCTCGTCCTGGTGCTCCCAGACCTCGCGCATGAGCTGTGCGGCGTGGTCGAGGTCGGGCTCGGCCCAGATGCCCTGCGCCGGGTAGTTCTCGCCCTCGGGGCCGACCTGCACCTCGGTGTGGCGCACGAGGTAGGAGTTCTCGGCCGTCATGAAGTCGAGGTTCGCCGAGAACCCGGTCGCGATGACGGGCTTGCCGAGCGCCATCGTCTCGCCGAGCGTCAGGCCGAAGCCCTCGGCGCGGTGCAGCGACACGTAGCAGTCCGCGCGCCGCATGAGCGCGGCCATGTCGGGCGCGCTGAGGAAGCGGTCGACGAGCTGGATGTCGGGGCGGTCGCCGATCGCCTCGCGCAGCGTCGCGAGCCGCTCGGGCTTGAAGTCGCCGTTGTGGCTCTTGAGCACGAGCTGCGGCCCCTCGCCCGGCTCGAAGGCGCGCGTGAACGCCTGCACGAGCCCGAGCGGGTTCTTGCGCGCGAGCGTCGAGTAGAAGTCGAAGAGGAAGAGGAAGGTGAAGCCGTCGTGCAGGTGCAGCGCGCTGATGTCGCCGCCGGGCGGCGGCGCCACGATCGGCAGCGCCACGCGCACGACCGGCACCGGCGAGGCCTGGCTGAGGATCTCGCGCACGTAGGAGGAGTAGACCCAGATCTCGTCGACGAGCGCGAACGCGCGGTCCCAGCTCGGGGGCACGACGTCGACCTCCCAGGCCCAGACGCCGATCGTGTAGCGGTCCTTGAAGAAGGCCTCGCCGAGCTCGGCGTGGAACGCCGGCAGCTCGGGCGCGTTGACGCAGATGAGGTTGAACGGCAGCTCGCCCTCGACGTGCAGGTCGGCGAAGTCCGTCGTCTTGATCTGCGCGCGGCTGCCGTCGGGCGCGACGACGTCGGGCAGGGCGACGTCGAGCGTCGTCGTGCGCACGGGCACGCCGGCCTCGTGGAGCGCCTGCACGTAGAGGCGCGCGGCCTGGCCGAGGCCCAGGCCGCCGCGCAGGTAGCCGACGGCGTTGACGCCGAGCGACGCGAGCTGCTGCGGGGTCGCGGACACGCGCCGATGGTGCCACAAGCGCCCGACCGGGCGGGGCGGCGGCTACTGCACGTCGGCGCTGACCGCGGCGCTCGCGCCCAGCGTGAAGCGGCAGGTCTTGGCCTTGCTCCCGCCGCTCGAGCACGCGCCCGACCAGATCGCGTCGCGCCCGTTCGAGACGCTCAGCGTGATCGACGTCCCCGACTGAAACGAGGCCGAGCCGCTGCTGCCGACCGCGACGCTGATGCCGGCCGGACTGGAGGTGATGCGCTCACCGCTGCGCCCGCTGGCCGTGACCGTCAGCGTCGCCGCCTGCCCCGGTGGGGACACGGTCAGCGCCGCCGTTCGCGTCAGCGTTCCCGCAGTTGCGGTGATCGTCGCGGCGGTCGAGGTCGTGACCGTGGTCGTCGCGATCGCGAACGTCGCGCCCGTCGCTCCCGCCGCCACCGTCACGCTCGCCGGCAGCGTCGCCGCCGCGCTGCTGCTCGACAGCGCAACGGTGAGCCCGCCCGCCGGCGCCGCCGCGGTCAGCGTGACCGTCCCCTGCGACGACGCGCCGCCGGTGACGCTCGCGGGGCTCACCGACAGCGCCGCGAGCGCGGCGGGCCCGGTGACCGCGCGCGGCGTGAAGCTGCGCACCGCCGACCACGCGCCGAGCGTTCCTGCCGAGTTGACGCCGCGCACGCGCCACCAGTGCTGGCGCGCGGCGAGCGCGGGGGCGGTGAACTGCGAGGCCGTCACCGTCTGGTCGACGACGATCGGCGCCGAGAAGGCGCTCGAGTCGTCGATCTGGATGCGGTAGGACGCCGCGCCGTTGACGTCCGCCCAGTCCAGCGCGACGGGCTGCGCGGGCGTCGCGCCCGAGGCGGGGCTGACGAGCGCCGGCGCCGCGGGCGTCACCGGGGGCGCCACGCCCGTCGTGTTGTTGAGGACCACGAGCCCCGGGGCGGCGCCGGCGATCCCCAGCACGAGGTCCGCCCTGCGCGTCGCCGTTGAGGTTGCCGGCGACGATCGCGAAGCCGCCGATGCTCGACTTCGGCGCCGGGACCAGCATGTAGACCGGCGCCTGGAACGTGCCGTCGCCGTTGCCGTTGCGGATCTGCATCAGGCCCTGGGTGCCGTCCCCGAGGGTGATCGCGAGGTCCTGGAAGCCGTCGCCGTTGTAGTCCGCGACGGCCTGGTACTGCGGGACGCGGAGGTTGGGCTCGGTGAGGATCAGGGGCGCGCGGAACGTGCCGTCGGCGTTGCCGATCAGGATCGCCGTCCGGCTCCCGTTGAGCGCGACCGCGACGACGAGGTCCGCGATCGCGTCGCGGTTGAAGTCGGCGACGTCGACGTCCGTCGCGTCGACGGCGAACGTGTCCGCGGTCATCGTGAGCGTCGGCTGCTGCACGAACGTCCCGTCGCCGTTGCCGTAGAGGCGGTAGAGCCGTGAGCTGTCCCCCGCGATCGCGAGGTCGTTGCGGGCGTCGCGGTTGAAGTCGCCGACGGCGATCCTCGACATGCCCCGGCCGACGTCGATCTCGCGCGTGGGCTGGAACGTGCCGTCGCCGTTGCCGACCATGACGGAGATCGTGTTGGCGACGATGCAGGGCGCGGTGTAGCAGGCGATCTGGTGCGCGATGACGACGTCGAGCATGCCGTCGTTCGTCATGTCGGCGGCGACGACCGCGGGCGAGTCGAAGCCGGAGGTGTTCGGGAAGTTCACCGGTGCGGCGAACGTGCCGTCGCCCCGGCCGATCAGCAGCGCGAGGCCGACCCCCGGGTCGTTGATCGTGACGACGAGGTCCTGGTCGCCGTCGCCGTCGAAGTCGCCGGCGGCGAGGTCCTGCGCCCAGGTGAACAGCGGGTACTCCACCCGCGGCCCGAACGTCCCGGGGCCGGTGGACAGCAGGACGGCCGCCGACTGCGCCCCGATCCCGGCGATGTCGAGCCGGCCGTCCCCGTTGAGATCCGCGAGGACGTGGTTGTTGCCGAGCTGCTGGTGGTCCGACCGGGCGAAGCTCGGCGCCTGCGTGGAGGCGCTCGCGGAGCCGGCGCCGGCGAGGATCGCCGCCAGAGCCAGCGCGAGCGCGACACGGAACATGACGACCACAGTCTCTGCCAGCGAGCGCCGTCGGTCAATCAGCCATTGGTCCCTCTGGGGGCCGGTCAGCCGCCGGAGCGCTCGTCGGCCTCGCGGCGCAGCAGCGCGAGCTCGGCGGCGAGCGCCTGCTGGCCGGCCGCCAGCCCGCGCACGCGCTCGTCGAGCGTCTGCAGTGCGCGCAGCAGCTCCTCGTCGACGAGGCGCTGGTGGACCGTATAGGGGCGCATCGCCCGCAGGGCGGCGTCGCGCACGGCCGCGCGGGCGCCGCGGTCCGCGCCGGGGGCCGCCTGCGGGCCGGTCGCCATGCGCTCGTGCACGCCGGCGAGGTCCAGCGCGGCCGCCTTGCCGTGGCCGTCGAGAGGATGGGTGAGCACGCGCGCGAGGCGGTCGGCCATCACGCGGCCGGCGACCGGCGGCGCGTGGCGGGCGAGCACGTCGGCGCGCGCACGCTGCGCGCGCGCCCGCGCGCCGGCCGGGTTGGCGTGGACGCCGCGCATGAGCATCGCGGCGTGGTCGAGGTCGGGCTCGGCCCACTCGCCGTCCTGCGGGTAGGGCTCGTTGCCCGGGCCGATCGGGACCGGCCGGTGGTCGACGAGCAGGCTGTTGAACGCCGTCAGGAGGTCGCGCGTGCCGCCGTAGTCGGTCGCGATCACCGGCGTGCCGAGCAGCATCGCCTCGGCGATCGTCAGCCCGAAGCCCTCCGAGCGGTGCAGCGAGACGTAGCAGTCCAGCTCGCGGATCAGCGCGTTCTTCTCGGCGGCCGGCAGGTGGGCGTCGAGCACCGTCACGCGTGGGTGTGCGGCCGCGGCCGCGAGCACCTCGCCGTGCTCACGGTCGTGGCGCTCGCCCCCGAGCGTCTTGAGCACGAGCGCGGGCCCGTCGTCGCCGGCGTCGCTCGCCGGGAACGCGCGCCCGAATGCCTCGATCAGCCCGAGCGGGTTCTTGCGCGCCGCGACGCTCGCGTAGTCATAGACGAAGCCGAAGAGGAAGCCGGGCGGCAGGCCGAGCTGCTCGCGGCCGGCGTCGGACGCCACGGGCTCGGGCACGGGCAGCGGCACGTGCACGACCGGCACGGGCGAGACCGCGGAGAGCAGGTCGGCGACGAAGCGCGAGCCGACCCAGACCTCGTCGACGAGGTCGAAGGCGCGCAGCCAGCGCTGGGGCAGCGCGGCGACCTCCCACCACCACATCCCGACGACGTGGCGCCCCTCGAACGCGTCCGCGCCGAGCTCGTCGCGCGCGCCGGTCATGCCGTCGGGGTTCGCGCAGACGATCGTCACCGGATGGGCGGCCGCGCCGGGCGCGACCGCGCCGTCGCGGGGCGCGCCCCGGCTGCTCAGGCGCAGCGGCGCGACCGCGACGCCCGCGGCCAGCAGCGCCTCCTGCACGTGGCGCGCCGCCTCGCCCACCCCGGCGGTCGCGTCGAGGTAGCCCGCGAGGTTCACGCCGAGCGGCAGCGAAGCGGCCGTGAGCGGGGGGTGCGCCATGGGTCGCGAGGCTACCCTTCAGCCCGTGAGCCGTGCGCCCGCAGACGACGTCGCCGTCCGGGTCGACGGCGTATCGAAGACCTTCCGCCTGCCGCTCGAGCAGGTCAACACGCTCAAGGAGCGCGTGCTGCACCCCGTACGCCGCCAGCGCCACGAGGAGCTGCACGCGCTGCGGGACGTGAGCTTCGAGGTCCGCAGCGGCGAGGTCTTCGGGATCGTCGGGCGCAACGGCTCGGGCAAGAGCACGCTCATGAAGTGCCTGGCGGGCATCTACGAGGCCGATGCCGGCGAGATGTGGCTGCGCGGGCGGATGGCGCCGTTCATCGAGCTCGGCGTCGGCTTCAACCCCGACCTCACCGCGCACGACAACGTCCTCATCAACGCCGTCATGCTCGGCCTCACGCCCGACGAGGCGCGCGCCCGCTATGCGTCGATCATGGATTTCGCCGAGCTGCACGAGTTCGCCGAGCTCAAGCTCAAGAACTACTCCTCGGGCATGCAGGTGCGCCTGGCCTTCAGCGTCATGGTCCACGTCGACGCCGATCTGCTGCTCATCGACGAGGTGCTCGCGGTCGGCGACGCCGCCTTCCAGCAGAAGTGCTTCGACGTCCTGCAGCGCTCGCGCGACGCCGGCCGCACGATCCTGCTCGTCACGCACGACATGTACCAGGTGCAGCGCTTCTGCGACCGCGCGCTGCTGCTCGAGCGCGGCGCGATCGTGGCGATCGGCGACTCCGCGGACGTCGCGCGCCGCTACACCGCGGTGAACTTCGCGGCGGCCGACGACGGCGCCGCCGACGGCGACGACGCGGCGCTCGGCACCGCCGCGGACGGCGACGCCGCCCGGCTCGTCGACGTCTGGGTCCAGGACTCCAACGGGCAGCGGGGCGGCGCGCTCGCCCAGGGCACGCCGTGCGCGGTGTGCATGCGCGTGCGCTTCGTCCGCCCCGTCCGCGACCCGGTCTTCCATCTCGCGCTCGCCGACGCCCAGCACCGCGTCGTCTTCGCGGTGACGTCGGAGTGGGAGGAGGGCGTCCGCGGCGACTACGCGCCCGGCGACGTCGTGACCGCGGGGGCGAGCTTCGACAACTGGCTCGCGCCCGGGCGCTACGAGCTCACCGCGCAGGTGCTGCAGCGCGGCGGCGGCGGGCGCGTCCTCGCGCGCGCCGAGGACGGCCGCGTCGCTGCTCGTCACGGGCCAGCGGGCGGCCGGCGGGATGGTCGACCTCCCGCACGCGTTCTTCCTCGACGCCCCCGAGCGCGCGGGCGCCGAGGTCGAGAAGACCCCCGGATGAGCACCGCGCCCGCATCCGCGCCGCCCGCGCCCGCCTACCGCGTCCGCGGCCCGTCGGCCCTCGGCGGCGACCCGCGGCGCTTCTGGAACCTCGCGCGGACGCTCGCCGCGACCGACTGGAAGGTGCGCTTCTACGGCTCGGCGCTGGGCTACCTCTGGTCGCTGCTGCGCCCGCTGCTGCTCTTCGGGATCGTCTACTTCGTCTTCTCGGAGGTCGTCAAGGCAGGGGCCGGGATCGACCACTACGGCGTGATCCTGCTGCTCGCGATGATCCTGTTCTTCTTCTTCTCGGAGGTCACCGCCGGCGGGCTGACGGCGATGGTCGACCGCGAGTCGCTGCTGCGCAAGGTCGGCTTCCCGCGCGCCGTCGTGCCGCTCGCGGTCGCGCTCGTCGCCGCGATGAACCTCGCGCTGAACCTCGTCGTGCTCGTGATCTTCATCGCCGCCACCGGCGTCTCGCCGCGGCTGAGCTGGCTCGCGCTGCCGCTGACGTTCGCGCTCATGCTCGTCTTCGCGACCGGGATGGCGCTGCTGCTCAGCGCGCTCTACGTCCGCTACCGCGACGTGCGGCCGATCTGGGAGGTCGTGCTGCAGGCGCTGTTCTACGCCACGCCGATCCTCTACCCGATCCAGGCCGTCATCGGCCAGTCCCAGACGCTCGCCACGATCGCCCTGTTCAATCCGGTCGCCGCGATCATCCAGGAGTCGCGCCACCTGCTCGTCGGCGGCATGTCGCTCGGCGAGGCGATGGGCTCGCGACGCGCTCGTGCTCGTGCCGCTCGCGATCCTCGCCGGGCTGACCGCGCTGGGGATGGTCGTCTTCGACCGCATGGCCCCGCGCGCGGCCGAGGAGCTCTAGCTCCGCCTAGCGGACGATCTCCAGCCAGTCGGCGCGCACGCCGGCGAGGCGGCGCCAGTCGTCGGGGTCCAGCACGCGGACCGGGGCGTCCTCGTCGGCGACGGGCGCGACGAAGACAGGGCCGACGTGGCGCAGGCTCGAGAGATAGCCGCCCGAGCCCGGTCGCAGGTCGCCGCCCCCCTGGCGGACGACGAGCCGGTGGCGCCCGCGCGACAGGGTCAGCGGCGCGAACGGCCTGTAGGCGCCGGGGTTGTTGAGCGCGAGCGCCACGCGGCCGACCGCGCGGCCGTCGATCAGCACCGTCATCTGGCGCGAGAACGACCCTTCGAGCCAGACGCGGTAGCGCCCGCTGCGCGGCACCTTCACCGTCGTCGTGAAGGAGCCCGGGCCGGCGGGCACCTTGGCGCCCGGAAAGCTCGGAAACGGCGCCCAGGTCGGCGCGAGCGGCAGCCTGGCCGGCAGGACCGGCCTGACGACGCTGCGGCGCACGTACGCCAACCGGCCGCCCAGACGCCGCGCACGCGCCCCCCAGGCCCGCGCGACCCCGCGCGTCACGCGCGCGCTCTGGGCGAGCACGTCGGGCCCCAGGGGCCGGTGTGCGAGCACCCTCGGCCGCGCGCCGCGCGCCCACACCTCGTAGAACGTGCCGCGCGTGACGAGCCGGAAGTTCGCCGGCGGGCGGCTCGTCTGCGGCGAGCGCCGCATGACGATGTACGGCACGGACTCCAGGTAGCCGAGCGGGAGGTCGTCGACGTTCGTGGGGGACTTCTCGCTCGGCCGGCGGTCGGGGTCCTGCAGCGCGTTGGGGTGATAGGGCTCCGAGCGGTACGGCGTCGGCTGCTCGGGCTCGCTGTAGACGGCGGTGTCGCGCAGGAAGTACTTCGCGAACTCGTCGTACTCGAGAAACAGCGCCGGGCCGTGCCCGGCCAGGCGCGCGTTGACGTCCAGCAGTTCCTGGTAGCGCGCGTGCGGCGCGAGCGAGACGTCGTGGTAGGCGACGGCGCTGGACCAGGTGACGCCGCCGAGCAGTGCCGCGGCGACGAGCCCGCCGAGCACGTACAGGCGCGGGCGCCAGAGGCTCGCCGCGCCCAGCACCGCGAGCAGCGGCGCGACGACCGACATGATGACGAGCACCTTCGCATCGGCGTATGGGCTGCCGCGCGAGTCAGGTACAGCGACGTCGGGACGAGCGTCGCGCCGAGCAGCAGCGGCCCCCAGGCGCGCCGCCTGATCGCCCAGGCCAGGCCCGCGATCGCCGCCGCCGCGAAGAGGATCAGCAGGTAGTCCTGCTGGGAGGCGAGGTTCGTCGGGCGGTAGCGATAGTCGCCGTTGAGCCAGATGCCCAGCGCCTGCGCGGTCTTCAGCGGCTGCGCGAGGTTGCCCAGATCGGCGTTGTCGCGAGCACGACCCCTTGCTGGTCGCCAGCGGACCGCGCCGATGTCTAGCGTGAGCACCGGCAGCGCGATGACGCCCGCGGCAACGGTGCCGAGCAGCAGCCACGCGACGTCGGCGCGTTCGCGCAGGCGCACGAGGCGCATGCCCCATACGCCGACACGACGAGGCCGGGCACGACGAGGTAGGGCAGCACCGCCGGGCCGAGCGATCCCAGCGCCGCCGCCGCGGCCACGGCGAGCACGAGCAGCGAGCGCGCCGGGCGGCGCTCGCGGGCGCCGCGGCGAGCACCGCCACGACGGTCACGACCGCGGCGAGCGCCGCGAGCTCCTTGATCGAGCCCTGCAGCGCGAACCCCACACGAGCGCGGACTGCGCGACGACGAACGCCAGCGCCACTGCCAGCGGCGGCGCAGCAGCGGGGCGGCGACGGCGCGAGCGCCAGCGCCGGACGAGCGCCAGCCAGCTCAGGAACGGCTGATACAGCCAGGCGAGGTCGAGCACGCCCAGCGGCGCGGTGACGCCCAGCGCCGCCTGCCCGCCGATCGGATAAGCGGTTGGACGTAGCTCGGCCATCGACGACCGCAGCGAGCCGGGCGCGAGCGCCGGCCATTGCAGCCCGTGGTCGGGCAGCATGTTCGCGAGCGCGAGCTGGTGGGAGGTGTCCGGCAGCGCGAGGTAGCCCGCGAACGTCGGCGTCCCCGAGCCGACGACCGGCGCGCCGAAGACGACGAACACCCCGACCGCCGCGAGCGCGAGGAAGGGATCCGGGCGCAGGCGCGCAGCCGCTCGCGCCCGACGACCAGCCCGGCCACGGCGAGCACGAGCGCCAGCGGGAGCGCCAGCGGCGCGGTGTGAGGGCTGACCGTCGCCACCCGCGCGAAGGCGAGCAGCGCCATGAGCCCGACGGGCAGCAGCAGCAGCCCCGGCAGCCGCCAGCCGGCGAGGCGCTCGATCAGCAGCCCGAGTCCGAGGAAGATCGCTCCAGGGCAAGCGGATACAGCAGCCAGGCTGCGAGCAGGTCCGCCATCGCCGTACCCGCCTCAGTCGCGCCGGCGGAGGCCGAGGATGGACAGCAGGAACGCCGAGAAGAAGATCTGCAGCCCGATGATCACGAGCGCCGCCGCCGTCGCTGCCAGCCGTTCCTCCGAGAGCGCCCCGAACCCGCGGTGGATCCAGATGCCGATGATCGTCGCGCCCGCGACGACGCCGGCGAGCACGATCGCGCCGCCGAGCATGAGGCCGTGCTCGAGGCGGTAGCGCGCTCGCATGCGGTCGAACCAGGGATCCTTCTCGCCCATGAAGTACGTGCCGTAGGCGTGCGCGCAGAGCCCGAGCGCGACGATCTGCACCCCCACGACGCACAGCAGCTCGCCGGCGATGACCGTGTGGAGGTTCCACGCGCGGCCGAAGATCGGCACCTGGCTGAGCGAGATGCCGGTGATCGAGCGCGCCGATGACGAGCATCACCATGCCCGGCACGATGAACAGGTGCGTCGGGCTGTGGACGAGCAGGAAGCGCAGGTGGCGCCAGCCGTCGCGGAAGCGCGAGAGCTTGGACTCGCCGCCGCGCGGGTGGTACTCGATCGGGAACTCGCTGATCGCGAGCTTCTCCTTCGATGCCCGGATGACCATCTCGGAGGCGAACTCCATGCCCGTCGCGCGCAGGTCGAGGACCGGCAGGATGTCGCGCCGGAACCCCCGCATGCCGCAGTGCGCGTCGCGGATGCCGGTGCGGAAGAAGAGGTTCAGCGTGCCGCTGAGCAGCGGGTTGCCGATATAGCGGTGCATCCAGTGCATCGCCCCGGGCTGGATGTTGTCCATCCGGTCGCCCATGACGAGCTGCGCGCCACCGCGCAGCTCCTCGACGAAGCGCGGGATGTCCTTGAACGGATAGGTCATGTCGGCGTCGAGCATCACGATGTACTCGCCGCGGGCCGCGGCGAAGCCGGCGAGATAGGCGGAGCCATAGCCGCGCCGCGGCTCGTGCACGACGCGCGCGCCGGCAGCCGCGGCCAGCTCGGCGCTGCCGTCGTCTGAGTCGTTGTCGGACACGACGACCTCACCGACGATGCCGGCCTCGTCCAGCGCGGCCTGCGAGCGACGCACGCACTCCTCGATGTTCTCCGCCTCGTTGAGGCAGGGGATGACCACGGAGACCTCGACGACGACGTCCGTCGCCGCGGCTTCTGCGAGCCCTTCCGGTGAGCTGGGGATCGAGGCCATGATCAGTGTCCGAGCGAGGCGCCGAACGGCCCTCGGAATTACAAACGCACGCGCGTCGAGAGTGTTGCGCTCGTGCAGGACAGCCTAGTGGGTCGCCCCCGTCTGCGACGCTGGCGGGCGGATGCGGATCCTGATCGTCTACGACTGCCTGTTTCCGTACACGATCGGCGGCGGCGAGCGGTGGTATCGCACCCTCGCAGAGCGACTCGTCGCCGACGGGCACGACGTCACGTACCTCACGCTGCGCCAGTGGGAGCGCGGGACGCGGCCGCAGCTGCCGGGCGTGGACGTCCGCGCGGCGGGCCCGCGCATGGCGCTCTACGTCGACGGCCGGCGGCGGATCGGGCCCCCGCTCGTCTTCGGCGCCGGCGTGTTGTGGCATCTGCTGCGTCACGGGCGCCGCTATGACGTCGTCCACACCGCGTCGTTTCCGTTCTTCTCGCTGCTTACGGCCGCGCTCGTGCGCCCGCTGGGCCGCTACGGGCTCGTCGTCGACTGGTTTGAGCTGTGGTCGCGGGCCTACTGGCGCGACTACCTCGGCGCAGCGGGCGGCCGCGTCGGCTGGGCGGTGCAGAAGCTGTGCCTGCGTGTGCCTCAGCACGCGTTCACGCTCGCGCGGATGACGGCCGAGCGGCTGCGGACCGAGGGGATCCACGGCGACGTCGAGGTGCTCACCGGCCTGCAGGAGGTCGCCGGCGGCAGCGCGCGAGCCGCGCGCGGCGGAGCCCGTGGTCGTCTTCGCCGGGCGCCACATCCCCGAGAAGCGCGTTCCTGCGCTCGTGCGCGGGTTCGCGGCGCTGCGCGAGCGCGCGCCCGAGCTGCGCCTCGTGATCTACGGCGACGGGCCCGACCGCGCCGAGGTCCGCGCCCTGATCGCCTCCGAGGGCCTCGCGGACGTCGCGGACGCACCCGGCTTCGTCGCCACGACGTCCTCGCCGAGGCGCTGGCGAGCGCGCTGTGCATGGTGCTGCCGTCGCGCCGGGAGGGCTATGGGCTCGTGGTCGTCGAGGCTGCTGCGCTCGGCGTGCCGAGCGTCGTGGTGGCCGATCCGGACAACGCGGCGACCGAGCTCGTCGACGAGGGTCGCAACGGCTTCATCGCCGCCTCGGCCGCGCCGCAGGACATCGCCGACGCGATCCTGCGCGTGCGCGCCGCGGGCGCGCCCCTGCGGGCATCGACGGCGGCCTGGTTTCAGGAGAACCGCGAGCGCCTGTCGCTCGCGGGGTCGCTGGACCGCGTCGCGGCGGCCTACGCAGACCCCGCGCCGCGCCATCGCGCGGTCGTAGCTCTCCGCCGTCCCGCGCGCGCAGGCCGCCCAGCTGAAGCGCTCGGCCTGCAGGCGCCCGGCGTCGCGCAGGCGCTGCGCGAGCGCCGGGTCGCCGAGCACGCGCTCGATCGCCGCGGTGATGGCGCCGGCGTCGTCGGGGTCGAACAGCAGGGCGGCGCCGCCCGCGGCCTCCGGCATCGAGCTGCGGTCCGAGCACGCAACCGGCACGCCGCGGCGCATCGCCTCGAGCACCGGCAGCCCGAAGCCCTCGTACAGCGAGGGGAACACCGACACGTCGGCAAGCGCGTACAGGCCCTCGAGCTCGGGGCCCGAGACCCAGTCCAGCAGGCGCAGGTCGTCGCCGATCCCGAGCTCCGCGGCGCGCTCGCGGAGCGTCGCCTCGTACGGCGTCGGATACCCGGGAATGACGAGCACGGGCCGGCGCTCGGGCGCGATCGCCGCGAGCGCCTCGAACAGGCGCACGAGGTTCTTGTGCGGGCGCTTGGCGGAGACCGACAGGGCGACCCGGCGCCTGCCCAGCCCGTGGCGCTCGCGGAGCACCGCGGCCGGCTCGGGCTCGCCCGCGGGCGTGGCACCGCAGCCGGGCGGCACGACGTCGATCCTGCCCGCCGGCACATGCAGGTAGCGGCGCAGATCGGCGCGGGTGGCCTCCGACAGGACGATCACGCGGTGCGAGCGATGCGCAGCCGTCGGGACGAGCACCCGCATGCCGAGGCCGAGCACGCCGAAGTGCGCGTCGGGCACGACGCGATACATGAGGTCGTGAATCGTCGCGACGCGGCGAAAGCGCCCGCGCGCGGGCGCGGTGCTCGCCAGGCTGTGGACGAGATCGACGCCCGCGCGGCGGGCGAGGCCGGGCAGCAGCAGCTGCTCGCCGCGCACCCACTGCACGCGGCTGCGGGCGAACACCGGCACCTCGACGACCTCGGCGAACTCGTCCCACTCGCCGCCGGCGGCGCGCGCCTCGCGGTTGACGAACGCGGTGACGCGCAGGTCCGGGCGCACGGCAGGGAGCGCGCGCAGCAGCTCGCGCGCATAGACCTCCATGCCGCCCTGCTCGCCCGGGACGAGGAAGACGAGGTTCAGGCCGACGTGCACGGGCCGGCCGTCGCGTCGATGACGACGATGAACCCGTTGCGAAACTTGTCGTCGGGGTCGAGGTGGTCGACCACCGGCAAGCCGACGTGCTCGCAGAGCTCGAGGAAGCTCTCGCACGTCCAGACGCTCCAGTGCTTGTCCTCCTCGGAGGCGAAGCCCGTGCGGTGGCGCTCCAGCAGCTCCTCGGTCGCCGTCAGCGGCCGGTCGACGTCGAACGTGCGCTCCTTGTGGGGTATGACGCAGACGACGTAGCGGCGCGCGACCCGCTGCCACTCGCGCAGAGCGCGGATCGGGTCGGGGATGTGCTCGAGCACGTGCGAGCTGAAGACGAAGTCGTAGGAGTCGTCCTCGAAGGGAAGATCGTCGCCCGGGGCGATGACGTCGACCTTCGCGATCCGTCCCACCAGCCGGCGCTCCTGGTCCTTGTAGATCGTGTCGGTGGACTCGTAGCGGTCGACGTTGATCGCGTCCAGCCGGTAGTTGTTGTGCGCGGCAGCCCCGATCTCGATGCCCTTCAGCCCCCGGAGGTAGGTCGACACGAACGGCGAGTCGCGGCGCAGCAGCAGCGTGCCGATGAAGAACACGCGCTCCCGGACGGCGAACGCGCGGCGCTTGAGCTGGTCGAGGAGCATGGACGTAGTCTGAGGCACCGTGGCGCCGAACGTCAGCATCGCGATCCCGACCTTCGATCGGGCGGCCACCCTCGAGCGGGCGGTGCGCTCCGCGCTGGCCCAGACGCACGACGACCTCGAGATCGTCGTCTCCGACAACGCCTCGACCGACGGGACCGCCGAGCTCCTGGCCCGGCTGGCGGCCGAGGACGGTCGCCTCGTCGTCGTGCGCCAGCCCTCCAACCGCGGCATGGTGGCGAACATCGGCGCGGTGCTCGCGCTGGCCTCGGGCTCGCGCGTGATGCTGCTCTCCGACGACGACTGGCTCGCCCCGCAGTGCATCGAGGAGGCGCTCGCCGTCCTCGAGGCAGACCCGCGGCTCGCCGCGGTCGTCGGCGGCGTGTCCTACGTGCGCGACGGGGTCCGCGTCGAGGGCGGCCGGCCCGTGCCCCTGCTCGATCCGGACCCCGCGCGGCGCGTGCGCGCGTACTTCGCCTCCGTCGGCGAGGACCGCGGCAACACGTGGATGTACGCGCTCGTCGAGCGCGACGTGCTGGAGCGGTTGTCGCCGATGCGCAACGTGCTGGCGTTCGACTGGCTGCGGGTCGCCGAGCTGGCCTTCTGCGGACCGATCGCGACGGCGCCCGGCGAGCTCATCTTCCGCGAGCTCGGAGGGACGAGCGAGACGACGGTCCGCAACGTCAGCGAGAGCCGCCTGCCTGCCCTTCACGCAAGGGTCCCGCACCTCGTCATCGCGGGCGAGGTCGCGGCCGAGATCGGCTGGCGCTCGCCCGTCTACGAGCCTGCCGGCCGGGCGGCCCGGCTGGCGCTCGCGGCGTCCTGCGCGCTCGGCGTTCCGGCGCGCAACCTGCGCCACGTCGCGTTCCACCTGGCCCCGGACGGGCTGCAGCGGCGCTGGCAGTCGCGGACGCGATGCTGAGGATCGGCATCGACGCCCGCGCCGCGACCGAGGAGGGCGCCGGCGGCGGGCGGGTCGTCCGTGAGCTGCTGCGCGCGCTGGCGGCGCGCGAGGATGGCCACGCCTACCGGCTCTACACGCGGACAGCCTGGTCGCAGCCGCTGGACGCCCGCTTCGGCTGGCGCGCGATCGGCGCCCGCGACCCGCTGTGGCATGCACGGGTCGCGGCGGTTGCCTCGCGCGAGTGCGACGTGTTCCTGTCGACGAACTCCTACCTCACCGCGTGGCTCGTCCGGATCCCGGTGGCGCCGATGGTGTTCGACCTGGTCGGCTTCGACCCGGCGCTGCGCCCGCAGCGGCGCGCGGGCCTCATCGAGCGCGTCACGCTCGGCCCGGCGGTGCGGCGCTCGGAGGCGCTGATCGCGATCTCGCAGGCGACGGCCGACGAGCTCGTCCGCCATTTTCCGAGGGCGCAGCCGAAGGTCGTCGTCGTCCCGCTCGCCGCCGCGCCGTCGCTGGCCGCGCCGGCGACCCACCTGCCGGCGGGCGTCCCGCACGACGGCTTCGTCCTCGCCGTGGGAACGCTCGAGCCGCGCAAGAACCTCCCCCGGCTCGTCGCCGCCTATCGGCGGCTGCCCGCGGCACTGCAGGCAGCCCACCCGCTCGTCATCACCGGCCGCCTGGGCTGGGAGGTGGGCGAGACGCTCGCCGCACTCGAGGCTCTCGGCGACCGCGCGGTGCGAACCGGCTTCGTCCCCGACGACGAGCTCGCCCTGCTCTACGAGCGCTGCGCGCTGTTCGCCTATCCGTCGCTCGGCGAGGGCTTCGGGCTGCCGGTGCTCGAGGCGATGGCCGCGGGCGCGCCGGTCCTGACGTCCGACCGCTCGAGCCTGCCCGAGGTCGGCGGCGACGCCGCGGTCTACTGCGACCCCACCGATGAGCGCTCGATCGCGGAGGCACTCGCAGGCCTGCTCGGCGATCCGCGCCGGCGCCGGCTGCTGCGCGCGGCCGGACGGCGGCGCGCGGCCGAGTTCTCCTGGGATCGCACCGCTGCCGGCGTGCTCGACGTGCTGACGTCGATTGCGCCCGCGGCGCGGCGGTGAGACGCGCCACGGCTCAGCCCGGACGCGCCCAGGGCCCCCACGCGGTTGCGGACAGCACCGCGCGCTGGAGGGAGGCCGCCGCGGCGTAGGTCTGCGTCTGGTTGTCGGTGATCAGCAGATCGGCCTGATCGGCCTGAAAGAACGCGTCGGCGAGATGCCACTCCGCGATCTCACGCGCGACGCCATGGCGGTCGACGACGACCGGCGGCCGTCCGAGCGATCGCAGCCGTGCGGTGATCGAGCCCGGCCCGCTCTCGATCTTGTAGGTGTCCCACTTCGTCCGCGCCGGGCCCGTGCACACCTCCGTGAAGAGCGTGCGGTCGATGAGGACGCCGTTCGTGCGCAGGTGCGCGACCGGGAAGCGCGCCGATCCGCGGCGGCGGCGCAGGACCATCAGCAGCGAGTACAGCCCGTACTCGACGGCCCCGGGGCGGCGCGTGCCCGTGAGCTCGTGCATCACGTCGCGCGTGATCCGGCGCCCGGGAAACGCCGCGCCGTAGCGGCTGGGCAGGCCGAGCTGGTACAGGTCGTAGGAGAGGTGGCTTCCGTAGGAGCCCGTCGCCCCGGCCGCGCCGACGCGGGGATCGTTCAGCGGCGCCTCGAGCAGGCGTAGCCAGCCGGGGGTCGCCAGCGCGCTGTAGGAGTTCACGAAGCACAGCCGCTCGTGCTCCAGGCGCGCCGCCGCCTGGCGGTAGGCGGCGAGGTCCAGGCACGGCGCGTCGAGGACGATCTCGCGCCCTGCGAGCCCGGCCGCGCGCTCGCGAAAGGGCTCCAGCGCGTTCGCGCCGGCCACGCCGTTGTAGAGCAGCACGAGCTCGTGGTCGCTGCCGGCGTCGTGCCGCGAGTAGGAGGCCAGGAACGCGTCGAAGACCTCCAGGCCCGCCGGTCCCCAGACGAGGTGCACGACAGCGGTGCGGGGCACGGGCGTCATGCGCGAGCGGGGGCGGCAGGCTCCTTGCCGCGCTTGCGGAAGACGGCGGTGTAGGTCGCGCCCCGCAGCCCGCGCCGCTCGAGCGGGGCCAGCGCCGCGCCGAGCCTGCTAAACGTCCAGGCCCATCGCGGCCCCTCCCGCAGTGTCGGCTCGGCGACCAGCGAGCGCTCCCAGCCCATGCCGTTGAGATGCAGCCCGACGGGATCGACGGCCGTGGCACTCACCTGCTCCAGGCCGAGGCGATCCAGCGCGCCCGCGAGCGCCGGGAGCGGGATCAGCGTGAGATGGCGCGGTGCGTCCACGTGCAGCCAGCGGCGGCCCAGCAGCCGCGCCTGCAGGCCCAGCGGGTTGGGCGTCGCGACCGCGAGCACGCCGCCGGGCTGCAGGTTGGCCGCGACGGCGGCGAGCAGCGCTCCGGGGCGCGGGACGTGTTCGATCAGGTGCAGCATGACCACCGCGCGACTGGGCGGCAGGGTCTCCAGGACGGCGACCGGCTCGGACGTCCGGATCGCGCGCACCCCGAGCGTGCCCTGCAAGAAGGCACAGCACTCGGCGTCCATCTCCAGCGCGGTGACGTCGAAGCCGGCCTTGCGCGCGGCCGCCGAGAAGACGCCCTGCGAGGGGCCGATCTCCACGAGCCGCCCGCCGCTCACGTGCGCCGTGACGAGCGCCACACGGGGCTCCTCGGAGCGGATCGCAGCGGCGAGCGCCTCCCCCTCCGGGAACTCGTGGTAGTCGGCGGGGTAGTGCGCGGCGAGGTCGGCCGGGACGTCCTGCAGCCACACCGTCGCGCACGCGTCGCACCGGCGGTAGTGGAAGTCCTCGCGGCTCGTGAGACGGTTGCGGTCGTGGACCGCGAAGGCCGGCGCAGACGTCGTGGCGGCGCAGATCGGGCAGGCCCCGGCAGCCGTGGGGGTGGCGACGGCTGTCATCGACGGGCCAAGCTAGCGGACATCGGTCAGCCGGCGACCGGCTGCGGGCGGCGCTTGCGCGAGAGCACCTCGGAGACCTCCGGCGGAAAGCGCCCGCACACGCGCAGGACGCCCAGGAACACGACGATGCCGACGGCGGTCTGTACGAGCGGGTGGATCCCGACCAGCAGCCCGGCGCCGTAGCCCGCGCCCCCGGCCGTCAGCGCGACCGGGACAACGCCGAACGGCAATTGGGGCCCCCCGCGCCGGACGAGCAGCGCGGTGTTGACGCCGGCCAAGGTGAAATCGGCGAGGACCGCGGCCAGCGCGCCGCCCTCGGCGCCCAGCGGCGGCACGAGCGCCAGCGCCAGCGCGACGACCACGACGAGCGACGAGAGGTTCGCGGCGAGCGTCTCCCTGTGGCGGTGCAGGCTGAGCAGGGGGTAGCCGGTCGCGCTCGCGATGAACCCGGCGATCATCGCGAGTGACTGGATGCGCAGCACGTCCGTCGACGGGTTGTCGACGGAGCCTGTCAGCACCTGGACGACGAACGGCGCCGCGAGCGCGATCGCCATGCTGGTGAGCACCCCGCTCAGCGCGCACAGCTCGAACAGGCGCGCGGATGCGACATCGAAGCGCTCGCGATCGTCGCGCACCGAGCGCGCCAGGATCGGGAACGCGGCCCCGGTGAGGATCACCGGGATGCCGACGAGCACCTCCATGACGCGAAAGGAGATCGCGAAGTGGCCCGTCGCCTCCGCGGTCGCGACGAGCGACATGACGACGAGGACGACGCGGAAGTAGAGCGAGTTCACCGCGACCGCGATGGCGAACACCGCCGTCGCGCGCAGCAACCGCAGCCAGCGCCGCGGGTGGAAGGCCGGCCGCAGCGACGTCGTGTGGCGCACGAGCACGGCCGTCGTCACCAGCCCGATCAGCGCGGAGGGGATGACGATCGCCAGGAAGGCCAGGACGTGCGCGTCGGCCAGCACGAGCGCGACGATCAGCAGCGTGGTCACGAGCCCGCGGCCGAGATCGATGGCGGACGCCATGCCGAAGCGCAGCCTCGCCTGCAGCTCCGCCGCCAGCAGCGTCTGCGTGACGCTCAGCAGCATCCCGACACCCGCCAGGAACGTCCCGAGCACGAGCGTCCCGCCGTAGCCCGCGAGCATCGAGAACGCGACGGCGACAGCGATCCCTGCGGCGCTGAGCACGACGCGCAGGCCGAGGAGGTCGCGCATGATGCTGTCGCGCTCCCGCTGGCCGCCGGCGCTCGACAGCTCGCGCAGCGCGATGCTGTTGATGCCGCCTTCGGTGAGCCCCGTCACGATCGCGATCAGCGCGAGCACGCTGGAATAGCGGCCGAACTCCGCGGCTCCCAGGTGGCGGACGACCAGCGGCGCGGCGACGAGGCCGAGCAGCAGACCGCCGGCGAAGGCCGCCGTCCGCAGCATGCCGCCGCGCAGCGCGGTCCCCCCCGCCTCGCGGCTGTCGAGCAGCGCATAACCGTCGGGCGGCGGGACCTCGGGCTGCGTCACTTCAGCGATCGAAGCCCACGATCGCGTCGAGCTCGCGCAGGCTGCGACGGCGCGAGCGCTGAACGTCGCGGCGCACGCGCAACACGGCCGGAAGCTCGCGGGCGGCCGCCCACACCGCCCTGCACCAGATCCGCAGCCGACGCTCCTGTGCGGCCTCGCGGACGTTGCGCGCCTGCGCGAGCGCCAGCCGCGGGGCCTCGCGCAGCAGGGCTGTGGCCGGGTAGTTCTTCGCGACGAGCCAGATGCCGTTGCGCCACAGCTGAAAGCGGGAGAAGTCCGTCAGCTCGCGCCCCATCGTCGCCGAGCCCATGTGGAAGGAGACCGCCGACGGGACGTAGCGGCAGTCCCAGCCGGCCAGCTGCGCGCGAAAGCACCAGTCGGAGTCCTCGTAGATCGCGAAGTAGCGCTCGTCGAACGGGCCGACCGCCTCCAGCGCCCGGCGGCGGTAGACGACCGTGGCTCCGCACGCCCCGAAGATGGCGCGCGGTTCGTCGTACTGGCCGCGGTCGGGCTCGCCGTGGCCGCGCCGCAGCGCCAGCCCCTGCCAGATGAAGAGGTCGCCCGCGCCGTCGATGACGCCACGGTCGTGGTAGTCGATGAGCTTGGCCGCCGCGGACCCCGCCTCCGGATGCTCCCGCAGCGCGGCGACGAGCTCTCCCAGGCAGTCGGGGTGCAGCTCGAGGTCGTTGTTGAGCAGGCAGACGAGCTCCGTGGTGGCGGCGTCGACACACACGTTCAGCGCGACCGTGACGCCGGCGTTCTCCGGCAGCTGCACCACTTCGACCTCGGGCCACTGCTCGTGCAGCCAGGCCGCTGTCCCGTCGCGGGACCCGTTGTCGACGACGACCGTGCGGAAGTCGCGAAAGCGCTGCGCGGCCAATGACGGCAGCACGATCTCGAGAAGGGAGCGCCCGTCGTAGGTGAGGACCGCGACGGTGAGCAGCGGGGTGTCCGGCATCGACGCCAGCCTAGAGTCCGGGCCGCGCCCGCCGCCCCCAGGCGTAGCCGCGCAGCGCCGCCCGCTGCTCGGCGGTCGCCGCGTCGTACAGCCGTGTCTGGTTGTCGCCGACAAGCAGATCCTGCTGCTCGTCCTGCCAGAAGGCGCTCGCCTCCGGCCAGCGCGCGGTCGCCAGCGCGATGCTGTCGCGGCCGACGAGGAGCGTCTCCAGACCGCGCTGCCGCAACCGCCGCGTGATGCCGGTGCGCCCGCTCTCGAGCGCGTAGGTCGCCCGTTTGGTCGCGGGCATCCCCAGCCCGAGGCCGCGGAGCGTCTCGCCGCGCACGCAGAACGCGTTCGTCCGCAGATGCGGCGCCGGGAAGCGGTTGCCCGTGCGCAGCATGCGGGCGACGTGCAGGACGCCGTTGAGCCGGTAGCGCCCGTCGGGGGGGCAGATCAGGCCGTTGGCCTCGTGGATCGCGACGCGCGTTCGCCGGCGGTCCTCGAAGACTCCCTCGTACCCACCGCCAAGCCCGAGCTGCCAGAGGTCATAGCCCATCACGCTCGCCCACGACGCGGTGGCGCCCGTGGCGCCGGTGCGCGGATCGGCGAGCGGCGCGCTGAGCGCTGCGAGCCAGCCGTCGGCGAGCACCTCGCTGTAGGAGTTCACGAAGCACAGCCGCTCGTGCGCCAGCCGCTGGGCCGCCTTGAGGTAGGCCGTGATGTCAAAGCCCTCGTCGTCGACGCGCACGATGCCAGGGGCGTGGGCGGCGGCCCGCTCGCGCACCCGCGTCAGCGCATCGGGGTCGCTGAAGCCCTTGAGCAGCAGCACGAGCTCGTGCTCGCAACCGGCGTCGAAGCGCTCATAAGAGGCGAGGAAGCGCTCCAGCGGCGCGGGGCCGTTCGCCGCGCGCACGAGGTGCACGAGCGCGGTCGGCGGCCGCGTGCGTGCGCTCACGCCGCGCTTCCGTCGCCGGCCTGGGCGCGCCACCAGGCGACCGTCTGGGCCAGCCCGTCCCCGAGGCCGAGGCGCGGCGAGAACCCGACCTCCTCGCGCAGCCGCGTCACGTCGGCGGTGATCTCGTCCGGGTCGCCGGCACGCCGGGGCAGCGCGCCGACGTCCAGCAGGCCGGGCCGCCCGGCGGCCGCCGCGAGCTGCTCGGCGATCGACCGCACGCTGACGCCCTCACCCGATGCGATGTTGACGGACCCGGCGACATCGCAGTCCAGCAGGGCCGCGAACGCGCCGGCGACGTCGTCGACGTGCAGGAAGTCGCGCCGCTGCGTGCCGGCGCTGATCTGCGCAGGCTGCCCGGAGACGAGCTTGGAGGCGACGCCGGCCACGAGCCGGCGCTCGTCCTCCTCGGGGCCGTAGAGGAAGAAGATCCGCCCCCAGGCGAACGCGAGGCCCGTCCGCTCGGCGAGCCCCTCGGCGACCCGGCGCGTGGCGTCCTTGCAGACGCCGTAGTACGTCGCCGGAGCGATCGGCGCGCCCTCCGACAGCGGCCCCGGCGCGCTCCAGTCGTACTCCGCGCACGTCCCCGCGAGGACCGCGCGCGCGCCGCCGGCCGCCGCGAACTCGTCCACGAGGCCGACGGTCGCCGCCACCCATGGCGCGTTCTCGCGCGCCGCCCAGAATGCGCCCGGCTCGGCGTACCAGGCGAGGTGCAGCAGGTGCGAGGCCTGCACCGCGGAGGTGAGCGCCCGGCGCGGCGCCGCGTCGAGCAGGTCGGCGCTGTGCCACGTGACGTCCGCAGGCGTGCCCGGCGGCGGCGCGGGCGCCCGCCCGACCGCGTGGACCTCCAGGCCGCGCTCGAGCAGCGGCGCCAGCGCGCGGCGCCCGACGAAGCCGCTCGCGCCCGTGACGAGCACCCGGCGCGGCGTCACGGGACGAAGTCCGGGTACGCGGCGTCCTTCTCGGACATCGTCCGCTCGCCATGCGGCACGGGCCAGTCGATCGCGAACGCCGGGTCGTCCCAGCGCACCCCGTGCGCCGCCTCAGGTACGTACACCTGTCCCATGAGGTACTGCACCTCGCAGTCCTCGGCGAGCGTCTGAAAGCCATGCGCGAGCCCGGCCGGGAGGTAGAAGCCGCGCCGGTTGTCGGCGGTGAGCTCGACGGCGTGCCAGCGCAGATAGCTGTCGCTGCCGGGGCGCAGGTCGACGCCGACGTCCCAGATCGCGCCGCGCACGCAGCGCACGAGCTTGGCCTCGCCGTAGGGCTCGGCCTGGTAGTGCAGGCCGCGCAGCGTGTCGGGGGCGGCGTTGAAGGAGCTGTTGCACTGGACGCCGACGGGCTCGAGGCCGTGGTCCTCGAACCACGCCTCGTCGTAGGTCCGCGCAAACCAGCCGCGCTCGTCGCCGAGCAGGTCGAGCTCGACGACGTACGCCCCGGCGAGCGGCGTGCCCACGAGCCTCACGGAAACAGCCGCAGCTCCGGTGCCCGGGCCGCGAACCGCCCGCCCCATTCCCGGATGTCGGAGAGCTGCTCCATGATCTCCTCCTTGATGTTCCAGGGCAGGATCAGCACGACGTCGGGGCGGCGCTCGCGGATCGCGTCGGGGGCGAGCACGGGGATGTGCGTGCCCGGCAGGACGTGGTTCTGCTTGTGCGGGTTGGCATCGCACGTGAAGTCGACGAACTCCCGCCCGACGCCGCAGTAGTTCAGCAGCGTGTTGCCCTTCGCCGGCGCGCCGTAGCCGGCGATCGCGTTGCCGGCGTGCTTGAGGCCGATGAGGAACCCGAGGATCTGGAGCTTGTCGGCCACGACGCGCTCGCCGTAGTTCCGGTAGGTCTGCAGGTCCTCCAGACCCGCGAGGACCTCGCGCTCGTGCAGCTCGCGCGCGGAAGCCGTTTCCTCGAAGGAGGCGTCGTCGTGGCAGGCGAAGATCCGCAGCGAGCCGCCGTGCGTCGCGAGCTCCTCGACGTCGAACAGCCGCAGGCCGTGCGCCGCGAACACGCGCCCGACCGTCCCGAAGGACAGGTAGGAGTAGTGCTCGTGGTAGATCGTGTCCCACTGGTTGAGCTCGATGAGCTTCAGCAGATGCGGGAACTCCATCGTGATGACGCCGCCGGGCTTGAGCGCGAGCTTCATGCCGGCGACGAAGTCGTTGATGTCGGGCACGTGGGCGAGCACGTTGTTGCCCAGCAGCAGGTCGGCCTGCGTCTCGGCCGCGATCGCGCCCGCCGTCTCGGAGCCCCAGAAGTCCACGCGTGTCGGGATGCCCTTGTCGATCGCGACCTGTGCGGTGTTGGCGGTCGGCTCGACGCCGAGCACCGGCACGCCGGCCTCCTGGAAGTACTGCAGCAGGTAGCCGTCGTTGGAGGCGAGCTCGATCACCTGGCTCGAGCCATCGAGACCGAGGCGCTCGATCATCTGGGCGGTGTAGCGGCGGCTGTGCTCCAGCCACGAGCTCGAGAACGAGGAGAAGTAGGCGTAGTCGTCGCGGAAGATCGGGCGGGGCGTCTCGTAGGGCGCGAGCTGGACGAGGAAGCACTCCGCGCAGACGAGCGCGCAGAGCGGGAAGAACGGCTCCATCGCGCCGGCGTGCTCGAGCGGCACGTTGTCGTTGGCGACGGGCGACATGCCGAGATCGGCGAAGACGTCGCGCAGCGGGGCGCCGCAGAATCGGCACGGCGGATCGTCTACCACCTGCACCACGGCGCGTCGCCGGCCTCCCACAGCGCCTCGAGCTCGTGGCGCTCGCGCAGGGTGTCCATCGCCTGCCAGAAGCCGCGGTGGTGAAAGACCGACAGCTCCCCGCGCGCCGCGAGGTCGCGCAGCGGCTCCTCCTCCCACTTCGTGTCGTCGCCCGCGATCGCGTCGCCGACGCCGGGCTCGCATACGAAGAAGCCCCCGTTGATCCACGCGCCGTCGCCGCGCGGCTTCTCGGCGAAGCTGTCGACGCGCGCCCCCTCGATCTCCAGCGAGCCGAAGCGCCCGGGGGGCTGGACCGCGGTCACGGTCGCCAGCCGGCCCTCCTCGCGGTGCAGCGCGATCAGCGCGCCGATGTCGACGTCGGCGACGCCGTCGCCGTAGGTGAGGCAGAAGGTCTCGTCGCCGACGTAGGGCAGGACCCGCTTGAGGCGCCCGCCGGTCATCGTCGCGTCCCCCGTCTCGACGAGCGTGACCCGCCACGGCTCGGTCGTGGAGGCGTGGACCTCCATCTCGCCGCTGCGCATGTCGAACGTGACGTCGGAGGTGTGCAGCGCGTAGTTCGCGAACCACTCCTTGATGACGTAGCCCTTGTAGCCCAGGCACACCACGAACTCCTCGATTCCGTGCGAGGCGTAGATCTTCATGATGTGCCAGAGGATCGGCTTGCCGCCGATCTCGACCATGGGCTTGGGCTTGACGACCGTCTCCTCGCTCAGTCGCGAGCCCAGGCCGCCTGCCAGGATCACCGCTTTCACGTGGCGCAGCGTAGTCAGTGGGGCGCCACGCGCGGCTTCTCGATGACGATGATGCCCATCTGGCCGAAGGGCGCCAGCCTGTGTCGTCGCTCGAGACCGCGATCAACGCGGTCGCCCAGCCGCGACAGCGGGTTGTCGGGCTGCGCGAACACGAAGCTCGAGGCGGCGTTGGTGAACATGGAGACGAGGTTGACCGGGCGCACGACGACGCTCGGGAAGCTCTCGTGCATCCAGCGCACGTCCCTCGGCATCAGGGGCCACTCGTCGGCGGAGTGCGCGCTGCGGATCAGCGTGTGGAACGCGAGGATCACCGGGTGGCTCATCGGCTCCCAGAAGAGCATCGTGCCGCCGGGCTTGAGGTTGCGCTCGTAGGCGTCGAGCATGAAGGCGCGGAAGTCGAGGTGATGCAGGACGGCGAAGCCGCAGACGACGTCGAAGGTCCCCTCGACCGGCTGGTGCGCCGTGTGCACGGCGAACTCGACCTTTCCCGGAACGCCGAACTCCTCCCGGGCGCGCTCGATGTAGTGCTCCGAGATGTCATAGCCGAGCACGTACTCGGCGCCGGCCTCGCTGAGCCTGCGGGTGTAATAGCCGGCGCCGCAGCCGGCGTCGAGCGCGCGGCTGCCCGCGCCGAGCTTCGTCGAGAGCAGCCCGAAGACGGTGTCCCAGCCGCGCTGCATCGTCGGGCCTCGGACGATGTGCGAGAAGCGCATCTGCCAGGCGTGGTTGGCCAGGGTCATCGCTTCATCGGCGTAGGCCTCGCGCTCGCGACGATCGCGCTCCTCGCTTGGCCCCGGCGACATCGCGGGCAGGATACAGGCGCCCTGCGGGCCGCCGGCCCGCGCAAAGCCTGGCGCGCACAACCTGATTGCCGACCGCGCTGGGATAGGTTTCGACGTCATGCCCAAGTCAGCGCTGATCACAGGAATCACCGGCCAGGACGGCTCATACCTCGCGGAGTTGCTGCTCGAACAGGGTTATGAGGTCCACGGCATGGTCCGCCGGGCGTCGACCGAGAAGTTCGACCGCATCGAGCACCTGCGCGACAGGATCACCCTGCACCAGGGCGACCTGCTGGACCAGCGTTCGCTCGTCGACACGATCCGCGCCGCCGACCCCGTGGAGATCTACAACCTCGCGGCGATGAGCTTCGTCGCGGTCTCCTGGGTCCAGCCGACGCTCACGGCGGAGTTCACCGGCGTCGGCGTGACGCGCATGCTCGAGGCCGTCCGCGAGGCAGCGCCGGGCGCGCGCTTCTACCAGGCGTCGAGCTCGGAGATGTTCGGGAAGGTGCGCGAGGTCCCCCAGACCGAGACGACGCCCTTCTACCCCCGCTCGCCGTACGGCGTGGCCAAGGCCTACGGGCACTTCATCACCGTCAACTACCGCGAGTCCTACGACCTCTACGCCTGCTCGGGCATCCTCTTCAATCACGAGTCTCCGCGGCGCGGCTTGGAGTTCGTCACTCGCAAGATCACATGGCATGCTGCTGCGATCAAGCACGGGCTGCGCGACGAGCTGGCGCTCGGCAACCTCGATGCGGAGCGCGACTGGGGCTATGCCAAGGACTACGTCGTGGCGATGTATCTCATGCTCCAGCAGGACGAGCCCGACGACTACGTCATCGCCACGAACCGGACGAACACCGTCCGCGAGTGCGTCGAGATCGCCTTCGACGAGGCCGGGATCGGCGACTGGGAGCCCTACGTGCGCCTGGATCCGGCGTTCCTGCGCCCCGCCGAGGTCGACCAGCTCATCGGCAGCCCGGCGAAGGCCAAGGCGCAGCTGGGCTGGGAGCCCACGACGACATTCGAGGAGCTCATCCGGCTCATGACACGCTCGGACCTCGAACTGCTCGCGCGCTAGTCCGGGGGGCTCCGGGCCTGGAATGCCTCGATCTGCCGGAGCGTGACCCCGCGCAGATCCTTCCCGTCCCGCAGCGCCTCGTACCAGGCGACGATCCCCGCGAGCGCCTCCTCGAGGCCCCAGGCCGGCGCCCAACCGAGCTGCCGGCGCGCCTTGGAGGAGTCCAGCGTGAGGTGCTGGGCCTCATGCGGGTGCGGACCGGGGGCGATGTCCCAGCGCAGCTCCCCGGGCCAGAGGTCCGTCAGGCGGTCGGCGATCCAGCGCACGGGCCGCGCGTCCTCGCGCTCGGGGCCGAAGTTCCAGCCGCCCTGTCGCGCCGCATCGGCGTGCAGTGCCTCGGCGAGGCGCAGGTAGCCCGAGAGCGGGTTCAGCACGTGCTGCCAGGGGCGGATCGCATCCGGATTGCGGATGGGGATCGCGCTGCCCTGCAACGCCCCGCGCATGATGTCCGGGATCAGGCGTTCCGGGCCCCAGTCCCCACCGCCGATGACGTTGCCCGCGCGCGCGCTGCCAAGACGCGGGCCGCTGACATCCGCCGCGAACCAGGACCGCAGGTACGCGTCGGCGACGAGCTCGGCGCACCCCTTGGAGTTCGAGTAGGGATCGTGGCCCCCCATCGGATCGGTCTCCACGAAGGGCCGGTTCTGCTCGCGGTTGTCGTAGCACTTGTCCGACGTGACGTTCACGACGGCGCGCACCGAGGGCGTCGCACGGACGGCCTCCAGGACGTTGACCGTGCCCATGACGTTCGTCTCGTACGTGCCGCGCGGATCGGCGAACCCGCGACGGACGAACGCCTGCGCGGCCATGTGAATGACGATCTCGGGCTCATGCTCGGCGAACGCGTGCAGGAGCGCCTCGTGGTCGCGGATGTCCGCGCGGACGTCGGTGATGCCCTCGCCGGCACCGGCGAGCTCGTACAGCGAGGGCGACGTCGGGACGGTGTCGGCGTAGCCGACGACGCGCGCGCCGAGCGCCTGCAGCCAGAGCGTGAGCCAGGCTCCCTTGAAGCCCGTGTGCCCGCTGACGAGCACCGTGCGATCGCGCCAGAAGCCAGGGTCGACGGGGGCGGTCATGACCGCGCTGATGCTAGTGACCACTCGTGCCCCTACCCTCGACCCCTGCGATGCCCGTCCCGCTCTTCGACACCGCCACCCCGCTGGCGCCGCTGCGCGCCGAGCTCGACGCCGCGATCGCCGGCGTCCTGGACTCCGGGCGCTTCATCCTCGGGCCGCAGGTTGCCGCGTTCGAGGACGAGCTCGCGGGCTACCTCGGCAGCTCGCACGCCGTCGGGGTCGCCAACGGCACGGATGCGCTGACGATCGCCCTGCGGGCGATGGGTGTCGGCCCGGGCGACGATGTCATCGTCCCCTCCTTCACGTTCTACGCGACGGCTGAGGCCGTCGTGCCGACCGGCGCGCGGCCGGTCTTCTGCGACGTCGACGCGGGCACGATGTGTGTCACCGCCGAGACCGTCCGGGCGGCACTGACACCCGCGACGAAGGCCGTCGTCGTCGTACACCTCTTCGGCAACGTCGCGCCGGTCGCCGGGATCGAGGAGCTTGGCGTGCCGGTGCTCGAGGACGCCGCCCAGGCTGCCGGGTCGCGCTCGCCGGCCGGGCGCCCCGGCTCCATGGGCACCGCGGCGACGTTCAGCTTCTTCCCCTCCAAGAACCTCGGCTGCTTCGGCGACGGGGGCGCGGTGACCACCGCCGACGACACGATCGCCGACACCGCGCGCACGCTGCGCTTCCACGGCTCGCGCGACAAGGTGACCTACGAGCAGGTGGGCTACAACTCGCGCCTGGACGAGCTGCAGGCGGCGCTCCTGCGCGTCCTGCTGCCGCGCCTCGACACCTGGTCAGATGGCCGCCGCGCCGCCGCCCGCCACTACGAGGAGGCCGGCCTCGGCGAGCTCGTCGCGCTGCCGGTGTGCGGCGACGGCGCCGAGCCCGCCTGGCACCTGTACGTCGTGCGCAGCGCGCGCGCGGATGAGCTGGCAGCCGGGCTGGCCGCGGCCGGAATCGGCTGTCGCGCCTACTACCGCACGCCGCTGCACCGCCAGGAGGCGCTGCGGCCCTGGGCCGGTGCCGATCTGCCGGTCACCGACGAGCTCGCGCGCACGCACCTTGCTCTGCCGATGAGCCCCGTCCTCGACGCGGCGCAGGCGGCCGAGGTCGTGGCCGCGGTGCGCGCCGTCCTCTCCTAGTCCGACAGGCCGACGAGGACCGGCTCACGCTCGCACGGCGGTGAGGGCGAGCGCGGGACCGTGCGGGTGACGGGGCTCGTCGAAGCCGATCCTGACGTCGCGCCAGCCGAAGTGCGACAAGGCGCGCAGCAGCTCCTCGCGCGGCAACCAGTTGCTGTAGGGGCTCGTCCCGCCGCAGAACCCCGCAAGTCGCGTGTCGAGGGCGTACCGGTAGCGGTGCACGCGGTGCGCGAACCCGTCGTACGCGACGTCCGTCGAGGGCCCGAGTCGCTTGGCGAGGTGCGGGTTCTCCAACGCGGCGTCGTCGTAGACGTGGGTCCACATGAGAAGTCGCGAGGCGCGACGCGAGATGAGATCGAGCATCCGGACGGGCTCGGTCATGTGGTACATGATCCCGCAGGCGATGCACAGATCGAAGTCCTCGTCGCCGGCCGCCATGTACTCCAGGACGTCGCCGCAGAGAAAAGCGCAGCGGTCCAGCTCCAGCAGCTCCTTGATCACGAGGCATTTCAGGAATGCCTTCGTGTTGGCCTCCACGCAGATGACACGGGCAGCGCCCGCGTGTTGTGCCATGTAGCTGTGAGCGCCTTCGAGCGGCCCGAGCTCCAGCACCTTCTGACCTTCGATCCCACCGAAGTTCTCAAAACCCCATGTGATGCGAGGATCGTCGAAGAGCTCGGCGTGACCCCCGACGACGTCGTGCAGGGGGGAGAGAGGCGGGACACCCAGGCGTCGGGCACCGCATCGACGGCCGACTGCGGCGAGGGCGCCGACCTGACGAGGCCCGCGGCCCCGAGCGAGCGCCCGCTGATCAGACGCTTGGTGACGTCGGCAAGGCGACTGATGGTCGAGGGCAGCGGCACGAGTAGCGGGGCGGGTTCGCCCGGTGCCAGCGTACTTGCCCCGCGCCGCGACTGGATCGCGCGGAGCCTCAGCTCGGCCGGCGGGTGCGGTCCAGCGCCACCTGCAGAAGCTCCAGCACGCGCACGACCCGCAGCCCGCTCTCGCCGTCGGAGTCCGGCGTGCGCCCCTCGCGCACGCAGTCGACGAAGTGCTCGACCTCCAGGCGCAGCGGCTCGGCGTTGGAGATGCGCGGGCTGTAGATGTCCCCGGCGCGGGTGATGTACTCGCCGTAGGAGTCGGCCTTCTGATCGAAGCCCTTGTCGTAGACGGTGACCTTGCGCTCGAGGTCCATGTCGTCGAACGTCGCCATCCGCTGCGAGCCGACGACGGTGAAGCGCCGCTCCTTGTGCGGATCCAGCCACGAGAGGTGCAGATGCGCGGCGAGCCCGCTGGGGAAGCGCAGGAACGCGAACACGACGTCCTCGATCCCGTCGCGCATGTAGGACTCGCCGCGCGCGCTGACCTCGAACGGATCCTCGCCGGCGAGGTGCAGGATCACCGAGATGTCGTGCGCGCCGAGGCTCCACAGCGCGTTCTCGTCGGCGCGCAGCTGGCCGAGATTCAGGCGGTTGGAGTAGATGTAGTGGATGTCGCCGAGCTCGCCGGAGTCGGCGATCTCCTTGAGCTTGCGCACGCCCGGGTGGTACTGCAGCAGGTGCCCGACCATGAGGATCCGCCCCGCCTCGCGGGCGGCGGCGACGGCGCGCTCGCCATCGGCGACCGACTGCGCCAGCGGCTTCTCCACGAAGCAGTGCTTGCCGGCCTCCAGGACGCGCACGGCGAGGTCGGCGTGCGTCGGGACCGGCGTCGCGACGACGATCGCATCCAGGTCGTCGTCGGCGAGCAGGTCGTCGAGGTCGGCGGTGAACCGCGCGCGGCGGTGGACGGCCGCGAGGCGGTCGCGGACCTCCTCCCGGCCGTCGCAGCACCACGTCAGCTCGGCGTCGGGCAGGGCCTCGATGTTGCGCGCGAGGTTCGGCCCCCAGTAGCCGAGCCCGACGATGCCGACGCGCACGCTCACTAGAGCAGGACCGCGCGCCCGCCGGAGCGGCGGGTCACGCCGCGCAGGTCGAGCGCGAGCGGCACGCTCGCGACCGCGGCGTCGTGGTCGATGCCGGGGTGCGCCGTGACGATGAGCGCGAGGTCGGCGCCTGCGAGGGCGTCCTCCAGCGACGTGCTGCGCAGGCCGTGCTCGGGCAGCTCGGGCACGAAGGCGTCGTGGTAGCTGAGGTCCGCGCCCAGCGACGCCAGCAGCGCCACGATCTTCAGCCCGGGCGACTCGCGCACGTCGCCGACGCCGGCCTTGTAGCTCACGCCGAGGATCGCGATCTTCGAGCCGCGCACCGGCTTGGAGGCGTCGTTGAGCATCCGCTCGACCTTCGCGACGCAGTGGTAGGGCATCTGCTGGTTGATCTTGCCGGCGAGCTCGATGAACTCCGTGGCCATGTCGAACTCGCGCGCCCGCCAGGAGAGGTAGAAGGGATCGACCGGCAGGCAGTGGCCGCCCATGCCGGGGCCCGGGTCGAAGCGCATGAAGCCATAGGGCTTGGAGGACGCGGCGTCCACGACCTCCCAGATGTCGATCTTCATGCGGTCACAGAGCATGGCCAGCTCGTTGACGAGGGCGATGTTCACCGAGCGGAAGATGTTCTCCAGGAGCTTGGTGAGCTCCGCCGCCTCGGGCGTCGAGACGCGCACGATCGTGTCGCAGACCTCGCTGTACAGCGCCTCGGCGCGGTCCCCGCACGCCGGCGTGAGCCCGCCGACGACCTTCGGCGTCGTGCGCATCGTGAAGTCGGTGCGCCCGGGATCGACGCGCTCGGGCGAGAAGGCGAGGTTGAAGTCCTCGCCGGCGACGAGGCCCGACTCCGACAGGATCGGCGCGACGCGATCGCGCGTCGTGCCCGGGTAGGTCGTGGACTCCAGCACGACGAGCTGGCCGGCCTGCAGCACGCCGGCGAGCTCGCGCGAGGCGCCGACGAGCATCCCGAGGTCGGGCTCGCGGTTGGGCGTCAGCGGCGTGGGGACGCACACGAGGATCGCGTCGCAGCGTGCGAGCGACGCGAAGCGCGTCGTCGCCTCGATGTGCGCCTTCACCGCGCCCAGCGACGCGTCCGAGACGTCCTCGATGTAGGAGGCCCCGCGGCGCAGCGCGTCGACCTTGCGGCGGTCCACGTCGACCGCCACCACGTCGTGGCCCTCGGCGGCGAAGGCGACGGCAAGCGGCAGGCCCACGTAGCCCATCCCGATGACTCCAACGACCATGTCGGGCGCAAGTGTAGAGCTGGCGCCGATGCGCCTGGATACGGGGCGGCCCGCGCGGCGCGCGTTTCCCGCGCGGCGCTCAGGCGGCGCCGAGCGCCGCGAGGTCGGCCCGGACCATCTCCTCGATCATCTCCCCAAAGCTCGTCTCGGGCTCCCAGCCCAGCTGCTCGCGCGCCTTCGTGATGTCGCCGACCGGAGGCGTGCGCTCGGACGGGCGCACGAGCGCGGGATCGACCTGCACGTACTGCGTAGGGTCGAGCTGCACGCAGGCGAACGCGGCATCGACGAGCTCGCCGACGCTGCGCCCGACGCCGCCGGCGAGGACGTAGTCGCCGGGCTCCTCCTGCGCGAGCATGAGCCGGTAGCCGCGGACGACGTCGCGGGCGTGGCACCAGTCGCGGATCGCAGAGAGGTCTCCCAGGACGAGCTCGTCCTGCAGGCCGAGCTTGATGGCCGCCGCGCCCCGCGCGACCTTGCGCGGGAGAAAGCGCTCAGGGCGGCGCGGGGACTCGTGGTTGTAGGCGATCGCGCTGCTGGCGTGCAGCCCGTGCTTGGCGCGCAGGGTGTCCACGAGCCCGAAGGCCGCGACCTTCGCGACGCCGTAGGGCGAGCGCGGCCGCATCGGCGTCTGCTCGTTCTGCGGCGAGACCTGCGCCGCGCCGAAGATCTCGCCCGAGCTCGCGACGAGGACGCGCATGCCCGTGTCGAGCTCCCGCGCCGCCTGCAGCAGCGTGGCCGTGGCGCCGGCGACGAGCTCGAGCGTTCCCGCGGGGTCCTTCCAGGACGCTGGGACGAACGTCGGCGCGGCGAGGTGGTAGAGCTCGTCGGGCGCCGTCTCGAGCACCACGCGGCGCAGCGAGGCGGGGTCGGCGAGATCGCCGCGGACGGTGCTGACGCCGCGATCTGCACCGGCGCGCGAACCATGCCGACGACCTCGTAGCCGTCCTGCAGGAGGAGCTCGGAGAGGTAGGACCCGTCCTGCCCCGTGATCCCCGTGATGAGCGCGCGCGGCACGCCCGCAGCCTAGTCATCGCCCGCGCGGCCGCGAACCGGGCGTTTCCGGGGCTTTGCGCCGGGTAGCCAGGCCGTACCGCGCATCTGCAAGAACGCAACCTTTCCGGCCCGCGCGCGTTCTCATTCGTACCCTCCCGCTCAGACGCGCAGACATCCCCCCACCCCGGATGACGCTCTCCACCCCCCTTCCCAGCGCCCTGCCCAGGCTCCCCGAGCAGGCAGCCGCCCCCACCAGCCCGCGTGAAGTCAGCGTGCTCGGCGTGCCCCTGGCGCTGACGGACTACGACGACACGATGGAGTGGATGGACGCCTCGATCGCCGCCGGCGAGACGGGCTACATCTGCGTCGCCGCGACGCACACGATCATGGTCTGCCACGAGGACCCGGAGCTGCGCGAGGCGGTCCTGAACTCCTCGCTCACGGTTCCGGACGGCCAGCCCCTCGTATGGGCGATGAACGCGCTCGGCGGCAACCTCACCGATCGCGTCTACGGCCCCGACCTCATGGCCCGCTACTGCGAGCGCGCCGCGGGCACAGGCGCGCGCATGTATCTCTACGGCGGCCGCAACCAGGGCGCGCTCGTCCAGCTCGCGCTCAACCTGCGCCAGCGCTACCCCGGCCTGAAGATCGTCGGCGGCTACTCGCCGCCCTTCCGCGACCTCACCGAGGAGGAGGAGGACGCGATCGTCGACGAGATCAACGGCACGAAGGCCGACGTCGTCTGGGTCGGCGTCGGCGCGCCCAAGCAGGAGAAGTGGATGGCGGCGATGCGCCCGCGCCTGGACGCGGCGGTGCTCGTCGGCGTCGGTGCGGCATTTGACTTCCACGCCGGTCTGGTGCCGCAGGCGCCGGACTGGATGCAGTCGGCGGGCCTGGAGTGGCTCTATCGCATGGCGCAGGAGCCGCGCCGTCTCGGACCACGTTACGTCCGTTACAACCCGCGCTTCGTCACGGGCTTCGCGCGTCAGTACGCGCGCCACCGGCTGCGTGCCGGCCAGCCCGACGAGTAGATTCCAGCCTCACATGCGCGCTGACATGTCCGCCGAGGTCGCTGTCATCGGTCTGGGCCGGATCGGTCTTCCGCTGGCCATCTCCTTCGCCGACAGCGGGCTGCGCGTGCTCGGGATCGACAAGGACTGCGATCGCCTGCAGGCCGTCCGCGACGGACGGATGCCGTTTGAGGAGCCCGGCGCGCAGGAGGCGCTGGACCGCGTCCACGCCGCCGGCATGCTCACGATCTCCGATCACGTCGCCGACGCCGCGGCGGCCGAGCACATCGTCATCACGCTCGGGACGCCGTCGCTGTCGCACATCGAGATCGACATGTCCGACATCCGCTCGGCGCTCGACGACCTGCTGCCGCACCTGCGCGAGGGCCACACGATCGCGCTGCGCTCGACGATCGCCCCCGGGACGACGGAGTTCGTCGCCGGCTACCTCGCCAAGCACCGCGACTTCGTCGTCGGCGAGGACGTCTTCGTGGCCCATGCGCCCGAGCGGATCGCGGCGGGCCGCTTCTTCGAGGAGATCCGGACGCTCCCGTGCATCGTCGGCGGCGTCGACGAGGCCTCGGGCGAGCGCGTCGGCGCGCTGTTCTCGATCTTCGGCGCCCCGATCGTCCAGACGACGCCCGCGCAGGCCGAGCTCGCGAAGATCTGGACGAACATCCTGCGCTACGCGAACTTCGCGCTGCCCAACCTCCTGATGATGGACTGCGAGCAGCACGGCGCGAACGTCTTCGAGGTCATCGACCTCATCAACCGCGACTATCCGCGCGGCGGGATCGCGATGCCGGGCTTCACGGCCGGGACCTGCCTGCGCAAGGACTTCGCGTTCAGCGAGGAGCGCTCCAACGCCCCGGGCATGCTGCTCGCGGTCTCGCGCGTCAACGAGTCCGTGCCGCTGTTCCTCGTCGAGGGGATGAAGCGCCGGCTCGGCTCGCTCAACGGCCGCAAGATCGCCGTGCTCGGGCTCGCGTTCAAGGGCAACACCGACGACGAGCGCGACTCCCTCGCCCACAAGCTCGTGCGGCTGCTCGAGCGCGAGCTCGCCGACGTCGCCGTCCACGACCCGCGCGTCGCGACGCCGACTCCGCCGTTCGAGGAGGCCGTCGCACGCGCCGACGCCGTCGTCGTCGCCGCCAACCACGACGAGTTCGCCGGCCCCGCCCCGCTGCGCCTGATCGCCGAGCTCGCGGGCGACGACACGCTCGTCGTCGACCCCTGGAACTGCTTCGGGGCAGCGCAGGTCTTCGCGTACGTCGCGGAGCTCAGCACGATCTCCGACGGCCGGGTCGCGCTGCCGTGAGCCGTGTGCTCGTGACGGGCGGCGCCGGCACGATCGGCGCCGCGGTCGTGCGGCGGCTGCTGCGCGACCCCGCCTTCGAGGTCCGCGTGTCCGACCAGCGCGAGGCGCCGCAGTGGATGCGCGAGGGCTGCGAGGTCCACACGGGCGACCTGCGCGAGCTCGACGAGGCGCGCACCGCGACGAAGGGCTGCACGCACGTCATCCACCTCGCCGCGATCGTCGGCGGGATCGCGAACTTCCACAAGCTGCCGCACACGCTGACGTCGGTCAACAGCGCGCTGTACGACGCGATCATCCAGGCCGCCCTGGACCACGACGTCGAGCGCTTCACGTACGTCTCGAGCTCGATGGTCTTCGAGCGCGCGACGGAGTATCCCACGACCGAGGAGCACGTCTGGGAGGTCGCGATGCCGCGCTCCGCCTACGGGTTCTCCAAGCTCGCCGGCGAGGTCTGGTGCCGCGCCGCGCACGACGAGCACGGGCTGCCGTTCACGATCTGCCGCCCGTTCAACGCCTATGGGCCGGGCGAGATGCCCGACGACGAGCCCGGCATCGCCCACGCGGTCCCAGATCTCATCCGCAAGGCGCTCTCGGGCCAGCACCCGCTGCAGATCTTCGGCTCGGGCGAGCAGACGCGCACGCTCACCCACATCGACGACATCGCCGACGGCGTCGTCGTGGCGATGGGCTCCCCGGCCGGGCTGCACGAGGACTTCAACATCTCGGCCTCCGACGAGCTGACGGTCGCGGAGATCGCGCGCATCATCTGGGAGGCCTGCGGGCGCGATCCGGAGACGTTCGCCCTCGAGCACCTGCCGACGTTCGCCGTCGACGTGCAGCGGCGCTGGCCGAACGTCGAGAAGGCCCGGACGGTGCTCGGCTGGGAGGCGCAGATCGACGTGCGCGACGGCATCGCGCAGACCGTCGAGTGGCTGCGCGACCGGCTGGCAGCTGTGTAGCGCCGGCCGGCCACGCGAGCACACGCGGCGGACCGCTGGCTCCCGGCGACGCAGGCCTGCATCCCGGGAGCCGCACGGTTCGCGCCCTCTCCCCCAGCAACGGCGGTGACCCTAGACGGCCTCGGCGCTTAACGCAACTTTATGTGTCCCCGGCGGCCGCGAACGTCAGCGCGAGGCCGTCGGAGATCGGCGTCGTGGCGCGCCACCCGAGCATCTCGCGCGCGCGGCCGGCGTCCAGGCAGGAGCGATCGATCTCACCGAGGCGGGCGGGCGCGAACTCCGGCTCGGCGTCCCCGCCGTCGCGCAGCTCGGCCAGCCGCTGCACGATCTGCAGGACCGACGTCTCCTCCTGCGTGCCGATGTTCACGACCCCGACGGCATCGGCGGCGCCGGCGCTGAGCAGCGCCTCGACGAGGTCCGCCACGTAGATGTAGTCGCGCGTCTGGTGGCCGTCGCCGAAGATCCTCGGCCGGCCGCCGTTGCGCATGCGCCCGCAGAAGATCGCGACGACGCCCGCCTCGCCGTGCGGGTCCTGGCGCGGGCCGTAGACGTTGCCGAAGCGCAGCGCGAGCGTCGACAGCCCGTAGAGGCGGTGATAGAGGCCGAGGTAGCGCTCGGCGCAGTACTTGCTCTGGCCGTAGGCGGCCATCGGGAGCGGCTCGACCGTCTCGGGCGTGGGCAGGACGTCCGTCTCGCCGTAGATCGCCCCACCGGTCGAGGAGAACACGACGCGCCGCGCGCCGACGCCGCGTGCGGCCTCGAGCACGTTGATCGTGCCCTCGACGTTCGTGCGCGCGTCGAACGCGGGATCGGCGATCGAGATGCGCACGTCGACCTGCGCGGCGAGGTGGAAGACGAGCTGCGGCCGGGCCGCCTCGAAGATCGCCGTGAGCCCGGCGCCGTCGCGGATGTCGGCGCGCTGCAGCGACACGCCGGACTGCAGCGCGGCGGCGAGGTTGGCCTCCCTGCCGCTCGAGAGATCGTCCACGACCGTGACCTCGTCGCCACGGGCGACGAGGGCGTCGGCGAGGTGCGATCCGATGAAGCCGGCGCCGCCGGTGACGAGGGTCCGCATGCGGGGCCAGTGTATGTGCGTGCCGGCCTCGCAGCGCCCGTTTGCACGCGGTCCTGGCGGGGGTAGGGGCGTAGCATGGAGATGTCCACCAGGAGGATCGCTATGAAGCTCGGCAGACGACCGACGCGCAAGAAGGACCAGGCGCTGGACGTCGTTGCGTCCGCGGCGCAGACCTGGTCGAAGTGGCAGCTCGGCAAGCGCGCAGGCAAGGGCGTCCGCACCGGCGCCAGGAAGGCCGCCGCGATCAAGGGCTCCAAGCCCTCCGGCGTCAAGGGCGCCGTGACGAGCAAGCCCGGGCGGATCGCCGGGATGGTGGCGCTCCTCGGCGGACTCGGCGCCGTCGTGGCGCGCAGGCTGAAGGGGGGCGGGGGCGACGACGCCGCCTACAGCCCGCCGGCCCCGCACGAGCCCGCGGCCGCTCCGCCTCCGCCTCCGCCGCCGGCGGCGCCCGCCGACGGGCCGCCCGCGCCGGATCCGATCGCAGCGGCGATCGCGCACAACGCGCCCCCGCCGCCCGCGCTCCAGAACCCGCCGCCGCCGAGCCTGCACGAGGCTCCGCCGCCGCCCGACCCCGTGCGCAACGTGCCCGAGCCCGACGACATCGACGAGCCCGAGGCCGCGGTCGTCGACGACGAGGCGTCGCTGCAGGTGCTCGCCGACCTCGAGGACGATGACGCGGCCGCCGGCGACGAGGGCGCGGACGAGGACGAGGACGAGAAGAAGGGCAGCTAGTCGGCGTCTGCGCGCGTCACCGACGCGTAGACGCGCGCCAGCGCCGGTGCGACCGCCTGCGGCGCGGCGAGCCGCAGGACCCGCAGGCGCCCGGCCTCTCCGGCCGCGGCGTCGCGGAAGCGCGTCCGCGCGACGAGCGCGAGCGCTGCGGCGTCCCCCGGCGCGACGAGCCCCTCGGGCCCGCAGAGCTCGGGTAGCGCGCCGACGGCGCTGCCGGCGACCGGCACGCCCGCGGCCATCGCCTCGGCGGCCGCGAGGCCGAACGTCTCGGCAGCATAGGAGGGGACGATCGCAAGGCCGGCCTCGGCCCGCAGCCGCGCGAGCGCGGTGGCATCGACGCGTCCGGCGAAGGTCGTGTCGGTCCCGGCCGCGCCTGCCTCCAGCGCGGCGCGCTGCGGGCCGTCGCCCGCGATGACGAGTGCCAGGCCCGCCGCCGCGCAGGCCGCGATCGCGACCTCCACCCCCTTCTCGGGCGCCAGCCGCGACGCGACGAGCGCGTGCCGGCCGCGTGCCGCCGTCGAGCCGCCGAGCACCTCCCGGACGACATGGCCGACGACGTGGACGGGGCGCACGAGCGGCGCGCGCAGCTCGCGCAGCCGCCGCTCGGCGAACGCGCTCGGCACGATCACGGCGTCTGCCTGCGCGACGAGCCGGCGCTGCCAGAGCGCGAGGGCGGCGCCGTAGACCGCCGCCTCGGCGCCGGTCCCGCGGCAGTTGAGGCGCACGCCCGGGAACGTGTCGCGGCCGTGGCAGCGCGTGCAGTCGGCGCCGTGCGTGAAGCACGTCCCGACCGCGCAGACGAGGCGGTAGTTGTGCAGGTGCAGGACGGTCCGCGCGCCGGCGGCGCGAGCGGCGGCGAGCGCGCGCCAGCCCAGCGACGGAGTGAGGTTGTGCGCGTGGACGATGCGCGCGCCGGTGCGACGGACCGCGTCGGCGACCTGCTCGGGCGCGAGGCCACCGCCGAGCAGCCCGGCGGCGGCGCGGGCGCGACCGATCGCGGCGCTGTCGCGGGTGAGCAGCTCGGCGTCCTCGTGCAGGTGCTCGCGGACGAGCCACATGAGGTCCTCGACAGCGCGCTCCTCGCCGCCCGTCGTGCGGTAGCGGTTGTGGAGGAAGAGGATCACGAGGGGCGCACGCTTCGTGCCGAATCAGCCGCGAACGTGTGCCAAACCTAGACTGCGCTGCAGACCATGGCCTTGACGGCGAGCATCATCGTCCCCACCCGTGAGCGGGCGGGGTACCTCGGCGTCGCGCTTGCGTCGATCGCTCCGCAGGCCACGGCCGCCGGCGCGGAGATGCTCGTCGTCGACGACGGGCCCGACGCTGCGACGCGCGCGACGGCGCAGGCCCACGGCGCGCGGTACGTCTCCCACGACGCGTCGCGGGGCCTGAACGCCGCGCGCAACACCGGCATCGACGCCGCCCGCGGCGACCTGCTCGTCTTCGTCGACGACGACGTCGCCGTGCACCCCGGCTGGCTCGCCGCGCTGCTGGACGCCGACCGCCGCGCCGAGCCCGCCGTCGGCGTGCTCACCGGGCCCATCCACGCGCGCCTGGAGGACCATCGCCTGCGCTCCTGCGGGCGCGAGGGCCCGCCGATCACGAGCCAGGACTACGGCCCGCATGACCGCGACGTCGAGCACGCCTGGGGGGCGAACATGACCCTCCGCCGCAGCGCCCTGGAGCGCGCCGGGCGCTTCGACGAGACGCGCGAGCTCTACGGCGACGAGCAGGAGTGGCAGGACCGCCTGCGCGAGGTCGGCGGGCGGATCCGCTACGTCGCCGCCGCGGCGCTCGACCACCGCCGTGCGGGCGACGACGCGCGGCTGCGCTCCCTCGCGCGCGCGGCGTTCGCCCGCGGGCGGGCCAGCCGCCGCTTCGACGCCTACAAAGGCCGGGCGCCGTCGGTGCCGCGCGAGCTGCGCGTGCTCGCGGGCTGCGCGCTGCACACCGTGCGCTTCGCGTGCCCGAACGGCATCCTCCTCGCGGCCCATGCGCTCGGGCGCGTGCGCGCCGCGGTCGATCGCGGCTCGCCGCGTCGCGCCGCCGACGCCGGCGCGGACCGCGACCCCGACTTCCTCTCCGGCCACAGCGGCACGGTGCGCGGCGTGCGCCGCCCGCTGCGGATCGCAGCCGACCGGCTGCTCGACGTCGAGGCGGCGCGCCGCATCCGACGGCTGGACCGCGCCGCGCGCGAGCGCCCGCCGCGCCGGCGCGTGCTCGTGATCGGCGTGCAGCGCCCCGGCCGCCTCATGGGCCGCGCCCGCATCGAGCTGCACCGCACGCGCCACGAGGTGACGATGCGGACCGTCGACATGGGCGCCGCAGGACGCTTCGAGCACCTCAACGACCTGCTGGCCGCCAACCCGCCCGCGGGCTATGACTGGCTGCTCGTCCTCGACGACGACGTCGTCCTGCCGCGCCGCTTCCTCGACCGCTTCCTGCTCTGCGCCGAGGCCGCCGGCCTGCAGCTCGCCCAGCCGGCGCACCGCCGGCACTCGCATGCCGCCTGGCCGGTGACGCACCGGCGCCCGGGTGGCGCCGTGCGCGAATCGCACTTCGCCGAGATCGGGCCGGTCACCGCCTTCGCCGCGGCGACGCACGACGCACTGCTGCCGTTCCCGCCCCTGCGGATGGGCTGGGGCCTGGACGCGCACTGGGGAGCGCTCGCGCGCGAGCAGGGCTGGCGGGTCGGGATCGTCGACGCGACGCCGATCCTGCACGCGACGCCCGTCGGCGGCGGCTATGACCGGGCCGAGGCCGTCGCCGAGGCCCGCGCGTTCCTGGCTTCGCGCCCGTACGTGACGCGCGCCGAGGCGCGCTGGTCGCGGCGGCTGCCATGAGGGTCGCCGTCGTCGCCGAGTTCTACCCCCGCGCCGCGGATCCGGTGCTCGGCGTCTGGGCGCACCGGCAGGCCGTCGCCGCACGCGACGCCGGCGCCGACGTGCACGTGCTCGTCCTGCACCGCCCGCTGCCGCCGCTCGCCGCGCTGCGCGGCGGCGGCCCCGACGCACTGCGGGCGAGCGCCCGCGCCGCCGCGCAACCGCTGCGCGCCGAGCTCGACGGGATCCCCGTCACGTACGTCCCCTTCCTCAGCCCCGCGCGACCGCGCTCCTACGGCGACTGGGGCCGCTGGGCGGCGCCGTCGCTGACGGTCGCCCTGCGCGCGCTGCGCCGCCGCTTCGCATACGACGTGATCCACGCGCACAACGCCGTCCCGGCGGGCGAGGCGGTCCGCCGGAGCGGTCTGCGGGCCCCGCTCGTCGTCTCCGTGCACGGCGGTGACGTCTTCCACACCGTCCCGCGTTCGGAGCGCGGAGCGCAGGCCGTCCGCGCGGCCCTGTACCGCGCGCAGCTCACGGTCGCCAACAGCGCCGGGATCGAAGCCCGCTGCCGGGCGCTGGGCGCCCGCGCGACGCGGGTCGTGCACCTCGGCAGCGACCTGCCCGCGCAGCGCGCCGAGCCCTACGCCGAGCCCACCGTCGTGACGACGGGCCACCTCGTCGCACGCAAGCGTCATGCCGACGTCCTGCGCGCGGTCGCGCTCCTGCGCGACCGCCATCCGCGCCTACGCCACCTCGTGATCGGCGACGGGCCCGAGCGCGCGGCGCTGCATGCCCTCGCGGGCGAGCTGGGGATCGCCGACCGCGTCGACTTCGCCGGCCAGCTCGATCCCGCGGACGCCCTGGCACGGACGCGGCGCTCCACGCTTCTGGCGATGGCATCCACCGACGAGGCCTTCGGCATGGTCTACGTCGAGGCGATGGCCGGCTGGCTGCCGGCGATCGGCGCGCGCGGCGAGCCCGGACCCGAGGAGATCGCCGCCGCCGGCGGCGGCATGACGCTCGTCGACGCTGCCGACGTCGTCCAGATCGCCGCGGCGATCGACCGCCTGCTCTCCGACGAGCGCCTCCTGCGCGAGGAGGGCGACAGCGCCCGCGCCACCGTGCAGGAGGGCTTCTCGTGGGCGGCCTGCGGCGCCGCGACGCTCGCCGCCTACGACGCGGCCCTGCCGTGAAGCCCGTCCTCTTCGTGACCAACCACGTGCCGCCCGAGCGCGTCGGCGCGTTCGCCGCGCTGCACCGCCGCACGCCGATCGAGCTCGCGATCTTCGGCGGGCGCTCGATCCACGCGACGCCCGGCGTCGAGGATCCAGGCCTCCCGCATCGTCACGTGCGCCAGCGCGACATCGGGCCGCTGGCGGCCTCCGGCCGCTACGCCGCGGTCGTCTGCGGGACGGCCGGCCGCGGGGCGCTGCCGGCGGCCGCCCTGGCGGCGCGCGCGCGCGCGATCCCCTTCGTCCTGTGGAGCGCGCTGTGGGCGCACCCGCGCACGCCGGCGCACCTGCTTGCGGGCGCGCCGCTGCTCGCCGCGCTGTACCGCGACGCCGACGCCGTCGTCGCCTACGGCCCGCATGTCGCCGCATTCGCGCGCGCCCGGGGGGCCCGCAACGTCCACGTCGCGCCCCAGGCCGTCGACAACGACTTCTGGGGCGCACCCATCGACCTGCAGCGGACCGCGCCCTTCACAGCCGTGTTTCTCGGACGCGAGAGTCGGGCAAAGGGGGCAGTGTTGCTCCTTGATGCCTGGCGTTCGTCGGGTTTGGGAGCACAGGCCGCCGCGCTCGTCCTCGTCGGTGCGGGAACCGGGTCCGCCCGGAGCCCCGCCGGCGGCGCGGTGGCCTTTGTCGGTCCGCAACCGGCCGAGCAGGTCCGCAACTTCCTGGCCCGCGCGGACGTTTGCGTCATACCGTCCCTGCGGACGCGCAGCTTCCGCGAGCCCTGGGGGCTCGTCGCCAACGAGGCCATGAACCAGTCCACTCCCGTCATCGCCAGCGACGAGGTCGGCGCCGTCGCCGGCGGCCTCGTGCGCCACGAGCGCAACGGCCTCGTCTTCCCCGCGGGCGACGGCCCCGCGCTCGCGGCCGCGCTGCGGCGCCTGCACGACGACGACGACCTGCGCGCGCGGCTCGGCGAGAACGCCCGCCGCGACGTCGCCCCGTACACCTTCGACGCCTGGGCGGCCGGGTTTCACGCCGCGCTGCGCTCGCTACGGTGAACCGCGTGCCGCGCCGCCCCCTCGTCGCCCTCGTCGCGATCCTCGCACTCCTGACCGGCCCCGCCGCGACGGCGCTCGCCTCCGGCCGCAGCGTCCTCGACGACTGCACCGACGACGAGGTGATGTCCAAGACCTACACGCAGAAGGAGTACCGCGACGCCCTCGCCGAACTGCAGGGCGACACGGACCAGTACGGCAACTGCCGCGACGTCATCAAGCGCGCGCAGCTGAAGGCCGCGGCCGCGGGCGGCGCGACGAGGAAGGGCGGCTCGCCGACCACCACGAGCACGCCTGCCGGCGGCGGGACGGAGCGGCGGCAGCGGCGCGATCGGCAGCGCGCCCGCCAAGGAGCAGTTGCAGGCTGCCACGCCGACCGAGCGCCAGGCCGTCGACGAGGCCCGCACGGACGCCCGCTCGCTGCAGGTCGGCACGGCCGTCGATCCCGGGAAGGTCGGCACGGTTCCCGGCGTGAGCCGCGTCAGCGACCTGCCGACGCCGGTCGTCGTCCTGCTCGTGCTCCTGCTCGCCGCCGCGCTGGCGCTCGGCGCGTCCCGCATCCGGACCCTTGTCGTCGCACGCCGCGGTTAGGCACCCGGCGCGCGGCGCCGCGACCCTGAGCGTCTCGCGCCCGGCCACCGACGCGGCGCTGACGATCGGCCTCGCCGCGATCCTCTGCGCCGTCGGGTTCGCCGCCGACAGCGGCCTGCAGATCGGCCGCACGACCCCGGCGGAGATGGCGCTCGTGCTCGGCGGCGGGCTCGTCGTCGCAGGGGCCGTCCTGCTCGCGCCGCGGCGCGAGCGCCTGTGGGGCGGCGGCCCGCTGGCGGCGCTCGCCGCGCTCGCGGTGCTGACGGCGCTGTCGATCACCTGGGCTGCACAGCCCGCCGACGCCTGGGTCGAGGCCAACCGCACGCTCGCCTACACCGCCGTCTTCGCGGCTGCGGTCGCGCTCGCCCACAGCGTGCCCGGGCGCTGGAGCGCCGTCCTCGGCGCGATCACGCTCGCGGCGGTGACGATGAGCGCCTACGCGATGCTCACGAAGATCCTGCCGGGCGCCCTGAACCCCGACGAGATCTACGCCCGCCTGCGCGAGCCCTTCGGCTACTGGAACAGCGTCGGGCTGATGGCGGCGCTCGGCGTTCCCGGGTGTCTCTGGCTCGGCGCGCGGCGCACCGGTCACCAGGGGCTCGGCGCGCTCGCCCATCCCGCCCTCGGACTGCTCGTCCTCACGATGCTCATGGCCTACTCGCGCGGCGCCCTGCTGGCGGCTGCGCTCGGCGCCGCGTTCTGGTTCGCGACGGTGCCGCTGCGCCTGCGCGGTGCGGCGGTGCTGCTGATCGGCGGGTCCGGCGGCGCCCTCGTCGCGTTCTGGGCCTTCTCGCAGAACGCGCTGACCGACGACCGCGTGCCGGTCGACCTGCGCGACCAGGCCGGGCTGCAGCTCGGCCTCGCGCTCACCGCCGTGCTCGTGGCCCTGACGCTCGCGGGCCTCGCGGTGAACTTCGCCGCCGCGTCGCATCCGCGCACCCCGCTGATGCGCGACCGCGCCGGCATCGCGCTGCTCGTGGCACTCGCGCTCGTGCCGGTCGGCGTCGGCCTGAAGCTCGCGGTCTCCGACAACGGGCTGAGCGGCTCGATCTCGAGCAACTGGACGTCGCTCACCGATCCCGACGCCTCGATCCCGGTCAACGACCCCAGCCGCCTCACGGCCGCCGGCAGCGTGCGCGCGCGCTACTGGGACGAGGCGCTGCGGATCTTCGAGGACAACCCGGTCGTCGGCGTCGGCGCAGGCGGCTACGCGACCGTCCGCAAGCGCTACCGCACCGCCGATCCCGCCGTGCGCCACGCCCACGGGTACGTCGTGCAGACGCTCGCCGACCTCGGGCTCGCCGGGCTCGCGGTGAGCCTCGCGCTGCTCGGCGCCTGGGTGGTGAGCGCCGCGGGCGCGACCGGCCTTCGCCGGCGCGACCGCGGACGCGAGTTCACCGCCGAGCGCATCGGCCTGCTGACCCTCGTGGCGACCGTGCTCGTGTTCGGCGTGCACTCCTTCATCGACTGGACGTGGTTCGTGCCGGCCAATGCCGCCGTCGCGCTGCTGGCGGCGGGCTGGGTCGCCGGCCGCGGGCCGCTCGGCGCCGAGCCGGTCGCGGGCGGCGCGTTCGCGCCCGCCGCGGCGCGCGCCCGACTGCGCGCCGCGCTCGGCGATCGCACGCGCACCGCGGTCGCCGCCGGGGCGCTCGTCCTCGCGCTCGTCTGCGCGTGGACGGTCTGGCAGCCGCTGCGCTCGGACACCATCGGCCAGCAGGCCGTCGCCACGCTGGACACCGGCGACGCCGACGCCGCCCGCGCGCAGGCCCGGAAGGCGCGCGATCGCAACCCCCTCTCGGTCGACCCGCTGTTTGAGCTCGCGACCATCGAGACCGCGGCCGGCCGCAAGTTCGCGGCCCGCAGCGCGTTGGAGCAGGCAGTGCGTCTGCAGCCTGCCAATCCCGAGACGTGGCAGCGGCTGGCGGAGTTCGAGCTCGACATCCTCGATCGCCCGGCGGTCGCGCTGACGGCGATCCGGCCCGCGCTCTATCTTGACCCCCGCTCTTCTGACGCCGTCGCCGTGTTCCTTGCAGCGCAACGAAAGACCTCAGCCAAGTGAGAACCCTCCGCTCGATCATCGCCACCGCACTCGTGCTGGTGGCCATTCCCTCCATCGCCCACGCGTCCACGACGCAGGAGTCGATGTTCCAGGACGACCCGATGCTCGTCTACGGCACCGACGACCAGGTCAACTCGACGCTGGCGACGCTCGCCGCGTTCGGCGTCGACCGCATCCGCGTCTCGGTCTTCTGGAGCATCGTCGCGCCGGCGACCGACCAGACCGTCCGCCCGGTCTTCGACGCGACCGACCCCGGCGCGTACCCCCAGGAGCTGTGGTCGCGGTATGACCGCATCGTCCGGGCCGCCCAGGCCAACGGCATCCTCGTGAACCTCAACCTCACCTCGCCGGTGCCGCGCTGGGCCGCCCAGGACTCGCCGCGCCCCGAGCTGCAGGAGACCTTCGGTCCGAACACCGACGAGTTCGGCAAGTTCGTCAAGGCCGTCGGGACGCGCTACAGCGGGACGTACCAGGGGCTGCCCCGCGTCGACTACTGGTCGATCTACAACGAGCCCAACCAGGCCGGCTGGCTCACGCCGCAGTGGACGCCCGACCCGCGCAACGCCGGCGCTTTCGTGGAGTCCGCCCCCTCGACGTACCGCAGCCTCGTCGCCGCCGCCTGGACGAACCTCGCCGGCAGCGGCCATGGCGCCGACACGGTCCTCGTCGGCGAGACGGCCCCCAATGGCGCCAGCGACCGGGGTCTCAGCCGGCCGCTGTCGCCGCTGCGCTTCCTGCGCCGCCTGTACTGCCTCGACGACAACCTCAACCTCCTCAAGGGCGAGGAGGCCACCGTCCGCGGCTGCGCCGCCGATCCCGCCGGGTTCGTCGCCGCCAACCCCGGCCTCTTCCACGCCGCCGGCTACGCCCACCACCCCTACGCGCTGCTGTCGCCGCCGGGGCGCAAGTCCAGGTCCTCCGACGACGTCGCGATGTCCGACCTGCCGGCCCTGAGCCGCGAGCTCAAGCGCATCTACGCGCGCTACGGCCAGAAGACGCAGAGCAGCCGCGGCGTGCCGCTGTACCTCACCGAGTACGGCTACCAGACCAAGCCCGACCCGTTCACGGTCTCGTTCTCCCAGCAGGCCGCGTACATCAACCAGGCCGAGTACATCGCCTACCGCAACCCGAACGTCCGCGCGATGAGCCAATTTCTGCTCATCGACGACGCGCCGGTGGCGGGCGTGGATCCCAAGAAGGACCCGCAGCTGTACTGGCGCACCTTCCAGAGCGGCCTGCAGTTGCTGACGGGCAAGCGCAAGCCCGGCTACAACGCCTACCAGACGCCGATCTTCCTCAAGCAGCGCAGCGTGCGCCGCGGGCGCAGCGTCGGCGTCTTCGGGATGCTGCGCGGCGCCAAGGCCGGCGCGGCTGTCGCGGCGTCGGTGCAGTTCCGCGGCAAGGGCTCCAAGAGGTGGCGGACGTTGCGCACGGCGAGGTCCAAGGGCGTGCGCAACTACGTCAACACGACGGTGCGCCCACGCCGCAGCGGAAGCCTGCGCCTGCGCTGGTCCAACGGCGCCAAGCCGCTCGTCAGCCGCTCGGCGCCGGTGACCGTCAGGCGCCGCTAGACGCCGCGACCGGCGGGTCCAGCAGCTCGGCGGGCAGCGCGCCGGGCCCGCCCATCTCGCGGACGCTGACGAGCAGCTGCTCGTACTCGTCGGTCACCGCGTCCCAGGAGTAGCGCCGGGCGCGCTCGCGGGCCCGGGCGCGGTAGTGCTCGACGAGCTCGGGCTCGTCGAAGAGGCGCTCGAGCTGCGCCGTCAGCGACGGCACGCCCTCCTTGCCCGAGAACGTCAGGCCGGCGTCGCCGACGGTCTCGACGTTCGGGGCGTGGTCGTTGACGAGCACGCAGTTGCCGGCCGCGAGCGCCTCGAGGATCACCGGATGGGTCCCGCCGACCTCCGTCGGCGCGCAGAAGACGTAGGCATGGCGCTGCAGCTCCCAGTAGCCGCGGCCGAAGACGTACCCCGGGAAGATCACGCGCGGGTCGCCGGCGCGGTGGACCTGCTTGATGTAGTCGTGGGCGTAGGGCGCGCCGCCGACGATCACGAGCTTCATGCCGCGGGCGCGCTCGCCGGAGATCCGCGAGAACGCCTCGACGAGCACGTGCGGGTTGTTCTCGGGCTCCAGGCGCCCGACGAACAGCACGTACTTGTCGGGCTCCAGGCCGAGCCGCTCGAGCGTTCCGACACCCTCGTGGCCGGGGTCCTCGACGCCGTAGGGCACGACGCCGATCCGCTGTCCGTAGCGCTGCTCGAAGATCTCCGCGACGGCGTGGGAGTCGGTGATCGCCGTGTCCGACCAGCGCGGCGCGTTGCGCTCGGCGAAGCGCAGGTAGGCCTTGGCGAACGCCGGCCACTTCGAGCGGTCGGAGTCCAAACCGTCGACGTTGATGACCGTCGGGATGCCGGCCCCGCGCGTCACGAGGCACATCGGGCTGTTGCCCGCGATGAAGAACAGCGCGACGTCCGGGCGCACGCGCCGTGCGCAGTGCAGCGACGACAGCAGCGTGTGCGTGAACGTGTCGAGGTACTTGTTGCGCACCGCCGGGATGTGGACGAGGCGCGCGCCCTTGTGCTCGCGCAGGCGCCGGTCGACGACGTGCGGCCGGCAGTAGACGATGACCTCGTGGCCGCGCTGGGTCAGGCGGCTGGCGAGCTGCTCGGCCGCGGTCTCGAAGCCGCTGTAGGACGCGGGGATGCCGCGCGTGCCGAGAATCGCAACCTTCATGGTGTGCCCGCGAGCGTATAGGCACGGATGTGGGCCCGTGCCGAGGCGCGCCAGGAGAACGCCGCCGCGCGCGCCCTCCCGCGGGCGGCGAGATCCGTGCGCAGGGCGACGTCGGCCTGCACCTGCGCCAGCGCGTCCGCCAGCCCGGCGGCGTCGTAGGGATCGACGTAGCGCGCGGCCTCCGCGCAGGTCTCGGCGAGCCCCGGCGAGCGCGCCGCTATCACCGGGACGCCGGCGCTCATCGCCTCCAGTGCCGTGAGCCCGAAGCCCTCGTGCAGCGCGGGGTGCACGAGCGCGACGGCGGCGCCCAGCAGCGCCGCGAGGTCGGGCTCCGGCTCGCTGCGCACGCCCGGCGCCGCGCTGCGCGCCCGGCCCGCGAGGACGAGCGCCAGCGCGCCGGGCCCGGCGGCCGCGCGGTAGCGCGCGTAGGCGTCCAGCAGCAGGCCGAGGTTCTTGCGCGGCTCGTCGTCGCCGACATAGAGGAAGTGCGCCGGCGCAGGCGCCGGCGTCACCGCAAGCCCCTGCCCGGGGCCGTGGGGCGCGACGACGATGCGCGCGTCGTCGACGCCCCAGCGCGCGCGCGCGTCGCGGCGCGTCGTCTCGGACACGCAGACGACGGCGTCGGCCCCGCGGGCGGCGCGGCGGTGCGCGCGCGACGCCCAGCGGCGGAAGGCCGGCGAGAAGCTGTCGGGCAGGCGCTCGAAGGCGAGGTCGTGCAGCGTCACGACCTGGGGGCACGGCGCATGGACGGCGAGCGCCGGCAGCGGGTGGTGCAGGACGTCGGCGTGCGCGGCGCCCGCGCGGCGCGGGAGCTCGACCTGCGTCCACCATTCGTCGAGGGCGAGGTTGCGCGCGCTGCCCGCGCCGCCGCCGGCGGGCGCGCGGCGGCGCTCGTTGGCGGCCTCGATGACCTCGGCGCCCTCCGCGCGCAGTGCCGCCGCGAGGCACGCGACGTACACCGCGGTCCCGCTGCGCCCGCGCAACGCGTAGGTCGTGTCGAGCAGGACGCGCATGGCCGCTAGCCGCGGACGGCCCGGGCGAGGATGGTCGCCCGCCTGCTGCGCAGTGCCACGACGCCGAAGCCGAGGTCGTCCAGCAGCGCGCCCAGCGTGCGGCGCGAGTAGAAGCGCACATGATCCGAACGCGGCTCGAAGTGCGCGGCGAAGCGGCGCGGGCTGAGCGCGAGCGCGAGCACGGTGAGCGGGCCGTGGCCGGGCGTCGTGAGCAGCAGCGTCCCGCGCGGGCGCAGGGCGCGGCGCACCTCTGACAGCCACGGGGCGACGTCGGCGACGTGCTCGATGACCTCACCCGCCCAGACCGTGTCGACGCTCGCGTCGTCGACCGGCAGCGGCTCGCCCGCGCGCCACAACCGCGCATCGAGGCCCGGCACGCGCTCGCGCGCGCGCCGCAGCGCCTCGGCGGCGACGTCGACGGCGATCGGGGTCGCCCCGGCGCCCAGGAGCTCGGCGCTGAACTCACCGGCGCCGCAACCGAGGTCCAGAACCGTCTCCCCCGGCGCGACGTGCTCGAGCAGGAACGCCCGCCGCAGCGCGAAGCGCTCGGGGGTCGCAGCGACAGGGACGGCCTCCCAGATCGCGTCGTGCAGGGCGCCGGTCGTCTGGTCCGCCATGGCGGAAGTCTCGCACCGCACCTCGTCCTGCGAGGATCGCCGGAGTGCGGATCCTCGCCATATGCGCCGTCGCCCATCCGGGCGGCGCCGAGATCGGGCTGCTGCGCCTCGCGCCGCGGCTGACCGCGCGCGGACACGCGCTGACGCTCGCAACGCCCGGCCCCGGGCCGATGGACGACGCCGGCCTGCCGGTGGTGCGCATCGACTCCGGCGGGATGCAGCGCGGCGCGGGGGCGCGCGCCGCGCGCAGCTGGCCGCGCGTGCGCCGGCTGGCGCAGGACGCCGACCTCGTCTACCTCAACGGCACCGTCAGCGGCCGCCTGCTGCCGGGCCTCGTGGGCCGCCGCACGGTGCTGCACGTCCACGACATCGTCGACCGCGTCCCGCGCTTCTGGTCGCTCGCCGACGCCGTCCTGGCCGACTCGCAGGCCGTCGCCGACCGCCTCGGCGCCCTGCGCGCCGACGTCGTCTACTGCCCCGTCGAGCTCGACGTGCCCGACGTGCCCGCGCCCTGGGCCTCCAATGGCACCCGCGGGCCGGTCGTCGGGTTCGTCGGGCGCCTGGAGCCGCGCAAGGGCCCGCTGGACCTCGTCCGCGCCGCCGCGGCGATCCGCGCCGGGGCTCCCGGCGTGCGGATCGTCCTCGTCGGCGACGACCCCTACGACAGCGCGCCCGAGTACGCCGCGCAGGTGCGCGCGGCGGAGGGCGTCGAGCACGTGCCGTGGGTCGCCGACGGCGCGGCCGTCATGCGCCACCTCGACGTGCTCGTCGCGCCCTCGCGCCAGGAGCCGTTCGGCACCGTGCTGGCGGAGGCGATGGCCGCTGGGACGCCGGTGGTCGCCACCCGCGTGGGCGGCCTCGCCGAGGTCGTCGCCGACGGCGAGACGGGCCGCCTCGTCGCGCCCGGGCGCCCCGACGAGCTCGCCGCCGCGGTGCTCGACGTCCTCTCCCGGCGCGAGCAGATGGGCGCGGCCGCGCGCAGGCGCGCCCAGCGCTTCGGCGCCGACGCCTACGCCGATCGCGTCGAGGCGATCCTCGTGCGGGCGGCGGGCCGGTGAAGGTGGCCTTCGACAGCCGCCCGGCGCCTGACCCGCGCGGCATCGGGCGCTACGTCAGCTGCCTGCTGGCGGCGCTGCGCGAGACCGCCGGCGCGGGCGGCCACGAACTCGTGGAGACGCATCGCCCGCGCCGCGTCGACGTCTTCCACTCGCCGTGGATCGACGGCGCGCTGCTGCGCGCGCCGTGCCCGCAGGTCGTCACGCTGCACGACGTCGTCCCGCTCAAGCGGCGCAGCGAGTACCTGCGCAGCGGCATCCGCTTCCGCCTGCGCTATCTCGCCGTCGAGCGCGCCACGCGCGTCATCGTGCCGACGGCGACGGTCGCCGCGGAGGTCGTCGAGCACCTCGGGCTCGCGCGGGAGCGCATCGCGGTCATCGCCGAGGCCCCGGCGCCGACGCTCTACGAGCGCGACCCGGCCGAGGTCGCCGCCGCGCGCGAGCTCTACGGGCTGCCGGAGGACTACCTGCTGTGGGTCGGCGGCCTGCAGACGCCCGACCCGCGCAAGCGCGTCGCGGCGCTCGCCAGGACGCCGCGCGAGCTGCCGCTCGTGCTCGTCGGCGCGACGAAGCCCTGGGCCCACGAGCTGCCCGACGTGACGCTCACCGGCCACGTGCCCGACGAGCACCTCGCGGCGATCTACACCGGGGCGCGCGCGCTCGTCTTTCCGTCCGACGACGAGGGCTTCGGGCTGCCGACGGTCGAGGCGCTCGCCTGCGGGACGCCGGTCGTCGCGACCGACCTGCCGGTGCTGCGCGAGGTCCTGGGCGACCGCGCGACGTTCGTGGAGGCCGGCGACCTCGAAGGCCTGCTCGCCGCCGGTGTCGCGGCGCGCCGCCCGGCGCCCGCGCCGCCGTCCTGGACGTGGGCGGATGCGGCGCGGGCGACCTGGCAGGTCTACTCAGACGCGCTCGGGTAGGCGCTCGGGCCGCGGCTGGAGCTCCTTCTCCCAGTCGGCGCGGGCGCGATCGATGAACGGCAGGGAGAGTTCCGTGGGCGGTCCTCGTTGGAGGGAGCGTGCGCGAGGCGATCACCCAGATCGCGGGTCGGCCACATCTCCGCTCAGCGGCGGTTCGTACAAGGATTCGGGCCGCCGACCCTCCAACAGCGCATGCGCGGCGTCGGTCCCCAGGCGCACGCTGTAGTTCGTGCCGCGGTCCTCGGGATAGATCTGCGTCGTGTTGGCCAGGACGAGCCCCGGCACGCCCGTCGCCAGCGGCGGGATCCGCTCGTGGTAGCCGACCGTCACGATCGGCTGCGCCGCCGGCTCGCGGTGCAGCCAGCGCTCGACGATCCAGTCCGGCGAGAAGTCCGGCGTCACCTTGCGCAGGCCGGGCAGGTAGGCCTGCAGGAGCTCATCGGGACCGAGGTCCAGCAGCGGATCGCCGGGCGCGAGGTAGTTGGCGACGTAGAGGAAGCGCCGGCCGCCGTAGCGCTCGGGATCGATGAAGTTCGTGTGCTCGACGAGGCCGACGAACGGCAGCTCGGGGTCGGCGATGTTCGTCCAGTAGAACGGCGAGAAGCGGCGGTCGAGCTCGAGCAGGAGGCACAACGCCGTGTGGTACTCCGTCGCGCGCAGGCGGCCGAGGTACTCGGCGCCGATCGCCACCGCCAGATCGTCGTCGAGCAGCCCCTCGAAGACGTCGCTCGGAACCGTCGCGACGACCGCGTCGTAGCGCTCGGCGGGCCGGCCGTCGCGCTCGTAGGAGCGCGGGTCGTGCCCCGTGCGAAACGACCCCGGCGCGCCGGCGCGCACGAGCAGGCTGCCGTCGGGCGCGCGGCTGAGCCCGGCGGCGGGGCGATCGACGAGGACGCGCCCGCCGCCGGCGACGATCGCGTCGCGCAGCGCGTCGAACAGCAGCTCCCACGAGTGCTGCGGGTAGCCGAGCTTCTCCTCGCGCGCCTCCTTGCCCTCCAGCTGGCGGCGCAGCGTGAGCTTGCTCCACAGCCACGCCATCGAGATGTCCTCCGCCCGCTCGCCGAACTTGCCGCGCAGCAACGGCCCCCAGACCTTGCGCCACGGCCCGCGGCCCATGTGCTTCTCGATCCACTCGCGGGCGGTGATCGACTCAAACGGGCCGACCTCCCGGGCGCGCTTCTGCAGCAGCAGGACCGCGACGCCCATGCGCAGCCGCGACGGCGGCGACAGCGGCTTGAAGCGCAGGAGGTCCAGCGGCCCGTTGAAGGCCCACTGGCGCCCGTCGAGGAAGAACGCCATGGTCGAGGTCCTCCACTGCAGCTCGCCGGGCATCCCGAGCTCCCGGTAGAGGTCGACGATGTGGCGGTCGCTCGTGAAGAGGTGGTGGTAGTAGCGCTCGAGCAGGTCGCCGCCGCCGACGTCGAGCGTCGCCGCCTGCCCGCCCAGGCCGGGCCAGCGCTCGTACACGTCGCAGACGTGACCCGCCTGCGTGAGGCGGTAGGCGCTGACGAGGCCGGCGACGCCGGCGCCGAGGACGGCGACGCGCATCGTCAGGCGCGCGCCGCGCCGCGGATGCGCGCGACGCCCCCGTAGCGCGCGGCGAGGACGACGAGGCCGATCAGCGTGATCGGGACGGTCACGACGAAGCGCAGCAGAAGCACGAGCGACAGCGCCTGCGCGCCGTTGTGGCCGAGCGCGCGCACGCCGAAGACGATGGCGGCGTCGAAGGTGCCGACGAAGCCGGGCCCGCTGGGCACCATCACGAAGATCGACGCGAGGCCGAGGAGGTAGCCGACGTCGAGCACGCCGAGCCCGAGGCCCGCCGCCTGGGCGGTCAGCCACCAGGCGGTCCATTCCAGGCCCCACACCAGCAGCGTCCAGGCGAGCAGCTCGCGCCCGTGGTTGCCGCGCAGCCGGCGCGTCGCGTCGGCCATCGGGGCGAGGTAGGCGAGGACGCGGCCGAGGTGGCCGCGGTGGTGCAGGACGGCCGCCGCGCCGGCGAGCACCGCCAGCAGCCCGCCGACGAGCAGGGCGGCGAACACGAGCCGTCCCGCCGACGGCATCTCGATGCCGCCGAGGACGCCATAGGCCAGCGCGACGAACAGGCCGGCGAGGACTGCGACGTCGAGCACGCGCTCGGCGACGATCGTCCCGATGACGGTGCGGGGGTCGGTGCGGGCGCGCGGCGTCAGGAGCACGACGCGCAGCGCGTCGCCCGCGCGGGCGGGCAGGACGTTGTTGCCCGCATAGGCGACGGCCAGCAGCGCGTAGGCGTCGGCGCGTCGCGGGCGGGCGCCGTTGTGGCGCAGCAGCTCATACCACCGCTCCGCGCGAGCCGCGCAGGCGGCGAGGTAGAAGGCGACCGCCGCCGCCAACTCGCCGAGCCGGTCGGCGTCGTGCGGGAACGTCGGCGCCTCCTGCTGCAGGGCCCAGACGACCAGCGCGGCGAGCGCCGCGACCGAGACCGTGGCGCCGAGCGCGATCAGCGCCCGCTCCCGCGCGGTCCCGTTACGCCGGGGTCGGCTCGTGCTCATCCTCGGCGGCGGCCGCGACGTTGGCGCGGTCGCGCACGACGTAGAGCGGGCGGCGCTTGACCTCGTCGTAGATGCGCCCGACGTACTCGCCGATCATCCCGATCGCCATGAGCTGGATGCCGCCGAGCAGCAGCACGGCGACGACGGTCGTCGTCACGCCGGGAACGAACGCGCCGAAGATCCGGAACACGATCGCGACCGGGATCGCGAGGAACGCCAGCGCGGCGAACAGGAACCCCGCGACGGTCGCGATCTGCAGCGGCGCGTGCGAGAAGGAGGCCATCGCATCCAGCGCGAAGCGGATCATCTTGCGCAACGGGTACTTCGTCGCGCCGGCGTGGCGGGCGTCGCGCGCGTAGGGCACGGAGGTCTGGGTGAAGCCGACCCACGACGTCATGCCGCGCAGGTAGCGGTTGCGCTCGCGCATCGCGAGCAGGGCGTCGAGGGCGCGGCGATCGAGCAGCCGGAAGTCGCCGGCGTTCTGCGCGAGCGGGACATCGGAGACCTTGCTCATGATCCGGTAGAACCAGCGCGCGGTCGCGAGCTTGAACTGCGACTCGCCGGTGCGATCGGTGCGCGTGGCGTAGACGACGTCCGAGCCTGCGCGCCAGTGCTCGAGCATCGTCGGTACGAGCTCGGGCGGGTCCTGCAGATCGGCGTCGATCATGACCACGGCGTCGCCTGTCGCGTGGTCGAGGCCCGCGGTGATCGCCGTCTGGTGGCCGAAGTTCCGCGAGAGCGTCACGACCTTCACGCGCTCGTCGGCGGCCGCGAGCTCGGCGAGGATCTGCGGCGTGCCGTCGGTCGAGCCGTCGTCGACGATCACGAGCTCCCAGGGGAGGCCGTCGAGCGCGGAGCGCACGCGATCGCAGAAGGCGCGCGCGCCGCCCTCCTCGTCGAGCATCGGCGCGACGACGCTCAGCAGGCCCAGATGCCGTTCGGCCACCGCCTGATCGTAGAGGGCAACCGGGATGGCGTCCCTACCCCTTAGGCTGGCGGGCGTGACGCGTTGCAGCGCCTGCGGGGGCTCCGGCCTGGTCCCGCACCTCAAGGTGGCCGGCGACGCGGGGCCCGACGGCCTCATCCCGACGACCGACCGCTTCGGCACGGCGCTGGCCGACCTCGTGCGCTGCCGGCGCTGCGGTCACCGCCAGACCGAGCCGATGCCCGACGACGGCGTGCTCGAAAGCGCCTACGCCGACGCGGCCTCGGAGGACTACATCGACGAGGAGGCCGGGCAGCGCGAGACGGCGCGCCGCGCGCTCGAGCGCATCGAGGAGCGCCTGACGCCGGTGCCGATCCCCGCGGGCAACGGCGGCCCGCGCCACCGCACGCTGCTGGACCTCGGCTGCTGGGTCGGCTTCCTGCTCGCCGAGGCCGGCGAGCGCGGCTGGGACGCGATCGGGGTCGAGCCGTCGGAGTTCGCGTCGGCGTACGCGCGCGAGCGTCTCGGCCTCGACGTGCGCACCGGCGACCTCTTCACGACGGAGCTGCCGCCGCAGCACTTCGACGCGATCGCCATGGGCGACGTCATCGAGCACCTTCCGCGGCCGGCGGAGGCGCTCGAGCGGATGGCGGCGCTGCTGCGGCCCGGCGGCATCGCCTGGATGGCGCTTCCCGACGCCGGCAGCGTCGTCGCCCGCGGCATGCGCGCGCGCTGGTGGTCGGTCATCCCGACGCACGTGCAGTTCTTCACGCGCGGATCGATGCGCACGCTGCTGGAGCGCCAGGGCTGGACGGTGCTCGAGATCCGGACGGCGCCCAAGGCCTTCAGCGTCGGCTACTACCTCGACCGCGTCGCCGGCTACTCGCCCCGGGTCGCACGAGGGCTCGTGCGCGCCGCGCGCCGCGCGGGCATCGCCGACCGCATGTGGGCCCCGGACTTCCGCGACCGCATGGCCGTCATCGCGCGTGCTCCGCAGCAGGGCTGATGGACCTCGGGCTCGCAGGGCGCGTCGCGCTCGTCACCGGCGCCTCGCGCGGAATCGGGCGCGCGATCGCCGACGCGCTGGAGGCCGAGGGCGCCGTCGTCGCGCGCGCGTCGCGCAGCTCGCGGTACGCCTTCGACAGCGCCGACCTGCGGTCGGTCGACGCGCTCGTCGATGCCGTGGAGGCCGGCCTGGGGCCGATCGACGTCTACGTCGCGAACACCGGCGGCCCGCCGCGCGACCCCGACCCGCTCGCGTTCACCGCGCAGCAGTGGGAGGAGGCGCACCGCACGCTCGTCGTCGCGCCCATGCTGATCATCGGGCGCGTGCTGCCGGGGATGCGCGAGCGCGGGTTCGGCCGCGTCCTGGCGGTCTCGTCGAGCGCGGCGCTCGAGCCGATCGGCGGCCTGCAGCTCTCCAACGTCAACCGGCCGGGCCTGCTGGCGGGCTTCAAGCTCCTCGCCCGCGAGAACGCCGCTGACGGCGTGACGTTCAACGCCGTGCTGCCCGGGCGGATCGCGACGGACAGGCTCGTATCGGGCTACGGGAGCATGGCGGCGGCCCAGGAGGCCGCGGGCGCGGAGGTGCCGGCGGGACGGCTCGGGACGCCGGCCGAGGTCGCCGCTGCAGCGGCGTTTCTGTGCTCGGCGCCGGCGGGCTACGTCACCGGCCAGTGGCTGCTCGTGGACGGGGGCCTGACGCGATCCTGGTGAGCAGCTCAGCGGTGCGGTCCGTGCGATTGGATTGGTGGCTTGTACTTAAGTATTTACTTGTATATGCTCCTGCTTGTACGCATCGAACGAAAGGAGGGCCGGACATGACCTCCGAGCCCGATACACAGGACAAGCAGATCACCATCGAGGTCCCCGAGGACCGCGTCGCCGAGTTCTACGCGTTCTACGGACGCTTCCTCGCCGGCTTCCCCGGGCGCCGCGGACGTGGCCGCCGCCACGGGCCCCACGGCCACGGCTGCGGCCCGCATCGCCGCCCGGCCGAGGAGACCGCCTCCGACACCGAGATCCAGACGGCCTGATGGCCGACAAGCAGATCACGGTCGCCGTCCCCGAGGAGCGCGTGCCCGAGTTCTACGTCTGGTTCGCGGGCTTCCTCGCCGCCGACGAGGCCGGGACGCGTGGGGTGGGCCGCCCTCCGTGGGGCGGCCGCGGCCCACGCGGCCGCGGCGCCGGCGGTCCGCGCCACGCGTTCGGCGAGGCGTCCGCCTGGTCGGAGGCGGACGCCGACCAGGCGGCGTGGCTCTACAGCAAGCTCGCGCCGCCCGCCCGCGCGCTGTTCGACCTCCTCATCGACGCCCCGGGCGAGCGGCTGGCAGGCAACGAGATCGCCGCGTCGCTGGGCCTGGACAAGGGCGCTCACGGCGTGGCCGGCATCCTCGCCTGGCCCGGGCGCTACTCGCGCAAGCTCGCCCGCGAGCTGCCGATCGCGACCGAGGGTCGCGAGGACGGCGGGACCGACTACTACATGGATCCCGCGATCGCCGAGATCTTCGGCGCGGGCCGCGAGCGCGTCAGGGCGGCGTAGTCAGCAGCCGCGCGCGCACGTCCGCGACCGTCTGCGGCCCGCGCTCGACGACGTCCCCATAGCTGTAGGCGACGTGGCCGGAGCGCCGCCGCCGCGCGAGGTCCTGCTCGAACGCCTGGCGGGTCGCGTGGTAGCGGAAGGAGTGCAGCTCGATCGTGACGTCCAGGTCGGGCCAGTGGCAGTCCACCCTGTCGCCGTGGTGGTCGATGTTGGTGCGCGGCCGCGGAAGCTCGTGAGCGTGCAGCAGCCGGATGAAGCGGCGCTCCAGGTCGCTGAGAACGACGTCGGTGCCGAGGGCTTCGCGCAGCTTCGCCGCGCCCGGCTTGCCGGGGTTGCGTGCGATGACCGCTTCGATCTCCGAGGGGCCGGTCCCGTGATGCACCCAGCCCTCGTGGCACATCCGCGTGAGCGCCGCGGGCGCGGTCGTGGGCGCGAGGTCCAGCAGCGTGCGGGGCACCGTCGTGATCGGGATCCCGTCGAGGATCGAGACGTCGAGCGGGTGCAGGGCACGCACGCGGTGTACGACGATGCCCGGACGCCGACGTCCCCCGGTCGTCGCAACCGTCACCTCGGGGCGCGGCGCGCGCCCGCGCCTGAGTCTCAGCGCGTGCGCCACGGCACGGTGGCTGAGCACCGCGCCCGCGCCGCAGGCGAGAACCGCCGCCATGTAGTCGCCGTCGATCGACGGGGCGACATGGCCGAGGGCATAGACGCCCCGATGGACCGGGAGCAGACGGCCGTTTTCGAGCCAGCGGTGGATCGTGTGGCGATCGATGCCCGCGTCGACCAGCTGGGTCCAGGCAACGCGGCCATGCTGGACGGCCGCCCGTCGCGCGGCTGTGTCGTATTTGCTGCCCATACCGCGGCATAGTCGACAGCCATCAGCGGTTCGCCCCCGCGCGAGCGGGCATGAGGGGCGCCAACGGAGTCCGGGGAGAGCAGGAGGGCTGAGGCTCAGCGGGGTGCGCGCAGGCCGAACGGCGGGTGCGCCAGGCGCTTGGACTGCACCACCACCCGCCGCCGCCGTGCCGCCGGGAGCCCTCGCAGCGCCTCGCCATAGGCGCGCAGCAGGTGGCGCTCGCGCAGCACGACATGACCGATCGCGAGCAGCTCGTAGAACAGGATCCGGTGCAGGTCGCCGCGGACGTCCGCCCAGGCGTCGTTCTTGGCCATCATGAGCAGCCGGTTGCGGAACTGCAGGCGCCTGTGGGCCTCCGGCAGCCCCGCCCGCGTGGACGGCGAGTAGAAGCGCATGTGCCATGCGATCGCGGCCGGCTCGTACATGCAGCGCCAGCCCAGCAGCCGGGCGCGCCAGGCGAGATCGACGTCCGACGCCCACAGCTCGAGGTCCTCGTCGAACACCTCGCCGCCGACCGCGCAGGCGTCGAGCACCTCGCGGCGGTACAGGACGCAGGCGCCGTCGCCGCCGAAGACCTCGGCCGCCGCCGCGTAGCGCGACGCCGGCTCGTTGTGGCCGACGAGCGTGTTCTTGCGGCGGCGGTCGACGACCATCCCCGCCGCGTCGAGGACGTCGAGGCGCTCGGCCTCCGTCATCCCGGTCGCGCGCACGAGCCGCGGAGCGACCGAGCCGACGCCGCGCTGGGCCAGTCGCGGGCGCGCCGCGGCGAGGAAGCCGGCGTCCAGGACGCAGTCGGCGTTGAGGAGCAGGATCGCCGCGGTCTCCGTCGCGAGGATGCCCGCGTTGATCGCGGCGGCGTAGGACACCCGCTCGCGCAGCCCGACCACCCGCGCGCCGTTGGCCTCCGCGACGGTGCGCGTCGCGTCGGTGCAGGCGTTGTCGACGACGACGACGTCCGCGCCGGGCTGGGCCGCGGCCGCTGGGAGCGCGTGCTCGAGCAGGTGCGCCTCGTCGACGCTCAGCACGAGGATCGTCGTGCGCTCGGAGCGCTCGCTCAACCGAGCAGCTCCTCGTAGACGCCGACCGTCAGCGCCGCGCTGTCGACCCACGACAGCCGCGCCGCCCGCGCCCGTCCGAGCGCCGCCAGCTCGGCGTGGCGCCCGCGGTCGCCGACGACCCGCCGGATCGCCGCCGCGAGGTCGCCGACGTCGAGCGGGTCGAAGTACTCCGCCGCGTCGCCGCCGGTCTCCGGGAGCGCGGTCGCGCGCGCCGCGACGACCGGCACGCCGCGCGCCATCGCCTCCACGATCACGAGGCCGAAACCCTCGTAGAGGGATGGATGCACGAGCGCGTCGGCGCCCCGCATCAGCGCGTCCAGGCGGCCGTCGGAGAGGTAGCCGGTGAAGCGCACCGGCTCGCCTGCGGCGGCCGCGCGCACCGGCTCGCCCTCGCCGCTGTCGATCCCCGCCAGCACGAGCCGGTGCTCGAGGCCCTCGCGGCGCAGGGCGCGGAACGCCTGCACGAGGCGCATGAGGTTCTTCTTGGGGCGCAGGTCACCGACCGCGAGCAGGTAGGGCCCGTCATCGGGGACCAGCTCGGTGCCGATCGGCAGCGACGGCGCGTTGGGGATGATCCGCACGCGCCCGGGGTCGACGCCGTAGCGGCGGATGACATCCTCGGCGGTGTAGCCGGACACGCAGATGACGCGCTGCGCCGAGCGCGCCGCACGCGGGGCGAACGTCCGGTACTTCCAGCCTGTGCGCTTGGAGAAGTCGTCGGGAAAGACCTCGAAGGCGAGGTCGTGGATCGTCACGACGCCCATGCACGGCCGGGCGAGCGGCAGGAAGCAGTTGGGTGCATGGACGAGGTCCGCGCCCTCGCGGCGCAGGCGCAGCGGCAGCTCGATCTGCTCGAAGAGGACCTCCGGTCCGCGCCCGCCCTCGGAGATCACGCGGAAGTCGAGATCCGAGCGCGCCGGCAGCGCGTCGACGAGCTCGCGGGCGTAGCGCCCCCACCCGCGCAGCTCGGGCACGAACGCATCGCGCGCGTCGATGGCGACGATCGGCACGCGGGAACCATCTCACGCGCGCCGCGACCGCTAGGTTCTCGCCGCATGGGTCGCGGCCGCCTGCACCTGTTTCGCACCGGCGACAGCCGCTCGTTGCCCGAGCGCGGCCGGCGGGTCGCCATGCAGACGTGGCACCTCGCCCGGCTGCCGATCCCCGTGGCGGCCTTCTGGGCGAAGGCGATGCGCCGGGCCCAGGCCGAGAACGACACGTGGAGCATCGACGTCGCCTGCCGCCCGGCGGAGCTGCGCGTCCTGCTCGGAGCGCTGGGCGCGGCGCCGCGCGTCGCGGAGGTCGGGACGGCCGCCGGCTGGACGACGGCCTGCATCGCGCTCGCGTCGCCCGGCCGCGAGGTCCACAGCTGGGACGTCGAGCGCCACCCCGAGCGCGATCGCTACCTCGCGCTCATGGACCCCGCCGACCGCGCCCGCGTGCACCTGCACGACCGTCCCGGCGGCCTGGGCCCCGCCGACCCGCCGCCCGTCGACGCCGTGTTCATCGACTCCTCGCACGAGCTCGAGGAGACGGTGGCGACCTTCCGCACCTGGGAGCCGGTCGTCTCGACGGGTGGCGTCGTCGCCTTCCACGACTACGACGACGACGACTACCCGGGCGTGACCGAGGCCGTCCGCGAGCTCGGCCTGCGCGGCGAGGTCCGTGGCCATCTGTTCGTCTGGCGCAAGGCCTGACCGCTACCATCGACCGCGTCGTGCCAGAGGCCACGGAAGCCGCCATCGCGTCGTCGCAGCCGCGTCAGTCGAGGATCTTCGAGCTCCCCATCGAGCTCGGGCATCCCGACGAGCTGCTGGCCCGCATCACGGGCTGGGTCGACGACGACGGCCCCACCAGGCGGGTCATGTACGTCAACGCGCACGTGCTCAACCAGTCACGCGAGGACCCGACGCTGCGCGGGGCGCTGGAGGAGGCCGACCTCGTCTACTGCGACGGCTACGGCGTGCGGCTGGCGGCCAAGGCGCTGAGCGCGGAGATCCCGCACCGCATGACGGGCGCCGACTGGATCTGGGACCTCGCCGCGCTGTGCGAGCGCCAGGACCACTCCGTCTACCTGCTCGGCTGCGATCCCGGCGTGGCCGCCCAGGCCGGCCAGCGGCTGCGCCGCGCGCATCCCGGGCTGCGGGTCGTCGGTACCCACCACGGCTACTTCGACATCGGCTCGGGCCACGACGAGCGCGTCATCGAGGACATCAACGCCTGCCGCCCGGACATCCTGCTCGTCGGGATGGGAACGCCCAAGCAGGAGGTCTGGGCCCAGCGCACCGTCGACCGTCTGGACTGCCGCGTCCTCTGGGGCGTGGGCGCGCTCTTTGACTTCGTCTCCGGCCGCGTGCCGCGGGCTCCCGCCTCGTTGTCCGACAATGGACTGGAATGGATCTTCAGACTGGCGATCGAGCCGCAGCGGATGTGGCGGCGCTACCTGGTGGGCAACCCGGTGTTCCTGAGCCGGGTCCTCACGCAGGCGCGCCAGCGCCACGGCCGCGGCTGACGCGCCGCGCCGACCGCACGCTCGCCTGGCTCGCCGTCGCCGGCGCGTCCGCGATCGCGGTCGGCCTGGCGACGTACGCGGGCGTCGTCGGCCGCGGCGGGGTCGCCGACGCGCTGCACGTCGGCGCGGCCTGCGTCGTGCTGTTCGGCCTCGTGGGCTTCGGCCCCACGCGCCTGCTGCTGCCTGCCGCGCTGCGCCGCCACGAGCTGCTGTGGGTGCTGCCGGTCGGCGCCGTCGCAACCGCGCTCGAGCTCGCGCTGCTGGCCTACGCCTTCGTCCCGTTCGACGTCGCGCTGGGCGTCGTCCTCGCGGGCGGCGCGGCGCTCGGCGTCTACGCCTGGCGCCGCGACCCGGGCCTGCCGCTCGCGCGCTCGGCCGTCGCGGCGGGTGCGACGACCTCGTGGCGCACGCTGCTCGTCCCGCTGTACCTCGCGGCGCTGATCGCGGCGATCGCGCTCGTGCCGATGTTCCGCGGCGGCTTCGTGACCGTCATCGGCAACGGCTCGGACGCCCACCTGGCTGTCGGCACCGCCCAGTTCCTGCAGGGCCATCACCCCAGCGCCGTCGCGAACGAGGAGCCGGTCGACCGCGTGCCGCTCGTCTGGCGCTCCAAGCCGCCGATCTACCTCGCCTTCGGCGCGGTCGCGCGCGTGGCGGGGATGGAGCCCTACGCCGTCATCGCGACGCTGCAGGCGGCGCTCGTCGCCCTTGCGGCGCTCGGCTTCTGGCTGCTGGCGCGCGACCTTCTGGGTGCCGGGCCGTGGGCGGCGGGCGCGGCGATGGGGCTCGTCGGCCTGAACCGCATCGAGCTGTTCACCGGCATGCATCCATACGTCAACCAGACGTGGGGCTACATGGCGCTGGCCTTTGCGATCGTGCTCGCGTGGCACACCGTGCGAGCGCCGACGCGCGGCGGCCTGCTGCTGTTCGCCTCGTTCCTCGGCGTCCTGACCTTCGCCTATCCGCTCGCGATGCCGATCCCGCTGATCGCCGCGATCGTCTTCTGGGGCTTCGAGCGCCGCCGCCGGGGGCGCTCGCTCATACGCCGCCCGCACCTGCGCAGCAAGCGCCAGCTGCTGTGGATCGTGCCGCTGTTCTTCGTGCTGCTGATCCCGCTGCAGGGCGTCCTGGAGAAGACGGCGTCCTCGGGACGTGTGCTCGCGCCGGGCTACTCGCTCGTCAACTGGGGCGGCGACCTGACGGCCTTCTTCCCCGAGCGCTTCTTCCTCGGCTTCGGCGAGGCCGGCGTCGCGGGGATCGGCGTCGTCGTCCTCGGGCTCGGGCTCGTCGTGGCGCTGCGCAGCTCGCCGCGGGACATCCGCTGGGGCGTCGGCGCGGTCATCGCCTTCGGCGTGCTCGCGGCGCTGTTCTTCCGCCCGCGCGACTTCGGCTGGTACTTCCACTTCAAGGCGCTCGCGTTCGTCGCGCCGCTGGCGGTGACCGTCGCCGTCGTCGGGCTCGCGCAGCTGAAGTGGACCTGGGTGAGCGTCGTGGCGCTGATCTTCCTCGTCGGCGCCACGCGCGACGGCGCGGCCAGCCAGATCGGCGCGACCTTCGACCAGCTGCCCAAGAGCATGCTCGAGCTCAAGCAGGTCGACGCGCGCCTGCCCCCGAGCGCCTCGGTGCGCCTCGACATCCCCGCCGACGGGCGCATGCTCTGGGCGGGGATCATGCTCTCCGGCCAGCCCCTGTGCTCCCAGCGGCCCGTGCTCGAGACGAGCTACCCGCACGTCCCGCTTTCGCGGGCGGCCGACTACGTCCTCGTCGACGACGACTGGCGCACGCCCTTCGACGCGATCGGCCCGCCGGTCATGACGCTCGACCGCTACGAGCTGTTCCGGCTGAAGCCCGGCCTGCCCGGCGGCGATCAGTGCTCGCGCAAGATGGTGCTGACCGTCAAGAAGCTGCACTCCGGCGGGACGGACGTCGAGTAGCAGCCGGCGGCACTTCGTAGGCTCTTACGCAGCCCTGATGTGCTGAGGAGCAGGAGATGTGAGCGTGAAGGTCTTGGTGGTCGACGACGAGCCCGGTGTCCGCGCCGCGCTGCAGCGCGCGCTGGCGCTCGAGCGCCACGACGTCTCGGTCGCCGAGGACGGCCAGCAGGCGCTCGACGCGCTCGCCGAGAGCACCGTCGACGCGATCGTCCTCGACGTGATGATGCCGCGCGTCAGCGGTCTCGAGGTCTGCCGGCGCCTGCGCGCGGCGGGCGACCGCACACCCGTCCTCATGCTCACCGCCCGCGACGCGATCGACGACCGCGTCGACGGCCTCGACGCGGGCGCCGACGACTACCTCGTCAAGCCCTTCGCCCTGCGCGAGCTCAATGCCCGCCTGCGCGCGCTCCTGCGACGCGTCGACCCGGGCGGGCCAACGCTTGCGTTCGGCGACCTCGTGCTCGACCGCTCGGCGCACGAGGTCCGTCGCGGCGCGCGGCGCATCGAGCTCTCCAAGACCGAGTTCTCGCTGCTCGAGCTGTTTCTCGAGCACCCGCGCCAGGTCCTGACGCGCTCGACGCTCTTCGAGCGCGTCTGGGGCTATGACTTCGGAGCGACGTCCAACGCGCTCGGCGTCTACATCGGCTACCTGCGCCGCAAGACCGAGGCCGGCGGCGAGCGGCGCCTCGTGCACACGGTGCGCGGCGTCGGCTACGTCCTGCGCGACCCCTGATGATGGCCCTGCGCCACCGGCTGACGCTCCTCGCCGCCGGGACGGTCGGGGTCACGGTCGTGCTCGTCTCGATCGTGGCCTTCCTCGCCCTGCGCAGCGAGCTGCGCGGCCAGGTCGACGACGCGCTCGCCGAGCAGTACACCCAGGTCGCGGTGCGCGCCGACCGCTTCGGCTTCGGGCCGGACCTGCAGTTTCCGGCGGCGCCGGCGCGTGGCGGCGCCCCCAGCGGCCCCGTTCAGCTGCTGACCTCCGACGGGCAGATCCTGCTGCGCGGGCGCGGCGACCTGCGGGTGCCCGTCGACGGGGACGACCGCCTGGTCGCGGCCGGCCGGCTGCGCTACCTCGTGCGCGACACGCGCAACGACGGCCTGCACCTGCGCGTGCTCACGGCCGCGGTGCCGGGCGGCGGGGCGATCCAGATCGCGCGCAGCCTCGCGGGCGTCGACGCCACGCTCGGCCGGCTGCGGATCGTGCTCGTGCTGCTGTGCGCGGCCGGGACGCTGCTGGCGGCCGCGCTCGGGCGGATCTTCGGGCGCCAGGTCATCCAGCCGGTGACCGACCTCACCGCAGCGGCCGAGCACATCACGCAGACCGAGGACCTCGGGCGCCGCATCGACGTCCCGGGCGACGACGAGGTCGGGCGCATGGCGCAGCGCTTCAACACGATGCTCGACACGCTCGAGGGCTCACGGCGCGCGCTCGACGACTCCGTCCACGCCCAGCGCCAGCTCGTCGCCGACGCCTCGCACGAGCTGCGCACCCCGGTGACCGCCCTGCGGACGAACATCGAGGTCCTGCTCGCCGGCGGCGAGCTGCCGGCGGACGACCGCCGCCGCCTCCTGGAGGACGTCCGGGCGGAGACCGAGGAGCTCGGCGCGCTCATCACCGACGTCATCGAGCTCGCCCGCGGCGACGAGCCGCTGTCGGGCGTCGAGGAGGTGCAGCTCGACGCGCTCGTCGCCGAGGCGGTCCACCGGGCGAGCCGCCGCCGGCCCGCCGCGACGTTCAAGGCCGAGCTGGACCCGACCGTCGTCGAGGGACTTCCCGACCGGCTCGGGCGCGCGGTCGACAACCTGCTCGACAACGCCGTGAAGTACAGCCCCGACCGCGGGATCGTCGAGGTCGGCCTGCACGGCGGGGCGCTGACGGTCCGCGACCGCGGCCCGGGCATCCCGGCCGCCGACCGGCCGCACGTCTTCGACCGCTTCTATCGCGGCAGCGGCGCCCGGGGGCGCCCCGGCTCGGGATTGGGCCTTGCGATCGTGCGCCAGGTCGCCGAGACGCACGGCGGCACGATCACCGTCGACGCCGCGCCCGACGGCGGCTCGGTCTTCACGCTGCGCCTGCCCGTGCTGGCGATCGGCGACGCGAGCGTCGCCGACGCTCCCGGCGAGGTCGCCGCGACGTCCTAGCCGGCGGCCGCAGCGGCCGGCAGGTCGCCGACGTCGGCGATCACCGGCACGGTCACGGGCTCGTCGATCGCGACCGTGAACGCCTGGCCGTCGCTCACCATCGACAGCGGCGCGCCGTCGAGCAGCGTGAACGTCGTGCTGTCGCGCAGCATCTCGACCTCCACGCGGCTGCCGCGGCAGATCAGCCGGAAGCGCATGCGCTCCCAGTCGGCCGGCAGTCGCGGGCTGAAGCGCAGGTCGGCCCCCTCGGCGTCGCGCAGCCCGGCGAAGCCGTTGACGAGCGCCATCCAGACCCCGCCGCAGGACGCGACGTGGATGCCGTCGCTCACGTTGCCCGCGAGGTTCGCGAGGTCCACGGCGGCGCTCAGCAGAAAGTAGTCGTAGGCCGCCTGCAGGTCCCCGACCTCCGCCGCCATGACGCTCTGCACGCAGGACGACAGCGAGGAGTCGCCGGTCGTCAGCGGGTCGTAGTACTCAAAGACGCGGCGCTTCTCGTCCGGCGTGAAGCGGTCGCCGGCGAGGAAGGTCGCGAGCACGACGTCGGTCTGCTTGATGACCTGGTGGCGGTAGATGTTCAGCGGGTGGTAGTGCAGCAGCAGCGGGTACTTGTCCACCGGCGTGTGCTCGAAGTCCCAGGGCTTGCGGTTGAGGAAGTGCTCGTCCTGCAGCAGCACGCCCGCGCGCTCGTCGTAGGGCACGAACATCCGCTCGGCGGCGCGGCACCAGAACTGCGGCTCGTCGTCGGTGATGTGCAGGCGGTTGACGAGGCGGTCGTAGCCGTCGGGGTCGGTCCGGCGCAGGAGGTCCAGGCCCTCGGCAGCGGCGTTGAGGTTCTCGCGCGCCATGAGGTTCGTGTAGGCGTTGTTGTCGACGACCGCCGAGTACTCGTCGGGGCCGGTCACGCCCTGGATGCAGAACTGGCCGTCGCGGCGCACCGAGAAGAAGCCGAGGTCGGCCCAGAAGCGCGCGGTCTCGACGAGGATCTCGACGCCCTCACGGGCGAGGAACTCCTCGTCGCGGGTCACGCGCACGAACTGGCGCACCGCGTAGGAGATCGCCGCGTTGATGTGGTACTGCGCGGTGCCGGCGGCGTAGTACGCCGACGCCTCCTCGCCGCTGATCGTCCGCCACGGGAACAGCGCGCCGACGTGGCCGAGCTGCTGCGCGCGGCGGCGCGCGGCGCCGAGCATCTCATAGCGGAAGTGCAGCAGCCGCCGGGCGACGTGCGGCTGCGTGTACGTCAGGCACGGCAGGACGTAGATCTCGGTGTCCCAGAAGTACTGGCCCTCGTAGCCGCGGCCGGTCAGGCCCTTGGCGCCGATGCCGTGGCCCTCGACGCGCGCCGATGCCTGGCGGACCTGGAAGAGGTTGAAGCGCACGGCCTGCTGGACGTCCTGCGGTCCGTCGATCTCGATGTCGCTCTGCTGCCAGAAGAACTCCAGGCGCTCGCGCTGGACGTCGGCGACGCGGGCGAAGCCGTCGCCCGCGGCGCGGTCCAGCGTGCGGTTGACGCGGCGGACGAGGTCGCCGGCCGGCGCGCTCTCGGAGTGGTGATAGCCGAGCAGCTTCGTGACCGTCGCCGGCACGCCCGGCTCAGTGTCCAGGAAGAACACGACGCGCCCCTCGTCCTCCTCGACGCTGGACTCGATGCTGTGGCGCAGCTCGGTCTGGATCGAGTGCTCCATGCCGCACGCGATGCCCATGCCGCTGGAGCGCGTGCGCAGCTCGAGGACGACGCGCGTGCTGTCGCAGAAGCCGTCGACCGGCTGCAGCGCGGACTCGTCCATGCGCACGCCGACACGCGGATCGTCGTGGCCCTTGGGACGCGGCAGGTGCGTGACGAGCTCGGACGCGATCGCGAGCTCGGCCTGGCCGGAGACGAGCGTGACCTCATAGGAGATCGCCGCCAGGTGGCGCCAGTGCAGCGACACGAGGCGCTTGCTGTGCAGCGCGACGACGGCGCCGCGCGCGGTCCGGAACGTCACCTTGCGCTCGAGCATCCCGCTGCGCATGTCCAGGACGCGCTCGTAGTCCAGGACCTTGGACTCCGTCAGGACGAGCGGCTCCTCGTCGACGTACAGGCGCATCACGGTGCCGTCGGGCGCGGAGACGATCGTCTGGCCGGTGGTGGCGAAGCCGAACGCCGACTCGCCGTAGGGGATCGGCCAGGTCTCGTGGAAGCCGTTGAGGAACAGGCCCGGGTCGTTGGAGGGCAGGCCCTCGTCGTGGGTCCCGCGCAGGCCCATGTAGCCGTTGGCGACCGAGAAGAGCGTCTCCGCCTCGGCCGGGCTCTCCAGCGAGAAGCGCCGCGACACGATGCGCCACGGGTCGACCGGCATCGCCGCGCGCAGGGCCGGCGAGTCGCGGCCCTCGCGGATGCGGGTGAGCGCGGCCAGGCGCGAGTCGCGCAGGCTCATCGCAGCATCTCCTCGAGGTCGGCGACGACGATGTCCGCGCCGTGCTCCTCCAGGTCGGCGGTCGCGGCCGTGCGTGCGACGCCCACGACGAGGCCGAAGCCACCGGCGCGGCCGGCGGCGACGCCGACGAGCGCGTCCTCGACGACGACCGCGCGCCCCGGCTCGACGCCCAGGCGCGACGCGGCCTCCAGGAAGGTGTCCGGCGCGGGCTTGCCCGGCAGCGCCATCTCGCGCGCGACGGTGCCGTCGACGACCTCCTCGAAGAGATCGTCGATCCCGGCGGCGGCGAGCACCGCGCGGCAGTTCTCGCTGGAGGAGACGACCGCGGTGCGCAGCCCCTCCTCGTGCAGCGCACGGACCCAGGCCACCGAGCCCGGGAAGGCATGCACGTTGCCGGCTGCGAGCTCGTGGGCGACGAGCTCCTGCTTGGAGTTCGCGACCGCCTGGATGCTGTCGTCGCCCGGCGCGGCGTCGTGCTCGGCCTCGGGCAGCTCGATCCCGCGGGAGGCCAGGAAGTCGCGCACGCCCGCGGCGCGCGGCCTGCCGTCGACGAACCGCAGGTAGTCGGCGCCCGGATCGAACGGCTCCTGCGCGCCGCCGGTGCGCTCCCCCCAGACCGCGAGGAACTCGTCGAACACGCGTTTCCAGCAGGCCGTGTGCAGGGTCGCGGTGCTCGTCAGCACGCCATCCAGATCGAAGAGGACGGCGTCGTAGCGGTCGATGTCGACGGCGGCGGCTGCGGGGGTGCTGGATGCGATCGGCTCGATCTTAGACGGGGTTTCCGCGACCCGTCAGGGAGATCGCCTCGCGTGCGCCGACCCATTCGGCCCCAGGCGCGCCCTGCTGCGATCATCCGGTCGATGCCGGGCTCGCTTCGCCACCTGCGCCACGAGCTCACCGGCCGCCTGCGCAACGGCGCGACCCACGTCATCACCGGGATGCCCGAGGAGCGCCGCGCCGAGCTGGCCGAGCGCGTGCGCGCCGGCCGTGCGTCGCGGGCGCTGCTGCGGCGGGCGTCGAGCTGGTACGGCCGCGCCCCGGTTCCGATCGCCGGCGGGCTCGCGCACCTGCTCTACGTCTCCACGGCCGACCTGCCGCTCGACCATGCGCACGCGGGGCTCATCGTCCGCGGCACGCTCGAGCCGCCCGTGCAGGAGGCGCTGCGGCGGCTGCTCGCTCCCGGCGACGTCTTCTACGACGTCGGGGCGAACGTCGGCTTCTTCACGATCCTCGGCGCGCGCCTCGTGGGACCGCTGGGCCGCGTCGTCGCGTTCGAGCCGGTGCCGTGGTGCGCCCAGGCGGTCGGGCGCAACATCGAGCTCAACGAGTTCGCCCACGCCGAGATCCGCGAGGAGGCCGTGGGCGCGGAGAGCGGGCGCGCCCGGCTGCTGGTCGTCGGCGAGGCGAGCTGGTCGCACCTGGAGTCGACCGGGCGCCATGCCGACGTGCGCGACGAGATCGACGTTGCGGTCGTCTCGATCGACGAGCTCGTCGACGCGGGCACGATCCCTCCGCCGGACGTCCTGAAGATCGACACGGAGGGCGCCGAGCTGCAGGCGATCGCGGGGATGCGGGACACGATCGAGCGCCATCGCCCCGCGATCGTCTGCGAGCTGCACGACACCAACGCCGACTTCCTCGCCCTCATGGGCGAGCTGGACTACGCGACGACGAACCTCGACGGCCCGGCCCCGGTGGGCGCGGCCGGTCCCGTCCACGCACTCGCGCAGCCGCGCGAGTGGTAGCCGGCTACGCCGCGCGCAGGGGTGGCTGGGGCTCGGGCTGGTCCTCGACGCCGCGCGGGCGCAGCTCGACGACGTCGGCGACGGCGCGGTCGAGGAAGGGGTCGCGGGCGACGGGCTCCAGCCGGCGGGGGAGCTCGATGACGCGGGGGGAGTCCATGTGGTGAGGAACACCGAGGCAGGCCGCTTGATACGGCGGTGTGACGAGGCTCACACTCTCCCCTTGTCCGGTTGCGTGGCTACGCACGAGCGCGATCTCGCCGGTTACGGCGGCGCGGGCGCTTCCAGCATCGGTCAGGGAATCCGGGTCGGTCGCCGCGGTCGTTGCGGACCCGACTGCGGGGCCGGGGGCGCGACTGACATCGACCCCTCTTTTCTTGCGTGTGCTAGCGGCTGCTAGCACGGGGCTAGCAGCCGCTAGCACGGTTCACGAGGATTGGGTCGTTCACGGTCCCTGCAACTGCCCGCGAGCTCGGCGCCTCACGGCTGCTGGACGCGCTCGCGCCCGTGACCGCTCGCGGGACAAGCGGGACCGCAAGCGCGGGGTCACGCGTCTCCACGCACGTGGACAGCAGACACTTTCCCGCTGTGCCCGTGAGTGGGCACCGAACCCATCCGCCGGCCCTGGGCGGTGAGACGGCGGGCTCAGGTCAGCGACTCGAGCGCCGCTCGCAGCGTGCGCGCGGTCGGCTCGGGCGCGTAGGCGGCCACGCGGGCCGTCCCACGCGTCCGCAGCGATGCCCGCAGCTCCGGGTCGCCGACCGCCAGCGCCAGCAACTCGGCGACGACGCTCTCACCGTCGTGCTCGCCGAGCAGCAGCGCGGCGTCGCCGACGACCTCGGGAACGCCTCCGACGGGCCGCGCGACGATCGGCACGCCGAAGTGACAGGCCTCCAGCAGCGGGATGCAGAAGCCCTCGTGCTCGGACAGGCAGAGGAACGCGTGCGCCGAGCGCCAGCGGGCGGCGAGCTGCTCGGCCGTCAGCCCCGACTCGATCGTCACGTTGCCGGGCGACAGCTCGTCGGCGAGCGCGCGCATCGAGGCGTCGTAGGCCCAGTTGATCGGCGCGCCGACGAGCACGAGGCGCGCGTCGGGCGCGTGGCGGCGGCGGTACAGCTCGAACGCGCGGATGACGGCGTCCTGGCGCTTGTGCGGCGCGAGGCGGCCGACGAAGAGGACCACCGGCGGCCCCGGCGGATCCGCGGGGCCCGCCGCCCCCAGCGCCGCCGGGTCGAAGAGGATCGGGATGACCGTGTCCGATCCCAGCTCGCGAGCGTTGTAGAGCGAGACGCCCGCGGCGACGTCGACGGCCGCGGCGAACTCCGGCAGCTGCTTGCGCCCGAGCGCGCAGACGACCGCCGCCTGCGGATCGTGGTCCCAGAACCAGCGCGCGGGCGTGATGTTGTGGGAGATCAGCAGCTTGCGCTGCGGCAGCTCGAGCACCGCGCGCAGCTTGGGCGCATAGGCCGAGTAGTGGATGAGCAGCAGGTCGCCGTCGGCCGGCGCGAGCGCGCGCAGCGGCGCGATGCGGTGGCCGATGCGCGGATCGATCTCGGCCGCGACGTCGCGCCCGCCCCAGCCCCACGCGCGGAAGAGGTCGCGAAACGCGAGCGCCTGGGTCGTGACGGCGTCGTAGGGACCGGCCCCGCTGAGGACCTGATGGACCTTCACCTCGGCGCGGGGCCCTGCGAGCCCGCCTTCTCCTCCAGGCGCGCCACGCGGTCCTCGAGCTCGGCGAGGCGGATGAGGACGTTGAGGTTGAAGCGCGTCTGCTGGGACTGCAGCTCGCGCAGGTACTGGCGCATGACGTGCACGAGCTGGCGCTTGGCCCACGTGATCGGCGCGCCGAGCCTGCGCGTCGAGCGCATGAGGTCGGGATCGGGCTCGATCGCCGCCCACTCCATGAGCTGCTCGATCGACACGCGCTCGGTCGGCTCGATCGTCATGCCGGGCGGCAGCGCATCCTCGCGCGCGGCCGCCGCGGCGCGTGCGGCCTCCAGCGCATCCTCGGGCTTCACGGCGATACCCGCTCGCCCGGTGGCGCGGAGGGCACAGGCGGCTCCGGCTCGTCGGCCGTGCCCATGAGCCGATGGTAGAAGGGCATGCCCTCGCCGGCAGGGCCGTCGAAGACCTTCTCGCCGCCATCGAGCACGATCACGCGGTCACACGAGCGCTCGATCAATGCCGCGTCGTGGGATACCAGGACAAGCGTGGCACCGCCCGCGATCTGCTCGGAGATCCGTGCCTCGCACTTGCGCTGGAAGGCCTCGTCGCCGACGGCGAGCACCTCGTCGATGAGCAGCACGTCGGCATCGAGGTGCGCGGCGATCGCGAACCCCAGCCGCAGGAACATGCCCGACGAGTAGGTCGCGACGGGCGCGTCGATGAAGTCGCCGAGCTCGGAGAACGCGACGATCGCGTCCATCCGCGACTCGATCTGCTCCTTCGTCAGGCCGTGCAGCGCCCCGTTGAGGAAGATGTTCTCGCGCCCCGAGAAGTCGCGCCCGAAGCCGGCGCCCAGCTCGAGCTGCGCCACGACCTGCCCGCCGCAGGCCACGCGCCCGGAGTTCAGCGGCACGATCCCCGACAGGACCCGCAGCGTCGAGGACTTGCCGGCGCCGTTGCGCCCGACGATCCCGACGGTCTCGCCCGGATCGATGTGCAGCGAGACGTCGCGCAGCGCCTCGACCGGAGCCGGCCCGCCGGCGCGCGCGCGGCCGATGAGCATCTCCTTCAGCGTCCGGCCGCGGTCGGCCTTCACGCTGAACGACCGCGAGGCGTGCTCGAGCACGATCTCGCCCGGGCGCACGCCCTCGTCGAGCGCGGGACGGCGGCTTCTCACACGACCACCGCCAGCTCGCCCTGCATGCGCCGGAAGAGCGCGAGCCCGCCGCCGAGCATGAGCGCCGCCGCGACGACGACGTACGCCAGGACATCCGTCCCGGGCACCGAGCCGCCGTAGACGACGTCGCGCACGGCGACGATGAACGGCGCCACCGGGTTGACCCACTCCAAGACGAACACGAGGTTCGCGTGCTCGCTGAAGCGGTCGGCGGTCGTCGGGTCGAAGAAGATCGGCGACAGGAAGAACCACGGCAGCAGCGCGGCCGACAGGATCGGCGCGACGTCGCGGAAGTAGGCGTGCAGCACGCTGACCGCCAGCGCGAAGCCCAGCACGAAGGCGAACAGGCAGGCGAGCACGAGCGGCAGGGCCAGCAACCCGGCGCCGGTCCCGCGGATCGCGATCGTGATCGGCGTCAGCAGCGCGAGCAGCGCGAGGAACGTCACGAGCTGGACGGTCACGACCGAGGCGGGGATCGTCTCGCGCGGGAAGCGGGCCTTGCGCACGAGCGCGCCGTGGTCCAGCAGCGACGGCGCGGAGCTCAGCACCGCCTGGCTGAAGAAGATCCAGACGACGAGCCCGACGAGCAGGAACAGCGGGTAGTGCTGGGGCTGATCATCGCCGGCGACCTTGAAGAGCACGCCGAACATGAGGTAGTAGGCGCCCATCAGGACGAGCGGATTGATGAGGTACCAGAGCACGCCGAGGGCGGAGCCCTTGTACTTCTGGCGGAGCTCGCGCCGGACCATCTGCTCGAAGAGGTAGCGGTGGGCCACGGGGCGATTATCGCGGTGCCCGCCGCGAGGCGGGGTAGGACGCCGCCATGGCCCTCACCGTCGCCGTCACCGGCCCGACCGGCACACTCGGGTACGGGCTGATGGGCCTCCTGCAGGCCGACGACCGGATCGGCCGCGTGATCGGCGTCGCGCGGCGGCCCTTCGACCCGCTGCGCGAGGGCTGGACGAAGCTGGACTACCGCCGCGCCGACGTCCGCGACCGCGTCGCGCTCGAGGAGGCGTTCGCCGGCGCGGACGTCGTCGTGCACCTCGCGTTCATGATCACCGGCACGGCCGGTCGCGAGACGATCCGCGCGATCAACGTCGACGGGACGCTGAACGCCTTTGCCGCGGCGGCGGCCGCGGGCGCGCGGCGCTTCGTCTACGCCTCGTCGGTCGCGGCCTACGGCTTCTCGGCCGACAACCCGATCGGTATGACGGAGGACCAGCCGGTGCGCCCGGCCGAGCACCTCTTCTACTCGCAGGAGAAGGCCGAGATCGAGCGGCTCCTGCAGGACGAGTCCTCGCGCCACCCGCAGGTCGCGCTCTACGTCCTGCGCCCGTCGATCGTGCTCGGGCCCCACAGCGTCGGAGCCAAGAACCTGCTGCCCGGCCCGCTCGAGCCGATCGGCCGCGCGCTCGCGTCGGCCGCCCGGCGCCTGCCCGTGCCGCTGCCGGCGATCGTCGCGCCGCTGCCGCTGCAGTTCGTCCACGAGCGCGACGTCGGCGAGGCGCTCGCGCTCTGCATCACCGCCGCCGGCCCACCCGGTGCCTACAACATCGCGGGCGACGGCGTCCTCGACGCCGCCGTCGTGGCCCGCGAGCTCGGCCTCGCGGTGCTGCCGGCTCCGCGACGCCCGGTCCAGCTCGCGGCGCGGATGCTGGCCGCCGTCCCCTTCGCGCCGGCCGCCGCGGGCTGGGCCGAGGCGATCAGCCACCCCGCGATCATGGACACGGGCAAGGCCCGCCGCGAGCTCGGGTGGCGCCCGCGCTACAGCGGCCTGCAGGCGCTGCGCGACACGCTGCCCTAGCGCTCGAGCGCGCGCTGCAGCGCCCTGAACGCCGGCTTGGGCGCCAGTGACTCGCCCAGCAGCGTCGCCGCTCCCATCCCGGCCTGCGTCTCGGAGATCCACGAGCGCCCGTCCGTGAACCCCCAGACGGTGAGCGAGCGGCAGTCGACCGCACGGCAGTTGTCGACGATCTGGGTGTAGATCCGCGCCTGCGCCTGCAGGTCGGCGTCGCTCGGCGGCAGCTTCAGGGCGACGTCGGCCTCCGTGATCGCGATGTCGAGCCCGAGGGCCTTGAAGCGGCGCATGTTGTCGACCATGTCGCCGGGCAGGCCGTTGAGGTTGGCGTGCGTCTGAAAGCCGACGCCGTCGATCGGGACGCCGCGGCTCTTGAGGTCGCGCACGATCTCATAGAGGCGGTTGGACTTCGGGTTGACGCCCTCGGCGCCGATCTCGTTGAGGTAGAGCTTGGCGGCCGGGCCGGCCGCGCGCGCGGTGCGGAAGGCGTCCTCGATGAAGCCGTCGCCCAGCCGGCGCTGGAAGACCGACTCGCGCAGGCCGCCGTCGTCGGTGATCGGCTCATTGACGACGTCCCAGACGCCGACGTCGTCGCGGAAGTGCTCCATCTCGCCGCGGATGTGCTCGCGCATGACCTGGCGCAGGTCGTCCGCGCTGAGCTCCTTGACCCAGCCGGGGACCTGCGCGTGCCAGACGAGCGTATGCCCGCGCACCTTCTGGCCGGCGTCGCGCGCCCCGTCGACGATCTCGTCCGCGGGCCCGTACTTCAGGTCGCCGCGCGAGGGTTCGACGGCGTCCCACTTCATCTCGTTCTCGGGCGTGACGCTCGAGAACTGGGCGGCGATGACCTGGCGGTAGGCGCGGTTGCGCTTCAGGACGTCGCTGCGCACCGCGGTGCCCAGCTCCATCCCGCGCTTCTTGGCGAGGTCGCGGAGAACCGGACCGGGCAGGGGCTTGGCGTCCCCGCCGCCACGGGCGAGGTAGATCGCCGCGAGGACGACGATGGCGAACATCGCGCCGACCGCGATGTTGCGCGGCTTCACAGACTCAGAACGCGCCGCGGCGCGTGAACACGGCGGGGACGGTCTTGACGAGGATGCTGAGGTCGAGGAAGACCGACCAGCGCTCCAGATAGAGGAAGTCCAGGCGCACGAGGTCGTCGAAGTCGAGCTCCGAGCGCCCCGAGACCTGCCACAGCCCCGTGATGCCGGGCGTGACGAGGTAGCGCTTCTTGTGCCACTCCTCGAGCTTGAGGAAGTCGCGCTCGGGCAGCGGCCGCGGGCCGACGAGCGACATCTCGCCGCGGATGACGTTGAAGAGCTGCGGCAGCTCGTCGATCGAGTAGCGCCGCAGAAAGCGCCCGACGGGCGTCATGCGCGGGTCGTCGCGCATCTTGAACAGCGCACCCGACGCCTCGTTGAGCGACTCGAGGTCGGCCTGGCGCTGGTCGGCGTCGCGGTACATCGTGCGGAACTTCAGGCAGGCGAACGGCACGCCGCCGATCCCCGGCCGCATCGAGCGGTAGACGACGGGCCCCCGCGAGCTGAAGCGCACGGCCAGCGCCGCGAGCGCGAGCACCGGGCTCAGCGCGAGCAGCAGAAATGACGCGCCGACGAGGTCGAACGCGCGCTTGAGGAAGAAGTCGAAGCCCTCGAAGACCGGCGGCTTGAGCTCGAACAGCGGCACCGCCTCGCCGGGGACGAACTCGGCGCGGTGGACGAGCAGCTCCATCGTCGACGGCGCGATCCGCACCCGGACCCCCTGGCCGTGGGCGATGTCCACGACCTCGACCGCCTGCTGCGGCGGGAAGTCGGGGTCGGCGATGATGACCTCGTCGATGCGGTGGGCGTGGATGACCTGCGCGAGCTCGTCGAGCGTGCCGAGCGAGACGAGGCCGTTGTTCGGGCGCGGTGTGAGCGAGATGAAGCCGACGACCTTGACCGTCGGCGTCGCGGCGTCGCGCAGCGCGTGCCCGACCGCCTCGATGTGCTGGCCGCTGCCGACGAGCACCGCGCGGCGCTGGTAGCCGGCGAGGCGCAGGAGCGAGCCGGTCGTCTTCTCGTAGGTCAGCCGCAGCAGCGAGACGTAGAGCATCCCGAAGAAGAACGAGCCGTAGAAGATGTAGTAGGAGCTGAACTTGTTGCCGCTGGCGACGGCGAACACGAGCGCGACGAGCGCGACCTGGAAGAGCGACGAGACGATCCGCGACATGCCGGGGCGCTCGCCGCGGGCGGAGTACAGGCCCGAGCGGGCGAACAGCAGCACGGTCACGAGGTAGGCGAAGTCGAAGAGGTCTGCCGTCTGCGCGGACTGCGCCTTGAGGTGCCACTCGCCCGTCGTCATCCCGGCCTTGAGCCACAGGGCCGTGATGATCGCCATGTAGACGCCGAAGAAGTCGAGCGTCAGCAGCGTGCTGACGCGCACGGCCTTGCGCAGCGTGTCGAGACGCAGGAGGAAGGAGAGGACCGGCGGGCGCTTGCGGCGCACGTCGCGGTCGGAGAGCTCGAATCCGCCCGCCGACGCGCTGTCGCGCGACCGTTGCGCACCCTCCCGTGGCTGCTGCTGCGTCGTCGGCATCCCTTGCTCTAACGGGTGACGATGGCAGATGTTCCGGCGCCACGCACCAGGTGCTGGACCTTCGGGGAGCGCCCCGGGACGCGCGGGCGCGCCGTCAGGCCGATCCGCTCCCCATGAGGACGTCGGCGCCCGATTGCTCGAGCGTCTTCGTCAGCCCCTCGAGCAGCTCGATCTCGGGCTCCCATCCCAGCAGCTGGCGCGCGAGCGTGATGTCCGGCTGGCGCACCTGCGGGTCGTCGGTCGGGAGCGCCTCGTAGACGATCTCCGAGCTCGAGCCGGTCACCTGGATGACCGCCTCGGCGAGCTGCAGGAGCGTGAACTCGTTCGGGTTGCCGACGTTGATCGGCCCCTGCTGGCCGGACTCCCCCAGCGCGATCATGCCGCGGACGAGGTCGTCGACGTAACAGAACGAGCGCGTCTGGCTGCCGTCGCCGAAGACCGTGATCGGCCGGTTCTGCAGCGCCTGGCGCATGAAGGTCGGGATCGCGCGGCCGTCATGCGGGCGCATGCGCGGGCCGTAGGTGTTGAAGATCCGGATGATCGCCGTGTCCACGCCCTGCTGGCGGTGGTAGGCCATCGTGAGCGCCTCGGCGTAGCGCTTGGCCTCGTCGTAGACGCCCCGCGGGCCGATCGGGTTGACGTGGCCCCAGTAGGTCTCCTTCTGCGGGTGCACCTGTGGATCGCCGTAGACCTCGCTCGTCGAGGCCAGCAGGAAGCGGGCGCGGTGCTTCTTCGCGAGGCCCAGCGTGTGGTGCGTGCCATGCGATCCGACCTTCAGCGTGTGCAGCGGCAGGCGCAGGTAGTCGATCGGCGACGCGGGCGAGGCGAGGTGGTAGACGAAGTCGACCGCGCGATCGACGAAGTACGGCTGCACGATGTCGACCTGCATGAACTCGAAGGCCGGCGTGCGGATGTGCTCGATGTTGCGCAGCGACCCCGTCTCGAGGTTGTCGACGCAGATGACGTGATGGTCGCGGCGCAGGAGCTCGTCGCACAGGTGCGAGCCGAGGAAGCCGGCGCCACCGGTGACGACGCAGGTGGGCATCGTCCTAGGCTAGCGGGGCCCGATCGCGGTGAGACGCATGTGGGCGACCTCAGCGCTTGCGCGCGGCCCTGATCTGCTTCTTCGTGACGCCCACGTGGATGAGGACGAGGCCGTCGGAGCGGCGCTCGGCAAGCCCCCATTTCTGCAGCCGCTTGGCTACCACAGGGCACCGCTTGCAGCGCGGATTGCTCTTGCAGCAGCGCTTCTTGGGTTTGACGAGAAGCTTCATTAGGACTGCCTAATCTGTAGGGTAGCGCGCTATGCCAGCCCCAGCGTTCGTCGACCTTCTCAACGAGCAGGTGGGCCACGAGTTCGCCGCTTCCCAGCAGTACCTCGCGATCGCCGTCTACTACGACGACGAGACGCTTCCCCGCCTCGCGGGCTTCTTCTACGCGCAGGCGCTCGAGGAGCGCAACCACGCGCTGATGATGATCCAGTACCTGCTCGACGCCGGGGTCGAGGCGCCCGTGCCGGGCGTCGCCGGGCCGCAGACCGCGTTCGCCGATGTCGTCGAGCCCGTCGCGCTCGCGCTCGAGCAGGAGCGCCGCGTGAGCGCCCAGATCAACGCGCTGACCGCGAGCGCGCGCGAGAACGGCGACTACACGAGCGAGCAGTTCATGCAGTGGTTCATCAAGGAGCAGGTCGAGGAGGTCTCCTCGATGTCGGACCTGCTGAAGGTCGTCCAGCGTGCCAAGGACAACCCGCTGCTCGCGGAGGAGTACCTCGCCCGCGAGGCGCCCGGCGCCACGGGCGCTGACCCCACCGCACCGCCGGTCGCCGGCGGTGCGGTCTAGCCCCCGCCGCACGCGATACTCGCCACCGTGCTCGGCCGCTCACTCTCCGCCGTCGCGCGCGTGCGCGCCCGCCTCGGCTCGGCGACCCCGCCGCGCGAGGAGCTCATCGCCCGCCACGTCGCCGGGCGCTCGTTCGTCGACGTCGGGTGCATGTGGACGATCGACGGTGCGCTGTGCTTCGCCGCCGAGGACGCCGGGGCGGCGTCCGTCACGGGCGTCGACGTCATGGCCCGCTCGGAGCGCTTCGACGCCGAGGTGCGCCGCCGCGGGTCGCAGGTGCGCTTCGTCCAGGGCGACCTGCACGACCCGGCGACGATCGCGGCGATCGGCGTCCACGACGTCGTCTGGTGCTCGGGCGTGCTCTACCACGCCCCGCATCCGCTGCTGACGCTGCAGCGGCTGCGCGCGCTCACGGGCCAGACGCTCCTGCTCGCGACCGAGACGGTCGCCGAGACGCCCGGCCGCCGGGGCACCTGCGTCATCGCGCCCGGTCGCGATGAGCACCCCAACGCCGAGCCGCCCGCCGGCCCGGACGCCGGCTACGGGCCGTGGTACTGGGGCATCACGCCATCGGCGCTGCGATCGATGCTCACGCTCAGCGGTTTCGCGGTCGTCGAGGAGTTCCGCACGCCGTTTCACGTGACCGTCGTCGCGCGCTGAGCGCGACGGCACGCGGCCGGCGGTCCTTGACCGCGCGCCCGCCCCTTGGCTAGCCTCGGCGTCATGGACGAGGAGCGCCTCGAGCAGATCCCGCTGTTCGCCGGCTTGAGCAAGCGCGCGCGCAGGCGGATCGCGCCGCTCGTCGATGAGATCCAGGTCGCGCCCGGGCGCGAGCTCGCGCACGAGGGCGACCTCGGCTATGAGCTGTTCGTCATCGAGGAGGGCAGCGCGTCGGTGACGCACGGCGGCGAGGCGCTGGCCGAGCTCGGCGCAGGCGACTTCTTCGGCGAGATCGCGTTGCACGACGACACCCGGCGCCGCACCTCCACCGTCGTCGCGACGACGCCGATGCGCCTGGCCGTGCTCCAGGGCCACGACGTGCGCTACATCGAGCGCGAGCTGCCCGAGATCGCCGGCCAGATCCGCGCCGCGATCGAGGCGCGCGCCGCGCGTTAGCCCGGCGTCGCGACGTCGGGGCGCGTCCCGAGCTTCACCGTGAGGGTGCGCTCGCTGCCGCCGCGGCGCACGCGGACGTCGATCCTCTCGCCCGGCTCGTGCGCGATGACGGCCGTCGCGACGTCCGCGGACTCCGAGACCCTCGTGCCGCCGACGGCGACGATGCGGTCGCCGAGGCGCAGGCCGGCGTCGTCGGCCGGCCCACCGCTGATGACGCGCTCCACGACGGCGCCGGTGCCGGTCGCCGGATCGCTCGTGGAGACGCCGAGGTACGGGCGCTTGATCTCCTTGCCGCTCTTGAGCTGCGGGATGACCTGCTTGGCGGTGTCGATCGGGATCGCGAACCCGACGCCGTCGTTGGCGCCGGTGTTCGTCGCGATCTGCGCGTTGACGCCGACGACGCGCCCGCTCGCGTCCAGCAGCGGGCCGCCGGAGTTGCCGGGGTTGATCGCGGCGTCCGTCTGGATGACGTTGTCGATCGGGAAGTTGTTCGGCGCGGTGATCGAGCGTCCGAGGGCGGAGACGACGCCCGTCGTCAGCGTGCCCTGCAGGCGGTAGGGGCTGCCGATGGCGATCGCCGACTGGCCGACCTTCAGCGCCTTGGAGGATCCGAGCGCGACCGGCGTGAGCTTGTGGTCGGACGGGTCGACCTTCAGGAGCGCGAGGTCGGTCGACTCGTCGGTGCCCACGACCTTGGCGTCGATCGGGCCGCCCTCCTCGAAGCGCACGCGCACGTCGTCGGCGTCCTGGACGACGTGGTCGTTGGTGAGGATGTAGCCGTCGCGGTCGAGCACGAAACCCGAGCCCGTGCCGGCGCCGCTGCCGCTCGTGACCTCGACGGAGACGACGCCCGGGCTCACGCGCGCGTACAACCCCGAGACGTCGGTGGCGCTGCGGGCGGGAGCGACGGGGGCGGCGGTCTCGCCGGTCGCGGTCGGGGCCGTCGAGGGGGCGACGGTCACGGTGTTCGTCTGGTCGAACGCGCCGCCCAATGCGAGGCCGGCGAGCGGCAGGCCGACGACGAGCGCGCCGAAGAGCGCGGCGAGGAAGTTGGAGCGGCGGCGGTCGGAGGTCATGCGACCAGTCAAGGTACCCGCGCTGAAGAGCAGCTCACCTCTTCGTAAGAGTTTCCGTCGGTGGCGGCCATCGCCGCGGACTCCGGCGCAAGTACGCTTGCGCGATGGCCACCGAAGAACGACTCACCGTCGCCCCCATCGTCGGCCCGGACGACCCCCGGCGCTTCACGGACTCGGGCATCGAGATCAACCAGCTCTACACCGAGGACGACCTCCCGGGTGAGCTCGAGCTCGGCGTGCCGGGAGCGTTTCCGTACACGCGCGGCGTGCACGCGGAGATGTACCGCAAGCGGCCGTGGACGATGCGCCAGTACGCGGGCTACGCGTCCTCCAAGGAGTCAAACGAGCGCTACAAGTACCTGCTCGCCCACGGCTCGACCGGCCTGTCGATGGCCTTCGACCTGCCGACGCAGCTCGGCCTGGACTCCGACGACCAGCGCTGCCTCGGCGAGGTCGGGCGCACCGGCGTCTCGATCGACACGATCGACGACATGCGCACGGTCTTCGACGGCATCCCGCTGAACGCGATCTCGACGTCGATGACGATCAATGCGCCCGCGACGGTGCTGCTCGCGCTCTACACGCTCGTCGGCGAGGAGCAGGGCTGCCCGCTCGAGCAGCTCAGCGGCACGACGCAGAACGACGTCCTGAAGGAGTACATCGCGCGCGGGAACTTCATCTACCCGCCCGAGGGCACGATGCGCCTGACCACCGACCTCTTCGCGTACTGCAAGGAGCACGTGCCGCGGTGGAACACGATCTCGATCTCGGGCTATCACTTCCGCGAGAAGGGCTGCTCGGCGGTGCAGGAGGTCGCGTTTACGATGTGCAGCGCGATCGCCTACGTCCAGGCGGCGATCGACGCGGGCCTGGAGGTCGACGAGTTCGCTCCGCGACTGGCCTTCTTCTTCAACGGCCACAACCACGTCTTCCAGGAGGTCGCGAAGTTCCGCGCGGCTCGGCGGATGTGGGCGCACATCATGCGCGACCGCTTCGGCGCCAAGAGCGAGAAGTCGCTGAAGCTGCGCTTCCACACCCAGACCGGCGGCGTGACGCTCACCGCCCAGCAGCCGCAGAACAACGTCGTGCGCGTGGCGCTGCAGGGCTTCGCCGCCGTCTGCGGCGGCACGCAGTCGCTGCACACCAACGGCTACGACGAGGCGCTCGCGCTGCCCTCCGAGCGCGCCGCGAAGATCGCGCTGCGCACGCAGCAGATCATCGCCCACGAGTCGGGCGCGACCGACACGGTCGACCCGTTCGCGGGCTCCTACTACGTCGAGGCGCTGACCGACGAGATCGAGTCGCGCGCCTACGAGCTGATCGCCAAGGTCGATGAGCTCGGCGGCTCGGTCAACGCGATCGAGTTCATCACGAACGAGATCGACGAGTCGGCCTGGGGCTATCAGGAGCGCTACGCCAACAAGCAGGACATCGTCGTGGGCGTCAACAAGTACGAGGAGGACGCGATCGAGATCGAGGACATCCTCCGCGTCGATCCCGAGACCGAGCGCGAGCAGCTCGACCGCCTGCGGGAGTTCAAGACCCACCGCGACCACGAGCTCGTCGCGCGGCGCCTCGACGAGCTGCGAGAGGCCTGCCGCGGTCCGGAGAACCTCATGCACCCGATCCGCCTGGCCCTGCAGGACCGCTGCTCGATGGGCGAGGTCTGCGGCGCGATGAAGGACGTCTTCGGGGCCTACAGGCCGCGGGGCTGAGGCCCGCGGGCGCTCAGCGGCGCGTGCAGGCGATGTGGTGCGTGATCTCGGCCTCGTCGGCGAGCTGCTCGCGAACGGCCTGCTCCGCGCGCCTCTTCGTCTCCGCGTAGGAGGCGCCCTGGACGCTCCAGCCCTTCAGGTCCGGGCTGTCGGCCGTCCAGCCCTCGTCGGCGGACGTGTTGCAGTGGAGGACGCGGATGGTCTGCATCGAGGCTCTGCGCACAGCGTACCGGCGGACCTGGGCGCGCCCGCGCCGGCCGCCGCCGGCCGTGGGAGGCTTCGAGCATGCCCATCGCCATCATCGACGCACACACCCTCGTCCTGTTCGTGCACATCCTCGCCGTGGTCGTCGGCTTCGGCGTCGTGTTCACCTATCCCCTGCTCGACGCGTACGTGCGCAGGACCAACATCGTCGACCTCGTCGCGCTGCATCGCTTCCAGGTCTTCCTCACGAGCAGGCTCATCCAGCCGGCGCTGCTCGTGATCCTTCTCGCGGGGCTGTACCTCGCGACCGACGGAGATCGCGGCTACAGCCTCGGCGATCCCTGGATCAGCGCGACGTTCGTGATCCTCATCGTCATCGGCGGCCTCGCCGGCGCGGTCTACGGGCCGACGGAGAAGAAGCTGCTCGGGCTGGCGCAGAGCGACCTCGAGCAGGGCGGAAAGCCGAGCGACGCCTACGAGCGCGAGGCGATCAAGATGGCGCGCTTCGGCGGGCTCGGCCTGCTGCTCGTCACCGTCGCGCTCTTCCTCATGGTCACGAAGCCGGGCGCCTGATTGCAGAACGAAGTGCGGCAGGAGTCCGCGGCGGCCGGGCGAACACCCCGGCCATGGAGCAATCGACGGCGCAGCGCCGGCTCGTGAAGTCGCCGCCCGAGCTCTGGGCGGAGGTCAGCAGCCCGGACATCCTCGGCAGGCATCTCTCCGAGTTCGGAGAGATCCGCATCACCCGCGTCGACCCCGAGACCACCGTCGCCTGGGAGGGCGACCGCGCCAGCGGCACGGTGGAGCTCACCCCGGCAGGGTGGGGAACGTCGGTCGTGCTGACCGCGACCGCGGCGACTGCCCCGGCGCCGGCCCCTGCCGTGGTGCCCGTGGAATCGCAGGCGCCGGCGTCCGCGCCCGCGCTCGCCCCCCGGCGCGGGTTCCTCGCCCGCCTGTTCGGGCGCCACGGACGGCCGGCTGCCGAGATCCCCGCGCCCGGGCCGCCGATCCACGATCCGAGCCCGCCGACCCCGACGCCCGACCCGACGCCGCCGGGTCCGGACCCCGCGCCGCCGGACCCCACGCCGGGTCCGGGGCCCGCCCCGCCGATCGACCCGCTCCCGCCGGGGCCCGCGCCCGACCCGAACCCGCCGTCGATCCAGCTCGACCCGACGCGCACCGTCGCGATCCTCACCGAGGTCCTCGACGACCTCGGCGCCGCACACCGCCGCCCGTTCTCGCGCGACTGACAGAACTTGGACGGCCAGAGCCTCGCCCCGGGCACGGCAACCCCAGCCCGAGGCGAGGCGCGTGCCGTGCAGATGCGACGACTCGCCTACCATCGAGCGCGCCATGTCCAAGCGCCAGAAGCCGCCGCAGACCTACGAGATGAAGCTCGAGCAGCTGCAGGAGCGGCGCGAGGCCGCCGGCCGTGAGACGGTCGAGGCCGAGCGCAAGCAGCACGACCGCGGGCGCCTCTCGGCACGCGAGCGCGTCTTGAAGCTGCTGGATCCAGGGTCCTTCCAGGAGCTCGACACGTTCGTGCGCCACCGCACGTCGGACTTCGGCATGGACAAGAAGCGGCCCTGGGGCGACGCCGTCGTCACCGGCCACGGGACCATCGACGGGCGGCGCGTCTGCGTCTTCTCCCAGGACGTCTCGATCTTCGGCGGCTCACTGGGCGAGGTCATGTCGGAGAAGATCTGCAAGGTCATGGATCTCGCGGCCAGGATCGGCTGCCCGATCGTCGGCATCAACGACTCCGGCGGCGCGCGGATCCAGGAGGGCGTCGTCTCGCTGGCGGCCTACGGCGAGGTCTTCGTGCGCAACGTCAACTGCTCGGGCGTCATCCCGCAGATCAGCCTCATCATGGGACCGTGCGCCGGCGGCGCGGTCTACTCCCCCGCGATCACCGACTTCGTCTCGATGGTCAAGGGCAGCTCGCACATGTTCATCACGGGCCCCGACGTCATCCGCGCGGTCACCGGCGAGCAGGTCGAGTTCGAGCGCCTCGGCGGCGCGATGACGCACAACACGATCTCGGGCGTCGCGCACTTCGCCTGCGACGACGAGGACCAATGCCTGCAGGACGCCCGCTACCTCCTGAGCTTCCTGCCCTCCAACAACCTCGAGACCGTCCCGCGCGTCCTGCCGACCGACGACCCCGACCGGATGGACCCCGAGCTCGACCACGCGGTTCCCGCGCAGCCCAACAAGCCCTACGACGTGCGCGACGTCGTGCGCCACATCGTCGACGACGGCGAGTTCTACGAGGTCCACGAGCACTACGCGACGAACATCGTCTGCGGCTTCGCGCGCCTGGACGGCCACGCGGTCGGGATCGTCGGCAACCAGCCCGCGCGGATGGCCGGCGTCATCGACATCGACGCAAGCGTCAAGGGCGCGCGCTTCGTGCGCACCTGCGACGCCTTCAACGTCCCGCTGCTGACGCTCTGCGACGTCCCGGGCTTCCTCCCCGGCACCGAGCAGGAGTGGGGCGGGATCATCCGCCACGGCGCGAAGCTCCTGTACGCCTTCACCGAGGCGACCGTGCCGAAGATCACCGTCATCACGCGCAAGGCCTACGGCGGCGCCTACGACGTCATGGCCTCCAAGCACCTCGGCGCCGACGTCAACCTCGCCTGGCCCACGGCGGAGGTCGCGGTGATGGGCCCCGAGGGCGCGGTGAACGTCATCTACAAGCGCGACATCGCCGGCTCGCCGACGCCGGACGCCCGCCGCCGGCGCCTGGAGGACGACTACCGCGCCCGCTTCGCGAACCCCTACGTCGCGGCCGAGCGCGGCTACGTCGACGACGTCATCGTCCCCCACGAGACGCGCCCCAAGCTCATCGCCGCGCTCCAGACGCTGCGCACCAAGCGTGTCGAGCGCCCGAAGCGCAAGCACGGCAACATCCCGCTCTGATGACGCCGGCGCGCGCCTTCGGGCTCGTGGTCCTCGCCGGCGCGGCGCTGCGGTTCGCGACGCTCGACGTCCAGAGCCTCTGGTACGACGAGGCGGTCACCGCGCACCTGCTGGCGATGGACTTCGGCGACCTGCTGCGCGCGATCCCCGACAGCGAGTCCTCGCCCCCGCTGTACTACGTCCTGGGCTGGCTGTGGGCGCAGGCCGCGGGCACCGGCGAGGTCGGCCTGCGCGCGCTGCCCGCGCTCTTCGGGACGGCCACGATCCCCGTCGCCTGGGCACTGGGCCGCCGGCTGGGCGGCGAGCGCGCCGGCCTCGCCGCGGCGGCGCTCGTCGCGGTCAACCCGATGCTCGTCTGGTTCAGCCAGGAGGCGCGCGCCTACGCCCTGCTCGCGCTGCTGGCCACGGCGGCGGCGCTGCTGTGGCTGCGCGCGCTCGAGTCCCCGCGCGGCGGCCGCCTGCTCGCGTGGGGCGCGGTCGCGGCGCTCGCGCTGGCGACGCACTACTACGCGATCTTCCTCGTCGGGCCGCAGGCGCTCTGGCTCGCGCTCCGCGGCCCGAGCCTGCGCGCACGCGTCACGGCGCTTGCGATCCCGGTGCTCGCCGCGGCGGCGCTCGCGCCGCTGGCGCTGGCGCAGCGCGCCAACGACAGCGCGGCGTTCATCGGCGAGAGCACGCTCGGACACCGGCTCCTGCAGGTGCCCAAGCAGTTCCTCGTCGGCTACGACGCGCCGCTGGAGCGGATGCTCGCGGTGGCGTCGGCGGTCGCGCTCGCCGCCGCCCTGGCGGGTCTGCCGCTCCTGCTCGTGCGGCGTCCCTCCGGGCCGGCCCTGCGCCCGCCGGCGGACGCCGGCGCGCTCGTCGCCGTCGCCGCCGCCGCGCTGCTGCTGCCCGTCCTGCTCGCGCTTGCGGGCGAGGACCACGTCGTCACGCGCAACGTCCTCGCAGCGCTGCCGCTCGCGCTCGTCGTCGCGGGCGCCGCGCTCGCGGCGATGGGATGGGGGTGGGGCCTGGCGACCGCCGCCGTCGCCTGCACGCTGGGTCTCGTCGCGGTGATCGGCGTCGCCGCCGACTCCGCCTACCAGCGCGACGACTGGCGCGGAGCCGCCCGCGCGGCCGGCGCCGCCGGCGGCGACCGCATCGTGGTCGCCGCGCCGGGGTCGTTCGTCCCCCTGCGCTACTACCTGCCGCGACTGCGCGTGCTCGACGCCCCCCTCACCGCCCCGGCGGCGGAGGTCGACTACGTCGAGCTCGCGGCGCGCCGGGGGGGCGGGCGCACCCGGCCGCCGCGCCTGGACGATCAGGAGCGCCCGTTCCCCGGTCCCGGATTTCGGGTCGCCGGGAGCAGCGAGGCACGGACGTTCACGGTCGTGCGGATGCGCTCCGCGGCGCCGCGGCCGCTGCTGCCGGGAAACCTCGTGACGAACCTCGGCGGGGGCGAGGCGCAGCCGCTCCAGCAGCCCGGAGGCGCACCCCCACCCTAAAGGTGACGCCCCCGTCACGTTCTCCGCTATGCTCGCGCCATGGCACGTGAGGGCGGCGACCACGATTTCGACTGGCTCGTCGTCGGCTCGGGCTTCGGCGGCAGCGTCGCCGCCCACCGGCTGACCGAGAAGGGCTACAGCGTCGCGCTGGTCGAGTCCGGCAAGCGCTACGAGGACCACGACTTCCCGAAGTCCACCTGGGACATCCGCCGCTACTTCTTCGCTCCGCGCATCGGCCTGCACGGCATCTTCCGGATCTCGCTCTTCAAGGACGTGACGATCGTCAGCGGTGCCGGCGTCGGGGGCGGCAGCCTCGGCTACGCGAACACGCTCTACCGCCCGCGACCGCGCTTCTACGCCGATCCGCAGTGGGCCGACCTCGGCGACTGGGAGCGCGAGCTCGCCCCGCACCTCGACGAGGCCGAGCGGATGCTCGGCGTCACCACGGTCGCGACCGACGACCCCGCCGACGACGTCCTGCGCGAGTTCGGCGCGCACATCGGCGCGAGCGAGACGTACGCCAAGACGCGCGTCGGCGTGTACTTCGGCGAGCCCGGCGTCACCGTCGCCGACCCCTTCTTCGACGGCGCCGGCCCTGCGCGCACGGGCTGCATCGCCTGCGGGCGCTGCATGGTCGGCTGCCCCGTCGGCGCGAAGAACACGCTGCCGAAGAACTACCTCTGGTTCGCCGAGCACGCGGGCGCGCAGGTGATGCCCGAGCGCACGGTCGTCGACATCCGCCCGCTCGGCCGCGCCGACGGCGCCGACGGCTACCTCGTCACCACGGAACGCACGGGCGCCTGGGTGCGCAAGCAGCGGCGCACGCACACGGCGGCGCACGTCGTGCTCTCGGGTGGCGCGCTGGGGACCAACAAGCTGCTGCAGCGCTGCCGGCACAACGGCTCGCTGCCCAACGTCTCCCGGCGCCTCGGCGAGCTCGTGCGCACCAACAGCGAGGCGATCCTCGCGGTGACCGCCCCCGACGACAGCGTCGACTACACCAAGCGCGTCGCGATCAGCGGCTCGATCTACCCGGACGCCGACACGCACATCGAGACCGTGAGCTACGGCCACGCCGGCGACTCGATGAGCCTGCTGCACACGCTCCTCGTCGGCGACGGCACGCGCCTGACGCGGCCGCTGAAGTTCCTCGCGGCGGTCGTGCGCCACCCGCTCGTGTTCGCCAAGCTCTTCGACCCGCGGGCCTGGTCGCGGCGGACGATCATCCTGCTCGTCATGCAGACGCTCGACAACGCGATCGCGCTGCGCCCGCGCCCGGGCCGCCGCGGCGCGATGCGCCTGCAGACCGAGCAGGACCCGTCCAAGCCCAACCCGACCTTCATCCCGATCGCCAACCAGGCCGCCGAGTGGATGGCCGACCGGATCGGCGGAGTGCCGCAGAGCTCGGTCCTCGAGGCGCTGGCGAGCATCCCGACGACCGCCCACATCCTGGGTGGGGTCGTCATCGGCCACTCGGCCGAGGATGGCGTGGTCGACAGCCGCCACCGCGTGTTCGGCTACGAGAACCTGCTCGTCTGCGACGGCTCGGTCCTCCCCGCGAACGTCGGTGTCAACCCGAGCCTGACGATCACCGCGCTCGCCGAGCGCGCGATGAGCTTCGTGCCGCCCGCCGGCGACGCGCCGGCCGAGGCTTGCGAGCCCGCGTCGGTCCTCGCCGTCTGAGCGCGGCCGCCCGCCGGCGCCGGCGGGTACCCTGACCGGGCTGTGGCCACGGCCGATCCCCCGAAGCCGAGGCTCGTCCGGCGCCTGGAGGCGCAGCGCGAGCGCCACCGCGAGCGGCCGTTCGCCGTCCGCGCCCTGTACGTCGTCGCCGGCTTCACGCTCCTCGCCGCGGGCCTGGCGATGCTGCTCCTGCCCGGGCCGGCGTTCGTCGTGATCCCGGTCGGGCTCGCCGTCCTGTCGCTCGAGTTCGCCTGGGCCGAGAAGCTGCTCGCCCACGCGCTCAGGCACGGCGAGACCGCCAGGCGCCGAGCCGCCGAGACGACGGCGACCGAGCGCGTCCTCACCGGCTTCGCCGTCGCACTGGGCGGCGGCGCGCTGCTGGCCTGGGGCCTCTTGGGGGATATCCCGCTGCTGCCGATGTAAGGCCGCAGTGCACAACATGCTCTCGGGCGTCGCTCACGCGATCGTCATCGCGTGCCTCGCGGCGGGCGCCGTCAGCCCCGCGATCGCGGGCGCCTGGGGCCCGCCGCGCTCCGGCGGCCTCGGCCACCAGACGCTGCGCGGCGGCCCGGGCGCCGACTACCTGCGCGGCGCCGAGGGCCCCGACACGGTGCGCGGCAACGGCGGCGGCGACCTGCTGACCGGCGACAGCGGCCCCGACGTGGTCAGCGGCGGCAGCGGCAGCGACACGCTGAGCGGCGGCGCCGGCAACGACGACCTGCGCGGCGGGCCCGGCAACGACATCGTCACCGGCGGCTTCGGCGCCGATCGCATCCAGGGCGGCAGTGGCGACGACGCCCTCGACGGCGACAACGACCGCGACAGGATCGAAGGCGGCGCCGGCGACGACGTCCTGCACGGCGGCTCGGGCATCGACACGCTCATCGGCGGCAGCGGTGACGACCGCATCTTCGCGGACACCGGCGCCGATGCGATCGCGGGCGGTCCGGGCGACGACACGATCGTCGTCGACGGGGCGACAAGGGCCACCGTCAGCTGCGGGCCGGGCGACGACCGGCTCTACGTCTCCGTCGACTCCGACGCCACGGAGGACTACGCCGGCGGGGGGTCGTCGATCCGCCGCTCCGCGGACTGCGAGCGGGTCTTCCTCTCCGACGCGCTCGCCGACCCGAACAAGGGCGTCACGTACCTCGCCCGCGATCGCGGCGGCAGCTTCGACGGCACGGCCAGGGACGACACGCTGCTGGGCGGCCCCGGGGCCGACACGCTGCGCGGCGGCGCCGGCGACGACGTGCTGTGGGGGCTGCGCCAGCCCGACGTGCGCTCAACCGCCGCCGACGTGCTCGACGCCGGGCCCGGCGACGACACGGTCTACGGCGGCCCCGGGCCCCAGAGCATCGAGGGCGGGGCGGGCGACGACTTCCTCGAGAGCGGGATCGGCGACGGCACGATCTCCGGCGGACGCGGCGACGACACGATCCGCCTGCGCGGCGCGGGCCTGACGAAGGTCGATGCCGGGCGCGGCGACGACACGATCTATGCCCGCGGCACCGCCCGCGCACGCATCACCTGCGGGCCCGGCCGCGACGTCGCGCACGCCGACGCCGGCGACCGTGTCGCCCGCGACTGCGAGAAGCGCGTGGGCCGCCCGGCCACGCGCCGCAGCACGACGCGTGCGACCTATGCCGAGGACCTCGCCGCGACGACCGGGCTCGTCCACTGGTGGCGCCTGGGCGAGGCCGCCATCGCGCCCGCCTCCTACTCGCCGATCGGCGACCGCGTCGGCCTGTCGACCGGCAGCGAGTACGGCGATCTCGGCGCGCCCGGCGTCGTCGACGACGGCGACACGGCCTGGGAGAGCCAGAGCGCGGACACGACCTACAACGTCGACGGCTTCATCGCGCTCGGCATGTCCGACGACCTCCTGCATCACGAGTTCACCTACGAGGCGTGGTACCGCGCCGACGACCTCAACACGCCGAGGGCGCTGATGTCGGCGATCACCCAGGGCACGCCCGACGGCGTCGTCTTCGCCCGCGAGGCCGACAACTCGCTGCGCGCCGTGATCGCATCGACCGCCGATCCGGCGCACCGCGTCGACCTGCGCACGCCGACGCTGACGCTCGCGCCGCGCAGCTGGCATCACGTCGCGCTCACCCGCGCCGACGGGTCCGCCACGATCTACGTCGACGGCGTCGCCCGCGCCGAGCAGCCGGCCACGCCGATCCTCTTCACCGCGTCCGGCTACGGCATCTCGGTCGGGCAGCGGATCTCGATCTACCGGGCGTGGGCCGGCGGGATCGACGAGATCGCCCTGTACGACCGCCCGCTCGACGCTGCGACGATCGCCGCGCACTTCCACGCCGGCGACGACGGGTCGGCCCCGGTCGCCCGGGCCCTGGAGCCCGTCCCCCCGCTGCTGTCGCGCTCGGACGTCATCACGCTCACCGCCGACCGCGCCGGCGCGAGCTTCGGCTGCTCGACCGACGGCGTCCCGTTCAGGCCCTGCGGCCCGAGGATCGCGGTCGCGAGCATCGGCGACGGCGACCACGTGCTGCGCGTCCTCGCCACGAGCCGTACCGGCGTCATGCAGGCGACCCCGTCGGTGCTGCGCCTGCGCGTGGACGCCGGCGTGCCGAGCACCCTGCTCGCCGTCCGGGTCGATCCCGAGGGCGACGGCCGCGCGATCGCGACGTTCGGGGCCGATGGCGCCACGGGTTTCGAATGCCGCGTCCAGCCGCGCAACTTCGACCGCGAGGCCGGCTACGCGCCCTGCACGGCGCCGATGGCCGTGCAGGCGGGCACCGAGTTTCAGGTGCGCGCCGTCGACGAGGCCGGCAACAAGGACGCCACGCCGGCCGCCATCAGGATCCCCGGCACCCGCGACGGGTTCGCTCTGGGCCCGCGGATCCCGACGTTCGCGGGCGTCCGTGCGGAGGCCGCCATCGCCGGCGAGCAGGTCGCAGGCACGATCTTCCAGTGCCGCGTGGACGCCCGCCCATGGGCCGCCTGCGCGGCGCAGGTGCGGCTGCCGATCCTCGACGCCGGGCGCCACGTGCTGCAGATCCGCCAGCAGACCCCAACGACGGGGACCACGACCGCCGCGCCGATCCTCTGGGCGGTCTCGCCGCGGCCGGGCGACGTGGCCGTCGCCGGCCTGCAGAGCCGGCTCGTGCTCGAACGCGGGCCGCGCCTGCGCCGACGCGATCCGAGCGTGCGGTTCGCGCTGAGCCATCCCGCGGCGGTGACCGTCGACGTGCTGCGCCGCGGGCGCCGGCCGCTGATCACGGTGCCGGCGTCGGGCAGGACCGGCGCCAACGTCGTCCATCTCCCGGCCCGCCGGCTCAATGCGCTGCGCGAAGGTCGGTACACCGTGCGCGTCAGCGCTCGCGGCGCGACGGGCGCGGTCGCCGTGCAACAGCTCCCGCTGGCGCTCGTCCCCTCGCTGCGCTGAGTGGCCTGGACCCCGCCGAGGTCCTAGAGGCGCAGCGTGCCGGCCCGCACAGCGCCCGACCGCGCTGCGTCGAGCGCCGCCGCGGCGACCGCGAGGTCCTGGATCGCCAGGCCCGTCGAGTCGAAGAGCGTGATCGCGTCGGGGCCGCTGCGACCGGCCGCGTCGCCGGTCAGGACGGCGCCGAGCGACGTCACCCGGTCGCGCGTCACGACGCCGGCCGCGACCGCCGCGGCGAGCTCGCCGCCGTGCGCGGCCTGCTCCCACTCGTCGCAGAACAGCTCGCACGCGGCGACCGCGCCGACGCTCGCCTCGGCCTTGCCCGAGCCGTCGGCGCCGAGCATGTTCAGGTGCATCCCGGGACGCAGGTCGTCCTCATGCACGACGACCGCCGAACCCGGCGTGATCGTGCACACGACGTCGCAGGCGAGCGCCTCGGCGAGCGATCCGGGGTCCCAGCCGAGCTCGCCGGCGAGGGCCGCGGCGGCCTCGGCGCGCGGGTCGAAGCAGATGCCGGCCCCGTAGCCGGCGGCCGCAAGGCAGCGGGCGGTCCAGGCGCCGTGCAGGCCGCAGCCGACGATCCCCGCCGTGCGCGCGTCGGTGCGCGCGAGCCCCCGGCTTGCGACCGCCGCGACGGCGCCGGTGCGCAGCGCGGTGACCGCGCGCGCGTCCAGCAGCGCGAGCGGCACCCCCGTGCGGCGGTCGGAGAGGCAGACGACGCCGCTGACGGTCGGCAGCCCGTGTTCGGGGTTGCCGGGAAACGACGTGATCCACTTCAGGAGCGCGAGCTCGCCGCCGAGGGCCGGCATCGCGCGGAAGTCGCCGTAGGGCGGGCTGTCGAGATAGACCTTCGCGGGCATGACCCACGCGCCCCGGTGATGGCGCTCGAAGGCGTCGCGCGTGGCCTCGATCGCCGCCGCGGGTGAGACGGCGGCCAGCACCGTGTCGTGGTCGAGGACGGCGAGCTCGGGCATGGCGCGGGAGGCTACTGCGGCAGCCTGCGGTCCCCTGCAGCCGGTGGCGAACGCAATGTGGCATGGACGACGCCACCGGCGCCGGCATGATCCTGAGCTGGGCGCGCTAGCGTTCACGCCGTGAACCGCCGCCCGAAGCTGCGCATCGTCGCGCCCGCGGCATCGCCCGAGGAGGCGGCGGCCGTCGTCGCCGCGCTCGAGCGGTTCATGCGCGACACCGCCCCCATTCCCGCCCCGACCCCGCTGCCGGCGCAGTCCCCGTGGGCGCGCGCGGCGCTGCTGGAGGCGACGGGCCACGCGCCCGACGTCGGCGCGAGCTGGGGCGCCGGGCAGTTCGGCCGCTCGCACTAAAGCGCCTCACTTCGCGCGCCGATACCACCATGTGATGGAGCCTTCGCAGCCGACCGGCGCGGTCGTCCACGAGCGCCTCGTGCGCGCCGGGCTGACCCGCCTCCTCGGCAGCTATGGCTCCGGGCGCCGGTGGGTGCTCGCGGCCGCCTGCCTCCTGGTCGCCGGCGCCTGCGCCGCGCTCGCGCTGACCTCCGCGCCGTCGCTGGCGATGGGCGTCTCGTGCATCGTGGCCGTCACGCTCGTGTCGTCGGAGTTCGGGACGCGAGCGGGGCTGCTGTGCGCCGCGGCGGCGCTGGCGGCGATGACCGCGATCGCGCTGGCCGGCTGGTCGGGCGAGGGCGCCGTGACGATCGCCGGCCGGTCCGTCGTACTCCTCTTCCTGGCGCCGGTCGTCGGCCGTGCCGCGGAGCGCGCCGAGCGCAGCCGCCGCCTGCTCGAGCAGGTGCTCGAGGCGACGACCGACGCGATCTACGTCAAGGATCTCGAGGGCCGCTATCTGCTGGCCAACAGCGCGACGGCGGCCCTCATCGGGCGCCCGGGCCGGGAGATCGTCGGGCGCGCCAACCACGAGCTGCTGCCGGAGGTCGCCGACGAGATCGCCGATCGCGACAGCGACGCGCTCGGCGCCGACGCGACGTCCTCCTACGAGATCACCGGGGCGTTCGGCCGGCGCCGCTATGTCCTCTCGGTCACGAAGAGCCCGTTTCGCGATGCCACCGGCACACCGATAGGAACGCTCGGCATCGCGCGCGACGTCACCCTCCAGCACCGCCTCCAGGAGGAGAGCACGCGCTTCTTCGACCTGTCGGTCGACATGCTCTGCGCCGTCGGCTTCGACGGCTGCATCCTGCGCGCGAACGGATCGTGGGAGAAATGCCTCGGTTGGGCCTCCGACGAGCTTCTGGGCAGCTCGATCCTGGACTTCGTCGCGCCCGAGGACCACGAGGGCGTCGCGCAGGCCATTCGCGAGGCGCGTGGCGCCGGGGCTCCCGGGGCGCACGTCATCAACCGCTGGCGCGCGAAGGACGGGTCGTGGCACTGGATCGACTGGAGCCTGCGCACGGTCGAGGACGACCGCATCGTCTACGCGTCGGGCCGCGACGTCACGCAGCAGCGCATCGCCGAGCGCGCGCTGTCAGACAGCGAGGGTCGCTATCGCGCGCTCGTCAACGGCCTTCCGGGGACGGCCGTCTTCCTCGTCGACGGCGACCTCGCGGTGCAGTTCGCCGCCGGCCGGCCCCTGCACGAAGGCGGGCCCGTGCCGGCCTCGATGCTCGGCGAACACGTCAGCGGCGTGCTGCCCGACCCGTCGGCGGACGAGCTCGTCGCCGCGTGCAGGGCGGCGCTGGCAGGGGCCGACCACAGCTTCGACGCCGTCGCCGTGCAGCCCGGCCCGGCGTTGTGGCTGCGCACGAGCCCCCTGCGCGACGAGACCGGCGAGATCGCCGGCGCGATGCTCATCGCCCAGGACATCCGCGGGCGCGTCGAGCGCGAGCGCGAGTTCGGCGAGGCGCAGGAGCGCTTCCGGCGCGCCTTCGAGGACGCCCCGATCGGGATGGCGGTCGCCGACCTCGACGGCCGCTTCCTCGAGGTCAACCAGGCGCTGTGCGCGATCACCGGCTACCCGGCCGAGGAGCTCGCCGGATCGACGTTCTCCGCGATCACCCATCCCGACGACGTCGCCAACGACTTCGAGACGATGCGCGCGCTCATCGACGGCCGGCTGAGCAGCTCCGCCGACGAGAAGCGCTACCTGCGGCCCGACGGGTCGATCGTCTGGGTCCTGCGCAGCGTGACCGTCGTGCGCGACGCCGACGGCGAGCCGCTGCACTTCCTCGACCAGATCCAGGACGTCACCGAGCGCCGGCGCTTCGAGCACGAGCTGCGCCATCTCGCCGATCACGACCCGCTGACGGGGCTGTTCAACCGGCGCCGCTTCGAGCAGGAGCTCGACCGCCACGTCGCGGAGGTCACGCGCTACGGGCCCCGCGGCGCGCTGCTCGTGCTCGACCTCGACCACTTCAAGTACGTCAACGACGCCCTCGGCCATCATGCCGGCGACGAGCTCATCCTGTCGGTCGCGGCCGTTCTGCAGGACCGGCTGCGCGAGAGCGACACGCTCGCGCGCCTCGGCGGCGACGAGTTCGCCGTGCTGCTGCCCCACGCCGACGCGAGCGCGGCCGAGCGCGTCGCAGGCGAGCTCGTGCGGGCCGTGCGCGAGGAGGCCGCCGTCGCCGCCGGCGACCGCAGCCGGCGGGCGACGACGAGCATCGGGATCGCGCCGTTTCACCGCAGCGACCTCAGCGGCGAGGAGCTGCTCATCGAGGCCGACCTGGCGATGTACGACGCCAAGGAGGCCGGGCGCGACCGCTACGCGCTCGTCTCGCACGACGCCGATCGGCCCAAGCGCATCCGCGGGCGGATGAGCTGGCTGGAGCGCATCCGCAAGGCGCTCGACGACGATCGCTTCCTGCTCTACGCCCAGCCGATCCGCGACCTGCGCAGCGGCGAGATCGCCCAGCACGAGCTGCTGTTGCGGATGGTCGGCGACGACGGCGACATCATCGCCCCCGGGGCGTTCCTGCCGCTCGCCGAGCGCTTCGGCCTGGCGCCGGAGATCGACCGCTGGGTGGCCGCGCACGCGATCGAGTTGCTGGCCGACGACCCCGGCGGCCACGTCGCGCTGGAGATCAACCTCTCCGGGCTGTCGCTCAGCGACGCGAGCCTGCTGCGCCTGATCGAGACCGAGGTCACGCGCGGGCACGTCGACCCGCGGCGGCTGATCTTCGAGATCACCGAGACCGCCGCCGTGTCGAACATCCCCCTCGCCCGGCGCTTCGCCGAGCGCCTCACGCAGCTGGGCTGCCGCTTCGCGCTGGACGACTTCGGCGCCGGCTTCGGCTCGTTCTACTACCTCAAGCACCTGCCGTTCGACTACCTGAAGATCGACGGCGAGTTCGTGTCGGGCTGCCTCGGCAACCGCACGGATCAGCTCGTCATCGACGCCGTGGTCCGCATCGCCAGGGGGCTCGGCAAGGAGACCGTGGCCGAGTTCGTCAGCGACCCCCAGCTCGAGCAGTTCGTGCGCTCGCAGGGCGTCGACTACGCCCAGGGCTTCCACGTGGGGCGCCCCGTGCCGGTGACCGAGATCGGGCTGGGCGACGCGGCCGCCCGCATCGTCGATCCGCAGCGGACCCGCAGCACTTAACATCGTGTCTGCGCATGTTCTCGAAAATCCTCATTGCCAACCGCGGCGAGATCGCGGTCCGGATCATCCGGGCCCTCGACGAGCTGTCGATCGCCTCGGTCGCGGTGTACTCCGAGCTCGATCGCGATGCTCCGCACGTCCGCCGCGCCGGTGAGGCCTACCTGCTGGGCGGCCCCGCGCCGTCCGATGGCTACCTGAACGCCGGGCGGATCCTCGAGGTCGTGCGCGAGTCCGGCGCCGAGGCCGTGCATCCCGGCTACGGCTTTCTCGCCGAGAATGCCGCCTTCGCCCGCGCCTGCGAGCAGGCGGGCGTCGTGTTCATCGGCCCGCCCGCGAGCGCCATCGAGGCGATGGGCTCCAAGACGCGGGCCCGCGAGCTCATGCAGAAGGCCGGCGTCCCGATCGTGCCCGGCACGGTCGAGGCGGTCCCGGACCTCGACGCCGCGCGGCCGATCGCCGAGGACATCGGCTACCCGATCGCCGTCAAGGCCGCCGGCGGCGGGGGCGGCAAGGGCTTCCGCGTCGCGCTCGCGCCGGACGAGCTGCAGGCCGCGTTCGAGGGCGCCGCGCGCGAGGGCGAGAAGTTCTTCTCCGACGCGACCGTCTACCTCGAGCGCTACCTGCCCGACCCGCGCCACGTCGAGGTGCAGATCCTCGCCGACGCCCACGGCCACACGATCCACCTCGGCGAGCGCGACTGCTCGATCCAGCGCCGCCACCAGAAGCTCATCGAGGAGTCGCCGGCGCCGGGGTGGATCGTCTCCGAGGAGCTGCGCGAGCGGATCGGCCGGATCGCGGTCGAGGCAGCCGAGGCCGTGGACTACCGCGGTGCCGGGACCGTCGAGGGTCTGCTGGCGGCGGAGACCGGCGAGTACTTCTTCCTCGAGATGAACACGCGCGTGCAGGTCGAGCATTGCGTGACGGAGATGACGACCGGCATCGACATCGTCAAGGAGGGCATCCGCGCCGCGGCGGGCGAGCCGCTGTCGATCGCGCAGGAGGACGTGGTCCTGCGCGGCCATGCGATCGAGTGCCGCATCAACGCCGAGGACGCCTCCAAGACGTTCGCCCCGGCCCCCGGGCGCATCGGTGCCTACGTCGAGCCCTCGGGCCCCGGCGTGCGCGTCGACTCGGGCGTTCGTGCGGGCAGCGAGGTCACGCCGATGTACGACCCGATGGTCGCCAAGCTCATCGTCTGGGACGCCGATCGCGAGCAGGCCACGCGGCGGATGCTGCGCGCGCTCGCGGAGTTCGAGATCGAAGGCCTCAAGACGCTGATCCCGTTTCACCGCGCGCTCCTGGCGACCGAGCAGTGGGCACGCGGCGAGACCTGCCGCGACCTGCTCGAGGACCGCGAATGGCTCAAGGCGCTGGCGTTTTCGCGCCCGGCCGCAAAGGCCGGCGCAGGCGACGACGCCGAGACCGTCGAGCAGACCTACACCGTCGAGGTCTCGGGGCGGATGTTCGACGTCAAGGTCATCGGCCCGCCGCCCGCCGCCGGCGCCGCCGCGGCCAACGGCGCCGCGCCCGCGGTGCCCAAGCCGGCCCGCGGGCAGCGCCGCAACGGCGACCGTGGCGACGCCGGCGGCGACACGCTCCCCTCGCCCATGCAGGGCAGCATCTGGAAGGTCCCGGTCAAGCAGGGCCAGCGGGTCGCGGAGGGCGACGTCGTCACGATCATCGAGGCGATGAAGATGGAGAACGAGATCACCGCGCACAAGGCCGGCGTCATCGCCGAGCTGCCGATCCGCGAGGGTGACCCGATCGCCGGCGGCGACACGCTCGCCGTCATCGTCGACGCATGAGCACCCGCACGCCGGCGCGCGCCTGGGTCGCCGGCCACGACGAGGCCGAGGCGATCGCCGCCCTGCTCGTCGAGTTCCGCGACCAGATGGACCACGACTGGCCCTCCGAGAACGCCTTTCTCGCCTCCGTCGAGCGCCTGCTGGAGGACCGCGACACCGAGTACCTGCTGGCGACGCCCGACGACGACTCGCCGCCCGCGGGCGTCCTGCAACTGCGCTTCCGCTTCAGCGTCTGGACGGCCGCTCCGGACGCCTGGCTCGAGGACCTCTTCGTGCGCGAGAGCGCGCGCCGCGCGGGCGTCGGCGACGCGCTCGTGGCGCTCGCGATCGAGCGGGCCCGCGAGCGCGGCGCCAAGCGCATCGAGCTCGACACCGGCGAGGACAACGCCCCGGCGCTGGCGCTCTACGCGCGCCACGGGTTCTCGCCCTGCTCCAAGGGCGGCCCGGCCCGCAGCCTGTTCCTCGGCTGCCCGCTGGACTAGGGCAGTCGCCCGCCGAGCCTCAGCGAGCTCGCGACGGCGCCGCCGAGCAGCAGCAGCGCGAAGCCCGCGAAGAGCGTCGTGATCTCGCGCTTCTCGGGCTTTGATCCGATCTGCGAGCCCAGGCGGTCGTAGACGGCGCCGAGCTGGTCGGAGTCCTCCGCGCGGAAGGCCGCGCCCCCGGACTCGGTCGCGATCCGCTTGAGCGCCTCGGGGTCGGGCGGCACGCGCAGGACCTGGCCCTGCAGCGTGATCGTGCCGTCGGGGGTCCCCAGGGCGACGGTGTAGATCGGCACGCGCAGGCGCTTGGCCTCGGCGGCGGCCTCGTCTGCGGCCTGGCCGTCGGTGGCCGAGCCGTCGGACAGCAGCACGACCGCGGCGGGCGGGTGCTTGGCCCGATCCTCGCCGTTGAGCTTCAGGCTGTCGAGCGCGGCGCGCAGGCCCGCGCCCGTCGCCGTGCCCGAGAGCGGCTGCAGGGTCTGCAGGCCCTGCGACAGGACGTCGCGGTCCGTCGTCGGCGTCTGCAGCGTCTGCGCGCCGTCGGAGAAGGCGACGAGGCCGACGCGCAGCTCCTCGGGCACGTCGTCGATGAAGTTCTTCGCCGCGCGGCGGGCGGCCTCCAGGCGCGTCGGGCTGACGTCGGTCGCCGACATGGAGCGCGAGACGTCGGTCACGAGCACGACCGACGCGCGCTCGACGGGCACGGAGACCGTGTGCTGCGGGCGCGCGAGCGACAGCGCCAGCGCCGCCAGCGCGCATGCGAACAGCGCGAACGGCGCGTGCTTGCGCCACGGCGGCTCGCGCGGGATGACGGCGGCGAGGGTCGAGAGCGCGGGAAAGCGCACCGGGTAGCGCCGGCGGCGGCGCTGCGCGGAGACGTGGAGCAGCAGCGCGAGCGGCACCGCGAACAGGCACAGCAGGGCGAGCGGGGAGGCGAAGCTCACCTCAGGGCCCTCCCCAGCGCGCGCATCCAGTCGCCCTGCGTCGAGAGGACGACGTGGTGCGCTCCGGCCTTGCGCAGCTGGTCGGCGACGCCCGCGCGCTCCTGCGCCGCGGCCGCCGCGAAGCGCTCGCGCAGCCCTTTGCGCGACGTGTCGACCTCCAGCAGCTGTCCCGTCTCGGGGTCGACGAGCGCCAGCCGGCCGACGGGCTCCAGGCGCTCCTCGCGCGGATCGCGGATCTCGACGGCGAGCACGCGGTGGCGCGCGCCGAGCGTGCGCAGCGGCCGCGTCCAGTCCTGCGGCCCGCGGAAGTCCGACACGACGACGACGAGCCCGGGCTGGCGCGCGAGGCGCGTGGCGCGATGCAGCACGGGGCGCAGGCCGCGATCCTCGCCGCCGTCGACGCCGACGCCCTCGGCCAGCAGCCGGCGCAGCCCGATCTTCGCGTTGGGCCCGCCGCGCGGCGGCAGGACGCGCTCGGCGCCGCCCGCGGTGAGGACGCCGAGGCGCCCGCCGTGGCGGGTCGCGGCGCGGCCCACGACGTGGGCGACGCCCTCGGCGACGTCGGACTTCAGGCGGTCGGCGGTGCCGAACGCCATCGACGCCGACAGGTCGATCACCAGCCAGGTCGTGAGGATCCGCTCGGGGACCTGCAGGCGCACGTGCGGGACGCCCGAGCGCGCGCTGGCGGCCGCGTCGAGCTGGCGCACGTCGTCGCCGATCGCGTAGGGGCGCAGCTGCGCGAGCTCCGTGCCGCTGCCGACGCCCGGGGCGAGGCGGTCGCCGGGCAGCACGCCGGCCCCGCGACGAGCGATCGACAGCGCCAGCGCGTCGACGAGCGCCGGCGCGATCGGCCCCGGTCCCTGCCGCGCGGGCGGCACGCGCAATGTGCCGTTCGGCCGGGCCATCAGGCGGCCGCGTCGTGCTCCGTGAGGCGGACGTTGCCGGTGCCCAGGACGCCGGCGCTGACCGTGTCGACCACGCGCGTGAGGATGTCGTCGGCGCTGACGCCGTCGCTCAGCGCGTCGTAGGAGAGCACGAGCCGATGGCGCAGGACGTCGAAGGCGAGGTCGCGGATGTCCTCGACGAGCACGTGGCGACGGCCACGCAGGAGCGCGAGCGCCTGGCCGGCCTGAACCATGCCGATCGCGCCGCGGGGGCTGGATCCGTACTGGACGAGCTCGCCGAGCTCGGGCAGGCCGTAGCGCTCGGGGTGGCGCGTGGCGTCGACGAGCTGCACGGCGTAGGCGACGACCTCGCGGTCGACGAAGATGTCCTGCGCCGCCTTCTGGAAGCGCTCGAGCTCGGGCATCGAGAGGCGGATCTGCACGTCCTCGGGCGGGCGCAGCGAGCGCCCGACGACGGACGCCTCCTCGCCGAGCGTCGGGTAGTCGACGAGCACCTTGAAGAGGAAGCGATCGATCTGCGCCTCCGGCAGCGGGTAGGTGCCCTCCGACTCGATCGGGTTCTGCGTCGCCAGCACGAGGAACGGGCTCGGCACCGGGTAGCTCTGCGTGCCGATCGTGACCTGGTGCTCCTGCATGACCTCCAGCAGGGCCGACTGGACCTTCGCGGGAGCGCGGTTGATCTCGTCGGCGAGCAGGAAGTTGCCGAAGACCGGCCCGAGCTCGGTGTCGAAGCGCCCCGTGTCCGGGCGGTAGATGCGCGTGCCGACGAGGTCGGCCGGCACGAGGTCGGGGGTGAACTGGATGCGGCGGAAGGTGCCGCCCATGACGCTTGCGAGCGTGCGGACCGTCAGCGTCTTGGCGAGGCCGGGGACGCCCTCGAGCAGGACGTGGCCGCCCGCGAGGAGCGCGACGAGAAGGCGCTCGAGCATCGCGTCCTGGCCGACGATGACGCGCTTGATCTCATACAGCGCCTCCTCGAGGGCCTGCCGGGGCGCGCGACCGTCGTCGTCGTCGTGCGGGCCGAGGTGGATGGAGGTCATCGGGAGGCGTTCCTTTCGGGGGTGGGCTCAGGAGAGGTCATACGAATCGGCGAAACCAGAGGAGGGAGAGTGCACCGCCCGCGACGAGCAGGGCGAGCGCGCCGCCGCTGAAGGCGGCCGTGATCTCGCGCTTCTCGTCGCGCGTGCCGATGCGCGAGCCGAGCTGCTGGTAGACGGCGCTGAGGTCCCTGGCGGTGTCGGCGGTGTAGGCCTTGCCGCCGGACAGCTGGGCGACCGCCTGGCTCTCGATCGGGTCGGGGGGCACCGGGCGCGTCTCCGTGACGCCCTTGGAGTTCGTCACTGCAATCGTGCCGGCGGGGGTCCCGAGCGTCACGGTGTAGATCGGGATCTTCAGCTGCTTTGCGCGCTGGGCGAGCAGCTGTGGCGGGCGGCCCTTGACGGACGTGCCGTCCGACAGCAGCACGATCGCCGCCGGGGCGCGGACGCCGGCCGCGTCGGTCTCGCGCGTGAGCGCGGCGAGCGAGACGGCGAGCGCCTCGCCGGTCGCCGTGCCGCCGCTCGGCTTCAGGCCCGCGAGCGCGCTGCGGATCGCGGCGCGGTCGGTCGACGGCGTCTCGATCAGGCGCGCGGATTGGTTGAAGGCGACGAGGCCGACGCGCACGTTTCCCGGGACCTGCGTGAGAAAGCGCTCGGCCGCGGCGCGCGCGGCCGCCAGGCGCGAGGGGGCGACGTCGGTGGACTGCATCGACCCGGAGTAGTCCGTCGTGAGCATGATCGACGCCCGCTCGACGGGGACGGCCACGGTCGTCTGCGGCTTGGCGAGCGCGACGACGAGGACGGCGAGCGCGACGCCGTAGAAGGCGAGCGGCACATGCCGCCGCCAGCCCGGGGTGCTGGGCGCCACGGACGCCATGACCGCGGGCGCCGCGAACGCCGCCGCGGCCGCGCGGCGCTGCGCCTCGTAGCGGCGGTAGGCGACGAGCCCGAGCGGGACGAGCGCGAGCGCGACGAGGAAGAGTGGCCGGCCGAAGCTCATGCGGGTCGCATGTCGCCTACGGCGTGCTGACGTTCTCGGGGCGCGTGCCGAGCGTCACGTGCAGGGTCTTCGTCGATCCGGCGCGCTGCACCTGGACGGGCAGCTCGTCGCCGGGCCGGCGCGACTCGATCGCGGCGCTGATGTCCTCCGGCGCGATGATCTCCTTGCCGCCGACGTTCACGATCTGGTCGCCGATCTGCAGGCCGCCGTCCTGCGCGGGGCCGCCCTCGACCGTGTCGGCAACCAGCGCCCCGCTGCCGTTCGTGCTCGGCAGCGTCGAGACGCCGAGGTAGGGGCGGCTGATCGTGCCGCCGCGCTCCAGCCGCGGGACGACCGAGCGCACGGTGTCGGAGGGGACGGCGAAGCCGATCCCGACGTTGCCGCCGCCGCTGCCCGCGGTCGCGATCTGCGAGTTGACGCCGATGACGCGCCCGCCGGAGTCCAGCAGCGGCCCACCCGAGTTGCCGGGGTTGATCGGCGCGTCCGTCTGGATGACCTTGTCGATCGAGAAGCCGTTGGGGGCCTTGATCGCCCGGCCCACGCCCGACACGATGCCGGCCGTCGCCGTGCGGTCCAGACCCAGCGGGTAGCCGATCGCGACGGCGAGGTCGCCGACCTGGACGTCATCGGAGTCCGCGAGCCTGAGCGGGCGCAGGTGTGCGGTCTTCGAGCTGTCGACGCGCAGGACGGCGAGGTCCGAGGACGCGTCCGTGCCCAGGACGCGGGCGTCGATCGTCGCCGCGCTGTCGTCCAGGCGCACCTGCGCGCTGGTCGCGGTGCCGACGACGTGGGCGTTCGTGACGATCGTCCCGCCGGAATCGATGACGAAGCCGGTGCCGCTGGCCTCCGAGCCGCCCTCCTGCACCTGGATGCGCACGACGCTCGGGCTCACGCTCGCGTAGATCGAGCGGATCGTCTTCGCCCGCTGGTCGGCGGGCGCGGCGCCGTTGACGACCGGCAGCGCAGCGGGCTGGGCGGGGCGGTCGTCGCCGATCAGGCTCGCGGCGAGCACGCCGCCGGCGAAGAGCACCGCCGCGCCCAGCAGCGCGAGCATCCAGGGCAGCATCCGCCGCGCCCGCAGCTCGCCGCGGGTGGATCCGTCGTCGTCCTCCTCGGGCTCCGGCGGAGGCGCGATCGGCGCGCGGGGACGCAGCCAGTGCTGGTGCTCCTCCTCGTCGCGAGGATCGGTCCAGAGGCGGCCGCTGCCGGGATCGCGGTCGGAGGGCTCGGGTGTCATGGGCTCCAACGGTAGGTCGGTCATGTCAACTGCCCTTAAGTGTGAGGGGGTCCTGGCGTAAGAGCGCCGTAAGACTCAGGATTGCGGCGCGAAGGCCATGAACTCGACCCGGTGGCCGGAGGGCGAGCGCACGAAGGCCCGCGGTGAGCCCCAGTGCTCGGCGCGCTGCTCGGGCGCAAAGCCGGCGCGCTCGAGCACCGCGAACGTCGTGTCGAAGTCGTCGACGACGACGGCCACGTGGCCCTCGGGGGCCGCGACCGGCGCCTCCGCGAACAGCAGGTGGATCTGCGTCGCGCGCGCCTGGACCCAGACCGAGCGTTCCGCGAGCGACGGCGGCGCGGCGACGCGCTCGAAGCCCAGCAGCCACCAGAAGTGCAGGCCGGCGTCGACGTCCTCCCGGCGGATCTCGAGTGCGACGTGCTGGATCATGGCCTTCCTCCGGATGGGCGTGACGTGCGCCTGACGTTCTCGGCGTGGATCTCGCGCTGGGCGGGTGAGCGGCGCGCCAGCGGCAGCTCGGCGTCCGGGAGCTTGGCGAGGTAGTTGACGTCCTCGCGCAGGATCGCCGTCGCGCGCGCGCCCTCCAGGACCTCGCCGTGGCCGGGGACGACGTAGGCCGCGGCGCCGACGAGCGGCTCGAGGCGGCGCAGCGTCGCGAGGTAGGCGTCGCGCGACCCGCCCTCGCTGATCATCGGAACCTCGACCGGCGAGACGTAGTCTCCCGCCAGCAGGATCCGCGCCCAGCCGACCCAGACCGCCATGCCGTCGGCGGTGTGGCCGTCGGCGGGATGCAGCTCGATCTCCTCTTCGCCGATGGCGAGGTGCCCGGGAACGGGCAGCGCCTGGACCTGCCCGAGCGACAGCGGCGCCCCGCGATCGAGGTAGTGCTCGTCGTCGAAGGCGCGCAGCTCGCGGGCGGCGGCGCCGGGCTCGGCGGTGAGGCGGGCCGCGGTCGTCTCGGCGACCCCCAGCGAGGCGCTCGGGAAGGCCAGGCGGCCGAGCAGGTGGTCCCAGTCGCCGTGGGTGGCAAGCAGGCCCGTGAACGGGAATCCCGCGTGCTCGAGGACCGACGGCAGGATCTCGAGCTCGTCGGGAAAGACCGGCGAGTCGACCACGAAGCCCTCGTCGCCGCTGCGCACGATCGTGCACGTCGTCTGCCAGACGCGGCTCGTGGCGACGAGCACGTCGCGGTGCAGGCCGACGACGCGCACCGCGCGATCGCCGCCTACAGCCCGAGCAGCTTGACCGCCTCGAGGAGGTTCTTGACCTCGGCGGTCGGCTTCTTCTGGCCCGGCTCGAGCGTCTCCTTCTTGCGGTTGACCCAGATCACCGGGATCTTGTTCTTCACCGCGGGCTCGACGTCGTGGTAGTAGCTCGCCGACACGTGGACCCAGCCCTTCTTGGTCCCCATGCGCCGCGCGCACTCGGTGAAGTGCGCCAGGTCGGGCTTGTAGGAGCGCACCTGCTGCGCCGTCACGACGAGATCGAAGTCGTGCGGGATGTGGCGCCGCGTCTGCCCCAGGAGCTTGTCGTCGATGTTCGAGATCAGGCCCGTCTGGTACTGCTTGGTGACCTTGTTGAGCTGGGTGTTGGTCTCCTTGAACGGCGCCCAGCGCTGGACGCTGTCGGGCAGGAAGCCCGAGCGCGAAGGCTCCAGCGGCCAGTCCAGGCGCTTGGAGATCTCGACCGCCGTGCGCCGCAGGACCTCCGCGTAGAGCTCGTAGGATCCGCCCTCGATCTCGCGCTCGATCTCGTGGAAGTTCGTGATGAGCTCCTCGCGATCGATCGTGAAGCCGTCGCGGGCGGCCTCCTTCTGGAAGGCGTCGACGATCCCGGCCTCCCAGTCGATGAGGGTGCCGTAGACATCGAAGGTGACAAGTGAGATCTGCTTGGGAAGCGCCATGGACGATCCATGATCGCATTTCGCCTGCTCCGATAGCCTGGACCCCGGATGGACCTCCTCGAGTACAAGGGCAAGCACGTGCTGGCCCGGTACGGCGTGCCGCTGTTCGACGGGCGCGAGGCGTCGACCGTCGACGAGGCCGTCGCCGCCGCCGAGGCGATCGGCTACCCGGTCATCCTCAAGGCCCAGGTGAAGATCGGCGGGCGCGGCAAGGCCGGCGGCATCAAGATCGCCACGGACGCCGCCGAGGCGCGCGAGCATGCATCCGCGATCCTCGGGATGGACATCCGCGGCCACACGGTCCACGAGCTGTGGCTGGAGAAGGCGGTGGAGATCGCCAGCGAGCTCTACGGCGCCGTCGTCTTCGACCGGTCGGCGAAGGCGCCGCTCGTGATGCTGTCCACGCAGGGCGGGATGGAGATCGAGCAGGTCGCGGCCGAGCATCCCGAGGCACTCGCGACGCTGCACGTCGATCCGCTCGTCGGCTTCCAGCCCTTCCAAGCGCGGCGCCTGTGCTTCGAGGCGGGTGTCGACGCCGACGTCGTGCGCCCCATCGGCGATCTGCTCGCGAGGCTCTTCGAGGTCTTCACGAAGGAGGACGCGACGCTCGTCGAGATCAACCCGATCGTCATCACGCCCGACCGCGAGGTCTACGCGCTGGACGCGAAGGTCACGCTCGACGACAACGCGATGTTCCGCCACCCGGACAACGCGGGGCTCGACGACGCCATCGACGCCGACCCGCAGGAGACGATGGCCAAGCAGCGCGGACTGACGTACGTCAAGCTCGACGGCGACATCGGGATCTTCGGCAACGGCGCCGGCCTCGTCATGTCGACGCTCGACGTCGTGGCGGCCGCGGGCGGCGCGCCGGCGAACTTCCTGGACGCCGGCGGCGGAGCGAAGGCCGAGGCGATCGTGGCGTCCGTCGAGGTCATCCTGAGCAACCCCAACGTCAAGGCGGTGCTCTTCAACGTCTTCGGCGGGATCACGCGCTGCGACGAGGTCGCCAAGGGGCTGATCGAGGCCTACGGGATCCTCGAGCCGACGGTGCCGTTCGTCGTGCGCCTCGACGGGACCAACGACGTCGAGGGGCGCAGGCTGCTGGCCGACGCGGCGCTGCCCGACGTCCACGCCGAGAAGACGATGGACAGCGCGGCGGCGCGGGTCGTGGAGCTCGCGCGCTCGCAGGACGGCGGCGGCGCATGAGCATCCTCGTCGGGGAGGGCACGCGCCTGGCTGTTTCGGGGCTCACCGGCCGCGAGGGCACCTACCACGCGATGAACAACCGCCGCTACGGCACGAACGTCGTCGCCGGCGTGACGCCCGGCAAGGGCGGCCAGGACGTCGAGGGCGTGCCGGTCTTCGACACGTTCCGCGCGGCGGTCGCCGCGACCGCTGCCGACACGGCGATGATCTTCGTGCCGCCGCGCTTCGCGGCCGACTCGATCCTCGAGGCCGAGGACGCCGGCATCGCGACGATCATCGCGATCACCGAGGGCATCCCGGCGCACGACGAGCTGCTCGTCTTCAACGTCCTGAAGGCCAACCCGGACGTCCGCCTGATCGGCCCGAACTGTCCCGGGGTGCTGTCCCCCGGCAAGGCCAACGTCGGGATCATCCCGGCGTCGTTCTTCAAGCCGGGCAACGTCGGCGTCGTCTCGCGCTCGGGCACCCTGACCTACCAGATCGGCAACGAGCTGGCCCTGAGCGGCTTCGGCAACTCGACGATCGTCGGCATCGGCGGCGACCCGGTTCCCGGCTCGTCGTTCGTCGACATCATCGCCCTGTTCGAGGCCGACCCGGAGACCGAGCTCATCGTCATGAGCGGGGAGATCGGCGGCTCGGCGGAGGAGGAGGCGGCCGCCTACATCGCCGCGCACGTCTCCAAGCCCGTCGTCGGCTACATCGCGGGGCTGACGGCGCCGCCCGGAAAGACGATGGGCCACGCCGGCGCGATCGTGAGCGGCTCCAGCGGCGGCGGGCAGGCGAAGGTCGACGCGCTCGAGGCCGTGGGCGTGCGCGTGGGGCGCACGCCGACCCAGGTGGCGCAGATCGCGATGGAGATCCTCGGGCGATAGCTCGCCGGCTCTGCGCGCCGCCAACGTGGCCGACCGGCATCGATGACTGGAACGGGTCGGGGCGTCTGCGAGGGGGGCGTGGTCCCAAACGTCCCTATAGCGGACGTTTGGGACCACGCCCTCTGCGCAACCCGATGCGACGGCCGCTGCCACAGAACGCCCGGCCCCGCTTATCGATGCAGTTTGATCCCGCCCCAGACGCCCCGGGCGCGAGAACCGCCCACGCCCCGCCTAGAGTCCGAGAGACGCATGCCTGCCACCACCGACCTCGCCACCCGCGCCACCGAGCTCCTGCACGCGCTTGCGGGCCCGGACGCGGCGTTTCGCGAGCACCAGCTCGATGCCATCCGCGACCTCGTCGAGGACCGGGCGCGCGTGCTCTGCGTGCAGCGCACGGGCTGGGGCAAGTCGGCCGTGTACTTCATCGCGACGGCGCTGCTGCGAGAGCGCGGCGCGGGCCCGACGCTCATCGTCAGCCCGCTCCTCGCCCTCATGCGCAACCAGATCGCGGCGGCGCAGCGCCTGGGGATCCGCGCGCACACCGTCAACTCGACCAACCGCGACGCCTGGAGCGCGATCTCGGCGCTGCTCGATGCCGACGCCGTCGACCTGCTGCTCATCAGCCCGGAGCGGCTGAACAACCCGCAGTTCCGCGCGCAGATGCTGCCGGTCTTCGCCGAGCGCGTCGGCCTCCTCGTCGTCGACGAGGCGCACTGCATCAGCGACTGGGGGCACGACTTCCGCCCGGACTACCGCCGCATCGCCGACATGCTCGAGCGCCTCCCCGCCGGCGTCGGCGTCCTGTGCACGACCGCGACCGCCAACGACCGCGTCGTCGCCGATGTCGAGGAGCAGCTGCGCACGGGCCACAGCGCTGCGCCGCTCGTCGCCTACCGCGGGCCGCTCGGGCGCTCGAGCCTGCGCTTCGAGGTCGTCGAGCTGCCCGGCCAGGCGGACCGCCTCGCCTGGCTGGCGACGCACCTGGACGACCTGCCGGGCTCGGGCATCGTCTACACGCTGACCAAGCGCGACGCCGAGCAGGTCGCCGCCTGGCTGACGGCCCACGGGATCGCCGCCGAGGCCTACACCGGCGAGATCGACACCGAGCGGCGGATCGCCGTCGAGGACCGGCTGCTCGCCAACGACCTCAAGTGCGTCGTCGCCACGAGCGCGCTGGGGATGGGGTACGACAAGCCCGACCTCGGCTTCGTCGTCCACTACCAGGCGCCGGGCTCGGTCATCGCCTATTACCAGCAGGTCGGCCGCGCCGGCCGCGCGATCGAGCGCGCCGAGGTCGTCCTGCTGCGCGGCGCCGAGGACCGCCGCATCCAGGACTTCTTCATCGAGCAGGCCTTCCCGCGCCGCGAGTACGTCGACCGCGTCCTCGAGCACCTCGACGCCGTCGGCGCCGACGGCGCCTCGACGCCCGAGCTCACCGCGATGGTCAACCTCGGGCGCGGCCGGATCGACGCGATGCTCAAGGTCCTCGACGTCGAGGGCGCGGTCTCGCGCGACGGCAGCCGGTGGGTGCGCGAACGGGACGGCGCGTGGGAGTACGACGCCGAGCGCTACGCGAACATCACGGCCCTGCGCCGGCGCGAGCAGGCGACGATGGCGAGCTTCGGCGCCGACGGGCGCTGCCTGATGCGCGCGCTGCAGGAGGAGCTCGACGATCCCGACCCGCAGGACTGCGGGCGCTGCTCGATCTGCACCGAGCCGCACTACGACGGTCCGCTGGAGCCCGGCCTCGTGCGCGAGGCGATCGAGCACCTGCGCTCCCAGCCGCTGACGCTCGACGCCAAGAAGATGGCCCCGGACGCCGAGGGACGGATGCGCAAGATCCCGGGCGAGTTCCAGGTCGAGGAGGGCCGCGCGCTCGCGCGGCTGGGCGACGGCGGCTGGGATCCGGTGCTGCAACGCGGCATCCGCGCGGGCCGCCTCGACGACGAGCTCGTCGACGCCGCCGCGCGTCTCGTGCGCGCCTGGGGGCCGCCGGTGGGCTGGGTCGCCGCGGTCCCATCCGACCGCGACCCCGCCCTGCAGGATGCCGCGCGGCGCCTCGCGGATGCGCTCGGGCTGCCGTTCGTCGCGCTGCTGCAGCGCACCGGCGCACGCCCGCCGCAGCGCGAGATGTCCAATGCCGCCCAGCAGGCGGCCAACGTCCGCGGCGCCTTCGGGGTGACGGCGGACCCGCCGCCTGCCGGCTGCCTGCTCGTCGACGACGTGCGCCTCAGCGGCTGGACGCTCGCGATGGTCGGCGGCCAGCTGCGCCGGCGCGGCGCGGGCGCCGTCTTCCCGCTGGCCCTCGCGACCGCGTTCTGACCGCCGCCCCGCGCTCGCTATCGTCCCGGCCATGGCCGACACGATCTCCTTCGCCCGCGGCGCCCCCTCGCTGGACATCGTCGACGTCGACGGCCTCCGCGACGCCGCGACACGGGCATTCACCAACGACCCGGGCGGCGCGACCGCCTACGGAACCAGCGTCGGCTACGTCCCGTTGCGGCGCTGGATCGCCGAGCAGCACGGCGTCGACGAGGCCAACGTGCTCGTCACGAACGGCTCGATGCAGGCCGACGCCTTCCTGTTCGCGACGCTCGTCGCCGCGGGTGACACGGTCGTCGCCGAGAAGCCGACCTACGACCGCACGCTGCTGAACCTCCGCGGGCTCGGCGCCGACGTGCGGATGGTCGACCTCCAGCACGACGGCATCGACACCGCCCAGCTGCGCGCGTTGCTGGGCTCGGGAATCGACTGCAAGCTCGCCCACGTCATCCCGAACTTCCAGAACCCCGCCGGCTACACCCTGTCGCTCGACAAGCGCAGGGAGCTGCTGGAGCTCGCGCACGAGCACGGCTTCACGATCTTCGAGGACGACCCGTACCGCCACATCCGCTTCAGCGGCGAGGACCTGCCGACGATGCTCGAGTCCGACGAGCACGACTGCGTCGTCTACGCGTCGTCGTTCTCCAAGACCGTCTGCCCCGGCATCCGCGTCGGCTACCTCGTCGGCCCCAGGCCGCTGATCGCCCGGATCCAGAAGCTCGCGACGAACACGTACATCTCGCCGAACATGGTCGCCCAGGCGATCGTCTACGAGTTCTGCGCCTCCGGCGCGATCGACGACTCGATCGCCACGGTCAAGGCGGCGCTCGCCGACCGCGTCGAGAAGCTCGACGCGGCGTTGCAGGCGCACCTCCCCGACGCCCGCTACACGCCTCCGGAGGGGGGCTACTTCATGTGGGTCGAGCTGCCCGAGGGCACGGACGTCGACGCCCTCTTCGCCGCCGCCAACGAGCGCGGCGTCGCGTTCGTGAAGGGCACCGACTTCCTGCTGGAGGGCGGCCAGAACACGCTGCGCCTGGCCTACTCCGGCGTCACGGCCGACCAGATCGACGAGGGCATCCGGCGCCTCGCCGACGCCTACCGGTCGCTCGGCGACGCGGCCGCGGCCGCGTAGCCCGCGCCCACTCCTAGGAGCTCCGAACGGCCGAGCTGTCGGTCCAGTCGGTGCGCGGCTGTCCGCGCGCAGAGGAGGAACGGGACGGCTCCGCGCCGGGCACGAGCCCCGGCAGCGTGGACGCCACGACCAGGCCGGCCGCGACGATGATGAGGTCCTTGACGACGTACTGGCCCTCGAGCGTCGGCGCGTTGTGAGGGCCGTCGAACAGGCGACCGGTGAAGAGGACGAGCGGCGCGAGCACGCCGATGAGCTGTCCGAAGAGCAGGTAGATCGCCAGCCGCAGAAGACGGCCGGCGATGAGCAGCAGCCCGATGATCGTCTCGAACGTGGCGACGATCACGATCGCGATGTGACTCGGCACGAGGTCGAACGTCAGCTTGTCGGTCGTCATCTTCGTCAGCTCCTCCGCCGGGCTGACGCCCGGGAAGAACTTCAGGACGCCGAAGGCCAGGATGACCAGGCCGACGGTGATGCGCAGCAACGCGATGCTGTGCGCGCGCAGGAAGCGGTGCAGCCCGGCATCGATCCTCTGATCAGCGTCCATGCGCCAAGCTGTACCCGGCGACCGGCCGGACTATCGGCGTGGCAGGTTATTCGTGGCGCACGCCGTCGGGCGAGATGACCGTCACTCCGACGGTCACGTCCGCGACGGCGGTCTTCTTCGTGCGCTCGGGGCGTGGCGGGCGGCGCGTGAAGCGCTTCTGCCAGAGCCCGACGAGGCCGACCTTCCAGGCGTAGTAGCCGGTCTTGCCCGGCGTGATCGAGAAGTCCATGACGCGCAGGTGGCAGAGCACGCGCTTGGTGAGGTACATCGTCCGCAGCACGATCCCGAGACGCGGGTAGAGCTTCTGCGGCTCGTTGCTCGCGCGCACCCGCCCCATCAGCCGGTTCCACAGCCACGGCGGCGGACGCCAGATGGCGATGAGGTACAGCATGATGTTCGCGAAGCGCGGCGGGATCGAGAGGTAGCTGTCGTCGATCTCCTCCAGATCGACCCCGCGCTCCTCCATCGCCGCGGCCAGGCCCGTGTTCGGGATGACCTTCAGCGAGTAGATGAACAGCGTGTAGGGCCGGTCCATCATGTACAGCAGCTGGAGCGTCGACTTGACGTCGTCCCGGGTCTCGATCGGGTTGTCCATGATGATGTCGTAGGCCGAGGGGATGTGGTACTTCGGCGCGAACGACGCGATGACCTCGCCGGCCTTGAGGATCTTCTCCGGCGGCGTGGGGCGCTTGTAGAAGTCGAGCATGTTCTTGGAGCCCGACTGGATGCCCATCCGCACGCGGTTCATCCCGGCCCAGGACAGCAGCTCGAACTTGTCCTGGCGCACGTAGTTGGGGATCACGCCGTAGACGGCGAAGGGGAGCATGAGCTCGTCGTGCCAGAGCTCGGCGAACTCCTCGAGCTGGCCGTAGGGGATGGCCATGAACGAGTCGTCGTGGAAGGAGACCTGGCTGAGGTGCGGGAAGCGCGCCCGCGCATCCTTGACCTGGTCGACCATGTAGCGGGCGCTCGGGTGGCGGATGCGCTTGTACTTCGCGTCGTTGGCGATGAACTTCGTGTTGCCGCAGTACGAGCAGTGAAACGGGCAGCCGATCGACCACAGCGTCGTGTAGCCGAGGCCGTCGTTGAGGAGGTAGTCCTCGGCGCTCATCTTCACGAAGCCGCGTCCCGGGAGGTAGAGCTTCTCCGTCTCCGCGCCGTACTGCGGGAACGGGAGCTTCTCCATCTCCTGGACGCTCATGAGCGGCAGGAAGTGGTTCTTGATGAGCTGGTCGCCGTTGCCGTTGCCGTCGCCGTGGCTGTCGGGCTTGAACCAGAAGTTCTTCGTGCTCGTGTAGTCGCGACCGTCCTTGAACGCGTCGAGGAACTCCTCGAAGGCGAACTCGCCCTCGCCCGTGCAGATCGCATCGACGTCGGAGAGGATCGCGTCCTCGGGCTGGATGATCGGGTGGATGCCGCCCCAGATCATGTAGACGGAGGGGTTGAGCTCGCGGACGCGCTTGATGACGCGGCGCGTGAGGTCGGAGTACCCCGTCATCGACGAGAAGCCGATCAGGTCGCTGTCGCGGAGGCCCTGGGCCATCTCGTCGACCTGCTCGTCGCCGATCACCGCCTTGTCGCCCATGCCGCGGACGGCGGTCTTCACGCTGCGGTAGCGCTCCGTCGAGATGTAGCAGGACTCCGTGCCGGGCTGCAGCTGGGCCACGTAGGCCGCCATCTTGCGAAAACCGCAAGACGTGATTCCGTCCTCCAGGCAGACCATCCGTGTGCGCATGAGTTGTTTCCCCGACCGTCGGGGCACCGCGAGCGTAGCGCCACGGGTGCGCCGGTGCACTGGGCGGGGGTCCAGGTCGGGGTCAGCGGCCGTAGCGCTCGCGCGCGAGCACGAGCTGCTCGGGCAGCGCGATGCGCGACGGCGGAGACGGATCGGCCACGACCGAGACCGTCTCGGCGACCGAGAATGTCACCGTGCACGCCTGGCCGGCGTCGGATGTCATCGTGACCTCCTCGGGCGAGTGCGCCGTCAGCGTGCCCTTCATGCCGGGCTCGACGCCGGCCTCCTTGAGGTAGTGCAGGAGATCCTCGGCCTCGTTCTCGAAACGCAGGATCGTGACCGTCGCGCCCTCGTCGACGTCGGCGAGCGGGACGCCCTCGATGCGCGAGCCGCCGGCGATCGGGTGACCGTGCGGGCAGGTCTTCGCGTCACCGATGGCGTCGAGCATGCGGGCCTCGAGGACGGGGCTCATCGCATGCTCCAGGCGCTCGGCCTCCTCGTGGACCTCGTCCCAGGGGATGTGCAGCACGTCGGTGAGGAAGCGCTCGATGAGCCGGTGGCGGCGGACGATGCCCTCGGCGTGGTCGAGGCCCGTCGCGGTGAAGCTGATCGCCTTGTTGCCGGCGCGCGTGATGTAGCCGTCGCGCTCGAGGCGCCCGATCATCTCGTGCACGGTGGGCGCCGAGAGCTGCATCGCGCGCGCCATGTTCGCGCCCGTCAGCGGCAGCTTGGCCTCCTGCAGCCAGAACAGCGTCTGCAGGTACTCCTCCTCTGCGACGGTGACTTGGGCATTGGCCATCGGAGGTCGATCCTACCGGCCCGCCAAGCGCCGTCCGGGGTCTCGGGACTAACCTCGCACCGACGTGCAGATCCGATCTGGCACCCGCGCGGTCGTCACCGGCGCCTCGCGCGGGATCGGGCGCGCCGTCGCGCAGGCGCTCGCCGATCGCGGAGCGACGGTCGGGCTCGCCGCACGCTCGACTCCCGAGCTTCAGAAGCTCGCCGCCGACCTCCCCGGGACGCACCACGTGCTTGTCTGCGACGTCGCGCTGCGCGCCTCGATCGCCACCGCGATCGAGGACTTCGCCGCCGCCGCCGGCGGCCTGGACCTGCTCGTCGCCAACGCCGGGATCGCCCACTACCAGCCGGTCGCCGAGCAGACGCTCGAGCACATCGAGGACATGACGAGCGTCAACTGGCTCGGCACGGTCTACACGATCAAGGCCGCGCTGCCGTTCCTGCTCGCGGGCGGCGGCGGGCACATCGTCGTCATGTCGTCGGGCGCCGGGCTGCGGGGCTTCCCCGGGGCGGCCGCCTACAGCGCGACGAAGGCCGCGCAGCGGATGTTCGCCGAGGCGCTGCGCCACGAGCTGGCGGGCAGCGGCGTCTCGCTGACGACCGTGTATCCCGGCGAGATCCGCACCTCCCTGCACGACCACGAGGGCTCGCGGATGCCGGGGTGGTACCGCGGCGGGCCGAAGGCCGCCTCGCCGGACGCTCTCGCCGTCCGCGTCTGCAGGGCCGTCGAGCGCGACGCGCGCGAGCTGCACTACCGCCGGCTCGTGCACGGGATGGGGATGCTCAACGGCCTGTCGCCGGGCGCGGCCGACCGCGTGCTGCGGCGGTTGCGCGGGGCGAGCGCCGCGCCGCGCCGCCGCTGAGCGCTAGGCGCTGACCGTGCGGTCGCGGCCGTCGCGCTTGGCGCGGTAGAGGGCGCGGTCGGCCTCGGCGACGAGCTCCTCGGCCGTCAGGGGAATCGACCACACCATCGCGCCGGCGGACGCCGTCAGCCCGGCGGGCATGTCCGTGCGCAGGCGGTCGGCGATCGTGCGCGTCGCGTCGGGATCGCACCCGGGCAGCAGCAGCGCGAACTCCTCTCCGCCGATGCGGGCGAGGACGTCGATGTCGCGGACGTGCCCGCGCCAGCGGCGGCCGATCTCGCGCAATGCGCTGTCGCCCGCCGGGTGCCCGAGCCGGTCGTTGTAGGCCTTGAAGTGGTCGATGTCGATCAGCACGACCGCCAGGTCGTGGCTCAGGCGCTGCGCGCGGCTGAGCGCGTTGGGCAGCTCCTCCTCCCACGCGCGGCGGTTCGCCAGGCCCGTGAGCGCATCCGTGCGGGCGTCGATCGCGAGGCGGCGCGTGAGGTCGCGCCGCTCGAGCTCGTTGCCGACGAGCAGCGCGACCTCGGCCAGCGCCGACAGCTGCTCGCGCTCCCAGACGCGGGGGACGCAATCGATCGCGCAGAGGCTGCCGAGCACGTGGCCCGTCGGGCCGATGATGGGAAAGCCCGCGTAGGCGACGACGTCCAGATCGGGGATCGCGAGGTTCGTCTGCAGCACGGGATCCTCGCGCGCGTCCTCGACGACCAGCGGCGCGCAGTTGGCGACGACGTGCTGGCAGAACGAGTGCGACAGCGGCGTGCGCCGCCCATCGGCCCACGGCTGGGCCACGCCGCAGAGGCCCGCGAAGTGCTGCGCGTCGTCCGACACGACCGAGACGAGCGCCGTGGGCGTCCCGGCGACGCGGGCGGCCAGCCGTGCGAAGCGGTCGAAGACCGGCTCGGGCGCGCCGTCGAGCAGGCCCTGGACCCGCAGTGCCCGCATCCGCGCGCCATCTCCCACGGCGGCGTCCAGGCGCGCGGTCGAGGCGATCGGCGGCTGCGACGGGTCGGCGGGCATTCTCCTCGCCTATCGGCGCCCCGTGGGTGCGGCTTGAGCGCCTCCCGGGGTCCGCCGCCGCGGCGGCTCGGTCCGCAGGATCTGCGCCAGCGCATCGAGGCGCCGCTCCGCGAACGTCACGAACTCCCGCGTCGCCGGGGAGAGCTGCGCGCCCCGGCGCCAGGTGAAGGCGAAGGTCTCGTACAGCGGCTCGGCGAACGGGACCCAGCCCAGGCGCTCGGATGCCAGCCGGCGCAGCATCCCGCGCGGCGCGATCGTGTCGCCGAGGCCGCGGGCGGTGAGCTCGAGCGCGACCTCGACGTCCTCGACGTCGATCTGCGGCTCGATCGTCACGCCGGCGCGCTGGGCGAGCTCGCGCAGCTGGCGGCGGGTCGGATCCTCGCTGCCCCAGCTCGCCTCGGAGAGGATCAGCGGCGCACGCGCGAGGCGCTGCATGGTCATCGCGTGGCGCAGGCGCGCCGGGTCCGCCGAGACGTAGAGGATCTCGTCGCGCATCGCGGGGCGCACGCTGAGGCCGCGGTCGTCGATCGGCAGGACGACGAGGCCGGCCTCCAGCGCGCCCGCCTGGATCGCCTCGACGGTCTCGGAGGAGTTCTGGCCGACGATCCGCACGCGCACGGCCGGATGGCTGCGGCGGAAGTCCTCGACGAGGTCGGTCCCGAGGTAGGACCGCGCGGTGCCGAAGGTGCCGAAGGCGGCGGTCCCGCCGCGCAGCTCGCGCACCGCCCCGACCGAGGAGCGGGCGGCCTCGACCGCGGCCAGCGCGGCCTCGGCGTACGGGCGCAGCGCGCGGCCGGCCTCGGTCGGGACGAGCCCGCGGCCGACGCGCTGGAAGAGCTTCACGCCGAGCTCGGCCTCCAGCCGGCGGACCTGCTCGGAGAGCGACGGCTGCGCGAGATGCAGCGACTCGGCGGCGGCGCTGAAGGAGCCGTGCTCGAAGGCGGCGAGGACATAATGAAGCTGCTGAAGTGTCATAGGCGTTGCCTTGAGGTAGTGAAGACAATCAAGGCTACCGCTAGAGCGCACAAACACCGATCATGTCTGCATGCTCCTCATCACCTCAGCGATCGCCGCCTTCGGGATCTTCGAGCTGCTCGCCCTGCGCTACGGCGCGGACTCGCGCCCGTTCTTCGACGAGCGCCCCGAGCGTGGCCCGCAGCGCGGACTCTGAGCGCCGGCGCGGGATCGCGCTGTGCCTCGCCTCGGCCTGCGGCTTCGGCCTCATGGCGATCTTCGCGAAGGAGGCCTACCACGCGGGACTCGGCGTGACGTCGCTGCTGGCTGCGCGGTTCGTGCTCGCGGCCGCGATCTTCTGGGCGATCGTCGCCCTGCGCCCCACGTCGCGTCCGTCGCCGCGGCTCGTCGTCGCCTGCCTCGCGCTCGGCGGCGCGGGCTACGCGGCGCAGGCGGGGCTGTTCTTCAGCGCGCTGCGCCACATCGACGCCTCGCTGACGTCGCTGCTGCTCTACACCTATCCGGCGCTCGTCTTCTGCGCGGCCGTCGCGCTGGGTCGTGAGCGCTTCACGCCCTGGAAGGCCGGCGCCCTTCTGCTCGCGAGCGCGGGCGCCGCGCTCGTCCTGCTCGGCGGCGGCACCGGCGGCCTGCAGGCGACCGGCGTCCTGCTCGCCCTCGGCGCCGCCCTGACGTACACGAGCTACATCCTCGTCGCCGACGGCATCGTCGCACGCGTCGACCCATTCCTCCTCAGCGCGCTCATCACGACGGGCGCGGCGACGAGCTTCCTCGTGACGGGCGCGACCACCGGCGCGCTGTCCTACCCCGGCGGCGGCTGGATCTGGATCGTCGCGATCGCTCTCGGGTCGACGGTCCTGCCGATCGTGACGTTCATGCTCGGCATGCGCGCCGTCGGCGCCTCGACGGCCTCGATCGTGTCGACGGTCGAGCCCGTGGTCACCGTCGGGCTTGCGGTCGCGCTCTTCGACGAGGGGCTGCAACCGCTGCAGGCGCTCGGCGCCGTCCTCGTGCTGGCGGCCGTCGTCGCGCTGCAGTCGCGGGGCGTTAGCCTCCGGCAGCGTGTCCCTCCCGATCACGCCTCCGGTCGCACCCCAGCTCGCGCGACCGCGAGCGAAGCTGCCTGACGGCGAGGGCTGGGCCTACGAGCCCAAGTGGGACGGCTTCCGGGCGCTGGCGTTCGTCGACGGCGAGGAGACCTACCTGCAGTCGCGCAACGGCAAGCCGCTGTCGCGCTACTTCCCCGAGCTGCGCTTCCCCGCCGGGCGCTACGTCGTCGACGGCGAGATCGTCGCCGCGTCCTTCGACACGCTCGGCCAGCGCATCCACCCCGCCGTGTCGCGGATCGAGCGCCTGTCCAGGGAGACGCCCGCGCGCTTCGTCGCCTTCGACGTCCTCGCGCTCGGCGACGACGTCCTGCTCGAGCGCCCCTACGAGGAGCGCCGCACGATCCTCGAGACGATCGACGGGCTCGAGCTCACGCCCGTCGTCTTCAGCGCCGCGGAGGCCGAGGCATGGCTGCGCGACGAGGAGGGCGTCATCGCCAAGGAGCTCGCCTGCCCCTACCAGGTCGGCGAGCGCAAGGGCATGGTGAAGGTCAAGCGCGTACGCACGATCGACGCCGTCGTGATGGGCTGGCGGCCGGGCAAGGAGGAGGGCACGGTCGGCGCGATCATCCTCGGCCTCTACGGCGACGATGGGCGCCTGCACGAGGTCGGCCATTCCAGCGGCTTCACGGCGAAGCGCAAGCGCGAGCTCGTCGGCGAGCTGGCTCCCTACGAGACGGGCGAGCGGGGCAGCGGCGAGCCGTCGCGCTGGACGCACGGCCGCGACCTCGCGTGGGTCGGGCTGCGCCCCGAGCTCGTCGTCGAGGTGAGCTTCGATCACGTCAGCGACGGGCGCATCCGCCACGGCACGAAGGTCGTGCGCTGGCGCGACGACAAGGCGCCGGCGGAGTGCCGCGTCGACCAGCTCGACCAGTAGCGCGTCGCGCGCGAACACTGGGGTGGGTCCCTAGTGCGCGACGGCGTCCGCTGCGCCAGGATGCGCGTCGTCGCACGGATCGCACCCGCTTCCCATCGCGGGACGGGCGCTTCACGGTTGGAGCACGGACCTTCCCCCCGCCTCATAGGGCGACCCCACCTGCCGCACCGCTTCCGCGCCGGGTGGGGCCCTATGACGCGGGCGTCGCCGCCACGAGCGCGACGCCATGGCGCTCGCGCGACGGCGCGCCGAGCTCCCACGTGAGCCGGTCGATGCGCCCGGCGCGCAGCGACGTGCCCACGGTCCATCCGCGCAGCAGTTGCGCAAGACCGTCCTCGTCGTAGACGCGCTGGAAGTCGTCGACCGACGCCTCGGCCGCGAACGGGACCGTGAGGACGAGCAGGCCGCCGGGCGCGACGAGCTCGCGCAGGCGCGTCATCGCGGCGAGGTCCAGGCGCTCGTCGCCGCCGCCGACGCCATAGTGCTCGAGCCCGAAGTGCTCGACCGCGCTGAGGACGACGGCCGCGTCGAAGGGCCTGTCCGGACCCGGAAGCTCGTCGAGGCGGCAGGCGGCGTGCACGAGGTTGCGATGGGGCAGCGGGTGCGGACGCGGGTCGACGATCGTGACCTCGTGGCCGAGCGTGGCAAGCGACAGGCCGACGGTGCTCTCGCTCCCGCCGACATCGAGGATCCGAGCCGGTTCATCGAAGGCGCGCGCGATCGCGCCGAAGACGAACGGCTGCTCGACGATCCGCTCGTTGACGAGCAGGACCTCGACCCCACCGGGCTCGTGGTGGACCGGCACGGGCGGGTTGAACCACAGCCCCGCCTGCGACGCATAGCCCTGGGGTCCGGTCGCCCAGTTGAGGTAGGCGGCGCGCGGGGCATCGAGCGCATCGAGGTCGCCGCCGGGCTGCGGGACGTCGCGCCAGCCGAGGCCGGCGAGCATGTCGCGCCCCATGCGGTCGAGGTCGTCGAGGCGGTCGTGGACCGTCGGGCGCGCGAGGTCCTGGCTGCCGAGGCGCGCGTCGATCTCGTGGACCGTCATGCGCACGCGCGGGTCCAGCGCCCGGCGCAGCGGCCAGCCGAGCAGGCGCTTGAGGCTCACGACTCCTGCCTCGCACGCGACGGCTGCACGCGCCGCGGCTCGCCCGGCTGCCTGGCGAACGTCGGCGGCCGGGGCGCGCCGCCGAGCCTGCCCCCCTCGTCGCGGCGGGCGAGGTCGAGCAGGCCATCCGGGCGGCCGCCGGCGTCGAGCGTGGTGTAGTCCTTGGCGGCCATGGCGCAGAGCATGCCAGTCCTCGTGGCACCCGCTGCCTTCGGCAACGACCTTCGCGCCCCCGTCGTCGCGGCGGCGATCGGCCGCGGCCTCGAGCGCGCCGGCTGCCCGCCGCCGGACCTCTGCCCCGTCTCCTGCGGCGGGCCGGGCACCATCGAGGTGCTGCTGCCCGCACTCGGCGGCGAGACCGGCGACGGGTTCGCGCTCATCGAGGACGGCGCGACCGCGCTCGTCGAGCTCGACGGCGCGGCGACGGGCGAGCGCCTCGCCGCCGCAGCCGCGACGGGCGCCGTCGTCGTGATGCTCGCGGCCGCCGGCGCGCAGGACACGGACACGGAGGCGCTGCTGGCGAACCTCGACGATCACGGCGGGCTGCGCGGCGCGGCGCTCGTGGTGCTCTGCGACGTGCGCGACCCCGGCGCGCCGGCGACGGCACTGCGTGACGAGCGCGGGGCGCGGCTCGTGGCGGGCGTGGCGTTCGTCCTCGAGGCGCTGGACTTCGACGAGCGGATGCGGGCCGCGCACGCGCTGGTCGTCGGTGAGGGCAGGCTCGGCCGGGCCACCTTGCTGGGACGCGTCGCCGGCGAGATGGCGACCCGCGCGCGGCAATCGGGGGTCCCCTGCCACGCCGTCGCCGGCACGAACGGGATCGACCGCTTCGATGCCCGCATCCTCGACCTGCAGGCGATCCTCGAGGCGCGAACGGTCGCGCAGCTCGAGGAGGCCGGAGAGACGCTCGCGGAATATCTGTGAGAACGACCGAGTGCGGCGCGCTCCTCTACCGCGGTGCCGCGGCGCGGTCCAGGCGCCCCGCGAGCGCGCGGACGGCCTCCACGAGCTCGGGCGGCTCGTGGACCTCGAACTCGAGCCCGAGCATCCCGATCCGCATCGCGAGCCAGTCCAGGCGATCGTCGTTCGTGCGGTACTCGCACGTGCGCTCGTCGATCGGCGTCACGGTGCCCCAGAGGTGGGGCCGATCGGTCAGCTCGGCCGCCGGCGCGTGCAGGGTGACCCGTGCCTGGTAGCGCATCGGCGCTCCCGAGAGGTTGGCGGCCACGTAGGCCGCCGGGTCCTTCGCCGGCAGGGTGCGGGGCGTGAAGCGGCGACCCGCGGGGCGCGGGCGCTCGAGACGGTCGATGCGAAACGTGCGCCAGCCCTCGCGCTCGCAGTCCCAGGCGACGAGGTACCAGCGGCGGCCGAGGTTCACGAGGCTGTGCGGCTCGACATGGCGACTGGTCTCGCGTCCGTCGCGGCTGCGGTAGGCGAAGCGCAGGCTCTCGCGCTCGCGGCAGGCGCCGGCGATCGCGGTGAGCGCCTCCGGGTCGACCAGCGGGCCGCTGGCCGGCAGGGTCGCGAGCACGGACTGCAGCGCGTTCACGCGGCGGCGCAGGTGCGCCGGCAGCACCTGCTCGAGCTTGACGAGCGCGCGGATCGCCGTCTCCTCGATCCCCTCGACCGATGCGCCGGCCGCGGTCCGCAGCCCGACCGCGATCGCGACCGCCTCGTCGTCGTCGAGCAGCAGCGGCGGCATCGCCGTGCCGGCATGGAGGCTGTACCCCCCGGCCGGGCCCGTGACAGCATCCACGGGATAGCCGAGGTCCCGCAGCCGCTCGACGTCGCGGCGGATCGTGCGCCCGGAGACGCCAAGTCGCGCCGCGAGCTCGGTGCCGGGCCAGTCACGCCGCGTCTGCAACAGCGAGAGGAGCTTCAGGAGCCGGCCGGAGGTCTCGGTCATGATGCGCCGAGCTTCTCAGAGATTGCGGCCAGAACCTGGCCTAAACCCAGCCTACGGTCCGCCCATGCCAACCAGATTGGAACACCCGATGACCACGCCGAGGAGCACCGCCCCGGCCGAGGCCGGCCCTCCGGCGACCGCGCCGGCGATCGTCGCGCGCGGGCTGCACAAGTCCTTCGGCGACGTCCGCGCGCTGGACGGCGTGGACTTCGAGGTCGCCACGGGGACCGTGCTCGGCCTGCTCGGCCCCAACGGGGCGGGCAAGACGACCGCCGTGCGCGTCCTCACGACGCTGCTGGCGCCCGACGAGGGCACCGCCACCGTCGCCCACCTGGACGTCGTGGGGGAGGCTGCGGCGCTGCGTGAGCGCATCGGCCTCGCGGGCCAGTACGCCGCGATCGACGAGAACCTCACCGGCCTCGAGAACCTCACGATGGTCGGGCGCCTGTACGGGATGAAGCGCGCGCCGGCCAAGGCCCGCGGGGCCGAGCTGCTGGAGCGCTTCGACCTCGTCGAGGCCGCGGGGCGGCCCGCGAAGACCTACTCGGGCGGCATGCGCCGCCGCCTCGACCTCGCCGCGGCGCTCGTCGCCAAGCCGCCGGTGCTCTTCCTCGACGAGCCGACCACCGGCCTGGACCCCCGCAGCCGCCTGCAGCTGTGGACGACCATCGAGGAGCTCGTCGCCGAGGGCACGACCGTGTTGCTGACCACGCAGTACCTCGACGAGGCCGATCGCCTCGCGGACTCGATCGCGGTCATCGACCACGGGAAGGTCATCGCGACCGGGACGCCCGACGAGCTGAAGGACCGCGTCGGCGGCGAGCGCCTGGAGGTCCGCCTGGCCGACGGCGCCGACGGCGCGCGCGCGGCAGAGGCGCTCGCGCCGATGTCCGACGACCCGGTCGCGCGCGGGGGCGACACGGTCACGTTGACGGTTCGCGCCCGCACCGGCGCGATCGTCGAGGCGGTCCGCCGGCTCGACGAGGCGGGCGTCGACGTCGACGACCTCACGCTGCGGCGACCGACGCTCGACGACGTGTTCCTCGCCCTCACCGGCCACGCGGCCGAGAGCGCCCAAGACGAAGAGGAGAACTCCGAATGAGCCGTCTCGTGTCCGACACGCTCGTCATCGCCGAGCGCAACCTCGTGCGCCTCACGCGCGCGCCCGACCTCCTGGTCGCCTTCACGATCCAGCCGGTCATGTTCGTGCTGCTGTTCGTGTACGTGTTCGGCGGCGCGATCGTCACGCCGGGGTACTCCTACGAGGACTTCCTGCTGCCCGGGATCATCGTCCAGAACATCGCCTTCGGCGGCTTCGTCACCGCGCTCGGTCTCAACGAGGACCTCCACAAGGGGCTGATCGACCGCTTCCGCTCGCTGCCGATGGCGCGCCCGGCCGTGTTGGCGGGGCGCACGCTCGCGGACGTCGTGACGAATGCGCTGTCGGTCGTCGTGCTCGTGCTCACAGGCCTGCTGATCGGCTTTCAGTTCGACGCGAGCCCGCTGGAGATCCTCGCGGGCTTCGGGCTCCTGCTGCTCTTCGGCTACGCGTTCTCCTGGGTCTTCGCGTTCCTCGGGATGATCGTCTCCTCGCCGGAGGCGGCGAACTCGGTCGGCTTCCTCGCCGTCTTCCCGTTGACGTTCATCTCCTCGGCGTTCGTGCCGGTGGACTCGATGCCGTCGGCGCTGGCCTGGTTCGCCGACATCAACCCGTTCACGATCGTCGTCAACGCGATGCGTCACCTCTGGATCGGCGCACCGGCGGGCGACAACGTCTGGGGAGCCGTCGTCTGGGCATTCGTGATCCTGGCGATCTTCGCCCCGCTGGCGGTGTCGCGCTACCGGCGGGCCGCGGGCCGCTGAACGCCCGTACGAGCCGGCCCGGGACCGCGGATGGACGGACGTCTGACCCGTCCAGTTCGCGGCCCCGGACATGTGACGGCGGCCGTCCGCGAGCGCCGCCACCTCGCCGTCGACGCCGCCGGGCTGCTGCCCGCGTTCATGTCGCAGGGGGTGCCGGACCGGGAGCGCTTCCGCGCCGCGGTCGTGCCACTCCTGCAGGAGGCCGGCGCCGGCGGGCGCACCGTGCACGTCTACGGCGAGCTCGTCGCCCTGCTGCTCGCACACGGCGACGTCGCCGCGACGATCGCGGTCGAGGACCACCTGGAGCGCGAGTGGGCGCTCGCGGCGCGCGGGGGCCCCGACTCGTTCGCGCTGATCGCCGACCTGGACGACTTCAAGTCGCTCAACGACACGTACGGCCACGCCGTCGGCGACACCGTGCTGCGGCAGTTCGGCGAGGCGCTGCGACTCGCCGCTCGCGGCACCGACGCCGTCGCGCGGATCGGCGGCGACGAGTTCGGGATCCTGCTCGTGCGCTGCAACGAGCGCGCGGTGCACGCCTTCGCGCATCGCCTCGACGGGTCCCTCGCCGAGCGCCTCGACCAGCGCTTCGCGCCGATCGGCGTCAGCCTCGGGCACGCGTCGCTGCGCCACTCGCGCTCGCCCGCCACGGCGATGGACCGGGCGGACCTCGCGATGCTCGCCCTCAAGCGCGCGCGCCGCCGGCGCCGCGGCGGACACCCGCGCCCCGCCTGATCAGATCGGCCGCAAAGCCCGTACGCTCGCGGGCGATGGCCGACGGACGACCCCGCCTCCCGACCCCCGGCGCCAAGCGCGCGATCGTCGTCGGCGCGGGCTCGTTCGGGACGGCCGTCGCGGTCCTGCTCGCGCGCGGCGGGTTTCGCACGACGCTGCAGACGCGCACCGCCGAGCAGTCGCGGCGGCTGCTGGCCGACCGCGAGAACCGGGTCTACCTTCCCGGTGTCGAGCTGCCGCGCGAGCTGCGCATCGAGACCATCGAGGCCGGCCTCGGGCGCGCGGACTACGTCTTCCTCGCCCTGCCCTCGGGCAGCATCGGCGACACGATCCGCGACCTCACGAAGTCCGGCCTGGCGGGCCGCACGCCGGTCATCTCGCTCGCCAAGGGCCTGTCGCCGCCACACGGGGTCGCGCCGACGATGCTGCTGCGCGAGCGCTTCGGCGAGGGGCGGGTCGCGTGCGTCGCCGGTCCGTCACATGCGCGCGAGATGGTGAGCGAGGGCGCCGGCCTCGTCGCGGCGTCGACGAACGAGGAGCTCGCGCACGCGCTGGCCGGCGTGTTCATCCGCGCGGGCGTCGTCTGCGAGCAGTCCAACGACCCGATCGGCGTCGAGCTCGCGGGAGCGGCGAAGAACGCCGCCGCGCTCGCCGCCGGCGCGACCGAGGCGCAGGGGCTGAATGCCGCCGGCGCCGCGGCGGGGCACATCTTCGCCGAGGTCTGGCGGTTCGCCGAGGCGCAGGGCGCCCGGCCGGAGTCGATGCTCGGACTCGCGGGCACCGGCGACCTCGTCGCGACGGTGCTCGCCCCGCAGAGCCGCAACCGCCGGGCGGGCGAGCTGCTCGCCGCCGGCGTGCCGACGTCCGAGATCCCCGAGCGCGTCGGGCAGGCCGTCGAGGCGCTGGAGACCGTGCCGCTGCTCGCACGCGCGCTCGCGGACGCCGGCCTCGACGCTCCCGTCACCGACGGCCTGGCGAAGCTCATCGCCGGCGAGCTCCCGCTCGAGGACTGGGTCGCGCTCGTGCGCACGACGGTGCCGCCCCCCGCGCGCTGGCGCCGGCCGGTCGCGCCCGGGTTCTGGTCGCGGGTCCGCGCCCGGCTCAGCAGCCGCCGCGAAGCGCCAGCGTCGTGACGACCGCCTCGTAGACGCCCGCGCCGTAGGACGCGTCGGCGACGCGGACGTTGGCGCGCCCGGCGGCGACGGCCCGCAGGGTCGGGTCGCGCTGCAGCGCGTTGGCGACGAACCAGAACGTCCCGACGTGGGCGGCGGTCTCGAGGTCCTCGCGCGAGTCGCCGACCGCGATCGCGTCGGCGGGGGCGATCCCGCGCGCGCGCATGTGGCGCGCGACCCCGTTGGCCTTCGACGCCCCGCGCGGGACGAGGTGGTAGGCGCGGACCTCGTCGAGGTCGACGAGCCGCGGCGAGCGGCGGTGCACGCCGCCGTTGTCGACGAGGCGCAGCGCGCCGTGGCCGTGTTCGGCGAGCAGCGCATCGGCCTCGGCGGCGTCGACGAGCCCGCGGAAGAGGTGTGAGACCTCGCGGTTGCGATGCCACGGGTCGTGGTACTCCAGGCGCCCGTCGTAGTGCTCCAGCAGCAGTGCCGGGGCCCCCATCGCCTCGATCTGGTCGTGGATCGTCGCACCTTCGGTGCCGCCCGGCATGAGCTCGCCGGTCAGCCAGTGCTCCTCCCCGTCGAGCACGAGGCAGGAGCCGGCCTCGAAGATGTAGGAGTCCTGGCCGATGAGGCGGGCGTCCTCCATGACCTGTGCCTTGCGCCGCCCGCTCATGAGCACGACCTCGGCGCCGGCGCGATGGCAGGCCTGCAGCGCCCGCACGCCCTGCATCGTGAAGCCGCCGTCGGCGTCGCGCAGCAGGACGCCGCCGGGGCCCAGCAGGGTCGCGTCGAGGTCGACGTAGACGGCGCGCACAGCCCTAGCAGCCGCGTTGGAGGGCGCGCAGCTGGGCGAGCGCCGGGCGCTCGGGCAGCCCGGAGCCTGCGTCGCCGTCGTCGAGCAGGCGCCCCTCGCGCCGCAGCCGGCTCGTGACCGCGCCGAGGACCGCCGCCGCCATCGGCGTGAGGGCCTCCAGCGGCTGGTGGCGGTTCTGGCGGACGTCGAGGTCGACCTGCGCGATCGCATCGATGCCGGCGGCGGCGTGGACGTCGAGCAGCAGCCCCATCTCGACGGCGTAGCCCGTGCAGAACGCCATCCGCTCCAGCAGCTCGCGACGGGCGGCGAACTCCCCCGCGAGCGGCTGACGGCACGTGGCGAGCTCGGGGTAGAAGGCCTGCAGCAGCGGGCGTGCCGTGAGCTCGGTGACGCGGCCGCCGCCCGTCGGCTCCGTCCGCCCGTCGCCGGACTTGAACGGCCGACGGTAGAAGCCCTTGACGAACTGCACGCCGGGCTCGCACACGAGCGGCCCGAGCAGCCCGCAGGCGAAGTGCGCGCCGAAGTCCTCGGAGTCGGCGTCGACGAAGCAGACGAGGTCGCCGCTCAGGACGCTCAGCGCGCGCCACATCGCGTCGCCCTTGCCCACCACCGGGCCGAACTGCGCCAGCAGCTCCGAGGGCCGCAGCACCTCGGCGCCGAGCGCCGCGGCGATCGCCCCGGTGCCGTCGCGCGAGTCGCCGTCGGCGACGACGACCTGGTCGATCACGCCCGCCTCGCGCAGCTCCACGAGCGGGGCGACGATCGCGGCGATCGTCGCGGCCTCCTCGCGCGCCGGGACGCAGACCGAGATCGTCTCGCTGCGGGCCGCGCGCAGACGCTCGGCCGGAAACTCCGCATGATGAAACGAGCGCATGGTTCGGGGCGGGCTCAAGGCGCTCGTACTATGGCAAGCAGCTTGTCCGTCGCCCCCGAAGCCCATCCATGGAGCCAGCTGCTGGACGCCGGGCGCGCCGACGCGCGCCTCGTGCGCGAGGCGTTCGAGGGCGCCCGCGAGCCGCAGACCGCGCCCCTGCCCGAGGCGCTGCACCCGGCCCTGCTGGCCGCGCTGGGCCGGGCCGGGATCGAGGCGCTGTGGTCCCACCAGGCGCAGGCGCTCGACGCCGCCTGGGCGGGCCCGACGATCGTCACGACCGGCACCGCCTCGGGCAAGTCGCTGTGCTTCAACCTCCCGACGCTCGACGTGCTCTGCCGCGACGCGAAGGCGCGGGCGCTGTACCTCTACCCGACGAAGGCGCTCGCCCAGGACCAGGCACGGGCGATCAACGCGCTCGGGCTGACCAAGCAGGTGCGCCCGGCGATCTACGACGGCGACACCCCGCGCGAGCAGCGCCTGCAGGTCCGTCGGCGGTCCAACCTCGTCCTGACGAACCCCGACATGCTGCACATGGGGATCCTGCCCCACCACCGCCAGTGGGCCGACTTCTTCGCGAACCTCGCGGTCGTCGTCGTCGACGAGGCGCACGTCTACCGCGGGGTCTTCGGATCGCACGTCGCCAACGTCCTGCGGCGGCTGCGGCGGATCGCCAACGCCTACGGGACCGAGCCGCGCTTCCTCCTGGCGAGCGCAACGATCGCCAACCCCGTCGAGCTCGCCGAGCGGCTGACCGGCCTGGAGGAGGTCGCGCTCGTCGACCGCGACGGCTCGCCGGGCGCGCGCCGCGAGATCGCGATGTGGAACCCCCCGCTCACCGACGAGGCGCTGGGCACGCGGCGCTCGGCGCTCGCCGAGGCGGCGGAGATCGTCGTCCATCTCGCCCGCCGCGGCACGCGGACGATCTGCTTCATCAAGTCGCGGCGCGCGGTCGAGCTCGTCGCGCGGATGGTCGCGCTCGAGGACCCCGCGCTCGCCGACCTCGTCATCCCCTATCGCGCTGGCTACACGCCCCAGCAGCGCCGCGAGCTCGAGGGGCGGCTCATGCGCGGCGAGGTGCTGGCGGTCATCACGACGAACGCCCTGGAGCTCGGCATCGACATCGGCGCGCTCGACGCGGCCGTCGTCGTCACGTTCCCCGGGACCGTCGCCTCGCTGCGCCAGATGTGGGGGCGCGCCGGGCGCCGCGGACGCGGCCTCGCCGTCTACATCGCCGGCGAGGACGCGCTGGACCAGTTCTTCTGCCGCCATCCGGAGGAGTTTCTCGAGCGCCCCGTCGAGGCCGCGATCCTCGAGTACGAAAACGAGAACATCCACCTCGCCCACCTGCTCTGCGCGGCGCACGAGGGGCCGCTGAGCGCCGCCGATGGGGCGACCCTCGGGCCGCGCTGGGAGGCGCACGCGCAGGCGCTGGTCGCCGCCGGCGAGCTCGTCGAGCGCCGCGGGCAGTACCTCCTGCGTCACCCCGAGGACTACCCGGCCGCGCGCGTGTCGCTGCGCTCCGCCTCGCCGGACTCGTTTGCGATCGTCGACGTCTCCAGCGGCGAGCTGCTGGGCACGGTCGAGGCCGCGCGCGCCCACACGACCGTGCACGACGGCGCCGTCTACCTGCACCAGGCGCGCACGTACATCGTGCGCGAGCTCGAGCTCGACTCCCGGCGCGCCCTCGTCGAGCCGTTCAGCGGCGACTTCTACACGCAGCCCAAGAAGGAGACGATGACCGAGATCGAGGCGCTGCTGGACCGGCGCTCGACGCTCGGCGTGCAGCTCTCCTTCGGGCGCGTGAGCGTCACCGAGCAGGTGCTCGCCTACCAGCGCAAGAGCCTGCCCGGCCACGAGGTCGTCGACCTGCAGGCGCTCGACATGCCCCAGACGACGTTCCAGACGCAGGCGCTGTGGTACGAGCTCGACGACGACCTGCTCGCGCGCGACTTCCCGCTGGAGGTGCTGCTCGGGTCGCTGCACGCGGCCGAGCACGCGCAGATCGCCGTCCTGCCGCTGCTGGCGATGTGCGACCGCTGGGACATCGGCGGCCTGTCGACGAACGCCCATCCGCAGACGGGCGCGCCGACGATCTTCATCTACGACGGGCACCCCGGCGGCGTCGGGATCACGCGCCAGGGCTTTCTGGAGTTCGAGCGCCTGGTGAGCGACGCGCACCGCCTGATCGCCGAGTGCCCGTGCGAGGCCGGCTGTCCGTCGTGCGTGCAGTCGCCGAAGTGCGGCAACCTCAACGAGCCGCTCGCGAAGGCCGGCGCGCTGGAGCTCATGGCCCGGATGCTCGAGCGCTGAGCACGTGCCCGGCGACGTGCATGTCGAGCTGCTCGGCGGCTTTCGCGTCGTCGTCGACGGGCGCGAGGCCGCCGACTGGCCGACGCGCCGCGCGCAGGAGCTCGTGCAGTTGCTCGCGCTGAGCGAGACGCGGCGACTCGTTCGCGACCAGGTCATCGAGCAGCTGTGGCCGCACCTCGGCGCCGAGGCGGGCGGCGCGAACCTGCGCAAGGCCGCGCATCACGCCCGCCGAACGCTCGGCGACCCGCGTGCGGTCGTGCTGCGCGGCGGCGGCGTCGAGGTGTTCCCCGACCGGGTCGTGCGCACCGATGTCGAGCAGTTCCTGCACGATGCGGCGGACGCGCTCGCGGACGGCAGCGCGGACGCCTGCGCCCGCGTCGCGGCAACCTGCGCCGGCGAGCTGCTGCCCGAGGCACCGTACGAGTCCTGGACGCAGGAGCCGCGTCGGCGCGTGCGCGAACAGCGCGCCGCGCTTCTGCGCCGGTGCGGCGACTGGGAGGGGCTCGTCGCGGTCGAGCCGACCGACGAGCCCGCGTACCGCGAGCTCATGCGCGCCGCGCTGCGCGACGGCAGCCGCCACAGCGCGATCCGCTGGTACGAGCGGCTGCGGCTCGCGCTCGCCTCGCAGCTCGGCGTGCGCCCGAGCGCCGAGACGCGCGCGCTCTACGACGAGTGCACCGCCGGCATCGCGCTCGGCGAGGCGGCGTTCGTGGGGCGCGCGATCGAGCTCGCGGCGGCGATGGCAGCGCTCGCCCGGGCGCGCGCCGGCGAGCCGTCGGCGCTGCTGCTGCGCGGTCCCGCCGGAATCGGCAAGTCCGCCCTCGCGCGCGAGATCGCACGGCGCGCACGCGACGCCGGATGGCGCGTGATCGCGACGCAGGGCAGCGCGGCGGCCGCGCCCTACGCGCCGCTGTCGACCGCCGTCGAGCAGCTGCTCGCCGACGGCCACGGGGCACTCGCGACGCTGCCGCAGCGCACGCGGTCGGTGCTGGCAGAGCTCACCCCGGTCGCCGCCCCGGCGCCGCCGCTGCGTGGCGCGCTGACCCGCCATCAGGTCATCGCCGCGGTGCGGCGCGCGCTCTGGCTGGCCGACGACCCGCCGCCGACCCTGGTGCTCGTCGAGGACGCCCAGCTCTGCGACCAGGCGACGGCCGACGTCCTGCACCAGCTGCTGTCGGGTGCGGCCGGCGGACGGCTGCTGATCGTGCTCGCCGAGCGCACGGGCGCGACAGCGGGCGGCGGAGGCCTCGCCAGGATCGCCACGCACGTCGGCACCGAGAAGCTCGACATCGGGCCACTCCGGGCTGCTGAGATCACGACGCTCGTCGCGCACACCGCTGCCGACGACGCGGCGCTGCGGCGCATCCAGCGCCTCGCCGAGGGCAGCCCGTTCTTCGCGCTGGAGCTCGCCCGCGCGGCGGCCACGCACGACACCGGCGCGTTGCCCGGCACCGTCCGCGAGGCGATCACCGAGCGCTTCGCCGACCTCGACACCGCGACGATGACAGCGCTCACGCAGCTCGCTGTCGCCTCCGGTGAGCTCGACCTCGCCAGCGTGCTCGCGCTCACCGGCCTCGACGAGCCACGCGCCTTCGCGACGCTCGACGCCGCGCTGGAGGCGGGCGTTCTCGTCGTCTCCGACACGCGCTATCGCTTCCGCCACGAGCTCGTGCGCCAGGCCCTGACCGACCAGCTCGCGCCACACCGGCGCATGGCCCTGCACCGCGACGCGGCCCAGCGGCTGATCCAGGCGGGTGGCGCGCCGGCGCTCATCGCGCGCCACTGGCTCGACGGCGGCGAGCCTGTGCAGGCCGTGCCGTGGCTGCTTGCGGCCGCGCGCCGCGCCGCCGGGCTGGGTGCGTTCGCCGACGCGCTGGCGCACGTCGAGGCGCTGCTCGACGCCGAGCCCGAGCACCACGAGGCGCTCGTGCTGCGCGCCGAGGTCCTCGACGCGCTCGGCGACGCGCGCGCGCCGGCCGCCTACGCCGCCGCGGCCGGCGCCGTCGGCGAGCCCGAGGCGCAGGACCTGCGCGCCCGCCAGGCGCTCGCGCAGATCAAGGCCAGCGACCCCGGCGGCGCGCTGCGCACGCTCGAGGGCCTGCAGCCGCGCAGCACGGCGGGCCTGCTCGCCCACGCGCTGACGCTGAGCGCGGCCGCCGCGATCGGCTGGTACGCCGACGCCGATACCGCCGCGGCGAAGGCGGCGGAGGCGCACGAGCTCGCGGTCCGCCTCGACGATCCGGGGGCGATCCTCGACGCGACCTGGGCGCAGGCGCTCGCCTCGCACGCCAAGGGGGAGCTGCCCGCCCGCCTGCGCCGGTACCTGCGCAGCACGCACGAGCTGCCGGAGCTCGCGACGCGCGTGTTCGACGGCCAGCTGTGCGTCACCGAGCGGATGCTGTTCGGCGGGCTGCCCAACGACGAGATCATCGCCTTCGCCGACGCGCTCGCGGCCGAGGCCGAGCGCCTCGGCGCCGCCCGCGGGCACGCCTTCGCGCTGACGCTGCGCGGCGAGGCCGAGATCCTCGCGGGCCGCCTCGACGACGCCGACCGCGACTTCGCGGCGGGCGCACGGCTGCACGGGCAGATCGGCGCGGTCGCGGGCGAGGCGCTGTCGCTCATGGGCCGCGCGCAGGTCGCGGTCTACCGCGGGCGGCCCGAGCGGGCCCAGCCCTGGCTGGCCGACGCGCTGCTGATGGCGCGCGAGTCCGAGGTCGGCCACCACACGCTCGATCGCATCTACGGGACGATGGTCAGCGCGGCAGCCGACCCCGAGCAGGCTGTCGAGATCATCCGCGAGGCCGAGACGGCGATCGTCGGCCCCGCCGAGACGTGCCCGACCTGCCGGATCGCGTTCGTCGTGCCGGCGGCGATCGCGGCGGCGCAGGCCGGCGATCTGGAGCGCGCGCGGCGCTACGCGGCCGACGCGCAGACGGCGATCGACGTCGTCGCGCTGCCACCCGCGTGGGGCGCTGCGACGCACGAGGCGCTCGGCTGGGTCGCGCGGGCGGGCGGCGACGTGGCGGGCGCGCGCTCGCATTTTCAGTCCGCGGCCGAGGGCTTCGATACGTGGGGGCAGCCGCTCGATGCCGAGCGCTGCGCCCGGCTCGCCGCCGCCGCCGCGTGACAGGGAACGCTGCGGGAACGCCGCCCGCCGAGAGTCACGGCACCTCGTACCTCAAGAAGGAGCCAGCCATGATCGCCGTGAACCGTGAGGACGCCACCATCGCCATCGAGGGCGGCGGCGCGGAGATGCGCACGAAGGACCTCGGCCAGTACACCGTCGCGTTCGCGCGGCTCGCCGCGGGCGTCGACCTCGGCCCCGCCCTCACCGGGCTGCCCGACGACCTCTGCCCGTGCCCGCACTGGGGCTACATGATCAAGGGGCGCCTGCTCATGCGCACGACCGACGGCGACAAGATCTACGAGGCCGGTCAGGCATTCTTCTGGGCACCGGGCCACGCGCCGGTTGCGCTGGAGGACTGCGAATACGTAGATTTCTCGCCGACAGAGGCCTTCACGCACGTACTCGACCACGTCCGAAACGCCGCCGCGGCCTGAACCGTCCGATCGATGAACCGAAACGCGAAACTCTGGGGGCTGCTCGCGGCGCTCGTATGCTCGGTGGCCGCGACCGCGCCGAGCGCGCTCGCCTCCGATTCGCGCGAAGAGGCCAACGTGATCCGCGACTGGAACAGCGTCGCGTTCGCGGTCGTCCGCGCCGACAACGCCTCCGACGCCCAAGCCGCGCGGATGTACGCGATGCTCAACGCGGCGATGTACGACGCCGTCAATACGACGCGCGGCGGGGGCGGGCCGCCGCGTGCCGCGGCGGTGGCCGTCGACGCCGCGCGCGCGGGCGGCGACCCGGTCGTCGCAGCCGCCGCGGCCGCGCATGACGTCCTCGCGCAACTGTCGCCGGCGCACCTCGCCGACTACGACGCGCAGCTCGGTCGTGACAGCGCCGCCGCGTCGTCGCACACGCAGGCCGAGCGCGGCCTGCAGCACGGCGCCGACATCGCGCAAGCGGTGCTCGCCGCGCGCGCGAACGACGGCTCGAGTCCGCCCTTCACGCTCCCCGCAGGCAGCGGGATCGGCATCTTCAACGGCCCGTTCGCGGGCGCCCAGTTCCGCAACCTGTCGCCGTTCGCCATCGCCGACCCTGACGCCTACGTCGGCGCCGGTCCGCCGGCCCTGACCAGCCCGCAGTACGCAGCGGCGTTCGACGAGGTCAAGCTCGTCGGCGCGCTGCCCGCGCCCGGCACGGCGACGCCCGTCGACGACGCCAGGAAGGCGACGTACGACTACTGGAGCCTCGGCGGCCGCACCGACCAGCCGCCCGGCGCGTGGCTGCAGATCGCGCAGGTCGTGTCCGCGAGCCGCTCGCTGTCGCTGGCCGACACCGCGCGCCTGTTCGCGCTCGAGAGCATGGCGCTGGCCGACACCGTCGCGCCGACGTACGAGACGAAGTTCGTCTTCCGCCATTGGCGACCCGCCGCCGCGATCCCGCAGGCCGGCGCCGACGCCAACCCAGCGACCGAGCCCGACCCGAACTGGAAGCCGCGCGCGTTCCCGACGACCGGCACGTCGCCGGAGTACTGGTCCGGGCACAGCTCGTTCAGCGCCGCCGGCGCGACGGTGCTCGCAGGCTTCTTCTGCGACGATGCGATCGCCTTCACGCTGACGACGGACAGCGCGCCGGCCGGGCAGCCGCGCTCCTACGACAGCTTCTCGCAGGCGGCCGCCGAGGCCGGGATCTCACGGATCCTCGGCGGGCTGCACTTCCCGTTCAGCAACACGGACGGGCTCGTGGCCGGGCGAGCGATCGGCGCCGAGGTGCTCTCCAGGGCGCTGCTGCGCGAGCACGGGCCGACGCATCGCGGCGGCTGCCCGCGCTGACGCCGGCGTCAGGCGCGCAACTCGATCTCGCTCAGCTCGGTCGCCATCTCGATGGTCTCGGACGCGCCGCCATCGGCGGTCCAGCGCTCGCGCGCCTCGTCCAGCAGCTCGTCGAGCATGTCGTCGGAGTGGCGCGGGTCGTGGTGGGAGAGGAGTGTGTGGCGGGCGTTCGTGCGGCGGGCGAAGGACAGCGCGTCCGACAGCGAGGAGTGGCCCCAGCCGAAGTGGCTGGGGTACTCGGCATCGGTGTACTGGCAGTCGTGCAGCAGCAGGTCGGCCTCGTGGGCCAGCGCGTAGCCCGACAGCCACGCCGAGTCGAGCCCCTCCAACGGGCCGGCCAGCGCCGGCTCGTGGTCGGGGAGGTAGCACAGCGACGTGTCGCCCTCGCTGATCCGGAAGCCGAGCGTCGGGCCGCGATGGGTCACCGCCTCCGCCCGGATGCGGGCCGGGCCGATGTCCCACTCGGCCGGCGGGCAGTCGCGGAAGTCCAGCCGGCAGGGCAGCTCGCGCACCTCGACGGGCGTCAGCGGCGCCGAGAGGTAGCGGGCGATGCGGTCCTGCAGCGAGCCGCTCGGCGCGGCCGGCCCCCAGATCGTGATCTCCATGCTCGAGTCAAAGAGCGGCGAGAAGAACAGGAGGCCCTGGATGTGGTCGAGGTGCAGATGCGTCAGCAGCACGTGCAGCCGCCGCGGCTCGTCGTCGGCGAAGTCGAGCGTGAGGTTGCGGATCCCGCTGCCGGCGTCGAGCACGAGGCGGGTGCCGTCCGAGAGCGTGACCTGGACGCACGACGTGTTGCCGCCGTAGCGCACCGTGGCGGGACCCGGCGTGGGGATCGAGCCGCGCGTGCCCCACAGCTTGACGCGCATCAGCCGAGCTCCGCGATGTCCCAGAAGACCGCGAGCGCGCCGCGCATCCCGGCCGCGCCGACGATCGGCAGGGCGTGGGCCTCGATGCCGCGGTCCTCGCCGCCCGCGGTGTGCAGCCACATGCGTCCGTGCGCCGGCTGACCGCTGCCGAGCGCGATCGAGAGCGGCAGCTCGGACACGGGGATCGGCGCCCCGTCCTTGTCGCGCGGCACGAACATCGTGCCCCACTCGTCGGCCGGCAGCGGGCCCGCCTCCTCGAAGCGCAGGCCGAGGATCTCGCCGGCCGCCTCGTTGAAGAACACGAGCGTGCCCTCGACGTCGACGAGGAACGCCGGCGTCGTGAGATTGGACATGAGGCCGCGCGCGAGGATGATCTCCACGGGGTGCTGGTCGCCTGGCATCGGGGAAGTATCTCGGCCACAGGGTGTCGCCGTGCCGTGGGGGACTCGTTGCAGCGCTTGAGCGGATCGGCGCGATCCCCGACTCTGCGCTCATGCGTTCGCACGGAAGCGCCGCGTTGCTCTCCCTTCTGGTCGTGCCGGCGCTCGCCCCGGTCGCGCCGGCGGCCGCCGGCGGCACGCCTGCGCCGCTGCGCAGCGGCGGCGCGGCGTACGGCTCCGCGCTGCCGCGCCCGGACGCGCACCCCGTCGTCAGCCGGCTGTCGATCAGCCCGCGCGAGGTCGTCGCCGGCCAGCTTCCGACGATCCGCTTTCGCCTGCGCCAGCGAGGCATCGCGCGTGTGCAGGCGCGCGTCGTCGTCGTGCGCCTGCCGGGCAGCCGGCCGGTCGCGCGGCTGGCGGTCGGCTGGGTGAAGCCCGGCCGGCGCGTGACCGTGTCGCTGCCCGCCGGCGTCGCGCTGCGCGCCGGCCGCTACGTCGTGCGCGTGCATGCGAAGGACGGGCGCGGCCGGGCGCTGGCCCGCAGCGCGCGGTCCCCGGGGCGCGCGCGGCTGGTGGTGCACCGCGCGCCTGCCGCGGTGCCGGGGATTGCGCCTGCGGTTGCTCCGGCGCCGGTGGAGCTCCTCCCGGCGCCGGGTCCCTCACCCGGCGGCAGGGGCGTCTTCCCGGTCGCGGGCCTGTTCAGCTTCGGCGCCGCCGACGCGCGCTTCGGCGCCGGGCGGCCGGGGCATATCCACGAGGGACAGGACATCCTCGCGGCGGCCGGCCTGCCCGTACTCGCGCCGTACGCGGGCATCGTGAGCAGCACGAGCTACCAGGCCACGGGCGCGGGCGAGTACGTCGTCCTGGACGCCGTCGACGGCCGCGACTACTTCTTCGCGCACTGCACGCGCGGGTCGACCGCGGTCGCCGAGGGCGCGACGGTCGCCGGCGGCCAGCCGCTGTGCCTCGTCGGCGCCACAGGCACCGCGAGCGCCCCACACCTGCACTTCGAGATCTGGAACGTCGGCTGGCGGATCCCCGGCGGCTATCCGATCGACCCGCTGCCCGAGCTGCGGACCTGGTCCGGGGTCTAGCACGGCCGCGGCGTTATCCTCCCGGCCGCGGCGAGATAGCTCAGTTGGTAGAGCACACGACTGAAAATCGTGGTGTCGGCGGTTCGAGTCCGCCTCTCGCCATTTCGGGGCCTCGAATCCCGCATGGCTGCTTGATTTTCTAGCTGCAGGTGTAACGGGTGGCGGGTTCCTCCTGCACACGAGGCGTTTCGTGTGTTCCTCGCGTCGAGCCGAGCGCTTGGGCCTCGGAACGCCGCTTGGATCTGCCGTTCTCATCCGTGGGCTGGCTCAGGTCGCGGGAGTCATCGGCGCGCGTCTGCCTTTTCCTGCCTTTTCGGGAATGCGCATCGCCGCACGTACGCGTCACTCGTCGAGTCGGCGCGCGTGAGCGTTGCGGAGCGTGGGGCTAGAACACCCGCGGCACGGCGGTGACTGCCGCTGCGATCGCGTTCAGCTCTGAGGTCGTGCTGAGCACGAGATGGGTTCGTTGACTCAGGGGTGGATGGTCACGGGCCGCCGGTCGGCAAGGTGCTCGAGTTCGGCGACGACCTCGCCGTGTCCGGGCATCGCCCCGATCTCGCTTTGCACTTGCTTCGCCGCGGCGGCGTAGCCCGGGTTGTCGAGGAGTCGCAGGAGCGCCGTGCGGACGGTGGCGGCGTCGAAGTCCTCGGGGTCGATGCGGATGGCGGCCGCGGCCGCGGCACCGGCGGCGGCGTTGCGGAACTGGTCGGCGCCTTGCGGCAGCAGGAGCTGCGGAAGGCCGGCGGCGAGGGCGGCGAGGAAGGTGCCCGATCCGGCGTGTGACACCACGGCGGCCGCGCGAGGGAGGATCTCGGCCTGCGGGACGAACTCGGCGATCTCGACGTTGGGCGGCTGATCCCCGAGGCCCGCGGGCTCGGCGCCCGGGCCGAGCGTGACGAGCACCTTCAGCGGCAGGTCTGCGATCCCCTCGAGCACCGTGCGGTGGCCGCTGAGGTCGCGGCCGAAGACCGTCCCGAACGTCACGTACACAAGCGGCACGTCGCGATCCGGGACAGGCGTCACGACCGGCGCCGGGCGCATGGGCTGAACGGTCGTCCCGGCCGGCACGCCGCTCGCCTGAAGGCTCCGCGGGTAGATGTCGAGGTAGACGTGCTCGAAGAGCCCGGCGTGGGGCGCCGGTGCCAAATCGTGTGCCCGCCAGACCGGCGCCATCGCCTGCGCCGCGTCGTCGATCACGGCCTGCGGCATCGGCGAGCCGAATGCATGGGTCGCGTTCGGTACACCGGCGAGCGCTGCGGCGATCGGGCCCGCGTACTCGACGCCGTCGCAGACGAGCAGCGACGGCTCCCACTCCCTGATGACCGGCAGCAGCTGCTCGAGCATCGGGCCGGCCCGGTCGGGAAAGCGCCGGGCACCCGAAGTCGCGCCCTCGGGCAGGCCGGCGGCGACCGCCTCGAACCCGCGCGCGCGGAGCCCTTCGCACGCCGCCTCGGCGGTCGCCCACAGCACCTCATGACCCCGCTCGCGGCAGGCGGCCGCGAGCGGGATCATCGCGAGGTAGTGCCCGCGTCCGGGGGTCGTGGTGAAGAGGACGCGCATCGGCGCTCAATCGGCGCTGAGCGGCGGCCCGAGGAGGGTCATCCCGTGGCGCTCGAAGATCGCCGCGATCTCGGCTCGGTCCGGATTGGCGGTCCTGGTCGCGGGCCCGAGCTCCTCGAAGAACGTGTGCCCGCCGCCCGGCGCGAACGTGACGATCAGCTCAGCCGGCTGATCGGTGAGGTTCAGGAACGCGTGCGGCAGCCCCATCGGCATGTACGCAAAGCCGCCGGCCTCGAGCACGTGCTCGTCCTCGCCCACCCTGACCTTGAAGCGACCGCTCTGGACGTGCAGCGTCTCGTCGCGGTCGTGGTGCACGTGCAGCGGCGGCCCTCCGTGCGGCGTCACCTCGCAGACGAAGTAGTCGATCGCGCCGCGGGTGTCCTGGCCGGTGACCTTGAAGATCAGATCCCGGCCGGGACCCGACGGAAGGCGCATCCCCTCGTCCGGCGCCAGGACCTTCGACGGTGTGCTGGTGGTGGTGGTCATCTTCTGCCTCCCGGTGAAGCGGTAAAGTATTTGCGGAATGCAAACAGTAGAACCATGTATTTGCACGAGTCAACTAAATCTTGAGAGAGTCGCTCCTCCCGTCGAACGTGGCCCCTGAGCCCGATCCCTTCTCGGCCGACGAGTTCGCCGCGTGGCGAGGGATGCTCCGCGTCCACTCGACCGTCTTCCGAGAGCTCGACCGGCAGCTCACCGCGACGCACGGTGTCGGGATCGACGCGTACGGTCTTCTCATCACGCTGGTGACGGCTCCCGAGCACCGGCTCCCGATCGGGGAGCTCGGACTGCGCCGCAACCTCAGCCCGAGCGGCATCTCGCGCTCGGTCGACCGCCTGACCAAGCTCGGACTGCTCGAGCGCGTGCCCAACCCCGTCGACCGCCGCAGCTTCCTCGTCGGGCTCACACGCGAGGGGCTCGAGCGCCTGCGCGAGGCGCAGGTCACCCATCACCGGGTCGTCCGCGAGACGCTCTTCGCCCACCTCGACGCGCGCGACCTCAAACGTCTCGGCGGGCTCTGGGAGAAGGCCATGCCAGGCGCGGCCTCGAGCCCGACCTGGCCGCTGTGACCAGCTCCCCGAGGCGCTGACCGGGCGGCAACGATCTCGTCTGGGACCCGTCGAGGCCGACAGTGACGCGGGCCTCGTCGAACGGGTCGCTGACGGCGCCGCGAGTCCCCAGGTGAACCGCGCCGGGTCGTCTGGGCGCGCGTCGCCCGGTCGCGTGGGGCCGGACGTACACTTGACGCGTGAGCTCCAAGGACGTCACCGACGAGTTGGTTCGACAGGTCGCCGACGAGTTGCGCGCCCGCTACGGCCTCGATGACGAGGACGTCCGCACGCTCGGCGCCCGACTGGCCGAGCCGGCCGACGCCCGCGCCGCGGAGAACCTCGAGTTCGCCGAGCGCTTCACCGCAGAGCATCGCGAGACATTCGACCGGCTCTCGCAGTAGGCCATCGTCGATGAGGCCGGCCTGGCAGCCGTCGATCGACGACTACATCGATCTCGCGGCGTATCTGCTGCGTGCGGACCGCGCGGCGATCGCGGCGCTCACGCGGATCACGCTCGCCGAGTCGGCGGTGCACGCGCCGTTCGCATCCTTCGGCGGCGTCGAGGCGTATCCCGAACTCGTCGAGCAGGCTGCGGTGCTACTGGAGCACCTGGCCAAGAACCATCCGCTCCCCGACGCGAACAAGCGTGCCGCGTTCCTGCTCATGGCGCGGTTCCTCGACGCCAATGGCTTGGCCTGGGGTGAGCAGGACGTCGACGTCGACGCAGGCATGGTCGAGCGTGTTGCGGCCGGCGAGGCAAGCCATGAGGACGTCGTGCATTGGATCCGCGCACGGACGAGTTGACGCCCAGCTGCCATCGATCGACTCGGCGATCGTGAAAAGGCAGACGGCCGCCGGCGTCTGCCGTATCCCACGGGAAACGAGCGCAAACTCCGGGAAAACACGGACGCCGACGGCATCGCCAATCAACGCGGAACCCCTGCAAATTCGCTGGTTTCAGCCACAAGGACCGCACGACTGAAAATCGTGGTGTCCCCGGTTCGAGTCCGGGTCTCGCCATACGGCGAGCGCACGCTGACAAGCGCGCGGCACTGCCCCGGCCTGCGGCTGAGCGGCGCGCTGCCTGCTCAGCGCTGGAGGAGCATCTCGGCGTCGCGGACGATCGCGACGCCCCCGAGCTCGCTCGCGAGAGCGACCGCGCGGTCGAGCAGGTCGGTCGCCCGGGCGCGGTCCTCATCGCGATCGCGCATCAGCAGCGCGCGGCCATGGTTCATCAGGGTGCGAGCAAGGAATATCCGCGCGCCCATGCGCTCGTGGATCGCTGCAGCCGTCGTGAAGTGATCGTCGGCGGCGTCCCAGCGACCGAGCGCGGCCGAGGGATCGGATGACGGCTCTGCCTGACACACGTGTCCGAACGGGATCGCGATAGGTTTCGCCTTCTGTCGGAGACCGCTGAATCTGTCGAACTGGGCACGATCTACGTCGTCGACCTCGTCGATGCGACGCAGCTCGCGACGTCGCTCGGCCCCGCACGCGCGGATGCCCTGCGGGAGGAGTTCGTCCGCTTGCTACGCGAGGCCATCCGCGCATCCGGCGGCGAGGAGTTCAAGAACACCGGCGATGGTTTGATGGTCGCCTTCCGGTCGGCTTCCGCAGCGATCGCGTGCGCGGTTTTGACACAGCAGCTGTTCGAGCGCCGCTACCGCGATGCCGAGCAGCCGCTCCGCGTCCGCGTCGGCCTCGGCACCGGGGAATCGATGCGCAAGGACGGCGACTACTTCGGCATGCCGGCGATCGAGGCGACCCGGCTGTGTGACAAGGCGCCCGTCGGCGTCATCCTCATCTCGGCCACCACCAAGGCGATGGCGGGCCGGGTCGCGGGTGATCGCTTCGAAGCCTTCGGAGCGCTCGAGCTCAAGGGCATCCCCGACCCGATGGAGACCTACCGCGTCCTCTGGGATCCGCTCTGACCCTGAGCGGGCCGACGCCTGGACCACCGAGCGATGGTTATTCCAAGGTTCTCGACGCCGGACCACGTCTCGAAGACCTTTCGAGTCACGGACCCCGCAAACCACGCAGCCTGAGCCTGGATGAGTTTCGCGGCGAGTTTCCGGGCGAGGCCAGCACGTCGAGTTCAAGGAGGGGCGCAGGTGGAGATGTTCGACGAGCTGCCGTTGGGCTGGCGGGCCCCCGTCGACGAGCGCCTCGCTTGGGCGATCGGCGGCGTCTGCCCCAGGTGCCTCGGGCTGGGGCCACGGGGCGACCGCCCGGACGATCAGCGCCCAGCGCCGGCATGAGCTGCGCGGCGACGCCTCGAGCACAGCGCGAGCACGAGCGCGACGCCTGGCGTCAACGCTGCATCCTCGGATCCTGCGTCGGGTCGGCGTACGTGGGCGGGCAACCGCGGGCGACGGCCTCCCGGCGCCGTTCGAAGTGCCAGGGCTCGTTGGCGTAGATCCGGCACAGCCCGTACGCGGCGCCGCGCTGCGACAGCCACGCCGCGGCAGCGGACGGCCCGATGTCGACCGCGTGCCCCGACACGTGGGCAGACGTGCCGGGGGTCGCCACCCAGCGGGCGGCTTGCGCTTCTGAGCCGTACTTCGAGACCGCCTCACGGAGCAGCTGTCGCTGGTACTCCGGGGAGCGCCATCCGCTCTCGACGGAGAACTCGATCCCCTCGTCCGCGGCATCGCTTGCAGCTCGGCGCACGGCACGGAGCAGATCAGCGTCGAGGTTGGCGACACCCGGGATCTCGTCATCGAAGACCGTCGTGCCGTGGGGGATGGCGCCGTCGGACGCGCCGAGCGCGCCACGGTGCTCGCCGCGCAGGGCGTGGAAGGGTGATGCGACCGTCGATGAGGAGGACGCCGGAAACTGGCCGCCGAGGAGTGCGGCGATCGCCGCGACGAGGACGAGCAGGCCGGCGACGCGGATCCAGCGAATCGGAGTCCGGTGGATCGCTGTTCGTGCTGGTTCGCTGGAGGCCACGCCACCATTGGAGGCAGCGTCGTGTTGCCGGCACGTATGCGATCGTCGATACGACGACGATATGTTCGGGCTCGTAGCATCCGAGCGTGCGCGTGCTGATCGTCGAGGACGAGCCGTACATGGCCGAAGCCATCCGTGACGGCCTGCGCCTGGAAGCGATCGCGGCAGACATCGCCGGCGACGGCGGCACAGCCCTGGCGCTGCTGAGCGTCAACGCCTACGACATCGCCGTCCTCGACCGGGACATTCCCGGGCCCTCCGGTGACGAGATCGCCAACCGCATCGTCGCCTCCGGCAGCGGCATGCCGATCCTCATGCTCACCGCTGCCGACCGTCTCGACGACAAGGCCACCGGCTTCGGGCTCGGCGCCGACGACTACCTCACCAAGCCCTTCGAGCTCGGGGAGCTCGTGCTCCGTCTCAGAGCGCTCGACCGCAGGCGCGCCCACAACAGGCCACCGGTGCGAGAGATCGCAGGCCTGCGGCTGGATCCGTTCCGCCGCGAGGTCTACCGCGACGGCCGGTACGTCGCGCTGACCCGCAAGCAGTTCGCCGTGCTCGAAGTCCTCGTCGCCGCCGAGGGTGGTGTCGTCAGCGCCGAGGAGTTGCTGCAACAGGCGTGGGATGAGAACGCGGACCCGTTCACCAACGCCGTGCGCATCACGGTCTCGGGATTGCGCAAGCGCCTCGGCGAGCCCTGGATCATCGCCACCGTGGCCGGCGTCGGATATCGGATCGATAGCCCAACGGGACTCGCGACGTGAGGGAGGAGACCGTGCATCGAGCCCCGGGGTTGAGCGTTCGTCTCAGACTCACCCTCAGCTACGCCGGCTTTCTCATGCTCGCCGGCGCCTTGCTGCTCGCCGTCGTGTGGGTCTTCCTGCTGCGCTACGTACCCGACAGCGCGGTCGGTGGAGGACCCGGCGGCTTCACCCCCGCCAGTCCCACCCGCTCCGACCTTCTGGACGCCTTCGCTCCGAAGGCGGCCATCATGCTCGGGTTCCTGCTCGTGTTCAGCCTCCTGGGCGGGTGGCTCATCGCCGGCGGAATGCTCGCCCCTCTGACGCGCATCACCGACGCGACGCGCATGGCCGCGACCGGATCGCTCTCCCACCGGATCCGGCTGGAAGGCCGCAACGACGAGTTTCGCGAGCTCGCCGACGCCTTCGACGCCATGCTCGCGCGCCTCGAGGCACATGTCGCCGAACAGCAGCGATTCGCCGCCAATGCGTCCCACGAACTGCGCACCCCGCTGGCGGTCACACAGACACTTCTCGACGTGGCCCGCCACGACCCGGACCGCAACAACGGCGAACTCATCGACCGCCTCCACGCCGTCAACACCCGAGCGATCGACCTCACCGAAGCGTTGCTCGTGCTCAGCCGCGCCGACCAGCGGTCCTTCGCCCGGGAGCCGGTCGACCTGTCCCTCATGGCGGAGGAAGCCACCGAAACGCTCCTCCCCCTCGCAGAACAGCGCAGCGCCACCATCGAGACCTCGGGCGACATCACCCGGACCATGGGCTCACCCGCGCTGCTGCTGCAGCTGACCACGAACCTCGTCCACAACGCGATCGTCCACAATCTGCCCGAGCAGGGCACCGTGTGGGTCACGACCAGCGTGCACCCCAAGGGCGTGGTCCTCACGGTCGAGAACACCGGGGTCAAGCTCACCCCACAGGTGGTTTCCACGCTCGTCGAGCCGTTTCGTCGCGGCAGCGAACGCATCCACACCGGGCCCGCAGGCGTCGGCCTCGGCCTGGCGATCGTCAAGAGCATCAGCCAAGCACACGACGGAACCCTCACCCTCGCCCCCCGGACCGCCGGCGGGCTCCGCGTCACGGTGCAGCTTCCCGCCGCGCCGCCGCACGCCGCGCGAGGATGAGCCGCTCCTACGACGTCGTGGTCGTCGGCCTCGGGGCGATGGGCAGCGCGGTCGCCTGGCAGCTCGCCAGGGCGGGCGCCCGCGTGCTCGGGATCGATCGGTTCGCGCCGCCGCATGTCCATGGGTCGACGCACGGCGACTCCCGGATCACGCGGCTCGCCGTCGGTGAGGGCGCGCAGTACGTCCCGCTCGCGATCCGCTCACATGAGCTGTGGCGCGAGATCGAAGACCTCACCGGCGAGGAGCTGCTCACCGTCACCGGGGGCGTGGTGATCTCCGTCCCCGGCGGTCGCGGGCAGCACGGCGCCGACGACTTCCTCGCGACGACGATCGTCGCGGCGCAGGCACAGGGCATCACGCACGAGCTGCTCGACGGCGCCGCATTGGCCGAGCGCTTCCCGCCGTTCGCCTTCGGCGGCGACGAGCGCGGCATGTTCGAGCCCAGCGCCGGGTTCGTCAGGCCCGAACGCGCCGTTGCCGCGCAGCTGCGGTTGGCGCGCGAGCACGGCGCCGATCTCAGAACGGGCGAGCGGGTCATCTCCGTCGGCGAACGCCGTGTCGTCACCGATGCCGGGACGTACGGCGCCGAGACGATCGTGCTCGCCGCCGGTCCCTGGCTTCCCGAGCTGCGACCCGAGCTCGCTGCGGCGTTCACGGTGTCGCGCCAGGTCATGCACTGGTTCGCGCTCGCTCCCGGAACCTACGAGGCCCACCGCGACCTGCCCGTGTTCATCTGGATCACGGGTGACGGGCCCGAGGAGTTCTTCTACGGCTTTCCGGCGATCGATGGACCCGACGGCGGCCTGAAGGTCGCATCCGAGCAATTCCGCGACGCGACCGCGCCCGACGCCTGCCCCCGCGAGGTCACGGCCCAGCAGTCGGGGCAGCTGCACGCACGGTTTCTCGCCCGCCGCCTTCCCGGCCTGCGGTCAGCGGCAGTCAGGGCGACGGCCTGCCTCTACACGAGCACCGCCGACAGCGGATTCGCGATCGGCGCGCACCCCGACGACGCCGGCCTGCTGGTCGTCTCGCCGTGCTCAGGGCACGGCTTCAAGCACTCCGCGGCAATCGGCGAAGCGGTCGCGCAGCTCGCTCTCACGCGTACGAGCGCGATCGACCTGCAGCCGTTCGCGCTCGGCGCTCGCTAGGCCGCCGCCACGGCAACGATGAGCGCCGCGGCATCCTCTGCTGAGAGTCGATCGGTGTTGAGCACGACGTCGTAGTGGTGCGGCTGCTCGGTGCTCACGCCGTAGAAGCGCTTGAGGTAGTCGGCGCGCTGCCCGTCGGCGCGCGCCAGGCGCTTGGTCGCGTCGCCCTCGCCGTCGATCCGCGCCGCGCGCGTCGCCGGCGATGCGGTGAGCGAGACGCGCAGGGTGTCGCGGCGCTCACAGAGCGCAAACGAGGCGGCATGCGCGACGATCACGACCCGCCCCTGCGCCGCCACCTCGGCGATCGCCGAGCGGATGAGCCCGCGCAGCTCGTCGCGATCGAGCATGTCGAACCCGGGGTCGACGGTGAATCCTCCCAGCGCGCTCGCGGCGCTGGCGGACGGGTCCAGGCGCTCGAGCATGCGGACGACGAGCGGCGCGCGCTTCTCGACGTCGGCGATCACGGCCGGGTTGAGCTCGGCCTCGCGTGCGGCGCGGCCGATGATCTCACCGTCCACAAGCTGGAAGCCCAGGCGTTCGGCGACGAGCGCAGCGATCGCATCTCCCCCCGCCCCCTCGATGGCGGACATGCAGACGACATCGTAGGACACGCGCCCACGCTACGGATCGCATGCTCCCGCCGTCAAGGTCGCGCTGTCATTCCTGCGCGGCCTGCTCGTCGCGCAGGTTCTTGACCACCGACTGCAGGAGCTTCCAGCTGATCTCGGCGCTGCCCTGGACGAGCGGGCGAAAGTCCCAGTACGTCAGGCCCTGGCAGCGCAGGTCGGTCACCGCCGTGATCGTCGCCGAGCGCGCGCCTTCGTCGATCAGCGCGATCTCGCCGAAGTAGTCGCCCGGGCCGAGCGTCCGGCGCTCGTGGCCGCCGACCGAGACGACCGCGTCGCCGGACTCGATGAGGTAGAAGGCGCCGCCACCGGACCCCTCCCGCGCGACCGTCTCGCCGGCCGCGAAGCTGCGGGGCTTGAACAGGCGCGCGACCTGCTCGGCCTCGTCGCGGTTGAGCTCCGCAAAGAGCGGGACCGCCTGCACGGCATCGACCGGCGCGCCGCGCATCAGAAGCGCGTCACCGCGCGGCACTGGAGGAGATAGAGCTCCCCGCTCGCGAACGCGAACTCGATGTCGCGCGCAGGCCCGTAGACCTCCTCGCAGCGTGTTGCAAGTTTGTTGAGCGCCGCGAGCTGCTCGTCGTCGAGGCAGAGGCGCTCGACGAGCTCGGGCGCGACCTGCTCCTCGAACGTGCCCCCGGCGGGCAGGCTGCGGATCGCGATCGTCTTGTATCCCGGCGTGCGCTCGAGGACCTCGCCGGAGGGATCGATGCGGAACATGTCGGGGATCACCTGCCCGGCGACGACGGCCTCCCCGAGCCCCCAGCTGGCCTCGATCACGCGCTCGTCTGCGCCGGTCACGGGGTGGCGGGTGAACATCACGCCCGCGGCGTCGGGATCGAGCAGCGACTGCACGACGACCCCGACGCTCGGCCGGTGAAACAGGCCGACCTTCTGGCGGTAGGTGATCGCCGAGTCCGAGTTCGCCGACCACCAGACCTCGCGCACCGCGTCGTGCACGGCGTCCGCGCTCGGGACGTTGAGCAGCGTGAGGTGCTGCCCGGCGAAGCTCGCCGATGCGCCGTCCTCGTCCACGGCCGAGGAGCGCACGGCAAAGGGCGCCCGCAGTCCGCGCGCAGCCGTGACGACCTCCGCGATCGCATCCTCCTCGCCGGACGCGACCGCCTCGACGATCTCGCCCGACAGCGCGAGGCCCGGCGGCAGCGGGAGCCCCTCTCGAGACGCCTCCCCGAGCCCCACCGCCTTGGAGCCGAAGATCGCGTCGTCACGGGCACCCGCGAGTGGCACGACATGCGTCACTCGAGCACCGTCACGCTGCCGGCGTCGCCGTCGACGCGCACGCGCGCGCCATCCGGGATGAGGTCGGTCGCGTTGCGGGTGCCGACCACGCCGGGGATCGCGTACTCGCGCGCCACGAGCGCCGCGTGCGAGAGCAGGCCGCCGCTGTCGGTCACGATCGCTCCGAGCAGCGGCAGGAGGATGTTGAAGGCCTCCGTGGTCGCCTCGGTGAGCAGCACGTCGCCCTCGACGATCCGGCCGAACTCGGTCGACCCCTTGACCCGCCGCGCGGGCCCCTCGTAGCTGCCCTTGCTCGCGCCCAGCCCGCGGATCAGGCGCTCCTCGTGCGCGACCTGCGACGGCGCGAACATCGCGTCGAGCACGATCCCCATCGCCCGCATGACGCGCGCCGCGTCCGGCGGCAGGCCTGACATGTCCGGTGGCGCGGGCGTCGGCGGCCCCAGATGCGGGGGCGCCGTCTTCGCGTCGCGCGAGGTGCGGTCGGCGTGCCGCGCGGCCAGCTCGTCGGCCGACGGCGCCTCGGCGCCGGTGACGAGCGCGCACATCTCGTCGAGGTCGGCCTCGATGAAGTGCAGGGGCTCGTGGATGCGCCCCGCTCCCGCCACCCGATCGCCGGCCGCGAGCGCGGCACGGCGCATGATGCCCGACGCCCAGATGTCGCTGAACACGCCGCGCTCGTCGCGCAGGCGGGCCATCAGCCGGGCCTCGCCGAGCAGGTCGTCGAACTGCTCGCGATGCTCCTCCGGCACCTTGGCGCGCACGTCGGCGATCAGGCCCTCGACGTCCGCATCGACATCCGCGCGCCCCTCGACCGCGATGCGGATCGCCCGCAGCAGCGCGTCCGGCAGCTCGATCGCGCGCTGGTTGGAGATGTCGAAGCCATCCAGCAGGCGGTTGCCGACGAGATCGAGGTACGCGTCGATCGCGCGGCCCGTCTCATCGTCGCGGGAGCGCAGCGCCTCCAGCACCTCGGCAGGATCGCCGTCGGAGTCCAGCAGCTCGCGCGCCTCGGCGTCCGCTTCGACGGCGGTGATCATGCGCTCGAGCTCGCCCGAGGCTCCGGCCGAGACCGGCGCGGCGCCGCGCATCAGCGGCAGCAGGTCGGAGGGCGGCAGGCCGGTCCATTCGCCGACGTGCGCGAGGAAGTCGCCGGTCGGGATGCTCGGCGCGGCGGTGAAGCGCATGTGCTGGTAGATCATCTCCGCGTGGTGGTCGCGGCACTCCGTGAGGTACGCGGCGAACTGCTCGTCTGACAGCTCGTCGGTGTCGACCGCCTGCAGCTCGAGGTGACGGCGGATCGACGCGGGCTTGCGCACCTCGTCCCAGTCCTGCAGCTGCTCGCGCCAGAGCTTGCGCTCGAACGTCTCGCTGGCGCGCTGCAGCCGCGCGGGAACCTCCTCGTCGGCGACGGGAAGCGTCGCGCCGTATGCGAAGCCGTTGACGTACTGGTTCACGCGTCCGGCGATCAGCATGCCGTAGAACCCGGTGAACTCGCTGAAGCCGCGCTTGAACGGCTCGGGGTGCAGTTCGGACCAGTAACGGGTGACCGGGCGCGGGAAGTGAACAGCATCGATGTCCCATGGGCCCGGACCCGGCGGCTCGTACGTTGGCTGCGCTGACGTCACGGACGCTCCTCTCGTGGGTATCTCGCCGGCGAAGTATGTGCGTGTCCGCGCGGAATTGATAGCCCCTGCGGTCGCGGGCCGCGTGGCGCCCTTCACGCGCGCTTGCGCTGCCGCGAAATGCATTGCGATATCCCCTGCCGTGCCGACCCCGGCTGCGGCGGCTCTACGAGTGCCACCATGGCGTGGCAACCGCGCGGCGGCGACGGTGGCCGCGCCGCCAGCGGGACGGCTGGTGCAGATCAGCCGGTCTTGGCGATGACCGCCCGCATCGCGTCAGCGCTCAGTGCGCGCATCGTGGTCGTCCGCACGTTTCCCTGCGAGCCCAGCACCAGCATCGCCGCAGCCATCGTCTCCCCGTCATCAGCCTCTGCGATGGCCACCAGGTCGTGCTCGCCGATCGTCCAATAGACCTGCGTCAGACGAACGCCCAGCTCCTCGAACTGAGCCTTGGCCGACTCGTATCGGTCGACCGACTCCCGGAAGTTCTTGACGCCCTGCTCGGTCCAGTCCATCAAGGCGACGTAGGTCGGCATCACTGTCCTCCGATCCGGCTTGGCTTGTGCTTGAAGCGCGAACGTATCCGCATTTCGCGGTCGATCTCAAGGCCGGCCGGCGGCGACGTGCCGCCGCCGTTCAACCGGTTGTGACCGACGCAGCGGCGGCGCCCGCGGCCAGCTCCTCGGCGCGGCGCGTCAGCGCGGTGTTCAGGTCGTCGTGGTGACGCCGGATCGCGCTTCCCATCACCGCGCGAAACAGGGGGAAGAGGAGGCCGCGGACCTCCTCCACGTGCGTGAAGCGCACCGTGTCGCCGGCCGCCGGCTCGATGATGAACCGCCGGTCGCCGGCGAACAGCCAGTCAGCTCCCGCGTTGCCATGCCACGCGAGGCGCTGCTGCGCAACGACCTCGGTGAGCTCTGCCTTGACCTTCGGCGAGGGCCTCCCGGGCATCCCGAGCGTCAGCGACACGGCGCTCCCGACCCGCACGTCTCCGGCGATCGACGGGAGCGACGGGTTCCATTCGGGGTAGCGCTCGAAATCGACGAGCACCCCCCAGACCACCTCGCTCGAGGCGGCGATCGGGAACGTCGTGCGGTACACGGCCATGACGCCGGTCACGATATCCGCCCCTGCTGCCGCGGCCGCCCGATGCGCGTGCATCGGGCGGCAGGTGATCAGCAGACCCGGTAGCGGCGCGTCTCGCGGTAGTGGTGGCGCCGCGCATCGCGGGCGTCGATGGTCACGGCGTACGTGGCCTTCGCGAGGCCGCGGAGGTCGACGGTCGCGCGCAGTCGTCGGCTGCTCTTGCGGATGGCCACGCGCTTGTGGTTGACCCGCACGACGGCGGACACCAGCCGCACCCTTGCGGGGCGCAGCGTGATCGAGAACCTCCGCCGCGACACGCACGGGAGCAGCGCCTCGGGCGCTGCCGGAGCGGTTTCGTCGGCCGGCGCGCTCGACGGCGGGACGAGCGCGACGGGGACGGGCCTCGTGTCGACCGTAAATCGCCGGATCGTGGGGGATGCGTCGCGGTTTCCGCTGCTGTCCGTCGCGGTCACCGAGAACGTGTGCTCACCGTCGGCGAGGGCGGCCGGCGTGTACGGCGACTGGCACGCAAACGCCGCGCCCCCGTCGATGATGCACTCGAACGTCGAGCCCGGGGCGTCGGAGGAGAACGCGAACGCCGGCGTGCTGTCGGACGTCGTCGCACCCTCCTGCGGGCCGCCTCCGACCGCCGTCTGCGGCGCCGTCGTGTCGACCGTGAACGTCCGGCTCGCCGGCGAGGGGTCGGTGTTGCCGGCTTCGTCGGCTGCGGTCACCGCGAACGTGTGCGCACCGTCGGCGAGGGCCGACGGCGTGAACGGCGACTCGCAGGCGAACGTCCCGCCGCCATCGATGCTGCACGCGAACGTCGCGCCACCATCACCGGAGGAGAACTCGAACGTCGGCGTGCTGTCCGCCGTCGTCGCGCCGTTCGCGGGACCGCTGCTGATCGTGGTCTGCGGGGCGGTCGTGTCGACCGTGAACGTCCGGCTCGCCGGCGAGGGGTCCGTGTTGCCGCCAGCGTCGGTCGCCCGCACGCTGAACGTGTGCTCACCCTCACCCAGCGCGGCGGTGGAAAGCCCCGAGGCGCACGGCGCGAAGTCCTCCGCATCCACCCGGCAGGCGAACGTCGAGCTCGCCTCCGAGGACGCGAACGCAAACGCGGGAGTGCTATCGGGCGTCGTCGCGCCATCGGCCGGACCGCTGCTGATCGTGGTCTGCGGGGCGGCTGTATCGACCGTGAACGCCCGGCTCGCGGGCGAGGGGTCGGCGTTGCCGGCGGCGTCCGCGGCGGTCACCGCGATCGTGTGCGGACCGTCGGCGAGCCCATCAGGCGTGAACGGCGAGTCGCAGGAGAATGCCCCACCGTCGATCGAGCACTCGAACGTCGATCCAGGCTCGTTCGACGTGAACTCGAAGACCGGGGTGCTGTCGGTGATCACCGACCCGTCGACGGGCGCGGCGTCGATCGTGGTCTGTGGCGCGATCGTGTCGACGCTGAACGTCCGCAGCTCGGGCGCCGGGTCCACATTGCCGGCTGGATCGACGGCCGTCACCGTGAACGTGTGCTCGGCGTCTGCGAGCTCATCGGTCACATATGGCGAGTCGCACGAGAGCGGGTCGCCGTCGTCGACGACGCAGACGAACGTCGATCCGGGCTCGTCGGAGGAGAACTCGAAAGCCGGCGTGCTGTCGGCGATCGCCGCACCGTCCGCAGGCCCGGCGTCGATCGTGGTCTGCGGCGCGGTCGTGTCGACCGTGAAGGTCCGCGTCTCAGCCGACGCGTCCGTGTTGGCGCCGGCGGTGGCCCGCACTTCGAACGTGTGCTCACCATCGCTCAGGTCGAGCGTGACGGGGGAGGTGCACAGCGCGAACTCGTCGGCGTCCACCCGGCACTCGTATGTCGATTCAGCCGTCGAAGCCGAGAACTCGAACGTCGGGGTCGCGTCGGCGATGAGCGCCTCGTCCGCGGGACCGGAGTCGATCAGGGTCTTCGGCTGGATCGGGTCCTCGTAGTCGACCCGGGCGCGGACCGTGACCTCCGTCGAGCTGCAGACGCCGTCGCCGTCGCCATCCAGGCACGCCCGGATGGTGTCGCGCCCGGCGACCGTGCCCGTGTAGGTGAAGGTGGCCTCGCCGGCGGCGTCGGTGGTCACCGACGTGTCCGCCCGGGGGTTTGCGCCGGTGACGCCGAAGGCGACCGGCGCTCCCGGGACCGCATCCAACGCGGAGTCACGCACCAGGAGCGTGACCGTGTGGGGCGTGTCGATATCGGTTGCCGCGAGCTTCGGAGTCAGGGTGAGCTTCGGCGGGATGATCGGCCTGCCGCCGAGGCCGCGAAACCCGAAGATGAAGGTGTTCAGCGCATTGTTGGGCGCACCGCCGTTGTTCGGCTTGCCGTAGCTGTAGAGCTCGGCGCCCGCGGCCGAGATCGCCGCGTCGGCGTCGGCGGTGGTCCCGGCGGCGCCGTAGAAGATCGTGAACGTCGTGCTCTCGCCCGGGTCCAGGGCGCCGAAGCCGAAGTCGAACAGCGCGCCGTGGTCGGTCGGCCCCGAATCTGTGAAGTCGACGTTCTGCGTGTCCGCTACTTGCGGGCTCGGCTCGCTCTCACGGAGCGGGTCGTTGCTCTCGAAGCCGTTGTCGTTGGAGAACAGCAGCGCCGGCGTGGTCCCCCGGCGAACCGTCACGAATTCGCTGAACGGGGTGGGCTCGATGTCCCAGTCCATGAGCCGCGTGTACCGCACGTCACCCAGGGCCTCGTCCGTCAGGTTCGTCAGCGTGACCTTGACCTCGTAGAGGTCCTCGGAGCCGGCGAAGGGCGCGAACTCGTGCTCCACCCTCAGGCGGCCGTTGCCGACGCTGGTCGTCGAGGTCGCCGTCATCGCGTCCGAGGTGAAGCTCTCCTGCGTGACGCCCGAGACGCCCTGTGACTGGTTGGCGTAGCCCGAGAAGCGCTTGGCGGGGTCCTGATCCTCGTTCCCGGCCCCCCAGCCCTCGCAGGGACAGCCTGCTCGCGTGCCGTCGTGCGCGGTCGCGACGTAGTAGACGCCGCGGTTGCCGAAGTTCAGCTGGCCGGCATCGTTGACACCGAGCTCGACGGTGCCGTTGCTGAGCACGGCGCCCGCCTGGGCCACACCGGCGCCGATCAGCGCAAAGCACGCCATCGTCGCCGCGATCAGTCCTGCAACAGCCCTGGTCGTCCATTGCTGGGACGGCTTCTTCACCTGAGGCATGTACACCCTTCACTGCTGTGCATCGAGAACCGGCCGTCGATGACCTGGCCTGGCCCACCGCACTGCGTCTGCTCGTATCGACGCCCTGGCCCAGAGCTTGAGTGGCCGTAGACGGTCGGGGGTGCTCAGCAGTCATGCAACGGGGCGCGTCTGCCGATGCTGAGGCGATGCGGCGCCTCCTCTTCGTGATCGTGTGCCTGCTGCTCGCAGGCACCGCTGCGACGGCGAACGCCCGCATCCTCCTCGGCGGTCGCGGCGACGACGTGCTGCGCGGCACGGCGCTCGCCGACAGGCTGTCGTCGGGGTCGGCGCAGGACCGCCTCTTCGGGCTCGGCGGACCCGACCGCCTGCTCGGCGGATCAGGCGACGACCGTCTCTTCGGGGGCACGGGCGCGGACCGGCTGACCGGCGGGACGGGCAACGACCGACTCGACGGGGGCTCCGGCGCCGACCTCCTGGAGGGCGGCGACGGCGACGACGTCGTGCGCGGCGGCAGCGGCGCGGACGCGATCGTCGCGGGCTTCGGCAACGAGCTGCTGCTCGACGGCGGACCCGGCGACGACGACGTCGACGGCGGCCGCGGCGACGACCGCCTGGTCCGCGGTGGCGACGGCGACGACATCCTGCGCGGGGGCGCGGGCTCGGACACCCTCGAGGGCGGGCCGGGCGACGATCGCATCGACGGCGCGGGCGGCCAGGACCACATCGACGCCGGCCCCGGCGACGACATCGTGTCCAGCGGCGACATCCCGGACATCGTCTCGCTGGGCGACGGCGACGACGTCCTCTTCGAGGGCACGCGGGCCTTCAGCGAGCAGGTCGACTGCGGCCCGGGCCACGACGTCGTGCACGCCGCGACGCAGCAGTCGCTGCGCGGCCTGCGCGACTGCGAGGTCTTCCTCCTGGACGACTACACCTACCAGCACGCCGATCTCGCCGCGACGTGGGCCAACGCCGCGACCGAGCTCGCGCGCGCCCACCGCTCCGAGGGCGCGACCATCAAGCGCACCGTCCGCCGGCTGGGCGAGGGCGACAGCAACTTCGGCCCGATCCCGGGCCTCGTCGCCGACGACATCCCCTATCTCGTCCTCGGTCGCGCCGGCAACGACGTCATCGCCGGCGGCATCTGGAGCGACCACCTCGAGGGCGAACAGGGCGACGACGTCCTCGACGGCCGTGCGGGCGACGACCTGCTCTACGGCCGCACCGGAGACGACCGCCTCTACGGGCGCGCCGGCGCCGACACGCTCGAGGGCGGGCGCGGCCGCGACCTGCTCAAGGGCGGCGACGGCGACGACCGGCTGACCGGCGGCTTCGACCGCGACCGCCTCTACGGCGGAGCGGGCCGCGATCGCCTCAACGCCCTGGACGGCACCGCGGACGTCGTCGACTGCGGCAGCGGATCGGACCGCGCGACGGTCGACAGCCGCGACACGGTCCGCGGCTGCGAGCACGTCGACCGCGGCTAGAAGCGCTCAGCGGATCGGCGGGGGCGTCCCGCGAGCGCTCGCTGCGAGCGCGGGATCCCAGTCGCAGGCGATGCAGGCGTGCTGGAACGCGGCGCGCGCGAACGCGACCGCCGTCGCGTGCGGGTCGTCGGCCGCCGCCACGTCGTCCCAGTCCAGGAGGTACTCGCCGAGGTCGGCGTCCCAGCGCGCGGCGGCGGGCTCGAGCTCCGCGCCCGCGAAGCCATCGGGCGCCGGGTGCGCGTAGGCGTAGAACGCCGCCTTCGGGTAGCGCGGATCGCCCGGCCACCATCCCAGCGCGACCTCCTGGGCGTCCATCGCATTGCGCATGATGAAGTCGTCGGACGGCGGCTCGGCGGGCCTGCCGGAGAAGAGGTTGACGGCGAGGTCGAAGGACCCCCACCACGCGTTGACGGGGGTGCAGCGGCCACGGTAGGGCGCGCGAACCTCGGCCAGGACGAGCGCGACGCGCGTCGCCACCGCGAAGTACGACCGCACCTGCTCCGGGTCATAGCCGGCGTGCTCCGCGTCCTCGTCGAGCGGCGTCGTCCAGGGCGTCTCCTGCGGGGTGAGATCGAGCTGCACCTCGCCGCCGAGCTCGCGCACCCCCGCGAGCACCTCCCGCGTCACCTGCCCGACCGGGCGGTCGGGCGCCAGCGCGACGCGCCGCGTGCGCCCGCCGCTGTGCTCCACCACCGCCTCGTGCGCCTGCAGGTCGAGCGCGACGACGAGCGCCCCCGACCGGTCCGGCGCCGGCAGCAGCCCGGTCTCCCAGCCGCGCGCGCTCAGCCGCAGCGCCGCATGCTGGAGCTCGGGCTCCGGCGGCGCGAGCGCCGCCGCGAGCTTGCCGAGCACCTGCGTGTGCGCGTGCAGCGTGTCGCACGTCGCGCTCCATGCCTCGTAGGGCAGCGGCTGCCACTCATCGCCCATCTGCACGGATCATGACGGCTGCAAGGAGTCGCGCCGGCGATCAGTGCAGCGGCTTGCCGCCCGTCGCCCCGACCACCTCGCGCTGACGTAGCGCGAGTCCTCGCTCGCGGGAACGCGTACAGCGGCGCGAGCTCGCCCGGCTGCCCAGGTCGCCCGAGCGGCGTTTCCTCGCCGAAGTGCGCCATCTTCTCGGCCTCGAAGCTCATCGCCACGAGCGGCGTCAGATCGGACCGGGCGCGACCGCGTTGACGCGGATGCCCCGCTCGGCGACCTCCTGCGCGAGCCCCGTCGTACACGGGCCGATGGCAGATAGGAGCGCACGACGTCGGCGCCCTCGCGGGCGAAGGCGAGCGCGACGGCGCGGCCGATGCCGGAGTCCGCGCCGGTGATCAGCGCCACGCGGTCGGTCAGCCTGCCGTGGCCGACGTAGCTGTGCCGCCATGGTCGGCGAGCGGCCGCAGCTCGCCCTCGCGCCCGGGCGGGTCCTGCCCCTGCTCGGGAAACGGCGGCTCGGGCTCCGCGTGCGCCGGGTGCCGCCGGGTCTGGTCGGTCATGCGCGCTCAGCCGCGCCGTCGCATCGCGAAGACGAGGGCGAACAGCCCCGCGAACGCGATCCCCACGATCGCCGCGGGCGGGATGCTGCGCGCGTCGGCGGCACCCGCCCGCCCGACGGTCTCCGCCGCCTTGGCCCTGACCCCCTCGGTCGTGTCGCCGAGCTGCGTCGTGATCTCGTCGACCTTCTCGGCGGCCTGGGCCCTGACCTCGTCGACCTTGTCGTGCGCGCGGGCCTTGACGTCGGCCTTGTAGGCAAGCGCCTCGACGGTGTCGCCGAGCTCCTCGCGTGTGCGCTCGACCTCGGCCCGGGCCTCCGCAATCGTGTCCGGCTCGTCGGCGGCGCTCATCGGTGGCTCCTGGTCTTGATCTCGTCGATGTCCTCGTGGACGCTCTCGATCGCCTGCTCGGGAACGGGCGGCGAGCCCTCGGCGACCTGCTTCTTGCCGGCGAGCCCCATCACTCCGGCCAGCCCGAGCAGTACGACGCCGACGATCAGCGCGGCAAGCCAGGCGTCCATCGCGGTCGCGAGCACGAGGACGAGCATCGCGACGAGCGTCGCGACGCCGAGCAGCGCGACGATCCCGGCGGCGCCGAACATCCCGATGCCGACGCCGGCATGCTTGGCCTTCTCCTGCATCTCCAGGCGCGCGAGCTGCATCTCCTCGCGTACGAGCCGCGACGTCTGCTCGGTGACGCGCGTGATCAGATCGCCGATCGGCAGCTCCTTGGCATGGTCGGCCCCTTGGCCATCCTGCACTGCGCCGCGAGCAAAGCGCTCGGACATCGGTACCTCCTCGGTCGGCGGTTCGTTCGCAAAGGTCCCTCGCGGGATACCTCGCCGACCGCGCCCGCCAAACGCGCGGATGCCTCCGGGCGCGCTGCCGCGGTCAGCCGCCGGAGCCCGACGCGGACGGCTCGGGCGCAGACACCGCGACGGGCATGCTCGAGCCGCGGTTGGCGCCGGGCGGATCCGTGTCCTCGCTGTCGGCGGCGGCGCCGATCTGCGCCGGCGGCGCGGACTCGTCCTCGAGAACGTCCACGGGATCGGGCCCGTCGACGTCGGGGGCGTCCTCGCCGGCGTCGTCGGCCGGCTCGTGCGTCGCGTGCTGATCGGAGGTGTCGGCCGAGCTGCCCGGCTCATGGGAGCCGGAGAGCTCGGCGGCGTGCGCCTCGGTCGCCGGCGCCGCGGCCGGATCGTCGCGATGACCGGCGCCGGCGGCGGCGGGCACGTCCGCCGACGAGCCACCGGCGGGGTCCTCGCCCGGGAGGGCGGGATCGGAGTCCGCGGCCGGCGCGCGCTCGCCGCCGGCCGGTGCCTTGCCGCTCCCCGCCGCCCCGCGCTGCCCGGCGGCTGCCCGTCCGCCCAGCATCGCGATGGCGGCGGGGACCGGCAAGCCGGAGCGACCACCGGTGGCGCCGCTCGTCCCCGCGCCCGCGGGGAGCGCAGCACGAGCGACATGTGCGCCCGCGACCCTTCCGGCGGGCGCGGCCGGCTGTGCAGCCGAGGAGAGCTCGACGGCGCCGCCCGCGGCGCCGGCCATCAGCAGCACGACGAGACCCTTGCCGGCAAACGCGCCGAGGGCCGAGCTCACCGCGATCTCGCCGCCGCCGGCGGGGCTCAGCTGCCACGGCAGCAGACGCCACAGCGGTGCCGGTACGAGCGCCGCCGCGGCCGCGCGCACGGTCGTGCGGGCGCGATGGGCGAGCTGGCGCACGGCGCCGGTCGTCAGCCCCAGCTCGACCGCGATCTGCTCCTGGCTGCGGCCCTCGAACTCCTGGCGCACGAGCACCTCGCGCTGGCGGGCGGGCAGTCCGACGACTGCCCGCACGACCGACCGCAGCGATTCGCGGCCGGCGACGATCTCATGCGTCTGCGCGCCCGTGCCGAGGTCGCAGGCCTCCTCGAGGCCCTCGCCCTGGCGGTCGCGCAGCCCGTCGATCGAGCTGTTGCGGGCGATCCCGTAGAGCCACGGGCGCAGCGCCTGCGGGCGGGCGCCGCGCGAGAGCGCGACGTAGGCGTTGGCGAACGCCTGCTGCAGGGCGTCCTCGGCGCGCGAGGGCGCGAGCGTCCGGCGGCAGTGGCGCTCGAGCGGCGCGCGGTAGCGCGCGACGATCGCCGCGAACGCGTTCTCGTCGCCCTCGCGGACGAGCTCGGCGAGCCGCTCGTCGGACTCCCGCGCAAGCAGGGCCGGCCCGGCGAACCCGGTCAGCTCGGCGCGCGCGGGCCCGCGCGGCCGCCGTGCCTCGAGCTCCAGGACGACCACCATCGACCGAGGCTACGAGCGACGTGCCATGCAAGACACCGGATTTCGGCCCGTGGGGCGGGGCAGTCCTGGCACACCTCGCGCGACCTTGGTCTTAAGACGTTTGTCGTCCGTGATCCCGGGCGTCCCCGAGGCGTCTCACTCATGACGCGCCCGACCGGCGCGTCCGCCTCGCCCGGAAAGGACCCCTTGCGCAACCCATCCGCGACCTCCGACGGACCTCCCGATCAGCCGGAGCCGGCCGCCGGCGCTCGAACCCTGCGCGAGGTGCTCATGCATCCCGGCGCGGTCATGGCGGTGCGCCTGGCGGGAACCCAGCTGCGCCGTCTGCACGCGCAGCCCCTGCCGCCCGCCGCGGGGTGCGACATCCGGGGTCCGCGCGACGAGGCGCAGATGCTGACGACGCAGCTCGAGAACGTGATCTGGCGGGCGCCGGCGGTCTACGCGGCCATCGGGGAGGAGGGGCGCGTGGCGCTCGACGAGCTCGTGGCGCTGCGTACGCCGCCGCGGCGGGTCATCCACGGCCACCTCGACCTCGACCAGATCCTGCTGACGAACGACGGCCGCGCGGTCATCGCGCTGCCGCCGTGCACCACGCTCGGCGACCCGGTCATCGACCTGGCCGGCCTGACGGCCCACATCACCGCCGCGGTGGACCCGGCCCTTGCGACGGTGCTGCGGCGCGCTCTGCTTGCCGGCTACGGCGCGCCCGCTCGCTGGGCCAACCGCATGGCGACCTACGAGGAGGCCGCACGTCTGCGGCTGATCTGCGCCGGCGTCCTGCTCACGTGCGCCGCAGGACCGCCAGCAGCGACACGCCCACGGGCAGGTCATGCCCGCGTGCGATCCATGCGGCCTCTGATGCCAGGACGCGTTCCAGCACCGCGTTGACCGCGCCCTGCGGGGTGCGCGCGAGATCGTCGGCGGGCGCGGCGCTGCGGCGCAGGCGCTGCACGAGGCGCACGGCCGCGATCGCCGGCAGCAGCGTCGTGTTGAACGCCGTCAGCCGCTCGGGCGCCCAGCCCGCCGGCGCCGCCCGCTGCACCAACAGCCGGCGCGTGTAACGGCGATGGTGATGGGAGACGACGTCGTGCTCTCCCCACAGCCAGTCGTACTGCGGCACGGTGACGACGAGGCGGCCGCCCGGCGCGACCACGCGGGCGAGCTCGCGCCACGCGGGAGCGTCGTCGCGCAGGTGCTCGAGCACGTCGAGCGCGACGGCGAGGTCGAACGCGTCGTCGGCGAAGGGCAGCGGCTCCTCGAGCGAGCCGGCGCGAACCTCGCCGACGTCGCGGGCACGGGCGACCTCCAGCGAGGACGGCGCAAGCTCGAGCCCGGCGACGGTGCCGCGCAGCGCGAGGTCGGCCATGTTGCGCCCCGAGCCGCAGCCGGCGTCCAGGATGCGCAGGCCCGGGGCCGGCCCGAGGCCGTCGAGCACCGCCGCCAGCACGCGCCGGCGACCGCGGTACCACCAGTGGCGCTCCTCGGCGTCGAACGTCCAGCGCTCGAGCTCGTCGTCCACTAGCGATCGTGGTCGAGCGAGTGCAGGCGCGCGCCGTCGATCTGCTCGTCGACGACGAACAGCGGGCGGCCCTTGACCTGATCGAAGATCCGGCCGATGTAGAGCCCGACGATCCCCAGCGCGATGATGATGAACCCGCTCAGCAGCAGCAGCAGGACGACGATGCTCGTGTAGCCCGGCGGCGTGTCCTCGACGTAGCGCGAGAAGACCGCGTAGATCGCCATCACGCCCCCGACCGCGGCGACGCAGAAGCCGGCGAAGACGATCCAGCGCAGCAGGACGGTCGTGCGGAAGAACATGCCGTCCAGCGCGACGCCGACGAGCTCGCGCAGGCCGTACGTGCTCGGCGAGTCGCCGGCGCGCTCGGCGTGCGCGAACGTGATCGACGCCTGGCTGAAGCCCAGCCAGTCCAGGACGAGCTGGTACTCGCGGTCGCGGTCACGCAGCAGCAGGAACGTGTCGACGACCTTGCGCGAGATGATCGAGAGCGTCGAGAACTCGATCTCGCCCTCGCGCTCGCTCAGCATCCGGCGGTAGATCGTCGCGGAGATGCGGCGGAAGGCCGGGTGGCGGCGGCCCTCGCGCACGGCGCGGACGATCTCGTAGCCCTCCTGCGCCTTGGCGTACAGCCGCGGGATCTCCTCCGGCGGCTCCTGCAGGTCGCAGTCCATGACGACGGTCCAGTTGCCGGTCGAGCGCGCCAGGCCCGCGGTGATCGCCGCGTGCTGGCCGAAGTTGCGGCTCAGGCGCACGACGCGCAGGCGCGGGTCCTCGCGGGCCAGCTCGCGCAGGACGTCCCAGGCGCCGTCGGTCGAGCGATCGTCGACGAGGACGATCTCGTACTCGGGCGTCACCTCGACCAGGCTGGCCGTCAGGCGCGTGTGCAGCTCGCGCAGGCAGCCGGCGCAGTTGTAGACGGGGATGACGACGCTGAGCTCGATCACGGAGGGCTCCGCGGTGGCTATCCTCGCGCGTCTGCCCGAGAGCCTCATCTACCGCAGCGCCTGGGGCTACGGCCTCGCGATGCGCGTGCTGTACGGACGCTACTACGACGCGCGCGATGCAGCGGTCGCCGAGCACGTGCCCGACGGCGCGAGCGTCCTCGAGCTGTGCTGCGGCCCGGCACGGATGTACCTGCGCGAGCTGCGCGGGCGCACCCGCTCGTACGTCGGTCTCGACGCCAACGCACGCTTCGTCGAGCGCCTGCGGCGGCGCGGCATCGACGCCCGGCGGGCGGACGTCGCCACCGCCGAGCTGCCGCGCGCCGACGTGGTCGTCATGCAGGCGAGCCTCTACCACTTCCTGCCCGAGCCGCAGGCGGCCGCGATGGTGCAGCGGATGATGGCCGCCGCGCTGGAGCGCGTCGTGATCGCCGAGCCCGTCCGCAACCTCGCCTCCAGCCGCCTGCGCCCGGTCGCGCGCCTGGCCGCCGGCGGCGCCGCGACCGGCGCCGGTGCGCAGGAGCAGCGCTTCGACGCCGACTCGCTGCGGGCGCTGATGGCGCGCTTCGCCCCGGCGATCCTGCACTCCGGGCCGGCGCCCGGCGGGCGCGAGCACGTCTACGTCCTGGCCGGCGGCGGGCGATGACCGGCGAGCGCCTGCCGTTCAACCGCCCCTACAGCACCGGCGACGAGGCGGCGGCGATCGCGGCCGTCATCGCCGGCGGCTGGACCGGCGGCAACGGGGCGCAGACCACGCGCTGCGAGCAGCTGCTCGGCGAGCTGACCGGCTCGCCGCGCGTGCTCATGACGCATTCCTGCACGGGCGCGCTGGAGATGGCGGCGCTGCTGTCGCAGGTCGGGCCCGGCGACGAGGTCGTGATGCCGTCGTTCACCTTCGTCTCGACCGCCAACGCGTTCGTGCTGCGCGGCGCGACGCCCGTCTTCGTCGACGTCGATCCCGACACGCTGAACATCGATCCGCGCCGCGCGGCCGACGCGGTCGGCGACCGGACGCGCGCGCTCGTCGCCGTGCACTACGGCGGGATCGGCTGCGACATGCAGGCGCTCGGCGCGCTGGCCGCCGAGCGTGGGCTGCTGCTGGTCGAGGACGCGGCGCAGTGCATCGGGGCGAGCGCCGGCGGCCGCGCGCTGGGCACGTTCGGCGCCCTCGGGACGCTGTCCTTCCACGAGACGAAGAACGTCTCCTGCGGCGAGGGCGGCGCGCTGCTCGTCAACGACGAGCGCCTGGCCGCGCGCGCGGAGATCCTGCAGGAGAAGGGCACCGACCGGCGGCGCTTCGCCCGCGGGGACGTCGACCACTACGGCTGGGTCGACCTGGGCTCGTCCTTTCTCATGTCCGAGTTCACCGCCGCGCTGCTCGCCGGGCAGCTCGAGCGCGTCGCGGAGATCAACGCCGCGCGGATGGCGATCTGGGACGCCTACCACGCCGCCTTCGCGCCGCTCGAGGCGAGCGGGCTCGTGCGCCGCCCCGTGGTGCCCGAGGGCATGCGCCACAACGCGCACCTCTACCGCCTGGGGCTCGGCGACCGCGCGACGCGCGACAGGGTCATCGCCACGCTCGCGAGCGACGGCATCAGCGCCTACTTCCACTACGTCCCGCTGCACTCTGCGCCCGCGGGCCTGCGCCATGGGCGGGTCCACGGGCCGATGGACGTGACCGACGCCGCCGCGGCGAGCCTCGTGCGGCTGCCGCTGTGGGTCGGCATGACCGACGCGGACGTCGCACGCGTCAGCGCCGCCGTCCGCCGGGCGCTGTCGGCGTAGGGGGCGCTACGGCGCGCCGAGCTTCGCCAGCCGCGCCGCCGACAGCTCGTCCTCGCGCAGCAGCGGGCTGACGACGCGCAGGCGCTGGTCGCGGATGTTGTTCGCCGCGTTGGGCGCTGCGGGACCCTCCGTGTGCAGGCGCAGCGTCTGCGTTCCCGGCGCGACCGCGAAGGAGATGTCCAGCCCCGCGCCCTTGTCCGTCGCAGTCAGCGTCCGGGTCCGGCCGTCGGGGAGCCCGATCGTGACGGTCGAGGTCTGCGGGCCCCCGCCGGCGATCGCCGCCGTGAGCCGCACGCGCCGGGAGCGGTCGAGCGGATTGGTGAGCCGCAGCCGCGCATCCTGCGCGGCCCAGCGAAACGGGGCGCCGCCGGCGAACTCGGCGAACGAGAAGCCGGGCCCGAAGTCGAGGGTGACGGGGCGGATGAGGGCATCGCGCAGGACCGCGCGCGCCGCCGGCGTCGTACGCCCCGCGACGCGCGTGGCGAGCGGGCGCAGGTCGTAGAAGTCCAGCCGCCCGTCGGCCGACGCGCCGGCCGGGCCGGCGCCGATGACGCGCGTCAGCGCGGCGTCGACGGCCGCGCCGTGATCGACGAAGCCCGCCCGATCGACGTAGATCGCGCCGAAGCCCGCCGTCGTCGCCGCGGTCGCCAGCTCGTCGGGCGCGAGCGCCTGCACGCCCGCCTGCCAGTCGGCCGCCCGGCCCTTCGTCGACCCGTAGCTCCAGCGCAGGTCATGGGAGTGCTGGTAGCCCTTGAAGAGGTCGTAGTCGAGCATGCCGTTGACGAGTCCGTTCTCCGGAAACGGCACGTAGGGGAGCTGCAGGACGCGCGTGCCGGCCGGCAGCCGGTCCTCCATCCCGCGGACGAACGCCGCGTCGTTGCCCCAGCTCGAGGCGATCGCCGCGTAGGCGGGAGCGTCACGGCCCGACGTCTGGTCGAGCACGCCGAAGATGCCGACCGCCGCCACGAGGGCCGGCCAGATCCAGCTCGGGCGCCCGCGCGCGTGCAGCCGCTCTCGCAGCCGCGTCAGCAGCAGCGCGACGACCAGCAGCGAGGCGAAGGCGATGAGCAGCGCGATGCGATTCCAGCCGCGCACCTGCGACGTCAGCTCGAAGGCGATCAGCGCGGAGATCCCGCTGGTCGTCCCGACGAGGAACGACGCGAGCGCGACGGCGCCCGCGATCGACACCCGCCGGCGCAGCACCGACGCGCTCCGGCTGCCCAGGCCCGTGATCAGCAGGACGACCACGGCGACCACGAGCCCCACCGTCGCGACGATCCCCAGGGAGGGCGAGAAGCCCTCGGCCTTGAGCACCGTGCGGGCCTCGTATGCCCGACCACGGCGCGCGAGCGCCTCGAGGCGGTGGTCCGGGCGCGGGAGCACCATCTGCGTGAGCTTCAGCCCGAAGTCCTCGCTCTCGGCGGGCGAGCGCTCGGCGATCGCGGTGTTGCGGCCGTGCTCGTGGGCGTAGATGACGGCCGGGGCGTGGCAGAGGGCGAACACGACCCCGATCGCCGCGAGCACGAGCGCCCCCTGGACGACCATCGCGCGCGAGCGCTGCGCCACGGCGACGAGGGGCACGACGAGCAGCAGGGCGAGCGCCGCGAAGACCGCGTAGTAGTTCGATGCCGACGCGACGACGACGCACACCAGCAGCGTGATCGCCGTCCGCCGCCGGTCGTGGCGGTCCAGCAGCGTCCGGCCCTCCGCGAGCGCGACGACGAGCCAGACCCCCAGCGGCACCGCATAGTAGGCCGCGAGGAAGAGGTGGTTCTGGCCGCGCAGCACGTGGTAGGGCAGGAAGGCGTAGAGCACGGCCGCGACGAGCGCCGCGAGCCGGGCGGCGCCGAGGTCGCGCAGCACGAGGAACGCCGTGACCGCGACGAGCGGGAAACAGAGCAGAAAGAACGCGTTGAACACCGCGACCGGGTCGTGGACGAAGATCGCGATCATGCGGATGAGCGCGTAGTGGGCGGCGTCCCCGAACGACGCGGCGAAGTCGAAGTTCGACTGCCCGAGGGGTGCGCCGAGCTGCGGGTTGTGCCAGAACCAGCCGTGCTCGACCACGTCCTTGACCGAGGCGAGGAAGAACGACGAATCGTTGATCGGCGCCTGCAGCGGGATGCTCATCGACGCGTCCCAGAGCTCCAGGTCGATGATCGTCACCACCGTCGCCGCGAGCGCCGTGCCAAGGACCCAGAGCAGCTCCGGCAGCCACGCCGGGCGGCGGGCCAGCATGCGGCGAGGATAATCAGCTCGCACGTGCGCCGCCCCCAGCTCCCCAACGTCCATCCGGCGCCGATCGCAATGGCGATCGTCGCCCTCGTCGTGCTCTGGCTCGTGCGGCCGATCTGGCATGGCCTGGCGATGTTCTTCTGGACGGCGCCGATCGTCTGGCTGCCGCCCCTGGCGCTGCTCGTGGCCGGCGCCGTGCTGCTGCGCCGCGCCCAGCGCAGCTGGACGACGCTCGAGGACCTGCGCACGGGCGTCCGCCCGCCCGGCTGGCTGCTCGCCTTCCCCGTGCTGGCGTTCGTGCTCTTCGTCCTGGGCGCCGGGTTCAACGGGCCGCTCGTCGGGCGCGCGATCGTCAACGCGACGACCTACGAGTCGATCTCCGGCCTGCCGCCGGGCGGCCTCGTGCGCCTCGTGCCGCGCGAGGTCGCCGAGCAGAACGCCTCCAGCGGCTTCAACTCGCCGACCGAGACGCTGACGAACTTCCGCATCGTCAACACCGACAAGGGCCTCGTGTGGACCGCGCTGCGCACGCCCCAGGGCGCCTTCCGGATCTTCAGCAAGAAGAGCGAGGGGCTCGCGCAGCTCGACGCGGAGAACACCGCGCGCGCCCTCGTCACGACGGACGCCGAGCTGCAGGTCGCGCCCGGCCTGCAGATCACCGACAACCTGCGCTGGCGCCTGCTCAAGCGCCGCTTCCTGATCAGTCTCGAGGAGCCCGTCGGCATCCCGACGCCCGAGGGCGTGCGGATCATCGTGCCCTACCTCGAGTACAAGGGCTGGCTCATCCGCAGGCCCGTCCTCGGCGGCGTGTTCGTCGTCGCGCCCGACGGCACGATCGAGGACCTGTCGCCGCAGGAGGCCGCGCGGCGGCCCGAGCTCGCGCGCAGCGGGCGGATCTTCCCGGACACGCAGGCCCGCCGGCTGCAGGACGCCTATCAGTACAAGAAGGGCGTCTGGAACACGTGGTTCGTCCACGAGGACCAGACGCAGATCGCCGACACGGAGACCAACCGCCAGCCCTACCTCGTCGACTTCGGCGACGAGGGCCTCGGACGCCAGTGGGTGACCGTCGCCGAGCCCTACGGCCGCGCGTTCGCCGCCAGCGCGATCTTCCTCACCGACGCCGTGACCGGCCACACGCGCATCTGGCGCGTCCCGCGCAACCAGTCGCTCAGCGGCAACGTGCGCGCGCTGCAGACCGTGCGGACCGTCGCGATCCCGGGCGTCGACTTCGGCAACCGCGCCGGCGCGACGGGCAACTTCCGCGTCGTCGAGCCGCGGCCGGTCTTCGTCGCCGGGCATCTCGTCTACCTCGCCTCGATCATCCCCGAGTCCGCCAACGCGGTCTCCAAGACGGTCGTCGTGGACGCCGAGACGAACAAGCTCGTGGCGATCTTCAACAACGACACCGACCCGCAGGCGGACATCAAGACGCGCCGCTACATCGAGACGGGCGAGGTGCCCGGTGACAATGCCGTCTCCGGTGGCGCGCCGGCCGCATCGCCGCCGGCGACGACCCCGAGCACGAGCACGAGCACGACCCCCGCGCCCGCGGCGGGGACCGGAACGTCGACCACGCCGGCGGGCGGCGACGTCGAGCGGCGCCTCGACGACGTGATCCGCCGCCAGCGCGAGCTGCTCGACGAGGTTCAGGCGCTGCGCGACGCCGTGCGCAGGCAGGGCGGCGGCTGAGCGGGCGTCAGGCCGGGCGGCGGGCCGTGACGCGGTAGCGCTCGACGCCGGGCGCGAACGTGCTGGACGCGGGTCGCAGGCCCGCGGCGGCGAGGTCCTCGTCGAGCATCTCGTGGGTGAACGGCCAGAAGGCGAGGCGCTCGCCGTGGCGCTCGACGCGGCCGTCGTCGCCCAGGATCGCGACCGAGGCGTCGAGCTCGTGGCGCTCGTCCCAGCCCGCGGCGAGAAACCAGGCGTGGATCGTCAGCCCGCGACGGCCACCGCGGGCGACGATGCGCTCTGCGACGTCGACGGCGGGGCCGCGCGCGCGGATCCGCGCCCAGTTGCGCGAGGTCAGGACGAGCACCCCGCCCGGGCGCAGCACCCCGGCCATCGCGGTCAGGGCGGCGCGGCGAGCCTCGCGCCCGGCCGCGTGGGCGAGCGAGTTGCCCACGCAGAAGACCGCCGCGAAGGCGTCCTTGAAGCCCGCCTCGTCGAGCTGCTCCCACGCGAGTGTCAGCGCGCGCAGCTCGACGCGCTGCTCGTCGGCCAGGCGCCGCGTTCGCCGGACCATCGCAGCGCTCGCGTCCGTCGCGACGACCTCCAGGCCGCGCAGCGCGAGCCCGACCGCCAGCGTGCCCGCGCCGGCAGCGCAGTCCAGGATGCGGCTGCCCGGCGCGAGATCGTCGGTCACGGCCGCGAACGCGTCGGCGCATCCGCGCGGTGACAGCAGCGCCTCGGGCACGAACCAGTCGTAGATCTCCGCGAGCGCGTCGTACGGGACGTCGGCCATGGCGCAGTCTCGCACCCCTCGCGCTTGACATGTGACCATTTGGTCACCTATTCTGAACCCATGACCGACGACGACCTCGTGTTCAGGGCGCTCGCCGACCCCACGCGTCGCTTCCTCCTCGACCGGCTCTTCGAGCGCGACGGCCGCACGCTCACCGAGCTCGAGTCCGAGCTGGAGATGACGCGCTTCGGGGTCATGAAGCACCTGCGCGTCCTGGAGGACGCAGGGCTCGTGGTCCCACGGCGGTCCGGCCGGGAGAAGCTGCATTTCCTCAACCCGGTCCCGATCCGGCTCATCCACGACCGCTGGATCGACAAGTACACCGAGCGCCAGGTGTCGGCGCTCGCCGACCTCAAGAACGAACTGGAGAAGACGGGATGACGACCATGACCGAGCAGGCAGTCACGACGCAGGTGCACCGGATCTACATCAGGGCGACGCCGGAGGCGATCTGGACGGCGATCACCGATCCCGAGTGGACGGCGAGGTACGGCTACGGCGGCCGGGGCACGTACGACCTGCGCCCGGGCGGCAAGTACGTCGCCTACACCTCACAGGAGATGCGCGACTTCGGCGCGCCGGACGTCGCGATCGACGGCGAGGTCCTCGAGGCCGACGCGCCGCACAAGCTCGTGCACACCTTCCGCATGGTCATGGACGACGACATGGCGGCGCAGGGCTTCACGCGCCTGACGTATGAGATCGTCGAGATCAACGGTCGCTCGCGGCTGACGATCACGCACGAGCTCGAGGGCGCGACGCAGCTCGCCGAGCTCCTTGCCGGCAACTGGGAGGACCGCGGGGCGGGCGGCGGCTGGCCGTTCGTGCTCTCGAGCCTGAAGTCGCTGCTCGAGACGGGCGAGGGCTTCATCCACTGACGCCCCCGCGGCCGACGCGCGCGGACCTCAGCGGTCCGCGCGCGCCAGCGCGGCGGCGCGCCAGGCCCCGGCCCGCAACGGCCCTCCCGCGGGCTGCGCGGGCTCGAGCCACGCGCTCACGGCGCGGATGCCGTGCAGCGCGCTCGTCAGCCAGACCTCCCGGCCCGCCAGCTCGGCCGGTCGCGGCGAGCGCACTCGAACCTCGATCCCGTGAGCGCGCGCGTGGGCGAGCAGCAGGCCGCGCGTCACGCCCGGCAGCGTGTGCTCGTCGGGGGTCGTGCAGAGCACCTCGTCCTCCCACCACAGCAGGCTGCTGAGCGCGCCCTCGCGCAGCGCGCCGTCCTCGTCGCAGAGCAGCAGCTCGTCGGCGCCCCGCTCGTGCGCGCGCTCGCGCAGCACCAGAAGCAGCTCGAGGTCTGGCCCCTTCACCCGCGGGGCGCGGCGGGGGTCTCCGGGCGGCGCCGCGACGACCGTCGCGAGCTCCGCGGCGGGCGGCGCCGGCCGCAACCGCAGCGCGAGCCCCTGCGCCGTCAGCTCGACACGCGGAAACCAGCGCCCGGCGGCGGGCACGGTCGCCGTCACGGCGCGCCGGAACGCTGCGAGCAGCGCCGCGTCGGCGCCCGCCGCGGCGCACGAGGCGCCGAAGCGCGCCCAGTGCGCGCCGCCGGCGCGCACGACGCCGTCGGCGACGAGCCAGGAGTCCGCGACGAGCAGCGGCGCGGCCGGTGCGTCGCCCGCGGCGACCAGCCCGGCGGCGGTGAAGCGCAGGACGGTCCCAGGGTCTGCCAACTGCCTAACCTCTCCGTCCCGTGACGACGCTGTTGATCGACAACCACGACTCGTACACGTTCAACCTCTATCAGCTCATCGCGCGGGTCGCGGGCGAGGAGCCCGTCGTCGTGCGCAACGACGAGCTGCCGTGGCCGCGGCTCGCGCGCCACCACTGGGACCGGATCGTCATCTCCCCCGGCCCGGGCCGCCCCGAGCGCGCGCGCGACCTCGGGATCTGCCGCGACGTGCTCATGCAGGGCGCGGTGCCGGTCCTCGGCGTCTGCCTCGGCCATCAGGGCCTCGCGCACGTGCGCGGCGCGAACGTCGTGCGCGGGAGCGACGTCGTCCACGGCGCCATCAGCACCGTCTTTCACGCGGGCGACCCGCTCTTCGCCGGAATCCCGCAGGGCTTTCGCGCGGTGCGCTACCACTCGCTCGTCGTCGAGCCCGCGCTGCCCCCCGAGCTCGAGGCGATCGCGTGGGCGCAGGACGGCACGCTCATGGCGATCCGCGACCGCGAGCGCCCGGCCTGGGGCGTGCAGTTTCACCCCGAGTCGGTCGGCACGGAGCACGGCGAGCTGTTGATCGCGAACTTCCTCGCGCTGTCGCCCGGGCGCCATCCCGCGCCGCGCCTGCCGACGTCCGGCCTGCCGCGCGGTCGCGCCCCCGCGCGCGCGAGCGGCGCGGTGCGCACCCACCACCGCGTCAGCGACGGCACGCCGGACGCAGACAGCGCGTTCGCCGCGCTCTTCGGAGATCGCGCCGAGGCCTTCTGGCTGGACTCGAGCCTCGTCGACCCGACGTCCGCGCGCTTCTCGTTCATGGGCGCCGCGGCCGGCGCGCTCGGGGCCGTCGTGCGTTACCGCGTCGGTGACCGCGTCGTGACCGTCGCGCGCGAGGGTCGCCCTGACGAGGCCTGCTCGGAGACGGTCTTCGAGCACCTCTCGCGTGAGCTGGCGCGGCTGCACACCGAGAGCCCGGAGCTCCCGTTCGATCTCAACGGCGGCTTCGTCGGCTACGTCGGCTACGAGTGCGGGGCCGACTGCGGCGCCACCGGGCCCGCGCGACCCGCCGAGCTGCCCGACGCGTTGCTCCTGCTCGCCGACCGCATCGTCGCGATCGACCACGAGCTCGGGCGCACGCACCTGCTCGCGCTCTCGGACGGCTCGCCCGCCGAGTCGGCCGCGGCCGAGCGCTGGATCGACGGGGCGCAGGACGCGCTCGCGCAGCCCCCGGCGCTCGCCGAGCCGCCCGTCGCCGGCCACGGCGAGGCGCGCCCGGGCTTTCAGCTGCACCGCAGCCGCGAGCACCATCTCGCGAACATCGCGACCTGCAAGGCCCTGCTGCAGGCGGGCGAGAGCTACGAGATCTGCCTCACGAACACGCTCGAGCTGCCGGCCCCGCGCGACACCTTCGAGCTCTATCGCGTCCTACGGCGCATCAATCCGGCGCCCTACGGCGCCTACCTGCGGATGCGCGAGGGCGCGGTGCTGAGCTCCTCCCCGGAGCGCTTCCTGCGCGTGGACCGCGCCCGCGGCATCGAGGCCAAGCCGATCAAGGGCACCGCGGCCCGCGCCGCCGACCCGATCGGCGACGCGCTCGCCCGCGACGGGCTCGCTCGCAGCCCCAAGGACCGCGCGGAGCACCTCATGATCGTCGACCTCCTGCGCAACGACCTCGGCCGCGTGTCGCAGATCGGCAGCGTCGAGGTGCCGCGGCTCATGGACGTCGAGAGCTACGCGACGGTCCACCAGCTCGTCTCGACGATCCGCGGGCGCCTGCGCGGCGACGTCGACGTCGCCGACTGCATCCGCGCGACGTTTCCCGGGGGGTCGATGACCGGCGCGCCGAAGCTGCGCACGATGGAGATCATCGATGCGCTCGAGGGCGCGCCGCGGGGGGTCTACTCGGGCGCGCTCGGCTATCTCGCGCTCAACGGCACAGCCGACCTGAGCGTCGTCATCCGCACGCTCGTCTGCACCCCGGAGCACGCGACGATCGGCTCGGGCGGCGCGATCGTGATGCTCTCCGACCCCGAGGACGAGTACGCCGAGATGCTGCTGAAGGCCCAGCCGCTGCTGGACGCGGTGAGCCTCGCCGGCGCGCTCGCCGCCGACGCGACAACGCTCAGCGGATGAGCACCGGCGTGCCCACCGGCACGCGCGCGAACAGGTCGATCACGTCGGAGACGTGCATGCGGATGCAGCCGTGCGACGCGCGCGACCCGATCGAGCCGTCCTCGCCCGTTCCGTGGATGCCGACGCCGTTGGCGATGCCCATCCAGCGCGCCTTGAGCGGGTTCTGCGCGCTGCCGCCCGTCACCGACGTGCCCGCCAGCTCACCGGCCCAGGGACTGTTCGGGACCGACCAGACGGGGTTGACCTGCTTGTTCTGGATCGCGAAGCGCCCGCGTGGCGTGGGGTACTGCGGCTGGCCGACGGCGACCCCGTAGGTCTTTCGGACCTTGAGGTTCTTGAAGAGCCGCAGCTTGAAGGTCGACTGCGAGATCGTGATGACCGTCTGGTTGCGCAGCGACGCCGGCGTGACCTTCGGCCTGACGACGAGCAGCTTGGGCTCGAACACCCGCGGCAGGCGCGGGTCGTCCAGCGAGGCGCCGATCTGCTTGGCGAGCGCCGTGGCGTTCACGTCGCGGCCGGGCTTGGAGTGCGTCGCGCGGACGCTGCGCAGCGTGATGACGAGGCGCGCATCGCGGGCGGGTCGCGCCAGGCGCTTGTCGAAGCCCTCGGCGAACGTCTGCACCGCGGCCTGCTCGTGGCTGACCGCGAGCGGCACGTCGACGGCGGCGCCCTTGGCGTCGCGCCCGGCGTAGAGCGCGCGACGGGCGCTCTGCGCGGTGTCGAACGTCACCGAGGCGTCGGCGGCCTTGAGCGTGAACGTCACGTCGGCGGCCTGCACGATGACGTCCGTCGCCAGGCGCGGGCCGTGGGTCTCCTGCAGCCGCGCCGCGGCCTCCTCGACGGTCAGCCCGGCGAGATCGACGCCGGCGGCCGTGACGCCGCCCGCGATCCGCTCGCCCGGCAGCGGCGGGGTCGCGCCGGCGGGGACGGCGGACAGCGCGAGGACGAGGACGCAGCAGGCGAGGACGAGGCGGAAGGGCACGCGGACGGTGACGATACCCGTGCTCGCGGCGCGGTCATGCCGGTCGCACGAGGCCTTGCAGCCCTCAGGCGCGCCCGTAGACCGGGACGTGCGCGCCGCTGATCGGCGCCGAGCCGTCCTCGCAGAGGAAGCGCACGACGTCGGCGATCTGCTCCGGGCGCACCCAGCGGGCGTGATCGGCGTCCGGCGACGCGCGGCGGTTGGCGGGCGTGTCGATGACGCTCGGCAGGATCGCGTTGACGCGGATGTCGTCCGCGCGGTACTCGGCGGCGAGCGCGTCCACGAATGCGAGCACCGCGGCCTTGGCGACGATGTAGCCCGCGGCGCCGGAGAACGGCCGCAGCGCGGCGCGCGAGGAGACGCAGACGATCGCGCCGCCGCCGCCATCGAGCAGGTGTGGCAGCGCCGCCTGGCAGACGAGGTAGGTCGGGCGCAGGTTCAGGCGCAGCTGCGCCTCGAAGTCCTCGACCGGCGTCGCGTGCACGCGCTCGCCCTCCGCGAACCCGCCGACGAGGTTGACGACGGCGCGCAGCGGCGCCTCGCCCTCGGCCGCGGCGATCTGCGCCACGGCCTGCGCCGAGGCCGGATCGGACAGGTCGGCGGGCGCGAGCACGAGGCGCGCGTGGTCGGGCACGCGGTCGCGCTCGGCCTCCGCGTAGATCGGCACGACGACGCGCCAGCCGGCGTCGAGGAACGCCTGCGTGACGGCCGCCCCCAGGCCGCCGGTCCCGCCCGTGATGAGCGCGCTTGCAGCGATAACGCAGACCGTAGCCGGTCAGGGCGTCAGATCGGCGGGTCCGTCCGCGACGCTTGTCACGGTGTTCACCATGTTCGTACGAGAGCTCCAGGACGGCAGCGAGGTCGACTGCGTGCTGGTCGTCCGCGAGGCCGAGCTGCGCGCCAAGCGCGACGGCGGCCAGTACCTGCGCCTCGTGCTCGGCGACCGCACCGGAAGCCTCCCGGCGAACGTCTGGGACGACGTCGAGCCCGCCGTGCAGGTTGCGACGGTCGGGTCGCCGGTGCGCGTCCGCGGCCGCCTGCAGGTCAGCGCGCGCTACGGCGCCGAGCTCAAGCTCGGCGGGCTGCGCGCGGCCGAGCCGGGGACGTTCGACGAGAGCGCCCTGCTCGACGGTCCCCCGCGCTCGGCGGCGCAGATGGAGGCCGACCTGCGCCAGCTGCTGGCGACGATCCAGGACCGCGACCTGCGCCGGCTGCTGGAGGCCGTCTTCGGCGAGGGCTCGGCGACCTGGGCGCGCTACCGCTGCGCCCCGGCGGCCAAGCGCTTCCACCAGGCCTACCGCCACGGCCTGCTCGAGCACTCGCTCTCGGTGGCGCAGGCCGTCAGCGCGATCAGCGCGACGTTCGCCGGGATCGATCGCGACGTCGCCGTCGCCGGCGCGCTGCTGCACGACATCGGCAAGCTCGACGCGTACGCGTTCTGCGGCGGCGCGATCGAGATGACCGACGCCGGCAAGCTGCTCGGCGAGATCCCACTGGGCTACTACCGCGTGCGGCGCCTGATCGAGGAGATCGACGGCTTCGACGCCACGACGGCCGAGGCGGTGCTGCACATCATCCTCAGCCACCACGGCAGCCTCGAGCACGGCAGCCCCGTCGTCCCCTGCACCCGCGAGGCGACGCTCGTGCACTTCTGCGACAACCTCGGCGGCCGGCTGGGCTCCTTCGACCGCCTCGAGAAGGAGCTGCCGTCAGGCGAGCGCTGGTCGTCCTTCGATCGCGCCCTCGGCGGCGGCGCGTACTTCGGCGACGCCGCCACGGGAGCTGCTCGTCAGGCCGCTTGACCGCGCCTCCGCATGCGCGTAGCGTCGCGCCATGGTGGATTGGCGGGGGGTCGTGTCGCTGGTGCTGCTGTCCGCGCTCTGGCCCGCGCAGGCGTGGGCGGCGTCGAGCGTCTACGTCACCACCTTCGACAACAGCGTGGCGCAGTTCGACGTCGGTGCGGGGGGCGTGTTGAGCGCGAAGGCGCCTCCGGTGGTCGTGACGGGGCGGTCGCCGAACAGGCTGGCTGTGAGCCCGGATGGCCGCAGCGTGTACGTCACCAACATCGGGAGCGTGTCGCAGTTCGATGTCGGTGTAGGTGGGGCGTTGAGCGCCAAGGCGCCGGCTTCGATCGCCATCGGGAACAATCCCAGGGGGGTGGCGGTGAGCCCGGACGGCCGCAGCGTGTACGTCCCCGACCTGTTCAACAGCAGCGTGTCGCAGTTCGACGTCGGGGCGGGCGGTGCGTTGAGCGCGAAGACGCCCGCGTCGATCCCTGCCGGGAATTTCCCCTCGGCCGTGGCGGTAAGCCCGGACGGCGCCAGCGTGTACGTCACCAACCAGGACGGCGTGTCGCAGTTCGATGTCGGCGCGGGCGGCGTGTTGAGCGCGAAGACACCGGCATTGATCGCCGCCGGATTCCAGCCGGCGCGGGTGGCGGTGAGCCCGGACGGCCGCAGCGTGTACGTCACCAACCAGATCGGCGTGTTGCAGTTCGACGTCGGTGCGGGCGGTGCATTGAGCGCGAAGACACCGGCGTCGGTCCCTGCTGGGAGCAGTCCCCCCCTTGGGGTGGCGGTGAGCCCGGACGGCTCCAGCGTGTACGTCACCAACCAGGACGGCGTATTGCAGTTCGATGTCGGTGTCGGTGGTGTGTTGAGCGCGAAGACGCCGCCGTCGGTCGGCGCAGGGACTTCGCCGATCGAGTTGGCGGTGAGCCCGGACGGCCGCAGCGTGTACGTCACCAACCAGGACGTGGGCGGCGTGTTCCAGTTCGATGTCGGGGCGGGCGGTGTGCTGAGCGCGAAGACTCCGCCGTCGATCTCCACCGCGAGCTCGCTGGACGGCGGCATCGTCGTGTCGCCCGATCAGGGCCCGGTGGCGGCGTTCTCGGCGGCGGTCGGCGGGGCGGGCGCGTTGACGCGGTTTGACGCGGCGGCCTCCGTCGATCGCGATGGCAGCGTCGCGCGCTATGACTGGAGCTTTGGTGACGGCACCGGCGCGGCCAACGCCGGCCCCAAGCCGACGCACAAGTACAAGGCGGGCGCATACACGGTCGCGCTGACGATCACGGACAACAGCGGCTGCTCGACGCGCTTCGTGTTCACGGGACAGACCGCGTCGTGCGTCGGCGGGCCGGCGGCGCGCACGACGAGGTCGATCACCGTCCGAACTGCGCCCTCGTCAGCGGCACCCGTCACTTCCAAGCGCTGCGTGGTTCCCAAGCTCAAGGGCAAGACGCTGAAGGCCTCCCGCCGCGCGCTGAAGCGCGCCAACTGCAAGCTCGGCAGCCGCAAGCAGCGCCGCTCGCGCACGGTCCGCAAGGGCCGCGTGATCTCCCAGACCCCGAAGGCCGGCAGTAGACGGCGCGCCGGAACGCGGGTCCGCGTCGTCATCAGCCGCGGGCGCTGAGCCGCGGTCGCAGGCAAAACTCCGCAAAGAGCACGCCCAATCGCGCAGTCGGGCCCGAAGCTCCGCGGGCGACCCCTATCGTGTCGGGCCATGGCCAAGGACACGGAGAAGCTCATTCGCCAGCTCTCCTTGATCTCGTACCTCATGGCCGAGCGCCGGCCGGTGACCGCGCTGGAGATCCGCCGCGACGTCGAGGGCTACAGCGCGATGAACGAGGACGCCTTCGCCCGGCGCTTCTACGCCGACCGCTCCGAGCTGGACTCGCTCGGGATCGCGCTCACCGTCGAGCGGCCGATCGACGGCGTCGCCGAGCAGGAGAACTACTCCCTGCGGCCGGAGAACTTCCATCTCCCCGCGATCGCGTTCACCGACGGCGAGCTCGCCGCGCTGCAGACGGCGCTGTCGCTGCTCGACGGCGAGTTCGCCTACGCCGAGCCGCTGCGCCTGGCGCTGCAGCAGATCTCGTGGGGGCGCACGAACCCGCTGGCGGCGCCCGAGCAGCGCGGGGTCGCGCTCGGCATCACGGCCTCGGCCGGCGGCCACGACCTCTCCCAGCGCCTGGCGAAGATCGAGACCGCGATCTTCCGCAACAAGACGATCACCTTCGACTACTACACGATGGCGCGCGACGACACCGGGACGCGCAAGGTCGATCCCTACCACCTGCTCTTCCAGGGCGGGCAGTTCTACCTCCTCGGCCATTCGCACGAGCGCGACGCGCTGCGCGTCTTTCGCCTGTCGCGCATCCAGGGCAAGGTCGCCTACGCGACGAAGGCCGAGCACGACTTCAAGGGCCGCCCGCAGGACTTCGACCCGCGCGCCTACGCCAACCGCGCCGCGTGGCAGTTCGGCGATGCGACCGAGACCGCGGAGATCTGGATCTCCGAGCGGATCGCGTGGCAGATCGAGCGCCACTTCGGCCGCTTCGGGGAGGTCCATCCGGCCGGCACGAGCGGCGACATCGTGTTCACGACGCGCTACGCCGACCGCCGCCAGCTCGCGGCATGGGTGCTGCGCCTCGGCGAGCATGCGAGCGTCCTCGGCCCGCCCGAGCTCGAGCGCGAGCTGCACGACCGCATCGAGCTGCTGCACGAGCGCCACCGTGCTGCGGGCCTGGAGCTCGCGCCCGCCGTCGCGCCCGCGCCGCCGCAGGTCGACGAGGCGTCCTCCAACGGCCCCTCGCGCCGCTCGGAGGCCGCGATCCGCCCGGAGCGCTTCGCGCGCCTCGTGACGCTCGCGTCGATCCTCATCGAGGCCGGGCGCGCCGAGCTGCGCCTCGACGCGACCGACCTCTGCGAGCGCATGCAGATCTCCGACGCCGAGCTGCGCGAGGACATCAACGTCCTCAACGTCGTGAACTTCGGCGGCGGCTCCTACGTCCTGTACGCCGAGATCAACGACGCCGGCGAGATCGAGGTCGACCCCGAGCCCTACTCGGACAACTTCGCCCGGCCGGCGCGCCTGCTGCCCGTCGAGGCCAAGGCGCTCGTCGCGGCGATCGACCTCATCGGCGAGCACCTCCCCGAGGGCTCGCTGCAGTCCTCGCGCGAGAAGATCGTGGCCGCGCTCGGCGCCGACCCGATGGACCAGGGGCTGCATGTCGCCGACGCCGTCGGCGACGACTCGCGCGTCGCCCGCGTGATCTCCGAGGCGATCCACGAGCGCCGCCTGCTCGCGCTGGACTACTACAAGCCCAACGAGGACGAGTACTCCTCGCGCGTCGTCGAGCCCTACGCGCTCGTCAACGGCCGCGAGGGCTGGTACGTCGCCTGCTTTGACCCCGACCGCGACGCCGTCCGCCACTTCCGCCTGGACCGCATCCGCCACGCCGAGGTCCGTGCCGAGACCTTCCAGGCGCGGGCCGAGGTCAACCCGGCCGCCGAGGTCGACGGCTGGCTGCGGACCGGCGAGGTCGAGGCCTCGCGGGTCGCGCGCGTCTGGGTCGCGCCGGAGCGCGCGCGCTGGGCGCGCGAGGAGCGGCGCGTCGCCGAGGAGCTCGCGGACGGATCGGTCATCGTCGAGCTGAGCTTCAAGGGCACCGACTTCCTCGTGCGCGACGTGCTCGCCGAAGCCGGCGACGCCGCAGTGCTCGAGCCGGCCGAGGCGCGAGAGGCAGTTCTTGCGGCAGTGGCGCGTTTGCGTGCCTCCGCTGTACGGTAGGGCTGAGGAACATCAAGTCTTGCGTTTCCTTCGGGGGGAGGAAAAGTGGTGTATCTAGGCGAATTCAGAGCCTGGCCTTTTGGCACGGGGGCACCCGGGGTAGGGACCGGGTCCAGAGTGAGTCACGGGCGACCGGCTGCGAGGCGCTGCAGTACCCCCTCGGCGATCGAGATTGCGCATTTCCCGGACGGACACATGGTCCCGCCGAGAAATCGTCCACAACACAGGGAGTACATATGAGTCGCAAACTGCTGGTGGCCCTTTCCGCCGCGATCGGGACCCTTGTCCTGGTTCCGAGCGCCGGTGCATTCACGACGTTGCCCGTCTGGCAGTGTCGCGCGAGCCCGTCCTACACCGCCGTCGCCGACCAGAACCGCGTCGAGCCCTTCGCCGCCAACGGCAACATCAACACGGCCAGGGGCGGCAACCCGGACCACGCGCAGTGCGCGCCCGCCGACACCGGCGCCGGCAACACCGCCACGCAGATCGGCATCCCGCAGGACGTCCTGGGCGCCCGCACCGCGGGCGGCGTGACGACGATCACGCCCGAGCTCGGCAGGGCGATCGACCAGAAGCCGACGGCCAACGCCAAGGTCGAGAACGTCACGCTGCAGCTGCCGCAGGGCGGCACGGTCCAGATCGGCGTCAACGCGGCGAGCTCGAGTGCGGCCGGCACGTGTGTCAGCGGTTCGACGGTCCCGAGGCTCGAAGGCACGAGCCAGGTCGCCGGCCTGACGCTCGGCGGTACGCCGATCGACCTCGATCCGCTCGTCAAGGCGCTCGACCAGCTCCTGCAGCCGCTGAACGCGGTGGTGGACATCATCCCCAACGAGCAGATCCGCACGCCGACGTCGCTCACGGTGCGCGCGCTGCACGTCAAGGTGCTCACCCCGAGCACCGGCGCGTCGCTCGTCGACGCGGTCCTCGCCGAGAGCAAGATCGCGGCCAACGGCCCCGTCTGTGACCCGGCGTCGCAGAACGACGGCTCGGGCAACCCGATCACCGGGCAGATCTGCCCGACCGGCGCGGTCCTCAATGCGTCGCAGACGCTGTGCGTCATCCCCGCGGGCACGGGCGGCTCGAGCCTCGGCGAGATCATCGTCGGCAAGCCGTTCCAGGGCCCGAGCGGCGGCACCGTCCTCCCGCTCGACGTCGCGCGCAAGCGTTTCGGCGCATCGCCGTGCCTGAGCGGTAACGGGGCACCGAAGTTCGCGATCGTCGGCACCAACGGACCCGACCGGATCACCGGCACGAACATCGCCGACCGGATCATCGGCCTCGGCGGCAACGACCGGCTCGACGGCGGCCGTGGCAACGACTGCATCGAGGGGCGCAGCGGCGGCGACAACATCTCCGGCGCGCTCGGCAACGACAAGCTCTACGGCAGCACGGGCAACGATCACCTCAACGGCGGCCCGGGCGCGGACTACATGTCCGCCGGCAGCGGGAACGACACGATCAACGCCGCCTTCGGCAAGGATCGCGCGATCGGCGGCTCCGGCCGCGACTTCATCAACATCGCGACCGCCGGCCCCGCGGCCTCGGTCGACTGTGGCACGGGCAAGCGCGACGTCGCCCGGATCAACAACAACGAGCGCAAGCGCGTGAAGAACTGCGAGCGCGTCGCCGTCTTCGGCAACAACGACCACTAGGAGCAATCCGGCTGCGGCGGTGTTCCATCGCGGGCGGGGCTGGCTACAGTCCCGCCCGTGAGCCGGCGCGACCAGATTCGCATGACCGACGCGGAGGTCGGTGCGTTCCTCGAGGAGGAGCGCACCGTCATCTGCGCGACGATCGGACGCGACGGCTTCCCGCACCTCATGCCGCTCTGGTACGTCGTCCGCGACGACGAGATCTGGGCATGGACCTTCGCGAAGTCCCAGAAGGTGCGAAACCTCGAGCGCGACCCGCGCGCCACGCTCCAGGTCGAGGCCGGCACCGCCTATCCGCAGCTGCGAGGCGTCATGATGCGGTGCGACGTGACGATCCATCGCGACACCGACCTCGTCGCCGGCCTCGGCACCGCCCTGTTCGAGCGCTATCGCGACGGCGGCCCGGGCGAAGTCGGCGAGGACGTCCGCGCGATGGTGCGCGCGCAGGCGCCCAAGCGCGTGGCGCTGCAGTTCTCGGAGCGCTCGCGCGCGACCTGGGATCACCGCAAGCTCGCGGCCGGCGTCTACTGACCTTGAAGGGTCTGATCCTCTCCGGGGGCAAGGGCACCCGCCTGCGCCCGATCACCCATACGAGCGCCAAGCAGCTCGTCCCCGTCGCCAACAAGCCCGTGCTGTTCTACGGCATCGAGGCGATGGCCGAGGCCGGCATCGTCGACATCGGGATCATCATCGCGCCGGAGACCGGCGACGAGATCCGCGCGGCCGCCGGCGACGGGTCGCGCTTCGGCGTGCGGCTCACGTACGTCGAGCAGGACGAGCCTCGCGGCCTGGCCCATGCCGCGCTCACGGCCGAGCAGTTCCTCGACGGCGAGGCGTTCGTCATGTACCTCGGCGACAACCTCCTGCAAGGCGGCATCTCCGAGCTCGTGCAGGCCTTCCGCGACAGCGGCCCCGACGCGCTCATCCTGCTCACCCCGGTGCCCGACCCGCAGAACTACGGCGTGGCCGAGCTCGACGGCATGCGCGTCGTGCGGCTCGTCGAGAAGCCCCCGCAGCCCGCGACCGACCTCGCGCTCGTCGGCGTCTACATGTTCACCGCCGGGATCCATGACGCCTCCCGCGCGATCGAGCCGAGCGCCCGTGGCGAGCTCGAGATCACCGACGCGATCCAGCACCTCGTCGACGGCGGCTCGCGCGTGGAGCCGCACATCGTGCGTGGCTGGTGGAAGGACACCGGCCGGCTCGACGACATGCTCGAGGCCAACCGGCTCGTGCTCGACCGCATCGAGCCGCGGCTGGAGGGTCAGCTCGTGGAGTCCGAGGTCGAGGGCCGCGTCGTGATCGAGCCCGGCGCGCGCCTGGAGCGCACGACGGTGCGCGGGCCCGCGATCATCGGCGCCGGGACGCAGCTCACCGACTGCTACATCGGGCCCTACACCGCGATCGGCGAGGACTGCGTCATCTGCGAGGCCGAGGTCGAGCACTCGATCCTGCTGTCGGGCTGCACCGTGCGCAACCTCGAGGGCCGTATGGAGTCCTCGCTGCTCGGGCGCAACGTCACGATCTCGCGCGGGGTGCGCCAGCCCAAGGCCTACCGCTTCATGGTCGGCGACAACTCCGAGATCGGGATCCTGTGACCCGCCTGCTCGTCACGGGCGCGGGCGGGATGCTCGGCCGCGCGGTCGTCGAGGCGGCCCAGCGCCTCGGCCACGAGGTGCGCGCCGCCACGCGGGCGCAGCTCGACGTCACCGATCTCGACGCCACCTGCCGCGCCGTCGCCGAGCTCCGTCCCCGGGCGGTCGTCAACTGCGCCGCCTACACCGACGTCGACGGGGCCGAGGCCGACCGCGAGGCGGCGATGGCGGTCAACGGCGCCGGCGCGGGCAACGTCGCGACGGCCGCCGAGCACTGCGGCGCCGCGATCGTCCACGTCTCGACGGACTACGTCTTCGACGGCTCCAAGCGCGCGCCCTGGCTCGAGTCCGACCCGGTCGCGCCGCTGGGCGCCTACGGGGCGAGCAAGCTCGCCGGCGAGACCGCGGTCGCCGCGGCCAACGCCGCGCACGCGATCGTCCGCACGGCATGGCTGTTCGGCGCCGGTGGCACGAACTTCGTCGACACGATGCTCGCGCTCGGCGCCGAGCGCGAGGAGGTCGCGGTGGTCACCGACCAGGTGGGCTGCCCGACGTGGACCGGCCATCTCGCGGGCGCGCTCGTCGAGCTCGCCGAGCGCCCGCAGGAGACCGGCATCCACCACGTCGCCGGGGCCGGGTCGTGCTCCTGGAACGAGCTTGCGATCGAGGTCTTCGACCGCGCCGGCATCGACTGCCGCGTGCTGCCGACGACAACCGCCGCCTTTCCACGCCCTGCGCCGCGGCCCGCCTACAGCGTGCTGGGCAGCGAGCGCCCAGCGGCGCTGGCGCTGCCCGCCTGGCAGGACGGCGTCGCCGCCTATCTCGCGACGCGGGTGACGGCCTGATGCGGTTGCTCGTCTGTGGTGGCGCAGGGTTCATCGGGTCGGCGTTCGTGCGCGTGCGCCTGGCCGATCACGGCGATGAGATCGTCGTGCTCGACAAGCTGACCTATGCCGGCCGCAAGGAGAACCTCGAGGGCTTGGACGTCGGGTTCGTGCATGCCGGAATCGAGGATGCCGGTGCCGTCGCGACGGCGATCGCGGGCTGTGACGCAGTCGTGAACTTCGCCGCCGAGACGCATGTGGACCGCTCGATCTCCGAGCCCGACGCGTTCGTGACGACGCACGCCGTCGGCACCTGGGTGCTGCTGGAGGCCGCGCGCGCCGCGGGCGTGCGCTACCTGCAGGTGTCCACCGACGAGGTGTACGGCTCGATCGAGGAGGGCTCGTTCACCGAGAGCTCGCCGCTCGCGCCGTCCTCCCCCTACAGCGCGACGAAGGCCGGCGCCGACCTGCTCGTCGCAAGCTACTTCCACACGTACGGGCTGCAGACGGTCATCTGCCGCGGATCGAACAACTACGGGCCGCGCCAGTACCCCGAGAAGCTCATCCCGCTGATGGTCCTCAACGCGATCCACGGCGACACGCTGCCGGTCTACGGCGACGGCATGCAGGTGCGCAACTGGCTGTACGTCGAGGACTTCGCGCGCGGCATCGGCCACGTGCTCGCGCACGGGTCGCCGGGCGAGGCCTACAACGTCGGCGGCCCCGACGAGTGCCCGAACATCGAGGTCGTCACGCGCATCATCGAGCTCACCGGCGCCGACGAGTCGCTGCTGTCCTACGTCAAGGACCGCCCCGGGCACGACCGCCGCTACTCGCTGGGCTCCGAGAAGGTCCGCGCCCTGGGCTGGGAGCCGCAGGTGCGCTTCGCCGAGGGCCTGGCGCAGACCGTCGCCTGGTATCAGGACAACCGCGCCTGGTGGGAGCCGATCCGCTCCGGCGACTACCGCGACTACTACGAACGCCAGTACGGCGCGCAGATCAAGGACTGACGCGCGACGACGTCCCGCGGCGCAGCGGGCGCGTGACGTTCAATCGCGCGCGCTCGGCGCGCGGGCGGCGTCAGATCCCACGGCCGTCGCGCGTGCTGCGTCAGGAGGAGGCGGTGCCGAGCGAGGAGATCTTCCAGGCGGCTCCGTCGCGCGCGAGCGTCAGCGTCGCCGTCCGGTCGTTGGACAGCGAGCGGTACTTGACCTTGGCGGCCGCGGTCGTGCCGCGGATGGAGACGTCGTCGACCGTGAGGTCCAGTGAGTCGGCGTCCTTGAAGGCCTCCTTGACACCCGTGTTGCAGTTCGTTCCCTGGCGCCGCAGGGCCGCCAGCAGCTTCGCGCTCAGCAGCGTCTTGCAGACGAACGTCGGGTCGTCGTCGCGGGCCGCCTTCTCGAGGCGCTCGACGACATCCGCGACATCGCGCTCGTCGCCCTTGAAGTCCTTCGCCGAATCTCGGGGGGCGGCGCCGCACCCGGCCAGCGCGAGGGCCAAGAGACAGAAGGCGGCGAGGGATCTCATCGGCGGGGAGCCTATCTAGACTCCCCGGAGATGACCGAGCTCACCTCGTCCCAGCCGCCGGTGCCGCGCGGCCGCCACGCCCCGCCGCTCGAGATCCGCCTCGAGGTCCAGAAGCAGCGGCTCTTCGATGCCGCCGCGATCGTCTTCTCGCGCGTCGGCTACGCGGATGCGAGCGCCGAGGCGATCAGCCGCCAGGCCGGGATGTCGAAGGCGACCTTCTACGAGCACTTCGCCAACAAGGAGGAGTGCCTCGTCGCGCTCTTCGAGTACGCCTCGGCGATCGTGCTCGACGTGCTCGTCGAGGCCGCCCGGCACGCGGGCGGCGACTTCCGCGACCGCCACCGCGCCGGCCTGCGCGCGATCCTCGACATCGTCGACGCCAACCCGTCGATGGCGCAGGCGATCCTCGTGGAGACGGTCGGCGCGGGGCCGCGCCTCGCCGAGCTGCGCGACCGCGCGCTGAACACCGTCGCGCAGACGATGTACGAGGAGACCGTCCACGCCGCGCAGCGCGGCGGCGGGCCGCCCTTCGCGTCGGCCGACGAGGCGTTCGCGATCGTCGGCGCGACGTTCGAGCTCGTGTCGCGCCAGCTGCGCACCGGCCAGCCCGAGCGCCTGCTCGACCTCGAGCCGCTCGTGCAGCGCCTCATCGTCGGGCTGCTCTCGCAGCCGCTCGAGTGACGGACCTCGACGAGCTCGCCCAGGAGATCGTCGCCTGCCGGCGCTGCCCGCGGCTCGTCGCGTGGCGCGAGCTCGTCGCCCGTGAGAAGCGCGCCGCGTTCGCCGATCAGGAGTACTGGGGCCGGCCCGTCCCCGGCTTCGGCGACCCCGCCGCGCGGATCCTGATCCTCGGGCTCGCACCCGCGGCCCACGGCGCCAACCGGACCGGTCGCGTGTTCACCGGCGACCGCTCGGGCGACTTCCTCTTCGCCGCCCTGCACCGGACGGGCTTCGCCAGCCAGCCGACGTCGGTGCACCCCGGCGACGGCCTGCGACTGCACGGCGCCTGGGTGACGGCCGCCGTCCGCTGCGCGCCGCCCGCGAACAAGCCGACGCCCGCCGAGCGCGACACCTGCCTGCCGTATGCCGCCGGCGAGCTCGATGCGCTCGAGCGCGTCCGCGTCATCGTCTGCCTCGGCGCGTTCGCGTGGGACGCCGCGCTGCGGCTGCTGGCGCTGCGCGGCGCGGACATCCCGCGTCCGCGGCCACGCTTCGGCCACGGCGCCGAGCACGTCTTCGAGGGGCCGCACCCGATGCTGCTCGGGTGCTTTCACCCCAGCCAGCAGAACACGTTCACCGGCAAGCTCACGCCGCCGATGATCGATGCGGTGCTGCTGCGAGCGGGCGAGCTCGGCGGCCGAGGGGGAGGAGGGAGAGGTGTTCCCCCCCGGCCGTCATGAGCTCGCGCGACGCTACGCGACCGCCGGGCGGCCGGCGCGGACCGGGCTCGAGAGCCCGATGCCGATGCCGGTGAGGGCGATCACGAGGTGCAGCAGGTTGTCGGCGGTGTTGATCGGGATGAGCGACAGCAGCAGGCCGCCGTCGCCGACCACGAAGCCGAGGATCGTGACCAGGACGTACACGGCGCCGTAGCCGATGCAGTACATCCGGGCCTTCGCGGCGGTCCCGGCCAGCGCGATGCCCGCGATTCCGGAGAGCACGTGCACGACGTTGTGCCAGCCGTTGATGTCGAACGCGATGAGCGTCCCGCGCTCCGCGCTGTCGCCGATGCCGAAGCTCGGCTCCACGAGGAAGCCCAGCAGCCCGACGAGCACGAGCACGACGCCCAGCGTCAGGGCGTAGACCTGCGCCAGCGTCTTGCCTTCCATCGTCTACCTCCAGGTCGAGTGTCACCGGAGGATGCGAACGCGGCGCCTCGGCGGATCAGCGTCCGGGCGCCACCTCTTTGGCGATCTGCTCGCCGCGGATGCGCAGCGGCTCGTATCCGGTGAACTGGATCGAGAGCTGCCCGCCGGCCTTCGCGGCCGCCGCCGGCAGCTGCTGGACGAGCGACCAGCGCCCGCCGGCGATCTTCGCGCGGTAGTCGAGAACGGTCAGGTCGCGGCCTGCGCCGGGGTAGCCGAGACGTATCCGCACGACGCCCCGCGCCCGCGGCGAGATCGTGCCCGCGACCCGCAGACGGCCGGACGCGTCGATGCGCGACGACGTCCGCACGAGGCGCGCCTTGCCGCGCGCGGCGCGCAGGGAGACGCTGTCGGGCTGGACCGCCGAGGTGCCCGCGAACGTCAGCGTGAAGATGCCCGTCGGCTTGGAGCGCTGCGCCCGCGGGAGCGCCTTGCGGAAGCGGATCTGGCCGCCGGCGATCGCGGCGTCGAACGAGGTGGCGGCGCCCGCCGAGCGGTAGCTCACGCGCACGCTGCCGGTCGCGCGCGCCGTGATCGAGGCCAGCACGTCCAGCCGCCCGCCGCTGACCCCCGCGCGCAGCACCTGGATCTTGGCCGGCGCGCGATCCGACGGCCCCGCGGGCGTCGCCGGAGGCGGTGTCGCGGGCGGCGACGGTCCGGGACCGGAGGCGCCGGCGCCGACGTCGATCGTCGCGGTCGCCGCCGCCGAGGAGCCGGCGCCGTCGGACGCGCTGTAGGTGAAGGCGTCGCGGCCCGTGAAGGAGCTGTCGGGCGCGTACGCGAAGGTGCCGTCGGGAGCGAGCACGAGCGCCCCGTGCGCGGGGCCGGAGGAGAGCACCGCGCTCAGCGCGTCGCCGTTGGGGTCGCTGTCGTTGGCGAGCACGCTCGGGCCGTCGAGCGTCGCGCCCGACGTTGCGCGGTAGGCATCGTCGGCGGCCGACGGCGGGGTGTTGCCGACGCTCACGGCGACGGTCACCGCGGGCGACAGCGCGCTGCCGTCGCTCGCGCGGTAGGAGAAGGTGTCGGTGCCCCGGAACCCCGGTTGCGGCGCGTAGGTGAACGTTCCGTCGGCCGCGAGGGCAAGGCTCCCGTGCGCGGGGTCGCTCGCGTTGACCGCGGTGATCGCGTCCCCGTCGGGGTCGCCGTCGTTGGCGAGCACGCTCGGCCCGCTCAGCGCCTGCCCGCCGGGGACCGCGTAGGCGTCGGCGGCGGCTTCCGGCGCGCGGTTGGGGCAGTCCCTGCCGGACGGGCGCAGGCCCCAGTCCACGAGCGTGCCGGAGTCCTCGCTCGGGAAGGCGTCGGCGACGGTCAGCGTCCACGTCCCGGCGTGGCGGTCGTCGCCGTCGAAGACCGACAGCGGCTGGTCGGGCTTGTAGCGCCCGGTGTAGCCGCCCGCGGGGTTCGTGGCCGGGATGCTCTCGATCGGGGTCGCAGCGTCGTCGTCGAGGACGAGGTCCGTGAAGTCGTTGCCGCTGGCGCCGCCGTCGCCGGCCCCCGGGCGGTTCATGAGCGTGACGGTCTTCGTGAGAATGGACGGGCCGGAGTGCGTCAGGGTCACGACGAGGTCGCCGACCCAGGTGTGCGCGAGCTTGGCGATCCGCACCTCGAGGTCGCTGATCGGATCGGCGCCGGCGCCGTTGAAGACCACGACCGAGGCGATGCCGCCCGCCGAGGGCGTGATGTTCGCGGGGGTCCCGGTTGCCGACTTGCTGCCGATCGGCACCCGCAGCGGAACGCTGGACGTCGAGCTCGGCGCCGTCGTCGTCACCGCGAGCGTCAGCTGGGCGGTCGCGTCGCAGCTCGCGTCTGCCGGAACGGTGAAGCGCATCGGCGGCGGCGAGTTCGTGGCCGATTGGCCCGGCCCGATGTTCGACCAGACGGCGTTCGGCTGCGTGACGACGAAGCCGGGCGTGCTCGCGCCGAGCACGCCGGAGATCCCGCCGACCGTCGTCGGGCGCGGGTTGCGCAGGCGCTCGTTGAGGTTGATCGCCTCTCCGGGCTCGGCGACGTCGTCGTCGTCGCCGCCGGGCGAGTCGCTCGTCGTCGTCGCGGAGTGCACGAGCCGCGGTGGGAGGTCGAAGTTGTCGACCGCGGTCGTCGCGCTGCTCGTCGTGGTGGCGTTGTAGCCCATCCCACGATTGGCGAAGACGCTCCAGAGCGTGTCGTAGTTCGCGCCGGCGTCGGCGAGCAGGATCGCGTCGCGGGCCTCGAGGAAGGACGGGTTGTTCGGGGCGAGGCGCAGGCCCTCGGTGACGATCTGCTCAGCGGAGGCGGGCAGCGCCTGGCGCAGGTCCCAGAGCGTCTGGAGCCAGATCTCGCCGTCGGCGTGGATCTCCGAGCCCGCGGGCGCGATCCGGCCGAGATCGCCGAACGTGTAGCCGCCCCTGTTGCCGGGGCCCGTGCCGGGACAGGCGGGATCGGTCGTCGCGACCGGACAGTCCGCGCCCTCGGTCCGCACGCCGCCGGGATCGAGGTAGGCGCCGATCGTCATCTCGCCGCGCGCCGACGTGTCGGGCCGCTGCAGGTCGGCGGCGAGGAAGTCCAGCGCGTACCAGTCGCTCCAGCCCTCGCCGAGCGCGCGCGACTGCTGGGCGTCCAGGCCCACGCCGCTGCCCACGGAGCGGTTCGTCAGCCCGTGGGTGTACTCGTGGTAGACGACGTCGGCCGTGTCGGCGGCGTTCAGCGACGGGTTCGTGAAGAGGAACATCTGCATCCGCGGCGGCGTGCCGTCGGGGCGCGTGGTCATGCTCGCGTTGTCGACGCTGACCGGTGACGTGCCGTCGGGGTTGAGGTAGTTGTCGCTCTCTGCCTGGACGGCGTCCCCGCCGGTCGCCTCGAAGTTGCGCGCCGCCGGGGTGAAGCTGATCGGCGGCTCGGCGAGATGGTCGTGGTAGGTGTTGACGAGGTAGAAGAGCTGGGTGGTCGCGTGGTTGCGGTTGGTCGCCCGCGACTGCGGGCTCGCGGAGTTCCACGTGCAGCCCGACGGCGGGCAGCCCGGCAGCGCGAACGGCTGCAGCGGATAGATCCAGTCGGTGCCCGAGCTGCTGGGGACCTCGATGTCACCGGCGGTCGGCCCGCCGACCGTGCCGTCGACGGCGTCCGCATCGACGTAGGCGTGGGCGTTGTTGCCCTTCAGGCGCGTGTTGCCGGCGGTGTCGTTCAGCCACGTCGGGTCGGCCGCCAGATCGACGGTCACCGGCGATCCGCCGACCGGCGCTCCGGGGTGGTTCTCGTAGACGAGCGCGTTCGACACGAACTCCGTGAGCGAGCGGCGCTTGAGCACCGCGCCGCTCTCCGCGTCGACGACGAGCTCGTAGACGTACGCGTTCTCGCCCGTGACCTCCAGGCGCCACGCCAGGCGCGTCGTCGAGCCGTCGGCGAACAGGACGAGCCGCGCGCTGTCGCCGCCCGCAAAGCGCGTCGGCCGCTCGGGCCCGCTTCCGCGCCGTGCCCGCGGCGCCACGAGCGCGCCGCCGACCTCGCGCCGCGCGATCGCCAGCGCCTGCTCCGCGCCGAGCGCGGGCGTCGCGGAGTCCACGCGCAGGTCCGCCACCGCCGAGCCGCCGACGCTCAGCAGCCGGCCGTCGTCGGTCACGTGCGCCAGCAGGACGTTGTCGTAGGCGCCGATCCCGCGGGCGGTCTGGACGTAGGCGAGGTGCGTCACCCCGCCGGAGCGGTAGCGGCTCGTGAGGCGCAGACCCGCGAGGTCGGGCGCCGCGATGCCGAACACCTCGGGGTGCGAGCGCACGTAGTCCAGCGCGACGTCGGCCGCCGGCGCGGAGCGCCGCCCGGTCAGGAAGCCGTCGGTGCGGGCGACGGAGCGCGCGGCGCCCGTGACCCGATCGGTGCTCACGACGCCGCCGCCGCCGAGCTCGCGCTGGAGCGCGGCGCGCGCGCGCCGCGCGGACGGCGAGACGGGCCCGCCGTCCGCGGGCCGGACGTCGAGGTTGCGCAACGGGCGCTCGTGGCGCTGCGGCGCGGCTGCGAGGACGGGCGAGGCCGTCGCGAGCACGATGAATGCCGTCAGGGCGGTGATGGGAAGGCGGGTCATGGTCCTGTGTCGCACTCGCGTTAACGCGCAGCGATCCACAATCTTGCCCAACCCCCGGCCATAACCCGCCGGCTCGGCCGCGAGCTAGCCTTGAGGGCATGGCGCTGTCGCACTTCACCCCCGCCGTGCGCGACTGGTTCGCGGCGGCCTTCGAAGGCCCCACCGACGTCCAGGCGCAGGCCTGGCCGGCGATCGCGACCGGCGAGCACACGCTCATCTCGGCGCCCACGGGCTCGGGCAAGACGCTCGCCGCGTTCCTCTGGGCGCTGGACCGCCTCGCGCGCGAGCCCGCTGACCACACGAGGCTCGTCTACGTCTCGCCGCTGAAGGCGCTCGCGTACGACATCGACCGCAACCTGCGCGCCCCCCTGCGCGGGATCGGCGCCGACCTCAGCGTCGGCGTGCGCACCGGTGACACCCCGCAGCGCGAGCGCGCCGCGATGCGCCGCAACCCGCCCGACATCCTCATCACGACGCCGGAGTCGCTGTACCTCATGCTCTCCAGCGGGGCGCGCGAGATCCTCACGGGGGTCGAGGCGATCATCATCGACGAGATCCACGCCGTCGCCGCGACGAAGCGCGGAGCGCACCTCGCGCTCTCGCTCGAGCGCCTCGCGGCGCTGCAGGCCGACGGCCGCGAGCCGCAGCGGATCGGGCTGTCGGCCACGCAGAACCCGCTCGAGGAGGTCGGGCGCTTCATGGTCGGCCCGCGCCGTACGTGCACGATCGTCGACACCGGCGTGCGCAAGCCGCTGGACCTCCAGATCCAGGTGCCGGTCGAGTCGATGGTCCAACCCGACCAGCGGGCCCCCGGCGCCGAGACGACCGACCCGCTGGATCCGCTGGCCGGCGGCGAGGCCACGCGCCGCTCGATCTGGCCTGCGATCTACCCCGAGATCCTCAAGCTCGTCGAGCAGCACCGCTCCACGATCGTCTTCGTCAACGCGCGCCGCGGCGCCGAGCGGCTCGCGCTGCGCCTCAACGAGCTCGCGGAGAAGGACATCGCGCGCGCGCATCACGGGTCGCTGGCGCGGGAGGAGCGCACCGTCGTCGAGGAGATGCTCAAGGCCGGCGAGCTGCCCTGCCTCGTGGCGACGAGCTCGCTCGAGCTCGGCATCGACATGGGCGCCGTAGACCTCGTCCTGCAGGTCGAGTCGCCGAAGTCCGTTGCCCGCGGGCTGCAGCGCATCGGCCGCGCCGGTCACAACGTCGGCGACGTCAGCAAGGGCCGGATCTTCCCGAAGTTCCGCGCCGACCTGCTCGAGTGCGCCGTCGTCGTCAAGCTCATGCGCGAGGGGCGCATCGAGCCGACGGTGGTTCCGCGCAACGCCCTGGACGTCCTCGCCCAGCAGATCGTCGCGATCGCGGCCGGCGCACCGGAGGAGGAGCCGGTGTCCGTCGACGACCTCTACGCGCTCGTCACGCGCACCCACTCCTACGCCGACCTGACGCGCGCGCTGCTGGAGAACGTCCTGGACATGCTCGACGGCCGCTATCCCTCGGCGGAGTTCGGCGAGCTGCGCGCACGGATCGTCTGGGACCGCGTCGGCGGCACGATCCGCGCACGCAAGGGCGCGCGTCAGCTCGTCGTCACGAACGCCGGGACGATCCCCGACCGCGGGCTGTTCAGCGTCACGCTCCCCGACGGCCGGCGCGTCGGCGAGCTCGACGAGGAGATGGTCTACGAGGCGCGCGCGGGCCAGACGTTCCTGCTCGGCGCGAGCACCTGGCGCATCGAGGAGATCGGCCGCGACCGCGTGATCGTGACGCCCGCGCCGGGCGCGCCGGGCGCGGTGCCCTTCTGGAAGGGCGACGGCGTCGGACGCCCGATGCAGCTCGGCGAGGCGATCGGCGCCTTCAGCCGCTGGGCCGTCGACCAGGACGCCGCGACGCTGCAGGCCGACTACGACCTCGACGCGTTCGCGGCCCGCAACCTCATCGACTTCCTGCGCGAGCAGCAGGCCGCGACGCGCGTCCTGCCGAGCGATCGCACGATCGTCGTCGAGCGCTTCCGCGACGAGATCGGCGACTGGCGCCTGTGCGTCCTGTCGCCCTACGGCGGGCGCGTCCATGCCGCCTGGGGCCTGGCGCTGTCACGGCGCATCCGCGAGCGCTACGGCCTGGAGTCCGACGCGATCTGGTCCGACGACGGGATCATCGTCCACCTGCCCGACGCCGACGAGCCGCCGAGCGCCGAGCTTGTCATGGTGGAGCCCGACGAGCTCGAGGACGCGGTCGTCGCCGAGCTCGCCTCCAGCGCCCTCTTCGGCGCGCGCTTCCGCGAGAACGCCGGCCGCGCGCTGCTGATCCCGCGCGCGTATCCCGGCAGGCGCACGCCGCTGTGGCAGCAGCGCCTGAAGTCCCAGTCGCTGCTGGAGGTCGCGCGGCGCTACCCCGACTTCCCGATCATCCTGGAGACCTACCGCGAGTGCCTGCGCGACGTCCTCGACGTCCCCGGCCTGCACGAGCTGCTGCGCAGGCTCCACGCCCGTGAGCTGTCGCTCGTCGAGGTCGAGACGCCGACCGCCTCGCCGTTCGCCTCCTCGCTGCTCTTCGACTACGTCGCGAGCTACATGTACGAGGGCGACACGCCCAACGCCGAGCGCCGCGCCGCCGCGCTCTCGCTGGACCGCGACCTGCTGCGCGAGCTGCTCGGCCAGGAGGAGCTGCGCGAGCTCATCGACCCCGGGGCGCTCGAGCAGGTCGAGAACGATCTGCAGCATCTGTCCGACCGCACCCGCGCGGAGACGCGCGATGCGCTCGCCGACGTCCTGCGCCGCCTCGGCGACCTCACCGCCGAGGAGGTCGCCGATCGCGTGCTGCCCGGCATCGAACCCGCGGCGATGCTGTCGGCGCTCGCCGGCGAGCGCCGCGCGATCGCCCTGCGCATCGGGGGCGAGCAGCGCTGGGTCGCCGCCGATGACGCCGGCCTGTACCGCGATGCGCTCGGTGCCGTGCCGCCCGGCGGCCTGCCCGACGCCTTCACCGCCGACGTGCCCGATGCGCTCGCGACGCTGCTGGCGCGCTACGCGCGCACGCACGGGCCATTCACGACGGCGGAGGTGCGCGCCCGCTATGCCGTCGATCCCACGGCGGTGCTCGAGCGCCTGGAGCGCGACGGCGGGCTCGTGCGCGGCGAGCTGCGTCCCGGCGGGCGGCCGGGCGAGCCGGAGTGGTGCGACGTCGAGGTCCTGCGCCGGTTGCGGCGCGCGTCGCTCGCCGCGCTGCGCAAGGAGATCGAGCCCGCCGACCAGCGCGCCCTTGCGGCGTTTCTCCCCTCGTGGCAGGGCGTGGACCGTCATCCCGCCTCGGGCGCGGGCATCGATCGCCTGCGCGAGGTGCTGGTCGCGCTGCAGGGGCTCGCGCTGCCCGCCGAGGTCTGGGAGCGCGACGTCCTGCCGCGGCGAACCGGGACCTACTCGCCGACGTGGCTGGATCAGCTGTGCGCCTCCGGCGAGCTCGTGTGGGTCGGCGCCGGGACGCTCGGGCGCACGACGGGCCGGGTCGCGCTGTACTTCCGCGAGGACGCCGAGGCGATCGGGCGAGCGGCGTTCAAGGGCGAGCGTCCGAGCGAGCCCGAGCACGACCTCGTGCGCGCGCGCCTCGCCGGCGCACCGTGCTTCTTCACCGACCTGCTCGCCGAGGTCGACCTCGCGCCCGAGCAGATCCAGGAGGCGCTGTGGGACCTCGTATGGGCGGGCGAGGTCACCAACGACGCCTTCGCGCCGCTGCGGGCGCCGCGCCTGACGCTCGCCCGCGAACCCCGCTCCACGCGCCCCTCGCGCCACGGCACGCGGCGCTTCGGCGCGCGCCGCGGAGGCGCGCAGCCGACGATCCAGGGTCGCTGGGCGCTGACCGAGACGATCTGGCGCCGCGAGCCCGAGCATGGCCAGCGCCGGCGCACCCTCGCCGAGCTGCTGCTCGAGCGCTACGGCATCGTCACGCGCGAGCAGGTGCTCGCCGAGGGCATCGCCGGCGGCTTCTCGATCCTCTACGACGCCCTCTCGCAGCTCGAGACGCTCGGCGTCTGCCGGCGCGGCTATTTCGTCGAGGGCCTCGGCGGCGCGCAGTTCGCCCTGCCGGGCGCGGTCGAGCGCCTGCGCGCGCAGCGCGACCTCGAGGAGTCGCCGCCGCTCGTGCTCGCCGCGACCGACCCGGCGCAGCCCTACGGCGCCGCACTGCCGTGGCCCCCGCGCGCGGCCGAGCAGCGCCGTCCCGCACGCGTGCGCGGCGCCTACGTCGTGCTCGCCGGCGCCGAGCCCGTGCTGTACGTCGAGAAGGGCGGCAAGGGGATCGTGACGCTCGTCGAGGCGGGGGACGCCCGCGTGCGCCCGTCCTTCGAGGCGCTCGCGCAGTTCGTCACCGGGGGTCGTGGGCGCAGGCTCTCGCTCGAGCGCGTCGACGGCGAGCCGGTCGTCGGCTCGCCGCTCGAGGCGATGCTCGTGCAACTCGGCTTCCGCGCCGGGCCGAGCAAGCTCACGCTCAGCGCGTAGCCGCTGCGGTCGCGCGAGGGTGCGCGGGGACCGTGGATCGTCGATCGAGGACAGGATCCGGCCTAGATGGCTGCCAGGCTGGCCTCCTATCCACCACCAGGGAGGCAGTCATGATCGGCAGTCTGGACTTCGTCGCAATCCCGTCGCAGGACGCGGCGCGCTCCCGTGCGTTCTACGTCGACACGCTGGGGCTGCGTGCGGATGACCACGGCCAGGCCGAGTTCTGGGTGGGCGAGACGTGCTTCGGCATCTGGGAGCCGGCGAGCTTCGGGATGCCGTTCGCGCCCCAGAAGAACGCGCACCTCGCGCTGAACGTCGGCGACGTCGCCGCGGCGCGCGCCGAGCTCGAGGCCAAGGGCGTCGAGTTCGCCGGCGACATCCTCGACACCGGCGTGTGCCACATGGCCTTCTTCACCGACCCGGACGGCAACGACCTGATGCTGCACCATCGCTACGCGCCGCGCTCCTGACGCGGCGGCGCCTCAGCGCGCGGTGGCGGCGGCCGCGCCGATCTTCGCCAGCCAGCCCGCGACGGCGCCGGCGTCGAGGACCTCGCGGTCGCCGAGCTCGGCCGGCAGGTTGGCGAACATCCGTTGCGCGCGCCAGCTGCGCTCGTAGGCCGTCGGCGCGAGCAGGATGACGTGGTGGCCGTCGAGCACGGGGATGTGCGCGGGCATGCCCTCGTCCCAGATGAGCGTCTCGTCGATCTCGTCGTCGTCGTCGCTGGGCGCGGGCAGGGTGCCGTCGGGCGCGAGCGCCGCGTAGCTGTAGAGGTCCCAGACGCCCTCGACGTGCTCCTTGGTCTGCTGGGGGCCCTCGCCACGCGCGGTCGCGACCGCGGCGCGCGAGACGCGGCGGCTGCCGGTCCACGGAACCGCGTCCATGAGCAGGACGTTGAGCTGGAAGTTGTCGACCACGCCGCTCATGCGCCCCGTGATGCCGATGCCGCTCGCAGGCTCGATCGCGACGAACGGCGCCTCGTGGACGACGTTGAACATCGCGATCAGCCAGCCCGCGGCCTCGTGGACGTCCTGCAGGCGGGCGGCGTCGTCGATGAGGTCGGCGGCCGCGGCGCGACCCTCCGGATCGGCCGACAGCAGGGCGATCGCGCCCGGCCAGATCGCCTGCAGGCGCTCCCACGCCTCGGACTCCGCGGCCATCCGCGACGACTCGCGGCGCAGGGCGTCGTTGGCCCGTCGCGAGACCCACTTGGAGGCCGCGTACTCGCTCATCCCGGGCGGCGCCTCGCCGACCTGCGGGCGCACGACGTCGGCGAGCGCGTTGGAGAGCGGCAGGATGCGGCGCAGGCAGGCGAGCATCGGCTCGCGCGCGGGACGCGGGTCGTGGCCGGCCTCGATCATCGCTCCGAGCACGCGCGCGGCGATCTCGGCGCCGGCGGTGTCGGGGAGCTCGAGGCCCTCGGCGAGCTTCACCAGCGCGGCGGCAGACTCCTCGGCGGTCGCGCCGGCCTGCGTGGAGCCGACGGCGCGCACGAGCTTGTCGACCTGCTTGTCGTCGAGGGCGCCCGTCTTCAGGCCGGTGATGAGGTAGCGGGCTGCGTTTGCGACTTCGGAGGGCACGCGGGCAAGGGTACTCAGACCTTCTTGCCCGGGTTCAGCAGCCCCTTGGGGTCCAGGGCCGCCTTGACCGCCCGCTGCGCCGCCACCGCGGCCGGCGCCCACTGGCGCGCAAGCTGTCCGGCCTTCAGCACGCCGATGCCGTGCTCGCCGCTGACCGTCCCGCCGAGGCGCAGCGCGAGGTCGAAGAGCTCGCCCGCCGCGACGCCGGCGCGCGCACGCTGCTCGCCGTCACCGGGATCGAGCATGAAGGTCGCATGGACGTTGCCGTCGCCGGCGTGTCCCCACGAGCACGCGTCGAGGCCGTGGCGCACGCCGATCGCGGACGTCTCCTCGATCGCCTCGAGCAGGCGGTCGACCGGCACGGCGATGTCCTCGGAGAGCTTGGCGCCGCGCGCCGCGCTGACCGCCGGCGTGACGCCCTCCCGCCAGCGCCAGAGCGCGCGCAGCTCACGCGGCCCCTGCGGCGCGTGCACGTGCCGCGCTCCCTCGCCGAGCGCCTCGATCAGCTCGTCGCGCACGCGCGCAGCCTCGGCGCCGGAACCGTCGGCCTCGGCGAGCACGACGAAGCCGCGCAGCGGCCCGCCGGGGAACGCGCCGCCCGCCGCCTGCATCGCCGCGCCGTCGACGAACTCCAGCGCCGCCGCCACGATCCCCGCCGCGAGGACGCGCAGCACCGCGGCGCAGCCGGCCGCCGCGTCGCGGTAGGCGGCGACGACCGGCAGCTGCGCCTCGGGCGCCGGGACGAGCCGCAGCCAGGCCGCCGTCACGATTCCGAGCGTCCCCTCCGAGCCCGTCAGCAGCGCGCACAGGTCGTAGCCGGCGACGTCCTTGCGGACCGGTCCGCCGATCCGCACGAGCTCGCCCGGCGCGAGCACCGCCTCCAGGCCGGTCACCCAGTCGCCGGTCACGCCGTACTTGAACGCGTGTGGGCCGCCCGCGTTCGTCGCGATCGTGCCGCCGAGCTGGGACTGCTCGGGCGCGCCCGGATCGGGCGGGAAGTACAGCCCGCTCTCGCGCGCGCGCCGCGCGACGGTCGCGGTGCTGACCCCCGCTTCGGCCTCCATGCGCCACAGCCCGGGCTCCAACGAGCGCACGGCGGCGAGCCGGTCCAGCGCGATCGCGACCGCCCCCTCGCGCAGCACCGCGGCGCCGCCCGCGAGGCCGCTGCGCCCGCCCACCGGCACCATCGCGACATCGTGCTCATAGCACCAGGCGACGACCGCGGCGACCTCCTGGGCGCTGCCGGGCCGCACGAGCGTCGCGGCGCGGCCCGGGACCGCAACGTCGCCGACGACGACGTCGCGCTGCACGTGCGCCGCCCCGACGATGCGCTCCAGCGCGTCCACGCCCCCTACGCTAGACGGATGCCCGAGGGCGACACGATCCACTACGCCGCGCGGCGCATCCGCCCGCTCGTGCAGGGGCTCGTCCCGGAGATCGCCCACCCGCACCCGCGCCTGCGCGGCGAGCGCTGGCCCGCGAAGCTCGCGGGCCGCGCGGTCACCGACGTCGATGCCCACGGCAAGCACCTGTTCGTGCGCTTCGAGGGCGAGCTCGCGATCCACTCGCACCTGCGCATGACGGGCTCCTGGGGCACCTACCGTCCCGGCCAGCGCTGGCGGCGCGGCGCGCACCGCGCCTGGCTCGTCCTGCGCACGGGCGAGGGTGAGGTCGTGCAGTTCGACGGTCCGGTGCTCGAGCTGCTCACGCACGCGCGCACGCGCTTGGATCGCCGCCTGGCCCAGCTGGGCCCCGACATCCTCGCCCCCGAGCTCGACGAGCCGCGCTTCCTGCGCCGGCTGCGCGACGACGACCCCGCGCGCGCGATCGGCGACGCCCTCCTGGACCAGCGCACGATCGCGGGGATCGGCAACCTCTGGAAGTGCGAGGGCTGCTTCGCGGCGCGGATCGACCCGTGGCGCCCGACGGGCGCCGTGAGCGACGACGAGGCGCTGGCGATCGTGCGCGCGACGCGCCCGGGGATGCAGCAGTCCGCGCTGGACGGCATGCAGGACGCACACCGCAGGATCTACGGTCTCGCCGGCCGGCCGTGCCCGCGCTGCGGCGCGCCGATCCGCAGCCGCGGCCAGGGCGACGACAACCGCATCACCTACTGGTGCGGGAGCTGCCAGACGTGACGACGATGCGCCGCGTCGGCCACAAGGGCGCGGACCACATCGCGCCGGGCAACACGTTCGCCTCCTTCCAGGCGGCGCTGGACCACGACGTCGACATGATCGAGTTCGACGTCATCTCCGAGCATCCCGACGGCACCGGCGAGCTGGTGCTCGCGCACGATTGGAAGGACGCCGCGGGCCGCACCCCGCACACGCTCGAGGAGGGACTGGAGCACTTCGCGGGCGCCGCCTACGACGGCGTGGAGCTCGACGTCGACCTCAAGATCGCCGGCTACGAGGAGCGCGTCGCCGCGGCGCTCGAGCGCCACGGGCTCACGGACCGCGCGCTCGTCTCGACGATGGAGGAGCGCTCGCTCGCGCTCCTGCGCGCGCGCCACCCCGACATCCGCCTGGGCTGGTCGGTGCCGCGGATCCGGCGCGACCCGCTGCGCAACCCGGTCACCGCGCTGCCCGCGATCGCGATCCTGCAGTACGTGCGCCGCGCGCTGCCGGGCGTCGCCGCCAACCGCATCCGCCGCGGCGAGATCGACGCGCTGATGGCGCACTGGCGGCTCGTCACGCCGGCGCTCGCCACGCCAGATCGCGCGCGCCGGCGGCGAGCTCTACGCCTGGACCGTCGACGACGCGCGGCGGATCGCCGAGCTCGAGCGCATGGGCGTCACGGGCGTCATCTCCAACGACCCGCGGCTGTTCACGGGTCCGGGATGATCGTGCACGTCGCCGCCGTGTAGGCCGCCGGGTCGGAGCCGGCGCTGGAGCGGTGCCCGCGGCGCGTCAGGCGCGACGTGCGGCGCGTCACCTCGTCCTTCAGGCGCCACTCGAAGGAGATCCGGCCACGCAGGAGCACCTGCTCGCCGTTGCGCGGGGAGATCCGGAACGAGCGCCCCGCCTGGCGCGGCCGGTCGCGGGCCGAGCCGACCGCGACGAAGCCCGAGTCGCCGCCCTCGGGCACGAGGTGCCACTTCGCGTCGCCAGGGGATCTGAACTGCACCTGGAAGCGCATCCACATCGTCTCGCGCGCGTCGCCGTTGCCGGACATCGAGCCACGGATGCCGATCGTGTCCGGCCAGCGCTCGGTGTCGCAGACGTTGACCGTCGCCCAGATCTGGGAGTCGCCGCCGGCCTGCGCGCCGGCGCCGGCGGTCGGCGCAAGAGCGGCGGCGACGAGCATCGCGCCCGCGGCGCGACGAGCCGTGATGATCCGGTCGCGGCGGCGTAGTAGTCGCATGAGCGCAGCTCTGACCATGGCTGACCCTTTGAACACCGCGACGAAGAGCTTTGATGCGCTCTATCGGTCCAGCGCGCGCGATCTGTACGCGTACGTCCGGACGCTGCTCGGCGACGACGCGACCGCGGAGGACGTCACAGCCCTGGCGTTCGAGCGCGCCTACCGCCGGCGCGCGAGCTTCGACCCCGGCCGCGGCAGCCAGCGCGGCTGGCTGTTCGGCATCGCCCGCAACGCGGCGCTCGACGAGCTGCGCCGCCGCAGGCGCTCGGCGCCGCTGCTCGGCGAGCTGCCCGACGAGAACGCCTCCGCGCCCGAGGAGGAGGCCGACCTCGCCGTCCGCCGCGCGACCGTGCGCACGGCGCTCGCACTGCTCGAGCCGCGCGAGCGCGAGCTCGTCGCCCTGAAGTTCCACGGCGGCCTGACCAACGCCGAGCTCGCGGCCGTCCTCGGCACGAGCGAATCCAACGCGGGAACCCGCGTGCACCGCGCCGTCACGAAGCTGAGGGAGGCCTGTCATGCGCCGATCTGATCCGCCCACGCCCGAGCAGGCCCGCGAGCTGGAGGCCCTCGACCGCGCACTCGCCGGCGAGCCCGTCGGCCCCGGCCTGCACGAGCTCGAGCAGCTCGTCGGCGATCTGCGGGCGACCGCGCCGCAGATGAGCCCGGCGTTCGCCGCGCGCCTGGAACGCGACGTCGCCGACGGCTTCCCGGAGCCCGTCGAGCGCCGGCCGCTGCGGAGCCCGCGCCGCTGGGTGCTGCTCCCTGCGGGGGGCGTTCTCGCGGCGGCGCTGATCGCGCTCGTCGTGGTCCTGGGCCAGGACGACGCGCGCGCGCCCGACCAGGTCGCCCGCCAGAGCGCGCCGGCGACCGTCGCCGAAGCGCCGGCACCCGAGGCCGCCGGCGACAGCGCCGGGGGCACCCGCGCCGCCGAGGCCGACCAGGTGGCTCCGACGCAGCCCAACGCGACCCCTGCGCCGTCCTCCGCCTCGGCGCCGGCGCTCAGCGCGCCCGCAGCCGGCAGCGCCCCGTCGGCGGCGAAGATCGCCCCTCCGCGCTCGCGCAAGGTGCAGCGCAGCGTCGAGCTCGCCCTCGAGGCGCCTTCCGCGAAGGTCGGCGAGACCTCCGACGACGTCATCCGCACCGTGGACCGCTTCGGCGGGCTCGTCTCCTCCTCCGCGATCAACGACGCCGGCGAGGGCGCCGACGCGATCTTCGACCTGCGCATCCCGACGGCCCGCCTGGACGCCGCGCTCGCGGCACTCTCCCAGCTCGCGCATGTCGCGAACCGCACGCAGAGCCTGCAGGACATCACGAGCTCGTTCACCTCGGTACAGGACCGTCTCTCCGACGCCCGCGCCGAGCGCCGGGGCCTGCTGCGCGCGCTCGGCCGCGCGACGACGCAGGCGCAGATCGACAGCCTCAAGGCCCGCCTGCGCCAGGCGCGCAGCACGATCGCCAGGCTCAACGGCGATCTGCAGGCGCTGCGCCGCCGCGCCGACCTGGCGACCGTCACGGTCTCGATCACGGGCGTCGCGGACGAGGGCGCCGGCGGCGGCGGCCGGTGGTCCCCCGGCGACGCGGCCGCGGATGCCGTCCGCGTGCTCGAGGTCATGGCCGGCGCGGGGCTCGTCGGGCTGGCCGTCGCGCTGCCGCTGGGTCTGCTCGGCCTTGTGCTGGCGCTCTCCGCGCGGGTCCTGCGGCGGCGTGGCCGCGAGCGCGCGCTCGATCCCGCCTGACCCGCGTAGAGCGTCGTGACGCGGGCTCTGAGTCTGCTGTCCACGTGCGTGGATACGCCGTGACCCCGCGCTTGCGGTCCCGCGTGTCCTGCGAGCGGTCACGGGCGCGAGCGCGTCCCGCAGCCGTGAGGCGCCGAGCTCGCGGGCAGTTGCAGGGACCGTGAACGACCCTGCTCTCGTGAACCGTGCTAGCGGCTGATAGCCCCCAGCTACCAGCCGCTAGCACACGCAAAAACAGGGGGGTCGATGTCGTCGCGCCGCCCGCACCCGCAGTCGGGTCCGCAACGACCGCGGCGACCGACCCGGACCCCTGACCGATGCTGGAAGCGCCCGCGCTACCCGCAACCAGCGAGGTCGCGCTTCGTGCGTCTCCACGCAACTGGACAGCAGCTCTGTGTGCTATTGCTCACGCATGGACACCCGCGAGCAGCTGGCGACCGACCTGCTCGCACGCGTGCCGGTGTTCGAGACCCTCGGCCCCCGCGAGCTCGCCCGCGTCGCCGCCGTCAGCGTGCCGCGCTCCTTCGAGGCCGGGCAGGTCATCTTCCGCGAGGGCGACGAGAGCGACACGTGCTACATCGTCCGCTCCGGCCACGCGCGCGCGATCCGCGCCCATGGCGACGGGCGCACGCTGACGCTCGCGCACTTCGGCCCCGGGGACATCTTCGGCGAGCTCGCGATGTTCGACGACGAGCGCCGCTCGGCGACCGTCGAGACGCTCGACTCCGTCGAGGCCGTCGCCGTGCTGGGCCCGGACATGCGCCGGCTGCTGCGCGAGCACCCGGACCTCGCGGTCAAGCTCGTCATCGCGCTCGGGCGCCGGCTGCGCGAGGCCAACGAGCGCATCGCGCGCCAGTCCTTTCAGACCGTCCAGAGCCGCGTCGCGGGCGTGCTCGGCCAGCTCGTCATCCAGGCGAAGGCCGAGGGCGCCGCCGAGGGCGACGTGCTCGTCGTCATCACGCAGGCCGACATCGCCCAGCTCGCCGGGTCCTCGCGCGAGTCGGCCAGCCGCTTCCTCGCCGTCCTCGAGCGCGCCGGCGTCGTCACGCAGGGACGCGGCCGCGTCACCGTCCACGACCCGGCGGCGCTGGAGCGCTACGTCTACTGATGGCGACGTCGGAGTTCTCCGCCGGGGGCGTCGTCTTCAACGCCGACCAGGAGATCGTGGTCATCGTCCCGACCCGTCGCGCCGCCGACGGCTCGCGCGTGCTCGCGCTGCCCAAGGGCCACCCCGACGGCGCCGAGTCACCCGCCGAGGCGGCGCTGCGCGAGGTCCGCGAGGAGGCCGGCGTCGAGGCCGAGGTCGTCGAGTCGCTGGGTCAGGTGAAGTACTGGTATCAGCGCGGCGGCAAGCGGATCGCGAAGGTCGTCGAGTTCTTCCTGCTGCGATACGTCGCGGGAGACGTCGCCGACCACGACCACGAGGTCGAGGCGGCCCGCTGGATTCCGGCCGAGGAGGCCGCCGGGACGCTCACGTACGACGGCGAGCGCCAGATGGTCCGCGAGGCGCTGTCACGGTTGGACCGCGCCCAGTAACCTGCCGAACGTGCGGGTCCTGAACTTCTATTCGACGATCTTCGCCGACCAGCTCAAGCGCGGACGCAAGACCGCGACGATCCGCCTCGGCGACAAGTCGCACAAGTACGAGAAGAACCAGGCGGTGCTCGTGACGATCGGCTACCAGCACTCGCCCCGCGAGAAGGTCTTCATGGCGGTCATCGACACGGTCGAGGTCAAGAAGGTCAAGGAGCTCTCGCCGCGGGACATCGAGCACGACAACCCGGAGTTCCGCCGCACCGAGGAGATGATCCACTTCCTCACGCAGATCTATGGCCGCGACGTCACGCTCGACGACACCGTCACGGTCGTGCGCTTCTCGCAGATCGTCGAGAATCCGCCGTCGGTCACCGAGCGCCTGCACGGCATCGGCGGCGCCCAGAACTAGTCGTTCGCGGCGCCGGCCGGCGCCTGTCGGGACCAGGCGTTTGGCACTCCTACACCTAGAGTGCCAAGTGCGCTATGGTCTCCAGAAGCGTTGGCACTCTGACCGTGCGAGTGCCAAAACCGTCTCTCTCTGGAGGTCACAACACCATGAAGCTCAAGCCCTTGGGCGATCGTCTCATCGTGCGGGCGATCGAAGAGGAGGAGACCACTGCGAGTGGGCTCGTCCTCCCCGATACCGCGAAGGAAAAGCCCCAGAAGGGCATGGTCATCGCCGTCGGCGATGGGAAGTTCGACGAGGATGGCGACAAGCGCATCCCGCTCGACGTCGCCGAGGGCGACGAGGTCCTGTACTCCAAGTACGGCGGCACGGAAATCAAGGTCGACGGCGAGGAGCTGCTCGTGCTCCGCGAGTCCGACGTTCTCGCCAAGATCCTCTAAGGCTCAGGAGAATCATGCACAAGGAAATTTTGTACGACGTCGAGGCCCGCAATGCCCTGCAGGCCGGCGTCGACTCTGTCGCAAACGCCGTCAAGGTCACGCTCGGCCCCAAGGGTCGCTACGTCGTCCTCGACAAGAAGTTCGGCGCCCCGACGATCACGAACGACGGCGTCACCATCGCCCGTGAGATCGAGGTCGAGGACGTCTTCCAGAACCAGGGCGCGCAGCTCGTGCGCGAGGTCGCCACGGCGACCAACGACGTCGCCGGCGACGGCACGACGACGGCCACGGTCCTCGCCCAGCAGATCGTCCGCTCCGGGCTGAAGAACGTCACGGCCGGCGCCAACCCGCTCGCGCTCAAGCGCGGCATCGAGCGCGCGGTCGACGACGTCGTCAACCACATCGGCAAGCAGTCCAAGGACGTCTCCGGCAAGGAGCAGATCGCCCGCGTGGCGACGATCTCCGCCGGTGACGAGGAGATCGGCGACGTCATCGCCGACGCCATCGAGAAGGTCGGCAAGGACGGCGTCGTGAACGTCGAGGAGGGCCAGACGTTCGGCATGGACCTCGAGTTCACCGAGGGCATGCTGTTCGACAAGGGCTACATCTCGCCCTACATGGTCACCGACCAGGAGCGCATGGAGGCCGTCCTGGACGACCCCTACCTCCTCATCGCCAACCAGAAGATCGCCTCGGTCCGCGACATCCTGCCCGTCCTGGAGGCCGTCATCCAGTCCGGCAAGCCGCTGCTGATCATCTCCGAGGACGTCGAGGGCGAAGCCCTCGCGACGCTCGTGGTCAACAAGCTGCGCGGCACGTTCACCGGTGTGGCCGTCAAGGCCCCCGGCTTCGGCGACCGCCGCAAGCGGATGCTCGAGGACATCGCGATCCTCACCAACGGTGAGGTCATCACCGAGGAGATGGGTCTCAAGCTCGAGAACACCACCATCTCCCAGCTCGGGCGCGCCCGCCGCGTCGTCGTCGCGAAGGACTCGACGACGATCGTCGACGGCGCCGGCGATGCGGCCGCGATCAAGGGCCGCATCAACCAGCTGAAGGCCGAGATCGAGACCACCGACTCGGACTTCGACCGCGAGAAGCTCCAGGAGCGCCTTGCCAAGCTCTCCGGCGGCGTCGCCGTCGTGAAGGTCGGCGCAGCCACCGAGACGGAGATGAAGGAGAAGAAGCACCGTGTCGAGGACGCCCTCCAGGCGACCCGCGCGGCGCTCGAGGAGGGCATCGTCCCCGGCGGCGGCGTCGCGCTGCTGCAGGCCGAGGGTGCCATCGACCTCGACACCTACGAGGACGACGAGAAGACCGGGGCGAAGATCGTCCTGCGTGCGCTCGAGGAGCCGCTGCGCCAGATCGCGCACAACGCCGGCCTCGAGGGCTCGGTCGTCATCAACGACGTCCGCAAGGCCAAGAAGGGCTGGGGCCTGAACGCCGCGACGAACGAGATCGAGGATCTCGTCGCCGCCGGCATCATCGACCCGGCCATGGTCACGCGCTCGGCGCTGCAGAACGCGGCCTCGATCGCGAAGAACATCCTCACCACCGAGGCCATCGTCTGCGAGATCGAGGGCAAGGAGATGTCCCTCGGCGGCATGAACGACGGCGGCGGCATGGGCGGCATGGGCGGCATGATGTAGCCGGCTTCCGGAGGCCATGAGCCTCCGGAACCTGTGCGCAGTCCCGAGGGCCCGGCACATGCCGGGCCCTCGTCGTATCTAAGCTGGGGCGATGGCCGCGGGACACGTCGGATCGCTGCATCGCTGGCCGGTCAAGTCGATGGGCGGCGAGGACCTCCCCGCCCTGGCGATCGACGGCTTCGGCGCCGCGGGAGACCGCACGCACGCCGTCTTTGACGTGTTCAGGAACCGACCGCGGCGCGTGAACGCCGAGCTGCTCCCACGTCTGCTCGCGTGGTCGGCGGCCTATCCCGGCACCGGCGGCGACGAGCTCGTCCGCGAGCGCACCCCGCAGCCGCTGGTCACCGCGCCCGACGGCACGGCGCGCACCTGGGACGACCCGGCGCTGGCGGACGCGCTCGGCGAAGACCTCGGGCGTGCGGTGTCGCTCGGCCGTGAGACGCGCGGTCAGCAGGACCGGCCGGCGACCGTCCACCTGACGGTCGGGGCGACGCTGCGGGCGCTCGAGGAGGCGCTCGGCGCGCCGGTCGACGTGCACCGCTTTCGCGCGAACATCCACCTCGAGCTCGACGCCGCGCCCTGGGCCGAGCACGAGTGGATCGGCCGCCGGCTGCAGGTCGGCGCGGCCGAGCTCGAGATCATCGAGGGCTGTGAGCGTTGCGCGATCCCCACGCGCGACCCGCGCACGCAGGACAAGTGGCCGCAGCTTCTGCGCCTGCTCGCGCGCGAGCGCGCGACGCTGTTCGGGGTGATCGCGCGCGCGACGGGTCCGGCGATCGTCCGCGAGGGCGACCGGGCGACCCTGCTCTGACCCCGAGGCGCTACCGTGTCGCCCGCGGGGAGCGCAGCAGGGCCACGATGCGTCGGATGACCTCATCATTTCGCCCACGGAAGCGCCGGCTGCTGCCCGCGCTGCTCGCGGCAACCCTGGTGGCCCCGGCCGCGCCGGCCGCGGCCGCGACCTGGCGCCTGGAGCCGATCTCCGCATCGGAGGGCGTCGCCGGCCTGCACGACCTGAGCTTCGACGCGCAGGGCCACGGGCTGCTCAGCTGGGGCGGCGCGCTGCGCGGGCGGACGCCGCCGGTGTTCGGCGGCCTCGCCTCACGCGATCCCGCCGGCGGCTGGCAGCGCCCTCCGGACCTCGCCGGCGTCGAGCCGCAGTCGGCGCGGATCCACCTCTACGCCGAGTCGCGCGCGCTGCTCGTCGCGCGTGAGACGCCGTCGCCGACGAGCACGCGCAGCCTCGTCGTCGCCGAGGGGCAGTCCGACGGCGGCTTCGGCCCGCTCAGCGCCATCGACAACTTCACCGTCGACTCGTGGTCGGCGGCCAACGAGCTCGGCCAGGCCCTGATCGCATGGACGAACGAGCGCTCCCCCTTCGTCCGCGTCAGCGAGCGGCTGCCCGGGCAGCCGCTGTCGGCGCCGCGCGACCTCGCGCTCGCGACCGCGGCGGCGGTCGCGATGAACGCCCGCGGCGACCGCGTCCTCGCGTTCCCGGTCGGCAGGACGCGTCTGGGAGCACGCGTGCGAGCGGCCGGCGGCGAGTGGGGTCCGATCGTGAGCTTCGGGCGGTTGAGCAACAACCGCGGACTCGGGCTGTCGGCCGTCGTGGCGCGCAACGGGCGCGCGGTCGTGACCTGGGGCGCGGCCGGCCGGCCCTGCGGCGTGTCGGTGCGCGAGGGCGACGGCACGTGGCGCACCCGGCGCCTGGAGCGCCGCTGCGGCCCCGCCGCCGTCGGGCCACACGCCGCGCCAGTGATCCCGGTCGCAGACAGCGACGGCGCGACCTACGTCGTCTGGACCGGCGCGACGAAGACCGGGCGCCGCGCCGTGAAGTTCGCGCGCGTGGGCCCGGGCGCCTCGACCCGCTCGCTCGTGCTCTCCCGCCAGCGCGGCGCGCTGCTCGACGACGTCGCCGCAGGGGCCGGGCGCGCCCTCGCCGTCACCTGGACGGCGCCCCAGCCGACGAAGCGCCGGCCGTTCGTCGTTGCCGCGTTCGCGGCCGTGCGGCGGGCCGGCGGCGGCTTTGACGCCGACCGCCTTACCCCGCCCAAGGCCGTGGCCGTCCGCGGCAGCCGCGTGGCCTTCCAGCCGCTCACCCGCGAGCCGGTGGTCGCGGTGCCGTTCCTCGTCGGTCGCACGGTCGCGGTCGGGGCCGCCGTGGGACCGCCGGGTGCGGTCAGCCCGCCTGCCGGATGACGGCGGTCGCCGCGTCGGCCGTCGCCTGCACCGCGACGCGCTGATCGAGCCCGGTGAGGCTGACCACGCGGCCGATCGGCGAGCCGTCGCGGACGACGAGCGCGAGGCGTTGCTGGTGGAAGCTCATCTCGTCGCCGAGCGCGAACAGGAGGTTGATCGCCGCGCTGTCGAGATAGGTCGTCGCCGAGAGGTCGACGACCATCGCCACGGACAGGTTGGACAGCAGCGAGCGCAGCCGCTCGCCGATGGCCGTGACGTTCGAGACGTCGATCTCGCCCTCGATGCGCGCCACGACCACGTCGTCGCGCCAATCCTCCGCGATCCGCGCGAGCGGGGTCATGCGGCCTCCTGCTCGCCGACGGCCCGGCGCAGCACGACCGTCGTGCCGCCGTCGGTGCGCTCGAGGTCGACGCTGTGCATCAGCGCCTTCATCAGCGGCAGCCCGCGCCCCCGGTGCGTCCCGCGCGGGCGGCGCCACTGGCCGTGGTCGCGCACGACGACCTCGATCGTGTCCCCCTCGCGGACGGCCTCGACCTCGAAGACCTGGTTGCCGGGACCGTAGGCATGCTCGATGGCGTTGGCGCACGCCTCCTGGCAGGCGACGGTGATGTCGTAGGTCTCGTCGGCGGTCGCGCCGTGATGGCGCAGCCAGCGCCGCATGATGTCGCGGATGCTTGCGAGGACCTCCACGCGGGCCGGCCAGCGCGTGACGAGGCGATCGTCGAACGGCACCACCCGCGCAGCGATGAGCGCGACGTCGTCGGGCGCCCGCGAAGCGACGACGAGCTCGTCGATCACGGCGTCGCAGAGGGCCTCGAGGCTCGGATGGCCGCGCTCGGCGACGAGCCGCAGGCGCTCCAGACCGTCGTCCAGCGACTCGCCGCGCACCTCGACGACGCCGTCGGTGTACAGCAGGACCGTTGCGCCTGGCGGCAGGTCGAAGGTCTCGTCGCGATAGTGCGCGCCGCGCGCCACCCCGAGCGCCACCCCGCCCGCGACGGGGAGGTAGCTCGCACTGCCGTCGGGAGCGATGACGAGCGGCGGCGGGTGACCGGCGCTCGCCATCGTGAGCGACTGCTCGGCGGGGTCGATCGCGAGGAAAACGGCCGTGGTCATCGTCGCCTGACGGAGGTACCCGATGACGCCGTCGACCCGCTGCAGGACCTGCGCCGGGCTCTGTCCCTCCAAGGCATACGCGCGCAGGCTCGTGCGCAGCTGCGCCATGAGCGCCGCGGCGGGCAGGCCGCGTCCGACGACGTCGCCGATCGCGATCCCGACGCGCCCGGCGTCGAGCGGGAACAGGTCGTACCAGTCGCCACCGAGGCTCGCCGCGTCGGCGGCGGGCAGGTAGCGCGCCGCCACCTCGATGCCGGGCATCTCGAGCAGCTCCTGGGGCAGCAGCGCCCGCTGCACCGCCTCGGCGATGCGGCGCTGCTCGTAGGCCTGGGCGTGATCGATCGCGAGCGCGGCGCGATCGGCGGCGAGCTGCAGGAGGTCCGTGTCGTCGGCGGTGAACGCCCGCGGGGTGAGGGTGCCGACGTGCAGGACGCCGAGCACGCGTCCCTCGACGAGCAGCGGCACGCCGAGCAGCGACCGGATCCCCTTCTGGCGCAGGATCGGGTTGAGGATGTCGGCATGGTCGACGTCGGGCACGAAGATCGGCCGGCGCTCGGCGGCGATCCGGCCGGCGAAACCGCCGCCCACCGGGATGCGGACCCCCTGCTCGACCTCCTCCTCGATGCCCTTCGCGGCCCGCGCGCGCAGGACGCGGCCGTCGGCCTCGAGCATGAGGATCGCCGCGGTGTCGGCGCCGAGGAGCTCCCGGATGCGTACGAGCAATTCGTCGACGAGCTCCGCGGGAGACAGCGCGGACAGCGCGGCCTCGGTGACGCGCTGCACACCCCGCAGCACGGCCACCGCGCGCTCGGCCTCGAGGCGCGCGCGGCGCTCGTGCTCGAAGAGCGTCGCATGATCGATCGCGAGCGCGGCGCGATCGGCGGCGAGCTGCAGCAGACCGCGATGCTCGTCGCTGAACTCCCGCGGGGTGAGAGTGCCGACGTGCAGGACGCCGAGCACGCGACCCTCGACGAGCAGCGGCACGCCGAGCAGCGACCGGATCCCCTTCTGGCGCAGGATCGGGTTGAGGATGTCGGCATCGTCGACATCGGGCACGAAGATCGGCCGGCGCTCGGCGGCGATCCGGCCGGCGAAACCCCCGCCCACCGGGATGCGGACCCCCTGCTCGACCTCCTCCTCGATGCCCTTCGCGGCCCGCGCGCGCAGGACCTGGCCGTTCTCCTCGAGCATGAGGATCGCCGCCGTGTCGGTGTCGAGGATCTCGGTGATCCGCTCCAGCAGCGCGGCGAGCAGGTCGTCGAGCGACAGGTGCGCGAGAGCGGCGTCGGTGAAGCGCTGCAGCTCCGCCAGCGACCGGCCGCCTGGAGCGCCGGCGCCGTCCGCGTGGCCGCTGAGGTCGGTCCTCGGCACGGCGCCATCATAGGAGCGCCCGTACGCGCGATGCGCGCCTTAGGGTTGCGGTCATGACCGCCGCCGATCTCATGTTTCGCCCGGTCACCGAGCTCGCCGACCTCGTGCGCGGCGGCCGGCTGTCGGCGCGCGAGCTCGTCGACGCGTCGCTGGAGCGCATCGACGCGTTGCAGCCGGCCGTCAACGCCTTCGTCGACGTCGACCACGAGGGCGCGCGCGCCGCCGCCGATGCGATCGGGCCCGGCGACGCGCGGCCGTTCGCCGGCGTGCCGATCGCGATCAAGAACAACCGTGCGGTGCGCGGCATGCGGCTGACGCTCGGCGCCGAGCTCACCGGCGACCGCCGCGCGCCCCACGACCACAACATCACCCGGCGCCTGCGCGATGCGGGCTTCGTCATCGTCGGCACGACCTGCATGGCGGAGTGGGGGATCATGGCCGTGACGGAGACCCGCCGCTTCGGGCCGACGCGCAACCCGTGGGACCTCGAGCGGACCCCGGGCGGCTCGTCGGGCGGCTCGGCCGCCGCGGTGGCGGCCGGGATGGTCCCGATCGCGAGCGCCAACGACGGCGGCGGCTCGACGCGCATCCCGGCGGCCTGCTGCGGGCTCGTCGGCCTCAAGCCCCAGCGTGGTCGCGTCTCGCACGCGCCCGACGCGGGCGAGCAGTTCCTCGTGCAGGACGGCGTGCTGACGCGCACCGTCGCCGAGACGGCGCAGGTGCTCGACCTCCTCGCCGGCCCCGAGCCGGGCGATGCGTCGTGGGCGCCGCCGCCCGGCGAGCCGTTCGCGGTGAGCGCCGCGCGGGAGCCCGGCGCGCTGCGGATCGCCTTCACGACGACGATGCCCCTGCTGGAGGCCGGCCTGGACCAGCAGTGCGAGCGCGCCGCCCGCGATGCCGCTGCGCTGCTCGCCGATCTCGGCCACGAGGTCGACGAGGTGGCTCCGCCGTGGGCGGCGCCGGGTCTGCTCGACAGCTTCACCGCCCTCTTCGGCCCAGCCGTCTGCGCGCAGATCGCCGTCACCGCGACGGTGGCCGGCCGCGAGCCGGCCGAGCGGGACATGGAGCCCCTGAGCTGGGCGCTGTGGCGCCGCTGCATGGAGATCGACGCCGTCGAGGCCGCCGTCGTGGGCTATGCGCTGCAGGCGTTCGCGCGCGCGATCACGACCTGGGCGGCGCCGTACGACGCGATCCTCACTCCGGCGCTGGCGCAGCCGCCCGTGGCGATCGGCGAGCTCGATCCCTGCGGCCGGGATCCCATGGGCACGTTCCGGCGCTCGGGGGACTTCACGCCGTACACCGCGATCGCGAACGTCACCGGGTCGCCCGCGATCGCGCTGCCGCTCGGCGTGCGCGACGACGGGCTCCCGCTGGCCGTGCAGCTGATCGGCCGGCCCGCCGGCGAGGGCGCGCTGCTGGCGCTCGCCGCGCAGCTCGAGCAGGCGCAGCCGTGGGCCGCGCGGCGGGCGCCTACGGGCCTGTGAGTCGCTCGACCGGCTCGCAGAGCACGTGGACGTTCGCGCCCGCGACCGCCACCGGCTCGAGGCCGTCGAGGTTGACGACGCGGTAGCCGGCCTGCGCCATGGCGTGCGCGAACGGCTCGTTGCGGTCGTGCATCTCGGCGATGACGAACGGCCGCTGCTCGGCCAGGACGCGGCGCATGCCGGCGAGGACGTCGAGCTCGGCCCCCTCGACGTCGATCTTCACGACGTCGACGGCCCGCAGCGCGAGGCGCGCGACGAGATCGTCGATCGACGTCGTCGCCACCCGCTCGCGGCGGACCTCCAGCGGGTGCTCGCCGACGCTCGCAAGCCGCGTCCAGAGCGGGTCCTGGGTGACGATGACCTCCGCATCGCCGCTGCTCGCCGCCGCCGCGCTGTGCAGGACCTCGACCTGCGCAAGGCCGTTGAGGTGCGCGTGCGCGCGCGTCGCCTCGGCGCACTCGCGCTGGGCGTCCAGAGCGATCACACGGCCGGAGGGGCCGACGATCCCCGCCGCCAGGAGCGTCGTGTAGCCGAGGTTCGAGCCGACGTCGATGAACACGCCGCCGGGCCCGAGCGTGCGCCGCAGCGCCTCGTGCACCATCGGCTCGTGGGTCCCGGTCAGGACGCTCCAGGCCTGCGCGCCCCAGTGCGCGAAATGCTCGCCCGACAGACGCGAGCCGTGCGCCGGCCCGCCGAGCACGCGCAGCTCACCGCGGTGCAGCAGCAGCTCGACCGGTCGCAGCCAGCCGCGGTCGTGGGCGCGGCGCCGGCGCTCGACGTCGAGCGCGCGCATGAGCCCCCACGCGAGGCGGGTGCGCAGCGTCGCCGCGAGGCCCACGGCTAGGCCCCGAGCACCGCGGCCATCGGCCGCGGGCTGACGCCGAGCGTCTCCGCGCCGGCGCTGCCCTCGCCGGAGAGCATCGACACCTCGAGCAGCTCGGCCTCGTCCCAGGTCGCGGGAGCGCGCGACTTCATGAGCGCCTCGACGACGCGCAGCCCGCGGCTGACGAGCGGCGTGGGCACGTGGACGCGCGGCCGCGGCCGGCGCGCCGCGCGCAGGACGAGCTCGACGATCTCCTCGTGCGAGAGCGTCTGCGGGCCGGCGAGCTCGAAGCGCCGCCCGCCGTCGGCGGGCAGCCCGAGCGCGGCGACGACGCAGTCCGCGACGTCCTCGGCCCAGATCGGCTGGTAGAGCGCCTGGCCGCGGCCACTGACCGGCATGACCGGCAGGACGATCGCCAGGCGCTCCAGCAGCGTCGTGAAGATGTCGCCGGGGGCGTAGACCAGCGACGGCGCAAGGATCGTGTGGCGCACCTCCGAGCCGCGCACCGCGCTCTCGGCCAGCGCCTTCGCGCGCAGGAAGCGGGTGCGGTCGTGGCTCGTGGCGCCCAGCGCGCTCGTGAACACGAAGTGCTGCACGCCGGCGCGCTCGGCGGCCTGGACCATCCGCCACGTGGCGATCCCGTTGAGCTCCTCGATCGAGCCGGTCGGCTGATCGCGGATCGCGGCGGCGAGGTGCACGACGGTGCGCACGCCGCGCAGGGCGTTGCGAAACGAGGGCGGGTCGGCGAGGTCGCCAAGGGCGATCTGCACGCGGACGCGGTCGGGCCCCAGCCGGCGCGGGTCGCGGACGAGGCAGCGCACCGGCTCCCCGGCGCCGGTCAGGCGCGAGAGCACCGCGCGCCCGACGAGGCCCGTCGCGCCGGTCAGCAGGAGCACGCTTGGCCTCGTCTGAATCGGACGCCGATCACCGCGTGGATACTATGTCCGGCCCCCCCACGCCCAGACAACAGCGAGGAACGAACGCTTCATGGCCTACGTCATTGCGGAGCCCTGCATCGGCACCAAGGACAACTCCTGCGTCGAGGTGTGTCCGGTCGACTGCATCCACCCGACGACTGACGAGCCGGACTACGACAAGGTCGAGATGCTCTACATCGACCCCGAGGAGTGCATCGACTGCGATGCCTGCGTCGAGGCCTGCCCGGTGGACGCGTGCTTCGCCGAGGATCAGCTCCCCGAGGAGTGGGCGAACTACACGAAGATCAACGCCGACTACTTCGGCCAGGGGTCCTGAGGCGCCAACCCGGCGCTAAAGCCAAGTAATCCGATCGACAATTGGGGTAAGATCCCCGGGGCAGCGCCTTCCACCTCTGCCGATCGGAGACCCCGTGTCCGTCCTAGACGAAGTTCTCAGCGCCAACGACGCCTACGCGTCCGACTTCGGCAGCAAGGGCGAGCTCGCCCTGCCGCCGGCCCGCGGCTTCGCGATCCTCACGTGCATGGACGCCCGCCTGGATCCGGCGAAGTACGCCGGCCTGAGCGAGGGCGACGCGCACGTGATCCGCAATGCCGGCGGCCGCGCCAGCGACGACGCGATCCGCTCGCTCGTCATCTCCCACAAGCTGCTCGGCACGGCGGAGTGGTTCGTCATCCACCACACGAACTGCGGCATGGAGTTCTTCACGAGCGAGGTCATGGGCGACCTGCTCGCGTCGAGCCTCGAGACCGCCGCGCTCGGCGACGAGGGCTTCTACGACGTCGGCGCGGGCCCGGGCTCGCCCGAGGGCAAGAAGATCGACTGGCTGACGATCTCCGACCAGCAGCAGGCGGTGGTCGACGACGTCGAGAAGATCCGCAACCACCCGCTCGTCGAGGGCACCATCCCGATCTACGGCTACGTCTACCACGTGGAGACGGGTCGCCTCGAGGAGATCCCCGCGGCGACCGCGGCCGGTCGCGCCACCGCGACGGCCGACCACGCCGCCTAGCGACTGACGCCCCGCGCCCGGGTCAGCCCGCCATCGGCAGGCTGATCCCGGTCGGCGCGGGGCCCTGGAGGACCGGCAGCTCGATCGGCGTCAGCGCGACGATCCCCCGGGCCGCGTGGCGGATCGCCTGCGCGGCCGGGTCGTCGGGGTCGGTGAAGACGAGCGGCAGGCCGGCGTCGGCCTGCTCGCGCAGGGGCATCGTCAGCGGGACCTTGCCGAGCAGGGGCACGTCGAGCTCGTCGGCCAGCGCCTGGCCGCCGCCCTCGCCGAAGATCTGGAAGCGCTCGCCCGACGGCGTCGTGAACCCGGCCATGTTCTCGATCACGCCGGCGATCTCGAGGCTCACCTTCCCCGCCATCTGCGCGGCGCGGCGGGCGACCTTCTGCGCCGTCGGCTGCGGAGTCGTGACGATCACGAACTGCGCCTGCGGCAACAGCTGCGCGAGCGTCATCGACACGTCGCCGGTGCCGGGCGGCAGGTCGACGAGCAGGTAGTCCAGCTCGCCCCAGGCGACGTCCTCGAGGAACTGCGTCAGCGCCTTGTGCAGCATCGGGCCGCGCCAGACCACGGCGGCATCCTCCTCCACGAAGAAGCCGATCGACATGACCTTCACGCCGGCGGCCTCCAGCGGGACGATCTTGCGCTCGGCGTTGACCGGCGGGCGCTGCCCGCCGAGGCCGAACATGCGCGGGATCGAGTAGCCCCAGACGTCGGCGTCGAGGATGCCGACGCGCTTGCCATCCTCCGTGAGCGCCGCGGCGAGGTTCGCCGTCAGCGTCGACTTGCCGACGCCGCCCTTGCCCGAGCCCACGCACAGGACGTTGGCGACCTGCGCGAGCGCCCCCGCGGGCAGCGAGCCCCGGCCCAGCGACTTCTGCAGCGTGGCCTTCTCGGAGTCCGAGAGCACGTCGAAGGCGACCTCGACGCTCGTGACGCCGGCGACCGTGCCGGCCTCGCGCTTGACGGCCTCGACGAAGTGGCTGCGGATCGGGCAGCCGGCGGTCGTCAGTGAGACCGTGACGGCGACCGCGCCACCCTCGGCGACGGCGATCGAGCGCACCATCCCGAGCTCGACGATCGACTTGTGCAGCTCCGGATCGTTGACGCGCTCCAGCGCCGTGCGGATCTCGTTCTCGGTCGGCATGGCCTCCAGTCTAGAAAACACCGATGCCGCGCCCGGTACGGGGCGCGGCATCGGCTGGGGAGGGCGCTGCGGTCCGGCTGTCTGTGGGGGGAGTTCGTGGTGCCTAGGCGAGGCTGGCGATGCGCTCGGAGACCGTCGTGGTCGCCCGCGTGGCGGCGGCGCGGCCGCCCTGGACCACGTTCTCGACGCGCGCGGTGACGAGCTCGGCGTTCTTCATGACGGGCGTCGCGCTGACGTCCGTGCGGACGCGCTTGAGCTCGCTCGTCAGGCGCGTGCGGCTCTGGCGCAGCTCGCGCTCGACGCGCGTGCGGGTCTTCTTCGCGTCGCGCTCGATGCCCTTGACGGCGCTCGAGCCGCGGCGCTCGAAGCGGCGCAGCTGCTGCTCGGCCTTCGTGCGGGTGTTGTACTTCGTGCGCAGCTCGCCGACGGTCTCCATGACGACGTCGCGGGCGACGAGGGTGGCGCCGACGGGGACGAGCATCGCCTTCTCGGCGTACTCGGCGGCGCGGCTCACGGCGCTCTTCGTCTCGGCCTTGGCCTGCGCGGCCTTGCGGGCGGCGGTGGTCTCGGCGCGCGAGGCGGTCGACTTCACGTCGGCCGTCGCCTTGCGGGCGGCGGTCGTGCGAGCGGCGCTGCCGCGGTTGGCGGCGCGCGTCGCGGCGGCCTTCTTGGCGGTCGTCGAGCGCTTCGTCGCGTTGGTCTTGCGCGTGGTCGCGGCCTTCTGGGCGGTCGCGGAGCGCTTCGCGGCGGTGGTCTTGCGGGTGGTGGCGGCCTTGCGGGCCGTGGTGCTGTTGGACGTCGTAGCCATGATCGGTATCTCCTCGTGACGGCTAAGGATATTAGTTCTAAGCTCTTGTTCGAGTGTAGCGTACCCGAACATGTGTTTGCAAACACCCGAACGTGCGCGTGGTTACGCGGCAGCTGCGGCGAGGCCCGTCCGGCGCATCCAGGACTCGGGGTCCTGGAGCTCGTCGGCGCTCGGGAGCTGCTCGGGCCCGTCGAAGACGGAATGCAGCCCGGCCGGGCCGGCGGCGCTCGCGACGGCATCGCAGAAGCGCTTGCCGTCCTCGTACTGACGCAGCTTCGCGTCCAGTCCGATGAGCCGCTCGAGCAGTGCCAGCAGCGGCGGGCGCTCGTGGCGGCGGCGATCCAGTGCCGCGCGCAGCGTCGCCAGCGACGGCAGCGCCTGCTCCCCGACGACGTCCATGACGTGCTCGGCGTGGCCCTCGACGACGCCCATGGTGCTCTGGATCCGCGCGAGCAGATCGCGCCGCGCACCGCCGCCGAGCACGCCCGCGAGGCCGTTGTCTCGCAGCCCGGCGACGAGGTCGCGCACGTCGTCGGACGACGGCACCCGCAGCAGCGCCCGCGGATCGATCTTGAGGTCCAGGGACGCGAGCAGCTCGTTGAGCAGCCCGGCGAGGTGGGGCCGCAGCCACGGGACGCCGGCGAACTGGATGCCGTGCGTGACCTCGTGGAAGGCGATCCAGGTCAGCAGCTCCTCGGGATCGGCCTCCAGGCGCGCGGCCGCCTGCGCGATGTTCGGCGCGACGAAGAGCAGGCGCGCACGCGACTCGGGGTCCACAAGGACGAACTCGTATTGCCCGAGCACGCGCTGGGACAGATAGCCGGTGAGCGCGCCGGCCTCGGCCGCCAGCAGCGCGCCGGTCGCAGCGCGGGCGGGTCCGCGCAGAAACGCCAGGCCGCCCGCGCCGCCGTCCGCGAGCTTCTCGCCGAGCGGCTCGAGGATCGCGGCCATCGAGTTGACGTTCGCCGCGATCCAGCTCGCGCGCGGGACGGACTCGGGAGCCGGCAGCGGCGCCGCGGGGCGCAGGCCGGTGTAGGCGATGACGCGCTGCTCGGCGTCGGCACAGATGGCGGCGAGGTCACCCGGCAGGGTCACCTCGGGGACCGGAGCCGAGCCACGCGCGGTCCCGCGCGAGACGGCGATGGCGATCCGCTGGGTCAGGGCGCGGTCGAGCATGCCTCCATCATGGCGAACCCGGCGCGCCGGGCCGTTCGGTGGCGCCGCGCTACTTCGCGCTGCTCGCGCGCCCGTGCCCGCCCGGAGCCGTCAGGACGCCGCGCAGCTGGGCGAGCCCCTCGGGTGTGCGCGCGGCGACGACCGGCGAATGCGGCTCGAGGTCCAGCGGCGCGCCGAGCGGGTCGTCGAACGCCGGGAAGTCGACGACCGCCCCGGCCTCGCGGACGATGAGCTGGGCCGCCGCGACGTCGACGGCGCGCGTGCGCCACAGCGTCATCATCCCGTCGACGCGGGTGGGCGCCAGCTGACAGAGCGAGATCGCGATCGAGCCGATGGCGCGCACGCGGTGCACGGTCGCGCAGAGCTCGTCCATGGCGGGCACCATCCAGCGCGGGTCCGTGGACTCCATCGTGATGACCTCCAGGCGCCCGTCGTCGGTGCGGCGCTCGGGCGGCGGATCGTCGATCGGGCGGCCATCCAGCCAGGCGCCCTCGCCACGGCGGGCGAGCCACTCCTCCCCGGGACCGAAGTCGTAGACGAACCCGAACGCGACGTCGGCCATCGTCGGGCCGTCGGCGACGGCGATCGAGAGCGCGTGGTGGGTCAGCCCGCGCTTGGCGTTCAGCGAGCCGTCGATCGGGTCGATGACCACGAGGACGTCGCCGCTGCCGTAGTCGACCAGGCCGCGCTCCTCGCTGATCGCCGTGAAGCGCGCGCCGGCCGCGTGCAGGAGGTCGAGCTGGGCGAAGACGACGTCCTCGGCCTGCGCGTCGATGACGAGCGTGCGGTCGCCGCCCTCCCCGCGCGTGCCCGTCTCCTGGATGCGCTCCGCGCTCGTCGGGGAGTCCGCGAGGACCGCGCGCAGGCCCTGCGCCGCCGCGCGGCAGGCACCGAGCCAGTCGGCCGCGAGCCCGGTCGGAGTGGATGGCATCGGGGGCATACTAGGCGGGTGTCGACTGCTTCGGGCCCTGCGGCGGGGACGGATCTCACGCCTACCCAGGCGCGCGCCGCCGCGCACCCCCCGGGCCCCCTGCTCGTCGTCGGCGGTGCCGGCAGCGGCAAGACGACGGTGCTCGTCGCGCGCTTCGCCACGCTCGTCGCGCAGGGGGCGGCACCGGAGTCGATCCTCGCGCTGAGCCCGTCCGCTGCCGGCGCGGCGGCGCTGCGGCGACTCGTCGAGGACGCGCTCGCGGGCCCCTATGAGGAGCTGCCGGTCCACAGCGTGCGCGAGTTCTGCGCGCGCCTGCTGCGCGACGAGACGGCCGAGGCCGGCGTCGATCCGTTCTTCGCGCCGGTCACCCGCGCCGACCGCCTCGCGCTCCTGCTGGACCGGATGGACGACCTGCATCTGCGCAGCCACGACATCGCCGGGCGCCCGGCCGTCCTGCTGGCCGGCGTGATCGACCGCATCGACCGCCTCAAGGAGGAGCTCGTCAGCGCCGCCGACTACGCCGCCTGGGCGCAGGCGCTGCCCGGCGGCGACGACGCGCAGCGCATGCGCGCCGCGCGCGAGGTCGAGTTCGCGCGGCTGTACCTCGACCACGACCGGCTGCTCGCCGCGGAGGGCGCATTGGACGGCGGCGAGCTCGTCCTGCGCGCGATCGCGCTGCTGCGCGAGCGCCCGCACGTGCGCGCCCGCGTCGCCGAGCGCTTCCGCCACGTGCTCGTCGACGAGCTCGCCGACCTCGGCTTCGCGTCGGCGCTGCTCGTCGAGCTGCTCGGCAGCGAGCACGGCAGCCTGACCGCGACGGCCGACGACGACGCGGCGGCACGCCGGATGCGGGCCGCGGCGACGAAGAACATCGCCGACTTCCAGGCCGCTCACCCCGATGCCGGGATCGTCACGCTCGAGCGCTCGCTGCGCTGCCCGCAGCACGTGCTCGACGCCGCCGGCGCCGTGGTCGCGCCGATCCCCGGGCGCCGCGGGACGCCGCTGGCCGGCGCGCCCGGCGGCACCGTGCGCTTCTGGCGCGCGTCCGACGAGCGCGCCCAGGCACAGGCGGTCGCCTCGGAGGTGCAGCGCCTCGTCCGCGCCGGCTGCGCGCCCGAGCGCATCGGCGTCCTCGTGCGGTCGCTGCGCGACGAGGGCCGCCGCGTCGCGGTCGCCTTCGAGGAGCGCGCGATCGCCTACCGCACCGTCGGCGAGGCCGACATGTTCTCCCAGGCCGAGGTGCGCGACGTGCTGGCCTGGCTGCGGCTGCTCGCCGATCCCGCGGACGCCGGCGCCGTCGTGCGCGCGCTCGCGCGGCCGCCGGTGTCCCTGCGCTCGGTGGACCTCGCGCGCTGCGTGCAGATCGCCCGGCGGCGCAAGCTCGACATGGTCTCCGGCCTGGTGGCCGCGACCGAGTCGCCGCAGCTGCCGCCCGAGGCGCGCGAGCACATCCACGCCTTCCTGCGTCTGTATCGCGCGTCCGCCGAGACGCTCGACAGCGCGCGGCCGGACCTCTTCGTCCACCGGCTGATCGAGCGCCTGGGGCTGCGCCGGCAGCAGGTCTTCTCGGCGCAGGCCGACGTCGTCGAGCGGCTCGTGAACCTCGCGCGGCTCGGCGAGCTCGCCAGCGCCTATGCCCGCCGCGCGCCACATGCCACGCCGCGCGACTTCGCCCGCTACGCCGCGGCGGTCGCGGAGACCGATCTGCGCGACGAGGACGACGAGGGCGCGCCGCCGCGCGCCGGCGCCGTGCAGGTCATGGCCCTCGACGCCGCCGGGGGTCGCGAGCTCGACTGGGTGTTCGTGCTCGGGATGACCGCCGCGCGGATGCCGGGGCCGCGGCTGCGCGCGGGCGAGGCGATCCCCGACGCCCTGCTGAAGGAGTCGCTGGGACCCGACGACCGCGCGGCGCACGTCGCCGCGATGCGCCGGCTGCTGAACGTCGCGATGACGCGCGCGCGCCACGGCCTCGTGCTCGCCTATCCGGCACAGGGCACCACCGGCGCGCTGCAGCCGCCGTCGCCGTTCGCCGAGGAGGCCCGCGCGGCGCTCGGCGCCGAGTGGGAGACGCTCGAGGAGGAGCTCTTCGGCCCCGAGGAGGCGTTGCACGCGACCTTCTCGGCGCTGCGCGACGAGCTGCTCGCCGACGTGGCGCGGGTCGGAAAGGGGCTCGGCGAGCTGCGCCTGGACACCGACCTCGACGTGACGCACGCGGTCGTGCGCTACCTCGAGCTCGTCAAGCTCGCGGCGCTGCTGGAGCGCCCGCCGGGCCAGTCGGTCGCCGAGGCGCTCGCCCCGGTCAACCAGCGTCTGGAGGCGTCGCTCGCGCCGCTGCAGCGCGAGGTGCTGCAGAGCTCGGGGCTCGACGAGCTGCTGCTCGACGCCGAGCGCGACGACCGCGCGCGCGCGGCTGCGCGCGCCGCGCGCAGCGAGCCGAGCCTCGTCGCCTTCCTGCCGCGGCGCGGGGCGGGCCTCGCGCTGTCGGCCTCGGACATCGAGACCTACCGCGCCTGCCCGCTGCGCTACAAGTTCGCGCGCGTGCTGCGGGTGCCCCAGGAGCCGACGCTCAACCAGCGCTTCGGGATCCTCGTGCACCAGGTGCTCGAGCGCTATCACCAGAACGCCGGCGACTCGCTGCAGGAGCTGCTCGTGCTGCTCGACGGCGGCTGGCGCCGCGGCGGCTTCGGCGACAGCGAGGAGGAGCGCCAGCTGCGCGAGAAGGCCGGCGCCGCGCTGGGCCGCTACCACCGGCGCGTGAGCGAGGAGCCCGTGGCGCCCATGTGGTTCGAGCGCGCGTTCTCCTTCCGGATGGGCGCGCACACCCTGCGCGGACGCGTCGACCGCGTCGACCGGCTGGCGGACGGCGGCTATGAGCTCATCGACTACAAGACCGGCCGGCCGCGCTCGGCGGCGGCGCTCAAAGAGGACGTGCAGCTGTCGCTCTACGCCGTCGGCGCGCGTGAGGCGTGGAAGCTCGAGGCCTCCCAGCAGGCCTACCTCTACGTGCTCGACGACGAGAAGGTTCGCGTTCCGAGCAGCGAGATCGACGCCGCCTGGATCGCGGACACGGTCGACGAGGTCGGCGCCGGCATCCTCGCGCAGGACTTCGAGCCGACGCCCTCCTACACGGCCTGCTCGATGTGCGACTTTCGCATCGCCTGCCCGGCGGCGGAGCGCTGAGCGCGCAGCGCGCTCGGAGACGAACGGCGCCCGTCGGCGCCTAGCGCTGCTCGGGCCCCTGCTGGCGCAGGTAGCGCTGGAACTCGCTGGCGAGCGCGTCGCCGGACGGCAGGTCGCCGGGGCCCAGCGAGCTCGTGTCCTGGGCCGCCGCCTGCTCGAGGCGCTCGACGAAGGCCTGGACGTCGGGGTCGGACTGGACGGCGAGCCCGACCTGGCGCTCGTACTCGCTCGTGGCGTTCTCGAGGGCGGTCGCGTCCACGTTGACGGCGACGAGCGCCTCGATCTTGCGCACGAGCGCCAGCGCGGCCTTCGGGTTCGGCGCGGCGGCGACGTAGTGCGGAACGCTCGCCCACAGGCTCGCGGACGGCAGGCCCGCCTCGGTGGCCGCGGTGTGGAGCACGCCGACGATGCCGGTCGGGCCCTCATAGGTCGTCTCGGTCAGGCTGCCGAGCTTGGCGATCAACCCGTCGTCGGAGGCCAGGCCGGTGATGGCGACCGGCTGCGTGTGCGGCACGTCGGCGAGCAGCGCGCCCATCGTCACGACGAGCTGGGTGCCGAGCGCCTCGGCGAGGTCGACGATGTGGCGGCAGAAGGACTGCCAGCGCATCGACGGCTCCGGACCCTGGACGAGGATCAGGTCGCGCGGGGCGCGCGGCACGCGCGCGGCGAAGATCTCGATGCCCGGCCAGGTGATCTCGCGCACGCGATCCTCGGAGAAGCCGATGTGCGGCCGGGTGGACTGAAAGTCGTAGAAGTCCTCGGGATCGATGCGCGCGAATCGCTCGGCGCCGAGCGACTCGCCGATGAACGTCAGCGCGGCGGAGGCGGCGTCGCCGGCGTCGTTCCAACCGCTGAAGGCGCAGATGAGGGCGGGAGCGCGCAGACCGTCGGGACGGCTCTCCCAGATCAGTGGCTGCATCCGATTCAAGGTACATCATGGGGAAATGACGATCGCCACGCTGCGCGCGGGACAGGAGGTCGACGGCGTCTTCGCGTGCACCCGCAAGGACCGCCTCATGTCCCGCGCGGGAACGCCGTACCTCGCCGTGGAGCTGCGCGACCGCACCGGCGCGGTGCAGGGCCGCGCCTTCCGCGATGCCGACGTCCTGGCGGGCCGCTTCGAGCGCGGCGACCTGGTGCGCGTGGCCGGCCGCGTCGAGCGCTTTCGCGACGAGCTGCAGGTCGAGCTGCGCGCGATCGGCCGGGCGCCCGCCGGCGAGGCCGACCCGGCGGCCTTCCTTCCCGTCGCCTACCGCGACCTCGACGAGCTCGACGGCTTCCTCGAGCACCTCGCCCGCGAGGTCCACGACGCCGGCTACGGCGCGCTGCTGACCGCGCTCCTCGACGACGCCGCGCTGCGGGCGCAGTGGCGCCGCGCGCCCTGCACCCGCGGCGGGCACCACGCCTACCTCGGCGGGCTGCTCGAGCACACGGTCGCCGTCGGCACCCTCGCGCTGGAGACCTGCCAGCTGCACCCGCGCCTGAACTCCGATCTGCTGATCACCGCGGCGCTCGTCCACGACCTCGGCAAGACGCGCGAGTTCACGTATGGCGCGGAGATCGGGCTCACCGACGCGGGGCGCCTGCTCGGCCACGTCGAGCTCGGGCTCGGCCTGCTGCGCGAGCGCGCCGCGCTCATCCCGGCGCTCGGCGCCGACCGGCTGCTGGCGCTCGCGCACTGCGTGCTCTGCCACCACGGTCCCGAGCCCGCGCCGGGCCGGCGCTTCGGCTCCGCCGAGGCGCTGGCGCTGCACCGGCTCAACGCGCTCGACGCCGCCGTCAAGGGCGCGCTGGAGCACGGTCTGAAGCCGTGAGGGCCCGCCGCGCGAGGGACGCGGCGATCGCCAGCAGCAGCAGACCGAACGCGATCTCCAGCACACGCTGTGCAACGGCGTTGGCGAGCGCGGCACCGGCCACGGCGCCGCCTGCTGCGAGCACGCCGAGCGTCACGCCCAGGCGGATGTCCGCGTTGCCGCGAAGGCGCTGGCGCCACGCTCCGACGAGCGCCACCGGGATGATCGCCAGCAGGGACGTCGCCTCGGCGTCGAGCTGGCTGAGGCCGAGGCCGATCGTCAACGCCGGGACGAACAACGCGCCGCCGCCGACGCCGAGCAGCCCGGCGACCAGGCCCGCCACCAGCCCGATGACGAGCGCCTCGATCACCCGATGAGCAGGTCGATGGCGACGACGACGAGCAGCGCCGAGAAGAGCAGCGAGATGGCGCGGATCGGCAGGCGCTGCTGCAGGTGCGTGCCGGCGACGACACCTGCGACCGCGGGCACGCCGACGAACACGCCCTCGCCGACGTGGACGTTGCCGTAGGCGCCGTGGACGGCCGTGGCGACCGTCGCGATGACGGCGATGGCGGCCAGCGAGGTGCCGGTCGCCAAGCGTTCGTCGAAGCCGAGCCAGAGGACCAGCAGGGGGACGATGACGATCCCGCCGCCCACGCCGAACAGGCCGCTGAACAGCCCCGCGACCGTCGCGATCGCGACGAGCATCAGCGTTCGGCGCGACAGCATCGCGCCATACTAGAAGTCATGTCTGCAGCGGCCATGCTCGTCGAGGCGCTCGAGCCGATGCGCGCCGATCCGGCCCGCGCGGCGGTGCTGCTCGACATCGACGGGACGCTCGCGCCGATCGTCCGCCACGCCGACGACGCGCACGTCCCGGAGGCCACCCGCCTCCAGCTCATCGCGGTCGCCAGGCGCTACGGGCTCGTCGGCTGCATCAGCGGCCGCCAGTCGGCGACGGCGCGGCGGATGGTCTCGCTCGGCTCGATCGCCTACGTCGGAAACCACGGCGCCGAGCTCCTGCCGGCGGGCGGCACGCAGGTCGAGATCGACCCCGAGATCGCGGCCTACGAGAGCGCCGTGCGCACCTTCGCGCGCGAGGTCTTCACGAGCGAGATGCAGCGCCTGCGCGTGCGCCCCGAGGACAAGCGCGCCATCGCGGCCTTCCACTGGCGCGGCGCGCCCGACGAGGACGCCGCCGAGGAGGCCGTGCGCGGGATCGCCGCGCGCGCGCTGGCGGAGGGTCTTGCGGTCCACTGGGGCCGCAAGGTGCTAGAGGTCCGCCCGCCGGTCGCGATAGACAAGGGCCGCGGCGTGCGCCGGCTGCTGGCCGGGCGCGGCATGGCCGCCGGGCTCTACGTGGGCGACGACCGCACCGACCTCGACGCGTTCGCGGCGCTGCGCGAGCTCGTCGCCGCCGGCGAGCTCGGCGCCGCCGTCTGCGTCGGCGTGCGCTCCGACGAGACGCTGCCCGAGCTCGAGGAGCAGTCCGACCTCCTCGTCGACGGGCCGCGCGGCGTACGCGAGCTCCTCGCGGCGCTCGCCGGCTGAGCCCGCCGGATGCGCTTCGTCGACTTCCTGCGCGCGGCCGTGCTGTTGTGCGCCGGCGCCGCGACGGCGCTCGCGACGGTGACGGTCCTGGCGGCGAGCGCGGACGCCGATGCCGGCGACGCGCTCGTGCTCTTCCTCGCCGCGTGGTGGCTCGCCGCGGGCATGATCGGCGCCTGGCTCGGGCGCCGCGCCCGGACGAACTCGCCGATCGCAACCCTGCTGGCGTCCGCGAAGTCGACGAGCTCTCTGCCCGAGCAGCGGCCCGGGAGCCTGCTCGTCAACCGCATGTGGCCGCTGCTGCTGTCGACGATCCTCGCCCTCGGTCTCGGGCTCGTCGCGCCGCAGATCCCCGGCATCGCGTGCGGCTTCGCGATCATCGGCGCGCTCGCCTGGCGCCGCCAGGAGGCCGCCGTGAGCGCGATCGAGGAGCGCGACGGCGTCGCGTTCTACGTCGAGCCGACGCCCCCGCACAAGCCGATCAAGCTCGTCCGCGCGCCCGGCTTCCGGCGCGACCTCGCATCGGTCAACGGCACGCCGCTGTAGTCGCTAGGCGACGAGGCTGACGAGCCCGACGAGCAGCGGCGCGAGCACGAGCGCCGGCAGGAAGTTGCCGACCTTGACGTCCTTGAGGTCGAGGAGCTTCAGCGAGATCCCCATGATGAGCACGCCGCCGGCGGACGTCATCGCGTCCAGCGCCTCGCCTTTCAGGATGTCCTGGAAGAGGCCGGCGCCGAGCGTCAGCGCGCCCTGCACGACGAGGACGCTGACGGCTGCGAACGCCACGCCCGCACCGAGCGTCGAGGCAAGGGCGACCGATGCGAAGCCGTCCAGCAGCGACTTCGTCGCGAGCGGCTCGATGTTGTCGCGCAGGCCGTCCTCGAGGGAGCCGACGACCGTCAGCGGGCCGACGCAGAACAGCAGGCTCGCCGTGAAGAACGCCTCGCTGACCGTCGTGCCCGCGCCTGGTGGCCGTGACCGCGACACACGCGCCTGGAGACGATCGCCCAGGCGCTGCAGCCGCGCCTCGATGCCGATCGCCTCGCCGAGCAGGCCGCCGAGCAGGATCGCGCCGAGGACGTAGAGCGGGCTCGTGTCGCGCCACGCGAGCGCGAGGTCGATCCCGATGACCGCGGTGACGAGCCCGAGCCCTGCGAGCACGCGCTGCTGCATGCTCGCGGGCAGGCGGCTGCCGGCGAGCACGCCGATGCCCGTCCCGGCGAGTACCGCGCCGACGTTGATGAGCGTGCCCTCCACGAGATCGGGGAGGATGGCAGGGTGGGTGGGCCTTGATCGCCGTCGACGTCCTCCTCGTCTCGCTCGGGTCGACTCCCGGGCTGCGGGCCTCCGACGAGGAGTTCGCCGGGCTGCTGCGCCGCGCCGGGGCGACCGTCGCCGTCGTGACCGCGCGGGCGCCGCGCGAGCTGCGGACGTTCGCGTTGACGGACCTGGCCTGGGCCCTGTCGGCGCGGATGGCGACGAAGGGCGGGCTCGCCGAGCACACGCCGCGCGCGGTCGTCTACTCGACGGTCACCGCGGCGCTGTTCTGGCCGCGCGCCGGGGCGATCCGCTACGACGCGCCGGCGGCGGCAAACCGCCCCGGGCGCCACGGCGCGTGGCAGCGCCCGCTCGAGCGCCGGAGGCTTGCGCAGGCGCCGCTGCTCGTGCCCGTCGACGCCGGCACCCTCGGCGAGACGCCGCGGCCGCACGCGGCCGCGATCGTCGTCCCGATCCCGGTCGAGCCCTCTGGGGAGCCGTCGGGCGAGCGCGACATCGACGTCCTGACCTATGCGGCCAACCCACACAAGAAGGGGCTGGATCGCGTGCTCGCGGCCTGGGCGTCGGTGCGGCGCGAGGGGGAGCAGCTCGTCATCGCGGGCGCGGACCTGCGCATCGACGAGCCCGGCGTCCGGGTCGCCGGCCGGCTGGCGCCGGCGGAGTACCGCGCGCTGCTGCGCCGCACGCGCGTGTTCGCCGCCGCCCCGCGGCGCGAGGACTACGGCATCGCGCAGCTCGAGGCGCTCGCCGACGGCTGCGTGCTCGTCACGACCATCGCCCCTGGTCCGTATGCCGCGCTGCCGCTGGCGCGCGCGCTCGACCCGCGCCTCGTCGTCGCCGGCGACGACGGCCTGCCGCGCGCCCTGCGGACGGCGCTGGACGATCCGGTCGTCGGCTATGCGCGGCGAGCCGCGACTGCCCTGGCGCCGTTCTCACGGGCTGCGGTGGATGCGATCGTGCGAGACGAGCTGCTGCCGCGGCTGTTGGGATGAGCCTCGGCGCTCGCGCGGGCCCGTCGACGCCCGGGAGGCCTCGGCGGCGACGGCGCGTGCGTGTCGAGTATGCAGCGTTATCCGCTGCATATTCGACATGCACGCCGGGGGGAGCTGCGCGGGCGCCCGCTGCGCGGGCGCGGGCGGCTACCGCTTGCGCAGCTTTGCGAACTCCTCCCAGGGCCGCGTGTTCGCGACGTTCTCGGGCGTCAGCCACGCGCGGCGGGCGGTTGCGACGCCCCAGCGCACGTGGTGCAGCGTGTTCGCGCCGTGGGCGTCGGAGTCGATCGTCAGCAGCACGCCCGCCTGGGCGGCGGCGCGGGCGTTGACGTCGTCGAGATCGCGGCGGTCGGGCGCGGAGTTGATCTCGAGCATCGTGCCGGTGCGGGCGGCGGCTTCGATGACGGCGTCGAGGTCGACCCCGTAGCCCGCGCGGCGGCCGATCTTACGGCCCGTCGGGTGGCCGATGACGTCGATGTAGGGATGCTCGATCGCGGCGATCATGCGCTTCGTCATCTCCGCCGTCGGGGTGCCGAACGCCGTGTGCACCGAGCCGACGACCCAGTCCAGGCGCGCGAGCAGCTCGTCGTCGTAGTCGGGCGAGCCGCTGGGCAGGATGTTCGTCTCCGTCCCCACCATCACGGTGATGCCCGCGACGCGCGCGTTGACCTCCGCGACGCGCTCCATCTGGCGCTCGAGCTCGTCGGGCGTGACGTGGTTGCCGAAGCCGTGCGTCGCAGAGTGGTCGGTGATCGCGATGTACTCGTAGCCGCGTGCGAGCGCGGCGCGCGCCATCTCCTCGATCGTGTTGCGCCCGTCGGAGGCGATCGTGTGCATGTGCAGGTCGCCGCGGATGTCCTCCAGGGTGACGAGGCGCGGCGGCTGAAACCCGGGTGCGAGCTCGCCGCGGTTCTCGCGCAGCTCGGGCTCGGGGTAGAGGAGGCCGAGGCGCTCGTAGACCTCCTCCTCGGTGGCGCAGTGCAGCGTCTCGCCGGTCTCGTCGTCGAGGATCCCGTATTCGGACACGTGCAGGCCGCGGCGCACGGCGGCCTCGCGCAGGGCGACGTTGTGCGCCTGTGAGCCCGTGAAATGCTGCAGGAGGTTGCCGAAGTTCGCGGGCTCGACGACGCGCAGGTCGACCGGCATCCCGGTGTGCGTGCGCCCGCGCGCGGCGTGCTCGTTGGGGGCCGACGCGGACTCGATCGCGTCGAGGTCGGCGAGCGCCCGCACGAGTGCCGCGGGATCGCTGGCCGTCGCGATGATGTCGAGATCCTTGACGGAGTCCGCCTGGCGGCGCGCCGAGCCGGCGAGCTCCACGCGCTCGGCGGCCGGGTGCGCGCGCAGCGCCTCGACGATCTGCTCGCCGACGCTCAGCGCGCGGTGCAACAGCACCCGCTGCGCCGGGCGATCCGCCACGCCGGCGCGCAGCGACGACAGCATCGACTCCTCGAACTTCGGCCCGAAGCCCTTGACCCCGCGCAGCTGCTGCTGCTCGGCGGCCGCGCGCAGCATCTGCGGGGAGTCGATCCCGAGCTCGTCGAAGAGCCTGCGCGCGCGCTTGGGCCCGAGGCCCGGCAGGCGCATCATCTCCAGCAGGCCGGGCGGGTACCTCGCCCGCAGCTTCTCGACCGCCGGGATCGTGCCGGTGTCCAGCAGCGCCACGAGCTTCTCCTCGAGCGTCTTGCCGATCCCCGGCAGCTCGGTCACGCGCCCCTGGCGCGTCAGGCCGGCGATCGACACCATCGCCTCGCGGGCGCTCTTCGCCGCGCCGCGGTAGGCGAGGACGCGGTGCACGACGGCGCCGTCGAGCTCGTAGAGGTCGGCGAGCTCGTCGAAGACGGCGGCGATCGCGAGGTTTGAGGGGTCGTCGGCCATGCCCGGGGTGCGAACCGTAGGGTAGTCGCGGCGATGTCCCCGGCGGCCTGGCTCATCCTTCCCACCTACGACGAGGCCGAGAACGTCGAGGCGATCGTCACCGCGGCGCTTGCCGTGCTCGAGCGCGCGGCGCCCGGCGCGCACCGCATCCTCGTCGTCGACGACGGCTCGCCCGACGGCACCGGCGACATCGCCGACCGGCTCGCCGGCGAGCACGCGGCGGTGGAGGTCCTGCACCGCACGACGCGCGAGGGCCTCGGGCCCGCCTACATCGCGGGCTTTCGCCACGCGCTGGCCGGCGGCGCCGAGCTCGTCATGGAGATGGACGCCGACTTCTCGCACGATCCGGCCGATCTCGCCCGCCTGCTCGCCGCGGTCACGGAGGCCGACCTCGTGCTCGGCTCGCGCTACGTCCCCGGCGGGGGCGTGTCGGACTGGGGGCGCGTGCGGCGCCTCGTCAGCCGCGGCGGCTCGTGGTACGCCCGCCGCGTGCTGGGCCTGCGCGTGCGCGATCTCACCGGCGGCTTCAAGTGCTTCCGGCGCGAGGTCCTCGAGGCGATCGACCTGCCGACCGTCCGCTCGCGCGGGTACGCCTTCCAGGTCGAGCTCACCCATCGCGCGGTGCGCGCGGGCTTTCGCGTGGTCGAGCTGCCGATCGTCTTCCGCGACCGGCAGCTGGGGCACTCGAAGATGTCGTGGCGGATCGCCGGCGAGGCGGCGCTGCTCGTGCCGCGCCTGCGCTTCGGGCGCGGCGCTCGCACATCCGGCCAGCACGACGGGTCCTGAGCGCCGCGGCGGTCGCGCGCGCCGATGCGCTGCCCGTGCAGACATCGGATCTCGTGCTCGTCCGCGGGCTGGCGGACACGCGCGCGACCCTGGCGCTCTGGAACGAGCGACCGTGGCCGGTGATCGGCCGCTGGTTCGCCGGATCGCTTGCGATCTCCGCAGGCCTGCTGCTCGCGGTCCTGATCGTCGCAAAGGCATCGGTGCCCGACCCGACCCCGTTCTCGTTCCTCGGGCGCAACGCCGCCCCGGTGATGTCGGAGGTCGCCCACGTCGTCGGGCGCAACCTGCTCGTCCTGGCGCTGCACGCGATGGCGTGCGTCGCGGGCTTCATCGCCGGCAGCTCGCTGCCCCTGGAGGCGCAGAAGCGCAGCGGCGTCTCACGCTGGATGCACGAGAAGGCCGGCCCGCTTGCGATCGCGTTCGTCATCGGCGCCACGGGCTTCTCGCTGATCACGCAGGCGCTCGTGCTCGGGCACGGGGCGTCATCGCTCGCGGCGCAGCTGGGGATCTCGCCGGGCCTGCTGCTGATCGGGCTGCTGCCGCACGCGCTGCCCGAGCTCGTCGCGCTCTTCCTGCCGCTCGCGGCATGGATGATCGCCAGCCGCAGGCGCGACTGGCACGAGCTGCTCGCGGCGACCGTCGTGACCGTCATGCTGGCGGTGCCCGTGCTCATCGCGGCCGCCTTCGTCGAGGTCTACCTCAGCCCGGGCGTCCTGCGCTCGCTGGCCGGGTAAACCCGACCCAGATATAGGCGCTTCATTTTGTATAGTGGATGGTCCACACGCTCCGAAGGAGACCGACACATGGCCGGATCGATCAGCGAGGTCACCGACAGCAACTTCCAGGCCGAGGTCATCGAGTCCGAGACTCCGATCCTCGTCGACTTCTGGGCGCCGTGGTGCGGTCCGTGCCGCGCGATCGCCCCGCTGCTCGAGGAGATCGCGGAGGGTCGCGACGACGTCCGCATCGTGAAGCTCAACGTCGACGACAACCAGGAGACGGCGGCCACCTACGGCATCCTCTCCATCCCGACGCTCATCCTCTTCAACAACGGCGCGGAGGCCAAGCGCCTGCGTCCCACGCGCTCCAAGAGCCAGCTCGAGGAGCAGCTCGTCCTCGAGCCCGCCGCCTAGGCGCGCGCGACCGCGATGCGCAGCTCGCGGCCCTCGATGCTCGCGGGGTCCCCGGCCCCGTTGGCGTCGTAGTGCACCTGCACCGCGAGCACCTCGCCGCTGAGATAGATCTCGTGCTTGCGCGCGGCTGCCAGCAGCTCCTCGTCACCGCCCAGCCGCAGCACGATCCGGTCTGAGATGTCCAGGCCCGCGTCGCGGCGGGCGGTCTGCACGGCGTGGACGACCTCGCGCGCCAGACCCTCGCGGCGCAGGTCGTCGTCGAGCTTGAGCTCGAGCGCCACGGCGTGCGAGCCCTCGCGCTCGAGCTGATAGCCCTCCAGCGGCGCCATCGCGAGCAGGAGGTCGTCGGGCCCGAGCTCGTGGTCGTGGCCCTCGAGGAAGATCCCCACCGGGCGCCCGGCGCGCAGCGACGCGGCGACGTGGTCGGCGTCCAGCCCCGCGACGGCCGCCGCGACCTGCGGCATCGCCCTGCCGAAGCGCGGGCCCAGCGTGCGGTAGTTGGGCTTCAGCGCGTAGGAGCCGAGCTCGCCGGCCTCCGACACGAAGCGCACGACCTTGACGTTGAGCTCCTCGCGCACGACGTCGCTGAGGCGCTCGATCGCGTCGCGCTCGCGGCCGGCCGCGACGACGACGGCCTCGTGCAGCGGCTGGCGCACCTTGAGCTTCGCCGCGCCGCGCGCCGCCAGGCCGAGGCGCACGGTCTCGCGCGCGATCGCCATCGCGGCCTCGAGCTCCTCGTCGCGCGGCTCGGGCGCGGGCCAGTCGCAGAGGTGGACGCTGTCCAGCGCGCCGTCGAGGTTGTCGTAGATCTCGTCGGCGACGAACGGCACGAAGGGCGCGAGCAGCTGCGCGACGGTCACGAGGCAGTGGCGCAGCGTGTCGTGCGCAGCGGGGTCGCCGTCCCAGAAGCGCCGGCGCGAGCGGCGCACGTACCAGTTGGAGAGGTCGTCGACGAACTCCGCGATCGCGCGGCCGCCGTTCGTCGCGTCGTAGTCGTCGAGGCGCTCGGTGACGCTCGTGACGGTGGCGCTCAGGCGCGAGCGGATCCAGCGATCGAGGTCGCTCGGCGGCTCGGCGCCACGGGCGACGTCGGGCGCGTAGAGGGTCAGGAACGCGTAGGTGTTCCAGAGCTGGCGCAGGAACAGCCGCACGCCCTCACCGATCGCCTCCGGCGAGAAGAGGTAGCCGTCCCAGGGCTGCTTGGAGGTGAAGAAGTACCAGCGCAGGGCGTCGGCGCCGAAGCGGTCGATGATCTCGCCGGGCTCGACGACGTTGCCCTTGGACTTCGACATCTTCTGGCCGTCGGCGTCGAGGATCAGGCCGAGGCAGACGACGTTGCGGTAGGGCGGCTCGGGACCCCGCAGGAGCGTCGAGACTCCCAGCAGCGAGTAGAACCAGCCGCGCGTCTGGTCCAGCGCCTCGCAGATGAAGTCCGCCGGGTAGAGCTGCTCGAGGACCCGCTCGGCGGGGGCGGCACCGGAGGCCGTCGGCTCGTGGCGCTGGGCGAAGGGCATGGCGCCGGAGTCAAACCACACGTCGATGACCTCCGGCACGCGGGTGGCGATCTCACCGCACTCGTGGCAGGGGAACGTGACCTCGTCGCAGTACGGACGGTGGGGGTCCTCCAGGCGCACGCCGGAGCGCTGCTCGAGCTCGTCGAAGCTCCCGATCACCGTCACGTGGTCCTGCTCGCAGCGCCACACGGGCAGCGGCGTGCCCCAGTAGCGCTCCCGCGAGAGCGCCCAGTCGACGTTGTTCTCGAGCCATTTGCCGAAGCGCCCGTGCTTGATGTGCTCGGGGTGCCAGCTGACCTGCTCGTTGGCCGCCAGCAGCTCGTCGCGGATCTGCGACGTCGCGATGTACCACGAGGGCTTGGCGTAATAGAGCAGCGGCGTGCCGCAGCGCCAGCAGTGCGGGTAGCTGTGCAGATAGGACTCGACTCGCAGCAGGCGGCCGCGGCGGCGCAGGTCCTCGATGAGGTCGGGATCGGCGTCCTTGATGTAGCGCCCGGCGTACGAGCCGATGCGCTCGTCGTAGGTGCCGTCGAGGCGCACGGGGTTGACGACGTTCAGCCCGTACTGGGCGCCGAGGCGGAAGTCCTCCTCGCCGAAGGCGATCGCTGTGTGCACGAGGCCGGTGCCGTCCTCGGCGCTGACGAAGTCGGCGAGCAGGACGGTGTGCCCGCGTTCCCCCCAATCTGAGCCGGGCAGGTACGCGAACGGCGGGTCGTAGCGCACGCCGTCCATCGCCGCGCCCGGGAAGCGCTCGAGGATCTGGACGTTCGCGAGGTCGCCGAGCACCTTCTCCACGAGCGCCTCGGCGACGACCACCGGCGGGTCGAGCGTGCCCGTCTTGGCCCGCACGTAGATGAGCTCGGGGTCGACGGCGACGGCGGCGTTGGAGACGAGCGTCCATGGCGTCGTCGTCCAGATGAGCAGCTCGTCGCCGCGCTGCAGCGGACCGCCGTCCTTCGTCACGGGGAAGCGGACGTAGATCGACGGGTCCTCGACGTCCTGGTAGCCGAGCGCGAGCTCGTGGCTGGAGAGCGCCGTGCCACAGCGCGGGCAGTACGGCACGACCTTGTGGCCCTCGTAGAGGCGGCCCTCGTCGGCGAGCTGCTTCAGCGACCACCACACCGACTCGACGTAGTCGGAGTCCAGCGTGCGGTAGGCGTGCTCGAGGTCCAGCCAGAAGCCGATGCGCTCGGTCAGCGCGTTCCAGTCCTCGAGGAAGGCGAAGACCGACTCGCGGCAGCGCGCGTTGAACGCGGCGATGCCGTACTCCTCGATCTGCTCCTTGGACGTGATCCCGAGCTGCTTCTCGACGGCGATCTCGACCGGCAGCCCGTGGCAGTCCCAGCCGCCGCGACGCTCGACGTAGAAGCCGCGCATGGTCCGGAAGCGGGGGAAGATGTCCTTGAACGCGCGGCTGAGGACGTGGTGCACGCCCGGCGGACCGTTTGCGGTCGGCGGGCCCTCCCAGAAGACCCATGGCGGCGCGCCCTCGCGGCGGCGCAGCGACTCGCGGAAGACGTCGCGCTCGCGCCAGCGCTCGAGGACCCGCTCCTCGAGCGCGGGAAAGGACTGCTGGGGATCGACCGGGCGCTTCGCCATGTGCGGCCTAGTCTAGGAAGCGCTGGGCGCGGACTACGCCGCGAGCTTGCGGCAGATCTGGGCGAGACTCCGTTTTTCGGCCTCGTCGAGCACGGCGAACGCCTGGGCGACGCGCTCGCTGTGCTCGGGGAAGAGCCGGTCGACGACCTCGGCGCCGCGCGCGGTGATCGCCACCGATGCGGCGCGGCGGTCGCTCACGAGGCGGCGGCGCAGGACGAGCGCGCGGCCCTCCAGCGTCGTGACGACCTCGGTGGCGTTCGCCTTGGAGGTCCGCAGCCGCGCGCGCAGCACCCGCAGCTCGAGCTCGCCGCCGGCGACCGTGAGGATCACGAGGACGGAGAAGCCGGTGGCCGACAGACCCTCGCGCTCGAGGTCGGCGCTGAGCCGGCGCCGCACGGAGGCCTCCGCGCGCAGCAGCGAGTCCAGGGCACGATGAGCCAGCGGGTCGCCGGGAACGAGCGTCATCTCAGATAGAGACCGTATCGGCCTCCCCGGACGGCGCTGGGCCGGCGAACGGCTACGAGATGCGGGCGAGCGCGGGGCGGTTGCGCATCGCCGCATCGCGGGCGTTCAGGCGCGCGAGAACGAGGTCGCGCGCGCCCACGGCGCTGGTTCCGAGACGCGCCACGGCGGCGGCGTCGGCCTCCGGCAGCGCCCCGCGGAAGTCGAGGATCTCGACGCGGCCCGGGGTGCGGCGGGTCTGGTAGTCGATGCGCGTGAGCGCGTCGCGCCAGGCGCGGCGGCCCGTCAGCACGACGAGGCGCGGGTTGAAGGCCTGCAGGACGTGCGCGAGGCGCCCGGAGTCCAGCTCGGCGGTGAGCATCAGCGTGCGGATCCCGGCGCGGCGAAGGCACAGCTCGAGGGCCTGCGCGTGAAGCGCGTTGATGTCGCCCGTCGCGCTCGCGTCGAAGATCAGGATGCTCTCGGGGCGCGTCGGCGGCGGCGCGACGCGCTTGGCCGCCGCGAGCCAGCCCGTCGCCCAGCGCCAGGCGAACCCGAGCTCGGCGGTCGGCGGCTCGCCGGCGGGCACGACGAGGCCGTCGATCGCCGGCAGCAGCACCTCCTCGACGGTGCGCTCGACCGAGCGGACGGCGAGGCTCTCCTCGAGGATGCGGTCGGCCTCGATCTCCTCGAAGCGGCGCAGCGCCGCCCGCAGGCGCGTCGGCGACGAGGGGCCGCTGCCGCGCTCGCGCGCGATCGAGATCGCGGAGGAGACGTTGTGGGTCTCCTCGAAGGCCTGGCGCAGCGCCTCGACCTCGGCGAGATCGAACTGCCGGTGGCCGCCGGAGGTGCGGCGCGGCGTGGGATAGCCGAACCGGCGCTCCCAGGACCGCAAGGTGTTCGGGCTTACGCCCAACATGGCCGCTGCGGCGTGGGTGCGTAGAACGCTCATCGTGGGCATCGAGGCCCGCCCTACCTCCGGGCAGCACGCGCGGTCAGCGCGTGCTCCAAGCGGACCGACGCGATACAGGTTAGGGAATCGCTGCCCGAAATACAGCCGGCTTCAGCGCGTCAGGACGAGCAGCGCGGCATGCGGGGGGCCGCACGGGCCGATGCGCGCGCGGAAGCGCACGCCGAACTCGTCACGGGGGCGGACGACCGCCGTGCGAGGCGCGCCCGGGCCCGACGCGGCCTCGACGAGCAGCACGAGCAGGTTCTCGGCGCTTGGCGCGTTGGCGTCCGCCGGCACGAGGAAATCGACGACGTGCCTGTTGACCGCCGAGGTCTCCTCGATGCCGAGCAGCTCCTCGGCCCCCGCGGACACGGCGCAGACCGACAGCGTCGCGTCCACGACGAGAAACGGCTCGCCGCCGCGCGGGGCGACGTCGGCCGGCGCGCGCAGCACGAGGCCCAGGCCGCAGTGCCCGCAGACGCGCGACCGCTCGGCGCTCTCCTGCGAGGGCGCACGGCCGCAGTGGCCGCAGAACGCGACGAGGTCGCCGCCCTGCTCGGCGACCTCGAGCGGTGCCACGGCCCGCAGCCGCCGCACGGTCACGCCGTGGCCTGGATCGTGTCGGCGGTCCTCATGGCGACCATGATCATGAGAACCCGATTGCGATGCAAACGACCCGGATCGGAAGTGCACAGGTTCGCCTCCGGAACCTGAGTGATTGCGCCGCGAGTCCCGCGGCATCCTGTGCTTTGGTGCAGGGCACCCTTCCTAAGAATGGATGTTTCCGCGCGCGATCTTGCGCGAAGTGCCCAGGTTCGCAGGGTGGAAGCGTTCGATACCGACAGCGCATGGCCACTTCGTGTCATTCGGTGCAACGCTGGCCCCGGCTGTCGTCCACCACCCCGGAGACCACACATGTCCCAGCTCAAGTACCGCGCCTATCCGTTCCTCATCGCGGTCGTCACCATCATCGCGGCGACCGGCGCCTCCTGGCGCACGAACTAGGGCGGGGCCTTCATCGGGCAGCGCGCGAGCGCTACCGTTGGCACGTGACGGATGCGCCAAGAGCCGGCCATCGCACCGTCGCCGTCGCGACGGCGTTGCTGCTCCTCGCGGCCTGCGTGCCGATTCTCACCGTCGGGCCGGGGCGTGAGCTCGACGCACCACTGACGCTCGTCCTCGCGGTGTGCGCGATCGCCAGCGTCCTGAGCGCGTCCGCCTGGAAGGGGACGATCGACATCTCGGCGTCGTTCGTCTGCTTCATGCTCGCGGTCGCGTTCGTCGGGCCGCTCGGTGCCTTCGTCATCCCCATCGCGGCGGAGGCCGTCATGTGGGGAGTGCGCCGCTATCGGCTCGTGGCGCTGCCCGTCAACCTCGCGGCGACGGCCGTGCCGAGCCTGCTCGCCGCGGTCGCCTTCGACGCGATCGCGGGCGGGGCGCTCGACGCCACGGTCGCCGACATCGCCGCGCTCGCGCTCGTGGCGGTCGGCTTCCTCGCGCTGAACTTCGGCCTGCTCGCCACGCTCGTGGCCCTGCTCGACGGCGGCAGCCTGCGCGGGGCGCTGCACCATCCGCGCGAGATCCTCCCGTCGCTCGCGCTGACCGTCGCGCTGACGCTTGCGATCGCCGGCGTCTACGCCAGCCTCGGCGTCGCCGCGGGGTTCTTCCTCATCCTCGTCATCGTCGCGTTCACCTACATGTCGCGGCTCGTCGTCATCGCCCGCGAGCGCACCGGGCAATACGCGTCGCTGTCGTGGGGCGTGCTGGCGGCGCTCGTGCGGTCGCTGGACCGCCGTGACGGCCGTACTGCGCGCCACAGCGCCGCGGTCGCCGGCTTCGCCCGCGACATCGCCGCCGCGTGCGGCATGAGCAGGCGCGACACCGAGCTCGCGCACACCGCCGGGCTGCTGCACGACATCGGGCGCTTCGCGCTGCCCGACCGCGTGATGGAGCGCCACGGCACGCTGACCGAGGATGACTGGGAGGCGATCCGGCTGCACCCCGAGCTCGGGGCCGACCTGCTGCGCGACCTCGGCGTCTACGGCCCGGTCGCGTCGATCGTCCGCGCGCACCACGAGCGCCTCGACGGCCGCGGCTACCCCGACCGCCTGGCGGGCGACGCGATCCCGGCGATCGCTCGCATCGTCGCGGTCGCGGAGGTCTACGACACGCTCACCGCCCAGGACACGTACCGCGACCGGATGACGTCCTTTCAGGCGATCACCGAGCTGCGCCGTGTGGCCGGCCGTCAGCTCGATGCCCGCTACGTCGAGGCGCTCGCCGAGCTGCTGGCCGGGCGCGGCATGGACTACCGCCACGCCGACGGCGCCGACTTCGACTCCGAGCTGGCGATCCAGGGCCGCATCGCCGACGCTGTCTCGACCGACTCCGCCGCCGGCTCGGGCGTCGGCGCGATGGCCGGGCCGGGTCCCTGAGCGCGCACCCGCGGATGGCCGGCCTGCTCGGCGCCGCGATCCTCGCGCTCCTGCTCACCGGCTGCGCGGAGGCCGAGCGCGATCCCGTCCCCGCCGCCTGCCTCGGCGCGCCGGCGAGCTTCGTGCGCGCGCTCGCCCGGGCGCCCGCAGCGGTTCGCCTGACGGACGGCACGCGCCTGTCGACGTGCGTGCGGCTCGCGCGCAGCGACAGCGACCTGCAGGCGCTCGGGCTCGCGCTCACCGCCGCCGCCGACGTGCTGCGAGCACGTGTGGCCGCGAATCCCGGGGCGGCGGCGGGCCTCGGGTATCTCGTGGGCGCGGTCGGCGCCGGGGTCGAGCGCAACCAGCAGCTCGCCACGGAGCTCGGGCGCAAGGTGGAGCGGGCGGCGGGGCTCGACGAGGCCGCGCCGGCGCCCGCACGGGCCGCGCTGGACCACGGACGGCTCGCGGGCGCGAGCAGCGGATGAAGCTGCGCCTGTACCACCACCGCGACGGCGCGCGCATCGCCTACCGCGAGGCGGGCATCGGGCCGAGCCTCTGCCTCGTCCACAGCGCCGCGCTGTCGCATCGCGAGTTCGCCCCGCTCGTGGAGCATCTCTGCGACCGCTTCCGCCTCGTCCTGCCCGACCTGCCGCTGCACGGCGACTCCGAGGATCGCCCCCGCCACCCATACACGCTGGACTGGCTCGCGGAGGTCATGGCCGCCTTCTGCCGGGAGACGTGCGGGCCGCACCCGATCGTCGGGGGCCACGGAGCGGGCGCCGAGATCCTGCTGCGCGCGACGGTCACCGGCCAGCTCGCGCCGTCGCGCCTGGTGCTCATGCCCAACCGCCTGCACCGCCCGCCGCAGCGCTCGCGCCTGCCCGTGCCGCTGCGGGCGATCGCGCCCGCGGCGGCGCTGCCGGGCCTGGACCGCGTCGCGTCGCACGCCGCGCGCGTGGCCTACCGGCCCGAGCACGGGATGAAGCTCACCGCGCGCGGCAACCCGGCGGCCCGCGACCTGCTGCGCCATGCGACCGACGACATCGGCGGCAACGCGAACCTCGCACGCTCATGGTCGCGCTGGGTGCGGCGCTGGCCGACGGGCGCGCAGACCCAGCTGCTGGATGCCTATCCGCGCATCGATGCGCGCGTCCTGCTCCTGTGGGCCGACCGCGACCGCTACCACCCGCTGGCGGGGGCGGAGGAGGCGCTGGACCTCCTGCGCGAGGCGCAGCTGCGCGTCCTGCCGGGGACGGGCTTTCTCATCGCCTACGACGACCCGGTGGGCGTCGCGCGCGAGCTCACGGCGTTCGTGACGTCGACCGAGGGGCCGGGCTCGCGAGGGCCGTAGGCCGACGGCAACGACCTACGCGTTCGAGCCGCGCGCCATCTTGCGCAGGTCCATCGCCTCGTCGAACGTCGCCTCGTCGACGCCGTTCTCCAGCGCGACCTCCCGCAGCATGCGCCCCGACGCGGCGGCCTCCTTGACGATCACCGCGGCCTTGTCGTAGCCGATGAAGGGGTTCAGCGCGGTCGCCGCGGCGAGCGTGGACTCCGCCGAATGCCGGCAGCCCTCGACGTTGGCCTGGATGCCCTCGACGCACTTGGAGGCCAGCAGCGTGCTCGCCGACGTCAGCAGGTGGATCGAGCCGAGCAGGTTGCGCGCGATGAGCGGGATGCGGACGTTGAGCTCGAAGTTGCCCTGCAGCCCACCGATCGTGATCGCGACGTCGTTGCCGATGACCTGGGCGCCGACCTGCATGACGACCTCGGGGATCACCGGGTTGACCTTCCCGGGCATGATCGATGAGCCCTTCTGCAGCTCGGGCAGGAAGATCTCGCCGATCCCGGCGCGCGGGCCGGAGCCCATCATCGCGAGGTCCTGGGCGATCTTCGTCAGCGAGACGGCGACGACCTTCAGCGCGCCCGACAGCTCGACGAGCGCGTCGCGGTTGGCCTGCGCCTCGAACGGGTCCTCCGGCGGCGAGATCGCCAGGCCGCTGTCGGCCGTCAGCCGCTCGCGGATGCGCGCGGCGAACTCCGGATGCGTGTTCAGGCCGGTGCCGGTGGCGGTGCCGCCGAGCGGGATCTGCGCGACCTGGGGCAGTGCGTTGCGCACGCGCCGGGCGCCGAGGCGCACCTGCGCCGCGTAGCCGCCGAACTCCTGTCCGAGCGTCACCGGGACGGCGTCCATGAGGTGCGTGCGGCCGGCCTTGACGACGTCCTCGTACTCCGACGCCTTGCCGGCGAACGCCTGCTCGAGGCGCTCGAGCGCGGGCAGCAGACGGTTCGTCGCCTCGTCGAGCGCGGCGAGGTGCACGGCGCTCGGGAAGACGTCGTTGGAGGACTGCCCCATGTTGACGTGGTCGTTGGGGTGCACGCCGTCGCCGGCGAGGCTCGCGATGACCTCGTTGGCGTTCATGTTCGTCGAGGTCCCAGAGCCGGTCTGGAAGACGTCGATCGGGAACTGGTCGTCGTAGCCGCCGGCGGCGATCGCGTCGGCACCCGCCGCCACGCGCTCGGCGATCTCGGAGTCGAGCTTGCCGAGCTGCGCGTTGACGCGCGCGGCGGCGCCCTTGATCGCTGCCAGCCAGCGGATGACGCTGACGGGCACGCGCTCGCCCGACACCGGAAAGTTCTCGACGGCCTTGGAGGTCTCGCCGCCCCACAGCTGCTGCTCGGTGACGCTCATGCGGGCAGACTAGTGGACGGCTATGGAGCCTCCGCGGCGGCCTGTGCCGCGAAGCGCCCGTTGACGACCTGAACCGACGGCTTGGCCTTGTAGCGCAGGTCGAACAGGCCCTTCTGGTTGATGCCGCGCACGAGTTTGATGTTCGGCACCTGGCTCTTGATGGAGCCGCCGTAGAACGTCGGCGAGACCGCGAAGTCGCGGAGGTTCCACACGAGCGCGCCCGCGAGGTTCGGGATCGACGCATACGTCGACAGGTGCAGGTCCAGGAGGTGCGACTGGAACGCGTAGCCGCCCGGCGAGGTCGTGCTGTTGCGCCCGTTGGCCTCGGCGCCGAACTCCGTGACCGCGATCACCTTGTCGGGGAACACCCGCCGGATCTGCGCCAGCCGCGTGCGGATCTGGTCGCGCAGGCTGTCGGCGCTCGCGTGCGTGGACTCATACCAGCCGATGTAGTTCGTCCACCCGATCATGTCGACGTTCTCGTAGATCCGCGACGTCTTGCGCGGCGGGTGCGCGCCCCAGATGTCGAGCGCGACCGGACGGCTGGGATCGATGCGCTTGAGCTCGGCCGCCATCGAGTCGATGTAGTCGATCTGGCCCTCGTCGTGGCCGTTGCCGGCGACCTCGTTGGCGAGGTTCCACGTGATGATCGACGGGTGCAGCTGCGCCTGGCGGAACGTCGTGCGCACCCGGGCCTTCGCGGTCTGCCGGCGCTTGGCGCCGACCGAGGTCCAGTTGCCGGGCGCGTCGGTCGGGCCGACGCCCTGCCAGATCATGATCCCGGCGGCGTCGAGGCGCTCGAGCAGACCCTCGTCGAGCGGGTGCTGCGTGCGCGTGGCGTTCGCGCCGATCGCCTTGAGCTCCTCGACGAGCCGGTCCTGGTCGAGCGGACGCAGGCCGTCGCCGCGGCCGAAGACGTCCTCGTGGATCGACGCGCCGCGCATGCGGATCGCCTTGCCGTTGAGCAGCAGCCTGCTGCCGTCCGTGCGCACCTCGCGCAACCCGACGCGGGCGCGGTAGGTCGACTCGCCGGGGACCTGCAGCTCGAGGTCCCAGAGCGTCGGCGAGCCGGGCGCCCACAGCTCCGGGGCGTCGATCCGCGCGGTGGCTGCGACGACCGCGGTCTTGTCCTTCGCGACGGGCTCGGGCGCGAAGACGAGCGGGATGTGGCGATCGCCGTGGCTCAGCGTGCCCGTCACCGTGATCTGGCGGGGATCGATGCGGTTGCGCAGGTGGACGTTGACCGAGACCTGGGCCGCCGCGCCGTCGAGCTTGGTCTCCAGGACCGGGTAGAGCAGCTCGCTCGCGGCGATGCGGCGGATCGTCGCGCCGCGGTTGATGCCACCGAAGTTGAACCAGAGCCGGTGCCAGCCGTCGCGCTTCATCGCCGTCGGGCCGCGCCAGTCGGCACGCACGACGAGCGTGTGGCGCGTTCCCGTCTTCAGGAACGTCTGCGCCTCGAACGGCAGGTACTCGCCGGTATGGGTGCGCACGAGCTCGCCGTCGACGAAGACCTGGGCGCGGTGGTTGATCGACTCGAAGCGGATCGCGTACAGCCCGTCGGCGGGGACGTCGATCTTCGTGCGATACCAGCCGATGGTCCCGCGGAACGTGCTGATGCCGCGCCGGCCGCTGATGCGCGTCGCGCTCGGGACGAACGGCAGGCGCACGAGCTCGCCGCTGAACTGGCCGGCGGGGTACCCCTTGTCGAGCCCCGTGTCCTCCTGGTCGCGCTTGAAGCGCCAGCGGCCGCTGAGCTGCGCCCGGTCGCCGGGGCCCGCGTAGATCTGGGGCGGATCGCCGTGCGGCGCGAGCACGACGGTGCCCGGCGCAGCGTCCGGGGCCGCGGAGGAGACCGCGACGACGGCGGCGACGAGCACGATCGCAAGCGCGCACAGACCCCCGATCCACCCTCCGATCAGCCGCCCGCTCACTGCTCCCCGTTCTTCGTGTCTGTCACAAAGCTCCTGCGCCGTGGTGCGCGCAGGGCAACGAGTGCCGGCGCGAGACTGCTCGCCGCTGCAACGCGGCGGCGCGGAGAATGTAGCGCCCGGGGCGGGTGCGGGCGACGGGTGCTCGACGTTCGGCGGGTCCCGGCCGGCCTAGTTGCTGATCGCGACGTACGTGACGTCGAGGTACTCCTCGATGCCCTCGGGCCCCCCTTCGCGGCCGATGCCCGACTGCTTGACCCCGCCGAAGGGGGCTCCGGCGTTGGAGACCATCCCCTGGTTGAGGCCGACCATCCCGGTCTCCAGGCGCTCGATGACGCGGAAGGCGCGCTGCAGGCCGCTCGTGTAGAGGTAGGCCACGAGGCCGAACTCGGTGTCGTTGGCGGCGGCGACGGCCTCGTCCTCGGTCGCGAAGCCGCGCACGGGCGCGACCGGGCCGAAGACCTCCTCCCTGAGCAGGCGCGCGTCGTCCGGGACGTCGGCGAGCACGGTCGGCTTGTAGAAGTGACCGGGGCCGTCGACGCGCTCGCCGCCGCAGAGCACCCGCGCGCCCCTGGCGACCGCGTCCTCGACGAGCTCTGCGACCTTCGCGAGCTGGTCCTCGTCGATGAGCGGGCCGACCTCGACGCCCTCCTCGGTGCCGCGGCCGATCTTCAGCGCCCCCATGCGCGCGGCGAGCCGCTCGGCGAACTCGCCGGCGATCGCGTCGGCGACGTGGAAGCGGTTGGCGGCCGTGCAGGCCTCGCCGATGTTGCGCATCTTGGCGATCATCGCGCCATCGAGCGCGGCGTCGAGGTCGGCGTCCTCGAAGACGACGAACGGCGCGTTGCCGCCGAGCTCCATCGAGACGCGCAGGACCTGGTCGGCCGCCTGCGCCATGAGCGCGCGCCCGACCTCGGTCGAGCCGGTGAAGGAGAGCTTGCGCGTCCGCGGGTCCTTGATCAGCGGCTCCATGACCGCGCCCGACGAGCGCGCCGTGATGACGTTCAGCACGCCGCCGGGCAGGCCCGCCTCCTCGAGGATCCGGGCGAGCATGAGCATCGACAGCGGCGTGAGCTTCGCCGGCTTGACGACCATGGTGCAGCCGGCGGCGACGGCCGGCGCGATCTTGCGCGTGCCCATCGCCAGCGGGAAGTTCCACGGCGTGATGAAGACGCACGGCCCCACCGGCTGCTTCATCGTCAGCACCCGGCCGCCGCCCGCCTCGTTGCGGGTGAAGCGCCCGTCGATGCGCACGGCCTCCTCGGCGTACCAGCGCAGGAAGTTCGCGGCGTACGTCACCTCGGCCTGCGACTCGGCCAGCGGCTTGCCCATCTCGAGCGTCATGAGCAGCGCGAGCTCGTTCGTGCGCTCGGTGACGCTGTCGTAGGCGCGGCGCAGGATGTCGCCGCGCTCGCGCGGCGCCGTCTCGCGCCACGTGGCGAAGGCCTCGTGCGCGGCGCCGAGCGCGTCCAGCGCGTCCTCGGGGGTGGCGTCGGCGACCTCGGCGATCGTCTCGCCGGTCGCGGGGTCCTCGACGGCGATCGTCCCGGCCTCGCGCCCGTCCCGCCAGGCGCCGCCGATGTAGAGCTGTCTGGGGACCGCCGCGAGGATCGCCCGCTCGGCCTCGGCTGCCGGCCTCGTGGTGCTCATGTCGCGATCACGTCTCCTCTCCGGGCACGGCCCTAGTCTCCGGTGCGTCGTGAACGATCGTCCCACGCCTCACGCCGGTCCGCGTACCCACCAGCGCGCAGGGCGCAACTCCATCCCCACACGGGTGTCGGCACGATCGATGAGGCCGATCCGCAGCGCAGTCGCCGGCGCCCTGCTGTCCTGCGCGCTCGCCGCCGCGCCCGCACAGGGCGCCTCGCGCCTGGTCGTCAGCGGTGCGGGCTTCGGCCACGGCGTCGGCATGAGCCAGTACGGCGCGATGGGCTACGCGCAGTCGGGCGCCGACCACGCCGCGATCCTCGCCCACTACTACTCGGGCGCGCAGCTCGGGGCCCTCGGAGGGGCGGAGGCCGTGCGCGTCCTGCTGAAGACCGCCGCGCAGATCAGGTTCAGCGGGGCCTCGAGCGTCGCCGGCGCGCGGACGCTCGATCCCGCGCAGACCTACGAGGCCGTGCGCGGCCTCAGCGGCGGCGTGCAGCTGCGCTCCTCCTCCGGCCGCGACCTCGGCAGCTACGTGGCGCCGCTGGCGATCACCGGCGCGGCCGGTGGCGTGCGGGTGCGCGGCCGCGCGCAGAACGGCGTCACGAGCGGCCGCTACCGCGGCAACCTCGAGCTGCGCCCGGCGGCGATCGGCGGGATCTCGGCGATCAACGCGCTCGACCTCGAGAGCTACGTCCGCGGCGTCGTCGGCGGCGAGATGCCGCCGAGCTGGCCGCAGGAGGCGCTGCGCGCGCAGGCCGTGGCGGCGCGGACCTATGCCCTCGCCACGAGCAAGGCCGGCGACGGCTTCGACCAGTTCGCCGACACGCGCTCGCAGGTCTACCACGGCATCTCCGGCGAGCGACCGACGACCGACGCGGCGGTCGCGGGAACGAACAGCGAGATCGTCGTCTTCGCCGGCAAGCCGATCGTGACGTACTACTTCTCCACGTCTGGCGGGCGGACGGAGAACGTCGAGAACTCGTTCCTCGGGGCCGAGCCCGCGCCCTACCTCGTCTCGGTCGACGACCCCTACGACGCGGTCTCGCCGCGCCACCGCTGGACACGCCGGCTGACGCTGGGCTCCGCGCAGCAGCGCCTGGGCTCACTGGTGAAGGGCTCGCTGCGCCAGATCAAGGTCCTGCAGCGCGGACGCTCGCCGCGCGTCGTGCGCGCGGAGATCGTGGGCACGGGAGGTCGCACGCGCGTCAGCGGGCCGCAGCTGCGGCGCAAGCTCGGCCTCTTCGACACGTGGGCGCGCTTCACCGTGATCACGTCGGACGGGACGCGCGGCGACGGCAACCGTCCGCAGGACGACGTCCCCGCGCTGCCGGGGACGCCCACCGGCGGGGCGCAGCCCCGTGCGATCCGGCCGTTCGCGGCGGTGGCCCTGCCGGTGGCGGGCGCGATCAGCGGGCGCATCACGCCGGCCGTCGCGGGGGCGCCGATCGCCGTCGACCGCTGGAGCGGCACGGCGTGGGTGGCGCAGTTCGAGGTGCCGGCGCCGGCGAGCGGGCGCTACGTCGCGTCCGTGCGGCGCAGCGGGCTGTACCGGGTGCGACACGCGGGCGCGGCCGGACCGCCGGTGCGCGCCGGCTGACCCGGGCTACGTGTAGACGCGGGTCAGCGATTCGGCGACGCAGACGGGCTTCAGCGCGCCCTCGCCCTCGAACGTGAGCTTCATCGTGATCTGCGCGCCGCCGAGGACGTCGTCGACGGCCATGAGCGAGATCCGCATCCGGACGCGGTTGCCCACCGGCAGCGGCGCCGGGAAGCGGACGCGGTCCAGGCCGTAGTTGACGGCGAACGCGAAGCCCTCGAAGCGCAGCAGCTGCCCGGCGAACATCGGGTGCAGCGCGAGCGTGTAGTAGCCGTGGGCGATCGTGCCGCCGAACGGCGTCTGTGTCGCGCGCTGCGGATCGACGTGGATCCACTGGTGGTCGCCGGTGACCTCGGCGAACGCATCGACCGCCTCCTGCGTGACGTCGTGCCACTCGCTGACGCCGAGCTCTTCGCCGATCCTGGCGCGCAGCTCCTCCAACCCCGTGATCGTGAGCATCGTGGGAGCTTAGGACCTGGAAGGCACATACCCTGTCGGCCGTGCCCGGCCCGCTGCTCGTCGTCGACGCCCCGTCGCTCATGTACCGCGCGTTCTTCGCGCTGCCGTCGAGCATCACCGACGGCGAGGACCGGCCCGTCAACGCGCTGCTCGGGACCGCCAACCTCATCCTCTTCGTCATCGAGCGCCACCGGCCCCGCGCCGTGGTGATGTGCTGGGGCGCCGAGAAGGCCGCCTACCGCGCCGAGCTCTACGCGCCCTACCACGCCGACCGCCCGCCGATGCCGCCCGAGCTCGAGCGCCAGTGGCTCGACGCGCCCGTTTTCTTCGAGGCGTTCGGCTGGCGCAGCGAGTCCGACGAGGAGCTCGAGGCCGACGACCTGCTCGGCTCGCTGGCGCAGATCGAGACCGCGTCCGGCGGGCAGACGCTGATCTTCACGGGCGACCGCGACATGTTCCAGTGCGTCGGAGACAGCGTGACGGTGCTCTTCCCCCGCGGCGGCAAGGACGGCCCCGAGGTCGTCGATGTCGCGAGCGTGCGCGAGCGCTACGGCATCGAGCCCGAGCAGGTGCCCGACTTCATCGCGCTGCGCGGCGACCCGTCCGACGGGCTTCCCGGGGCCAAGGGGATCGGCGCGAAGACGGCCCGCGACCTGCTGCGCGCGCACGGCACGCTGGAAGGGGCGATCGCCGCCGCGTCGAAACCCGGCGTCATGACCCCGCGCCAGGCAGGCGCGCTGACCGGCGACCCCGATGCCCTGCGCGCGTTCAAGGACATCGCGACGCTGCGCAGCGTGAACCTCCAGCGCCCCCGCGACGCCGCGCTGGACGGCGCCGGCGCCGCGGGCGCGGCACGCGAGCGCGGGATGAACCGCCTCGCCGAGCGTCTCGACGCGTGGTCCTGAGCTTCCGAGCTTTGCGCCATGATGTGGGCTCAGTGATCTGCGGGACCGACCACGTGGCGCGCGGCGTCCTGTTCATCGTGCTCGCCTTGGCGGCCGTGCTCGCGCTTGCCGGGTCCGCGCACGCCGCCGGCCCGCCGCCGCCGCTCGCGCTCTCGCAGGGGTGGGAGTGGGCCGCCGATGCGGCCGACCAGGGTGTCGCGCAGGGCTGGGCAGCCGGCCAGGCGGGTGTCGGCTGGGAGCCGGCGACCGTTCCACACGTCGTCGACGCGCGCACCGAGCCCGACCTCTTCTTCGGCTCCATCGGCTGGTACCGGCTGGTGTTCACGGGTCCCCAGACGGCGGACCGCATGAGCTGGGCGCTGCGCTTCGAACAGGTCCGTCGCCGGGCCCACGTGTGGCTCAACGGCCGCGACCTCGGAACGCATACCGACCCGTACACGCCGTTCGAGCTCGCCGCCGCCGGGCTGCGGCCGGGCGAGACGAACACGCTCGTCGTGCGCGTCGACTACCGCCGCGACCCGAAGCTTCGAGAGGGGTGGTGGAACTGGGGCGGGATCACGCGCGCGGTGTCGCTCGTCCCGCGCGGGCCGGTCGTCCTGAAGGACGCCGGGCTGCTGGCGCGCCGGCGCTGTCAGGGCGATGACTGCAGCTGGAACGTGCTGGTCGACGGCTGGCTCGAGAACACGAGCGACGCCATCCAGCGCGCGGCGGTCACGGTGGCGCTGCGCGCGCCCGACGGGACACGCTCCCAGGGCGGCGCCGTGCCGCGCTCGCTGCGGCCCGGCGAGCGCGTGCGCCTGCGCTTCGCGATCCCCGTGCGCGGCACGCCGAAGCTCTGGGCGCCGGAGCACCCCGACCTCTATGCCGCGACGGTCTCGACGCGGATCGCCGGCCGCACGATCCAGACCGACCAGAAGCGGATCGGACTGCGCCACGTCGACGTCGTCGGCGGGATGCTGCGCCTCAACGGCCGTGTGCTGGACCTGCGCGGCGCGTCGATCCAGGAGGACATCCCCGGCCGCGGCCCCGCGCTGACGGACGCCGACGTCGACAACATCGTCGACGAGCTCAAGGCGCTCGGCGTCAACGTCACCCGCGCGCACTACCTGCTCGACCCGCGCCTGCTGGACCGCTTCGACAAGGAGGGCATCCTCGTCTGGAGCCAGGCTCCGGTCTACCACCGCGACCTGCAGCTCAAGACGCCCGGCCAGCGCTCGCACGAGCTCGGCGTCCTGCGCAACACGATCCTCGCCGCGCGCAACCACCCATCGGTGATCACGCACTCCGTCGCCAACGAGCTGACCGCGCAGCCGGATCTGCATCGCACGAGCCGCGTCTGGCTGCAGAACGCCGCGGCACTCGCGCACGACCTCGACCCGACGCTGCCGGTGGCGGTCGACATCCTGTCCTATCCGGGAATCCCGCGGCAGAGCACCTACGACGCCTTCGACGTGCTCGGCATCAACTCCTATTACGGCTGGTACGACGGCAAGGCCGACCGCTCGACCGCCGACATCGACGACCTGGCGCCCTACCTGCGCACGATGCGCGCGAAGTACGACGGGCGCGCGCTCGTCATCACGGAGTACGGCGCGGAGGCCGACGAGGACGGCCCCGCCGCCGTCAAGCAGACCTACGGATTCCAGTCGGCCTACATCAAGCGCAACCTCGACATCGTCGACCGGCTGGGCTTCATGGGCGGCGCGATCTACTGGACCGCGCGCGAGTTCGCCGTCAAGCCACACTGGGACGGCGGCGCGCACCCGCCGCCTGGCGAGCGCGACTCGATCCACAACAAGGGCCTGATCGCCTACGGCGGGAAGGTCAAGCCGGCCTTTGCGATCGCGCAGAAGCAGTTCAAGGCGACCCCGCTGTACCGCGGCGACCCGGCCGCCGTCGCCCGCGCCGAGCTCTCCGAGCCGGGGTCGTTGTTCCTGCGGACGCTGCTGTCGCTCGGCGTGCTCGGCCTCGTCGTCGCGATGCTCGCGCTCGACGCCTGGTGCCTGCGCGAGATCTGGCGCGCGCTGCGACCGCCCGACGCGGAGGTCGTCGAGCTGCGCCGGGCGGCCTGATGCATGAGACGCCCGAGGACCTCGCGGCGCTGCAGGAGCTTCTGGATCGCAGCTACAGGCAGGCCGGCGCGCATCTGCTGCGGATCCACACCGCCGAGCGCCGGCTCGACGCCGAGCAGGTCGCCGAGCGGCTGACCGGGATGCGGCTGCTGGCGCTGGCGACGGTCACGGCCGACGGGCGGCCGATCGTCGGGCCCGTGGACGGCATCTTCCATCGCGGCGCGTTCGTCTTCGGGTCGGCTCCGGACTCCGTGCGCATGCGCCACATCGCCGCCCGGCCGCACGTCAGCGCGACCCATCTCCCCGGCGAGGAGCTCGCGATCACCGTCCACGGCCGCGCCGTGTCCGCCCCGGTCCACGGCGAGGAGGGCGCCGCGCTGCGGCAGAGCCTGCTGGACATCTACGTCCCGCGCTACGGGGAGGAGTGGGAGCAGATGCTCGAATCCGGCGCGGTGTACGCGCGCATCGAGGCCGATCGGATGTTCACCTTCCACATGCCGCCGGATGACCCGTACAGGGTCACGGAGTGAACTTCACCGTCAGCACGTCGCCGTCGGCCATCTCGTAGTCGCGGCCCTCGAGGCGCAGCGTCCCGCGGTCGCGGGCGCCGGCGTAGCCGCCGGCCTCGACGAGCGCATCCCAGCCGACGACCTCGGCGCGCACGAAGCCGCGCTGGATGTCGGAGTGGATCTGGCCCGCCGCGTGCCACGCGGTCAGCCCGCGGCGCAGGTGCCAGGACTGCGCGGGCTTGTCCTCGCCGGCGGTGAAGAAGGCGATGAGGTCCAGCAGCGAGAAGGCCCCGCCGACGACCCGCTGCAGGCCCGTCTCGGCGAGCCCGAGGTCCTCGCGCATCGCGGCGGCGTCCTCGTCCTCGAGCTCGGACAGCTCGGCCTCGATGCGGCTGGAGACCGCGACGGCGCCGGCGCCCTGGGCGGCGGCGTGCTCGGCGATGGCGGCCGGGACCTCGTGCTCGTCCTCATCGACGTTGGCGACGAACAGCACGGGCTTGGCGGTCAGCGGGCCGAGGTCGCGCACGGCGTTGGGGGCGTCCGCCGGCGGCGGGACGGTGCGCGCGGGGCGGCCCGCGTGCAGCGCATCGATGAGCGCGCGCAGCCAGGCCTCCTCCGCGATCGCGGCGCGATCGCCGCTGCGGGCGACGCGCACGACCCGGTCCAGGCGCCGCTCGGCTCCCTCGAGGTCGGCGAAGATGAGCTCGGTCTCGATCGTCTCGATGTCGGCCATCGGGTCGACGCGGCCCTCGGGATGGATGACGTTCGGGTCGTTGTGGGCGCGGACGACGTGCAGGATCGCGTCGGTCTCGCGGATGTTCGCGAGAAAGCGGTTGCCCAGGCCCTCGCCGGTGTGCGCCCCGGCCACGAGCCCGGCGATGTCGTGAAAGGAGATCGTGTCCCACACGATGTTCGACGCGCCGAGCGTCGCCGAGACCTGCTCGAGGCGCTCGTCGAGCACGGGAACCACGGCGATGTTCGGCTCGATCGTCGTGAACGGGTAGTTCGCGGCCTCGGCGCCGGCCTGCGTGAGCGCGTTGAACAGCGAGGACTTGCCCGCGTTCGGCATCCCGACGATGCCGACCTTCATGCGCGTGCCCCGCGAGCGCCGACGACCGTGCCCAGCAGGGCGCCCGCCGCGATGTCGGAGGGGTAGTGCACCCCGAGGTAGACCCGCGAGAGCGCCATCGCCGCCGCCGTCGCGTAGAGCGGGCCGGCGGGCAGCAGCGGCGCGTAGGCCCGCGCGGCGGCGAACGAGGAGGACGCGTGCGCGGACGGGAAGCTCAGCGACGTCGGCGTCGAGATCAGCGCCGGCAGCTTCGCGAGCTGCGGGCGCTTGCGCCGCACGATCGTCTTGAGGACGGTGTTGAGCGCGTAGGCCGCGAGCACCGCGCGCGCGGCGCGCAGCCAGCGCGGGCGGCGGTCTGCGTCCACCGCCGCGCCGGCGAGGCCGAGCGCGAGCCAGATCGCGGCATGCTCGCCCAGGCGCGAGAAGCGCCTGATCGGCAGCTCGAGCGCGGGGTCGTGGCCGTGCTCGCGCAGGAGGCGGTACAGCGCGACGTCGACCTGCGCGATCGCCCGCGCGACCGGGCCGGCGCGCAGGCGGGCGCGCAGCGATCTGCGTGCCGCGGGGTCGGCGGCGGCCGGGGCGGGGGCGGCGGTCACGGCGGGGACCTTAGCCCGCGCGTCGCGCCCGCCGCGATCGGGGAGACTGGCCGCGTGCGCCTCGCCCTGATCGCGAACCCCCGCTCGGGCAGCGCGCCGGAGCCGCCAGTGCTGGAGGAGCTGCTCGCCACCGACGGCGCGAGCGTCGTCATGACGCCGATCGACCGGCTCGACCCCGAGGATCCCGCCGGCGCACTGCGGACGCTGCGCCGCGACGGCGATCCCGACCGCGTCGTCGTTGCCGGTGGCGACGGCTCGATCGGGCCCGCCGCGCGGCTTGCGGCCGAGCTCGGGGTGCCGCTCGCCGTGCTGCCCGCCGGCACGGCGAACGACTTCGCGCGCGCGCAGGGCCTGCCGCTCGACGTCGAGGAGGCGGCCGTGATCGCCCGCAACCCGACCGCCGCGACACGTCACGCCGAGCTCGGGCTCGCGGACGGACGGCCGTTCGTCAACGCCGCCGCGGCCGGCCTGTCGGTCGTCGCCGCGCGGGCCGCGGACGCGCACAAGTCGCGCCTCGGGCCGCTGGCATACGCCCTCGGCGCGGTGCGCGCGGCGGCCGGCGCCTCGCCGCTGCGCTGCCGCGTGCGCTGCGACGGCGAGGAGCGCTATGCCGGCGGCGCCTGGCAGGTCGTCGTCGGCGCGACGGGCGCGTTCGGCGGCGGCAGCGAGATCGGCGGCACCGCCGCCGGCGACGGGCTGCTCGACGTCGCGATCATCCCCGCCGGCTCGCGGGCGGGCCTCGCGCGCCGCGCCTACGGCATGCGCGCGGGGCGCCTCACGGCGCAGGACGACGTGGTCCACGAGCGCGGCGCGGTGATCGAGGTCGCGCTCGACGGGCGCCCGTCCTTCAACGTCGACGGCGAGCTGTGCCGCTGCGATCCCGGGCGCTTCGCGCTGCGGCGCGGCGGCTTCGAGGTCGTCGTCGGATGAACAGGCGCTGGCCGGCGGCGATCGCCGTCGCGCTCGCGGGCTGGTACGCGAGCGACTCGCTGCGCCACCGCCGCGAGCAGGAGGACGGCTACCGGCTGCGCGGCGAGGATCTCGAGGTCGGCTCGGACGCCTTCCTGCGGGCGACCGAGGCGATCACGATGGCGCCGATCGCGCGGGGCAACGCGATCGAGCTGTTCATCAACGGCGACGAGATCTTCCCGGCGATGCTCGACACGATGCGGGGCGCGCGGCGGTCGCTGAACTTCCTCTCCTACCTGTACTGGAGCGGCGAGATCGCGACCGAGATCGCCGGCGCGCTGTGCGAGCGCGCGCAGTCGGGCGTCGAGGTCAACGTCCTGCTCGATGCCGTCGGCAGCGCGCGGATGGACCGCGAGCTGATCATGCAGATGGAGGACGCGGGGGTCACGTTCGCGTACTTCCGCCCGCCCAAGCCGTACGCGATGCGCCGGCTGAACAACCGTACCCATCGCAAGCTCGTGATCGCCGACGGCGAGACCGGGATGACCGGCGGCGTCGGCATCGCCGACCAGTGGACCGGGCACGCGCAGGACCCCGAGCACTGGCGCGACACGCACGTCCGCGTCCGCGGACCGGTCGTGCGCGGCCTGCAGGGGGCGTTCGCCGAGAACTGGCTGGAGGCGACCGGCAACGTCCTCGTCGGCCCCGACTACCTGCCCGACCTCGAGCCTGCCGGCGACGTGCCGATGCAGGTCGTGCGCTCGACCGCGAACGTCGGGGACACGAACGTCGAGGCGCTGTACTTCCTCGCGATCGCCTGCGCGCGCGAGAGCCTGCACCTGACGTCGGCGTACTTCGCGCCGCGGCCCGCGTTCGCCGAGGCCCTGACCGATGCGGCGGCGCGCGGCGTCGACGTGCGCGTCCTCGTCCCGGGGCCGCACATCGACAAGGCGGTCGTGCGCCAGGCGGGGCGCGCGGTCTACGAGGAGCTGCTGCAGGGTGGCGTGGAGATCTTCGAGTACTCCCCGACGATGATCCACGCCAAGACGCTGACGATCGACGGCGTCTGGTCCTCGGTCGGGTCGGTGAACTTCGACAACCGCTCCTTTCAGCTGCAGGACGAGGTCACGCTCTGCGTCTGTGCGCGCGAATTCGCCGGGGAGCTCGACGCGCAGTTCGAGCGTGACCTGCAGCGCTCCACGGAGATCGACCTGGACCGCTGGAACGACCGCGCGCTGCCGGCGCGGGTCACCGAGGCCGTGACGAAGCTCGCGCGGCGCGAGCTCTAGGAGGCTCGCGCGCCACGGCAGCGCGCGCACGTCCCCCAGAACGTGACCTCGGCCTCGTCGACGACGAAGCCCTCGCCCGCGCCGCCGTCCAGGCAGGGGGCCTCGCCGGACGCGCAGTCGACGTCCTCGACGACGCTGCAGATCCGGCAGACGCGGTGATGGTGGTTGTCGCCGACGCGCGTCTCGTAGCGCGCGGGGCTGCCGGCGGGCTCGATGCGCCGCAGCAGGCCGACGCGTGTCAAGGTGTGCAGGCTGTCGTAGACCGACTGCGTCGAGATCGTGCCGATCAGCCCGCGGGCATGGCGGGTAATCACCTCGGCGTCGGGATGTCCCGGCAGATCGCTGACGGCGCGCAGGACGGCGCTGCGGGGTGCGGTCACGCGCAGCCCATGGGCTCGGAGCTGGTCGGCGGTGGCCTCGGGCATGCGCGGATCCTACACACCAATTCTGGAGTGAATCCAGAATTGATAGTTTGCGCCGACCGCCGGCCTGCGCAAACGAGAAGAGGAGCACGATGAGCGACAACGGTGCAGAGCATCCGCCTGCCGAGGGCGACGATCGCAGCAAGCTGACCAACCGCCAGGGCCACCAGGTCAGCGACAACCAGAACCAGCGCACGGTCGGATCGCGCGGGCCGGCGACGCTCGAGAACTACCAGTTCCTCGAGAAGATCAGCCACTTCGACCGCGAGCGGATCCCCGAGCGCGTCGTCCACGCCCGCGGCACGACGGCCTTCGGATACTTCGAGGCCTACGGCAGCGTCGGCGACGAGCCCATCGCGAAGTACACGCGCGCCAAGCTGCTGCAGGAGCAGGGCAAGCGCACCGACGTCGCCCTGCGCTTCTCGACCGTCGCCGGCGGCCGCGACTCCTCCGAGGTCGTGCGCGACCCGCGCGGCTTCGCGGTGAAGTTCTACACCGAGGACGGCAACTGGGACCTCGTCGGCAACAACCTCGGCGTCTTCTTCATCCGCGACGCCATCAAGTTCCCCGACTTCATCCACTCCCAGAAGCCCGACCCGGTCTCCTTCGAGCAGTCGGTCGCCAATCGCGCCTTCGACTTCTTCAGCCAGACTCCCGAGTCGATGCACATGGTGATGCTCGTCTTCAGCCCGCGGGGCATCCCCGCGAGCTACCGGCACATGCAGGGCTTCGGCGTGAACACCTACAAGTGGGTCAACGCCGACGGCGAGTCGGTGCTCGTGAAGTACCACTGGCTGCCCAAGCAGGGCGTGAAGTCCTACACCGCGGCCGACGCGGCGGCGGTGCAGTCCGACACGTTCGGCTCGCACACGAAGGACCTCTTCGATGCGATCGAGGCGGGCGATCACCCCGAGTGGGAGCTCCACGTCCAGATCATGAGCGACGACGAGCATCCCGAGCTCGACTTCGACCCGCTCGACGACACGAAGGTCTGGCCGGAGGAGCTCTTCGCGCTACGGCCGGTCGGGCGCATGGTCCTGGACCGCAACGCCCAGAACTTCTTCGCCGAGAACGAGCAGATCGCGTTCGGCACCGGCGTGCTGGTCGACGGGCTGGACTTCTCCGACGACAAGATGCTCGTCGGCCGGACGTTCTCCTACAGCGACACGCAGCGCCACCGCGTCGGGCCCAACTACCTCCAGCTGCCGGTCAACCAGGCCAAGAACGCCGAGGTGCGGACGAACCAGCGCGACGGCGCCATGGCGCACTACGTCGACCCGGCGGGCGACAACCCGCACGTCAACTACGAGCCGTCGATCCTCGGCGGCCTCGCCGAGGCCGATCCGCGCGGCCCGGCCGAGGTCGGTCCGGAGATCCGCGGGCGCGTCACGCGCGAGCGCATCGAGCGCACGAACGACTACGCCCAGGCCGGCGAGCGCTACCAGCTCTCCGAGCAGTGGGAGCGCGACGACCTCGTCGCGAACCTCGTCGACGCGCTGAGCCAGTGCGACCGCCGCATCCAGGAGCGGATGCTCTGGCATCTCTACATGGTCGAGGACGAGCTCGGCGCCCGCGTCGGCGAGGGCATCGGCATCAGCCTCGAGGAGGTCCGCGACATGGCGCCGCTCGCCACGCAGACGCTCAACGACGAGGAGGAGGAGCGGCGGCGCAACCTCGGCGGCAACGGCCCCCGCGACGTCTCGGGGCACGTGATGACGCACTGCGTCCCCAATGAGCACGTCGCCGTCGCCGACGCGCCCGCCCCGGCCGGGATCTAGGACCACGCACGGGGGCCGGCGCCGGCGCCGGCCCCCGAGGCACGCCCGATGGCCTGGCTGGCCGACGACTTCGAGCACCCGACGCGCGTCGAGCTGGCGAGCGGCCACCACCTGCGCCCGATCCGCGCCGACGACGTGGACATCGACCACCCCGCCGTCATGGGCTCGCGCGTGCGGCTGTGGGCGACCTACGGCGACGCCTGGGGCTGGCCGCCGGCCGACATGAGCGTTGAGGCCGACCGCGAGGACCTCGCCCGTCACGAGCGCGAGATCGCCGCGCACGAGACCTTCAACTACGCCGTCCTGGACGAGCACGAGACCGCGCTGCTCGGCTGCGTCTACATCGACCCGCCGGACGCCGGCAGCCCGGATGGCAGCGATGCCGTCGTCTCGTGGTGGGTCGTGGACGAGATGACCGGCAGCGCGCTCGAGCGCGCGCTGGACGACCTCGTCCCGACGTGGCTGAAGACACCTGGGGCTTTGCGAGCGTCCACTACCACCCGTAGCCCGGGGCGCACCTAGCCCGAGCCGAACCCCACGCGGTGCTCGTCGCGCTCCGTGCGCACGTACACGACCTCGGAGAGGTTCAGGCGGATCGTGCCGCCGTCGACCGTGAGGTCATGCCACTCGCCCGCGGCGAGCGACTGCAGCAGACCGTCGAGCGCCTCGTCCTCCACGCGCAGGGCGAGTACCTGGGGGCTCGAGAAGCCAATCGAAACACGCTGTAGCGCCATTTCAGTGTCCCTCCGCCGGCTGGACGATCTCGGTGAGCAGGCCACCCGCGGTCGCGGGGTGCAGGAATGCGACGCGGGAGTTGCGGATGCCGGTCCGTGGCGTCTCGTCGATGAGCCGCAGCCCCGACTCCTTCAGGGCCGCCAACGTGCGCTCGATGTCCTGCACCTGGTAGGCGACGTGGTGCATCCCGGGCCCCTTCTTGGCGAGGAACCTCCCGACGGGCGTGTCCGGCCCGGTCGCCGCGAGCAGCTCGACGTGGTTCTCGCCGACGTCGAGCAGCGCTGCCTCGACGCCCTGTTCGCCGACGGTCTCGCGATGCACGAGCGTCATGTCGTAGTTGCGCTCGTAGAGCGCGAGCGCTGCGTCGAGATCCTCGACGGCGATGCCGATGTGGTCGATGCGGGTGAACACGCGACGCATCCTAATCAGGCGCCGCTGCGGGCGCGGACGGCGGCGTCAGAGGCCGGGCGTCGGCGGCGGCGGCGTGGACTGACGCGCGCCCACCGGGCCGTCGGCGGCGTCGGTCGCATCCGAGGCGCGGCGGGCGGCGGCGATGACCGCCGCCGGCGGCCTGCGCTCGGCGCCGGACGTCACGACGTGCAGGCCACGGCCCGGCGTGCGGCCCATCCGCGGGACGCCCTCCATGATCCGCTCGATGTCCTCGCGCTCGAGCACCTCGCGCTCGAGCAGCGCGGTCGCGAACTCGTCGAGCTTGTCGCGGTGCGCGCAGAGCAGCTCCTGCGCGGTGCGCGTGGCCTCGTAGGCGAGCTCCTGCTGCTCCTCGTCGCGGATGCGGCGAAACTGCTCGGAGTCCGCGTCGCCCTCGGTGATCGCGCGCTGCGCAGCGCCGGCGGTCCCCATCGCATAGTCGTAGACCATCGAGCGGGCGAGCTGCGCGACGCGCCTGAGGTCGTCGGAGGCGCCGGTCGTGACCTCGCCGAAGACGATCTGCTCGGCGATCCGGCCGCCCAGCAGCATCGTCATGAGGTCGATGAGCTCCTCGCGGGTCTTGAGGTAGCGGTCCTCGTCGGGGAGGTTGAGCGTGTAGCCCAGCGCGCGGCCGCGCGGCACGATCGAGATCTTGTGGACGCGGTCGACGGAGGGCAGCAGCTCGGCGCACAGCGCGTGGCCGGCCTCGTGGTAGGCGACGACCGTCTTCTCGTGGTCGTTGAACACCCGCCGCGACTGCACGCCGGCGATGACCCGCTCGAGCGCCTGGTTGAAGTCCTCGCGGCTCAGCGCGGTGCCCGCGCGGCGCACGCAGCGGATCGCGGCCTCGTTGGCGAGGTTGGCGAGGTCGGCGCCGGTGAGCCCGCTCGTCTGCGCGGCGACGTCGCCGAGGTCGACGTCCTGCACCGGCTTGCCGCGGGTGTGGACCTCGAGGATGCGCTCGCGCCCGACGACGTCCGGCGGCGAGACGAAGACCTGGCGGTCGAAGCGCCCCGGGCGCAGCAGCGCGGGATCGAGCTTCTCGAGCAGGTTGGAGGCGGCGATGACGACGATCTCGCCGGTCGTGTTGAAGCCGTCCATCTCGACGAGCAGCTGGTTGAGCGTCTGCTCGCGCTCCCCCACGACGTCCGCGCCGCGGCGGCCGCCGACGGCGTCGAGCTCGTCGATGAAGATGATCGCCGGCGCGTGCTTGCGCGCCTCGCGGAACAGGCGGCGGATGCGCGCGGCGCCGAGGCCGGCGAACATCTCGACGAACGAGGCCGCCGACTGGGAGAAGAACTGGGCGCCGGACTCGTGCGCGACCGCCTTGGCGAGCAGCGTCTTGCCGGTGCCGGGCGGGCCGTGCAGCAGGACGCCCTTGGGGACCTTCGCGCCGAGCGCGTGGAAGCGCTTGGGGTCGCGCAGGAAGTCGACGACCTCGCGCAGCTCGTCCTTCGCCTCGTCGACGCCCGCGATCTCGTCCCAGCCGATCGACGACTTCGCCTCCGGCTTGATCTGCTGCGGCTTCGTGCGCGGCATGAGCTTCAGCGTCCGCCAGAGGAAGAAGCAGATGAGGAACATGAAGAGGATCGTGAAGACCCCCGACCACTCCAACCCGAAGTTCTTGACCTGGTCGGCGAAGTTCTGGCTCGGCACGACCCATGCATCGGCACGGGCGGCGCGGAACTTCAGTCCGAGTGGACGGGTGGCGCCTCCACGCGCAGGATCTCCGCGAGCGCGGCGCGGCCGACCTCGAGCTGCTCCTCGGTCGGCTCGCGCGTGCCGAGCACGCGCTGCAGCTCGTGCCCGGGGCGCCGCAGGGCGCGCGCGGTGCGCGAGCCGGCGTGGCGCTCGCTCCACACGAACACCTCCACGGCCAGCCCCAGCGAGGCCACGCCCACGCCGAGCTGGGCGGCCGGCCCGGGGCGGTCCAGCGCGCGCTTGAGCAGCGCGCCGCCCGCGAGGTTCAGCGCCAGCAGCGGCGCCATGAGGTGCGAGCCGCAGCGGTCGTGCTCCTTGGCGGCATCGGCGGCGTCGGCGGCGTCGGTCTCGTAGGCGGCGATCGACTTGTGCTCGACGCCGTGGTAGGCGGCGAGATCGCCGCCCTTGAGCGCCACGACGCTCGGGAGCAGTGAGATCGCGGCCGCGACGGCTTCCGCGCCCGGGCCCGAGCGGCGGTGGCGCACGAGCCGCCCGCCCGCGGCCGCGGCCGCCATCGTGCCCAGCACCCGGGCGTCCTGGAAGGGCAGCTGCGCCTCGGGCAGCGCGTGCTTGACGAGCGGGATGACGGCCATCGCCTCGCCGAGGCGGATGACGCCGCGCGCGCCCGGGACCTTCTCGAAGCCCTTGATGCGCGGCTTGCGCCCGGAGGCGGTGGCGATCGTCCCGTCGCGCCGGCGCACCGACGCCGACCAGTGCGTCGGGCCGTGCACGAGCAGCCCGTTGCGCAGGGCCATGCCGCCGAGGCGGAGCTTGTCAGTCACCGAGCATCTCCTTGCAGACGTCGCGGAAGAAGCCGGCGGCGAAGCCCAGGTCGCGAACGTCGATGCGTTCGTCGGCGGCGTGGATGAGTGGTGCGGTCTCGTAGAGGTTCATGTGACGGTGCGGGAAGAAGCCGTAGGCCACGCAGTCCGGGAAGGCGTTGCGGAACGTCCGCGAGTCGGTGAAGCCAGGGAGGATGGTGGGCACGACGCGGGCGCCCGGATCGTGCTCGGCGAGCCAGCGCTCGATCGCGTCCATGAGCGGCGTGCGCACCGCCGAGTGGTTGCCCGGGACGCGCTCGGTGAACTCCAGCCGGTAGCCCTCGTCGCCGATGACCTCGCGGATGCGCGCGAGCGCGACGTCCTCGTCGAGGCCGGGCGGGACGCGGCAGTCCACCTTCAGCTCGGCGCTGGCCGGGATGACGTTGATCTTCTGCGAGGCCGTGATCCGCGTCGGCGCGAGCGTCACGCCGAGCAGCGGCTCGATCAGCAGCGCGAGACCCGGATCGCGCTCCTGCAGGCGCGCGAAGGCCGCGGCCGGATCGCCGTTGGGCGCGACGCCGAGGCCCTCCAGCAGCGCCCGCGCCGGCTCGACGAGGTCATAGCCCGGCTGGCGCTCGGCCAGGCGCGCGAGCAGCGGCGCCATCTTCAGCAGCGCGTTGTCGCCGATCTTCGGGATCGACGCGTGGCCCGCGACGCCGTCGGTCAGCAGGCGAAAGCGAAAGACGCCCTTCTCGGCGACGCAGACGCCGTAGAAGCGGTCCCCGTCGTAGGGGAAGATCGCGCCCGCGCCCTCGTTGAGCAGGTAGTCGCAGCGGACCTTGTCGGGGTGGGTGTCGCAGATCCACATCGCGCCGAGCTCGCCGCCGACCTCCTCGTCGACGAGCACGACGACGAGCAGGTCGCCCTGCGCCGGGCGCCAGCCGCCGCGGGCCAGCGACAGCGCCGCGGTCACCTCGGCCGCCGTCTGGGACTTCATGTCCAGCGCCCCGCGGCCCCAGACGCAGCCGTCGGCGAGATCGCCCGACCAGGGGTCGTGCGTCCAGTCGGCGGGCGTCGCGAGGACGGTGTCGACGTGCGAGAGCAGGCACAGCGTCGGGCCCTCGGCGCGGCCGCGCAGCCGGGCGACGAGGTTCGGGCGATCGGGCTCGGCGCCCAGCAGGTCGACCTCGAAGCCGGCCTCGCGCAGGTCCGCGGCGAGCGACTCCTGCAGCGCGCGCTCTGCGCCCGGAGGATTGACCGTGTTGAAGCGGATGAGGCGCTGCAGCAGCGCCGTCGTCTCCTCCTGCAGATCCTCGGTCACGGTCCGCTTGATGCTAGGGGGTCGTGCGTGCGGGGTCGTCAGGAGATCAGCCCGGCGCCGCGCAGGCAGCCACCGGCGTGCCCGCGGCTGACCTCGCGGCACGCCGCCCGCAGCGCGCGCGGGGTCGGCTCGAGCGACGCGAGCACCGATCCGACGCCCGAGAGGCAGCGCTCGCGGTGGCGTGCCGGCACCTGGGCGCAGAAGCGCCCGCCGCGGGCGCCCGCGGCGTCGGCGTTGACGATCTCGCGCGCGACGCCGTAGATGCAGTCGGACTCGTGCGCGGCGGCGAGCCCGCAGCTGGCGAGCGCGCGGCGCGCGTCCTTGCCGGCCATGCCCGAGGCGTCGCGTCCGAAGGACTCGTAGCACGTGCTGATCCAGCCGCGCTCGCTGCGCATGCAGGCGTCCGCCGTCGCCTTGAGGTCGTTGTTGGTCACGCGCAGGATGTTCGCCGTCACGAGCAGGTAGCAGTAGAGCTTGTGGCGCTCGACGACCGCGTTGCAGGGATAGATCGGGTCGCTCGTTCGCAGGTACTTCGACGTCACGCCGTAGGAGGAGTTGAAGTTCTCCATGAAGACCCCGCCGCTGCAGGACACGCGATCGAAGCCCGTGCGCAGCTCGTCGCAGGTGTGCAGCGACTGCGGCAGGTCGTAGCCGCTGTAGATCATCAGGCCGTGTCCGAGGCCGTGGATGCACTGGTAGGCGAGGAAGCGCTGTGCGTTGATCTGCGGGTCGCTGCAGAGCTGGCGCGCGACGGTCGCCAGGCGCGCCGTGGGCTGGCCGAGGAAGGCGCGCTCGATGATCCCGTGGTAATAGCCCGAGGCGCAGATCGGGCTGCCCGCGACGAACGCCGGCGCGACGCGGTCGTGGAAGCGCGACAGCGCCGCGGAGCCCATGCGATGGGCGATGCGGTGGCAGTCGGCCTGCACGGCGCGGTTGCTCCGCAGCGCCGTCTCGAGCTCCCCCAGCGCTGCCTTCGGGCCCTCGCCGAACGTGAGGTTGCCGAAGGCCTGCTCGAGGCACGCCGCCTTGGCGTCCGTGCAGTCCGACAGGCGCGTCGCGTCGGGCGCGAACGGCTTGGCGACCGCGTTGCCCGAGCTGCGCCCGGCGCCGACGAAGGCGGCGAGGTCGCGCTTCTCGGCATCGGAGAGCTTGCCGTCGAAGCTCGGCATCAGCCCGCCGGATCGGCTGAGCTGCCGCACGACCGTGCGCGCACTCGGGAGCGTCTGATCGAGGTCGGGGCCGGTCGTCCCGCTCGAGCCCGCCGCCGCGAACGTGTGGCAGCCCGCGCAGCCCTGGGCCGTGAACAGGCGCTTGCCGTTCAGCGCATCGCCGGCGGACGCCGTACGGTCCTCGTCGCCGCCGCAGGAGACGAGCGCGATCGCCAGCGCGAGGATCGCCGAGCACGTCAGCGTGGCGCGACGCGGCGTCATAGGGCGACGATAGCGGCGGTACGGGCCCCTCGCGCCGGACCGCGCGGGCCGGCAGCGACCTCGGCGGAGGCGATACTTGCGCGATGGGAGATCAGCTGTTTCACACCGGCGACGAGCCCGCCCGGACGTCCACGCCGGTCCCGCCCGCCGACGCGCCGCTGGCGGTGCGCATGCGTCCGCGCACGCTCGACGAGCTCGTCGGCCAGGAGCACATCCTCGGCACGCCCGAGGAGCCCAGCGCGCTGCGGCGCGCCATCGCCGAGGGCCGGCCGCACTCGATGGTCCTGCACGGGCCGCCCGGCAGCGGCAAGACGACGCTCGCCCGGATCGTCGCGGGCTCGGCGAAGGCGGCGTTCGAGGAGCTCAGCGCCGTCCAGGCCGGGCGCGCCGAGGTGCGCGCCGTCATCGAGCGCGCGTCGCACCGGCGCAAGACCGGCGGCGAGGGCACGGTCTTCTTCCTCGACGAGATCCACCGCTTCAACAAGGCCCAGCAGGACGCCCTGCTGCCCGCCGTCGAGGAGGGGCTCGTCACGCTCATCGGGGCGACCACGGAGAACCCGTACTTCGAGGTCAACGCGGCGCTGCTGAGCCGCACCCAGGTCTACGAGCTGCACGCCCTCGGCGCCGGCGACATCCAGACGCTGCTGCGCCGCGCGCTCGAGCGCGGGGAGTGCGATGCCGCGACCATCCCCGACGAGGTCCTCGAGTTCCTCGCGGGGCGCGCGGGCGGCGACGCGCGCACGGCGCTCGCCGCGCTCGAGCTCGCCTGCGCGAGCGCCGGCGAGGGCGCGACCGTGACGATCGCCGGCGCCGAGGAGGCGTTGCAGCGCAAGGCGCTGCGCTACGACCGCGCGGGCGACCAGCACTACGACTACATCTCGGCGTGGATCAAGGCGACGCGCGCCTCGGACCCCGACGCCGCGCTGTACTACCTCGCGGTGATGCTCGAGGGCGGCGAGGACGCCCGCTTCCTCGTGCGGCGCATGGTGATCCTCGCGTCCGAGGACATCGGCAACGCCGATCCGCAGGCGCTCCTGATCGCGACCGCGGCCGCGGCGGCAGTCGAGCACGTCGGGTTGCCGGAGGCGATCCACGCGCTCTCGCAGGCGACGATCTACCTCGCGCTCGCGCCGAAGTCCAAGGCCGCCACGCGCTCCATCGGTGCCGCGATGGGCCACGTGCGCGACCACGGCGCCGCGTCCCCGCCGCCGCAGGTGCGCTCGAATGCCACCGGCTACGACAGCCCCCACGACCATCCGGGCCACCGCGGGCCGCAGGAGGTCGCGCCGGACGAGGTCGTGGGCGTGCGCTTCTACGAGCCCGACGAGCAGGAGGCGCAGCTGCGCGACCGCCTGGAGGAGATCCGGCGCGCTCGCGGGCGCTAGCCGTGGAGGTGTGAGAGGCCGCACCCTTGGGTGCCTGGGCGGGCGGGTCCCCAGCCGGGAGGCTGCGCCCATGTTCTCCACCACCCCACACCGCAGCTCCCGCAGGGCCGCCGTCACGGCCGCCCTCGCAGTCACCGCCGCGCTGGCCGTCCCGGCCGGCGCGCTCGCCGCCGAGGCCCCCACGCTCGGCGCGCCGACGATCATTCCCGCAGGCCAGAAGACCCCGATCGACGTGGGCGGCAACAACCTGCACCAGCACGACATCATCCGCACGGGCACCTCGCTCGTGCGCTGGCCGGTCACGATGCACGGCGACAGCGACGCGTCGATCACGCTGGCGTGTCCGACGGGCACGATCCACAGCGGGCTCGGCCTGCAGGAGGGCAGCGACGTCGCCTTCGCCGTCGCCAAGGGATCGGACTACTTCCTGCGCACGATCGACGTGCGGTTCTACACCGCGCCGAAGGTCGCCCCGGAGGGAGCCCGCGGCCACGTGTACGCGCTCTGCCGCGACACGTCGATCGCGCCGATGTCGCCGGCCGTCCTCTCCCCGGTCATCCGCAAGGCGGGGCAGCGCAGCCCGGTCGACGTCGCGGGCAACCACCTGCACCAGGGCGACGTCATCCGCCGCGGGACGCAGCTGCTGCGCTTTCCGGTGATCATGCGCGGCACGAGCAACGCGGCCGTGACGCTCTCCTGCCCGGCCGGGATGGTGCATCGCGGTCTCGCGGCCGCCGAGGGCTCGAAGGTCGATGCCACCCTCACGAAGAGCAGCCGCTACGGCCACCGCACGCTGAAGGTCCGCCTCCACGCCCGGCCGGGCGTCAGCGCCAACGGCACGGCAGGCAGCATCTACGCGCTCTGCGGCTAGCGATCGGTCCCGTTGCGCCCATTCGACGGCCCGGCCGGGAAGCACCCGGCCGGGCCGTTCGTCGTCCCTGAGACAATCGCCGCGATGCCGGCGCCCGCCGCAGCCGCACAGCGCCTCGAGTCGGTCAGCCCGATCGACGGCACGCTGCTCGGCGGCGTGCCGGTCACCGATCCCGCGGACGTCCCCGACGCCGTCGCCGAGGCGGCCGAGGTCCAGCGGCTGTGGGCGCAGCTGCGCCTGCGCGACCGCGCGCGCTACCTCATCCGCGCTGCGCAGGCGGTCATCGACGAGTGGGACGAGCTCGTGCCCGTCATCGTCCGCGAGCAGGGCCGGCCGCTTGCCGAGGTGCAGACGATGGAGCTGCTGCCCGCGGTCGAGACGCTGCAGTGGCTCGCGGAGGCGGCGCCGCGCGTCCTGGCCCCCGAGCGCGTCGGGCTGTCGCGCTCGCTGCAGCCCGTCAAGCGCGCGCGGCTGACGTTCGAGCCGCTCGGCGTCGTCGCGGTCCTGACGCCGGGGGCCGAGCCGTTCGCGACGCCGCTGGGCGACGTGGCGGTCGCGCTCATGGGCGGCAACGGCGTCGTCCTGCACCCGTCGCCGCTGGCGGCGCTCGCGGCGGAGCGGATTGCGCGCGTGTTCGTGCGCGCCGGCCTGCCCGAGGGCCTGCTGCAGGTCGTCCACGGTGGGCCCGAGACCGCGCGCGCGCTCGTCTCGGCGAACGTCGCGCACGTGCGCTTCACCGGCTCCTCGCAGGCGGGGCGCGACGTCGGCGAGGTCTGCGCGCGCGAGCTGAAACGCGCGACGATCGAGGTCGGCGGCAAGGATCCGATGCTCGTGCTGGCCGACGCGAACGTCCCGCGGGCCGTCGCCGGCGCGCGCTGGGGCGCCTTCGCGAACGCCGGCCAGTCGGGCGGCAGCCTCGCCCGCGTCTACGTCCTGCGCGAACTGCACGAGCGCTTCATGCGCGAGCTCGTCGCGGCGACGCGGGCGCTGCGGGTCGGCGACCCCGGCAACCCGGCGACAGAGGTCGGGCCGTTGCTCGCCCGCGACCGCGTCGAGCGCCTGTCCGCGCTCATCGACGAGGCCGTGGCCGCGGGCGCGACGCTGCACTGCGGCGGCCCGCTGCAGGTCGGCGGCGTCGACGGCGCCTACTTCGCCCCCGCCGTGCTCAGCGGTGTCCCGCACGACGCGCGGCTGCTGCGCGAGGACGCGCCCGGACCGTGGCTCACGATCGAGGCGGTCGACTCCGAGCAGGAGGGGATCGCCCGTTGCAACGAGGGCATCGGCGGCCTCGGCGCATCCGTGTGGACGGCCGACGCGCACAAGGGCGCGCGCGTCGCCCGCGAGATCCGCGCCGGCATGGTGTGGATGAACGACCACGTCGTCTCGCGCGCCGAGCCGCAGCTGCCGTGGGGGGCCGTCCACGGCGCCGGGATCGGCCGCGCCCGCGGCGCGGCGGCGCTGCGGGCGATGGTCGAGCCCAAGCTCGTCACGTGGGACCCGCCCGTGGGGCGGATGCCGTGGTGGCAGCCCTACGACGGCTCGCTCGTCGCCGGCTGGCGCGCCCTGGCGCGCGTTCGCTCGGCCCGCGACGCCGACCGCGAGCGCGGCTGGCGCAGCGGCGCGCTGCCGCTCGCGCGCGTGGCGCGACGCGTGCTGCGCGCCACGCGGCGCAGCTAGCGGCGCGGTCAGGCGGCGCGGCTGGGCGGCGCGGCTAGGCCGCGCGGTCAGGGCGGCGCTGCTAGGCGGCGCTGCTGGGCGGCGCGGTCAAAGGTCGGCGTCGGCACGGGCGCGGGCGCGGGCGCTTCCAGCGTCAATGAGGAGAGCGTCGGCGCGGGCGCGGGCGAACCCGCGGAGGCCGGCGAACACCGCGGCGCCACCCCAGGCCACTTGCACCATCCCACCCTGCTGTCGCACCACGACAGCCATCTGGGACCGCGCGCGCGTCGGTCAGCTGAGTCGCAAAAACCGCCACCCAGCCGACCCGCGAACCCGCGGAGGCCGGCGAAAACCGCGGCGCCACCCCAGGCCACCCGCACCGTCCCACCCTGCTGTCGCACCACGACAGCCATCTGGGACCGCGCGCGCGTCGGTCAGCTGAGTCGCAAAAACCGCCACCCAGCCGACCCGCGGCGCGCGTGCAGATCGCTCCGGCGCCCAAACCACCCCGTCCTCCCCCGACGCCGGGACGCCGAACGCCGCGGCGAACCGGCCCCGCGGAGCGACCTCCTACGCCGAGCGCGCGCTCGACACCAGCCGCAGGCGCCCGGGCGCCAGCGGCACGAGCACGCGCTTGGCGTACTCCGCCCCGCCGCGCAGCATGAGCGAGCGCAGCGGGTCCCACGACAGCCCGTACTGGCGGCGCAGCTGCGGTGGCAGCAGCCCGACGGTGATGAAGTTCACGAGCTCCAGGACGGGCCGGCGCACGAGCGGGACGGGCGGCTGCAGCACGATCTTCACCGCGACGTCGCGGGCCGCGCTCGTGACGTAGAGGTCGGGCCCCTCGAGCATGTCGCGCATGTAGTCGTCGAACTCGCGGATGCCGGCGGGCATCTCGCCGTCGCGCAGACCGAAGAGCGAGCCGACCACGCGGTAGTCCTGCCAGTAGGCCTCGCGCTCGGCCTGTGACAGCGAGCCCACGTAGCGCTCGTAGACGACGAGCGCCGAGTCCACGAGCGCGGCCAGGATCCACAGCAGCAGCACAGGGTCGTCGGCGGCGTAGGGCGTGCCGGCCGGGAAGCGCCCGGCGGGGCGCTTGAGCTCGCCGTGGACGCGGCTGTGCATCAGCCGCACGCGGCGGGTCGCGTGGTCGGCGTCCTCGCGCGAGCCGAATGCGATCGTGTCCATCACCTCGGCGGTGCGGCGCAGCCGGGCGTAGGGCTCGTCGAGCGCTCCGGAATGGGCGAAGAAGCCTTCGAACGCGACGGGGTGGGTCGCCTGCATGAGCAGCGCCCGGGGCCCGGAGAACGCGACTGCCGTCTCGCGGTGGACGCGGCGCAGCATCGAGGTGTCGTCGAAGTAGCCGTGCATCCGCATGACCGTAGACATATTCGAGGCTTTACCCTGATCGGATCATGCCCGCCCAGGCCTACGCCGGAAAAGACTGCGTCTGCCAGCTGCGCAAGGGCATCTGCGACCAGTCCTGCGTCCAGGGGATGCTCGAGACGCCCTTCTACATCGCCTGCCTGAAGCTCACCGGCAGGCGCTGCCTCGTCGTCGGCGGCGGCGACATCGGCCTCGAGAAGGCCGAGGGGCTGCTGGCCTGCGACGCGAGCGTCGTGCTCGTCGCGCCCGAGGCCTGCGACGCGCTGCAGGCGCTCGCCGCCGAGGGCTCGATCGCGTGGCAGCGCCGCGAGTACGAGTCCGGCGACCTCGAAGGCACGTTCATGGCGATCGCCTGCACGAACGACACCGACGTCAACATCCGCGTCTTCGACGACGCCGAGCGGCGCGCGATGCTCGTGAACATCGTCGACGTCCCGCCGCTGTGCAACTTCATCCTCCCCGCGATCGTCCGGACGGGCCCGCTCGCGATCGCGATCTCGACCGCGGGCGCCTCGCCGGCGCTCGCCAAGCGCATGAAGCGCGAGGTCGCCGAGCTGTTCGGCGAGGAGTACGCGCGGCTGGCGATCATGCTCAACGACGCACGCGGGTGGGCGAAGGGCACGCTGCCCACCTACCAGGACCGCAAGGCCTTCTTCGAGGAGATCGTCAACGGGGCGCCGGATCCCGTCGAGCTCCTTCGCGCCGGCGACGAGCAGGCCGTGCTCGAGCTCATCGCCGCGGCACAGCGCACGCACGCACCCGCCTGAGCCGTTGCGGGGGCGCCACCGGGCCGCCGTCACCGCGATGTTCGCCGTCGCCGGCGCGGCGTTCGCGAGCGTCTTCTCGCGGATGTCGGACCTGCAGAGCGAGCACGGGATCTCCGACGGCACGCTCGGCGTCGTGCTGCTCGCGGGCGCGATCGCGCTCATGGTCGCCCAGCCGCTCGGCGGCGCCCGCGCGACCCGCAGCGGCAGCGCGCCGCTGACGATCGCGGGCGGGCTCGTCTACACCGCGTGCGTCGCGCTGCCGGGGCTGGCGCCGTCGGCCCTGACGTTCGGGCTGGCGATCGTCGCGATGTCGAGCGCCGGCGGGGTGCTGGACGTCAGCATGAACGCGCAGGCGATCGCGGTGAACCAGCGCCATCCGCGCGAGATCTTCTCCTCGTTCCACGCGGCGTTCTCCTTCGGCGCGCTCGGCGGTGCCGCGGGCGGGAGCCTCGCCGCGGCCGCCGGGCTCAGCCCGGCGGCGCACCTGACGATCACCGCGGCGATCCTCGTCTGCGTCGTGCTCGCGGTGCGCACCGGCCTGCTGCCCGCCGCTGCCGACGCCCGCGCCGACGCGGCGCTGTTCGCGCGCCCGACCCGCGCCCTCGCGGCGCTCGGCGCGCTGGCCTTCTGCGCCCTGCTCGCCGAGGGCGCCGTCGGCGACTGGAGCGCGATCCTGCTCGACCGCGAGACCGCGGCCGGCGGAGCGCTCGCCGCGCTCGGGCTGGCGGCGTTCTCGCTGACGATGGGCTTCGGCCGCCTGGCCGCCGACCCGCTCGCCGGGCGCTTCGGGCGCCCGGCGGTCGTGCGCTGCGGGGGCCTCCTCGCAACCGCCGGCCTCGCGCTCGCACTCGGAGGCGGCTCCGCAGCGAGCGGGATCGCGGGCTTCGCGGTCGTGGGCGCCGGGCTGGCCGGGCTGTTCCCGCTCGCACTCAACGCGGCTGCCGGCGACGGTGACGGTGACGGCACCGCGGCCCCGGCGCTCGCGGCGGTGTCCACGACCGGCTACGCGGGCTTCATCGCGGGACCTGCGCTCATCGGCTTCGTGTCCGATGCGACGAGCCTGCCCACGGCGTTCGCGCTCGTTGCGCTGCTGTGTCTCGCGGCGGCGTCGCTCGCGCGCGCAACTTCCGCCTGACCGGACACGTTGCAGGTCCATGGGCCACCTGCACCGCCTCCACCTCCTGCTCGCGGCGCTCGGCGCGGTCGCGGCCTGCGCCGCCCCGGCCGCCCAGGCCGACGAGCTCGTCGCCGAGATCGCGCGCGACACGCCGATCGCGGCCTACGCGGGGCAGCTCGCATGGTCGGCGTACGACGGCGCCACGAACAGCTACCGGCTCATGCTCGCGTCACGCGGCGGCGCGCCCGCCGCCGCCGCGATCGCGCCGGCGGCCCGCGCCTTCGACGTGAGCCTCGGCCCCGACGCGAAGGGCCGCGTCGTCGCGCTCTACACGCGCTGTGCCACCGCTGCCGGCCGGCGCTGCGACATCTATCGCTACGCGCTCGCGCAACGCCGCGAGGCGCGGCTGGGCATCTCCTCGCCGCGCGAGGACGAGGCCTGGCCGGCGCAGTGGGGCGCGCGCGTCGCCTTCGTGCGACGCCGCGCGAAGCAGGGGACCGGCTCCTGCGACGTGCCGTACGTCAGGACGCTCACCTCGCGGGCGCCCGCGCGGCGCCTGGACCGCGGCTCGTGCGGCGTCACGACCGGCCTGTCGCTGCGGCAGGGCCGCATCGTGCAGGTGACGTTCGGGTCGCCGCCGACGGCCACGCGCTACGAGAGCCAGGTGCGCGTGCTCTCGACCCGCGGCGGCGCGGTGAGGGTCGTCGCGCGCCAGGGATCGGGCGAGGAGTCCAACGAGTTCGTGTCGCCGAGCCAGTCGCCGGACGAGATCTTCCTCACACGCACCGGCGTCCACCCGAAGCCGACCTTCGTCGTCATCGATCTCGCCGGGCGCACGCCGCGCACGCGCGAGGTGCGCGCGCAGGCCGAGCTCACCGGCGCGTTCGCGCGCGACAACCAGAGCGCCACCTTCTACTACGTCGAGGGCAGCGGCTTCCGCGGCGACGGCTGCGCGCTGAACGGGCCCGTCGGCTGCCGGCTCGTGCGCTCCTCGGTCAATCCCTTCTCGGCGCTGCCGCACGCGCTGCTGCCGCGCCTGACGATCACCGCCACCGGCGAGGGCAGCCCGCTCCCGCCGGTCTACGGCGATCCGTACGTGATCTCGGGCCGGCTCACGCGGACGATCGTCCACTTCGGCGTCGTCGGTCGCACGGACCCGATCGCAGGCGTCCCCGTCACGCTGCTGCGACGGGTCGGCGCCCCGCCCGACGAGCTGGGAGCCGCCTACGTCCCGACCGGGCTCGTCGCCACGACCGATGCCGACGGTCGCTGGGCCACGGCGCTCGCGGGCCCGCCGTCGCAGCCGGCGTTCTCCGCCGTCGCGATCTCGACCGCGGCGGGCGTGCCGCCGACGTATGCGGGCCGCGGCACGTCCGGGCTCGTCGCAGCACGGCTGACGCTCACCGCGAGCGCGACCGCGTTCAGCGGCACGATCGCGCCCGCCCAGCCGGGACGCATCGTGAAGATCCAGCGCCTGCTGTCGCGCAACTGCCGGACCTTCACCACCGGACGGCGCTTCTGCGACGAGCGGTGGGCGACGGTCGCCGACGCGCCGGTCAACGCCACCGGCACGGGCTTTGCCACCTCGGTTCCCGGGCCGCAGCCGGGCGTCTACAGCGCGGCGCTCGCGCTCGAGGACCTCGAGCGCGATCCGGACGCGTACAGCGGGCGCAGCGCGGACGTGCCGATCGCCTGAGGGACGGGCTCCTGAGTAGCGTTGTCGGCGTGCCGACAACCGACCACGCCGTCGTGCTGCGCGGCGCCGGGCGCCGCTACGGCGAGCGCGCCGCCCTGCGCGAGGTGTCCCTCGAGCTCGAGGCCGGGCGGACGCTCGTGATCTTCGGACCCAACGGCGCCGGCAAGACGACGCTGCTGCGGATGCTCGCCACGCTCCTGCGCCCGCATGCCGGCGAGGTCCACGTGCTCGGCCACCAGCTTCCCGACGACGGCTGGGCGGTGCGCGGGAGGATCGGCTTCCTCGGCCACGACGCCCTGCTGTATCGCGAGCTCAGCGGCCGGGAGAACCTGCGCTTCCACGCGCGGCTGCACAAGGTGTCGGCGGCGCGCGTGGAGGAGGTGCTCGAGGCGGTCGGCATGAGCGCGCGCGCCGACGACCCGGTCGCCGAGCTGTCCAAGGGCATGGTCCAGCGGCTCGCGATCGCGCGGGCGGTGCTGCACGAGCCCGAGCTCCTCCTGCTCGACGAGCCCCTGGCGAACCTCGACCCCGCCGCCGCGGCGCAGATGAAGCCGCTGATCGGACGCGAGAGCGGGCGCAGCCGGGTGGTGACGAGCCACGACCCGACCGGGGGCCTACAGGACGCCGACCTCGCGCTCGGACTGAAGGGCGGGCGCATGGCGATGCTCGCTCCGGCCGCCGACGTGACCCCCGCCCAGATCGCCGAGCTCTACGCGTGAGGGGCACCGTCCGCGCGCTGCTCGCGAAGGACATCGCGCTCGAGCTGCGGACCCTCGAGGCGATCCCGGCGATGATGCTCTTCAGCGTCACGACGTACGTGATCTTCCACTTCGGCCTGGACCGCAACACCCTCTCGGGCGACCTCGCCTCCGGCGTGCTGTGGGTGACGCTCCTGTTCGCGTCGATCCTCGGGATCAACCGGCTGTTCGTCGCAGAGCACGAGCAGGGCGGCTTCGACGGCTTCCTGCTGGCGCCCGTGGATCGCACCGCCCTGTTCGTCGCCAAGGCGCTCGGGCTGTTCACGTTTCTCTGCATCGTCGAGGTCGTCGCGGTGCCGGCCTTCGCGATGCTGCTCCTCGGGCCGTCGCCCACGCAGGCGCTGCCCGGCCTCGTGCTCGTCCTGCTGCTCGCCAACGCCGGCGTCGCGGCGACCGGGACGCTCGTCGCCGCACTCGCCATCCAGACGCGCGCCCGCGACCTCATCGGACCCCTGCTGGCGCTGCCGATGCTCGTGCCGGTGGTGCTCGCGTCCGCGCGCGCAACGACGCCCCTCCTGCAGCAGGGCGGCGCACAGCCGCTCCCAGGCGATTGGCTGGCCGTCCTCGCGCTCTATGATCTGGTGTTCGCGCTGATCGCGTACGCGGTTTTCGACTTCCTCCTGGAGGACTGACCCATCGTCTACGGCAGGGGCGTGCGCGCCCTCTCCATCGCCACGGTCGTCGTGCTGACCACCGCGTTCGCGCTGGTGTTCTTCTACGCGCCCGTCGACGCCGACCAGGGCTTCGTCCAGAAGATCTTCTACGTCCACGTCCCGATGGCGATCGTCGCCCTGTGCGGGTTCGTCGCCGGCGGGATCTTCGGCGTCATGCACCTGCGCACGCGCGACGCGCGCTGGGACATGCGCTCCTACGTCACGATCCACATCTCGATCATCCTCGCGGTCGGCGTGCTCGTGACCGGCTCGATCTGGGCGCGCGCGTCGTGGGGGCACTGGTGGGTCTGGGACGAGCCGATGCTCGTCTCCTTCCTCATCGTCTTCCTGCTGTATGCGACCTATTGGCCGCTGCGGTTCTCGATCGAGGACAAGGAGAAGCAGTCGCGCTACGCGTCGGTGTTCGCGATCGTGGCGGGCGCGTTCGTGCCGTTGAACTTCACGGCCGTCCGGATGGCCCAGCAGTTCGTCCACCCGCAGACGCTGGCCACGACCACCGGCGGCATGCCGGCGAAGTTCGCGCTGACGTTCGTCGTCGCGCTGACGGGCATGGCCCTGATGTTCATCACCCTCGTCAAGTACGAGACCGCGTCCAAGCACGCGACCTTCCGCCTGCGCGCGCTGCGCCGCCGCCTCGCAGGCGACGACGAGTTCACCGCGGTGGGCCGCAGCGCCGCGCCCCAGGCCTGATGCTCCCCGCGCTGCCACTCGACGAGGCGGGAAAGTACGTCGCCGGGGCGTACCTCGTCTTCCTCGCGCTCCTGCTGATCTACGTCGCGATCATGGCCAACAAGCTGCGGCGGATCGAGCGCGAGGTCGTCGAGATCGCCGACATCGTCGAGAAGCGCGACGCGGCCGCAGCCGCCGCCAAGCCGGCCAAGGAGCCCGTCGGGTGAGCGAGCACGAGCTCATCACGCTCGGCATCTCCCACAAGACCGCACCGGTTCACCTGCGCGAGCGCCTCGCGCTGACGCAGGGCGCCGTCCGGGGGTTCCTGCACGACGTCGTCGCCGACCCGGACGTCCACGAGGCGGTCGTCATCTCGACCTGCAACCGCACCGAGCTGACGCTCGTCGTCGGCGATCCCGTCGCCGCCGAGAGCGCGGCCCTCGGGCTGCTCGCCCAGCGCGCGCACGTGCGCCCGACCGAGCTCGCCGAGCGCATCTACTCACCGCGCAACTGCGACGCCGCGCGCCAGCTCTTCCGCGTCTGCGCGGGCCTGGAGTCGATGATCGTCGGCGAGGCCGAGATCCAGGGTCAGGTCAAGCGCGCCTACGAGGAGGCGCTCGCAGCCGGAACGACCGGCCCGCTGACCAACCGGCTGTTCACCGCCGCGCTGCAGGCCGGCAAGCGCGTGCGCAGCGAGACCGCTATCGGGCTCGGCCGCGCCTCGATCTCGTCGGTCGCCGTCGACCTCGCGATGAGCGCCCTCGGCGACGTGCGCGAGCGCCACGTCGTCATCATCGGCGCCGGGGCGACGAGCGAGCTGACCGCCCGCGCGCTCGCAGACCGCGGCGTGCAGACGATGTTCGTCGCCAACCGCCACGCCGACCGCGCACGCGCGATGGCCGAGCGCTTCGGCGGCGGCGTCGTCGCGCTCGAGGACCTGCCCGAGCAGCTGATCACCGCGGACGTCGTCGTCGCCTCGACGGCCTCGCCCCACCCGATCCTCAGCGTGGACGACCTCGAGCTCGTCATGCGCGCGCGCGGGCACCGCCCGCTGCTGCTCGTCGACATCGCCGTGCCGCGCGACATCGACCCCGCCTGCGTCGACATCGAGGGCGTCGAGCTCTACGACATGGACGACCTGCAGGCCGCCGTCTCCCACACGATGTCGGTGCGCGAGGCCGAGTCGCTGCGCGCCGAGCAGATCGTCGAGGAGGAGATCCAGCGCTTCGCCGGCTGGCTCGGATCGCTCGCGGTGCAGCCCACGATCCGCGCGCTGCGCGAGTACGGCGATGCGATCGTCGAGCAGGTCCTCTCGGAGAACGCCGGCCGCTGGGAGCAGACCTCCGAGCGCGACCTCGCCCGCATCGAGGCCGTCGCACGCTCGGTGATGAACCGCGTGCTGCACGAGCCGACGCTGCACCTGCGCACGCTCAGCGACGCCCGCAGCCACGGGCGCCTGCAGATCATGCGCGAGCTGTTCGGCCTGGAGGGCGCGCCCGACGCCGATCCCGCCGAGGACGCGGGGGCCGAGGTGCGCCCCCTGCCGCGGCGCGCGTCCGGCGGCTAGACGCCGCATGGCGATGCGGGTCGGCACGCGCGGGAGCGCCCTGGCCCTCGCGCAGGCCGGAGCGGTCGCGCAGCTCCTCGGCGAGGATGCGCGGCTCGTCCCGATCACGACCAGCGGCGACCGCAACCGCGCAGGCGGCGACAAGGAGAAGTGGGTCAAGGAGCTCGAGCTCGCGCTGCTGGCCGGCGAGATCGACCTGGTCATCCACAGCGCCAAGGACGTGCCGAGCGCGCTGCCCGACGGCCTGCGGCTCGTCGGCTCTCCGCCGCGCGGCGATCCGCTCGACGCGCTCGTGGGAGCCGCGTCGATCGACGCGCTGCGCGAGGGCGCGCGCATCGGGACCGCGAGCCTGCGCCGCGCGGCGCAGCTGCGCGCGCTGCGCCCCGACCTCGAGGTCGTCGTGATCCACGGCAACGTCGACACGCGCCTGGCCCTGCTGCAGCAGGGCGACCTGGACGCACTCGTGCTCGCGGCCGCAGGCCTGCAGCGCCTGGGCCGCGAGGCCGCTATCGGCTGCCTGCTGACCGCGCTCGTGCCGGCCGCCGGCCAGGGCACGCTCGCGCTCGAGGCGCGCGCGGGCGACGAGCACGCGCGCGGCGCGGCGGCCGCGATCAGCGACGCCGCCACCTGGGACGCGCTGACGGCCGAACGCGCGCTCGTCGCGCGTCTGGACGCGAGCTGCAACACGCCGCTGGGCGCGCACGCTTCGGTCGGCCCCGGAGGGATCGTGCTGCGGACCTTCGTCGGCCTCCCCGACGGCTCGGAGTGGCTGCGCGACGAGGCGCCGGCCGCCGGCGACCCCGCGCAGGCCGGCGAGCTCGCCGCCGAGCGCCTGCTCGCCGCCGGCGCCGCCGATCTGCTGCGGCGCGCCGAGGAGCTCGCCGCATGACGACCTACCTCGTCGGCGCCGGACCCGGCGATCCCGGCCTCATGACCGCGCGCGCGCTGGAGCTCATCGCGCACGCCGACGTGATCCTCTACGACCGCCTGATCCCCGACGGCGCGCTCGACGGCGCGCGCGCCGACGCCGAGCTCGTCGACGTCGGCAAGATCGGTGGCGGCCGCCAGGTGCCCCAGGAGGCGACGAACGAGCTGCTGCTCGAGCACGCGCGCGCCCGGCGCGAGGTCGTGCGCCTGAAGGGCGGCGACCCGTTCGTCTTCGGGCGCGGCGGCGAGGAGGCCCAGCTGCTGCGCGCTGCCGGCTTCGACGTCCAGGTCGTGCCCGGCGTCACGGCCGGCGTCGCGGCGCCCGCCTACGCCGGGATCCCCGTGACCCAGCGCGGGCTGGCGGCCGCGGTCGCGTTCGTCACCGGCCACGAGGACCCGGCCAAGGAGGACACCCAGATCGACTGGCCGGCGCTCGCCGCCTTCCCGGGCACGCTCGTCTTCTACATGGGCGTGCGCCTGCTGGACCGGATCGCGTCGCAGCTCGTCGCCGGCGGGCGCCCCCCGAGCGAGCCGGTCGCGATCATCGAGCGCGGCACCTGTCCCGATCAGCGCACGGTCGCGGGCACGCTCGCCGACATCGCGGCGATCGCCGCGGAGGCGGGCGTGCGGGCGCCGGCGATCACCGTCGTCGGCGCGGTCGCGGGGCTGCGCGACGAGCTCGCGTGGTTTCAGGCCGGCCCGCTGGCGGGCCGCAGCGTCGCGGTCACGCGGGCGCGGGCGCAGGCCAGCGCCCTCGCCGGGCGCCTGCGCGCGCTCGGCGCGCACGTCGTCGAGGCGCCCGCGATCCGGATCGAGCCGATCGCCGCGCGGCTCCCGGACCTCGCGAGCTTCGACCTGCTCTGCGTCACGAGCCCCAACGGCGCCCGACGCCTGCTCGAGCTCGCCCGCGACGCGCGCGGCCTCGCGGGCCCGGCGATCGCGGCGATCGGCCCCGGCACGGCCGACGCATTGCGGGCGGGCGGGATCGAGGCCGACATCGTGCCGCCCCGCGCGGTCGCCGAGTCACTCGTCGAGGCGCTGGCGGACCGGCCGGTGCGGCGCGCGCTCGTCGCCCGCGCCGAGCAGGCGCGCGACGTGCTGCCCGATGCCCTGCGCGCGCGGGGCGCCGAGGTCGAGATCCTCGCCCTGTACCGGACGGTCGCCGACCCGCTGGAGCCTGCCGCGCACGCGGCCGCCGGCGCGGCAGACTACGTGACCTTCACCTCGGCGTCGGCCGTGCGCTTCTATCTCGCGGCGGCCGGGACCCCGGCCGCACGCACGCGCCTGGTGTCGATCGGGCCGATCACGAGCGCTGCGCTGCGCGAGCACGGGCTCGAGCCCGACGTCGAGGCGGCCGAGCACACCCCCGAGGGGCTGCTCGCCGCGCTCGTCGCCGACGCGTCCTAGTGGTCCCTCCAGCACGTCCTCGCACGCACAAGGACTTACCGGAGGAACCACTAGATCAGATCGAGACGCCCGCGAAGTGCCCGCTGTCGGGACCGAGGACCATCGCGCCGATCACGATGAGCATCCCGATGAAGGCCAGAATCGCAAAAAGCATGTACGTCGGAGTTACCACAGGTCACCTCGCGCGTCGTTTGTCCGAGAACGAGCGGCACGTCCTTCTCTCCCCGCTCGCGCGAAAATGTAGCGCGCGCACAGCCCGCGCGGCGCGACGTCGTCCGGCGGCCGGCGCCGCGTCCTCCGGGAGGCCGACCGGCGGCGCGCCTGCAGGCGCCTAGACTCGGGCCGCGCGCATGGCCGTCGTGACGTTCCTCAGCGACTACGGGCTCGGCGACGACTTCGTCGGCGTCTGTCACGGCGTGATCGCCCGCGTCGCGCCCGGGGTGCGCGTCATCGACCTGACCCACGGCATCGCGCGCCACGACGTGCGCTCGGGGGCGCTCGTCCTGCGCCGGGCGCTGGCGCACATGCCGGCCGGCGTGCACCTTGCGGTGGTCGACCCGGAGGTCGGGTCGCCGCGGCGCGCCGTCGCGCTGCGTTGCGCCGAGGAGGAGCGGCTGCTCGTCGGTCCCGACAACGGGCTGCTGATGGCTGCCGCGGAGCGCTGTGGCGGCGTCGTGCAGGCGGTCGACATCGGCCGTTCCCCGTGGCGCCTGCAGCCCGTCTCGGCCACGTTTCACGGGCGTGACGTCTTCGCGCCGGTGGCGGGCCGGCTCGCCGCCGGCGCCGAGCTCGCGGAGGCCGGCGAGCCGCTTGACCCGGCCGAGCTCGTCAGGCTCGAGCTCCCGCGCGCGCGGCCCACGGCTGACGGTCTGCTCGCCCACGTGCTGCAGGCCGACGCCTACGGCAACCTCGTGCTCGACGCCGATCTCGAGCAGCTCGCCCGCGCCGGCCTGCGGCGGGGCGGGACGCTGAGCGTCAACGGTCATCACGCGCTGTACGCGACGACCTTCGCCGACGTCCCCGCCGGCGGGCTGCTGCTCTACGAGGACGGCTACCGGGCGCTCGCGCTCGCCGTCAACCGCGGCTCCGCGGGCGCGGAGCTCGGGCTCGGGCTCGACGACGAGGTCCTCCTCGCACCGGGCGAGCCCGCGTGAGCGGGCGCCTCGGCCGCCCCCGGCTGCACCTGCGCGCCACGGACTCCACGAACACCCGGGCCAAGGCGCTGGCGGCGGGCGGGGCGCCGCATGGCACGCTCGTCACGGCGGGCGAGCAGCACGCCGGCCGCGGCCGCCAGGGCCGCACCTGGACGGCGCCGCCCGGCCGGGCGCTGCTCATGTCGCTCGTGCTGCGGGAGTGGCCGGCGCTGCTGCCGCTCGCCGCCGCCGTCGCCGTCGCGGAGGTCGCCGGGGCGCGGGCCGCGATCAAGTGGCCCAACGACGTCCTGCTCGACGGCGGCGCCAAGGTGGCCGGGATCCTCGTGGAGGCGCGCCCGCAGGAGGGCTGGGCCGTGCTCGGCATCGGCCTGAACGTCGCGGTGCGCATCGACGAGCTGCCCGAGGAGCTGCGCGGGCGCGCCGCGACGCTCGGCCTCGCGCCCACGGCGATCGAGGCCGTGCTGTCCGCGCTGCTCGCGGCGCTCGGCGAGCGCCTGGCCCAGGAGCCTGCCGGGCTGCTGGCAGCCTTTCGCGCGCGCGACGCGCTGCTGGGGCGCGAGGTGCGCTGGCAGCGCGGCAGCGGGATCGCCGCCGGGGTCGACGAGGGCGGGCGGCTGCTCGTCGACGAGCCGGGCGGCAACCGCGTCGCGCTCGACGCCGGCGAGGTGCATCTCGGCGCGGTGCCGTAGCGCGCGGAGAAGCCCGGCCTCTACCCTGGGTCGGATGTCCCGGCGGCCCCTCTTCCTCCTCGCCCTCGCCGCGCTCAACGCGAGCGCGGCGGCGTTCGTGTGGCTCCTCGCCTTCCATGCGCCGGGCGGGCGGCGCTTCGACGGCGAGGCGCTGCAGGCCTTCGCGGGCGTCGTGCGCACGCCGCTGGCGCCCTCGACGAACGGAATCGCCGTCCTCGCCGACCCGCTGCCGTTCATGCTCGGCGGCCTGCTGCTGGTGGCGATCGCGCTCCGGCGCCGGCGCTGGCTGATGGCCGCGACCGTCCCGGCGATCCTGCTGGCGGCCAATGCCTGCACGCAGGCGCTCAAGCCGGCGCTGACGGACCCGCGCGTCATCGACCTCGACGGCGTCGCGCGGATCTACCCCGGCTCCTGGCCGAGCGGGCATTCGACGGCGTCGATGTCGCTCGCGCTGTGCCTCGTGCTCGTCGTCGGCCCGCGACTGCGCCCGCTGGCAGCGCTGGCGGGCGCCGCCTACGCGATCGGCGTCGGCTACTCGCTCGTGTCGGGCGGCTGGCACCTGCCCAGCGACGTCTTCGGCGGCTACCTCGTCGCCGCGACCTTCACCCTGCTCGGCGCCGCCGTGCTCGCAGCGCTCGAGGCGCGCGAGCCTGCCCCGGCGGAGGGCCGGACCGAGATCCCGTGGCGCGCGCTCGCCGCCCCGTTGTCGGCCCTCGCGGGCGCCGCCGCGATCGTCACGATCGCGGCGCTCGCCCGCACCCCGGACGTCGCAATCGGGCTGCGCCACGTCGAGGTGCTCGTCGTGGCGTTCGCCATCGGAGCGCTCGGGATCGCGCTGACCGCGGGCCTCGCGCTCGTCCTGCGGCGCTAGGGCGCGTTCGCTCTCGGCAGGCTGCTAGGCCGCGGACTCGACGTCGTCGCCGGGCTTGGCCTCGGCGGCCGGCTCGGCCGCCTCGGCGGCGGCGGGCTTCTTCTTCGAGGCGGGCTTCCTGGCCGCCGGCTTCTTCGCGGCGGGAGCACGGCGGCGCTTGGGCTCGGCCGGCGGTTCATCCGCGGCGGGCTTGCCGGCGGGCGTGCGCGCGGCTGCGAGAGCGGCCGCGGCGCCGGCGATCGCCTCCAGCGCGGCGGCGTCGTCGACCGGCGGCGACGCAGCCGCCTGCGGCCGGCGGACGCGGGCGCGGCGGGGCCTCGGCGCGTCCTGCGGGCCGTCGCCGGAGACAGGCGCGGCAGCGCGATCGTCCTCGGCGGGCGCCGATGCCTCGATCTGCTCGGAGCCGGGGTCGGGCGGCTCGGCGGGGCGCTGCCCGTTGCGCGAGCGCGAGCGTGACCGGCGGCGGGATGTCCGCGACGGCGCCGCCCCCTGCTCGTCGCCGCCGGAGCCGCCGCCGTTGGCGTTCGCGGTCACGACCGCCTCCTGGCCCACCGCGCCGTCGGCGCCCTCGCCCGCGCCCTTCTTGCGGCGCCGGCGGTTGCCGCGGCGTCCGCGGCTCTTGGGGAAGTTGCGCAGCAGCTCGCGCGACAGGGCGCTCGGCTTGCGCGCGAGGCGCGTCCGCGCGCCGCGGAGGATCTCCTCGCCCTCGGGCGAGTGGGCGATCGCCGCGGCGAGCAGCGCGGCACTGAGGCGGCGATCCTGCTTGCGCGCGGCGTGCACGAGCCGGCGGGCATTGCGCGCGTGCGCGGCGCCACTGGAGTTCACGAGCAGCCCGAGCAGGCGCTTGGTCTCCGGCCAGCGCTGCACCGCGTACTCCTCGTGGACGTCGCGCGTGTAGGAGGCCAGCCGCCAGATCCAGGCGTTCGCCTGGTCGCGGCGGCCGATGCGCTTCTCGGCGAGCGCGAGCAGCATGACCTTCGTGCCCTCGCGCCGCTCGTCGCGCGTCCAGGTCCCGATGATGTCGATCGCCTTGTCGAACGCCTCGCCGTCGCGCGACGCCGCGATCTCCTGCAGGGCGCGGACCCGCAGCTGCGGGTTCTTGTTGCGCTCGACGGCGGTCTCGAGGAACGCCCGCTTGATCGCGCCCTCGCGGTCGAAGTGCAGCATCGCGCGGGCGCGGCGCCACCCGCTGGGCGCGACGCGCGCGCCGGCGAGCGCGGCCCATTGGATCTGCTCGCCATAGGGCAGGTGCTCGACGGCGATCCGCCACAGCTCGCGCTCGAAGACCTCGATCCGCCGGTCCTCGTCGCTCGTCACCGGCAGGACGCGGCGCTCGACGCGCACGCGCCGGCCGCGCCCGCGGCGCACCGGGCCGACCACGATCGCGCCACCGCGGTACACGTCGCGGTCCAGGAGCGAGTGCAGCGTCACGACGGGGTCGTCGTTCTTCGTGTCGGGCGCGACGAAGTCGACGACGATGCCGGCCTCCTTGCCGGGATGGCGCCGCGTCACGCGGCCCACGCGCTGCTGGTAGATGCGCTTGGAGGCGGTGGGCGCGAGATGCATGCAGACCGTCGCGCGGGGCGAGTTCCAGCCCTCCGCGAGCAGCTGCGCGTTGACGAGGACGTCGATGTCGCCGCGCTCATAGCTCGCGAGGATCTCGGCGAGGTCGCGCTTGCGCGTCTCGCCGGACACGGCCTGGGCCTTCATGCCGAAGTCGCGAAACGCCTGGGCGACGTTGTAGGCGTGGCGCACGCCCGCCGCGTAGACGACGCCGGGCACGCCGTTGAAGCGCGCCTTGTAGAGGTCGGCCACGGCCATGTTGAACGGCGCCTGGTCGAGCAGCTCGGCGAGCATCTCCTGGTCGAACTCGACGTCGACCTCGCCGCGGCGCAGCGGCACCTTGGCGATCGTCCGCACGCCCTGACTCGGCGGGATGCGAATTCCGCGCAGCGGCGAGATGACGCCGCGGCGCGCTGCCTGCGCGAGGTCGAAGCGCGAGGTCTGCGTGGGGAAGAGGTCGGTGACGTGTCGGGCGATGAGCGCGCCGGTCGCGGTCATGCCGATGAAGATCGGGCCGGTCCACTCGCGGATCGCGGCGCTCGTCTTCTCGCCGAGGGCGGTGTGGGCCTCGTCGCAGATGACGATCGCGTAGGCCTCGGAGATGTTGCCGGCGTTACGGACGAACCACTGGTACGTCTCGACGGTGACGGCGCCGTTGGCGGCGTCCTGGCCGCGCAGCAGCGCCGGGGTGACGCGCTTTGCGTAACCGCGGTCCTCCAGCTCACCGTGAAACTGGTCGACGAGGTTGCGGCGGTGGGTGAGGATCAGGATCCCGCCGGTGCGCGAGGCGTCCACGAAGCCCATCGCGGCGACGGTCTTGCCGGCGCCGGTCGCGTGCTCGAACCAGAAGCGCTTGTGGGCGTTGGGATCGTCGGGCGCCTCCTCGAGCTGATCCTCGTCGAGCGCGCCGTCCGCGTCGTCCTGGTCGTCGTCGGCGTCGTCATCGGAGTCGTCGTCGTCCTCGTCGCCGATGTCGATCTCGATGTCCAGCGGCTCGAGGTCCTCGGGATCGTCGCTGTCCTCGTCGTCCTCGTCGTCGGGATCGTCGTCGGCGATCGCGATCGGCTCAGGCTCGGCGTCGGAGTAGTCCTCGTCGTCGACCGCGAGGACCGGGATCGCCGTTTCCACGGGCGGGCCGCCGTTGGTGCGCTGGGCGTCGGCGAGCAGCGCCGTGAGGGTCCCCGACAGCGCGTCGACCTGGTGCGGGTTCAGCGAGGTCCCGTCGGCGAGCTTGGGCTCGTCGTCGGAGAGCACGCGCTCGAGGCCGAGCATGAGCGAGTAGCGTCGCCGCCATTCCGGTGACGGGACCTTCGCGCCGGCGGCGATCTCCTTCAGCGCAGCAGTGAGTGCACGGCGGCGGGCCGTGCCGGGAGCGAGGGCCGCAGCGGTGGTCTCACCGGCGTGCACGAACGCCTCGCGGGTGAACTTCTCCGCGCGGGCGATCTCCTCGGGTGTGGGAACGGACGTGGCCATGACGGCCACTGGCGTGGGATCAGCCAAGATCGGCTTCCTGCTCGTACGTGAGGCGGATCGCGAGCTGACTGCCGCCGCGATCCAGGCAACGGGCGATGCCCGGTGGGCGGGTGAGGCGCCTCCGTGGAGAGACAGGCCCTTACCCGCGCTTAACAAAGGATAGCGAACGCCGAACGTGCGCCGGCGAGTGTGGCGTTCTGCAACGCTCCTCTCATGCGCAGAGCCATCATCGCGATCGTCGCGCTGGGCGTCACCGCGGCGGTCGTCGTGGGTATCGTGCAGGCCGGCAACAGCGATCGCGCACCCAAGGACGCCGGGCAGCCGCTGTCGATCGCGGACGTGTCAAAGCCGCTCGACGGCGCGCCTCCCGAGCTCGCGGCGCTGCACCGCCGCGTCAACGACCTCGACGGCGGCGGCGCCAAGGCCTTCGATGCCCAGCTGCGCGCGCTGCGCGGGCATCCGGTCGTGGTGAACATGTGGGCGTCGTGGTGTGAGCCCTGCCGCTTCGAGCTGCCCTTCCTGCAGCGTGAAGCGGTCGCCCGGGGCGCCGAGGTCGCCTTTCTCGGCATCAACGTCAACGACGCCCGCAGCGCCGCCCGCGACCGCGCAGCCCAGTTTCCGATGCCCTATCCGTCCTTCGAGGATCCGCGCAGCAACCTCTTCGCCCGCTACAAGGCGCGCGGGCTGCCGACGACCGCCTTCTACGACGCGCGCGGCAAGCTCGTGATCGTCCACCAGGGCGTGTTCCCGACGCAGGCCAAGCTCGCCGAGGCGATCGACCGCTACGCGCGCAGCTAGAGCCGCGGCGTGCCCGAGATCCGCATCGACCCGCTGAGCGGGCTGCGGGCGATCATCGCCGGCGAGCGCGCCGGACGCCCCAACGGCGAGCTGTCCGTCGCCCCGCCCGCGCCGATCGACCCCGGCGACGACCCGTTCGCCGAGGGCCACGAGGACCGCACGCCGCCCGAGCTGCACGCGCTGCGACCCGGCGGCGGGGACCCCGATGGCCCGGGCTGGAGCGTGCGCGTCGTGCCCAACGCGTTCCCGGCGCTGGATGCCGGCGGGGAGGAAATCGGGCGCGACGCGGTGCCGCACCTGTTCAGCGCCCGCCCCGCGCGCGGCAGCCACGAGGTGATCGTCAACAGCCCGCTGGCGGTGAGCTCGCTGGCCGAGCTGCCCGTCGAGCAGGTGGCGCTCGCCGTCGGCGTCTGGCGCGCGCGCATGCGCGCGCAGAGCGCCGCCTATCCGCACCTCATCGTCAACGAGCGCGCCGAGGCCGGCGCGACGCTCGCGCACACCCACGCGCAGCTGTTCGCGCTGGACTTCGTGCCGGCGGCCGTCGCGCGCGAGCGCGAGCGCTTCAGCGCCCACGCCGCGCGGACGATGGGCGCCAACCTGCTCGAGGACCTCGTCCAGGAGGAGGTCCGCCGGCGAACGCGCGTCGTGGCGATCGACGACGAGGCCGTGCTCATGTGCCCGTACGCGTCGCGCACGCCCTACGCGCTCATGCTCGCCCCGCGGCGGCGCCGCGGCCGCTTCGAGGACGAGGGCCCGGCCGGGGCGGCGCTGCTGCACGACGCCCTGTCGCGGCTGCGCCGGCGCTTCGGAGCCAGCCCGCCGTTGAACCTCTGGGTCCGGACCGCGCCGCGCGACGCCGAGCAGTTCTGCTGGCGGATCGACATCCTGCCGCGGCTGGCGCCGTTGGGCGGCCTCGAGCTCGGGACCGGCGTGGACCTCAACGTCGTGACGCCCGAGCGCGCCGCCGCCGAGCTGCGCGACGCCTGACACGACAGGGCGCGGCGCGGGCGCCGTGCATACGATGGCGCCATGGCACGAATCGGACTTCTCACCGGCGGCGGCGACTGCCCAGGACTCAACCCCGTCATCCGCGGAATCGTCCGCAAGGGGATCGACACCTACGGCCACGAGCTGTACGGGTTCAGGCGCGGCTGGAAGGGCGTCCTGGAGAACGACGCGATCGAGCTCACCCGCGAGAACACGAGCGGCATCCTGCACCGCGGCGGCACGATCCTCGGGACCTCGCGCACGAACGTCTACAAGGTCCAGGACGGCGAGGCCAAGGTGCTCGCCGCGCTCGGGCAGCGCGGCATCGACGTGCTCATCCCGATCGGCGGCGACGACACGCTCGGCGTGGCGCGCAGGCTCAACGAGGCGGGCTTTCCCACGGTCGGCGTGCCCAAGACGATCGACAACGACCTCAACGCCACCGACTTCACGTTCGGCTTCCAGACCGCGGTGCAGATCGCGACGGAGGCCATCGACCGCCTGCACTCGACCGCCGAGTCGCACGATCGCGTCATCGTCTGCGAGGTCATGGGCCGCGACGCCGGCTGGATCGCGTGCTACGCGGGCCTCGCCGGGGGCGCCGACGTGATCCTCGTCCCGGAGCGCCCGTTCGACATCGAGGACGTCTGCGGCCACCTGCGCCACCGCCACGAGACCACGGGCAAGAACTTCTCGATCGTCGTCGTCGCCGAGGGCGCGACGCGCTCGGACGGCGGCGCTGCCGCGACCGCGGCCGACACGACCGACTCCTTCGGCCACGCGCGCCTGGGCGGAATCGCCTTCGAGCTCGAGAAGGAGATCGAGGAGCGCACCGGCTTCGAGAGCCGCGCCACGGTGCTCGGGCACATCCAGCGCGGTGGCGCGCCCGTCGCCTTCGACCGCGTGCTCGGCAGCCGCTTCGGCGTCGCCGCGATCGACGCGGCCTCGAGTGGACAGTTCGGCATGATGACCGCGCTGAAGGGCACGGCGATCGAGATGGTCGCGCTCGAGGAGGCGCTGAGGGAGCCCAAGCTCCTGGACCCCGAGCTCTTCGCCACCGCCGAGGTCTTCTTCGGGTAGTGATCCGTGCGCGCAGTCGTGCAGCGCGTGACGCGCGCCGCGGTGCGCGTCGAGGGCGAGGTCGTGGCGCAGATCGGGCCCGGCCTGCTCGTGCTGCTCGGGGTCACGCACGACGACGACGAGCCGACGGCCGTCAAGCTCGCCGCCAAGGTCCGTGCGCTGCGGATCTTCGCCGACGCCGAGGGGCGCATGAACGAGCCGCTCGGCGACCGCGAGGCGCTCGTCGTCAGCCAGTTCACCCTCCTCGGCGACGCTCGCCGGGGCAACCGGCCGTCGTACGTCGCCGCCGCGCGGGCCGACGTCGCCGAGCCGCTCTACGAGCGCTTCCGCGCGGAGCTCGGCGCCGCGGGCGGGGTGTTCGGCGCGCACATGGAGGTCGAGCTCGTCAACGACGGCCCGGTCACGCTGTTGCTCGAGGCCTGACCGCGCCGGGGCGCGCGCCGGCGGCCCGTAACTAGACTGGCCGCCATGCCCGTCGAACCCCGTCTCGTCCCACGCTTCGTCGCCGAGCCGCCGCAGGAGCCGCTGCCCTACGGCCGCTGGGGGGACACGCTGAGCCGCCACTTCCTCGGCGCCTGCGACGCCATCGATCCCGGCGACGACGACCTCGGCGGGCCCGGCGAGGTGACGTTCTATCCCGACCGCACGTGGCACGGGCGCACGTTCGTCCCGGCGACGGCGATGACGTCCGCGGGCCTCGAGCTGTTCGGCTACGTCTCCTTCCGCCCCGGCGGCGCGGATCGCGAGCCGACCGAGTTCGCGGCGGTCGCCGACTACACCGAGGACACCGCCGAGGCCAACCCGGAGTGGAAGCTCGACCTCTGCGACGAGGTCGTGGGCACGTGGCGGGGGGAGGCGGGGAACGTCGCCGAGATGACGCTCGTCTGGGGACGGCCGCTGACGCGCGGCGGCGCGATCGTGACCGCCGAGCTGGCGGACCTCGCCGTCGACCAGTGCGTGCTCGTCGAGGAGCGCTTCACGCTGCTCGCGCCCGACAACTACCGCGGCGACACGCTGGAGTGCAAGCTCTTTGACAAGGGCGGTCGCGAGCTCGCCCGCGAGTCGCTCTACGGCGAGGACGACGAGGACGACGTCCTCTCCGACGACGCCGAGGAGTAGCTCGATGGAGCTCGAGGAGGCCATCCGCTCGCGGCGCACGCACAAGGCGTACGCGCCGGAGCCGGTCGACCGCGAGACGCTCGACGAGCTCTTCGAGCTCGCCCGCTGGGCCCCGAACCACCACCTCACCAACCCCTGGCGCTTCCGGGTGCTCGGCCCGCAGGCGCTCGAGCGGCTCAAGCAGGCGACCGGCGACGCGGTCGCCGCCGCGAAGCTCAACCGCGCGCCGACGCTCGTCGTCGTCTCCGCGACGCAGAGCGGCGACGACGAGGTCGCCGACGAGGAGGACGTCCTCGCGGCCGGCACGGCCGCCTACATCGTCCTGCTGGCCGCGCACGCGCGCGGCCTCGCGGGGTACTGGCGCACCCCGGCCGTGCTGCGCTCGGCGGAGGGCGCCGCCGCCGCCGGCGTCCCCGCCGGCGAGGTCGTGCTCGGCCTGCTGCACCTCGGGCACCCGCGCCAGGAGCCGCGGGTGCCCGAGCGCGCGCCCGTGGAGGACGTCGCGACGTACCTCGACTAGCGGTCATCGTCTGCGCTCGGTGGCGCGCCGCTCCGAGGACGCTGCGTGTCGAATAGTGCGCGGATAGCGCTGCATATTCGACACGCTCGCGCGCCCGCGGGAGGCTCGGAGGGCTCGGGAGCGCGGCTGTCTCCGCCGCCGGAGAGGGCGCGAACGGTCGTATGATCGCCCCGCCACTCCCGGCCCCGATAGCTCAGCTGGATAGAGCGACTCCCTCCTAAGGAGTAGGCCGCTGGTTCGAATCCAGCTCGGGGCATGCGGCTCGCGCGCGGCGTAGCATCACGCCCATGCCCTCAGCCGACCGCAAGCGCCGGCTCGTGACGGCGATCCAGGTCCGGCTGCTCAACCCGCCCGTGCGCGCGCTCGCCGCCCGCGGGCTCGTGCCCGGCGTCGCGCTGCTGGAGACGACCGGCCGGCGCAGCGGGCAGCCGCGGCGCACGCCGGTGACGAACGGCCTGCAGCGCGGGACCGACACGTTCTGGCTCGTCGCCGAGCACGGGCGCAAGGCGGCCTACGTGCGCAACATCGAAGCCGACGCGCGCGTGCGCGTGCGCATCCGCCGGCGCTGGCGCACTGGGGCCGGCCACGTCCTGCCCGACGACGACGCCCGCGCCCGCCAGCGCTCGCTGCCCAAGCTGCACTCGGTGACGGTGCGCGCAATGGGCACCGAGCTCGTCACGGTCCGGATCGACCTCGACCCCTGACGCGCGCGCAGAGCGGCGCGGGCTCAGTCGCGGTCCGGGCGCTCCGGGTAGACGTCGTCGATCGTGACCAGCGCGGCGTAGGGCGCGCCGGCGGCCGCCGCGATCCGCTCGCCGCCGCCCATCAGGCGATCCAGGACGCTCACCACGCCGCAGATCTCCTGCCCCGCCTCCTGCAGCGCCTCGATCGCCTTGATCGTCGAGCCGCCGGTGCTCACGACGTCCTCGACGACGATGCAGCGGTCGCCGGCCTCGAGCAGCGGGCCCTCGATGCGGCGCGCGAGGCCGTGCGCCTTTGCCTCCTTGCGGATGAAGAACGCCTTGACGTCGGCGCCCGCGGCGAGCGCGGCGCAGGCGACGGGATCGGCCCCCATCGTCAGCCCGCCGACCGCCGTGGCGTCCCACTCGCGCACGTGCTCTGCGAGCAGCTCGCCGAGCGCCAGGAACCCCTCGCGCAGCAGGATCGCGCGCTTGGCGTCGACGTAGTACTGCGCCGTGGCGCCGCTGGTCAGCGTCACCTCGCCGAGGATGAGCGCGTGCTCGCGCAGCTGCTCGGTCAAACGTCTACGGGCGCTCATCGCGCCCGTACCTTAGAGCCGTGCTCGAACGGCCACTCAGGATCGCCGCCATCGTCCTCAGCCTGTTCGTCGTGGCGGGCTTCACGCTGTTTGCGATCGACGACTTCGCGCGGGCGTCCAACGCGTCGCGCGACCGCATCGCCGGCAACGCGCGGCCCGATCCCACGCCGCGCGCCGAGCGCGCGCGCGAGCAGCGCAACAGCCGCGGGCGCGAGATCATCGACGACGCCAACGACATCCTGCTGCGCCCGTTCGCGGGCCTCGTCGCCAACGACCACAGCCGCTGGGCGCAACGTGGCATCCCGGCCCTGCTGGGCCTGCTGCTCTACGGCTTCGTGCTCGGCTACATCGCGCGCTACACCCGCGGGTTCGGCGGGCCCCGCTACCGGTAGACGTCCACGGGCGTTCCGAGCGTGATCCAGTTGTAGAGCGAGATCGCGTCGGCCATCGGCACGCGCAGGCAGCCGTGGCTTGCCGGAAAGACCGGCACGGAGGGATAGCCGTGGGTCGCGTAGCCGCGGATGAAGTACGCCGAGTAGAACATCCCCTTCGCGTTCGTGCCGGGGGACTTCGAATAGACGCGGAAGGAGCCGATGACCGTCGGCGTGCTGGGCTTGCCGGAGGAGACCGGGTAGATGCGCGCCACGCGGCCGTTCTGGATGAGCGCGATCACCTGGCGCGAGAGGTCGGCCTCGATGTGACGCCCGTGCTCGGGGCGCGTGATCCGGAAGCCGCCCGCCCCGCGCGCGATCGCGCTCATGAGGTTCGACGAGGCCTCGGTCGTGCGCGGCATGCCGGTGACCTTGCGGAAGGCGAGCACCGCGCGCTGGGTCCGCGCGTCGAAGGCGCCGCCGGCGCCGACGACGTAGCCCAGCCGGCCGAGGCGGCGCTGCAGCGCGCGGACCGCCGACTTCGGGCTCGCGGGGCCGACCTTGCGCGGCAGGACGTCGACGGAGTGGCCCCTCGCCGTCAGCGCGCCGAGGGCCGGCGTGGGGTCGTGCACGGCGCTGATCACGAGCCGTCCCGAGCGGACGGGCCTGTAGGAGAGCGCGAACCGGCCTGCGCCGGCTTCGCCGGCCTGCAGCGCGACCCGCCTGGCGAGGACCTTGTGTCCGTTGCTCGTCGCGCGGATCGTGATCTGCTCGCCGGGCACGAACGCGCCGACGGCGCCCAGGACCCGCACGGGGGAGCGGACGAGCGTCGTCGCGCGCGTGCCGCCGATGCGCTCGAGCTTGAGCGTCATCGTCGTCTGCACGGGGACGACGGGCGCCGGCACGGCTGGAACGGCCGGGGGCGGGGCGGCGGGTGCCTGTGCGAGCGCGGCGGCCGGCAGCGCGGGCGCCGCCAACAGCGTCAGGAGGGCGGCGATGCGGCGCATCGGCGGCACTATGCCACGTGGGTCAAGCGGTCAGACCCAGTCTGGCGCCGTCGCGCCCGAGGGCGCGCGCGAGCCGGGAGGCCACGAGCAGCGCCCCGATCACCGACCCGGCCATCGTGACCGGGATCTCCCACGTCCAGTCGAGCGTCGCTCCGAGGGCGATCGAGTTGTTCAGCGCATGCAGCGCGATGCACGGATACAGCGAGCCGCTGAAGTGGTAGAGCAGGCACAGACCGAAGCCGAAGAACCCGAGTGGGACGAGGAAGCCGGCCGGCGCCGAGCCGGCGTGGATGAGGCCGAAGATCAGGCCGGTGCCGATCGCCGCCGGCCAGACGCCGCGCCAGTTGCGCAGCGAGCCGAAGAAGTAGCCGCGGAAGAAGAGCTCCTCGCCGAGCGGCGCGACGACGGTGATCAGCACGACGACGGCGAGCAGGTTCAGCGTGTTGTTGTCGGCGCCGAGACGGTCGGGCAGCTCCTGGGTCTCGTTGAGCCCGAGTGCCGTGACCCATAGCGCGCTGAGCGCGTAGAAGCCGAACCAGACGGCGAGCAGCAAGCCGATCGCGCGACCGATCCGCGGTGGGCGCGTGAGGCCGAAGTCCTCCGCCCGCGGCCGCCCCACGAGGTACGCGAAGCCGAGCGCGGCCCCGAGCAGCGCAAGGTTCTGAAAGAGGGTGAGCGCGATGTTGACGCCGGGCGGGGGGTCGTCGAGATCGCCCGCCGCCCCGCTCGCGATCGCGACGATCGCGCCGCCGAGGACGGTCACGACGAGGCCGGCGAAGAGCGCCGCGATCGACGTCCACGGTGCCCAGCCCGCCGCGCCGGCCCGCGGCGCGTGGCTCGTCGCCGGCCGCGGCCGTCGGCCGGGCTCGTCGAGGCTCGGAGGCGGGATGCTCGTCATCGCCCGAGGAGGTTACGCGGCGAGCTGCGCGAGGTCCGCCAGCGACGCGACGACGCTCACGCCCGCCGGGACCGCGGGCGGCGGGCCCTCGCGCGCGACGAGCACGGGCCGCAACCCGGCCGCCAGCGCACCCGCGACGTCGTGCTCGATCGAGTCGCCGGCGTGCAGCGCCCCGGCGCCGTTCGGGCCCGCGAGCGCGAGCGCCCGCGCGAAGATCGCCGCGCCGGGCTTGGCGACGCCGGCCTCGGCCGAGGAGATCGCGCCGTCGACGAGCCCGGCGAGCCCGGTCGTGCGCAGCATCTCGTGCAGCGACACGTCCCAGTTGGACACCACGACGAGCCGGTGCCCGGCGCCGCGCAGCGCCGCCAGCGCGCCCGGCACCTCGGGGTAGGGATCGAAGCGCAGCGACTCCAGCAGCGCCTCCTGCAGCGCGGCGGCGTCCAGGCGGGCGGGGTCGGCCCCGGCGACGAGGAGCCCCGCGCGCAGCACCTCCGTGCAGCGGGCGCGCAGGCGCGCGAGTGCGGCCGCATCGCCCGCGCTGTCGTGATGCGCGCGGTAGAAGGCGATCTCGGCCGCGATCGCCGCGGCGGCCTGGCGCTCGGTCGCCGCCATACCGCGCGCGGCCAGCGCGGCGACGAGCAGCGGCGCCGGCGGCCGCAGCGCCACGAGCGTCCCGAGCGCGTCCAGGGTGATTATGCGACCCAGTGCCACGTGGCGAAGATCCCGGTGTAGACGACGAGGCCGGCGCCGAATGCCGCGAGCACGAGCCGCTCGCGCCAGACGCGGCCGGTCATCCACAGCGCCAGCCAGATCGCCAGCGGAAACAGGACGGCGAGGAAGCGCGGCAGCGACATGAGCGGCTGCGGCCCGACGGGATAGGACAGCGGCAGGGCGAGCGCCGCGAGGACGTATGCGCCGTAGGCGACCGGCAGGCGCCGCAGCGCGCCCGCGACGGCGAATGCCGCCAGCACGAGCCAGGCGAACAGCTCGATGTTGTGGCGCGCGACGACGAACGGGTCGCCGCCGGCCTGCTCGAAGTAGACCGGCGAGCGCGCCCCCGACAGCAGCTGCCGTGCGCCGTCCCAAGCCGCGACCGCGCCGTCCCACACGGCGCCGAAGGGCCCCGCGAAGCTGCGAAACCAGATGTCCTGGGCATCGAAGGGCGCCCAGGCGTCGAGGCCCTGCGACGCGAGGTAGCCGCAGAAGGCGGCGAGCCCGAGCGGCACGAGCGCGAGCCACAGGACGTCGGCGCGCAGCGGGCGGCGGGTGTGCCGGCGCGGCGGCGCGGTCCCCCACAGGTAGATGAGCACGAGCGGCACGAGCAGCACGATGCCGGCGCTGCGCGTCGAAGCCGCGAGCGCGCCGAGCAGCCCCGCCCATGCCCAGCGGTCCAGGCGCGCGGCATACACCGCGCCCACGGACAGCGCGAGAAACAGCGACTCGCTGTAGACCGCCGAGAAGAAGAACGACATCGGAAACAGCGCGGTCACGAGCACGGCGTTGCGCGCGACGGCGCGCTCGTGATCCAGCGCGACGAGGCGGTGCAGCACGACGAGCGCCACCCCGAGCAGCGCCGTCGACGCGAGCGCGCCCCCGACCAGCGCGGAGCGCAGCGGCGCGCCCGCGATCCGGACGAGCAGCGGATACAGCGGAAAGAACGCGGCGCGCGCGCCGTCGCCGTAGCCGTCGCCGGCGATCGCGATGTACCAGACCGAGTCCCAGCGCCCGAGCGGCGCCGCCAGCACGTCGCCCGTGTGGCCAAAGGGCGTGGTCACCCCGGAGGGGTCGAAGTCGGGGGCGCGATCGGAGAGACCGAAGGCGAGCACCGCCACGACGGCGGCGACCCAGACGAGCAGCCGCGAGGCCCACAGCGCGCGCCACGCATCGTCCAGCGCCGCGTCGCGTCGGAGCCAGGGCATCGGGGGATCTTGGCAAGCGGGCAGGAGCGCGGGTGCCGGAGGGCGAAGATCGTCCTCGCACTAGACTTCGCTCCTGCGCCGGCCGCCACGCCGTCGCACCGCACCCCATGTCCGCTCGCCTTGAACGCCAGCGTCGACGCCGCCGCCGAGGCGGAGCCGCGCGAGTCATCATCATCACGATCACCGTGCTGGTCGCCTGCATGGTGATCGGCGTGCTGAGCGCGGTCGGCTACGTCGTCGGCATCGCGAACTCGGCGCCGGACCTCGCCTCGCTGCGCCCGCAGGACCCGGGCCGCAACTCGGTCCTCTACGCCGCCGACGGCCAGCGCCTCGGGACGATCGCCAACGACGTCCTGCGCACGCCGATCTCCTCCAAGGACATGCCCCAGAACGTCCGCGACGCGACCGTCGCGATCGAGGACCAGCGCTTCTACCAGCACAAGGGCGTCGACTTCGAGGGCGTCATCCGCGCCGCGCTGAAGAACGCGACCTCCGGCAAGACCGTCCAGGGCGGCTCGACCCTGACGATGCAGCTCATCCGCAACCTCTACATCTCCGGCGAGCGCACGTTCCAGCGCAAGGTCCGCGAGGCCAAGCTCGCCGAGGAGCTCGAGAACGTCCATCCCGGCCGCCGTGGCAAGGAATGGATCCTCACGAAGTACCTCAACTCCGTGCCCTACGGGACCAACGGCGGCCAGACCGCCGTCGGCATCGGCGCCGCCGCGCGCGCGTTCTTCGACAAGCCGGCGTCGCGGCTCACGCTGCCCGAGGCCGCGCTGCTGGCGGGCCTTCCGCAGGCGCCGAGCGCGTACAACCCCTTCAGCGAGCCGGCGCGCGCGATCGCCAGGCGCAACGACGTCCTGCGCAAGATGCGCGAGGAGGGCTACATCTCCGCGGACGCCGCCCGCGAGGCCGTCGGCGCCCCGCTGAACCTCCAGAGCAACCGCTTCTTCCAGCTCAAGCGCGAGAGCTACTTCTTCGACTACGTCACCGACGAGCTCATCAAGGAGTACGGGATCAAGACCGTCCGCGGCGGCGGCCTGCGGATCACGACGACGATCGACCTCGACCTGCAGAAGAAGGCGCGCGCGGCGATCAGGAAGAGCCTGAACTTCTCGGGGGCCCCGTCGTCGGCGATCGTCTCGATCGACCCGGCCAACGGCTACATCCGCACCATGGCCTCCTCGGCGAAGTACGCGGACTCCAAGTTCAACCTCGCGGCGCAGGCCAAGCGCCAGCCCGGCTCGGCGTTCAAGGTCATGGCGCTCGTCGCCGCGGTCAACGCGGGCGTCAACCCGGCGTCGACGAGCTACCCCTCGGGGCGCTTCAAGCAGCTCGTCCCGAAGTACGGCGACATCGACGTCAACTGCTACGGCGGGCGCTGCTCGGGCGGCTCGAAGAACCTCATCGCCGCGACGCTGACCTCCGACAACACCGTCTACATCCGCCTCGCGCTCGACCTCGGCCCGGCGAAGGTCAAGGCGGCCGCCCGCGGCCTGGGGATCACCTCCAAGCTCGAGGGCGTGCCGGCCGAGACGCTCGGCGGGCTGGCCCGCTGCTGCTCGCCGCTGGAGATGGCCGATGCCTACGCGACGATCGCCTCCGGCGGCTGGCGCAACAAGCCCAAGGCGATCACCGAGGTCCGCTTCCCCGACGGCAAGGTCGACGACCTCTCCAAGCCCATCCGCCACAAGGCCTTCGACTCCGCGGCGATGTACGTCGTGACGCAGATCCTGGAGCAGAACATCAAGAGCGGGACCGGCACCCGCGCGAACATCGGCTGCCCCGCGGGCGGCAAGACGGGCACGACCGACAAGAACCAGAACGCGTGGTTCGTCGGCTTCACCCCGAAGCTCGCGACGTCGACGTGGGTCGGCTTCCCGAAGGGCAACATCGCCATGCCGAACCTCTTCCACGGCGGCCCGGTCGACGGCGGCACGTTCCCCGCGGAGATCTGGGGCACGTACATGAAGGCCGCCAAGCGCGGCTTCTGCGGCCGGTTCCCCAAGCCCGGCCACGCGCCGAAGTTCAAGGGCTTCAAGAGCACGTTCAACCGCGGGACGCCGGCCCCGGTGGTCGTGACGCCGCAGACCACGCAGAAGCCGAAGGGCGACCCCGGCGCGTCGAAGGCCACGCCCGGCGGCGTCGCGGTGCCGCCCGGCACCGCCGTCAAGCCTCCACCACCGCCGCCGCCGCCCAGCGCGACCGGCGGCTTCGATCCCGACGACTTCCAGACGCCGCCGGCGCAGCCCGCGCCCGAGCAGCCGCCGGAGCCCGTCGCGACCCCGCCGGGCTGACCGTCGCGCGAGCCGCTGCTAGGCTCGTCGCAATGGCAAAAGAGGAAAAAGTCGAGTTCGAGGGCGAGGTCATCGAGGCCCTGCCCAACGCGATGTTCCGCGTGAAGCTCGACAACGAGCACATCGTGCTCGGTCACGTCGCAGGCAAGATGCGCCGGTTCCGCATCCGCATCCTCCCGGGCGACCGGGTCCGCTGCGAGCTGTCGCCCTACGACCTCGACCGCGCCCGCATCGTCTACCGCCACCGGTAACGACGCCGCCGGCCCTGCGCCGGCCGCATGACATGGACGAGTTCGAGCTCATCGCGGCAATGCGGGAGCGCTTCGACGCGCCGCCGGAGCGCGTGCTCGTCGGCAGCGGCGACGACGCGGCGGTCGTCCGCGCGCGGGCGCTGAGCGTCACGTCGGCCGACGCGATGGTCGACGGCGTCCACTTCCGTCTCGGCACGACGGCGAGCGCCGCCGACGCCGGGCACCGCGCGCTCGCGGCGGCGCTGTCGGACCTCGCCGCGATGGGCGCCGAGCCCGGCGAGGCGTACGTCGTGCTCGGGCTGCCGCCGGGCTTCGAGCACGCCGACGCGATCGCGATGGCGGACGCGATGGCGGCGCTCGCCCGCGGCTGCGGCGTCGCGATCGTCGGCGGCGACGTCACGCGCGCGCCGGCGCTGACGCTCGCGGTGACGGTGGTCGGCTGGGCCGACGACGTGTCCGAGCTCGTGCGCCGCGACGGCGCGCGGCCGGGCGACCTCGTGGGCGTGACCGGGACGCTCGGCGCCGCCGGCGCCGGCCTCGCGATCCTCGACGGGCGCGCCGAGGGCCCGGCGGCGCTCACGGCGCGCCACCTGCGCCCGCAGCCGCGCGTGGCCGAGGGCCGGGCGCTGGCCGCGGCGGGCGCGCGCGCGATGATCGACCTCTCCGACGGCCTGGCATCCGACGCGGCCCACGTCGCGCGCGCAAGTGGCGTGACGGTGCGCGTCGACCTCGAGTCGCTGCCGCTCGCGGACGGCGTCGCGGCCGTCGCGGCGCAGCTCGGCGTGCCGGCCTGGGAGCTCGCGGCGGCCGCGGGCGAGGACTACGAGCTCTGCGTGTGCGTGGCCCGCGAGGACCGCGCGGCGGCCGAGGCGGCGGCGCCGCTGACCTGGATCGGCAGCGTCGAGGCGGGCCCGCCGGAGCTCGTGCTCAGTGCCGGCGGGGTGAAGCAGGACGCGCGCGGATTCCACCACCGCCTGTAGGAGACGGTGTGGCGGATGATCGCCGCGGCGACCGCCGCCGGATCGACGGCGTAGTCCGACCGCTGCACGCGGTCCTTGAGCTCTTGCAATCGCATCGCATGGTCCTCATCGAGCGCCACGGGCCCGCGCTTGAGCGCCGAGTACCAGTCGTCCACGGGTGTTAGAGGGCCTTTCCGCGCGCCTGCGCCCCGACGAGCCGCGCGAAGACGACGATCCGCTTCGCCGCGCTGTAGAGCGGGTGGCATGCGGACAGCACGAGCCGGTCGTATGCGACGCGCTTGATGACGGACACCTCGCTGGGCGGGACGATGCGCGTGCGCTCGACGTCGTAGGTGAAGCGCCCGTAGGGCATCTCGACCGTGATCTCGTCGCCGCGGCGCAGCTTGTCGATGCCGCGAAACGGCGCGAGGTAGGTCGTGCGGTGGCCGGCGATCGCCGTCGTGCCCGGCGCCCCGGGAAACGGAACCTCGTCGTAGATCCCGGGACCCTTGCGCAGCGAGACCGTGTCCGTGCCGTTGACGACGACGAAGCTCGCGTCGATCTTCGGGATCCGGATGCGCCCGACCGCGTCGCCGGGATGCGCGGTGACCCGCAGGCGCCGGGCGAGGAACGCCATCCGCCGGGTCTCGCCCTTGAGCGCCTCCAGCGCCGCGAGCTCGACCGCGGTCGGGCGCTCGAGCTCGAGCTCGTGGAGGTCGTCGCCGAGGCGCCCCTGGACGAAGCGCGCGTAAAGACCCGAGATCGGCTCCTGCCAGGCGACGGTCAGGGCCGCGTCGCCGAGCATGAGGACGCCGGCGACGATGAGGACGGTCGAGAGTGCCCGCAGTGGCCGCCGCACGCCGGTCATCTTCGCAGCGCCGACTCGGTGCCGCCGAGGGAGCCGGGGCCGGCGTAGCTCGTCGGCCCGCGGACGGTGATCGGCACTGCGACGTCGTCGTCGTGGTCGCGCCCGCGCGCGGCGATCAGCAGCGCCGACGCGCAGCACCCGGCGAACAGGCTCCACAGCAGCAGGCTCAGCGCCGAGATGTGGCCACCGGCGGCGAGCAGCAGCCCCTCCCACAGCGTCTCCCCGAACCCGAGACCCATCGAGGAGCCCAGGCCGCGCACGGCGAGCACGAACGGCAGGGGTCCGAGCGCGGCGAGCGCCAGCCCGACGGCCCGCCGCATCCGGAACTCGGGCGAGAGCGCGAAGAGCCACACGTGCAGCGCGGGGATGACGAGCGCCGCCGCGTACGGGTTGGTGATCCACAGGCAGATCCCGGCCGCGAGCGCAAGCAGGACGACGACGATCGCGGCGCCCGGGTCCGCCGGATCGCCGACGGAGCGCGTGAGCGCGAGCACGCGCGGGCGCAGCCAGACCCAGCCCAGCGCGAACACGAGCACGACGGCCAGCAGCGCCGGCGCCTGCACCGGCAGCGCGCTCGGTGACGCCGGCGCGCCCGGCGCCGTCACCAGGCCGGTCGCTCCGAGCGCGAGCACGAACAGCGCGGTCACGACGAACGGCACGATCGCGGCGAGCGTCCAGCGCAGCCAGCGCAGGACGGGCTCGCGATGGCGCAGCAGCGCCGCGAGGGCGTCGGTCGCGGTGACCGCCACGGTCAGCAGCAGCGCGCCGGTGAACAGCCGCACCGCCCAGCCCGGGATCACCTTCCGGCTCGTCAGCAGGTCGCTGCTCGTCGCCTCGGGGTTCAGCGGCCGCGACTGCGGCGCGCCGTCGAGCACCGTCACGGTGCGCAGCGCCGCGCGCCCGAAGGCCTCCAGCCGCACCCGCGAGATCGGCGCCCCGGCGGGCGGCGTCCGGTCGCCCCCGATCGACAGCAGCACGGCCGGCAGCCCGGCCTCGAGCAGGACCCCCTGCTCGCCGAAGGTCGCGGGCAGCGCGAAGCGCGCGAACTGGCTCAGCGCGCGCGCGGGCCCCGCGCCCGAGCCGGTCTCGGCGCGGACGGACTCCTGCACGGTCGCGCGCAGGCGCAGCGGCGCGGCGCCGAGCGCGTCCGACCACGGCGTGACGAGCGGCGGGCGCACGTTGCGCGAGGCGAGGTCGCCGAGCACGAGGACGGCGCCCACCGGCTGGCCGCGCAGCGCCTCCGCGAGCGCCTTGGCGCCCGCGGCGCCGCCGCTTGCGCCGCTCGTCGAGACGAGCGTCACCGTGCGCCGGGTCTGCCGCGGCGCGCCGAAGACGCGCGCGAGCTCCAGCAGCGCCGCCGTGCCCGACAGCTCGGCCTCCGCGCGCGGGCCCGCGGCGTCGCGGTGGGCGACGACGACGATCCGCTCGTCGATCGTGCCGGTCCGCTCGGCGATGACCGTGCGCAGGCGCCGGCGGCCGTCGATCGTCTCGCCCTCGCGGACGACGTTGCGCACGCGAAAGCCCGGCGAGGCGGACATCTCCGCGGCGACCGCGTCGGCGAGCTGCTCGTCGCCGAGCGAGCCGGGGCGCCGGTCGGGAAAGCGGTCGGCCAGCGCGCCGCGGCCGCCGTAGGCGCGATCGAAGGCGCGATCGCCCGCGAAGGCGTCGGGCGCGATCGGCGTCGTCAGCGGTCGCGGCCGGTTCTCGACCGAGAACGCGAGCAGCACGAGCGCGAAGAGAACGGGAAGCAACGCCGCCCGGTAGATGCGCGGGTCGACCATCTCGTCGTCACACTATTGGGGATGGTGGATCGCGCTCCCCGCATCCTGCTGGTGGACGACGAGCATGCGATCCAGACGCTGCTCTCCTACCCGTTGCGCAAGGACGGCTACGAGGTCGTGCAGGCGACCGACGGCCGCGCGGCGCTGGCGCGCTTCTCGGAGGGCAGCTACGACCTCGTCGTGCTCGACCTCATGCTGCCCCAGCTCGACGGCCTCGAGGTGTGCCGGCGGATCCGCGCCCGCAGCACCGTGCCGATCATCATGCTCACCGCGCGTGCCGAGGAGATCGACAAGGTCGTCGGCCTCGAGCTCGGCGCCGACGACTACATCACCAAGCCCTTCTCGATGCGCGAGTTCCGCAGCCGCGTGAAGGCGGCCCTGCGACGGGCCGACATGCACCCCCACGACAACGGCCCGGCCGGCGACGGCCCGCTCGACGTCGCCGGCCTGCGGATCGACTTCGACAAGCGCGCCGTGCGCGTACGCGGGCAACCGGTGCAGACGACGTTCGTCGAGTTCGAGATCCTCGCCGCGCTCGCCGGCCACCCCGGCCGCGTCTACACGCGCGAGATGCTGCTCACGCGGATCTGGGGCGACGCCGCGTACCGCGACCCCCGCACGATCGACGTCCACATCCGCCACCTGCGCGAGAAGCTCGAGCTCGACCCCAAGCATCCGGAGTACCTCTTCACCGTGCGCGGCGTCGGCTACCGGTTTCGCGACTCCGACGCCTGATGCGCCTGCGCTCGCTGCGAACGCGCCTGACGGTCCTCTCATTCGCCGTCACGCTCATCGCGGTCGCGGCGATCCTCTTCTACGTGGCCCCGCAGCTGGAGTCCTCCCTGCGGGAGCAGAAGCTGCGATCGCTCACGACGACCGCGCAGGCGTTCACGCCGCTCATCGCCGGGCTCGTGCGCAACAACGGCTCGGCCGACGACATCAACTCGCTCGTCGCCCAGATCAGCGAGCGCTCCAACACGCGCGTGACGCTGCTGTCGGTCGGCGACGGCACCGAGGGCCTGCAGCTCGTGATCTTCTCGGACTCCACCTCGCAGGTGCAGATCACCGACCTGCACTTCGCCGTCGCCGACGTGGCCGCACGGACGGGCCGCACCCGGACCGGGACCGAGCACTCCGACGCGGCCGAGCTCGGCCAGGCCGCGGTCCCGATCCGCGACGACGGCACCGTCAGCCGCGTGGCCGTGTTCTCGACGCCGCTGTCGGACGTCCAGGGCAACGTGGCGCTCATTCGCCGCCAGATCCTCGTGGCCGGGGCGCTCGGCCTGCTGCTCGCGCTCGTCGGCGGATTCGTCGTCTCGCGTTCGATCGCCCGGCGCGTGAAGGCGCTCGAGCAGGGCGCGGAGCAGGTCGCCGCCGGTGACCTGACGGCGGTCTTCCCGACCGACCGCGGGGACGAGCTCGGCCAGCTCGCGCGGGCGCTGAACGACATGCAGCGCCAGCTCGTGCGCCTGGAGTCGGCGCGCCGGCGCTTCATCGCGACGGCGTCGCACGAGCTGCGCACCCCGATCTTCTCGCTCGGCGGGTTCCTCGAGCTGCTCGAGGACGAGGAGCTCGACGACGACACGCGGCGTGAGTTCGTCGCCGTGGTGCGCGAGCAGGTCGCGCGGCTGGGCAAGCTCGCGACCGACCTGCTGGACCTCTCGCGCCTGGAGGCCGGGTCGCTCGAGCTGCGCCCGCAGGAGACCGACCTCGCCGACCTCACGCGCGCGGTGACGTCGGAGTTCGGCCCGGCGCTCGACAAGCACGCCTCGACGCTCGAGCTGCGCCTCGGCGGCGAGCCGATCCCGGCCGTCTGCGATCCCGAGCGCGTCGCGCAGGTCCTGCGGATCCTCATCGACAACGCGCTGACCCACACGCCGCCCGGCACGGGCGTCGTCGTGAGCGCCGAGCGCGACAACGGCGCGGTGCGGGTCGCGGTGCGCGACGACGGGCCGGGCATCGGCGCGGCCACCGCGGCGCGCGTCTTCGAGCCGTTCTTCACCTCCGACGACGCCCAGGGCTCGGGGCTCGGGCTCGCGATCGCGCGCGAGCTCGTCGACCGGATGAAGGGGTCGCTGGACGTCGAGGCCGCGCCCGGTCGCACGACGTTCTCGCTCGAGCTGCCGACAGGCGCTGCGCCGATCCGTCCGTAAACTGGCGGGACCGGGTAAGCGCCACCGCGAATGCACGACCGCAAGGGCAACTGATGGAACCCTCCAACGCCGCGTCCAACGGCTCGACCTCGAGCTCCTCGCCGCTCGTCCTCGTGTCCAACCGCGGGCCGGTGACGTTCGACGTCGACGGTTCGTTCACCCGCGGCAGCGGCGGCCTCGTGACGGCGCTCACGGGACTGGCCTCGCATCGCGACGCCGTCTGGATCGCGTCGGCCATGACCGAGGGCGACGTGCGCAAGTCGCGCGAGCGCAACGGCAAGGCCTTCGTCGTCGACACGCCCGCGGGCGAGTTCCACGTGCGTCTCGTCGTCTCCGACGCCGAGGCCTACGACCGCTTCTACAACGTCATCGCCAACCCGATGCTGTGGTTCATCCAGCACTACCTCTGGGACCTCTCCAACGCGCCGGACATCCGCGAGAACGAGGTCGAGGCCTTCGACGACGGCTACAAGGTCGTCAACGACGACCTCGCCACCGCCGTCCTCGAGCAGATCGAGGGCGAGGAGGAGCCGGTGGTGATGGTCCACGACTACCACCTCTACACGCTCCCCGCGGTCGTGCGCGCCGCGCGCCCCGACGTCTTCCTGCACCACTTCATCCACATCCCGTGGACGCAGCCCGACGCCTGGCGCGTGCTGCCCAAGCGCATGCGCGACGAGATCTACGGCGGCGTGCTGGCCAACGACATCGTCGGCTTCCACACGCGCGCCTATCGCTGGAACTTCCTGCAGTGCTGCCGCGACCTGCTCGACTGCGACGTCGACTTCGAGCGCGGCGTCGTGCACCACGACGGCCGCGAGACGTGGGTGCGCGCCTACCCGCTGCCGATCGACTACGAGGCCACGCGCAAGATCGCGCGCAGCGAGCGCACGCAGAAGTTCGAGGCCGAGCTCCAGCGCCGGCGCCGCGACCACATCATCCTGCGCGTGGACCGCGCCGACCTGTCCAAGAACGTCCTGCGCGGCTTCACGGCCTTCGACCAGTTCCTCGGCGAGCACCCCGAGTACCTCGAGCGCGTGACGTTCATCGCCCAGCTCATGCCGTCGCGGATGGACGTGCCGGAGTACCAGGAGTACCTCGAGCGCATCGAGGCGCTCGTCGCGATCGTCAACCACCGCCACGGCACGCCGGACTGGATGCCGATCCAGCTCAAGCTCCGCGACGACCTCGAGGAGGCCGTCGCGGCCTACAAGCACTACGACGTGATGATCGTCAACGCGATGTTCGACGGCATGAACCTCGTGGCGAAGGAAGGACCGCTGGTGAACGAGCGCGACGGCGTCTCGATCCTGTCGGAGAACACCGGCGCCCACGAGGAGCTCGGCGAGTTCGCGCTCAGCGTCAACCCGTTCGACATCAAGGACACCGCGGACATGATCCACCGCGCGCTGACGATGAGCGCCGAGGAGCGCGAGCGGCGCTCGCTCGGCCTGAAGGCCGCCGTCACCGCGCGTGATCCGGGCGACTGGATCGACGACCAGCTCGCTGACATCCGCGCGAAGGCGGCGGCGATGGCGGGGCGCGAGAGCAGCTAGCCGAACTCGCTGCCGAACTCGCTGCTGTGGCGCGGGTGGGCGGCGGGGGCCGGCCGATGCGGGCCGGGCGATCGGGAGGGGCGCGGCGCGCGGGCGGGCGCGCGGGCGGATGGGGCGACGACCCGCGGCGGCGGACGGCGCGCGGGCGCCGGGGCGGGCGCGGCCGTCGGCTTCCGAGCGCGCCGGGGACGCGCGCGGGCGCGCGGCCGGGCGCCCGCGGGTCGCGCGGGCGGCGGCGCGATCGCCGGCGGCGGGGCGACCGCGGGCGGCGGGGAGATCGCCGGCGGCGCCGCGATCGCGGGCGGCGGGGCGAGCGCCGGGCGCGGGGCGACGGGCACCGGCTGCGCCGGTGGGAGCTCCGGCGGCTTCGGGCTCAGCCGGGGCCACACGACGATCGTCGCCGCGAGCGCGGCGAGCGCCCCGGCGCGGCCGACGTTTCCCCAGCGCACGCGGGCGCGCAGGGGCGGCGGCCGGTCGGAGTCCATGCGCTTCAGAGGCCGGCCGGCGCCGGCGTTCGCCCCCCGATCGCTATCATCCCGGGCCGAGCCCCCCGGGGCCCAGCTCACCATGCCTGCACACGACCCCCTCTACGACCTCGTCCTCATGCTCGACAGCGCGGCTCCCGACGAGCAGCGCGCGAAGGTGCTCGAGCAGGTCGAGAAGACGATCACCGGCGGCGGGGAGATCACGAACTCGCAGGACTGGGGCGTGCGCCAGACGGCGTACGAGATCGGTCACAAGACGGACGCCGAGTACCACCTCCTGCAGTTCCACGTGACGACGCGCGAGGTCCTCGAGACCCTGCAGCGCACGCTGCGCATCACCGACGGGGTGATCCGCTTCCGGATCATCAAGCTCGCTCCCGGGACGCCCGCCCCGCCGGCGACCCGCCCCGAGCCGCGCCCCACGGGCATCGGCGAGCCGGTCGCGGCCGAGGCGCCCGCCGCGCCCGCCGAAGTCGCCGCGTAGCACCCGACCTGCGTCAGATGCGCGTCGTTGCGCGCGACCCTGTCACTTAAGTGCGGAGAGAGCGGCGTCATCGTCGGGGTGGATCCGATGCCCGGTCTAGACTCGCTCGCCGATCGTTCGTTCCCGAAAGAGGAGGCCGCAGATGGCCGCGACCAACATCAACCGCGTCGTTCTGACCGGCAATCTCACGGCTGACCCCGAGCTTCGCAACCTGCCCAGCGGCATGGCCGTCTGCAAGCTGCGCGTCGCCTGCAACACGCGCCGCAAGGGCGCCGGCGGCGAGTGGGAGGACAAGCCGAACTACTTCGACGTCACCGTCTGGGGGGCGCAGGGCGAGAACAGCGCCCGCTACCTCAGCAAGGGGCGGCCGGTCGCGATCGATGGCCGCCTGGAGTGGCGTGAGTGGCAGGACAAGGACGGCAACAAGCGCCAGTCGGTCGAGATCATCGCCGACTCGGTGCAGTTTCTCGGCGGCCGCGACGACGCCGGCGGCGGTCAGTCCAACGGCTTCACGCCGCGCTCCGACGTGCCGGCCAACACCGACGACTTCCAGCCGGTCTCAAGCGGCGCCGGCGGCGCGGCCGACGACGACATCCCGTTCTGATCGGAAATCCCGGTCCCGCGGTCGCCGCGCTCACGAGCCCCCGCACCGCGGGGGCTCGTCCTGTTCATGGGGCCGTCCGGGAGGCCAACCGGCGGCTGACGCGCGGTCCGTGCCACAATGACGGGCCGCGCGCAACGCTCGCGCGCGCATCCTCACCCCGACACAAGGACTTTCGTCAGTGGCAAAGCAGCGCAACCGTGGCAAGCCCACGCGCCGACGTGACAAGAAGGGCGGCCCCGGCAGCGGCCGGCGCAAGCCGTGCCCGTACTGCAAGGAGAAGATCGAGCAGGCCGACTACAAGGACACGGCCACGCTGCGCAAGTTCATCTCCGAGAAGGGCAAGATCCGCTCCCGGCGGATCACCGGCGCCTGCCGGCGTCACCAGAGCCAGATCGCCCGCGCCGTCAAGCGCGCCCGCGAGCTCGCACTGCTGCCCTACGTCAACGAGGGCGGGCGCGACGACGCCGAGCGCGAGCGCGGTGGCCGCGGCGGTCGCGGCCGCGACGACCGCTAGCCATGCCCTCCGCCATCCTCCTGCAGGACGTCGAGCACCTCGGCGACCGCGGCGCCGTCGTCGACGTCTCCAAGGGTTACCTGCGCAACTACCTCATCCCGCGCAAGCTCGCGCAGCCGGCGACCTCCGGCGCGCTGGAGGAGGCCCGCCGCCGCGCGGACAGCGCCGGCAAGGCGCAGCAGGTGGCGCTCCAGAAGGCCAAGGAGGACGCCGACGTCCTCAGCCGCACCGTCCTCACCATCGGCCAGCAGGCCGGTGACGACGGGCGCCTCTTCGGCTCGGTGACCAACCAGGACATCGCCGATGCGATCGAGGAGGCCCGCGGGCTGAAGGTCGATCGCCGCAAGATCCACCTCGACGAGCCGATCAAGAACGTCGGCACGTACGTCGTCGTCGTCGAGGTCGCCGAGGGCGTCACCGCCTCGGTGAAGACGATGGTCGTCGAGCGGAAGTAGCCGGGCTGCCGATCGCCGGCGCGGCGGACACGATCTGGGGCGTCGTCGGCGTGGTCGGCGGCGCAGCCTCGATCGTCCTGCTGGCGAAGTTCGCCGCCGCCGGGCACGCCGACCGCGACGCCGAGGACGCCGCGCGCGACTTCTACGACGCGCACGGACGCTGGCCCGACGAGCCGGAGTGACCCGGGCCCCGCGCGACGCCGAGCTGCGCGCGCTGCGGCTGCGGGCGCAGCGACTGACCGGCCCGCCCGCCACGGGCGTCGCGGGGCTCGTCGCGCGACTGTGCGGGGTCCAGGCCCAGGATCCCGTCGCCGCAGCCCTCGCCCTGCGGGCCCGCAGCCGCGGCCTCGACCTCGCCGCCGTCGAGCGCGCCCGCGACAGCGACCGCTCCGTCGTCTGGACCTGGGCGATGCGCGGCACGCTGCACTGCCTGGCAGCCGAGGACGCCGGCTGGCTGCTCGGACTGCTCGGCCCGATCTTCGCGGCGGCGGGCCGGCGCCGCCGGCTGGCGCTCGGACTCGACGACGAGCTCTGCGAGCGCGCACTCGCGACGTTGGCGCAGGTGCTGGCCGAGCGCGGTCCGCTCGCGCGCGGGGAGCTCGCCGACGGGCTGATCGCCCGCGGCCTGGCGATCGATCGCAGCGGTCAGGCGCCGGCGCATCTCGTCGGCTACGCGGCGCTGCGCGGCGTCGTGTGCCGCATCGGGCCGTCGCGCGAGCCGCGCTACGCCCTGCTCGACGACTGGCTCGGCGCGGCGCCGGTCGCGCTGGAGCCCGACGCAGCGCTCGCGCGGCTCGCGTCGCGCTACCGCGCCGCGCACGGGCCCGCCGGGCCGGAGGACCTCGCCGTCTGGTCGGGCATCGGCCTGCGGCGCGCGCGTCGCGCGTTCTCGCTCATCGACGACGAGCCGTCCGCTGCCGCGCCGCCACCGGCCGAGGGGCACGTCGCGCTGCTCGGCCACTTCGACCCCTACCTCCTCGGCTACGCGAGTCGCGACCTCGTGCTCGACCCGCGTCACGCGAAGCGCGTCCAAGCCGGTGGCGGGTTCATCCAGCCGACGATCCTCGTCGACGGCGTGGTCGCCGGCAACTGGAGCCGCAACCGCCGAGGCCAGGAACTCGACATCACGCTGGAGCCGTTCGCGGAGCTCTCGAGCGGTGCGGTCCACGCGCTGGAGGTAGAGGCGCGCGACGTCGCCCGTTTCCTCGGTTTCCGTCCCGCCCGCGTGCGAACATCTGTTCGCTAGCCTCACCGGTTCGTGACCGAAAGAAATTCGGCGGTGCAAGCGGGACTGTTCGTCGCCGTCCGCGCCCCGGCAACCTAGATTCACCCAGGCCTTGAGCAGCTACCCGGACTCCGCCCCGCCCGACCGCCCGCCGGCGCAGATCGCCACCGGCGTCGCGCCGCCGCACTCGCTGGAGGCCGAGCAGTCGGTGCTCGGCGGCATCCTGCTCAGCGACCGCGCGATGTACGGCCTCGTCATCGAGGAGGGCCTCAGGCCCGAGGACTTCTACCGCGAGCGCCACCGCCTGATCTACGAGGCGATGCTCGCGCTGTATCGCGAGAGCGAGCCGATCGACGTGCTCACCGTCAGCGAGCACCTGCGCAGCACCGGCAAGCTCGAGGAGACCGGCGGCAAGGGCGCCGTCGACGAGTTGACCGGCGGCGTCCCCGGGCTCGGTGGGATCCGCCGCTATGCGCAGATCGTGCGCGAGCACGCGCTCATGCGCCGCCTGCTGAGCACGACCTACGAGATCCAGGCCTCGGTGCTCAACCACGCCGCCGCCCCACGCGAGCTCGTCGAGCAGGCCGAGCGGGCGATGCTCGAGGTCGCCCACGACGACCGTCGCAAGGACTTCCGCTCGATCGAGGAGATCCTCGACGACGAGCTCAAGAAGATGGAGCGCCTGTCGCGCGAGCACACGTCGCTGACAGGCACGCCGTCGGGCTTTCGCGACCTCGACGAGATCACCGGCGGCTTTCAGCCCGGCAACCTCATCATCATCGCCGCCCGGCCGTCGATGGGAAAGTCCGCGCTCGTCACGAACATGGCCGAGAACGCCTCGATCGAGCACGGCAGGCCGGTCGCGCTGTTCTCCCTGGAGATGTCCGAGAGCGAGCTCGCGCAGCGCTTCGTGGCGTCGCAGGCGCGCATCAAGGGCGACGAGCTGCGCAAGGGCCGGGTGGCGGACGCGAAGTGGCCGAAGATCCTCGAGGCCTCCGCGCGCCTCGCGGCCGCGCCGCTGTACGTCGACGACTCCTCCGACGTCGGGATCCTCGAGATCCGCGCCAAGGCGCGGCGGCTGCACCAGCAGTCGCCGCTGGGGCTGATCATCGTCGACTACCTGCAGCTGCTGCGCCCCGACGGGCGGGTGGAGTCGCGTGTGGAGCAGGTCGGCCAGATGAGCCGTGGCCTGAAGATCCTCGCGCGCGAGCTCGACGTGCCGGTGATCGCGCTGTCGCAGCTCAGCCGCGCCGTCGAGTCGCGGACGGACAAGCGCCCGATCCTCTCGGACCTGCGCGAAAGCGGCCAGATCGAGCAGGACGCCGACCTCGTCGCGTTCATCTACCGCGAGGAGTACTACGACAAGGAGACCGAGCGGGCCGGGATCGCGGACATCATCATCTCCAAGCACCGCAACGGCGCCCTCGGCGACGTCGAGCTGACGTTCGCCAAGGAGTATCCGAAGTTCCTGAACTACACCTCGCCGGAGCGCTACGGGTAGCGCGGCCCGAGCGACGGCGCGCAGTCGCGCCACCTGGGCCGTCGCGGTGGCGCCGGCTCTGCGTCGTGGCTACGGCTACTGGCTCCCGGCACCCGTTCAGAGCGCGGAGTCCCACCCCATCCTACGTGCCCGCGCAGGCGCTGCGGGCCGGAGTGCGCCGCAGCGGGAAGCCTGACCGGCGAGGACGCGCTCGACGCGCCTGGACCTCAGGCACCCGAGCGCGGCGCTCTAGGCTGCGCGGCATGGACGACGCGCTGTCGCCGGCGACGTCCGGCCTGCCCCACACGATCCCGGGCTTCCTGACGGCGCAGGAGTGCCGCGAGCTGCGGCGCGAAATGGACGAGTCCTTCCACGAGCAGGCGGAGATCTGGCTCGGCGACGACTTCGGCGTGGCCCCCGAGAGCCGCCTGGGCACGATTGCGACGCTCGCCGGGCGCACCGAGGAGCTCGTGCAGGACCGGCTGTGGGAGGTCGTGCCGCGCTTTGAGGAGATCTACGGCTGCGAGATCTCCCACGTCAGCAGCGTGACCGCGCTCATCTATCGCCGCGGCGACCACTTCGCCGCCCACTCCGACGGCGGCGTCGACCGGCACGCTCCGCCGGAGATCGCGCGCCGGCGCGTCTCGCTCGTGGTCGCCCTCAACGACGGCGCGAGCGACGCGCCCGAGTTCACCGGCGGCGAGCTGTGCTTCTACCCCGGCTGCGCGCCCGGGACCGCGCCGGGGCCGGGCGCGGAGGTCATCGCGGTCCGCAGCCGCCCCGGCCTGCTGATCGCGTTCCCCTCGCCGGTGGTGCACCAGGTCGTGCCGGTCGTCGACGGGTGTCGCTACTCGCTGGCGCTCTGGGCGCTGGCGCCGCCGAGCTGACCGCGGTTCTCGCCGCAGATTGCGCGGACATGGCCCCGCGCGCCGCCGCGGGCGCCGCGGCGTGTCCTAGGCTGGACCGGTGGACGACCGCTGCCCTTTCGACCTCTGCGACGGCACCGGCTTCGTCGTCGACGAGGCCACGAACGACGCGCGCGACTGCCGCTGCCGCGCGCAGCGCGTCAGCCGTGCCCGCGCGCGCTCGCTGAGCGGCGTCATCCCGCGCAGGTACCGCGGCGTGTCGTTCGACCGCCCGCCGGTCACCGAGATCGCCGCGCCCGTCACCGCCGCGGTGCGCCGCTACGTCGGGCGCATCGACGACAACCTCGCCGCCGGCCGCGGGCTGTGGTTCTTCGGCTCCGTCGGGACCGGCAAGACGACGCTCGCGATGCTCGTCTCGCGGCACGCGCTCGAGGCCGGCCACAGCGTCGCGATCTACTCGCTGCCGCGGCTGCTGGCGCAGATCCGCACGACGTTCGACGACGACCGCGACAACTCCTACGTCGACCTGCTCGACCGTCTGACCGAGGTCGACCTCCTGCACATCGACGACGTGGGCGCCGAGAAGACGAGCCCCTGGGTGCTCGAGCAGCTCTACGCGATCGTCAACGCGCGCTACGAGGACCAGCGCGCGGTCATCATCACGACGAACCTCGAGCGCGACGAGCTCGCCGAGCAGATCAACGAGCGGACCGTGTCGCGCCTCGAGGAGATGTGCGAGGTGCTGCCGTTGTGGGGCGCGGATGCCCGCCAACAGCGCCCGGGCGTCCGCTCGGCCTAAACTCCACTCCGTATGCCGGGAATCTGCATCGTCGGCGCCCAGTGGGGCGACGAGGGCAAGGGCAAGGTCGTCGACCTGCTTGCCGAGAAGGCGGACGCCATCGTCCGCTTCCAGGGCGGCAACAACGCCGGCCACACGATCATCCGCGACGGCGAGGTCTTCAAGTTCCACCTGATCCCGTCGGGGATCCTCTATCCGGGCAAGCGCTGCATCATCGGCAACGGCGTCGTCATCGACCCGAAGGTCCTGACCGGTGAGCTCGACGCGCTCAAGGCGCGCAGGATCGACACGAGCGGGCTGCGGATCAGCGCCAACGCGCACGTGATCATGCCGTACCACATGCTGCTCGACACGGCCGGCGAGACGAAGCTCGGCAAGCTGCAGATCGGCACGACGCGCCGCGGCATCGGCCCCGCCTACGCCGACAAGGCGGCGCGCCTGGGCATCCGGATGCAGGACCTCCTCGACGAGAAGATCCTCAAGAAGAAGATCACGGCCGCGATCGACCCCAAGCGCCTCAGCCTGCGCCCGTACATGAAGGACCCGTCGCTGGACCTCCAGGCGATGACCGAGGCCTACCTGACCTTCGGCCATCGCCTCGAGCGCCACATCGCCGACTGCGCCCGCATCGTCTGGGACGCGCTGGACGAGGACAAGCTCGTCCTCTACGAGGGCGCGCAGGGCGCGCTGCTGGACATCGACCACGGCACGTATCCGTTCGTGACGTCCTCCAACCCGATCGCGGGAGCCGCCTGCGTCGGCGCCGGCGTCGGCCCGAAGGACATCCACGAGGTCTGGGGCATCGCGAAGGCGTACGTCACGCGCGTGGGCTCGGGCCCGTTCCCGACCGAGCTGCACGACGAGGTCGGCGAGGAGATCCGCACCCGTGGCGGCGAGTTCGGCACGACGACCGGCCGCGCCCGCCGCACCGGCTGGCTCGACATCCCCGCGCTGCGCTACGCCTCGCGCATCAACGGCCTGACCTCCCTGGCGATCACGAAGCTCGACGTGCTCTCGGGCTTCGACAGGATCAAGGTCGCCACGAGCTACAGCGGCCTGGACGGCGCGGAGTTCACGGACTTCCCCTATCACCAGTCGGTGCTGCACCACTCGCGCGGCGAGTACATCGAGCTCGACGGCTGGCAGGAGGACATCACCGAGTGCCGCACGCCCTCCGACCTGCCGGCGGCCGCGCGCGACTACCTCGCGTTCATCGCCGAGCAGATCAAGGTGCCGGTCGCGCTCGTCGGCGTCGGCCCGGGCCGCGAGCAGATCATCTGGATGCAGGACCAGCCGCTCGCGGTGGCTGCGTAGGTCCCGGGACGCGGCTGGCGCCACGGCGCAGGACCTGCCGCGCCAGCGACGCCGCCGACAGCAGGGCAAGCGCGGCGAGCGTGATCTGCACGCTGACGATCCCCTCCTCGCTCCAGTACACGTCGTCGAGGCGCAGCAGCAGCGCCGACTCGTCGAGCGTCAGCGCCACGCCGATCCCGAACGGGATCGCGAGCAGGGGATCGAGCTCTTCGTCGCGCGAGATCACCGAGGCGCCGCCCGCGAGGAACGCGAGCACGATGCCCGGCACGAAGTGATGGATGTGGTGCTCGCCGACGAACATGTCGCGCAGGAGCCGGCCGCGAGCATCCCCGCGGCGGCGGATGACGTACGTGGACGCGCGGGCGCCGGCGAACGTCAGCGAGAACGACCCGAGGAGGTTCAGCAGCGCGGTCTCGCGCGTGCTCATGCTCTCGTAGCCTGCGACTGCGACGGCGACGGTCTCGCGCACCGCCGCATCGGCGGACTCGATCGCATCGAGCTCGGGGTGCACCCGCACGCGCTCGCGCAGCACCCGTGCGATCTCCCCGCCGAGCACGGCGGCCGTGAGGCCGAAGGCCGCGACCCCGAGGGCGACGGTCCCGCGCTCGGCCTTCAGCCGCCTGCGCCGGGCCCACGGCAGCTCGACCGCGCCCGGCAGGCGCAGGCCGCGAGCGGCTAGCCCCACCGCTCGAGCAGGTCCTCGTCGGGAACGTCGCGCACCATCCGCGCCGGGACGCCCATGACGACCTTGCGCGCGCCGACGTCGCTCGTCACGACCGCGCCCGCGGCGACGAACGCCTCCTCGCCGACCTCGACGCCCGGCAGCAGGACGGCGCCGCCGCCGATCCGGCAGGCGCGCCGCAGGATCGCGCCCTGCAGCGGCATGCCCTTGTCGTGGCGGGCCATCGTGTCGTCGTTGGTCGTCATCGCGCAGGGCCCGAAGAAGACGTCGTCCTCGATGACGCTGTAGGCCGTCACGTAGCCCTGCGACTGGATCCGCACGCGCGCGCCGATCACGACGTCGTTGTCGACGCCCGTCGCACGCCCGACGACGGTGTCGGGCCCGATCGTCGTGCGCTCGCGGACGAAGGCCTGGTCGCCGACGATCGAGCTCGCGCCGATGTGGGTCCCGGCGAAGACGATCGCCTGCGAGCCGACGACGACGTTCTCCTCGAGCACGAGCGGCTCCAGGGCGGTGCGCGGAGCGGTCGAGCGCCGCGCGAGCTTCGGCGCCTTGCCGAGGATCGCGCCGTCGCCGATCGTGCAGCCGTCGCCGATGACGACGCCGTCGTGGACGACGACGTGGGCGCCGAAGGACACGTCCCTGCCGACGGAGGCGGTGGGGCTCAGCACGAGCCCGGGGGCGCTGGCGGCATCCGTCATGAGGGCAGGAGCCTAGCCATCGCTGCCGCGACCCTCTCGCCCGCGTGCCCGTCGCCGTAGAGCTCCGGGCGCTCGGCTGGCTCCGAGCGCTCGAGCGCCGCGTGCGCGGCGTCCGCGTCGAGGTCGACGAGGACGTTCCAGCCCGTGTCGACGGTCTCGACCCACTCGGTGCTGTCGCGCAGGGTCACGCAGCGGACTCCGGCGAGGTAGGCCTCCTTCTGGACGCCACCGGAGTCCGTCAGCACGGCGCGGGCGCGGGTGAGCAGCGCGGTGAACGCGAGGTAGCCGAGCGGCGGGAGCAGGACCGTGCCGGCGGCCAGCCGCTCCAGCAGGCCCGCCTGCTCCAGCCGCGCGCGCGTGCGCGGGTGCAGCGGCAGCACGACGGGGGCGCCGAGGCCGAGCAGGAGCTCGACGAGCGCGGCGAGGCGCGCGGGGTCGTCGACGGTGCCCGCGCGGTGCGCGGTGGCCAGGACGTACTCGCCGGCCGTCACGCCGGCCGCGCGCAGCGGCTCGTCGTCGGCGCGGGCGCGCGGCGCGAGCAGCCGCGCGACGTCGACCATGACGTCGCCGACGATCTCGACCTCGCCGGCGACGCCCTCGCGCGCGAGATTCCCCGCGGCGACCGGCGATGACACGAGCAGCAGGTCGGACAGGTGGTCGGTCAGGACACGGTTGGTCTCCTCGGGCATCGCGCGGTCGAACGAGCGCATGCCGGCCTCCACGTGGGCGACGGGGATCCGCGCCTGCGCGGCCGCGAGCGCCCCCGCCAGCGTCGAGTTCGTGTCGCCGTAGACGAGGACGGCGTCGGGCGCGTGCTCGGCGAGCAGCTCGCCGATCGCCGCGAGCATGCGCGCGGTCTGCTGCGTGTTCGTCCCGCCGCCGAGCCCGAGCTGGACCTCGGGCGGCGGCACGTCGAGCTCGCGGATGAAGATCGCAGACAGCCCGTCGTCGTAGTGCTGCCCGGTGTGGACGAGCAGCTCCTCGTGGGCGGCACGCAGCGGAACCGACACCGCCGCCGCCTTGACGAACTGCGGGCGGTTGCCGATGACCGTGACGACCTTCACCGGGTCTGGCGTGCCAGCTGCGCCTCGATGTGCTCGCGCACGCGCTCGCCGGCGTCCTGCGTGAGCGGCCCGGGCGCGGCCGGGACCGGCGTCCCGTCGATCGCGTGGACCGGATGGACCTCGCGCAGCGACGACGCCAGGAAGGCCTCCTCGATCGTGCCCAGGTCGTCGAGTGTCGTCACGCGCTCCTGGACGTCGGTCACGGCGAACAGCACGCGGCGCGTGATCGAGTCGAGGATCCGGTCCGCCAGCGGCGGCGTGTGGAGCGCGCCGTCCAGCGCGTAGACGAACGACGTCGTCGGCGCCTCGAGGACGCGCCCGTGCGGCGACACGAGCAGCGCCTCGTCGGCGCCGGCCTCCTTCGCCAGCCGCGACGCGAGCATGTTGGCGGCGTAGGACAGCGACTTGACCCCGTCGAGCACGCGCGTGGGCGAGTACGTGATCGTCGCGAGCGCGACCGTGTCGGGCAGCGCCTTCATCGGCTCGACGAGCCCGATCCGCCGCCCTCCGCGCGTCACGACCAGCCGCAGGCAGCCGTCGGCGGGCCGGGCCTCGCCGAGGATCGCTGCGACGTCGGAGCGCAGCGCGTCGAGTTCCAGCGGCAGCCGGAGCGACTCGGCGCTGCGCGCCATCCGGTCGAGGTGCTCGTCCAGGCCGAACGGGCGCCCCGCATACAGGCGGACGACCTCGAAGACGCCGTCGCCGCGCAGCAGCCCCTCGTCGGTGACCGGGATCTGCGCCTCCGCGGCGTCCATGATGACGCCGTCGAGGATCGCGAGGGTGGGTGCCATCGCCTGCAGCGTAGTCGTCCCGAGTCGCGGGAGGGTCGGGCGCCGCCGGCCCTCCCGCCCCCGGTCAGTTGCGGGCCAGGTAGCTGTGGCCGGCCGTGACGGTGACGGTCTTGCCGGTGCGGTTGTCCTTGACGCTCACGCGTCCGCGCCGGACCCTCGTGAGGGTTCCGTCGCAGCGCTCCTCGGTGAGCCAGCGCGTGCCGCGGACCGTCGCCGCGCCGTTGCGGCCCTTGGTGCGGAAGCGCCCCTTGCCGTCGCCCCACAGGCGCGAGACGACCTTCTTGGACTTCCCGCTCTTGGAGGCGGCGCTCTTGGCGATCAGCGTCCCGCCGGCGCGCGCCGACGCCGCCCGGCTGCCGCGGCCGCAGAGCGCGCCAAACCGCGAGCTGCTCAGGATGATGTCGGTGATCGAGCCCGTGCCGCGGCGCTGCCTGACGGTGAACTTCCCGTCGAAGAAGATCGCCCGCTGGGTGGCCCCGCGCTTCGTGAAGGCGGTGGTCAGCGCGGCGGTGCCGTTCGTGGCATCGACGACCGTCCCGATCGGCACGTTCTCGCCGAGGCTCGCGACCGAGTGCGAGGACTGTCCGGGCAGCGTCACGGTGATCCGCCCGCTGACCGCCTGGACGATTGCGCTCGTGCCGTTGACCGCCGGCGGCGGACCCGGCTCGAAGTCGTAGGTCGTGGGCCCGGCGCCGGTGTCGATCGTCACGGCGTCGACGTTGCCGTCGAAGCGCAGATCGGGCCCGACGACCCCGGAGGCGATGCTCAGGCCGCCATTGCGGCCGGAGGCGTTGACGATCCGCGCCTGCGGCGCCGCGGCGATGAACGCGTCGAGCGTCTTCACGCCGGCGCCGGGGGTCGACCCGGCGAGCCCGCCGGTGCTCCACCAGCCGCCCGCGCGCGCGTCCCAGCTCTGCCAGACCCCGGTGCCGATGGCCGGCTGCACCGGGATCCCGAGCCCGGCTCCGCTCTGGTAGACGGGCTCGAAGAACAGCTGGTCGTCGGCGCTGCCGTTGCCGTCGAGGTCGACGCTGACACGGATGAAGGGCAGCTGCGATCCGTTCGTCTGCGTGACGTACGTCGCGTAGCTCAGCGCGCGGATCGCGCTCAGCGGCGTGCCGCCGAATGCCGCGCTGTAGAGCGCCGCGGCACCGTCGCCGCGGCCCGTGGCGGTGACGAGACGCGCGCTGCCGATGCCCGCCGGCGGCGTCGCCGGCCCCGCGACGAAGGTCACGCCGCCGTCACCAGGCGGCACGTCGTTGCCCGCGGCGTCGACGAGCAGCGTCTGCCAGATCCCCGGCGTCGCAGGCGCCACGGTTGTCACGGCGGCCTGCGCGGGCGCGCCTGCGAGCACGACCCAGGTCGAGACTGCGGCTATGACGGCGATCCTGCGCATGTTGTGAGCTCCGTTTCCCCGCGATCTACCATGTTTCGGGGGATCCTGGCTGCTCAGGGGGTCGCCCGTCAAACGGTGGGACGGGCGCAGCCTACCGCCAGAGCGCATGCCCCCGCCAGGAATCGAACCTGGAACCTTCGGATTAAGAGTCCGCTGCTCTGCCAGTTGAGCTACAGGGGCGGGTGTGAGCCGACGATCCTAGTGGTTCGTCACTGGCCGCTCGGCGCCGTCGTCGCGCCTTGCGCCGGGGCGGCCGCGGCCTGCGCCTTGAGGCCGTCCAGCGCCGTGCGCAGCGCCTTGCGGTCCTTCGAGGCGGCGAGGCTCACGGCGCGCGCGGCGGCGAGGTCGGCCGTCCGCGTGTCCTTCGCACGGTAGGCGAGCTCGGCGAGCTGGGCGAACAGGTTCGAGCTCGGCGGCTTCGTGGCCGCGGTGATGATCTGCTTCGCGCGGACCGCCTTGCCGAGCTCGTTGAGCGCCCCGGACTCATAGGCCTGGACCATGAATTTCGCCGTGCGCACGTCGGGCTGCTTGGGATCGAGCGCGAGGTGACGCTCCCAGGCCTGACTTGCGAGCCGCAGGCGCCGCAGGCCGCTCTCGGTGTACTGGCCCGTCGTCGTGATCTCGTCGATGCCGGCGCGCTGGAAGCGCAGCGCGGCGAGCGTCGCCCAGGGCGCGGGGTCGCGCGGGCGCGCCTTCGTCGCGGCGAGGGCGTTGTCGATGCGCTTGTCGATGCCCGAGGTCGCGCTCGTGCTGCCCGAGCCGCCGGAGATCGCGTCGAAGAGGCCGCCGCTCGAGGAGCTGCCGATGCCGAACAGGACGAGCCCGCCACCCATGAGGATGGCGAGCGACAGATAGATGGCTTGCACGGTGCGACGACGTCCGCGCCCGCGCAGGTCGAACAACATCGAAGATCAGTCCTTTGGCTCGGGGTCTTGCAGCTTAGGTGGATCGGGGTCGTCGGCGCTGCGGCCGTCGCCCTGCGCTCCATCGTAGGCATCCTCGGCGGCCTGCTCGTCCTCGGCGACGACCGCCGCGACCGCTTCGGCGGCCGCGCTCACGTCGTCGTCGGCGTAGGGGTCGGGCTCGTCGTCGGGGTCGTCCTCGTCCTCGCCGTCCTCGGCGTCGTCCTCGTCGACGGCCGGTTTGATGCGATCGATCCAGCGCGCGAGCAGGATGCTGAGCTCGAAGAGCACGATCAGCGGGGCCATCGCGAGCGTCATCGTGACCGGGTCGGGCGTCGGCGTCGCGACCGCGGCGAGGATCGAGATCGCCAGGATGACGTAGCCGCGGTTCCTCGCCAGCTGCTTGGGGGTGAAGATGCCCAGGCGCGTGACGGCCAGGACGCCCACGGGGATCTGGAACAGCAGCCCGACGCCGGCGACGAAGAGCACGGCGAACTTGAAGTACGTGTTCGCCTGCAGGAGGTTGTTGAAGGAGTCCGCGTTGAAGTTCTGCAGGAAGTTGACGGCCCGGTCGAGCACGACGAAGTAGCCGAACGCCACGCCGGCGACGAACAGGACCGGCACCATGAGCATCAGCGGCAGCGCGACCCGGCGCTCCTTCGGGCTGAAGGCCGGCAGGACGAACGCGTAGGCCTGGAAGAGCAGCATCGGCATCGCGAGCAGCAGCGCGCCGTAGAAGGCGATCGTGATCGTGGCCGTGAACGGCTCGGTGACCCCGAGCGTCACGAGCTTTGCCTGCGGGTTGCGCGGCGCCGCGCGCGCCGCGAGCGCGGCCTGCCGGCTGGCGAGCGCGAGCTGGCGCGAGCCCGTGCTGATCGCCGCCCGCTGCGACGCGGTGATGTTGTCGCCGGCGGCGAGGGCGTCGAACGTCCGCGCCGAGGCCGCCAGTGCGGGCGCGAGCGTCCGCAGCGCCCGCACCTGCTCCTGCTGGAAGCGCGCGGCCTGCTGATCGGGGTCCTTGCTGTTGGCGCTCGGGTTCTTGACGTTCTGCGCGTCGCGGACGGGCTTCGTGATGATCTTGAGGATCGCGTCGTTCTGCCAGAAGCAGACGCTGAAGCAGGCCAGCAGCGTGACGATCGAGATGATGAGCCGCTTGCGCAGCTCGCCAAGGTGGTCGACGAGACTCAGCCGGTCGTCGTGACCGATCGGCCGCAGCGCGGTTCCCATGCTCGTGGCCCCGGGGCTGCGGCGGCGCTGCTCAGCCGCGGGGGCGGCTGACGGCGTCGTCCGGCGCGGCCGGATCGTCGGTGGGCGCTGCGGTCAGCGCGGTGGGATCGTCGTCGTCGTCCTTGGAGTTGCCGGTGATCGAGTCCTTGAACTCGCGCATGCCGGTGCCCAGCGACTTGCCGAGGTCGGGCAGGCGCTTGGGCCCGAAGATGACGAGCGCGATGACGAGCACGATGACGAGTTCGAGTGGACCGATGCCGAGCGGCATTGTGGCTCCAGGGGTCGGGTAGGCAGAGGGTAGCGCGACCTGCATGCGCGGACCTCATGTCGAAGCCGGGAGGAGAACGTTCAAGTTCCCTTGCGGCATGCCGATGAGGTGGTCATGCAGGAGTTCGAGCAGAGTCCACAGCCGGATCACAACCAGTACGTGCGCAAGGTGACGCTGCCGTCCGGAAAGACCATCGAGGTCATTTCGTTCGAGGAGCCACAGACCACGTCGGCGGATCTCCACGTCTGCCCCGAATGCAGCTCCGAGCTCGTCTTTCCGATCGACTGGCACGAAGCCGACGGCGCCAGCTGGGACGTCAGCCTGCGCTGCCCCAACTGCGAGTGGCACCACACCGGCACCTTCGGCGAGGACGCGATCCAGCGCTTCGACGAGATGCTCGACCACGGCACCGAGGAGCTCGTCTCGGACCTGCGCGAGCTCACACGGGCCAACATGGAGGACGACGTCGACCGCTTCGTCGCCGCCCTCGCCGCCAACTACGTCCTCCCCGAGGACTTCTAGCCTGCGGCGGGCTCAGGCCCGCCGGTCCACGACCGAGTCGCCGACGAGGTCCAGCGCGCGGCGCTGCCCGTCCTCGAGCGCCACGCTCTCGAGGCGCTCCTTCGCCTCCCCGACGATCTGCAGCGCCTGCGCCGTCGCATCCGCCGCCGCGCCGGTCGCCTCGATGCGCTCGCAGACGTCCTGCGCCTGCGCCTGCGTGACGATCGCGCGCAGCTCCACGGCCGCGAGCTGCGGATCGCGCCGGCGCGCGAGGATCAGCGGCAGCGTCACGGTCCCGTCGAGCAGGTCCGTGCCGCGGTGCTTGCCGGTGCGCGCGGCGTCGCCGGACACGTCGAGCACGTCGTCGAGGATCTGAAAGGCCAGGCCGACGCGCCGCCCGAAGTCGCCGAGCGCCTCCTCGGTGGCCGCGCCGGCTCCGGCGGCGATCGCGCCCAGCCGGCACGAGGCCTCGAACAGCCGCGCCGTCTTGAGCTCGCAGCGCGCGAGGTAGCGGTCGACCGGGACCGTCGCGTCCCACGCGTCCTGGCGCTGGCGCAGCTCGCCCTCGGCGAGGGCCGAGCCGGCGTGCGAGAGCGTGCGCACCGCGGCCAGCGAGCCGGTGGCGACGAGCTCGCTGAACGCCCGCGAGAAGAGCAGGTCGCCGGTCGCGACCGCCAGCTCGCGACCGCCGCGCGCCCAGACGGTCGGAACGCCGCGGCGCAGCGCGGCGGCGTCGAGCACGTCGTCGTGGACGAGCGTCGCGCTGTGGACGAGCTCGACCGCCGTCGCCGCGGCGACGACGTGATCGGTGCGCCGCGCCGCGGGCCCGGCGGCGAGCAGGACCAGCAGCGGGCGCAGGCGCTTGCCCCCGGCGGCGATCGTCGCGCCGGCATGCTCGGCAAGGACCGGCCCGTGCCCGGCCGCGAGCTCCGCGAGGCGCTCCTCGACGCGGGCCAGCAGGAGGGGGACGTGCGGCCCGGCCGCCCGGACGATCGCGGCGACGCTCGCTGCCGCGCTCGTCATCGCCCTCCGACCGGCTCCGTCCTGCGGGTCCCGGCATGCAGCGCGATGATCCCGCCCGCCGTGAGGATGTAGCGCACGTCGAGGCCGCAGGCGTCCATCCTCGCCGCGAGCTCGTGCGGCCCGGGGAAGCGCTTGACGGAGTTCGGGAGGTAGTCGTAGGCCTCCGGATCGCCTGCGACGCGGCCGATCAGCGGGACGAGCCGGTCGAACCACAGCCGGTAGAAGGTCGACAGCGGCGGGCGCGTGGGCGTCGTGATCTCGAGGACCACGACGCGGCCGCCGGGGCGCACGACCCGCGTCATCTCCGCGAGGCCCCGGTCGAGGTCGGAGAAGTTGCGCGCCCCGAAGCCGACGGTGACGGCCGCGAACTCGCCGTCGGCATAGGGCAGCTCGAGCGCGTTGCCCCACTCGAACGTCACCGGCGCGTCGCCGGCGCCCGCCGCGGCCTTGGCGCGCGCGTGGGTGAGCATCTCCTCGGAGAAGTCCGACGCGACGACGGCGCCGTCGCCGCCGACGCGGCGGGCGAGCTCGAAGGCGAGGTCGCCGGTGCCGGTCGCGACGTCGAGGACGCGGTCGCCGGGGCCGATCTGCGCGAGGTCGGCGGCGCGCCGGCGCCAGCCGTGGTGCAGCCCGGCCGTCATGACGGAGTTCATGACGTCGTAGAAGCCGGCGATGCGGTCGAACATCGCCTGCACCTGCGGCTCCTGCAGGGTTCCCTTGTCGGTCTCGGTCATCCGTGGCGCCGCGTGACCGGCGTGCCTCTCACTTCAGCTGCGCGAGGAACTCGACGAGCGCGGCGCGCTTGTTCGCCGGCATCTCCGCGTACGAGGGCATCGGAGCCGTCGGGTTGATGAGCGTGCGGTCGATCGCCTGGCGCGCGAGGCGGCTGCCGATGTTCGTGAGGTTCGGCCCGATCGTGCCGCCGTTCTCGGCGATCTTGTGACAGGCCAGGCAGCCGGACTGCGCGACCACCTGCCGGCCGGCCTCGAAGGTGCGCAGCTGCTCGCCGCCGGCGGCGACGATCGCCGAGGGCGTCTCGAGGTCGATCTGGTTCGGCGAGCCGGCGTGCGCGCCCTCGTAGGTGAGGAAGGCCATGGCGGCGATCGTGAAGAAGGCGGCGGCCATCGCGATCGGCCGGCGCTCGGGGCGGCGCTCGGCGCTGCGGTCGTAGAACGGCAGCAGGAACAGCAGGATCATGCAGATCGTCGGCACGCCGATCGCCGCGAGCGGCGTCAGCGACGACGGCTTGATGACCCGCAGGACCTCGAAGAGGAAGAAGAAGTACCACTCCGGGCGCGGGGTGTAGGTCGTCGAGGTCGGGTCGACCTTCGGGCCCAGCTCGGCGCCGAGGACGATCGCCAGCACGATGATCGTGGCCATGACGACGACCGCCATGATCGAGTCCTTGGCGACCGCGTACGGGAAGAACGGCTTGCCCTGCGACTTCAGGATCGAGTACTCGCGGAGGTAGGCCTCCTTCTCGCGCTGGTTCATGTGCGAACCCGGCGGCTCATGCGTCGTCCTGGCGGTGCTCGGGCGCGATGTCGGCCTTGACCCAGGGTGGCGCCGTCGTGCCGAGGCGCGCGACGAGATACAGGTGCGCGCCGATCATCGCCGCGATGATGCCGGGCAGCAGCAGCATGTGCAGCGCATAGAAGCGCGACAGCGTCGTCACCCCGAACTCGGGGCCTCCGCGCAGGAAGTCGTTGAGGAACGGGCCGACGAGCGGGCCGGTGCCGTTGATCGCCACGCCGACCGTCGTCGCCCAGAAGGAGCGCTGGTCGAAGGGCAGCAGGTAGCCCGTGAAGGACATGAAGAGCGTGAGGATCAGCAGGACGACGCCGATGACCCAGTTGAGCTCGCGCGGGTACTTGTAGGCCCCGAAGAAGAACGTCCTGCCCATGTGCAGGAAGACGAGGATGACCATGACGGTCGAGCCCCACTTGTGCATCCCGCGGACGAACTCGCCGAGGAAGACCTCGTTGGTGAGGTGGCGCACCGACTCGTAGGCGCGCGTGGCCGACGGGTCGTAGTACATCGCGAGGAAGACGCCGGTCACGGCCTGCGAGAGGAACGCGAACATCGTGGCCGAGCCGAGCGTGTAGAACCAGTTCGTCCCGCGCGGGATCTTGCGGAACATGAGCCAGCGGGCACCGGCCGACATCGACGTGCGCTCGTCGACCCAGTCGACGGCGGAGACGCCGACCCCGGCGAGCTTCTCCTTCGGCGTGGACGGGCCGGTCCCGTTCTCGCTCGGGCCCTTGGGCTTGGGGCGCAGTCTGCCGGGAAGCGGTGGTGTGATCTTCGCCATGATGCTCAGGTCCCGGGGATCTTCTTGGTCGACGGGCGCGCGGGATACAGGTACTGGCCGATGCCGTCCAGCGGCATGCCGGGGTCGCGCGGCGAGAAGCGCCTGAGCTCGGAGTTCACGCTGAAGCGCGGGCCGATCTCGACGTTGCCGTTGCGCACGCGCGTGTAGAAGCGGTCCAGCGGGCGGACGGGCGGGCCGCCGGTGCGCTTGCCCTCGAAGTCGTAGACCCCGCCGTGACACGGGCAGATGAAGCGCGCCGAGGCCTCGACGAACCGGACCGGGCAGCCGAGGTGCATGCAGCGGGTGGAGATCGCGATGTACGACGAGTACTGGTCCAGTGGCACGCTGTCGAGGTCGCTGTTGTACTTGCGCACGTAGACCGTCGTCTTGCCGACCTCGCCGATCCCGGGCGAGATCGTGATCGTCCGCGGCGTGTAGGTGTCGTCGGAAAAGTCCGCGATCGGCCCCGCCGACTCCCAGCGGTCCTCGCGCGCATCGAAGATCGGGCCCACCGCGAAGCCGATCGCCGGCAGGGTGAAGGCGGCCATGGCGATCGCGCCGCCGGTGTGCACGGTGGCCGTCATGAACCGGCGGCGGTTGACGGTCTCGCCCTCGAAGGAGCCCGGGATCTTCGCGTCCGCGGTGGTACGGGGCTTCTTCTGGCTGCGATCGGCTGGCACGGGGACGGAAATCTACCGACCCGCGAGCATCGGCGGCCCCCGCTCCGAGCGCCCGTGCGTCAGGTCAGCCGGGGTTGGTGACGGGCGTCACGAAGTCGCGCCGTCGCGCGCGGCCCGCGCGGCGCGACGCAGCGCCTCGGGCGCGGCGGGGTCCCCGGCGCGCCCGAGGTCCTTCGCCGCCGCGATGCGCGCGTCCGTGCCCCAGCCGATCGCCGCGGCACCGGCCTCCCAGGCGGCCGTTGCGAGGTCCTCGTCGCCGGCAGCGTGCGCCTGCGCCCCGAGCGCGATGACGTCGGCGAGCTCGGCGATCGCGGCGAGGTCGCCGAGGTCCGCCAGCCGCGCGAGACCGAGCGCGTAGAAGCGGTCGCCGGCGAGCAGCGCGAGATCTGGATCGGCGATCGCCAGGGCTCGCGGGCGGCCGTAGTGCAGGCGGTAGCCCTCGTGGACGGCGGCCACCGCGAGCTCGACCTCCGCGCGGCCGGCGGCGGCGCGCGGGCCGGCCGCGGCGATTGCGGCGGGCTCGTCGCCGTCCGGCGACGCCGCCGGCTCGTCTCCGAGCTCGGCCGCGAGCGGGCTGCCGGAGTCGCGCACGGCCGCGCGCAGCCGGGCAATCGCGTCGCCTGTCATCGGGCGATCTCGGCGAACGCCGCGGTCGCCGCGGCGACGGTCCGCTCCACGTGCTCGGCGGTGTGGGCGAGCGAGGGAAACCAGGCCTCGAACTGCGAGGCGGGCGCGTACACGCCGCGAGCGAGCAGGCCGCGGCACCACGCGGCGTAGGCGTCGAGGTCGCAGGCCTGCGCGCCGGCGTAATCGGTGACCGGCTCCGCGCTGAAGAAGACCGTCAGCAGGCCCGTCGCGGTCGCGATCTGCACGTCCTCGTAGCCCGCGCTGCTCGCCGCCCCGGCGAGCCCGTCGGCGAGCGCGGCCGTCGTCGCCTGCAGCTGGGCGTAGGACTGCTCGGCGTCCAGCAGCGCGAGGGTCTGCAGCCCGGCAGCGACGGCGAGCGGGTTGCCCGACAGCGTCCCGGCCTGGTAGACGTCGCCGGCCGGTGCGATGCGCTCCATCAGCGCGCGCGGCCCGCCGTAGGCGGCCGCCGGCAGGCCGCCGCCGATGACCTTGCCCATGATCGTGAGGTCGGGCAGGACCGCGGCGAGCGCCTGCGCGCCGCCGAAACCGACGCGAAACCCGGAGATCACCTCGTCGAAGACGAGCAGCGCCCCCGTCTCATCCGCGCGCGCGCGCAGGAGCTCGAGGAAGCCCTGGGCCGCCGGGACGAGGCCCATGTTCGCCGGATAGGGCTCGGCGAGCAGCGCGGCGAACTCGTGTGTCGCAGTCGCGGCGACAAGCGCCTCGGGGTCGTTCCAGGGGATCACGGTCGTCGTCGCGGCGACCTCCGCGGGCACGCCCGGGCTCGCCGGGATGCCCTGCGTCGCCAATCCGCTGCCGGCGTCGGCGAGCAGCCCGTCGACGTGCCCGTGGTAGGCGCCGGCGAACTTCAGGAGCTTCGTGCGGCCGGTCGCGGCGCGCGCGAGGCGGATCGCGCTCATCGTCGCCTCCGTGCCCGACGACGTCATCCGCAGCATCTCGACGGACGGCACGCGCCGGCTGACCTCCTCGGCAAGGCCGACCTCGCCGGGCGTCGGGGCGCCGAAGGTCGTGCCCAGCTGCGCCGCCGCGATCACCGCGGCGACGATCGCCGGGTGTGCGTGACCGTGGATGAGCGGCCCCCAGGAGCAGACCCAGTCGACGTAGGAGTTGTTGTCGACGTCGACGAGCTCGGCGCCCTCGGCGCGCTGGACGAAGATCGGGTCGCGGCCGATCGCGCGCATCGCGCGCACCGGCGAGTTGACCCCGCCGGGAAGGACGTCCTGCGCGCGGGCGTAGAGCTCGGCCGAGCGCGCGTCGCGGAGGGAGATCGTCATCCGCGGCGCGCGAGACCCACTAGGCGCCGTGCTCGCGTTCCCAGTTCTTGAAGTCGTCGGTGAAGTACAGGAGGCGGATCTTCTTGAACTCCGTCGACGAGTACAGCGTGGCGCGCTCGGTGATGCCGAACTCGTCGGCGATCGCGTCGAGGATCGCGTCGCACTCCTCCTTGGAACGGCCGTGGGCCATCGTGAAGACCGAGTACGGCCAGTCCTCGTAGGTCGGGCGCTCGTAGCAGTGCGAGATGCCGCGGAAGGCCGCCATGCGCGGCCCGATCTCGGCGATGCGGTCCTCGGGGACCTTCCACACCCCCATGCCGTTGGCCGAGAAGCCGGCGCGGCGGTGGTAGAGGATCGCCGCGACGCGGCGCAGGATCCCGCGCTCCTTCATGGCGGCCATGTGCTCCAGCAGCGCGGGCTCGCCGATGCCCAGGCGCGCGGCGGCGGGCGCGTAGGGCTCGGCGGCGACCGCCATGTCGCCCTGCGTCGCGCGGATGACCTCGCGGTCGAACTCGTCGTAGTCGACGCCCTCGAGGTCGACCGGCGCCTGCGCCACGCCCTCGGTGGCGAGCGACTTCGTGTCGCCCTGCATCTCGAGGTCCATGCGGATCTTGAAGAGCTTGAGCGTCGGCAGCTGGCGGATCGACTCGGCGCCGGTGAGCTCCTGCAGGATGTCGAGCGTGCCCTGCAGCCCGAGCTTGGAGTCGCCCTCGACGGCAAGCGTGAACCACATGTTGAACTCGTGGTTGCGCAGGTAGTTGTGGCTGACCCCGGGGTGGGAGTTGATGATCTTCGCGGCGCGCCAGGGGTGCTCGGGATCGACCTTCGCGGCGACGAGCATCGAGCCGTAGCCGAGCGCGCGCGTGTCGTAGATCGGCGTGACCTGGCGGATGATGCGGTCGTCGAGCAGGCGCTGGACGCGCGCCATGACGTCGTTCTCGGTCAGCTCGGCCGCGGCGGCGACCGCGGCGTACGGGCGCGACTCCAACGGGAAGCTGCCCTGCATGAGGTTCAGCACGCGGCGGTCGACGTCGTCGATCGGGGCCGCCGCGCCGTCCTTGCGCGAGCGGATCTTGGGATGAGCCGTTTCGCCGTTCGAATCCCGCAAGCGGGCTTCTGCGGTCGACGTTACTTTTGCAGCCACTGTGCCGCGTCCTTCGCGTGGTAGGTGATGACGATGTCCGCGCCCGCCCGGCGGATGGAGGTCAGGATCTCCAGCACCGCCGTGCGCTCGTCCAGTGCGCCGGCGGCAGCCGCCGCCTTCACCATCGCATACTCCCCGCTGACGTTATAGGCGGCAATCGGCAACCTCGTCGCGTCCTTGACGCAGCGGATGACGTCGAGGTACGACAGCGCGGGCTTGACCATCACGACGTCCGCGCCCTCGCCGACGTCGAGCAGCGCCTCGCGGACCGCCTCGTCGCCGTTGGCGGGATCCATCTGGTAGGCGCGCCGGTCGCCGAACGCGGGCGTGGAGCCCGCGGCCTCGCGGAACGGGCCGTAGAAGGCCGACGCGAACTTCGCGCTGTAGGCGACGATCGGCGTGTCGCCGAAGCCCTCCTCGTCGAGCGCGGCGCGCACGGCGCCGATGCGCCCGTCCATCATGTCGCTCGGCGCGACGACGTCGGCTCCGGCGCGGGCCTGCGAGACGGCGGTGCGCGCGATGAGCTCGGCGCTGGAGTCGTTCTCGACCGTGCCGTCGGCGCGCAGCAGGCCGCAGTGGCCGTGATCGGTGTACTCGCAGAGGCACACGTCGGTCATCACGAGCAGGTCGGGGTGCGCCTTCTTGATCGCCCGCGTGGCGAGCTGGACGATTCCCTCGTCGTCGTAGGCGCCCGTGCCCGCGGCGTCCTTGTCGGCGTCGTCGGGGATCCCGAACAGCAGGACCGCCGGGAGCCCGAGCGCGCGCGCGGCGCCGGCCTCCTCGACGGCCGCCGAGATCGACAGGTGGTCGATGCCCGGCAGCGAGGAGATCGGCGCGCGGCCGTCGATGCCCGAGCGCACGAACAGCGGCAGCACCATGTCCGAGGCCGTCAGGCGCGTCTCGCGCACGAGCTCGCGCAGGACGGGCGTCGCGCGCAGCCGGCGCATGCGGGTCGCGGGAAACGGCATGCGCTCAAGGGTACCTGCGCGCGGCCCCCGGCTGGACGGGCTGCATACTGCGCGCATGGCAGCAGACCGACAGCGCGACTGGCGCCGGGAGGGGGTGCGCGTCGTGCGCGCCGGCGAGCTGGACTCCAACACACCGCAGACGCCCGGGATGCGCCGCGCGGCCGCGATCACCACCGCCCGCGCGGGTGCCGAGAAGCTGTGGGCCGGGACGGTCGTCATCCACCCCGACGCCCGGACGGGCGCCCACCACCACGGGCCCGTCGAGAGCGTCATCTACGTCGTCGGCGGCCGGGCGCGGATGCGCTGGGGCGAGCGGCTGGAGTTCGTCGCCGAGGCGGGGCCGGGCGACTTCATCTTCGTCCCGCCCTACGTGCCCCACCAGGAGATCAACGCGAGCCCGCAGGAGCCGCTCTCGTGCGTGCTCGTGCGCAGCGGCCAGGAGCCCGTCGTCGTCAACCTCGACCTGCCCGAGGTCGAGGCCGACCCCGAGCACGTGCGCTGGGTCGACGACCTGCACTCCTGAGATCAGTGCCGGCGGGTCGGGACGCGCTCGCCCTCCGGCTCGGGGGACGGCGGCGGCGGCGGCGGGGGCGCGACCGCCGGCGGGGGCGCGCGCTGCACGAGCAGCGCCGATGAGGGCGTGTTCCACGGCTCAAAGACGAGGTGGCCGCGCAGGTAGTCGACCGTCTCGCGCAGGATCGCCGCGATCGGCAGCGCGATGAGGGCGCCGAAGAAACCGTAGATCTCGCCGCCGAGCAGCAGGGCGAAGATGACGAGCAGCGGGTTCAGCCGCAGCGCGTGGCCGAAGATGTTCGGCGCGACGACATGGCCCTCGAACTGCTGCAGGGCGAGGAACAGCAGCGCGACCCACAGCGCCGTCAGCGGGTCCTGCACGAGCGCGACGATCACCGGCGGCAGCGCGCCGAGGACCGGGCCGACGTAGGGCACGAGCTCCATGAAACCGAAGAACACGCCGAAGGCGGGCGCGTACGTGCGCCCGTCGGGAAAGATCCCGATGACGCCGAAGAGCCACAGCGCGACGCCGGCGCTCGTGCCCATGATCGCGCTGAAGAGCAGCTGGCCGCGCACGTAGCCCACCACCGCGCGCTGCACCCGGGTGGGGAAGTCGTCCGCGGGCGTGCCGTTGCCCGGCGGCATGACCTTGCGCACGAGCGCGCCGATCCGCGGCGCGTAGATGAGCATGTAGACCGACAGGACGATCACGAGGATCACGTAGAAGGAGAGCTCGACGAACTTCCTCAGCAGCTCCCCGGTGACCGAGACGATCTCGCCCGAGCCGGAGACGATGCTGTCCTGCAGCGAGGCCAGTGCGCTGTCGGTCTGGCCCTTGATCTGGACGTCGACGCCCTGGTCGTCGAAGAAGCGCTGCACGTCGTCCAGCGAGGAGCTGGCATCGTCGATGAGGCCCGGGACGTCGCCGGCGAACGACGTCGCCTGATCGCTGATCGGCGACGCGAGCAGAAAGCCGATGACGGGCAGCATCGTGAAGAACGCGAGGTACACCGCGATGACGCACAGCGTTCGCGGCATGCGCGTGCGCTGCAGCAGGCCGACGACCGGGTTGAGGATCAGCGCGATGATCCCGGCGACGATGAACAGCAGCAGGACGATCCCCGCCGCCTGGGCGACCGCATAGAGCGCCAGGACGCCGAGCGGGAGCATGACCAGCTGCACCCAGCGCGCGACGACGACGGGCGGCGCCGCGACGACCGGCGCGGGAGCCGGCGGGGGCGCCGGCGGGGTGTCGACCTCGTCAGCCATCCCCAGTCGTCAGAGTATGCGCCGTGCCAGATGCGCCCGCGACCATCCTCTTCGTGGGCGACGTCGTGGGCTCGCTCGGCAAGCGCACGCTGCTCGGGCTGCTGCCCGGCCTGCGCGAGCGCCGCGCGCCGACCTTCGTGGTCGTCAACGGCGAGAACGCCGCCGGCGGGCTGGGCATCACGCCGAAGATCGCCGACGAGCTGTTCGCCGCCGGCGTCGACGTCATCACGCTCGGCAACCACGCCTACCACCGGCGCGAGATCTTCGACTACCTCGGCCGGCGCGAGGAGATCCTGCGGCCCTACAACTACCTGCGCAGCCAGCCCGGCCACGGGACCTGCGTCGTCGAGCGCGACGGCGTGCGCCTCGGCGTCGTGAACCTCAGCGGCAACCTCTTCCTCCGCGCCGGCCGCCCGGCCTTCGTCGACATCGACGTCGCGCTCGGCGAGCTCGACGGCAGGACCGACCACGTGCTCGTCGACTTCCACGCCGAGGCGACGAGCGAGAAGGTCGCGCTCGGCTGGTATCTCGACGGACGCGTCAGCGCCGTCGTGGGCACGCACACGCACATCCCGACCGCGGACGGGCGGGTGCTCCCGGGAGGCACGGCGTACATCACCGACGTCGGCATGACCGGCCCGCGCGGCGGCGTCATCGGCGTGCGCAAGGAGCAGTCGATCCGCGGCTTCGTCACGCACATGCACGAGCGCTACGACACGTCCGACGAGGACCCGTGGCTCAACGGCGTGCTCATCACGTGCTCGCAGGCGCTGCGCGCCGACGCGATCGAGCAGCTCCTGCTCCCGGCGGCCTGAACGGGAGCCCGTCCGGGGCTGTCCTGCGCACTTGCCGGGGGTGGAGGAGAGGAGGTCGGCGAGCGGCCGCCGGAGTCCATCCTGTCGTCGTAGCGCCACGCGGCGGGGCCGTCAGCGCAGCAGGAACCGCGGCGGGCGGATGACGCGGTCGATCGCCGCGCCGTCGATCGACTCGACCGTGTCGTCCCCGCCGCCGCGGCGCACGCGCACGATCGTGATCGGGCTCGGCGTCACGTCGCCCGCCGCGTCGAGCGCGAACGTCCCCAGGATGCCGCGCCGGGCGCGGGTCGCCAGCAGGGTGCGCGTCACCCCCGCTCGCGTGCCGTCAGCCGCCGCGATCGCGTCGAGCAGCGTCGCCGCCGCCGCCGCCGCGTAGACGCTCTGGCGGTGCACGACGGCGCCGGGCTGGGTGGCCGCGAACGCGCGGACGAAGGCGCGCCCCTCGGGCCCGAGGCCCTCGGGCGCGAGGCCGGGCAGGCTCAGGTACACCCCGCGCGCCGCGCGGCCGGCGATCGCATGCAGGCGCGAGACGGGCAGCAGGCCGTCGACGCCGATGAGCGCCACCTCCGGCGGCAGGCGCCCGCGCAGCTCCTTGATGACCTCGCCACCGTTGGTGTCGAGCAGGCCGCTCACGAAGACCGCGTCCGGGCGCCGGCGCGCGACGGCGCCTGCGAGGTCGCGGTACCCGGCCGCCCGGGGGTCCCAGCGGCGCGCGACCGTGACGCGCAGTCCCAGGGTCCGCGCCGCCCGCGCGAAGTAGCGCGCCAGCGTCTCGCCGTAGCCCCCGTCGCTCAGCACCGCCACTCGGCGCGCCCCGAGGCGGCGCGCGAGCAGCGCGTCGGCGGCGCCCTGGGCGGCCTCGCTGGGAAGCAGGCGCGCGAAGTTGCGCCGGCCGGTCGGGTACAGCGCGCGCAGCGCGCCCTCGGGCGCATTGGGCTCGGCGCGGGTGAGCGCGACCTCGGTGCTCGTCGGCGACAGCAGCGCGAGGCCCGCGCGGTTGGCGATCGGGATCTGCTGCACGGCGCAGCCCGAGTTGAGCGGACCGACGACGCCGATCACCGTGGGCTCGGCCGCGTAGGCCTTCGCGTTGGCCGCACACTTCTCGCGATCGAAGATGCCGCTCTGCGCGGTGGAGTCGTCGCAGGACTGGTAGGCGACCCGCTGCGTGCCGGCGCGAAACTCGCGCTGGCGCAGGACGAACGCGATCGCCTGGCTCATCTGGCGCGCCGGGAGCTGCGGTCCGCCCCGCAGCGGAAGGTCGGAGACGATGAGGCGGTCCGGATGCCCGGCGCCACCGTAGAAGACGCGCCCGCAGGTCGCCGACGGCAGCGCGTCGATGCCCGGCGAGATCCCGCTCGCCGACGGGACGTCGCCCGTGCCCGCGACGCTCACCCAGAGGCGATCGCCGGCGACAGCCGCACGCCGTGGCGTCCCGCCGAGCGCGATCGTTGCGATGACGCGGTTGCTGCGCGGGTCGACCTTCGCGACGGTGCCGCGCAGCGCGTTGAGGACCCACACGGCGCCGCCGCCGACGGTGACCGCGCTCGCGCCGATGCCCACCGGGATCGTGCGCTGCAGCAGGCGCGGCTGCGGATCCACGCGCCACAGGACGCCGTCGTACGGCGCGGTGGCCCACACGGCGCCGGCGCCCACGGCGAGCGCGCTCAGGCCGTTGGTCGCCACCCGGACCGGCGCCGCGCCGGCGCCGGCGCCGACCCGCTGAAGCGAGTTGTCGTCGTTGAGGACCCAGATCCCCTCGTCCCCGGCAGCGACGGCGACCGCCGACACGTTCGTCGACGTCGCCGTGATCTGCGTGGTGCCCGGATCGATGCGTGAGACGCTGAAGTCCGGATTGACGACCCAGACCGCGTCGCGCGTCGCGACGAGGCGGCTCGCGTTGGCGTTGGACGTCCGCCCAGGACGGCGCGGGAGCTCGACGGTGGCCCGGATCGCGCTCGAGTCGGCGTCGATGCTCGAGACGGTCGTTGCGAGCGGCCCGACGAACTGCGCGTCGCCCTTGGCGCCGTTGGCGACCCACAGGGCACCGGCGCCCGCGGCCAGATCGGTCGGCAGGCCGCCGGTCCCGAAGGTCCGCAGCGCCCCCGAGCGCGGGTCGATGCGCGAGATCACCTGGCGGTCGGCGTTGAGGACCCAGACGCCGCCCTCGCCGGCGGACACGCTCGTGGGGGTGCCCCCGATGGCGATGCTGCGGATGACGCGCGCGCTGCCGACGTCGATCTCGGCCACCGAGTCGGCGCGCACGATGGCGGCCGCGGGCGCGTCGCCGTCACGCGTCGCGACGAGCGCGACGGCGGCGACCGCCGCCGCCGCGGCGAGCAGCGCTCCGAGCGCCGGCCCGCGGCGCGGGCGCCGCCGGGGCGCCGCGACACGAGGCTCCGGCGTCGCCTGCTGCTCGGGCGACGGCGGCGAGCGCGGGCGCGGCGGCGGGGCGAGCTCGGGCGCCTGCTCGAGGATCGCCTGCTCGAGGCGGCGCAGCTCGCTGCCGGGCTCGATCCCCACCTCGTCGACGAGCGTCCGGCGGGCGTCCTGGAAGGCGCCCAGCGCCTCGGCCTGGCGGCCGGCGCGATAGAGCGCGAGCATGAGCTGACCCCGCGGGCGCTCACGCAGCGGGTGGCGGGCGATGTGTGCCTCGAGCGCGGCGATCAGCTCGTGGTGGCGGCCGAGCGTGAGCTCGGCGTCGAAGCGCTCCTCGAGCGCGGCGACCCGCAGCTCCTCCAGCCGCCCGGCCTCGCCCTGCGCGAACGGCTCGTTCTCGAGGTCCGCGAGGGCCGGCCCGCGCCACAGCCCGAGGGCGCGCTCGAGCGCCGCGCTCGCCTCATCCGCGCGACCGGCCGCGAGCGCGGTGCGCGCCCCGCTCACGAGCGCGTTGAAGCGCTCCAGGTCGAGCTGCTCGGGAGCGACGCGCAGCACGTAGCCGGGCTCGTGCGTGACGAGTATCCGGGGCGCGGCGCCGGCCGGGCGGTCGGGCTCGAGCACCTTGCGCAGCTGCGACACGTAGCCCTGCAGCGCCGTCGCCGCGGTGCCCGGCGGCGCCCCGCCCCAGAGCAGGTCGATGAGCCGTTCGGAGGACACGATCTCGCCGCGGTGCAGGAGCAGGAGCGCGAGCACCGCGCGTTGCCTGCGGCCGCCCAGCGCCAGGCGCTCGTCGCCGTCACGGACCTCCAGCGTCCCGAGGATCCGGAAGTCCAGTCGCCGCGGCATGGCGCGAAGTTAGCCGAGAATTAGCGCCCTCGTAGCCACCCGGCGCACGGTGTCCGGACCGTCCATGCATCGCACGAAGGAGAACACCATGCCCCGCATCCTCCCGCCGCTCGCGCTCGCGCTCACCTGCTTCGGCCTGACCGTGATCGGCTGCGGCTCCGACGACGACGGCTCCCGGCCGGCGCCGGCGGCGCAGGCGACCACAACGCCCGCCGCCGGCGCACCGCAGGAGCTCCTGGGGACCTTCCAACGGCGCGTGACGCGCGCCGACATCGCGCGCACCGACAAGCTGCGCGACGAGTCGGGCGCGCACCAGGATGCACCTGCTCCCGGCCCGGTCGGGCTCGTGCTGACGGCGACGCAGCTCACGCTCACCGACCGCGGCGTCGACCCGCCCCTCACGATCCGCCAGAGCATCTCGCCGGCCGCCGGGCGGCTCGGGATCGATGGCTACATCCACCCTGAGGTCGGCAGCTTCTGCGGACCGGAGATCCCGCAGAACGCGTCGTACCGGTGGTCGCGCGCCGGCGACGTCCTCACGCTCGAGTCCACCGACGACCCCTGTGCCGACCGCGACTCGGTGCTCACGGGTGCCTGGACCGCGGCGTCATGAGCGCGGCGACGAGCAGGACGAGCGCCGCGATCAGCAGTGCGTTGCGGACCGCCACGACGAGGATCACGCCCGTCCGCTCGTTGATGAGATCGAAGTAGCGGCTCGGGAACTCGACGTGGGTCAGGACGATCGCCGCGCCCGTCAGCGCGGCGACCGTTCGCCGGCCCCAGACCCAGGCGAGCGCGGCGAACGGCGCAAGCCAGATGACGTACTGCGGCGAGAAGACCTTGCCGAGCGTCACGAACGCGAGCAACACGGCGAAGCCGGTCAGGACGAGGTGGCGCGCGTCGCGGCCGCGCGCCGCCAGCGCCACGATGCCCGCGACGGCGAGCAGGAGCGCCGCGGAGAACAGCTTCTCGACGAGGCGCGCATGGCCGCCGTCGAGGCCGTTGGACTTGAAGCGGTCCGGGCGCAGGTTCGTCCCGGTGACCTGCGAGCCGCCCAGCGCGAACAGGACGGTCGCGGGCGTCGACTCGATCTGCACCGGGCGATCGAGGTGAAACGTGAACGAGTCCACGTAGCCCGCGCCCGACAGCGGCAGCGAGACGAGCACGACCACGGCCGCGAAGATCGCCGCGCCGCGCAGGGCCGCGCGGCGCTCGCCGTGGGCGACGAGCCAGACGATCGCCACGACCGCGAGCAGGCCCGGGAAGAGCTTCGTCATCGTCCCGGCCCCGAGCAGCAGGAAGCCGAGCTCGGGACGCTCGCGGGCGAGCGCGAGCAGGCCGCCGAGCGCGAGCGCGACGGGCAGCGCGTCGAAGTGCGTGCGCACCGAGGCGCCGATGACGACGGGCGCGAGCGCGAGCATCCACGCGACCTGGACGCCCGCCCGCCGGTCCCCGGCCAGGCGCGCCGCGAGCTGCTGTCCCACGAGCGCGCAGCCGGCCATCAGGACCGCGAAGCTCACGGCGTAGGTCGCCGCGTCGCGGCCGGGCAGCCCCGCGAGCCAGAGCGGCAGCGCCGCCAGCGGCGGATACTCGAAGCCGAAGTCGACGTACGGCAGTCCGCCGCCGGCTATGAGGTCGGCGTACGTCCGGTAGACGAACAGGTCGTTGACCGTCGTGTCGGAGAACGGCCCGACGGTCGTCGCGATCGCCCACAGTGCCGCGAGCGCGACGGCCGGCAGGACGAACGCGAGCCGGCCTGCGATCACGCACGCCTCGCGGGCGCCGGGGGGCCGAAGCGACCCAGGACGGCCAGCATCACGAGCGGGAAGAACCACGGGATGTAGAGGTAGAACCAGTGCGTCACGCCGAGCTGCAGGGCGATGACGATCGCCGCCGCGCAGGCGGCGAGGCCGACGACGTCGCGCCGGCGCGGCACGAACGCAAGCGCCACCGCGAGCGCGACGCCGGCGACCTGGACCGCGTGCTGGACGGAGTCCAGCCAGCGCACGTCGGGGTCGTAGAGGCCCCATACCGAGAACGGCGAGCCGCGGTTGGCCTGGAAGGCGATCGTGTGGTCCCAGAACGCGCGCGGCCCGTTGTGGGCCAGGATCGGGACGAACGCGAGCGCGGCCGCGACGGCGAAGCCCGCGGCGAACCACGCGATCGTCCGCACGCGCGGCCGTGGGTAGGTCGCGAACAGCGGCCCGAGCGCCAGCGGCGCGAACTTCGTCAGCCCCGCCAGCGCGATGAACGCGCCGCGCCCTGGCGCGCTGCCGGCCGCCCACAGCGCCGCGAGCACGAGCGCCGCCACGAGCGCGTCGTTGGCGTTGGACATCAGCGCGTAGAGCGTGAAGGGATACGCCGCCCAGGCGTAGGCGAGCACGATCCCGAGGTCCGGGCCGCGCACGCGACGGCCCACGAGGAAGCACAGCAGGCAGGCGAGCAGGTCGAAGACGATCGCGGCTCCGTGCGCAGCCGGCAGGTCGTCCCAGGTCCCGCTCCAGGGCAGCAGCTGCTCGAACGGCACGTAGGTCTCGTAGACGACCGGGCCGTAGGTGTCGCCGCTGGCGTTGTCGGACGGGAAGGCCCCGTAGAGCTTGTGCCCGTCGACGATCCGGTCGGCGCCGATGACGCCCGCATAGCCGACGTCGATGACGTTGGAGTTCGTGACGTTCAGGGCGACGCGGAAGCCCAGCAGGAAGATCAGCGCGATCGCCAGCCAGCTGACCGGCACGAGCAGGCTCAGCGGCCGGCGCTGCTCGTCGGCGGCGCCGCGGCTGCGCAGCCCGATCCAGAGCATGCGCCCGAGCAGGTAGGCGAGCAGCGGGTAGGCGAGTGGCACCGACGTGCCGACCTCGGCGGCATTGAAGAAGGCGAGCGACACCGAGAAGGCGCTGAGGACGAGCAGGTCGAGGTGCAGCATCCGCCACGGCCGGCGTGGCGACAGGAACGGCACGACGAAGAGCACCGAGAGCGGGATCCAGACCCACGGCGCGTTGACGATCCGCCCGAACGCGCCGGGGTAGCCGCGCGCCATGGTCCAGGCCACCTTGTAGCCCGTCCAGGCCTCGAGGACGGCCCCGCCGCTGTCGGCGATGAGCACCTGCGCGATCTCCTTGCGCGGCGCGCCGGCGGGGACCTTGGCGAAGTAGGAGACCTGCCAGCGGTCGGCGCCCTTCAGGAAGACCTCGCGCGTGTTGCCCGGATACTCGCCGCGCGCCGCGCGCACGAGCCCCAGGCGACTCGCGATCCGGCCCGCGCGCTGCGCGGTCAGCCTGCGACCGGGCGGCGGGACGTCGGCACGAGGCGGCACGGTGAGCTGGTCAGAGCTCACGGGCATGGTCGGCAGGCCGCTCCCCAGCGATCCCGAGCTCCCGGCCCGGCGCTCCTGCGCGGCGGCCGGCGCCGCGGCGGCGAGGCAGAGCGCCAGCGCGGCGATGCACGCCGCGCCGCGGGTCACGCCCGGAAGCTCCAGAGCTTGTTGCCGAGGAAGTTCAGCGGCGTGGCAGCGGCGATCGCGATCGCCTGGGCGCTCACCTTCTCCATGCCCAGCCATTCCACGAGCGCGAACAGCACCACGAGGTTGAACCCGAACGCGACGAGCGACACGACGCAGAAGCGGGCGGCCTGGAAGCCGGCATGCCCGCCGCCGGCTGCGGCGGAGAACGTCCACGCGCGGTTCCAGGCGAAGTTGTTGGCGAGCGCGACCACGAAGGCCGCGACCGCGGCGAGCTTGTAGTCCACGCCGGCCGCGTGCACGAGCAGCGTGAAGACGCCGAGGTTCACGACGTAGCCGCTCGCGCCGACCGTCGCGAAGCGGACGAGCTGCAGCCAGTTGGCCGGCTTGCGGACGCCCGCGCGCACGCGGGCGCGGCGCCGCCCTCGCGGCGCGTCGGTCGGGTCGCTGACCGGCGCCGCCAGCGCGGCTTCGTCGGCGCTCATGGCAAAAGGCTACCCGTGCCCGGCGCCGAAGTGACCCAGCACCATGGGCGCCACGTCCGCGATCGACCAGTTGCCGTCCGCGCGCTCCGGCGGCGCCTCGATGCCGCAGAACAGCAGCGCGCCCAGCGAGTCCACCCGGTGCAGCGAGCCATGGCTGCCGCCGCGCACGTGGGCGCGCCGCCCCCAGTCGGGGAACTCGTAGGAGGGCTCGGCGGACAGCAGGACGTCGCCCGACGTCGGGCAGTTCAGCGCCGCCCACACGCGCGCCAGCGCGTCGGGGTAGTGGTCGCAGCTCAGCACGCCGTCGGCGACCGTGCCGCGCACCGTGTCGAGCTCGCCGTCGATGTCCCAGCGCCGGCCGCGCACGTCGGCGAGCTCGGCGCCGGGCACGAACGACAGCTCGCCGCGCTCACCGGCGATCCACGCGCGGCCGTCCTCGTCGAGCCACATGGCGAGGTCGACGCCCTCGATCGCGCGCGCCGAGGCGACGACGCGGGGCAGCGCGGTCGTGCGCGGATCCAGCAGGACGTAGATCATCGCCGAGCGCTGCGCGGGGCACAGCGCGAGCTCGGCCTGGCGCCCCCGGTCGCCCGAGGGCTGCAGGACCTTCCAGTCCGCGAACGTCTCCGTGAGGTCGATCGTGCGCTCGACGTGCGAGTGCGAATGGTCGGCCAGGACGATCATCGCGTGCTCGTCGAGGAAGGCGTCCACGCCGCCGCCGGCCTCCATGAGCCGCCACAGCTCGGCGTCGGCGACGGCGATCGACGCGATCTGCGCGTGTGGCCCGTACTTGTGGGAGTGCGCGTCGTTGTCGGGCAGCGAGAGCAGGAGGAAGTCGAACAGGTCGTTCTCGACGAGGTGGGCGCCGACGCAGCCGGCGTGCTGGTCGCGCATCCCGGGGATTCCCATCCGCGACCAGCAGCTCGTCCTGCGGCTCGCGAAGATGTCGGCATAGAAGAGCTCCCGCGGCCCGAGCGTCGAGCGCTTGAACAGCGACGACGCGGCGCGCGTGAGCGCGAAGTCCTTGGAGATCGCATGCTCGTGGCGACCGCGGTAGATGAGGTACGTCGTGCAGGCCGTCCGCACCCCGTCGGCGTCGTCGAGCGTCTCGAAGACCGTCTCGACGGCGGGCGAGAGGTGGTTGGCGTTCATGTTGAAGATCGTGTCCACGAGCTGGCGGTTGAGGCCGAACTTGCGCGACGCCGCGAACGACGAGCCGTACTCGACGTAGCGCCGCTCGGCGCGCGAGTACCAGTTCATCGAGGGGATCTCGTGCTCGTCCTGCAGGCGACCGGTCGCGATCGTCGCGGCGCACACCGGCGTCACCGACGGAAACGCCGCGACGCAGTCGTCGACGTAGGTGCCGCGTGCGCGGATCGCGCTCAGCGCGGGGGCGGTGCCCGAGCGCATCGCGCGCTCGGCCATCGTCGGCTTCATCCCGTCGATGACGGTGACGATGAGCTTGGGAGGGTGCGCGCTCACCGCAGGATGCGCAGCCCGGCGTACTTCTCGCCTTCGCGGCGGCGGCCTCCGCGCAGGAGGAAGGCGAAGAAGCCGAGCGCCACCGCCGAGATGGGCGCGGCGACGACCGCCAGGGCGGCGAGGAGCGCCGACGTGCCGTCGACGTACACCGGCAGGGCGGCGCGGGCCTCGGGGTCCAGCCGCGCCCGCGTGCGGATGACGAGCGAGCGCGTGGCCGCGCCGGCGAGCGCGGCGCACAGGCCGCCGCCGAGCAGGCCCGGCCACCACAGGTCGTAGTGGTCGGCGATCGTCGCGGCGCACAGCAGCGCCCCGAGCCCGATGCCGATCCCCGACAGCGCCGACTCGATCGTGCCCTCGGCCATGCCGCGGCGCGCGGCGAGGACCGCGGCGACGAGCGCGATCACGACGGCGAGCAGCCAGCCCGGCGCCTCGAGGAAGGAGAAGGGCGTCCCCTCGTAGTCGATTCCGACGTCCGCCGTCGCGAGCGCACCCGCGACGAGCGCGGGCAGGAACGGGCGGATGCCCGCCGCGCCGGCCAGCCCGGCGCCCTGGAGAATGTCGATCAGCAGTCGCACAGCGTCCGGTAGCGTGAGGGCGCATGACGATAGACGACAGGGTGCAGCGGCCGGGCGGCGAAGCACGCCGGATGGCCCTCAAGCCCGGCGTGCGCCAGACGTCGCGCGACCTCGAGCGCTACGCCGGCCTGTTCGCCGCGCGGACCCGCGTCATGAAGTCCTCGGCGATGCGCGACCTCATGGCGCTCACCGAGCGCGCCGACGTCATCTCGCTCGCCGGCGGGCTGCCCGACACCTCCTCGTTTCCGTCGGAGTCCTTCGCGTCGATCATGGGCACCGTCGCCATCGAGTCGACCGCGCGCTCGCTGCAGTACGGGCCGACGGAGGGGCTCGCCGTGCTCAAGAGCTGCATCGCCGAGGTCATGGCCGAGGAGGGGACGATCGTCGACCCCGACGACGTGCTCGTCACGACCGGCGGCCAGCAGGTCATCGACCTCGTCTGCAAGACGCTCATCGACCCCGGCGACGTGATCATCGCCGAGGCGCCGACGTATCCCGGCGCGGTCCCGACCTTCTGCTCCTACCAGGCCGAGGTCATCCAGATCAGCCTCGACGAGGACGGCATGCGCATCGACGAGCTCGAGGAGACGCTCGAGCGCCTCGATCGCGAGGGCCGCAGGCCGAAGTTCATCTACACCGTCCCGACGTTCCAGAACCCCGCCGGGACGACGATGTCGCTGCCGCGCCGGCGGCGGCTCGTCGAGGTCGCGCGCGAGCGCGAGCTGCTCGTGCTCGAGGACAACCCCTACGGCCTGCTGCGCTACGAGGGCGACGCGCTGCCGACCCTCCACGCGCTCGAGGGCGGCGACTTCGTCATCTACCTCGGGACGTTCTCGAAGATCCTGTCGCCCGGCGTGCGGCTGGGCTGGAGCGTCGGCCCGCGGCCCGTGCTCGAGAAGATGAACATCGGCAAGCAGGCCGCGGACCTCTGCTCCTCGTCGCTGACGCAGTACTTCGTCGCGGCGTACTTCGCCAGCGGGCGCTGGCAGGACTACGTCCACTCCCTCCGCGAGATCTACCGCCGCCGGCGCGACGTGATGCTCGACGCGCTCGCGGAGTGCTTCGGCCCCGAATCGAGCTGGACGCACCCGCAGGGCGGCCTCTTCATCTGGGTCACGCTGCCCGACTACATCGACACCACCGACCTCCTGGCGCGCGCGCTCGATCAGCACGTCGCGTTCGTCCCCGGCCGCGCGGCGTTCCTCGACGGCCGCGGCGCGAGCAGCATGCGCCTGAACTTCTCGGGCGTCGGCGAGGCCGACATCCGCGAGGGCATCCGCCGCATCGGCGAGGTCGTGCGCGAGCAGGTCGAGCTCTACGGGACGCTCACCGGATCGCACCGGATCGTCGCGCCGGCCGAGCCCGCGCCGGCGCAGGCGGACCCCGATCTCGCCGACGTGCTGCACCTCCCGCGCCCGCCCGAGCGCCGCCAGGGCGGCGGGTTCGGCTTCCGCGAGGGATGACGCGCGTCGCGGTCCTCAAGGGCGGGCGCTCGCTGGAGCGCCAGGTCTCGCTGAAGTCCGGCGCCCGCGTGCAGGACGCGCTCGAGCGCCTCGGCCACGATGTCGTCGGCATCGACGTCGGGCATGACCTCGTCGCGCGCCTGCTCGACGCCGCCCCCGACGTGGCATTCGTCGCGCTGCACGGGCGCGACGGCGAGGACGGCACCGTGCAGGAGCTGCTGGAGGCGCTCGGCATCCCCTACACCGGCTCGGGCGTGTCGGCCTGCATCCGCTGCGCCGACAAGGTCCTCGCCAAGCACCACATGCTCGACGCCGGCATCCCGACGCCGGACTTCTTCGCCTTCAACGAGACGGCCTTCAAGGAGCTCGGCGCCGCCGACGCGCTGCCCGCGATCGAGGAGCGCCTGGAGTACCCGATCGTCGTCAAGCCGTCGAGCCAGGGATCGGCGCTCGGCATCAAGTTCGCGGCGTCGGCGAAGGACGTGCCGGGCGCGCTCGTGGCGGCCTTCTCCTATGGCGACAAGGTCCTGCTCGAGCACCACGTCGACGGGCGCGACCTCGCGGTCTCGATCCTCGACGGCGAGGCGCTGCCGGTCGTCGAGGCGGTGCCGCGCGAGGAGGACTTCTACGACTTCGAGGCGCGCTATGAGATCGGGCGCACGGAGTTCGTCTGCCCCGCCGAGCTGCCCGGGGAGATCACGGCGCGCGCGCAGGAGATCGCGCTGGACGTCTGGCGCGTGCTGGGCTGCCGTGGCTTCGCGCGCATCGACCTCATGTTCTGCGAGGGCACCGGCGAGCTGACGGTCCTCGAGGCCAATACGATCCCCGGCATGACCGCGACCTCGCTCATGCCACAGGCAGCCGACGCCGCGGGGATCGGCTTCGACGCGCTGATCGAGCGCATCGTCGCGCTCGCGCTGTAGCCGGCTTGGCCTTCCGGTTTCGCCCTGCGATCGCCGCAGGCGGCGACACTCACTCTTCGCCGGCGAAGTCCTCCGGCGAGACCTGGTCGAGGAAGTCCTTGAACTTCTCGACGACCTCCTCGGTGTCCTCGACGTCGTGCTCGAACTCGATCGCCGACTCGGCGATGACCTCCTCGGCGGCGAAGATCGGCGCGCCGGATCGCACGGCGAGGGCGAGCGCATCGCTGGGGCGCGAGTCGATCTCCATCTCCTTGCCGTCGACGGCCAGGGTGATCGACGCGAAGAACGTGTTGTCGCGCAGCTCGGTGACGGCCACCTGCGTGCAGCGGACGTCGAGCTCGCCGAGCATGTCGCACAGGAGGTCATGCGTCATCGGGCGTGGCGTGCTCGCGCCCTGAAGCTTCATCAGGATGGCGGCGGCCTCGGGATGCCCGATCCAGATCGGGAGGAACTTGTTGCTGTCGACGGTCTTCAGGAGCACGATCGGCTGCTTGCCGACCATGTCGAAAGACACGCCGTAGATGACCATCTCCTGCATTGCCAGGGAGCATAGCTGCGCTCCCAACCGCGGCTTCCGGCACGCGGCCGGGGCGCCCGGGTGGTTGTGACACGAGCTACATTCTTTCCCCGGGCCGGCCCGCGCGCCCCTATCATCGCCCGATGGCGCGAGCCGAGACGCGGGCTCCCGTCCGGCCGGGAAGCGGGCGCGAGCGGATCCTGGAAGCCGCCTATGACCTCTTCAGCCGCTCGGGCATCCGGGCGATCGGGGTGGACACCATCACGGTGCGCGCCGACGTGGCGAAGATGACGCTCTATCGCAACTTCGGGTCCAAGAACGAGCTTGCGACGGCGTTCATGGCGCTGCGCGAGGAGCGCTGGTCGAAGGCCTGGCTGCAGGCCGAGGTACGTGACCGCGCCGCGACACCGGCCGGCCGCCTGCTGGCGATCTTCGACGTCTTCTCGGAGTGGTTCGCCCGCGAGGACTTCGAGGGCTGCGCCTTCGTCACCTCGCTGCTGGAGTTCGAGGATCGCGAGGACCCCGTCCGCATCGCCTGCGTGATGCACCTCGCGAACGTCCGCGCGTTCGTCCGCGAGCTCGCCGCCGAGGGCGGCATCGAGGACCCCGCGCGCTTCGCGGCGCAATGGCACATCCTCATGAAGGGATCGATCGTCGCCGCCCACGAGGGCAACCGCGGGGCCGCGCGCGAGGCGCAGGAGCTCGGCGCGCTGCTGCTCGCGAGCCACGGCCTGGCGCACGCCGCCTAGTCCCGCGCGAGCGCGACGACCCGCCGCGCACCGCCGAGGCCCGCGCGAGCCGGCGCCCGTCCGCCGCCGTTATGTACGGTGCGCCGGATGAGCGAGCCGCCGACCGACGTCGCCGTCGCCGGAGGCGACGACCAGGACACGCTGCAGGCGCGTCTGGAGGCCACCGAGGCGCCCGCTCCCGCGGCACCCGGCTCGCCCGTCGTCGACCCGGTCGGGCTGCTGCGCCATCTCGACGTCAGCGGGCGCTTCCACCGCGACAGCCGTCTCGGGCGGCTCTATCACCGCGGGATGGTGTCGCTGCGCGAGAACGTGCCGACCGACAGCCTGCACATCTCCGTCGACGACAACCACCTCGCCGCGCACGTCGACCGCGTGTCGCCGCTGACCGTCGAGCGGGGAGCGTCGGGCTACTCGCTGCGCCGGGCGATGGCGCACAACGCCGCCGGCATGGTGCAGGACCTCCTCTGGGTGCTGCGCGGGCGTCAGGGCGACCACCGCTGCGAGCTGGACTGCGAGTGGATCGGACCCGACGCGCCGGTTGCGGTGCCGCTGCTCGATCCGTCCACGTCGGCGTGGAGCGTGCACCTGGAGGCACGCCTCGACGGGCGGCTGGATGAGACGCGGCTGCGCGACGCGCTCCACACGGCGCTCGGGGACCGCAGCCTGGACCGCGATCCGCTCGAGGTCGTCTTCTGCGCCGATGACCACGCGCTCGACGCCGCCCGCACGCGGCTGCACGGGCTGCCGATCGACATCGTCGCCTTCCCGCCGCTGCATGTCTGCCTCGCCCGCGGGCCGGGTGGAGACGTGGTCATGCTCAACCTCAACCACGCAGCGACCGACGGGTTCGGCGCCGTCGTCGTCATGCAGGCGATCGCAGCCGCCTACGCCGCTGCGGACGCCGCCGCCGAGCCACTGGACTTCCTCGCCGCCGGCGACCTCGCCGTACGCCCGGCGGCCGTGCAGCGCTCGCGCGCGGCACGGATCTACTCCCGCCTCGTCGAGGCGCTGCGCAACGCCCGCGACCGGCCGGCGCGGCTGGCCGCCGACGATCCGGGCGAGGACCCCGGCTACGGCGTGCACCTCGTCGGCCTGACGGCGCAGGAGACCGAGCGCCTGGTCGACGTCGGGCAGGCGCGGGCCAGCACGAATGTCCTCCTGGCCGCGCTGCATCTCGCGATCGCCGACTGGAACGGGCGCCACGGCGTCGCCGGCGGGCGCATCGGCGTGCTCGTCGCGGCCGACCTGCGGCCCGAGGGCTGGGACGCCCACCGGATCGCGAACCTCTCCGTGAACGCACGGATGTCGACGCGCCCGGCCGATCGCCGCGAGCCCACCTCGGCGCTGGAGACGATCACGAAGCAGATCCAGCGCAACAAGCGCAGCCGCACCGGGGTCGCGCTGATCGCCGCGCTGGACCGCGCAAACCTGATCGAGCTCTGGGCCAAGCAGTCGATCGTCGTGCTGCACCCATTGACCGGAAACCGCAGAGTCGACACGACGGTGCTCTGCAACGTCGGCTCGGTGGCCGCTGCGCCCGACTTCGGCCCCGGCGTGGGCGGCGCGACCGAGCTATGGCTCTCGACGCCCGCGCGGGCCCCGCTGAGCCTCTGCCTCGGCGCCGTCACCGTCGCCGGACGGCTGCACCTGACGTTCCGCTATCCCCGGCGCCTGCTCAGCCCCGATGCCGCTCGGCGCTTCGCGGAGTGCTACCTCGTCCATGCGCGCCAGGTCGCCGCCGCGCGCGACGCCTGCGACTAGGCCGTCAGCAGGAGCGGCGCGCCCGCACGCACGACGATCGTGTGCTCGGCGTGCGCCGACCATGACGCGTCGCGGGTGCGTACCGTCCATCCGTCGCGGCCGAGGCGCACGCCCGGCCCGCCGGCGGCGAGCAGCGGCTCGATCGTGATGACGAGGCCCTCGGTCAACGGGGCGGACAACGCGGCCTCGTACCGGTTGGGGACGTCGGGCGGCTCGTGGATGCGGCGCCCGATGCCGTGCCCCATGAGGCCGTCGCACACCGAGAACCCGCGCTCCTGCGCTGTGCGCTGCACCCTCGCCCCGATCGCGTTCAGCGGGCTGCCGGTCGTGGCGACCTCCAGCGCGCGGGCGAGCGCCTGCTCCGCCGCCCGGACGAGCCGGATCGCCTGCGGCCGGCCGGCGCCGACGACGACCGTGCGGCAGGCGTCGGCGTAGAAGCCGTCGAGCTCGGCGGTGACGTCGAGCTTGACGAGATCGCCGCGGTGCAGCCGCCGGGGGCCCGGGATCCCGTGCACCGCCTCGTCGTTGACGCTGATGCAGGTCACGCCGGGGAAGTCGTAGTCCAGCTGCGGGCCGGAGCGCGCGCCGGCACGGGCGAACTCGCGGCGCGCGATCGCGTCGAGCTCGGCGGTCGTGACGCCGGGCCGCACCGCGCGGCGCATCGCGCGGATCGTCGCGGCGACGACGCGACCGGCGGCCTGCAACGCGCGCAGCTCGTCAGGGGAGTCGACGGACATGGCTCCAGCGTAAAGGGCGCTCAGCGGTCGCCGCTACGGCGAAACGCCGCCACCGAGGCCGCCGTCACCGCGCACGGCGGGGCAGCCTGCCGCGAGTGATGATCAGCGCACGATCGTGAACGTCAGCCGCTTGGCGGCCACGCGCGTGATGCCGTCGGTCGCGCGGAGGATGACCGTGTAGCGCCCGGCCCTCAGCCTGAGGCGCGCCGACACCCGACCCGTGAAGCGCATCCGGCTCGCCCCCGACGGCGCGGTCCGGGTCAGGGCGCCGAGCCGGCGCTCGGTGCTCGCCCGGTAGAAGGTCAGGGTCGCCTTCGCCGCGCGGTTGAGCGCAAAGCGGAACGTCGTCCCGACCGGCCCCTTGCGGCGCGCGGAGCGCGATGCCCGCCAGCGCCTGGCGGACTGCGTGAACGACGAGACCGCCAGCGGGGCGCCCTGCGGGCGCTCGCCGAACGGCGCGCCCGTCGGCCGGGCGATGGTCGGCGCGGCCGCCGTGTACGTGAGGGTCACGCCGACGGTGCCCGAACCGCCGGGGGTCCGGCTGCAGAGCGACGCGAAGGCGGCGCAGTAGTCCGACCCGCCGCCGCCACCACCGCCAAGTCGGATGATTGAGTTCAGGTCGCCGCCGCCGCCGCCGCCGAACCAGCCGCCTCCGCCTCCGCCAGAGTAGACGCCGGCTCCCGTTCCGCCGCCGCCGGGGCCAGCTGCGGTTGTTGGCGCGCCGGGGCCCTCGCCGTCGGCACCAGCGGCGCCGGGCCCCGACTGCGTGCCGCCTCTGCCTGGTTCTGGGCCTTGTCCGTCGGCGCCGGCCGGCCAGCCCGCGTTGCCGCCGGCGGCGGCTCCGATCAGCGACTGCGGCTGCGCCGAGGCCCCGCCCCCGCCGCCGATGACGACCGGGGTCGAGAAGTCCGGCCCCAGGGCGACGCCCGACGCACCGCCGCCGGGGCCACCGCTGCCGTTGCGCCCGCCACCACCCACGTTCACGCACACGCGAAGCTGCTGGGCGGGCGCGAGGCCTGCGATCGTCGCGGTCATGGCGTCACCCGAGCCACCCGGGGCACTTTGGGCAGGACCTACCCCATCGGGTAAGGGTAGGCCACTGGGCGGAGCGATCACGGCGGCTCCCGCCGCTCCGGTGGCGAGCGCGCGGACGTTGCGAACCCCGGGGGGAGCCGTCCACGTCGAGCATCCCGGGTCGATGAACTGCAGGACGGTGCCCGTGGCGGCGAGATACGTCCTGAAGGCCCGGTCGCCCACCGACATGGTCCAGGTGGCTCCCGGCGGGGAGGCGGGCTGGAAGAAGCCCTGGCCGCCGCTGTAGCTGTCGGTGTTCGCGCTGTTCCACTGGTACACCGAGCCCCCCGACGTATAGGCGACGATCGCGTAGGCCGTGCCCGCAGTCACCGGAGCCGACAGGCCGAGTGCCAGCCACGCGCCGGTTTCCGAGACCTGCTCCGCCCCGAGATACGTCTGCGCCAGGACGGTCGCCCCGGGAGCGCCGTCGGATCCGGCAGCGCGCAGCTCCACCACCAGTGGTTCGCCTGCCGTGTCCTTGGACAGATTGAGCTCCACGCCCTCGAGCGTTCCGCTGATCCGCGCCGTGAAGGTCTGCGCGAGGCTCTGGGTGACGCCGGGACCGCCGCGCGGGCCGGCCACGTTGGAGTAGGTCGATGTATCCGCCTGGAACTGATCCAGCGTGGATGCCGGCGCGAGTGCCGCGGGCGCGAGCGCCAGCACTGCAGTCGCCAACGCGAGCTTGCACACAGCGGCGTGGCCCATGCGGGGCATGCTTCTCCTCGGTTCGTCCCCCGCAGGCCGCGAGGCTCGACGAACGTGCCGACGCTAACGCGCGGCGCGACGAGCTGTCAACCGCGGCGAGCAGTGGGCGATCCAGGACTCGAACCTGGGACCTCTTCCTTATCAGAGAAGCGCTCTAACCGACTGAGCTAATCGCCCCTGGGGGTCGCGCAGTCTAGCGCGCGCTCACGCGATCGCGCGAGGGCGCAGCCGGCGCGCGAGGGCGAGCGCCTCGGCAGGGTCGTCGAAGGCCAGCTCGACGCGGTAGCCGCCGCCGCGCGGGCGCACGCTGACCTCGACGCCGAGGGCCGCGCCGAGCGCCTCGGCGATCTCCGCGGCCGTCTCCTGCTGGTCGGGATGCGCGGCCTTCCTCGCCGCGGGGCGCGCAGGAGCGCGCTCGTTCGCGGCGCGCGCACGCGCCTCCAGCGTGCGCACCGACCACCCCTCGGCCGCCGCCGAGCGGGCGAGGCTGCGGCGGTCGGCGTGCTCGGAGGCGAGCAGCAGCGCGCGCCCGTGGCCGGCCGACAGCTCGCCGCGCTCGAGCAGCTCCAGCGCCTCGTCGGGAAGATCGAGCAGGCGCAGGAGGTTCGAGACGGCGACGCGGCTGCGCCCGACGCGCAGGCCGACCGTCTCGCGCGTGAGGCCGAGCTCCTCGACGAGCGCGGCGCAGGCGCGCGCCTCCTCGACCGGGTTGAGGTCCTCCCGCGCCATGTTCTCGATCAGCGCGGCCTGCAGGGCGTCGGCGTCGTCGCGATCGCGGACGATCGCCGGGATCGTCTCCATTCCCGCCAGCTGCGCCGCCCGCCAGCGCCGCTCGCCCGCGACGAGCTCGTAGGTGCCGCCGGCGACCGGGCGGACAAGCACCGGCTGCAGCACCCCGCGCTCGCGCAGGGAGCCCGCCAGCGCCTCGAGGCCCGCCTCGTCGATCGCGCGCCGGGGCTGCCTCGGGTTGGGCACGATGAGCTCCACCGGCAGCCGGCGCAGGTCCTCGGCATCGGCGGCGGGCGCCGAGACCGAGAGGATCGCCGAGAGGCCGCGGCCCATGCCGCGGGCGCCCTTCGTCATGTCGTCGCCCCCGCCCGCACCACTTCCTTGGCGAGCTCGAAATACGCATCCGCGCCGGCGCAGTGCGGGTCGTGGTGGGTCACCGGCAGGCCGTAGCTCGGCGCCTCGCCGACGCGCACGTTGCGCGGGATGACGGTGTCGAAGACGAGCGCCGGAAAGTGCTCGCGCACCTCGCGCTCGACGTCGCGCGCCAGGCGCGTTCGGCCGTCGTGCATCGTCAGGAGCATGCCGGCGATCGTCAGCCGCGGGTTCAGCTCGCGCTGGATCAGCGCGAGCGTGTCGAGCAGGCCGGCGAGCCCCTCCAGGGCGAAGTACTCCGTCTGCACCGGGACGATCACGCGATCGGCGGCGACAAGCGCGTTGACGGTGAGCGGGCCGAGCGAGGGCGGGCAGTCCAGGAGGACGTACTCGAAGCGCTCGCGGATCCCGGCGAGCGCCTCGCGCAACCGCGTCTCGGAGCCCGGCTCACGCGGCAGCTCGACATTGGCGCCCGCGAGGTCCGGGTGCGCCGGCACGAGCTTGAGCGTCGCGATCGCGGTATCGCGGATCGCGTCGGTGAGCGTCGACCGGCCCGCGAGGACGTCGTAGATGTTCGGTTCGAGGTCCTTGGCGGCACCGATGCCGAGCGTCGCATTGGCCTGCGGGTCGATGTCGATCAGCAGCGTCGCGAAGCCCGCCTCCGCGATGCACGCGGCGACATTGACGGCGGTCGTCGTCTTGCCGACACCGCCCTTCTGGTTGGCGATCGCGTAGACGGTGCCCATGGGCGTCAACGGTACCGCCGCGGGGCGTCGGAGACTGCGATGGTTCGGGCGCGAACGCCGCAGTTGCGGCTCATTTCTGCGCTCGCACGGGGCGTTTGCCGGCCATGCCGGGTCGGCGCGGGAATCGGTTCGGGGTCGGACCGACCTTGGAGTAGGCGTGCAGATGGAGGTGCTCGGCGCCCTCCCAGGGCCGGACCGGGACGATCGCCGCGGGCTGCAGGCCGGTCGCTGCGGCGGCGGCGGCGGCGTCGGCCTCCTCGCCGGGGTCGCGCCGGCCCTTCCAGGCCACGAGCGTCCCGCCCTGGGCGAGCAGCGGGGCCGCGTACTCGACGACGACGTTCAGCGCGGCCAGCGCGCGGGCGGTGACGAGGTCGTGCGCGCCCAGGCCCACCTGCCAGGACTCCGCGCGGTCGCAGACGACCGTGACGTTCTCGACGCCCATGCGCGCGATCGCGCGCTCGATGAACTCGCACTTGCGGTGGCTGCTCTCCACGAGTGCGACGCGTGCGTGTGGCAGGGCGGCCGCGAGGACGAGGCCCGGGAAGCCCGCCCCGGATCCGAGGTCGGCGATCCGCGTCGCGGAGCGCACGGTGTCGAGCTCGAGGGCCACGAGCGCGTCGGCGACGTGCGTGTCGAGCGCGTCCACGCGCTCGCGCACCGCCGTCGGGGCCACGGGGTCGGTCGCGACGACCTCCAGCAGCACGTCGAGCTGCCCGATCGCGGCCGCAGGCAGGTCGAAGCGTTCGGCCAGTCGCGAGAGCCCGGCGGCAACGCGCGCTGCGCGGTTCATGCCGCGCCCCGAGCCCTCGTGCGGGCGATGTACGCCCCGTAGCGCTCGCGCATGTCCGCCAGGCGGGCCGCGGCGTGCGCATCGAGCTCGGGGACCACGAGCTCCTCGAGCACCGGCAGGACGTCCTCGACGAGCGCCGGGCCGCGGGCGACCCACTGGTAGTACGAGCGGTCGCCGTGGTGATAGGGCCCGTAGAGGCGCGAGCGCGGAAAGCGCGCGACCAGCCAGCGCATGAGCGACTCGTGGCGCACGTGCTTGCGGAGCATGACGTGCGGCTGCTTGCCGTCGCCGCCGAAGGAGCCCTCGCTCATGAGGATCCCGGCCACGAGGCCGCGCTCGGTCTCGGTCAGCATCCCGGGAAGTGTTTCACCGGGGAGAAAAACGTGAAACGCCGGACGCCTATGGCAGCGGAGCAACCACGAGGTGGCGATCGGGCTCGTCGCCTTCGGAGTACGTCTGCACGCCTCCGTGATCGCGCAGGTACTCGTGCACGAGCCGCCGCTCGCTCGCCGTCATCGCGTCCAGCGCCACGGGGCGGTCGTAGCGCAGGGCGTCCTCGACCGCCTGATCGGCCTGGCGCTGGAGCATCTGCTCGCGCCGCTCGCGGTAGCCCTCGGCATCGATGACGATCCGCCGCGCATCATCGCCGGTCCGCGGGCCGGCTGCGCGCTGCGCGAGGTGCTGGACGGCATCGATCGTCTGCCCGTGGCGCCCGATGAACAGCCCGAGATCCTCCCCGCTGACCGTGCCCGTGCACGTCTCGCCGTCGTCGGTCACCTCGACCGTCGCGTCGAGCCCCAGCGCCTCGACGACGCGATGAAGCAATTCCTGGACGGCCTCGGACGGACCGCCGGCCTCCGCGTTCATCGCCGCCTCCCGGAGCGCTTCTTCTTCTGGCGCGGCGGGCGCGGCGGCGGCCCACTGGGCGTGGTCGCCTTGGCCTTTGGATCGGGCTTGGTCTTGGTCCTCGACGCCGCCCCCACGCCGGCCTTCGAGCCGGCGTCGGAGCCCTTGTCGGCGGCTCCGTTCGCAGCGCCGGCCATGAGCTTGCCGAACATCCCGCTGATCCCGCCCGCGGCGGCACCGCTCCCGCCGCCGCCGAGGCCTCCGGCGAGGCCGTCGGCCACCGCGACGGACTTCGGAGCCGAGATCGGGCCCATCCTCCGCCGCAGGATGTAGCCCTGCCCGACGGTCCACAGGTTCGTGGTGATCCAGTAGACGATGAGTCCGGCCGGGAAGTTGATGATGAAGAACGTGAAGACGAACGGCAGGCCGTACATGAGCATCCGCTGGTTGCGGTCCGCCGTCGACGGGGTCAGCAGACTCGACAGCAGCTGCGAGCCGATGTAGAGCACGATGAGCACGACGAGCACGCTGCCGTGGGCGTTGTTCGTGAGGTCCGGGACGAAGAGGAACCTCTCGTCGCCGGTCTTGTTCACGAGCTCCCCGCATGCCTTCGCCGTCTGCCCGCAGATCTCGTTTCGCAGATCGCTCTGCAGCAGGTAGAACAGCCCGATGAAGAACGGCAGCTGAGCGACGAGCGGGAGGCAGGACGCGAAGGGGTTGATCTTGTTCTCCGCGTAGAACTTCATGACCTCCTGCTGCTGGCGCTGCTTGTCCTCCTTGTACTTCGCCTGCAGCTCCTTGAGCTGCGGCGCCACCCGGACCATCGCCTGCATGGACTTGAACTGCTTCACCGTCAGCGGAGCCATCGCCGCTCGGACCACGACGGTGAGCAGGACGATCGAGAAGCCCCAGCTCACGCCGAGCGTGTCGTGGATGAAGATGAGGACCGGCTTCAGCGCCTCGACGATGAGCTCGATCGGCGGGAGGAGGGCGATGGGCAGGTTCATGAGGGGTGTGGCGTGGAGGGGCGGGCGCGGAACAGGCGCTGGTCCCGCACGGGGTCGTAGCCGCCGTGACTGAACGGGTTGCAGCGCACCAGCCGCCAGGTCGCCAGCACGAGCCCGCGAAGTATGCCGAACTCCCGCAGCGCCTCGACCGCGTAGGCCGAGCACGTCGGCTCATAGCGGCAGCGGCGCGGCAGCGCCGGCGAGATCACGCGCTGGTACAGGACGATCGGCGCCTGCACGATGCGCGTCGCCGGCCTCATCGGGCGCCGGCCTTCTCGAAGAGCTCTCGCAGCGCCCCGCGCACGCCCTGCAGCCCCTCGCGCTCGGCGAGCTCGCGCGCGCTCGGGCGGGCGACCACCACGACGTCGTGGCCCGCCGGGACGACCTGCGCCTCCGCGTCGAAGGCCTCGCGCACGAGTCGCTTGACCCGATTGCGCTCCGTCGCGCTCCCGACCTTGCGCGACACCGACAGCCCGAGCCGGGCGGCGTCCTCGCCCTCACGCGGGAAGGCGTAGACGACGAAGTGCCTGTTCGCGTGCGAGCGGCCCTGGCGGTAGGCGCGCTCGAACTCCGCGCTGCGCGACAGGCGCCCGCGGCGGGGCCGGCGCGGCGTCGAGGCGCGGGGAAGCTGCTCGTCCACGGATCGGAGCCTAGACCGTCGCGCGCACCCGTTGGATGCGGCGCCGGTGCTCAGACGGTCAGCCGCTTGCGGCCCTTGGCGCGCCGACGCTTGAGCGTCTGGCGGCCGGCCTTGGTCTGCATGCGCTGGCGGAACCCGTGCGTGCGGGCGCGCTTGCGCTTCTTGGGCTGATAGGTGCGCTTCATGCGACGCGGGATCCTAGCGGACGGGGGCCCGGAGCCGTCCCGGAGGTTTTTCCCGCGCTGTGCGGACTCTCGCGCGACCGGCCTGCCCGAGGCCTCCGAGCGCCCGTGGGGCGCTGGTATATTCGCCCCCCTCCGGGCCGCTGCACCGGCCCCCCGCCGTCTCGTCGCCGCACGATCTCCGAAGGAGCCGATCACGCCTGCCGTCTCGCCGCAGCTCGCGCACGACTGGGCCCTGATCACCGCACAGCTGCGCAGCGCAGTGCCGGATTCGACGTTCGAGATCTGGCTGGCGCCGCTACGGCCGCGCGCGATCGTCGGCGACACGCTCATCGTCGCGGCGCCCGAGGAGATCTGCAGCTGGGTCGCCGACCGCTTCTCGCGCGTGCTGCAGACCTGCGCCGCCGCCGTCCTCGGCCCGCAGACCGTCGTCGACATCGTCGCGCCCGACGCCCCGGTGCCCGGGCCCGGGGCGCGCGCGCAGCCGGCCTCCGACGACGCGCCGGCCGACGAGTGTGAGTTCCATCCCAAGCTCACGTTCGACCAGTTCGTCATCGGCGCGTCCAACCGCTTCGCGCACGCGGCCGCGCTCGCGGTCGCCGAGCTGCCGGGCCAGGCGTACAACCCGCTCTTCCTCTACGGGGCGCCGGGGCTCGGCAAGACCCACCTGCTGCACGCCATCGGCAACTACGTCCTCGCCCATGGCGGTGGCCTGCGCGTGCGCTCGACGACGGCCGAGCGCTTCACGAACGAGTTCGTCGCGGCGCTGCAGACACGCGACATCGAGGGCTTCAAGGCACGCTTCCGCGACACCGACGTCCTGCTCATCGACGACGTCCAGTTCCTCCAGCGCAAGGCGAAGACCGAGGAGGAGTTCTTTCACACGTTCAACGCGCTGCACGAGACCGGAAGCCAGCTCGTGCTCACGTGCGACCGCCTGCCCGCCGACATGGCGGCGCTCGAGGAGCGGCTGCTCGAGCGCTTCCAGTCCGGCCTCGTCGCCGAGCTCGAGGCGCCCGACCTCGCAACGCGCCTGGCGATCCTGCGCAAGCGCGTCCAGCACGACGGGATCGTCCTCTCCGACGAGGGCGCCCTGCACGCGATCGCCCACCGCATCACCGCCAACGCGCGGACGCTCGAGGGCGCGCTCATCCGCGTCGTCGCCTACCACTCGCTCACCGGCCGGGCGATCGACGCGGCGCTGGCCGACGAGGTCCTCGCCCGCCTCTACCCCCACGCCGTGCCCGCGCCGGGCGCCGTCCCGACGATCGCCCGCGTGCAGGAACTGGCCTGCGAGGTCTTCGACGTCAGTCGCGAGGAGCTCCTGTCCGGCTCGCGCACGCACCGGCTCGCATGGGCGCGCCAGGTCGCCATGTACCTCGCTCGCGAGCACACCGGCGCCACCCTCCCGGCCATCGGCGAGAGCTTCGGTGGGCGCAACCACACGACGGTCATGTACGCCTGCCGCAAGGCCGGCGAGCGCATCGCCGCAGACCCCGCCGCGCAGGCCCTCGTGCGTGATCTCGAGCGCCGCCTCGCAGAACCCGGCTGAGCGACCGTCGAACTTGACACACTCTGCCCACCCCCGCCGCGCACTTCTCCAGCGTTCTCCGCTCGTTCTCGTGGTTCTGCACACTTCAACACGCCCTATGACCTCCATCCAATCCATGAGGTGTTCATCGTGAAGCTCTCGACGTCATGCGCGGACCTCCTCGCGCAGCTCGGCGTCGTCTCGCGCGTCGCCTCGACGCGCAGCGCCGTCCAGGCGCTCTCGGGCGTCCAGCTCAGCGCCGGTGCCGACGGCGCCGAGCTGCGTGCCACCGACATGGAGATCGGGCTGCGCGTTCCGCTGAAGGCGACGGTCGAGCGCGAGGGCACCGTCGTGCTGCCGGCGCGGCTCATGCTCGAGGTCGCGCGCTCGCTGCCCGGAGACCAGGCGACGCTGGAGCTGCGCGCCGCCGAGCAGGACGTCGAGGTCGTCAGCGGCTCGGCGACGTTTCACATCCGCACGCTGCGCGCCGAGGACTTCCCGCCGCTGCCCGAGCCCGGTGGCGAGAACGTCGTCGACGTGCCGGCCGCCGCGTTCGTCGAGACGATCAACCGCGTGGCGCGATCGGCGTCGCGAGACGAGACGCGCCCGATCCTCACCGGCATCCTCGTCTCGGCGTCCGGTGCCGACCTGCGCATGGTGGCCACGGACTCCTACCGGCTCAGCGTCAAGGAGACCAAGCTCGAGTCGCCGCTGGAGGGCGGCTTCGAGGCCAACGTCCCCGCCCGGGCGCTCCAGGAGCTCGCCCGCATCGCGCAGGGCGGCGACGCCGAGACGCTCACGGTCTCGGTGCGGTCCAACCAGATCGTGTTCGAGGTCGCCGGCGACATCCTCTCGTCGCGCCTCATCGACGGTCAGTTCCCGAACTATCGCCAGCTGCTGCCCGACGCCTACGAGCACGAGCTGACCCTGTCGTCGAGCGAGATCACAGAGGTCGTGCGGCGTATCAGCCTCATGGCCCAGAAGAACGCGCCGCTGCGCCTGCTGTTCGGGGAGGGCGAGCTGACGGTCTCGGCCCAGACCCCCGACGTCGGTGAGGCGCGGGAGTCCCTGCCGGTTCCGTTCGCGGGCGAATCGTTCGAGATCGGCTTCAATCCCGAGTTCCTGCGCGACGGCCTGGAGAGCGCGGAGGGCACCGACCTCGTGCTCAAGCTCATCAGCCCGCTGCGCCCCGGCCTCATCGAGTCCGCCGACGGCAGCGGCTTCCTGTACCTCATCATGCCGATCAGGCTCAACGTCTGAGCGCCGCATGATCGCGACCCGTCTGCGGCTGCGCGACTTCCGCAGTTACGCGTCGGTCGACGTCGAGCTGGGCCCGGGCCTGACGGTCGTGCACGGCGCCAACGGGGCCGGCAAGACGAACCTCGTCGAGGGCCTGTATTTCGGGTGCACAGGGCGCTCGTGCCGTACGTCCAACGAGCGCGAGGTCGTGCGCTTCGACGCCGCGACGACGCGCGTCGAGGTCGACCTGCGCGACGAGGAGGGGCGTGCGCATGCGCTCGCGGTGGGCTTCGCGCCCGGGGACGCCAAGCGCCTGCAGGCCGACGGCGTGACCGTGGAGCGCCTCGTCGACGTGCAGACGCGCCCGCTGGTGTGCGTGTTCATGCCCGACCGCCTCGAGCTCGTGAAGGGCCCGCCGGCGCTGCGGCGCTCGCACGTCGACCAGGTCGTCGCCGCGAGCTGGCCGGCCCGCGCCGCCACGCGTCGCGCGTACGGCCGCGCGCTCGCCCAGCGCAACGCGCTGCTGGCCGGCATCCGCAGCGGGCGCGCCTCGCGCAGCTCGCTGCCCGCCTGGGACGCCGAGCTCGCGCGCCACGGGATCGAGCTGCGCGACGACCGCGCGACGGTCGTCGACCTGCTGGCACCGCGCTTCGCGGCGATCGCCGGGGCCCTGGGCCTCGGCGCACAGGCCGAGCTGCGCTACCGGCCGCGCTCGCGCGCAGCGGACGCCGCCGGTCTTGCCGCCGAGCTCGCCGAGCGCACGGAGTCCGACCTCGAGCGGGGCTTCACGGGGCACGGCCCGCACCGCGACGACCTGGCGCTCCTGCGCGAGGGACGCGAGCTGCGCGCCTACGGCTCCCAGGGCGAGCAGCGCCTGGCGCTGCTCGCGCTGCTGCTCGCCGAGCGCGAGACGCTGGCGGCCACGCGCGGAGCCGTCCCGCTCATGGTCCTCGACGACGTCATGAGCGAGCTCGACCCCGATCGCCGGGCGCTGCTGGCCGGGATGCTCCGGGAGTCGGGCCAGAGCATCATCACGACGACCGATCTGGCACATGTCCCGGGCGCCGACGACCCGGAGGTCGCCCGCCTCTCCGTGGCGGCCGGAACGGTCCTGCCCGACGCGGTGCCGGCATGACGCGCCGGCGCGCCCCACGCCCGCTCGGGCCGGCCGTCGAGGCGCTCGCCTCGCGCCTCGCGCCGGCGACGCTGCTGGCCGACGTGCAGCGCGTCTGGGAGCCTGCGGCGGGCGCCGCGATCGCCGCCGAGGCACACCCGGTGTCCGAGCGCGACGGCACCGTCACGCTGCGCTGCGCGTCCGCTGTCTGGATGCAGGAGATCGACCTCATGGGCCCCGCGCTCGTCGCGCAGATCAACTCGGCGCTCGGCTCCGAGCGGGTTCGCGCGGTCCGCTGCGTCGCGGCCGATCGGCGGCGCCCCAGACGACCCACCGCAGGCCGCTGATTTAAGGCTGTTTTGCAGGACTTTCGTAGCGCTCTCCGTGGCGAGTTTGTGACTACCTTGTGCTATCCTTATGACAAGCAGATGGACCGGCCCCGGCGCGTCGGAGCGTGACGCGAGCTCGGGGCTTCTTCACGTTCGGAGGATCAGTTGGCGAAGGACGACAACAAGCTCGACGGCAAGACCGGCGCGGGCTCCTATGACGCCCAGGACATCACCGTCCTGGAGGGCTTGGAGGCGGTCCGCAAGCGACCCGGCATGTACATCGGGTCGACCGGCGTCCGGGGCCTGCATCACCTCGTCTACGAGCTCGTCGACAACTCCGTCGACGAGGCCATCGCCGGCCACTGCGACACGGTGTCGGTGACGATCCATCCCGACAACTCCGTCACGGTCGCCGACGACGGCCGCGGCATCCCCGTGGCGATCATGGAGAAGGAGCAGCGCCCGGCCGTCGAGGTCGTCCTGACGGTCCTGCACGCCGGCGGCAAGTTCGGCACCGGCGGCGGCTACAAGGTCTCCGGCGGCCTGCACGGCGTCGGCGCCTCGGTCGTCAACGCGCTGTCGGAGATGCTGCACATCGAGGTCCGCCGCGACGACCACGTCTGGACGCAGGACTACGAGCGCGGCATCCCCCAGAACCAGCTGCAGCGCGGCGCGGCCACGACGGAGACCGGAACGACGATGACGTTCCGTCCCGACGCCGAGATCTTCGAGACGACCGACCTGGACTTCTCCACGCTCGAGCAGCGCCTGCGCGAGACCGCCTTTCTCACCCGCAGCCTGCGGATCACGCTCGTCGACGAGCGCGGCGAGGGCGCCCGCGCGGAGTTCAAGTACGACGGCGGCATCGAGGACTTCGTCCGCCACCTCAACGCCAACAAGGAGTCGATCGGCCGCAAGGTCGTCTACTTCGAGGGCGACAGCGCCGAGGGCGCCGTCGAGGTCGCGATGCAGTGGAACACGACCTACCAGGAGTCGGTGTTCTCCTTTGCGAACAACATCAACACGCACGAGGGCGGCTCGCACCTCTCCGGCTTCCGCTCGGCGCTGACGACCGTCCTGAACCGCTACGCCAAGGCGCGCGGGCTCCTGAAGGAGAAGGACGACAACCTCACCGGCGAAGACGTGCGTGAGGGGCTGACCGCCGTCATCTCGGCGAAGCTCACCGACCCGCAGTTCGAGGGTCAGACGAAGACGAAGCTCGGCAACCCCGGCATGGAGGGGTTCGTGCGCTCGATCGTCTACGACCGGCTCGGCGAGTTCCTCGAGGAGAACCCGTCGGAGGCCAACGCGATCATCCGCAAGGCGGTCTCGGCCGCGCAGGCGCGCGCCGCCGCGCGCAAGGCCCGCGACCTCACCCGCCGCAAGTCGGCGCTCGAGAACTCGACGTTGCCGGGCAAGCTCGCCGACTGCTCCGTGAAGGACCCGTCGCTCGCCGAGATCTTCATCGTCGAGGGCGACTCCGCCGGCGGCTCGGCCAAGCAGGGGCGCGACCGCAACACGCAGGCCGTCCTGCCGCTGCGCGGCAAGATCCTCAACGTCGAGAAGAGCCGGATCGACAAGGTCCTCAAGAACCTCGAGATCCAGGCGCTCATCACGGCGATCGGGACCGGCGTGCGCGACGAGTTCGACATCACGAAGGCGCGCTACCACAAGATCATCCTCATGACGGACGCCGACGTCGACGGCGCCCACATCCGCACGCTCGCGCTCACGCTGCTGTTCCGCGAGATGCCCGAGCTCATCGAGGCCGGCTACATCTACATCGCCAAGCCGCCGCTGTACCGCCTGAAGCAGGGCTCCAGCGAGCGCTACATCGAGAAGGACTCCGAGCTCGAGGACTACCTGCTCTCCGACAAGCTCGAGAAGATCGTCACCTTCGACCGCCACGGGACGCAGTTCAAGCTCACCGAGGCGCGCTGGCAGCGCTTCTCGCGGCTGCTCAAGCAGTACGAGGGCTGGTCGGCGACGCTGCGCGCCGAGTACGGGCACGACACCGTCGGGTTCCTCGAGGAGTCGGGGATCCTCGACGAGCAGGTCGACACCGTGGCCGCCGCGGTCGACCTCATCGAGCGCGTCGGGATCGAGAACGCGCCCTATGAGACGACGCTCGAGCGCCGCGACGAGACGACGCTGACCGTCCGCGCGGTCGAGACGAAGACCGGCCTGGCCCGTTCGCTGCCGATCCCGACGCGGCTGTTCGGCGCCCAGGACTACCGCCAGTTCACCCGCGTGCACGCGCAGCTCATCGAGCTCGCCGGCCGGGCGCCGTTCACCGTCAAGCTCGGTGATACGACCGACGACGCGGTGTCCTTCCAGGAACTGCGCGACGCCGTGCTCGCGGTCGCGCAGAAGGGGATCACGCTGCAGCGCTTCAAGGGCCTCGGCGAGATGAACGCCTCGCAGCTGCGCGACACGACGATGGACCCCGCGACGCGGACGCTCGCGCAGGTGAACATCGAGGACGCCGCGCAGGCCGACCAGATCTTCTCGACGCTCATGGGCGACATGGTCGAGCCGCGCCGCCAGTTCATCGAGGACAACGCCCGCCTCGTCGCCAACCTCGACGTCTAGGAGCAGTTAAACCCACCCATGGCATCGATCGACATTCTCGAGCGGCGGCAACATCGAGCCGCGCGCGCTCGAGGACGAGATGCGCTCCGCGTACCTGGACTACGCGATGTCCGTGATCGTCGGGCGCGCGCTGCCCGACGTCCGCGACGGCCTGAAGCCCGTGCACCGCCGGGTGCTGTTCTCGATGTCCGAGAACGGCCTGACGCCGACGCGCCCGTATCGCAAGTGCGCGTCGATCGTCGGCGACGTCATGGGCAACTACCACCCGCATGGCGACTCGGCGATCTACGACGCGCTCGCGCGCCTGGCGCAGGAGTTCTCCATGCGCTACCAGCTCGTCGACGGCCAGGGGAACTTCGGCTCGATCGACGACGACCCGCCGGCGGCCATGCGCTACACCGAGGCCCGCCTGCAGCGCATCGCGATGGAGATGCTGCGCGACCTCGACGCCGACACGGTCGACTTCGTCCCGAACTACGACGGTCGCAAGCAGGAGCCGACGGTCCTGCCGGCGCGCTTTCCGAACCTCCTCGTCAACGGCTCGTCGGGGATCGCGGTCGGGATGGCGACGAACATCCCGCCGCACAACCTGCGCGAGGTCGTCGCGGCGGTCATCGCCTTCATCGACAACCCGGCGATCGAGGTCGCCGAGCTCATGCGGCACATGCCGGGCCCGGACTTCCCGACCGGCGGGATCATCCTCGGCCGTCAGGGCATCCTCGACGCCTACGAGACCGGGCGCGGGCGCGTGCGCGTGCGCGGCAAGGCGCACACCGAGGACATCGGGCGCGGCAAGGAGGCGATCATCGTCACCGAGCTGCCCTACGCGGTGAAGAAGGGCGGCGACACCGGCCTGATGGTCAAGATCCGCGACCTCGTCGTGGAGAAGAAGATCACCGGGATCTCCAACCTCGAGGACCACTCCTCCGAGCGTGGCGGGATGCGCGTCGTCATCGAGCTCAAGCGCGACGAGATCCCCGAGGTCGTCCTCAACCAGCTCTACAAGCACACGCCGCTGCAGACGACGTTCGGCGTGAACATCGTCGCGCTCGTCGAGAACGTCCCGCGCACGCTGAACCTGCGCGACGTCATCAAGTACTACGTGCAGCACCAGCGCGAGGTCATCGTCCGGCGCACGAAGCACGAGCTGCGCGAGCTCGAGCGCCGGGTGCACGTGCTCGAGGGGCTGCTGATCGCCCTCGACAACCTCGACGCCATCATCGAGCTCATCCGCGGGTCGCGCGACCGCACCAGCGCGCGGGTGGAGCTCGTCGCCCGCTTTGCACTCAGCGAGATCCAGGCGTCGGCGATCCTCGACCTGCGCCTGTCGCAGCTCACCGCGCTGGAGGCCGACGCGATCAAGACCGAGCACGCCGACAAGGTCGAGCGCATCGGCGAGCTGCGCGCGATCCTCGGCGACGAGGGACGCATCTTCGCGATCATCAAGGAGGAGCTCGAGGAGATCGCCGACCGCTTCGGGGACGAGCGCCGCACGGTCATCGCCGACTCCGAGGACGAGATCGGCATCGAGGACCTCATCCCCGAGCAGCAGATGGTCATCACGATCACGAAGTCGGGCTACATCAAGTCCCTCCCCCTCACGACCTATCGCGCCCAGCAGCGCGGCGGGCGCGGGGTGACCGGGATGGACATGAAGGACGGCGACTTCATCGAGCACCTCTTCGTGACGTCCTCGCACGACTACCTGCTCTTCTTCTCCAACCGCGGCAAGGTGTACCGCTCCAAGGTCTACGAGCTGCCGGAGGCATCGCGGACCGCGAAGGGCCGGGCGCTCGTGAACATCCTGCCGTTGCGCGAGGGCGAGCGCATCCAGTCCGTGCTCTCCACGCGCGACTTCACCGAGGGGCGTTACGTGATCTTCGCCACGCGCAAGGGCATCGTGAAGAAGACCGAGCTGCTGGCCTACAACACGCCGATCAAGGCCGACGGGATCATCGCGATCAACATCCGCGACGACGACGAGCTCGTCAGCGTCCGGCGCACGAGCGGCGACGACGACATCCTCATGGTCTCGCGCAAGGGGCAGGCGGTGCGCTTCAACGAGTCCGACGTGCGCTCGATGGGCCGCGACACCTCGGGCGTGCGCGGGATGAACGTCGACCAGCCCGACAACGCCGTGCTCGTGATGGACGTCGCCCGCGACGACCAGGAGCTGCTCGTGGTCACCGAGAACGGCTTCGGCAAGCGCACGTCGATCGCGGAGTACCGCAAGACCAAGCGCGGCGCCATGGGCGTCGGGACGATCAAGCTCACCGACGCCAAGGGCGCCCTCGCCGGCGCGCTCGTCGTCCGTGAGCACGAGGAGCTCGTGTTCATCTCGCAGAGCGGGATGGTCCAGCGCACCGCCGTCCGGGGCATCAGCCGCTACGGCCGGCTGGCGCAGGGGGTGCGGCTCATGAACATGAAGGATGACGATCTCGTCTCCGCTGTCGCCCTCGTCGTCGAGTCGGGGCCGGTCAACGGCGAGGCCGACGACGCCGGGCTTTCGGTCGCAGACGAATCCGACGGCGCCGAGCCGCGCTGAATCGGCCCACGGCGTCGCCGCCGTTCGCTAGCATTTCTGAGACCAGAGAAAGGAGGTGGTCCGAATCAGCTCAAGTTCTTGCGGGACCCTGGAGGTGCTCGGCCGCTAGGTCGGGAAGGCTGGCTCCGCCCAGCGAATCCAAACCGGGCCACCCCCGAGCAGGATGCCGGACTGGTCCCACCGGCATGCACGCACGACGCAGAATCCAGCTCGGGCTTTCAGTCCAGTCAGGCAGTGCGCGAGAGGCGCCCCACGGGGCGCCTCTCGTCGTTGTGGGGCGCCGGCGCGCGGCAGCGGTCGCGGGGGTGGCGACTCGGGCGGCGATCTCGGGCGCCAACGCGGCGAACGGCATCGCTGGAGGAAGGGGTTCAGACCCCGCGCGGCCCTCGTGCGGATGGCCGCCGCGGGCCCTGGCGGACACGCGGGGTCCTTTTGCCCGCACTGCTAGCCGGTGCTAGCACAGGGCTGGCATTCGCTAGCACCTCCGGGATGGAAGGGCTCGCGCCCGGCGACCGCCCGCAGCAATCCGACCCTTTTCCTCAGCGATGCAGTTGGATCCCACCGTAGGCGTCGCGAGGCGCGCGTCGCGGCGCGCGCCCTACGCCGCTTCGGGCAGCCACTGCCTCCACGCCGGCGGGATCGTCGGGCTCGCCACGTGGATGAAGACCTGCGGGTGCGGGACGCGCGGGGGGTGGCGGGGGTGCATGCCGACCTTCTGGGGCAGCATGTCGCCCTTGCGGCGGTTGCACGGAGCGCATGAGGCGACGATGTTCTCCCACGTCGATGCGCCGCCCTTGGAGCGCGGGATGACGTGGTCGACGGTGAGGTTCGAGCGCGCCCCGCAGTACTGGCAGGCCCAGCCGTCGCGGGCGAACACGGCGCGGCGCGTGATCTTGCGGCGGTGCGTGTCGCGGGGAACCTTGACGAATGTCACGAGGCGGATGACGACGGGCCGCGGCAGCGTCGAGTGCTCGGAGCGCAGCTCGAGCGCCGAGTGCTCGATGATCTCCGCCTTCTCCTTGAGCAGGAGAACGGCGGCGCGGCGCACGGTGCACACGTTGATCGGCTCATACGTGGCGTTCAGGACGAGCACACGGCCAGACTCACGTCCGCGCCGCCGGTGCTCCGGATGCGGCGCGAACCCCGCTGGGCCTGGTGGCGTGGAGTGGGTCGCCATGACGCCCGCGGAAGTCTAATCGGGCCGACGGGCGATGGGGTAGGAACCGAGGATCTTCACCTGCTCGCAGTGGGCGCGCAGACCGTCGACAGCGGACGCGACGCGCGCCTCGCGCGCGTCGCCCTCGCAGTCGACGAAGAAGCGGTAGTGCCCCAAACGCGCGCGCAGCGGCCGCGACTCGATCTTCGTGAGGTTCACGCCGCGGAACGCGAACTCCGAGAGACAGCGCACGAGCCAGCCGGGGCTGTCGTCGCCGGCGCCCCAGAACGCCAGCGACGTCTTGCTCGCGCCGCCGGGGTCGGAGGCCAGCGGCTCGCGGGCCAGCCAGACGAAGCGCGTCGCGTTGCCGGGCTCGTCCTCCACGCCCTCGACGAGCACGCGCGCGCCGTAGAGCTCGGCGGCCCGCCGGGTGCCGAGCGCCGCCCACGGTGCGGACTCGGCGGCGACGATGCGCACGGCCTCGGCGGTCGAGTCGGCGGCGGCGATCATGGCGTCCGGGAGGCGCTCGCGCAGGAAGCGCGCGCATTGCGACAGCGGCTGCGGGTGCGACACGACGCGCTCGATCTGCTCGAGCCTCGTCCCGTCGCGGACGATCAGGCAGGGCGAGACGGCGATGACGACCTCGCCGACGATCGCGACGTCCGTGCCGTCGTCGGCGAGCGTGTCGAGCGTCACGCCGATCGGCCCCTCGAGCGCGTTCTCGATCGGGACGACCGCGCGCTCGACGCTGCCGTCGTGGACCGCCATGACCGTGTCGTGCACGGTGGGCAGCGCGACGAGCTCGGCCAGCTCGGCGTCGGGCGACGAGCGGACGGCGTCCTCGGAGAACGTGCCCGCCGGCCCGAGGTATCCGAGGCGCATCAGGACATCGCGAGGCGGAGGGCTTCCTCCTCCTCGGGAGACAGGCGCAGCTCGCCCTTGCCGTCGGACACCTGTTTGGCGTACAGCCGCGCCTGGTCGCGATGGTGGATCGAGGAGAGCACGACGCCGGACTTCGAGCTGTCGAGCAGCGCGATCGAGGTGGACTGGCGCCCGGACATCTCGTTGTAGGCGTCGTAGCGGATGAGGCCGCAATGGGCGATCGCGCCGTCGAGGCGTGCCTCGGCGACGCCCACGCGTGCGTCGAGGCGGGCGGCGATGTCGGTGACGGCGTCGTGCAGCGTCCGGAAGGAGGCGTCGAGGGTGGCGGCGTGCGACACGAGGTCCGCGCGCTCCTCGCCGAGGATCACGTGCTGGTCGGCGCGCAGCCGGCGCAACTGCCGGAACAGCACGACGCTGAGGCACAACGCGAGGAAGGCCACGGCGGCGGCGGCGAGCGCCACGACGCCGACGGTTGAGCTGAGCTCGTCACCCATCGGGGCAAACCGTACCGTGGAGGTCCGCTACGAACGCGTGAACAGCGCCGAGAAGTCCTGCGAGTTGTTCGTCGTGTTCTTCTCGCCCGGGACCGGCAGCACCTCGACGGTGATCGTCACCGCGGCGCTCAGCGGCGCGGCCTGGCCGAGCGGGACGGCGACCGTCGTCTCGGCCTTCGGGAGCGTCTGGTCGACGGTCTTCTGCACCGTGATCGTGTCGCCCGCGCCGCGGATGCGGATTCGCACGCGGACGTCGGTCTCCGGGTTGTCGCCCTGGTTTGCGAACTTCACGTTGAAGGTCACGTTGGAGCTCGCGACGATCCGGTTGGCCGCGGGCCGCGGCTGCAGCGCCTGGTTGCCGGCGGCGACGCTGAGGATGCCGTGCCCGTGCAGCCCGGGCAGGGGCTCGGTGCTCGCGGCGTCGGTCGCGCCGCGGGCGGCGTCGGCGTCGATGCGCTTGGCGACCGTCGCGGGCGTCAGCCAGCCGAGGTTCTGGAGGAACTCGCTCTTCTGGATCGTCTGCGCCGCCGATCTCCTTGTCGTCGAGCACCTCCTTGATGAGCGCCGCCGTGCGGCGGTTGTAGACGACGTCGGCCGCGGTGAACGCCTGCATCTCGCCCGCGATGCTCTTGACCGCGGGCTCGGCCGTGGCGGCGTCGGTCGACAGCGCGCTCGGCAGCTTCTCGGCCACCTTGCCCATCGCCTCCTGGACGAGGCCGAGCGAGAGCAGCAGGTTGCGCTGGGCGGGCTTCATGTCGCCGGGCGGGTCCAGCGAGGACGCGCGCTTGGTCTGGCCGACGGCCGCGACGCGCAGCTGGTTGATCTGCGACTGCAGGTCCGTCGAGGAGCTGCTGCCCTGGGCGAGCGTGTCGAAGAAGGTGTCCGCGTTGCCGTTGGCGTCCTGCACGATGCCGGCGACGTCGCGGTTGTAGTCCTTCAGCGCCTGCTCCTGACGGCCGTTGAGGCAGCCGTTGATCCCGAGGACGAGCAGCACGACGACGAGCAGGCCGACGCCCGCCGCGACGACGCGGCGGACGAGCAGTTGCTGCGGATCGGTCCCCGGCCCGAGCGCGGCGGGCGCTGGTCGGCGCGGCCGCGTACGGGTCGTGCGGGGCTCGTCATCGTCGAAGAAGGACAACAGCCATCCGCTCCTTGGCGAGATGCGGGTCGCTCAGTATGACCGCGCGGACTGCGCGGAGGGTGCACTGCAACTTTGCCGTCAGCAGGCGGTTTCCTCCTTTGCAGCCAAGGACCCCATGACGCCGACGCCGAATGCAGAGCCGGTGCCCCACGCCCACACGCCCGCACCGGCCGCCGTCCCGGGCGAGATCGTCCTCGCGCGCTACCGCCTGGGCCGGCGCCTCGGCGCGGGCGGCATGGGCGTCGTCTTCCAGGCGCGCGACGAGCACCTCGAGCGCGACGTCGCGGTCAAGCGGATCGCCGTCGAGCACGATCGCGACGGACGCGGCGAGCGCGAGGCCATCGCGGCCGCGCGCCTCGCGCATCCCGGCATCGTCGCCCTCTACGAGTCCGGCCGCGACGACGACGCGCTGTACCTCGTCTCCGAGCTCGTCCGCGGGCCCACGCTCGCGCAGCTGCTGCGCGACGGCGACCTGTCGGACCGCGACGTCATGCACATCGGGATCACGCTCTGCGACGCGCTCGAGCACGCGCACGCGCGCGGCGTCATCCATCGCGACGTCAAGCCGTCGAACATCATCTGCCCCGACGAGCCGCAGGAGGGCGGTGGCGTCGCGAAGCTCACGGACTTCGGCATCGCGCGCATGGCCGACGGCGACGTCCTCACGCGCACGGGCGACATCATGGGGACGCTCGCCTACATGGCGCCCGAGCAGGCGCGTGGCGAGCGCCTCGACGGCTCGGCCGACGTGTACGCGCTCGGCGTCGTCCTGTTCGAGTCGCTGGCGGGCGTCAACCCGATCCGCGCGGACAATCCGGCGGCGACCGCGCGGCGGGTGGGGATGCGGCTGCCGGCGCTCGGGCGCGTGCGGCGCGACCTCCCGCCCGGTCTCTGCCGCGCGATCGACGCCGCCGTGCAGCCCGAGGCCGCAGCGCGCACGGCGCTGCCGTTGCTGCGCGCCGCGCTGACCGCTGCGGCCGCGCGCGTCTCCGACGTCACGGGTCCGGTCGAGGCCGGCCCCGACCTCGGCGGCGTCGCCACGCGCGTGCAGACGGCCGCGACGCGGCGGCGCCCCGGGGGGCAACCACAGCCGCCGCTGCAGGTCGAGCCCTGGCCGCGCCAGGACGTCGCGCCGCCGCGTGCGGGCGGCCGACGCCTGGTCGCGCGTCTCGGCGCCGCCGCCGCGGCCGCGGGGCTCGCCGCCGGCGCCCTCGCCTTCCTTGGACCCGACCCGCCGGTGCAGGCCTTCGCGGGCGCGGGCGTCGCGGGGGCCGCCGTGCTGCTGCTGCCGCGCGTAGGCTGGCTCGCGACGGTCGCCGTGCTGCTCGCGTGGCTCGCCGTGGCCGCCCCCGGGATCGCGCTGCTCGTCGCCCTCGCGGCAGCGCCGGTGCCGCTGCTGCTGCCCCTGCGCGGGTCGGCGTGGTCGGCGCCCGCGATCGCGCCGCTGCTGGGCGCCGCCGGTCTCGCCGGCGCCTGGCCCGCGCTCGCCGGCCAGGCCGCGCGCTGGCCCGCGCGCGCCGCGCTCGGGGCGCTGGGCGGCTGGTGGCTGGGCCTCGCCGAGGCGCTCACGTCCGAGCGGCTCGTGGCAGGCGTCGGGGCGCCCGGCTCGGGCGTGGCCGCACGCGAGGTGTGGGAGGGATCTGCGCTGGAGGCCGCACGCGAGGCCGTCTGGCCGCTCCTGAGCGCGGGGGCGCTGGGCCTGGCGGCGCTGTGGGCGCTCGCGGCGCTCGTCCTGCCGCTGCTCGTCCGCGGCCGCTCGGCCGCCGTGGATCTCGTCGGCGCCGCCGGCTGGGCGGCCGCCCTGGCCGCCGCGACACAGGCGCTGTCGGACGCGCTGCTGCTCGATCCGCCGCGCGGCCTCGTCGCCGGCGCCCTGGCCGGCGGCGTCATCGCGGTCGGGGCGCGGGCGATCCGGGGGCAGCCCGCTCGCGCCTGAGCGGCCGCGCGCGCCCCGCGCCGCTTGCGGGTAGCACCCCTGTCCGTAGCATGGACCCCATCGATGAGCGTGTTGCGAAACCTCGAGACGAAGCTCGCCGATCTCGTCGAAGGCACCTTCGGGCGCGTCTTTCGCTCGGAGGTCCGGCCGGTCGAGCTCGCGCGCAAGCTCGCCCGCGAGATGGACGAGCACAAGACCGTCTCGGTCTCGCGGACCTACGTCCCCAACGAGTACGTGATCTGGCTCTCGCCGGAGGACCGCGAGCGGTTGGAGAGCGTCGAGGGATCGCTGATCGAGGAGCTCAGCGCCTACCTGCTCGAGCACGCGCGCCGCGAGAAGCTGGCGCTGCTCTCCCGGCCGCAGATCGAGTTTCAGACCGACGACCGCCTCTCGCTGGGCGAGTTCGGCATCCAGGCCCGGCTCGTGCGACCGGCCGACGAGCCGGAGGCGAGCGAGGATCCCCGGGCCGAGCAGGCCGACCACGGCAACACGATGATCTACTCGACGGCGGGCCGCATCCGCGGGCCCGTGGAGGAGGCGCAGGGCACGCGCCCGACCCGGGCGCTGCTGCTCGCCGAGGGGCGCCGGCACGTCATCGCGCCGGGCGGGGCGGTCATCGGGCGCAGCCGCGAGTGCGACGTCGTGCTCGCGGACGCCAACGTGTCGCGGCGCCACGCCGAGATCCGGCCGGCGGCGGCCGGCGTCTGGACGATCGAGGACCTCGGCTCGACGAACGGCGTGCGGATCAACGGGCGCCAGGTCTCCGGCGCCGCGCAGCTGACGGCGGGCGATCAGATCGTGCTCGGAACCGCGGAGATCGCGTTCGAGCTGGAATGACCCCGGCGCGGCCCCTACGGCGCGTGGCCATCTAGGGTCAGGCACGACATGCTCGAACCGGTCTCAGTCGGGTTGAAGTTCGCCTTCCTGGCGGTCCTCTACCTCTTCCTCCTGTGGGTCTCGCGCAGCGCGCTGAAGGACCTGCGCCGCGGCGCCTTCGGCGGCGGCCCGCGCCTGCCCGCGGCCGCGGCCGACGAGACCGGCATGCACAGCGCGACCGACCTCGGCGCGCTGGACGGCGACGCAGACGTCCGCCCGCGCCTCATCGCCGAGGCGGTGCCCGGCCTGCAGCGCGGAATGGCCTACGACGTCGCGGAGGGCGCGACGCTCGGCCGCGGCGACGTGGAGATCCAGCTCGAGGACCCGTTCGCGTCCTCGCGCCATGCGCAGCTGACCCGGCAGGGCGCGATCGTCGTCATCGAGGACCTCGGCTCGACGAACGGCACGTACCTCAACGACGAGCTGCTGCGCGGTCCCCGCCCGCTGCATCCCGGCGACCGGGTGCGGATCGGCGACAGCACCTTCACCTACGACGACCGCGTGTGAGCCCCGTGCTGCGCGTCGCGTCAGACCACTTCTCGCACTCCGACACCGGCCGCCAGCGCCGCGCCAACGAGGACGCCTACTACGCCCGCGCGCCCGTCTTCGTCGTCGCCGACGGGATGGGCGGGGCGCAGGCCGGCGAGGTGGCGTCGCGGATCGCCGTCGAGGTCTTCGAGCGCGGCCTCGGCGACCCCGGCTCCGCCAGCGCCGAGCAGCTGCTCGCCGACCGCGTGCGCGAGGCCAACACGCGCATCCACGAGATGTCGCAGGCCGAGCAGGACCGCGCCGGGATGGGGACGACGATCACGGCGGCGCACGTCGGCGAGGTGGACGTGGCGATCGCCCACGTCGGCGACTCGCGCGCCTACCGGCTGCGCGGCGACGAGCTCGAGCGGCTCACGGAGGACCACTCGCTCGTCGAGGAGATGCGCCGCCGCGGCCAGCTCACGGCGCAGGAGGCCGACGAGCACCCGCAGCGCTCGATCATCACGCGCGCCCTCGGCCCCGAGCCCGAGGTCGCCGTGGACACGTACTCCTGGCGCGGCGCGGCCGGTGACGTGTACCTGCTCTGCAGCGACGGGCTGACCTCGATGGTGCCGGAGGTCCAGGTGGCCGCGCTCCTGCGCGGCGCGTCGTCGCTGCGCGACGCCGGCCGGGCGCTGGTCGACGCCGCCAACGGCGCCGGCGGGCGCGACAACATCACCGTCGTCCTGTTCCGCCTCGAGGAGGTCGGCGAGCGCGACCCGGCGATCGACCAGCCGACGACGGCCGGCAACACGGCGCTCTCGACGGCCGAGGTCCGCGCGGCGGTCGCCAGCGCGCCGGCCCCCGCGCCCGCGGCGGCGACGCCGTCGGCGCCGCCCGCACCCGCGCCTGCGCCCGCCGCGACCCAGCGCCGCCTGCGCCCGTCGGCGCCCGCCCCGCCGCCGCGCACGACCCGCCGCGGCCGGCGCCTGACGATGACCTTCGCGCTGCTGGCGCTCGTCGTCATCCCGCTCGGGTTCGGCGCCTACATCGCCAACCAGGCCGTGTACTTCATCGGCACCGACGACCAGGGCCTCGTGACGCTCTACCGCGGGCTGCCCTACGCGCTGCCCGCCGGGATCACGCTCTACAAGCCGACCTATGTCTCCGGCGTGCCGCTCGCGACCGTTCCGACGAGCCGGCGCGCGCGCCTCATCGACCACCAGCTGCGCTCGCACGACGACGCCTCGGACCTCATCCGCGAGCTCGAGCTCGGGAGGGTGTCGTCTTGAACGCCCGCAACCGCGAGCTCTTCGGCCTCATCCCCGCCTCGCTGCTGGTCACGGCCGGCTTCACGGCCGTCTTCATCCAGCGCAACGACCTGCTGTCGAACCTGTCGCTGACCTACGGCCTGATCTTCCTCGGGCTCTGCCTCGCCGGGCACCTCGTCCTGCGCACGACGCTGCCCGACGCCGACCCCTACATGTTCCCGCTCGTCGCGGTGCTCGCGTGCTTCGGGCTCGTGATGCTCTACCGCCTCGACGCCGACCTCGCGCGCGATCAGGCGCAGTGGTTCGTCGTCGGGCTCGCGGTCTTCTCGGGGACGATCCTCGCGCTGCGCCGCGACCACCGCGTCCTCGAGCAGTACCGCTACCTCATCGCGCTCGTCGGGATCTCGCTCCTGCTGCTGCCGCGTCTGGGCAGCCCGGTGAACGGCGCCTACCTGTCCTTCCACATCGGTCCGATCGCCTTTCAGCCGGCGGAGCTCGCGAAGATCGCGATCGTCATCTTCCTCGCGTCGTATCTGCGCGACACGCGTCAGGTGCTCGTCGTCGGCGCCCGCCGCTTCGCGGGCATCACGTTTCCGCCGCTGAAGCACCTCGGCCCGCTGCTGGCGGTCTGGGGCACGGCGATGGTCCTGCTGTTCGTGATCCAGGACCTCGGGTCCTCGCTCATGTTCTTCGGCGCCTTCCTCGCGCTCGTCTACGTCGCGACGAACCGGATCTCGTTCGTCGTCATCGGGCTCGGGCTGTTCGCGCTCGGGGCCCGCACGCTGTACGCCGTGCGCCCGACGATCCAGGGCCGCGTCGACGCCTGGCTGCACCCGTTCGATCCCGACCTCTACAACAAGGCCAGCGGCGGGAGCTTTCAGATCTCGCAGTCGATCTTCTCCCAGGCCGACGGCGGGCTCTTCGGCCAGGGCTTCGGCCAGGCCATCATCCAGCTCGGCGACAACCCGCCGATCCTGCCGGCGGCGCACACCGACTTCATCTACGCGGTCATCACCGATGAGCTGGGCCTGCTCGGCGCCGCCGCCGTGCTGCTCGTCTACCTCCTGCTGATCGAGCGCGGCTTCAAGACCGCCATGCTCGCGACCGACTCCTTCTCCAAGCTCCTTGCGACGGGGCTGACGTCGGTCCTCGCGCTGCAGGTCTTCGTCATCGTCGGCGGCGTGACGAAGCTCATCCCGCTGACCGGCGTGACGCTGCCGTTCATCTCCTACGGGGGCTCCTCGATCGTCGCGAACTTCATCCTCGTCGCGCTGCTGCTGCTCGTCTCCGACCGCGCGCGGCGGGAGGCGCACGAGCGATGAACGCGCCGATCCTCAAGCTCTTCGGGCTCGTCCTCGTGCTGTTCGCGGCGCTCATCGCGATGACGAGTTACAACAGCGTCATCAACGCCAAGGAGTACCGCGACAACGCGCTGAACGCGCGCCCCCAGATCGAGCAGCAGCGTGTGCGCCGCGGCGTCATCCGCGCGCGCGACAATTCGCTGCTGGCGCACTCCGTGAAGCAGTCAGACACCCTCTATCGCCGCCGCTACACGCCCGAGGCGCAGCTCTTCGCCCAGGTGCTCGGCTACGACTTCCTGCGCATCGCCCGCGCCGGCCTGGAGCGCTCGCGCAACGACGCGCTCGCCGGCGAGCGCAACGAGCTGACCTCGATCGTCGACGAGCTGAGCGGCCGGCGCCGCGAGGGCGACAACGTCATCACGAACCTCGATCCGGGGGCGCAGCGGATCGCGCGCGACGCGCTGGGCGCCCGCAAGGGCTCGGTCGTGGCGATCGAGCCGGCGACCGGCAAGGTGCGCGTCATGGTCTCGACCCCCGGCTATGACCCCAACGCGCTCGACGAGAAGGGCGTCTACGAGAAGCTCAGCCAGGACAACGCCAACTCGCCGCTGCTCAACCGCGCCACGCAGGCGGGCTACGTCCCCGGCTCCACGATGAAGGTCATCACGGCGGCGGCGGCGCTCGACAGCGGCGAGTTCCAGCCCGACTCGCGGGTCAGCGGCACGTCGCCGCGCGTCATCTCGGGCACGCCGCTGAGCAACTTCTCCGACGAGCAGTTCGGCGACATCACGCTCACGGAGGCGCTGACGAACTCCGTCAACACCGTGTGGGCGCAGGTGGCCGAGAAGCTCGGCCACGACACGATGTCGGAGTACATGACGCGCTTCGGCTTCGACACGGATCCGCCGATGGACTACCCGGACGGCCAGATGCTGCCCAGCGGCGTCTACGACGACGGCAAGCTGCTGCCGCCGGGATCCAAGAAGGTCGATATCGGCCGCGTCGGGATCGGCCAGGAGCGCCTGCGCGTCACGCCGCTGCAGATGGCCGAGGTCGCCGCGACCGTCGCCAACGACGGCGTGCGGATGAAGCCGCAGATCGCGAGCCGGATCGTCGACAACGACGGGCGCACGGTCGAGCGCGTCGAGCCCGAGGAGGCCCGGAGGGTCATGTCCTCCGAGACCGCCCAGCAGCTCACCGAGATGATGGCCAACGTCGTGCGCGAGGGCACCGGCACGGCGGCGGCGCTCGGAGGCATCGAGGTCGCCGGCAAGACGGGGACCGCGGAGCTCAACATCCCCCAGCGCCTCAACCAGCCGTGGTTCATCGGGTTCGCGCCGCGCAACTCGCCGCGGGTCGCGGTCGCCGTGACGATCGAGAAGGTCGTCGGCGGCCAGGGCGGCATCGTCGCCGCGCCGATCGCCAAGCAGGTCATGCAGGAGCTGCTGAAATGAGGCACATCCCCGACGACGCCGTCGTGGACGGCCGCTACCAGGTCATCGGCCATGTCGGCACGGGCGGGATGGCCGACGTCTACTGCGCGCAGGACCTCCAGCTCGGGCGCAAGGTCGCGCTGAAGGTCCTCCACGAGCGCTTCGCCGCCGACGCGGAGTTCGTCGAGCGCTTCCGCCGCGAGGCCTCGGCGGCGGCCGGCCTGCAGCACCAGCACGTGGTCTCGGTCTACGACCGCGGCGAGTGGGACGACACCTCGTACATCGCGATGGAGTACGTCGCGGGGCGCACGCTCAAGCAGCTCGTGCAGGCGGAGGGCCCGCTCGCGCCCCAGCGCGCGGTCGACCTCACGGTCCAGATCCTGCGCGCGGCGCGCTTCGCGCACCGCCGCGGCGTCATCCACCGCGACTTCAAGCCCCAGAACGTCATCGTCGACGAGGAGGACCGCGCGAAGGTCACGGACTTCGGCATCGCGCGCGCCGGCGCGTCGGACATGACGCAGACGGGCTCGATCATGGGCACGGCGCAGTACCTCTCGCCCGAGCAGGCGCAGGGGCACGCGGTCACCGCGCGCTCGGACCTCTACTCGATCGGCATCGTGCTCTACGAGCTGCTCACCGGGCGCGTGCCGTTCGAGGCCGAGACGGCGGTGACGATCGCCCTCAAGCAGGTGAGCGAGGCGCCGGAGCCGCCGAGCCACCTGAGCTCCGCGGTGACGCCCGAGCTCGAGGCCGTCGTCCTGCGCGCCCTCGCGAAGGACCCGGCCGAGCGCTTCGCCGACGCCGACGAGTTCATCGCGGCGCTCGAGGCGGCGGGGTCGCGGATCCCATCGGCCGCCGCGATCGCCGCGGCCGAGGCCGCCGCCGCTGCCGCCGCGGCGGCGCCCGCGGTCGCCGTCGCAGCCGGCGGCGTCGCAGCGCCGCCACCGCCGGGGCCGGCCACCGGCGTCTACCCGAGCGCCGAGCCCTACCGCCCGGTCGAGCGCGAGGTCGTCGTCCCCCCGCCACCGCCCCCGCCGCTGCCGCGCAGGCGCGCGCGCTGGCCGTATTTCGTCGCGGCGGCGATCGTGCTCGTCATCGCGCTCGCGTTCGCGCTGCAGGCGCTCATCTCCGGGCCGGCTCGCGTGCAGGTCCCGCAGGTCGTCGGCAGCTCGATCTCCGTCGCGACCCAGCGCCTGCAGAGCGACGGGTTCGAGGTCACCTACGTGCGCGACAACTCCGACAAGCCGCGCAACACGGTCATCGGCCAGCGGCCCACGGGCGGCGGCCTCGCCGAGAAGGGCGCCACGGTGACGCTCACGATCTCCGACGGCCGCGTGATCAGCGCGGTCCCGGATGTCGTCGGCCAGGGCCGGCGCGCCGCGCGCAAGGCGCTGATCGCAGCGGGCTTCCTCGTCGACGAGGCGCCGACGCCGTCGGACACGATCAAGCGCGATCGCGTCATCGCGCAGGACCCGTCGGGCCGCTCGCAGGCCGAGCAGGGCACGACGGTCCAGATCCAGGTCTCGATCGGGCCCGAGCAGCTTGCCGTCGCCGACGTCACGGGCAAGAGCGAGGACGACGCCCGCGCCGCGCTGGAGGGCGCGGGCTTCAAGGTCGCCGTCGAGCAGAAGGAGAGCGCCGACGAGGATCCCGGCGCCGTCCTGTCGCAGACCCCGGCCAAGGGCCAGCAGGCGCCGCGCGGGTCGACGGTCACGATCACCGTGGCGTCCGAGCCCAAGCAGATCGCCGTTCCCAACGTCGTCGGCCGCTCGCAGAACAACGCAACGAAGACCCTCTCCGGCGCCGGCTTCGAGGTCGCCGTCGAGGAGACGACGGTCGACAGCCCCGACAAGGACGGTCTCGTCCAGGAGCAGGACCCGGCGAGCGGCAAGGTCGATCGCGGCTCGTCCGTGACGATCACCGTCGGGCGGTTCGACCCCGCCCTGGACCCCGACCCGACCGTCACGACGACGACGCCGGCCGCATCAACGACGACCGCCCCGGCGGCGCCCGGTCCGTGATCGTCGCCGTCCTCTCGGGAGGGCGCTCGTCGGAGCACGAGGTCTCGCTCGCCGGTGGCGCGTCCGTGGCCGCGGGGCTGCTGTCCGCCGGCCACGAGGTGCTCGAGGTGACGCTGGCACGGGACGGGACCTGGGCCTGCGACGGCGAGGAGCTCGCGCTCACGCCGGGCCGCGGCCTGCTCGGCGCCGACGTCGCGTTCCCGGTGCTGCACGGGCCGTTCGGCGAGGACGGCACGGTCCAGGGACTGCTCGAGCTGCTCGACGTGCCGTACGTCGGGTCGGGCGTGCTGGCCTCCGCGGCCTGCCTGGACAAGGTCGTCGCGAAGGACCTCATGGCCAACGCCGGCCTCGCGCAGGTCGACTATGCGGGCGTCGCCGCCGCGCGCTGGGCGCGCGAGCCCGCGGCGGTGCTCGCCGAGCTCGCCGCGCTCGGCCTGCCGGTCTTCGTCAAGCCCGCCCGGCTGGGCTCGTCGGTCGGGATCGCGAAGGTCGAGGAGGCGGCCGGGCTCGCGCCCGCGCTGGACGCCGCGTTCTGCCACGACCCGTGGGTCATCGTCGAGGCGATGAGCACGGGCGTCGAGGTGGAGTGCTCGCTCCTGGGGCCGACGCACGCGGCCCAGGCCTCCGAGCCGGGCGAGATCGTCCTCGACGCCGACTGGTACGACTTCGCCGCGAAGTACGAGCCGGGCGGGATGCGCCTCGTCGTCCCCGCGCGGATCTCGCCGACCGCGCGCGACGGCGTGCGCAGCACGGCGATCGCCGCATTCGCCCGCTTCGGCTGCACGGGGCTCGCCCGCGCCGACTTCTTCGTCGAGGGCGACACGGTGCTGCTCAACGAGCTCAACACGATGCCGGGCTTCACCGCGACGAGCGTCTACGCGAAGCTCTGGGAGGCCGGCGGGCTGCCCTACGAGGACCTCGTGACGCGCCTGTGCGAGCTCGCCGTCGAGCGTCATGCGCAGGAGCGCTCCCACCGCTTCTGAGGAGCCGCCCCGCCGCGGCGCGGGCCGTAGGGGACACTGGTCGGGTGATGCGCATCGGAACGTGGAATCTGCAGGGCAGGTCAGACACGCGACAGCTGGAGTTCATGGCGCGCGAGGAATGCGACGTGTGGTTGCTGACCGAGGTCCCCGAAGGGTTCGCGATGGCACCGGGACAGACGGTCTTCTCGGCCGCCATGGGGCCCGGCAAGGCCTTCGCGGCGGTGTGGGCGCGCGACGGGCTCGCCGCGCTGCCGGCGATCCACGAGGCGGCCGCGTTCGCAACCGTCGGCGAGCTGCGTGTCTGCTCGTGCGTCTTGCCGTGGCGCGCGGCCCGGCTGTCGTGGCCGGACAAGGGCGCGAACCTCGCGGCCATCACCCGCATGGCGGTCGAGCGGTTGCAGGACGGCCTCGCGAGCGGGCCGGGCGACGTCGTCTGGGGCGGGGACTGGAACCACGCGCTCGAGGGCCCCGACCACGTCGGGACCCGCGTCGGGCGCTCGGCCCTCAGCGCGCTGATCGCGACGCTCGGGCTGAAGGCGCCGACCGCGGGCCTCGGGCACAAGGACCGCGGGATGTGCAGCATCGACCACATCGCCGTTCCCGACCGATGGAGGGTCGGGACCGCCTCGCACCTCGCCGCCGAGACGGCCGCCGGGCGCCTGAGCGACCACGACGCGTACGTCGTCGAGGTCGAGGCGGCCTAGCGCGCCAGCGCCCGCCGCACCGCCCGCGACAGCGCGAGCGCCAGCCGATCGCGGTGCGCGGCGCGCTCGAGCAGCCGAGCGTCGGCCGCGCTGCGCATGTTGCCGAGCTCGACGAGCGCCTTCGGCACGCGGCTGAGGTTCAGGCCGCCGAGGTCGTCGCGGCTGACGAGGCCGGCTCCGCCGCCGAGATACGTCGACCGCGGCAGGCCGATGGCGTCCAGGCGCGCGCGCAGGATGCGCGCGAAACGCAGCGACGGCGCCACGATCGCGGGCGCGACCGCCCGTCGCGCCAGCGGCGCGATGACATGGAAGCCGCGACCGCCCGGCGGGCCACCGTCGCCGTGGATCGACAGCGCGAGGTCGGCCTGCGCGCGGTTGCCGATCGCCGCGCGCTCGTCGATGCAGGGACCGACGCCCGCGTTGCCTGAGCGCGTCATCACGACGCGCGCGCCCAGCGCCTGCAGCCGGCGCTGCAGGCGCCGCGCGACGTCGAGCGTGAAGCGCGCCTCGGTGAGGCGCCCGTCGTTCGTCTCGGTGCCGGTCGTGTCGCAGGCCTTGCGAAACCCGCCCGAGCCCGCGGGCACCAGGCGGTTGATCTGCGACGCGTGCGCGGCGTTGGCGCCGTTGTGGCCGGGATCGACGGCGACGGTCGTGCCGGCCAGCGGCAGCGCGGCGGCGGCTATCACGAGCACCCCGGCGATCACGTGAACAGCAGGATCTCGGAGATCTTCGCGCTCTTCTCGCCCGGCGGCAGCTTCGTGATCCAGACGAGGTAGCGGCGGTAGGCGTTGCCCGCGGTGTCCAGTGCGATCTTCTCGTTGCGCCCGACGACGACGTTCGTGGCGCTGACCTTCGTCCAGCCTGCGGCGGGCGGCGCCTGGCCGGGGATGGCCGACGAGGCGACGTAGATCGTGGCCGCGAAGCCGGGGGTCGGGGTGCGGATCTCCAGCTGCGTCGCGGCGACCTTCGGCGCGGCGTCGATGACGAGCCCGACGCCGTCCTTGTTCAGGGCGCCGCTGTCGTAGCGCTCCGTCGACCACGTGGAGGACCCGACGCCGTCCACGACGGCGCTCGTCTGCTCGGGATGCTCGCCGTCGCCGCCGATCGGATCGAAGTCCGCGGGCGCGCGCTGCTTGAGCGAGACGGGCTGCGGATCGCCGGGCGCGGCCGGGTCACCGGAGCGGTTGCCGGTCCCGCGCTCGGTCTGCCCGGCCGCCAGCAGCGCGAGCCCCGCGGCAACGGCGACGCCGACGACCACGAGCGCGAGCAGCGCCTTCGTGGAGCTGCGGGCGCGCAGCGGCAGCCGCTTGCGCGTCTCGCCGGGCAGGGTGCGCAGGACGCTCGTCGCCTCGCCGGTCACCTGACCGTGGCGGGCCGTCTCCATCGCGAGCACCTCCTCGAGGTCGGCGATCAGCGCCCGCGCGTCGGGATAGCGGCGCCCGAGGTCCTTGGCCGTCGCGCGGTCGAGCACCGCGGCCAGTGCAGCCGACGCCTCGGGCCGGCGCAGCTGCACGTCGGGCAGCTCCTCGCGGACGTGCTTCATCGCCACGGCGACCTGGTTGTCGCCCTTGAACGGCACGTCCCCGGTGAGCATCTCGAAGAGCACGATGCCCAGGGAGTAGAGGTCGGACTGCCCCGAGACGGCATGGCCGAGCGCCTGCTCGGGCGAGACGTAGTCCGTCGTGCCCAGGACGCGGCCGTCCGCCGTGAGCCCCTCCTGGTGCAGGGTTCGGGCGATCCCGAAGTCCGTGACCTTCGCCGCGCCCTCCTCGTCGATGAGGACGTTCTGGGGCTTGACGTCGCGGTGGACGATCTGATGCTCGTGCGCGGCCCCGAGCGCCCGCGCGATCTCGATCGCATAGGCGATCGCCTCGGCGACGGGCAGCCGGCCGTTGCGGCGGATGCGCTCCTTCAGCGTCTCGCCCTCGACGTACTCGAAGACGATGTACGGCGTCGTGAGGCCGCCCTCGCCCTCGTCGCCCTCCTCCCCGGCGTCGATCACGCCGACGACGTGGGGGTGGTTGAGCTGCGCCACGGCTCGCGCCTCGCGGCGGAAGCGCTCGAGCTGGTCGGAGTCGCCGGCGATCTCCCGGTGCATGAGCTTGATCGCCACCTGGCGCTCGAGCACCGTGTCGAACGCGCGGTAGACCGTCGACATCCCGCCGGTCCCGACCTTGGCATCGAGCCGGTAGCGCTTGGAGAGGAGGGTGCCGACGGGCGATGCCATCGCTCTATTGTGCAGTCGCGTGCGGGCGGTGCACGTCACCTACGTCATGGGTGGCCTGGCGCGCGCCATCCCCGACCCGCTCAGCATGTCGCGCGACGTGCTCGTTGCACCCGGCCCGCATCGGCCGTGACCACGCCGATGCGAGCGCTGCCGGGGTGGCGGGCGGCCAGCAGCGCGGCCGCATCGCCCGCGCGCTGCGCCGGCACGACGGCGACGAAGCCGCAGCCCATGTTGAAGACGTCCCACATCTCGGCGTCGGGGACGGCGCCGAGGCGGGCGATGAGCCCGAAGACGGGCGGGACGGGCAGCGGATCCTCGATCGCGAAGCCGACGCCGTCGTTGAGGCGCAGGAGGTTCGACAGCCCGCCGCCGGTGATGTGCGCGAGGCCGTGGACGGGGATGTCGGAGGCCAGCAGCTCGAGCACCGCGCGCACGTAGATGACGGTCGGCTCCAGCAGCGCGTCGGCGACGGTCGCGCCGCCGAGCTCGGCGGGCGCGTCGTCGAGCGCCAGGCCGCCGTCGTGCAGCAGGGCCCGCCGCGCGAGCGTGTAGCCGTTGGAGTGCAGCCCGCTGGAGGGCAGGCCGACGAGCGCGTCGCCGGCGGCGATCGCGTCGCCCGTGACGATCGCGTCGGGCGCGACCGTGCCGAAGGCGGCGCCGCAGAGGTCGAAGCCGTTGGGGCTCGGATGGCCGCGGATCAGCTCGGGCAGGACCGCGAGCTCGCCCCCCGGGATCTCGATGCCGGCGTCCTCGGCGCCGATCTTCAGGCCTCCGGCGATCTGCGCGAGGGCGGCCGGGTCGGGCTGCTCGACGGCGAGATAGTCGAGCATCGCGATCGGCTCCGCGCCGACGCAGACGAGGTCGTTGACGTTCATCGCGATGCAGTCGATCCCGACCGTCCCGAGGCGGCCGGTCTGCTCGGCGACGACGAGCTTGGAGCCGACGCCGTCGGTCGACAGCGCGATCGCGAGGTCGTCCGTGAGTCGCAGGACGCTCGCGTAGTGCCCGGAGCCCAGCAGCGAGCGGCTCGGGCGGCCGGGCTCGATCGTGCGCAGGACGTCGACGAGCGCGCGCACGCCGGCGTCGCTCGACGCGATCGAGACCCCGGCGGCTGCATAGGCGTCGGACATTCGCGCCCGAACCTAGCGGACGCGTCCGTCAGCTCGGCGAGCCTCGCCGAGCCGCCGCGCGATGAGCCCCGCCAGCGCCAGCCGGTAGATCGCGTACGGCGTGAGCGAGCGGTCGCGCTCGACCTGGCGGATGATCCGGATCGAGGCGAGCGTCGCGGCGAAGGAGGCGGCGATGCCGGCGAGAAACGCGCGCGCCGTCCCGGCCGGCAGCCCGCGGTGAGCCAGGCGCGTCCCCTTCAGGGCGGTCGCTCCGACGATGATCGGCAGCGCGACGTGGCGCGAGAGGATGTTTGCGTCCTCGCGCGCGAAGCCGCGGGCGCGGGCGGCGGCCAGCGTCGCGCCGTTGCGCGAGACGCCGGGCACCAGCGCGCAGGCCTGCGCGAGCCCGAGCGCCAGGGCGTCGACGGCGCCGGCGTCCTCGCGCAGGCGGTGGCCGCTGCCGCGGGCGTCGGCGACGACCATCGCGATCGAGCCCGTGACGAGCCCCGCGGCGATCGTCGCCGGGGTGCCGAGGCGGCGCTCGATCGGGCGCTCGAACAGGTAGCCGACGACCGCCGGCGGAAGGAAGCTCAGCACGACGAGCTGCACGCGCCTGCGGTCCAGGCCCCGCGCGGCGTCCGCGACCTCGTCGCGCAGGCCGACGAGCAGCGCGAGCGCTGTGCCGGCGTGCAGCGCGACCTCGAAGGCCTTGCGCAGCTCGCCGTCGAGCTCGGAGTAGGGCCAGTGCAGCAGCCACGGCACGACGGCGACGTGGCCCGAGGAGGAGACCGGCAGCAGTTCGGCCGGGCCGTGCAGCAGCCCGAGCGCGACCGCGTCGCGCGTGCGCAGCCGGCCCTCAGCCCGTGCGGGCATCGGCAGCCGGCTCGGCCGGCCGGGGCCCGCCGCGCCGGCGGCGCAGCACGAGGTAGGCGATGCCCGCGACGATCGCGGCGAGCACGACGTAGTCGACGTAGTGCAGCGAGTCCTTCCAGTCCGTCCAGTTCGCGCCGACCTGCCGGCCGATGAACGCCAGCGCGAAGACCCACGGCAGGCAGCCGAGGAACGTGAGCACCGAGAAGCGCATCAGCGGCATCCGCGCGACCCCCGCCGGCAGGGAGATGAACGTCCGGACGACCGGCATCATCCGCGTGAAGAAGACCGTCGCGTCGCCGTGGCGCTCGAACCAGCGATCGGCCGCGTGCAGATGGTGGGGCTTGATGAAGAGCCTGTGCCCGTGCTTCTCGATGAGGTCGACGCGGCCGTAGTAGCCGACGGCGTAGGCCAGCCAGGATCCCGTGAGGTTGGCGAAGGCCCCGACGAGCGTGAGCACGATGAGGCTGTAGTGGCCCTCGCTGACGTTGAAGCCCGCGAAGAGCATCGTGGCCTCGCTGGGGATCGGGATGCACGCGCTCTCGAAGAACATGAGCGCGAAGACACCCGGGAGGCCCAGATCGGCGACGACGCGCGTGGCGAACTCGACGATCGGGTCCGTCAATGACGCGATGACGAGCACGAGCGCAACAGGCTATCGGGCACCCCCGGGCACTAGCCTCACCAGCCGATGCGCGTCTGGGTCGACCTCACCAACAGCCCCCACGTGCTCGTCCTGCGCCCGATCGTCGCCGTGCTGCGAGCGCAGGGCCACGAGGTGCAGATCACCGCCCGCGACTTCGCCCAGACGCTCGGCCTGCTCGAGCGCTTCGGGATCGCGCACACCGAGGTCGGGCACCATCGCGGCGGCCGCCTGGCGGCCAAGGGGGTCGGGCTGCTCTCGCGCTCGGCCGCGCTCGCGCGCTGGGGGCGCGGCCGCGGCTTCGACCTCGCGCTCGGCCACGGCTCCAACGACGTCACGGTCGCGGCGCGGCTGCTGCGGATCCCCTGCGCGACGATGTTCGACTACGAGTGGGCGGCGGTCCAGCACACGGTCAACTGCCGCCTGGCGCAGACGGTCGTCGTCCCCGCCGCCATCCCGGCCCGGCGCCTGTCGCGCTACGGCGCCGACGGCAAGGTGGCCGCCTACGAGGGGCTCAAGGAGGAGTACTACCTCGCCGACTTCGAGCCCGACCCCTCCGTGCTCGGCGAGCTCGGACTCGATCCCGCGCAGCCGATCGCGGTCGTGCGGACCCCGCCGGCCGTCTCGCTCTATCACCGCTTCGAGAACGACCTCCTCGGCTCGGTCCTCGAGCGCCTGCGGGGCAGTCAGACGGTCGTGCTGCCGCGCACGCCCCAGCAGCGCGCCGAGCTGCGCGACGGCGGCTTCGTCGTCCCCGAGCGCGCGATCGACGCGCAGTCGCTGATCGCCTACGCCGACCTCGTCGTCTCCGCGGGCGGCACGATGAACCGCGAGGCCGTGGCGCTCGGGACCCCGGTGTGGACGACCTTCCAGGGGCGCCTGGGCGCCGTCGACGAGCAGCTCATCGCCGACGGGCGCCTGCGCGCGCTGACGAGCGCGGACGACGTCGTGGTGGCCAAGCGCGCAGGAAGCACCCACGAGCGCATCCGGCGCGATCCCGCGCTGCTCGCCGCGCTGCTCATGCGCCCGGCGACGCGGTAGCGCCCTCGCGCCCGCTTCGCACCGCCGCGCGCCCTACAATCTGCACCGATGCGCCGACGGATCCGCTCCGCGGCCTTCCCGCTCCACCGCCATTCGCTGCCGCAGATCGTGGTCGACGGGGTTCTGGTCGCGCTCGCGTACTGGCTGTCCTACCGGCTGCGCTTCGACGGACCGTCGGACGTCCCTCCGCGCTATCGCGAGCTGTTCGACTCGACGGTGCCGTTCGTCGTCGGCAGCTCGCTGTTGACGTTCGCCGCCTTCGGCCTGTACGGGAAGTGGTGGCGCTACGTCACGCAGCGCGACTACACGGCGATCGTGCAGGCGGTCGTCATCGCCGCGCTGCTCGTGCCCGGCTACGTCGCGCTCGTGCACCCCGTCACGCGCTCCTCGTCGGTCGGCGAGACGACCGTCACGGCCCCGTCGGGCGTGCTCGCGCTGCACCTGCTGCTGATGCTCGTCCTCGTCGGCGGCGCGCGCTTCGTGGCGCGCACGGTCTACGAGCGCCCGCTGCGCGGCTTTCGCGCGAGCAAGGACGCGCGCGGCCTGCTGATCGTCGGCGCCGGCGACGGCGGCCGGCTCGTCCTGCGCGAGATCCTGCGCAACCCGGAGCTCGGCCTCAAGCCCGTCGGCTTCGTCGACGACGACCCGACCAAGCGCCGCCTGCGGATCGACGGCGTCAAGGTCCTGGGCACGACGAGCGACCTCGCGCGGATCCTCGACGAGGCCGAGCCCGACGAGGTGACGATCGCGATCCCGTCGGCCCCCGGCACGCTGCGTGCGACCGTCGTGCGCGCCTGCCGCGAGCGCGGCATCCCGGTGCGGACGCTGCCGACGGTCTTCGAGCTGCTGCAGAGCGGCGGCGCGACGGCGGTCCGTCAGGTGCGCGACGTGCAGGTCGAGGACATCCTCGGCCGCGAGCCCGTGGTCATGGAGCTCGACCGGGTCGGCGCGTACCTCAACGGCGAGGTCGTCCTCGTCACGGGCGCGGGCGGCTCGATCGGCAAGGAGCTCTCGCGCCAGATCGCGCGCGTCGCGCCGCGCAAGCTCCTGCTGCTCGACCACGCCGAGGACAACCTCTTTCAGATCCAGCGCGAGCTCGAGCACGACCGCCACGTCCACCCCTCGCTGCTCGCCGCGGTCCTCGCGGACTGCAAGGAGGAGGAGCGGATGCGCGAGGTCTTCGAGGCCTACCGCCCGACCGTCGTCTTCCACGCCGCCGCCTACAAGCACGTCGGGCTCATGGAGCAGAACCCCGTCGAGGCCGTCCGCAACAACGCCATCGCGACGCGCCTGATGGCGCGCATCTCCGGACAGTCGGGCGTGCGCTCCTTCGTGCTCGTCTCGACCGACAAGGCGGTTGCGCCCGCGACCGTCATGGGCGCCTCCAAGGCGCTGGCGGAGTTTGCGATCGAGGCCGAGCAGGCCCGCTTTCCGCAGACGCGCTTCTGCGCGGTGCGCTTCGGCAACGTCCTCGGGTCGTCGGGCTCGGTCGTGCCGATCTTCCGCCGCCAGCTCGCGCTCGGCGGCCCGCTGACGGTCACCGACGAGCGCATGACGCGCTACTTCATGACGATTCCGGAGGCGGTGCAGCTCATCATCCGCGCCGGCGGGCTGGCGAGGTCCGCGGCGCCCGGCGCGCCCGCCGAGCCGACGCCCGGCGGCGAGATCTACGTGCTCGAGATGGGCGAGCCGGTGCGCATCCTGGAGCTCGCGCGCACGATGATCGAGCTCTCCGGCCTGGATCCGGAGCGCGACATCGCGATCGAGATCGTCGGCCGGCGGCCCGGGGAGAAGCTCCACGAGGAGCTCTTCAACCCCTACGAGCGCCCGCAGCCGACGCCCGCCGAGAAGATCCTGCGCGCCGAGCGCGAGCAGCGCCCGCCGCACGCCGTCGACGACATGTTCGACCAGATCGGGCTGCTCGTGCTCGAGGGCGACGCCGCCGGGCTCGCCGCAAAGGTCTCCGACCTCTCGGCGGTTCCCGACGGCTGGCCCACTAGGATCCTGCGGTCGTAGCGGGCACGCGCCGTGTTCATGCGAGGAACCGCCCTGATCTCTGCCCCTGACATCGCCACCGTCGCCGGAGCGCTCTCGTGAGCGCTGTGCCCGTCGCGCTCATCGGCGACACGATCGTGAAGATCGGCGCCTACGCCGGCTACGCCGCGATCGTGGGCCTCGCGGTGATGGCGCTGCTGTACTTCGCACAGGCCCGCGAGGTCAAGCGGCTGCGCGAGTGGGCCGGCCGCGCGCCCGAGCGCGACGCCGAGCTCGCCCAGCGCGTGCAGGCCGACGCCCAGAAGCGCGTGGTCGCCCAGCCGCTGTCGCCGGCGACGACCGCGGCGCAGAACGCCGAGGCGGCGCGCACCGCGGCCGCAGCGGCGCTGTACGCGAAGGTCACCCCCGCCACGCCGCCGGCCCCGCTCGTCGGACCGCCCGGGCAGCTGACGCGGCCCGTCGCCCCCGGCGCGGTGCCGGGCACGATGCCGGCGTTGCCGCAGCCCCCCACGCCTGCCCCCGGAAGCGTCCCCGGCGCGATGACCGCGGCCCCCGGCAGCGTGCCCGGAGCCACGGTGCCCGCCCCCGGCAGCGTGCCCGGAGCCATGGTGCCCGCCCCGGGCAGCGTCCCCGGCGCCACGGCGCCCGCCCCGGGCAGCGTTCCCGGCGCCGCCGCGGTCACGCCGGCGGCGAGCGCCGCCGCCGCGCGCTCCTCCTCGTTCGTGGCCAACGGCGCAGGCCAGGAGACGCACGAGTCCGACGCCGCCCGCCCGGATCCGGCCGACGGCCCGCTGCCCCTCGACGGCATCTCCACCGGCGACGACGGCAACTTCGGCTTCTCGCCGGGGCGCACCGGCGCGATCATCGGCGGTGCGGTCGCCGTCGTCCTCGTCGGAGTCGTGCTCATGATCGCCCTGACGCAGGGCGGCGACTCGCCGAGCACGCCCAACGAGCTCGGCGTCGTCACGCAGCCTGCGACCTCGTCACCGGCGTCCTCCGGCAACTCGAACTCCGCGAGCCCGACGACCGTCGACCGCCGCGGGACGCGTGTGGCGGTCCTCAACGGGACGACGCAGACCGGCCTCGCGCGCACCGTCGCCGACGAGGTCGAGAAGGCGCGCTTCACGATCAGCGGCACCGAGAACAACGCCGACCAGGCCGTGCCGAGCACGACCGTCTCCTACCGCGACGGCAACCAGCGCGCGGCGCAGATCGTTGCGCAGGTCATCGGGATCGACCGCTCCTCCGTGCAGCCCGTCGACGCGAACGCCTCCGCGGCCGCCGACGCGGACGTCGTCGTCGTCGTCGGCGCGGACAAGATCGGCTGATCCTCCCAGGGGTCGACGTGGCCGGCTCCAACGAGGTCCTGCTCGTGCGTCACGGGGAGACCGACGACAACGCGGCCGAGCGCTTCCAGGGGCGCATCGACACGCCGCTGAACGCGCGCGGCCGCGAGCAGTCGCGCGCGCTCGCCGAGTCGCTCGCGGGGGAGGGGCTGCAGGCGCTGTACTCCAGCCCGCTGGCGCGCGCACGCGAGACGGCCGAGATCGTCGGCGCGCGCCTGGGCCTGCAGCCCGTCTACGACCCGCGCTTCATGGAGGCCGACGCCGGGGACTGGTCGGGCCGCACGTACGGCGAGATCGTCGCCGGCGACGCGGGCGCCTTCGACGCCTGGCGCCGGCGCGAGCCCGCCTTCCGCTTTCCAGGAGGCGAGTCGGCGGCCGAGCAGGCCGAGCGCGTCGCCGCCGCGATGCTCGACGTCGCCGCCGGCCCGCTGCCGGCGCTCGTCATCGCCCATGGCGGGGCGATCCGGGCGGTCGACGGCGTCGCCGCGCCCGGCGGCGCGATCGCCAACTGCGAGCTGCACCGCGTGCCCGCGCCCCTCCCCACGCGGTCCTAGGCCGGCGATGATCCGCGTCAGCCCGACGTCGTGAGCGCCGCGCCGCGGATCGCGTTCGCGCTGCTCGTCTGCGCGACGTTCGCGGCCTTCTTCGTCGCCCAGGAGCTCAAGAGCACGCCGCCGCTCGTCCAGGACGTGCAGGTCAAGCCGTTCTTCTCGCCCAACCGCGACGGCCGCTTCGATCGCGCCCGCGCGTCCTTCGTCCTCAAGCGCACCGACGACGTGACCGTGACCGTCATCGATCGCGCGGGCGACGACGTGCTGCGGCTGCGCAACAACAAGCGCCTGCGCGAGGGCCGGCGCATGCGCCTCGTGTGGGACGGCACGGACGAGGCCGGCCGGCGCGTGGCGGACGGGACGTACCGGATCCGGATCAGCCTGCGCCGGCAGGGCCGCTCGGTGACGCTGCCGCGCAACATCCGCAAGGACACCGAGCCGCCGAAGGTGCTCGTGACCTCGATCGGCCCGCTGCGCGACAAGCTCCCGCGCCCCGAGCTGTTCCCCAACGCCGGGGGCGAGCCCGCACGCGTGTCCTTCCAGGCGGCCGGGCGCCGCAAGGAGGTCCTCGTCTACCGCACGGACGTGCGCCCGCTGCGCCAGGTCTTCGACGCGCCGGTGAAGCTGCCCGACGACGCCACGCGCTGGACATGGGACGGCGCCGTCGACGGCCGGCGGGTCTCGCCCGGCACCTACCTCGTCGTCGTGCGCGCCCGCGACCAGGCCGGCAACGTCGGCTCCTCGGTGCCGATCCCGCCGCGCCTGCCCTTCCGCGAGCCGCTGCCCGGCCGTGGCGGCATCACGGTGCGCTACCTGACGGCGCAGGCGCCGACCGCCCCGGTGCGCGCGGGCGAGCAGGCGAGCGTCGCGGTCGACTCCGTCGGCGCGCGCTTCAGCTGGACCGTGCGGCGCGTCGGCGACCGCCAGATCCGCAAGCGCGGTCGCGGCACGCGCTCGCGCGTCGTGCACTTCGCCGCGCCCGGCGGCAAGTCCGGCCTCTACGTCTTCGAGGCGCGCACGCGGACGCGCAAGGCGGCCGCGCCGCTCGTGGTGCAGTCCCAGCAGGATCGCGACGTGCTCGTCGTCCTGCCGGTGACGACGTGGCAGGGCGCCAACCCGCTCGACGATGACGGCGACGGGCGCCCGAACACCCTCGGCGCAGGCCTGCCGGTGCGCATCGCGCGCCCCTACGCGGGCGGCGGCCTGCCGGCCCAGCTCCCGCAGCAGGAGGCGCTGCTGCTCGCGCAGCTCGACCGCACCCGCCGGCGCTATGACCTCACCACCGACGTCGCGCTCGCCCGCGGCGAGGGGCCGCGCGTGGCCGGCCACCGCGGCGTGATCCTCGCGGGCGACACGCGCTGGCTGGACGCGGGCGTCGCGCGGAGCCTGCGGGCGTTCGTGCGCAGCGGCGGCAAGCTGCTGTCCGCCGGGACGCAGTCGCTGCGCCGCAGCGTCCGCATCGACGACGTCCGCGACCAGGCGCTGTCGCCGACCCTGCCGACCGCGCGCGACCTCTTCGGCGCGCGGCTGCGGCCGGTCGTGCGCGAGCCCGTGTCGCTCGTCAACGTCGTCGACGAGGTCGGGCTCTTCGGCGGGACCGAGGGCCTCTTCTCCGGGATCGGCGCGTTCGAGCAGACGCTCGACGTACGGGGCGGGACGAAGGCCGTCGCCGCCGCGGCCGCGACCCAGCCCGGCGACCGCCAGGTCATCGTGGCCTCGCGCCTGGGCGACGGCCTCGTGATCCGGCCCGGCATCCCGGACTTCTCCGCGCGGCTGAAGACGAGCCCCGAGCTCGCGACCCTCCTGGACAGCGCATGGACCCTGCTGCGGCGCCCGTGATCGCCGGTGTCTCCGCCGCCGGGGACGTCGCCCAGACCGCGGGGGTCGTCGTCGCCGCGCTGTTGGCGGCGGCCGTCCTGCTCGTGCGCTCGCCGCGCACACGGGCGGCCGCGATGCTCGCGGCGCTCGTCCTCACGCCGGTCCTGCTCGTCGCGAGCATCTGGTCCACGCCGCAGCTCGAGCCGCTGCGCAACCGCCCCCTGCTGGCGCTGGCCGCCGCCGGTGCGGGGCTCGTCGTGCTCGTGATCGCGGCATTCGTCATCCACCGCCGGCCCGAGCTGCTGGCCCTCGCGGCGGCGGCGACGCTGCCCTTCCGCGTGCCGATCGAGTCCGGCGGCGACACCGCCAACCTGCTCGTGCCGCTGTACCTCGTCATCGCCGCGGGCGTCCTCGCCTACGCGGTGCCGCGCCTGCGCGCGCCGCCGGGCCTCGACGACGAGCAGGAGGCGCGCACGGCGGGGCTGCTGGAGTGGCTGCTGGCGGCCAGCGTCGTCCTCTATGCCGCGCAGGCCGCCTACTCCAGCGGCTTCGACGCCGCGCTGACGCAGGTGATCTTCTTCTACGTCCCGTTCGCGCTGCTCTACGCGCTGCTCGTGCGCCTGGACTGGACGCCGCGCCTCGCGGTCCGCTGCCTGATCGTCGTGCTCGTCCTCGCGGCGGCCTTCGTCGGGATCGGATTCGTCGAGTACGCCAAGCGCGAGCTGCTGCTGAACCCGAAGGTCATCAGCTCCAACCAGTTCGAGTCCTACTTTCGCGTCAACTCGCTGTTCTTCGACCCGAACATCTACGGCCGCTTCCTCGTCGTGGTCATGCTCGTGGTCATGGCGGTGCTGCTGTGGAGCCGCCGTGCGCTGATCGCCGCGGGCTGCGCGCTCGCGCTCGTGGTGCTGTGGGCGGGCCTCGTCCTGACGCTCTCGCAGTCCTCGTTCACGGCGCTGCTGGCGGGACTGGCCGTGCTCGGCGCGCTGCGCTGGGGCGCGGCGCGGATGGCGATCGTCATCGCCGCCCTCGCGATCGCGGGCACCGCCGTCGTGCTGGCCGCGCCGGGAGCCGTCGGCCTGGACCAGTCGACCGACTCGGCGACGAGCGGGCGCTCCACGCTCGTCAGCGGCGGCGTCGACCTCTTCCGGGAGCGTCCGCTGACGGGCTTCGGCTCGGGCGCGTTCAAGGAGGAGTTCCGCAAGCAGGAGAAGTCCTCCAACGCGCGCGCCTCGGCGGCATCGCACACGATCCCGATCACGGTCGCCGCCGAGCAGGGCGGCGGCGGGCTGGCGCTCTACCTCGCGCTCGTCGTCGTCGCGATCTGGGGGCTGCTGCGCGGCGCGCGGACGTCGGTGGCGCGGGCGGCGGTCGCGGCGGCGTTCGTCGCGCTCGTCGTGCATACGCTGTTGTACGCCGCCTTCCTCGAGGACCCGCTCGCGTGGGCCCTGCTCGCCCTCGGCTCGGCCCTTGCCCCGGCGGCGGCGCGGTCGCGGCGCACGGAGCCGGCGCCCGCGCCGCCGGCGGCCGAGCTCGCCCCCGCGGGCCCGTGACGCGCCCGACCGAGCGCGTGGCCCTCGCCGCGCTCGCGCTCGGCGCCGTCGCGCTGTGGCTGCTCGCCCCGACCTATCCCGACTACGACGCCTACCAGCATCTCGTCTGGGGGCGCGACATGCTGCACGGCGCCGCCCCCGGCTTCGAGACGTTCGCGGCGCCGACGCAGCACCCGCTCTACCTCGCGCTCGCCGCGCTCCTGTCGCTCGCGGGCGACGACGCCGATCGGCTGCTCGTCCTCGCCACGGTCCTGAGCCTCGTCGCGCTGACCGCGGGGACGTACGCGCTCGGCCGCGAGCTGTTCGGATCCTGGCCGGGCGCCGGCGCGGCGTTCTTCGTCGGCTCGAGCTTCGCCTTCCTGCTCTACGCGGTCCGCGCGTTCGTCGACGTGCCGTTCCTCGCGCTCGTCGTGTGGGCTGCGGCGCTGGAGGTCGCGCGGCCGCGGCGCGGCCTCGCGCCGATGATCCTGCTGGCGCTCGCGGGCCTGCTGCGCCCGGAGGCGTGGGTGCTCGCCGGGCTGTACTGGCTGTGGTGCCTGCGCGGCCGCGGCCTGCGCGCGCGCCTGGCGCTGCTCGCGCTCGTCGTCGTCGCGCCGCTCGCCTGGGCGCTGATCGACCTCGCGGTGACCGGCGATCCGCTCTTCAGCCTGCACGCGACGAGCAGCCTCGCCGAGGCGCTCGGGCGCGAGCGCGGCCTGCGCCACGTCCCGTCGGCGTTCGTGACGTTCCTCGCCGACGTCGCGCGCCCCCCGGTGGCGGTTGCGGGCGTCGTCGGCTTCGTGCTCGCCGTGCGCCGCTACGGATGGGAGCGGATGGCGGTGCCGCTGGCGCTGCTGGGCGCGGGCGCGCTGACCTTCGCGGGCACGGGCCTGGCCGGCCTTGCGATCCTGCCGCGCTACCTCACCGTCCCCGCCGTCGCGCTGTGCCTGCTGGCCGGCTACGCGGTCCTCGGCTTCACGACGCTCGGTCCCGGCGCGGTGCGCGAGCGCTGGCGCCGTGTGGCGATCGGGGCACTCCTCGTCGGCGTGGCGTTCTTCGCCGTCAAGGCCGCGAGCTTCGACCGCCTGCGCGACGAGCTGCGCTTCATCGATCGCACGCACACCCAGCTCTCCCAGCTGCTCGCGCAGCCGCGGGTGCGGGCCGGGCTGGGGTGCGGCGCGCTGACGTTCCCGACCTACCGCCTCGTTCCCGATGCGCGCTGGATCCTCGATGCCGGCGCGGCGCGGGTGCGCTCACGTGCGGCCGATCCGGGCCCCGGCGCGGTCGCCGTCTACATCACCGGGGACGCGAAGTTCGAGCGTCGCTTCGGGCGCGCCGACGGCGTCGCCCGCGCCACGAACCGCCTGCCCGCCGGCGCACCGGACGTGCGCCACGGCCCGTTCGCGGTCTACGTGCGCTGCCGCCGCTAGCGCGGCATGCGCTCGTCGAAGCGCGCCAGCCCGTCGTCGGGGATCGGCTCCCACGGCGCGGCGTAGGCGATGAACTGGCGGACGCTGGGCCGTACGCCGGGGTCGCCGTCGAGGGCGCCGAGACGCACTGCGGCGATCTCGCCGCTCGCGGGGTCGCGGGTCAGCACCGCCGACCCACAGGCCGCGCAGAAGACCTTCTCGAAGCCCCCTGGCGGCGCCCATGCGCGCAGCTGCTCCTCGCCGGCCGTCACGACCATGGATCCGGGCTGGACCTCCGCGGACGCCGACGCGGCCGTGCCGGTGCGCCGCTGGCAGCGCGTGCAGTGGCAGTAGCGCGCGGTGCCGAGCTGCGCGCGGATCTCGAAGCGCACGGCGCCACAGCCGCAGCCGCCGGTGATGTGAGCAGACGCGTTCGTCGTCATCGCCCGATTCTAGGCGGCGAGGCGCGTCCATCGGCCACGTAATCTCCCGATCCATGCAACGCAAGTGGTGGACCCTGCTCGCGGTCTGTCTGGCGACGTTCATGTTGCTGCTCGACATCACGATCGTGAACGTCGCGCTGCCCGACATCGCCACGGAGCTCGACACGAGCTTCAGCGATCTGCAGTGGGTCATCGACGCGTACGCGCTCATGCTGGCGGCGCTCCTGCTGACGGCGGGCTCGCTCGCCGACCTCCTGGGTCGGCGGCGCGTCTTCGCCTTCGGCCTAGCGAGCTTCACGGTCGCGTCGGTGCTCTGCGCCCTGGCGCCGAGCGCGCTCGTCCTGATCCTCGCCCGCGGCGCGCAGGGGATCGGCGGCGCGGCGATGTTCGCGACGTCGCTGGCGCTGCTGGCGCAGGAGTTCCAGGGCCGCGAGCGCGGAACGGCCTTCGGCATCTGGGGCGCGACCACGGGCGCCGCGGTGGCGATCGGCCCGCTCGTCGGCGGCGCGCTGACGAGCGGCTTCGGCTGGCCGTCGATCTTCTACCTCAACGTGCCGATCGGCATCGCGACGATCGCGATCACGATCCGTAGGCTCCCCGAGTCGCGCGACGAGGACGCCGGCGTGGTGGACGTGCCCGGGCTCGTGACGTTCAGCGCGGCGCTCTTCCTGCTCGTCTTCGCGCTCATCCGCGGCAACGAGGAAGGCTGGGGCAGCGCGCTCATCGTCGGCATGCTCGTCGCATCGGCGCTGCTGCTGGCGGCCTTCATCGCCGCCGAGCGACGCAGCGCGAGCCCGATGTTCGACCTCGCGCTCTTTCGCAACCGGACGTTCGTGGGCGCCTCGATCGCGGCCTTCGCGCTGTCGGCCTCGATGTTCGCGATGTTCCTCTACATCACGCTCTACGTGCAGACGATCCTCGGCTACGGCCCGCTGGAGACCGGGCTGCGCTTCCTCCCGATCACCGCACTGTCGTTCGTCGCGGCGGCGATCTCCGGCAAGCTCACGGCGCGGCTGCCCGCACGCGGGCTGCTCGGCGGCGGTCTGCTGCTCGTCGGCCTCGGCCTGCTGCTCATGGGCCACGTCGACGCCGACTCGAGCTGGACGGAGCTGCTGCCCGGGTTCCTCGTCGCGGGCATCGGCATCGGGACGATCAACCCGTCGATCGCGAACGCGGCCATCGGGGTCGTCGCGCCCGCGCGCAGTGGGATGGCGTCGGGGATCAGCTCGACGTTCCGCCAGGTCGGGATCGCGACCGGGATCGCCGGCCTCGGCGCGATCTTCCAGAGCCAGGTCACGCGCCACCTCACGACGGCGCTGGCGGGCACGCCCGGAGCCGGGCGCAGCGACAGCCTCGGCCACGCGGTCAGCGGCGGCGGCGCCCCCCAGGTCATCGCGTCCGCGCCGGCCGCTGCGCGGCCGCGCCTGGAGCACGCGATCCATGTCGCGTTCACGGCAGCGCTCAACGACATCCTGCTCGTCGGCGCGGTGATCGCGGTCCTCGGCGGGCTGTGCGCCCTGGCGCTCGTGCGCGCGAGCGACTTCGTCGGCCACGGCCCGCCGCCTCCGCAGCCCGCTCCCGAGCCGGCGCCCGTCCCGGGCTAGACTCGGCCGCGGAGAGGTCCCTGCGCCGCCGGCCGGCCGGCGGGCAGCCGCGATGGCACCACCCGCCACCCATTACACGAAGCACGGCGACGTCTCGATCGCCTACCAGGTCGTGGGCGACGGGCCGGTCGACCTCGTGTTCGTCCCGGGCTTCATCTCCCACCTGGACCTGTGGTGGACGCTGCCCGACGTCACGGCGATGTTCCGCCGCCTGGCGTCGTTCTCGCGCCTGATCCTGTTCGACAAGCCGGGCACCGGCGTGTCGGATCCGATCGCCTACGTCCCCTCGCTCGAAGAGCGCATGGAGGACGTGCACGCGGTGCTCGATGCGGTCGGCTCGCAGCGGGCCGCGCTGTTCGGCATCTCCGAGGGTGCGCCGATGAGCCTGCTGTTCGCCGCCACCTACCCGGAGCGCACGATCGCGCTGGCGCTGTACGGCTCCGAGCCGCCGGCCGGCCGCGATGACGTCTACGACGGCGCCGTGGCTCCCGCACGGATCCAGGCCGCCTTCGGCGCCTTCGAGGAGGTCGTCGAGCACTGGGGCGAGGGCCGCCTGCTGGACGTCGTCGCCCCGTCGATCGCCGACAGCGACGCGCTGCGCCGCACGGTGGCGCTCTTCGAGCGCGCGGCTGCGAGCCCCGCGATGGCGCGCGCGCTGATCGAGTCCGCGCAGACGCTCGACGTCACCGCGGTCCTCCCGTCGATCCGCCTGCCGACGCTGATCATGCACCGGACCGACGAGGTGATACCGATCGAGTGCGCGCGCTGGATGGCCGATCGCATCCCATCCGCCCGCTTCGTCGAGCTCGCGGGCGCCGACCACCTGCCGTGGGTCGGCGACATGGATGCGGTCGTGGACGAGATCGAAGAGCTCATCACCGGGGTGCGCCGCGGCCACGAGCCCGATCGCGCGCTGCTCACGCTGCTGTTCACGGACATCGTCGGCTCGACCCGGCTGGCAGCGGAGCTCGGCGACCGCGCGTGGCGCGAGCTGCTCGGGCGCCACGACGAGGTCGTCCGCGAGGAGCTCGTCCGGTTTCGCGGCACCGAGGTCAAGCGGACCGGCGACGGCTTCCTGACGATGTTCGACGGGCCGGCCCGCGCGATCCGCTGCGCGCGGGCGATCGGGGCCGCGCTCGAGGGCTCCGGCGTGCGGGTCCGCGCGGGCATCCACACCGGCGAGGTCGAGCTGCTGGGTGCCGACGTGGCGGGCGTCGCGGTGCACATCGCCGCGCGCGTGGCGGCACTGGGCGGTCCCGGTGACGTGCTGGTGTCGCGCACCGTGAAGGATCTCGTGACCGGCTCGGCGCTCGTGTTCGCCGACCGCGGCGAGCAGCAGCTCGCCGGCGTCCCCGACCCATGGCGGATCTACGCGCTCGTCGAGGACGCGGCGCAGGACCGTCCGGACCCGGTCCTCGCCCGTCGCGCGCCGCCGCGCGCGCTGGATCGCGCGCAGCTTGCGATCGCCCGGCGCGCCCCGGCGATCGGGCGACTGGCGACCGGGACGTTCATGCGCTCGAGCCGCCGCCGGACGGCGGGCTGAGCGACGCAGGCGCCGGCGCTCGGTGAGCGCGCCGTCGCTCACGCCATGCCGAGCTCCCGCAGGCGATCCCACAACGGCGCGTTCACGCGCTCGGCCGTCTGCTCGAGCGCCCACGCGCGCAGCGCGGCGTCGGGCCGTGCGCGGGCTCCGGCCTGCGCGCGCAGCGCGGCGACGAACGCGTCGGCGTCGGGCGCGGTCGTGACCGCGCGGTCCCACGTATGCACGCCGGCGAGCTCCGGCGAGACGGTCCGCCGGCCGAGCCGTGCGTACTTGAGGATCCGATAGGGCAGCGCGGCGTCGTTGAACTCGTCGACGCGAAAGGGCAGCACGCCGACGTCGGCGCAGAGGATGAGCCGCGCCGCGGCCTCGTCGGACTGGCGCCCGAGCCAGACGAGGTTCGGCGCGGCGCGACACCAGGCGAAGTCGCCGTCGTCGCGGCACTCGTCCGCGTGCCATTCGCCGACGAGCAGCAGCACGAGCTCGGGCATCGCATCCGCGACTGCCCGCAGCAGCGCCCAGTCGGTGCGCCAGCCGAGGTGCCCGAGCGAGACGGCGATGACGGCTGTGCCCGGGTCCGGCGCGGGGAAGGAGTCGGCGGCGAGGCCGACGAGCTGCGCCTCGCGTCCCGCCTCGCGCTCGAGCTCGGCGAGCTTGCCCGAGACGACGAACGTCAGCGCCGAGCGCTGCGCCGCCGCCTCGTGCAGGGCGGCCAGCCGGCGGCGCATCCGCGGCGAGGCGTCGTAGGCGACCTCGTAGCGGTCCCAGCGCCCGTACCAGAGCTCGGCCTGCGGGCGCGCGGTGAGCAGCGCGTTCGCGAGCGGCCACTGCACCGGATGGAAGATCGCGACGGCGCGCAGGTCGCCGTCGAGCCTGCGCAGCAGGCGCCGCGCGGTGATGCGCGCGAGGCGCGTGCGCAGGAGTCGCGGCAGGCGGGCGACCGCACCGTAGGGGACGCTCGGCGGATCGGCGGCGGCGACGCCCTCGGCGCGCAGCAGATCGCGGGCCTGGTCGGCGAGGATGAATCCCTCCAGCGGTCGCGGCAGCAGCAGGAGGGCGCGCGGATCCGGCACGTGCGGACAGTAGCGTGGCGAGGGTGGCCAGCCTCTTCACCCGCCTGCTGCGGGGCGGCGCGAGCTATCAGGCGGCGAGCGTCCTGTCGGCCGCGCTGGCGCTCGTCACGCTGCCGCTCTACACGCGTGCGCTGAGCCGCTCGGACTTCGGCGTCGCCGAGACGCTGCTGACGTTCATCATCCTCGCGTCGATCCTCCTGCGCCTCGGGCTGGGCGAGGCGTTCGTCCGCTACCACTTCACGACGCCCGAGGACGAGCGCGACCGGCTGGCGCGCACGACGAGCGCCGCCGTGCTGCTGACCACGACGACCACCGCGCTGCTCGCGGCGGCGCTCGCCGGGCCGCTGAGCCGGTTGCTGCTCGGCTTCGAGGAGGCCGGGCTCATGCGCATCGCGGTCCTCGGCCTGTGGGCGTTCACGAACCTCGAGATCGCCTACGCGCTGCTGCGCGTCGACGAGCGCCGGCGCACGTACGTCATCGCGTCGCTGTGCAACGTCGCCCTGAGCGTCGCGCTGACGGTGACGCTCGTGGTCGTGCTCGACCAGGGCGCGCGCGGCTACCTGCTCGGCAACTACGCGGCGTCCGCGATCGTGCTCGCCGGGCTGTGGTGGACGCTGCGCGGCCGGGTCGGCCTGCGGGTCGGCGACACGATCGCGCTCGCCCCGCTGCTGCGCTTCGGCGTCCCGACGGTACCCGCCGACGCGACCGTCTTCGCGCTGAACGTCGTCGACCGCGCGTACATCCTGCGGACGCAGAGCGCGGCCGCCGCGGGCCTCTTCGCGCTGTCGGTGAAGCTCGCGACGGCGGTCATCCTCGCGGTGCGCGGCTTTCAGCTCGCGTGGCCCCCGCTGGCGTATTCGATCGCCGACGACGAGCGCGCGCGGCGCTTCTACGCGACGGTCACGACGTGGTACGTCGTCGTCGCCGGTCTCGTCGTCGCGGGCCTGACGCTGCTCGGCCGCTGGGTCGTGCGCCTGCTCGCCGCGCCCGAGTACTTCGCGGCGCACGAGGCGCTGCCGTGGGTCGCGCTGGGGTGGGCGATGTACGGCCTGTTCCTCGTGCTCGTGACGATCGGCGGGCGCGCGGGCATCACGACGCGCACGTTTCCCGCAGCATTCGCGGGCGTCGTCGTCAACGTCCTCGTCCTCGTGACGCTCGTCGGCCCGCTGGGGATCGAGGGCGCCGGGATCGCGCTCGTGGCGGCATACGCCGTGATGCTCGTCGTCCTGCACCTCCTGACGCGCCGGCTGTTCTCGGTCCCGTTCGAATGGGGGCGCATCGCGCATGCGACGGCGCTGCTCGCGGGTGTGGCGGTCACGGGCGAGCTGCTCCTGCCGACGTCGGGCGCCGGCGGGCTCGTCAGCCGCGCGCTCGCGCTCGCGGCACTGCCCGTGCTCCTGCTCGCCACGCGCTTCATGCGCCCCGAGGAGCGCGCGGGCCTGCGGGGGTTGCGCCGCGGCAGGACGGGCACTACCACCTGAGGATGGCACCCGACGAGCCCACCACGCAGTCGCTGCGCATCCAGCAGATCGCGCGCGAGGACGCCGAGCGCGAGCGCGCAGGCGAGGCCGGCACGCCCGCCGAGAAGCGCGCCGCCGACCGCCGCGCCGACAAGGCCGCGTACCTGCGCGAGAAGCTCGACGAACAGGCCGAGCACCCCGACGGCGATTAGGAGCGCGCCGCGCCGGAAAGCCCGAGCGCATGGCGAAGTCCCGTCGCATGCCCGCCGCAGGGAAGGCCGCCGCGACCGCCGCCGTGGCGCTCGCCGGAGCCGCCGCGGCCGGCGGCCGGCTCGCCCTCGACCGGCGCGCGGGCTCCAAGCGCGACCCGCGGCCGGACCGCGCCTACCGGCTGCGCCGCGACGAGGACGTCGCCGACGGCGTACGCCGCATTGCGCGCGGCCGGATCGACGACGCCCACGATCGCCTCCTCGCAGCCTCCGCGAACGAGCTCGGCGCGGCGGTGCACGACACGCGCAAGGACCTCAAGCGGCTTCGCGCCTGCGTGCGCCTCGCCCGCCCGGCGCTGGGCGAGGCGACCTACGAGCGCGAGAACACGGCGTTGCGGATGGCGGGCCGCCGGCTGTCGGGAGCGCGCGACGCGCAGGTGCTCGTCGAGACGCTCGACGCGCTCACCGCGCGCTTCGCAGCGGAGCTGCCGCCGGCGCTGACGAGCGCGCTGCGAGCCCGGCTCCTCGAGGAGCGCGAACAGGCGACCGCGGCGCTGCGCGACGACGACGCCGCGCTTGCGGCGACGCGCGCCGATCTCGCCGCGGCGCGCACCCGCGTCGCGTCGTGGACGCTCGCCGGAGACGGGTTCGAGGCGCTGGCGCCCGGCCTGCGGCGCATTCATGCGCGGGGACGCACGCGCCTGCGCGCCGCCGCGAAGGACCCGACCGACGAGAACCTCCACGAGGCGCGCAAGCGCGTCAAGGACCTCTGGTACGCCACGCAGCTCGTGCGCGCCGCGAAGCCGAAGACGCTCGAGCGGCTGTCCGCGCGCGCCCACGACCTCGCGAACGTGCTCGGCGACGACCATGATCTCGCGGTCCTGCGCGCCCGCGTCCTCGCGCACCCGCAGTGCTTCGAGGACGATGCGTCGTTGCAGGCGCTCCTGGCCGTCCTGGATCGCCGGCGCGCCGCGCTGCAACGGCGCGCGTCCAAGCTCGCCGACCGGGTCTACGACGTCCCGTCCAAGCGCTTTGCAGCGCGCATCGCGCGCGGGTGGCGTCAGCGCGCCGAGCAGCAGCCCCGGCCGCTCGCCGGCTGAAGGCGCCGGATCCTCAGCCTGCGCCGGTCGCCTTGCCCGCGTGCGCCGCGCCGTTGAGGCCGTCGAAGCTCGGGTCGCCCACGGACGGGTCGCCGACGATGACCTGCTCGCAGCCGTGGGTCGCGGCGACCTGCTGCTCGACGGCGTTCTCGACGAACGCGACATCGGTGCCGGCGCCGCAGTCGTAGGCGTCCAGGCGGGCGCCGCCGTAGAGGATGTCGTTGCCGTCGCCGCCGGTCACGCGATCGAACGCGCCGCCGCCGAGGACGATGTCGTTGCCCGCGCCGCCATCGGAGATGCCGTCGCCGAACTGGTCGGCGTTGCCGATGTTCGCGCGCAGCGCGCCGCCGTGCAGGACGTCGTTGCCGTCGCCCCCGAGGATCACGCGATCCGGGCCGCCCGCCGTCGAGATGTAGTCGTCGCCTCCGCCGCCCTCGACGCGCTCGCGGGCGTCGGAGCGCGCCTCGGCGATGAAGTCGTCGCCGTCGCCGCCGAGCAGGACGTCGGGGCCCTGGCCGCCGTCGATGCGATCGTCGCCGCCGCCGCCGTCCACGCGGTCGGCGTCGGCGCCGCCGTCCAGCGTGTCGTCGCCGCCACCGCCCGCGATGCGGTCCTCGGCGGCGTCGCCGGCGATGTCGTCGTCATCCTCGCCGCCGTCGATCCTGTCACCCTGCGCGCCGCCGGTGATCGCGTCGGCGCCGTCGGCGCCGAGGATGCGGTCCACCCCGGGCCCGCCGAGGAGCCGGTCGTCGCCGGCGCCCCCCTCGACGCGGTCGTCGCCCCCGGCCCCGTCGACGCGGTCGTCGCCCGTTCCGCCGAGCACGACGTCGACGTTCGTGCCGCCGGTCAGGCGGTCCGCGCCGGCGCCGCCGCTGACGCGATCGCGCCCCGTGCCGCCGTCGAGCACGTCGCGGCCGCCGAGGCCCGTCAGCGTGTCGTTGCCGCCGCGTCCGAGCAGGCGGTCGGCCGCCGAGGTCCCGACGAGCGTGTCGGCCCGGCCGTTGCCCTTGCGGGTGAGCGCGGCCGCGCTCGTGGCCAGACCCAGCGCCAGCACTGCGACGACCGCGGCCGGCGCGAGGCGGGACGTGACGCGGGGAGGACGCACCATCCGGCCCCTACCCCCGCGCGGCGTCGTCCACGCGCTCGCGCGAGGTGTGGATGTTCGAGCCCTGGGTTTGCCCCGCGTCGCGCGCCGGTGGCAGATGATGCACCCATGCACCGCTCCCTCCTCACCGCCGTCCTCGCCGCGGCCGCGCTCGCGCTGCCCGCCGCCGCCGCCGCCGCCGACACGCTCGTCGCTCCCGACGCCGCCGCCAGGCAGGTCAGCGCCCTCGACGGCACGATCGTCTGGGTCTCGGGCGCCTTCGGCCACCAGCGGCTCATGCAGCGGGCGCCCGACGGCACGATCGCCGCGGTCAAGGGCGCGCCCGAGGCGCGCTCGTACCCGTCGATCGATCTCGGCCACGACAGCGACGGCAAGCTGCTGCTGACCTACATGCGCTGCGACAGCGCGAGCTCGTGCAAGGTCCTCTGGAACGACCTCGACGGCCGCCGGGCCACGTTCCGCAACCTCGCCCTTCCCGGCTGCGCGCTCTCCACGACCGCGTCGCAGTGGCGCACGAACGTCGCCTACGGCCTGTCCTGCACGCGCAACGGCAGGGCGGACAACGCGCGCACCGGCCTCTACGTCAAGGCGAAGGGCCGGGCGCCGCGCCAGCTGCACCGCCCGAAGGACGCCATCAGGTTCGGGGCGCGCGCGATCGAGGCCGTCGACCTGCGCGGGTCGCGCGTTGCGGCGCTCGCGGCCGACATCTACGAGTACGCGTTCTCGCAGTCGCTCGCCGGCGCGGACATCCGGTCGATCTTCGCGGCGGCGTCCGAGGGCGACAGCGACGGCCGCGCGACCGGCGTCGCGCTCGGCTCCGGCGGGGCCCTGTGGACGCTCGCCGACGCCGAGCACCTCGACGACCCGAAGGAGTCGATCATCTTCCGGCTGACGGGCTCGTGCGAGCGCCGGGAGAACATCCAGACGCCGTCCTCCGGCGACTTCGCCGCGACCGGCCTGGCGGTCGACGGGGACGCGCTGTACCTCGTCGTCCCGGGCGCCGGGATCGTGCAGCACGCGTTCACGCCGGGCGCACTGCCGGCCTGCTGAGCTACAGGCGCCGGCCGCGGTTGTGCTCGGATGCCGCCTCGCGCAGGCCCTCGCCCTGTGCGGGGCGCAGCGTCGCCGTGACGTGGCGCCAGTAGCGCCGCGGGTCGTGGCCGGGGAGCACGAGCGCGGCGGCCGCGCGGACCGCGTAGGCGAACGCGGTCAGCAGGCGCACCGTCCAGGCGGCGGGCGGCGTGTGGTGCTTGCGCATGTAGACGTCGCGGTTGCGCGAGAGCTCGACGATGCGCCGCTCGGGCACGCGCCCGGTCGACAGCTGCTCGTGATGGACGGCCGCCGCGGTCGGCACGTAGAGCGTGCGCCAGCCGGAGTCGCGCAGGCGCTTGCAGAAGTCGACCTCGTCGGAGTAGACGAAGAACGCGGGATCGAACCAGCCGATCTGCTCGGCCGCCTCGCGGCGCACGAGCAGCGCCGCCGACTGCGCCCAGTCGACGTTGCGGATCTGCTCGCCGCGGCTCTGCACGGTGAAGCGCCGGTGCAGGAACAGGGCCCCGACGAGCGCCGTCAGCGGCGTCGGAAAGCGCCAGGCCGAGGGCTGCACGCGCCCGTCGGGCCGCAGCAGCCGCGCACCGGCGGCGGCCGCGTCCGGCCGCGCCTCGAGCGCCTCGAAGAGCGCCGCGGTCGCTCCGGGACGCAGCTCGGAGTCCTCGTTGAGCAGCAGGCAGTAGCGCCCGCGCGCGAGCTGCAGCAGCGCGGAGTCGTTCTCGCCCTTGCCGCGGCGGCGGTCCAGCGCCACGAGCCGCGTCGTCGCGGGGTGGTTGCGTGCGGCGCCGGCGGACCCGTCGCGCGACGCGTTGTCGAGCACGAGCACCTCCGTCCGGAGGCCGTGGTGCGCCTGCTCGGCGGCGATCGCGTCCAGGCAGCGGACGAGCAGCTCGCGCCCATCGGTGTTGACGACGCAGTAGGACAGCTCCACCGGCACGAGGGGCGACGATACTTCGCGGCGGTGCGCATCGACGTCGTCGACCCCTCGGCCTACACGCCGCCCTACGACCACGCGCTGTGCGCCGCGCTGGCGCGTCAGGGCGCCGGCGTGCGGCTGCAGACCAGCCACTTCGCCTACGCGGCCGCGCCGGCGCCGGCGGGGTACGAGCGCGTCGAGCGTTTCTACCGGCGCGGGGCAGGCGGGGTGAGCTCGGCGCGCTCGCGGGCGCGGTTCGCCGCGAAGCTCGCCCAGCACGTACCCGACATGCTCGCCTACCGCCGCGCGGCGCAGGGAGCCGACGTCGTGCACTTCCAGTGGCTGACCGTGCAGCCGCTCGACGTCCACCTGCTCCCGCGCTCGCGCCCGCTCGTCCTCACGGCGCACGACGTGCTGCCGCGCGAGCCGCGCCGGGGGCAGCTCGCCGCCCAGCGCCGGCTCTATGACCGCGTCGACGCCATCGTCGTGCACTCCGAGCACGGCCGCGCCCGGCTCGTCGGCGAGCTCGGGGTCGACCCCGCGAAGGTCGGCGTCATCGCGCACGGTGCCTTCGATCACCTCCTGGACGTGCCCGGCCAGCGGCCGCTGCCGGCCCCGCTGGACGCCGTCGCCAAGCCCGTCGTCCTGTTCTTCGGCCTGCTGCGCCCGTACAAGGGGCTCGACGTCCTGCTGGAGGCCTGGCGCGAGATCGACGATGCCGAGCTGTGGATCGTCGGCATGCCGCGGATGGAGATCGGCGATCTGCGCGCATCGGCGCCGCCGTCGGTGCGCTGGGTCCCGCGATTCGTCGGCGACGACGAGCTCGGCGCCTACCTCCGCCGCGCCGACCTCGTCGTGCTGCCCTACCGGGAGATCGACCAGTCCGGCGTGCTCTTCAGCGCGATGGCGTTCGGCGCCCCGCTGCTGCTCAGCGCGGTCGGCGGCTTTCCCGAGATCGCCGAGCAGGGCGCCGCGGCGCTCGTGGCGCCCGGGGACGCCGCAGCGCTGGCCGCCGAGCTGCGCCGCCTGCTCGGCGATCAGGCGGCCCGCGATGCGCTGGGCGCCGGCGCGCGGGCCGCGGCGGCCGGGCGCTACTCGTGGGACGCGATCGCCCGCGAGCACCTGCGGCTGTACCGCGCGCTGGCCGGCGGATAGCCCGCGCCGCCGACTCGGACACAATGGCGCGCGTGTCCTTCCTGGAGGTCGTCTTCTGGCTCTGCGTCGTCGCGATGATCTACGCGCAGCTCGGCTACCCGCTGCTGCTCGCGGTCCTCGCCCGCCTGCGCCGCGCCGGGATGACCCCCGCAGCGCCGCCCGAGCCGCCGACGGTGAGCCTCATCATCGCCGCCTACGACGAGGAGGCGGTCATCGCCGACAAGGTCGCAAACGCCCAGGCGCTGGACTATCCGCTGGACCGCATGGAGGTCATCGTCGCGGCCGACGGCTGCAGCGACGGCACCGTCGCAGCGGCCGAGGAGGCGGGCGCCGACCTCGTCCTCGACCTGCCGCGCGGGGGCAAGATCCGCGCCCAGGACGCCGCCGTCGCGCAGGCCCAGGGGCAGATCGTCGCCTTCTCGGATGCGAACTCGACGTGGGAGCCCGACGCGCTCACGCTGCTGGCCGCCGCGTTCGCCGACCCGGACGTCGGCTACGCATGTGGACAGGTGCGCTTCGTGCTCGACCCCACCCAGCCGGGCTCCAACCAGGAGGGGCTCTACTGGCGCTATGAGATGGCGCTGCGCGCACTCGAGTCGCGTCTGGCCTCGGTCACCGCGGGCAACGGCGCGATCTACGCGACGCGCCGCGAGTGCTACATCGAGGTCGACCCGATCATGGGCCACGACCTGTCGTTCCCGTTCAACATGGTCAAGCGCGGCTGGCGCGCGGTGTACGTCCCCGAGGCCCGGGCGACCGAGAAGATGGTGCCCTCGATCGAGGGCGAGTTCGCCCGCAAGCGGCGGATGATGAGCCACACCTGGCCGATCGTCCTGCACGGCGGGCTGCTGTCGCCGCGCGGATACCCGCCGCTGTACGCGGTGATGATCGGCTCGCACCGTGTGCTGCGCTACGCCGCGCCGTTCCTGCACGTCGGCGCGCTGCTGGCCAGCGCGCTGCTCGCGCCGAGCGGCGTCGTCTACGCGTTCGCCTTCGCCGTGCAGCTGGCCGTCCTGGTCGCGGCCTGGCTGGCGCCGCGCTTCCCACACCGCGTCCTGCTCATCGCGCGCTACTACGTGCTGACGACCGCGTCCGTCGCCGCCGGGCTGTGGGACTGGCTGCGCCATGGGACGCCGGCCGGCTGGGAGCCGGCGCAGGGCACGCGCTGATGCGCCGCGCGATCGACGTCGTCGTCGCGGCCCTGGCGCTCGCGCTCGCGTCGCCCGTGCTCGCCGCCGCGATCGCCGCGATCCGCCTCGAGTCGCGCGGGCACCCGATCTACCGCCAGCGCCGGGTCGGGATGGACGGCCGCGAGTTCGACGTCCTGAAGCTCCGCACGATGGTCGATGGCGCCGAGCACATCGGCGCCGGCATGGCCGTCGACACCGGCGACGCCCGGATCACCCGCGTGGGGCGCTTCCTGCGGCGCACGTCGCTCGACGAGCTGCCCAACCTCGTCAACATCCTGCGCGGCGAGATGGCGATCATCGGGCCGCGCCCGACGCTGCCGTCGCAGGTCGCCCAGTACACCGATCGCGAGCGCGGCCGCCTCGCCGTGCGCCCCGGGCTCACAGGCTGGGCGCAGGTCAACGGGCGCGCCTCGCTGCCGTGGCCCGAGCGCATCGAGCTCGACCTCTGGTACATCGAGCACCGCTCGTGGCGCCTGGACCTGCAGATCCTCTGGCGCAGCGTGCGGATGGTGCTCGCGGGCGACGGGCTCTACAAGGGTGAGACCGGGGGCTGGACGCCCCGCTGAAGCCGACCGGTTCTTCGATCACGCCCGCCCGCGCGACGGCGTGGCGACGGGGCGTCAGTCGCGCGGTGGGTGCAGCACGGGCTTGATGTCGACCACCGGCGTCCCGTCGAGGGCCTCGAGGTCGTGCACGACCAGCCGCGCCCCGTCGATCGACACGACCCGCACGCGGTGCAGCCCGATCGGGTTCGGGCGCGCCGGCGAGCGCGTGCTGAACACGCCGCGCTCGGGCTGGGAGCGGTCGTCGCGCGGATGCGTGCGCAGCACGTCGCGGCGCGCGCGGTCCAGCCAGGTCAGAACCTCCACCTCGTCGCCCGGCGCGATGCCGGCCAGCCCGTCGAGCACGTCGGCCTCGAGCACGATCGTCGCCTCGGGCGCGCCCTCGAATCCCTGCCTGGGGGCTGCCGCCGCGTCGGTGAGCGGCGAGCGCACGACGCCGATCGGGCGCAGGACGATCTCGCTCACACCCGCCCCCGCTTCACGTCGGCCTCCAACCGGTCCAGCGCCTCGCGCACCTCCGCGATCCGCTCCTCGATCACCGGCTCCTCCGGGTCGCCGTGCTCCAGGCGGTCGGCGCGGTCGCGCGCATGCTCGATCGCCCGCGCCTCCTCGAGTGAGTTGATGACGACCCCGATGAGGATGTTGAAGATCAGGAACGCCGCCACGAGCGCGTAGCTGACGAAGTAGAGGATCGTCCAGTCCGACAGCCGGCGGCCCATCGCGATCTGGTCGGGCAGGTTCTCGAGCGTCAGCGTGACGAACAGCGTCAGCATCGCCTCGCCGATCGTCCCGTACTGCCCCGGAGCGTGGTCGTCGAAGATCGTCCAGCCGACCATTCCGTAGATGAAGACGACGAGCAGCGCGAGCACCGACAGGCTCGCCACGCCCGGGATGCTGCGCCCGATCGCCACCGTCAGCACGCGCAGGTCGGGCATCAGCCGGACGATCCGCAGGACACGGCCGAGCCGGGCGAGGCGCAGAAGCGTCGTGTTCTCGCGCAGCCCGGGTGCGAAGGAGGCGAGGATGACGACGAAGTCGAAGACGTTCCAGCCGTTGCGGAAGAAGCCGCCCGGCCGCGATCCGAACGCCGTCAGCCTGATCGCGAGCTCCACGACGAAGATCGCCAGGAAGACGTCGTTGAGCGTGCGCAGCGTCCCGCCGGCGTCGCGCGCGACGGAGTCGTAGGTCTCCAGCCCGAGCACGACGGCGTTGGCGAGGATGACGCCGAAGATGAAGAGGTTGAACGGCGTCGAATCGGCGAGATCGGCGCAGCGACGCACGATCAGCAGGCGGCTGTCATGCGCCTCGCGATCGTCGGTCGATGGCATGCGCCGCATGAGCGGCGCAGGTTAGTCCGGAGCGCGCGCCCGCCACCCCACGGCGGCGGCCCGCACGGCCCGATCAGACCGCGGCGTGCGCCAGGCTCGGGACCCGGTCGGTCGCAAAGCTCGTCCGCAGGTAGAAGAACCACGTCATCGCGGCGAAGACGAGGTAGGCGACCAGGAACACGTAGAGCGCCGGGATCGACCAGTCGGCCATCGACTGCGCGACAGACAGCTTCTCCGCCGGCGTCTCGGCCGCCTTCACGGCAGCAGACACCCCGAGGCTCGCCTGGCGGAAGACGACCTGGATGAGGAAGCCGCCGAACGCCCCGATCGCGCCGGCGATGCCGATGACGGCCGCGGCCTGGCGCTTGAAGTCCAGCGCCGTCGCCTTGGGCTCCAGGCGCCTCTCCGCGACCTCCTTGCGCCCCAGCGCGCTGAAGATGCAGGGAATCATCCGGTACGTCGAGCCGTTGCCCATCCCGGCGAGCAGGAAGATCACCATGAACGACCCGAAGAAGATCGTGAAGCTGTGGCGGTTGACGCCCACGATCGCGGACACGGTGAACAGCGCCTCGCCGAGGAACACCGCGAGCGTCACGCGCGCCCCGCCGATCCTGTCCGCCAGCAGGCCGCCGAGCGGCCGCGACACCGACCCGATGAGCGCGCCGATGAACCCGAGGCCGGCGAGATAGGTCGCGATGAACGGGTGCGACCCGAGGAACTCCGGGAACGTGTTCTTGATGACGAGTGGCAGCGCGAACGCGTAGCCGATGAACGATCCGAACGTCCCGATGTACAGCAGCGACATGACCCACGTCTGGCTGTGCCTCAGCGAGCGCTGGTAGACGGTGATGTCCGTCCTGGCGTCCGTGATGCTGTCCATGTAGCGATACGCGAGCAGTGCCGCCAGGACGATGAACGGCATCCACACCAGGCCCGCGTAGGCGAGGTGCACCTCGTGGGCGGGGAGCTTCACGGCCGCTGCCGGCACGCCGATGATGAGCACGAGCGGGATCAGCAGCTGCGCCACGGCGACCCCGAGGTTGCCGCCTGCCGCGTTGAGGCCGAGCGCGAAGCCCTTGGCGCGGTCGGGATAGAAGAACGAGATGTTCGCCATCGAGGAGGAGAAGTTGCCCCCGCCGAAGCCGGCCGTCGCCGCGCAGAGCGCGAGCACCCACATCTGGGTGCCGTGCGCCTGGCCTGCCAGCCACCCGCTCGGAACGAGGATCGCCAGCAGCAGCACCGGGATCATGAGCAGCGACGCGCTCATGGTCGTCCACGCGCGCCCGCCGAAGCGCGGCACGGCGAACGTGTAGGGGATGCGCAGGGCCGAGCCGATGAGGTTCGGCAGCGCGATGAGCAAAAACTGCTCGGAGAGCGACAGCGTGAAACCGGCGTTCGCGAGGTTGATGACGACGATCGTCCAGAGCACCCAGATCGAGAAGCCCAGGTGCTCGGCGAAGATCGAGAACGCGAGGTTCTTCCTGGCGATCGGCTTGCCGGTCGATTCCCAGAACGCCTCGTCCTCGGGATCCCAGTCGGTGATCCAGCGACCGCGGCGACCGCTGGCAGAAACGGCTGCGGCGGGCGCTTGGGTGCGCGCGGGCGGTGCGGTCGTGGTGCTCATGGGTCCTCCGGAAGCGGCGCAGATGTGCAGTGTCGGCGACACTTCCAGAGGAGCGTTTCACCCCGGTGTGGCGTGGATGTCTGTTGCGTGAATCGTGTGTTGCGGGCGTGCGTCAGCCGCGCCGGCGGACCGCGCGCAGCACGACGTCCCCCGAGCGGCCGGCGACGTTGCGCCCGTCGGCCGTGGAGATCAGGCGCAGGCGGTGCAGCGCCGGGCGGCGCAGCCGGACCTTCACCGTGAAGTGCCCCGCACGCACCTTCACCGCAAGACGCGCGACGACGTGCATCGCGCGATCGCGGCCCTCGCGCGCCACCTGCAGCGCGAGGTGGACCCGCGACGGCCGCGCGCTGCCGGTGACGGTGAACGCGCGGCGCGCGGTGACGCGCCGCGGCGCGCGCACGCTGATCCGCGGCGCGACGGAGACGCTGATGCGCGGCGAGGTGGCCCGCCCGCCGGCGGGCAGCCGCGCGACGGCGCGCAGCGTGCGCGAGTACTGCGTCGCGAGGTCGAGCGTCCAGGCGCCGTCGGGGCCGGTCGTGGTGCGCCCGCGTGTGAGGAAGCCCGCGCCTGCGCCGACCTGGACGGAGACCGGCGCGCCGGCGAGCGGCGCGCCCCCGGCGCCGGTGGCGGCGCCCGACAGCCGGGCGGGCTGCGGGTAGTCCAGCGACGCGTCGGCGACGGCGATCGAGAGCGTGCTCGCCACCGCCGGTGGCGGGACGGCCGGGGCGAGCAGCGCGGCCTGGCGTCGGATCTCGGGCAGCTGCGCGAACAGCGCGTCACCGGGGCAGGCCGTCGTGTCGGCGTCGCGGTGGGCGGCGATGCGCTCAAACGTGACGGCGCTGCCGGCGGGATAGCGGTTGGACGGCCCGCCCGCCGACGCGACGGTGACCTCGCCCGCGACCGGCACGCCGTGCAGGGAGAGCTTCCAGGCCAGCAGCCGCGCGGTCGCCGCGACCGCCTCCGGGGCCTGGCCCGCGGCCGTGAAGGTCCCGATGTTCGCGACACCGGTCGAGACCGCGTTGTAGCCCTGCGCCTGCGCTCCGACGACGGCTTGGTCGGTCCCGCCGGCGCGGCCCTCGAAGACCTGCCCGTAGCGATCGACGAGGAAGTTGTAGCCGATGTCCCGCCACCCGTTGGTGTTGCGGTGGTAGCGGCAGATCGCGAGCACCATCGCCGCGCTGTCCTGGGGGCCGTACTCGTTGGCGTCGACGGTGTGGTGCACGACGCCGAGCTGGACCTCGCCGTACGCGGGGGCGACACGCGGCGGGCATTGGTCCGCGCCCCAGGCGGCGCGCGGGACGATCGCCGGCGCTCCCGGCGCACTCTGCGCGCGCGCAGCCGTGCCCGCGATCGCGGCGAGCGCGCCGTGGGTGGCACGGCGCAGCGCGGTCCTGACGCGGTCGGCCGCCGTGGCCGTGCCCGTGGCGTTGACGAAGTGCGCGCGCAGGCCTGCCGAGGGGCGGCGGTCCAGGCGCAGCTCGTAGGCCTCCGCGCCGCCCGCCCACACCGGCTCCGTTCCGGGCCTGCCGGCGTGGCCGTCGCCCATCGCGGTCCATGCGCTCCAGCGGCCGTCCGGCGATTGCACGCGGATGCGCGCCCGCACCGCGCGCGGCGAGCGCCATGTCAGGCCGACGAGATCAAAGCGCCGCGGCGCGCGCACCACGCCCGAACGCCAGCCGCCGTGGCCGCCGCCGACGGGCAGCGCCTGCGTGAACTCGACGGCGCGCGGGACGAACGGCCCGGTCGACAGTGCCCCGGCCGCGAGCCAGACCACGAGGCCGGCGGCGGCGCAGAGCAGTGCGAGGCGGCGCATCAGAGCACCAGAACACGTCGCGCCCGCGTCAGGTGCGCCCTGCACGCGCGCTTGCGCGCGCCGTCAGCCGGCTACGGGACGAACTCGGGCCCCTTGTCGACGAAGCGGTCGCGGAAGACGCGCATCGCCTGCAGCGACGCCACGCCCGCGTCCTTGCAGCCGACGTAGTGACGCCACGCCACCGCAGCGGTCTGAAACGGCATGTTCGTGTTGTTCTGCATGAGGACCATGTGGTAGCTGCCGCCGCTGTCGAGCACCGGCTCGCGGTAGAGCGTCTGCAGTGCGCTGACGGTCCCCGCCGGCGCGCCGGTCTTGTACTGCAGCAGGATGCGCCCGTGCTCGAGGGTGTGCATCCAGTTCTCGATCTTCGGCTCGTTGCCGGTCGCGTACTCGCCGTCCTGCGCCGGGTTGGGGTTGTGGTCACCGGAGGTCGGCGGGTTGGTCTTGTAGCTCGCGGCGCTCTGCGGCGTCGCGACATGGCCGCGGCCCTCTTGCGGAAAGGACCTGTAGGTGCAGCCCGCGGCCGTCGCCGCGGTCTTGACCGCCGCGTCGCTCGGGCGATCGCCGTCGCCGCCGCCCGCCAGCGCGAGCACGCCGCCGCCGACGATCGCGGCCGCCACGACCACGCCGCCGCCGATCTGCAGCAGGCGCTTGCGCTTGGCCTCGGCCTGCGCGGCGCGCTCGCGCTCGAGGCGCTCGGCCTTGCGCCGCTCCTTCTCCTCCTGGCGGCTGGACATCGGCGGGAGACTAGACCGTCGCGCTGCGCCGGCGCGTCGCTCTCCGCGCGGGCTTCCAGCAGGTATCCAGGAAGTCGGCGATCTCGCCCGTCAGCCGCGCCGGTGAGACGCGCAATTCGATGATCGAATCGGCCTCCAGCAGGCGTGCGTTGGGCAGTTCGTCGGCGAGCATTCCCGCGTCCGACAGCGGATGCACGGGATCGCGCCGGTGGCCGATGACGAGCGCCGGCGCCTCGAACGTGCGCCGCTGTTCGGGGTGCGGCGCGACGCGCCCGAAGAACAGCCCCTGCATCACCGCGGAGCTGGGCCCGGGCTCCTGGCGCACGGTGTCGAGCAGGACGTTGCCGTAGAACGGCAGCAGCCGCCGCGGCAGCGCGCGCGCCGCGCGCGCCACCACCTTGAGCACGGGCTCGCCGAACGTCAGCCCGACCATCAGCGGCGTGAAGGCGACGACGCAGGCGATCAGCGCGTGGTCGAGCACCGGCATCTCGATCACGGTCCCGCGCACGCGCTCCGGCGCGAGGAGGCAGACCTCGAGCGCCGTGTTCGCGCCGAGCGATGTCCCGGCGACCACCGCCTCGTCGAGCTCGAGGTGGTCCAGCAGCGCGACGACCTGCTCGGCGCAGCCGGGGATCGAGTAGTTCCACGACTCGCGCGGGCGGTCCGAGCGCCCGTGGCCCAGGAGGTCGATCGTGATCACGCGGTTGCCGCGGGCGGCGAGATCGCGCGCCAGCGGCTCGTGCATGAGCTGGGAGAGCAGCAGCCCGTGGATCAGCACGCAGGTACGCGGGCCGGCGCCGAACTCGCTGTAGGCGATGCGGTGACCGTGGAAATCGAAGAAGGCCATGTCGTCCTCCACGATATCCGGCGGATAGCCTGGGGCGGTGAGCCTCTACGGCCGCCTCTTCGCCCGCTTCTACGATCGCGCGCTCGCGCAGACCGAGGCCGCCGGGCTGGCTGCGCGACGCGGGGCGCTGCTCGCGGGAGCCCGCGGCCGCGTGCTGGAGCTCGGCGCCGGCACCGGGCTGAACCTCGCCCACTACCCGCCGGGCGTCGAGCTCGTCCTCTCCGAGCCCGAGGAGCCGATGCTCGCGCGCCTGCGCGAGCGCGCGACGCGCATGACGCCCCCGGCGACCGTCGTCGCAGCGCCGGCCGAGCGCCTGCCCTTCGCCGACGCGAGCTTCGACACCGTCGTGACGACGCTGACGCTCTGCACCGTCGGCGACCTCGCCGCCACGCTGCGCGAGGTGCGGCGCGTGCTGGCGCCCGGCGGCCGGCTGCTGTTCCTCGAACACGTCCGCTCCGCCGATCCGCGCACGGCGCGCCGCCAGGACCTGCTGCATCCGCTCTGGCTGCGCGTCGGCCACGGCTGTCATTGCAACCGCCCGACGCTCGACGCGATCGCCGCGCAGCTCGACGTGGCGGAGGTCGAGCACGGGCGCATGCCCAAGGCGCCGCGGATCGTCGAGCCGCTGATCGCCGGGGTCGCGATCAGGCCCAGCTGAGCTCGAGCTCGTCGTCGCCGAAGTGGGCGAGCAGGCGCTGCGCCTCGGTCTCGGCGGCGGCGCGCACCTCGGCGCCGGGATCATCGAACGGCTCGATCGACACGGTCAGCGTCCCGGCCCGGCGCTCGTGCTTCCACACGCCCTCGATCCGCCCGTCGACGAGCAGCACGGGCGACAGCCAGCCCTGCGGCCGGTACACGCGCGGGCGCTGCTCGGCGGCGAGCGCCGGGGTTCCCTCCCGCGGTGCGGCGACGACGTATTGGTCGAAGGCCGGCAGCAACGCGACGTGCCCCCCGGGCTGCGTGCGCGCTGCCTCCTCCACGTCGCCGGCGAGCATCCAACCGTCCTGCCCTTCCACGTTCACCGCCGCGACCTCGTCGCCGAGCCCCGTGATGAGCGTGCCCGCCTGCGCGGCCGAGGACATGCCGAACCAGCGCGCGAAGCTCTCCCGCGTCGCCGGCCCGCAGACGGCGAGGTGGCGGCGGACGACGTCGGCCATCGCCGCGGCGGGGTGCGCGGGCTCCCAGCCGGCGGCGAGCCAGCGGTCCGGGCGCGTGAAGCGCACCTTCCGCCCGGCGGGCGGTGCGAAGCAGACGTCGCCGCGGAAGGCCGCGAGCTTGGGCATCGTCCCGAAGCTGCCGCGGGTCGCGTCGCCCAGGCGCTCGTCCCCGAGCGCCAGCGCGACGGCATCGCCGAGCTCGTCGCGCGTGAGCGGCCCGTCGGCGAGCGCCGCCCGGATCGCGTCGAGCACGGCGACCGCCTCCTCGCTGCTCATCCCGAACGCCTTGCGCCAGGCCGCGGTCTCATAGCGCGGGCGCAGCGCGCCCTGCGCCCCGACCCAGGTCGCGAGCTCGGCGGCCGGCAGGAGGTGCAGCGTCCCGCGCATCGCCCACGTGCGCACGAGCGTGCGCTGCTCCCACAGCGCCTGCGCGACGCGCGCCGGGTCGAGGTCGTCGACGCGCGCCCACAGCGTGAGCTCGGCCGAGCTCTGGACCTGGGCGTGCAGGCCGCACACGCGCCCGACGACCGCAAGCCACGCGTCGGCGGGGGCGCGCTGCGTCAGCCCGTGGCGCTCCATGCGCCACGCGAGCACCGACGGCCAGCCCAACGTTGGAGAAAGGCGTGTGTCGCCGGGCATGTCGCGGGCATGCTAGGGCGACACCGCAGCTTCCGCGGCGGATGTTGATACTTCCCGGCCATGACTTCCGAGAACGACCAGCTCTGCGTCGATGCGATCCGCGCCCTCTCGATGGACGCGATCCAGAAAGCCAACTCCGGGCACCCCGGCCTGCCGATGGCGATGGCGCCTGCGGCTTTTGTCCTCTACCGGCGGATCATGCGCCACGACCCGGCGGATCCGACCTGGCCCGACCGCGACCGCTTCCTGCTCAGCGCCGGCCACGGCTCGATGCTCCTGTACTCGATCCTGCATCTCACGGGCTATGACCTGCCGATGGACCAGATCAAGCAGTTTCGCCAGTGGGGCTCGCTGACCCCCGGCCACCCCGAGCGCGACCGCGTGCACGTGACGCCGGGCGTCGAGGTCACGACCGGCCCGCTGGGCGCGGGGTTCGCCAACGGCGTCGGCATGGCGATCGCCGAGAGGTTCCTGCGCGAGCATTACGGCGCGGAGGTCCAGGACCACCACATCTACGCGATCGTGTCCGACGGCGACCTCATGGAGGGCATCGCCGCCGAGGCGGCCTCGCTGGCGGGCCAGCTCGGCCTCGGGCGGATCGTCTACCTCTACGACGACAACGACATCTCGCTCGACGGGCCGACGTCGCTGAGCTTCGATCGCGAGGACGTCGACAAGCGCTTCGAGGCCTACGGCTGGGACGTCAGCGCCGTCCACGACGCCAACGACATGACCGCGCTGGAGGCCGCGATCCGGGCGGCGCAGAAGGTCGAGGACAAGCCCTCGATCATTCGTGTGAAGTCGATCATCGGCTACCCCTCGCCCAACAAGCAGGGCTCGAGCAAGGCCCACGGCGCGGCGCTGGGCGAAGACGAGGTCCGCCTGACCAAGGAGGTCATGGGCTGGGACCCCGACAAGCAGTTCCACGTCCCCGACGAGGCCTACGCCTCGGCGTCGATGAAGGAGGACGGCGCCGCGGCGCACGCGGAGTGGCAGAAGCGCTTCGACGCCTGGCGCGAGTCCAACCGCGAGCTCGCCGAGGAGTGGGACCTCGCATGGGCCGGCAAGGCGCTGCCGGGCCTGGCCGACGGACTCCCGAAGACCTGGGACAAGGACAAGGTCGCGACCCGCAGCGCCGGCGCGACCGTCATGGCCGCCTTCGAGCGGTTCACGCCGACGATGGTCGGCGGCGCCGCAGACCTGTCGGAGTCCACGAAGACCGAGTTCCCCAACTCCGAGCGCTACACGGCCGACAGGGCGGGGCGCAACGTCTTCTTCGGCGTGCGCGAGCACGGGATGGGCGGCGCGGTCAACGGCATGGCGGCCCACGGTGGCATCGTGCGCCCGTACGGGTCGACGTTCATGCAGTTCGCCGACTACATGCGTGGCGCCATCAGGCTGTCGGCACTGACCGGCCTGCCGGTGGCGTGGATCTTCACCCACGACTCCGTCGCCCTCGGCGAGGACGGCCCGACCCACCAGCCCGTCGAGCACCTCGCGGCGCTGCGCGCGATCCCGGGCCTCGTCGTGCTGCGCCCCGGCGACGCCGGTGAGACCGCGGAGGCCTGGCGCGTGATCATCGAGGACCTCGAGGGTCCCGCGGCGATGGCGCTGTCGCGCCAGGACCTGCCGGTGCTCGACCGCTCCGTGTACGCCTCCGCAGCGGGCGTCGCCAAGGGCGCCTACGTCCTCGCCGACGCCGACGACGCGCAGGCGGCGATCATCGGGACCGGTGGCGAGCTGTGGGTCGCGCTCGCGGCGCGCGACCTGCTCGACGTGCCGGTCCGCGTCGTCTCGATGCCGTCCTGGGAGCTCTTCGAGCAGCAGGACGACGACTACAGGGCGTCCGTCCTGCCGGTCGGCCTGCCGACGGTCTCCGTCGAGGCCGGTGTGCGGATGGGCTGGGAGCGCTATGCCGACGCCAGCGTGTCGGTCGACCGCTTCGGCGCCTCGGCCCCCGGCGAGAAGGTGCTCGAGGAGCTCGGCATCACGCCGGAGAACGTCGCCGAGCACGTGCGCCAGCTGCTCGCGTAGGCACTAGCCGCCGCTCAGCACCCCGAGCAGGCCCTGGGCCTGCGGCGAGACGGTCACGTGGATCGCGGCCGGCTCGCGCACCCAGGCGATGAGATCCTCGGACTGCAGCCGGCCGAGCATGAACTCGAACGCCAGCGCCTGCGCGCGGGAGCGATACGTGCGCAGGATGTCGAACGCCCAGCCCGTCGTGTGCAGGGAGTAGTTGCGCGTCGCCTCGCGGTTGCCGGCGATCAGCAGCCGCTGATAGCGCTGGTCGCGCACCGTGCTCGTGAGGACGAGCGGCTCGTCGCCGGAGATCTCCTTCGTCCCCGCGCCGAGCACGACGAGCAGCGCGAGCGCCTCGGGGCGCAGGCCGCGGTAGGTCGTCCGCGAGCGCTTCAGCCGGCCCGCGAGCTCGCCCATCTGCGCGTCGATGGCGATCCCGTGCTCGCCGAGCAGCTCGCGCGGCAGCTCGGCCACGCGACCGTCGGCGTAGGCGGCGCGCAGGTCGTCGGGCGTGGCAAAGCGCTCCGTCGCGGACTCCGGGTGCAGGACCTCCTCGGCGGAGTTCTTGGCGCTCTGCAGCACCGACAGCTCGCCGAGCTGATCGCGGTCGAAGCGATACAGGCGCATGATCTCGCGCGCCGCCATGATCCGCCAGAGGTACGTCGAGGAGCTGTCGCCGAGCTTCGCCAGCGCCTGCCACGCGGCCGGATGCTGCGTGGGCGAGGAGTCGAAGTACAGGCGCGCGTAGGAGACGTCGTCGCCGCCGTCGTAGGCGCGCAGCGCGTTCTGGAGGTTGCCGATCCCCATGTGGTAGCTGACGACGGCGAGGTCATCGCGCTTGAGCTCGTTGCGCGCGATCAGCAGGTAGCGGACCGTGGCCGCCAGGGCCTTCGGCGGGTCGAAACGCTCGTCCACGCGGCGGCGGCGCGCCTGCAGGCGCGCGACGAGAGCACCTTCGCCGCGTGCTCGCGCTCGCGCGATCGAGCGGCCGATCCGCCGCGCGCCCGCCGGGTCGACGCGCATCTGCAGCAGGTTGCGCGCGGTCTCGGCGAGGATCTGCGTCAGCCCGACAGCGCCTTCCAGCCGCGGGTCGGCGATCGCGTCGGGGCGCCCCGCGCTCTCGAGCAGGACGATCGCCTCGAGCGTGTCGGCATCGAGGCCCGTGACATTTGCCGCGGCCTCGACCAGCGGCCGGTAGCGCGCGGTCCGCTCGGCGCTGGCGAGCGCTCCGCCCGGCGACTTGGCGTAGAGGATGTGCGCGTGTCCGCGCGCCGCCGCGGCGACGAGCTCCTGCTCACGCGCAGGCGTGTATGCGAGCGGGTCGACGCGCTCGTCGTCCTCTCCCGCCGCCTGCCCGGAGCCGGGCGCGAGGCGAGGACTGTCGCCGGAGTTCAAAAGGGCCCGCGCGCCGAGCACCGCCGCGACGACGACAGCAACCAGCGCGAGGACGCGCAGGAGCAGCGACGCCATCCCCCACAGCCTCGCAAGCTTCGCCGCCGTCCGCTCCGCGACCGCGACGACCGTCGCGCGTTCTACCCTCGCGCGATGCGCCTCGCCGCGTCCACAGGCCCGCTGACGCTCGACGACGACCTGCTCGTCGCGGGCGACAACCTCGCCGCGATGGCGGCGCTCCCCGATGCCGCCTTCGACATGGCCTACCTCGACCCGCCGTTCAACACCGGCGTCGACCGCCGCCGCGGCGCGCTCGGCTACGAGGACGCGTTCGACGACTACGCCGGCTTCCTCGCGCCGCGCCTGGAGCGCGTGCGCGAGCTGCTGGCGCCGCACGGCACGCTCTACCTGCACCTCGACTATCGCGAGGCGCACCGCGCGAAGATTGCGCTCGACGAGCTCTTCGGGCCGGAGTGCTTCCTCAACGAGCTCATCTGGATCTACGACTACGGCGGGCGCCCGAAGCGTCGCTGGCCCGCCAAGCACGACACGATCCTCGTGTACGTGCGCGACCGGGCCCGCTACCACTTCGACGACGACGAGGTCGACCGCGAGCCCTACATGGCCCCGGGCCTCGCCGGTCCCGAGAAGGCGGCGCGCGGCAAGCGCCCCAGCGACTGCTGGTGGCACACGATCGTCCCGACGAACTCGCGCGAGAAGACCGGTTACCCGACGCAGAAGCCCGTGGGGATCGTGCGGCGCATGGTCGCCGCCTCGTCGCGCCCCGGCGGCTGGTGCCTGGACCCGTTCGCGGGCTCGGGGACGCTGGGCGCCGCCTGCCGCGGGCTCGGGCGCCGCTTCGTCCTCATCGACTCAAATCCCGAGGCGATCGAGGTCACCAGCGCGCGCCTGGGCGCTGCCGCCCGCGCCGCCTGACGCGCGCCTCCGCGGATCGCTCTGCCGCTGAGCGGGGCCGCGTTGCGGGGCGATGGAGCTAGGGGGACTCGAACCCCCGACCTCCTGGGTGCGATCCAGGCGCTCTCCCAACTGAGCTATAGCCCCGAGGAGGCAACAGTGTAGCCGTGCTCGCCCGGCGCCAGGACTACGGACACCCCGGGGATCCGCCGATACGCTGACCACACGTGAGCTTCCGTAACCGTCTGGCGCTGTTCTTCGTCCTCATCGTGATCGTGCCGATGCTGGCGGTCACGTTCCTGTTGTTCCGCCTGATCGCCCAGAGCGAGAACGGCAAGGCCAACGCGGCGATCTCCGCCCAGCACGACGTCGCCAAGCAGCTCTTCGGCGAGCAGCGCGACCTCGCGCGGATCGCGATCGAGCGCGAGCTGCGGACCGACCGGGTCTTCACCTCCGCGCTGGAGCGCAACGACCGCCGCCGCGCCGCCAAGCGCGCGCGCCAGCTCGAGCGCTCGCGCGGGATCCAGCGCATCGTCCTCGTGCAGGACGACCGCGTCGCGCTGCGCGTCGGCGATCGCACCGCGATCGCGCCCGCGACCAGGCAGATCCAGTCCTCCTCCGGACGGCCGCTCGGGACGCTCCAGGTCTCCGTCGTCGACGCCCGCGCATACGCCCGGCGCGTGCAGCGGGTGACCGGCCTGGAGGTCGTGGTGCGCGAAGGCGGGCGCGTCATCGCCGGCACGCTCCCGGGCTTCGGCACGCGCGATCTTCCGGTCGACGGCGGGGAGATCTCCGTCGGCGGCCGCGACTACCGCGCCGTCTCGTTCAGCGACCCCGCGCCGTTCAGCGGGCAGCGCCTGCGGGTCTCGACGCTGCGCGCGATCGGTGCGACAGGCTCGAAGATCCGCAACGGGCGCATCACCGCGGCCTCGATCCTGCTCGGCTTCTTCCTCATCGCGATCGCCTGCGCGGTGCTCGTGTCGCGCACCCTGCAGCAGCAGATCGCGGGCTTTCTCACCGCCGCGCGCAAGCTCGCCGGCGGCGACTTCTCCGCGCAGGTGCCGACCGTCGGCAACGATGAGTTCGCCGAGCTCGGCGAGGAGTTCAACAAGATGTCCAAGGAGCTCGAGCGCCGGCTCGCCGAGCTCGGCCAGGAGCGCAGGCGCATGCAGGACTCGATGCTGCGCCTCGGCGAGGCCGTCGCGTCGGGCCTCGACCGCGACGCGCTGCTGGAGCTCGTCGTCCGCACCGCCGTCGACGGCGTCGGCGCCGACGCCGGGCGCGTGTTCGTCCGCGGGCCCGACGGCGTCACGCTGCAGGAGCGCTCGCGCGTCGGCGTCATGAACGGGCTGACACACGCCGTCGAGGCCGTCGAGTCACAGGCCCTGCGCGACGGGGATCCGCGCGAGACGGTGGTCGGCGAGGCCAACGCGATCGCGCACCCGCTGCACGACGACGGCGGCCGCCAGGTCCTCGGAGTCGTCTCGATCGGCCGGACCGGCAAGCCGTTCACGCCGAGCGATCGCGAGCTCATCCGCTATCTCGCGGGACAGGCCGCGCGCTCGATCCAGAACGTCCAGCTGCACGAGACGGCCACCACGCGCTCGATCACCGACGAGCTGACGGGCCTCTCCAACCGCCGCGCCTTCGACGACGCCCTCGCCGCCGAGGTCGAGCGCAGCCGCCGCTATGGCGCGAGCCTCGGCTTGATCCTCCTGGACCTCGACAACTTCAAGTCCGTCAACGACACCTACGGCCATCAGCAGGGCGATCTCGTGCTCAGCGAGGTCGCGCGGGTGCTGCGCGAGGCCTCGCGCGAGATCGACCACCCCGCCCGCTACGGCGGCGAGGAGCTCGCCGTCGTCGTACCGGGCACCGATCTCGAGGGCACCTTCAACCTCGCCGAGCGCGTGCGCGAGCGCATCGCGCAGCTGCGGATCCCCCGCGTCGACGGCCAGGGTTCGATCACGGTGACGACGAGCTGCGGGGTCGCGGCGGTGCCGCCCGCGGAGGCCGACGAGCGCATGCTGCTGGCCGCCGCCGACGCCGCGCTCTACGAGGCCAAGGGCACTGGCAAGAACAAGTCGGTGCGCGCGAGGTAGGCTGTCGCGAGATGGGACTGCTGGACGACGCCATCCGCGAGCACCTGGAGCTCAAGCGGCGCCGGGGCGCCGATGCGACGGAGATCTCGCGGCAGGAGACCGACGCCCTCGGGCCGGTCCGCCGGTCGGCCGAGGGCGTCCCGGATCTCAGCGATCTGCCCGCAGCGCCGGTCGCGCAGGCGCCCATCGACGAGCCCGGCGAGGCGGCCACGAGCTACGACCCGCCGTGGGAGGAGGAGACCCACGTCGTGCCGGCCGCGCAGCCGGCCTACGAGCCGCCGCCGGTTCCGCCCGCCACCGCGCCGCCGGCGTTCGGCTCGCACTCGCCCGAGCCCGCTCACGAGTTGCCACCCGTGCCCGCCCCGCCGGCGCACGAGCTCTACGCGGCCCGGGAGTCACCGTCCCCGGATCCTCCGTCGCCGGCCCACGAGCCCCCCGCTCCGCAGCCCGATCCCGACTTCGATCCGTTTCCGGAGCTCGCCGACGAGCCGGAGCCCGAGCCTGAGCCGCACCCGAGCGCCGGGCAGTCGCTGCTGGCCCGCTTCAGGCGCGGCCGCAAGGCCGCCGAGGGGCCGGCGGCGGACGATGATCCGCCTCCGACCGCGGTGCACCGGCCGCCGCCGGCCTCCGACGAGCCCCCGCCGCCGATCGGGGAGTCGCCCTACCCGCCGCTGCCGGCGCAGGAGCCCGACGTCGTGCCTGCCGGCGGGGAGCCCGAGGTCGAGGACCTGCTGGAGGAGACGCCCGAGTTCCTCGAGGAGACCCCCGAGCACGACCGCCTCTGGTTCGAGCAGCGTCCTCCGCGCGACTTCGACTTCGACGGGTAGGCGCGGCCGGTGCGCCGGCCCCTGACCTGGCTCGACGTCTTCACGTCGGCGCCGCTGTCGGGCAACGCGCTCGCGGTCGTCCACGACGCCGACGGCCTCGACGACGAGACGATGCTCGCCTTCGCGCGCGAGACGAACCTCTCGGAGACGACCTTCGTGCAGGCCGCGACGGCCGCCGGCGCCGACTACCGCAACCGGATCTTCTCCACGCCCGGGGAGATGCCGTTCGCCGGCCACCCGTCGCTCGGCACGGCGGTCGCGGTCGCCCGCGCCCGGGGCGAGGCCCGTGCCCGCTACGTCCAGCAGACGCCTGCCGGCCTGCAGCCGGTCGAGGTGCAGGTGGACGGCGACCGCGCGCGGGCGTCGATGCTCCAGGAGCCGCCGGTCTTCGGCGCCGAGCCGGCGCCGGGCGACGTCATGGCCGCCGCGGGCCTGGACGCCTCCGACGCCCACGAGCGGCTGCCGGCGCAGGTCGTGTCGACGGGCGTCGCGCACCTGATGGCCCCGCTGCGCGACGTGGCCGCGCTCGGACGGGCCGCGCCGGGCCGCGAGGTGCTGCGCGCGCTGCAGGAGCCGATCGGCGCGATGGTCCTCTACCTCGTTGCGCTGGACCTCGAGGCGGAGATGGCCCAGGCCCGGGGCTTCTTTCTGGGTCCCGCCGGGATCACCGAGGACCCCGCGACCGGCTCCGCAGCCGGACCGCTGCTGGCCTACCTGCGCGAGCACGCCGGCACCGGCGAGCTGACGGTCCATCAGGGCCTCGAGATGGGACGTCCCAGCCGGATCGACTGCGCCTGGGCCGAGGATCGCCCGCGCGTGTCGGGCGACGTCGTCGTCATCGCCGACGGCGAGGTCTCGCTCTGACGATCGGCCGCCGGGCGAGGCCGTAGCCTCCATCCGGCCCGGACCTTTCTCGTCTTCGTGAACGCGCTTCCCGCCATCCCGGCCGGCGACCCGCCGCTGCGCCTCGGCCTCGTCGGCTGCGGCCGCCTCGCCGAGCTCGGCTACGTCCCCGCTGCCCGCGCCGCCGCCGGGGTCCGGATCGTCGCCGTCAGCGACCCCGACCGCGCGCGGCGCGGCCTGCTCGCCGGCAAGCTCGGCGCGTCGGCGCACGCGCGCCTCAGCGAGCTGCTCGAAGCCGGCGAGCTCGACGGCATCCTCGTCTGCACCGCCGGCGAGCAGCACGAGGAGGTCGCGACCGCGGCCGCCGCGGCCGGGTATCCGACGCTCATCGAGAAGCCGGGGGCGCCCGATCACGACGGTTCGCTGCGGCTCATGGCGCTGCATCCGGCGCCGTGGATCGCCTTCAACCGCCGTTTCGACCAGGGCCTGGAGCTCGCCGGGCGGCTGCCCGCGGGCGACGACCTCGAGCTGCGCATGGTCCTGCACTACCGGCGCAGGTCCTGGCGCCCGGTCACCCGCGACGACGACGCCATGCTCGACCTCGCGCCGCACCTCATCGACCTCGCGCTGCACCTCACCGGGACGCTGCCGATCGCCGTCCGCGCGCACGCGGAGCGCGAGCGCGCGGGGATCGAGCTTGCGACGTCGCGCGCGCGTGTGCGGATCGAGTGCGCGACCGATCGCCCCCACCACGAGCTCGTCGAGGTCATCGGTCGCAGCGGGCGCCGCGTCGCGCGCTCCGAGCGCGGCGGCCGCGCCCGCGGCGTCGCCGCGCGCGTCGTGCCGGGCGCCACGCCGCTCGTGCGCTCGCTGACGGCGCAGCTGGAGGCCTTCGGCCGCGCGTTGCGCGGCGGCGACCCAGGTCCGCTGGCGACTGCCGGCGAAGCGGCCGCTGTCATGTGCGTCCTCGACGCCGCCCGCCGCTCCGACGCGATCGGCGGCGACCTCGTCGCCGTCGAGGGCGTCACGCTCGCGTCCTGAGGATGCCGAGCGGTTCATTCTTGCCCATCGCCTGCAGCGCGGGTTACGTTGCGCACTCGGTCATCTGGCAGGGAGGGAACGATGCGTGGACGTACGGTACGGCTCCTGGCGATCGCCGCATGTGCGGTCGCCGGGTCACTCGCGATCACGATCGCGGGGAGTTCGGCGCAGTCCGGAGGCGCCCAGGCGGCGAGCTTCCGCCTCGCGGAGTTCAACTTCGGCGGGTCGACCCGGCTCGCGAAATCCGGGCAGACGACGTTGCGACTGTGGAACGCGGGCCGTTTCCCGCACAACTTCACGATCGTGGCGGGCCCGACGAAGGTCGTGAGCAAGACGCTCAACCCCAACGAGACGCAGAACCTGGCGGCCGATCTCAAGCCGGGCGCCTACATGGTGGTCTGCACGGTGCGCCAGGGCGGGCACATGCGCGACGGCATGCATCTGACGTTCACCGTCGGCAACCAGGACCCGGCGACCGGGGACTGGAGCGGCTGATCTGATCGGTGCGGCAGCGCGCGTCGCGATGACGCGCGCTGCCGCACGCGGCCGGCGCGCGCGCGAGTGGAGCCAACCGGGATCGAACCGGTGACCTCCTGCTTGCAAAGCAGGCGCTCTCCCAGCTGAGCTATGGCCCCGCCGGACGCAGTCTAAACGCCGTCAGGCTGCGCTCAGCAGCTCGCCCGCGACGCGGTCCGCTGCCTCGCCGACCCCGCCGAGCAGGCGGCGCGAGAGCTGGGCGCGGCGGAAGAACAGCGGCGCGTCGTGCTCCCACGTCGCGCCGATCCCGCCGTGTACGGAGATCATCGTCCGGCTGGCCACGTCGAGCGCGTGCCCGCCGGCCGCGCGGGCGGCGCTCGCCGCGAGCGCGAACTCCTCGCGGCCGTCGACGTACGCCCAGCCGGCGTACAGCAGCAGCGAGTACGTGTTCTCGCGCAGGCGCAGGACCTCCACGAGGCCGTGCTTGACCGCCTGGTAGGAGCCGATCGCGCGGCCGAACGTGAAGCGCTCCTTCGCGTACGCGACCGACACCGCCAGCGCCGTCTCGACGGCACCCAGCGACTCGGCCGCGAGCAGCGCCTGCGCGAGAAACCACGCGCGCGCAAGTTCCTCGCCGCCGGCGCCCTCAAGCACGCCGGCCGGCGCGCCGTCGAACGCCACGTGCCCGAGCGACCGGGTCGCGTCGTAGCGCGTCACCGCCTCGACGCGCACGCCGGCGGCGCCCGCATCGACGGCGACGGCCACCGGCTCGCCGTTCCCGCGCGTCGCGGCGACGACGAGCACGTCGGCGCCGGGCGCATCCACGACCCAGGCGGCGATCCCGCTCAGCGTCCCGTCCTCGCCGAGCACCGGCGCGGGGGCGCGCGCGGAGCCCGAGCGCGCCTCGACAGTCCAGCCGCCGCCCACGTCGCCCGGCGGGCGCGCAGCGACGAAGCACGCGCGCAACTCGCCGTCGGCGATGGCGGCCGTGCGCTCGTCGGCGGCCACGTCGAGCAGCGCCGAGGCCGGCAGGTGGCCGAGCAGCGGCACGCCGGCCAGCACGCGACCCGCCTCCGTCATGACGAGCATCGCGTCGAACGCGCTCAGCCCGGCGCCGCCGCGCTCCTCCCCCACGAGCAGGCCCGCCCAGCCCGCCTCGCGCGCAGTGGGCCACAGATCAGGCAGCTGCGCCGGGTCCTCGAGCGCCGATCGTGCGAGCGCGATCGTCTTCACGCGCGAGAGCGCGTCGCGCGCGGCCTCGCGCAGGAACGTCTGCTCGTCGGTCAGCTCGAGGTTCATGACGACGTGGCCCCCGCGCGCTCCTTGGCGCGCAGCTCGGAGAACGGGATCCCCTTGTCCAGCCGCGGCTCAGGCGGCAGGCCGAGGACGCGCTCGCCGATCGTGTTGCGCAGGATCTCCTCGGTCCCGCCTGCCGACTTCAGGCCCGGCAGGTACGAGATCATGTAGGCCCACTCGCCGTCCTCGTCGAGTGCGTCGGGACCGAGCACGTCGGCGATGAGGTCGCCGGCCTCGATCGCCGAGCGGACGGTCGTGACCTTCGCAAGCCCCGCCTCGGGGCCCGGGATCTGCCCCTGCGCCAACGCGCTGAGCATCCGGTACCCCGTGAACTTCACCGCGAGCAGCTCCACCGCGAGCTCGCCGAGCCGGCGCCGTGCCTCGGGGTCGGTGCGAGCGTGCTCGTCGGCCGCGATCACGCGGGCGTAGCGCTCGGGCCGGTAGCCCAGGCCCTCGGACCCCAGGCCGATCGTCAGCCGCTCGAACATGAGCGTCGTCAGCGCGGTGCCCCAGCCGCCGCCGAGCGGTCCGCAGACGGCGTCGGCCTCGAGGCGCAGGTCGTCGAAGAAGACCTCGTTGAACTCGGCCTCGCCGGAGATCTGGCGCAGGCCGCGGATCGTCACGCCGGGTGCGTCCATCGGGACGATGAACATCGTCAGTCCCTTGTGCTTGGGCACGTCGGGGTCCGTGCGCGCGAGCAGCAGCCCGTAGGACGCGAAATGCGCGTTCGTCGTCCAGACCTTCTGCCCCGACAGGCGCCAGCTCCCGTCCTCCTGCGCCACCGCGCGCGCCTGCACCGCCGCGAGGTCCGAGCCCGCGGCGGGCTCGCTGAACAGCTGACACCAGACCTCGTCGCCGTGCAGCATCGGCCCGAGGTACCGGCTCTTCTGCTCCTCGGTCCCGTGGGCGATGATCGTCGGGCCCAGCATCCCGACCCCGATGACGTCGAGGATCCCCGGAACGCCGGCACGCGCGATCTCCTGGTTGACGATGACCTGCTCGACGGCGCCGAGGCCCTGTCCGCCGAGCTCCACGGGCCAGGCGACGGCGGCGAGGCCCGCGGCGGCGAGGCGTCCCTGCCACGCGCGACGCTCCGCCGTGTGGGCGGCCTCGTCCTCGCCCGCCTGCGCGGCGGGCGCCTCGGCGGCGTGCTCCTGCAGCCACGCGCGGACCTTCACGCGATAGCGGGCCTGCTCGGGAGTGTCGTTGAGGTCCACGGGCGCTCCTTTGGCTGACCGGCCAGTCGAGCGCGGACGATACAGGCGCGGTTCAGCCGCCGCCCCCGCTCAGGGCGGCAGCGAGGAGGACGCCCAGGATGATGAGCAGCGGCACCGCCGTCGCGAGCAGCAGCCAGCGGATGCGGTTCATGCGCACGTCGGCGGCTCCCGCGCGCGCGTGCGCGCGTCAGCCCGCACGGCGGGCGGGGCGGGCTGCCCGGCCCGCGCGCGCCGGCGCGTCGAGCTCGGCCTCGCTGCAGCGCTGCAGGAACGTGTCGAGGATCGCCTGCATCGCCTGCAGCTCCTCGGCAGCCTCGCGCAGGCGCTCGTCGCCCGCGCGGGTGAGCTCGTACGTGCGGCGATCGGGCCCACCCGACGAGGAGTGCCAGTCCGAGCGCACGAGCTTGGCCGCCTCGAGCGCGCGCAGCGCCCGATACAGGCGCCCCGGGTCGTCGCGGCTGAACCCCAGCGGCCGCAGCCGCTCGCGCAGCTCATAGCCGTGCGCGGGCGCCTCGTGGAGCAGCAGCAGCAGGCACGGACGCAGGAAGTTCTTCGGCAGGACGACACGCGCCAGATCCGAATCCACGGCCATGCGCCCACGCTACCGCGTCGGGCCCGCAAAGCCGCCTCCGGACACGTTCGTGAGGTCCGGGACACCCTCGCGCGGGCTCACTGCCAGGGACCGCGGCGTGCGAAGCGAAAAGGTCTTAACACGTTCATAAACATGCCTGCAAAAACGCTTCTCCTGCACCGCCACGGGGCACCCGGGCGCTCCGGGGGCGATCGACCACTGGACATCCCGGCCGTGTCTGTACTAGTGTCGCGCGCAGACATCGGCTGGGTCGGGGCAGAGGGAGACGTACCGGGACCCGCGGCCGTGGACTACTAGGGAGCGAGCTACTGACCGCGCGGGGCGTACGCGTCGTGGGCGGGCAGGAGCAAAAAACAGAGGGGAGCCACAGTGCTTAGAGGGTCAGGCGCATCGGCGCCATACCGGCGGAGTGTTCCGTGCCGGCGCTAAAACGGAAGCCGCGTAGTCCGCAGCAGTCAGCTGCGAGGTCCGGCGGCGGCGGCGGCGCAAGCCGTGGCGGAGGCCGGGCGACCGGCGCCACAGGCGGCGTGCAGGGCGTCAACATCATCATCTTGGTCCTGGTCGCGGCTTCGGTCACGATCGCGGCAGGTCTGCTCGCCGAGACGGTCAACACCGCTCGTTCGATCGACAAGAAGGCCAAGAACATTCGCGACACGGGTATCGGCATCAATGAGTCGACCGACGCGATCCGGCAGCTTGTCGCCACGAACAAGACGGCGCAGTCGATCCTGAAGACCGCCACTCCGCTCGAGGGGGTCCTCACGAAGATCGAGAGCCGCGCACGGACCATCAACCGGTCCGCTGGTTCGATCGACAGCCTCGCGAGCACCATCCTCTCGACGGCCGGCACGATCAACACGAGCGCCACGACGATCGGTGGCACGGCGACGAAGATCAACTCGTCCGCCGGCACGATCAACACGACCGCCGGGTCGATCGACACGGTTGCCGGTGGCATCCGCTCGGTGGCCGGGACGATCAACAACACGGCCAAGACGATCAACACGACGGCCGGTCCCGGTGCCGGGATCCTCGGCATCGCTCGCATCATCGACAACGATGCCGCGACGATCGTCACGGGCCTGACCGCGACCGATACCACCGCCAAGGGGATCAAGGTCGACTCCGGGGACATCCTCGGCGACTCGGACGCGATTCTCGACACGGGTGGCTGCATCGACGTCAACGCCAACACGATTGCCAAGCCGGCGAACGCCAGTGACTGCCAGGGGAAGAACCCATGACCCGTATCGCAACCGACGTTCGCTGGACATGGATCTTCGGAACCATCCTGATCCTCGTGGTCGTGGTGGTCATCGGATTCCTGTCGGGCATCACGAGCGCCCTGAACTCGATCGACGACGCGCTCGGCACGACCGACGCGACGCTGACCGAGGTCGGCGGTGACGCCGATCCGCTGCCGAGCTACGTCAAGACGATCAACGGCAACCTGGTCGCGATCGACAAGTCCCTCAAGCCCGTCCCGGGCCAGGGCGTTGCGATCCTGAACTCGCTGACGTCGATCAACAGCTCGGCCAGCCGCATCAACGCGGCCCTGGGCAACACGTCGAGCTCGCTGCTGAGCACGTCGAGCTCGCTGGTGGACACGACGGGCACGCTGGGCAACATCTCCAGCTCGCTCGTCGACACGTCCGGCAGCCTGACCGGCACGACCGGTGTCCTGCAGACGATCCGCAGGTCGCTCGTCGACACCTCTGGCGTCCTCGTGACGGTCAGTGGCCGCGTCAAGACCATCAACCAGGTCCTGCACGCAGCCCAGTCCCCGTCGAGCCAGGGCGTCGGTGCCGTTCCGCCGCTGGTGGCCACGATCAACACGTCGGCCGGTGGCATCCTGTCCGACACGAACAAGATCAACAAGGGTCTGTCGGACGCGGAGGCTCACCTGACGAGCATCTGCAAGTCCGTCGCGATCCAGGCGCTCGCGCTGACAGCGGGCAACAGCGGGAAGTGCTGAGACCCCATGCGTGACATTCTCAGCGGAGCACGAGGCATGTCGCCGGTGGTGCTCGTCGTGTTGATCGCGTGGGCTCTGCTCTCGGTGCTGTTCCTCACCGGAACGCTCCTGGCTGCCCGCTCGATCGACCGCTCTGTCGCGGTGATCAAGCCCAACGTCATCGAGATCGGTGACGAGGGTGCGTTCATCCGGCAGGCGAAGACGATCGCTGACGCGACCGTGAAGATCCGGGCAGCGGCTGCGCCGCTGTCCGCATCTCTCGGTCGCACGTTGAAGACCGCCAAGACGGGGATCGACCCGAAGCTCAAGTCGGTCCTCGCCAAGGTGGGCAACATCAACGAGACGGCGGGCTCGATCAACGGGACCGTGCTGCAGATCGGATCCACGGTGGATTCGATCTTCAAGAGCGCGAGCTCGATCAACACCCACGTCAAATCGATCGGCAGCGACGTCAACACGGTCAACAGCGCGACGAAGTCGATCAACGCCAGCGCCCGGGGCATCCTGGGCAGTGGCAACTCGATTCTCGATCGCGTGAACAGCATCGACCGGGCCGTGGCTCAGATCATCGGCCTGGCGACCAGCATCGACGGAACCCTCAATGCCGTGGCGAAGGACTTCGTCGGCATCGACCGTAACGTCGGTCAGAACGGTCGCAACACCAACAACATCGCCAAGCACACGAACAGCATCGACTGTGCGATCGCGGTGAGCGGGAGCGGGTGTCTCAAATGATCGCGTCGACCTATAGCGATTGGTACATCGGCATGGCGCTGGCGTTCGCCGTCATCGTCGTGGTCGTCATCATCGTGGCGATCATCCTCACGATGGCTGCCCGGATCGCCGATCAGGCGAGCCAGGCGGCGGCCGGCGTCGACGTCGTGCGGGCTCAGACCACGAGCCTCGAGCACGGCGTGGACAAGGTCAACGACTCGGCCGTGCGGATCCTCCACATGGCCAGGACGCTCAGGAAGGTCGCGGTCGGCAAATGACGACCGTCGGCCTCGACGCAACTGGTAGGACCACGATCACGGGCTAGTAGCCCTCGGCGCCCTGAGGACATGGAGTCCGGCGCCGTCCGGACTCCATGTTCGCGCGTGCAATCGTGAATCGCAAATGGATGGTCGCCGCGGGAGTGGCGGCCATCCTTGCGCTTGTCATCGGCGCCGCCGTCGGGCGCAGCATCATCCCGTCGGATGCCAAGAAGCGGACGGTCACCACGCCGGCGCCGGTCCGCTTCGCCGATCGCGTCGTCGGGCTGTCGCTGAGCTATCCGGCGGGCTGGACGCGGCTGGCGAGCAAGGACCCGCAGGTCCGCCTCGTCGCTGCCGCGTCGCCGACGACGTCGCTCTCGCTGCGCGTCTCGCCATCCAAGCTCGCGGATGTCACGACCCGGACGCTGCCGATCGTGCGGCAGTTCACGGACGACCTCGTGGCGGCCGACACGCGCGCCAAGGTGGTCGCGCCGGCCCAGCCGGTCGTTCTCGGCGGCCTCCCGGGCTACCGCTACAGCTACACCTACACGACGACGGGCGGGACGCCGGGCGCGCATATCCACTACTTCCTCTTCAAGCACCGCCGGCTCGTGCAGCTCGTCTTCCAGTCGCTGCCAGCGGACGACCTGTCCAAGGACGAGCCGACGTTCAACCGCATCGCGTCGACGCTGAGGAGCACGAAGCGCTGAGTGAGCGCGGGCGCGCGGCGCCGCGGATCGCGACCGGGCTCAGCCGCCGATCTGCGACATCGTCCGCTTGGGCTGGACGAAGCCGGGATCGTTGACGTGGTGCTTGAGCTCCTTCTTCCACACCGCGTCGCGGATCAGCTGGCGCAGGGCGTCGTCGGACGTCCCGTCGCGCAGCGCGCCGCGCAGGTCGTACTCGTGCATGCTGAACAGGCAGGTGCGCAGCTTGCCCTCCGCCGTGATGCGAATGCGATCGCAGTCGCCGCAGAAGGGCTCTGACACGGGGTTGATGAACCCGATCCTGCCCTTGCCGTCGGCGAAGCGGTAGACGCGCGCCGTGGCGCTGGGCTCGCGCGGCTCGGCCTCGAGCGGGTAGACGGCGTGGATCGCAGCGCGGATCTCCTCGCCGCTGAGCACCTTGCTGCGGTCCCAGGTGTGGTCGGCGTCCAGCGGCATGAACTCGATGAAGCGCACCTCGTAGGGGTGCGCCCGGGCGAACTCCGCCATCGGGATGATCTCGGTCTCGGTGAACCCTCGCAGCCCGACGGCGTTGATCTTGATCGGGTGCGCGTCGGGATGGCCGGCGAGCACCTCGAGCCCGCGCAGCACCCGCGGCAGCGAATCGCGCCGGGTCATCTCGAAGAAGCGGTCGCGCTGCAGCGAGTCGACGGAGACGTTGAAGCGGTTGATGCCGGCGGCGACGAGGGCCCCGGCGTCGCGCTCGAGCAGAAAGCCGTTGGTGGTGACGCTCAGGTCCTGGACGCCGGGCACCTTGGCGAGCATCGCGGCGAGGCGCGGGAAGTCGCGGCGCACCAGCGGCTCGCCGCCGGTGAGGCGGATGTCGTGGACGCCCATCGATGCCAGGAGCGTCACGAGGCGCTCGATCTCCTCGAAGCTCAGGACCTCGTCGCGCTCGAGCCAGGGCAGGCCCTCGGCCGGCATGCAGTACTGACAGCGGAAGTTGCAGCGGTCGGTCACCGACACCCGCACATCGCGGATCAGCCTGTTGTGTCCGTCGCGCAGGGGCTCAATCAGCGTCATCGCGCCTCCATGTACCCGAGCGACCGCCGCTCTTCTCCAGCAGCTCGACGCGTTCGACGACGACGCCGCGCTCGATGCCCTTGACCATGTCATAGACGCACAGCGCGCCCGCCGAAGCTGCCACCATCGCCTCCATCTCCACGCCCGTACGGGCGGTCACGCGCGCGGTGGCGGTGAGGATCACCGTTCCGCCGTCGGGATCGACCACGATGTCGACGTCGACGGAGTCCAGCGGCAGCGTGTGTGCGAGCGGAATCCACTCGTCCGTGCGTTTGGCGGCCTGGATCGCGGCGATCCGGGCCGTCGACACGACATCGCCCTTGGGAGCGTCGCCGGCGGCGACGGCCGCGGCGGTACGCGGCGTCATGCGCACGACCGCGCGTGCGACGGCCACACGCAGGGTCGCCGGCTTGGCACCGACGTCGACCATCCGCGCGCTGCCGTCCTCGTCGAGGTGTGTCAACAGATCGCCGCTCATCTCTCTCCCGATGCACCGTAGCGAATGCGCGCGTCCGGTCTGCGTGGACGTCCTTCGCCTGATGCAAAGATTATGATCGCCGGGCCGCGTGGAGGTGGCGTCAATTAAGCGATCGCTTCATCAGGATTGACTCACGAGCCGCGACCTGCATACTGACCGGTCGTACCCCTGGGGAGAGGAGCGTCACAACTTGATCATCAGCAACCTCGCGCCCGCCGGCAAGCGGGCGGAAACCGCCACCAAGACATCGCCGAGGGTGATGCCGGCGTGAGCGTCATCGCATCCTTCGACACACACGCGCTATGGCAGATCGTGCTCGGCATGGGCATGGTCGTCATCGCCGTCGTGATCATCCTTCTGATGCTCCTTCTGAGCCTCGTCAAGGACATCCAGGCCAGCGTCGCCACGCTGCTCGCGACCGCGCCGGTCGTGGCCTCGTACACCGCCAACATCCCGAAGCTCAGCGCCACGCCTGCAGTGCTCAACCTCATCATCGAGGAAGCGATCATCCAGGACGGCTACATGAACGCGCTGACCGATGGCTACATCGGAGCAGGTGAGACCCTATGAGCACAGACGCCATGATCATCGCGAGCGTCCTGGAGCCGGTCCTGCTCGTCCTCGTCCTCGCCGTCGGGCTCAACCAGGTCCGCCGCCGGCTGACGATCATCTCGACCGGCCTCGGCGACCTCGGCGGCATGCTCGCCACGGTCGAGTCGCAGCACCTGCGCCCGCTGGCCAAGCTCGTCGCGGACGTCAACGGCCCGCTGAACACCATCAACGCCACGCTCCCGGGGATCGCCGCCAAGGCCGCGCTCGTCGTGCGCAAGGCGACGGGAGGCTGACATGGCTGACGGTGCCCTGTGGCTCATGGTGATCGTTCTGATCGCCGTCATTCCCGTCGTGGTCGGCCTGCTCAAGGGCGTGCTCGGCGCCGCGAAGAGCATCCCGCCGCGGATCGACGCGATCGCCGGTGTGGCGACCGCGGCATCCGAGGACCTCAACGCGGTCGTGATCCTGCTGACGACGCAGAACTACATCAGCCAGATCGTCGGATCGGTCGCGAACTACGGGGGCTCGCTCGACGTCGCCCTCCCGGACTACTAGGGGGAGCTTGTGGAGATTCAAGTTGCACTCATCATCCTCCTGGTCGCGCTCATCATCGCGGCCCTGGCGCTCTACCTGATCGCCACGATCCTGGAGCTGTTCAAGATCAACGCGGGCCTGGACGTCGTCCTCGGCCGCGTGGGCGAGATCGTCGCCAAGAGCTCGCCGGTCAACGGTGTTCTGGACGCGATCAACTCGAACCTCGTCGCCGGTCGCAACCTGCTCGAGAACCTGCTGCTCAAGAAGGCGGGCCCCGACGCTGCGGGCCTCGTCGAGTCGCTGTTCCCGGGCGAGGGCCAGAAGTTCCTGCAGCGTGTCGGGCGCAGTGGCAAGGTCGTCAACACGGGCGCGGTCTACACCCGCGGCGTTGGCATCCTGGCCAGCCTCGGCCGTGGCGCGCCGATCGGCGCCGCGCACACCAAGGGCCCGGCCGTCCGCGACGCGAAGTACTCGACGACCGCTGCGAGCATGCTCTACCCGCGGCCGGGCGGCCCGAGGTCGCGCCCGAAGTCGCCGGTCGTCGGCAAGGACGCGCCGCATCAGTACGAGCAGGCCCTCACCCCGGGCGCCCGTACTCGCGACGCATCCGGTCGCACCGTGGAGGAGGCTGCTGCGGCTCCGCCCCCGGCCGCCCCGTCGGCGCCGCCGGCGGCCGCTCAGCAGTCAGCACCCGCCGAGGCTGCGCCGGCACCGGCGCGTCTGTCCGCCAAGGGCAACCGTCCCTGGGAGAAGTAGGCCCGTAGCGACAGCCTGAATCGTCTGAAGAGCCCGGCCTCGGCCGGGCTCTTCTTTCGTGTTCGACCGGGGCTGAGCCACGCCGAACCTGGCGCAGCGGAGGCGAACGCGATTGCTAGGTTCGATCTGCGGGGACGCGCCCGCCCAGAGCTAACGAGGAGGAACGCTGCATGTCATCCACCGGCGCCGAGCCGCCCGAGGGCCACATCGTCACGACCGAGGACCCGCTGCCCGAGGAGACCCCCGTCGAGCAGCCGATCTGCCTGTTCCCCGGCTGCGAGAACCCGGCCGTCCAGGGCCCGAAGGCCGCACCACAGGGCCGCAAGGGGCCCCCGCCGCGCTACTGCGAGAACGAGGAGCACAACGCGGCCAGCACGTTCCAGGAGCTCAAGCGCCTCGAGTCCGAGGGCGCCGCCTAGCGCCGTGTCCCGCGTGAGCGCGGGCGCTTCAGCTCCAACGTCCCATGTGGACGAAGCGCTCCGCGGGAATCCCGCCGGCCCGGGCGAGCATCGCCTTGGCGGCCTCCGGCGTGCTGACGAACTCGCGCAGGGCCTCGACGCCCGCGGTCCTGTGCTCCGGCGGAAGCGAGCTGACGTACCACAGGCCCCCGATCGGCGTGCCGCGCACGTCGAGCTCGACGAGCGCTCCGCGATCGAGCTCGTCGCGGATCGTGTGCGCGACCGCCAGCGTCACCCCCCGGCCCGCCGCGGTCTGCGCGAGCGCCGCCGCGAAGTTCGGGTAGGCGCGCGTTCGCGCGCCGGCGATCGACTGGCGCGCGAGGAACGCCCCGGTGTCCGTGTCGGAGTCCGATTCGAACGGGCCCAGGAGCCACGGCGTCCCGACGAGCGCGGCGGGCGCGACCCCGCGTGAGCCGGCGAGCGTGTGCCGCGGCGCCGCGACCACGACGAGGCCGTAGCGCAGAAACGGCTCGGCGGTGATGTCGGGGCCGCTGGGCGTCGAGGGGACGGACGGTCCGAGCGCGATGTCGACGCGGCGGTCGGCGAGCAGCTCGGCGAGCTCGCGGCGGCGGGCGACCTGCAGCTCGACGTCGATCTGGCGGTGGTGCTGGCGGAAGGCGTGCAGCAGCGGCCCGGCCGCGAACTCGGCGAATGCCGGAGTGGCGGCCACGCGCACGATCGAGCCCGTGTCGCCGACGCTGCGCCGGGTGTCGTCGGCGAGCAGGAGGATGTCCCCCGCCGCGCGGGCGAGTTGGCGCCCTCCCGGGGTGAGCTCGATGATCCCGCCACTGCGGATGTAGAGCGCGTCGCCGAACTCCCGGCGCAGCGCCTTGACCGCGCCGGACACCGCGGGTTCGCTGACGTTCAGGGCCTTGGCGGCCGCCTTCACGGACCCCATTCGCGCAACGGTCACGAAGGTGCGGAGCTGCGACAGCGTCAATTAAGCATTCGCTTCATGGGCATTGACCGGCCGATCGTAGCGTGCATACTCCCGCCCCAGTACCCTTTGGAGGAGAGGAGCGTCACACCTTGGCAATGCAGACCCCCGCACCCTGTGATTACTCACGGGCGACAAGCGTGGACGATGCCATCGCGCAGCTGGAAGCACTGGGCGGCAACGCGCGGATCCTGGCCGGCGGACACAGCCTGATCCCGATGATGAAGCTGCGCCTGGCGAACCCGGGCCACGTCATCGACATCAACCCGCTCGAGCCGGAGCTCAACTACATCCGCCGGGAGGGCAACGAGATCCGGATCGGCGCGATGACGCGCCACAAGGACATGCTTCGCAACAGCCTCCTCGACGAGGTGTTCCCGACGATCTTCACCGAGGCCGAGGCCGTTCTGGCCGACCCGGTCGTCCGCAACCGCGGCACGCTCGGCGGCTCCGTCTGCCAGGCCGACCCGGCCGAGGACCTCTCGGGCGTCGTCACGGCGCTGCACGGCGTCGCGGTCCTTCGCGGCCCCGGCGGCGCAGAGCGCCTCGTCGGCATGGAGGAGTTCCACATGGGCCCCTACATGACGGCCGTCGGCGCCACCGAGATGCTCGTCGAGGTCCGCTTCCCGATCGGCTCGGGCAGGCACGGCAGCGCGCACGAGAAGGTCGAGCGCCGCGCCGGCGACTTCGCGATCGTCGCGGCGTCGGCGTCGGTCAACATCGAGGGCGGCGTCATCTCGTCCGCCGGCCTGGCCTGCAGCGCGGTCGGCCCGACGACGATCCACGTGGCGCGCGCCGAGGACATGCTCAAGGGCCAGGCGCCCTCCGAGCAGCTCTTCGCACAGGCCGGCCAGATGGCCTCCGCCGACTGCTCGCCCAACAGCGACGGTCGCGGCACCGCCGACTACAAGCGCCACGTCGCGGGCGTCCTTTCCACCCGTGCCCTGAGCCGCGCCGCGGCCAAGGCGATGCGTTAAGAGGTTTCTGCATGCAAGTTTCGATGACGATCAACGGCAAGGAGTACTCGCACGACATCGAGCCCCGGCTCCTGCTCGTGCATTACATCCGGGAGTACGCCGAACTGCACGGCACCCACTGGGGCTGTGACACGTCCAACTGCGGCATCTGCATCGTCCTGTTCGACGGTGAGCCCGTGAAGTCGTGCACGACGCTGGCCGCCATGGCCGAGGGCCACGAGATCGTGACCGTCGAGGGCATGGCGAACCCGGACGGCTCCCTCTCCTCCATCCAGATGGCGTTTCACGAGATGCACGCGCTGCAGTGCGGCTTCTGCACCCCGGGAATGATGAGCACCGCGCGCTGGCTCATCGACACGCACCCGAATCCGACCCAGATGACAGATCACGAGATCCGCGACGGCATCTCGGGCAACCTGTGCCGCTGCACGGGCTACGACAACATCATCAAGGCAATCCGCTGGTCGGCCGCCTACGAGGCCGAGCACGCGGGGAGGAGCTGAGCATGGCGACCATTGAGACCTGGCCCGGCAAGCATCCCGATTGGGCGGGGCACGCGACCGGCGACACGTTCGGCAAGATCGCCGACGCGCCGATCGGCTTCGGCCACATGAAGCGCAAGGAGGACGCGCGCTTCATCCGCGGCCTCGGCAACTACATGGATGACGTCCGCCTTCCGGGCATGGTCCACGGCGCGCTGCTGCGCTCCCCGTACGCCCACGCCAGGATCGTGTCGATCGACACGTCGGCGGCGCTCGCGCATCCGAAGGTCGCCGCGGTCGTCATCGCGAAGGACCTCGAGACGCTGGGCCTGGCCTGGATGCCGACCATCTCCTACGACACGCAGGCCGTGCTCGCCGGCGACAAGGTCCGCTTCCACCTCCAGGAGGTCGCGTTCGTCATCGCGCTGGACGCCTACTCGGCGCAGGACGCGCTGCAGCTCATCGACGTCGAGTACGAGGTGCTGCCGGCGATCGTCAACTGCCGCAAGGCGCTCGATCCCGACGCCCCGCTGATCCGCGACGACAAGGTCGGCCAGACCGACAACCTCGCGAGCCCGACCTGGGAGGCCGGAGACCGGGCGCAATGCGACCGCGTCTTCGCCGAGGCCGACACGGTCGTCACGCGTGACATCGCGCATGCTCGTTGCCACCCGTGCCCGATGGAGACATGCGGGATGGTCGCCGACATGAACCCGGCGACCGGCCAGCTGAACATCTACAACGGCAACCAGGCCCCGCACGCGCACCGCACGGTGTACGCGCAGGTCGCCGGCCTGCCCGAGCAGAACATCCGCATCCTGTGCAACGACATCGGCGGCGGCTTCGGCAACAAGGTGCCCGTCTACCCGGGCTACGTCTGCGCGATCGCCGGTTCGATCGTCGCCGGCGCGCCGGTCAAGTGGATCGAGGACCGCTCGGAGAACCTGGCGACCACCGGGTTCGCGCGGGACTACATCAACCACGCCCAGATGTGCGCGAAGAACGGCCGGATCACCGGCCTGCGCGTCGACACGATCGCCGACCACGGCGCCTTCGACTCGACCGCCCAGCCGACGAAGTTCCCGGCCGGCTTCTTCCACATCGTCACCGGCTCCTACGACCTCGACGCGGCGCACTGCCAGGTCAAGGCCGTGTACACGAACAAGGCGCCCGGTGGCGTCGCCTACCGCTGCTCCTTCCGGATCACGGAGGCCGTGTACCTCGTCGAGCGCATGGTGGACGCGCTCGCCATGGAGATGAACGTCGACCCGGTCGAGCTGCGCATGCGCAGCTTCATCCGCCCGGAGCAGTTCCCGTACGAGACGGTCACGGGCTGGACGTACGACTCCGGCGACTACCACACCGCGATGAAGCTCGCGATGGAGATGGCCGACTACGAGGGCCTGCGGCGCGAGCAGCAGGAGAAGCTGTCGCGGGGCGAGATCATGGGCATCGGCTGCGCCTTCTTCACGGAGGGCGTCGGCGCGGGTCCGCGTCGCCACATGGACATCCTCGGCCTGGCGATGAACGACGGCGCCGAGCTGCGCGTGCACCCGTCCGGCAAGGCCGTCGTCTCCATCTCCGCCCAGACGCAGGGGCAGGGCCACGAGACGACGTTCGCCCAGATCGTCGCCGAGGAGCTCGGCATCTCGCCCAACGACATCATGGTTCGCCACGGTGACACCGACAAGACCCCGTACGGCCTCGGCACGTACGGCAGCCGCTCGACCCCGGTCTCCGGCGGCGCCGTCGCCGTCGTGTCGCGCAAGGTGCGCGACAAGGCTCGCCAGTTCGCGGCGCTCATGCTCGAGACCCGCGCGGAGGATCTCGCGTGGGAGAAGGGCCGCTGGTACGTCAAGGGCGACCCCGAGCGCGGCAAGTCGATCGAGGCCATCGCCGAGTACGCCTACGGCCCCAACCCGCTGCCCGAGGGCCTCGAGGGCGGGCTGGACGCCAACGCCGTGTACGACCCGCCGAACCTGACGTACCCGTTCGGCGCGTACCTCGCGGTCGTCGACATCGACCCGGGCACCGGCAAGGTCCACATGCGCCGCTTCATCGCGGTGGATGACTGTGGCGTCCGGATCAACCCGATGGTCGTCGAGGGGCAGATCCACGGTGGCCTCGTCGAGGGCATCGGCCAGGCGCTCATGGAGGTCCTCTCGTTCGACGAGCAGGGCAACTGCCTGAACGCCTCGTTCATGGATTACCTGCTGCCGACGGCGCTGGAGTGCCCGGAGCACGGGTTCGAGCTCGGCGAGACGGTCACGCCGTGCCCGCACCACCCGATCGGCGCCAAGGGCGTCGGCGAGTCGCCCTGTGTCGGCTCGCCTCCCTGCATCGCCAACGCCGTCATCGACGGGCTCTACCACGCCAAGGGGATCAAGCACATGGACATCCCCATGTTCCCCAGCCGCGTGTGGGCCGCGATGAACGGAAACGCGCAGCCGATTCAGTGAGAAGCGACGCGCTTGCGCGGCGAGCCGAGGAGCTCGCCGCGCAGGGCGCGGCCTTCGCGACCGCGACCGTCGTCCGCGCCCAGCGTCCGACGAGCGCGCGGGCCGGGAACGTCGCGCTCGTTCTCAGTGACGGTTCGATCGACGGATTCGTCGGGGGCGTCTGTGCCGAGCACAGCGTCCGGCTGTACGCCATGAAGGCCATGAAGAGCGGGGAGCCGCTGCTCCTGCGCATCCTGCCCACGGTCGGAGATGCACCCGACGGCGAGCAGGAGATCAAGGAGGACGGCGCCGTGACCGTGCAGAACACATGCCTGTCCGGCGGCGCCATCGAGGTCTTCCTGGAGCCGGTGCTGCCGGCCCCCCGGGTCCACATCGTGGGCTCGACGCCGATCGCTGCCGCGATCGAGCGGTCCGGCCCCGAGCTGGGCCTCGACGTCGTGGCCGCATACGACACGGCGCCCGACCTGCAGGCGGGCGATCTGGCGGTCGTCGTCGCCGCCCACGGCAAGGGCGAGCTCGACGCCCTGCGCCGCGCGCTCGAGGCGGGCGTGCCCTACGTCGGTCTCGTCGCGAGCCCCAGGCGCGGCGCGGCGCTCGTCGAGGAACTGCGCGAGGACGGTGTCTCCGAGCAGCATCTCGAGCACCTCGAATGCCCCGCGGGCCTGGCGATCGACGCCCGCACCCCGGCCGAGATCGCCCTGTCGATCCTCGCCCGCGTCATCCAGACGCGTCGCAGCGGCGACTGGGAGCCTGCGCTGGATGGCCCGGCCTCCGCCCCCGCCCCCGTCTTCGCCGTCGATCCGATCTGCGGCATGACGGTCACCGCCGCCGAGACGACGCCGCACGTCGTGCACGAGGGCGCGACCGTGTACTTCTGTTGTGATGGGTGCAAGGCGCAGTTTCAGCAGGAGCAGATGCATGCCGTCGTCACAGGCTGATGCCTTCGTCACCGGGCTCGTGCTCGGGGCCGGGGGCTCCACACGCCTCGGGCGACCCAAGCAACTGCTGCCCTACGGCGACCGGACGCTGCTCGGTCACACGCTCGCCATCGCGCGCGCGTGCACCTTCGACCAGCTCGTCGTGCCGATCGGGGGTGCCGCCGAGGAGGTTCGCGAGCGCGTCGACCTCTCCGGCGCCGAGGTGGTCGTCAACTCCGCGTACGGCTCCGGCTGCTCATCGTCCATCGCGGCCGCGCTCGGCGTGGTCGACCCACGTTGCGAGGTGCTCGTCCTGATGCTCGGAGATCAACCCGGTGTGACACCGGCCACCGTCCGATCCCTGCTTGCCGGCAGGGGCGGCGCGCCGCTGGCCGTGTGCCGCTACGACGACGGCCGGGGGCATCCCATCGCCTTCGACCGCAGCGTCTTCGGTGAGCTCGCCGACCTGCATGGGGACAAGGGCGTCTGGCGCCTGCTCGACGAGCGTGCCGGCGAGGTCGCCGAGGTCCGCATCGCCGGTCCCATCCCACTTGATGTCGACACGCTCGAGGACTACCAGGCCGTGCTGGCCGCCGCGGGCTTCTCGGAGGTACACGCATGAGCCGTCTTCAGCGCAGCGACGAGCTCGAGGAGGAGATGCGCCGCCTCGTCCCGAGCGTCGACAAGCTCGGGCAGATGCTCGGCGAGGTCGACTACCTCGCGGACGAGGGCCTTGCGACCTCCGCCTTCCTCGCGCTGCGCCTGCCGCAGCCGCTGCTGCTCGAGGGCGAGGCGGGCGTGGGCAAGACCGAGCTCGCCAAGGCGCTTGCGGCCGTGCTCGACACGCCGCTGATCCGCCTGCAGTGCTACGAGGGCATCGACGCCTCGGAGTCGCTGTACGAATGGAACTATCCGCGCCAGCTGCTGAGCATCCGGATGGCCGACTCCAAGGGAGCCGACATCGAAGAGGACGAGCTCTTCGGGCCCGACTTCCTCATTCGCCGGCCGCTCATGCAGGCGCTCGAGCACAAGGGCCCGCGCCCGGCGGTCCTGCTCATCGACGAGCTCGATCGCGCCGACGACGACTTCGAGGCCTTCCTGCTCGAGCTGCTCGCCGAGGCGACGGTCACGATCCCCGAGATCGGGACGATCACCGCGACGCACCCGCCGATCGTCATCCTCACCTCCAACCGCACGCGCGATCTGCACGACGCCGTCAAGCGCCGCTGCCTGTACCAGTGGATCGACTACCCCGATCCCCAGCGCGAGATGGACATCATCCGCCGCCGCGTCAAGGGCGCCGAGGCGAGGCTCATCGTCCAGGTCGCCGACGCGGTCTCGCGCATGCGCGAGAGCGACATCCAGAAGCCGCCCGGCATCGCCGAGGCGATCGACTGGGTGTCGGCGCTCGACCTGCTCGGCGTGGACCATCTCGACGTCGAGAGCGCCGAGCGCACGCTCGGCTCGGTGCTGAAGTACAGCGAGGACCAGGAGGTCGTGAAGGCCTCGGGTCTGGAAGAGATGATCCAGGGGCGCTAGATGCGGCGCCCGGACAACGAAGGCGTCCCCGACTTCCGGGTTGTCCCGTTCGATCTGCCCCTGCCCGATCTCGCGGCGGCGTTCAGCCAGAAGCTGCACGCCGCCGGCGTCCCTGTCACGCCCGGCATGTCCGAGCAGTTCGCGAGGGCGCTCAAGCTGACCAAGCCCGTCTCGCGGCGGCGGCTGTACTGCGTGGCCCGCGCGATCTTCGTCACCGGCTTTCAGCAGGTCGCGACGTTCAACCGGGTGTTCGCGGAGGTCTTCGGCAAGGGCGCCAAGCGCAACCCCGACCTCGAGGTCGAGCTCGAGGAGGCGCCGCAGAAGGACGAGCTGGACAGCCAGCCGCCGGAGGAGGACACGAAGGAGCCCCAGGAGCAGGAGGGCGGGTCGGACACGTCGAGCATGAACGCCGGCGACGGCGACGACGACGAGGACGACGACGAGGAGGGCACGGAGGTCCTGACGCCCGTCAAGGAGGCCAGCGACGACGAGGTTCTCGGCGAGAAGAACTTCTCCTCGCTGAACTCCCAGGAGCTCGCCGACCTCTACCGCCTCATGGTGCGACTGCAGCTCGCGACGCCGATCCGGCGCACGCGGCGCAAGAAGCGCGGGCGCCGCGGCGAGCACATGGACATGCGCCGCACGCTGCGCAAGAGCCTGCACACCGGCGGCGACCCGATCATCCTCTCGCGCAAGCGCCGCCGCGTGCATCCGCGCCGGCTGGTCATGCTCTGCGACATCTCCGGCTCGATGGAGCCGTACGCCCGCGCGTACCTGCAGTTCCTGCACGCCGCCCGCGCCACGGGCCCGTACTCGGAGGCATTCGTCTTCGCGACGCGCCTGACCCGCCTGACGCGGCAGCTCTCGGGCCGCCACCCGCAGCGCGCGATCCGGCGCGCGACCGAGGCGGTCCCGGACTGGTCGAGCGGGACGCGGATCGGCGACGCGCTGAAGACCTTCAACGACCGCTACGGGCGCCGCGGCATGGCCCGCGGCTCGGTCGTCGTGATCCTCTCCGACGGCTGGGAGCGCGGCGACCCCGAGCTCGTGGCGCGCGAGATGGAGCGCCTGGCGCGCCTGGCGTACCGGATCGTATGGGTGAACCCGCGCGTCGTCGCCAAGGACTTCGCGCCGCGCGCGGGCGGGCTTGTCGCCGCGCTGCCGTTCTGCGACGCGCTCGTCAGCGGCCACAGCCTCAAGGCGCTGCACGAGGTCGCGGACGCGATCGCCGCGCAGCGCGACGAGGATCCGCTCCTGGCCAGCTGGCGCGTGCCGTCGCTGGACATGGAGGAGGAGGAGGACAGCTGGGGCATCGCCGGCACCACCGAGGCGCACGTCGGGATGCCGAGCGGCTATGGCGCCTACAAGGGCAACATCACGCCATGAGCCGCCCAATCTTTTACGAGGTCCGGAGGCGCCGTCAAGTACGGGCGCGGCCCATCCGGCATGTCGGCAATCGCTCGTTCGTTTCAGCGGCCACCGGGTGTGGCCGCTCGATCCTTTGGAGAGGAGCGTGACTGTGCAGGTACAGGCACATACGAGGGGAGCAGTCCATGGCTAGTGCTTACCGCGCGGTCTATCTGCGCGTACATCCGACCGGAAAGTGCGTGCTGAGCCTCAGCACCGACGGGGCCGGCCAGGAGGCCGCGCTCGCCCAGATCGTCAGCGACGAGCTCGGCATCCCCGCATCGGACACGAAGGTCGTTGCGGAGGATCTCGATCGATGGGGTCAGGGACACGGCTACGTCACGACGTCCAGCGAGGCCGGCACGGCGAACGCCGTCCGCAAGACGTGCGCCAAGATCAAGGAGAAGTCGCAGATCCTGGCAAGCGGCATGCTCGGCACCTCGCCGCAGTCGCTCAGCTGGGACGGCTCGCGCTTCTACGCCGGTCGCGACCCGCTGTCGGGCAAGCGGATCGAGGAGATCGCGCTCTACGCTCACGGTGGCGCTCTGGAGCTGCCGGGCGGGCTCGAGGGCTCACTCGACGCGCAGACGACCTACCGCGACTGAGAGACGGTGATGCCGGCCACGTGGCCAGCATCCGGTTGTCGCCGTCGGCGGCCCGGCCTGAACGTCAGGCCGGTGTCGCCGGCGGCGCGATCACTTGCGCCTGAAGATCCGGCGCCGGTGGTGGCGCAGCGTGGCCACGATCGCCGCGGAGGCGGCACCCAGCACCGGCACGGCCATCACGAGGGTCTCCTCGAGCGGGATGCCGGCGATGTGGGCGACGATCACGGCCATGCGGTCATCGTAGTGCGCGCGGGCCTCGAGGTCATGCGAGCGCCAGGCGATGGCGCGCCGCCGGTGCGGGCGCGCCCTGCTCGCCACCCGCGCTCAGGCCGTCGGGACCTTGGCGTCGACGACGACCTGGACGTCGTCGTTGACCTTCAACGCGCCGAACAGCGCCGAGTACGGCTTGATGCCCCAGTTCTTCTGCGAGAGCGTCGCCGTGCCGCTGAGCGCTCCGTCGTCGCCCACGGTGAGCTCGAACGCGGCCGGCGCAGATTTGCCGGCGATCTCGAGATCGCCCTTGATCGACAGGCCGCCGTCGCGCTGCTGCACGCTCGTGGAGGTGAAGGAGATCCCCTGCTTCTTGAGGACGTCCTTGTCGATGGTCTTGCCGATGTCGGCCTTGTCGTCGTCGGTCAGCGCCTTCATCCCGCCCTTGCCCTCGACGACCTGCAGCGAGGTCGCGTCCGCGGTCAGCCGCAGGCTCGGGGAGTCGCCGACGTCGAGCGTGGCCTCCCAGGACGTGACCGCGATGTCGAGGTCGTGGCCTGCTGCCGCCGCGGCCCCGCTGCGGCCCGTCTTCACTCGGAGAGTGGCATTGTCCGGCCCAAGTTCGTGGGTCCCTGGTTGAATAGCCATCGATCCATTGTATGGCGACGATTGATCGCGTGCACTCTCAGAGTGCGCCTGCGATCGGACGGCCCTCGCGCCACCCATGAAGCATCAACAGAGGAGACACCGCCGTATGCCTACGTTGAACGAGTCGTTCTCGGTTTCGAACCCGGACCAGACCTGGGCCGTCGTCAGCGACCTCAACAAGCTCGTGCCCTGCGTGCCGGGCGCACGGGTCGTCTCGGCCGACAGCCCGCAGTCCGTCAAGGCCGAGATCGAGGTCAAGATGGGGTCCATGGGGATGAAGTTCACGGGCCCGGTGACGATCGAGTCCGCCGACGCCGGCTCGAAGACCGTGAAGATCAAGGCCAACACGAAGGAAGCCGGCGGCCAGAGCAATGCCGCAGGCGACGTGACGATCAGCGTCGGCGGGGGCAGTGGCTCGATCAACGCCGTCGCCAACGTCACCGGCAAGGCCGGCTCGATGGGCGAGGGCACCGTGGTGGCCGTCCTGACGGCGCTGGTCAAGCAGTTCACCGCGAACGTCGCGAAGGCGTAGCGCTCGCGCGCCGGCCGGGTGCGCTTCGCGCGCCCCGGCCGACCACTGAGCGGCGAGCGGCCTCGCGCCGGGCTGGCAGCGCCGCCTGGCTGTGGGGCAACACTTCAGGCAACACCTGCCAAGGGAGGATGCGATGAAGGACGTGATCAAGGACGTCGACCGCTGGGTCGCCGACGGCGCCCAGGTGGCCCTCGCCACCGTCGTCGGCGTCCGGCGCTCCGCGCCGCGGCCGCCCGGTTCGAAGATGGCGATCAACGACCGGGGCGAGATCTCCGGCATGGTCTCCGGCGGCTGCGTCGAGGGCGCCGTGGTGGAGATCGCCGACGCGGTCATCGCCGACGGCAAGCCGCAGCTGTTGACGTTCGGCATCGCCGACGAGGAGGCGTGGGACGTCGGGCTGCCCTGCGGCGGAGAGATCGACGTCCTCGTCGAGCGGTTCGATCCGTGAGCTCGCTGCAGGAGGACTTCGCCGCGATCGCCCGCGAGGACGGCCGCGCCGCCCTCGTCACGGTCATCAAGGGCGAGCACGCCGGCGAGAAGCTGCTCGTGCGCACGGACGGCAGCACGGAGGGGACGCTCGGCGACCCCGAGCTCGATGCCCAGGGGCGCTCCGACGCCGACGAGCTCATGTGGAAGGAGGCCTCCGAGGTCCGCGGCGACCTGTTCGTCGACGTCACCCACCCGGACCCCCGGATCGTGATCTTCGGCGCGGTCGAGTACGCGGCGCACCTCTGCTCCCTCGCGCGGGTCGCGGGCTGGCGCCCGTACGTCGTCGATCCGCGCCAGCGCTTCGCCACGCCCGAGCGCTTCCCGGACGCGCTCGACGTCGTCGCCGCCTGGCCGGAGAAGGCGTTCGAGCAGCTCGGAGCCGTCGACAAGGCGACGTACCTCGTCGTGCTCACGCACGACCCGAAGCTCGACGACGCGGCGTTGCTGATCGCGCTGCGCTCCGAGGCGCCGTACATCGGCGCCATGGGCTCCACGCGCGCGCAGAAGGAGCGCCGCGAGCGGTTGCAGGCGCTCGAGATCAGCGATGAGGACATCGCGCGGATCAGCGCCCCCGTCGGGCTCGATCTCGGCGCCACCGCCGCGCGCGAGACCGCCGTGTCGATCATGGCCGAGCTCGTCGCCGTGCGCCACGGGCGCAGCGGCGGGCGGCTGTCGGAGGCCAAGGGCCGCATCCACAAGGTCGCGGCCGAGGCCGGCTGAGCGGGGCGCCGCGAACGCGGCGCCGCATCAGACCGCGTGCTCCGGAGCTCCGGAGCACGCGGGTGCAGCAGGCCGTCGGCCTACTTGAAGACCTTGTCGAGAAGGCCCGAGCCGGCCAGGGCGCTGCCGCCCTGCTCGATGAGGCTGCTCGCCTGCTCGACGATCGCCTTGCGCTGCGCCTCATCGGCGGTCAGGTAGGCCACGCCGGCTGCGACGAGGCCGAACTTCGCGAACGCCAGCACCGGGCGGCGATGCCCGACGAGGCCGAGCAGCTGCGCGTTCGTTGCGGCGAGCGAGTACATCGCCGGCGCGATCTGCGCGTTGAGCTTCCGGTTGCGCATGCGGTTCCCTTTCAATACAGGTGTGCGACGTCCAAGACCCACTGCTCTCAGAGGGAGGCCGATTGCCGCGCCGAGCCCTCCCGCTCCTGCGACGAAGCCCACCGCCGCCGCTGCCGTGGTCAGGGCGTCCTCGCGGACACTGACCACGTCGCGCGTTCCGTCGCCGCTCAAATCCTCGCACGTGCGAGTAAGAGAGGCGCTCTGCGCGGGTGCATTGGTACTAGCGGACAATCCACCTCACCACCCGAGCGCCGACGAAGCCGGCGGCGAGCATCACGGGGACCTTCAGGGCGGGGTCGAGATCGTCGACCTTCGCCTTGAGCTCTCCGAGAATCTCTCCGATGTCGAGCTGGCTGGGATCGATGGATCCGAGCTGGTCGACCATCTCGAAGAGGTCGAAGGAGCCGAGTTGGCCGACCAGGCCAGCGGCACGCTCCCCGATGTCATGTACGGGCAAGCCCAACGAGCCAAGCTTCTCCAACGCCTGCTCAATGGGGTCCTGCGTCACCGATCGGCCTTTAGACACGCGGCGTTTCCTCCCTTTCCCGGTCGAAGCAGCACAAACGTCCGGACCGTCCGTTGGTACCACGGCCGCGAGCGGCGGCACAAGGTGATCTACACATCTAGCGCGCTGCGAGCGTGAGTGGTACGACTGGCCCCTGCTCGATTTGAGTGCTGTCCTGCTGGACCTTGAAACGGGGGCTTGACGAAGCAATATGTGCCTTGCAATTCCCGGCAAGATCATCGAAGTCGTCGACGAGACAAATCGCCTTGCGAAAGTCGATGTGGCCGGCGTGCAGCGAAACGTCAACATCGGCCTGCTCGATGAGGACGGCATCGGCGTCGGCCCCGGCGACTGGGTTCTCATCCACGTCGGCTTCGCGATGTCCAAGGTCGACGAGGCCGAGGCTCTCGAGACACGCCGCATGCTCGAGAGCATGGGCGAAGACTACGAGCAGGAGCTCGAGGACCTGAAGGCGAGCATCATCGAATGAGCCGTCTCATCGCCGACGCGGCGTCCGCGCTGGCACCGACCTGCGACTACACGACGGGCTGCATCACATGCGGCGACGTCGCCATCCCCCTGACCGTCATGCGTCTGGACGACGGACGGGGGCTCGCGCTCTGCGCGGATGACGACGGAAAATCGGAGACGGTGGAGATAGACCTAGTCGCCCCGGTGGCGCCGGGGGACCGACTCCTTGTCCACGCCGGCACTGCGATCGCAAGGCTGACTGAGGAGGCCCCTGCATGAAGTACGTCGACGAGTTCCGCGACCCCGCCCTTGGCGAGGTGCTCGCGGGAGAGATCCTGGGCCTCGTCGAGCCCGGGCGCCACTACAAGTTCATGGAGGTGTGCGGCGGCCACACCCACTCGATCTACAAGTACGGGATCGACGACCTGCTGCCCGCCAACGTCGAGCTCGTCCACGGGCCCGGCTGCCCCGTCTGCGTCATCCCGATGGGCCGCGTCGACGACGCCATCGCGCTCGCCCATGAGCCGGACGTCATCTTCACGTGCTTCGGGGACATGCTGCGCGTCCCGGGCTCGGACGGCACGCTGCTCGACGCCAAGGCCGAGGGCGCCGACGTCCGGATGGTCTACTCGCCGCTGGATGCGCTGCGGATCGCCAAGGCCAACCCCGACCGCCCCGTGATCTTCATGGCGATCGGCTTCGAGACCACCGCGCCGTCGACGGCGCTGACGCTCAAGCGTGCCAAGGCCGAGGGCGTGAAGAACTTCTTCTGCATGTGCAACCACGTGACGATCGTGCCGCCGCTGCGCGCGCTGCTCGATTCGCCCGACCTGCGCCTGGACGGCTTCATCGGCCCGGGTCACGTCTCGACCGTCGTCGGCGTCCGCCCGTTCGAGTTCATCCCGCGCGAGTACGGCAAGCCGATCGCGGTCGCCGGCTTCGAGCCGCTCGACGTGCTGCACGCGATCCACATGATCCTCACGCAGCTCAAGGAAGGCCGCTGCGAGGTGGAGAACCAGTACGCCCGCGTGGTGCCGTGGGAGGGCAACCCGCGCGCGCTGCAGGTCATGTCCGAGGTCTTCGAGCTGCGCCCCCACTTCGAGTGGCGCGGCATGGGGTTCATCTCCCAGAGCGGGCTCAAGCTGTCCGAGGCCTACGCCGACTTCGACGCCGAGATCACCTACAGCGTCCCCGGCATCCGCGTCGCCGACCCGAAGGCCTGCCAGTGCGGCGAGGTCCTCAAGGGCGTCATCAAGCCGTGGGAGTGCAAGGTCTTCGGCTCAGGCTGCACGCCCGAGCGCCCGATCGGGACCTGCATGGTCTCCAGCGAGGGTGCCTGTGCCGCGTACTACAACTACGGGCGCTTCGCCCGCGAGCGCGAGGTCGTCTAGGTGACGTCGGCCGGGGGTCCGAGCCTGCGAGGAACGGAGGGCGAAACGCGCTCTCCGGTCTCAGAGCGTGAGCAGAAGGTGCTCAACATCATCGAGACCGCGCGCGCAAAGCGTCAGAAGTTCCGCGACACGCAGATCACGATGGCGCACGGTGCCGGCGGCAAGGCGACGGCGAGCCTCATCGAGGGCCTGCTCGTGCCCGCGTTCGCCAACCCCACGCTCGAGGCGCTGGCCGACGCCGGCACGGTCTCCGTGCTGGGCGGCAACATCGCGATGACGACGGACTCCTTCGTCGTCAGCCCGATCACGTTCCCGGGCGGCACGATCGGCGACCTCGCCGTCAACGGCACGGTCAACGACGTCGCGATGGCCGGCGCCAAGCCGGTCGCGCTGACGCTCTCGCTCATCCTCGAGGAGGGGCTGCCCGCCGACATCCTCAAGGAGCAGGTCGCGGCGATCGCCAAGGCCGCCGCCGAGGCCGACGTCCCGATCGTCGCCGGCGACACGAAGGTCGTCCCGCGCGGCATGTGCGATCAGATGTACATCTGCACGACGGGGATCGGGGTCATCGACGACCGCTCCTCCCTGTCGCCGTCCTCGCTGCGGCCGGGCGACAAGATCCTCGTCTCCGGCCGCATCGGCGATCACGGCACGGCGATCATGCTCGCCCGTGGCGAGTTCGAGCTCGACGCGGACATCAAGTCCGACACCCAATGCCTTTGGCCGATGGT
>CAVZYU010000004.1:0-22328 GCA_963779625.1 uncultured Actinomycetes bacterium | reverse complement strand
TTTAGGAGTCGCGCCGGCGCAAGCCGAGGATCGACAGGAGGAACGACGAGAAGAAGATCTGCAGGCCGATGATGATGAGCGCCGCCGCCGAGTCGCCCGCCAGGCGCTCCTCCGACAGCGCGCCGAAGCCGCGGTTGATCCAGATGCCGATGATGGTCGCGGCGGCGACGAAGCCGGCGAGCATGATCGCGCCGCCGAGCATCAGGCCGTGCTCGAGCCGGTAGCGCGCGCGCATCCGATCGAACCAGGGGTCCTTCTCGGCCATGAAGTACGTCCCGTAGGCGTGCGCGCAGAGCCCCAGCGCAACGATCTGCACACCGACGACGCACAGCAGCTCGCCGCCGATCAGCGTGTGCAGGTTCCAGGCGCGGCCGAAGATCGCCAGCTGGGTGAGCGAGATGATCGAGATGACGAGGCCGATCGCGAGCAGCGCCGCGCCGGGCACGATGAACAGGTGCGTCGGGCTGTGGACGAGCAGGAAGCGCAGGTGGCGCCAGCCGTCGCGAAAGCGCGAGAGCTTGGACTCGCCGCCGCGCGGGCGCGTAGGAGATCGGGAACTCGCGGATCGCGAGCTTCTCCTTCGAGGCGCGGATCACCATCTCCGACGCGAACTCCATGCCGGTCGCACGCAGGTCGAGCGTCGGCAGGATGTCGCGCCGGAATCCGCGCATCCCGCAGTGCGCGTCGCGCACGCCGGTGCGGAAGAAGAGGTTGAGCGTTCCGCTGAGCAGCGGATTGCCGATGTAGCGATGCATCCAGTGCATCGCGCCCGGCTGGATGTTGTCCATCCGGTCGCCCATGACGAGCTGGGCGCCGTCGCGCAGCTCCTCGACGAACCGCGGGATGTCGGCGAACGGATAGGTCATGTCGGCGTCGAGCATCACGATGTACTCGCCGCGGGCGGCGCCGAAGCCGGCGAGGTAGGCCGAGCCGTAGCCGCGGCGCGGCTCGTGCACGACACGCGCTCCGGCGGCGGCGGCGAGCTCGGCGCTGCCGTCATCGGAGTCGTTGTCGGCGACGACGACCTCGCCGACGATCCCCGCCTCGTCCATCGCGGCACGCGAGCGGCGGACGCACTCCTCGATGTTCTCGGCCTCGTTGAGGCACGGGATCACCACCGAGACCTCCACCAGAGATGCGGGGGTCCCGGCTTCTGGGAGCGCGGTTGGTGTGCTGTGTGTCGAGGCCATGATCGTGTGCGAGCGGCGCGCGCAGGCGAGCCCTCAGAAACTACAAACGCACGCGCGCGAACAGTGTTGCGCTCGCAGGGCCAGCCTAGCGGAGCATCTGACCGTCAGCGGTCGGCGACGATCTCCAGCCAGTCGGCGTTCACGCCGACGAGCCGCGGCCAGTCGGCCGGCTCGAGCAGGCGGACGACAAGCGCCTCGTCGGCGACCGGTGCGAGGAAGATCGCCCCCGCGTGGCGCAGGCTCGAGATGTAGCCGCCGGTGCCGGGCCCCAGCGTCCCGCCGCCCTGGCTGATCTCCAGGCGATGGCGCCCGCGCTCGAGCGTCAGCGGGCCGAACGACGCGTACTCGCCCGGATTGTTGAGCTCGCTGCGGGTACGGCCGACGACCGCGCCGTCGATCCGCAGCGTCATGTGCCGTGCGAAGGAGCCCTCCAGCCAGAGGCGATAGCGGCCGCCCCGCGCAACCGAGACCGAGCCCTCGGCGCTGCCGGGGCCCGCCGGAACCACCGACCGCGGGTAGCCGCCGAACAGCACCCAGCTCTCGGGGCGCTTCAGATCCGCCGTGTAGACGCCCCGCAGGGGCGCGCGCGGGACGTACGCGATCTGACCGCGCGCCTCCCGCGCCCGCTGCGCCCAGGAGCGGGCGACCGCGCGCGTCACGCGCGCGGCGGGATGGAACACGTCCGGCCCCAGCGGCTTGTGACTGAGGACCCGCGGCCGGCTCGTGCGCCGCCACAGCTCGTAGTAGCGCCCGCGCCAGTCCATGCGGAAGTTCGCCGGCGGGCGGCTCAGGGTCGGCGAGCGGCGCAGGATCAGGTACGCCGCGCTCTCGGCGTACTCGAGCGTGACGTCGTCCATGTTGATCGGCGTCTTGACGCTCGGCCGGCGTTTGGGATCGACGAGCGCGTTGGGGTGGTACGGACCGTGGCGATACCCCGTGGGCTGCTCGGGCTGCGTGAACCCCGGCGGGTCGCGCAGGAAGTACTTTGCGAACTCGTCGTACTCGTCGAATCACGCGCCCCTTGCCGGCGAGCCGGTCGTTGAGCGTCAGCAGCTCGGAGTAGCGGTCGTACGGGGCGACCGAGACGTCGTGGTAGGCGAGCGCGTTGGACCACAGCAGACCGGCGACGAGCGCCGCGCTCACGCCGATGCTCGCGACCCTCAGGGGCCCGCGCCGGAGGCTCGCCGCCCCGATCATCGCCAGCAGCGGCACCACCGGCGACAGGAGCATGAGCACCTTGGCGTCGGCGTAGGGCCCGCCGCGGTCGAGCAGGAAGAGCGACGCGAGGCCGATCGTGGCCGCGAGCATGAGCGGCCCCCACGCCCGCCGCGCAACCGCCCAGAGCAGGCCGAGCGCCGCCGCCGCGCCGAAGAGCCACAGCAGCGCGTCGTGTGACAGGAGGTTGTTCGTCGGCCGGTAGCGGTAGTCGCCGGTCAGCCATGGCCCGAGCACCTGGACGAGGTCCAGTGGGTGCGCGAGGTTGCCGATGTCGGTGGTCGTCGACAGGGTGTCCTGCGTGACGGTGATCGCGGTCTTCAGCGATCCCAGGACCGGCAGCGCCACGACGATCGCGGCCGCCGCCCCCAAGCCGAGCCAGAGCATGTCCGCGCGCTCGCGCCGTCGCGCGAGCCGGGTCCCGTACACGCCGGCGACGACCAGCCCCGGCACGGCGAGGTAGGGGATCGCCGCCGGTCCCAGGGTCCCCAGCATCGCCGCGGCCGCGATCGCAACCGGCAGCAGCGAGCGCGCCGGCCGGTCCTCGAGCACCGCCGCGGCGAGCACCGCGACGAGCGTCGCGACCATCGCCAGCGTCGCGATCTCCTTGATCGACCCCTGCAGCGCGAAGCCGACGACGATCGCGGGTTGCGCGGCCACGAAGACGACGAGCGCCGTCTGCCAGCGGTGGCGCATGAGCGGCGCCGCGATCGACGCGAGCGCGAGGCCGGTGACGACCGCCAGGAAGGTCAGGAACGGCTGGTACAGCCAGGCGAGGTCGAGCACGCCGAGCGGCGCGGTGATGCCGAGCGCGGCCTGCGCACCGATCGGGTAGCGGCTGGCGATGTAGGTGGCCATCGACGTCTGCAGCGAGCCGGGATCGAGCGCCGCCGCGTCGGGCCCGTGGTGCGCCATCAGCCATGCCAGCCCGAGCTGGTGCGACGTGTCGGGGAGCGCGAGATAGCCCGCGAACGTGGGCGTGCCCGACATGAAGACGGGCGCCCCGAAGACGACGAACACGCCGAGGCCGGCGAGCACGAGCAGCGGGTCCGGGCGGAGCGTTCGCAAGCGACCGCGGCCGAGCACGAGGCCCGCGATCGCGAGGACGACGAGCGCCGGCAGCGCGAGCTTCGCGGTCGTCGCGCTGGCCGTGACGAGGCGCGAGTAGGCCAGGAGGGCGGCGCAGCCGACGGGGAGCAGCAATACGCCGCGCAGCTCCCAGCCGGCCACGCGCGCCACGAGCAGCCCGAGGCCCACGCAGATCGCCCCCAGGACGAGGGGGAACAGCACCCATGCCGCCAGCAGGTCCACCGGAGACCTACCCGCGGCTCAGTGTGAGGTGCTGTGCAAGAGGGTCATGATCGCGGCGAGAGCCTAGCGCCACGCCCGTCTGAGACCCTCCGTGGCGCATGCGGATCCTGATCGTCTACGACTGCCTGTACCCGTACACGATCGGTGGCGGCGAGCGCTGGTACCGCAACCTCGCCGAGCGTCTGATCGCCGACGGGCACGAGGTCACATATCTGACGCTGCGCCAGTGGGACCGAAAGACGCGACCCGATCTGCCCGGCGTCTACGTGCGCACGGCCGGCCCCCGGATGGCGCTCTACGTCGACGGCCGGCGGCGGATCGCGCCCCCGCTCGTCTTCGGCGCCGGCGTGCTCTGGCATCTCCTGCGCCGCGGCCGGCGCTACGACGTCATCCACACGGCGTCGTTTCCGTTCTTCTCGCTGCTCGCCGCCGCGGTCGTGCGCCCCTTGCGCCGTTACGGCCTCGTCGTCGACTGGTTCGAGCTGTGGTCGGCGGCCTACTGGCGCGAGTACCTCGGCGCGGCCGGGGGGCGAGTCGGGCTCGCCGTCCAGAAGCTGTGCCTACGGGTGCCGCAGCGCGCGTTCACGCTCGCCCAGTCGACCGCCGTGCGGCTGCGGGCGGCCGGCGTGCATGGCGACGTCGAGGTGCTCAGCGGGCTGCAGCCGCCTGTTGGCGCCCGCGCCCCCCGCCCCGCCCAGCCCCTCGTCGTCTTCGCCGGCCGCCACATCCCGGAGAAGCGCGTTCCGGCGCTCGTTCGCGCCTTTGCCGCACTGCGCGAGCGCGCTCCCGAGCTGCGGCTCGCGGTCTACGGCGACGGGCCGCAGCGCGACGAGGTGCTCGCGCTGATCGACGAGCTCGGGCTGGGCGAGGTCGCGAGCGCGCCGGGCTTCGTCGATGCCGAGGCGGTCGACGAGGCGCTCTCGGACGCCCTCTGCATGGTCCTGCCGTCGCGCCGCGAGGGTTACGGGATGGTCGTCGTCGAGGCGGCCGCCCGCGGGGTGCCGAGCATCGTCGTCGCCGATCCCGACAACGCCGCGACCGAGCTCGTCGAGGAGGGCGTCAACGGCTTTGTCGCCGCCTCCGCAGAGGCCGAGGACCTCGCCGCCGCGATCCTGCGCGTGCGCGCCGCCGGGCCGCAGCTGCGCGCCAGCACGGCGGAGTGGTTCGCCCGCAACGCCAACCGGCTGTCGCTGACCGCGTCGCTGGACCTCGTCGCCGCGGCCTACGCGGACCCGCGCCGCTCCATCGCGCGGTCGTAGCTGGCCGCCGTCCCGCGCGCGGTCGCCTCCCAGGTGAAGCGCGCCGCCTGCTCGGTCCCAGCGGCGCGCAGCCGGGCGGCGAGCGTGCCGTCGCCGAGCAGGCGCTCGATCGCGGCGGTGATCGCCGGCGTGTCGCGGGGGTCGAACAGCAGCGCGGCGTCGCCCGCGACCTCGGGCAGCGAGCTCGCATTCGAGCACGCGACCGGCACGCCGCGGCGCATCGCCTCGAGCACCGGCAGCCCGAAGCCCTCGTGCAGCGAGGGGAACACGAACGCCGCCGCCAGCGCATAGAGGCCCTCGAGCTGCGCCCCCGACACCCAGTCGAGGAAGCGCACGTCGTCGAGCACGTGCAGCTGCGCGGCGCGCTCGCGCAGCTCGCGTTCGTGGGGCGTCGGGTAGCCGGGGATCACGAGCACGGGGCGCCGCTCAGCGTCGATCGCGGCGAGCGCCTCGATCAGCCGCACGAGGTTCTTGTGCGGCCGCTTGGCGGAGACCGACAACAGGACCCTGCGGTCGCCGAACCCGTGACGCTCGCGCAGGACGGCCTCCCGCTCGGGATTGCCCGCCGGCGTCGTGCCGACTCCGAGTGGCACGACATCGAGCCGATCATCGGGCACGGACAGGTAGCGCCGCACGTCGGTGGCCGTGGCCTGCGAATCGACGATCACGCGGTGCGAGCGCCGCGCGGCGAGCGGCACGAGCACGCGCATCCCGAGCCCGAGCAGGCCGAAATGCGCCTCCGGCACGACGCGGTAGTGCAGGTCGTGGATCGTCACCACGCGCCGGAAGCGCCCGCGCACCGGCGCCGTGCTCGCGAGGCTGTGGACGAGATCGACGCCCGCGCGCCGCGCCAGCCCGGGCAGCAGCTGCTGCTCGCCGCGCACCCACTCGACGCGGTTGCGGGCATGCACCGGGACCTCGACGACGTCGGCGACCTCCCACTCCCCGCCCGCCGCGCGCGCCTCGCGGTTGACGAACGCCGTCAACCGCAGGTCCGGCCGCGCCGCGGGCAGCGCGCGCAGCAGCTCGCGGGCATAGACCTCCAGGCCTCCCTGCTCACCGGGGACGAGGAAGACGAGGTTGAGGCCGACGTGCACCCCCGCGAGTCTCTCACTCGCGCCGCCGCCGCCGATCCTGACGGCGCCCGGTACGGTGCCACGGCATGGATCGCGGGATCGACGTCAACCTCCGATCAGCTCCGCAGATGCTCGAGTACGCCTCGATCGTCGAGCGTCTCGCCGCCGACGCCCCAGGCTCGGTGCTCGACTGGGGCTGCGGACTCGGGCAGGTGTCGCACATGCTCCAGCAGGCGGGTTTGAACGTCACGTCCTTCGACTACCGCGAGGACGGCCCCGATGCCGTGCAGGCGCTGCCGCGCTACCCGCACGTCCGGGCGTACCTCTCCAGCGATCCGCGCGGGCTGCCGTACGACGACGGATCCTTCGACGCAGTGCTCAGCTGCGGCGTCCTCGAGCATGTCGTGGATCCCGATGCGAGCCTCGACGAGGTCGCGCGCGTCCTGCGCCCCGGCGGCACGCTCTACGTCTACAAGCTGCCCAACCGCACGTCGTACCTCGAATGGATCGCCCGTAGGTTCGGGCGCAGGCTGGGGATGTACTACCACGGCGCCGAGCCCAACGACCGGCTCTACACCGTCGCCACCGCGCGCCACATCATGCAGCGCCATGGCTACGTCGTCGACGAGCTGCGCCTGGCGAACATGCTGCCGCTGACGCTCGACATGCCGCTCGTCCAGGGCCCGCGCGCCTCGCGGGCCGTGTGGTCGGCGAACCGGGCGGTCGCGCGCGTGCCACCGGTCAACCGCCTCGCGACGAACGTCGAGCTCATCGCTCATACCAGGCCCTCGTAGGCGCGCCGCCGTACGCTGCGACACCGATGCCACCGAGCGTCAGCATCGCCATCCCGACATACAACCGCGCCGCAACGCTCGAGCGTGCGGTGCGTTCCGCGCTCGGCCAGACGCACGCGGATCTCGAGGTGGTCGTCTCCGACAACGCTTCAACCGATGGCACGCCGGAGCTGCTGCGCCGCCTGGCTGCCTCCGACCCGCGCCTGCGGTCGGTCCGCCAGGACGCCAACCACGGCATGGTCGCCAACCTCAACGCCGCGGCCGCGCTCGCGCGGGGCGACCACGTGATGCTGCTCTCCGACGATGACTGGCTGGCGCCGCGCTGCATCGAGGCGACCCTGGGCGCGCTGCGACGCGAGCCGACCGCCGTGTCGGCGCTCGGCCGGGTGACGTACGTGCGCGACGGCGAGGCCGTGCCAGCGGGCGGGCCAGCGGCGCTACTCGCGATCGACGGCGAGCGGCGCGTGCGCGACTACTTCGCCGTCGTCGGCGCCGACCGCGGCAACAGCTGGATCTACGGGATCACGCCCCGCGCACGGCTCGCCGAGCTGGCGCCGATGCGCAACCAGCTCGGCTTCGACTGGCTGCGCGTCGCCGAGCTCGCCTACGTCGGCGCGATCGTACTCGTCGACGAGCCGCTGATCTTCCGCGAGCTCGGCGGCACCAGCGAGTCGACCGCACGCAACGTGCGCGAGAGCCACCTGCCGACGCTGCACGCAAAGCTGCCGCACCTCGTCATCGCCGGGCACGTCCTCACCGAGATCGGCTGGCGCTCGCCGGTCTACGCGCCGCTGGGACGCCGCCGGCGGCTGAAGCTCGCGGCGGCGTGCGCGATCGCAGTGCCTGGGCGCAGTCTGCGCCACGTGCTCTTCCACCTCGCTCCGGCGGCGATCCAGGACCGCTGGCGGCGCCGCACGTGACGCTTACGATCGGCATCGACGCGCGCCCGGCGGCGGGCGAGGGTGCCGGCATCGGGCGCGTCGTGCGCGAGCTTCTGCGCGCGCTCGCGCAGCGCGACGACCCCTATCGCTACCGGCTCTACGCCCACACGCCCTGGGACGAGCCCCTGGGCGAGCGTTTCGTCTGGCGCTGCAGCGACGCGCCCGAGCCTCTCTGGCACCTCCGCGCGTCGATGGTCGCAAGCCGCGAGTGCGACGTCCTGCTCTCGATGGGCTCCTACCTGCCCGCGTGTTCGCCCGCATTCCCGTCGTGCCGGTCGTCTACGACCTCGTCCCGTTCGATCCGAGCCTGATGCCACAGCGCCGCGCCCGGCTCGTCGCGCGGCTCACGCTCGGGTATGCGGTGCGGCGCGCGGCGGCGCTCGTCTGCATCTCGAAGGCGACGAGGGATGACCTCGTCACGCGCTTCCCGCGGGCCCGCGACACATCCGTCGTGGCGCTGCTCGGCGGTGCGCCCTCGCTCGACGAGCCGGGCGCGCGCCTTCCCGCCGGCGTACCGGCGGACGGTTTCGTGCTCGCCGTCGGGACGCTCGAACCGCGCAAGAACCTCCCGCGGCTCGTCGCCGCCTACGCGCGGCTGCCCCAGGATCTGCGAGCGAGCCACCGGCTCGTCGTGACGGGCCGCCTGGGCTGGGGCAGCGACGAGACGATCGCCGCGCTGGACTCGCTCGGCGACCACGCGGTCCGGACGGGCTTCGTCCCCGACGCCGAGCTGGCGCTCCTGTACCGCCGCTGCGCGCTGTTCGCATACCCGTCGCTCGGCGAGGGCTTCGGGCTGCCAGTGCTCGAAGCGATGGCCGCGGGCGCGCCGGTGCTGACGTCCGACCGCTCGAGCCTGCCCGAGGTCGGTGGCGACGCCACCGCCTACTGCAACCCGTCGGACGTCGCGTCGATCGCCGGCGAGCTCGAGGCGCTCCTGCGCGATCCCGATCGCCGCGCTCACATGGCGGCCGCGGGCCCGCGTCGCGCTGCGACGTTCTCGTGGGACCACACCGCGGCCGTCGTGCTCGGCACGATCGAGCGTGCCGCCGCGAGCTCCCGGCCCTGAGTCAGCCCGCGACCGCGTCGCGGCCCCACGCGAGCCACGCGAGGTACCGGCGTCCCGTCGGATCGCTGGTCGCGTACAGGTTCGTCCGGTTGTCGGCGACGAGCAGGTTCTCTTGCGCCGCCTGGTTGAACGTGTGGCTGCGCGCCCAGTCGCCGGCGTCGTAGCTGACGCCGTCGCGCCCGACCACGACGCAGCGCAGACCGAGCGCCTGGACCTGCGCGGTGAGTCCGTCGCTGCCGCTCTCGAAGCGGTGAGCGTCGCGCTTGCCCCGGATCGGCGGCAGCGCGATGCGCCGCAGCAGGTCGCGCCGCGCGGCGAACGCATTCGTGCGCAGGTGCGGCGCGGGGAAGCCCCCGAAGCCGCGCATCCCGAGCAGGCTCAGCGCGGTCCCCGCCTTGTGTAGCGCCCAGCCGCGGTCGGTCGCGCCGTCGACGCGCATGAGCTGCAGGCGCGCCGCGCCGCGACTGGGAAACGCCTCGGCGTAGCCGCTGGGGAGGCCGAGCTGGTAGGCGAGGTAGCCGCGCTGGCTGTTCCAGGAGCCGGTCGCTCCTGCGACGCCGACCGACGGGTCCTGGAGCGCACCGGTGAGCCCGCCCAGCCAGCCGTCCGCCAGCACCTCGCTGAAGGAGTTGACGAACGCGAGCGTCTCGTACGCGAGGCGGTCGACCGCGGCCCAGTACGCGCCCAGGTCATAGCCGTCGTCGCCGACGAGCAGCGTCCGCGTCCCGGGTCCGGCGAGCTCCACGTGGCGGCGCGCGGCGTCCGCCTCGCCGAAGCCCTTGAGCAGGAGGACGAGGTCGTGTTCGACGCCTGCGTCGTGCTCGCGGTAGGAACGCAGGAAGCGCTGCAGCGGCTCGAGCCCGTTGGCCTCGTGCACGAGGTGCGCAACGGCCACCCCCCTCGACGTCCCGCTCACGGCCCCCATCCTAAGATGGGGAGCCGATGGCCGACCCCGCGCCGCTCGTCTCGGTCCTGCTGCCGACCCGCAACCGTCTCGAGTACCTGCGCTACGCGATCGAGACCGTGCGCCGCCAGGACGATGGCGACTGGGAGCTCGTCGTCTCCGACAACGACTCCGAGGAGGACATCGAGGGCCACGTGCGATCGCTCGGCGACGTACGCATCCGCTACGTGCGCACCGCCTCGTTCGTCCCGGTCACGGAGAACTGGAACAACGCGCTGAACCACAGCCGCGGCCGCTACGTCGTGATGCTCGGCGACGACGACGGGCTCATGCCCGGCTACGTCACGAGGATCCGCGAGCTCGCCGCGCGCTTCGGCGCTCCCGACGTCGTGTACCAGAGCGCATGGCTGTTCTCCTACCCCGGCGTGCAGGAGTCCGAGCCGGAGGGCTTCCTCCAGGCCTACGGCTACGCGACGTTCCTGCGCGGCGCCCGCGAGCCTTTCGTCCTGGACCGGGAGCGGGCGCGCAAGGTCGTCGCGGACGCGATGCGTTTTCGCGCGAGCTACGGCTTCAACATGCAGTTCTCGACCGTCAGCCGCCGGCTGCTCGACAAGCTCACACCGCAGGGCCCGTTCTTCCAGTCCGCGTTCCCCGATTACTACGCGACGAACGTGGTCTTCCTCACCGCGCGCAGCATCGTCGTCGAGCCACGTCCGCTCGTGACGATCGGGGTCACGCCGAAGTCCTACGGCTTCTTTCACCTCAACGCCCAGGAGAGCGCCGGCAAGGCGTTCCTCGGGGCGCCCGGGGGCGAGGGGGCGCACACCGAACTGCGGATCGCCGACATGCCCGGCACGAACATCAACACCGGCTGGCTGTCGGCCGTCGAGACGATCGCCGAGCGCTACGGCGCGCTCGTGCCTGCCGCCCCCGGCCGGCGGCGCTTCCGCGTCCTGCAGGCCGTCCACGTCTACGAGGGCGTGCTCGACGGCAGGGTCGACGACGAGCACCGCGCCGAGCTCGAGCGCCACCTGCGCCCCTGGGAGCGCGCAATCGCACGACCCGTCGTCGGCACACTGCAGCTCGCCCGCCGCGCCGCGCCCGCACGCCTGCGCCACCTCTTCTACAGCGTCGTCTACGCGCTGATCCTGCGCCAGTTCATGGGCTGGAACCCGCCGAAGCAGCGCGGGCGCTACGTCACGGTCCTCGACGTGTTCGAGCGCCCGCCGCCACCGCCGCCCGTCGCGCGCAACCCGCTCTACGAGCGCCTGCGCAGGACGAGCGTGTAGGCGGCACCGCGCATCCCGCGGCGCTCGACCGGGGCGAGCGCGGCGGCGATCGCACGGCCCGCCAGCCGCGCTGCCTGATCGGCGGGCCAGGAGAAGCCCGGCCGGCGCAGGGCGTAGTGCCAGCCGAACGCGTTCCAGTGACGACCGCCCGGATCGGTGTGGGTGAGCTCCACCAGGTCCAGGCCGAGTCCGCGCGCACGCTCGATGAGCGTCGTATGCGGGATGAGAAACAGATGCCGCGGCGCATCGACATGCGGCCAGCGGCCGCCGAGCACCCGCAGGCCGAACGACGCGGGGTTCGGGGTAGCGACCAGCAGCACGCCGCCCGGCTCGAGCGCCGCCGCAGCCGCCTCGAGGAGCGCCCAGGGTTCGGGAACGTGCTCGAGGACGTGCCAGGCCGCCACCGCCCGCAGAGGCGCGAGCGAGCCCAGCGCATCCTCGGGCGCGGAGGACTCCACCACCTCGATGCCGAGCGCCGAGCGCAGGTGCTGACAGGCCTCGGGGTCCATCTCGATGGCGCTGACGTCGAAGCCCGCGTCGAGTGCCTGGACGGCGAAGAGCCCGTCTCCGGGGCCGACCTCTGCCAGCCGGCCGCCCTCGACGTGGCGGCTCAGGATCTCGATGCGATAGCTCTCCGAGCCCTGCCCCATCGCCCTCAGCCGCTCGATCGGCGGACGCGCGAAGTACTCGCTCGGGTAGAAGCGCCCGAGGTCGCCGGGGACATTGTGCAGGAACAGGACGTGGCAGGCGAGGCAGCGGCGGTACTCGAACTCCTCGTCGCTGATCGCGCGGTTGTGGTCGCGCGTGACGAACGCGCGGGCAGAGGCGCCGCCACAGAGCGGGCAGCGGTCGTCGCTATGCCGCGGCCGAGGCACCGCGACCCTTCAGCACCTCACGCAGCTCCGGCGGCATACGCCGCAGCAGCACGAGGACGAGGAGGAAGACGAGACATCCGATGACGGCTTCGACGAGCGGATGGATCCCGACGAGCCTGCCGGCACCGTATCCGCACAGAGCCGCTCCGACCGCGACGAGCAAGGCCGACAGGGGCAGTGGCGGGCCGCCTCGGCGCAGGAGCATCGTCGACAGCGTGCCGGCGAGCACGAGGTCGGCCGACACCGCCGCGATCGCCGCGCCGCTCGCGCCATGCGAGGGCGCCAGCAGGAGCGCCAGCACGACGGCGAGCACGAGCGACGCGCTGTTGGCGATCAGCAGCTCGCGATGGCGGTGCATGGCGAGCAGCGGAAACGACGTCGCCGCCACGATGAACGCCGGGAGGAGGGCGATGCTCTGGACTTGGAGGACCTCGACCGACGGGTGCTCGCTCGTGCCCACGAGCACCTCGATGGCGAACGGCGCCACGAGCGCCAACCCCATCGCCGCCAGCCCTCCGAGGAGCACCGAGAGCTCGTAGATCCGCCCGGTCGCGTACTCGAATCGCGCGCGATCCTCGCGGACGGACCGCGAGATGATCGGGAACGCCGCCCCGACGAGCAGGATTGGGGCGCCGATCAGCGCCTCGACGAGCCGGAAGGAGACCGCGAAGTAGCCCGTCTGGACCTCACTGGAGACGAGCGACGTGATGAGCAGCGTGACGCGGAAGTACAGCGCGTAGACCGCGACCGCCATCGCGATGACGAGGACGTCCCGCAGCAGCGGCAGCCAGCGCTTGACATCGAAAGCGGGGCGTATCGACGTCTGTCTGCGAACGAGCGGTACGGTGAGCGCTACCGCCGCCAGGCCCGCCGGGATCGCGACGGCGAGGAGTGCGACGATCCCCTCGCCGAGGAGCACGAGGACGATGATCAGGCCAAGCGCCACGACTCCGCGCACGGTCTCGATCAGCGCGGCCCAGCCGAAGCGCAGCTGGCTCTGGACGATGACCGCGAGCAGCGTTTGGATGAACGCCAGGAGCGTCCCGATGCCGGCGACGAGCACGCCGAGGCTCACGTCGCCGCCATAACCGGCGATCACGGTGAAGAGCACCCCGATCGCGATGCCGGCGCTCGTGAGCACGATCCGCAGCCCGAGCAGGTCGCTCATCAGGCGCCGTCGCGCCTCGGGCTCCTTGACGACCGACAGCTCGCGCAGCGCGACGGTCGTGATGCCGCCCTCGGTCAGGCCGGCGGCGATCGCGACGACCGCCAGGGCCGTCGCGTAGCGGCCGAACTCGACGTCACCGAGGTGGCGGACGAGCAGCGGCGCCGACGCGACGGCGATAAGGAGCGAGCCGGCGAAGCTCGCGGCGCGCAGCAGGCCGCCGCGCATCGCGGCGGGACCGGCGGCCGCGCTGTCGACGAGATCGGCCTCCCCGGGCGTCGTCACCGTGCGATGCGGTGGAGCTCGACCACGTACCCCTTGCGCATCCAGTACGGGAACCGGTGCGTCAGCTCGAAGCCACCGACGTCGTCGACCGCCTCCGGAACGCTGACGTGACGGAGGCCGTCCCCGTACGCGGGCTTGCTCTCGTGGTTGATGCTCATCAGCGAGCCGTCGCAGCAGCGACGGATCCAGCGCAGGTAGTCGGTGACGGTGTCGGGGCTCATCTCCGGAAACGAATCCTGGTTGAGCACGAGGTCGAACGACCCGTCGCCAAGATCGGCGATGGCCTGCGTTGGGAGGATCCGCAGACGCCGCGACGCGGCTTTTGCCAGCGGCTCGCCGCACAGCGACACCTCGTCCCAGGGCAGGGACTTCAGGACGTAGTAACCCTGCAGGACGTTGATGCGCGGCAGGTCGACGATCGTGTAGGTCGCCGGCCCCATGCGCCGCGTCCAGTACGCAACGCGGCCCGAGCCGCCGCCGATCTCGCAGATCCGCGGCGACGGCAGTTCGCGCAGCGTCTGCCGGACGAGGTGCGCCGTGTAGATCGCGTTCACGTCGCGGCCCCCGAAGAGCCCGCGCCCGGTGTCGATCTTCAGCAGCCCGCCGTCGACGTCCGGCGGCGTGATATCGATTCCCAGGCGAGCCGCCACGCGCGCGGCGAGCTCCCCTGAGTCCAGGCGGATGTTCTTGCCGAACGAGCCCTGCTCCGGGTTCTCGACCGCCAGCGCTCCTACCGCCTCGGCGAGTGACACCAGCGCGTCCTTCACCGTGAGGGCGACGAGGCCACGATAGGAGCGGTCGCCGACGATCCTGTCGTAGCCGATATCGCCCTGCTCGAGCCCCTGCGACGCGTCGTGGCGCGACACGTTGCAGAGGTACGCCGCGAGCTCCCGCGCGTCGCCACGATCAAGAATCGACTCGAACCGCGCCTGCCGGGTCTCGATCATCGACCACAGGTCGAAGCGGCTCGACGAGGGCTCGGGCTGCGGCGGCGCGCCGCGGACAGCCGCCTCGTAGGCCGCCAGCAGGCGCTTGGCGATCGCCACATCGTCCTCCCCGGCCACCTTGTCGGCCACGACGACGGCATCGACGCTCGGGCGCGCGAGCCCCGGCGGGTGCTGCACCGTCCGGCGGTGCCGCGCGCGGGCGAGGAGATCCAGGCGCCGCAGCAGGACACGCAGCCTTCGGGTGTGCTCGTTCATCACCCGAACCCTAGAGATTGATCCCAGGTATCCCCTGCTAGGTTCCGCGCGTGCCACCGGCCCCCGACAGCGCGCGAACGCTGATCGATGTCCGCGCGATGTGGACGGAGATGGAGCAGGCGCCGCAGATCGTCCAGCCGTCGCACTTCTGGCGCGTACTGAACGCGCGCAACACCCAGCAGATCGACGACCAGGGCTTCGCGCGCTTCAAGCGCACGGTCAACCAGAACTACTTCAGCTGGATCCCCCACAAGCTGACCGACGATCAGCTGGCGGCGATGGTCAAGTCGTGGCTGCGCCACCCCGTGCCGGGGGTCTCTACGGCTCGCCTCGGCGATGTCAGCACGCTGGAGGCGGGCCCAGACCGCTTGAACCCCTTCTCCGGCGCGGGCGCCCGGCGCATCCACGGGCTCTTCCTGGCGCTGCTGTGGGAGTACGTCGCGCGCATTGACCGGCGCGAAATCCTGAGGCGCCTGCAGGAGCCCGTTCTCGGCGATCCCGTCGTCGCGAACTACCGGGGCCGGCGCATCAGCCAGGACCTGTGCAACTCCGTCTACGAGCTCTACAGTGCGACGGCCGCGTTCCCCGGCAACCGCCCCGGCCCCGGCGGCGTGCTGGAGCTCGGCGGAGGCTACGGGCGCGTGGCCTGGGTCTTCCTGGAGGAGTTTCCGCAGCTGCGCTACATCATCTGCGACATCCCGCCGGCGCTCGCGATCGCACAGGAGTACCTCACGAGGCTGTTCCCGGAGCGTGCCGCGTTCCGCTTTCGCCACTTCGACAGCGAGGCCGAAGTGGCCGATGAGCTCGCGGCCGCGCGCATCGTCTTCCTGACGCCGAACCAGCTCTCGATGCTCGATCCGCTAGGCGTCTCGCTGTTCGTGAATATCAGCTCGCTGCACGAGATGCGGCCCGAGCAGATCGCCCACTACCTCGGCGAAGTCGATCGGCATACGGACGGTTTCTTCTACACGAAGCAATGGGGCACGTGGCACAACCCTGACGACGACGTCGTCGTCGATCGCGAGAGCTATCCCTACCCGCCGTCGTGGCGGCAGGTCTACGAGCGCACGCACCCGATCCAGCGGGCGTTCTTCCACGGGCTCTACGACACGCGGGGCTGATCGCGCCACCAGGCGACGGTCTGCTCCAAGCCCGCCTGCAGCGAGAAGGCGGGGGTGAAGTCGACCTCATTGCGCAGCCGCGTGACGTCCGCCGCGATCTCGTCGGGATCCCCGATGCGCTGGGGTAGCGCGCCGATGTCGAGCAGGTCCGGGCGCTCGGCGGCGCGCGCGATGGACTCGACGATCGAACGCACCGTCACGGGCTCACCGGATGCGATGTTGACGGGGCCGGTCGACTCGCCGTCGACGAGCGCGGCGAACGCGCCGGCGACGTCGTCGACGTGGAGGAAGTCGCGCAGCTGAGTGCCCGCGCTCGTCGGCGCCCGCTCGCCAGCGACGAGCTTGGAGGCGACGCCGGCGACGAGCCGGCGCTCATCCTCCTGCGGCCCGTAGAGGAAGAAGATCCGCCCCCAGGCCAGCGAGAGCCCGGCCCGCTCGGCGAGCCCCGCCACGACGCGACGGGTCGCGTCCTTGCAGGTGCCGTAGTACGTCGACGGCGCGATCGGCGCTTCCTCGCCCAGCGGCTGCGCGGCGCTCCAGTCGTACTCCGCGCACGTCCCGGCGAGCACGGCGCGCTCGCCGCCCGCGGCGGCGAACTCGTCCACGAGGCCGACGCTCGCCGCGACCCAGGCGGCGTTCGCGCGGGCGTCCCAGAATGCCCCCGGCTCGGCGTACCAGGCGAGGTGCAGGAGGTGCGAGGCGCCGACATGGTCCACGAGGGCACCGCGCGCGGGCTTGTCGAGCAGGTCGAACCGATGCCACGTCACGCCCTCCGGCGCGCCCGCTGGCGCGTTGGCCCCGCGCCCGACCGCGTGGACTTCGAACCCGCGCGCGGCCAGCGGCGCGAGCGCCCGGCGGCCCACGAAGCCGCTCGCACCCGTCACAAGCACCCGCCGCGGGCTCACGGCTCGTAGTCCGGGTACGCGGCGTCCTTCTCGGACATCGTCCGCTCGTCCTGCGGCGCCGGCCAGTCGATCGCGAACGCCGGATCGTCCCAGCGAACGCCGCCCGCCGCGTCCGGCACGTAGACGTGGCCCATCGCGTACTGGACCTCGCAGTCGTCGGTCAGCGTCTGAAAGCCGTGGGCGAGTCCAGCCGGGAGGTAGTAGCCGCGGCGGTTGTCGGCGGTGAGCTCAACGGCGTGCCAGCGCAAGTAGGTCTCGGAGTCGCGCCGCAGGTCCAGGCCGACGTCCCAGATCGCACCACGCAGGCAGCGCACGAGCTTGGCCTCACCGTGCGGCTCGGTTTGGAGGTGCATGCCCCGCAGGGTGTCGCGCGCCGCGTTGAACGAGCTGTTGCACTGCACGCCCACCGGCTCGAGCCCGTGCTCGACGAACAGCGCCTCGTCGTACGTCCGCGCGAACCAGCCGCGCTCGTCGCCGAGCAGGTCGAGCTCTACGACCCATGCCCCCGCCAGCGGCGTCGGCTCGAACCTCACGGGAACAGCCGCAGCTCCGGTGCCCGGGCCGCGAAGCGCCCGCCCCATTCCCGGATGTCGGAGAGCTGCTCCATGATCTCGTCCTTGATGTTCCAGGGCAGGATCAGGACCACATCGGGCCGGCGCTCGCGGATTGCGCCGGGGGCGAGCACCGGGATGTGCGTGCCCGGCAGCACGTGGTTCTGCTTGTGCGGGTTGGCGTCGCACGTGAAGTCGATGAAGTCACGGCCGACACCGCAGTAGTTCAGCAGCGTGTTGCCTTTCGCCGGGGCACCATAGCCGGCGATCGAGTTGCCGCCGTGCTTGAGCTCGATGAGGAACTCGAGGATCTGGCGCTTGTCGGCGACGACGCGCTCGCCGTAGTCGCGGTAGGTCTGCAACTCGTCGAGGCCGGCGGCGAGCTCGCGCTTGCGCAGCTGGCGCGCGGCGCCGGTCTCGGCCTGCGGGTCGTCGTCGTGGCAGGCGAAAATCCGCAGCGAGCCGCCGTGCGTCGGCAGCTCCTCAACGTCGAACAGCCGCAGGCCGTGCGCGGCGAAGACGCGCTCGACCGTCGAGAACGACAGGTACGAGAAGTGCTCGTGGTAGATCGTGTCCCATTGGTTGAGCTCGATGAGCTTCAGGAGGTGCGGGAACTCCACCGTGATGACCCCGCCGGGCTTCAGCGCGAGCTTCATCCCCGCGACGAAGTCGTTGATGTCCGGGACGTGGGCGAGGACGTTGTTTCCGAGCAGCAGGTCGGCCTGCGTCTCCGCCGCGACCGAGCGGGCCGTCTCGACGCCCCAGAAGTCCACGCGCGTCGGGATCCCCTTGTCGATCGCGACCTGCGCCGTGTTCGCGGTCGGCTCCACGCCGAGGACCGGCACGCCCGCCGCCTTGAAGTACTGCAGGAGGTAGCCGTCGTTGGAGGCGAGCTCGACGACCTGGCTGGAGGCGCCGAGGCCCAGGCGCTCGATCATCTGCTCGGTGTAGCGGCGGCTGTGCTCCAGCCACGAGCTCGAGTAAGACGAGAAGTATGCGTAGTCGTCGCGGAAGATCGGCTTCGGCGTCTCGTACGGCGCGAGCTGGACGAGGAAGCACTCGGCGCACACGAGCGCGCACAGCGGATAGAACGGCTCCATCGCGCTCGCGTGCTCCAGCGCGACATTGTCGTTGGCGACCGGCGACATCCCGAGATCGGCGAACACGTCGCGCAGCGGAGCGCCGCAGAAGCGGCAGGGCGGATCGTCTACCACGAGCACCACGGGGCGCCGCCGGAGTCCCACAGCGTCTCGAGCTCGTTGCGCTCGCGTAGCGTGTCCATCGCCTGCCAGAAGCCGCGGTGGTGGAACACCGTGAGCTCGCCGCGCGCGGCCAGACCGCGCAGCGGCTCCTCCTCCCACTTCGTGTCGTCACCGGCGATCGCGGCGCCGACGGCCGGCTCGCAGACGAAGAAACCGCCGTTGATCCACGCGCCGTCGCCGCGCGGCTTCTCCGCGAAGCTGTCGACCCGGGTGCCGTCGATCTCCAGCGAGCCGAAGCGGCCGGGGGGCTGGACTGCTGTGACGGTCGCGAGCCGCCCCTCGGAGCGATGGAGCTCGACGAGCGCCCCGATGTCCACGTCGGCGACGCCGTCGCCGTAGGTCAGGCAGAAGGTCTCGTCGCCCACGTAGGGCATGACGCGCTTCAGCCGGCCGCCGGTCATCGTCTCATCGCCTGTCTCGACGAGCGTCACCCGCCAGGGCTCGGTCGTGGAATGGTGGACCTCCATCTCGCCGCTGCGCATATCGAACGTCACATCTGACGTGTGAAGCGCGTAGTTGGCGAACCACTCCTTGATGACATAACCCTTGTACCCGAGACAGACGACGAACTCCTCGATGCCGTGCGAGGCGTAGATCTTCATGATGTGCCAGAGGATCGGCTTGCCTCCGACCTCGACCATCGGCTTGGGTTTGACCGTCGTCTCCTCGCTCAACCGCGAGCCGAGACCGCCGGCGAGAATGACCGCTTTCACTCGGCGCAGGGTAGTGTGCGCCGCCGATATGGCGCGCTCTGCACTCATCACGGGCATCACCGGCCAGGACGGCTCGTACCTCGCCGAACTGCTGCTCGAACACGGCTACGAGGTCCACGGGATGGTCCGCCGGGCGTCGACGGAGAAGTTCGAGCGCATCGAGCACCTCCGCGACAGGATCACGCTGCACCAGGGCGATCTGCTCGACCAGCGCTCGCTCGTGGACACGATTCGCGCGGCCGAGCCGGCTGAGATCTACAACCTCGCGGCGATGAGCTTCGTCGCGGTCTCGTGGATCCAGCCGACCCTCACGGCCGAATTCACAGGCGTCGGCGTAACGCGCATGCTCGAGGCCGTCCGCGAGGCCGCCCCCGGCGCCCGCTTCTACCAGGCCTCCAGCTCGGAGATGTTCGGCAAGGTGCTTGAGGTCCCGCAAACTGAGACGACGCCGTTCTACCCCCGCTCGCCCTACGGCGTGGCGAAGGCCTATGGCCATTTCATCACCGTCAACTACCGCGAGTCCTACGACCTCTTCGCCTGCTCTGGGATCCTCTTCAACCACGAGTCCGAGCGCCGCGGCTTGGAGTTCGTGACGCGCAAGATCACGTGGCATGCGGCCGCGATCAAGCACGGCCTGCGCCACGATCTGTCGCTCGGGAACCTCGACGCGGAGCGCGACTGGGGCTACGCGAAGGACTACGTCGAGGCGATGTACCTCATGCTCCAGCAGGACGAGCCCGACGACTACGTCATCGCCACGAACAAGACACACACCGTGCGTGACTGCGTGCGAATCGCCTTCGACGAGGCCGGGGTCGACGACTGGGAGAAATACGTGCGGATCGATCCCGCGTTCCTGCGCCCGGCCGAGGTCGACCAGCTCATCGGCAACTCGGCGAAGGCGAAGCGACAGCTCGGCTGGGAGCCGAAAACGAGCTTCGAGGAGCTCATCCGGCTCATGACGCGCTCGGACCTCGAGGCGCTCAAGCCTTAGACGGGGCAGCCGCGGACGCCGCCTGGAAGGCATCGATCTGCGCAAGCGTCACGGCGCGGGCGTCGTCGCCGGCGCGCAGCACCTCGTACCACTCCACGACCCCGGCGAGCGCCTCGTCAAGCCCCCATGCCGGCACCCAGCCCAGCCGCTCGCGAGCCTTGGAGGAGTCCAGCGTGAGATGGTGCGCCTCGTGCGGGTGCGGCCCGCCGTCGAGCTCCCAGCGCAGGTCGTCGCCGAGCCAGAGGTCCGTCAGGCGGTCGGCGATCCAGCGGACGGGTCGCGCGTCGGCGTCGGCGGGTCCGAAGTTCCAGCCGCCCTGCGCCGCCGGGTCGGCATGCAAGGCCTGCGCGAGTCGCAGGTAGCCCGACAGCGGGTTGAGCACGTGCTGCCAGGGCCGGACCGCGTCGGGGTTGCGGATCGGGATCGGGGCGCCGTCGATGGCGCCGCGCATGATGTCCGGGATGAGACGGTCCTCGCCCCAGTCGCCGCCGCCGATGACGTTGCCGGCGCGCGCCGAGCCCAGTCGCGGACCATCCACGTCCGGGGCGAAGAACGACCGCAGGTAGGCGTCGGCGACGAGCTCCGCGCAGCCCTTGGAGTTCGAGTACGGATCGTGACCGCCCATCGGGTCGGTCTCGACGAACGGGCGGCGCTGCTCGCGGTTGTCGTAGCACTTGTCCGAAGTGACGTTCACGACCGCCCGCACCGACGGCGTCGCGCGGACCGCCTCGAGGACGTTGACCGTTCCCATGACGTTCGTCTCGTACGTCCCACGCGGATCGGCAAACGAGTGACGCACGAACGCCTGGGCGGGCCAGGTGCATGACGATCTCGGGCTCGTGGGCGGCGAAGGCGCCGGCACGGGGGCGTGGTCACGGACATCGCCGCGAACATCGGCGATCTCCTTCGCCGCCCGCGCGGCCGTACAGCGACGGCGACGTCGGGACGGTGTCGGCGAACCCCGCGACGCGGCGCCGATCGCGTGCAGCCAGAGCGTCAGCCATGCACCCTTGAAGCCGGTGTGCCCCGTGACGAGCACGGGCGCGATCGCGCGAGAAGTCGGGGTCGACGAGTGGCGGCATAACGTCGTGGATGCTAGTGCCCGTACCCTCAGCCACTCCGATGCCCGTCCCGTCTTCGATACCACCACGCCGCTCGTGCCCCTACCGGACGAACTCGAGGCGGATCGCGAGCGTCCTGGACTCGGGCCGCTACATCCTCGGCGCGCAGGTCGAAGGCCTTCGAGGCGGAGTTCGCCGACTACCTCGGCGCCAACGCCATCGGCGTCGCCAACGGCACCGACGCGCTGACCATCGCCTGCGCGCCTCGACGTCGGCCCGGCGACGAGGTGATCGTGCCCGGCGTTCACCTTCTACGCCACGGCCGAGGCGATTTCGCCGACCGGGGCCGACCCGGTGTTCTGCGACGTCGACCCGGTGACGTACTGCGTGACCGCCGAGGCCGTGCGCGCGAGATCACGCCCGCCACCAAGGCCGTCATCGCCGTGCACCTGTTCGGCACATCGCGCCGATCGCCGAGATCGCGGCGCTGGGCTGCCGGTGCTCGAGGACGCCGCACAGGCCGGGGGCACGCGCACGGCACGGGCATCCGGGCGCGTTGGCACGCTGCGACGTTCTCCTTCTTCCCGTCGAAGAACCTGGCTGCTTCGGCGACGGCGGCATGATCACCACCGACGACGACGGCGTCGCCGACAGCGTGCGCCGCTGCGCTTCCATGGCTCGCGTGACAAGGTGACCTACGAGCAGGTCGGCTACAACTCGCGCCTCGACGAGCTGCAGGCGGCGTCCTGCGCGTCCAGCTCACGGACCTCGACGGCTGGACGCCAAGCGCCGCGAGATCGCGGGTTGGTACGCCGAGGCCGGGCTCGGCGACGTCGTCGCGCTGCCGGGCGCGGGCGCGGGCGACGAGCCGCCTGGCACCTGTACGTCGTGCGCACCGAGCGTGCTGACGAGCCGCCACGGGGCTTGCCGCAGCAGGGATCGCGGCCGCGGCTACGACCGCACGCCCGTGCACCGCCAGCCCGCGATGCGCGAGTTCGCCGCTGGCCTGCAGCTGCCCGTCACCCACGAGCCCGCGCGGACCCACCTCGCCCTCCCGATGACCCCGGCCCTGAGCGCCGAGCAGGCGACGGAGGTCGTCGACGTGGTGCGCGCAGTTGTAGGTCAGCGCGCCTCCGCTGTCAACTGAGC
>CAVZYU010000003.1:0-165387 GCA_963779625.1 uncultured Actinomycetes bacterium | reverse complement strand
GCAGAAGCTCGTGGAGCTCAACCCGATCCTCAACGACCTCGAGGCCGACGGTGAGGCGCTCGTCGTCAACCGCATGTCGGGCGAGCACCAGCACGCGATCGTGCCGATCGACGAGTGCTACCGCCTCGTCGGGCTCATCAAATCCACTTGGGAGGGCATCTCCGGCGGCGACGCGATCGCCAACGCGGTGCCCAAGTTCTTCACCTACGTCCGCCACAAGGCTGGAGTTGCATGACAGACAAGCGTCCGCCGATCAATCCGGCGCCGAACCTCATCCGCGACAAAGGGCCTGAGGTCACGTTCGAGATCCTCGGCGCCGCCCACGAGCCCTTTGCCGCACAACCCACGCTGCGCTTCGAGCTCGGCGTGTCCGAGCCCTCGGACCGCCCGATCTACGCGATCACGCTCGCCGCGCAGATCAACTTCGATCCCGCGCGACGCGACTACGACGCCGACACGCGCGAGGAGCTCTACGAGCTCTTCGGCGCGCCCGAGCGCTGGCCGTCGACGACCCGCAGCTTCCTGTGGTGTCACGCGACGGCGCTCGTGCACTCCTTCACCGGGGCGATCACGTTCGGCCTCGAGGTCCCGTGCACGGCCGACCTCGAGGTCACGGCGTCGCGCTACATCTCGGCGCTTCCCGACGGCGAGGTCCCGCTGACGTTCCACTTCACCGGGCGCGTCCTCTACGAAGGTCCGAACCGGTCGGTGCAGGTCGTCCACCTCCCGTGGAGCACGTCCGCCCAGTACCGCCTGCCGGTCGCGACCTGGCAGGCGATGATCAAGCATCATCACGGCGAGTCCGGGTTCGTGCTCCTGCACGACGACACGCTGTCCGCGCTGAAGGACTACAAGCGCCAGCGCGGCCTGCACACCATGGACTCCTGCGTGCTCGACCTGCTCGAGCGCGCGCCGACCGACGACGTCGAGGGAGCATCGCGATGAGCGAGATCGAGGAGATCACACCGGAGAGCCCGTCGGACGTCGGCATCACGTCGACGAAGACGCACCTCGAGCGGCTCGTCGACTCGCTGCTGTTCGAGGGCTACGCGCTGTATCCGTACACGCCCGGGGCGACGAAGAACGCGACCCCGACGCCGTTCGGCATCGTCTATCCCGCCGACTACGCGCGCCACCAGACGCACGCCTTCGACCGGATGCAGATCCAGGGCATCGTCGGCAGCGCCGACGCGCTCGTCACCGGCGAGGTCCGCTTCCTGCAGCCCTCCGGCGAGCAGCACCGCGCGGTCGAGCGCCGGGTGTCGCTCGGGGCGGCGCCGGCGAAGGTGAGCTTTGACTACGACGACCTCGAGGGGGTCGCCGAGATCATCGTCGACCGCCTGCCGGACGGTCGCGGCCGCGTGACGCTGCAGGTCGAGAACACGACGCCGCTGACCGACGAGGAGGCCGACGGCGACCGCAAGGACGCGCTGCTGAAGAGCATGCTCTCCACGCACCTGCTCATGCGCGTCGAGGGCGGCGACCGCTTCGTCTCGCCGCTGGAGCGCGGCGACGACGGTGTCGCGGGCTGCTGTCAGGTCAACACCTGGCCGGTCCTCGCCACGCCGAACGACGATTCCCTGCTCGGGCCGACGATCATGCTGCCCGAGCACCCCGAGATCGCCCCGGAGAGCGTCAACGACTTCTTCGACGGGACCGAGATCGAGGAGGCGCTCGTGCTGCACATCCAGGCGCTGTCGGACCAGGAGCGCGAGGAGATCGCGGCGCAGGACCCGAAGGTGCGCGAGATGCTCGCGCGCGCCGACGCCACGACGCCCCAGCAGCTCATGGACCTGCACGGGCGCGTGCGGCTGGAGGATCCGCCCGGCGAGCGCGAGTTCGCCGTCGACGGCATCACGTACCGCCGCGGCATGAAGGTCGTCCTGCACCCGCCGCTGAACGCGGACGTCTACGACAAGATGCTCGACGGCCGCAGGGCGACGATCCACCGCCTGTTCATCCGGATGGACGACAGCACGATGGGCGAGCGGCTGCACCTCGGCGTGACGGTCGACGACGATCCGATGCAGGAGATCCTGGGTGAGTCCGGGCGCTTTCTGTTCTTCTTCTCCGACGAGGTCGAGGTGGTCGAATGACCGATGAGGAACGCGCTCGCGAGACCACGGAGCCGCCCCGTGACACGTGGCGGCCGCCGGCTGCCGACGCGCCGCTGAACCTGCAGGAGCCCGACGTCTCCGAACGGCCCAAGCAGATCCTCATCGCGGGCATCGGGAACACCTGGCAGCGCGACGACGGCTTCGGCAGCGAGGTCGCGCGCCGCCTGGAGGCCGAGGAGCTTCCCGAGGGCGTCGCGGTCATCGACTTCGGCACCGGCGGGCTGGATCTCGCCTACCAGGTCATGTATGGCTACGACGCCTTGCTGATGATCGACGTCAGCCGTCAGGGCGGTGCCCCCGGCACGCTCTACGTCATGGAGGTCGACGAGGACGACGTCGCCAGCGGCTCGGTCGAGGACGGCGAGGTCCTCAACCCGCACGCGATGGATCCCGAGACCGTCCTGCGCTTCATCAAGGTCACGGGCGGCTGGCCCGGCAAGGTCGTCATCGTCGCCTGCGAGCCCGAGACGGTCGAGGAGATGGGCGTCGGGCTGAGCGCCGTGGTCGAGGAGGCCGTCGGCCGATGCGTGTCGCTCGTCCTGGAGACCGCCAGGGAGCTCACGACGGACGCCGCGTACGCGGTCGACGAGACCTAGTCAGGCTCGTCGTGCACGAGTTCGATCTCTCCAGCGCGGTCGTCGCGACCGTCCGCAAGCACGCGCACGGGCGCAAGGTCACGCATGTGACCCTGCGCATCGGGCGCCTGCGCCAGGTCGTCAAGGACACGCTGGAGTTCTACCTTGCGATCGTGGGCAGGGACACGGAGGTCGAGGGCGCTACGCTGGAGATCATCGACGTGCCCGCGGTTCTGCGCTGCAACACGTGCAAGAACGAATGGGAGATCGAGATCCCGGCATTCATCTGCGGAACGTGCGGCCCCGGCAACGTCGAGGTCGCGACGGGTGAGGAATTCATGGTCGAGTCGATCGAGGTCGAGGACGAGGAGGACGCCGCATGCACCGCACCAAGGTGAGGGTCGTCGAGGACGCGCTCGATGCCAACAACACGATCGCCTCCGCCAACCGGAGCGACTTCGATCGCGAGAACGTGACCGTCGTCAATCTCATGAGCGCCCCCGGCGCCGGGAAGACGACGCTGCTGGAGGCCGGCCTCAACGGCATCGCCGAGGAGGGCACGCGCGTCGGCGTCCTCGAGGGCGACGTCCAGGGCAGCTTCGACGCCGACCGCCTGTCGGCGCTGCACATCCCGGTCGTGCAGCTCAACACCGACAACGGCTTCGGCGGCGAGTGCCACCTCGACGCCAACATGGTCCGCTCGGCGCTGCCCGCGGTCCCGCTCGGCGAGATGGACATCCTCATCGTCGAGAACGTCGGCAACCTCGTCTGTCCCGCGGAGTTCCGTATCGGCGAGGACTCCCGGATCATGGTCTGCTCGGTGACCGAGGGCGAGGACAAGCCGCTGAAGTACCCGCTCATGTTCCGCGCCTGCGAGATGGTCGTCATCAACAAGATCGACCTCCTGCAGTACCTCGACTTCGACGTCGACCGCCTCGAGGCCAACATCCTCCAGGTCAACCCCCACGCCACCGTCCTGCGCACGAGCGCGAAGACGGGCGAGGGGATCGACGCGTTCCGCGACTGGCTGAAGGCGCTGCCCGCGCGCGTCGCCGCCGAGCGTGAGCACGACCACGCCCACGAGCATGGTCACGATCACGATCACGATCACCACGACCACGATCACGAGCACGCCACCGCGTGACGCGGGCGCTCGGTGGGCCGTCGACACCTGGGCGATGAGATGAAACGGATCACCGACATCGGCACGGAGCGCGTCGAGGCCCTGCTGCGCGACCGCAGCGAGGCGAACGCGCTCTTCTTCACGGCCGAGGCCGAGCGCCTCGCCCAGCTGTGCCACAAGATGGCCGAGCGCTTCGCGCGCGACGGGCGGCTCGTCGCCTTCGGCTCATCGCCGGCCGACCGCTCCGATGCCCGCCATGTCGCGGTCGAGTTCGTCCACCCGGTGATCGTCGGCAAGCGTGCCCTGCCGGCGCTCGGGCTGGCCGGCGAGGGCGGCCAGATCGCCCCGCAGGTCGCGCTGGAGGCCGAGGCCGAGGACATCGCGATGGCCTTCGGCGGTGAGCCGGACATCCTCGCGGCGGTCGCGGCCGCGCGCGACCGTGGCTGCCTGACCGTCGCCTTCACGCGCGACTCGGGCGCCGAATGGGAGTTCGACCTCGGCACGATCCCCGACCCGCTCGTCCGCCAGGAGATCGCCGAGACGCTCTACCACACGCTGTGGGAGCACGTGCACATCTTTCTCGACCAGCGCGGGCTGCTCGAGGGCCGCGCGGCGCGCCCGGTGCACGATTCCGGAGCGTCGAGCTTCTTGTACCCCTTCCTCGGCCAGCAGGAGACCGACCTCGACGGCATCCTCGCGGACGTCAGGCAGTCGATCCTGCTCAAGGCCGAGGAGATCACGGCACTGCGCACGCAGACGCTGCACGAGTTCGCCGAGGGGCTCGTCACGGCCGCCCGCGTCCTGCGCGACAGCCTCGACGCCGGCGGACGGCTCATCGCCCTGGGCAACGGCGGCTCGGCGACCGACGCGATGGACGTCGTCGCCGACTTCCGCACGCCGATGTTCGGCGGCCCGGCGCGGCGCGCGCTGGACCTCACCGAGGACACGGGGATCATCACGGCGGTCGCCAACGACATCGGCACCGACGCCATCTTCCTGCGCCAGGTCATCGCCTACGGGCGCAAGGGCGACGTCCTGCTCGCGCTGTCGACGAGCGGCAACTCCCTGAGCATCCTGGAGGCGCTGCGCGAGGGCCGCCGGCGCGGGATGGTCACGATGGCGTTCGTGGGCTACGACGGTGGCAACGTCGCGGCGAACAACCTCGCCGACCATGTCTTCATCAGCCGCTCGGAGAACATCCCGCGCATCCAGGAAGCACACGCCAGCGGCTACCACGTGCTGCGCGAGCTCGTCGAGCTCGCCGCCCCCGAATCGGCCGGATGACCGAACAGGCGCAGGACGCAGCGCGGCGCGTGCGCGCCCGCGTCGACGGCACGGTGCAGGGCGTCGGCTACCGCCCGTTCGTCTACCGGCTCGCCGACGAGCTCGGCGTCGCCGGCTGGGTGCTCAACGACGAGCGCGGCGTGCTCGTCGAGGCCGAGGGCCCGCCCGAGGCCGTCGCCGCCTTCGTCGAGCGCCTCAGCGCGGACGCGCCTCCCCTGGCTGAGGTCACCGCCGTGACCGTCGAGGACCTCGAGGCGACCGGCGAGGCCGGCTTCGAGATCGTCGCCAGCGAGCGCGGCGGCGCCGCGACGGCGCCGGTGACGCCGGACTCGGCGACGTGCGACGACTGTCTGGCGGAGCTCTGCGATCCGGCCGACCGGCGCTATCGCTACCCCTTTCTGAACTGCACGAACTGCGGCCCGCGCTTCACGATCGTCCAGGGCATCCCCTACGACCGGCCGCAGACGACGATGGCCGGATTTGAGATGTGCGCCGCCTGCCAGGCGGAGTACGACGACCCGATGGACCGCCGCTTCCATGCGCAGCCCAACGCCTGCCCCGTCTGCGGGCCGAAGGTGCGCCTCGTCGAGCGCGGCGGCGCGCGGGTGGACGCCGAGGACGCCGTGACCGCCGCCGTCCAGGACCTGCTCGCCGGCAGGATCCTCGCGATCAAGGGGCTCGGCGGCTACCACCTCGCCTGTCGCGCCGACCAGGAGGACGTCGTCGCCACGCTGCGCGCCCGCAAGCGCCGCGAGGGCCGCCCGTTCGCGCTGCTCGTCGCCGACCTCGACGCCGCCCGCGAGCTCGTCGAGCTCGGGCCGCACGAGGAGGCGCTGCTGCTCTCGCGCGAGCGGCCGATCGTGCTGGCCACGCGCACGGCGGGCGCCGCCGTCGCGGAGTCCGTCGCGCCGGGGGTCCCGGAGCTCGGGATCATGCTGCCCTACACGCCCCTGCATCACCTCATCGCCACCGACGCCGGCGTGCCACTCGTGATGACGAGCGGCAACGTCTCCGACGAGCCGATCGCCTTCCGCGACGAGGAGCTCGAGCGCCTGGAGCCGATCGCCGACCGCTTCCTCGTCCACGATCGCCCGATCGCGACGCGCACCGACGACTCCGTCGTCCGCGTCGTCCGCGAGGGCCCGCTCATGCTGCGGCGCTCGCGCGGCTACGTCCCGGCGAGCCTGCCGCTTCCGATCGCCTGCCCGCGCCCGCTGCTCGGCGCGGGTGCCGAGCAGAAGAACGCGTTCTGCCTGGCGGACGGCACGCGCGCCTGGCCGAGCCACCACATCGGGGACATCAAGAACTACGAGACGCTGCAGTCGCTGCGCGACGGCGTCGCGCACTTCGAGCGGCTCTTCGAGGTCACGCCGGAGGTCGTCGCCCACGATCTGCACCCCGACTACCTGTCCACGCGCTACGCGCAGGAGCGCGAGGAGGGCGGGCTCGGGCTGCACGGCGTCCAGCACCACCACGCGCACCTCGCGGCGACGCTCGCCGAGCACGGGGAGACCGGCCCCGCCGTGGGCGCGATCTACGACGGCACCGGCTACGGCACCGACGGCACGATCTGGGGCGGCGAGCTGCTCGTCGGCGGCCTCGCCGGCTACGAGCGCGTGGGGCGCCTCGTGACCGCGAAGATGCCCGGCGGCGAGCGTGCGATCGCCGAGCCCTGGCGGATGGCCTGCAGCTGGCTCACGCAGATGCGCGCGCCGCTGCCGCCCGCGTTCGCCGGCATCGAGCAGAACCGCTGGAACATGGTCGCGCGGATGTCGATGACCGGGATGGGCTCGCCGACGACGTCGAGCGCGGGACGGCTCTTCGACGCGGTCGCGGCGATGTGCGGCATCCGCCTCGAGGTCACCTACGAGGGCCAGGCGGCGATCGAGTTCGAGGCGCTCGCCGACCCCGCCGGCGGCGAGCCGTATCCGTTTCCGATGGAGGCCAAGGAGATGATCGTCCTCAACCCGCGGCCGACGTTCATGGCGGTCCTCGCCGACGTCGGCGCGGGCGTGCCCGTGCCCGCCATCTCGGCGCGCTTTCACCAGACGATGGCGCAGGCGACGTCCGAGGCCTGCGTCATCGCCGCCGAGCGCGCGGACCTGGATCTCGTCGTGCTCTCGGGCGGCGTGTTTCAGAACCGGCTGCTCATGCGCCTCACCGCGGCGGCCCTCGAGGAGGCCGGGCTGCGGGTCCTCACGCCGCGGCTGCTGCCGCCCAACGACGGCCAGATCGCCTACGGCCAGGTCGCCGTCGCGGCCGCGCAGCTCGCCGCCGAGTAGCCCCGCCCGGGCGCTAGGCACGTCCTCGGCAGCGCCCTATGCTGCGCGCATGGGGAGTTTCGCGCTCAGCGAGCGCTGGAACGGCTGGTCGGATCTCGGTGTCATCCTGATCGCCGCGCGGGCCGCCGTCGCCGCCGGCCCGCTGGACCCGCTCCTGTGCGAGATCACCGTCGAGTGGGACGACGACACGACGACGCTCACGAGCCTCGACGCGCTCGACGCGCTCCTGGCCGCAGGCGAGGAGCCGATGTCGATCGACGTCTGGATCGCGCACGTCGTCGAGGACGACGCGAGCGTCTCGCTCGCCTACAACGGGCGCTGGCTGCAGCTCAACGGCGCCGGTGCCGACTGGGAGCGCTCGCGCCAGGCCTACTACGCCGCGCAGGTGGAGCTCGCGCTGGCGTACGGCATCACGACGTTCAAGCTGCCCGAGCTGCCGAAGGACACCGTCGCCGAGACGCGGCGGCGGCTGGAGTCTCAGGACTGAGGCGCGGCCGGCTGCTCGCCGGAGCCGCTGCCCGGGACGAGGTCTTCGGGGATGATGAGCGTGCCGTCCGGACCCTCGCGCATCCCGTCCGGCGGCCAGCGCTGCGGGTAGGGCGGGCGCTTCCAGACCCATTGCTCGCCGCAGTAGGCGTAATGGAAGCGGATGTTCTTCAGCATCGCCCGGCGATGGTCGGGGCACGCGTAGCGCCGGGGCCCGAGCAGTCCTCCGGCGTGCCAGACCAGCCACTTGCCCGGCATCGCCTCGATGAGCTCCCCGAAGAGGTCCTCGCGTGTCGAGGCGCCGATGCTGCTGCGCGTCGCGTCGTCCGGGAGGCACCCGCACACGTCGCAGCGAAACCAATAGCGAACGGGCATGCCCGAGAGCGTATGCCCCTTCGAGCGCCGGCACCAGTCCTGTGATCCGCACCGGCCGACCCCGCCGCTATTGCGACCGACTCACAATGACGTTAGGTTGGCAGCATGAGCCGCCACCGCCGGGCCCTCGGCCTCGTCGCCACCGCCATCCTCCTCGCGACCGCCGGCTGCGGCAGCTCCGGCGACGCCGTGAGCGACGACGGGCGCCTGCAGGTCGGCACGACCGTCGCGCCGATCACGAGCATCGTCGCGAACATCGGCGGCGACCGCGTGAAGATCACCGGCATCGTCCCCGAGGGCACGAACTCGCACACCTTCGAGCCCAAGCCCAGCGACGCCGAGCTGCTCTCGCGCATCGACGTGCTCTACGTCAACGGCCTCAAGCTCGAGGAGCCGACGACCGACCTCGCCGAGCAGAACATGAAGGACGGCGCGCAGATCGTCGAGCTCGGGACGAAGTCGATCGCGGCGCGTCAGTACGCGTATGACTTCTCGTTCCCGCGGTCGGGCGGCAAGCCCAACCCGCACCTGTGGACGGACCCCCGCTACGCCCTGCGCTACGCGCAGGTCGTCAGCGCCGATCTCTCGCGGCGCGCTCCCGACGATGCGGCGTACTTCGCGGCGAACCTCGCGAAGTTCGACGCCAGGATCGCCGCGTTCGACAAGGCGATGCGGACGTCGTTTGCGTCGATCCCGCGTGCGAAGCGCAAGCTGCTGACCTACCACGACGCCTACGCGTACTTCGGCAGGGACTACGGCTGGGACGTCATCGGCGCGATCCAGGTCTCCGACTTCGAGGATCCGACCGCCAAGGAGGTCGCGCGCCTCATCGACCAGGTGCGCGCGACGCAGGTCCCCGCGATCTTCGGCTCGGAGGTGTTCCCCAGCCCCGTGCTCAAGCAGATCGGCCGCGAGGCCGGGGTGAAGTACGTCGACGTGCTGCGTGACGACGACCTGCCCGGCAAGCCCGGCGAGCCCGAGCACTCCTGGATGGGCCTCATGCGCTTCGACTACGTGACGATGACCGAGGCGATGGGCGGCGACGCCCAGTGGCTGCGGGCCTTCCAGGCCGGGAACGTCGCGCCCGACACCGCGAGCTACCCGCAGTGACCGAGCCGGCGCACGGCGCGCTCGTCGAGCTGGCGGACGTCACCTATGGCTATGGCGCCGAGGCGGTGCTCGAGAACGTCGACCTCGCCGTCGGCCCGGGGCAGTTCGTCGGGATCGTCGGTCCCTCGGGCGCGGGCAAGACGACCGCCCTGCGCGTGATCGCCGGCAGCGTGCAGCCCGCGCACGGGCGCGTCGTGCGCCGCTCCGGGCTGCGGATGGCCTACGTCCCGCAGGTCGAGACGATCAACTGGAGCTTCCCCGTGACGGTGCGCGAGTGCGTCCTCATGGCACGCGTGGGCGGCGCGCGCAGGCTGCCCTGGTCCAGCCGCGGCGAGCGCGCCGAGGTGGCCGGGGTGCTCGCGCGCCTGGACATCGGCGAACTCGCCGACCGTCACATCCGTGAGCTGTCCGGTGGTCAGCAGCAGCGCGTCTTCATCGCGCGGGCGCTCCTGGGCGAACCGGAGCTGCTGCTCATGGACGAGCCGACGTCGGGCGTCGACGTGCGCCTGCGCCACGAGCTGCTGCACCTGCTCGACGACCTGCACGCGCGCGGCCTGGCGATCGTCCTGACGACCCACGACCTCAACGGCATCGCCGCCCACCTGCCGCGCGTCGTGTGCCTCAACCGGCGCGTCATCGGCGACGGCGTCCCGCACCACGTCCTCACCGAGGACGTGCTCGAACGCACCTACGGCGCGACGATGGAGGTGCTCGTCCACGGCGGGATGCCGGTCGTCGTGGACAACTTCCGCCACCACGCCCCACATCACGCGGGTCACGCCGAGCCCCACGACCACTCCGATCACGATCACGATCCTGCCGAGACGCGCGCATGATCGACGAGCTGCTGCGCCCCTTCGACTTCGAGTTCTTCCGCAACGGGTTGATCGTCGCCACCATCGCGGGCGCGCTGTGCGGGGCGATCGGCGTATACGTCGTGCTGAAGGGCATGAGCTACATCGGCCACGGGCTGTCGCACGCGATCTTCGGGGGCTTCGCCGCGAGCGCGCTGCTGGGCGTGAACTTCCTGCTCGGCGCGGGCGCCTGGGGCGTGGCGTCGGCGCTCATGGTCAACACCGTGACGCGGCGGCGGATCATCGGGTCCGACGCGGCGATCGGCGTCATCACGACCGCATCCTTCGCGCTCGGCCTGGCGCTGTTCGCGCTCTTCGGGCGCCACGGGACGAACTTCGACGCCGCGCTGTTCGGGAGCATCCTCGGCGTCGGGACCGACGACGTCCTCGCCATCGTCTTCGTGAGCCTGCTCGCCGGCACGCTGATCTTCATGCGCTACCGGGCGCTGCTGTTCACGACATTCGATCCCGAGGTCGCCGAGGTCGCGGGCGTGAACACCGCGCGCATGGACGCGATGCTGACCGTGGTGCTCGCGTGCTCGATCCTCGCGACGATGCAGGTGCTCGGGGTGACCCTGATCGCCGCCGTGCTCGTGATCCCGGCTGCGATCGCCCGGATGCTGACGAACTCCTTCGCGCGGATGCTGCAGCTCGCCACCGGCATCGGCGCCGTCTGCGGGTTCGTCGGGATGAACCTCAGCTACCACCTCGACATCCAGTCGGGGCCGACGATCGTGCTCGTCGCCGCGACGATCTTCGCGGCGGTGTTCATCGCGACCGGCATCACCGGCCGCCGCCGCGCCGCCGGCCTCGTCGCCGCGTCCGGCGGCTAGACCGTTCTCCACCAGACCGATCAGGAATCGAGAAGCGCGGTCGCCGGGTCGCACCTAGGGTGACCGCCATGACCACGACTTCAGGAGCGACCATGACCGGATCTCGCACCCAGGGGATCAGGACCGTCCTGCATCCCGTTTCCGACCTGGCGACGGCGAAGGCGGTGTACGCCGCGCTGCTCGGCGTCGCGCCGCAGACCGACGGGTCCTACTACGTCGGCTTCGAGGCCGAAGGCCAGCACATCGGGCTCGTCCCGGGGGGTGGACCGCAGGGCATGACCTCGCCGGTGGCCTACTGGCACGTGGCGGACATCGAGGCGAAGCTCGCTGAGGTGACCGCTGCCGGCGCCACCGTGAAGGAGCCGGCGCACGACGTGGGCGGCGGCCGCCTGGTGGCCACCGTCACCGACCCCGATGGCAACGTCCTCGGGCTGCTGCAGGATGGATGACCGCCGGCCGCGTGTGTGGCACGATCTCCCATGTGACCGGCAGTCCCGCCGCGGCCCAGCACCTGCGTGACCTCGCGTGGCTGCGCCGCGTTCGCGACCGCATCGACCGGGAGTACGCACAGCCGCTGGACGTCGAGGCGCTCGCCCGCGGCGCGCACATGTCGGCCGGGCACCTCAGCCGCCAGTTCCGGCTCGCCTACGGCGAGTCGCCGTATGCCTACCTGATGACGCGGCGCATCGAGCGCGCGATGGCACTGCTGCGTCGCGGCGACCTCAGCGTCACCGAGGTCTGTTTCGCGGTCGGCTGCTCGTCGCTGGGCACCTTCAGCACGCGCTTCACCGAGTTGGTCGGCGTGCCGCCCAGCACCTACCGGCGTGACGCCGCGCGCACGACCGCGGGCATGCCGTCGTGCGTGGCCAGACAGGTGACCAGGCCGGTCAGGAATCGAGAAGCGCCGGTCACGCAGCCGCAGCTAGCCTGACCGCCAATGGACATCACCATTCACCAGGCCTACCTCCCGCACGACGACCCGGAGGCCGCCCTGGCCTTCTATCGCGACACCCTCGGCTTCGAGCTGCGCAACGAGGTCGCCTACAACGGGATGCACTGGCTCACCGTCGGCCCCGCCGGGCAGCCCGGCACATCGATCGTCCTGCATCCGCCCGGCGCCGACCCCGGCATCACAGACGACGAGCGCCGCACGATCGCCGAGATGATGGCCAAGGGCACCTACGCCGCCATCAACCTGGCCACGAAGGACCTCGATGGCACCTTCGAGCGGTTGCAGGCCGGCGACGCCGAGGTCGTCCAGGAGCCGATCGAGCAGCCGTACGGCATCCGCGACTGCGCGATCCGCGATCCGGCGGGCAACCTGATCCGTATCCAGGAGCTGCGCTGAGCCGTCTGGCGTCGCAGCCCTGACTGCGCGGACGGCAGCGCCCGGCGCGCCGCCGGGACCACTAGTTGCGCCGGCCGCGGCGCTTCTTCGCGCAGCGCGGGCACAGCCCGACGATCGGAAAGTGCGAGAAGCGCGCCTCGAAGCCCGACAGCGCCCGGACCTGGTCGCGCACGCCGTCGAGCGCAGCCGGATCGACGGACTGCAGCTCGCCGCAGGACTCGCACGCGAGGTACTCGCGGTCGCCGAACCCGACGAGCACGTAGCGCCCGGGGCCGTGGCCGGCATGGAAGTGGCGCACGAGGCCGAGCTCGCCGAGCGTCTCGAGGTTGCGGTAGACCGACGCGATGTCGGACTGTGTCATCCGGCCGCCGAGGCCGTCGGCGATCTCCTCGGCGGAGATCGGCTCACGCGCCGTGAGCAGCGCCTCGAGCACGAGCCGCCGCGAGGACGTCAGGCGCAGCCCGCCGCGTCGGACGACCTCCATCGCCTCCTCGAGATCGGCGACGACCACGGGCTTGCGATCCGGCGAGACGGTCACGCCGGGGAACGTAGCGCATCAATCCTCCGGCGGCGGCTGCACGAGCGCCCCGACGATGCCGAAGCCGAACATGCCGAGCACGAGCAGCGACACGAGCGTCAGGAAGCTCACGCCGGTCGTCACCGCGACGTAGACCGTGAGCGCGGCGAGGATCCCGATGAACAGGAGCGCCGCGCCGAGGATGCCGGCGCGGGCGCCCATCAATAGACCGGGTACTTGGGCGGCGGCGAGTAGTCCTTGCGCCGGTCGGCGAACAGCTTGATCGCCGCAAGGCCGAACAGGAAGCCGCCGATATGCGCGAAGTAGGCGACGCCACCACCGCCCCCGCCGGTCGGCTGGGCGAGGTCGAAGTACCCGAAGGCGACCTGCTGGAGGAACCACAGCCCGAGCACCACGAGCGCGGGCAGCTCGAGGATCGTGAAGAAGAAGATGATGAAGATCACCGTGACGACGCGCGCCTGCGGATACAACAGGATGTAGCCGCCGAGGACGGCGGCGATGGCGCCCGAGGCGCCCACGGTGGGGACCACCGCGTCGGGGCCGATGAGCACCTGCAGCGCCAGCGCCGCGATCCCCCCGAGCAGGTAGAAGAGCACGAAGCGCACGTGGCCCATGGAGTCCTCGACGTTGTTGCCGAAGATCCAGAGAAACAGCATGTTGCCGGCGAGGTGCAGGATGCTGCCGTGCATGAACATCGCGCTGAAGACGGTGAGCAGCGCGGGCGGCGTGTCGGTGACCTGCACGGGGTCCAGGCCCTCACAGAGGATCTCCGATCGCGCCAGGCCGTCGGGGCCGAAGAGCGCGTCGCACTCGTCGCCGAGGTGCGTGAGCTCGTAGGGGATCGCGCCGTAGTGGACGACGCCCTCGTCCGGGGGTCCGCTGAGGATGCCGCCCTTCTGCAGGAGGAAGTACACGAGCACGTTGATCGCGATCAACGCGATCGTCACGAACGGCGTGCGATCGGTCGGGATGTTGTCCTTGAGCGGGAACACGCGGTCTCGCGCGGCACCCTACCCCGCGCGCGTCGCGGACAGCCGACGACTCAGCCGGCGGGCGCGTCCAGCAGCCGGCCCTGCACGGCGGCCATGAGGTCGCCCGGCACGCCTGCGGGATCGATCAGCCGCTCGAGCGCGAGCCCGTTGGAGAGTGCGAGCGTCACGATCGCCCAGCGCTGCGGCGACAGCGCGCCGTTCGCCGGGGCGAACTGCGCGATGCCGTCGCGCAGGCGCGCGTAGCGCGCGGAGCACTCATGCAGCAGCACGGGGTCGTGGGCGGCGTGGACCCAGAACTCGATCGCGAGGACGACGAAGTCCGCGTTGGCCGCGTTGACCGGCTGGCGCGCGAGCGCCGCGAGGACGTCCGCGTCGCCGTCGTGCGCGGACATGAGCGCCTGCAGCTCGGCGATCCGGCGCTCGGCCATCACGTCGAAGAGCGCGAAGAACAGGCCGGCCTTGCTGCGGAAGGTCGAGTACACGGCGCCCTTCGTGTAGCCGGCGTCGTCGGCGATCTGATCCAGCGACGTCCCGTGGTAGCCGTCCTGGAAGAAGCGCCGCTCGGCGGCGTCGAGCAGCTCGCTGCGCGTGAGGGCGCTGCGCTCGCCGCGCGTCAGCCGCGTGGCGGTCATGCGACGGCGCCTGCGGGCTCGTCCTCGTGGTCGTTCGCGGCGGCCCGCAGCGGCTCGAGCCACTCGGCGGGCAGACTCGGCCCGAGCCGGCCCTGGTAGTCCGGCGCCACCCGCGCGGCGAGCGCGGCCGCGGGACGGCGCTCGATGAACGGGCGCAGGTCATCGGCGAGCAGGAGCGCGGCGACGTTGGCGGCGATCTGGAAGTCGGCGGCGTTGAGCTGCGGGCCGTTGAGCAGGCCCTCCTCGATCCACGCATCCACCTGGTCGAGGCGCTCGGGGAGCAGCGCGAGGTCCTCGCGCCCGTGATCGTCCAGGGCGCGGTGCACGCCCGTCGCGAGGCGGACCACGATCGGGGCGGACACGCGCACCATCGCGCGCTTCACCGGCCCGCGCTCGGCGCTCATGAGGCCGGCGAAGGCGCCCCGATCTCGTCGCGCCATGCAGTAGAAGATGCGCCGCGTCGCGTTCTGCAGTCCCTCGCCCCAGCGCTCGGCGTCCTCGACGGCCCTGCGCCGGACCGGATCGGCCGGGAACAGCGGGTGCTCGGGGACGAGGTCATCGAGCGCCCGGGCGATCCAGCGCGTCCCCTGAACCCGCACCCCGTCGGCCTTGAGCGCCGGAACCGCCATCGACGAGAATCCCTTTGCGAGCAGGATGAACGCGTGCGGGCCCGGCAGCATCTTCACCGCTTTGTAGTCGATGCCCTTGTGATCGAGCATGAGCCGGGCGGTATGGACCGCGTTGGAGCCCGGGAACATGTAGAGCTTGACCTTCGACGACATGCTGCCTCCCCGTTTGCATACCGGAGGTATTCTCATACCCGCGGTATCTGAAGTCAAGGAGCGCTTGCCGCGAGCGGCCCGCTGCCGGGCTCGTCCTGCGGGATGTGCTGGTCGGCGTGGTAGCTGGAGCGCACGAGCGGGCCGGCTGCGATGTGGTCGAAGCCGAGCTCGTACGCCGCGATCTCGAGCGCCTTGAACTCGTCCGGATGCCAGTAGCGCACGACCGGGAGGTGGCGCGCGGTCGGGCGCAGGTACTGCCCGACGGTGAGCACCTGGACGCCGTGCTCGCGCAGGATCGCGAAGGCCGCGACCATCTCGTCGTGCGTCTCGCCGAGGCCGACCATGAGCCCCGACTTCGTCGTGACCTCGTCGCCGCCCATCTCCTTGGCGTTGCGCAGGACGCGGCAGGAGCGCTCGAAGCGCGAGCCGCGGCGGGCGACCGGATACAGCCGCGGCACGACCTCGACGTTGTGATTGAAGACGTCCGGGCGCTCGGCGATCACCTTCGCCAGCGGCATCTCCTGGCCGCGAAAGTCCGGCGTGAGCACCTCGACCTTGCAGCGCGGCGCCTGGCGGCGGATCTGGCGGATGACGCCGACGAACGCCGACGCCCCATAGTCGGGCAGGTCGTCGCGGTCGACCGACGTGATGACCGCGTGGCGCAGGCCCATCTTCGCGATCGAGCGTGCCACGCGCGCGGGCTCGAGCGGGTCGTTCCACGTCGGCTTGCCGGTGCGCACGTTGCAGAAGCCGCAGCGCCGGGTGCACGTGTCGCCGAGGATCATGAACGTCGCGGTGCCGCGCTCCCAGCACTCGCCGACGTTCGGGCAGGCGGCCTCCTGGCAGACCGTGTGGAGGTTCTCGTCCTTGATGAGCTTCGTCAGCTCGCGGTAGCGCGCTCCACCCGGGGCGGGGACCTTGAACCAGGGCGGCTTGCGCTCGCGCAACGGGCGCACGTCGGGGCCGAGGACCTTGAGCACGTCCATCCCGCCGGGATTGGAGCGCGAGCGGGTCGCGAGCCTGCGTTCGTCGATCGCCATCGTCCTTCGAGGGTAGCCGCTCAGGTCGGCCGGCAGAGGAAGATCAGATCCGACGCGAGCAGCCCGTGCTGCGCGGCCTCGCGCGGGCCGAGCTCGGCGAGCAGGTCGACCGTCTCGACGGCGAACCCGGCGGCGCCGAGGCGACCCGCGATGTCGGGCGCGTAGAGGCGGACGTGGTCGGCCTGCAGGAACGCGCGCTCGCGGTCGGCGGGGTCGGTGATGGCCGGGTCCTCGTAGGTCTGCGCGCGGTCGATGGCGAGCGGGACCATGACGAGCGTGAAGCCGCCCGGCGCCGTGACGCGGCGCAGCTCGGCCATCGCGGCGCGGTCGTCGGGGACGTGCTCGAGGACGTGCGAGCAGAGAATCGCGTCGAAGGCGCCGTCGGGGAGCTCGATCGCTGTGACGTCCAGCCGCAGGTCGACCTCCTGGGCGGGGTCGAGGTCGGTCGTGACGTAGCGCAGCCCCGGCAGCTGGGCGAGGCGACGGCGCAGGCACCACTCCGGCGAGAAGTGCAGGAGCGAGCGCGCCTGCTCGAGCAGCTGCGGGCGGCGCTGCAGGAGCAGCCACTGCGCGCGGTGGCGCTCGTGCGAGCCGCAGCGCCAGCACAGCGCGCGCGGGCGGTTCCAGTCGTCCTTGAAGCAGTCAAAGGCGTTCTCGCACAGCGGGCAGCGCACGGTGCTGCCGCGGTGGCGCGCGGTCGCGGCGCGCACGCGGACGGCGTCGGCGAGGCGGCTCATCCGCCCGCGGGGGCGGCGGTGGCGTCGAGCGCCGCGGTCAGCTGCGCGGCGTCGACGGCGACAGCCGTGCGCGCGAAGGCCTCGGCGAAGCGCCGGGCGGCACTCTCGCGCAGCGCCGCGAGCGGCAGCGTCTCGCCGGTCGCGGCGGTCTCCTGGATGACCGACGTCATCCGCACGCCGTCGAGGCCGCACGGCACGACCCAGGAGAATGGCTGCAGGTCGTTCTGGACGTTGATCGCGAAGCCGTGCGTCGTCACCCCGCGCGCGACGTGGACGCCGATCGACGCGATCTTGCGATCCCCGGCCCAGACGCCGGTGAAGTCCGGGCCGTCGGCGGGGCGCGCCCGCGCGGTGACGCCGGCGTCGGCGAGTGTCGCGACGATCGCGCGCTCCATCGTGCGCAGGTAGGCGATGACGTCCTCGATGCGCATGATCGGGTAGCCGACCAGCTGGCCGGGCCCGTGGTAGGTCACGCGGCCGCCGCGGTCGGTGTCGACGACGTCGATCCCCTGGGCCGCGTACCAGGCCTCGCCCATCGGCAGCTCGCTGGGATCCGAGCGCCGCCCGCGCGTGTAGACGGGGGGGTGCTCGAGCGCGAGCAGGACGTCGGGGACGGTCTCGGCCTGGCGTGCGGCGCGGACGCGCTCCTGCAGGGCGAGCGCCTCGCGGTACTCGATCGTCCCCAGCTGGCAGACCCAGAGCTCGCTCGTCATGCGCCAATCATTCCGGATGGCCCGCGAAGGTCCGCAGCGTCAGGTCGCGAAAGGCCGTTGCCGCCGGCGACAGGCGCCGCTGCGTGCGCGCGGCGAGCGTGACGTCGCGCGTGAGCCCCGGTTCGACGAGCTCGGCCACGGCGACGGGCGCGCCCGCGCCCGTGGCGTCGGAGCGCGGCAGGATCGCGACGCCGAGCGAGCTCGAGACGAGGCTGCGGATCCGCCGGCTCTCGTTGGACTCGAGCGCGATGCGGGGCTCGAAGCCGGCCTCGGCCGCCCCCCAGTCCAGCAGCTCGCGCAGGCGCGAGCCCTTTCGGAAGCTCACGAACGGCTCGCCGGCGAGGTCGGCCAGGCGCACGCTCGGATTGCCGGCCAGCGCGTGCGCCCGCGGCAGCACGGCGACGAGCTCCTCGGTGACGAGGCGCGCCAGCGTCAGGCCGCGGCTCTGGATGCGCTCGGTCACCGACAGGAAGGCGAGGTCGATCTCGTCGACGCGCAGCATCTCGGCGAGCTCCTCGCTGGACTGCTCTCGGACCGTCAGCTCGATCGCCGGATGGCTGCGATGAAAGGAGGCCAGCAACACCGACAGGTCGACCGGGCCCATCGTGTGCAGCGCGCCGACCGACAGGCGTCCCGCGTGGACGCCCGCGAGGCTCGCGATCTCGGCCTGCGCGGCGTCGAGCTCGGCGAGCATCCGCCGCGCCCGCGCGACGAGCAGGTCGCCGGCATGCGTCATCGCGACGCGGCGCGTGGTGCGCTCGACGAGCGTCAGGCCGAGCTCGGCCTCCAGGCGTCGGATCTGCTGGGAGAGCGCGGGCTGAGCGATGTGCTCGCGCGCGGCGGCGCGCGTGAAGTGGCGCTCGTCGGCGAGCGCCACGAGGTAGCGCAGCTGGCGCAGCTCCATCGCCACAGCTTATGAGTTGCCGTGGCGGGCGCTGTCCTGAGCATGGTGAGTCGTCGATGCGTCCACCATCACCAACGCTTATGAATGCTGGCGACGATGCGTCTTGGACATCTGAGTCAAGGCGATGCAGGATGGTCCGGCACACCCCGCGCCCGATCCCCCGTCAGACCGGCCGTCTCTCCTCCCTCCGCCGGTCTGGCGGCGGCGCGCAGCTTCCGCCGCCGCTCAGGCCTCGTAGCTCTCGACGCGGCGCTTGATGTTCGCGAGAAAGCGCGCCGCCTGCGCGCCGTCGAGCGCGCGGTGATCCCACGAGAGGCCGAGGATGACCATCGGGCGGATCGCGATCGCGTCCTCGCCGAAGGCGTCGGTGACGACGACCGGGCGCTTGATGATCGCCTCGACGTCGAGGATCGCCACCTGCGGCTGGCTGATGACCGGCGTCGCCATCATCGAGCCGAACTGGCCGGGGTTCGTGATCGTGAACGTCGCGCCGCGCACGTCGTCGGGGCTCAGCTGACGCGCGCGGGCGCGCCGCGCGAGGTCGCGGATGCGCCGTGAGAGGCCCTCGGGGCTGAGGTCCTGCGCCCCGCGGACGACCGGGACGATGAGCCCGTCCTCGCCGAGGGCGACGGCGATGCCGAGGTTGACCTGCTCGTGGATGGTGTGGACGTCGCCCTCCAGCCAGGCGTTGAGCAGCGGGAACTCGACGAGCGCGCCGATCGTGCAGCGCGCGATCAGCGGTAGCGCGGTGATCGACAGCTGCTTGCGCGCGAGCTCGATGCGCGAGACGTCGACCTCGATCCAGGTCGTGCACGTCGCCGCGGTCTCCTGCGAGCGCTTCATGTGCTCGCCGATCTGCTGGCGCATCCGCGACAGCGGGCGGCCCTCGGGTGGCGTGTACGGGCCGCTGGAGGAGGCGCCGGCGCCGGGACGGTAGGGGCTCTCGATGTGCAGGGTCGGCTCGCCGGGCGCGCCAGGGGCGGGCTGCGGCCCGCCGTGGGCCTGCACGTGGGCGAGCACGTCCTGCTTGCGCACGCGGCCCTCGCGGCCGGTGCCCTCGACCTCGTCGAGGTCGACGTCGTGCTCGTCGGCGATCCGCTGGACGACGGGCGAGTAGCGCCGCGGCGCGGCCGTGGCGCCTGCGAGCGGCGGCCGGCGCGGCGGGCCCCGGCGGGGGCGGGGCCGCGACCGCGCGCTCCGGCGGCGCGGGCTGCGGCGGAGGGTCGTCCTCGGCGCTGTGCGGCTGGCCCGGCCTGGCGTCGGTGGCGATCCGCGCGAGCGTCACGCCGACCTCGACCGTCACGCCGACGGCGACGAGGATCTCGATCACGCGCCCGCTGGCGGGCGACGGGATCTCGGTGTCGATCTTGTCCGTCGAGACCTCGCAGATCGTCTCGTCGGCCTGGACCCAGTCGCCGCGCTGCTTGCGCCATTCGATGAGCGTGCCCTCCGCGACGGAGACGCCCATCTGCGGCATCGTCACATCGACGATCGTCGCCGGATCAGTACTCGAGGAGCTGACGGCAGGCCTCCCTCACGCGGTCGACGGATGGCAGGACGACCGCTTCCAGCGGGGGCGAGAACGGAATCGGGATGTCGGGCGCGGCGACCCGCACGACCGGCCCGTCGAGATCCTCGAAGCCGTGCTCGGCGATCAGCGCCGCGACCTGGGCCCCGGCGGCGCACGTCTGGTTGGCCTCGTCGACGATGACGACCTTCGAGCACTCGCGCACGGCGGCGAGGATCGCGGCCTCGTCGAGCGGCACGAGCGAGCGCAGGTCCAGGACCATGATCGAGGCGCCCTCGAGGTCCTGCGTCGCCTCGAGCGCGGTGTGGACCATCGCGCCGTAGGTGATGACGACGAGGTCGTGTCCCTCGCGTGCGACACGGGCCCGGAACGGCGTCTCGTAGGAGCCCTCGGGAACCTCGCCCTTGACGCGGCGGTAGAGGTTCTTGTGCTCCATGAAGATCACGGGATTGGGATCGCGGATGCTCGCGATGATCAGGCCCTTGGCGTCCTCGGGCGTGCTCGGTGCCACGACCTTCAGCCCGGGCGAGTGCATGAACCAGGCCTCGGGGTTCTGTGAGTGGTAGGGACCGCCGGAGAAGCCGCCGCCGCTGGGGAGGCGGACGGTGATGTTCACGGGCAGGCCCTGGCGGTACATCATCTTGCCGGCGACGTTGATGATCTGGTCGAAGCCGCAGGAGACGAAGTCGGCGAACTGCATCTCGCAGACGGGTCGCAGCCCGACGACCGCGGCGCCGACGGCGGTCCCGACGATCCCCGACTCGGCGAGCGGCGTGTCCATGACGCGGTCGGCCCCGAACTCCTCGATGAAGCCGTCGGTGACCTTGAAGGCGCCGCCGTAGACGCCGATGTCCTCGCCCATCAGGAAGACGCGCTCGTCGGCGCGCATCTCCGTGCGCAGGCCGTCGGAGATCGCCCGCAGGTAGGTCATCTCGGTCATCGCGTGCCCTTGAAGCCGCTCCAGGGCGCCTCGCCGTCCTCGAGCAGGATCTCGTCGGCGTCGCGCGCGTGGAACAGGCCGTCGGTGACCGTCGCGGGGTCGGGCATCGGCCCCGCGAGCGCGATCTTCGTCGCCGCCTCGACCTCCGCGAGCACCTCCGCGCGCAGGGCCTCGACGTCGACGCCGAGGGCGGCGACGCGTGCGCTCTGACGGTCGATCGGATCGCGCTTGCGCCACTCCTCGACGAGCGCCTTGGGCACGTACTTCATGTCGTCGTGCGCGCCGTGGCCGTGCATGCGCATCGTCACGGCCTCGATGAGCGTCGGGCCGCCGCCGGCGATCGCGCGCTCACGGGCCGCGCGGGTGGCCTCGAAGACGGCCTCGGCGTCGTTGCCGTCGACGCTCACGCCGGGGAAGCCGTAGCCGGCAGCGCGCTGCACCGGGTTGACCGCGAACTGCTGGTCGATCGGCGTCGAGTACGCGAACTGGTTGTTCTCCAGCACGAAGATCACCGGCAGGTTCTGCACCCCGGCCCAGTTCATCGCCTCGTGGAAGTCGCCGCGCGACGTCGAGCCGTCGCCGAACCACGTGATCGCGCAGCGCGCCTCGCCGCGCAGCTTGAAGGCCATCGCCATGCCGGCGGCGACGAGCATCATGTCGGGGAGCATCGACACCATCCCGACGCAGCCCGTGCGGTAGTCGCCGAAGTGGACGTTGCCGTCGCGGCCGCGCGTCACGCCGGCCTCGCGGCCCATGTACTGGCTGAGGATCGTCGCGGGCTGCACGCCGCGCACGAGGTGTGCCCCGAGGTCGCGGTGCAGGACGCAGAGGCGGTCGGCCGCGGCCATCGCCCAGGTCGCGCCGACCGACACGGCCTCCTGGCCGAAGCCGTCGTAGAAGGAGCCCGGCACCTTGCCCTGCCGGTAGAGGTTCATCGCGCGCCCCTCGACGGCGCGCATGGCGAGCATCGCGCGCAGGAGACCCACCCGATCCTCGGGGGTGAGGTGCGTGGGAGGGGCCTCGTCGGCGGCTGTGCTGGGACCGCTCGGAACGTCCGTGCTGCTGGTCGCCATCGTCGCCTTTCTCTCGGGCGGTGGGGGAGGGATCTCCTCCTCACCTCTTCGACGTCTCGTCGGGATCTCCGCACGGGACGCGTACCGTTATAGCCGAGGGTACAAGGTACGTAGGCTGATCGGGCATGAACGCCGCCGCGCACGAGAAGGGGCGAGGCCTGCGCCGGCTGCGCTGGAGGCTGCGGGGAGCGCAGCTGTGGCCGGCGTTCGCGATCGTGACGCTGCTCGAGATGGCGCTGCTGCACTGGCTGCCGCTCGCGGGCGAGCGGACGAGCCTGCCCGGCGCGCTGCTGCTCGCCGGCTGCCTGAACATCATCGCGGTGGCGCTGCTGGGCGGCCTCGGCGGGGTCGCGCTGCGCCGGCGGCGCCGCGATCTGCCAAAGGTCGTCGCCGACAACTACGCCGGCACGGCGGCCTTGGCGCTCGTGGCGGTGGTCTTCGTGACCGTGGGGGTCGTCCACCGCCCTGCGATCACCGCCGAGCGCCGCACCTTCGCGCGCGAGCAGGTCGCCGTCCAGCGCTGGGTGCAGGCCAACGGCGACGCCTTCACGCGTGCGCACGCCGACGACGCCACGACGCTGCGCGTCGACGCCGGCCTGTACCGCACGTGCGTCCCGGGCCCCGACCCCCGGCGCTGGCTGTGCCTCATCGTCGAGACCGCCCGGACGCCCCCGCGCGTGACGCGCGACCCCAACCACGAGTCCAACGCCTCCTGGAGCCCGCGCGGAAGCTTCAGGTGATCGGCCGAGCTGCCGATACCGACTGTTGGATGGGTACCACCAGGGCACTCTTTGCATCGATCGGCGTCAGCGTCTCGCTCGTCGCGGCGGCGGCGCTGTCGCTCTTCGCCGTCAGCGTCGTCATCGCCTTCGGCGGCTGGTCGGCCGGCCTCGGCGAGGTCGAGCCCCCCACGACGCTCGTCTTCGCGGCCGGGACGCCGCGCGCGGACGCGGCCCGCTCGGCGGCCCGGGTCGACCGTGAGCCCGTCGTCCTGCGCGCGCCCGCCGTTCAGCGGCCGGGCCGCAAGGCGGCGGCCCCGCCGGCCCACGCCACCGCGAGCACGGGCGAGGACGCCCGCATCATCAGCCATCCCAGCGCGCCGCCGGCCCAGCACGCGGTCGCCGACCCGCCGGTCGCGACCGCCGCGCCCGCACCCGCGCCCAAGGCGGCGACCGGTGACGGCGTGCGCAAGGCCGGCCAGGACCTCAGCTCGGCCGCGCACAGCACCGGCAAGGCGCTCAGCGCGGTCACCGCTCCGCTCGGCCCGCCGGTGAGCGCCGCCGTGCAGAAGGTCCTCGACCTCGTCGCGGCCCTGCTGCAGCGCACGACGAACAGCCTCGGCGGCACGCTGGACAAGCTCGGCCAGCGCTGAGCCCGGCCGCCGGGCGGCCGAGGACTGCTGCTAGAACGCCAGCGCGAGCGGCTGCTCGAGCAGCGCCCGGATGCGGGCGAGGAACTGCGCGGCGTCGGCGCCGTAGAGGATGCGGTGATCGCAGGCGAGCGTGACGCCCATCGTGTGGCGCGCGACGAGCTCGCCGTCACGGACGACCGCGCGCGGCGCCAGCGCGCCGACGGCGAGGATCGCGGCCTGCGGCGGGTTGATGACCGCGGTGAAGTCGGTGACGCCGAACATGCCGAGGTTCGAGACGGTGAAGGTCCCTCCGCTCAGCTCGGGTGGCGTGACGGCCTGCGCGCGGACGCGCTCGGCGAGCGCGCGCGTCTCGCGGGCGATCTCGCGCAGCGACTTGCGATCGGCGTCGAAGACGGTCGGCACGACGAGCGCGTCCGGGGCCGCGACGGCGATGCCGACGTTCACGCGGCTGTGCAGCTCGAAGCGGCCGTCGCGGTAGCTGCCGTTGGCCCGCGGGAACTCCCGCAGGGCGAGCGCGCAGGCCTTGACGACCATGTCGTTGTAGGACGGGACCTCGTCGCCGAGAACCTTGAGCTCGGCGCGCAGCCGCACGCAGGCCTCCATGTCGATCTCGCTGCGCAGGGTGAACTCGGGCACGGTCGCCTTGGACTCGGCCATCCGCCGCGCGATGAGCTGCTGCGTGCGCGTGAGCTCTCCGATCGTCACGTCGCCCTTGGCGGTGCCCGTCTCAGAGGGGACGGGTGCGGCAGGCGGTGAAGTGGGCGCCACGGCGGCAGCGGCCGGCACGGCGGGCGCGACCGGCGGTGGGGCGACCGGCGCGGCGGCGCCCGGCTCGGCGTTCTCGACGTCGGTCCTCACGATCCGCCCGCCCGGCCCGCTGCCGGCGAGCCCGCGCAGGTCGATGCCGCGCTCGCGGGCGATCCGGCGCGCGAGCGGCGACGCCTTGACGCGGCCGCTGGGCGCGTCCCCGCCGGGGACCGCTGCGGGCGGCGGCCGTGACGCCGGGGGCGGCGACGCGGGCGGGGCGGCGGGCGCTTGCGGGGCGGCCGCGGCGACGGCGGGCGGCGCTGCCGCACCCCCGTTCGCGCCGGCGTCCAGGCGCGCGATGACCGACCCGATCGGCAGCGTCTCGCCGGCGGGGGCCACGATCGTCAGCACGCCGCCGGCGTCGGACTCGTAGGTCAGCGTCGCCTTGTCGGTCTCGATCTCGGCGAGCGGCTCGCCGCGGGCGACCTCGTCGCCGTCGGCCTTCAGCCACTTGAGGATCGTCCCCTCCTCCATCGAGTCCGACAGCCGCGGCATGACGATCTCGGCGCTCATCGCTCTCCGACGGCGTGCAGCACCGCGTCGACGATCTGCTGCTCCTGCGGGAACGCGATCTGCTCGAGCGGCTTGGAGTAGGGCATCGGGACGTCGGCGCCCGTGACGCGCTGCACCGGCGCGTCGAGGTCGTCGAAGGCCTGCTCGGAGATGAGCGCCGCGAGGTTCGCGCCGACGCCGCCGTGCGGCCAGCCCTCCTCGACGATCACGCAGCGGTTGGTCTTGCGCACCGAGGCGAGGATCGTGTCGAGGTCCAGCGGGCGCAGCGTGCGGGGGTCGATGACCTCGCACTCGATGCCGTGGCGCTCGCTGACCGTCTTCGCGGCGCGAGCGGCGGTCAGCGCCATGCGCGAGATGCCGACGATCGTCACGTCGTCGCCCTCGCGGCGGATCGCGGCCTCGCCGAAGCGCACGATGTGGTCCTCGTCGTCGGGTACCTCGCCGCGCTGGCCGTAGAGGTACTCGTGCTCGATGAAGACGACGGGGTTGTCGTCGCGGATCGCGGACTTCAGCAGCCCCTTGGCGTCGGCGGCGGTCGTCGGCGTGGCCACGAGCAGGCCGGGGACGTGGAGGTAGAGCGCCTCCCACGAGTGCGAGTGCGTGGGGCCGAGCTGATGCCCGGCACCCTGCGGCATCCGCACGACGAGCGGCACCTTGACCTGGCCGCCGAACATGTAGTGGATCGTCGCGGCATGGTTGACGATCTGGTCCATCGCCAGCAGCGAGAAGTTGATCGTCATGAGCTCGACGACCGGCCGCAGCCCGGTCATCGCTGCCCCGACGCCCATCCCCACGATCGTGTTCTCGGAGATCGGCGTGTCGCGCACGCGCCGGTCGCCGAACTCCTCCAGCAGGCCCGCGGTGACCTTGAACGCCCCGTTGAAGACCCCGATGTCCTCGCCCATGAGCATGACGTTCGGGTCGCGCTGCATCTCCTCGCGCAGGGCGGCGTTCAGCGCCTCGCGGTAGCGCATGACCGCCATCAGTCGGCGTCTCGCTGGGCGTCGTCGGCGGGCTTGGGGACCTGGCCCTCGTGCTGGGAACGCGGCAGGTCGGCGCTGTCCATCCCGCGCTCGTCCTCGCCGCGGTGCGGTGTCGGGGTGCGCTCGTCGACGGAGTACCAGCCGCGGACCTGGTCGCCGAGGACGTAGACGTCGTCGTAGAGCGCCGTCGGCCCGGGGTGCGGCGAGGCGTCGGCGAAGGCGACCGCGGCGTCGACGCGCTCGACCGCCTCGCGGTCGAGCTGCGCGCGGCCCTCGGCGTCGAGGATCCCGGCCTCCACGAGCTGGTCGCCGAAGACGACGAGCGGGTCGCGCTTGCGCCACTCGTCGACCTGCTCCTTCGTGCGGTACTCCTCGGGGTCGGCCATCGAGTGGCCGCGGAAGCGGTAGGTGAGCGCCTCGACGAGCACCGGCCGGCGCTCGTCGCGCGCGATCGCCAGCGCCTCGCGCGTCACGCGCCAGGTGTCGGCGACGTCCATCCCGTCGCAGCGCATCCCGGGAACGCCGAAGCCCTCGCCCTTGCGCAGCAGGTCCGTCATCGCCGAGTGGCGCTCCAGCGACGTCCCCATCCCGAAGCGGTTGTTCGTGATCATGAAGACGACCGGGAGCTTCCACAGCGCCGCGAGGTTCATCGTCTCGCCGAAGGTGCCCTGGTTGGAGGCGCCGTCGCCGAACTGGCAGAGCGTCGCATCCTCGTTGCCGAGGTAGTCGGACGCCAGCGCGAAGCCCGCCGCGATCGGGAGGTTGCCGCCGACGATCCCGTAGCCGCCCATGAAGCGCTTCTCGAGGTCGAACATGTGCATCGACCCGCCGCGGCCCTTGCAGAGCCCGTCGACGCGGCCGAAGAGCTCGGCCATGACGCGGTTGGGATCGCTGCCGCGGGCGAGTGCGTGGCCGTGCGAGCGGTACGTCGAGATGAGGTAGTCCTCGTCGCGCAGCGCGCGCGTGGAGCCGACGATCGTCGCCTCCTCGCCGATGGCGAGGTGCAGGAAGCCGCCGACCTTGGCCTTGGCGTACATCTCGCCGGCGCGTTCCTCGAAGCGGCGGATGAGCGTCATGGTGAAGAGCCACTCCCGCGCGACCTCCGGCTCCGGGAGCTCGGAGTGCCTGGCCGTGTCCGCGACGTGCTCTGCCATCCGCCGTCCAGCGTACCGGGCATGGTTCGCATCACCGGCGGGCTGCGGCCCTCGCGGCGCCCCGGACGAGATACCCTCGCAGCGTGCTGCCGACCGAGCACCTCCTCGCGTTCGTCCTCATCGCCACGGTGCTGATCCTCGTGCCCGGGCCGAGCGTCCTGTTCGTCGTCACGCGCTCGCTGACGCTCGGCCCGCGCGCCGGTCTGGCGACCGTCGTGGGCAACGCCGCCGGCGTCTACGTGCAGGTCATCGCGGTCGCGCTCGGCGTCGGAGCGCTCGTGCAGGAGTCGATCCACCTCTTCACCGCGATCAAGCTCGTCGGCGCGGCCTACCTCGTCTTCCTCGGCGTGCAGACGTTCCGCCATCGCCGCTCGCTCATGGCCGCGCTCGACGCGCCGGTCGAGCGCAAGCTCGTGCCGCGGATCCTCGCCGACGCCTTCGTCGTCGGGATCTTCAACCCGAAGGTCATCGTCTTCTTCATGGCGATCCTGCCGCAGTTCGCCGACCCGGCTGCCGGCAACGTGCCCGTGCAGCTGCTGGCGCTCGGCGCGATCTTCTGCCTCATCGCGTTGCTCTGCGACAGCATGTGGGCGCTGCTGGCGGGCGCGGCGCGGTCGTGGCTCGCCGGGTCGCCGCGGCGCCTGGCGGCAATCGGCGGGACCGGCGGCGTCGTGATGATCGGCCTCGGCGCAGGCCTGGCGCTGACCGGCCGCAGGGACTGACCCTAGGTCTCGCCCCAGCGGGCGAGGAACTCCCCCTCGTCGAGGCCGGCGAGGTCCTCGCGCAGGCGCCGGGCGCGCCGTGCCGCATCGGGCGCGGGCAGGTCCCAGAAGAGCACGACCTCGCCCGAGGCGACCTCGACGACCTCGAGGTGATCGATCCGCGACGGGTCGAGCGAGGCCGGCCGGCGGCTGGAACGCGTATGCAGCAGCCGGTAGCTGCGGTTGGCCCTCATGCACGCAAACTAGCTCGCCGCGGGCGGCGGTGCGCCGCGCCCCCGCGGGCCGCTCAGAGGCTGCTGCGGAACGTGATCCGGGTGCAGCCGCGGAGCTTGTACTTCTTCTGGGAGCGGTGGCTGAGGAAGATCAGCGGCTTCTTGTTCGCGCACGTGATCGTGCCGCGACCGAAGTGCGCGTGGATCTGGTCGGCGCCGCCGCCGGACGTGATCGTGTTCGTGCCGTGGCTCGCGTAGATGTGGTCCTTGCCGGGGCCGCCGGTGAGGACGTCGCGCTGCGTCGTCGGCTGGCCGGAGGGCTTGTAGTCGCCCCAGATCACGTCGCCGACGTCGCCCGCGGTGATCGTGTCGTCGCCATGGCCGCCGAGCAGCTCGTTGTGCTTGTCCTTCGTGCCGACCAGCGGTGTCTCCTGGTCGTCGCGATTGATGATGAGCTTGCCGTCGATCTTCGGCCAGCCCTTGTGGCTGGCCTTCTGCGCGGTCGCGACCGCGGCGAGGGGCGTTGCGAGCAGTGTGGCCGTCAGCGCGGCCGTCGTGAGCCTCCGTGCCGCGTGCATGGCGAAAATCCTACGCCGTCAGTGCGCGCGCCACGCCGTCCAGCGCGTCCTCGCCGTGGAAGACGCGGCCGTCGGGCAGCCACAGCGCCGGGACGTCGCGGACGCCGCGCTCCTCGGCCAGCGCGGTCGCATCCTCGAGCGCCGCGGCGATCGACTGCAGCGACGCGCCCTTGAGGATCGCCCGCGGATGCATCTCGCAGGCGGCGCCCGCGATGATGACGCTGTCGGGCGAGCCGAGGTCGCGGCCGGCCGCGAACGCCTGGCGGAAGGCGGCGAGCGAGAAGGCGACGGCGCGGCCGATCTGCCGGGCGTAGGTCGCGGCGCGCATGGCGAACGCCGAGTCGCAGGGGAAGGGGTCCGGCCAGCGCACGGGCTGCATGTCGCGGCGCGCGGCGGCGCGCTCGATGCGGTCGAAGAACGCCTCGCGGTCGGTCTCGCAGCGAAAGCCCTCCAGCGTGTCCGCGGCCGGGAGGCGCGACGCCGCGATCGGGATCCATTCGGCGGCCGGCAGCAGCGAGATGATGCGCTCGGCCACGAGGTAGGCCTCCGGGCTGGCGAGGTCGAAGTAGAAGGCGGGCCGGCGGGAGGCTGCGGTCTCCACGCCTCAACCGTAGCCGGGCGGCGATCGTTGCTCCGGGCGTCAGCCGTGGATGAGCCAGCCGTCGGCGTCGCGGGCGGCCTCCATGATCGCCTCCGACAGCGTCGGATGGCCGTGCACGATCCGCGCGACCTCGGCGAACCCGCCCTCCAGCGCGCGGACGTTGACGAGCTCCTGGATGAGCTCGGTGGCGCGGGTGCCGACGATGTGGCCGCCGAGCAGCTCGCCGTACGTGCGGTCGCCGACGATCTTCACGAGGCCGGTGCGATCGCCGTAGACCGTGCCCGCGCCCACCGCGCCGAACTGCAGCCTGCCGACGACGACATCGTGGCCGGCGTCGATCGCCTGCTGCTCGGTGAGGCCGAAGCTGCCGACGTTCGGGTAGCAGAAGGTGGCGCGCGGGATGTCGATGTGGTCGATCGGGTGCGTCTCGAGACCGGCCGCGTCCTCGACGGCGATGATGCCTTCATCGGAGGCCTTGTGCGCGAGCGCCGGCCCCGGCACGAGATCGCCGATCGCGTAGACGCCGGCGAGCGAGGTGCGCAGCGCGCCGTCCACGGCGACGAGGCCGTCGTCGCCGAGCGACACACCGGCCTCCGCGAGCCCGAGGCCCTCGGTGTCGGCGGCGCGGCCGGCCGCGATGACGAGCCAGTCGGCCTGCGCGGCCTCCCCGGCGACGTTGAAGGTGACGCCGGCGTCGGCGGTGGCGACGTCCTCGACGAACACGCCCGTGCGCACCGTGATCCCCTGCTTCTTGAAGCCGCGGTCGGCGAGCTTGGAGATGTCGGCGTCCTCGGCCGGCAGGACGCGGTCGAGGCCCTCGTAGAGCGTGACGTCGCTGCCCAGGCGCGCGTAGGCCGAGGCGATCTCGGTGCCCGAGGCGCCCGCGCCGACGACCGCGAGCGTCGCGGGCAGCTCCTGCAGCGCCCACGCCTCCTCCGTGCCGATGACGCGCCCGCCGAACTGCGTCCCCGGCAGCGCACGCTTGACCGAGCCGGTCGCGAGGATCACGGTCGTCGCCGCGATCTCCGTCCCGTCGAAGTTCCCGCCCACCTTGACGTTGCCATCGTCGGTGACCGAGCCGTGGCCCTCGATGAGGTCGATGCCGTTCTTCTTGAACAGGCCGGCGACGCCCCCCGTGAGCGTCTTGATGACCTTCTTGCGCCGCTCGCCGACGGCGGCGAAGTCGACCTCCGGCGCGCCGACGGTGATCCCGAAGTCACCCGCGCCGCGGATCTCGGTCAGCACGTCGGCGACGCGCAGCACGGCCTTCGCCGGGATGCAGGCGTAGTTCAGGCAGCGCCCGCCGACCTGGTCGGACTCGACGACGGCGGTGCGCATGCCCAGCTGCGCGGCCCGGATGGCGGCGACATAGCCCCCCGGCCCCGAGCCGATGACGATGCAGTCATAGGACGATTCGGCCATTGCCGTGACACTAGCGAGTCGGCCTGGCAGGCATCTGGAGTCGCGCCATCGGCCGGACGAGCTTCCAGAACAGCCATCCCATGAGCCCGATCGCGACGAGACAGACGAGGCCCTGCCACCACTTCTGCACGCCGATGAGGTACAGCGACAGGAAGACGATCTGCAGGCCGAGGATCGTCTGGAAGCCGAGGACCGCCCAGTACTGGCGCAGGAGCATCCCGATGCCCGCCATGAGCAGCAGGCCGGTCGTGACGGCCGTCGTCACGACGGGGTCGCCGGTCGCGCCGGAGAGGTCGTTGCCGGTGAGCGCGGTCAGGACGTTGCCGATCGCGAAGACGAACGCGACGCCGGCGGCGAACGTCACGACGCCCGGCCGCTCGCCGGGCGCCAGCGGCTCCAGGCCGGCGCGGATCTCCTCGTCACGTGCGCGGCCACGCGCGTAGCCGCGGCGCAGCTGCTCGCCGTCGCCGGCCGGGCCTTCGGCGGCGGAGGCCTCGGGCGCGGGCGGCGTCGCGGGCGGGCCCGGCGCGCCGGCGCGGCCGCGCTTGCGGCTACGAGCGCCCATGGGCAAGCTCCCGGTCCAGCTGCGCGCGCAGCGCGGCGGCCGCGGCGCGCGGGTCCGCGGCCCCCCCGATCGCGCGCACAACGGCGATCCGCCGCGCGCCGGCCGCGAGCACGGCGCCGGCGTTGGCGGCGTCGATGCCGCCGATCGCGAAGAACGGGACCGTCGAATGGGCGGCGGCGTGGCGCACGAGCTCGAGGCCGACGGCGGGCCGGCCGGGCTTCGTCGGCGTCGCGTGGACGGGCCCGACGCCGATGTAGTCGGCGTCGCCCGCCGCAGCGATGTCCTGCGACGAGTGCGTCGAGCGGCCGACGAGCGCCTCGGGCCCCGCAAGCGCCCGCGCCTGCGCGACGTCCATGTCCTCCTGGCCGACGTGGCAGCCGTCCGCGCGCGCGGCGGCGACGAGGTCGGGGCGGTCGTTGAGGATCAGCAGGGCGCCCGCCTCGTCGCAGAGCGCGCGGACCGTCGCCGCGGCGGCCAGCAGCTCGTCGTCGCTCGCGTCCTTGTCGCGCAGCTGCACGATGTCGACGCCGCCGGCGAGCGCCGGCCCGAGGACGTCGGCGAGCGCGCGGCCGCCGGGCCGCGTCGGGCAGACGAGGTAGAGCGCGGCGCGCGCCAGGCGGGATCGGCGGTCGTCGAGATCGGACACGATGGCCATTGTCGCAACGCCCCGTTGGCGCTGCGCGCGAGAGGCTAGGATCTGAGGCCTAACGGGAGCCCGCGAGCGCGGGCTGAGAGGGCGTCACGCCGACCGTCAACAGCTGATCCGGGTCATGCCGGCGAAGCGAGGTGTCATGCCGCAGGACGCAACCGCATCGAACGTCGTCGTCATCGGCGGCGGCGCCATCGGGCTCGCCGTCGCCTGGCGCGCGGCGCAGCGCGGCCGCGCGGTCTGCGTGCTCGAGCGCGGCGCGCTGGGCGCCGGGGCCTCGCACGTCGCGGCGGGGATGCTGGCGCCGGTCACCGAGGCCGACCCCGGTGAGCTGGCCCTGCTGGAGCTCGGGCTGCGCAGCGCCCGCGCCTGGCCTGCCTTCGCCGAGGAGCTGGCGGCCGCAGCCGACGCCGATCCCGGTCTGCGGCGCTGCGGCGCGCTCGTCGTGGCGCGCGACGCCGACGAGGCCGCAGCGCTTCAACGCGAGCTGGAGCTGCGGTTGCGCCTGCGCCTCGACGTGCAGCGCCTCCTGCCGAGCGCCGCGCGCAGCCTGGAGCCGGCGCTCGCGCCCACGCTGCGCCTCGCGCTGTCGGTGCCCGGCGACCATGCCGCCGATCCGCGCTCGCTCGTGCTCGCGCTCGCCGAGGCCGCCCGGCGCGCGGGCGCCACGCTGCGCACCGGCGCGGCGGTGCGCGCGGTGCGCAGCGCCGGCGGGCGCGTGACCGGCGTCGAGCTTGCCGGCGGCGAGTTCGTCGCCGCGGGCGAGGTCGTCGTCGCGGCCGGCGCCTGGAGCGGCGCGATCGCCGGGCTGCCGGAGATCGCGCTGCGCCCGGTCAAGGGCCAGATCATGCGCCTGCGCGATCGCGCCGGCCCGGGGCTGCTCGGGCGCATCGTGCGCTTCGAGGGCGGCTACCTCGTCCCGCGCGGCGACGGGCGCTACGTCCTGGGCGCGACGATGGAGGAGCGCGGGTTCGACACGACGGTCACCGCCGGCGGCCTGTATGAGCTGCTGCGCGACGCGGGCGAGCTCGTCCCCGGCATCCATGAGCTCGTCGTGGAGGAGTCCGCCGCCGGCCTGCGCCCGGCCACGCCTGACAACGCGCCGCTGCTCGGCCGCGCGGAGGCGCTGGACGGTGTGGTCTGGGCGACGGGCCATCACCGCAACGGGATCCTGCTGGCGCCCGTGACCGGCGAGATCGTCGCGGGCGTGCTCGACGGCGAGTCCGCCCCGGACGCGTTCGCCCCGGGGCGCTTCGCCCGATCCGGGGCGGCGGCGTGATCTACGTCAACGGCACGCCTGTCGAGGCGCCGCAGCGCCCGACGATCCGCGACCTGCTGCTCGCGGTCGGCGTCGATCCGGACCGCGCCGGGATCGCGGTCGCCGTCGACGCCGAGGTCGCCCGCCGCGGCGCGTGGCCCACGCAGACCGTCCAGGACGGCGCGCGCGTCGAGATCGTCACCGCGACGCAGGGCGGCTGAGCGTGCTCGCCCCGCTCGTCATCGCCGGCCGCAGCTTCCGCTCGCGGCTGGTGCTCGGGACCGGCGGCTTCACGCGGATGGCGACGCTCGGCGCTGCGATCGACGCCTCGGAGACCGAGCTCGTGACCGTCGCGATGCGGCGCGTCGAGCCGGGCACCGACGGCTCGCTGCTGGACGTCATCGCCGCGCGGGGAATCGACGTGCTGCCCAACACCGCCGGCTGCTTCACCGCCCGCGACGCCGTGCGCACCGCGCAGCTGGCCCGCGAGGCGCTGCGGACCGACTGGGTCAAGCTCGAGGTCATCGGGAACGAGCGCACGCTGCTGCCCGACGCGCTCGAGCTGCTGATCGCGGCCGAGCAGCTCGTGGACGATGGCTTCGTCGTGCTGCCCTACACGAACGACGACCCGGTGCTCGCGCGACGGCTGGAGGACATCGGCTGCGCCGCGGTCATGCCGCTCGGCTCGCCGATCGGCAGCGGGCAGGGGATCGCGAACCCGGCGAACATCACGCTGATCGTCGAGGCCGCGGGCGTGCCGGTGATCCTCGACGCCGGGGTCGGCACGGCGTCCGATGCGGCGCTGGCGATCGAGCTCGGTTGCGACGCGGTGCTGTGCGCGAGCGCCATCTCGCGCGCGGCCGACCCGGTCGCCATGGCGCACGCGATCCGACACGGCGTCCTCGCCGGCGAGCTCGCCCGGGCCGCGGGCCGGATCCCGCGGCGCACGCACGCCCGCGCGAGCTCACCGGTCGACGGGTTGCCGGAGTTCGCCGAGTGACATCCGCGGATGCGCTCGTCGAGCGCTTTCTCGCCGCCTGGTCGGCGACCGATCCCGGCGCCGAGCTCGCCGCCACCTGCGCAGCGGACCTGCACTACGAGGACCCGCTGACGTTCAAGGGCCCGCTGCACGGGCCCGGCGCGCTCCTCGCGCACGTCACGCGGCTGCGCACCGCCGCGCCCGACGCGCGCATGAACGCCGCCGGCGAGCCCCTGAGCGACGGGCGCTTCGTCGCCGCGCCCGTGCGGCTGCTCGCGACCCACAGCGGCGAGCTCGACGGGTTTCCCGCAAGCGGCCGCGAGGTCTGCGTGCACGCCGTCCTCTACTGCGAGCTCGACGAGGCCCGGACGCGCCTGTGGCGCATCCGGGCGTTCTTCGATCTCTACGACGCGGCGATCCAGCTCGGCGTCCTGCCCAGGCCCGGCTCGGTCGGCGAGCGCGCGCTCATGCTCCTGCGCGGCTTCGGCCTGCGCCCGGGCTCCTGAAGCCGCGCTACTGCGTGACCCGGATCTGCCCGTTCTGGCCGGAATGGATGGTGCAGACGTAGTCGATCGTCCCGGCCTTCTGGACCGTGTAGTCGTAGGTGCCGCCGCCGTCGATGTTGTCGGACTTGAAGTCCTCGCCCTTCGTCGCCACGACGTTGTGCGGGTAGCCGTCGTTGTTGACCCAGTGGATCTTCTGGCCCACCTTGGCGGCGATCTTCTCGGGCGCGAACCTGTTGTTCTGCATCACGACGTTGATCGTCCCGCTGTCGGCAGCGGGCGCAGGCGCGGGCGCGCTCGTCGCGGCCGCGCCGTCGCCGGAGTCGTCGTCGCTGCCGCAGCCGCTGACGAACGCGCCTCCGAGGGCGAGGGCGCCGCACGCCAGCGCAAGGATGATCCGGCGGGACATGTGTCCTCCTGAAGGGTGGGTCGGGCAGTGCCGGGGGCGAGACTAGCCCGCGCGCGGGCGTTCGTGCGCCACGACCTCCACGAGCAGCGGCGCGTGGTCCGACAGCGCCCCGCGCTCGAGCACGCGCACGGGACCGCGCGCCGCGATGCGATGGCCGAGGACGTGGTCGACGCCCCGGCCGCCGAGATGCTCGAAGGCGGGAGCCCGCGGGACGCGGACGTTGAAATCGCCGCCGAGCAGCGCGGCGCCGCCGCCCGCCCACCGCAGCGCGGCTGCGGCAGCGGTCGCGATGTCGGCCTGCGCCCGCGCCTCGGAGTGCACCTGCGCATGGAGGTTGGCGCACCACAGCCCGCCCTCGAGCTGCACCGCGTGGCAGATGCGGCGCTCGGGCAGCCGGCGCAGCAGCAGCTTGCGATGCGCGGCGATCCGTGCTGTCGCCGCGCGCACGAGGATGACGTTCGCGCCGCCGCCGCCGGACTTGACGAGATCCGGCGCACGCCGCGCGAGCGCGCGGCGCAGGGCCGGCAGCTCGTTGCGCGAGGTCAGCGCCGTGCGCGCATGGGCGCCGCAGGCGCGCGCGAGCGCGGGCGCCCACCACGGGGGGACCTCCTGCAGCAGCGCGACGTCCCACGCCCAGCCGGCCAGCGCCGCGGCGAACGCGGACTCGAGGTCGCGGCCGGCCGGCGGCGCCGCACGGCCGTGGTAGAGGTTCCAGGTCAGGACCTTCATCGCCGCATAGACTGCCCGGCTTGACGCGCCACCTGCTCACCGGGGCCGAGCTCGACGCCGGCGAACTGCGCGCGCTGCTCGATCGCGCCGACGCGCTGAAGGCCGCGCCGCTCTCCTCGCGAGCGCTGGAGGGCCGCAGCGTCGCGCTGATATTCGAGAAGCCCTCGACGCGCACGCGCCTGTCCTTCGAGGCCGGGATCTTCGAGCTCGGCGGGCAGCCGGTCGTGCTGCGCCGCGACGACCTGCACCTGTCGCGCGGAGAGTCGGTCGGCGACACCGCGCGGATCCTCTCCCGGCACACGGCGGCGATCGGCGTGCGCACCGGCCCGGACACGCTGCTGGAGGAGCTCGCCGAGACCGCGACGGTGCCGATCTTCAACATGCTCACCGCCGGCCATCACCCCTGCCAGGCGCTCGCGGATCTCATGACGCTGCGCGAGCGCTTCGGCCGGCTGGAGGGCCTGAAGCTCGCCTACGTCGGCGACGGCAACAACGTCGCGCGCTCGCTCGCGCTGCTGGGCGCCACGGCCGGCGTCGAGGTCGCGATCGCCTCGCCCGACGGCTACGCGCTCGCCGACGCGCCCGGGGCGCAGCTCACGACCGACCCGGCCGAGGCGGTCGCGGGGGCGCACGCCGTCTACGCCGACGTCTGGGTCAGCATGGGCGACGAGGACACCGCCGACGAGCGGCGCGTCGCGCTCGCGCCCTATCGCATCGACGACGCGCTGCTGGACCTCGCGGCTCCCGGTGCGATCGCGCTGCACTGCCTGCCGGCGCATCCGGGCGAGGAGATCACCGCCGAGGTGCTCTACGGGACGCGCCAGCGCATCTGGGAGCAGGCCGAGAACCGCCGCCACGCCCAGAAGGCCCTGCTGGAGCTGCTGCTGCGCTAACGTCGGCTCCGGAGAGATCGACCGCAGGAGGCCGCTGGTGCCGCAGCCCAAGAAGTCAGGCTCGTCAGCCCGCAAGTCGTCGTCGGCAGCCAAGCCGCGAGCGCGCAAGCCGGCGCCCTCCAAGGCCGCGCCCAGGCGCGCCGAGGCGCCGGAGCCCGAGCGCTCCGAGGATGCGCTGCGGGCCGCGCTCGCCTCGGTGCGCGACCTGCTCGGGCGCGGCATGGTGATCACCGCCGACCGCCTCCAGGAGAGCGTCGACGAGCTCGTCAGGCGCGGCCGGATGACGCGCGACGACGCCGAGGAGCTCGTCGCCAACCTCGTCCATATCGGCCGGCTGCAGACCCAGGACGCCCTCGCCGAGCTCGAGAGCGTCGTCGAGCGCTCGGCGACGCAGACGCGCCGGCTGGCCCGCGACCGCGTGGGCCGCGTGGCCGCCGCCGCCCGCCACGCGCCGGGCACCGACCGCGCCCTGCGCGCCGTCGACCGTGCGCGCCGCGCCGCCGGCCTCGGCTCACAGTTTCCGATCAGCGGCTACGACGAGCTGACGGCCGCGCAGGTCAAGGGGCGCCTGGCGGAGCTCACGCCGGCCGAGCTGCGCAAGGTCCGCGACCACGAGCGCCGCAACGCCAACCGCAAGTCGATCCTCGCCGCGATCGAGAAGCAGCTCAGATAGCGAGGCTGCGATGCTGGAGGGGATGGAGGCCTCCCCGTCCACGTCGACCTTCGTCCGGCCCGAGCGCGGCGCGCGCATCGACCTGCGCGTCGAGGGCCTGGCCTACGGCGGCAACGGCATCGCGCGCCTCGATGCCGGCGACGCCGGCGGCCGCGGCTACGTCGTCTTCGTCGCCGGCGCCGTGCCCGGCGACCTCGTGCGCGCCGTCGTCACGAAGCGCAAGCGCGGCTACGCCGAGGCGCGCACGCTCGAGGTCCTCGAGCCGAGCCCCGACCGGATCGCGCCGGTCGCCGATCATCCCGGTGCGCCGTGGCAGGTGCTGCCCTACGAGCGCCAGCTCGCCGTCAAGCAGGAGCAGGTGCACGACGCGCTGACGCGGATCGGCCGCCTCGAGGGCTACGTCCTGGACGACATCGTGCCCGCCGTCGAGCAGTGGCGCTATCGCAACAAGCTCGAGTACTCCTTCGGCAGCGATGACGCGGGCGAGCTCGTCTGCGGCTTCCACGCGCCGGGGTCGTGGCACGAGATCGTCTCGATCTCCGACTGCCTGCTGGCCTCCGAGCGATCCAACGCCGTGCGCGAGCAGGTCGTCGCCTGGTGTCGCGAGCAGGGACTGCAGGCGATGGATCGCAGGACGCATGCGGGCCTGCTGCGCAACCTCGTCATCCGCGAGGGCCGGCGCACAGGCGAGATCCAGGTGCGGCTCGTGACCGGCCCGGGCGAGCTCGACACCGCGAGCCTCGCCGACGCCGTCGACTGCGAGGGCCTCATGTTGACGCGCACGGAGGCGCTGGCGGAGACGACGAGCGGCGGCAGGACCGAGGTCATCGCCGGCGCCCGCAAGCTCCAGGAGGAGCTTGCGGGGCTGAGCTTCTCGATCTCGCCGCTGGCGTTCTTTCAGACGAACACCGAGATGGCCGAGCGCCTGTACGCGGTCGCGGCCGAGCTCGCCGCCCTGCAGGGCTGGGAGCGCGTGTACGACCTCTACTGCGGGATCGGCACCGTGGGACTGAGCATGGCCGCCCGCGCCGGCGAGGTGTGGGGCCTGGAGATCGTCGAGGAGGCCGTCGCCGACGCGATCTCCAACGCCCGGCGCAACGGGATCGGCAACGCGAAGTTCTTCGCCGGCGACGTGCGGCTCGCGCTGCGCGAGCTCGTCGAGGAGGCTTCGCGGCCCGACGTCTGCCTGCTGGATCCCCCGCGCGCCGGGCTCTCCCAGAAGATCGTGCGCCGCGTCATCGAGGCCTCGCCGCGGCGGATCGTCTACATCTCCTGCAACCCGACGACGCTCGCGCCGAACGCCGCGCAGCTCGTCGAGGCCGGGTACGCGCTGCGCCGCGTCGTGCCGGTCGACATGTTCCCCCAGACCCCGCACATCGAGTGCGTGGCGCTGCTGGAGCGCGCATAGGGCCCCTCCGGGAGCGGCGACCACGTCGTCGAACTTGAATCGAACGCGGGGGTTCATCTAGAGTTCTCGGCCGTGTCCCGCCGCCTGCTGCTCCTGTCGCGTGCGCTCTGCGCGGTCGTCGTCGTCTTCGCGGCCGGGACGTCGGCGGCGCTCGCCGCGCCCCCTCCCACCGCCGTCGTGACGATGGGCGACAGCTACATCTCCGGCGAGGCCGGCCGCTGGCTGGGCAACAGCGCCAACCCGGTCGGGGACCGCGACGGCAGCGACCGCGCGTGCGTCTTCACGCTCGGGCTGTGCGCGTCCTACGACGAGAGCCGCGTGTACGTCGACGGCACGGCGGCCGACGGCTGCCATCGCTCCGACGTCTCCGAGGTCCTGTCCGCCCGGCTGCCGGTCGAGCGCTCCGTGAACATCGCCTGCTCGGGCGCGGTGACGTCGAACCTGCTGCGCTCCTCCAGCGGCGGCACGACGGCCCACGGCGAGGCGCCGCAGGCCGACCAGCTGCTGCCGATCGCGCGCTCGACGCGCGTGCGCATGATCGTCGTGTCCGTCGGCGGCAACGACCTCGGCTTCGCGTCGATCGTGACCGCGTGCTTCGAGGCCTACCTCACGCATCAGCCGCCCTGCAGCCAGAGCCAGGCCGCGGCGCTGTCGGATGCCAACATCGCGGCCGCGACGGCGAAGATCGAGCACGCCGTCGACGAGATCCGCGCCACGATGCGCTCGGCGGGCTACGCGGACGGCGACTACCGCCTGGTGCTGCAGACCTATCCGGTCGTGATCCCGCACGCCGCCGACGCCCGCTACGGCGAGGTGGATCCGCGCCGGACGGTCGAGGGCTGCCCGTTCTACGACGCCGACATGAACTGGGCGCAGGACGTCGCGGCGCCGCGCATCGGCAGCGCCGTCAAGGCCGCCGCCGCCAGCCGCGGCGCCGAGGTGCTCGAGCTCCTGCGCGCGTTCACGGGGCACGAGGTCTGCGCGAAGACCACGTCGGCCGTCTCGCTGCTGTCCCCCCCGTCGCCGGTGGGCTCGGAGTGGGGCCGCGCCGTGAGCGCGAGCACGATCGCCGAAGGTCAGACACAGGAGCTGTTTCATCCCAACGCCTATGGGCAGATGGCGTTCGGCGACTGCCTCGGCGCCGTGTACGCCGCCCGCCGCGGCTCCTATGCCTGCACCGGCGCCGCGAGGCGCGCTCCGGGCGACATGGTCCTGAGCGCGCTGCGCTGACGGCGGTCGCCTCCGTGCGCACGAGCGCGAGCGTCATCGGACCGGGCGGCGGCGAGGTCATCGGCGACGCGCCGGACCGCCGCGTCGAGATCCTCTCCGACGTCGACGGGCTGCACGCGACCTGGTCGCGCTTCGCCGCCGGCCGCGACGGCGCCGACCTCCACGTCCATCGCCGGCACGTCGACCTCTTCTACGTCCTCGCGGGCGAGCTGACGCTGCGGCTCGGGGAGCAGGGCGAGGGCGTGGCCGTGCCCGCAGGGTCGCTCGCGCGCGTCCCGCCGCTCGTCGTCCACGGCTTTCGCAACGGCAGCGATCGCGAGGTGCGCTACCTCAACCTCCATGCGCCGGGGAGCGGGTTCGCGGACTACATGCGCGCGATCCGCGACGGCCGCGAGCTCTCCTACGACCAGTTCGATCCGCCCGCGGACGGCGGCCGTGCGCCCGCCGACGTCGTCATCTCCGGGGCGGGCCCCGTGCTCGCCGACATCGACGAGATCCGCGTGGCGCAGGAGCGCCGCGATCCCGGCGAGCAGGCGCCGGCGGTGGAGCCGCACGACGGCGTCGCGTCGTTCTACGTGCTCGAGGGCGCGCTGGCCCTGACCGCGGGCCACCGCGAGCTGCGCGCGCCGGCGGGCTCGTGGGCGCAGGTCCCGCCGGGCGTCGGTCACGCCTGGGCGGCGGCGGGCTCCGCGCCCGTGCGCGTGCTGAGCATCCGCACGCCGGCGAGCTAGCTGCCGGATCCCGGGCTCATGTCCGGGATCGTGAGCGCGCCGTCATCGGCGAGTGGGAAGCCGGGGTTGCAGGCGATCTCCCAGGCGTGGCCGTCGAGGTCGGTGAACACGGCCGCGTAGCCGCCGTAGAACGTCGCGGCCGGGGCCCGCGTGACCGTCGCTCCGGCCTGCTGCGCTGCCGCGGCGATCTCGTCGACCTCGGCGTGCGTGCGGACGTTGTGGGCCAGGACGATCCCGCCGAAGCCCGCGGCCGGCTCGGCCTCCAAGCCACAGTCGCGCGCGAGCTTCTCGCGGCTCCAGAGCACGAGCGCCAGCCCGCCGATCTGCACGAACACCGTTTCCTGCACCTCCTGACCACGCCAGCCGAGCTGCTCGTAGAAGCGCCTCGCGCGCCCGAGGTCCGCGACGCCCAGCGTCACGAGGCTGATGCGCGGCTCCATCGCCGCATGATCGCGGCTCACGCTTCGAGGAGCGCTGTCGGCGCGGCGATGTCGCACCCCCCGGCGGCTGCCGACATCAGCGCCCGCGCAGCGCGCGCAGCTCGGCGCGCAGCTGCACGACCTCGGCCTCCAGGCGCGCAACGCGCTCGTCGAGCGCAGGCGCGACGAGCTCGCGCTCGGGGGCGGCCGGCATCGGGCGTCCCGGCGCACGCACGACGGCGGCGGCCGCCTCGTGGACCGGGGTGGACGGCGCCGCGGCGCCGGCGGGCTCGGGCGCGTCGTCGTCGCTGAGCCGGTGCGCGTAGCGCTCCTCCTTCTGGCCCGGCCGGCGCGGCAGCTGGGCGACGAGCTCGCGCTCGATGAGCCGCGCGAGCGTCGCGTGCACGGCGCCGAGGTCGGCGAAGGGGTGCAGCCGCTCGGCGCGCCCCTTGAGCTCACCGGGCGTCTGGGCGCCGCGCAGCATGAGCACGCAGAGGATCGCCAGCTCGTCGGGCGCGCTCGTGAGCGACTCGTCGAGCAGGTGGCGGTACTTCGAGGTGCGGCTGCCCGCGCCGCTGGACAGCCGCGCCCAGCGGCGGCGGTGCAGGCGGGTGATCGCATCGCGGATCGCCGGCTCGTCGTAGGCGACGACGGGATCGCGGTTCGTGGACTGGTTGCATGCGGCGCGCAGCGCGTTGAGCGTCAGCGGATAGGTGTCGGGCGTCGTGCGCTGCTTCTCCAGGAGACAGCCGAGGACGCGGATCTCAGCCGGGGTGAGGTCCACTACTCGTCGTCGGGCCCGCCCTTGGGGGGCTTGTTCTTGTCCTGGAGGCTCTTCAGCCAGTCCGAGAGCTGCTGGCCGGCGCTGTTGACATGGGTGCCGGCCTCGCTGAAGAGGTCCTTGAAGCGCTCGGAGTAGTGCGCGGCAGCGTCGGCGGCCTCCTCGCGCGCGGGGCGCTCCTGGCCGCGGCGGACGTACTCGCCGCCGACGATGCGGTCGTACTCGCCGTCGCGCACCCAGGCGAGCAGCTCGTGCACGCGCTTGACCGGCAGCGAGTGCGTCTGGCGCATGTCCGTGAGCAGGCGCTGCAGGCGGTCCAGGCCCTCGCCCTCCTCGCTGTACTCCATCGCCTGGCGCATGAACGCGTCGAGGTTGAGGTCGTCGGCCCTCGCGCCCGCCGACATCGTCATGAGCATCTTGCAGACGACGCGCGGGTCGCGGGTGACGACCGCCGCGGCGCGGTCGCAGGTGAGCTCGGTCGCGCGCGACCACTCCAGGAGCGCGTGCTGGACGGCGAGCAGCGGCAGGCCGGCGGCCATCGGGAGCCGCTGCCCGGTGAGCCGCAGGAGGATCTGCAGCGCCGTGCGGTAGAGGACGTGGTCGGAGGCGATATGCCCGACCTCGTGCGCGATGACGGCCTCGAGCTCGTCGTCGCCGAGCAACGCGACCGTCCCGCTGTTGAGGACGAGGATCGGCTTGCCCGCCCCGATCGCCATCGCGTTGGCGATCGGCTCGGCGGTCATGTAGAGGTCGTACTCCTCGGAGATGTCCAGCACGCCGAGGATGTGCTGATAGCGCGTCCAGATGGCCGGCAGCTGGTCGGGCCCCAACCGCACCGAGGCGCCGAGGTAGGTCTGGCGCAGGGCGCGCTCGTAGCCGAACTCGATGAGCTTGCGCACGACGAGGTCGAGCATCGGGATCGAGGCGAGGGCCGCCGTGGCGGCGCGGTCGGCGGGGTGCTCGTACGCCTTCGGCGAGATGCCGGTCAGGCGGTAGGCCTCCGCGGGCGTCGACACACGTTGAGCTTACGTCACGGATGCAACCCGAACGCGCATCTTTAGACTCGCCGGGATGCGTGCCGCCACGATCCGCGACGGCGAGGTCCTCGTCGAAGAGCACCCCGATCCCGAGCCGGGCGCGGGCCAGGTCCTCGTCCGCGTCCGCGGGGCGGGCATCAACGGGGCGGACATGCTCCAGCGCCGCGGCCGCTACCCCGCGCCCCCCGGCAGCCCGCCCGACATCCCGGGCCTGGAGCTCGCGGGCGAGGTTGCGGCGACCGGCCCGGGCGCGCGCCGCTTCGCCGAGGGCGACCGCGTCATGGGGATCGTCGGCGGCGGCGGGCAGGCTGCGCTCGCGGTCGTCCACGAGCGCCAGCTCATGCCGGTGCCCGACGGCGTCGCGTTCCCCGACGCCGGCGGCCTGCCGGAGGTCTTCACGACGGCCCACGACGCGCTCTTCACGCAAGCAGGGCTGCGCCCCGGCGAGCGCCTGCTCGTCCATGGCGCCGCGGGCGGCGTCGGCACCTCCGCCGTCCAGCTCGGCCACGCCCTGGGCGCCCACGTCACGGCCACCGTCCGCAACCCGGACGCCCGCGAGGCCGTCGAGCAGCTCGGCGCCGACGAGGTCATCGACGTCGAGGGCTTCGAGGAGCACGGCCCGTTCGACGTCGTGCTCGAGCTCGTCGGCGCGCCGAACCTCGGCCCGGACGTCAAGGCGCTCGCGACCGGCGGGCGCATCGTCGTCATCGGCATCGCCGGCGGGGCGAAGGCCGAGCTGAACCTCGCCGCCCTCATGGCCAAGCGCGGGCGGATCATGGCGTCGACGCTGCGCGCGCGACCCCTGGAGCAGAAGGCCGCCACGGCGCGCGCGCTCGAGCGTGAGGTGCTGCCGCTCTTCGAGCGCGGCGTGCTGCGGGTGCCGGTCGCCGAGACGTTCTCGCTCGACGACGTCGCCGCGGCGTACGAGCGCTTCGCCGCCGGCGGCAAGCTCGGCAAGATCATCCTCGCGCCGTAGGGTCCGGCGCGTAGCCGAGCGAGAGCGGGTAGGCAGGGCGCAGTGCTCGAACTCGACGCACTGAGCCGCCGGTACGGGGAGACGGTGGCTCTGGACGAGCTCTCCCTTGCCGTCCCCGGCGGTGCGATCTGCGGCTTCGTCGGCCCCAACGGCGCGGGCAAGACCACAGCGATGCGCATCGTCCTCGGCGTCCTCGCCGCCGATGCCGGCGAGGTCCGGTGGGAGGGCCGGCCGGTCGACGCCGCGACGCGGCCGCGCTTCGGCTACATGCCCGAGGAGCGCGGCCTGTATCCCAAGATGCGCGCGGCCGGCCAGCTGGAATATCTGGCGCGACTGCACGGGCTCTCGCGCGCCGAGGCATCCGGTGCCGCGGCGCGCTGGCTCGAGCGCATGGGGCTCGGCGACCGTTCCTCGGATCGCATCGAGGCGCTGTCGCTCGGCAACCAGCAGCGCGTCCAGCTCGCGGCGGCGCTCGTCCACGAGCCTGCGGTGCTGATCCTCGACGAGCCGTTCTCGGGTCTCGATCCGATGGGCGTCGACGTCATGAGCGAGGTCCTTCGCGAGCGTGCGGCGGCGGGCGTGCCCGTGCTGTTCTCCAGCCACCAGCTCGAGCTCGTCGAGCGCCTCTGCGACTCCGTGGCGATCGTCAAGGACGGGCGCCTCGTCGCCGCTGGGACGGTCGCGGAGCTGCGCGATCGCGGCGGCGGCGGGGCCTGGCGCGTCCTCGTTCGGGGCGCCGCACCGGACTGGGCGCAGCATGTGACGGGCGTCCGCGTCCTGTCGGCGGACGAGCGCGGCGTGCTTCTCGTGCTCGAGGACGCCGGCGAGCAGCAGCTGCTCGACGCCGCTCGCGCCGCCGGTCGCGTGTGCCACTTCGCGCGCGAGGAGCCGACGCTCGCCGAGCTCTTCCGCGGCGTGGTGGCAGCGTGAGGCCGCGGACCGCCATCGCGCTCGTCGCCCGCCGCGAGATCGTCGAGCGGTTGCGCGAGCGCTCACTGCTGATCTCGACGCTCGTGACGCTCGTGATCCTCGCCGCGATCACCGTCCTGCCGGCTGCGATCGGTCTCGGCGGGACCGACACGTTCAAGGTCGCCGTCGCCGGCCCTCAGGCCGAGCGGTTGGCGCGTGCGTCGCAGCCTGCGACGCGCCCGCTCGATGCCCGCATCCAGATCGTGCGCGTCGCAGACGACGTCGCCGTCCGGCGGGCGGTGCGCGCGGGCGATGCGGATGCCGGCATCACGCGCGCGGCCGACGCGATCGTGGCGCGCAAGGAGCTCGACGACGCGCTCGGCGTCGCGTTGCAGGAGGGCGCCCGCCTCGTGCGCCAGCGCGCGCAGCAGCCCCCGCCGTTGCCGGTGCGCTCGCTGGAGACCGTCGATCCGCACGCAGACCAGCAGCAGTCGCTCGCGTTCGTCGCTGTGCTGATCCTCTACGTCCAGCTCCTCACGTACGGGTTCTGGGTGGCATCCGGGGTGGTCGAGGAGAAGACGTCGCGCATCGTCGAGGTGCTGCTGGCGACGATCCGCCCCCGTCAGCTCCTCGCCGGCAAGATCCTCGGCATCGGGGTCGTCGGCCTCGGCCAGCTCCTGCTGATCGGGACGGTGGGGACCCTGCTCGCCTTGGCGACCGGTGCCCTGGACCTCGGCGGCGGCGCCGTCGGGGCGCTCGGGATCGTGCTCGCGTGGTTTGTCCTCGGGTATGCGTTCTTCTCGTGCCTGTTCGCCGTCGCCGGCGCGCTCGTCTCGCGTCAGGAGGACATCCAGAACACCACCGGGCCGCTGACGATCGTCCTGGTCGGCTCGTACCTGCTCTCCTTCGCAGCGATCGACGAGCCGGGCGGGACGCTTGCGACCGTGCTGTCGTTCGTGCCGCCGACCGCGCCGATGATCGCACCGGTGAGGCTCATCGCGGGCGAGATGCCCCTGACGCATGTCGTGCTGTCGGTGGCGGTGCTCGTGGCGAGCACGCTTGTCCTCGTGCGCGTCGCGGCGCGGATCTACTCAAACGCCGTGCTGCGTACCGGGACGCGCGTCAGGCTCCTGGATGCCTGGCGCGCCCCGCAGGGCTGATCAGCCCGTCTCGGCGTCGGGCTCCGCGCTGCCGTGGCGCAGCAGCGCCGGGATGCGGTCGAGGTTCGGCAGCAGGTAGCCCGCGGCGATGAGCGGCAGCGCCGGGATCGCGCGATCCAGTGCGACGCCGAGCCCGAGCGACGCGACGAGCCCGATCGCCAGGCCGGCGATCGTCGGGCCGCGCCGCAGGTTGTAGCGCCAGCTCCAAGCCGCGAACATCGAGAGAAAGAGGGCGTCGGCGAGGCCGAGATGCCCGGCGCTGCCCATGTCGCCCCAGGCGGGCAGGTCGAAGCTCAGCGGGTCGACGGTCTCCGTGCCGTTGTCGAGCAGTCGCGACGACGGTCCGCTGGCGACCGACCAGACGTCGATCGCCCCGACGAAGATCGGGACGGCGATGGCGATGACGGGCGTCTGCAGCCAGCGCGCGAACAGCAGGCCGATCGCGCCTGCGACGAGCGCCTCGGCGACGTTCGCGCCCGCGCCGACGCCGTTGACCGTGTCGGCGTTCAGCGCCGCGGCGACGAGCCCCGCCCCGCCGGCGATCAGCAGCGGGCCGATGAGCGCGTCCGCCGCCGGCACGATCGCCAGCGTGCTGAAGGCGACCATCAGCAGCCCGATGCCGCCGGCCACGATCGTCGTGGCGTCGCCCGCGGGCAGCGCGGGCAGGGCCGGCGCTGCGAGGAAGTACGTGAGCGCCAGGAGCGGCGCTGCGAACGCGAGGGTCCCCGGGCCGGGGCGTCGGCGCCGGCGGGGACTCAGTACGGGGGCAGGTCGGCGTACCACTCGCCGAGCACCCTGAACGCCGACCAGAACGCGCGCTTGGCCGCCTCCTCGTCGAGCGCCTCGTCGATGTTCGGCACGTAGAGCGCCTCGATCGACGGCGTGAGGCGCTGCACCTCGCCCGGCTGCGCGAGCACGTCGCGTGAGAGCGGCAGCGCGAGGTCGTTGAGCACCGCGAGCGGGTCCTCGCCCATGACGACGATGATCTTCGGCTGCACGATGGCGATCTCCTCGACGAGTCGCTCGATACAGGCCGGGTCTGCGAGCGACGTGTCGGTGACCGGGCACTTGACGCAGAGCGTCCCGTAGACCGCGAGCGGGTCGATCGCCAGGCGCTTGAAGGCCTTCATCAGCGCGGCGCCGGCGCGCCCGTAGAAGGCGACGCCCTCCTCGATCTCCGGCGGCATCGGCGCGTGCTTGAGCAGCATGATGTCCGCCTGCGGGTGGCCCGACCCGAGAACCGGCATCAGATGACCACGCGGGCAGTGCGGGCAGGCCTGCAGCTCGCGCGTGAAGGTGTTGAGCTCGCGAATCGCTCGCTCGAGGTACTTCTCGCGGATCTCGTCGTCGGTCGCAGGCATGGCTGGCCGTGGTTTCGACGGCCGCGACGGACGACCCTGCGCGTGCATCACGACTTGCGCGTCGCCCGCCGCACCCGCCGCTCGCGCCGGGCGGCGCGCGCCGCGGGCGGCGTCGCCTTCGTCTCGAGGAACTTCAGCGCCTGCACGTAGAGCAGCGACGACGGCTTCGTCGTGATCTCCGCGTCGCGCAGCGACTCCAGGAACTCCTCGGGCCCGTCGAAGTCGGCCATCCGGAGGCGCACGGAGCCGAGGCCCTGGGCGACGTGCGAGTCCGAGCCGGCGCCCGCGACGATCCGGTACTTCGCGGCGAAGCGCTCGGCCTCCTCGTTGAAGGACCCGATCGCGACGCGCGGGTTGTAGATCTCGATGGCGTCGATGTCGTCGACGATGCCCAGCAGGTGCTCGTAGTCGGGGACCGCATGCATCCGGTCGAAGGGGTGGGGCACGTAGACGAGGCCGCCCTGGCGCCTGATCTCGGCGATCGTCTCGGCGAGCGTCAGGCCGCGGGGGATCTGCTCCTCGATGAACAGGCCGATCACCTCGCCCTGGTCGGCGGTCTTGACCTCCTCGGCCACGATGACCTTCACCCCGAACCCGGCCGCCTTCTCGCGCGCCTCCAGCGCGCCCGTGACGACGTTGTGGTCGGTGACGGCGATCGCCCCGAGGCCCTGCTCGCGCGCGGTCGCCAGGAGCACCTCGACGGGCGTCGCGCAGTCATGCGAGTGGTCGGTGTGCATGTGCAGGTCCACGTCGATGCGGGGACGCCCGCGCAGACGGGCACGGACCGCGGGGTTGCCGCCGAGCGGGTGGCGACGCGCGACGATCGAGCGATAGACGTCCTCGAGCTCGTCGGTGACGCGCTGCCAGGTGAGCAGCTCGCGCAGCGGTGCCGCGGCCGCGGCGAGACGCTCGCGCAGGGCGCGGTCGTCGACGAGCCGTGCGAGCTGGGCGGCGAGCGTGTCCACGTCGCGCGGCTCGAAGAGCAGGCCGCGCTCGCCGTGGTCCAGCGCCTCCTCGTAGACGGGCAGCCGTGACGCGAGCGGCACGACGCCGGCGTTCATCGCGCGCAGCAGGAGCGTGGGCGCCGGCCCGGCGCCGTCCGAGCCGGCGACGAGCACGTCGAAGCTCGCGAGGGCCTCCTCCTCGCTCAGCTCGCGGGGGGTGACGTAGCGCACGCGCTCCTCGAGCTCGGGACGCAGCGGCGTGCTGCTCGACGGGCCGCGCGCGGAGAGGATCGTGACCTCCCAGCTTCCGGCGGGCTCCAGGCGCCGCAGCGCGCGCAGGAACAACCGCAGCGCGGCGCGCTCCTCGTCGTCGACGAAGCCGATCCGCACGGGCGCCGCGGGGTCGCGGGCCGGGCGCGGCGGCGCGGGGTCGGCGCCCGGCAGCAGCACGCGGTAGTCGGCGGGAAACCAGCGCTGCATGAGCGCGCAGGTGGTGGCGAAGCTCGCGGTGCGCGCGTCGAGGCGGCCGAACACGAGCTGGACGACCTTGCGTGCGACCTGCGTCGACAGCAGGCGCTCGGTCGGCGCGTGGAAGGTGCCGACGTTCAGCGCGCGCGAGTGGCGCAGCGCGGCGCTCGAGGTCGAGGGCGCGAACGGGTCGTGGACGTGGCAGACGTCCAGCGCGACGATCGTGAGCAGGTCCTCGATCGTCCGGGAGACGTCGACGGGCAGCGCCGGCACGCGGCGGCCGGCGCCCGGCAGGTCGGGCAGCGCATCGCCGACCGCGAGCACCCGGGGCGGCGCGCCCGCCTCGGGCAGCAGCGACGACGGGTCCTCGCGCGCGGCGCGGATCGCCGCGCGCGTGTCGCGGACGGCCTCCTGGGAGCGCGATGGCGCCACGATCAGCACGCGGTGCCCGCGGGCGCTCAGCTCGGCCGTGACGCGCTCGACGTAGGTCGTGATCTCGTGGCGGCCGCCGCCCCACGGATAGGACGTCACATGGGCGATGGCGAGGGACTGGAAGGGCACGTCCTGAGGATACGGGCGAGCCTCGGCGGGCCCGTCACAGCATGGCGCGAGCGCGGGCGGCCTGACGGATCAGGTGGTCGCGCTCGGCGACGTTCGTCGCGCGCCGTGCGGCCTCGGCGTACGCCGTGGCGGCAGCGGGCAGGTCGCCGCCGAGCTCGTGCAGGTGGCCGCGGACGGCGTGCCAGCGGTGGCGGTCGCCGAGCACCTCGCGCAGCCGGTCGGTCTCATGCAGCCCCGCGGCCGGACCGAGGACGTGGCCGACCGCGACCGCGCGGCCGAGCACGGCGGCGGGGTCCCGGCGCACCGGGTCGTCGGTCAGGGCGACGAGGTCGTCGTACCAGGCGAGGATCTGCGGCCAGTCGGTCTTCTCGGCGCCGACCGCGTCGTCGTGCAGGGCGGCGATGGCGGCCTCGATCTGGTAGCGCCCGGGGCGCTGGACGGCCAGCGCCGATTGCAGGACGCGCACGCCCTCGGCGATCTCGCGGGTGTCCCACAGGCCACGGTCCTGGCGGTCGAGCGTGACGATGCGACCCTCGGCGTCCAGTCGCGCAGGAAGGCGGGCGTGGTTGAGGAGCATGAGCGCGAGCAGCCCGCGCGCCTCCGGTTCCTGGGTGGCGAGCGTGAGCTGGCGGGCGAGCCGGATCGCCTCGCGCGCCAGGTCCTGGGCGTGCGGGCCGGTCCGCGGGCGCGGATGCCCGGCCGTGTAGATGAGGTAGAGCACGCGCAGCACGACGGCGAGGTCACCGGGCCGGTCCAGGCGGCGGGCGGGCGGGCCGGCCAGCGCGCGCTTGGCCCGGCTGATCCGCTGCGCCATCGTCGCCTCCGGCACGTAGAAGGCGTCGGCGATCTCCTGGGTGGTGAGGCCGCCGACGGCGCGCAGGGTCAGCGCCACCTGGGAGGCGGGCGCGAGGCCGGGGTGGCAGCAGCAGAAGAGCAGGAAGAGCGTGTCGTCGCCGTCCTCGCGGATGACAGGCCCGCGCGCCCACGGCTCGGGCGATCCGGCGCTCGTCGCTTCGCGGCGGTGGCGGGCGGCCTCGCTGCGACGGGCGTCGACGAGCCGGCGGGTCGCGACCGTCGCCAGCCACGCGCGCGGGTCGCGCGGCGGATGCTCGGGCCACACCCGCAGCGCCTCCAGCAGCGCCTCCTGCAGCGCGTCCTCAGCGGCGTCGAAGTCCTCGCCCCGCCGGACCAGGCCCGCGAGCACCCGCGGGATGAGGTCCCGCCCGAACCCGTGCAGCGCGGATTCGGGCGAGAACGCATCCAGCCGTCGCGCCGGCTCGTCGATCACGCCGCGTCAGTCGTCTCAGCACGCTCCCACATGACCTCGCGGACGTCGATCCACTCGTACAGCGGCTCCCCGCCCGGGCCGGGCTCGGAGGAGACGTAGGCCGCGAGCTCGACGGCACGGTCGTGCGAATCGACGTCGATCATCCACCAGCCTGCGACGAGGTCGCTGGTCTCGGGATGGGGGCCGTCGGTGGTGACGAGGGCGGCGTCCGGGCCGCCGTAGCGCACCCAGGTGCGAGTCGGCGTGAGTGCCTGCGCGTCGACGTACTCGCCGTTGGATTCGAGCAGCTCGCTGACGTGATGCTGGAAGGCCATGTGCGCCTCGACGTCCTCGGGCGCCCACTGGTCGATCGGGGGGACGCGACGGTGCGGCTCCGGGCCGCCGCGGTAGTGCTTGAGCAGCAGGAACTTCGGCATCGGGGTTCTCCTGGTGTCGCGGGCCGCGCCTGTCGAGGCCCTTCACCTCGTGAGCGGAGCCGGTCAGGGCTTCTCGACATGCAATCACTCATCGGGCTCCTGGGAGAGCCTGGAGCCACTCGTTCACGCCGCCGCGTCGAGAGCCGACGCTACGGGCACCGCCCGTTTGTCCGCTCGTAGATCGCCTGCACGCCGGCCGACATCGGGCTGACGAAGGGACCGGGACCCTGGTTTCCGAGGACGAACATGCACCGACCCTGCACCCATTGGACGTTGCCGACGCGGGGCTCGGACGCCGTCCATCCGCGCGCGCCCGGAACGCCCTGGACGGTGAAGAACCGGAGGTTCTCGACGGGGCCGAACGCGCGGATGACGTCCGGGCGCAACTCGTGCGCCAGGCTGTGCTCTGCGCCTTGGGCCGTCTCGTACAGGGCGACGTTCATGACCCCGGCTGACTGTGGGCCGCGGATCGGCTCGACGGTGAACGAGATGAACCCCTCGCTGCGCAGGCGGCGCTCGTCGGCCGGCGCCAGACGCATGTCCTTCACGAACGCCTTGAGGCCCGTGATCGTCTCGCGCGATCGAGGCCTTGCGCCGGGAGCCGCGCCCGGACTGAACCCGGGCTCCTCGCCCTTGCGCATCAGAAACCGGCTGAGGTCCTGGGCGCTCGAGCGCGGGCGAGCAGTGTCGACTGCGTCACCCCCACCGTCTTCTGCGTCCCCGCAGGCCGCGAGCCCGCTCGAGGTGAGAATCAACGCCACGGCCAGCGGCGGTAAAGCCCTCATTCGCTCCCCCTCTCGGGTCGTTGAACGGCGACGCTAACCCGCGCTCGGCCGTCTGTGTGATTTGTCGCGCGATCAAGGGGCAGCCTCGTGCGCTCGTGGCCGATTGCCGCACGCCGGTCCGACAGCGCAACGGCTCCGCTCGCCCCACTCGCGATCGTCAGCCGAACGAGGTGCGGGGGCGTTGCGGGCCTCTGGTGTCGGAGCTAAGGTCGCAGGAGATCAACTCTGGAGGCCCACGATGAGCATCGTTGTCCGGTTCCCGCTCTCGAGCGTGACCAAGCAGCAGTACGACGCCGTTCGCGCTGCGCTGGAAGAGTCCGGCGAGTGGCCGCCTGAGGGCTGCCGGCTGCACGTCTGCTTCGGCGACGAGCAGGACATCCGCGTGAGCGAGGTCTGGGAGTCGCAGGAGCAACTCGCTGCGTTCGGCGAGAAGCTGCGACCGAGGCTGGAGGAGGCCGGGGTCCAGTTCACAGGTCAACCGGAGGTCTTCGAGGCCCACGTCGTCGAAACGCTCTGACCGCAGCCCAGCGCGCGTTCACAGGCTGCCGCAGGGCATGCAGGCGACGCCCATCAGCCGATCTTTTCCGCCAGTTCGACGATGATCCCGGCCGGGCCACGCACGTAGCAGAGCCGGTAGCTGTTCTCGTAGTTCACCAGCTCGCCGACCAGCTCGCCGCCATGCGCTCGCAGACCGGCGAGGGATGCCTCGATGTCGTCGACGACGAAGAGGATGTGGCGGATGCCTGGGGCGTTGGCCGGCGCGGGCCCGTCGTCGCCCTCGTATGAGGGCGAGCGGTACGTGGCCAGCTCGACCTTGGCGTTGCCATCCGGGGTCCGCAGGATCACGATATCCGCCCGCACGCCCTCGAGCCCGTTGATGCGGTCCACCAAGCTGCCCTCGACGGACGCCTCGCCCTCCGATTCCAGGCCGAGTGCGGCGAAGAACGCGGTCGCCGCGGCGAGGTCGTCGACGACGATGCCGATGTGCTCCAGGCGCAAGACGGTCACGAACGGCCTCCGGCCGGCTCCCGTGGCGTGGACTCGTCGTGCAGCAGATGCTTCGGCATCGTGACCTCCTGGTGTCGATTGGCCGCGCCGTCGCGGGTCAGTTGTCGTAGAGACCCTTGAAGACGTCCGCGTAGCGCTCGTAGACGACGTTGCGCTTGACCTTCAGCGTCGGCGTGAGCTCGTCGTGCTCCTGGGAGAGGTCGCGCTCGAGGATCGCGAAGCGCTTGACCTGCTCGATCCGCGCAAAGCGCTTGTTCGTCTCGTCGACGGCGGACTGCAGCTCGGCGCGGACGGCGGGGTCGGCGGCGAGCGCTGAGATGTCGCTGCTGTCGGCGAGGCCGAGCTTCTCGGCCAGCGCCGGCGCCTCGTCGGCGTCGAGCGTCAGGACGGCGGTGAGGTACTGGCGGCGGTCTCCGTAGACGACCGCCTGGGAGATCCAGCGACATTGGGTGAGCGCGGTCTCGAGGTTCGACGGCGAGACGTTCTTGCCGCTCGACGTGATGATGAGGTCCTTCTTGCGGCCGGTGATCCGCAGGTAGCCGTCGGGCGTGATCTCGCCGAGGTCGCCGGAGTGCAGCCAGCCGTCCTGCAGCGTCGCCTTCGTCGCCTTCTCGTCGTGGTAGTAGCCCGTGAAGATCTGCGGCCCGCGCATGAGGATCTCGCCGTCGTCGGCGATGCGGATGTCGGTGCCCGGCAGCGGGCGGCCGACGGTGCCGACCTGGTGCTCGGGAATCGAGTTGAGCGTCACGACCGCGCAGGTCTCGGTCATGCCGTAGCCCTCCAGCACCCAGACTCCGGCGGCGTGGAAGAAGGTCAGGATCTCCTCGTCGATCGGCGCCGCGCCGGTCAGCGCGAGCTCGATGCGCCCACCGAAGAGGGCGCGGACCTTGTCGAGCACCAGCGTGTCGGCGACCTTGTACTGGGTTTCGAGCAGGCGCCCGAGCGGGCGCCCCTGCTGCTCGCGCGCGCGCACCTTGCGGCCGACCCGGAACGCCCACCGGAAGAGCTTGAGCTTCGCCCCCCCGGCCTCCTCGATCCTGGCCGTCGCGGCGCTGTGGATCTTCTCGAAGATCCGCGGCACGGACGGCAGGTACGTCGGCTTCGTGATCGCGACGTCCTCGATGATCTTCTTCGGGTCGCGCCGCCAGTAGGCGAGCTCGAAGCCCTCGGCGACGCCGAAGAGCTGCACGAGCCGCGTGAGGACGTGGGCCAGCGGCAGGAAGATGTAGATGACGTTCGGGCCGGGCGTGCGCTCCAGGCGGGACTTGACCATGTCCACGACCGAGCAGAGGTTGGCATGGGTGAGCATGCAGCCCTTGGGCGGGCCGGTCGTGCCGGAGGTGTAGACGACCGTCGCGACGTCGTCGGCTGCGATCGCGGCGAGGCGCTCGGCGAGGCGCTCGTCGGAGACCTCGCTGCCGTGCTCGCGCAGCGCCTCCATCGACATGGCGTCCTCGGCCGGCCCGTCGAAGACGACGACATGGCGCAGCGCGGGGAGGTCGGCGCGGATCTCGCGCAGCTTGACGAGCTGCGCCTCGTCCTCGCAGAAGATCGCGGTCGCGCCGCAGTGCTCGAGGACGTACTGGCACTCCTCCGGCGAGTTGGTCTGGTAGACCGGCACGACGACGGCGCCTGCGCAGAGCCCGCCGAAGTCCGCGAGCGTCCACTCCGCGCGCGTGTTGGACAGGATCGCGACGCGGTCGCCGGCCTGCACGCCCAGGCCGATCAGGCCCTTGGCGAGCTGCCGGACGCCCTCGCCGAGGGCGGGGTAGGAGATCTGCTTCCAGGCGCTGCCCTGCGCATAGCGCAGCGCGGTCCCGCGATGCTCGCCGGCGGCGTCGAGGGCGAGCGACGCGAGCGTGCGCGCCGGCGCCGCGGGCGGGTCCTCGGGGGGCGTGGGCGCTGGCGCCTGACGGCCTGCGTCGTCCGGGCTCATGGCCGCCATCCTACGCGCGGACGACGGCGGGCTCGGCGGTTGCCGAGCCCGGGGCTGCGGTCAGCTGCCGGCGGCCGGAGTCTTCTTCTTCGCCGGCGCCTTGGCTGCGGCCTTCGGATCGGTGCCGGGCCGGCGGCTGTACTTCGCGATGAACTTCTCGGTGTCGGAATGGGCCTCGTCGTCGGGGCGCTGGTTCATCGGAGACTTCATGAGGTAGGACGACGGCCCGTCGAGCTGACCGGAGAGGCCGTGGTTGAGCGCGAGCTTGCAGCAGCGCACAGCGTCGATGACGATCCCGGCGCTGTTGGGCGAGTCCCAGACCTCGAGCTTGAGCTCGGCGGTCAGCGGGACGTCGCCGAAGGCGTTGCCCTCGAGGCGGATGTGCGCCCACTTGCGGTCGGTGAGCCACGGCACGTAGTCCGAGGGCCCGACGTGGACGTCTCCCGGCGGCAGGTCGTGGCCCATGATCGAGGTCACGGCGTTGGTCTTGGAGATCTTCTTGGACTCCAGGCGCTCGCGCTCGAGCATGTTGAAGAAGTCCATGTTGCCGCCCACGTTGAGCTGCGACGTGCGCATGAGCTTCACGCCGCGGTCGTGGAAGAGGCGGGCGAGGTTGCGGTGCACGATCGTCGCGCCGACCTGGGACTTGATGTCGTCGCCCACGACGGGCAGGCCGGCCTTCTTGAAGCGCTTGTTCCAGTACTCCTCGCGGGCGATGAAGACCGGGATGCAGTTCACGAAGCCGCAGCCGGCCTCGAGGATCTGCTCGACGTACCACTTCGTCGCGTCCTCCGAGCCGACCGGCAGGTAGGAGACGACGACGTCGGTGTGGGTCTCCTTGAGGATCGAGACGATGTCGGCGGTCTCGCCGGGAGCCTTCTCGATCTTCTGCTTGAGGTACTTGCCGAGGCCGTCGTGCGTCATCCCGCGATACACGGGGACGTCGAGCTTCTTGGGGACCTTCGCGAACTTGATCGTGTCGTTCTGGCCCGACCAGATCGCGGTGCCGAGGTCCTTGCCGACCTTCTCCTTGTCGATGTCGAACGCCGCCGTGAACTCGATGTCGGAGATGTGGTAGCCGCCGAGGTCGACGTGCATGAGGCCCGGGACGTCCACGGTGGGGTCGGCGTCGCGGTAGTAGTGGACGCCCTGCACGAAGGCGTTCGCGCAGTTGCCGACGCCGACGATCGCGACGCGCACCTTGTCTGCCTGGTAGCGGGACGCGCCGTTGGAGGAGTGTGCGCCGTTGCCGTTGGTGGGGCTCATGTGCTGTTCGTTTCCCTTCGTGTGACCGTTCCGGGGCTAACACCCCGGGATCTGGTGCTCGTTACACGGGCGCCGGCTGCGTGAGCTGGCGCTTGACGTGGAGGATGCGCTGCACGACCGTGAAGCTCGTCAGGGCCGCGAGCACGTAGACCGCGGGCGCGAGGGCCCCGAGATCGGCGAAGACGAGCCCCGCCGACAGGATGATGACGCGGACGAGGCGGTCGGCGATGCCGACCTTGCACTCGACGCCGAGGGCCTCGGCGCGCGCCCGCGTGTAGGACACGACGAGCGACGCCATGACCGCCACGACGACGGCGGCGACCGCCAGCTCGTCGCCGTCCTGGGTGAAGGTCACCGCGATGGCGGTGAGGACGAAGCCCTCGACGATGCGGTCCAGGGTGGAGTCCAGGAACGCGCCGAACGGCGTGCCCTTGCCCGACATCCGCGAGTAGCCGCCGTCGAGCGTGTCGCAGATCGAGCCGATGATGAAGACGAGGCCGCCGATGAAGAACTCGTGCTGCCAGACGAGCACCGCCGCGACGACGTTCAGGACGAAGCCCGCCATCGAGATCTGGTTGGGCGTCAGGCGCGAGGCGACGAGCTTGTCGCGCAGCAGCTCCAGGCGCCGCGCGGTCGGCGTGTCGCGGCGCGACCGTCGCGCCCCTCGTGCGGCCGGAGGCACGGGTTCGGTCGGCGGCGGCGGCTGCTCGGTCTCCGCCCGCATCAAGTCGTCGCCGGCGCGACGTCGGTGCGCGGCCCGAGCTGGGCGGCGGCCTCGCCGCGGGGCTCGGGCTGGAAGCGCCAGACCGCGGGTCGCAGCCGCGCCATGCCCGTCGCGACGAGCGCGCCGATGCCCGCCGCGCAGGCGCCCAGGACGGCGTCGGCGATGAAGTGGTTGGCCGTCACGACGATGACGAAGACGACGATCAGCGGATAGATCGACCAGAAGACCTTCAGCGCGCGCCAGCGCACGAGCCGCGCCAGCGGGATGCTGATCATGAGCGCGAAGCCGACGTGCATCGACGGCACGGCCGCGTAGGGGTTGAAGAGCTTGCCGATCGTCACGCTGTCCTGGGGCACGCCGGTGAAGTCCGAGACGGCGTCGAAGAACCCCCACTCCGGGAAGAAGCGCGGCGGCGCGGTCGGAAAGACGGCGTACCCGACGCAGGCGACCGCGAAGGCGACGAGGAACATGTTGCGCACGAAGTAGAAGCTCGGGTTGCGAAAGAGGTACAGCCAGGCGAGCGCACCGAGCGTGATCGACGTCTGCGCGTTGATGTACATCCAGGCCGACCCGTCCAGCAGCCACTGCTGGCCGGCCGCGAACGTCTGCAGCGAGGGCTCGATGAAGATGTTGAGCGTGCGCTCCACGCCGATGAGGTCGCGGGCATTCTGAAACGCCGCCGTCGCTGCGTCGGGATGGTTCACGAAGCCGCGCGTCAGCCGGTAGAGCTGGTAGGCGGCCATGAACAGCAGCACCTGGCGCACCACGTCGAGCGGACCGTGGGGCAAGAGGCGCGCCTGGAACGAGCTGAGGCGAGCGGTCATGGGACGAAGGCCATCCTAACGGGCGCATGTGACCGACGGTGACAACGTGTCAGCTCCGGCAGGACCGGCCCCTCAGACGTGCCTGCACGCGCACGGTTCCGGGCCGCGTGACCCGCAGCTCGGTCATGCCGCCGGGACCGTTGCGCACGCAGGCGCCCCCGGCCGTCACGCGCCACCAGCGCGAGTGGCGCACGCGCACGAGCGCCGTCCCGCGCCCCCGAGCCTGCAGCTCGAAGCCGCCCGTCGTCAGGGTGACCGGCCCGCGCGCGGGGCCCGCCGCCATCGGCGCGGGGGCGCGCACGGCGAACACGCGCCAATGGGCGTCGCTCCAGGCCGGCCGCAGGTAGGGCAGCCCGCGCGCGACGAGCCGCGCCTCGTCGCGGGCGGCGTAGTCCAGGCGGGCGTCGGGCAGCGCGACGTACGCGACGGCGTTGTCGTCCAGCCAGGCGCGATAGGTCGCGGCGTTCAGCGAGCCGTCATAGAAGAGCCTCGCGTAGCGGCGGTCCAGCTGGCGCTCCCAGCCGCGCGCGAGCGGGACCCGCGGCGCCACGCGCGCCGCCTCCCAGTGGTTCTCGGTGAACGGGATCTCGACGCGAAACGTGCCCGGGCGCCCCTCGAGGAAATGCAGCAGCGGCGCGTGGTAGGCCGCGGCGACCGCGGGATCGCCCGCGGCGCGGGCGACGTCGCGCACCGCCGGGTACAGCTGCCAGTAGGCGAGCGGCAGTGCGAGCGCGACGAGCAGCGCGGGCCGCCGCCGGCCGCCGACCGCGCCGAGCACGACCGGCCCCGCCACGAGCGCCCCGAGGCGCGTGACGTTGCCGCCCAGGGGCGTCGCGAACGCGAACGCCGCGATGCAGGCGAGCGCGTAGAGGCCGGCGCCGATCTGCAGCGCCCGCTCGCGCGCGGGCAGCAGGAGCGCGACCGCGACGATCGCCGCGAGCGCGGGCCAGAACGCCGAGGCGACGAACGGCTCGCTGCCGCCCTCGGGGAAGAGCGCGCCGAGCGCGACGGCGGGTGCGAGCGCGGCTGCGGCGAGCAGCGCGCCGGTGGCGCGCCGCCCCGGCGCGGCCAGGCCCCAGGCGACGGCGGCGAGGGCGAGGAACAGCCCCGCGACGGGCGACGCGAGCGTCGTGGCCACGGCCAGTGCCGCGGCGCCCGCGCGCCGCCCGTGCGCGAGGGCGAGCAGCGCGGCGAGCCCGAGCGCGGCGCCGAGCAGGAACGTCAGCCGGCCCGTCATGAGCGTCGCCACGGTCGCCAGGGCGAACCACAGGCCCGCCGCGAGCGCGGGTCCGCCCGGCCAGCGGCGCGCGGCCAGGCGCGCGAAGAGGGCGGTCGCGGCGACCGCCGCGAGCGCGCCCGCGAGCTTGACGCCGAGCAGCGCGCCCAGCGGCGGGAAGAGCACGCTGTAGGCGGGCGTGTGATGGCCCGCGTACCAGCCGTTGTCCCAGATCCCCAGGCCGCCGTCGCGCACGAGCCCCGCGCGGTACTCCTGCGCGGCGAGGTCGGCGCTCGGCGGGTCGACGAGCAGGTAGGCGAGCGCCCCGAGCGCCGCGACGACGATCGGGCTGTACAGCAGGCGCCGGCTCATCGCGCGAACCCTCGCAGGGTTCGCCCGCGCGGTCAGCCGTCGAGGTGGGCCACGATTCGCTCGGCGAGCTCCGGGCGGTCGATCCAGGGCCAGTGCCCGGCGTCGTCGACGACCTCGAGCGTCGCATCGCCGAGCGTCGCCGCGTAGCCGGCGCCGAAGCGCGCCGGGATCCACGGGTCCCCTGCGCCCCAGAGCACGAGCGCGGGAGCGTCGATCGCGCCGAGGCCGGCGCCCGCCTCGGCGAGCAGCTGCGGCGAGGCGCTGCGCAGCAGGCGCAGCAGCGCGCGCTCCGTGCCGAGATCGAAGTGCTCGCTGACGGCTGCGAGGAACTGCGCGGGCATCGGCCCGTCGCCCGCCGAGGCGCGCCGCGACAGGCGGCGCAGGACCCGCTCCGTGGCGAAGCCGACGGCGACCGAGCCGACCAGCGGAAGGCGGATGAAGCGCGCCGGCCCGCGCCAGCGAAACCCGGCCAGCAGCGGGACGCCGTCGACGACGACGAGCCGCTGGACGCGCTCGGGGTGCTCCATCGCCCAGCGCAGCCCGACGGCCGCGCCCCAGTCGTGCAGGCACAGCCGCACGCGGTCCAGCGCGAGATGCTCGAGCAGGCGGTGCAGGAACGCGACGTGCCCGTCCAGCGAATAGTCGAGGTCGCCGCGCTTGCCGCTGCGCCCGAAGCCGGGCAGGTCCACGGCGATCCCGCCGCCGAGGCGCAGCGGCTCGATCCAGTCGAACGAGCTCGTCGGGATCCCGTGCAGGTAGACGATCGGCACGTCGTCGTCGCCCGCGCGCCGCAGGAAGACGGGCTGGTCGTCGAGCTCGATCGTCTCCTCGATGACGGTTGGCACGGCCGCGGAAGATAGCCTGACGCTGTGCGCACCCTCTGCGTCGGCGAGGCCGTCGTCGATCTCATCTGCCGGCGACCGGTCGCCTCGATGTCCGAGGCCGACTCCTTCGCGCCCTATGCCGGCGGGGTGACGGCGAACGTCGCGGTTGCGGCGGCCCGTGCCGGCGCCGACATCGTGCTCGCAGGCGGCGCCGGCAACGACCGCTGGGGCGTCTGGCTGCGCGACCGGCTCACGGCCGAGGGCCTCGACCTCCGTTGGTTCGCGCTCGTGGACGGGCCCCAGACGGCGCTGGCGTTCGTGACGCTCGACGAGGCGGGCGAGGCCGCATACGAGGTCTATGGCGAGGGCCTGGCGGCGATGGTGCAGGCGCTCGACGGCCAGCTGCTCGAGGCCGTCGACGCCTGCGACGCGCTCTTCTTCACCTCCAACTCGCTCACCCGGCCCGACGCCGCAGCGGTCACCGCGGCGGCGCGCGACCGTGCCCTGGAGCTCGGCCGCCCGATCGTCTTCGACGCGAGCCTGCGGCTCGGGCGCTGGAAGGGCAACCCCGGCCGCGCGGGCGCGGCGGCCGGCGGCTGCGTCCCGGGCGCCTTTCTCGTGAAGTGCAACGAGCTCGAGGCGCGGCTCATGACCGGCGAGAGCGAGCCCGAGGCCGCGGCCGCGTCGCTGCTGGCGGCCGGCGCGGAGCACGCGATCGTCACGCTCGGCGCCGGCGGGGCGATCCTGCGCGCCAAGGGGATGCGCTTCGACGTCGCCGCGAAGCCCGCGCAGGTGCGCAGCACGGTCGGCGCGGGCGACGTCTTCCTCGGCGTCCTGCTCGCCCACCTGGGGATGACCGACTTCTACCCGCCCGCGCTCGCCGCGGCGCTGCCCGAGGCGGCCGCGCAGGCGGCGGCGGCCTGCGAGCGATGGGGGGCGCTGGAGTGACGGCCGCCGCGGCGGCCCGGGCCGCCTGGCGCCCGCCGTCGCGCGCGCGTGTGGCGCGCATCCGCGCCCGCCTCGCGGCGGTCTACGGCGTCCCCGCGGCGGCGCCCCACGGCGACGCGCTCGCCGAGCTCGTCCTCACGGTCCTGTCGCAGTCCACGAACGATCGCAACCGCGACGTCGCGTTCCTGCGCCTGCGCGAGCGCCATCCGAGCTGGGAGGCGGTGCGCGACGCCCCCAACGACGAGATCGAGGAGGCGATCCGCCCCGGCGGCATCTCGAAGGTCAAGTCGGTGCGCATCCAGGCGATCCTCGACGCGATCGGCGACCCGCTGGACCTGACGTGGATGCGAGCGGCGCCGGTCGCGGATTCGCAGCGCTACCTCTGCTCGCTGCCGGGTGTCGGGCGCAAGACCGCCGCCTGCGTGCTGCTGTTCGCCTACGGCCTGCGTGACGTGCCGGTCGACACGCACGTGTCGCGCGTCGGGACGCGGCTGGGGCTGCTGCGCCCGAAGGCGCCGTTCGAGGAGCTCCACGACGCGATGATCGCGCTCACGCCCCCCGGCGCCGAGCTCGAGCTGCACGTCAACCTCCTGCGCCACGGCCGGCGCACCTGCCACTCCCAGCGCCCGGCCTGCGACGTCTGCGCGCTCGCGCGCATGTGCCCGAGCCGGCGCGCCCTGCAGGCCGCGGCGCAGGTCAGGCCGGCGCGGAGTCCAGCCCGGCGAGCGCCTTGAGGACCTCGTCGTCGTGCGTCTTGGGCGACGCCTTCTCGATGACGTGGCGGATGATCCCGTCGGCGCCGACGATGAACGTCGAACGCTGGGCGCCCATGTACTTGCGCCCGTACATCGACTTCTGCACCCAGACGCCGTAGTCGTCGCAGACGGCGTGGTCGGCGTCGGCGAGCAGCGTGAAGTTCAGCTCCTTGCCGGAGTGGAACTTCTTGACCTTCGCGACGGGGTCCGGCGAGACGCCGATGACGCGCACCCCGGCGGCCGCGTATTCGTCGCTGCGGTCGCGGATCGAGCAGGCCTGCGTCGCGCACCCGGGCGTATCGGCCTTGGGATAGAAGTACAGGACGACGGTGCGCCCGCGCATCGACGACAGGCGGACGGGCTCGCCGTCCTGGTCGGGCAGCTCGAAGTCTGGGGCGGGGGCGCCGGCGCCGATCACACGCCGGATGTTGCCAGAAGCGCCTTCCGCGCCAGGTGCCGAACCTCCCGGCGCCGTCTATCTAGCATGGGGTGGACCATGACCGAGCCCTCTGAGACGACGACACCGCAGGACACCGCCCGTCGCGCCCACGACGCGGCCGTCGGCGCAGCCACCGAGGCGATGCTCAACTGCTACATGCGTGAAGGCGGAGAGTGGCGTCCGGTGCCGGCGCAGAGCGTCCCCGGGCTCGCGCACTCCGGCGACACGCACCTCGCCGCGCTGCCGTTCGAGGACCTGCGCGCGATGCTGCTCATCGGCGTGCGCCACCTCTCCCCGACGCATCGCCACCGCTTCCGGATGCCCGCGGAGATCGCGGTCGCGGGCGGCAACCCGGTCGCCGTCTCGCTCGACACGCTCGCCGGCATGCTCGTCGACGAGCTCGGCGACACGGGCGTCGGCGACGACCCCGTCGCGGCCGGCCGCCGCGGCCCCGACCCGACCGCCGTGCTGGCGCGGATGCGCGCGAGCGTCCGGGCCGTCAGCTCGTTCCTCGAGGCGCGCGACGGGGAGATCGACGATCTCTGGAGTGCGGCTCCGCTGAGCTTCATCGAGAGCGAGCAGGCGCTGCTGCTCGGCCACATGCTGCACCCGACGCCCAAGAGCCGCACGGAGATGCGCGACGATCAGCTGCTCGCCTACGCGCCCGAGGCCTCGGCGCGCTTTCAGCTGCACTGGCTCGCGGTCGACGCCGCCCTCGTCGAGCACGACAGCGCCACCGGCACGTCTGCGCCCGAGCTCGCCGAGCGACTGCTGCGCGACGATCCGGCCGTCGACGGCGCGGCGCTGGACGCCGCCTTGGAGGGCCTCGGGGGGCGCGTGCTGATCCCTGCCCACCCCTGGGAGATCGACCACCTGCGCGACAACGACAAGGTCGTCGGGGCGCTGATCGAGGACGGGCGGATCGTCGATCTCGGCCCCCTTGGCACGCCCGTCATGCCGACGACGTCCGTGCGCACCGTCTACAACGCCGACTGGCCGTTGCAACTCAAGCTCTCGATGCACGTGCGCGTGACCAACGCGCTGCGCGTGACGCTGCCCAAGGAGCTGCGCCGCGGCGTCGACGCCGCGCGCCTGCTGCGCAGCGAGGTCGGCGAGCGGGCGCAGGAGATCGCGCCGGAGTTCACGCTGCTGCAGGACCCCGCCTACCTCGCGGTGCGCCACGGCGGGGAGCTCATCAACGGCCTCTCGGTGATCCTCCGCGACAACCGCTGGCGCGCCGGCGCGCAGGAGGACGTCAGCTCGCTGACGACCCTCTGCCAGGACCATCCCTACGGCGGACGCAGCCGCCTCGGCCAGATCGTCGCGGCGATCGCCCAGCGCGAGGACCGCGAGCAGAGCGACGTCGCCCGTGAGTGGTTCGGGCGCTACATGGACATCGTCGTCGTCGCGATCGTGCGCCTGTACCGCGAGCTCGGCCTGTGCCTCGAGCCTCATCTGCAGAACGTCGTGCTCGAGCTCGAGGAGGGCTGGCCGGTACACGCCGTCTACCGCGACGGGCAGGGGTTCCTTCACCGCGAGGCCGCTCACGACGACCTCGTCGAGCACGTGCCGGCGCTCGCCGACGCCGACGTCTTCGCGGAGGCGCTCGCCGATCGGCGGCTCGTCTACTACCCGTTCCTCAACAACGCGCTGGGCGTCGTCAACGCGCTCGGCGTCGCGGGCTGCGGCGACGAGGCGACGCTGCTCGCCGACCTCAAGGCCGTGATCGAGAAGGAGCGCGAGCGCGGGGGGCGCTACCCCGCGACGCTGCTGGACCGCCTGCTCGACGACACGACCTGGCCCTGCAAGGCGAACCTCACGACGCGCATGCACGACATGGACGAGCAGGCCGGCGACATCGCCGGCCACGCCTCCTACGTGGACATCCTCAACCCGCTGCACGGCGTCTAGCAGCCGCTCGCGCGGCGGGGCGTAGCCTTGTCGCTGTGCCGGAGCTGCCCGAGGTCGAGATCACGGCGCGGCGCCTGGATGCCGCGCTGCGCGGCGCGCTGATCGAGTCCGCGCAGGCGCCCGGCCTCAACGCCCTGAAGACCTTCGACCCGCCGCTGTCGGCGCTCGAGGGACGGGCGATCACGGCGGTCGGGCGTCGCGGCAAGCAGCTCGTCGTCGAGGTCGGCGGCGGCCTCGTGCTGCTCGTGCACCTCATGAGCGCCGGGCGACTGCAGCTCTTCGACAAGCGCGCCGGCCCGCGCGACCGCACCTCGCGGCTGCTCGTGCGGATCTCCGACTCCGCCCACCCGCCCCCGGGCACCCGCGAGCTGCGCCTGCGCGAGTTCGGCACCAAGCAGGCCGCCTGGGTCAAGCTCCTGCGCGCCGAGGAGCTCGATGCCGACGAGATGCTCGCGACGCTCGGCCCCGAAGCCTGGCCGGACCCGCCCGCGGACCTGCGCGCGCTGCTGAAGGCGCCGCGCCCGCTGCACACGCTGCTGCGCGACCAGCGCGTCATCGCCGGGATCGGTCGCTCGTGGGTCGACGAGATCCTGTGGACCGCGCGGCTCTCGCCGTTCAAGCGGGGCAACGACCTCAGCGCGGAGGAGGCGGCGACGCTGCGCGACGCGATCGTCAGCGTTCTCGACGGCGCGATCGAGCACTACGAGCGCGTCGTGACGCTGCCGATCCCCGACAAGCTGCCGCTGCCGCTGCTCGTTCATCGCAAGGCCGGCGAGCCCTGTCCGCGCTGCGGCACGACGATCGAGGCGGTCCACTACGAGGACTACGTCATGTGTTACTGCCCGGCCGAGCAGACGGACGGCAAGGTGCTCAAGGACCGGCGGCTCTCGCGGCTGCTGAAGTGAAGCCGAGGTCAGCCGAGGCGGTCGATCTCGCGAGGTCGCACGAGCGCGATGAGCTCACCGCGATGGCCGTGGCGCCGGACGGCCGCGATACCGCCCTTCTTGAGCTCGATCGCAGCGCCGGTGAGATCGCCGACGATCTCGGCGAAGTCCGGGTTGTGGCCGACGAACAGCACGCGCTTGTCCTCGCCGGCCGCGGCCGCGAGCTCGAGCGCGCCGTGGACGTCGAAGCCGCTGCTCAGCGCCTCGTCGACGACGTGCTCGCAGCCGAGCGCCTCGCACGCCAGCCGCGCCGTGTCGAGCGCGCGGACGCGCGGGCTCGTCACGACGAGCTGAAAGTTCAGCTCCAGTGCGGCCAGCGCCCGCCCGGCGGCGCGCGACTGCTCCTCGCCGCGGGGCGTCAGACGCCGCTCGGGGTCCGGCCGGGCGCCGTGCGGCTCGGCCTCGCCATGTCGCAGAAACCAGAGTTGCTGGGCCATCGGCGGCAATCTAGCCGGACGACTCAGCGCGTGACGGGCCGGACGCTGACCCAGCTCTTGACGAGCGGGCCAAGGCGCTCGGCGCGCGGCGCGCCGAACAGGTTCTCCATCTCCGCGCGGCGCAGCAGCTCGATCTCCTCCCAGTCGCCGGCCACGCCGAGGCGCCAGTAGGGACGGCGCAGCGCGTGCGGCAGCCAGTGCGCGAAGGGCAGCAGCGCGTGCGGCTCGATGGGAAACGAGAACGCCGGGGTCTGCACGTACCAGCCGCGCGCGACGCGGCGCAGCTCGCGCGCGAAGGCGGCGCGGTCCGCGGGCGCGACGTGCTCGATGACGCTGCTGCAGTAGGCGAGCTCGAACTCGCCGTCGGCGAACGGCAGCCCCACCAGGACGTCGGCCTGCACGAACGGCCCGGGGTAGTCGGGCCGCGGCGAGAGGTCGACGCCCGTGATGTCGTGGTCGGGCGCATGGCGGCGCAGGCCGAGGCGCCCGCAGCCGATGTCCAGGATGCGCGTCTGCGCTGTCGCGCCGGTGAGGCCGAACAAGCGGTCGTGGCGGCGCTCGCGCGCACGGCCGCTGGCGACCGCGGCGACGCGGGCGCGCACCCCGGGCTTCGCCGTCCCGTACACGTTGTCCGGTGCCCAGCGCGACATGCGAGCTAGCGTACGGTGCAGATCGAAATGAGCGAGATCTACACGCCCGAGAACCTGCTCGACCGCCTCAGCGATCCGGCGACGCTCGCCGAGCAGTACGAGCGGGGCAAGCGGCGCGAGCGCGAGCTCCTCGACCGCCACCTCGGGCTCGGCGGCGGCGACGCGATCTCGATCGGTTGTGGCTGGCATCCCGGGCGCCACCTGCTGCCCAAGCCCGCCTGGCGGCTCGTCGCGGCCGACATCGACCCCGCCCGCCCGCGCCACGCCGTCGCCACGGGCGAGGCCGACGAGGGGCTGCAAGGCGCAGCGGGGGCGCTGGATACGCTGCCCGACGCGTCCTTCGACGTCGTGCTGCACCGCCTCGTGCTGCATCACGTCGCGTATGCGGGGCCGCTGGAGCCGTGCCTGGCCGAGGCGCGGCGGCTGCTGCGCCCGGGCGGCGCGCTCGTCGCGATCGAGCCCAACGTCTTGCATCCCGTCGGCGCGGCGCTCGCGCTGGCCAACCGCGCCGGCCTCGGCGTGCGCGTGCACGGGACGCCCGACGACATCCCGCTGTCGCCGAGGCGGCTGGCGGCGGCCGCGCGGGAGGCGGGCCTGGAATCCGAGCTGCACGCGGTGAGCTACTCGTGGCGGCGGCTGCCCAAACGCGCCCAGCGCGCCGTCGGCGCGCTCGACCGCTTCGGCTCGGCGCCCGGGGCGCGGTGGCTCGGGCACACGTTCATGCTGATCGCGCGGCGGGCATAGAGGCCCACCGAGCACACCTCAGCGCGTGTACGCCCCGACCGGCGTCCCGCCGAACGTCGTCCAGCGGATGCTCCACCGGCGGCCGGCCTTGTAGGCCGCGCTGACCGTGAAGTAGCCGCGGGCGTCGGTCGTGACCGTGCGCAGGGGCTTGAACGTCGACGACCCGCGGTCGGCGTAGACGATCGTCGCCGTCGTCACGCCCGTGTTGAACGGCAGGACGGGAGCCGACGGGATCAGGCCCGCGAGCGGTGCCGGCGCGGCCGGGCGGACAAGGCCCCAGATCGACACCTTCGAGCCCGTGCGCCGCACGGCCATCGGCAGCCGGAACGCCGGCAGCGAGGGCTTCGGGCGTCCGTCGGCGAAGCGCAGCCCGGACTCGAAGCCGCCGTAGCTCTTGGGCCCGGTGGGATCGCTGTCGCGCAGGAGGTACTGCGAGAAGGCGGTCACGCGCGGGTTGTCGTAGGCGATCCGCTCGGCGATCGCGCGGTACTCGACCTGCTTGGCGAGCGAGACGCCGCTCTGCGTGTCCGGCGTGGACTGGATGCCGAACTCGGTGAGGTAGACCGGCAGCGTCGTCTTCAGCGCGCCGGCGGCGCGGGCGCGGGCGAGCGCCTGCGTGAGCCGCCCCAGGACGCCGATCGTGACGTCGTCGGGGTTGGCGGGCTTGAAGAACGGGCCCTGGCGCGTCGTGTAGGCGTGGTGGGCGTAGCCGGTGGCCGCCAGCGCGCCGCAGCCCTTGCGCAGCTTGTACTTCGCGTCGAGGCACAGCGCGCCGCGCAGGAAGCGCAGCGGCGCGACGACGCGGCCGGTCCCGCGCGGTGACGTCTCGCCGAGCAGGATGTGCTCGTCGGCCTGGCCGGCCTTCGTCAAGCCGCGCAGGGCGGCCTTGTAGAGCCCGCGGTAGATCGAGGGTGAGATCGCCTTGCCGCCGTTGCCGAACTGCGGGCGCAGGAACTGCGGCTGGTTGGGCTCGTTCCAGATCGCCCAGTCGTTGACCTGGGCGCCGAACTTGCGCCCGACGGCCGTGACGAACGCCGCGAACGCGTTGGCGCTCGGACGGGTGCGGGTGTCGAGCTTGTCCTTCGTCGCCCACTTCGGCACCGGACCGCTGATGGTCAGCAGGACGGGCCAGGCACGCTCCGCCGCGGCGGCCATGAGCGGCTCGTACTCACCCCATTCGTAGTCGCTGGGATCGGTGGGCTCGAAGTCCGGGCGCGTCGCGGAGTCCGGCCCCGGCGCGACGTCGTGCCACGTGAGGATGACGCGCAGCGAGTGCACGCCGAGCGTCTCCATCTCCTGCAGGGCGGCGGGGCGGGTCGCCGGGTTCATGAGGTCGCGCGGCGCCTCGAAGGTCAGCGATTGCGACTTGGACGCGCTCGCCGGCGCCGCGATGAGCAGGGCCAGCAGCAGGGTGAGGGGAAGAAGTCGGAGCACAGTGGGCATAACCCGTCCGAGCGGGGCAAGGTTGCGGCCGTCAGCCTACCCTCGGGGTCAGCCATGACCAGCGAGGCACCCGACGACGTCGTCGCGACGCATGCCGACGCGGCCGCCAACGCACGCGAGCCGCTGCTCGTCATCGAGCCGCTGCGCGCGTTCCTCGACGAGCACGACCTCGGCGACGGCGGCGACCTGGTCGCCGTTCCGATCGGCGACGGCCACTCCAACGTGACGTACCTCCTTCGCAGCGGCGGATCGGAGCTCGTGCTGCGCCGCCCGCCGCGCGGCCCGCTGCCGCCCAGCGCCCACGACGTCCTGCGCGAGGCGCGCCTGCTGCGCGCGCTGGCGCCGACGGGCGCGCGCGTGCCGCGGGTGCTCGCGATCGGCGCGGACGAAACCGTCATCGGCGCGCCGTTCTACGTCATGGAGCGCGTTTCCGGCGAGGTCGTGACGACGGCCGTGCCACCCGCGCTCGACACGCCGCAGGAGCGCCGGCGCATCGGCGAGGAGCTCGTCGACGCGCTCGTCGAGGTCCACGCCGTGAACTGGCGCGCCCATGGCCTGGAGGGCTTTTCGCGGAACCCGGGCGGCTACCTCGAGCGCCAGCTGCGCCGCTTCGGCGGCCTCTGGGAGCAGCTCAAGACGCGCGAGATCGAGGCCGTCGAGCACGTCGGCGCATGGCTGGGCGAGCATCTGCCGCACTCGGGACCGGCGACGATCGTGCACGGCGACTATCGCCTCGGGAACACGATGATGGCCGCGACGGCGCCCGCCCGGCTCGTCGCGATCTTCGACTGGGAGATGGCGACGATCGGCGACCCGCTCGCGGACCTCGGCTACCTCTGCGCGATCTGGGTGCAGCACGACGACCCGCCGCTGCCGTCGCTGTTCGAGTTCGGCGGGATCACGCGCCGGGAGGGCTTCCCGACCCGCGACGAGCTCGTCGCCCGCTACGAGCAGCGCAGCGGGCGGGCGATGACCGACATCCGCTGGTACCGGACGCTGGCGCTCTGGAAGGCGGCGGTGTTCATGGAGGGCAACTACCGCCGGGCGATCAGCGGGAGCACCGACGACCCCTGGCTGAAGGGCTTCGGCGCCGGGGTCGTGGAGCTCGCCGAGCGCGCGCGCGAGCTCACCCGCGGCGCCTGAGCGCCGGCCTCAGGCCGCCGGCTCGGTCTCGCCGGGAGCGGCGGCCTCGGGCGCGGGCGCGGCGGGGGCGTCCGTCGTCGGCGTCGTCGCGGGCTCGTCCTTGCCGAGCTTCTCGCTGACCTTGCGCTTGACGGACTCGAACTCCTCCTTGCGCTTGGGGTCGTTCGCGAACTGCTTCGCCTTGTCGGCGAGCTCCTGGGCCTTGGCCTTGGCCTCCGGGGAGTTGGCGTAGTCGGTGATCTTCTTGAGGAGGGACATGCCAGCAAGTTAGCCCATCGGTTGCCCGTCCTCGATCCGCTGCCGCAGCTCGGCGCCGCGGCCCGCAGCCACGGCCCGCGCCGCCCGCCGCTCGTCGAGCGCGACGCCCCCGGCGGCCGCGAGCTCCAGCAGCTCCTGGCGCTCCTCGCCCTCGCGCGCGCTGCGCAGGAAGAGCCAGCCGAACAGGCAGATCGTGAGGATCGAGCCCTCGACCATCATGATCCCGCCGGCCACGACCTGGTCGGACTGCGGCGAGATGTCGTGCGCGCGCTCGCCGGCGCGGTAGACGTCGAAGTAGGCGCGATCGCTCCAGACGAAGATGTTCGCGAGGATCGTCGTCGTCAGCCGCACGGCGATGATGTAGCCCAGCCGCCCGAGGTTGCCGAACCAGATCGGCTTGGGCAGCGGGCCCAGCAGCGCCATCCACATGTTGATGCCGAGCCCGACGAAGAGCATGTGCTGCAGCGCGTGGATCCCGTCATGGCGCACCGCGGCCTCGTGCGGGCCGACGAGGTGCCAGAACATGAGGTCCACGGCCCACAGCCCGAAGGCCGGCGCGGGATGGGCGAGGTGGCGCAGCCAGCCCAGGCCGGTCGTGCGCAGCAGGGGCGCCAGGAGCGGCCCGGTCAGCCCGAGCACGATCAGCAGCGCGCCGATGTCGGCGATCAGCAGGTGCTCGGCCATGTGCGCGAGGAACAGGTCCCCCGACAGCTCGCCGAGCGGCGAGATCAGGCCCACCCCGATGAGCCCGAGCCCGCCGTAGAAGCACGCGCGCCGCCAGCCCGGCACGGGGCGCCCGGACTGCGCCAGGCGGTGTTCGCGGACGCCGTACATGAGCCCCACGACGACGATCGGCGCCAGCTGCAGCGGGTCGAGCGTCAGGGCCATGTCGCGAAGGCTGACAGCTCAGGAGCCGGCGGCGATCAGCACCACGCCTCCCAGCGCGACGACGACCCCCAGCCGCTGGATCCCGCGAACCCGCTCGCCGAGCACGAGCGCCGCCATGAACACCGTCATGACCGGATACAGCGAGCTGGCGACGGCGACGTTGGACAGCTCGCCGATCGTCGTGGCGTAGTTGTAGGCGGCGTTCGCGGCGAGGTCGATCAACCCGATCGCGCCGAGCGTGACGAGCTGGCGGGGCGTCGCGGGGCGCCCGCCGCGGCGCAGCGCGAGCAGCGCGAAGCCCACGACGAACGGCGTCGCGGAGACGCGCGAGAGCGCCAGCGCCCAGGCGACGTCGCCGTCCGAGCCGATCTCCGCGAGCACGAAGTACGAGCCGAAGCCGATGCCCGCGAGCACCGCCAGCACGATGCTGGTGCGCGCCTGGCGCGCGTCCACGGGGCCGCCGTCGTCCTCGCGCGACGCGAGCACGATCCCGAGGACCGCGGCCGCCAGCCCGAGCGCGCGCACGATGCCGGGATCGTCGCCGCCGGCGATCCCGGCGATCACCGGCAGTGCGACGCCGGTGGCGGCGATCGGCGCGACGATGCTCATCGTCCCGATCGCCAGCGCGCGGTAGAAGGCCGCCAGCCCGAGGATGCCCACGAGCCCCGCGCCCAGGGACGCCGCGACCGCGTCCGCCGCGGGCGGGCCGTCGCCGCGCACGGCGACGAAGACGACCATGACCGACAGCGACGAGCCGTACATGCACGCGAGCACGAGCGGCACGGGGAACGTGCGGCTCTTGAGGCCGCCGAGGAAGTCGGCGACCCCCCAGAGCACGGAGGAGCTCAGCGCGAGCGCGATCGCTGCCACGGGCGCGGGCTCAGCCGGGGTGCTGCCGGGCGCTCAGCGGCGCCGGCCGCGGCCGTAGACGAGCCGCACGCCCTTGAAGAGGAGCTTGGAGGTCCCGGCCCGGTAGGGGAAGCCGTAGATGTCGCGCTTGAGGTGCAGGCGGCTGATGAACAGCGCCTGCTGCTTGGTGAACTTGCGAATCCCGGCCGCGCCGTGACGCGTGCCGAGGCCCGAGGCCTTCCAGCCGCCCATCGGCAGCTCGACCGCGACGTAGTTCAGCAGCGCGTCGTTGACGCAGACCGCGCCCGCCTGCAGGCGCCGGGCGATGTCCTGGGCGCGCCTGCGCTCGCCGAAGACCGCTCCGCCGAGGCCGTAGGGCGTGTCGTTGGCGAGCCGCAGAGCCTCCTCGGCGTCGGCCACCTTCATGATCGGGAGCGTCGGGCCGAAGGTCTCCTCGGTCATCGCCTTCATCGAGTGGTCGACGTCGACGAGCACGGTGGGCTCGAAGAAGAGGCCCTTGCCCGCGCGCCGCTTGCCGCCCGTGAGCGCGCGCGCGCCCTTGGCGAGCGCGTCGCGGACGTGCTCCTCGACGATGTCCAGCTGCTTGGGGAACGTCATCGATCCGACCTCGGCCGTCGCCGGTCCCGTGGACGCGCCCTGGCGCAGCGCGCCGACCTTCGCGACGACCTTGCTCACGAACTCGTCGTAGACCGGCTCCTCGACGTAGACGCGCTCGATCGAGATGCACGTCTGGCCGGCGTTGAGCATCGAGTAGTAGACGGCGAGGTTGGCGGCGCGCTCGAGGTCGGCGTCGGAGAGGACGATCATCGGATCCTTGCCGCCGAGCTCCAGCGAGACGGGCGTGAGCGTCTGCGCCGCGCGCTCCATGACCTTCCTGCCGGTCTCCGTGGAGCCCGTGAACATGATCATGTCGACCTCGTCGACGAGCGCGGCGCCGGTCGCGCCGCGGCCGGTGGCGACCTGGAAGACGCCGTCGGGCAGGCCGCTCTCGGCCAGGCCCTCGGCGAGCAGCAGCGAGGTCAGCGGCGTGACCTCCGAGGGCTTGAGGATGACGCTGTTGCCCGCGAGCATCGCCGGGATGCAGTCGCCGAACGAGTTCGTCAGCGGGTAGTTCCAGGGGCCGATGACGCCGATGAGGCCGAGCGGCTCATAGCGGACGACCATCTTCTTGCCGCGGACCGCGAGCGTCTTGGCGTGGACCGACTCGTCGTCGAGGAAGGACGCGCCGTTGCGACACCAGTAGTCGATCGCGCCGCCGACGTAGTTGATCTCCGCCATGTAGGCGTCCTCGTAGGTCTTGCCGGTCTCCGACACGATCGTCGCGACGACGCGGTCGGCGTTGTCCATGATCCACTTCTGCAGCCGGCGGATGACGCGCCTGCGCCCCTCGAAGCCGGCCGCCTGCCAGCCCGGCTGAGCGGCGCGGCCCCGGACCGCGAGCGCGGCGACGCGCTCGGCGGACAGGTCGCTCACATGGGCGATGACCGCGCCGGTGGCGGGGTTCTCGACGGGGATCTCGGCGCTGGATCCCTGGCCGTCCGAGCGCTGCTCGGCGCTGATGTCGACGCTGGCCATCTTCGCTGTCCCTTCCTGAGCTGACGTGCTGTCAAGCCTACGCTACGCAATGGTCCCGGCAGCCACCAGCGCGAGCACGGCGGCGCCGAGGACGACCCGGTAGCCGACGAAGACGACGGTCGTGTGCGTCGTCAGGAAGCGCAGCAGGAGCGCGATCGAGGCGTAGCCCGTGATGAACGCCAGAAGCGTCGCGACGACTGTCGGGCCGAGACCCACGCCGCCCTCGGCGCTGCCGTTGACGACGTCCTTGAGCTCGTAGAGCCCGCTGAGCACGACCGCCGGGATCGACAGCAGAAACGAGAAGCGCGCCGCCGACACGCGATCGAACCCCAGCAGCAGCCCGGCCGAGATCGTCGCGCCCGAGCGCGAGACGCCCGGGACCAGCGCGAGCGCCTGGGCGAAGCCGATCACGACGGCGTCGCGGCGCGTGATCGTCGAGACGTCGCGGTCACGGCGCGAGACGGCCTCGGCGGCCAGCAGCACGAGCCCGAACACGATGAGCATCGCGCCGATGAGGTACAGGTCACGCGCGCCGTTCTCGATCTGGTCCTTGAACGCCACGCCGAAGATGACGATCGGCACGGTGCCGAAGATGAGGTACCAGCCCAGGCGCGCGTCGAGCGTGCCGCGCAGGGTGCGATCGCGCAGGGACCCGAGCCACGCCGTCGCGATCCGCAACAGATCGGCGCGGAAGTACAGCAGGACGGCGGCCATCGTCCCGAGCTGGATGACGGCGGTGAAGGCGGCGCCCGGGTCCTCCCAGCCGGCGAAGGCGGGAACGATGCGCAGGTGGCCGCTGCTCGAGATCGGCAGGAACTCGGTGAGTCCCTGGACGACGCCCAGGACGATGGCCTGGACGAGGCTCAAGAGGCGGGGCTAGTCGCCGAGCTCGATGGAGGAGATGTAGACGGGCGTGAGGGGCTTGTCGGCGCCGGCGGTCGGGACGTCGTTGAGGCGCTCGAGGACGTCCTCGCCCTCGGTCACCTTGCCGAAGACCGTGTGCTTGCCGTCGAGCCACGGGGTCTCCGGCGCCGTGACGATGAAGAACTGCGAGCCGTTGGTGTTCGGCCCGGCGTTCGCCATCGCGAGGGTGCCGAAGACGATCTTGTGGTCGTTGATCTCGTCGTCGAACTCATACCCCGGCCCGCCCGTGCCGTTGCCCACGGGGCAGCCCGCCTGGACCATGAAGTCCTTGATGACGCGGTGGAAGGTCAGCCCCTCGTAGAAGCCCTCCGACGCGAGCTTCTTGAAGTTCGCGACGGTCTCGGGGGCATCCTTGTCGAACAGCTCGAGGACGATGACGCCCTCGGTGGTCCTCAATGCGGCGGCGGACATGGCGCGGAGTCTAGGGCTTGCCGTGTGGCTAGGGCGTGCCGCGCAGCTCGAGCTCGCCGATCGCCGCGCGCGGGTCCGTGGGCTCCGCGGCCTTCGTCACGTAGACGAGGAAGAGCTGGAACCTGTCGGCCTCGCCCTTGCCCTTGAGCACCACGGGCGAGTCGTCGGCGACGGCCTTGACGTCGGTGAGGTGCTGCCAGCGCTTGTCGAGCACGTCCGCCGGGAGCTCCTTGGCGTCGACGGCTCCGTAGAGCTCGACGCCGAAGCCCGGCGTGTTCGTCGCGATGCGCAGCGACTGCAGCGCGTAGGGCTTGCCGAGGTCGACGAGCAGGCCGACGCCGATCGGGTTGCCGTCGGCGGGCACCGTGACGTCCCAGACCGTGTTGGGCTTGCCGTCGACGGCATTGGCGGACGGGCCGATCTCGGCGCCGATGCGCTTGGCCGGGTCGTAGGTCTTGGCGTCGGCGGCCTTCAGGCCGATGAGCCGCGGCGCGACGGACGCCTGCTGGGCGGCGGAGGGCGTCGACGTCGTGCCCTTCGTCGAGGTCGTGCCCTTCGTCGACGTCGTGCCCGACGACGGGCTCTGCGTCGTCGCCGGCGGCGTGATGACCTGGTTGGTCGCAGGAGCGACCGGCCGGCTGGGCGGGATGACGGGGAGCTTCGCGCCCGAGCTCGGGGGCGGCGTCTGGACGGCCCCGGGAACGGTCGCGCCGGGCAGCGGGGCCGTCACGGCCGGAGGCGTGGTGCCGGGGCCGGTCTCGCCGGGGGTGATCGTGGTCGCGAGCGGCCCGGGGATGCCGGGGGTCGGCGCGGGCGTGATGATCGGCGCCCCGTTGCCGGCGGTCGGCGCCGAGGCGCTGCGCTCGGCATCGCTCGTGAGGGCGGCGTAGCCGGCGATGCCGGCGCCGAAGACGAGCAGCAGGGTCAGGCCGACGACGGTGAACGCCGCGCGCCAGCCGGCGCGCGCGCCGAGGCGCCCGCGGGCGGCGGTGCCGCACTCCAGGCACCAGTCCTGGCCGCGCTGCATGCCTGCACCGCAGGCCTCGCAGGCGAACTCCGGGACGACGACGGAGGCGCCGCCACCGGGCGGCGGGGCGGCGGCCTCGGAGGCCGCCTCACGGTCTCTCAGCAACAGGGCCACGTAGCACAGGGTAACGCGGCCGCGCCCGCCAAGTTGCGGGCGGGGGAGTTCCTAGACCTTCGCCGGCTCCACGCGAATGCGCCGTCCGCGGACGCGCTCGCCGTCGACGGCGAGCGCGATCCGCTCGGCGTCGGCGGCCGGAACCGACAGGAAGGCGAAGTGCTCGAGCACCTTGACGTTGCGGACCGCCTCGCCGTCGACCTCCGCCGCACGGGTCACCGCGCCGACGAGATCGGCGACCTCGATCCCGGCCGAGCGCCCGCCGCTGACGATGAGCTTCGCGTAGGGCTCGTCGCCGTTGTGCTTGAGCTGCGGCTTCGTGTGGCGCTTGGGCTTCTCGACGACGATCTTCGGCGGCGCGGCGGTGTGCGCGCCGGGCGTCCACGGCGAGATCGCGATGCCGACGTGCTTCTCGATCGCGAGCAGCTCCTTCTCCTGCTTGGGCTCGACGAACGTGATCGCGCGCCCGGCGCGGCCGACGCGGCCCGTGCGCCCGATGCGGTGCACGTAGACGTCGGGCGAGCGCGGCACGTCGTAGTTGATGACGTGCGTGACGGTCGAGATGTCCAGGCCGCGCGCCGCGACGTCGGTGGCGACGAGGATCGGCACGCGGCCGCCCTTGAAGCCGAGCATGACGCCGTCGCGCGAGCCCTGGGTCATGTCGCCGTGCAGCGCCTTCACGTTGAAGCCGCGGTCCTTCATCTTCTTGTAGAGCTGGTCCGTGCGGATCTTCGTGCGCGCGAAGACGATGGCCTGGTCGGGCTTCTCGGCCTCGAGCACCTCGACGAGCTTGTCGGCCTTGTCGGCGGTCTTCACGTCGACCTGGAACTGCTCGACCGAGTCGACGGTGAGGGTCGCGGACTGGACCTTCACGTGCTCGGGGTCGTAGAGGTAGTTGTCGGCGAGCGCGCGGATCGGCGGCGGCATCGTCGCGCTGAAGAGCGCCGTCTGCCGGCTGTTGGGCGTCAGGCGCAGGATCTTCTCGACGTCCTCGAGGAAGCCGAGGTCGAGCATCTCGTCGGCCTCGTCGAGGACGACGAAGCGACAGGAGTCCAACACGAGCGAGCGGCGGCCGATGAGGTCCAGGACGCGCCCGACGGTGCCGACGACGATGTGGCCGCCGGCCTTCAGCTGCGCCTGCTGGGTGCGGATCGGCGCGCCCCCGAAGACCGCGACGACGTCGGCGCCCCTGCGCGTGGCGTACGCGCGCAGCGCCTGCGTCACCTGGATGCACAGCTCGCGCGTCGGGGTGAGCACGAGCGCCTGCACCTCGGGCTCGGTCGGGTCGACGTACTCGATGATCGGCAGGCCGAAGGCGGCGGTCTTGCCCGAGCCGGTCTGGGCCTGCCCGATGACGTCGCGGCCCTGGAGCATCGGCGGGATCGCCTGCTCCTGGATCGGGCTTGGCTGTTCGTAGCCGACGTCCTGGAGGGCTTGGAGCGTGCTGTCTGAAAGGCCGAGATCGGCGAAGGTGGTCACGCGCCTAGCTTAGTGGGCCTCCGCGCCTACTCCATCGCGGCGCTGCGGCGCACGGACGGCGCCTGCGCATCGTCGTGCGCGAGCTCGTCCAGGCGCTGCGCCGCCAGCCGGATGCGGCGGTCCACGTGCGCTGCCGCGAGCTGGCGCGTCTCGGGCTCGCAGTCCCAGAGGCAGTCGACGGCGACGTCGCCCGCGAAGGTCGGATCGGTCCGGGCCAGCGCCGACACCACGAAGCGGCGCCCGTAGGAGTACGGGATCTGCTCGTAGGCGCGCGAGAGCTCCTCGAAGGGCCCGTGTGCGTGGTAGCGGCCGAGCGCCTCGGCGAGCGAGCAGACGACGTACATGTCGCCCCCCATGCCGCGCTCGAGCTCGCGCGCGAGCGCGCGCCGCGCATGATCGAGGTCCTGACCCTCCGCGTGCGTGGCGAGGATCCCCGCGGCCTTGCGCCGCCGCGCCCAGTCGGCGGACGTGAGCCACTCGTGCGCGAGCTCGCGCGTCTGCTCGGGCGGCATGGCCTCGAGCGCCAGCGCGATCGCGCCCTGCAGCGTGCCGCGCTTGGCCTCGCTCGTGTTCGCCTCCGCGATCTCCAGCAGCTCGCGGCGGCCCTGGTGGCCGAGCGCGAGGATCGCCGCGCGCCGCATCGGCAGCCCGGCGTCGTTTGCCGCGACCAGCAGGCGCTGCACGTCGTCGTCGCTCGTGCGTGTGACGAGCTCCTCCGCGACCTGCGTCCAGCGCGAGTCCTCGGCGACGCCGAGGAGGTCGGCGGTGCTCATCTCGCGCGGGCGCGGCTGCGCGCGGCGCGCGCGCACGGGCCGCCGGGGTGGCCGCTCGTTGCCGCCGGCGCCATGGTCGTAGGAGAGCGCCCAGGCGATCTTCGCGTTCTCGACGGACCACAGCGACCACGGCCGCGAGCTCGCGTCGACGCCGGCCAGCGCCTCGGCGAGGTCGCTCTCCGACGGGAAGCGGCTCACGACGACGGCATCGAGGCCGGCGACGATCTCGGGCCACGGGACGCCGGCGCGCAGGGCGTCGTAGTCGTCGATGAGCAGCTCGATCGCGCGGTCCCAGAAGCGGCCTCGGGCGACGTACTCGCGCAGCACGCGACGGGCGCCGTCGTGGCCGCGGATCGCCATGCGGCCGAGCACGGCGAGGACGTCGTGGGTCGTCTCGATGTCGTCGTCGCCGTGGCGCAGCCAGTGCTCGAGAGCGGCGGCGTCCAGCCCGACGTCGAGCGCGAGCGTCGCGTAGTACTCCACGCGCGCGTCGAGCCGGCGGTCCCAGCGGGGGTCGTTGAAGATGCAGTGCAGCAGCAGCGCATGGGCGACGGCGCGATCGGCGTCCAGGGCCCAGAGGTACCCCGACCCCAGGCCGCGCTGGAGCTTTCCCAGCGGCTCGGCGGGGCCGGCGAGCGGTGGCGGGTTGCCGGGCACGTGACGATCGTGCCACGTGCGGCGCTCGTACACGCGTCCAGCGCCTGCGCCCCGGCCGTCAGGACGCCTGTACGACGCTCCGGGCGCGGACCGTCCCTCTCAGGCGACGCGGCTCAAGTTCGCGTGGGGTGCCGCCGAGGGGTTCCCAGTGGCGTCGGACCTCTTCATCCCCTCGGCCCGCATCGACGCGGCGGTCCTGCGCTCCTCGCTGGACGGGATCATCTCCATCGACGCCCACGGGATCGTGCTCGAGTTCAACCCCGCCGCCGAGCGGATGTTCGGCTACACGCGCGATGAGGTGATCGGCGCCGAGATGGCCGAGCTCATCGTCCCGCCCGGGCTGCGCGCCGCCCACCGCCGCGGCCTGAGCCGGCTGCTGGACGGGGGCGCCGCGCGCATCCTCGACCAGCGCATCGAGATCGAGGCGCAGCGCGCGGACGGCTCGACCTTCCCGGTCGAGCTCGCGATCACGCAGATGGACGGCTCCACGCCGACCTACACCGGCTTCGTCCGCGACCTGACGACCCACAAGCTCGTCGAGCAGGAGCGCGCGGAGGCGCTCGCGCGCCAGGCGCTCGTCGTCGCGCTCGGCCAGAGCGCGCTCACGGGCCTGGACCCCGCCGATCTCGCGACGGCCGGCCTGGCCACGCTCGTCGACGGGCTCGCGGTCGACCGCGGCGTCGCCGTGGCGCTGACCCCCGCCGGTACCCTGCGCTGCGAGGCCGCGATCGGCATGGGCGCACTCGACGGCCACGGCGAGCCCGCGAGCGAGTGGCACGCGGCCCTCCTGGCACGCGTCGTGACCGCCGCGGGCTCCCTGCTGCTCGTGGGCGACGCTCTCGACGAGCTCGCCGAGCTGCCGTTCATGCAGGGGATGGGCAGCATCCTCGCCGTCACGCTGCACAGCGAGCGCGGGACGGTGAGCGGCATGCTCGCGATCGGCGACGCCGACCCCACCGCGCTCAGGGCCCTCGACGTCGGCTTCGCGCAGTCGATCGCCAACGTCGTGGGCACCGCCACTGCGCGCTGGCGCGCCGATCAGGAGGTGCGGCGCCTCGGGCTGCACGACCCGCTCACGGGCCTCGCCAACCGCCCCCTGTTCGAGGACCGCCTCGAGGAGGGCCTGGAGCGCGCACGCCGCGGCCAGCACGATGCGGCCGTGCTGTACGTCGATCTCGACGGCTTCGGCAAGCTCAACGACGGCTTCGGTCATCGCACCGGCGACGAGGTGCTCGTCGGCGCGGCCACGCGGATCTCGGGCGCGCTGCCGCCCGAGGCCACCGCCGGGCGCCTCGGCGGCGACCACTTCGGCGTCCTGGTCCCCGGCGTCGGCGAGCGCGAGGCGACCGTCCTCGCCGACCGGATCGTCGCGGCGCTGAGCCGCCCGATGCTCGCCGGCGGCCGCGAGCTGACGCTCAGCGCGAGCGTCGGCGTCGTGCTCACCGAGCGCGGGGCGGGCACCGTCGCGGAGCTGCTGCGCACGGCCGGCGCGGCCGCGATCCGCGCCCGCGAGCGCGGCGGCGCGCGCTCGGAGCTCGCGACGCAGGGCATGCGCCGCCGGCTCGTCCACGCCGCCGAGATCGAGCAGGGGCTGCGCCGGGCGCTGACCGATGGCGAGCTGCGCCTGCACTTCCAGCCGATCATCGACCTGCGCGACGGCGCGATCGTGGCCGTCGAGGCGCTCGTGCGCTGGCAGCACCCCGACCACGGGCTGCTCGCGCCGACGCAGTTCCTCGAGGCCGCCGAGACCAGCGGCCTGGCCGTCCCGCTCGGCGCCGAGATCCTCTCGATCGCCTGCCGCGAGCTGGCGGGCTGGACGCGCGCGCTGGACGGCCCGCCGCCGACGGTCCACGTCAACATCTCCGCGCGCCACTTCGCCGCCCCCGGCCTCGCCGGCAGCGTCTCGCGCGCGCTGCAGAGCAGCGGCCTGCGGCCCGACCAGCTCGTGCTCGAGATCGCGGAGACGATGTTCACCGGCGAGGGCCAGATCGCGACCGCCCAGCTCGACGACCTGCGCAGCGTCGGCGTGCGCATCACGCTCGACCGCTTCGGCACGGGCTACTCCTCGCTGGCGGCGATCCGGCAGCTGCCGTTCGACGCGCTGAAGGTCGACTCGTCGTTTCTCACCGAGCTCGCCCAGGGGTCGCGCGACGCGCGCCTCGTCGAGGCGATGATCGGGATGGGGCACTCGCTCGGCCTGCCGATGACCGCCGCCAAGGTCGAGACCGCGGGCCAGCTGCGGCTGCTGCGCTCGCTCGGCCTGGACCACGCGCAGGGCGAGCTGTTCGCCCCGCCGCTGTCGGCCGACGCGGCGCTCGAGCTCGTGCGCTCGGGGCGCGCATGGTCGGCGCTGCTGGAGACCACCCGCCCTGAGGTGCCGCCGCCGCCGGCCCCCGCAGCGCCCGAGGCCGCCGTCCCGGGGTCGCCGCCGGCCGCCACGCTGAGCCTCGGCCAGGCCGCCCAGGCGCTCGGGATCTCGACGACCACCGCGCGTCGCTGGGCGGACGACGGCCGCCTGCGCGCGACCCGGACCGCCGGCGGCCATCGCCGCTTCGCCGGCACCGAGGTGCGGCGCCTGCTCGCCGAGCGCGGCCGGCCCGCGATCGCGCCGACCGACCCGCCGCGCCGCACGCTCCCCGCGCTCGCCGCGCTCGTCGACACCCATGGCGCGCAGCTCACCGATCTCAGCTGGCGCGGGCTCTACGGCGAGCTGCGCGCCGGATTCTTCGTCGAGCCCGACGGCCTCGCCGCGGGCGAGCGCTGGCTTGCGGCGCTGTCCTCGGCGGCGGCGACGGGAAACTACGAGATGCTGCACGAGGCGACCGGCGCGCTCATGCGCGCCGCCGAGCGCGGCGGCGCCTCGCTGCTGGAGCGCCATCTCGCGCTCGAGCGCTTCGGCGAGACGGCGACGCGCGCCCTGCAACGGCGCTCGTCCCCGCGCGAGGAGATCGTCGAGGCCCGCCGGCTGTTCGCGTCGGTCGGCCAGCGCCAGCTCGCCGACGCCGGCTGACGACGCCCGCTCAAGGTCCGGCGCGCGCCGCCGACCACAGCGGGCATGCAGCACCGTCGGCTCACGGACGAGGCGGCGGCGACCATCCAGGAGGAAGCAGATGCACCACGATGCGCCGTCACCGGAGGCGCTGTTCGCAACCCGCGTCGCCGGCGAGGTCGCGCGGCAGCTCCACGAGGCCGGGCGCGAGCTGCGCTTCTCGCTCGCCCCCGACCCCGAGCGCGTCTGCGCCCTGCTGTGCGACCACGACGGGATCGTGCTCACGCGCCTGACGCCCACGCGCGTCCTGGAGATCGCGACCGGCGAGCCGCTGAGGGGAGGTAGCCGATGAGCCCGATCAGCCTCAGCGGCCTGGCGTCCGGGCTGGACACCGAGTCGATCATCACGCAGCTCATGAGCGTCGAGCAGCAGCCGCGTACGCGCATGGCGCTGCAGGACACGCAGGCGCAGTCGCGCCAGACGCAGCTGAAGGACCTCGCCGGAAAGCTCGCGACCGTCCGCGACGCTGCCGCCGCGCTGCGCAGCACGGTGACCTGGGCCGACGCGCAGTCGCTGACCTCCGGCGACGCGGCCCGCGTCGGCGTGCGCGCCCTCGGCTCGGCTGCGCCCGGCGCGCGCCAGCTCGAGGTCAGCAGGCTCGCCGTCAGCGCCCAGCACGCCTTCGCGTACACGACCAGCCCCTCGGCGCAGAGCATCGCGATCGGTGCGTTCACCCTTGCGGTCGACCCCGACAGCGACGCGGCCACGGTGGCCCAGGCGATCAACGCGCGCGACGACGCGCCGGTCTCGGCGGTCGTCGCCGGCGGCAAGCTCGTGCTCACGAGCCGCACGAGCGGTCTCCCGGGCGACTTCGCGGTTGGTGCGAGCCCGCTGCTCGCCGAGGACCTCGCCTACGTCCGCGCGGGCGCGGATGCCGCCTACACCCTCGACGGCGTGCCGAAGACGTCCACGACGAACGTCGTCACCGACGCCGTCCTCGGCGTGGAGCTGACGCTCAAGGCGACGACTGCGGCGCCGGTGAGCGTCACGGTCGGCGACCCCGGCGTCGACGCGGCCGGCGTCAAGGCGAAGGTGGGGGCATTCGTCGCCGCCTACAACACGACCGTCGACCTGATCCGCGCGAAGCTCGCCGAGAAGCCGGTCGCCGGCGCGACGTCGGGCACCGACGCCGTCAAGGGGCAGTTCTACGGCGACACGATGCTCAGCGGCATGCTCTCGTCGTTGCGCTCGGCGGTCGGCGACCTCTCGGACCTCGGCATCTCGACCGGTGCGCCCAGCGGCGTCGCGAAGTTCTCCGCCGACGCCGTCGCGGGGCACCTGACGGTCGACGACACGAAGCTCACCGCGGCGCTCGCGAGCGACCCGAAGGCGCTGCAGGCGCGCCTGCAGGACTTCGGCGACCGCATGAACACCGCGGTGGCGCCGCCGGCCGGCTCGCCGATCGCCACCCGCCTCTCCAGCGAGGACGCGACGCGCAAGCGCCTCGCCGACGCGATGGCCACGACCGACGCGCGGCTGGCTGTCAAGGAGAAGCGCCTGCGAGCCCAGTTCGCCGCGATGGAGTCCGCGCTGGCGGCCGCGCAGGCAGCCCAGGCGCAGATGACGTCGCAGCTCGCCGCGCTCGGCTAGCGATCCTCAATACGCGGCCCCGGCGGCCGATGACCTGAGCGTCAGACCATCGCCGCCGCCCCTCGCGCCGGCCGACCACCGAGAGGGCCATGTCTGCTTACGCGTCCACGTCCCACGCCTCCTACCGCGAGAGCGCGATCCTCACAGCGCCTCCCGAGCAGCTCGTGATCATGCTCTACGACGGCGTCCATCGCTTCCTCGTCGGCGCCGCGTCGGCCATGCGCGACGGCCGTGATGCAGAGGCCGGCGAGCGCATCGGCCGCGCCACCGCGATCATCGACGAGCTGCAGTGCACGCTGGACCCGGAGGCCGGCGAGATCGCCGATCGCCTCGGCGGGATCTACGTCTTCTGCCGGCGTCATCTGACCGACGGCCTGTGCGAGCGCGACCCCGAGAAGATCGTCCGCGTCGACGTGTTGCTGCGCGAGCTGCGCGCGGCGTTCGCACACGCCGCGGCCGCGGCCGCGGCGCAGCCCGCGGCCGCCTGACGTGCCGGATCCCTATGCCACGCTGCTGGAGCTGACCGAGCGCGAGCACGAGCTCGTCGTCGCCGGCGCGTGGGCGCAGCTCGCCGCCGTGGACATGGCGCGGCGGTCGCTGCTGGCCGGCCTGCCGGCCGTCCCGCCCGCGGCCGCGCACGCGGCGCTCACGCGCGCGCTGGCGCTGCAGACCGCCACCGCCGAGCTGCTCGCCGCCCAGGTGGGCGACCTGCGCCGCTCGCTCGGGCACGTCGCGCAGGGCCGCGTCGCGGTGCAGGGCTACGGGGGTGGCGCGGCGTCGGGCCGCAGCGCCGCGCGCGTCGACGTCGCCGGCTGACGCCGCGGCGTCAGCGCACGTACTGCTCGGCGACGCAGTTGGCGATCACGCCGGCCTCGGTGTCCGTGGCCTTGTAGCGGATGAACTCCGCGCGCCCGAACGGGACGGTGTTCAAGCCCTGCTGCTCCCCGGCCCTCCGGGCGGCGCCCGCAGCGTCGTTGCGGTTGGAGTGGATGATGACCACGGCCTTCCTCGCTGCCCCGTCGTCCGTGACGGTGTAGGTCGTCGCCGTCGACGCGTCCTGGCCTGCGTGCGTGACCGTGAAGCCCGCGTCGCGCATGCACCCGACCAGCTTGTCGCGGGTGCTGGCGCGCTGCGCCGGCGTGGTCTTCGTCGCCGTCGGTGAGGTCGCGGATCGGTCCGATCCGGCGCCGTCGCCGCTCGGTGAACCGTCGCCGGAGCCGCAGCCGGCGGCCAGCGCGGCTGCGAGGAGGGCTGCGACGAGGGTCGTGGAGGGCTGGCGCATGGTGGTCGTCGGCGGGTGCAGGCGCAGTGCCCACTATGGCGCCCGCCCATGCGGACGTCGAGCGCGAGGCGCTCAAGGAGGCGCGGCGCTGGCCGACTACCCCGCGTGTCCCAAGGAGCCCCGTGAACCTCTTCGACACGACACAACTCGGACTCGAGCGCGCCGTCGCCGGCGCCTCCATGCGCCAGGCCACCCTCGCCGGGAACATCGCCAACGCGAACACGCCCGGCTACCAGCGCCGCGACGTCGACTTCCACAGCGCGCTGAGCAGCGCGATGCAGGACGGCCGCGGCGCGGTCGACAAGGTCGCCTTCCAGGCCGCGACCGTGCCGGGCGCCGCCATGCGCGCCGACGGCAACACCGTGGACATCGACGTGGAGTCCGCGAACCTCGCGTCCAACGCGCTCGAGTACGAGGCGCTCGTGGCGGTCACGCGCGGTCGCATCGACGTCCTCGAGTCGGCGATGGGCGTCCGCTGAGCATGAGCCTGTTCGACGCGATCGACACGGCCGCCAGCGGCCTCAGCGCCGAGCGCCTGCGCATGGACGTGACGGCCGAGAACCTCGCCAACGCCCAGAGCACGCGCGGCGCCGACGGCCAGCCCTACCGGCGCAAGGTCGTCGCGCTCGAGCAGAGCGGCGGCGGCTTCGGCGCAACGCTCGGCGGGGCCATGAAGGCCGACGCCGGCGTCCGCGTCGCGGGCATCACCGAGGACCCCACGCCCAACCGCCTCGTCTACGACCCCGGGCACCCGGACGCCGACGCGCGCGGCTACGTCTCGATGCCGAACATCCAGCCGGTCACCGAGATGGTCGACCTCATCACCGCCTCGCGCGGCTACGAGGCGAACGTCACCGTCATGCAGACGGCGAAGCAGATGTTCGCCAAGACGCTGGACATCCTGCGCTGATGGCGATCGATCCGACGATGGCCGTCCGCGGCGGCGAGTGGTCGGTGGGCCTCGGCGACGGCGGCATCCCCGTCGGTGGCGCCGCGAAGCCCGCCGGAGGATCGGGGTTCGGCGGCATGCTCGCCGACCAGATCGGGGCGCTGGAGAAGCTGCAGGGCGACGCGGCGCAGGGCGCGCAGGCGCTCGCGGCCGGAACCGCCGCCGACCCGACGCAGGTCGTCATGGCGATCGAGCGCGCGCGGCTCGGGATGGAGCTCGCGGGCCAGGTGCGCACGAAGTCCGTCGACGCGATCCAAGAGATCTTCCACACCCAGGTCTGAGGGGAGTCCTGAATGCCGCCCGCCTCCCGAGCGCTGCTCGCCAACCTCACGCCGCGCGGGCGCATCGTGCTCGGCGCCAGCGCCCTGGCGCTCGTCGCGCTGGTCTTCTTCGGCATGCAGATCGCCGGCCGGCCGAGCTACGCGCTCATGAACACGGGCCTGGAGCCCGCGGAGGTCGGCAAGGTCACCGCCGCGCTGGACGACAAGGGCATCCGCTATGAGATCCGCAACAACGGCACCGCGCTCGCGGTCGAGAAGTCGCAGACCGCGCAGGCGCGGATCGCCCTCGCCGCGGCAGGCCTCGACGGCGGCTCGGGCAGCCAGCCCGGCTTCGAGCTCTTCGACAAGCAGAAGATCGGCTCCAGCGACTTCCAGCAGAAGGTCACCTACCAGCGCGCGCTGGAGGGTCAGGTCGCCAGGACGATCGAGGAGGTCCAGGGCGTCAACGGCGTGCAGGTGCGCCTCGTGCTCGCCGACGATCAGCTCTTCTCGGAGACCTCGACGCCGGCGACCGCCGCCGTCCTGCTGTCGGGCTCCTCGGCGGGCCTGGATCCCGGCGCGGTGCGCGGCATCGCCCAGCTCGTCTCCTCCAGCGTCAAGGGCCTCAAGCCCGCCAACGTCTCGATCACCGACGGCAACGGCGAGCTCCTGTGGCCGCGCGGCGACGCCGGCGCCGCCGGCGGCGCGGTCTCCAAGCAGGCCGTCCAGTCGCGCTACGAGGCGCAGGTCGAGTCCGGCATCAACGCGCTGCTGCTGCGCACGGTCGGGCCCGGCAAGGCGGAGGTCCAGGTCAACGCCGACGTCAACGCCGATCAGGCGACCAAGGACGAGCTGAAGTACGGCAAGAGCACGCCGCTCAAGCAGGTCACCGAGTCCGAGAAGCTCGCCGGCGGGAGCGCGAGCTCCGGGACCGCCGGTTCGACCTCGAACATCCCCAGCTACGCGCAGAGCGCGGCCGGCGGCGGCAAGTCCAACTACAACCGCTCCTCGACGACGAAGGACTTCGGCGTCGACAAGACCGTCACCCGCACGAAGGTCGCGCCCGGGGCCGTGAACCGCCTCAACGTCGCGCTCGTCGTCGACACGTCGGTCCCCAGGACCGAGCTGCCCGCGATCCGCGCGGCGGTCGCCGGCGCGGCCGGCATCGACCCCGCGCGCGGCGACGTCCTCGCGCTCAGCCAGGTCGCGTTCGCCAAGCCCGCCAAGGCCGCGGCCCCGAGCGCCGGCCCGGCGGGCGGCATGATCGGCTACGCGAAGTACGGCGCCGCCGGCGTCGGCCTGCTCGGCTTCCTGCTCTTCAGCGCCCGTCACCTGCGCCGCCGCGAGGGCGAGGCCCTCATGCGCGAGCCCAACTGGCTGCGCGAGATCGAGGCGCCGACGACGCTCGCGCACCTCGAGCGCCCCCGCGCCTCGGCCCTGCCCGAGCGCAGCGACGACCCTGCGCGGATGCAGGTCGAGGAGCTCGCCGAGCGCGAGCCCGAGCGCGTCGCGCAGCAGATCCGCACCTGGATGCGCGACGCCTAGCTCGTCGCGGCGCATCGCGCTCGAACCCTCAAGGCGACCCCCTCGCGGCCGATCACCCGACCGCCCTCCCGCCCTCGGCCCAAGGACAGCGCACCATGTCGAACGACTCCACCATGCAGCTTGTCGTCTTCTCGCTCGGCGAGGAGGAGTACGCGCTGCCGATCACGCACGTGCAGGAGATCATCCGCTACACCGAGCCTCGCGGCGTCGCCTCCCAGACCCCGTGGGTCAAGGGCGTCATCAGCCTCCGCGGCAAGATCGTCCCGGTCTACGACCTGGCCCTGCGCCTCGGCCTCGACGTCTCGTCGGTCGCCAGCAAGATCGTCATGGTCGAGAGCGGCGAGCACATGGCGGGCGTCATCGTCGGCGACGTCGAGGAGGTGCTGACCCTCACGAACGAGGATCTCGACGAGGTCCCCGCCGCCGGCGCCGCCTGCATCCAGGCGATCGCGAAGGTCGGCGACCGCCTCGTCGTCCTGCTCGACCCCGCCGGGATCTTCGCCGCCGAGCCCGGCGCCGCGACGACCGCCGCCAGGGCCTCCTCCGGCGCGTCCGGCGAAGCACTCGCCAAGGCCGCCTAGCCCGCGCCGCAGGCCGCGTTCCCCTCGCTGTGGCTTTCACCCCCTCATCCCCGGCACGGGCCGTCGTCGCCGACGACTCCGGCTTCATGCGCCGCCTGTTGCGCCAGGCGCTGGAGTCGGCCGGCCTGAACGTCGTCGGCGAGGCCGCCGACGGCGACGAGGCGCTCGCCCTGTGCCACGCGCACCGGCCCGACGTCCTGTCGCTGGACCTCGCGATGCCCGGCCGCGACGGCATCGGCGTCCTCACGGCGCTGCGCGACACCGACCTGCCGACCGTCGTGCTCGTCGTCTCGGCATTCTCGCCGGCGCATGGCGCGCGCGCGGTCGACGCCCTCGCCGAGGGCGCCTTCGACCTTGCGGTCAAGCCACAGATCGGGACCTCGCCCTCCGTCTTCCTCGCCGAGGTCGGCGTGAAGGCGCGCTCGGCCGCCGCGGCCGCGCGACGCCCGCGCCCTGCCGTGCCCGCGGTCGCCGCCTCCCCGGCGCGCGTGCATGGCAACGGCCGCGCCGCCGCCTCGCGCGGGCGCTCGCCGCTCGTCGTGATCGCCTGCTCGACCGGCGGACCGCGCGCGCTCGGCGAGCTGCTGCCGAAGCTCCCCACCCCGCTCGGGGCCGGCACGCTCGTCGTCCAGCACATGCCGCCCGGCTTCACCGGCGCGCTCGCCGCGCGTCTGGACAAGGCGAGCGCGCTGCACGTCCGCGAGGCCGCGTCGGGTGACGTCATCGGCCGCGGCGACGTCCTGATCGCCCCCGGCGGAAGCCACATGCACCTGCTCGCCGGTGGCCGCATCCAGCTCCGCGACGACGAGGACGCGATCGGCGGCCTGCGACCCCGCGCCGACCTCACGATCGCCGACGCCGCGCAGCATTTCGGCTCGCGGCTGCTGCTCGTCGTCCTCACGGGCATGGGCAAGGACGGCCTCGACGGCGCCCACGCCGTCAAGCGCGCCGGCGGCCGCGTCCTCGTCGAGGCCGAGTCCACCTGCACCGTCTACGGGATGCCGCGCGCGGTGTCCGAGGCCAACCTGGCCGACGGCGAGATGGCGCTCCACGACCTTCCACAAGCGATCGCATCGGAGTGTGCGCGATGAGCACCGTCGACATCGGCGCCGACGAGTACGGAAGCTTCTGCACCGGCATCCGGCGCCTCTGCGGGATCGACCTCTCGCAGTACAAGCGCGCGCAGATGGAGCGCCGCATCCGCACGTTCGCGCAGCGGCGCGGGGTGACGCAACTCGGCGCGTACCTCGGCCTCCTGTCGGAGGACACGGGCGAGCTCGACGCGTTCCTGGACCGCGTGACGATCAACGTCTCCCAGCTCTGGCGCAACCCGGAGCAGTGGGAGCTGCTGCGCACGAAGGTCCTGCCGGAGTTCGCCGCCCACGGCCGTCTGCGCGCCTGGAGCGCCGGCTGCTCCTACGGCGCCGAGGCCTACACGCTCGCCGCCACCTGCGCCGAGGTGCTCCCGCGCGCCCGCGTCGAGATCGTCGGCACCGACATCGACCGCCGCATGGTCGAGCGCGCCCGCGCCGGCATCTTCAGCGAGGACGACGCCCGTGACGCCCCGGCCGCCCAGCGCAGGCGCTGGTTCGCCGAGCGCGACGGCATGCTGCACGCCGACCCCAAGCTGCGCGCGCTGTGTCGCTTCGAGACCGGCGACCTGCTGACGATGCGTCCCGCCCGGCAGGTCTACGACCTCGTCCTGTGCCGCAACACCGTCATCTACTTCACGCCCGACGTGAAGGACGCGCTGCACGCGCGGATCGCCGCGGCGCTCGTCCCGGGCGGCTGCCTCATGGTCGGGTCGACCGAGCGCATCACGGATCCCGCGCAGCTCGGCCTCGAGATCGCCCACCCCTTCGTCTACCGGCGGATGCGCTGATGGAGCTCGAGGAGTACCTCCCGATGTTCCTCGCCGAGTCGCGCGAGCACCTCGAGCACCTCAACCTCGCGATCGTGCGGATCGAGGAGCACCCCGAGGACCGCGAGACCGTCGACGAGATCTTCCGCATCGCGCACTCGCTGAAGGGCATGAGCGCGACGATGGGCTTCGCCGGGATCGCGGCCCTCACGCACAAGATGGAGGACGTCTTCGAGCTGCTGCGCCAGCGCGCCGGCGGCATCGAGCGCAAGGTCATCGACGTCGTGCTCGCCTGCCTGGACGCGCTCGAGGGCGCGGTCGAGGCGATCGACGAGACGGGCGCCGAGAAGCTCGAGGCCGAGCCGCTGCTCGAGCGCCTCGAGGGCCTCATCCGCGCCCGCACCCCCGCGCAGGCGGCCGCCAAGCAGGGCGGCGCGGCCCCGCCCTCCGACCTCTTCGAGCGCGCCGACGGGCGCCGCGTCCTGCGCGTCTGCGTCCACCTCGAGGAGCAGGCCCCGATGCCTGCGGTGCGCGCCTTCATGGTCCTCAACGCGCTCGAGGCCCACGGCGAGCTGCTGCACTCGACGCCGAGCGAGTCGGAGGTCGACGCGTTCGCGGGCCGGCGGATCGACGCCTGGGTCGCGAGCGACAGCCCCGAGCCCGACGTCGCGCAGGCGCTCGCGCAGGTCGCCGACGTCGCCGGCACGCCCGACGTCACGCATGTCACCGAGCCTCGCGCGGCCGAGGTCGTCCAGCTCGCCGGCGCCGCCGGCCCCGCGGCCGGGGCCTCGCGCAAGCGCTCGAGCACGGTCCGCGTCGATGCCGAGCGCCTCGACGCCCTCATGCACGCCATGGGCGAGCTCGTCGTGTACCGCACCCACGTCGAGGCGATCGCCGCCGGCGCCCAGGTGCCCGGGCTCGTCGCCGCGATGCAGGACCTCACGCGCACGTCGCAGGCGCTGCAGGCGATGGTCATGCAGGTCCGGATGATCCCGGTCGAGGCCGTCTTCCTGCGCTTCCCGCGGCTCGTCCGCGACCTCTCCTCCAAGCTCGGCAAGCAGGTCGACCTCGTCCTCACCGGCCAGGACACCGAGCTGGATCGCACCGTCATCGACGCCCTCGGCGATCCGATCGTGCACCTCGTGCGCAATGCGCTCGACCATGGCCTGGAGTCCGCCGAGGAACGCGTCGGGGCAGGCAAGGCGCCGACGGGGACGATCGAGATCGCCGCGCGCCACGCGGGCTCGAGCATCGTCATCTCCGTCCGCGACGACGGCCGCGGCATCGATCCCGAGCGCGTCGCGCGCAAGGCCTGCGAGCGCGGGCTCATCAGCGCCGCCGACGTGGCATCCGTCGACCAGGCGCGCGCCGCCGAGCTGCTCTTCACCGCCGGCTTCTCGACCTCGGACACCGCGACGGACATCTCCGGCCGCGGCGTCGGCATGGACGCCGTGCGCTCCGCGATCCGCGGCCTCGGCGGCGAGGCGACGCTGCAGTCCCAGCCCGGCGGCGGGACCGTCGCCGAGATCCGGTTGCCGCTGACGCTCGCGATCATGTCCGCGCTGCTCGTGCAGTCCGGCGGGCTGCCGTTCGCGATCCCGCTGGACCGCGTGCAGCGCACGGTCCGGCTGACCGACCACGCCGTGCGCTCGGTCGCCGGGCGGCGGATGCTCGTCATGGGCGAGCGCGTCCTGCCGCTGCGCGACCTCGGCGAGGCCGTCGGCCATCCCCCTGTCGCCGGCCAGGACCACGCCGTCGTCGTACGTGCCGGCGATCGCGACATCGCGCTCGGGGTCGAGCTGCTGATCGGCCAACGCGAGCTCGTCGCGCGGGCGCTGCCCGCCGCCGTCAGCGAGCGCCCCGCGCTCGCGGGCGGGGCCGTCCTCGCGGATGGCCAGATCGCGCTGATCGTCGACTGCGACGCACTGTCAACCGCGGCGCCCGCCGAGGCGCCTTCCATCGCCGCCTGAGATAGGAGAGCCACCGCCGTGAGGACGAACTACACCGAGATCGAGCTCGACGCCCTGCGCGAGCTCGCGAACATCGGCTCGGGGACCGCGGCGACGTCGCTGTCGGGCCTGCTCGGCATCCCGATCGACGTCTCCGTCCCCAGCGCGTCCGCGCTGCCGCTCGCCGACGCGATCGATGCCACCGGCCCGGCCGACCTGCTGGTCACCGGTGTCGCGATCGAGCTCGACGGCGACCTGGAGGGCGCGGCCGTCATGCTCTTCCCCGAGGAGGACGCCCGGACGCTCTGCGGCCTGCTCGGCCTCGAGGCCGACAGCGAGCTGGCGGCATCGGCACTCGGCGAGGTCGTGAACATCCTCTGCGCCTCCTACCTCGGCGCGCTGGGCAGCATGACCGGGATGCAGTTCGAGCTCGGCCCGCCGCAGTGCGTGGACGACATGCTCGGGGCGATCATGGGCTCGATCCTCGCGATGCGCGCGGGTGCCGGCGACACCGCGCTCATGCTCGACTCGGCGCTCGTCATCGAGGGCGAGGCCTGCTCGCTGTCCTTCCTGCTCGTCCCCAGCGCCGACGGCGTCGAGGGCCTCCTCGCGCAGCTCGGGCTCGGGTGATGGGGGAGATCTCCGTCCGCATGGGTGAGCTTGCGACCACGGCCGATCCGGGCACGGTGCTCGTGTCGATCGGCCTGGGATCCTGCATCGGGCTGGCGCTCGTCGACGCCGGCGCGCGCGTCGCCGGGCTGGCGCACATCATGCTTCCCGGGCCCGGGGAGGCCGGCAGCCGCCCGCCCGCCACGTTCGCGGACACCGCCGTTCCCGCGCTCGTGGAGGCCGTGCTCGCGGCCGGCGCGCGCCGCATGTGCCTGAACGCCGTGATCGTCGGCGGCGCGCAGATGTTCGGCGGCAGCGGGCGCATGCAGGTCGGCCAGCGCAACGAGGAGTCCGTCCGGGCGGCGCTGCGCGCGGCGCGGCTGCCGATCGCCTGCGCCGAGACCGGCGGCGGCACGGGGCGCACCATCCGCGTCCACCTCGACGACGTCCGCGTGACGGCGCGCGCGGCCGGAGGCTCGGAGTCGGTGCTCCTCGGCGTCGTGGCGGTGCCGGCATGACCGCCGCGGCGGGCGTGCTCAACGACGACCAGGTGGCGGCGCTCGTCGCCGCCGCACGCGACGGGCACCTTCCGGATTCGGGCTCGCAGGCGCCGGTCTCGCGGCGCCGGCGCGTGCGCCGCATCGACTTCACGCGCCCGAGCAAGTTCACCACCGACCAGCAGCGCCGCCTGGAGCGCGCGCACGACAACTTCTGTCGCAGCGTGTCGACCCGGCTGTCGGCCGAGCTGCGCACGGCGATCTCGGTCGAGCTCATCGACACCGCCCAGCTCACGTGGGCCAACGCGCTCGACGAGGTCCCCAAGCGGTCGATCTCGGGGATCGTCGACGTCGCGCCGCTGGACGGGCGCATCCTGCTCACGGCCGAGCTCACGCTGCTGCTCGGGCTGCTCGAGCGCCTGCTCGGCGGCCAGGGCATGGACCGCCCCTCCGAGCGCCCGCTCACCGACGTCGACCGCGCGCTGACCAAGCGCATCCTCCAGACGCTCCTCGACGAGCTGTCGATCTCCTTCGCCGACATCGCCGAGCTGCGCTTCGGGCTCGTGGACATCGAGACCGAGCGCGCGCCCGCGCAGCTCGCGCCGCTGAGCGAGCCGACGCTCGCGATGACGTTCGAGGTCAAGCTCGGCCGCGCGTCGTCGACCATGGTCCTGCTGATCCCGCACCGCGCGATCGAGCCCGTCCTGCGCGCGCCGGTCGCGACCGCCGGCGCAGCCGAGATCACCGCCGGGACCGCCGCCGCGGTCGGCGACGCGCTCGCGGAGGTCGTCGTGCAGCTGCGCGCCGAGGTGGGTTCGGTCGACATGTCGCTCGAGCGCGTGCTCGCGCTGCGCCCCGGCGACGTGCTGCGCCTCGACGGCGCCGCCGAGGAGGGCTCGGTCACGCTCTACGCCGACGCCGTCGGCCTGCACCGCTGCAAGCTCGGGCGCAACGGCCGCCACCGCGCGGTCGGCGTGCTCGGTCCCGTGGAGGTGGGGTCGTGACGCCCGAGGATGCACTGCTGCGCATCGGCGAGTCGACCGGCGCCGCCGTCGCCGGCGCGCTGGCCGCCTACTGTTCGGACGCCGTCTCGTGCTCGACGCCGATCGTCGTCGCCGGCGACGCAGATCCCGTCGCCGGCGTGCCGCTGCCCGCGGTCGTCGCCGACGTGTCCTACGTCGACGGCGTGCGCGGGGGCAACCTCTTCCTCATGCCGCTGCCGGCGGTGCGCGCGCTGGCCGCGGCGATGATGGGCGCCGAGCCGGCCGAGGCGGCGTCCGACGAGAGCTCCGAGCTCTCCGAGCTCGAGCTGTCGGCCGCCGGCGAGGTCGCCAACCAGATGATGGCCGCCGCCGCCGCGGCGATGAGCACCGTCCTCGGCCAGGAGGTCGAGATCGCGGCGCCCGAGACGCGCGTCGTCGCCGTCGCCGCCGAGGCGCTCGCCGCGGTCGACTCCGCGACCGCGGTGGTCTCGGTCGCGATCGACGTCCTCGGGCACCCGTGCCGGCTCGTGCAGCTCGTCCCACACGCGTTCGTCGTGCGCATGACGCGCGCGCTCGACGACCTCGACGCGGAGTTCGCCACGGGCGACGAGGAGGTCGCCATGGGCGGCGAGCGGCGCGACGCCGCGCTGCCCGCCGACCTGCTCGGCGACGTCGGCGTGCGGATCGCGGCCGAGCTCGGGCGCGTGAGCATGACCATCCGCAGGGCGGTGAACCTCGCCCCCGGCGCGGTCGTCGAGCTCGATCGCGAGCTCGAGGACCCGATCGACCTGTACGTCAACGGACGGCGCTTCGGCACTGGGCGCCTCGTGACCCTCGACGGCGACGAATGGGCCGTCCGAATCGACACGGTGGCGTTCGAAACCGCCCCACGGAAAGGAGACTGATCGACATGGCACGAGTGCTTGTCGTCGACGACGCGGCCTTCATGCGCAAGGTCGTCAGCGACGCCCTCAACGGGGGCGGACACGAGGTGATCGGGGAGGCGTCCAACGGCGCCGAGGCGATCGCCCGCTACCAGGAGCTGCGGCCCGAGCTCACGACCCTGGACATCACGATGCCCGAGATGGACGGCCTGACGGCGCTCAAGGAGATCATCGCGCTCGACCCGCGCGCGCGGGTCATCATGTGCTCCGCGCTGGGCCAGGAGAGCAAGGTGCTCGAGGCGATCAAGGCCGGCGCGCGCGACTTCGTCGTGAAGCCCTTCAAGGCCGACCGGGTTCTCGACGCGGTCGGCAAGGCGCTGGCCTGACCCGGCGCGTCGCAGCGCCTGCGCTGTGACAGGCTCCCGGGATGCCCGGCCGCAGCGAGACCTACAGGCGGCGGGGGCCCGATGGGCTCCTGTCGCCGTCGCTGACCCGGCTGCTCGACGGGGCGGCCGCGGTCGTCAACCGCCACGTGCGCGCCAGGCGGCCGCTGCGGGTCGCCGCGGCGGCCGCGGTGCCGGTCGCCGTCGGCCTCGTCGCGGCGCGTCGGCGGATCGGGATCCATCCGGCGATCACGCTGACGCTCGGGTGCGTGCCGCCGCTCGGCCTCGCGATCGCGCTGCCGAAGGGGAGGCGCCGCTACGCCGCCGTCGGCGCCGCCTACATGCACCTCTTCAAACTCGGCTGGGAGCTGCCCTATGACGACCGCGAGAAGCTCAGGTCGCGGCTGTGGATCCACCAGCCGATCCGCTTCGACACCGCCGTCGGCCTCGGCGTGCCGCCGGGACTGCGGCTGCAGCGTGCGCTGCGCGCCCCCGGCGAGGTGTCGGCGCTCGACCGGGCCGTGACGGTCGTCTACGGGTCGTGGTTCGTCCCGCAGGTGCTGCTCGGCTACCTCGTGGCGCGCCATCCGGAGTACGTGCCGCGTGCGGGCGGGCGCCTCGCCGCGGCCTACCACCTCACCTGTCCGTTCTACTTCCTCGCTCCCGAGGCGCCGCCATGGTGGGCCTCCGAGCACGACGACCGCATGGGCGGCGAGATCGAGCGCGTCGCGCGGATGGTCGTCTGCGACGTGCTCAAGCGCCCGCCGCCGGAGCCAGGCACGGCGCCCGGCAACCCCTGGGCCTCGATGCCGTCCGACCACATCTCCTCGGCCGCGATCACCGCGATGGGGCTGTCGGAGATCGGGCCGCTCTACGGCGTGCTCGGCTGGACATACGTCGCCGCCGCGTCGTTCGCCGTCGTCTATCTCGGCGAGCACTACGTCGCCGACGTCGTCGTCGGGTTGCTCATCGCCGAGGCGGTGCGGCGCGGCGAGCCGATCGCGGCGCCGTTCGTGCGCGCGGTGGCACGGGCGGTGGAGTAAGGCCCCGCGCCCGCCGGCGTGCGGCAGACGCCCCGAGGGGACGCTACGCCGACACGGTCCGCGTGATGACGTCGGCTGCGGCCTGGACCGACAGGCGGTCGCTGTTGACCACGAGGTCGTAGTGCGTCGGCAGCTCGCGCGAGACGCCGTAGAAGCGCTTGATGTAGTCCGCCCGGTTCGCGTCCCCGCGGGCGACGCGCCTTGCGGCTTCGCTCTCGCTGACGTCGTGCGCCGCCTGGATGCGGTCGCGGCGCGTGTCGGCGGCGGCGGTGACCAGGACCCGCAGCGTGTCCTCGCGATCGGCCAGCGCGTGGGATGCCGCGTGGAACACGATGACCGCGTAGCGGCTGATCGCGACGTCCTCGATGACGTTCGTGATGATGGCGCGCAGGCTGTCGGACGAGGGAGTCACCGCTCCCTTCGCCCGGCGTGAAGGAGCGCGGGCCGCCGTGCCCAGCAGCTGGCCGATCACGCGCTCGACCACGGACCCGCGCTGTTCGACGTCCGCGATGACGTCGGCCGGGATCGCCGCCTCCACCGCGGCTCTCTCGACGATCTGCTCGTTCACGAGTCGAAATCCGAGTGCTTCGGCGACGAGTGCGCCGATCTCCTCGCCCATGGCGCCGTCGGTGGCCGAGATGCAGACGACGTCGTACGCCACGTCAGCGCCGCGCGATCGCGCTCGCCGCCGCTCCGGCCAGCACCTTCTTCAGCTTCACGGTCGTGCCGCCTGAGGCGCTCTGGACGCCGACCTCGTCCATGAGCCTGCGCATGAGCTCCAGCCCGCGGCCGCGCTCGGGACCGGTGGTGGTCTGCCAGGTCCCGCGGTCGCGGATGCAGATGCAGATCTCGTTGCCCGTGCGCTCGAAGATGACATCAAAGGGGTCGTCGTGCAGGCCGTAGGCGTGCTCGACGACGTTCTCGCAGGCCTCGTTGCAGGCCATCGTGATGTCGTCGGCCTCGTCCTGGTCGGCGACCGTCTCGCTGAGCCACAGGCGCAGCGTGTCGCGCGTGGACTTCAGCGCGCCCGGCTCGCCGGAGACCTCGAGCTGGACGCGCGCGCCGAGATGCTCCTGGGCGCGCAGCACGAGGAGCGTCACGTCGTCGGGATGGCCCGGCGACGGCGGCAGCGCCTTCTCGAGCAGGACCTCGCAGAGCGCCTCGACGTCGGGTTCGCCGCCGCGCGCGGCCTCGAGCAGGCGCGCGAGGCCGATGTCGAGCACCTCGCTGGGCTCCTCGATCAGCCCGTCGGTGTAGAGGACGAGCGACGAGCCGCGCTCGAGCACGATCTCGTGCTCCGGATAGCGCGGCGCCTCGAGGACGCCCATCGGCACGGACGGGGGCGCCTCCAGGTAGCTCGCGCTCCCGTCGGGCGCCACGAGCAGGGCCGGGGGATGGCCGGCGTTCGTGTAGCGCAGGCGCCCGCTCGTCGGCTCGAAGATCGCCAGGAGCACCGTCGTCATGACCGCCTGGCCGGCACCGAGGCCGATCGTGAAGCGGTTCAGCCGGTCGGCCATCGCGCCGGTGTGATCGCCCTGCGTCAGGATCGCCCGCAGCGCGCTGCGCATCTGCCCCATCGTCGTCGCGGCGGCGATGCCGCGGCCGACCACGTCGCCGATCGCGATCGCGACGCGCCCGCCCGGCAGCGCGACCGCGTCGTACCAGTCGCCGCCGACGCTCACGCCGTCGTCGCCGGGCTGATAGCGGGCGGCGAGGGCGACGCCCGGGATCGTCGGCAGGCGCTTGGGCAGCAGCGAGTGCTGCAGCTCCTGTGCGATGTGGCGCTCGCGCTCGTACAGGCGCGTGCGCCCGACCGCGAGGCCGACGCGGTCGGCCAGCAGCCGCATGACGTCGATCGTCTCGGGGTCGAAGTCGCGCTGGTTGAGCACGCCGACCTGCACGCTGCCCAGGACGCGCCCGCGCTCGAGCAGCGGCACGGCCAGCAGCGACCCGACCGCCGGACCGAGCGAGCTCGCGTCGATGCCGCTCTCGCCGACGTCGCGGACCGCCAGCGGCGTGGCCTCGCCCATGACGCGGGCGGTGACCGCGTCGACGTGGACGGCCGCGTCGCGCTCGACGACGACCTCCAATCCCGGCGCCCCCCGCGCTGCGACGAGCCGGCCTTCGTCGGCGAGCACGATGGCCACGCGATCGACGTCCAGCGCGTCGAGCAGGCGGGGGAGGAGTTCGCCGAGCAGCTCGTCCAGGCCGTCGGCCGCAAGCGCGGCGTCGGCGATCGACTGCATGACGCGCAGTCGTTCGGAGGTCACCTCGGCGCTCGCCCGCGCCGCCTGCGCGCGGATGAGCTGTTCGTGCTCGCGCTCGGCCCGGCGGCGCTCGCGCAGGTCCTGCAGGTGCAGGATGAGATCGGGCTCGGCGCCGCTGCGCGCCGCGCCCAGCGACGCGCTGACGAGCACCGGGATCGACGTGCCGCCCGGGCCCGTGAGCGTGCGCTCGATCTCGTAGCGCCGGCTGCGGCCGGCCAGCAGCGCCGCGCGCAGGGCATCGTCGCGGCCGGCCTGCGAGCGCGGCCCGAGCTCGTCGAGCGTGCGACCCACGAGCTCGCTCGCCGCGCGGCCGATGGTGTCGCACAGCGCGCGGTTGACGTGCGTCAGGCGCCCGTCCGCCCGCGCCCGTGCCATCCCGATCGGCGCGTCCTCGAAGGTCGCGCGCAGGAGCTCCTCGCGCTCCGAGAGGGCGCGCCCGCGCTCGTAGAGCTCGACGAAGACCTCGACCTTCGAACGCAGGACGACCGGCTCGTAGGGCTTGAAGATGTAGTCCACGGCGCCGGTGCCGTAGCCGCGGAAGACGTGGTGGGGCTCCTTGCTGATCGCCGTGACGAAGATGATCGGGATGGCGCGCGTGCGCTCGCGGCCGCGGATGAGCTCGGCGGTCTCGAAGCCGTCGAGGCCCGGCATCTGGACGTCGAGCAGGATCACGGCGAACTCGTCCTGCAGCAGCGCCTTGAGCGCCTCCTCGCCCGAACGCGCCTTCGTCAGCCGGCAGCCGAGCGGCTCGAGCACGGCCTGCAGCGCGAGCAGGTTCTCGTCGTGGTCGTCGACGAGCAGGACCGCGGTCTCCGGCGTCATCGCTGTGCCCCCGCGAGCTGCGCGAGCAGCGGACCGATCTCGTCCAGCGCCAGCACGCGCGCCGCGGGCGTCGCCGCCAGGGCGGCGTCGGGCATCTCGCGGCGGGTGGCGGTCTCGGGGTCCTCGACGATCGCCTGGCCGCCGCGCGCCGCGATCCGGGCGAGCCCGCCGGCGCCGTCGTTGTTGGCGCCCGTCAGCACGACGCCCGCGGCGCGGTCGCCGTAGGCGTCGGCGGCCGAGCCGAGCAGGATGTCGATCGACGGCCGGCTGAAGTTCAGCGGCGGGTCGACCGACAGCGCGACGGCATCGCGCTCGACGAGCAGGTGGTAGTCGGCCGGCGCGACGAGGACGCTGCCGGGGCGCAGCGCCTGCTTGTCCTCGGCCTCGCAGACGTCCAGCGCGCAGCGCCCGTCGAGCAGGTGGCCGAGGCGGTCCGCGGGCTCGGCGCGGGCCTGGCGGTGCTGGGCGATGACGACCGCCGCGCCGAAGTCCGGCGGCAGCGCGCCGAGCACGCACTCGACCGCGCGCAACCCGCCCCAGGACGCGCCGATCGCGACGAGCTCGATCGCCATCACACGCGCCGCCGGTAGATCTTCTCGGCCTCGTCGATCGGCTCGTACAGCTCGGCATGGCGCGTGCGCCTGATCGACTCCTTGCGCCCGAGGGCGAGGATGCCGAAGCGGGCCATGCTGTCACCGAAGAGCTGCAAGACCTCCTCCTGCAGGGCCGAACCGAAGTAGATCATGACGTTGCGGCACACGATGAGGTGGAATTCGTTGAAGGAGCCATCCGTGACGAGGTTGTGCTGCGCGAGCACGATCCCGTCGACGAGCGATGGGTCGAAGCGCGCGCTGTCGCCGTCAGCCGAGTAGTAGGACGAGAACGCCTCGGTCCCACCGGCGCGCAGGTAGTTCTCGGTGTAGCGCTGCATCCTCTGCAGCGGGAAGGACCCGGAGCCGGCGCGCTCCAGGGCGGCGTCGTTGATGTCCGTCGCGTAGATGCGCGTGCGTTCGAGCAGGCCCTCCTCGCGCAGCGCGATCGCCAGCGAATAGCTCTCCTCGCCGGTCGCGCAGCCGGCGTTCCAGACGCGGATGAAGGGGTGCGTGCGCAGCAGCGGGAAGACGCGCTCGCGCAGCGCACGGTAGAAGCCGGGGTCGCGGAACATCTCGGTGACGTTGATCGAGAGGTCGCGCAGCAGACGATCCATGCAGGCCGGCTCGTGGAGGATGCGCTCCTGCAGGCCCGACAGCGTCTCCAGGCCCTCGCCGTAGACGCGGTGCCACAGCCGCCGGCGCAGCGACGCAAGCGCATACCCTCGGAAGTCGTAGCCGTAGCGGCGGTGGATCGCCTCGAGGAGGAGGTCGATCTCGAGGCGCTCGCGCGCCTCGTCGTCGTCGAGGTTCACCCGTACAGCCATACCCGCATGAGCGAGATGAGCTGTTCGATGTCGACCGGCTTGGTGATGTAGTCCGAGGCTCCGGCGGCGATCGACTTCTCGCGGTCGCCCTTCATCGCCTTGGCCGTCAGGGAGATGATCGGAAGGTCGGCGAAGCGCTCGTCGGCGCGCAGCGCGCGCGTCGTCTCATGGCCGTCCATCTCGGGCATCATCACGTCCATCAGGACGAGCTCGACGGCGGGATCGGCGTCCAGCGACCCGATCGCCTCGCGGCCGTTCTCGGCGAAGCGCACGACCATCCCGCGCGCCTCCAGCGCGCTCGTGAGGGCGAAGACGTTGCGCACGTCGTCATCGACGATCAGCACGCGCTTGCCCTGCAGGACGGCGTCGGCGGTGTGCAGCTGCTCGAGCACGCGGCGGCTCTCGGGCGGCAGCGACGTCTCGGCGCGGTGCAGGAACAGCGCGGTCTCGTCGAGCAGCCGCTCGGGCGAGCCGGCGTCCTTGACGATGATCGAGTCCGCGTAGCGGCGCAGCCTGGTCTCCTCGCGCCGGGTGAGCTGGCGGCCGGTGTGGATGATCACCGGCACGTCGCGGTGGCGCTCGTCGCCCTTGAGGTGGTCCAGGAGCGCGAAGCCCGTCATCTTCGGCAGCTTGAGGTCGAGCACGATGCAGTCGAAGCGCCGCGTCTCGAGCGCCGCCAGCGCGTCCTCGCTGGACTCGACGGCCGTCACCTCGACGTCGTCGCCGGCGCCGACGAGCGCCGTGATGCTCATCCGCTCGGCGGCGTCGTCGTCGACCACGAGCAGGTGGCGCACGCCACGGTCCAGGAACGCCGATGCGTGCTCGAAGGTCGCCTGGAGCTCGTCGGCGTAGGCCGGCGCGCTGAGGAAGCCGGCCGCGCCCGAGCGCAGGACGTCGTGGCGACCCGCCGGGTCGCCGATGACGTGGACGGGGATGTGACGCGTACGCGGCTGGTGCTTGAGCTGATCGAGGATCCCGGCCCCGCCGCGCACCGGGAAGGCCAGCAGGATGAGGTCGGGGCTGAGGTCGTGCGCGAGCGTCAGCCCGACGTTGCCGCGCGACGCCACGACCGCGCGGAAGCCGTGCTCGCGCGCCTGCACGAGCGCCCGTCTCGCGGCGTCGGGATCGTCGTCGATGACGAGCGCGACACGGTCCCCGGCGTTGATCAACGCGCGGTCGTCGGCGAGCGCGAGCGGCTCGTCGCCGGGAGAGTCGACGTCGCCGTTCACGCTGGCCGAGGTGGTCGCGGGCTCCAGCAGGATGACCGTCGCGCCATCGTCCGCGGTGACGGGGGCGGTGACGGCGGCCTGCGTGAGCGCGAGCTCGAGCTCGCGCTCGGGCGGCGGCGCGTAGGCGGGCAGCAGCAGCGTGAACGTGCTGCCCGCGCCGGGCTGGCTGATCACGCTGATCTCGCCGCCGAGCGCGCGCGTGATCTCGCGGCTGATCGAGAGCCCCAGGCCGGTGCCGCCGAAGCGCCGGCTCGTCGTGCCGTCGGCCTGCTGGAAGGCCTCGAAGATCAGCCGCAGCTTGTCCTCGGCGATCCCGATGCCCGTGTCCGTCACGGACACGCGCAGCTCGTGGGGCGCCTCGGCGGCCCCCAGCTCGAGGCGCACCTGCCCGGCCTCGGTGAACTTGAAGGCGTTGGAGAGCAGGTTGCGCAGGACCTGCTCGAGGCGCTGCTCGTCGGTGAAGATCGTCACGGGCGCGTCGTCGGCGATGGCGACGACGAACTCCAGGCCCTTCTGCTCGGCGACCGACGCGAAGGCGCGCTCGACGTAGTCGCGCAGCGAGGCCAGCTCGATCTGCCCCGGCGTGATCTCCATCTTGCCGGCCTCGACCTTGGAGAGATCGAGGATGTCGGAGATCAGCGACAGCAGGTCGGCGCCGGCGGTGTGGATCGTCGACGCGAACTCGATCTGCTTGTCCGTGAGGTTCTCCTCCGGGTTCTCGGCGAGCAGCTTGGAGAGGATCAGCAGGCTGTTGAGCGGCGTGCGCAGCTCGTGGCTCATGTTCGCGAGGAACTCCGACTTGTACTTCGAGCTCAGCGACAGCTGGGCGGCCTTTTCCTCGAGGTCCACGCGCGCGTTCTCGATCTCGGCGTTCTGGACCTCGATGTCGCGGTTCTGCTGGCTGAGCAGCTCGGCCTTCTCCTGCAGCTCCTCGTTGGTCTGCTGCAGCTCCTCCTGCTGGGTCTGCAGCAGCTCCTCGGACGCGCGCAGCGAGGAGGTCTGCTGCTCGAGCTCGGAGTTGGAGCGCTTGAGCTCCTCCTGCTGGCTCTGCAGCTCCTCGGACTGCGACTGCAGCTCCTCCGCCAGTGACTGCGACTGCTCGAGCAGCTCCTCCGTGCGGCGGTTGGCGATGATCGCGTTGAGCACGACGCCGAGCGTCTCGCCGAGCTGCTCGAGAAACGCCTGGTTGACGTCCGAGAACGGGCGCAGCGACGCGAGCTCCACCACCGCGAGCACCTGCTCCTCGAACAGGATCGGCATGACGACGATGTTCACCGGCGCCGCCTCGCCGAGGCCGGACGTGACCTTGATGTAGTCGTCGGGCGCGTTGGAGATGAGGATGCTCTTGCCCTCGAGCGCCGCCTGCCCGACGAGCGCCTCGCCGATCTTGAAGCGGTTGGAGACCGACTTGCGCTTCTTGTAGCCGTAGCTCGCGATGAGCCGCAGCTCGGCCTCCTCGCCGTTCTCGGCCTGCGAGAGGAAGAACGCGCCGTGCTGCGCGCTGACGAGCGGCGAGATCTCCGACATGATCAGCCGCGAGACCGTCGCGAGGTCGCGCTGGCCCTGCATGAGCCCCGAGATCCGGGCGAGGTTCGTGTTCAGCCAGTCCTGCTCGGCGTTCTTCTGCGTCGTCTCGCGCAGGTTGCCGATCATCTGGTTGATCGTGTCCGAGAGCTCGGCGACCTCGCCCTGGGCCTCGACGGCGATCTGGCGCGTCAGGTCGCCCTGGGTCACGGCGCTTGAGACCTCCGCGATCGCGCGCACCTGGGTCGTGAGGTTGCCGGCGAGCTGGTTGACGTTCTCGGTGAGGTCGCGCCAGGTGCCGCTGACGCCCTCGACCTCGGCCTGGCCGCCGAGCACGCCGTCGGTCCCGACCTCGCGCGCCACGCGCGTGACCTCGTCGGCGAATGAGCCGAGCTGGTCGACCATCGTGTTCAGCGTCTTCTTGAGCTCGAGGATCTCGCCCCTGGCGTCGACGGTGATCTTCTGAGAGAGGTCGCCGTTGGCGACGGCGGTCGCCACCTGGGCGATGTTGCGGACCTGGTCGGTGAGGTTGCCGGCCATGAAGTTCACGTTCTCCGTGAGGTCGCGCCAGGTGCCGCTGACGCCCTTGACCTCGGCCTGGCCGCCGAGCTGGCCCTCCGTGCCGACCTCGCGCGCGACGCGCGTGACCTCGTCGGCGAACGAGGAGAGCTGGTCGACCATCGTGTTGATCGTCTCGGAGAGCGCGAGGATCTCGCCGCGGGCCTCGATGTCGATCTTCTTGGAGAGGTCGCCGTTGGCGACGGCCGTCGTCACCTGCGCGATCGCCCGCACCTGGCTCGTGAGGTTGCCGGCCATGAGGTTGACGTTGTCGGTCAGCCCGCGCCAGGTGCCGCTGACGCCCTCGACGGTCGCCTGCCCGCCGAGCTTGCCCTCGGTGCCGACCTCGCGCGCGACGCGGGTGACCTCGGCGGCGAACGAGCGCAGCTGGTCGACCATCGTGTTGATCGTGTCCTTGAGCTCGGCGATCTCGCCCTGCGCGTCGACCGTGATCTTCTTGGAGAGGTCGCCCGTGGCGACGGCGGTCGTGACCTGGGCGATGTTGCGCACCTGGTCGGTGAGGTTGTCGGCGAGCTGGTTGACGGACTCCGTCAGGTCGCGCCAGGTGCCGCTGACGCCCTCGACCGTCGCCTGGCCGCCGAGCTGGCCCTCGGTGCCGACCTCGCGCGCGACGCGGGTGACCTCGGCGGCGAACGAGCGCAGCTGGTCGACCATCGTGTTGATCGTGTCCTTGAGCTCGGCGATCTCGCCCTGGGCGTCGACGTCGATCTTCTTGGAGAGGTCGCCCGTGGCGACGGCGGTCGTGACCTGCGCGATGTTGCGCACCTGGTCGGTGAGGTTCGACGCCAGGAAGTTGACGGACTCCGTGAGGTCGCGCCACGTTCCCGACACGCCCTGCACCTCCGCCTGACCGCCGAGGCGCCCCTCCGTGCCGACCTCGCGCGCGACGCGCGTGACCTCGGCGGCGAACGAGGAGAGCTGGTCGACCATCGTGTTGATCGTGCTCTTGAGCTCGAGGATCTCGCCGCGGGCGTCGACGGTGATCTTCTGGCCGAGGTCGCCGTTGGCCACCGCGGTCGTGACCTGGGCGATGTTGCGCACCTGGCCGGTGAGGTTGTTGGCCATGAGGTTGACGCTGTCGGTGAGGTCGCGCCACGTGCCGGACACGCCCTCGACCTCGGCCTGACCCCCGAGCACGCCCTCCGTGCCGACCTCGCGCGCGACCCCCGTGACCTGCTCGGCGAACACCCGCAGGCGGTCGGTCATCGAGTTGATCGTCTCGGCGAGCGTCGCGACCTCGCCCTTGGCCTCGACGGTCACCTTCTGGGACAGGTCGCCGTTGGCGACGGCCGTCGTCACGACGGCGATCTGGCGCACCTGGTCGGTGAGGTTGGAGGCCATGCCGTTGACGGAGTCCGTCAGGTCGCGCCACGTGCCCGCGACGCCCTCGACCGTCGCCTGGCCCCCGAGCTGGCCGTCGGTGCCGACCGCGCGCGCGACGCCCGTCACCTGCTCGGCGAACACGCGCAGCGTGTCGGTCATCGAGTTCATCGTGTCGGCGAGCGTCGCGATCTCGCCCTTGGCCTCGACGGTGACCTTCTGCGTCAGGTCGCCGCGGGCGACGGCGGTCGTGACGGCCGCGATCTGGCGCACCTGGTCGGTGAGGTTGGAGGCCATGAAGTTGACGTTCTCGGTGAGGTCGCGCCAGGTGCCGCTGACGCCCTTGACCTCGGCCTGCCCGCCGAGCTGGCCGTCCGTGCCGACCTCGCGCGCGACGCGCGTGACCTCGTCGGCGAAGGAGGAGAGCTGGTCGACCATCGTGTTGATCGTGCTCTTGAGCTCGAGGATCTCGCCACGGGCGTCGACGGTGATCTTCTGGGACAGGTCGCCGTTGGCGACGGCGGTCGTGACGGCCGCGATCTGGCGCACCTGGTCGGTGAGGTTGGAGGCCATCGAGTTGACGTTCTCGGTGAGGTCGCGCCAGGTGCCGCTGACGCCCTTGACCTGCGCCTGGCCGCCGAGCTTGCCGTCCGTGCCGACCTCGCGCGCGACGCGCGTGACCTCGTCGGCGAAGGAGGAGAGCTGGTCGACCATCTCGTTGACGGTCGTCCCGATGGCCGAGAACTCGCCCTTGACGCGCTGGCCCTCGATCGTGAGCGCCATCTTCTGGCTCAGGTCGCCGCGCGCGACCGACTGGATGACGCGCGAGATCTCGGTCGTCGGGCGGACGAGGTCGTCGATCATCGCGTTGATCGACTCGACGCTCTCGTTCCAGGCGCCGTCGACCGTACCGAGCGAGACGCGTTCGGTCATGCGGCCCTCGCGGCCGATGATCCGGCTGACGCGGGCGAGCTCCTTGGCCATCCGCGCGTTGAGCGCGATGAGCTCGTTCGCGCGCTGCTGGACCTCGCCCATGACGTCGCGCCGCCGTGCGCGCATGCGCACCGAGAAGTTTCCGTCGCGCGCCTCGGTGAGCACGCGCAGCAGCTCCTCGAGCGCGGGATCCTCCGGCGGGCCGTCGGCGGCGTCGTGCCGCATCGCTGCCTCTCCTGCTGCCCGCTTGCGTGCGGGCGTCTTCGCGTCAGTCGCCATGCCACAACCCCCGGATCGGTGAGGTGCCCGGCCAAGCGATACCAGGTTTCACCGAACGCGTGGGCCGGGCAGGGCTGCCGCGTGTCCTCGCATGGATGAGGGATGCCGGAGCGCGCCGCGACACACGGGGGTCTGGCGCATTGCGTCCGCTATACGGACGTTTCGCACCAGACCCCCCTTGGCCGAGCGGGGTTTTCAGTGCGTCGAGCCGCGCGCCTCGAACGCCGGCTGCCCGGCCTGGGGCAGGTGGGGCATGTGCGGCAGATGCGGCCCGTGCGTCGTGGCGGGCTCGGCCTCGTACGCCGGCGCGGCGTCGTACCCGACGGCGTCGAAGCCGGGCGCGTACCACGTCCACTCACCGGCGAACAGCAGCGCGGCCGGGAGCATGACGAGGCGCACGATCGTCGCGTCGATGATCACCGCGATCGCGAGGCCGACGCCGAACTGGCGCAGGCTGGCGACGTCCGCGAAGCCGAAGGCGATGAAGACGCCGAGCATGCTGAGCGCCGCGCCCGTCACGACGCGCGCGGTTCGCGACAGCCCGGCCTCGAGCGCCTGCTCCTCGTCGCCGCTGCGCAGCCACTCCTCGCGCACGCGGCTGAGGATGAACACCTGGTAGTCGATCGAGAGCGCGAAGACGACGCCGAAGATCGCGGTGACGGCGACCGCGTCGATCTCGCCGGGGCCGCCGAGCAGCGGCGCATCGCCCTGGAAGAGCAGCGCCATGATGCCGAGCGTCGCGCCGACGGCGAGGAGGTTCAGGACGACGCCGATGATCGGGACCGCGATCGAGCGCAGCATGATGCCCAGCAGCAGCGCGGTCACGAGCGTCAGGACGATCACGATGATCGGCAGGCGCTTGCCGGCGACCTCGTCGTAATCGGCGATCAGCGCGGCCGGCCCGCCGACCGCGGACTCGGCGCCGAGGGAGCGGCCCAGGCCGGCGGAGATCGTACGCAGCCGCTCGTAGAGGGCCTCGGTGCGTGGGTCGGAGGCGGGGTAGCGGGGCACGACGACGATCCGCGCGCCCTGACCGCCGTGGTCGACGTTGACGCCGATCGGCGCGTTGTCGGCGCTCTCGAGCGCGGCGAGCAGGAAGTAGCCGGAGTCGAAGAAGCTCGCGTTCGCCGCCTTCGGCGTGCCGCCGCCGCTCGCCGCCGAGCCGTTGAGGCCCTTGACCGCGCTGCGGGCGCTGTCCAGGCCGCTGGCGAGGGCGCCGCTGCGCTGAGCGCCGCTGCGCACCCCGCTGGCGAGGCCGTCGACGCCGGCGCGGACGGCCTCGATCGCGCTGCCGATCCTGCCGCTGCCGCCGTCGAGGTCGTTGAGCGCCTTGGCGAGCGAGTCGCTGCCCTGCGTGAGCGAGCCCACCGAGCCGCCGAGCTCGCGCACCCGGCGGGTGATCGCCTGCGCGCTGTCGGCGAGGCGCCCCACGGCGGTGGCGAGCCTGGCCGCCTCGGACGTCGGCGTCGCCGTCGCGATCCTGCCCGCGTACTCGGAGTCCTGGCCGATCAGGCGGATGGGCTCGTCGAGCGCGGCGCCGGCGTCGGCGGCGAGCGCCTCGCGCGCCTGGCGCAGTGCCTGACGGGCGCGGATGTTGCCGGCGCTCGTCGGGAAGATCTGGCGCTCGGCCGCGGCGAGCGCGTCGTCGGCCTGGCGGCGCTGGGCGCGCACCCCAGCGCGGACCTGATCGAGCGTGGTCATCCGGTTGCGCAGCCTGCCCTGGAGGTCGCGGGCGCCGCCGGCGAGCGTGCTCAGGCCGCTGCTGAGCGAGCGGGCGCCCTGGCTGAGCTCGCGGGCGCCGCTGCCTGCGGCGGCCGAGTCGGAGACGAGGCCCTGCGCGCCGCGGCCGGCGGCGGCGAGCTTGGCCGAGAGGTCGCGAGCGCCGTTGCCGGCGCCGTCGATGCCGGACTTCAGGGCGCCGACGCCGCCCTCGAGGCTGCGCGAGCCGGCGGCGGCGCGGGTGGCCGCGGACGCCGCGCTGGACAGCGAGTCGCGCAGCGAGCCGACGCCGTCGGCGGCCGAGCTCACGCCGACGTCGAGCTTGCGCAGGCGACCGCCGTTGCGCTGCGGCGCGCGGCTGGCGGCGAGCGCCTTGCGGCCCGAGCTGCGCAGGGCGGCGGCCGAGCGGGCGATCTCGCCCGGGCCGAGGACCGCGCGCACGGCGGGGTCTCGCGCGATCTTGCGCTGGACGCGTGCGAGCGTGGCGAGGCGCGGCGCCGTCGTGACGGCGCCCTTGCGGGTCACCGCGACGATCTCGAAGGGCTCCGTCCAGCCGGCGCCCATCGACGTGGCGACGGATTCGTACTGCGCGCGCGCGTCGCTGCCGGACGGCAGCGACTTCGCGCTGGGCGCGCCGGTGCGCAGGCCGAGGACGGGAATGCAGGCGAGGAGCAGCACGAGCCCGGCGACCAGGCCGAGCACGGGGCGGCGCATCGCGGCGTGGGCGATGCTCGCACTGACGCCGTGGGAAGGGGTGCCTGTCGCGGCGCCATGGCCGAGGCCGGGGCCGGCGATGACGAGCATCGCCGGGACGACGAGCATCGCTGTCGCGGCCGAGACGAGGGCCACGACGCTGACGCCGATCGCGGCGGCGAGCAGGCCCGTGCCGGGGGAGACGGCCGCGGCGACGGCCATCGCGACGACGATCGCGGCGGCCGCGACGGCGACGGTGCGCGTCGTCGGCGCTGCGGCCCGGCCGACCGCCGCGCGGACGTCGCCGCCCGCGCGCCCGCCGAGCTCCTCGCGGACACGGGAGACGAGCAGCAGCGAGTAGTCGACGGCGAGCGCGAGGCCGACCATGCAGGAGATCGCGAGGGCGAAGGCGTCGAGGTGCACTGCCGGGGCGAGCAGCGCGAGCAGGCCGGTGGCGGAGGCGATCGTGGCCGCGCCGAAGATCGCCGGGATCGCGGCGGCCAGCAGCGACTGAAAGACGATCAGCAGCGCGACGAAGAGCAGCGGGAGGGCGATGAGCTCGGCCTTGTGGATCGCCGACAGCGACATCCGCGTGCCCTCGCGGGAGAGCAGCGGCATGCCGGTCATCGTGGCCTTGACCGGGGCCTGGGTGTCGTGCGCGACGAGCTGCTGGGCTGCCTCGCTGCGACGCTCGATCTGATCGGTGCTGCCGGAGACCGACAGCAGCAGGAGGGCGCGATCGGCGGACGGCCGCAGGGCCGAGCGCCCGGAGGAGGCCGACCACGGGCTGAGGACGCGGACGCCCGCGCGCCGCGAGAGCGCGCTCGCCAGCGCCTTGCCCTGCTTCTTGACGTCCGCGCGCGGGCCGCGCAGGAGGACGGGAACGGTGGCGGAGTCGCCGAAGTTGCCGCCGATCAGCGTGCGGGCGTGCGCGGACTCCGAGTCGGCGACGCGTAGGCCGCCGGTCGACAGACGCGAGTCGATGCCGGTGCCGACGACCGCGAGGACCGCCACGACGGCGAGCCAGACGGACACGATCGCCCATGGGTGGGCGAGGGCGAGGCGGATGGGCGCGGGCGCAGTGCGATCGCGCTCGCCGTGAGGCGGCTGCATGAGAGTCCCCTTGATGCTGTCCCTTGGGCTGGCCCTGCGCCACCCCGTGCTCCTCCCATCGGCGGGAAGCCCGCCGACCTTGAGCCCGCGCCCTCAGGCGTCCTTGGGGATGAAGGAGATCGCACCGTTCGTCTCGAGGATCGCGAGGTGGACATCGTCCAGCGAGGCGAGCTGCTGCTCGCGCGCGGAGGCGCGCAGCTCCTCGACGGTGATCCGCTCGCGCTTGAGGTTGCGCATGATCGGGCGGCCGTCCTCGAGCAGCACGAGCGGCTCGCCCTCGAGCACCGGACGCAGCGTACGGAAGCGAAAGCTCAGGTAGCCCATCGCGACCGTGAGCAGCCCGAGCGTCGACACGACCATCACCGCGCCGGTCAGCGAGTAGTCGCTCTGGGTCACGCCCTGCTGGACGAGGTCGCCGATGACGACGAGCAGGATGAGATCGAAGGGCTCCATCGAGTTCAGCTCGCGGCGCCCGACCGCCCGCGTGACGACGAGGATGAAGAAGAAGACGATGACCGTGCGTGCGATGAGGTCCATGAACGCTGCCTAGGGCAGGACCCTGATCGTGTGGTTGACGACCGCGAGCGGCTGCGTCTGGTCGTCGAGGGCGACGGTCGCGTCCTGACGGCCGGTCGTCGTCGGGTCCGTCTGGAACTGCAGGTACACGACGAGCTCGTCGCCCGCGGCGAGCTCGTCGTAGGACAGGACCAGCCGCGGCCCGCGGCTTGCCTCGCTCGTGGGCGAAGGCTCGATCGTGTTGATCTGCATCCCGTTGGCGTAGCCGCGGCCGAGGATCAGGCGCGGGAAGCGGATCGTGTCCAGCGCGCGCACGGTGATCCGGGCTCGCCACATGAGCCCGCCGCGCAGGGTCTTCGGGGCGTTGAGCTCCAGCTGCGCCTGTGGGCTGGCCGCCGAGCGGGTGACCGTGCGCTGCCCGAAGACGCCGAGCGCACCGAGCACGACGAGGACGCCGAGGAGCGTGAGGATCAGCCGGCGGGCCCATGGCCCCTGGGCCCGGCCCTCGAGGTCGCGGTTGCGGCGCAGGTCCAGGCCGTCGGCGGGCATGCTCGCCTCAGGCGCGTTTCTCCGCGGCGCTGTAGGCGAGCTGCAAGCCGTCGGCCAGCGCGTGGGCGGTCCACATCGACGTCAGCACCCGCGTCAGCCGCGGCGCGGCGACGTGGCCGACGGTGAAGCCGGCCGCGATCCACTGCGCGATGCAGTACGGGCAGATGAGCAGCTCGCCGACGGCGGCGCGCAGCCCCTCGCCGCGCGCCTCCTCCTCGACCTCGCCGTGGCCGGTCGGCGCCTGGTAGTGCGTGAAGGGCGCGCGCACGAAGCTCGTCGCCTTCTCCTTCGTGAGCAGGCGGCTGAGCTTCTGCGTGGCGATGCCCGTGAGCACGACGTCCTTGACGCCGATGTCGGCGGGCAGCGGGCGCCCGGCGCCCTTCGTCGCGGCGAGAAGGCCGCCGACGAACGCGGTCACGCAGATCGACGAGAGGGCGCCGTAGGCCGCGAGCGGGCGGTGCTCGCGCTCGGGGTGGTAGTCCTCGAGCGTCGAGCGCAGGCCCTCGGCGGGGGTCCGGATCGCGGTCATGTCGCCGTGGGATGCCCCTCCCGGGCGCCGCGCAATCGGGAGGTGCGGGCCTGCTCAAGCTGGGTTGCGCTGCGCCGACTACCGCTGGGAGCCATGACGACCGAGGCACCAGAGAGCAAGGAGCTCGCCGCGCCGCGACGGCGCTCGCGCCTGGGCGGCCGCCAGAAGGCCGCGGTCCTGCTCGTGAGCCTCGGCCCCGAGCGCGCGGCGGAGATCTTCGGGCACCTCAAGGAGGACGAGATCGAGGCCCTGTCGCTGGACATGGCCAAGCTCAGCCAGGTCCCGACCGAGGTCAGCCAGGAGGTCATCGGCGAGCTCGTCGAGACGTGCCTTGCGCAGGCCTACATGGCCGAGGGCGGCGTCGAGTACGCCCGCGAGGTCCTCGAGCGCGCGGTCGGGCCCGAGCGCGCGCGCCAGATCGTCGGGCGCCTGTCGGCCGCCATCGAGCGGCGCCCGTTCGAGTTCCTGCGCCGCACGCCGCCCGAGCAGATCCACGCCTTCATCCGCAACGAGGCGCCGCAGACGGTCGCGCTCGTGATCGCCAACCTCCACACCGACCTCGCCGCCCAGGTGCTCGCGCTGCTCGAGGCCGAGGAGCAGGCCGAGGTCGCCATGCGCATCGGCACGATGCGCGAGACCTCGCCGGAGGTCATCGAGGCCGTCGAGAGCGTGCTGCGCCAGCGGCTGTCCAACGTCGTGTCGCAGGACTATGCGGTCGCGGGCGGCGTGCAGTCGCTCGCCGAGATCCTCAACCACACCGACCGCGGCACCGAGCGCAACGTCCTCGACTCGCTCGCGGAGGTCGACGCGGAGCTCGCCGAGCAGGTGCGGATGCTGCTCTTCACCTTCGAGGACATCATCAAGCTCGACGACCGCTCGATCCAGCTCATCCTCAAGGAGGTCGAGTCCAAGGACCTCGCGCTGGCGCTGCGCGGTGTCGGCCGCGACGTCCAGGAGCGGATCTTCTCGAACATGTCCGAGCGCGGCGGCGAGATGCTCGCCGAGGAGATGGAGTACCAGCCCGCGCAGAAGCGCGCCGTCGTCGAGGAGGCCCAGGGCCGCATCGTCGCTGTCGTGCGCCGCCTCGAGGAGGCGGGCGGGATCGTCATCGGCAGGGGCGGCGATGACGACATGCTCTGAGGCTCCGGCCGCGCGGCCGGTGGCGCTCGGGGACCTCGAGCAGCTGGCGCCGCCGCCGTCGCAGGACCCCGTCGTCGCCGCACAGGCGATCGTCGATGCCGCCCGCGCCGAGGCCGGCGCGCTGCGCGCCCGGGCGGCGCAGGAGGGCCGCGCCGAGGGCGTCCGGCTCGGGCGCGAGGAGGCGTCGGCCGAGCTCGCGCCCGCCGTGGCCGCGCTCGAGGCGGCGCTCGCGGAGGCGCGCGCGCTGCGCGACGCGATCGTCGAGCAGGCGGAGGCCCGGGCCGCGGAGCTCGCGCTCGCGATCGCCGAGAAGGTCGTCGGCGGGGCCCTCGAGGCCGAGCCCGAGCGCGTGATCGACGTCGTGCGCGGGGCGCTGCGCGGACTGCTGGAGAGCGACCGGATCGTCGTCTGCGTGCATCCCGACGACGTCGAGCTCGTGCGCGCCGCAGGGCTCGGCTCGCCCGACGCCCATGTCGAGGTCCACCCCGAGCGGCGCGTGGCCCGTGGCGGCGCGCTCGTGCGCACGGCCGTCGGCGAGGTCGACGCCCGAATCGAGCGCAAGCTCGACGCCGTCCGCGCGTTGATCGCCGCCGAGCGCGCCCCGTCGCGATGACGCTCCTGCAGCGTGTCGCCGAGCGCGTCACCGAGGCCGACCTGCACGAGCGCCGCGGGCGCGTCGACGACCTGATCGGCCTGATCGTCGAGGCGACGGGCCTGGAGGCCGAGGTCGGCGAGGTCTGCAGCATCGACGCCGGCCGCACGCGCCCCGCGGTGCCGGCCGAGGTCGTGGGCTTTCGCGCCGGGCGAACGCTGCTCATGCCGCTCGGCGAGATTCACGGCATCGGGCCGGGCAAGGCCGTCGCCGCGACCGGTCGGCCGGTGCGGGTGCCGGTCGGCGACGAGCTGCTCGGGCGCGTCATCGACGGCCTCGGACGTCCCGTCGACGGCCTCGACCGCCCCCTGCCCGCGACCGCGCGCTCGACGCAGGCGGCGCCGCCGGCGGCGCTGCAGCGCCCGCGGATCGAGGAGCGCGTGTCGCTCGGCGTGCGCGCGCTGGATGCGCTCGTGCCCTGCGGGCAGGGCCAGCGCCTCGGCATCTTCGCCGGGTCGGGCGTCGGCAAGTCCTCGCTGCTGGGGATGATCGCGCGCTCGTGCACCGCCGACGTCAACGTCATCGCCCTCGTCGGGGAGCGCGGCCGCGAGGTGCGCGAGTTCATCGAGCGCGACCTCGGCGACGCGCTCTCGCGCAGCGTCGTCGTCGTCGCGACCTCCGACGAGCCGGCGCTGCTGCGCATCAAGGCCGCGTTCACCGCGACGACGGTCGCCGAGCACTTCCGCGCCCAGGGCCTGGACGTGATGCTCATGATGGACTCGGTCACGCGCGTGGCGATGGCCCAGCGCGAGGTCGGCCTCGCGATCGGCGAGCCGCCGGCGACCCGCGGCTACACGCCGTCGGTGTTCGCGATGCTGCCGCGCCTGCTCGAGCGCACCGGGACCTCGCCCGACGGCACGATCACCGGCCTGTACACCGTGCTCGTCGACGGCGACGACTTCAACGAGCCGATCGCCGACGCCGTGCGCTCGATCCTCGACGGCCACGTCGTGCTGGACCGCGCGCTCGCGCACGCCGGCCACTACCCGGCGATCGACGTCCTCGGCAGCGTGTCGCGGCTGGAGGGCGAGGTGACGTCGCGCCACGTCCGCGAGGCGGGACGGCGGGTGCGCGCGCTGCTGGCCGCCCATCGCGACAAGGCCGATCTCATCTCGATCGGCGCCTACCAGCCGGGCACCGACCCGCTCGTCGACGAGGCGCTCGCCAAGCGCGGCGCGATCGACGAGTTCCTCCGCCAGCGTGCCGACGAGCCCAGCACGGCGCACGAGGCCGACGAGGCGCTCTGCGAGCTCGCCGGCACGGGCGCCCTCGTGGACGAGATCGTGTCCGGCTCGGCCGTGGAGATGATCCAGCCGCCGGTACCGGCGGCCACGCGCGCGGGCGCCGCCGCGCTGCCGCCGCTGCACCTCAGCATCTGACCTACTTCCGGTAAGTCGACGAGCGCCGGCGCGCCACGAGCGCCGATTCGGTCAGGCCAAGGAGCAGGCCAAGGCCGCGGCCGAGCAGGCCAAGCAGCGTGCCGCCGCCCAAGGCGGACGAGAAGGTTTCCTGACGAGCCTCGGGCCCCACGCCCCTTCAGATAGCGCGCGACCCGCCGATCACGGGTCTCGTGAGCGCCCGACCCTTTCAGTTCCGTCTCGAACGCGTCCGCGCCCTGCGCGAGCGTGCCGAGGAGCGCGCGTCCGAGGAGCTCGCGGCGAGCGTCGCGCACCACGAGCGCGGTGCCGAGGCGCTGCGCACCGCGGCCGCGCGCGTCGAGCAGGCGCGCGAGGATCGCCGCGCCACCGCGCGTGCCAGCGGCGCAGACCTGCTCGCCATGCAGGCCTACATCGAGCGCACGCAGCGCGCCCAGCACCACGCCGCGCTGGACCTCGGCCGCCGCGAGGCGGAGGTCGACGTGCGTCGCCACGCGCTCGTCCACGCCGCCCGCGAGCACCGCGCGCTCACCCGCCTGGAGCAGCGCCGCCGCCGCGAGCACGCGATGCAGGCGGCCCGCGCCGAGGGAGCCGTCATGGACGAGGTCGCGCTGACGGTCCACCGCCGCAGCGTGAGCGCATGAGCCTCGACAACGCCCTCGCGCGCGTCGGCGAGCTCAGCGTGATGCTGCGCCTGGCGCCTGTCGCGACCCCGCCGGCGACGGCGCCGCGGACGAGCTTCGACGCGCAGCTCGCGACGGCGATGACCCCGATCGCGCCGGCCGGCGCCACGAGCGCCGCGGCTGCGGGCTCGACGCCGTACGCCGCCGAGATCGCCGCGGCCGCCGAGCGCAACGGCGTCGACCCCGCGCTCCTCACCGGCCTGATCCGCGCGGAGTCGAACTTCGATCCCGGCGCGACGAGCCCGGCCGGCGCACAGGGCCTGACCCAGCTCATGCCGGGTACCGCGGCGTCACTCGGCGTCACCGACCCGCTCGATCCGGCCCAGGCGATCGAGGGCGGCGCCCGCTACCTGCGCCAGCAGCTCGACCGCTTCGGCGGCGACGCCTCCAAGGCGCTTGCGGCGTACAACGCGGGCCCGGGCGCCGTGGAGCGCTTCGGCGGCATCCCGCCCTACGCCGAGACGCAGGCCTACGTCCGCACCGTGCTCGGCTATGCGGGCGAGGCGGGCGCATGAGCCAGGCTCCCGCGGCCCCGCCGGCGACCGCCGTCTGCCCGCCCGCCCATGACGGCGGCGGCCCCGGCCGCCGTCCCGCCGAGCCCGGCAACCCCTTCGAACACCACCTCGACCGTGAGATGGGGCCCCGCCCGGGCGACCACGGGCCCGGGCGCTCCGGCTCGTGCCACGGCCGTGGCCACGGGCATGATGGTGCGCCCGCCGTGCCGGCGTCGCCCCCCGATCCGGGCAGCCCCTCCGCGACGCCGCCGGCCGCGGCTGCGACCCCGGGTTCCACGGGCGAGACGTCAGCCGCGCCCGACGCCGTCGCGGTGCCCGGCGCTCCGCCCGTCCCGACGCCGCCGGTCATCGCGCCCTTCGTCCCGGTCGCGGTCGCGCCGCCCCTCGCTGCCGTCCCGGCAGTGGCCCCCGCGCCGGCGGACGACGCGGCCGCGCCGGCCCCCTCGCCCCACCCGGACGGCGCCGGCGCCGCGGTCGCCGGGCTGCCGGTCCCCGAGCCGGGCGCGGCGCCGGCCGCGACGGTCGCGGCACCGCCCCTCTCCGGCGCCGATCCCGCCGCCGCCCTGCCCGTGTCCGGCGCGACCGTGCCCGCGGCCGAGGCCGAGGCCGCTGCGTCCTCGACCCCCGTGATCGCCGCGCCCGCAGCGCCGCCGCCGTCGGCGCCCGACGGCGCGCACGCACCGCCGAGCGCTGCGCCCCTGCCCGGCCCCGCCGCCGCGGGCGGCGCGCCCGCCGGCAGCGGCCACCACCGGACGGCGATCCAGAGCACCACCCGGCGCCACAGCCTGCGGCCGCTCCCGCCTCCGCGGCTGCCGCCGCGCCGCAACCCGACGCGCCGGCCGCCACCGGGCCCGCCGCGGCGCCCATGCCACCGGCCGCCCCGGCCGCCCCGGCGGTCGCCGCCCCAGCCGCACCGGCGCAGCCCGGCCCGGTCGCCGCCGGCACGGCGCCCGTCACGCCCCCGCGGGCGCCCGAGCAGCACGCCGGCGTGCGGCTGCGCGAGGCCGCCGAGACGGTCCGCCTGACGATCAGGGCCGCCTCGACCGCCGGGGTCAGCCACGCCCGGATCGCCCTGCGCCCGGTCGAGCTCGGCGGCATCGAGATCATGCTGAGCCACGGTCCCGCCGGCATCCGCGCGACCGTCACGGCCGACTCGCCCGCCGCGGCGCATGCCCTGCAGCGCGCCGCCGACGACCTGCAGCGCTCGCTCGCCGACCAGGGGCTGAGCCTCGTGCGCCTGGACATCGACGTCGCCGGGGACCGCGCGAGCGCCCGCTCCCGCGACCACGACGACCCCGCCCGCGGATCGCGCCGCGGCCACGGCCGCGGCGGCGGACCCGACGCCGGCGCCGACCAGACCCCCATCGCCGAGACGACGCTCGAGCTGCCCAACGGCGTGCTCGTGGACGTCCTCGCCTGAGCCCGACACGAGAAAGCGAGCCCGACGCATGCCCACAGTGCCGTCCACGACCCCGACCGCCACCGACGCGCCGAAGGCCGCCGCGCCCGCGCTCCCCACCCTCGGCAAGGACGACTTCCTCAAGCTCCTCGTCGGCCAGCTGCGCAACCAGGATCCGATGAACCCGTCGAGCGACACGGACTTCATCGGGCAGATGGCGCAGTTCTCCCAGCTCGAGCAGACGACGAACATGGCGACCGCCAACGCCGAGCTCGCCGCCCAGCAGAACGGCGCGCGCGCCGTGGCCCTGCTCGGGCGCAGCGTCACCTATCCCGACCCCTCCACGGGCACCTCGACCACCGCCGTGGTCGAGAAGGTGCAGTGGCTCGACGGGCGTCCCACCCTCACCGTCGGCGGCGTCGCCGGCATCGATCCGCAGTCCGTCACCGCCGTCCAATGACGGTGACCCTCTCCACGGAAGGAACCTCCCAATGCTGAGAAGCATGTTCTCCGCGATCAGCGGACTGAAGTCCCACCAGACGATGCTGGACGTCACGGCGAACGACATCGCCAACGTCAACACGATCGGCTTCAAGGCCGGCCGCACGACCTTCAAGGACTCCCTCGCCCAGCTGCAGTCCGGCGGCGCGGCGCCCAGCGCCTCCCAGGGCGGGGCGAACGCCAAGCAGATCGGCCTCGGCGTCGGCCTGGGCTCGATCGACAACCTCATGCAGGGCGGCGCCCTGCAGACGACGGGCAACGTGCTCGACGTCGCCATCCAGGGCGAGGGCTGGTTTCGCGTCGGCGAGGGCGCTCCGCCCGCCGTGCCGACCGCGTTCCAGTACACCCGCGCCGGCAACTTCACGCGCAACCAGCAGGGCTACCTCGTCACCCAGGACGGCGGCTACGTCATGGGCCGCACGGCCCCCGGCGCCGGCGGCACCGACACGTACCTGCAGGTGCCGGCCGGCGCCACGAACGTCTCCATCGGCCAGGACGGCTCGGTCGGCTACGACCCGGCCGGCGGCGGCGCGCGCGCGGTCGCGGGCTACATCTCGCTGGCGATGTTCGCCAACGAGGCGGGCCTCGAGCGCGGCGCGGCGAACCGCTGGAACGCCAGCTCCTCCAGCGGCGCCGAGACGGTCGACACCCCGGGGGGCGGATTCGGCCTGACGTCCTCGGGCGCGGTCGAGATGTCCAACGTCGACCTCGCCTCCGAGTTCACCAACATGATCACCGCGCAGCGCGGGTTCCAGGCCAACTCGCGTGTCATCAGCACGGCCGACGAGATCCTCCAGGACCTCGTGAACCTCAAGCGGTGACCCCAAGCGTCGGCGCGGCGGGGCGGCATCGAGGGAGCCGCCCCGCCCGCGCCGTCGAATCTCGCCCTCCTCGCCCTCAAGGACTCCACGCATGATCGTCCTGCACCGGCTCGCCCACGCGGCGGAGCCCTTTCACCTCAACCCCGATCTCATCGTGACGATCGAGGCCTGCCCGGACACCGTCGTCACGCTCGCCACCGGGGCCCGGATCCTCGTCGGCGAGGATCCGGACTGCGTCGTGCGGGCCATCCTGCGCTGGCGCGCGGACGTGCGGCGCTCGGCGCTGCAGGTCGTGCGCGCTGAAGATCTCGCCGGCGCGACCGATCACGCGGGGGCATGAAGGCCTCCTCCGCCATCGGCTGGGCCGTCGCGTTCGGCGGCCTGTTCCTCGGCGCCACGATGGAGGGCGCCCCGGTCTTCGCCGTCCTGAACCCGTCGGCGATGATGATCGTCCTGGGCGGCACGCTCGGCGTGACGATCGTCGGCACGAGCTTCGATCGCATCAAGTCGATCCCGAAGCTCTACATGAAGGTCTTCAGCGCCGAGGTCCACAACCTCCGCGAGCGCGTCGGGGAGCTCGTCGGCTTCGCGGAGAAGGCGCGCCGCGACGGCCTGCTCGCGCTCGACGACGAGCTCACGACGGTGCAGGACGAGTTCATGCGCCGCGGCCTGCAGCTCGTCGTGGACGGCACCGACCCCGAGATCGTCGCCGACGTCCTGGACTCCGAGATCGACGCGATGGGCCGCCGCCATGCCGCCGGTGCCCAGCCCTTCGAGAAGGCCGGCGGCTTCGCGCCCACGATGGGCATCATCGGCACGGTCTTCGGGCTCGTCCACGTGCTCGAGAACCTCGACTCGCCCGAGACGCTCGGGCCCGCGATCTCGGCCGCGTTCATCGCGACGCTGCTCGGCGTCGGCATCGCCAACGTCGTCTTCCTGCCGACCGCCAACCGGCTCAAGCAGCTCTCCGCCGCCGAACGCGAGTTCCGGATGCTCACGATCGAGGGGATCCTCGGGATCCAGGCCGGCGACAACCCGCGCGTGCTCTCCGACAAGCTCATGACGTTCGTCCCGCCGCAGGAGCGCGAGGCCAAGGCGGCGCCCGCGGGCAAGCCCGCCGCCGACGCCGAGGCGCCCGCGCCGGCCGCCGACCGCGCGGCCGCGTGACGTCATGGCCGCCCGCCGCGGCAACCGCCGCCGCTCCTCGCACCACGAGGGCGAGCACGAGAACGAGGAGCGCTGGCTGCTGACCTACGCCGACATGATCACGCTGCTCATGACGCTGTTCATGGTGCTGTTCGCGATCTCCTCGGTGAACACGACGAAGTTCGAGCTGCTGTCCAAGTCGCTGTCGGAGGCGATCTCGGGCAAGATCGTCACGGGCGGAGCGAGCCTGCAGGAGACGGGCGCCACCGAGAAGACCGAGCGGTCCACCCCGGAGCCGCCGATCCCCGCGATCCAGCCGGTCGTGCAGGTCGAGTCCTCCACGAGCGAGCGCGGGACGACACGCGCCGCCGCCGCCACCGCGAACAGCGCGGCCGCCCACGAGGAGGAGGACTTCCAGGAGCTCAAGCGCAAGATCGACGCCTACGCGCGCGAGCACCACCTCCAGAGCAAGCTGCAGTCCAGCGTCGTGCGCCGCGGCCTCGTCATCCGCCTGCTCACCGACCACGTCCTGTTCGCGAGCGGCAGCGCGCGGCTCGCGCCGGCCTCGCATGGGCTGCTGACCGCGATCTCGCGGCTGCTGGTCACCGAGGTGCGCCATCCGATCGTCGTGGAGGGCCACACCGACAACCGTCCGATCTCCAGCGCGCAGTTTCCGACGAACTGGGAGCTGTCGACCGCCCGCGCCACCCAGGTCGTGCGCTACTTCATCCGCAACGCGGTCGCGCCGCGCCGCCTGCAGGCGGCCGGCGTCGCCGCCCAGCGGCCGATCGCCTCCAATTCCAACGACAGCGGCCGATCACGGAACAGGCGCGTCGAGATCGTCCTCAGCCGCCTGAACGGATCTCCCTCGAACTCGACGGACGGACCCTGACCTCTCTATGCGCTCCAAGCTCAAGATCGTCATCCCGGTGGTGTTGCTGCTCGTCGTCGGCGGCGTCTACAAGTTCGTGCTCTCCAAGCCGGTCGCCACGGCGAAGCCGAAGATCGACGGGGCCGTCTACGTCCTGCCCAAGGAGTTCCTCGTGAACCTGTCGGAGGGGCGCTTCGCGAAGCTCGGCGTCGGGCTCGTGCTCTCGCACGCCGACCACAGCATCGAGGAGGCCGCCAAGGACAAGGAGGCCGTCAAGCCGCCCGAGGGCTTCGGGCCGCTGCCGCAGGAGGCCGTCGTCCGCGACATCGTCACCGACACGCTGACCGACCGCGCCGGCCGCGACCTCATCGACCGTGCCGGGCGCGAGCGCCTCAAGGGGCGCATCATCAAGGCGATCACGCAGCGCACCGACGTCCACGTCGAGGACGTCCTGTTCACCGACGTCGCAGTGCAATAGGAGACCCCATGCAAGACGACCTTCAGCGCCTGCACGACGTCCCGGTTGAGCTCGCCGTCGAGATCGGCCGCACGAGCATGACGATCGGCGAGACGCTCGCGCTCGCGCCGGGATCGATCGTGTCGCTCAACCGCCTCGCCGGCGAGCCCGTCGACCTGCTCGTCAACGGCCGCCCGATCGCCCGCGGCGAGGTCGTCGTCGTCGACGAGGAGTTCGGCCTGCGCGTGACCGAGATCGTCTCGGTCACGACGGCGATCGCGCTGCGCGACGCCGTCTGACCTCAGCCCCTCGGGGCGTAGCGGTTGTGCAGCATGAGCGCGTTGCCGTCGGGGTCGCGGAAGACCGCCATGTGGCAGACGCCGGAGTCGATCGTGTCCATGACGAACGTCACGCCGCGCGACTCGAGCTCGGTGCGCGCCGCGGCCACGTCGTCGACGTGCAGGGCGAGCGGAAACGCGTGCGGGACGTGCTCGCGGCCGATCGTCGCCGCGGCCATGACCTGGATCGTCAGGCCGCCGGTCTCGAATTCCCCGCCGCGCTCGCTGCCGTACTCCGCGCTGCACTCGAGGCCCAGCGTGTCGGTGTAGAACGCCTTCGCCGCGGCGAAGTCGTCCGTGGAGAAGCAGATGAAGTCGGTGCCGGTGACCAGCGGTGTCGTCGTGCTCATGCGCGCTCCTCGGGATGGGGGTGCCCGCCATGACAGCAGACGGCGAGCCGAACGCGGCCGGGCGGGGTTGGGATGGACATGCGCTGCGCTCCGCTCGCCGTACTCCTCGCCGCCCTCGGGCTCGGCCTCGGCGCCGGCGACGCCCGGGCCCAGCAGGTCCTCTTTCCGTCTCCATTCGCCGCCGGCGCCCGCGCGGACGTCAACGAGCTCGGCCAGGCCGTCGTGGCATGGGCCGGCCCCCGCGGCGTGCGAGCGGTCACCGGCGACCGGACGGGCGGCTTCGCCGGGGTGTCGGCACTGACGAGCACGCCCGACACGACGGCCGCGCCGCTGGCGGCGATCGACGGTCACGGCGACGCGCTCGTCGTCTGGGAGACGACCCGCACCGTCCCGGGCAGCGGCTGCTCGACCTGCGGGCCGCGGACGCTCTCGACGGGCGTCTGGGCTGCGCTGCGACCCGCCGGCGCGGCCTTTGGAGCCCCCGTGCAGCTCGCCGGGCCGGCGCGCGACGTCGGCGGCGACTTCCAGCGCGCCGACCCGCGGCTTGCCATGGCCGCGAGCGGCGAGGCCGTGATCGCGTGGTCGGACGCCGACGGCGCCGGGGGCGCGTTCCGCGCGGCGGGCGCCGCCATCGGCCCGCCACAGCGCGTCGCGCCGGCCGGCGTCGTCGTGCGCAGCGTCGCGATCGGCGACACCGGCGAGGCGCTGCTCGGCGACCTCGACGGCCGCGTGGCGATACGCCCTGCCGGCGGCGCGTTCGGCGCGCCCGAGCCGCTGCCGGAGTCGCGCCCGGCGACGGGGGTCGGCGCGCGACTGGCGGCGAACGCCCGCGGCGACGCGATCGCGGCCTACGAGGGCACGCGCGGACAGCAGATCAGCCGCCGGCCGGCGGGCGGCGCCTGGACCGCGCCCGAGGTCATCTCGGGCCCGCTGGGATCCGGCGTGCGAGCCGTCGCGCTGCCCGACAGCGGCCCGGGCGTCGTCGCGTACATCCAGACGACGAGCCCGACGCTCCCGCACACCGTCCTGTTCGCCGCGTTCTCCGCGCCGCCCGCGGCGCTGGGCCAGGAGGCCGTCAGCCGCGACGACCTCGACGCGGACATGAGCTTCGACGGCGCCGGGCTGGACGCCGATCCCGCCGGCGACGCCGCCCTCGGGTGGGAGCGCTACAACAGCCGCGACATCCTCTTCGGCCGCCGCGTCGCGCAGGTGGGCAGCCGGCGCAGCGGCGGCGCGTTCGCCGCGCCGGTCACGCTCACGGCGCCGGATGCGATCGGGCACGCGGCCGCCGACACCGCCGACGTCGCGATCGACGGTCGCGGCGAGTTGCTGGCCACCTGGGCCGATCAGCACGCGACCGAGGTGCGCCTCAACGCCCGCTGGTTCACGGCCTCGGCGGCCGGCCCGGCGATCGTGCTCGACACCGTCGCGCAGGGGCGCCCCGTGCTGCCACCCGGCCCGGGGGCGCTCGGGCACGAGGCGCTGGTCGACGTCCGCCACCGGCTGCGAGCGAGCGCCCGCGGGCGCGTCGCGGTGACCCTGCGGTGCGTGAGCAACGACGGCCGCGCGTGCAGCGGCATGCTGACGCTCGCCTACGGCACGAAGCAGCGGACCGCCGGGCGCGCGCGCTTCAGGCTCGCTGCGGGCCGCGCGCGCCGGGTCTCGGTGGCGCTGCGCCGCCCGGCCCGCGCGGCGCTCCTGCGTCTCGGGGAGCTGGCGATGACCGCCACGGCCCGCACCACCGCGCCGGCCGGCGCGAACGGGCGCGCCCGGGCGCCGCTCAGCGTCTCGGCTCCGGCGGGTGCGAAGCGCGGAACGCTGCGCGTGACGAGCCGGGCACTGCCATCGACAGCGACCTACACCGAGGGCGCGATCCAGTTCGCGGCCGTGTACCGCGCGGGCGGCGCGAAGCCGGTCGTCACGGGCCGGTCGCGGGGCGGCGCGCTGCGCTTCGCGCACCGGCTGGCGCCCGGCGGCTACCGCATCGACTCCTGGACGCGGACCTGCTCGGGCAACTGCGGCGTCCTCGACGCGCCGAGCCTGCGCTGCACGCGGACGTTGCGGATCGGCGCCGGCGCGGTGCGCCGCTACGAGGTCCGGACGCGGGTCGGCCGGCGCTGCCGGATCGTGACGGCGCGCTAGCAGCGGCCCCGGCGCGCTGAGATCGGTCGCCGGCGTGTCGGAAGGCGTGCGGGTTGTGTGGCGCCTTTTGCGGGCTCACACCGACAAAGGCGCCACACGAGCGCCCATCACTTCGGCGGCAGCGAGCGCGCGTACGCCACGCCGCGCGCCACCCACGGCTCGAGCTCCTCGGCGGTCCCCACGCCCGCGGTCGCGACGCGCAGCCAGCCCTGCATCGGGCGCCCGCGCATGACGAACGGCTCGGCGTGCGGCTGCTCGGCGAGGTCGTCGGTCTGCGCCGGGTCGACGCGCACCATCAGGCCGCCCTGGCCGCTGGCGGCGACCGCCATGTTGCCCCCCAGGAGGAAGGCCAGCCCCCCGAACATCCGCTGCTCGGCCACCCCGGGCTCCGCGGCGAGCAGCTCGCGGATGCGGTCGGCGAGATCCTCGTCGTAGGCCATGTCGCGCATTCTCGCCGAAGGTCGAGCCATTGAGCGCAGGAGGAGGCTCGCGTGTGATGCGCCCACGAATAGTTGGCGCGTTGGCGCTCTGATCGCAACTCGCGCGGCCGACAGTGTTGTAGGAGGCGTGCTCCGCCCTGCTCCTGCTCGGCGCCATGGAGCGCGCGGCGTGAGCGTCCTGCCGATCGACGACACCCCGCGCCTCGGCCGGCGGATGGCCAAGAGGTTCGCCGTCGGCGGCGTGTTGATCGTGATGCTGTCCGCCATCGCCGTGGCGAGCACGCTGCTGCTCGAGGCGCACAAGGACTTCGGATTCGTCCGCGAGGGATCGGTGCCGATCCCGGGCGTGCAGGGCGTCCTCGACGACGTCCCCGCGGGCGATCCGCAGACGATCCTGCTGCTCGGGTCCGACCGTCGCTTCGGCGACGGCAAGGGCAACCCGCCGCGCTCGGACACGATCATCGTCGTGCGCCTGGACCCCGACAAGAAGGCCACGGCGATCATGTCGATCCCGCGCGACCTCAAGGTCGAGATCCCCGGTGTGGGGACGCGCCGGATCAACGAGGCCTACCACGAGGGCGGGCCGAAGCTCACGGTGCGCACCGTGCGCAAGCTCCTCGGCATCGCGATCAACCACGTCGTGAACATCAACTTCGGCGGCTTCGCGCGCGCCGTCAACCGGCTCGGCTGCGTCTATGCGGACATCGACCGCCGCTACTTCAACGACCACGGCGGCCCCGGCGGCTACGCGACGATCGACATCAAGCCCGGCTACCAGAAGCTCTGCGGCCAGGACTCGCTGGACTTCGTCCGCTTCCGCCACGCCGACTCGGACTTCGTGCGCGCTCGGCGCCAGCAGGAGTTCCTCGGCCAGGCGAAGGAGCAGATCGGCCTTGGCCGCATCTTCGGCGACCGCGAGGAGCTCCTGAAGATCTTCGGGCGCTACACGCAGACCGACATCGCGCAGTCAAACGACGCCGCGATCCTGCGGCTGCTCAAGCTCGCCTACGAGTCCTCCAAGACGCCGCTCACCGAGATCCCGTTCCCCGCCACCGACACCGCCGGCGGCTTCGTCGAGATCTCGCGCGACGCGCTGACGAAGACCGCCCTGCGCTTCCTCGAGGTCCGCGCCCCGAGCGGCAGCGGCGGCTCCGGTCCGACGGGGCGCCCGAAGAAGATCCGCCGCAGCAGCGGCCTCGCCCCGGGGCTCGTCAACCGCGAGAACGAGGGCGAGACGCACGTCATCGACATCGCCGCCAAGCTCGTCGGCCTGCCGGTGTACTTCCCCAAGGCGCGGATGGCGACCGGCGGCTATGTCGGCAGCCCGCGTTCCTACGACCTCTTCGATCGCGGCCGGCATCGCTACCGCGCCTACCGGATCGTCCTCTCCCAGGGCGAGGCCGGCGAGTACTACGGCGTCCAGGGCACGACCTGGAAGGCCCCGCCCATCCTCGACAACCCGACCGACGAGGTGCGCATGCGCGGCCGCACCTACCAGCGCTACTTCGACGGCCGGCGCATCCGGATGATCGCCTGGAAGACACCGAAGGCCGTCTACTGGGTCTCCAACACGCTCTCGCAGAAGCTCTCCAACAAGCAGGTCATGGACATCGCGCGCTCGCTGCAGCGCGTCGGCGACGGCTGAGCGCCGCGCGCGCCGATCACCCCCAGAGCTCCGGCGGCGCGTCCTGCAGCGCGGCAGCAGTGGCGCGGCGGCCGGAGTCGCGCATCGTGTCGAGCAGGTGAAACTCGGTGCGCCCGACGCCTGCGTGGCTCGGCTCGATGAACAGGTCGGCGTGGCGGCGTGCCTCGGCCTGCGTGTCGGTCGTCCCGAGCAGCATGAGGCGCATGAGCGTGTCCATGAGCGACGGCACCGGCAGCTCCTCGCCGGGCACGATGCTGCGCTGCTCGGGCTGCGTCACGTCGCAGGCGATCACCGGGCCCTCGCGCTCGCCGGCCATCCGTGAGATCGGCAGGTTGTCGAGCACGCCGCCGTCGACGAGCAGCCGGTCGCCCAGCGCGACCGGCGCGCCGATCCCCGGGACGCACATACTCGCGCCGACGGCCGTCGCGAGCTCGCCGCGCCGATGCACGACGAGCTCGGCGGCGATCATGTCGGTGCTGACGCACCAGAAGTTCAGCGGCAGGTCCTCGATCAGGCCGGGGACGTTGCGCTGGAGCATCGCCCTGACCTTCGCGCCGCGCAGCAGCGAGTGGCGCGGGAAGCGGTAGTCGGTCAGCGGGTTGCGCCGCACCCACTCCTCGTAGCAGCGCGCGTCGATCTCACCCGGGTCCATGCCACTGGCCAGCAGCGCGCCGACGAACGCGCCCATGCTCGCCCCCGCGACGCGGTCGATCGCGATCCCGGCGGCGACGAGCTCCTCGATGACGCCCACGTGCGCGAGTGCGCGCGCGCCGCCGCCCGACAGGACGAGGCCGACGGAGCGCGAGGCCAGCCGGCGCGCGAGCCGGGCGATGTCGGCGGCGCGCGCGTCGGCGCTCACGTGCTGCGTCGAGCGCGGCTGCAGGCGATCGAGCAGGCGCTGCATCTCCGGCGCGCCGGCGGGCCGCAGCAGGACGACGTCGGCGCCCGTCAGCAGCTCCTCGTCGGAAGGCAGCTCACGCGGCACGTCGGCGACGACGATCACGACGCGGTCGGCCTGCAGCAGGCACTCGCGCGCCCAGACCGGATCGCGCGCCGGCTCGGTCCGCAGCAGGACGACCTCGCGGGAGTGCTCGCAGCGGTCCAGCGTGCGCGCGAGCGCGGCGCCGGCCTCGTCGTCGCGCGCGGCACCGGCAGCGGCGCGGTCGACGAGCGCGCAGGGCCGCAGCCGCCGCATGGCGTCATGCACCGCGACGTCGACCCGCGCAGCCGCGGCCGCGGGGGTCAGCGGGACGATCGCGAAGCTCGTCGCCCGCGGCGGCGCCTCCGGCTCGAGCGCGCGGGCCTGCTGCAGCTGCGCGGCGAGCACCCGGGCGACCGCCGCGCCGGCCGCGGGATGGGCAGCGAGCACGGCATCGACGTCCTCGCGGCCGAGGCGCAGCAGCTCGGCGGCGCGCCGGCAGCGGATCGACGCCGACCGCAGGCCCGCGCTGAGGACCGCGAGCTCGCCCGCGACCGCGCCCGGGCCGAGCACCCGCAGCTCCTCGACCGAGCCGTCGGGGCGTTCGAGCAGCGTTTCGAGGCGCCCCGAGCGCACGACGTAGAGCGCGTCGGCCGCGTCGCCCTGGCGAAACAGCCACGCCCGCGCTGCGAGGCTGACCGGCTGCGCCCGGCGCGCGAGCTCGGCGCGCGCCGTCGGGTCGATCCCGGCGAACAGGTCGATCGTGTCGAGCAACTCGCCGGCCGTCGCGGCGGGCTCCTGCGAGACCGCCGGCGGTGTCGGGCCGGAGGGGGTGATCACGAGCGGCGGGCGCTGCCGCGGCGCGCCGGGCTCGGCGGCGGCGGCCTCGGCGCCGGCCGAACCGGAAGCACGCGGCAGCCACAGCGCACCGAGCGCGACGGCCCCGAAGCAGATCGCCGCGAACACCCAGCCGTGGCGGAACGCCTGCTCGGACGCGACGGCGCCCTCGGTCCCGGCGCTCAGCAGCGCCGCGAGGATCGCGATGCCGACCGCGGCCCCGAGCTGGCGGACGCCGGCGTTCAGGCCCGTGGCGGCCGCGAAGCGCCCGCCGGGCGCACCCGAGACGGCGGCGTCGCTGATGAGTGGAAACGCGAGTCCCACCCCGGCCGCCATCACGAGCGCGGCGGGCAGGTAGGCGCCGAGGTAGTTGGGCTCGGTGTCCATGAGCGCGAGCAGCAGCAGCGGCCCGCACGCCCACAGCAGCGCTCCGCCGCCGACGAGCCAGCGTGCCGAGAAGCGCTGCACGAGCCAGCCCGACGCGATCGCGGCAGCGGCACCGGCGAACGGCGCGGGCGTGATCGCCAGGCCCGCGCGCAGCGGGCTGTAGCCCCACAGCTGCATGAGAAACAGGACGTTGGCGATGCCCAGGGCGAAGAACCCCGCCGAGCCGACGAAGCTCAGCCCGGCAGTCACGCCGAACCCCGGCGCGCGGACGAGGTCGGATTCGATGACCGGCGAGGCGTGACGCCGGCTGCGCACGAAGAACGCCGCGAACGCCGCCGCGGACGCCAGCGCCACCCCGAGCGTCGCCGGGTCGATCCAGCCCCAGATCTCCCCCTGCACGATCGCGAGCGTCAGCAGCGCCACGGCGCCGGCGAGCAGCAGCGCCCCGCCGAGGTCGGGGATGACCCGTTGCCCGGCGGCGCGCGTCTCGACGAGCTGGCGGCCGGCGAGCCGCAGCGCCAGCAGGCCGACGGGCACGTTGACGAGGAACACCAGGCGCCAGTCCGAGAGCTCCACGAGCAGGCCGCCGACCGAGGGGCCGAAGGCGGCCGCCGCGGCGCCCGTGGCCGCCCAGATGCCGATCGCCGTCGCGCGCCGCGACGGCGGATAGGCCTCGATGATGAGGCCGAGCGACGAGGGGACGATGAGCGCCGCGCCCATGCCCTGCAGCGCGCGCGCGGCGATCAGCGCCCCGATCGACGGCGCGATCGCGCACAGGCCTGAGGCCAGCGTGAACACCCCCAGGCCGATCATGAAGACCCGACGGCGGCCGAGCATGTCGGCGAGCCGGCCCGCCGGGATCAGCAGCGCCGCGAAGGCGATGTTGTAGGCGTTGAGCACCCACGACAACTCGCCGAGGCCCGCCTGCGGAAACGACGCGACGAGGTTCGGGAAGGCGATGCTGACGACGGTGTCGTCGAGGAACGCCATGAACATCCCGAGCGAGGCGACGAGCAGCACGACCCCCGCGCGCGGCGCGCGGCGGCGCAGCGGGCCGGCGCCGGGCGCACCGGCGACGAGCCGCTCCGGCCACAGCGCGCGGTCGACGCCCGCGGCGTCGAGCAGGCGCGCCAGACGGTCGGGCGGCCACATCACGCGCAAGCGCCGCCACAGCTCGAGCGGGATCTCGCCGCCGTCGCGCAGCGCCGCAGACAGCTCGCGTAGCAGCCGGGCGCTCTCGTCCTGCGGCGGAGCGGAGCTCATGCCGGCGCCCGCGCGCAGTGGTAGCGTCGCCGGCGGTGAAGGCCGCCGCCGTGCCTGGACTTGCCACCGGGACGCCGTCCTGGCTCGCCGCGTCGTGGCTCGCCGCGATCGGCGCGGCCGCGCTGCGACGCCCGCGCGCAGCCGTGGCGCTCGCCGGCATCGCCGGCGCGGCGACGACGTTCTTCCGCGACCCCGACCGCGCGGCGTCGCCCGGCGGCCTGCTGGCGCCCGCCGACGGGCGCGTCAGCGTCGTCGATCGGCGCGCCGACGGGCGCGTACGCGTCGCGACCTACATGAGCCTGCTCGACGTGCACGTCAACCGGGTGCCGTGTGACGCGGTCGTCAGCGCCATGACACGGCGGCCGGGCGGCTGCCTCCCGGCCTGGCACAAGGACTCCGAGCGCAACGAGCGCGTCGGCTGGCGGCTCGACACGGCGCACGGCGAACTCGAGATCGTCCAGATCGCGGGCATCCTCGCGCGCCGGATCGTCCCGTATCACGCGCCCGGCGCATCGCTGCGGCGCGGTCAGCGGCTGGGGCTCATCCGCTTCGGCTCGCGGGTCGATGTCGTCCTGCCCCCGGGTGTCGAGCCGACGGTTGCCGTCGGCGACCGCGTGCGCGCGGGCGCCACGTCGATCGCCGATTGCTGACGAGCGGCTCATAGCGCGCGGGCGCCGAGCGCCTGCCGGCCGGCGGCGATCAGCGCGACGGGCAGCAGCACGGCCAGCGCGATCGCCGCCGGGATGTCGAGGGAGATCAGGCCGGCGACGCCCGCGAAGCTCGCGGCGAGCAGGCCGGCGACGAAGACGCCTCGCCAGGAGCGGTTGTCGGGGAACGGGAAGTCCGACACGAGCAGCGTCGCGACGACCGCCGCGATCGCAGCGCAGACGCCGGCGGGCGGGGCGAGCAGCGCCAGCGCGAGGACGCAGTTGCCGGCGACGGGCGACGGCATGCCGCGGAAGCTGTGCTGGATGCGCTGCGCGCGGGCCGCTTCGGCGGCGCCGAAGCGGCCGAGGCGCACCATCATGGCGCCGACATAGAGGCAGGCAGCGGCGACCACGATCGCGCCGCCCGCCGAGTCCGTGGTCGCGGCGATGACGAGCACGGCCGGCAGCAACCCGAAGGAGATCGTGTCGCAGATCGGGTCCAGGAACGGCCCGAGCCCGCTCGAGCCCAGCCGCCGGGCGATCGGCCCGTCGACGATGTCGCACACCATCGCGATGCTGTACAGCAGCAGGCAGATCCGCAGCGTGTCGTCGCCAAACCCGTCGCCCGCCGGCGCGAACACGAGGCGGCCGGCGGCGGCGAGGCCGAGAAAGCCGCACACGCCGTTGGCGACGGTGACGAGATCGGCGGGGCTCGGGCGCGGGTGCATGGGTCGCTCAGGACTGCTCCGCGATCCAGCGGTCCAGCTCCTCCCAGCGCTGGAACAGCCAGCTCCGGCGCGCCTCGCGCGTGGCCGGTATCGCGGCGGCCTCGTAGCGCCAGAAGTGCACGCGCAGGGTGCGGTGCACGAGCTCGCCGGCCCAGATCTCGCGCAGGCCGAGGATCCCGTCCAGGCCGACGTGCCCGCAGATCACGACCGCGGCGTGCGGCGCCTGCTCGATCGCGGCGAGCGTTCCGCCGGTGCGCAGCGGCAGCACGTGCTCCAGCCGGCCGACGAAGGCGCGCAGCTCGTCGTCGCCGAGATCGGGCTTCGCCTTGAGCTTCGCGAGCCTGGCCCGCGAGAAGAGCGTGCCCTCGGGATAGATCAGGACGCCGTCGCGCGCACCGCGCAGGGCGATCGCCAGCCGGCCGACGGCGGCGATCTCGCGGCGCGGATCCTCCGATGAGCGGCGCACGAAGCACGTCGGGACCCAGCGGGTCCCGATGTCCAGCGCCGCGAGCGTCTGCAGCTCGGACTTCAGCGCGTAGCGCAGCTCGATGCCGTGCGGGCGGCTGACGACCCGCGCCGGGACGCCGAAGTCCAGGATGCTCGCGTGCCGCGCGAGGACGATCATCGGGCCCGTGCCCACGGTGCCGGGGTCATCGATGACGAGGCGCATGCCGCACAGGCGCAGGACGCCGTCGAGGTGCCCCGCGCCCCAGCGAACCTGCGTGGCGTAGGTGCGCCGCCGCCGGGCCGGCGTGTCGCCGGCGAACGGGCCCCCGGCGAGCAGCCAGATGAGCAGGATGTTCGCGACCGCCCGCAGCTCCACGAACAGCAGCCACCAGGCGATCGCGACGACGCGCACGCTCATCCACGGCTTGCGCGTCGCGATCCAGCGCACCAGGTCGACGGCGGCGGCGACGGCCAGGACGAGCGGCGCGCTCGCGCTGAGCAGCGCGAAGGCCCCGAGCTCCAGCGCGAGCGCGCGCGCGACGCGCCGCCGGCGGACCCCGGGCGGATCCGCGGGCGGCTGCAGCGGGCAGCGCTCGTCGTCGGGAGCGGCGTGCGTCGCGGTCGGAGTGGGGTGCTGGAGGCCGCGCCGGCTCATGGCGCGCGCCAGCCTACGCCCGCGGGCACGCCGTCGTGAAGTGGACCTTCGGTACGCATCGGGCGGGATGCCCGCGCGGGGCGCAGCTTCAGATCGCCCGCGACACGCCGATCACCGGCAGGCCCCTCGCAAGCATCCAGAAGGAGTCCCCAGTGAAGTCTTTCTCGGCGCGCCACGCCGCCCCCGCCCCGCAGACCCACCCGCAGCACGATGCGGGCCTCGAGGCGCTGCGCGAGCGCCTGGAGAGCCTGGACGCGCACTGCCTCACGAGCCTCGGCGCCGGTCTGGACGCCATGACGCGCGGTGACCTCACCGTCGACGTCCAGCCCGCCACGAAGCCGCTCGAGCCCTTCGGCGACCCGGCCGTCGACGCGCTCGTCGAGGTCTTCAACCGCATGCTCGCCAAGGCGCAGGCGGGCCTGGAGGGCTACAACACCGTGCGCGAGGACCTGCGCGCGAAGCTCGGCGACCACTCGGTGCTCGCCGACCTGGACGTCCGCATGGCGAGCCTCGACAGCGTCTGCCTGACGAACCTCGGCACGGGTCTGACCGCCATGCAGTCCGGCGACCTGACCGTCGACGTCCAGCCGGCGACCACGCCGATCCAGAGCTCGGCCGGCACGCCGATCGGCTCACTCGGCGAGACGTTCAACTCGATGCTCGCCAAGGCCCAGGGCGGGCTCGTGCTCTACAACAGCGTCCGCGAGGACCTGCGCGCCAAGCTCGGTGACCACTCGGTCCTGGCCGACCTCGACACGAAGATGGAGTCGATCGACCGCAACTGCCTCGTCTCGCTTGCCGAGGGCCTGACCGCCCTGCGCAACGGCGATCTGACGGTCGACGCGCATCCCGTCACGACCTCGATCGAGGCCACCGACGGCGACGCGATCGGCTCGCTCGGCACGACGTTCAACTCGATGCTGCTCAAGGCCCAGGGCGGCCTCGGGCTCTACAACGAGACGCGCGCCGAGCTCGCCACGATGATCCAGCAGATCTCGACCACCTCCTCGTCGGTGTCCGATGCCTCCCAGCGCGTGGCGCTGACCTCCGACGAGACCGGCAACGCGATCGGCGAGATCGCCCGCGCCGTCGGCGACGTCGCCTCCGGCGCCGAGCGCCAGGTGCAGATGGTCGACGCGGCAAAGCGCTCGACCGAGGAGACCGCGACGTCGGCCGGCGAGGCCCGCATCGTCGCCGAGCAGGGCGTCCAGGCGGCTCAGGAGGCGACCGACGCGATCAGCGCGGTGCGCGAGTCCTCGGGCCTGCTCGTCACCGCGATGGACTCGCTCTCGCAGCGCTCGGAGAAGATCGGCGGCATCGTCGACACGATCACGGGCATCGCCGACCAGACGAACCTGCTGGCGCTCAACGCGGCCATCGAGGCCGCCCGCGCCGGCGAGCAGGGCCGCGGCTTCGCGGTCGTCGCCGAGGAGGTTCGCAAGCTCGCCGAGGAGTCCCAGTCGGCGGCCAAGACGATCGCCGGCCTCATCAAGGAGATCCAGGGCGAGACGGCGCACGTCGTGGAGATCGTGGAGGACGGCGCCAAGCGCACCGACGAGAGCGCCCGCGTGGTCGTCCACGCCCGCGACGCGTTCATCAAGATCGGCGAGAACGTCAGCGACATGACCTCGCGCATCGAGCAGATCCTCACCGCGACCAGCGAGGTCGCAGCGGTTGCCGAGCAGGCCTCCGCAGCCACCCAGGAGGTCTCCGCCTCGACGGAGGAGACCACCGCCTCGACGCAGGAGATCGCCAGCTCGGCGGCGCTGCTCGCCCGCAGCGCCGAGGAGCTCGACGTCCTCGTCACCCGCTTCCGCATCGCGGCGTAGCGGCCACTCAAGGATGGGTCGACCCGGTCGATGACCGGGTCGACTCTCCCTCGGAGTCCCCTCGATGAACTGCAGCAGATCCCTCCACGCCATCGTGGCGGCGATGGCCTGCGCGCTGCTCACGGCGCCGGCCGCGCTGGCCGCGACCACGACCACCGCGCGCGGCGAGAACACCCCGCTGCACCTCGACACGAGCGCGCCGGCCGCCGAGCACGCGACCGGCGGCGGTGGCGGGATCGTCCGGACGATCGTCGGCCTCGCGGTCGTCATCGGCGTCATCTTCGGCCTGCACTGGATCCTCAAGCAGGTCAAGTCCAGCCGCGACAGCGCGAGCAGCGGCGGGGGGCTGGAGTCGATCTCCACCCTCGCGCTCGGCCCCGGTCGCACGCTGCACCTCGTCCGCGCCGGCAGCGAGGTCGTCCTCGTCGGCAGCGCCGACAACGCCGTCACGCCGCTGCGCGTCTACTCCGAGGAGGAGGCGCGCGCGCTCGGCCTCCTCGACGAGATCGAGGCGGCGGCCGCCGGCGGGCGCGACGACGACGATCCCACCGGCGCGGGAGGCTCGCGCCGCCGGCGCGACCCCCTCAACGCCGGGGCGGGCTCGCCGCCGGACCTGCGCGATCTCCTGCGACGCATCCAGCGGATGACGGTGCGCGGATGAACGTCGACGTCGGCAAGCTCAACGAGGGCACGAACGCGATCCAGATCCTGCTGCTCGTCGGCGGCATCACGCTCGTCCCGGCGCTGCTGTTCACGGTCACGGGCTTCACGCGGATCATCATCGTCCTGGGGTTCATCCGCTCGGGCCTGGGCACGCCGACCGCACCGCCCAACCAGGTGCTCGTCGGCATCGCGTTCTTCCTGACGCTGTTCGTCATGCAGCCGACGCTCAAGGACATGAAGACCCAGGCCTGGGACCCGCTGAACGCCGGCCGCATCACGCAGGTGCAGGCGCTGGACCGCGCGCAGGGCCCGCTGCGCGAGTTCATGTTCCGCCAGACGCGCGAGAGCGATCTCGCGCTCTTCGCCGGCCTCGCGAAGATCGACCGCCCCGAGACGCGCAAGGACATCCCGACGCACGTCCTCATCCCCGCCTTCACGCTGTCGGAGCTCAAGACGGCGTTTCAGATCGGCTTCCTGATCTTCCTGCCGTTCCTCGTCATCGACATCGTCGTGAGCTCGACGCTCATGTCCATGGGGATGATGATGCTGCCGCCGGTCTTCATCTCGCTGCCGTTCAAGATCCTGCTGTTCGTCCTCGTCGACGGCTGGAACCTCGTCACGCGATCGCTCGTCGAGAGCTTCCACTAGGCATGGACCAGGGCACCGTCGTCGACCTCACGATGCGCACGCTCGAGCTGTCGCTGAAGCTCGCGCTGCCGCTGCTGCTCGCCGGGCTCGTCGTGGGCCTCATCGTCAGCGTCTTCCAGGCCGTCACCCAGATCCAGGAGATGACGCTCTCGTTCATCCCGAAGATCCTCGCGATGGTCGTGGTGATCGTGATCCTCGGCCCGTGGATGCTCGGCCAGCTCGAGAGCTTCACGATCGAGCTCTACGGCTCGATCCCGGCGCGGGTCGGGCGATGACGCTCGACGCGCTCCTGCGCCAGTTCGGCGAGAACCAGGTCGCGGGCTTCCTGCTCGTCCTGGGCCGGATCGGGCCGCTGTTCGCGCTTGCGCCGCTGTTCTCGTCCAAGTCGATCCCGGCGCGCGCGAAGGGCGTGCTCGCCGTCGCGCTGACCGTCGGCATCGCCCCGATCGCGCTCGCCGGCCACGACGTGCCGCTGGAGGTCGGGCAGTTCGTCGAGCTCATGCTCAAGGAGATCCTCGTCGGCCTCGCCTACGCGTTCGCGCTCGCCGCGCTGTTCGCGGCGGTGAGCACCGCGGGCTCGTTCCTCGACACGCTCATCGGCTTCTCCTACGGCGCGCTCGTCGACCCGGTCACCGGCAACCAGAGCGCGGTCCTCACGCAGGCCTACATCCTCGTCGGGATCATGGTGCTGATCGCGATCGGCGGCGACCAGCTCATCATCAAGGGGCTCGCGCGCTCCTACGACCTCGTGCCGCTGCTGGAGATGCCGTCGCTGCCGGCGCTCGCCGGCGGCGCCCAGGCGGCGTTCGCCCAGGTCTTCCTCTCCTCGATGGAGCTCGCCGCACCGGTCGTGCTCGCGATCGTCATCACCGACGCCGCCTTCGGCGTCGTCTCGCGCGTCGTGCCCCAGCTCAACGTCTTCGCCGTCGGCTTTCCCGCGAAGGTCGCGGTCGGGATGCTCGTCATCGGCGTGTCGCTCCCGTTCGCCGCGGGCTGGATCGCCGACGAGCTGCAGCGCAGCGTGTCCACCGCCCTGAAGTCGATCCAGGTCGCCGGCTGATGTCAAAGAGCGGCGGCGACAAGACCGAGAAGGCGACCCCCAAGCGCCGCCAGGAGGCGCGGCGCAAGGGCCAGGTCGCCAAGAGCCAGGATCTCGGCGGCGCCGTCGTGCTGCTCGCCTCGCTGCTGGCGCTCAGCTCGCTGGGCCCCGCGAGCTGGGGCCACATGCGCGACGCGATGCTGCGCTCGCTGGCGCTCATCTCCACCCCCGACGTCGTCGACCACGGCGGGATCGGGAGCATCCTCGGCGCGACGATGCTGGACGCGGCCTACGCCGCGGCGCCGATCGCGTTCGTCTGCATGGTCGCGGGCGTGGCGACGGGCGTCATGCAGGTCGGCTGGCATCCCAGCGCGGAGGCGCTCAAGCCCGACCCCAAGCGCATCAACCCGCTGTCGGGCTTCAAGAACATGTTCGGGATCCACTTCATCTTCGAGTCCGTCAAGACCGTCGTGAAGTTCGTCGTCGTCGGGTCGATCGCCTCGCTCGTGCTCTTCCCGCAGCTCGACGAGCTCGGCGCGCTCGTCGGCATGTCGCCCGCCGAGCTGCTGCAGCGCGGCGGCGCGACCGTGCTGAAGATCGCTCAGCGCGCCGGCATGGCCTACCTCTTCATCGCCGCGATCGACCTCGTGTGGCAGCGCTATCGCCACGAGAAGCAGCTCAAGATGGACAAGGAGGAGGTCAAGCAGGAGTTCAAGGGCCAGACCGTGTCGCCCGAGGTCCGCGGCGCGATCCGGCGGCGCCAGATGCAGGCCGCGCGCGCCCGCATGATGGGCGACGTCCCGACCGCCGACGTCGTCGTGACCAACCCGACCCACTACGCCGTCGCGCTGCGCTACGGCAGCGACGCGCCGGCCCCGATCGTCGTGGCCAAGGGCAAGGACATCGTCGCCGCGCGCATCAGGGCGATCGCGGCAGAGCATGGCGTGGTCATCGTCCCCGACCCCCCGCTGGCCCGCGCGCTGCACGGCAGCGTCGAGGTCGGCACGGAGATCCCGGAGGAGCTGTTCGGGGCCGTCGCGCAGCTGCTCGCCTTCGTCTACCGCACCGCAGGCCGACGCGTGGAGGCCCTCGCCCGATGAACCTCGACAGCCCCTTCATCCAGAAGCTCACCCGCCACACCGACCTGCTCGCCGCGGGCGGCGTCGTGCTCATCATCGCGATGCTCGTCGTGCCGCTGCCGCCGTTCCTGCTCGACATCGCGATCACGCTGAACATCTCGGCGGCGCTCGCGATCGTCGTCACGACGATGTACGTCCAGAAGGCGCTGGACTTCAGCGCCTTCCCGACGCTGCTGCTGCTCACGACGCTCTTTCGCCTCGCGATCAACATCTCGGTCACGCGGCTGATCCTGCTGGAGGGCGACGCCGGCCACGTCATCAAGGCGTTCGGCGACTTCGTCGTCGGCGGCAACGTCGTCGTCGGCCTGATCATCTTCCTCGTCCTGATCGTCATCCAGTTCGTCGTCGTGACCAACGGCGCCGGGCGCGTGGCGGAGGTCGGCGCGCGCTTCACGCTCGACGCGATGCCGGGCAAGCAGATGGCGATCGACGCCGACCTGAACTCCGGCCAGATCACCGAGGACCAGGCGCGCGAGCGGCGCGCCGAGATCTCGCGCGAGGCCGACTTCTACGGCGCGATGGACGGCGCCTCGAAGTTCGTCAAGGGCGACGCGATCGCCGCCGTGCTGATCGTCCTCATCAACCTCGTCGGCGGGATCATCGTCGGCGTCGTCCAGCAGGGGATGCCGTTCTCCGACGCCGCCGCGCACTTCTCGCTGCTGACGGTCGGCGACGGCCTCGCGGCGCAGATCCCGGCGCTGCTCGTCTCGGTCGCCACCGGCATCATCGTCACGCGCTCGGCGTCCGAGAAGGACCTCGGCAACGACATCGCGACGCAGATCTTCGACCAGCCCAAGGCGCCGCTCGTCGCAGGCACCGCGATCTGCGCGATGGCGCTCGTGCCCGGCCTGCCGAAGATCCCGTTCCTGCTCGTCGGCGGCGTGTTCCTCCTCATCGGCCGCGCGCTGAAGGACCGCCCGACGCGCGCGCAGGCCGCCGCCGCGCTCGAGCTCGAGCGCACGACCCCGCGGCCCCAGCTGCCCTCGCCCAGCGACGCCGCGGTCGGCGCGCTGGCGATCGACCCGCTCGAGCTCGCGATCGGCTTCGGGCTCGTCCCGCTCGCCGACAACGCCGCCGGCGGCTCGCTGCTGGCACGCGTCGGCGTCGTGCGCCGCCAGATCGCGTCCGAGCTGGGAATGGTCATCTCGCCCGTCCGGATCCACGACGACATCTCGCTGGATTCCCACGAGTACGTCATCAAGGTCCGCGGCTCGGAGGTCGCGCGCTCGCGGCTGCTGCCGGGCCACCGGCTGGCGATGGATCCCGGTGACGCCGTCGGCGAGCTCCCGGGCGTGCCGACGGTCGAGCCCGCCTTCGGCCTGCCCGCCGTCTGGATCGCCGACGATGCCGCCGCCGAGGCCGAGGCGCTCGGCCACACCGTCGTCGACGGCGAGTCGGTCATCGTCACGCACCTCACCGAGACCATCCGCCAGCAGGCCGCCGAGCTGCTCACGCGCCAGGAGACGCGCCAGCTGCTGGACCGCCTCAAGGAGCACAACGCGGCGGTCGTCGAGGAGGTCGTCCCCGACCTTCTGAGCGTCGGCGAGGTGCAGCGCGTGCTGCAGGCGCTGCTCTCCGAGGGCGTCTCGATCCGCGACCTCGGGGCGATCGTCGAGGCGATCGGCGACAAGGCGCGCGTCACGCGCGACCCGGGCCTGCTGGCCGAGTACGCGCGCCAGGCGCTGGGCCGCGCGATCACCGCGCCGCACGTCGACGCCGAGTCGACGCTGCGCGCGATCGCGCTGGACCCTCAAGTCGAGCAGGAAATTGCCGATGCCATCACCGTGACGACGGACGGCGAGTACCTCGCGATGGAGCCGGCGCGCGCGCAGGCCCTCGTCCGCGCGCTGTCCGGCCAGCAGGACTCCGCGATCGCCCGCGGGCGCCGGCCGGTCCTGCTCTGCTCGGCGCGCGTGCGCCGCCACCTGCGCCGGCTGTGCGAGCAGAGCCTGCCGCAGCTGTCGGTGTGTTCCTACAACGAGATCGTGCCCGGGATCCGGGTGGAGACGATTGGAGTCGTGCAATGAGCATCGCCCCGGACTTCGAGCCCCGGACCTATCGCGGGACCGACCTCGACGAGCTGCTGCCGAAGATCCGCGAGGAGCTCGGCGCCGACGCGATGGTCGTGCGCCAGCGCGAGGGCCTGCAGGGCGGGGTCGGGGGGTTCTTCCAGAAGCGCTGCGTGGAGGTCGTCGCGCGGCGCGCGACGCCACGCGTGAACGTCTACGACGAGGGCGAGCGGCTCGGTGCGCAGGCGCCGCCCGATCAGGACGAGCCCGCGTCGCCCGCGATCGCGGAGATCATGCGTGTCGCGTCGCCGTTCGTCGAGCAGCTGCAGGCCGCGCAGGCGCAGGCCGACGTCGGGCTGTTGGAGGCGCCCGCGCCCGAGCCGCCCGTGGACGAGGCGCCCGGCCACGAGCTCGAGCGCATCGCCCCCGCCGAGGTCGCGACGACCGAGCCCGCGCCGCGGACCGGCGCCGCCGCCAGCCACGAGCGCACGCTCGTCGCGGCCGGGATCGCGTCCGCGCTGGCCACGGAGATCCTCGGCGCGACGGTCTCCCACGACGTCGTCTTCGCGCCCAACCGCGCGCTCAAGCACCTCGTCCGCGACGCGCTCGCCGCCCGCATCCCCGTCAGCCCTCCTGCCGCCGCCGGCCGGCGCACGATCGCGTTCGTCGGCTCCGGCGGCGCCGGCAAGACCCTCTGCGCGACGCGTCTGGAGGCGATCTACGCCGAGGGCAGCGACCTCGAGATCCACCCCGTCGATCTCTCCGACGGCCAGCCGGCCCAGCCCGCGGCCGCCGGCCACGTCCTGACGATCGTCGACACGCCCGCCGTCTCGCCCGCTGCCGGCGCGGAGATCCGGGCGCTCGCGCGCTCGCTGCGCAGGATCGGATCCTGCGAGGTCCACGTCGCGGTGCCGGCGACGCTGAGCGCTGCCGCGGTGCGCCGCCTGCTCGACGGCTTCGCGCCCCTGAAGCCGACGGCGATCGTGCTCACGCACCTCGACGAGGTCGACCACGCAGGCCCGGTCGTGGACGCGGCGATCGCGCGCGGGCTCCCGATCTCCTTCTGCAGCGACGCGGGCACGATCGCGCCCGCCGACCCGGCGGCGCTCGCCGCGCTCGTGCTGCCGTGACGGCGCGGGGCACGCACGCGACGGTCGTCCTGCCCGAGCTCGGCAGCTTCCCGGCGGTCGTCGACATGGACGACGCTCACGCCACGGCGATGCTGCTCGTGCGCCCCCTGCAGCCGCTGAACGCCGCCATCGGCAGCGCCGTGCAGATCGACATCGTCACCAAGCGCGGCCTGCTGCACGTCGGCGCGCAGGTCGTCCAGGCCTCGGACGCCGAGGTCCTCGAGCTCGGCCTGACCGGCAGCACCCAGCTCGTCCAGCGCCGGGCGTTCGCGCGCGTCGACGCGTTTCTGGAGGCCATCGTGACGCGTCCGTCCGGCGGGCCGCCGATCCCTGCCGCGGTCGTGAACATCAGCGCCTCGGGCGCGGTCATCTCACGGCTGGCGCCGCTGAAGGCCGGCGACGCCGCACGGCTGGAGCTGCGCCTGGCGCCCCACGACCCTCCCCTGGAGATCCTCGCCCGTGTCGTGCGCGAGTTCGACCACGAGTTTCGCGCGCTGCACTTCGAGGAGATCCTCGAAGCCGACCGCGAGCGGATCGTGCGCTTCGTCTTCGACCGCCAGCGCCTCGAGCGCCGCGACGGGAGGCTGGTCTGATGGCCAAGCGCAACAAGAAGGACGAGAGCGCGGCCGAGCCCGCTGCGGCGGGCATCTGCGTCGCCGGGCATCCCCGCACGGCCGGGCTCGTGCGCCGCGCCAAGGGCTGGGGCGGCGTGGGCGGCCTCGTGCTCGCGACGTACCTCGCGATCGCCGCCGCCGTCCCGCCGCTGGACGCGATGCTGCGCGGCCTGGCCGGCGGCATCCTCGGCTACCTCGCGCTCTGGGCGATCGCCGTCGCGGTCGGGCGCCAGCTGGTGATCGCCGAGATCCGCGCGCGCTACGCCGAGCTCGAGCGCGCCGCGGCACCCGCCGAAAGCTGACCTCAAGTTCTCATCGGCGCGGCCGATGACACCGGTCGCAGGCGACATGGAGTCGCCTCGGGACGCCACCAATCCCACGTCATCAAGGAGATGAACGCATGTCCCTTCGCATCAACACGAACGTCGAGGCATTCAACACCCACCGTCAGCTCGTCGGCAGCGCCGACAAGATGGCCAAGTCGATGGAGCGCCTGAGCTCCGGCTACCGCATCAACCGTGCGTCGGACGACGCCGCCGGCCTCGCGATCAGCGAGAAGATGCGCGGCCAGATCACCGGTCTCGCCCAGGCTCAGCGCAACGCGCAGGACGGCGTCTCGCTCGTGCAGACGGGGGAGGGCGCGCTCACCGAGGTCCACTCGATGCTCCAGCGCATCCGCGAGCTGCGGGTCCAGTACGGCAACGACACGCTGAACGCGACGGACAAGACCGCGATCCGCGCCGAGGTCGCTCAGCTCGCCACGGAGATCGGCACCATCAAGACCAACACGAAGTTCAACGGCACGTCGCTGCTGAACGCGACGGGCTCGGTGGCGCTGCAGGTCGGCGCCAACGACAGCGAGTCGATCACGATCAGCACGAGCGATCTCGTCAGCGGCACCGGCATGTCCGAGGTCGTCGCCAGCGCCACCACGGCGTCGGACGCCGGCTTCGTCGGCCTGACCCTGGCCGACATCGACACGGCGATCCAGGAGGTCTCCACGAAGCGGGCGGACTTCGGCGCGGTGCAGAACCGCCTCGAGCACCGCCTCGCGAACCTGGGCTCCTACCAGGAGAACCTGATCGCGGCGGAGTCGCGCATCCGCGACGTGGACATGGCCGAGGAGATGGTCAAGTTCACGAAGTCCCAGATCCTGCAGCAGGCCGGCACGAGCATGCTCGCGCAGGCCAACCAGGCGCCGCAGTCGGTGCTCTCGCTGCTGCGCTAGTCACGGTCCGCACAGAGCGTGGCTCAGCGACGGGCGGTCCTTCGGGGCCGCCCGTTTGCGTTCGGGCGGTCGTGGCGCGGGTGGTCGTGGCGAATTGTCATCGGATACCGGTGACAATTCGACACGCTCGCTGCGAAACCGCCCCGCGCGGGCTCGTGTTCAGCGCCCGGACCCGAGCCCGCAGGATCGCGTTCAGCGCCCGGAGCCCGGGCGCCCGCGCGACGCGTCCAGCCGCCGGCGGTCGCGCTTGGTCGGGCGCGCGCCGAGGTCGGCGCCCAGCGGCGCGGCCAGCCGCGCCCGCTCACGGGCGAGCTCGCGCGCGGCGACGCTCTGCGGCGTCTCCTCGTAGAGCAGCTGCGCCACCTTCGCCGGACCGCGGCGCTCGGCGACCCCGAGCACGACGACCGTGCGGCGCACCTGGCCGATCGTGACCTCGAGCTCGTCGCCGGCCGCGACCTCGCGGCTGGGCTTCACGCGCGCGCCGTTGACCTGCACGCGCCCGCCCTTGACGGCCTCGGCCGCGAGCGTCCGCGTCTTCAGCAGGCGCGAGGCCCACAGCCACTTGTCGACGCGCACACCATCGCCCATGCAGGCGATGATCGCAGCCGAGGACCTATGCTCGAACCGGCATGGCTACGTCCTCCGAGCAGACGGAGCGGCGTGGAGGACGCGACCGCGCCGATCCGCAGACGGTCTCCGAGCTGCGGTCGCGCCTCCGCGACCTGACGATCCGCGACGAGCACCGCCTCCAACGGCGGCTGGACCGCGCCTGCCGCGACGGCGGCGAGGCGCTCTCCAAGGCCATGGCCGAGATCGCCCGCGCAGAGGACCGCGTCGCCCGCCGCCGCGCCGCCGTGCCGGAGGTCTCCTATCCGCCGCAGCTGCCCGTCAGCGCCCGCCGCGAGGACCTCCTGGCGGCCATCCGCGACAACCAGGTCGTCGTCGTGGCGGGCGAGACCGGCTCGGGCAAGACCACCCAGCTGCCGAAGATCTGCCTGGAGCTCGGGCGCGGCGTGCGCGGCTCGATCGCGCACACGCAGCCGCGCCGGCTGGCGGCGCGCACCGTCGCCGTGCGGATCGCCGAGGAGCTCGGCGTCGAGCTCGGCGAGGCTGTCGGCTACGCCGTGCGCTTCGACGACCGCTCGCGCGAGGACACGCTCGTGCGCCTCGTCACCGACGGGCTGCTGCTCGCCCAGATCCAGCACGACCGGCTGCTGCGCCGCTACGACACGATCATCGTCGACGAGGCGCACGAGCGCAGCCTGAACATCGACTTCCTGCTGGGCTACCTCAAGGGCCTGCTGCCCCAGCGCCCGGACCTCAAGCTCGTCATCACGAGCGCGACGATCGACCCGGGGCGCTTCAGCCGCCACTTCGGCGACGCGCCGGTGGTCGAGGTCTCCGGGCGCACGTATCCCGTCGAGGTCCGCCACCGCCCGCTCGCCGACGAGGGCGATCCGGTCGATGCGATCGGCGACGCCGTCGACGAGCTGCTGCACGACGGGCCCGGCGACGTCCTCGTCTTCCTCAGCGGCGAGCGCGAGATCCGCGACGCCGCCGAGGCCCTGACCGGGCGCCTGCCGGCGGCCGTCGAGATCCTGCCGCTGTACGCGCGCCTCTCCCCGGCCGAGCAACAGCGCGTCTTCAAGGCCCACGACGCCCGCCGCGTGGTCCTCGCCACGAACGTCGCCGAGACGTCGCTCACGGTTCCGGGCATCGGCTCGGTCGTCGATCCCGGCACCGCGCGGATCAGCCGCTACAGCACGCGGCTGAAGGTCCAGCGCCTGCCGATCGAGCCGATCTCGCAGGCCTCCGCCGACCAGCGCAAGGGCCGCTGCGGGCGCCAGTCCGACGGCATCTGCGTGCGCCTCTACGACGAGGAGGACTTCGCCGCCCGCCCGGCGTACACCGATCCCGAGATCCTGCGCACGAACCTCGCGTCGGTGATCCTGCAGATGGCCGCGCTCGGCCTCGGCGAGGTCGAGGACTTCGGCTTCCTCGACCCGCCCGACGCACGCCAGATCCGCGACGGCAAGGCGCTGCTGCACGAGCTCGGCGCGATCGAGCCTGCAGAGAAGTCCGGCACGCGCCATCCGGCCGGCTCGTCCGATCGCGCCGGGGGACGTCCGGGCGCCCGAGACGACATGCCCACCCGGCTGACGCCGCTCGGCCGGCGCCTCGCGCAGCTTCCGGTCGACCCGCGGCTGGGCCGGATGGTCCTGGAGGCCGATCGCCTCGGCTGCACCGAGGAGGTCGTCGTCATCGCCGCGGCGCTGTCGATCCAGGACCCGCGCGTGCGGCCGACCGAGGAGCGCGCGGCGGCCGACGAGCAGCACGCCCGCTTCGCCGACGACCGCTCGGACTTCCTGGGCTATCTCAAGCTCTGGGAGCACCTGCGCGCCGGCCAGCGCGAGCTCACCGGCAGCGCGTTTCGCCGGCTCTGCCGCGCGGAGTTCTTGCACTACATGCGCGTGCGCGAGTGGCAGGACCTCGCCGGCCAGCTGCGCCAGGCCGCGCGCGCGGTCGGTGCGACGATCAACCAGCAGCCCGCCGACCCGCAGGACGTCCACGTCGCGCTGCTGTCGGGCCTCTTGTCGCAGGTCGGGCTGCGCGACGCCGGGCGACGCGAGTACCTCGGCCCGCGCGGCGCGCGCTTCGCGATCGCGCCGGGCTCGGCGCTCGCGCGCAAGCAGCCGTCGTGGGTCATGGTCGCCGAGCTCGTCGAGACGTCGCGGCTGTTCGGGCGCGTCGCCGCGCAGGTCCAGCCGAGCTGGATCGAGCCGCTGGCCGAGCACCTGCTGTCGCGCACGTACTCCGAGCCGCGCTGGGACCGCAGGCGCGGCAGCGTCGTCGCCACGGAGCGCGCGACGCTCTACGGGCTGCCGGTGGTCGCCGGGCGCCGCGTCGCCTACGGCCCGATCGATCCGGTGCTCTCGCGCGAGCTGTTCATCCGCCACGCGCTGATCGCCGGCGAGTGGAGCACCCATCACCGCTTCGTGGAGTGCAACCAGCACCTGCTCGACGAGCTCGCCGAGCTCGAGCACCGCGTCCGCCGCCGCGACCTCGTGCCCGGCGACGAGGCGATCTTCGCCTTCTACGATGCGCGCGTCTCGGACTGTGTCGTGTCGGCCGCGCACTTCGACCGCTGGTGGAAGCACGCGCGCCGCGACGACCCCGACCTCCTGACGTTCACGCGCGAGAAGCTGCTCGGCGCCGCGACCGCCGACCTGCTCGACCCCGCCGCGCTGCCCGACGCCTGGCGCCAGGGCGACCTCACCCTTGACCTCTCCTACCGCTTCGAGCCCGGCAGCGACGAGGACGGCGTCACCGTCCATGTCCCGCTGCGGGTGCTGCCGGGGCTGCGGGCGGAGGGCTTTGACTGGCTCGTGCCGGGTCTGCGCACCGAGCTCGTGACCGCGCTGATCCGGTCGCTGCCGAAGGACCTGCGCCGCCCGCTCGTGCCGATCCCCGACATCGCCGCCGAGGTCGTCGCGCACCTGCGACCGCGCCGCGGCGCGCTGCGCGACGCGGTCGCGCGCGAGCTCGAGGCGCTGCGGGGCGCGCGCGTGGACCCCGCGCTCTTCGATCCGCAGAAGCTGCCAGCGCATCTGCGCGTGACCTTCCGCGTCGAGGACGACGACGGCGGGCTTGTCGCCGCCGGCGAGGACCTCGACGCGCTGCGCGCGCAGGTGCGCCCGCGCCTGCGCGCCGAGCTCGCCGCGGCGACGGCGTCACTCGAGCGCACCGGGCTGCGGGCGTGGACGATCGGCACGCTGCCGCGCAGCGTGACGCTGCCGGGCACGGGCAGCACGGTCAGCGCCTACCCGGCGCTCGTGGACGAGGGGTCGACGGTGGCGGTGCGCGCGCTGGAGACCCCGGGCGCGCAGGCGGCCGCGATGCGCGCCGGCACGCGCCGGCTGCTGCTGCTGACGGTGCCCTCACCGCTGCGCGGGGTCCAGCGCGGCCTCGGGAGCGCCGCCGCGCTGACGCTCGCCGGCGCGCCGCACGACGGCGTGCTCGACGACCTGCTCGCCGCGGCGGTCGACGCCCTGGTGGCGGAGGCCGGCGGCCCGGCGTGGGACGAGGCCGGCTTCGAGCGGCTGCGCGCCCATGTGGCGTCGCGGCTGCCGGCGCGGGCTGCCGCGGTCGCCGCCGACGTCGTGGCGGTGCTGGACGCGGCGCGCGAGGTCGGGCTACGGGTCGACGCGCTCGGCGCCGACCCGTCGCTGCAGCCCGCGCGCCTGGACGTCGCCGGCCAGCTCGGCGGCCTCGTCTACCCGGGCTTCGTGACGGCCGCCGGCGCCGACCGGCTGCCCGATCGTGCCGCTACCTGCGCGCCGCCGCGCGGCGCCTGGACCGCCTGCCCGACGCCGTGGCCGCCGACCGCGATCGCATGAACGCCATCCGCGAGCTCGAGGCCGAGTACCGGGCGCGCGGCGGGCGCGCCGCCGTACCCGCGGTCCACTGGATGCTGCAGGAGCTGCGCGTCAGCGCAGTTCGCCCAGGGCCTGGGCGTGCGGGGTGGTGCTTCGGCGAAAGCGGTGAGGCGGGCTCTGGGTAGCGATTAGGTCCCGAGCGGTGCTGAGGCAGAGGCGCTGAGTTCGAGGCACGACCCGAGGAGCACACCGCCGCGGCGACGAGCTGTATCGCCGACAACACCTCGACATGACTGATTCCGACACGCTCGTGCGGATGGATGAGCCCATGCGGCATGCAGCGAGTGCTGGTTTGCATTGACGAGCATCTGATCTGGGTCTGAAGGACTCGTCGTCCATGCGCCTGGCGCGCGGCGCTGAGTTCGCGGCGCGTAGACAAGGCGCTCATCGTTGAGTTTCTCGACGATGAGCTCGCCGGACCGCGCCCGCGGTAGATTCAAGTGCGCGTCCATTGTCTCTCCTTGACCATTAGCCCGGACCGTGCATGTGTGGCGTGATGTGACCGCTGTCGCAGCGGCGGGGGTGTGGCGGTGGTTGTCGCGGGTGGCGGTTCGCGGGCAGGCTTCGCGGGGCGCTCTGCGCTCGGAGGCGTGGCTGGTCGTCGCGGGCCGTCGGGCGGCGGGGTTAGGCTGGCTCCAGACGCTGTTGTGCTCGAATTCGCGGAACGGCAGGTTCCGCAGGCCGGTGTCTTTGTCCTTTCTGATGTGGTCCTCGACGCGAGCACGGCCGCGATGATCACGCTCGATCTGGGCAGCGTCCCCGGGCTGGTCGGTGAGGACGGCTTGGAAGCCGTGGCAGTCGTGGTCGGTGAAGGTCAGGTGCGCATCGGATGCGCGTTCACGGCGGACGATCACGCGCGAGCCGGCCGCCGGGTAGTGCGAAAGGCGCCGGCGACTCGGATGCCGACGACTTCGGAGGCGGCGAGCCCGCCCCGGCCGCGCTGTGCCTGGCGATCGCGGGCGCGTGCGCGGGCTTTGTGCCGTTCAACCTCGCCCGTCCGAGCAGGTCTCATGGGCGACGGCGGCAGCATGCTGCTGGGCTCTCTGGTCGCCGCCGTCACGATGTCAGCGGCATCGCTGGGTGGCGCGGCAGCCGTCGGCGGTCGTGGTCGGGGCGCTCGTCGCCGGCCTGCGATCCTCGACACGACGCTCGTCACCGTCTCGCGCCGCCGCGGCGGCCGCCAGCTGCTCAGCGGCGGGCGCGATCATCTCACCCACCGCCTGGCTCGGCGGTTGGGCTCAGCACAGCGCGTGCCACTGGCGCTCGCAGGTGGAAAGACCGTGCTGCGGCCCGCCTGACGCTCAAGCTCCTGGACGCGCGCGACAAGCTCGTCGACGCGCGCCGCCTGCGTCATGATCACAGCAGCGAACGCGTTGCGCCCTCTCGCATAGATCAGATCGATCTCGTCCGCGCCGCACGACCGCAAGATTCCCTGCAACTGGCGAGAAAGCGAGAAAGCGCGAAAGCGGATTCTGGGCGGCAAACCAGCCCCAGATCACCCTCGAGCCACCAAACTCATACGCCATGAGGTCGTAGATCGCGTGGTCGGCGGTGCGCATCGGGTGCCAACCGGTCAGGGCCTCGATCGCCGTTGTCACCGGCTGGCGGCCACTAAGTTCCTCGAAGCCCCGGCGCACGCATCGTCGTAGGCGATGGTTCGATCACGCTGTGCGATCCGTTGTGCTCGATGACTCTCCGCGCCAGGTCGTTGATCGTGACGGGCATGGCGCAGCCGATGTTGTACATGCTGCCCCCTCACCATTTAGTATGTTGAGCCATCGTGCAAGGATCGAGTACAAGGAGCGTGTCGTGAGCGGAGCTAGGATCGATCGATCTGAGCGGCTGCCGCTAGCGCGGTCAGAAGGTCTGATCGTCGAGGAAGTCGGCGACGAACTGCTGATCTACGACACGGAGACGAAGTACGGACACTGCCTGAGTCCCGCAGCGGCCCGCATCTGGCAGCAGTGCGACGGCGTCACGACGATCGATTCGCTTTGTGCTGGGGAGTCGAGTCTCGATCGCGAGACGGTTGATCGCGCGCTGGCTGAGCTCGCCCTTTGCGAGCTCCTCGAGGTCGCCAAACCCGAACGAGGTACGACACGCCGCCAACTCTCTTCTCGCGTGCTCAAGATCGGGGCGGCCGCGGTCGCCGCGCCGCTGGTCCTCTCGGTGGCGGCGCCGACCGCGATGGCCGCCGTGACGCTCAACTTCTGCTTGCAGTTCAGCTCGGGAAACTGCGGCGGCGGGGCGCCGAGTGAGGGCTGTAAGACGAACGGCTGCTGCTGCTGCACCCCTCCGGTCGGGCCCCAGGGATTCAAGAACTGCGTCGACACCTTTGCGAATTGTCCGACGCAACAGCCTCCGGCAAACAGCTGTAACTAGCGGCACTCGCGACGGGCGCGTCGGCGGTAATGCCAGGCGCGCCAACCCCAGCTCGGCGCCCGGAGGATGTGCCTGAGATAGGCCGCCACGAGCAGTAGCCTGCTCCGCGCCGCCCACGGAAACTCCCAAATGATCCACGCACGCGCCGGCATGATTGCGCGCCCCAGGACGGTGGCGAGCTGTCGTGGACCGCGCGCGCGAGCCAATGCCTGCAGATGGAACGCGCCCCGCGGTCGATGTTCGCGATGTGCGATATCCCAGTCGAGGACCGGGGTCGCCGGCAGATTCAGCCGGGTTGCAATGACCTTCCCCGAAGCAAGCAGTCGAAGCCCGGCGGCGAATGTCGGAATCGCGTCGACCTCACGCGCGATGTGTGCAGCGGCGCCCCATATGTCGAGCGGCCAGCGCTCGATGCCGCGAGCGAGGTCACCCAGCGCCTTCGTGTCGTGCGGACCATGCTGAGCCGCATGCACGGCGAGGTGGAATGCGAGTCCGTGCGGCGCTGGTACCGCTGTAGGGCGACCCTCGAGCTGGATCGAGAAGCACTCGCTCGCGAGGGCTTCCCAGACGATGTCGCCCGGTGCGTCACAGCCGCTCAGCCGCCAGTGCAGATCGATCCACAGCGGCCCGCTGCCCGAACGCCGAGCCCATACCTCGGAGTGCTGGATCCCGGCCACATCATCGATACCGCGAAGCTCGCGCGAATTCTTGTATCCGAGTCCGATCAAGATCTCGCGTGTGCTCGCGAGCTCGCTCGCCGGCACGAGGATGTCGATGTCCGAGAAGCCGCGCTGCTCCGCCTCCTCGTAGAGCAGCCGAGCAAGCGCCGGTCCCTTGAGCAGTAGGGTCCGCACTCCGGCGCGCTCGAATGCGTCCAGCACGACGACCGCGTTGCGCTCGAGCTCCTTACGCCGCTCGACGCCGCGGGCGCGTTCGATGAACTCGACCAGGCGGTGATGCTCCACCTGCGGTATCAGGCGACTGGTTGATGTGCCGGCGACGCTGCGACGTCCTCAGTGGCGTGCCGACGCAGCGTCATCCGCACGAGCATCTCGATCATGATTCCGCCCGCGGCCGGAGCACTGGCGATCTTTCCTTCGGGCGTCACGACGATCATCACGGGCGTACCGCCGACGCGGTAGGCGCGCATCACCTCCGTGTCCTTCTGCAGCAGGACCTCGGCGTCCTGATCGTCCACTGCTGCGCGGTTGTCCGCCTTGCTGCCCCGGCTGATGACCGCGATCGTAAGGCCATCCACGACGCTTCCCTGCCAGCGAGTGAGTTTCGGGAACAACACTTCGCACGGGCCGCAATCGGGTGACACGAACATCAGCGCGACCGGGCGGCCCCGGGCACGCAACGACTCGAGTGTGACGGTCTTCCCCTGCACGCTCGTCAGAGCGAAGGGCGGCGCCGTCGCGCCGATCGGCAGCCCCGCAGGAAACGCGGCGAGTTGCGTCCGCGCTTCAGACAGATCGCCAAGCAACGTCTGACGCTCGCTCCGCAGCCGAATCACGGCAAAGGCGAGGAGGACCGCGCAGCCGGTCGAAACCACGGCTACCAACTCCGCGGCGGTTCGCGCTTGTATCCAGGTATCGATCGCCGGGCCTGGACCACGCCATGTGACAAGTCCCGCCGGTATCGCCAGTGCGGAGTTGCGTATCAGCGTGCCGCGTCCGGCCGGCGCTGAATGCAGCTGACCGAAGCAGTGGCAGTCCGGGGTCTGACCGCGGGTCAGGGCGTTCGCGATCGCGATCGCGAACGCGACCAGCAGAACGAGCGCCGCGAGCGCCCCCCACCTTGCGGCTGGCGTCGACGTCAAAGCAATCGCCGTCGCGAGCTCGGCCAGCGGCAGCGCGACAGCAGCTGTAGCCGAAACCGCATGTGGTACGCCGAAGCCCTCGAGCGCACGTCTCGAGCCCTGGCGATCCATCAGCTTCGCGAAACCAGCGGTGGCGAAAACTGCGGCCAGCACGATGCGCGCGACGAGGACGACCGATGCCACAACGCGCATCCTATCGACCACGATCGGAGTGCCCGCTTATGATCCCCCGTCGATGAGCACGCCGACGTCGGCCGCCGCTAAGCACGAGATCGCCTTTGAGGCGTTCGGCGTCTGCATGTCGGTCAGCGCGAGCGCACCCGCATTGCTCGACCGAGTACAAGCCCATCTACCGCCGGGATGGTGCGAGCGCTCGTCGGCCGGCGCGGAGCGGAGGTTCAGCCTCACCGCGGAGCCGGCCGGCACCTACGCCCTGGGAAGAGACACCGACGTGCTGGCCAGCGCTCAGGGACTCGAGCTCGATCTGGCTCTCGAGCTGCTCGATTCCGAGATCCGGCTGTATCTCGGGCGCAAGGCGCCCGACGCGATCTTCATCCACGCAGGAGTCGTCGCGCATCACGGCCGAGCAATCGTCATGCCTGCCCCCAGCTTCGGCGGCAAGACGACGCTCGTGGTCGCGCTGATCCGCGCCGGAGCGCTCTACTACTCGGACGAGTTCGCGGTCCTCGACGAGAACGGCCTCGTGCGTCCATACCCTAAGCCGTTGTCGATCCGCGGCATCGTCCCCGGTCAGCTGGATCATTCTGTGGAGAGTCTCGGTGGGGTAGCGGGCGTGGACGCGTTGCCGATCGGCGAGATCCTGGTCACGAGCTACGAGCCGGGCGCGGACTGGACGCCGCGCCGGCTATCGGTTGGTGCGGGAGCGATGGCCTTGTTCGCAAACGCGGTCCCAGCTCAGGAACGGCCGGAGCAGGTCATGCGCGTAATCTCACGAGCGGTCATCGGCGCACGGATACTCGAGGGTGACCGCGGCGAGGCCGACCAGGTCGCCGCGATGGTGCTTGCCATGCTCGACGACTGACGAGGGCAACATCGCCCTCGTCAACGAGCTCGCGATGCTCTGCGACCGCATGCAGATCGACGACTAGGAGGTCATCGAGGGCTGCGTCGACGACGCCCTTCAGCTTCATGCGCTTCGAGCCCGGCCCGGGGTTGGGCGGCCACTGCCTGCCCGTCGACCCGTTCCGTTCGGTCCGCGATGAGACGGGGTCGGCCAGCCACGCCACGAAAGAACACCGTGCGCGGCAGCGTCTGCAGCGCTCGGATCCCCGGGCGCGACGACGTGGCATCCATCATGCCCACGCAGCAGCCGCGACGCATTGGTGTTCGGGTCGGCCACGTACAGGACCGGCAGTCCGCTGGCCAGGTACTCGAAGAGCTTCGCCGGGACGCAGCCGCGGCTTGCGGGGCGCTTCCCCCAGTCGTAGCTTCGTTGGCGCGACGGACCTTCGGCCGCCCAGCGCACGCCCTTGCAGGAACTCGCAATGTGCAGCTTTACAGAGTGATTTGGGGTCGCTACCTTCTTCCCTCGAGCCAGGACGGCTTATGTAACGCAATGCCACGGCGGGCGACATGATGGGAGACCGATGAGGGTTCTGGTAACAGGCGGCGCAGGTTCATCGGCTCACAGCTTGTCGAGCGCTTGCTGCATCTCGGGCACGACGTCCGCATCCTGGATAACTTCTCAACCGGGCTGCGCGCGAACCTAGTGCGCTTCTCGGACGACGTCGACGTCGTCGAGGGCGACATCCAGAGCTATGAGCGTATCCACAACGCCGTTCGCGGCTGCGACGCCGTCCTGCACCAGGCCGCGCTGCCGTCCGTGCCGCGCTCGATCGCCGATCCGCTGACGAGCCACGCGACGAACGCGACCGGGACACTCAACGTCCTGCTTGCCGCCCGCGACGAGGACGTCGGCAGGCTCGTGTTCGCTTCCTCCTCGTCGGTCTACGGCGCGACCGAGGGGCTGCCCAAGCGCGAGACGATGGCGACGATGCCGATCTCCCCGTACGGGACGGCGAAGCTCGCCGCCGAGAACTACTGCCGCAGCTTCCATGAGGTCTACGGCCTCGAGACCGTCGCGCTGCGCTACTTCAACGTCTTCGGCCCGCGCCAGGATCCCAAACTCGGAGTACGCCGCCGTCATCCCGAAGTTCATCGCCGCCTATGCGCAAGGGCGTGCGCCCACGATCTTCGGCGACGGCGAGCAGTCGCGCGACTTCACGTACATCGACAACGTCGTGGACGCCAACCTCGCCGCGCTCGATGCTCCCGGGGTCAGCGGCCGGGTCTTCAACGTCGCCCATCGAGATAACACGCGATCGCGCCGGACCGCCAGGTGGCAGAGACGTGGCGTCAGCCAAACGAAATCGTTCGGCCCCGACCCCCGGGTGCCAAAAGCCCCACGAATCCTGTGCAAGAACTCGCAATGTGCAGCTTTACAGAGCGATCAGCGCCCGCTACGTTCTCCCCTCGAGTTAGGACGACTCTTATGTAACGCGACGCCAAGCTGGCGAGTCAGGCGGGGACGGATGAGGGTGCTGGTCACAGGAGGCGCAGGCTTCATCGGCTCGCAACTCGTCGAGCGGCTGCTGCATCTCGGACATGACGTCCGCATCCTGGACAACTTCTCAACCGGGCTGCGCGCGAACCTAGCGCCCTTCTCGGACGACATCGACGTCATCGAGGGGGACATCCAGGGCTACGACTTCGTCCACCAGGCCATGCGCGGCCGCGACGCGGTCTTGCATCACGCCGCGCTGCCGTCGGTGCCGCGGTCGATCGCCGATCCGCTGACGAGCCACGCGACCAACGCCACGGGGACGCTCAACGTGCTCCTGGCGGCGCGCGACGAGGGTGTCGGCCGGCTCGTCTTCGCCTCCTCCTCGTCGGTCTACGGCGCCGTCGCGGGCCTGCCGAAGCACGAGGGCATGCCCACGATGCCGATCTCCCCGTACGGAACGGCAAAGCTCGCGGCTGAGAGCTACTGCCGCAGCTTCTACGGCCTCTATGGCCTGGAGACCGTCGCGCTGCGCTACTTCAACGTCTTCGGCCCGCGGCAGAACCCGGATTCGGAGTACGCCGCCGTGATCCCCAAGTTCATCGCCGCGTACGCGGAGGGCCGCGCGCCGACGATCTTCGGCGATGGCGAGCAGTCGCGCGACTTCACGTACATCGACAACGTCGTGGACGCCAACATGGCCGCGCTGCGCGCGCCGGGCGTCGGTGGACGCGTCTTCAACATCGCCTGCGGCGCACGGATCACGCTCAACCGCTTTGCCGACGAGCTGCGCAGCGCCATGGGCGTCGACATCGAGCCGGTGTACGCACCGGCGCGCGCGGGTGACATCAGGCACTCGCTCGCCGACGTGCAGCGCGCCCGTGACGACCTCGGCTACGACCCGCAGGTGGACTTCTCCGAGGGGCTGCGCCGGACGGTCGAGCACGTCGAGGACATCCAGGCGCGCACAGCGATCCTCGACCACGCATGAGGTACCTGGTCACCGGCGGGGCGGGCTTCATCGGCTCGCACCTGACGGATGCGCTCGTGCAGGACGGGCACGAGGTCACGGTCCTCGATGACCTGAGCACCGGCCGGCGCGAGAACCTCTGGGGGGTGCTCGCAGACGGCGTGCGCCTCGTCGAAGGGTCCACCGCCGACGAGGCCCTCGTGGACGAGCTCATGGCCGACTGCGACGCGTGCGTGCACCTGGCCTCCGCAGTGGGGGTGCAGCTGATCGTCGAGCGCCCGCTCGAGGCGCTGCTCGCCAACGTGCGCGGCATCGACACCGTCATGGAGGCGGCAGCGCGTCACGGCCGGCGCCTGCTCTACGCCTCGACGTCTGAGGTGTACGGCAAGAACACCGTCGGCGCGCTGAAGGAGGACGCCGACCTGCTGCTCGGCTCGCCGTTCAAGGCGCGCTGGTCCTACGCGATCGCCAAGTCCTTCGGCGAGGCACTGGCACACGGCTACCACCGCGACCTCGGCGCCGACATCGTGACCGTGCGGCTGTTCAACACGGTCGGCCCGCGCCAGTCCGCGATGTACGGCATGGTCCTGCCGCGCCTCGTCCGCCAGGCGCTCGCCGGCGACGATCTCACCGTCTACGGCGACGGCAGCCAGACGCGCTGCTTCATCCACGTCCGCGACACGGTCGCCGCGCTACGCCTGCTCAGCGAGGACCCACGCGCGGTCGGCAACGTCTACAACATCGGCAACACGACGCCGATCAGCATCCTCGACCTCGCCGCGCGCGTGCTCGAGCGGACGGGGTCCGAGAGCCGCATCCGCCTCGTGCCGTATGACGACGCGTATCCCGAGGGGTTCGAGGAGCTCGGGCGCCGCCAGCCGGACACGACGGCGCTGCGAGGGGCTGACGGGCTGGGAGCCGACGCGGACGCTGGATGACGCGATCGACGATGTGGTGCGTCATGAGCGCATCCGTGGCTCCACGATGATCGAAACCGCAGTGACGGTCATTGTCCGTGCAGCTTGACGCGACCCTGCGGCGTCCACTCGCGGCATTGGGCAGGGGTTCTCCCGTTCGATCTCGCCTGTCCGGCAAATGCTCTCTGGTGGGGTGACAGCAGGTTTCCGGGGCGCTGGCGCGTCGTTGCTGGCGGCTGGGTCGGGGGTGCTCGCATGCCCGCGAGATGTCTCGCCGCGTCGGGGGCAGTCGCTAGGCAGCGCGGGGCCGCGATCACGTCACGCTGCGGCTCGTCGGGGATGTACTCTCGTCGCTGACAGTGGCACTGCGAGCTCTCGGCGGTCAGACTCGTCGCGTGTCGTCATCATCATCTCGTGGAGCCAGACTGGATTCGCAGAGCTCCCGTCCATGTCGCAGCGTCCTGGGCCCGGATTGATCTCTGCATCCTTCGGGCCTGAGGTGACGTTGGCCAGCTACGCCCAGTGGCCAAGGATTCCGCGTGCCTGATCTCGGCCTATGCCTGGTGACCGGGGCGGGCGGTTTCATCGGAAGCCACTTGGTCGAGGAGCTAAATCGACGGGGTCACCCAGTACGTGCGCTGACCAGATACAACAGCCGAGGGCACCGCGGATGGCTGGAGGATGCCGACTCCGAGTGCCGCGAAAACACCGAGATCATTCTCGGGGACGTGCGGGATCCTGACATTCAGCCGTCTCGCCGAGGCGCACGTCGAGCCCGGCGGCAGCATTCAGTGGAGGTGCTGCTTGCCGAGCACCAAGCCGGTGGTCTGCAAGCTCCGAAGGTTGAGGCGTCGGTGACCGAACCGCTGCGGCGACTGGCGCAGGCCGGCAGTTGGCCAGGATTTTCGAGCGCGTCAGCACGGCCCGGCTCGAGCATTAGATTCCCGACTCAAAAGCGGAAAACGTCACCCGGCCAAGGCCAACTGACCAACGTGCCTGGTTCTTCAGCTAGCTTCTCGGCCGGCTGACCGTCCGACGCACGACCTCGACGCGATAGTGGTAGTAGTCGACTAAGCGGCTCGTGGCCGCGACGATGTCGTACGTCTTCGCGAATGCCTGAGCGTAGGTCGAGATCTCCCGGTACCGCTCGCAATCCGTGGCTAGCTCGACGATCCGATCCGCGAAGGCTCCGGCATCTTCCCGCTCGAGGAGAAATCCGGTCCGGCCGTCCTCGATGAGGTCACGGTTCCCCTTCCCGTCGAGCGTCACGCAGGGTAGCCCCGCGGCCATTGCTTCCAGTAGCACAGCCCGAAGGGCTCGTACCTAGCGGTGTGCAGGTAAATACTACTGTCGCACATCCATCGCTCAACATTGTCCACGTTGCCGTGGAAATGAACACACCCGTCAAGTCCCGCGGCCTTGACCGAAGACTCCACAGCCGAACGGTTGGCGCCGTCTCCAAGGAGATGGATCTCGAAGTCGAGACCCCTCTCGAGGAGCTCTCGGGCTATGTCAACGACGAAGATCTGGTTCTTCTTGTCCTGAAAGCTACCGACATTGAGTAGCCGAACACGCTCGGTGTCGCCAAGGGGCTGGACCTTCGGGTTGAAGAAGCGGTCGTAGTTGAACCCGTAGGGAATCAGCAAGACTTCGCTTCTCGTGTCGCGCGGTAGAACTCGCCGATAGTAATCGAGAGTGTGGGTGGAGTTGGCAACGAACGCAGTGGCGACCTTGTTGTACTTGTTGCGAATAAGATGCCGTCGCTCGAGAAGGTTCAGGAGCGCCCTGCGGTTCGAGAACGTGCGCCAAGACGGTCTCTCCAGTTGCACCATGTTGTCGTGTCCGTGACAGACATAGGCAATGCCTGGGGACACGTAGTAGCTGCTCAGGAACTCAGCAAGAAAGCGGTGGGTATGGACTACGTCAGGACGGAAGCGCTCCAGAAGGTCTTCATATGCCGGGCAGCTGTTAGTGCCTCGGTGCGAGAAGGTCCGAAAGTCGAGCTGCTCGATCGGAAGATCGTCCGTCAGCGCACCGTAGAGGTTGTGCTCGTAAAGCGACCCGATAACAAAATCGATCTCGGCGCGAGAACGTAGCTCTGTGGCGAGGTCGATAAGGAAGCGTTCGGCTCCCCCTTTCGCCAAGTCGGTGATCAGATAGAGCACCCGGAGTGGCCGCGACTCACCCGCCACGCCATAACCCCCTGAGTCGACTCGCACGCGGGCGCAGCCGGTACATGATGCGAACGAGCAGATAGTTGAGCGGCGTGATCTGACGCTCCCATCTCGATCGGTAATACCCGAAGACGGGATGTCCTGTCAGTGCCTCCAAGACTGCCAGTTGTGGGACATGAACGTTCTTTTGGTAGTAGTAGCGGACCAGCTCGCGCTTCTGGAGATCGTAGTTCGACCAATAGCCCGAGTCGAAGTCGGGTAGCCGTGCAACCAAGGTGTCGAGACACGCCTCGATGTCTCGCTGGACTTCCTGGTCGCGCCCAACTCGGTACAGGTCATACAGACCGAACATCGCATAAATAAATCCGTTGAGCACGAACGACGGCTCCTTTGAGGGATACTCCTCCAGCCAGAGGTTCCCGTGCTCGTCCCGACGGCGGATGCCTCCGCTCGACAGGGACCTGCATGAATTGGTACGCCTTGTAGGCACTCTCAAGCAGACTCGGACGCTCAAGCGCCTGCCAGAGGCGAAGGTACAGCGAAATCAGCTCGCCTTGCGCCATTGCCGAGGCCCACGGCGGCTCGATCCCGTAGCGCCGGTCGGGGAACCGGTGCCACCACACGCACCGTTGATCGTCCTCGGTCTTCAGTTCCTCCAGAACGGCGAGGCAGCGCTCGAGCGTCTCCATCGTGCCGACTGATTCGGTCTCCAGCCAGTCCGCGTGCAGCATGAAGCCGTACTGGGCGATATTGATGGGGGAGTAGTAGAGGCCGCCGGGGCCGGCGACCATTGGGACGCCCTGCTCGTCAAAGGAACCCCCATAGAGGTTTTCGGTGTAATGCACGACCGCCGGGCGCATGTCGATGTAGTACGCACCGAGGGTTTCCGACGTGGAGACGTGGCCCAAGCGAAGGGTGATGTCCTTTCGCTCCTCCTTCATCGCGGGGGTGCCAGCGCAACGCCGGACTTGTCAATCACGATTCCGGTTTTCATGTCGCGCGGAGTAGCCCGGCAAATGCGGGCCACACCCTCCAGGGGGCCCTGGTGCCGTCGTGACACCGAGCGGTTCGACTTGAAGTTCATCAGGTGCACATAGATGAACCCGCGGCTGCCATCTCGGCTGTTTGTGATACGTCCGTCGCGGTAGAACCACTCAGCCGGCTGCGCGCTGTCCAGCGAGCCATCGAGCGCTTGGGCAAGAATGGCGTCGTGTACTGCTCCACGAGGTACATCCGGCGACGTCTGCGTGCCGCCGAGAACCGTGTTATGGGATTGTCGAGCCTCCATCCGAACTTCTCGTTCGCGGTGTCGAAGATCGTCTGCAGGTAGGCGTTCGTGAGGCCGTGCTCGTCCAGACCGATGAACGCGGGCTCCAACAGACGTCGCTGCCACCGGTAGATCCTGCGGTACATGGTCCGGTTCCGACGCGTGTTCCGGAAGAGCGCAAAGTGGCCGGAGATGCGATCCGCGTGCGTCGACAGCACGTCGTTGCGGGCAAGGACTTCGTTGGTATAGAAGCTCCGGATATCTCCGAAAAGGAGGTCGGTGTCGCACCAACCGTAGAAGTCGTAACCCGAGAACTCCTCTTCGTGTAGTGCGCCGAACACTGGCCGCAGGTCACAGATCTTGTATCCGTCGCGCGGGTCGAAGGGGAGGCCGAGCCAAGACCGAGCCCGTTGAACATAATCTTCGAACGAAGTGGGACGGACGTAGATATTCGGCGCCGCGAACGCCGCCGAATCGCAGTCCGTAAACACTAAGAAGTCGATCGTGCTGTTGCGGCGCGCTGTCTCGAAAAAGAGATCTCCCCATGCCGGCCATGCTCCGAAGTACGGAATGAAGATCACGACCGAGGGCTCGCGTCCTGCCCGCATCGCATTAGGGCCCGCGCCCGCCGCCCGAGCCGAGCACACTTGTCACAAAGCGCGGATAATTCACGTCGGCGTTGTAGTGACAGTTCCAGGTGGACCAGGCGGCCTGGGCGTACGTGTCATACTCCGCCTTGGGCATGTCGGCGAACGCCTCGATGGCCGACCTGACGTCAGCGACCTCCGGGTCTTGGCTCAAGTAGTACTCCGTTTCGCCGGTGTAAAACGATTTCGGGAACACCACCCACGGCTGTAGCCACGACTGGAACGCCGGCGGACATCGCTTCCATGATGGCTACTGGGATGCCCTCGAACTCGCTGAGTTTCGAAAACAGAGAAGGCCTGCGCTTTCGGTACGTGTCCAGCACTTCAGAGTTTGACAGCGGGCCCGTCAACTCACACAGATCGACTCAGGCAAGCGCGCGACGACGCGCTCGACCGCGGAGCGCGACGGCCCCTCTCCGATGTGGATCCAGGTCACGCGGCGACGAACACGCTCCAGGGTCTCCGCTATACGCTCGACGCGCTTGAGAGGGATCATGCCCGAGCAAGAGATGAGAACAAACGGATTCCGGTCGCCCACGGGCTCCGCGGCCAGCTGCACGGTGCCCAGCGCCGAGTGCCCTAGCGAGGGATGGTCGCGACCCACTTGAGCCCGAAGTAGGCGAGCCCATCCTTCGACACGAAGCGGTAATGGTCGAGGGTTTCGGCCAAGAATCGCCGAAACGGGAGGAAGCCGGCTGCCGACCGCTCGAAATAGACGTCCCAGCCATGTGCCCTGCAGACTGCGACGTGCACCCACCCGCGGGCTTTGGCCATAGCGACAGCAAGCGCCATGTCGTTCGCCCAATAGGAGTACGCATAGACTTGGGCGCCGGATCGCTCCTCGGCGAGGCGCCGCAAGATACGACTGAACTTCTTCGCCTTGACCCATGAGACGAGGACTGTATTTCGTATTGGGCGTGGAGCGGCAGTGCGTACGTGGTGCGAGTGCGGCGGAGCTCCTCGCGAGGCTCCGTCTCGAACAGCGAAAACGGACTCCGCAGCCGTTCTGCAGGAGAGAGCTCGTAGGGCACACGCAGGCACGTCGTTCCTTCTGGCAAAGTGTAACTCGCCTCTCCGTATGTGGCGTTAGAGACGATCACAAGTTCGTCAAACGCCGCGTCCAAGTAGGGGATTTCGTTGGAGATGGAACGACTCCCAGCCCCATAGGGATATGACGACGTAAGAAGTATGAGGACCCTGCATCTGCCCCCGATTGATTGTGTCAGCGACCCGCGCGCTACACGAGCTGAGCCCGCGACGCTACGGAGCTATTATAGATCGGGGTGGGTTCGCGGGCGCCAGCGCGGCGCCGTTCGAAGAGGCGATCGCGCGTGATCAGGACTCAACCAAACGTCCGGCGATTGGTCGAGAAGCCGTGGCGTGGAACTGGTCCTCGACGATGCGCCCCGCTGTGTTGAGCCAGTTGCTCAGGCACCGCGACGCGGCGGCACGCGCGTAGCGTGTGAACGGTCGAAAGTGGGATCAGGCGCTGCCTTCTGATGAAGCAGGCCTCCCGGGCCTACTACGACGCCCCGATTCGGTCACGCCGTATCGCGATCACGAAATCACCGACGGGGAGCGTCAGAAAGCCGCCGCGGTCGAAGGCGATCGCCACTTTGAGAGGGTCGACTGACTCGAGGTGTAGCTCGATCGCAAACACGTCGGCTAGACCGAGAAGCGCGTCCGTGCCCTCCTCGGTCGCAAAGAATGCAGCCTCTGCCCCCTCGATATCGACCTTCGCGAGTCGGCCCGCTCCACATCGAGGCGTGCGAGTGCTCCGGTTGGAGTGATGACGTCGATCGAGTCTCCACCGTTTTCGGCCGCGTCGACGGCGCGCGCCCAGTCGCGTCCATCACGGAATCGCTCGGAGGTCCAGCTGAGTGGCTCGTCACGTACCCAGAAAGCCGCCTGCAGTGCATCCAGGCGTCCGCCGAGCGTCTCCGTGTTTCGCTTCAGTAGCCGGAAGTTCGCGGCGTCGGGCTCGACCGCGAGGATCCGAGCCTTCGGATAGATGGCTCCGAGGTACGCGGCCGTGAGCCCGATGTTTGCACCCAAGTCGAGGATAGTCTCGACTTCCAAGCATGCGACCTCCTTGAGGATGCGCACCACAGGCGCGTACTGCCGCTCCCGCACAACCTGGTTCCAAACCGCGAGATCGCTCGTATCGGGGCGAACGAACGCGGTGAATACCGCGTCGATCTCTTCCAGCCGTTGTTCGACCCGAACTGGAGCAGCTGGGTCGCCCGATCTCGCGATGTGCCCACCCGCTGTGACCACACCGACTACGAAGTCGCGCGCCTCTTCGGGCCACGTCGGCACAGTCCACAGGCGAGCAACGACCGAGTGAAATGCCAAGCGCAGAAATCGATGAGGGCCCAAGGCCCACCCGGCAAGTAACTTGCGAACCTGGAAGCTCAGCGCGAACTCCCTCACTGCAAACTGCTGCATAGGGGAACCCCCCGACGAACGTCGTATAGCTCTCGCGCGAGATAGGACGCCGTGAGTGCTGCGGCTCCGCCCGACCGGAGGACAACGGTGGTCGGAGCCCGCGCATCTTCGCGGGTTGCCGGGGTGGGCCCGCACATACGGAGGTCGCCGGCCATGATTGAGAATAGGCTGTCTGCGACGGTGCATGTCGGGCTGGACGTTCCTGCCGCCTCGATCCGCTTGGGGGCGGTGAGCCGATTAGCTGCTGGACGAGCGCACGCTGCCACACGATTCGGACGCGGTCGTGCGCGCGGTGCCGCGCTGGCCGCGGGTGCGCTGCTGCTAAGCACGTCGAGACGCTCAGGGATCTGGTCCGTGCGCGTGAGGCCGCTGGCCTTGACCGGATACGCAACCGCCATCGCATGAGCAAGTTCTTGCTGCATCACAGGCTGCGGATGCCCAACAAGTCCTGGGCCACGAGTCGCCGCGAGGGGCTGGGATCGCTGACCTCGAGCATATTCATCAGCAGCAAGCCTTCCTGACGTACCGCACGGCTGGACCTCGGCGACTGCCGCATCGTGGCTCTCGAGCGCGGCCTCGATGCAGTCCACGACGGCCGTGGCCCGAACTCGTCTTGCGGCTGCACTGCCTGCACGGCATCGACACGCTGAGCGGCCACAAGCAGCATAGTGTGCACGGAATGGCAGATCAGGGGATGGTGGAGAGGGCGTATGGCTGGTGCCGGGCCGAGGGAGCCAGGGGTTTCGGGCGGGCCCTGATCCGACGCCTCGCTGCCGTTCGTCATGCTGTCGGTCGACAGGCGCTAGGCACCGCACCGCAGGTTCCGATTCCGATGGACAGCGTCTTGGCCTGGCTGTCAAATAGGGAGGCGTTTACCGTCGTGCAGATCGGCGCCTACGTCGGGGACACCCCGACCGACCCTCTATACGAGTTCCTGCAGGGCACGCTGCCAGGGCACCCCGAGCGAGTAGCGGTGCTGGTCGAGCCCGTGCGTGAGTACTTCGACCAGCTTCAGAATGCGTACGGAGGCCTTCCGAACGTTAGCTTCGAAAACGTCGCCATCACGGAAGTGGCAGGTGACCGCGACTTGCACCGGCTCGCCTCTAGCGTTGATCCGACCGCGCACGGATTCCCCGCCTGGCTCAGCGAAACCAGCTCGCTCCTGCCGGACTGGATCACCCAGGAGGAGTCCGGCCAGAGTCAGGAGTTGAAGGACTTCTCCGGCAACAACATAGGGCAAGTTGAGAGGTTCGCTGCTGGACGCTTGACCAGTTGCTCGATCGGAACGGGCTCAAGCACGTTGACCTGCTTCAGATCGACGCGGAGGGCTACGACTATGAGATCTTGCGCACGATCGACTTCTCGCGACGGCGGCCGCTCTTCATCGACCACCGAGCGCCCAGGGAATGCAAGAGGATGAGCCGCCATGTCGCGCAATGTAACCGACGCGGGCTATGTCCTCTTCGATTGGGGCATTGACACACTAGCGGTGGCCGTCGCGTTGTGAGCAGCGAGTAGGCGCCCGAAGCCCCGTCCCTCCTCCAAGAGCAGGCCGCTGCTCGTGTACTGGGCGGATTCAACCGGTCGGCGTGACGCTCGATCGAGAGGGGATGCGACGGGCGGGAAGCGACGGGCAGTGGATCGGGCTGGGAGGCCGGCAATGCGCTCGGCGGGGCGTCCGCCGTCGGGCGGCAGGACATGCTCAGCGGTGCTGCGGAGCGATCGCGCGGTCGAGCGAGGTCGGCCCGCCCTTCGGACGAGCCTCCGCGACGACAGCCACGCCACCAATCGGAGTGCCCGCGGCGAACCCAGTGCAGCCGCGATTAGATTGTGAACGAGCGCGACGTCGCCCCCGGGGCGTGGCCAAGGGCCATCGGGGCCCGTCGCGCAATGTGATGCGCATATTGCGGCCAGCTGGCCGCCACCGCGATGCGGGCCTCGGGTTCGTTGAGCACCCCATCGGGGCGGAGTCGTTAGTCGACTCGTTCAGCACCGAGCTGATCGCCGATGCGCCTCGCGCACGGTCACAGCTCGAGCTCAGTCTCATCAGTGGAGTCTGGGCTATGGTGCGGTTGGCCAATGGAGGCACCCGATCAGCAGCGGGCTCAGGTCGCCAACTCTGCCAACGAACAGGCGAGCCACCACGTCGAGGTGCGCCAGCTCGCTCCCGTAGCGGGGGGGTCAGCCGCGATCACAGTCTGGTTGGCCATGCTCGGCCTCATCACGACGCCCGTCATGCTCCGCACGCTGGGATCCCCGGCCTACCTGTCTTCGCGTTGATCACGATCATGATCGGGTATCTCTCTAACCTACAGCTCGGATTCGGTAACACGACCCTGAGATTTCTTGCCCGCGCACGAGCGGCAGGTGACGATGATGCTGAGGCCAAGATCGTCGGGACCTCCCTCTTGGTGTTTTGCTGCGCGGGCGCGGTTGCCGCCGTGGTCGCCTTCTTCGGAGCCTCGGTGATTGCGAGATCGTTCGCGAACTTTCCACCCGAGATTGAGGACGACGCGGTAGGTGCGATCCGCCTAGCCGCACTGGTCCTTGTCCTAACTTTCCTTTACTCGTTCGCCCAAGTGTCGCTGCAGGCGCTCGGGAAGTTTCGGCCTCTGCTTCGGTCGCGCGCAATCTTCGGCACCCTGCTCTCCGGGTCTGCTGTGGCTGCGGCCCTGATCTTTGAGGACGTTCGGGCGGTGCTCGCTGCTCAGGTCATCGTTTCACTGCTGGCTTGTATCGTGCTGTTTAGGATGCTCTCAGAGCCCTGTCGTCTCGTCTGCGGCCATCCTTTCACTTCCCGACCTTCCGCGAGATGGCCGGTTTCGGAGGGTTGGTGGTGGTACGGACTTTCATACCAAGCGATGATGCAGGGCCCGACCACCGTGTTGATCGGACTTGCCCCCGCCGCCGAGGTCGCAGTCTATGCCGTGGCGGCCGTCGTGCTCCAGCAGATCCTGCTCCTCGTCAATGCTGCGGGCACCGGCTTCCTGCCTTTCGCAGGCGCCGAGAGCGCCGCCCGCGGGCGAGCGCGGCTAGCGCTTGTCTTCCGCTCTTACCTCAGGTTGATTATTGCAGTGGTCGGCCCCATCGCCGGCTTTCTGCTTGTGTTCGCAGAATCGATCTTGACCGTATGGCTGGGTGCCGGATTTCGGCGCACAGGCGGCTGATCCACTGAGAATCTTGGCTGTGGCCGGCTTCCTGCTGGCGCTGTCGACTCCATCTGCTGAGGTCGCTCTCGGGGTCGGTCGACCCGGATGGAATCTCGCCTACACCCTGATCGCCGGTGCAGTGGGGACTACGGCCGCGCTGCTGCTTGCCGGACGATCAGGCGCAAGCGGAGCGGCGCTCGGGTTCCTGATCGGAGTGTCTGTTGTCACGCTGCCGTTCATACTTCTAACTGCTGACCGCCTGCTTGGCGTGCCCCCCCGGCTGCTAGGCACGTCGGTTCTCCTGCCGGGGGCTGGGCGCGTTGGCGGGAGTGAGCATGTACTTTCTCAGTTCACTCGCCGTGCCCGGCATCGCGGCCGCGGCGCTCGGAGGCGCACTTACGTTTCCCTACGCCATTGCCACATACAGCTTCGTCCTTGACCGGGATGAACGTAGGACACTCAGGACAGGCGCCGACAGCATCGTTTCCATTGCTCGCGGCGCGGCCGCGTCAGGGCAGGGGCTGAGACTGTGGCGGCGTGAGGGCCGTCATCAGGCGCGGCCTGCTTCATCGGATCCCACTTGACCGATCGGTGCCTGGCTCTGGGGTGGGACATCGTCGCGACCGACTCCGTGACGACGTACTACTCGCCAGGGCGTGCCCGAAGCTGGGGCACCCTCCTTCGACATCTACACGCAGCTCAACTCACCGTGCTGCAACG
>CAVZYU010000002.1:0-1797533 GCA_963779625.1 uncultured Actinomycetes bacterium | reverse complement strand
CACGCCGAGCGCGTCGATCGCGAGCGCGAGCAGCAGGCCCACGCGGCGGTCGCCGAGGAACGCGCCCGGATCGCCCGCGAGCTGCACGACGTCGTCGCGCACTCCGTCAGCGTGATCGCGGTGCAGACCGGATCGATCCGTCATCGGCTGCGTAACGCGCGGCCGGCCGAGGCGCAGGAGCTCGAGGGCATCGAGCGCACGGGCGCCAGGCGCTCGCGGAGATGCGGCGGATGCTCGGCCTGCTGCGTGCGGACGACGAGGGCATGTCGCTGGTCCCGCAGCCGGGGCTGGAGCAGATCGACCGGCTCGTCGAGCAGGTGCGCGACGTGGGCGTCGACGTCGAGCTCGCGCTTGAGGGCGACCGGCGGTCGTTGTCGCCCGGCGTCGACCTGGCCGCTTACCGGATCGTCCAGGAGGCACTGACGAACGTCATCAAGCACGCGGGCCCCGCACACGCCCGCGTCGCGGTCCGCTTCGGCGAACGCGAGCTCGAGCTTGAGGTCACAGACGACGGGCGCGGGCCTGCGGCCGAGCACAACGGCGGCGGCCACGGACTGGTCGGGATGCGTGAGCGCGCCGCGCTCTACGGCGGCTCGTTGGAGGCGCGGCCCGGCAGCGACGGCGGCTTCGTCGTCAACGCCCGGCTGCCGGTCGGCCGCGCATGACGATCCGCGTCGTCATCGCCGACGACCAGTCGATGGTGCGCGCCGGCTTTCGCTCCCTGCTCGGGGAGAACCGGACATCGAGGTCGTGGCCGAGGCGGGCGACGGCGCGCAGGCCGTCGCTGCCGTCGCGCGCTACAAGCCGACGTCGCGCTGATGGACATCCGCATGCCGAACGTCGACGGCCTCGAGGCGACGCGGCAGATCGTGCAGACCGGCTCCGCGACGCGGATCGTGATCCTCACGACCTTTGACCTCGACGAGTACGTCTACGAGGGACTGCGCGCGGGGGCGAGCGGCTTTCTGCTCAAGGACGCCTCGCCCGAACAGCTGATCGCCGCGATCCACGTCATCACCGAGGGCGAGGCGTTCCTCGCGCCGTCGGTGACGCGGCGCGTCGTCGAGGCGTTCGCCCGCCTGCCGGCACAGCAGAACGACCTGCACGACGACCTGGAGACGCTGACGCCGCGCGAGCGCGAAGTCCTGCGGCTGCTCGCGACCGGCCGCTCGAACAGCGAGATCTCACGCGAGCTGGTCGTCAGCGAGGCGACCGCGAAGACGCACGTGCGTCACGTCCTGGCCAAGCTCGACCTGCGCGACCGCGTGCACGCCGTCGTGTTCGCCTACGAGTCCGGGCTCGTGCAACCCGGCAGCGCCTGACACAGCACGTGACTGCGACCACCGTCGCGTCCACGCGCGCGTTGGCCACGCGACACGCCGCGAGCTGGTCGCGAGTGGGCGAACGGGTCGTCAGCGTCTACTGGCCAAGAGAGCTGGCGAGGGCTTCAGCGGTGGTCGGCCTGAACGAGCAGGCCGAACCACTCGCCGTCCAACGCACGAACGTGTGCGCCGGGAACAGCTTGGGCTCACTACCTTGCACGTCATCCTCGGCGAGGCCTACAAGGCAAGCGACTACCAGCCGCCGCTCCTCTGGAGGCCGTACACACGCGTCCTGTCGCGGTTCGTTCGGTGTTGCAGTCGCGCGACATCGTTGGGCACGCGAAGGTTCTTGAGCCAGAGCCCGGCAGCGCGCCCGGCCGCACGCAAGCGGCGCCCGGAAGGCACCGGGCGCCGCGTGCGGCGGGCAGCGCGGCAGCGCGCTAGGAACAGGTTACGCCCACGCACTGAGCGGGGTTGCCGTTCCCGCTCGCCCGGTTGCCGCCGGCGTCGGTTACGGCGTCGAGGGCGTCGATGCCGAGGTCGCTGTTGTCGTCGGCGCGATTGCGGTTGAGCACGGTCGCGGTGGAGCCACCGTCGACATGGATGCCGTCGTCGCCGTTGCGGGCCGCGGTGTTCTTGTGCACCGCCGTGCGGTCGGACCCGGTGATCAGGATCCCGAACAGCTCGCTACCCGAGGTCGAGTTCTTGCGCAGGACCGTCTCGTCGGAGCCGTCGAGCACGATGCCGAGGACCGAATTGTCGCTGAGCACGTTGTGATCGATCTCATTGCGGTGCGAGACGCCGACGGCGATGCCGAGCGCGTTGCCCGCGATCGTGTTGCTCCGCACGCGATTGGCGTTCGAGGCTTCGACGATCGCGACGCCGGCCGACTCGCCGCCGCTGACGGCGTTGTGCTCGATGCGATTGGCGCCGGAGCCCAACAGGAAGATCCCGTCCAGGGCATTGCCCGCAACAACGTTGTGGTCGACGCGATTGCGATCTGATCCGGCGACGAGCGAGATGCCGCCAAGCGTGGTGTTGGTGACGGTGAGCCTGCTGATCCTGCTGTCATCCGCGTCGATCAGCACGACGCCGCTGGCGAACGAGCTGACGGTGCCGTTCGTGATCCGGACGCCGTCGTGACCTGCGCTGTCGTCGATCCCGGTGCCACTGCCGCTGCCGTGGATCGTGTGACCTCCGAGGTCGAGCGTGATGTCCCCGGTGCCGATCACGATGCCGTCGCCGGACAGCCGTCGGGTCGCGGTCCAGCCGCATGTCGGTCGTGATGACGTCCCCGCAGCGCACGTGGCTCGCGAGCGCGTTCCCGGCCGGCAGCGTGAGCAGCGCCGCGACCGCCACGGCGAGCGCCCAGGCGACGGGTCGATTCAGACGGGCGGGGTGGTGCGAGTGCATGCTGCGCCTCCTGGCTCATGGATTGATGGCCCGAAGCTAGGCGTGGCGGCGCGCGCTGTCGTCGGCGCCGTGCGTGATCCGTCGTACGCGTCCAGGGCGATCTTCCCGTTCGCCGAATCGCCCGCGAAAGCGATGTACCGGGGCCCGCGGCTGGGTACCGTCGCGCCATGAGCTTGCGCTCACCCAAAATGGGGACCGCTGGAGTTTTCGGGGACTGGCTGCTCGCGGCGATCCTCGCGGGATCCGCGCAATACGAGGTCTGGACGGCGGACGGCTCGGTCGGGCAGCGGACCGGCGGGGCCCTGTGCCTGCTCGTGGCGACGGTTTCCCTGCATGGCGCCGCCGTGCCCCGCTTCACGTCGCCGTGGCCCTGTCGGCGGCCCTGCTCGCCGGCGGCCTGTTGTTTGCCGACCACCAAGCCTCGTTTCAGGGATTCCTCGCCAGCATCGTCGCGCTGTACTCGGTCTCGGCGTACGCGGAAGGCAACGATCGCATTCTCGGCGCCGCGGCCGTGGCGGCGTCCCTCGCCGGCTACCAGCTCGCGGACGTGCTGCGCGGAAACGACATCGGCGAGATGCCCGGCATCTGGCTACCGTACCTCGTAGCCTTCGCGCTCGGGCGCGCGCGTGGATGGCAGCTGGGCGAGTCGCGCCAGCTGCGACATCGCGCCGCCGAGCTGGAACGCGAACGCGACGAGAAGGCACGCCTCGCCGTCGCCGAGGAGCGGGCGCGCATCGCCCGCGAGCTGCACGACATCGTCGCGCACGCAATCAGCGTCATGATCGTCCAGGCGCGTGTCGGGCGACGCCGGCTCGAAGGCGAGACCGCGCCGCCGCGTGAGTCGTTCGACACGATCGAGGAGACCGGTCGTCAGGCCCTGGGGGAGATGCGCCGGCTCGTCGGGATGCTGCGAGCCGATGGAGTCGAGCAACCCGATCTGACCGCGCAGCCAGGGCTCGCGCAGCTCGATGCGCTCGTCGCGCACGTGTCCGGTGCGGGCCTGCCGGTCGAGCTGACAATCGAAGGCGAGCCCCGCGAGCTCGCGCCGGGGATCGACCTGTGCTCCTATCGCATCGTGCAGGAGGCGCTGACGAATGCGCTGAAGCACGCGGGCGCGGCGACGGCGGGCGTGGTCGTCTCCTACGGCGATGACGAGATCGAGATCGAGGTCGTCGACACCGGTGCGGGCGATGGGGACGGCGACGGCGGCGGCCACGGCCTCGCCGGGATGCGCGAGCGCGTGTCGCTCTACGGCGGCGAGATCGAGGCCGGCCACCAGGAGGACGGCGGCTTCGTCGTTCGGGCCCGGCTGCCCCTGCGCTGGGCGCCGACATGAGCCTGCGCGTCCTGGTCGTCGACGATCAGCGGCTCGTCCGCGCGGGGTTTCGCGAGATCCTCTCCGGCGAGGGCTTTGACATCGTGGGTGAGGCTGCCGATGGTCGCGAGGCCGTCGAACTGGCCGGGCGGCTGCGGCCGGATGTGGTCCTGATGGACATCCAGATGCCGACGCTCAACGGGATCGAAGCGACGCGGCAGATCCTCGCGCAGCGCGAGGCCGCCCCGCGCGTGCTCGTCCTGACGACGTTCGACCTCGACGAGTACGTCTACGAGGCGCTCCGCGCGGGCGCGAGCGGCTTCCTGCTCAAGGACGCTCCGGAGGAGCAGCTCGTCGCGGCGATCGGCGTGGTCGCCGACGGTGGGGCGCTGTTCGCTCCGTCGGTGACGCGGCGGCTCATCGCGGAGTTCACCGGGCGCGCCCGGCCCGCAGCGCCCCCACCCGCGCTGGCGGAGCTGACCCCGCGGGAGCGCGAGGTGCTCGCGCTCATCGCCGAGGGGCTGTCGAATGGGGAGATCGCGGAGAAGCTCGTCGTCAGCGAGCACACCGCCCGCACGCACGTCGGGCACATCCTCTCGAAGCTCGGCCTGCGTGATCGCGTCCAGGCCGTGGTGCTCGCGTACGCGACGGGCTTCGTCCGACCCGGCGAGGGCGAGGCGGACCGGACGGCGTAGACCTGGCAATCAGCCGGGCAAAGCGCGACCGGGCATAGCGGCGAAGCGGGCGCCGGCTCGAGCGTCGTCGCACTGCGCGAGGAGGGCGCTGCGCGAATACGACCACGCAGCGCTCCTACCAGGCGTAAGGGGCAGTGGCCGGCTCGCGGTGGCGGTAGCTGCTCGCTATCCGGAATACTGCGCCCCGTGGATGTGCAGGCCTGGTGGTCAGGCGGCGAACTGGTTGCGCTGGAGCTGAGCGGAACCGAGCAGGGCGTGTTCGTTCGCCGTGAGGGGTCGGGGCCGTCGATGACGCTGCTGCATGGCTTCCCAAGCTCATCGCACGACTGGGTTAAGGTTACCCCTGCCCTGGCCGAGCGCTACGCGCTCACGATGCCCGACCTGCTGGGCTTCGGCGCGTCCAGCAAGCCGCGCGAACACCGCTACTCGCTGCTCGAGCAGGCGGATCTGGTCGAGGCGCTGTGGCGGCGCGAGGGGATCGAGTCGACAGTGGTCGTGGCGCACGACTACTCGGTCAGCGTCGCGCAGGAACTCCTCACGCGGCGCGCCGTCGGCACGCTCGCGGTCGACTTGCGCGCGCTTCACTTCATGAACGGCGGCCTCTACCCGGACCTGCACCGGCCCCAGCCCGCGCAGGTAGCCCTGCTCGATCCGGAGCGCGGGCCGCAGATAAGCGCCGCGATGAACGGCGAGTTGTTCATCGCCGGCCTCGCGCCGACATTCCCGGAGGGGTACGACTCGGCTGTCGACGCCGCCGGGATCTGGCAGAGCTTTCACCTGCACAACGGACAGGAGAACATGCATCTCCTGATCCGCTACATCGAGGACCGCCGCGAGAACGCCGAGCGCTGGACGCAGGTACTCGAGACGACCGATGTACCGCTGACCTTCGTCTGGGGCATGCTCGACCCGGTCTCCGGTGCGCACATGGCCGAGCGCATCCGAGAGCGACTCCCGGACGCACCTTTCACGGCGCTGGAGGACGTTGCGCATTGGCCGCCGCTTGAGGCTCCTGAGCGCGTGACCGCCACGCTACTGGGCCGACGGCCCTAGAACCTCGTCTCACCTGGCTCGTGTGACTCCTCAATCGGCCTGGCTTCCGCTTAGGACGAGGACCAGCGCCGATGGCCCACCGAACCCGGACTGCTCCTCCGAGGCAGACGGGGCACTCTGGATGTGGCCCAGCCCCGCGGCGGATCCGCCGCCGAGCACGGCGTTGCGCGCCGGCGGTTGAAGGTGTGTTGGGTGGGCGACGTCCGCGGCAGCGCCAGGCCGCTCGCACATGCGGCATCCCGCTGAACGTTCGGTATCGGGCGCGCCGGATACGGTGCGGCGGTGCTCATCGCGGTCCTGCTGTTCTCCGAGACGACAGTCGCGAAGCTCGCCGGTCACGCGATCACGCCTGAAGAAGTGCGTCAGGTCAGCGACGGCGATCGGATCGTGATCGCCAACCCGCGACCGAGAGTCGCGGGCTCTGTGCTCACTGGTCGGTCCGACGCACGGCGGCCGCATCCTCACCATCGTGCTGAACCCAGAGCCGCATGGCATGTCCGCACGGCGCTGCTGGCCTGCGCATCGACGAGGCGTGCCGTGCGCGCCGCTGCGACGTCGACCTCGTCGCAAAGCATCTGCGTGTGCACGACGCCAAGACGGATGCGGGCGTACGGGCCGTCGAACTGACGCCTGACACCGTCGCTGATCTGCGGCGCTACATGGACATGACCGGCGAGCGTCTCGCCTCGGATCCGTTGCTGCCGACCCGCAACGGCACCCGCTATGACCGCAGCGCTGCCGGCTCGAGCATCATCAACCCCCTCGTCGATAAGACCAACACGGTCCTCGTCGAGCGAGAACAACCTGCCCTACGCGAAGGCGTGACGGCGCACGCACTGCGCAAGACGTACTTCACGTTCCTGCACGAGGCCGGTGCGCCGCCGCGCTGGGTCGCTGACCAGGGCGGTCACGCCGACCCCTCGACGTCGCTGCGGATCTACACGGAGTCGTTGCGCGACCGTGAGCGAAGCCAGCACGGCAAGGCCTTCGACGACCTGCTCAACGGCAGCGTCGGCCGCCGGGCCGGACACACGCCGAGTTGAGTCGCTCGCCGACAGGCGCGTTACCCGGGCCCTGGGTCAGTCGCGATCACGCTCGCGGTCGGGTCCGTGTCCCATACGTGACAGCAGACGTACGGTGCGTGCCAGTTGGCGCTCGAGTGCTGTGCGGTCCGCGCGTCGCGCGTCGTCAGTCGGCGGTTCGCCGAGCGGATCGCACGCGTCGGATTGAATGCTCCAGCGCTCGCGGTAGACGCGGATCAGGTCGGCGCCATGGTCCCAGAGGCCGCGCGCCCGGCGATCGGTGGGCCGCGTGCCCAGCAGTTCGTGTGCCCGCGGGTCTGGCGAAGCCTCGCTGGGGAGGACGGCGACGGGTCCGCGTATGTCCAGCTGGTGGAGGGCGCCGGCGCGTAGCAGCTCGGCGCGGATCTGCGGAAGTGCTTGCAGATCCTTCTCGCGTCCAGCGGCCTCCTTGGAGGCCAGGAGATCTGATGGGCTTCCGACGCGGACAACGACGCCGGGGTCCAGTTCGATTGCTACCGCGTTGCGCATCCAGTCGTCGTAGTCGCCGACGCCGTCGGTGCTGCGCATGACCTCCAGCTGGCCGAGGTCCGTGCGATACGCGCTGCCGCGCTCACCCGCCAGGTACGGCGCAGCGTGAAGGTGCTCGAGGGCCGTGGCGATCCGCGCGCCGTTGGGTTCGTCGACGCTGATCGTGACGTCGACGTCGAGTGTGGCGCCGGAGAAACCATGCACTTGTAGCGCGACGCCGCCAACCAGCACGAAGTCGACGCCGTGGTCCGTGAGCACGCGCAGCAGATTGCGGTGGCGCGCGTCTACCGGACTCACGCCGGCTGCAGTCGGTCCGCGAGCGGCCGCCGCGTGATGTACCGGCCGCTGGCGAGCACGGCGCGCAGGCCCGGCAGGTGGATCGCGTCGTCGCTCCACGGCGAGACCGCTGCGATCACCATGAGATCTGCGACGAGCGCGACGCGCACGATCCCGATGTCTTCCTGATTGAGCATCGCGGGCAACGCTCGGTCGTGCACCGCGCCGGCACTGTCGTCGTGATCGCGGACGGTCAACAGACCACCTGCGGTCTGCCACCGTTCGCGGTGCTCGGTGCGCTGCCCGGCAGTCGCCTGCTCGATCCCGTCGGGATTGGCGCCATGCGCCAGCAACCGCTCGCTGACCTCCTCGCGGTCTCCAGTGGCGACGAGCAGGTCGACGCGGCCATCTCCGGGTCGCTGCGGCGCTCCATTGAGCGCCGCTGCGACAGGACCGACGAGAACGCCGAGCTCGCCAACCGCGGCGGCCGCGCGCAAGGCGTCACGACACGCTGGCCAGCGGTCTGCGAGCAGTGCCTTGAGGCGGTTCGTGGGGCCGAGGTCGAGCTGATCTCGGGCGAGCGCCACGAGTTTGGGCTCGGAGGGCACCAGCTGCACCTCGAGTTCATAGCCGGCCGCAGCGGCGGCGCCTCGCAGCGCGTCAAAGCTTGGCGTGTTGGTCCCTGATGACCAGCGCGACACGGTCTCGCGCGCGACGCCGAGGCGTGCGGCGAGCTCCCCACGCGACAGGCCGCGAGCCACGAGTTCGTTGATGATCTCCATCGAACCGCGCATGCCAGGAGTGTGACATATCTGTCACGCCACGCTCGGGACGCCCGCCTGTCCAGGACTGCATACGCACTCACCAGCGATCCGCCCACGCACTACGGCGTGCGGCCCTGCCAGCGGCGGTACGCGGCAACGATCCCTCCCAGCTGGCTGCCGCCGGCGAAGGTGAGGTCGGCGAGCGCCACGTCGTACGTTTGGCCGTCGCGTTGGACACGGGCGGTTAGCCCGGTCCGGGCGTCAGGTCCCGCGTCAACCTTGATGACTTCGACCTCGACGCCCACGACCCACGCGGGCTCGTCGCGTCGGAGAGCTTCTTCGGCGCCGACGAAAAAGCCGGACAACTGCTCCTCGTCGTTGTAGCGTCGACAGTGAGCGCGTCGATGAGCGCGTCGAGCTCGCTCAACCGCGCCGTCTTGCTCATGCGGCGCGGTGGAGGTCGGGGACCAGCCCGCGGCGGCGAGCTTCGTCCTGGAGCTCAAGAGGGAGCATGCGCGCATCGACGACCAGGCCGTCGACTTCGACGAGCCAGGCGAGCGGGTGCTGTTCGAGTATCGCGGGCCGTGTCAAGTCGGGCTCGAAGACCCCGAGGTTCAGCGTCTTGTTGATCAGCGCGGCCTTGTTGGCCATCGTGGTCTTGACGACGCCAAGGTATGCGGCGAGCTGGTCTGCGGTCATGTGCGGCTGTTGGGAGCGGTCAAACAGGAAGTTGACCTGGCCGACGGCATAGATCGCGCCTGCCGCCCAGATCCGTGTATCACCGCGCATCAGTGGCGACGGTCTCTTGCGCGCCAGTCGCCGGGCGCCTTGATCGCCAGCACGCCGACAAGCGGGAGATCCGCATTCTCGACTACGTCGATCACGAGGTCCCGGTCCTGCGACGGATGTACGCCAAGCGCCAACGCGCCTACACGAAGCTCGGCTACCGGGCACCTGACACGTCGGCGACCAGCTTGGCATTGCACTGAGATGAGTCCTTCCCGGCGTGCGGCGGCGCTGGTGTCTCATCACACACGACGATGTCGCCCGGTTGGAGCCCGTCGGACGACGAGTTTAGGACAACGAGGAGGCCATTTCGGCTCCCATCATCGCAATAGGTCGTTCACTCGAAAGCTCAAAACATGCCAATTTGCAGCAATTTCCTCCCCATGGGCGCGGCGGGTTTCGAACCTGCGACCTCTCGCGTGTGAAGCGAGCGCTCTCCCACTGAGCTACGCGCCCTCAGAGAGCGACGATTCTACGGGGCCGCGCGTGGCGCGTCGGGCGGCGGCGTGGCACCCTTGCGGATGCGCATGCCGCCCACGGTTCCCAAGGATCGCCGCGTCGACGGCCCGACGAGCTTCGGCGAGGAGATCTGCCACATCGTGACCGAGGAGGACCCGGACACGGCGCTGTGCGGCAAGGACGTCACGGGCTGGCCGTGGAATCCGCCCTGGCCCTACTGCGTCGTCTGCCTGGATCTCATGCGCTCGACCGGCGGGCGCTGAATCAGCTGCCTGCCCGCGCGGGCGGCGTCGATGACCTCCCGCGCCGGCCCAGGCCTGCCGACGTGGTAGCCCTGCGCGAAGTCGACCCCGAGATCCTTGACGAGCTGCAGCGTCGCCGCATCCTCGACGTACTCGGCCGTGGTGCGCATGCGCAGCCCCCGTGACATCCGCACCAGCGAGTCGACGACGACGAGGTCGTCGGGGTTCGTCGTGAGGTTCTGGATGAACTGACCGTCGATCTTCAGGAAGTCGACGGGCAGGTTCTTGAGGTAGTGCAGGGACCCGAAGCCCGCGCCGAAGTCGTCGAGCGCGATCCCGCAGCCGAGCTCGGAGAGACTGGTGAGGAAGTGACAGGCGTCGTCGAGGTTCCCGATGGCCGCGGTCTCGGTGATCTCGAAGACCAGCCGGCGAGCGTCGATCCGCGACCGCCTGAGCTCGGCGCGGATGTAGGCGAGGAAGTCCGTGTCCGATAACGAGCGACCGGAGATGTTCACGTGCAGGTGCAGGGGGCGCTCGTCCAGATCGGCTGTCGCCGTGAGGCCGGCGAGCAGGTCGACGGCCTGGCGGATGACCCAGCGGTCGATCGTGCGGATCATCCCGCGGCGCTCGGCGACGGGCAGGAACGCGCCCGGCGGGATGATCTCCCCGTCGGCGCCGACCATGCGCAGCAGGAGTTCGTAGTTCGTGACGTCGCCGGTGTGCAGGTCGAGTATCGGCTGTGCGTAGATCGCGAAGCGCTCCTCGTCGAGGGCGCTGCGGATGCGATCTGGCCACGACGCGTTGCCGTCCGACGAGCCGGAGTCGGGCGCGTCGGCGCAATAGACGACGCAGCGGGCGCCGCCGCCGGCCTTGGCCTCGTACATCGCAAGGTCGGCGTCATTGAGGAGCTGGTCGCCCGACAGTCGCGTGGTGGCGGAGTAGACGATGATGCCCATGCTCGCGCTCGGACGGCGGACGTCCGCGCCGTCGCCGACGACGGCCCGTTCGTGCAGGCGGGCGAGCATGCGCTCGCCGATGCGCTTGGCGTCGCACGCGGTCGCCTCGTCGATGAGCACCGCGAACTCGTCACCGCCGAGCCTCGCGACGGTGTCGCTCGCGCGGGATCCGCTCTGAAGCGCCTCGGCGACCGCGGTCAGGAGCCGGTCGCCCGCCTCGTGGCCGACCGTGTCGTTGACCTCCTTGAAGCCGTCGAGATCCATGAGCAGCACGGCCCCCCCACGGCGGCGGGCCGCGCTGAGGCGCCGTGCCATCTCGGTCCCGAAACGGCGCCGGTTCAGCAGTCCCGTCAGCGGATCGTGGTCGGCGAGATCCTGGAGCTCGCGCTTGAGCCCGTTGCGCTCGGTGATGTCCTCGATCTGCACGATGAGGTCGCGCGGCTCCCCCGGAGCAGCGCCCACGAGCGACATGCTGAGCCGGCCCTCGAAGTCGTAGCCGTCGCGGTGCACCAGGTACGTCTCCCGGTGGGCCACCGCGATCTCCCCGGCTTCGAGGCGAACGATGTCCGCGCCGATGTGCGCGACCGAGGCCGGATTCAGCAGCGTCGCGATGTCACAGCCCGCGAGCGCGGACTCGCCGTAGCCGAGCTGCGCGCAGAGCGTGCGGTTGACCTGCCGCAGCGTTCCCAGCCCGGTCGCCTGCGAGATCTCGACGAGCGCCATGCCGACCGGCCCCTCCTCGAACGCGCTGCGGAAGCGGGCGTCGCTCTCGCCGGCGCGGTCGTTGGCGCTGGCGCTCTCGGCGCGCACATCCTCGTTGCACCGCCAGGACACCACGCACGCGACGCCGGCCGCCGCGACGAAGCCCCCGTGGACGAGCGTGATGAGCCAGGGCTTGCCGGCGTGGTCGTAGACCGACGCGCCGTCCACCACCACCATGAGGCCGTGGTGGACGACGACGAAGCCGAAGGCGATGAGAAACGGCCGCCAGTCCTCGTAGAGCGAGACGACGATGATCATCACGAAGAACATGAAGTGCGCCTCGATCGCGCCGTCGGAGAGGTGCACGGCGATCGCCGATGCGGTGCAGAGGCCGTAGGAGGTGAGCGCCGAGGACAGGGCGCGGTGCCCGCTGCAGCGCTTTGCCACCGCGGCGATCGCGAACAGCATCGCGCCGCCTGCGAGGTCGTGGGCGAGCGCATGTCCTCGCGCGACGCCGTACAGCGCCAGGATCGCGCCGAGGACCCACAGGAGTGCGAGGATCCCGCGGTGGCGGCGTCCCCACTCGGCCTCCGGCAGGGTCTGCCCGACGGGCAGGTGGAGCTGGGTGAACCGCGATGGCTTCATATCGCTGTTCTCGACCACGGCGAAGCACCCGAGCATCGTTCACCTTGATGAACGTGTGGTCGATGTAGAGTCGGGAGATCGATCGTGATCGATCTGCCCCGCTCGTCCTGCTCGTCGACGACTACGAGGTCAACAGGCAGGTCGCGCGCGTCCTGCTGACTCGCGGCGGCTACGCGGTCGAGGAGGCGGGCGACGGACAGCAGGCCCTCGAGGCGCTGCGAGAGACGCGGTTTGACGCCGTGCTCATGGATTGCGAGATGCCCGTCCTCGACGGGTATCGCGCCGCCGCGGAGATCCGGCGCCGAGAGCGCGACACGCGCCGGACGCCGATCATCGCCCTCACCGCAAGCAACGCGCCGGCGGATGTCGAACGGGCGCTGGCGGCCGGCATGGATCGCCACGTCGCCAAGCCCGTCGTGATCGAGCAGTTGCTCGCCGCGCTCGACGCGGTGCTCGGCGTGGCGCGCGCCCCGCAAGAGCCCGTGCTCGATCCCGACCGGCTGTCACAGCTTCGGCGCCTGTACCCCGACAGCCGCGACCGACGCGCCTTCGCCGAGGAGGTCGGGGAGGATTCGCGGATGCGCATCGCGCAGCTCGCGATCGCCGCGCGCGCCGGTGACACGCGCTCGGTCTGGCAGGTTGCCCACACGCTGAAGGCCTCCTGCACGCTGACCGGCGCGCACCAGGTGCTCGCCCTGCTCACGGACATCGAGACCCGCGGCCGCGCCGGCGAGGCTCCGGACGAGGCGCGGGTCGCGGTGCTCGAGGACTCCCATCGCGCGGCCGCGGCCGCGCTCGCCGCGGAGCTCGGCTGAACGTCAGAAGTCGGAGTCGGACGTGCCGGCCTCCGCCACCGTCGAGCCCAGGAGCGCGTTGCCGGCCCGGTCGGTGGCACCGGGCACGGCGGCGGTGATCCAGCTCATCGACGCATTGTGCGTGTCGGTGCGCGGGCTGCCACTGACGAGCGCTCCCAGCGTCACGACGATCGAGCTGCCCGACTGGGTCATCGTGGCGTCGAACGTCGCCGTGCTGGTGGCGTAGTCGTTGTCCAGCAGCGTCGAGCCGAGGGGCAGCAGCACGCCGCCCGTCGAGCCGATCGTGAGCGTGTCCTTCGATCCGACGTCGGTGATGATCACGCGGACGGCGGTCGCGCCGCCGGACCAGCCTGCGAGGACCGAGAACGGGTCGAGGGTCTTCGACCACGTGAACGTGACGGTGTCGCCCGCCTCCGGGCGCCCGGCGATCGCGCCGCCGTTGGCGGTGTTGATGGAGACGCCGGCCGGGGCCGTGTTGTCGACCGTCACCGGCGGTCCGTTGACGACGGCGCTGTTGGCGGCGACGTCGCTCGTCGCGATCGTCGTCGCGTAGGCGCCGGCGGGGAGTACCGCGTTGGCGGTCAGCAGCGCGCTGCGCCGGTTGTAGGCCACACCGTCGGCGCTGAAGCTGCCTGCGACCAGCGCCACCGCGGTGGCGCCGATCGAGATCGTTGCCGCGCCCGCGATGACGGTGCTCGTGCCGCTCGCGGGGTTTCCGCCGTCGGTGACGGCGGCGTAGATGTAGTAGCCGCCGCCCTGGCGGATGAAGCCGCTGCTCCCGCCGGCGGACTTGCCGACGGCGGCGGCGCCGACGACCGGCGCCTGCCAGTCGGGGGCGGCGCCGATCGTGCCCGCGGGGGCGCCGGTGGAGCCCGTCCACGCCGACCACGTGGAGACGTCGGCGGCGGTCGCCGTCGCCGCGCAGGCCGCGAGGAGCACGACGGCCAGCAGTCGCGCCGTCGTCATGCGTGCCTGCGGCGACGCAGGAGCGGCGGGACGGCGAGCAGCGAGACCGCGGCCACGAGCATCGCCCAGCCGGGGACGCGGGCCAGCGCGATCGCCACGCCCCCGATCCCGCGAGCGCTGCCGGAGACGCGACGGACGGTGCCGGACGCGGGCACGGCGAAGGTCTCGGCGCCGCTGTTCGCGTCGCCACGGGTCGTGAAGACGAGCGACCCGCCGGTGTGCGCAATCGCGATGACACGGTGGGTGATGAGGCGATCGCCGCGGGCGGCGTCCGGGAACGTGACGACATCGCCGCTGCGGATCGCGCCGGCGGGCGCCCGTTCGGACACGATCAGATCGCCGGCGCTCAGCGCCGGCCGCATGCTGTCGGAGCGCTCGACGAGCAGCATCCTCCCCGCCAGTGATATCGCGGCGACCGCGCAGAGCGCTGCGAGCCCGAGCGCGCAGAGCATGGTGCTGACGGCGTCCAGGCGGCGGATCGCGTAACCGGACCGCATCATGTGCCCGCCGCCTCCCAGCTGAAGGACTGCGTCGCGGTCTTGCCCTGGCCGGCGGTCGCGTTCTGGACGGTGACCTGCAGGCGGTAGGCGTGCGCCTCGCCGGGCGTCCATGTCGCGGCGCTGCCGGTCTTGGGGTCCGGCAGGCCGGCGGCCGAGGTGGCGGGCCAGCCCTGCAGCGTCCCGCTGTAGACGACGCCCGCCCCCTGGGCGACGTAGTTCGTCGCGTCGGCCGTGAAGTTCGTGCAGGAGCCGGCGGCCGGCGTCCCCGGGATCGTGCCGCGGGTGACCTTCAGATCGAGGTAGGCGTCCAGGCCGGTGCCGCCCGTGGCGCCGTACAGCACGACCGTGGCCGGCAGCGTCCCGTCGTACGTGACCACGATGCAGCTCGTGACGCTGTCGCCGGGCTTGGCGTTGGACAGCGCGAGCAGCGCCGAGCCGGCGTCGTTGTCGGAGAGCGTCACGGTTCCCGCCGAGACGCTCGCGGGGTTCGTCGTGACGTCGTTGAACGACGAGAAGGTGTCGGTGAGCGAGGCGAGCCCCAGGGTGGCGGCGATCGCCGTCGTCAGCAGCAGCTTGGCGGCGATGCGCCGCAGGCTCGGCGGGGGCCGATGAGGAGGTCGGATGGTCATGGCGGCGGCGGTGATCCGGCCGCCTCCCGCGTGAGCGGAAGGCGGCATGGAGGACGGATCACGTCACTGGGCCGGTCGCTGGATCAGCTCACCGAGGTCCAGTCGTACTGAACGCTCATCGAGGCGCTCTTGTACGGGTTGTCCGTGGCCGGAGTCCCGTTCGGGAACGTCACGGTGAACCTGTAGCGATGGGCCTCGGCGGCGGCGAAGCTGCCCAGCGCGATCGTGCCCATCGCGCCCACCGTGCCGTTGTACTTGCTGACCGCGGCGGGGCAGCTGCTGACGCAGGCCGGGTCGCCGAGATCCTCGAGGAGCAGCGTCAGCTTGGTGGAGAACGCCGGCGAGGCGGGCGTGTCGACGACGTTGGACTTCGCGAGCGTGAACGTGCCCGCGATGTCGCCCGTGTTCTTGATGTCGACGGTGCCGGTGCTCGTGCCGCCCGGCTTCATGAGGCTTGCCGTGAGGATCGCGGCGCCGCCCTTGCTGTTGCTCTGCGCGATGTTGCCCGCCGACAGGACGTTGCTGGCGTTCGCGCTCGTCGAGTTGAAGTCCGCACCCGAACCCACGGCGACGGCGGCGGCGGCCAGAAGCATGCCCATCGCGATGAGCAGCTTGCGTGGCGAGGACTTCGTGAGGAAGGAGATTCGAGACATCGCAGCCTTTCGATTCGTGGGGTCGATCCTGGGATCGGCGGGGTGCTCGCCGACGACCGACGCGCATTCGGATGAGGGCGGTGCAGGAGCGCCGCTACAACCGGGGGACCCCCGGCTGGGGGACCCGCGGGCCGCGCGCGGTCGCAGGGCGCGGCGCGGCGGCGGATCGCTGCCCGCGCGGTGCGCGCCCGCCGCCCGGCAGCGCGACGAACACGGCGGCGACGGCGGCCTCGCGGGCGAGCACGGGCTGTGCGTCGTGCTCGATCTCGCCGATCTCGCCCCATCCGGGCGTCTTGTTGCGCGCCTCCTCGCTCGAGTCGCGCCAGAGCCCGCGCAGGACGCTGAGCACGACGAGCAGAGCGGGGATCCCGACGAGGAACATGCGGTATCCGCGGTCGGACAGGATCCCGAGGCCGAAGCCCGCGTAGGGCAGGGAGAAGACGACCTTGTCCTGGGTCGGCTGCGGGAGCTGGAACGTCCAGGGATCCTGAACGAGGTTGTTGTCGCCCTTGGTCTTGTAGACCCGCAGCCCGTCGCGGGCATGCGTGATCCGGTGGATGCGGTGGGTGACCTGGGAGTGGGCCGTCTGTCCCGGCGGGGGCGTGTAGGTGATCACGTCGCCCACGCGCAGGCCGGCGGTCGCCACCGGGCGATCGAAGACGATCGAGCCACGGTCGTAGGTCCCCGTCATCGAGCCGGTGAGGATCACGTAGTGGTGCATTCCCAGCGCGGTCGGGACGAGCAGGACCGCCCCGAACCCGAACGCGACGAGCAGCACGAGATTCGTGAGCGCCCCGATCAGGCGGGCTCGCACTGTTCGTCGCATCGCGTCGCTCGCGTGCCGGCTCGCGCTACGCCGTCACGAGGCCGTCGGCGGCCCGCAGCGTCGGTGCGCTGAGCCAGGCCAGCAGATCGGCCAGCGGCAGCGCCCGCGTGAAGTGATAGCCCTGGGCGCCGTCACAGCCGAGGTCGTGCAGCTGCTGCAGCGTCGCGTCGTCCTCGACGCCCTCGGCGATGACGCGCACGTCGAGATCGTGCGCCAGGCCGATGATCGAGCGCGTGATGGCCGCGTCGCGGTCGATGCTGAGCAGCCCGCTGATGAACGAGCGGTCGATCTTCAGCTCGCAGACGGGTAGGTCGCGCAGCCCGGCGAGCGACGAGACGCCGGTCCCGAAGTCGTCGATCGAGATGCGCACGCCCATCTCGTCGAGGCCCGCGAGGATGTCCGCGGCGTGCTCGGGATCGGCGGCGATCGCCTGCTCGGTGACCTCGAGGCACAGCGCGTTTGAGGGGATGCGCCACGCGCCGAGCAGCCGGCCGACCTCGGCGGGCAGCCGCTCGTCGAGGACGTTGGCCTCGGAGAGGTTGACGTTGACCCCCGCGTCGATGCCCTGCTCGCGCCAGGCGCGGCAGTCGCGCAGCGCCCGCTCGATGACGTACAGCGTCAGTGGCCCGATGAGCTTGCTGCGGGAGGCCGCGGGGAGGAACTCGGCGGGGGAGAGCAGCCCGCGGCGGGGGTGCTCCCAGCGCAGGAAGGACTCCATGGCGCTGACGCGGCCGCTGGTGAGCTCGACGATCGGCTGGTAGTGCAATGCGAGCTCACCGGCTTCGAGCGCCGCCGCGAGCTCGCGCATGAGGATCTCCGTGGCCGGATCGAACTGCCGGCGCGCGGCACGCGACGCCGCGATGAGGCGCGGCAGGATCGCGGCGTAGAACAGCAGCGCGGCCGCGAGGAGGAAGAACAGGATGCGAACGCTCTGCTTGCGGACCGCCGCGGCGATCGGCTCGTAGGGCAGGCGCATCTCGACCGCGCCGACGGGTCGCCGTCCGTCACCGCGCAGGAGGGGCACGCTCACGACGACGCGCCGCACCCGATCCTGGCCCGGCGCGACGCTCGCGTCCTGTACGCGCGTCACGGTCTGCCCGTCGAGCGTCGCCCCGAGCGCGCTCGTGAGCGGCGTGCGCCGGCCGATGCGGCTGTGGTCGGACGCGTAGATGACGCGCCCGCTGCGGCTCCAGACGACGATCTCGTGCAGCGAGCCCGTCTGCTGTGCTGCGGCGGTGGTCTCGTCGAGCGCCTCCAGCGTCGCGGCGCCGAGGTTGCGCAGACCGTGCTGCAGCCGCGGTGCAAAGCTCGATGTTGCGATCAGCTCGGCGTTCTGGCGCGCCGTGCGCAGCTGCTCGCTGCGCACGTCCTGCGTGACGACCCAGTTCAGCGCGAACGCGAGGACGGCGACGGCGGCGGCGCCGCCGAGCGTGAAGATGACGAGGAAGCCGGGGCGCAGGCGCAGGCGAGCGCGCTGGACGCGGCCGACGGCCGAGCGGGAAGGGGTCATGGGATGCCTGTCGTCGATCCCGCCGGCGAGGCCCATCGCGCGATCGCACGACGCGCCCTGGCCGGGGCATCCCCCGGCTGCATGACCCCCGGATGCCGAGGCCGCGCTACTCCAGCAGGCCGCGGCGCATCGCCTCGGCCACCGCGGCGGCGCGATCGGAGACGCCGAGCTTGTCGTACAGGTGCTGCAGGTGTGTACGGACGGTGGCGGGGCTCAGCACGAGTTGCGTCGCCACCTCGGGGGCCGAGTTGCCGGCGGCGGTGAGCACGAGGATCTCGTGCTCGCGCGGGCTGAGCACCGGCCGCTCCACCGTGCTGCGCATGCGGATCTCACCGGCCAGCCCGGCCTGCACCTCGACCGCGAGGACGGTCTCACCACGCGCCACCGCGGCGATCGCGTCGCAGAGCTCGTCGACGCCCGTGCTCTTGAGCAGGCATCCGGCTGCACCGGCGCCGATCGCCTTGTAGGCGGCCGCCGAGTCGACGCTCGCCGTGAGCAGCAGGACGCGGGTCGGGAGGGCATCGCGCTGGACGACGTTGAGCACGTCGAAGCCGTCGAGTCCCGGCATGAGGATGTCGACGACCGCGACGTCCGGAAGCACGCGGCGGATCTCCTCCAGAGCCTCGCGACCGTCGGCCGCCTCGCCGACGAACTCGAGGTTCGCCCGGCTCTTGACAGCGTCGATGACCGCCTTGCGGTAGAGCGGGTGATCGTCGACCACGAGCACCCGCACGCGGGTGGTGGCCCGGCTCATTTGGCCACTTGGGACACTGCGATTGCAGTAAACGTAAACCGAGTGTAGATCCTCATCGGTTTCATCGGATCGGAGGATGGCAGGCGCGGGCCTCCCGGTCGAAAGGGAGCACATGACCGCGACCGCCACGCCTGACCGTTCTACGACCGCTGCTCGGCGCTGGATCGAGTCCCGCGACGCGATGGCGCTGTGGCGCGAGTACCAGCGCAGCGGTGATCCTCGGCTGCGCGATCGCCTCGTGCTCACGTACGCGCCGCTCGTGAAGTTCATCGCCTATCGCAGGGTCGGCGAGCTGCCCGCCAGCTGCGAGGTCGACGATCTCGTCTCGGCCGGCTTGGAGGCGCTGATCAAGTCGCTGGACCGCTACGACCCCGAGAAGCGCGCGACGCTCGAGCAGTTCCTCTGGACGCGCATCCACGGCGCGGTCATCGACGAGCTGCGCCGCGGCGACTGCGTGCCGCGCTCGCTGCGCCGCTGGGAGCGGGACATGCGGCTCGTCGAGACGGAGTTCCGCTCGATCCACGGCCGCTCGCCCGACGACGGCGAGCTCGCCGACGCGCTGAACATGACGCTGCCCGGGCTGCGCAACCGCCAGCGCGACCTCATCACCTCCGACGTGACGTCGCTGAACACGCTCGTGCTCGCGCACGATGGCGCCAGCGTCGAGCGCATCGACGTCCTGCCCAGCCCCGACAAGACCACCGATCCGGCACGCGAGGCCGCGATCCACGACGCGAAGGATCGCTTCCACCGCGCCTTCGCCGCGCTCGGCCGCCGCGAGCGCGAGGTCGCGGTCCTGCTGTACGTCAAGAACCTCACGCTGCGCGAGACCGGCAAGGTGCTCGGCGTCTCGGAGAGCCGCGTCTGCCAGATCCACGGCGCCCTGAAGAAGACGCTGCGGAGCAGGCTCGCAGACGATGCGGACGTCCTGCGCGACGTGGCGTAGGACCCGGCCGCTGCGGCCCTACCGCGCGCGGCGAGCGCGACCGGATGGCGCGTGGGGGAGATCTCCGGTTAAGGGTGACTTTCCACGGGCGTTGGGCGCGGTGTGCTCAAATGGTCGGCGGTCATGCGATGACAGATTTCAGAAACGGTCGAGAACCGGTCCAGCGTGAGCTGCTGGAACTGCTCAGAGCGGCAGCCGACCGGGACCTGTTCGTCGTCTTCGCGGAGCCGGTCGCCGGCCTCGCCGACGGCGAGCCGCGCAAGCACGAGCTGACGCTGCGCCTGCCCTCGGGCGACGGGAGGCTCATCTCGCCTGCCGACTTTCACCCTGTCGCTGGGCGCTTCGGGCTGATGCCCGAGCTCGACGACCTGCTGATCGGCCGCGCCGTCGCGCTCGCCGGTCACGGGCACGCTGTCGCCGTCGACGTCCACGGGGCATCGCTCGGTGACCCCGACCTCGCACGGCGGACCGAGGAGGCCATGGCCGACGGACACGCCGATCCGGCGCTCCTGACGTTCGAGCTCTCAGAGGACGCCCTCATCTCCAACGGGCCGGTCGCGTCGGCGTTCGCGCAGCGCATGCACGAGCTCGGAGCCGCCATCACCGGCGATCACTTCGGCACCTGCTCGGCCGGCTTCGGCCACCTCAAGCGCCTCCCGCTCGACGCGCTGAAGATCGACGCGAGCTTCGTCGCCGAACTGCGGTCGACGCCGTCTGACGAGCAGTTCGTGCGTGCGTTCGTCGATCTGGCCCGCGGCCTGCGGATCGCCACGGCGGCCGACGGCGTGGTGGACGAGGCGACGCGGCTGCTGCTCGCAGACGCAGGTGTCGGCGAGGGCCAGGGCACGCGCTTCGGGCCTCCCGCCGCGCTGCCCGCCGACGGACGGGCGCCTCTGTCCGCGCCGTTGAGCGTGGTTCACGAGCGCTGACGTGCACGCGCGCACGGGACGACGGGAGGCTGACGCCGAGGCCCCGGTCCTGGCGCGTCGCTACGGCGACGCGCTGCGCGTCGCCGACACCGCGGGCGCCGGAGGCGTCGTCGATCAGGCGCTCGAGGCGGGGCTGACGCCCTCGGCGGTGCAGTCGCTCGTCATCGAACCGGCGATGACGCGGATCGGCGAGCTCTGGGAGGCCAACGCCATCACCGTCGCCGACGAGCATCTCGCGACGGCCGTCAGCCAGGCCGTCCTCGTCAAGCTCTTCGACCGGCTGACGGTGGCGCGCGCGCGGACCCGCGAGCGCGTCCTGCTCGCCGCGGTGGAAGGCCAGCAGCACGTGCTCGGCCTGCGGATGATCGCCGACGTCCTGGAGGGCGCCGGGTTCGACGTGCTGTACCTCGGCGGGGACGTTCCCGTCGATGCGCTGCGGCGCTTCGCCGCCGAGCACGAGCCGGCCGTCACCGGCCTCGCGTTCGCCATCAGCGTCGGCATCGGCGTGCTCGCGGAGTCGCTGCACGCAGTCCACGAGGCCTGTCCGGCCACGCGGGTCATGCTCGGCGGTCGCGCGGTACCCGCCGGGCCTCGTCGAGGCCGGATACGTGCGCGTCGACAACAGCATGGAGGTGCTCTTCGTCGTCGAGCGGCTCCTGCGCGGGCCCGCCCGGCCCGCTCCCGAGATCCTGCAGCTCCTGCGGCCGGCGCGGCGGGCGGCGCGTCAGGATCTCGAGACGTCGCTGCCGTCGGACGGCGTCGCCGAGCGGATGGCCGCGGTCACCGAGGGCGCCACGGCCACGGCGCGCGAGTACGTGCGCCTCGCCGGGGCGTTCAAGGACCTCGCGTTCCGCGATGCGGTGACCGATCTCGGCAACCGGCGGGCCTTCGACGACCGCATGCACGCACGGGGGCCGGCCGCCACCGGCACCCTGCTCATGATCGACGTCGACAAGTTCAAGACCGTCAACGACACCCTGGGCCACGCCGCCGGAGATCGCCTGCTGCGGCGCATCGGCGCCGCCATCTCCCGGACGCTGCGCAGCCATGACTTCGCCGCGCGCGTCGGCGGCGACGAGTTCGCCGTGCTGCTGCCCAGGACCGGCCCCGGAGAGGCGCGCGAGGTCGGCGCGCGCATCCGCCAGGCGATCGCGGCCGACGACGAGCTTCCGGTGACCGTGAGCATCGGCATCGCCCCGCTCGCGGCGGACGCGCGGGCGACGGTCCTCGCCGCGGACGGCGCGCTCTACGAGGCCAAGGCCGGCGGGCGCGACCGCGTCGCCGGCGCGGCCGGCGCCGCGGGACCGGCCCCCACCTCCACCAAGGCGGTCCCCTGAATGTACGTATCGATGTCCCGGCTCGAGATCCCCGCCGAGCGCGCGCCCGAGCTCGTCACGGCGTTTCGCGGCCGCGCGCACCTGGCCGACGAGGCGGACGGCTTCGTCGACCTGCAGGTGTGGCAGTCCGATCGCGATCCCGGCGAGATCCTCATGGTGAGCCGGTGGCGCGATCGCGCCGCGTTCACCGCGTACATGAAGAGCGCCGCACATCGGGTCTCCCACGACCGCATCGACCCCGGCCTCAAGCAGGACATCTCCCTGCGCCGGCTCGATCACCTGCACACGTACGAGGTCGTGGCCGAATGAGCCTGCGCCCGCCGAGCGGCACACCGCCGCCGACCGTCGCCGAGCTCGGCGGCGAGCCGCTGGACCTCGTCGCGCTCGCCCGCATCGTGTGCGACCGCTATCACGACCACTACCCCGACGAGGACGAGCGCTACGGCGCCGCAGGCATGGACTGGTGCCGCCACGACAACCAGTGGCTGCTCTCGTGGGCGGCCGGCGACATCATCGGCGCGACCGATCTCGACGAGCAGGCGGCCTGGCTGGCCCGCGTGCTCCACGGCCGCAACTTCCCGATCGAGCGCCTCGCGCACAACCTTCGGCTCGCCGGAGAGGTCGTGATCGAGCAGCTGCCGCCGGAGCAGGGCACGGCGCTCGGCGACGTGCTGCGCCGCGCCGCACTGGTGGTGCTGTCGCTCGGCCTGTGAACGCATCGAAACCTTTTCGTTGCGGCCCAGTTGGTCACGTCGGGAGGGAGACCGGTCTACTCACTGCAAATGCGGCATATAGCCGCCCGGGCGTTACGCTTTACTCAGACTCGGATGTCAGATGTGGGAGCCCCATACGACGAGGTCAAGCGTCTGCAGAGGCTGTTCGCATGGGCCGAGCGGACGGTGCAGACCGGCAGCTGGGTGTTCGTTCCAGCGACGAACGCCGTGCTCTGGTCCGACAACCTCTATCGCATCTTCGGCGTCGAGCCCGGCGGGTTCGAGCTCACCCCCAAGAGCATCCTCGCGAGGTTGCACACCGATGACCGCCGGCGTGTGAAGGAGGCCGGCGCAAGGCTGATCGAGAACTCCGGGCCCTGGACGATTGAGTACCGCATCACGCGCCCGGACGGCGGCCGCCGCCATCTGCGTGCGACGCTCGCGGCGGTCGAGGAGCACGAGAACCGGCCCGACCACATCCTCGGCCTCGTCGAGGACCTCACCGACCGCCGGCGCGCCGAGCGCGAAATCGCGGCGCATGTCGCGGTTGCGGAGGCGCTCGTCGCGTGGGACAGCCTCAAGCGCGGCGCCCACGGGCTGCTCGCGCGGCTCGCTGACGCGCTCGAATGCGTCGAGGGCGTGTTCTGGGTGCCGCGTGACGACGTCCTGGTCCCGCGCGTCATCTGGCACGAGCGCGACGTCGTGCCGCGCTTCGAGACGGCGGCGGGCGCGAGGCCGTTGCGCCGCCCGAGCGGACTGCCGGGGCGCGCGTGGGAGGCGGGCAGGCCGCTGAGCTGGGCGCACGGGGATCCTGCGACGGCCGACCCGCCGGATGGCGCTGCGCAGAGCACGGGGCTGCGCGGCGCGATCGCGATCCCCGCCCTCATGGACGGGGAGGTTCTCGCCGTCGTGGAGCTCAAGGCCGACAGCGAGATCATCATCGGCGAGCGCCTGATGCGGTCGCTGTACGGGATCGCCCACGAGCTCGGGCACTTTCTCGCGCGCCGCGGCGGTGAGCTGGCCGCGCCGCTGCTGACACCGCGCGAGGTCGAGGTCCTGCAGCGCGCCGCCGGCGGGCTCTCCGCGCCCCGGATCGCCGAGGAACTGACCGTCGCCGTCTCCACCGTGCGAACCCACATGGAGAACATCTACGTCAAGCTCGAGGTGTCCGACCGGTCGTCGGCCGTCGCCGTCGCATTGCGCCTCGGGCTCATCGACTGATCTGACTGTTTTTCAAAGATCCGTCATCTGACGGATGGGCCACGCGCCACCCTCGGTCGATAGTGAACGGGTGAGCTTGATCACCACGCGCGCCGAGTCGGCAGATCGGGCCGACCCGCAACCTGGCGCCCGCCGCATGCTGGCGGTCGCGTCGTTCACCCCGGTGGCGAGGTGGGTCGTGCGCGGGCTGTGGGCCGCCGGGACCGCCGGACTCGCGGTTTTCGCCATCGCCGCGGCCGGGGGCCCCGGCGACGCGGCGAGCACCGGTTACAAGGTGCTGTTCATCGCGGTCGTCGCGGTGCCCGCCGCGCTGTGTCTCGTGCGCGCGCTGCTCGTGGCCCGATCACGCGCGACCTGGGCGCTGCTCGGCGCCGGGATTTTGTCCTGGGGGGGCGGCGAGACGGTGTATCTCTTCTTCTATGACGGCGGCGCGATCGCGCCCTATCCGTCGGCGGGCGACGGCCTCTGGCTCGTCTACTACTGCCTGTCGGTCGCCGCCGTGCTCGCGCTCATGCGATCCGGGCTGTCGTGCGTCCGCAGGAGCGTCTGGGTCGACGCGCTCGTCGGCGGGCTGGCGCTCGCCGCGCTCGGAGCGGCACTCGTGGCGCCCGTCCTCGCCGACACCGGCGCGAGCGCCGGCGCCGTCTGGGTGAACCTCGCCTATCCGCTCGTCGACGTGATGATCCTCGGCCTGCTCATCGGCGTGTTCGCGATGTGCAACGGGCGCCCCGGCCGGGTCTGGGCGGTGCTCGCCTTGGTCTGGTCGCTGCAGGCCGTCGTCGACGCGCTCTACCTCCACGGCGCGGCGGCCGGGACCTATGGGTTCGGAACGCTGCTGGATGCGACCTGGCCCGCGATGATGCTCCTCATCGCGCTCGCAGCCTGGCACGAGCCGACGGTGACCGTCAGCGACGGCGACCGGCGCTGGAGCAGGCTGGTTCTCACGATCGGCTTCGCCGTCGTCGGCGTCACCCTGACGATGTACGACCACTGGCACCGGCTCAGCGACCAGGCCGTGATCCTCGCGACGCTGACGCTCGTCGTCGCGTTCGTGCGCACGACCTTGACGTTCGCCGACATGCGCGCGCTCGCCGGCAGCGCGGTGCTCGCCAAACAGAACAAGCTCATCCTCGGCGCCGCCGGGGAGGGCATCATCGGCATCGACGCCCGTGGCGCCGTGACGTTCGTCAACCCAGCCGTGACGCAGATGACCGGATACGCGGCCGACGAGCTCATCGGCCGTACGCTGCACGACGCGCTGCACCACTCCAAGCCCGACGGCACCCCATACCCGATCGAGGAATGCCCGATCCATGCGTCGCAGCTGGATGGGACGCTGCTCCAGTGCGATCGGGACGTCTACTGGCGCAAGGACGGCACGCGCTTCGTGGTCGAGTACACGGGCACGCCGATCGTCGAGGGCGGCCGCATGCGCGGGGCGGTCGTGGTCCTGCGCGACATCAGCGAACGCCGCGAGATCGAGCGCGTCAAGGACGAGTTCACCTCCGTCGTCAGCCACGAGCTGCGCACCCCCCTGACCTCGATCCGGGGCTCGCTCGGCTTGCTCGAGAGTGGCGTCGTCGGCCCGCTCAGCGATCGCGCCCAGCGGATGGTCCAGATCGCGGTGCAGAACACCGATCGCCTCGTGCGCCTGATCAACGACATCCTCGACCTCGAGCGCCTGGACTCCGAAGCGCTGCACCTGCGCGAGTCGCAGTGCGACGCCGCGCAGCTCATCGCGCGGGCCACCGACGCCGTGCTCCCGGCGGCCGTCGCCGCCGACGTGACACTCGCCGTCGACGCGGCGCCGGGGACGCTGGCGGCCGACGAGGACCGCCTGATCCAGACCCTGACGAACCTCATCTCCAACGCCGTGAAGTTCTCACCCGTCGGCGGGACCGTCCTGATCAGCTCCGAGCGCCGCAGCGACGATGTCCTCTTCTCGGTCCGCGACGAGGGGCCCGGCATCCCGGCCGACAAGCTCGAGTCGATCTTCGGGCGCTTCCAGCAGATCGACTCCTCCGATTCGCGCCAGACCGGCGGCACCGGACTGGGTCTCGCGATCAGCCGCTCGATCGTCGAGCACCACCTCGGCCGGATCTGGGCGTTCAGCGGACCCGACGGCGGCAGCACGTTCTCGTTCGTCATCCCCGCCGCTCCCGACACGGCCGCGACCTACACGCCGCGCGCCGGAGGCGAGCGCGGGTCGGTCCTCATGTGCGACGACAACGACGAATTCCTCGAGGTCACCGGGACCATGCTCGAGGAGCACGGCTTCGGCGTCACGCTCGCCCGTTCGGGCGAGGAGGCGGTGCAGCGCGCGCTCGACGAGCGCCCCGACGTGATGTTGCTCGATCAGCAACTGCCGGGCATGAGCGGCATGGAGACCGTAGCGGCGCTGCGGGAACACGCCGACACCGCGGACATCCCGGTCATCGTGCTGAGCGTCCTGCCGGGCTGCGATGCCGAGACGACGCACATCGCCGTCGATGACTGGATCCAGAAGCCGGCCACCCCGGCGCGGCTGCTCGTCGCGCTCGACCAGGCGATCCGGCCGCGCGACGACACGTTCCGCGTGCTGTTCGTCGAGCGCGACCGAGCCGTCGCCAAGATCTTGAGCGGCCTCTTCGGCCGCTGCGGGGTCGCGAGCTTCGGCGCCACCAGCGGGCGCGAGGCCGTCGCGCTGTGCGAGCGGATCCGCCCCGACCTCATCGTTCTCGACGACGACCTGCCGGACGCCGAGGGCGCCGGCATCCAGAACTGGCTGGGCCGCCACGGGCGCACGAGCGCGCTGTCGGTCGTCGGCTACGAGGCCGCCGCCGTCCAGGATGCCGAGCGCGAGCGACGTTGCGTCGGCGCGGTCACCCAGATCCTGTCGAAGGGCCAGCTCACTCCCGAGGAGTTCCAGTGGCGCGTCATGACGCTGCTTGCCCGGCCTCGCACCCAACGCGATACCCAGGAGGCCGGGCATGCTGCCGAAGCACATTCTCCTCGTCGATGACGAGGACGACATCCGCGAGGTGGCGGCGCTCAGCCTCCAGGCCGTCGGCGGCTGGCGTGTCTCGAGCGCCGGCGACGGCGCGAGCGCGATCGCGATGGCACGGGCCGAGCGTCCCGACGCGATCCTGCTCGATGTCATGATGCCCGCCCTCGACGGGCCGACGACGTTCGCGCGGCTGCAGGACGACCCGCGGACGCGCGACATCCCGGTGATCCTGCTGACGGCGAAGACCCAGGCTGCCGATCGGCTGCGGTTCGCCGAGCTGGACATCGCCGGAATGCTGAGCAAGCCGTTCGATCCGATGACGCTGACCGATGAGATCTCGGCGATCCTCGCCCGCCCCGAGGCGCCGAGATGACCGACCTGTCGACCGGCCTGCAGAAGATCTTCCTCGCGCACCACGACGACTTCCAGCAGCGCGTCCTCAGCGTCGAGGCGGCGGTCGCCGCGATCGCCGCCGGGAAGCTCGGCGACATGCTGCGCGCGGCCGGCGAGCGCGACGCGCACAAGCTCGCCGGCGCGCTCGGGACGTTCGGGCTGCAGCACGGCTCCGCGCTGGCGCGCGAGCTGGAGGAGAGCCTCGGCGCGGCGCGGCAGCCGGGCGCGGCCGATGCACGGGATCTGACCGGCTGCGTCTCGGCGCTGCGCCGCGAGGTCGACGGCGAGTATGCGCGGCTGGGGCAGGGGGCGGAGGTGACCTGCGGCCGCGGCGGGCCAGTGGCCGAGGCGCGCCGGGTCCGCGACCCCGGCGAGCTCTTCACCGGCGAGCCGCGCGCACCGCGCGGTTGCGACGGCGAGGGCGGGCTTCAGGAGATCTGTCCAACGCAGCCGCGCGCCACCTGCATCATCCTCGTCGTCGACGACGACGCGGCGATGCGCGAAGGACTTGTGAGCATGCTCGCCGAGGCCGGGTACGACGCCCGCGGCGTCGGAAGCGCGCGCGAGGCCCGGGCGGTACTCGGTCGCGAGGCCATCCCCCTGCTGCTCAGCGACGTGAGCATGCCCGGTGAGTCGGGCCTGGATCTCATCCGCTACGCACTGTGCGAGCACCCCGATACGGCGACGCTGCTGATCAGCGCGCTGGAGGATCCGGAGATCGCGCAGGTCGCGATGGACTACGGCGCGTACGGCTACCTCAGCAAACCCGTCCGCCGCTCGGCGGTGCTCATCGGCGTGATGAACGCCCTGCGTCGGCGCGACGTCGAGGCGCGTGAGCGCGCCGCGCGCCTGGACCTCGAGGACATCCTGCGGCTGCGGACGAGCGCGCTCACCGAGGCGCTGCAGCGCGTCGAGGCCGCGGCGATGCGCGGCCGCGTGCTGCAGGCAGAGACGATCCACCGCTGGGCCCAGTCAGCCGAGTACCGCGACCCGGGCATCGGCCGGCACCTCAAGCGGGTCGGCCACTACTCGGCCCTGATGGGGAACAAGCTCGGCCTGCATGCCGAGTCGCTCCAGCTCGCCAGCGTGCTCCACGACGTCGGCAAGATCGCCCTGTCGGACGCGATCCTGCTCAAGCCCGGACCGCTGACCGCCGACGAGCGCCTGGCGATCGAGACCCACGCCACGGTCGGCTACGAGATGCTGCGGGGCTCGTGCAGCGGCCTGCTCGATCTTGCCGCGCTGATCGCGCGGACGCACCACGAGAAGTTCGACGGCAGCGGCTATCCCGCCGGTCTGTCGGGGACGGGCATCCCGCTGGAGGGGAGGATCGTTGCCGTCGCCGACGTCTTCGACGCCCTGACCTCCGATCGGGTGTACCGCCCCGCCTGGTCAGTGACGACCACGATCGCGTGGATGACCCGCGAGCGCGGCGCGCACTTCGACCCCGAGGTCCTCGATGTGTTCTGCGCCTCGATGGACGAGGTCCGATCCGTCCAGTCGCTGCTGTCGCACTGATGGCCGGCACAGAGGCGGAAGTCGAGGTCGTGGTGGTTGAGGACCATCCGCCCGTGCGTGAGGGTCGTGTCGCGCGGATGCCGGGGCGGGAGCAGGCCCGGGGCGGGCGCGGGATCTCCGTGCGCGAGGCGCAGGTCCTCGGGATGCTCTCGCAGGGCGGTACGACCGACCAGATCGCCCGCGAGCTCTCCCTCTCGCCCGAGACCGTGAAGACGCGCGTCCGCAACGCGACGCGCAAGCTGGGAGCGCACGGCCGGCTGCCCGGCGTCATCCTCGCCCTCGTCCACGGCGAGATCCACCTGCCCGCGCCGGCGCCGGCGAGCGCGGCTCAGCCGTCGCCCTTGAGCTCGCGCGCCTCGCGGATGACGCGCTTGTAGGAGCGCCCCGACTTCTCGCGCGCGAGCGACGCCGCGCGGCGGTCCTCGATCCACTCCTGCTCGCGCTCGAGCTTGCGCCAGGCCTCGATGCGCTCGGGGTCGCCGGCGCCGCGGACCGCGCAGCCGGGCTCGTTGGTGTGCCCGCAGTCGGCGAAGCGGCACTCCAGCGCGAGCGCCTCGAGGTCGGCGAACGTCGCGCTGACGCCGCCGTCCCACAGGCCGGCTTCGCGAATGCCCGGCGTGTCGATCAGCAGCGCGCCGCCGGGCAGCGCGAGCAGGTCGCGCGTGACGGTCGTGTGGCGCCCGCGGCTGGCGTCCCCGGCCTGCGAGAGCTCGCCCGTGTCCTGGCGGTCGAAGCCGAGCAGGGCGTTGACGAGCGTCGACTTGCCCGCGCCCGAGGGGCCGAGCAGCACGGTCGTGCTGCCGGGCTCCAGCAGCGTCGCGACGGCGGCGACGGACTCCTCGTCGTGGACGCTCACCGCGATGCCCTCGCCGAGCCCGAGGCGGTCGGCGAGCCGCGCCGCCGCCGCCGCTCCCTCGGGGTCGAGGTCGGCCTTCGTGAGCACGATCAGGGCCGGCACGCCGCCGGCCTGCGCGAGGGCGACGATCCGCTCCGCGCGGCGCTCGTTGGGCTCGGGCAGCGGCTCGACGACGAGGACGAGCTCGACGTTGGCGGCGAGCACCTGTGCGGCGACCGGCGAACCGGCCGCGCGACGCATGATCGTCCCGCGGCGCTCGAGGACCGAGGCGATGACGCCGTCGGCGTCGATCGTCACCCAGTCGCCGGTGACCGGCGCGCGGCCCGCGCCGCGCAGGCGCCCGCGGGCCGCCACGAGCCGGGGCGGCTCGTCGCCGCCGGCCACGAGCCAGCGGCCGCGGTGCTGGGCGAGCACGCGCGCGGCGCTGAGGTCAGGGTCGTCGAGCCGCGCGAGCTCGGCATCGAGATCGGGTCGCCGGCCGACACCGGCGGATGCGACGTTCATCGAGGGGTGCTCCAGGGCCTCGTCGAGCGGCGTGGTGCGATGGGTGCCCGGGCGCTGCCCGCGGGCGCCGTGTCAGGCGTTCGCGGCGTGGGTGACGAACCTGTGGAGACGCGCGGCCATACCCGTCCATGGTAGGTGCTGCTCGAGGGCCGCGCAACGGCGCCCCCCGTCGTCCAGGGACCGGCGCGGGGCTCAAGGCGAACCCCCGGTTCTGCCGATGTCCGGGCCTATGCCCAGATTCGCCACCATTCTCGGTCCGCTCGCGCCGGTCCTTGCCCTCGCCGCCCTGGCGGCGCCCGCCCAGGCCAAGCAGGTCGCGATGCCGACGCCCGCCGGCGGCATCGAGGTCGTCGATGCGCCCGACGACGCGGTCGCGACGGCCGAGGACCTCCTCACGTGGCCCGGCGACGACCCGTCCCTCTCCCCGGGCGGCACCCTGTTCGGCGACATCCCCGACGTTCTCCCCGGCCAGGTTCAGCCCGGCCTGACCCAGGGGGAGCCGCTGCCCGCCACCACGACGATGATCCCCGGCACCACGGCCCGCATCCGCACGGACGGCAAGGCGGCGGTTCCGCGCGACGCTCCCCGGCGCGTGCGCTCGCTCATCTCGCAGTACAACCGCATCGTCGGCAAGCGCTACAGGTGGGGCGGCGGCCACGGGGTCGTCGAGGACAAGGCCTACGACTGCTCCGGAGCCGTCGGCTACGGCCTCATCAAGACCGGGATGCTGCGCACGACGATGGTGAGCGGCAGCTTCGCACGCTGGGCCGCCGGCGGGCAGGGCCGCTGGGTGACGATCTACGCCAACCGCTCGCACGTCTACACCGAGGTCGCGGGGCTGCGCCTGGACACGAGCGCGGTCGGCGATCGCGGCGGCGCACATGGCGTGCGCTGGCGCCCGGTCATCGGCGCGCGCACCGGCTTCAAGGTCCGCCACCCGATCGGCCTCTGAGGTCGGCGCGTGCGCGCGCCGGCATGCGCTAGCGTCGCGCGGCGCGCATGCTGCTCCATGCCCTTCTCGCCGCGCTGATCGCAGCGGCGCTCCTCGTCGCGGCAGGGCTGAAGGCGGGCGACCGGACCGGCACCGCAATCGCCGCGGGCACGTTCGGCGTGCATGGCCGCGCGGCGCGCGCCGCCTGGGCGCCGCTGGCGGCGCTCGAGACGGCACTCGCGGGCGCCCTGCTCGCCGGCTGGCGGCCCGCCCCCTGGGCCGCCGGGGCGGTGCTGGCGGCGTTCGCGGCCGCCCAGGTCGGCGCGATCGCGCGCGGTCGCGCCGGCGCGCCGTGCGGCTGCTTCGGCGCGCGCGGCCGGGTCTCGTGGGGCTCGGTCGCCCGCACCCTGCTGCTGGCCGGCGGCGCGGTGCTGCTCGGGCTGAGCGCGGGCGGCGGCGCGGCCGCACCCGCGTCCATCCGGGCCGTCGCCGCCGCGGCCGCCGTGCTCGGGGCCGCGATCGTCGTGGCGCGCACGCTGCGCGGCGCCGCGCCCGACGCGGCGCTGGAGGTCACGAGCGAGGGCCCGCCGCTCGGGCAGCGCCTCGACCTGCCGCTCGCGCCGCGCCTGGCGTTCTTCGTCGCGACGGGCTGCCGGCTGTGTCGCAGCCTCGAGCAGCCTGCGCGCGAGCTCGGCGCCACGTTCTACGACGAGGACCGGGACGCCGGCGCGTGGGCGGCGGCCGCCGTCCCCGGCGCGCCGTTCGCGGTCGCCATCGCCGCCGATGGCACCGTGCTCGCGAAGGGGACGGTCAACACGCGCCGCCAGCTGGCGTCTGTGGTGGCGGCGGCGCGCGCGCGCGACGGTGGCGCGCCGGGCCCCGCGAGCGCACCGCCGAGCTCGCGCCGCGGCTTCATCGGGCGGGCGAGCGCGGCCGTCGGGGCGATCGCAGCCGTGCGCGCGATCGGCGCGCTGATCGCGCCGGGGCAGGCCGAGGCGTTGCACTTCTGCGGGCACATCTACACGACCGACGGCTGCCCGCATCCCACGGGCCTTCCCCGCACCGACACCCGTGGCTATCCGCTGCGGGCGAAGGACGGCCGCGAGGTCGACGACCTCGGCCGCCTGATCGACGGCCAGGGAGCGCCGGTCGACGAAGCCGGCGCGCCGCTCCTGGATCCCGACGGTCGCCCGCAGCCGCCCGCGACGCGCACGCGCGTCTGCTCGGCGGCCGGACGGCGCTTCGGCATCGCGACGCGCACCGATGGCGCCTGGTTTCGCTGCTGCGGGGGGCACGTGCGCAAGCTCTCGGACTGCTGCACGACCTCGTCGCGGCGCATCAACGGCGACGCCGCGCTGCGTGGGTACTGCTACCGCAGGCGCCACGTGTTCTGCGTGATGTACGTCCAGACGAAGGTCCCGTGCTGAGCGCCCTGGTCCTGGCGGCGCTCGTCGCGGGCGTCGCGGGCGCATGGTCGCCCTGCGGCTTCTCGATGGTCGACACGCTCGCACCCGGCGGCTACGCCGGGCGCCTGCGCGTGACCGCGGTGGCGTGCGCGGCGTTCGCGGCCGGCGCGCTGGCCGGCGGCGTCGCGACCTTCGGCGGGCTCGCGCTGCTCGGACGCGCGCTGGGCACGGGCGGCGGCGCGGCCGCGGCGATCGCGGCCGCCGGGCTGGTCGCCGCCGCCGCGGGCGACGCCGCCGGGCGCCGGATCGTGCCGCAGGTCCGCCGCCAGGTTCCGGAGTCGTGGCGCCGCGTCCTGCCCGTCCCGCTGGCCGCAGCGCTGTACGGCGTCCTGCTGGGACTGGGCTTCACGACCTTCGTGCTGTCCTTCGCCGTCTATGCGCTCGCGGCGGCCTGCCTCGCGCTCGGCGAGCCCGGCGTCGGGGTCGCGGTCGGCGCGGCGTTCGCGGCCGGGCGGATCGGGCCGGTCGTGACGCTCGCGCCGCTGCAGCGCACCGCGCTCGGCCTGCGGCTCGCGGCGGCGATGGGCGACAGACCCGGCGTCCTGCGCGCCATCCGCGCGGCGGGCGCGGTCGCGCTGGGCGCCGCGGCGCTCGCGCTCGCCCTCGGCGGCGCGCCCGCGGCTGCGGCGGCAGAGCCGGCCGTCCTGACCGAGCTCGGAACGGACCCCAGCGCCGGCGGCGACGCGGTCGCGTGGCAGCTTCCCGGGGGCGGCGCCGGTCTCGTGCAGGTGCCCGGCGGCGCGCCGGTCGTCCTCCCCGGCGCCGATCCGGCGCTCGGCCCGAGCGCTGTCGTCTGGCGCGAGGGCGAGGAGCTTGTCGTCGTGCGACAGGGATCGCTCGAACCGGTATTGCGCATCGGCGCGCCGGGCGCCGAGGAGCCCGCGCTGTCGGATCGCTGGCTCGTCTGGCGCGCGCATGAGGGCGGCGCCGACGTCCTGCGCGCGGTCGACCTCACCGCCCCTGGGGAGGCGTCCGTCGAGCTACGCCGTGTCATCGGTCCAGACCGCATCGGGCGCCCGTCGATCGACGCAGACCGGCTGGTGTTCCACGTCGCCACGCGCTCCGCGAGCCGGATCGAGGAGATCTTCGTGCCGACGGCCCGGGTCACCGTCCTGCGCCGGGTGCGCGAGGGCGCGGGCGCGCTGCTGCTGAACCCCTCCGAGCTCGGCGGGCAACTGCTGTACGTGCGTTCCTCGCCGGAGGGGCAGGAGGTGCTGCTCGGGCCGCGCCGCGGGCGCCGCGGCACGGCCGACGAGCGCCTCTATCGCACCGTCCCGGCCGCGCGCCGCGACGCCGGGCACGAGCCGGGGCGCAGCCGCCACGGGGCGGGCTACCCCCGAGGGCGCGCCCCGCGGCTGCCCGAGCGCGGCCCCGAGGGCGTCGACGTGACGCTCTGGACCACCGCGCTCGCGCCGGGCGCCGCCTACGTGACGAGCATCCGCCGCACCGCGCAGGGCACCGCGACACGCATCATCACGCTCCCGCGGCGCTGACTGCGGCGGCCTCGGGCACGGCGGCCGTCGCCGTCGCGCGGGGCGCGCGGCGCCCCGGGACGAGCAGCGCGATCCCGGCACCGGCCGCGAGCATCGCGGCGGCGATCGGCAGCGCGGCGACGACGCCGTCGCTGAAGGCCTGCGGCGAGGCGTAGGAGCCATGGGCGCTGAAGATCGACGCGAGCACCGCCACGCCCATGACGCCGCCGAGCTCGCGGATCGCGTTCGTCGCGCCCGACGCCTGGCCGGCCTCCTGCGGGCGCACCGCCGACAGCACGGCGTTCGCCGACGGCGCGAAGACGAGCGCCATGCCCGTCCCCGCGAGGACGAACGGGACGACGAGGCTCGAGTAGGCGACCTCGGGGGAGGAGACCGCGGCGAGCCAGGCCATCGCGATCGCCTGCAGCCCGAGGCCCGCGGCCATGAGCGGGCGCGAGCCGATGCGGTCGCTGAGCAGGCCCGCGATCGGCGCGACGATCATCGGCATGCCGGTCCACGGCAGCGTCCGCAGGCCCGCCTCGAACGGCGAGTAGCCCTGCGCGGTCTGGAAGAACTGCGACAGCAGGAAGATCGAGCCGAAGGCTCCGAAGAACATCGCGAACGACACGCCGTTGGTCGACGCAAACGCGCGCGAGCGGAAGAAGCGCAGCGGCAGCATCGGGGCCGGCGCCCGTGTCTCCCACCACAAGAACGCGGCGAGCAGCGCCACGCCGCCGGCGATCGAGGCGACGACGGTCGTCGAGGTCCAGCCCAGCGCGGTTGCGCGGACGATCCCGAATGTCAGGCCGAAGAGACCGGCGCCCACGAGGCCGAGGCCGGGGAGGTCGAGCGTCTTGGCCGGCCCGTGCGACTCCGTCAGGCGCGCCCAGGCGACGGGCAGCAGCACGAGCCCGATCGGCACGTTGAGCCAGAAGATCCACTGCCAGGCGATGCCCTCGACGACCGCGCCGCCGACGAACGGGCCGAGCGCGACGCCGAGCCCGCTCACGCCCGCCCAGATGCCGAGCGCGGCGCCCCGCTTGGCGGGCGGAAAGGCCTCCGACAGCAGGGTGAGCGTCAGCGGCAGCACGATCGCGGCGCCGAATCCCTGGATCGCGCGGGCGGCGATGAGCGCGTCGATGCTGGGCGCGAGCGCGGCGCCCGCGCTCGCGGCGGTGAAGATCCCCAGCCCGATGACGAACATGCGCTTGCGGCCGAAGCGGTCGCCGAGCGCGGCGCCGGTGATCAGCAGGACCGCGAACGCGAGCGTGTAGGCGTTGACGGTCCACTCCAGCGACTCGATCGAACCACCGAGGTCGACGCGGATCGACGGCAGCGCGACGCCGACGACGAGGTTGTCGAGCGCCGTCATGAACAGGGCGATCGAGACGATCGCGAGGGTCCAGCGGCTGCGCGGTGCGGCGGTGGCGGTCATGGTCTGGGTCCGTTCCTTCCGGCCGGGGTGTGATCGATCACTCACTGGCGGGGCAAAAAAAGAGCTGCTCAGCAGCATTCGTCGGTGGGCGTTCCGAGCAGGACCTGCGCCCAGTGCGCGTCCGATTCCTCGGCGCGCATCGCGGCGAGGACGTTGAGCAGCATCCCGTGGGCGAAGAAGGCGCGCACCTCGTCGGGGGAGGCGCCCGACTCCTGCTCGACGAGCGCCACGAGGCGCTCGAAGCCCCGGCGCATCTCGGCGCGGACGGCCTCGTCGTCGCAGGCGGCGTGGGCGTGCAGCTGGCCGAGCAGCAGCTCGCGGTCGGAGAGCAGGCCGACGTAGGCGGCGCCCATCGCCTTCAGGACGTCCGCGCCGGATGCCGTTGCCTCGGCGGCGGCATCGGCGAACGTCCGGTGGATGCGCTCGTTGCAGCGGCGCACGAGCGCGATGAAGAGCTCGGCCTTCGTGGGGAACAGCCGGAAGAGGTAGGCCTGGGAGATGCCGGCGGCCTTGGCGATCTCCATCGTCGGCGTGCCGTGCAGCCCCCGCGCGGCGAAGACGCGCCCCGCGGCCTCCAGGACCGTTTCCCGGCGTTCGTCGGCGGTCGAGAGGGTGCGGGCGGTGGCGGGGGCGGGGGTCACGGCAAGAGTGAGTATGCACTCACTCACACATCATGTCAAGGCTTTGCCCGGCGCTTGACGACGGCCACGACGACGACGATCACGAGCACGAGCACGCCGACCCGCACGGCGGCCTGCAGGCCTGTGCTGCTGTTGGCAGTTGCCTCGTTGACGCCCCCGAAGAGGAGGAACGTCCCAAAGAAGACCGTGACGGTCCAGAGGATGTTTTTCTTGTCCACGCCCCGCGCACCCTATTTGGTCTGCCCGGCTAGACTCGGCGACGGACCGTGCTAGGCGGGGAGGTAGCGGTGCCCTGTCGCTCGCAATCCGCTCTAGCGAGGCCGAATCCCCTCTTGAGGGGCGCGGCCTTCGGGGTCAGCCCGCCTGCGGTGGTGTTGATGGCCCGGGTCCCGCGCGATGTCGGCCCGTGAATCAGGTCAGGTCCGGAAGGAAGCAGCCTTAAGCGGTCACCGGTATGCGCAGCGGGGGTTCCCGGGCCGGAGCGATCGTGGGCGCAAGCGCCCGTGGAATGCGTCTCGATCGAGGGTGCACGGTCCACTGTCTTTCGCCGGCTGAGCCCGCCGAGTGCGGGCTCAGCGGCTGACGGCGACCCGCTCCGAGCCCAGCAGACGGCGACCGCCGGCGCTCAGCTCGGTCGTGACGCGGACGCGGAAGCCCGCGCGGCCACGCAGGGCGCGGCGGGCTCGCGCTGTCGTGCGGATGCTCAGCTTCCAGGTCCCCCCGGTCGCGCGCGACGCGGTGGCGCGGCCGATCGTGACGGCGCCGCCGCTCGTCCTCAGGCCGAAGCGCTTCGCCGTGGCGGCGTCGAGCGTCAGGCGCCCGCTGATCGTGCAGGCGCGCGTGCAGCTGTAGCCGACGCGCAGGCTGCGCGCTCGCAGCGTGCCGAGCTTCACGCGTGGCGGCACCGTGACGGTGCCGATCGCGCCCGAGCCCGTCGGCTGCTGCAGCGCCTGCTGGACCTGCTGGACCTGTGCGGGCGTCGCGAGCGGGGCCTGCGGCGCGGCGGTGGCGGGAAGCGGGGTCGGCGCCGGCGCGGTCGGCGCCGGGTCGGGCGTGGGTGGCGGCGGGTCACCGGGGCCGGCAACGCCGACAACCTCGCGGGCAACGGCGCGGTCGCCGTCGGCGAAGAGCGCCTGCACGCGCACCACGTGGCTGCCGGCGGCCGCGAACGTCGCGGTCGCCGCGGAGCCGGTTGCGTCGTCAAACGCGCCGTCGTCGTCGAGATCCCACCCGACCGCGGGGGCCGGCGAGGCGGGATGCGAACCAAACCCGAACGTGGCGCTGAGGTCGACCTGCGCTCCGGGTGCGGGCGCCGCCGGTGTGAAGGCGAGATCGGCGGTCGGCACGAAGCTGCGCACCCAGGAGCTCAGCGCGGGAGCGGCGACGCGCGCATACACGCCGGGCATGCCGGCCTGTGCGCAGGGGTCGCCGCCCCAGGACGTCACCCCGACGATCGCGAACGCGCCGTTGCGGACGACCATGAGCGGGCCGCCGGAATCGCCGCCGCAGGTGTCGATGCTCGCGCCGCCGGCGCAGACCATGGACGAGGACCTGAAGTTCACGGCGCCCCAGCGGTTCAGGCACGAGGCGTCGCTGACCATCGGCACCTGCGCCTCGACGAGCGTCGTCGCCTGCGTTCCGGTCACCGGATTCGTGATGCCCCAGCCGATCACGGTCGCCTGCACGCCGGCCGCCCAGAGCGCCGCCTCGCTGGTGCCTGCCGCGATGAGCCGCAGCGGCTCCCTGCCGGAGGCCGCGGACAGGTGCAGCAGCGCGAGATCGTTGACGGGCGTGCCGACGGCGGTGTAGAGCGGGTTGCGCACGGCCAGGTCGACCGTCGCGGCGGTGCCGTTGGCTCGCGTCGTCCCGCCGATGCGCAGCGAGAACGCGCCGGCCGACAGCGCGCTGCCGTCGTCGGCGGTCGCGCAATGGCCCGCGGTGAGCACCCAGCGCGCGCTGACGAGCGACCCACCGCACACGAAGGTGCCCGAGGCGGTGCTGAAGACGACCGAGGTCTGCGCCGGCCAGGCCTGCGTGGGCGCGTGGCCGCCGACGATCTGCGCGCTCGGCCGCGGGGAGCGGTCCGCCGCGGCCGCGGCGGCCGGCCCGGCGGCCAGGGTCGCGGCGAGCAGGGTGAGGATGATGCGCACGAACGTCACTGTTGGGGCGTCTATCGGCGCGCCCGGGGCGATCCTGGAGTGACCGGCATTCAGCGGCGCAGCGCGATCGTGCGCTCGAGCTTCTGCAGGCGCGTGCCCGCGCGCGCCGTGATCCGTAGCCGCATCGTGCCGCCGGCGGCGCGATGCAGCGCGCGGGCGCCCCTGCGCGTCAGATGGATCGCGAGCGCGGAGGTGCCCTTCCGGCGCAGGCGCCTGGCGCCGGTGCCGATGAGCGTGCTGCTCGCCCGCCGTGACAGCCCGACGCGCTTCGCGGTCCGCCCGTCGAGCACGAGGCGCGCGTTCAGCGTGCAGGGAGCCGAGCAGCGCACGCGCACCGTGATCAGCCGGTCGAACAAGCTGTACAGATGCGCGCTCCGCGCGCCCGGCAGCAGGCGGGCGAACGCGGGCAGCGCTGGAGGCGACGGCGGGATGTCGGAGGCGGCCGCTGGGGCGGGCGCCGCCCCGGGGGCGGTCGCGGGCGTCGTCGGCGGGGCGGGCCTGGGCGGGGGCGGCGGCGGTGGCGGCGGCTGGGGCAACGGGCTGCCGGCGGTGGTCACGACCTCGCGCGCGACGGCGCGGTCGCCGTCGGCGTAGCTCTCCTGAACCCTGACGACCGTCGAGCCCGCGGGCATCCGCTGCAGGATCACGAAGTCACCCGTCGCGTCGTCGAAGCTCCCGTCGTCGTCGAGGTCCCACGCGTACGCGCGCAGTCCCGGCTCGGGCTGGGTTCCCGAGGCGAGGAGGTTCACGTCGTCGCCGGGATCGGGGCGCGCGGGGGTGATGGTGAAGCTCGCCGTCGGTATCTGCGCGCGGACCCAGTCGTTGAGGCTCTGGGCACCGGCACGCGCGTAGACGCCGGGCCGCGCGGGGTTGCCGCAGTCCATGCCGTAGGAGGTCACGGCGGCCAGCGCGAAATCGTCGACGCGCGGGACCATCAGCGGGCCGCCGGAGTCGCCGGTGCAGGTGTCGGCGCTGCCGTCCCCGGCGCACAACATGCTCGCGAGGTCGAACGGGTTGGGATCAGACGACGGGTAGGCCGACGTGCAGGTGCCGTCGCCGAGGATCGGCACGCCGGCCTGCTGCAGCTGCGGCGTCAGCGGGCCGCCGGCGAACGTCGCGCCCCAGCCGATGATCGTTGCCACCGTGCCCGGCGACCAGAGGCCGGCCTCCGCCGCGGTGACGATCTGCATCGGGAGGAAGCGCGGGGCCAGGGGAGGGCCCGTCGACAGGTGCAGCAGCGCGAGATCGTGGCTGGACGTCCCTCCGGGGCGGCGGTTGAAGAGCGGGTCGCGCAGCACCCGGTCGACACCGAAGCGGTCGGCCGCAGCGAACTGCGTCGTGTCGGCTTTCCCGAGGCTCACCGTGAAGGCCGTCGGATCGAGGACGTTCGGCGCAGCCGGCGCACGATCGGTCACGCAATGCCCCGCGGTCAGAAACCAGCGACCGCTGACCAGCGTGCCGCCGCACACGCGATCGGGCCCGAGCGGAATGACGACCTCGAGGTACCCCTGCGCCGGCCACGGACGGTTGGGCGTGGTGCCGCCGACGATCGCCTGAGCGCAGGCCGGCATGAGGGCGAGCAGCGCCAGGGCGCCGAGTACGGCCCTGAGGGGGTGCCTCCTGCTCTGCCGATCGACGCAGCGGATCTGTCCAATCTAGCTCGAACAGCGACTCGAGATCTCCCAATCGCTGTTGGCGCGCACCACATCGAAGACTTTCGAGGGCTGCGGGATCGCCCTGTCGCGGTCGCGTTTGTCCAGAATGTAGTCCCGCGCGACGCCGGCGCTGTGGGGCACGAGGTAGGTGCCGCGGGCGGGCGTCCGCGCCTGCGCGTCGCCGATCGACCCGGGGTCGCGCTGCAGCCAGAGCGCGAGCAGCGGGATCGGGCGCCGGTTGGGAACCGTCAGCGGCTCGCATGGCACGCCGCCGCGCACGACGTCGCCGAGCCGGCCCTGGATCGACTCCTGGCGGCTGAGCGCGTCCCCGAGGCGGCCGATGCGCTGGACCTGGCCGGGCAGGAAGACGAGCAGCGCGACGATCGCGCCCGCGGCGAAGCGCGCCCACCAGGTGCGCTCGCGGCCGGGCAGGAGGTCGAGCCAGCCGAAGACCCCGGCGCCGGCGAAGATCGCCAGGATCGTCGCGGTCAGCAGCAGGTAGCGCGTGATGATCGGCAGCCCCGCCGCCGCCAGGACGCAGAACGCCACGACGGCCATGACTCCGCCGGCGGCCCCGAGGCGCACGCGGCGGTCGCGCCGCCAGGCCAGCGCGAGGAGCCCGCCGCCGGCGGCGGCCAGCAGGACGGGCTCGCGCAGGATCTCGCCGAGGCGGCGCGGCAGCGTCGACGGGACGTGCTCGATACCGGTCACGCGGCCGAGCTCCGCGGCGTTGTCGCGCGTGCCCGTCAGCGAGTGCAGCGCGTCGCCCGTCAGAGCGAGGTCGTGCAGCGCCCACAGCAGCGGCGCGGCCGCGGCGAGCACGAGCAGCGGAGCGGCGTCGCTCCAGCCGGCCGCCCGCGACGGTCCCTGGCCGCGCGCGGCCGCGCGCACGCCCGGCGCCACGAGCCACGCGACGTACGCGGCGCTGAAGAGCCACGCCTCGGGCCGCAGGAGTCCCGCGAGGCCGAGCAGCACGAGCACCGGCGCCCCCGAGCGCGGCCGGCGCGTCTCGACGAGCAGCGCGCCGAGCACGAGCACGAGGTAGGGGATGTCGACGTAGGCGCGCGCCCCGAAGTCCAGGACCGGCACGCGCGTGAGCACGATCGCGGCAGCGAGGGCACCGGCGGCGGTGTTGAACCACGCCCGCCCGAGCGCGAAGACGACCCAGCCCAGCAGCGCGAGCGCGACATACGCCACGCCGACGGCGACCGTCGCGGCGAGCTCGCCGTGCAGGCCGTCGACCTGCAGCGAGCTCAGCGGCGAGAGCAGGATCGCACCGAGGGTCGCGAGCGGGTGGGGCGTCGGGGCGATCGCGACGTCGAGGTCGGGCAGTGTCCCGTGGGCGAGCTGACGGCCCCAGACGAGCGTGTAGAGCGTGTCGTAGTTGACCAGCCCGGGGCCGGCCGCGAGCCTGAGCACGGCGGCGCCCACGAGCACCCCGGCCGCGAAGCGGATCCGCGCCATCGCGCGAGAACCTAGTGGACCCCGGGCGACGAACCCGCGCCGCGCGCGGAGCTATCCTCGACCGTCGTGTCCGACGCGCCCTCGCTCTACCGCCGCCACCGCCCCCGCACCTTCGCCGAGGTCGTCGGCCAGGAGCACGTCGTGCGCACGCTGCGCAACGCCGTCACGCAGGGCAAGGTCCACCACGCCTACCTCTTCGTGGGCTCGCGCGGCACCGGCAAGACGTCGATGGCGAAGATCCTCGCCGCCTGCCTGAACTGCGAGCAGGGCCCGACGATCGAGCCCTGCGGGCGCTGCGAGTCGTGCGTCGCGATCGCCTCGGCGACCTCCCTGGACGTCATCGAGATGGACGCCGCCTCCAACAACAGCGTCGACGACATCCGCGACCTGCGCGAGAGCGTCGTCTACGCCCCCGTCGCGGGCCGCCACAAGGTCTACATCCTCGACGAGGCGCACATGCTCTCCACGCAGGCCTGGAACGCGTTTCTCAAGACGCTCGAGGAGCCACCGCCCAACACGGTCTTCGTGCTCGCCACGACCGAGGCGGCGAAGGTCCTGCCGACGGTCGTCGACCGCTGCCATCGCTTCGACTTCGCGCGCCCGACGGTCGAGCAGCTCGCCTCGGTCGTGCGGCGCGTCGCCGCGTCGGAGTCGATCAGCGTCGCCCCCGACGCGGTCGCGCTCCTCGCGCGCCATGCGACCGGCTCCTTCCGCGACGCGCTGGGCACGCTCGAGCAGCTCGTCACGTACGCGGGCAGCGAGATCGCGACGGACGACGTGCTCGCGGTCCTCGGCGTCGCCGACGCCGACCTGCTGTTCGCCGCGCTGGACGCGATCGCCGCGAGCGACCCGCGCTCGGCGCTGCTCGCGGCCGCACGGCTGACGCAGACCGGGCGCGACGCCGGCGGGTTCGTGCGCGACCTGGAGGCCCACGCCCGCGACCTCATGATCGTCCAGGCGCTCGGCGAGGTGCCGGCCGAGCTGCGGATCACGCCCGAGCACGACGCGCGCCTGCTCGAGCAGGCCGGGCGACTCGGCCCGGGCGCTGTGACGCGCCTCATCGACCTGCTGGCGGCGGCCTTGGAGGCCATGAGCAACAAGTCCGACGCGCGCACGCAGCTCGAGCTCGCGCTCGTCAAGGCCGCGTCGCCCGTGGTCGACCCGTCGATGCAGGCGATGGCGCAGCGCATCGAGCGCCTCGAGGCCGCGCTCGCGGGCGCCTCGGTCACCGCAGCAGCCGCGCCGCCGCCGGCGCCCGCGGCGGAGTCGCCGTGGCCCCCGAACGAGCCCGCGCCGGGACCGGAGTCGCCCTCGCCTGCGCCCACGCCGTTCCCGACGCCCGAGGCGCCCGTCCCGCCGACGGACCCGCCGCCCGACTCCCCGCCGCCGGCTGCCGCCGAGCACGCAAACGGCCACGCGGTCGCGGTCGCGGTGGCCCCACCCGCCGGGGTCGAGCTCGAGCTCGACGGCCTGCGGACGGTGTGGCCGGCGATCATCGAGGCCGTCAAGGCATCGGGCAACCGCATCTGCGCCGCCGCGCTCGCGGAGGCGCAACCCGTCGCGGTGGAGGGCGGATGGGTGACCGTCGCGTTCCCGCCGGGCGCCGAGTACCAGCGCCGCCGCGCCGACGACGACGACTACCGCGCCTGCGTCGCCGCCGCGCTGCGCGAGGTCACGGGCGCGAAGGCGCAGATCGCCTACGTGCTCGAGGACGTCCCGGGCGCCGACGCCGCCGTGGCGCCGCCGCCGGCGATGTCGGAGGACGAGTTGCTGCGCCGCTTCGTGGCAGAGTTCGACGCCGAGGAGATCCTTCCCGACCCCGATCGGACACCCGGTCCCGAGAGCGAGGCCCGCTGATGCCCCAGCCGAACATGAACCAGATGCTCAAGCAGGTCCAGAAGATGCAGGCGGACATGATGAAGGCGCAGGAGGAGCTCGCCAACGAGACCGTCCAGTCTTCGGCGGGCGGCGGGATGGTCACCGTCGCGATCACCGGCGACCTCGTGGTCAAGTCGATCACGATCGATCCCGACGCGATCGACCCCGAGGATGCCGAGCTGCTGCAGGACATGGTGCTGGCGGCCGTCAACGAGGCGATCCGTCAGGCGCAGGAGCTTGCGGCCACGCGCATGGGCGGCCTCACGGGCGGTCTGGACCTCGGCGGCATGGGCCTGCCTCCCGGCCTCGGGATGTAGTTGTACGCACCGCCCGTCCAGCGGCTCATCACCGAGCTGGGCAAGCTGCCCGGGATCGGGGGCCGGACCGCCCAGCGCCTCGCCTTTCACATCCTGCGCGCCTCACCGCAGGACGCCAATGCGCTCGCCGACTCGATCCGCGAGGTCAAGGAGCGCATCGGGCTGTGCGAGGTCTGCTTCAACCTCGCCGAGGGCCCGCGCTGCCGGGTCTGCCAGGACGAGCGCCGCGACGCAGGCGTGATCTGCGTCGTCGAGGAGGCCGGCGACGTCATCCCGGTCGAGCGCACGCATGAGTACCGCGGCCGCTACCACGTGCTCGGCGGGGCGCTGTCGCCGATCGACGGCGTCGACCCCGACGACCTGAAGATCACCGAGCTCTACCGCCGCGTGGCCGAGGGCGGCATTCGCGAGGTCGTCCTCGCGACGAACCCCACGACGACCGGCGAGGCGACCGCACTGCACATCGCCGACGCTCTGCGCGAGCGCAACCCCGACGTCATCGTCACCCGCCTCGCGAGCGGCCTGCCCGTCGGCGGCGACCTCGAGTACGCCGACGAGGTGACGCTGGGCAAGGCGTTCAGCGGACGCCGGCGGTTGTAGTTCGGGGGTGTGGTCCAAAACGTCCGCCATGCCGTCGTTTCGGACCACACCCCCCGCCGCCGAGGGGCGTGGCGCCGCCCGTCGGCCGCCCGGTGGCGTTCGCCGGCGCGCCGCGGCTCACCAGACCCCCCGCTCCTCCAGCCACTGCGCGAGCGCGTTGGGCCGTGTCCGCGGCGGCCGGGGGAGAGGTCACGTGCCGAGCAGGGCGCGACGCTCGAAGGTGGGCTCAGCCCTTCCCGCGGACCGGGTGCGCCCTTCTGCGCGCGCCGACTGTAGCCGAGCCCCGCTCAGCCATCGAGGACGACCGGCTCGCGCGCGTCACGCGTCAGCGCCCGCAGCCGCGCGATCCGCTGCAGCGACGTCAGCACGCGGTCGGCCGAGATCGTTCCGCTGGCGACGGCGGCGACCACGGCGCGGTAGGCCTCGTCCTGCTGCGCGCGCCCGCCGGGGACGAGGAGCATGTCGACGCCGGCCTTCAGCGCCTCGATGGCGGCGTCGCCGACGCTGCCCCCGGTCGTGGCCGTCGTCGAGACGAGGTCGCCGGAGATGATGGCGCCCTCATAGCCCAGCCGGTCGCGCAGCTCCTTGACCGCATCGGGCAGCAGCGTCGCCGGCGTGACGCTGTCGTAGGCCGTATAGATCGCGTTGGACATCTGCATGGCCGGCGCGGCGGCGCGGCCGCGCGCGACCGCGGCGAACGGCGTCATGTCGCTCTCGCGCAGCTGCTCGATCGTCAGGCCGACGGGCGCCGGGCCGACCGCCGGGTCCTGCGACGCGCCGCCGTCGCCCGGGAACGGGCCCACGGCCGCGGCGATCCGCGCGCGCCGGTAGCCCTCGACCGCCGCCTTGACCGCCCGCGCCACGCGCGGTGCGGTGTCGGCGAACGCGCGGCCCTCGGCGGGGCCGCCGGCGACCGCGACGTCGGCGTTGGGCGCGAGCGTCATCCCGATGCCCAGCGCGCGCAGCTGCTGGCCGGCGACACGGGCGCTCCCGCGGATCTCGCCCGGCTTGCGGGCGCCGACGGCGGGCTGGGCGTCGGGCGCGAGGTTGCCGAAGGCGCTGAAGTCCGCGCCCTCCTGCTGGGCGGTGACGATCGGCGCGGCGTGGTCGGCCTGGCGCGCCACGTCCTGCACGTGCGCGGTGAGCCTGGCGAGCTGCGACGGCTCGACGTAGTTCGAGCGCGACAGCAGCACCCCGCCGTAGGGACGCGCGCCGAGGCGCTCGAAGAACGAGCCCGTCGGATCGGTGCCCGGGAAGCCGACGACGAACAGGCCCGCGACGGCGTCGCCGGGCGCGCGCCGCAGCTCGTCCGTGCTCGGCGGCGCGGGGTCCGCGCCGGAGCTGCGCAGCTGCTGGCGGGCGCCGAGCACCGGCGCCAGCGTGTCCAGCAGCGAGCCGCCGCCGCCGCCCGCGTCCTCGCTGCCGAAGCGCGAGCCGGCCTCGACGACGGGCTTGTCGTCCCCGCCGCGCAGGAAGAGCAGGTAGACGCCGCCGCCGAGCACGAGCGCGACGATCGCGACGAGGAGGCCCAGGCGTGCGCGCGGGGGCAGCGAGCTCACTCGGTAGCCTCCCGCTCCGTCATGTCAGGCACCGTGGTCATGAAGTTCGGGGGCACCTCCGTCGCCGATGCCGAGCGCCTCAAGCGCGCGGCGCAGCGGATCGTCGCCAAGCGCGAGGCCGGCAACCGCGTCGTGGCGGTCCTCAGTGCCCGCGGCAAGACGACCGACTTCCTCATCGCCGAGGCGCAGGAGATCTCGCCGACGCCCGACCCGCGCGAGATGGACATGCTCCTGTCCACGGGCGAACGGCAGTCCTGCGCGCTGTGCGCGATGGCGATCAACGATCTCGGGCACCGCGCGATCTCCCTGACGGGATCACAGGCGGGCATCGTTACGGACACGTCGCACACGAAGGCGAGGATCCTAGACGTGCGCGCCGATCGGATCCGTGCCGCCCTCGACGAGGACTCGATCGTGCTCGTCGCCGGCTTTCAGGGCGTGTCGACTGCGAAGGACGTCACGACCCTCGGGCGCGGCGGGTCGGACACCACCGCGGTCGCGCTCGCGGCCGCGATCGGCGCCGACGTCTGCGAGATCTACACCGACGTCGCGGGCGTCTTCAGCGCCGACCCGCGGATCGTCCCCGACGCCCGCAAGCTCCCGGTCGTCTCCTTCGAGGAGATGCTCGAGATGTCGGCCTCGGGCGCCGGCGTCCTGCAGCTGCGGTCGGTGGAGTACGCCCGCAACCACGGCGTGCGCATCCACTGCCGGTCGAGCTTCACGGACGAGCCAGGTACCGTGGTCGTAGGAGAAGAGGAGACCGTGGAACAACCGCTCATCACCGCCGTCACGCACTCCACCGAGGAGGCGCGCGTCACGCTCAAGGGGATCCCCGACCACCCGGGGATCGCCGGGCGGATCGCCACGGTCCTCGCGGAGGCGAACGTCAACATCGACATGATCATCCAGAACGAGCCGGTCTCGGGGACCGCGGGCGCCGACATGTCCTTCACCGTCCCGCGGGCCGACCTCGCCGACGCGCGCGTCGCCCTCGCCCCGCTCGCCGACGAGCTCGGCCTCGAGATCCAGACGGACGAGTCGATGGGCAAGGTCTCGGTCATCGGAGCCGGCATGAAGTCGCACCCCGGCGTCGCCGCGAAGGTCTTCACGACGCTCGGCGACGAGGCCATCAACATCGAGATGATCTCGACCTCGCCGATCAAGATCTCCTGCGTCATCGCCGGCGACGCCGTCGCGGGCGCCGTGCGCGCGCTGCACTCGGCCTTCGCGCTGTCGGGCACCGACACGATCCGGCCCGAGCGGCCGTTCGGGGAGTTCGTATGACCCCGGAGGGCCTGCGCGTCGCCGTCGTCGGCGCCACCGGAGCGGTCGGGACCGTGATGCTGCGGCTGCTGCGGGAGCGCACCGGGGCGCACGCGCTGCCGATCGCCGAGATCGTCCCGTTCGCCTCCGAGCGCTCGGTCGGCCGCGAGCTCGAGGGCGGCCTCGTCGTCGCACCGCTCGACGAGGAGACGATCCAGGGCTTCGACATCGCGCTGTTCTCCGCCGGCGCGGCGCGTTCGCGCGAGTGGGCGCAGCGCTTCGTCGACGCCGGCGCGGTCGTGGTCGACAACTCCAGCGCCTTCCGCGGCGCCGACGAGGTGCCGCTCGTCGTCTCCGAGGTCAACCCCGACGCGCTCGACGCCCATCGCGGGATCGTGGCCAACCCGAACTGCACGACGATGGTCGCGATGCTGCCGCTCAAGGCGCTGCACGACGGCTTCGACCTGCGCGCGATGGTCGCGACGAGCTACCAGGCCGCGGGCGGCGCCGGGCAGAAGGGCATCGACGAGCTCGCCGGCCAGATCGCCCCGCTCGCCGGCGACGTCGGTCTGCTCTGCGACGACGGCGCCGCGGCTGCCGCCAAGGTGCAGCACGCCGTCCACGCCGCGACCCTCGCCTTCAACGTCGTGCCGCTGCTCGGCACCCTGGGCGAGGACGGTCACACCGACGAGGAGCGCAAGCTGCGCGACGAGTCGCGCAAGATCCTCGGGATCGCCGACCTCGCGGTCTCGCCGACCTGCGTGCGCGTCCCGGTCATGGTCGGCCACGGCGTCGCCGTCCGCGCGACCTTCGCCGGCGAGGTCGACCTCGACCGCGCGCTGGAGCTCCTGCGGGCGTTCCCGAACCTCGTCGTCGAGGATGTCCCGACGCCGCTGGAGTACGCCGGCCGCGACGAGGTCGCCGTCGGCCGCGTGCGGCGCGACCTCGCCGACCCGCAGTCCCTGAACTTCTTCGTCGTCGGCGACAACCTGCTCAAGGGCGCGGCGCTGAACACCGTGCAGATCGCCGAGGCGCTGCACGAGCGCGGCCTCGTCGGCGCCCGCGTCTCCTAGGTTCCCAGGCGCTTCAAGGCGCACCCGCCGGCCGGGCAGGGCCGGCGGGCACGTCAGGGGGACTACCCCTGCTGACCTCAGGCAATCTTCACGCCCGGCGAGCGCCGGCGAGGCCCGACAGCTCGCGGCGGCTGTGCACCCCGAGCTTGCGAAAGACCGCGCGGGCGTGGGTGCGGACGGTCTCGACGCTCACGCACAGCGCCTGCGCGATCTCGCCGTTGGAGCGCCCGAGCTGGAGCTGATCGAGGACGTCGGCCTCGCGCGGCGTGAGGACGTCGGGAAGCAACCCGACGGACGCGTTCGCCGGGCTGGAGTGCGGCAGGACGTGCAGGCCGCGGGACGCGAGATGGATCGCGTTGAGGACGTCCCGGCCCTCGACGTCCTTGCCGAGGCAGGCGGTCGCTCCGAGCGCCAGCAGCTGGCTGCACTCGCCGGGAGTCGGGTGGTTGGCGAGCACGATGACGTGCGTGCCGGGGTGTGCGGCATGCAGGCGGCGCAGCTCCGCGGGCGCGCGCAGCGCGCCGAAGTTCAGGATCGTCACGCGCGGCGCGTGCTCGGCGATCAGGGCATCGAGCCGGCCGGCGTCGACGTCGAACGCCACCAGGCGCAGGCTCGGATCGCCGCCGACGAGGCTGCGCAGGCCCGCGGCGACGAGGTCCTCGAAGCGCGACAGCAGCACGGTGATCGGTTCGCGGGGGTCCACGGGTCGTGTATCGGCAGCGACCGCGCCCCCCGCGAGGGGAACCTCGCCTCACCCGAAGTTCACCCCTGCCGGGGTACGACGCCCGGCCGCCGCTGCGCCACGATGCAGGTGTCCTTACGGGGGCGCCAACCAGGGGACCAGGGGTCGGGGGATCCAGGGACCGGGGGGAACACAGGGGTGTGTCGGACGAGAGGGCCTCAGGGGGCCCTCTCGTCCGTTAATCCTCGTCGCGCCGCTCGTCGTCGGGCGCGGCGATCGTCGAGCGCAGCCGCGCGCGAGCGGCGTCGATGCGGTGCGCCGCCTGCTCTGCGGTCACCGGCTCGCGCGGCGCGGCCTGCGGCGGCGGCGGGCCCGGCTCGGGCATGCCGAGGCGCCGGCGCAGATCGCCGGCGAGCCTGCGCGCCGCGCCGCGCCTACCCGCCAGCGGGGGGCGCACCGACCCCGGCGACGACCGCGGTCGTCCAGTCGATCACCGCCGTCGGCTTGACGACGTGGCGGCCGAGCCCGAGCTCGGAGGGTGCGATCCCGAGCGCCAGCCCGACGAGCTGGGGAAGGTGCAGGACCGGCATGTCCAGGCGGCGGCCGACGACGCGCTCGGCCAGCGGCTGCTGCAGGTCGAGGTTGAGGTGACACAGCGGGCAGGGCGTCACGAGGCAGTCCGCGGCGGCATCGACGGCGTCGCCGAGGTGGCGGCCGGCCTGCGCGAGCGACGCCTCCTTGTTCATCGTGATGATCGGGAAGCCGCAGCACTTGTGCGAGCCGGCGTAGTCGATGACCGTCCCGCCGAGGGCGTCGATGACGAGGTCCAGATACGTGTCGCGCGGGTGCGCGTCGTCGATCTGCAGCCGGTGGCGCGGCCGCACGATGTAGCACCCGTAGAAGGGGCCGACGCGGAGGTTCGTCAGCGGCCGCCGCACACGGGCGCGCAACTCGTCGAGGCCGAGCTCCTCCACGAGCAGCCACAGGAGGTTCTTGTTCGTCAGGCCCTTCTCGTAGGTCAGGCCGTCGGCGGCGAGCGTCGCGTTGATGTGCGCGCGGTACTCGGCGTTGGCGTCCAGGCGCTCCTGGCACTCCGACTGCGCGCCCTGGCACGTCGAGCAGATGTTCATCATCATCGCCGCGCCGTCGGTCTGCTGGGCGAGGGCGAAGGTGCGCGCGTTCAGGGTGTCGGCGAGCTCCTGGTTGTGCTCGGCGATCACACCGGCGCCGCAGCACGACGCGCGATCGAGCGGCACGAGCTCGATGTCGAGCAGCGGCGCGATCCGCGCCATGGAGCCGTGCAGCTCCGGGGTGAAGCCGCGCGAGACGCAGCCGGGCCAGTAGGCGACCTTCATCGCGTCACTCAGTCCTCGTCGTAGCCGGAGATGTAGAGGTTCAGCTCGAGGCGCTCCTCGTGGCCCTCGACCTCCTTGTAGATGCGGTCGATCTGCTTGAGGTCGCCCTTGGCGAGCTTGTGCGGCTTGAGCACCGCAGCGGGGGTGACCTTGCGGCGCAGCAGCGCCTTGGCGATCGCCGGCAGCGAGCTTGCGAGCTCCTTCTGCGCTGCGGGCTTGAACTTCGCCAGCGGCGAGTCGCCGCCGTAGGACCGCGGCAGCAGCTCGGCCTCGTTGAGCAGGCCGTACTTGTGCACGAGCGACACGAAGGCCTGCTCGTGGCGCTCGCCGTTGTTGGCGTCCTCGATGTCGTGATCGCTGCCGGCGCGGCGGCGCAGGCGCATGATCTGGTTCATCGGCGCGACGTCCTTCGGGCACGCGTCGATGCACATGAAGCAGTGGGTGCAGTCGTAGATGCCGTGCGGATCCTCGGCGAGGTCGGTGAGACGCTCGCGCGTCTGCGAGTCGCGCGGGTCCCCGACGAAGCGGTAGGCCTTGGCGAGCGCGGCCGGCCCGACGAAGTCCGGGTCGACCTCCATCGCCAGGCAGTCCGAGACGCAGGCGCCGCACTGGATGCAGGCCATCGACTGCGTCACGTCGACCATCGTCTCGCGCGGGACGATGTACTCGCGCTCGGGCACCGGCTGCTTGGCGATCAGCCACGGGGTGACGCGCCGGATCTTCTTCCAGTGCACCGCCTCCATGTCGACGATGAGGTCCTTGATGACGGGCATGTTGCCCATCGGCTCGACCTCGATGACGCCGTTGCGCCCGTTCGCCTCGGCCTTGTCGAGGTGCGTGTGGCAGGCGAGGTCGGGCTTGCCGTTGATGCGCACGCCGCAGGAGCCGCAGATCGCCGCGCGGCACGAGCAGCGGATGCCGATCGAGCCGTCGAAGCGGTTCTTGGCCTGGAGGATCGCCTCGAGCACCGAGCGGTGCGGCTCGAGGTCGACGGTGTGCTCCTCCCAGTAGGGCGCGTCGCCGGACTCGGGGTCGTAGCGGCGCAGTCTCAGGGTGTATTCGGCCATCAGTACTTCCTCACTTCGGGCTGCCATCGGGTGATCGTGACGACCGAGTAGGAGATCTGCGGCGCGCCGTCGTCGCCGCGGGTGATGTCGATGTGCTTGAGCCACTCGTCGTCGTCGCGCTCGGGGTAGTCCGTGCGGAACTGGGCGCCGCGCGACTCCTTGCGCTCGATCGCGGCGACGATCGTCGTCTCGGCGCAGTCGAGCATGTAGCCGAGCTCCATCGCGCCGAGCACGTCCTGGTTGAAGACCGTGCCGGCGTCGTCGATGTAGGCGACGTCGGCCTCCTCCTTGAGGCGCATGACGATCTCGTGGGCCTCGTTGAGGCCCTCCTCGTCGCGGTAGACGGCCACGAACTGGTTCATCGTCGTGCCGAGCTCGTCCTTGATCTCGGAGATCCGCCGGCCGCCGCGCTCGCGGGCGATGATCGCGTCGATCATGTCGGCGTCCTGGCGCAGGCGCGAGCCGGGCGTGCGCGGCATCGCGATCTCCGTGGCGCGGGCGGCGGCGTGCTCGCCCGAGCGGCGCCCGAAGATGAGCGTGTCCAGCAGCGAGTTCGCCCCGAGGCGGTTGCCGCCGTGGACCGAGACGCAGGCGACCTCGCCGGCGGCGTACAGGCCGGTGATCGGCGTCTGGCCGTCGACGTCGGTCTTGACGCCGCCCATGATGTAGTGCTGGCCGGGCCGGATCATGATCGGCTCGCGGGTGATGTCCGTGCCGGCGAAGTCGCGTCCGATGTTCACGATCTCGCGCAGCGCCTCGAGGACGCGCTTCTTCGGGACGACCGTGATGTCGAGGTAGATGCCCTGTCCGTCGGCGCCGACGCCGCGACCCTCGTTGATCTCCGTCTGCTCGGCGCGCGAGACGACGTCGCGCGACGCGAGCTCCATCTTGTTGGGCGCGTAGTCCTCCATGAACCGCCGGCCCTCGGAGTTCAGGAGGTGCGCCCCCTCGCCGCGCGCGCCCTCGGTGATGAGGAAGCCGTTCTCGGCGAGGGTCGTGGGGTGGTACTGCACCATCTCCATGTCCATGATCGGCGCGCCGATGCGGTAGGCGTGCGCGATGCCGTCGCCGGTGCAGATGAGGGCGTTCGTCGTCGGCTTGTAGCACTGGCCGTTGCCGCCACAGGCGAGGATCACCGACTTGGCATCGAAGACCTCCATGGTGCCGGTGCGGACATCGCGCGCGATCGCCCCGACGCAGTGGCCGCGGTCGTCGAGCAGCAGCGACGTGGCGAACCACTCCTCATAGCGGTCGACCGTCTCGTGGAAGCGCATGAGCTGCTCGTAGAGGACGTGCAGGATCGCCTGCCCGGTGATGTCGGCGACGTAGGCGGTGCGCTTCTTGGAGGCGCCGCCGAACGCGCGCAGGTCGAGCTCGCCGTTCTCGTTGCGGTGAAACGTGACGCCGATGTGCTCGAGGTGCATGGCCTCGGCCGGCGCCTCGCTGCACATGATCTCGATGGCGTCCTGGTCGCCGAGGAAGTCCGAGCCCTTGACGGTGTCGTAGGCGTGCTCGGTCCAGTCGTCGTCGATGGCGATCGCCGCGTTGATCCCGCCGGCGGCCGCGACCGAATGCGAGCGCACCGGGTGGACCTTGCTCATGATCGCGACGGAGGCTCCGGCCTGCGCGGCGGCCAGGGCGGCACGCTGTCCGGCGAGGCCGGCGCCGATGATGAGCACGTCATGGGCGGGCACGTCGCGGACTCTATTCGGTAGCCGACATCGGCTCCCGCTCGTTCCCCGGGGCCCCGATTGCTAGGCGATCCGCTGCGGCATGACCGCCGTCAGCGCTCGCCGGACCTGCTCGATCGTGACGACGCCCCGCAGGACGCCGTCGCCGTCGACCGCCATCAGCGCCCCGTGGTCGCGCAGCCCGGGATCGCCGAGCAGCGCCTCCAGCGGCCGGTCGGCGGGGACCCGCCAGCCGGCGGCCTCGGAGAGCTCCACGAGCTCGCCGACCTCCAGCGCCGGGCGCCCGGCGGCGATCTCGGCGTCGATGCGCTGCTCGCGCACGACCCCGAGGAAGCGCCCCCGCTCGTCGACGACCGGAAACCATTCCCAGCGGTAGCGCAGGAAGTACTCGTCCTGGGCCTGGACGACCGTCGCCGAAGCCGGCATCGCCACCGGCTGGGCGTCCATGATGTCGGCGACCGTGATCCCGTCGAGGCGCTCCGTGAACGCCGTCGAGGCGATCGCCGCCCGGGCCGACTGCGCGATGAACCAGCCGAGAACGCCGAGCCAGATGCCGTCCAGGGCGTTCCCGCCGGCCAGCAGGAAGAAGCCGACCCCGATGATGATGTAGGCGAACCCGACGCCGATGCGCCCGGCGGCGCGGGTCGCGCGGTTGCGGTCGCCGGTGACCTTCCAGATCGCCGCGCGCGTGAGCCGGCCCCCGTCCAGCGGAAACGCCGGCACGAGGTTGAAGACGAAGAGGAAGAGGTTGATCGAGCCCAGGAAGCCCAGCAGCGCGAGCACCGGGGAGGCCTCGGCATCGCCCGCGAGGCGCATGACGTCCAGCGCCGCGCCCTGGGAGATCAGCGCGCTGAGGCCGACGCAGATCCCGACGATGACGAGCGTCACCGCCGGCCCGGCGGCCGCGACCTTGAACTCGGTGCCGGGGGAGTCGGTGTCGCGGGTCATCTTCGCGACGCCGCCGAAGAACCACAGGTCGATCCCGCTGATGCCGATGCCGAGTCGGCGGGCGACCAGCGCGTGGCCGAGCTCGTGGAGGATCAGCGAGAAGAAGAACAGCAGCACCGCGCAGACGGCGACGACGTAGCCCTGCGTCACCGAGCCGCCGAGGACCGACCGGAAGTAGTCCGAGACGACGTAGATGAAGAAGAACAGGACGAAGAACCAGCTCGGGCTTGCCCCGATCCGGATGCCGAAGATGCGCATGAGCTGGATCGAGTTGCCGGAGCCGAGCATCCGCCGCACATCGTCGCAGGCCGCGCGTGCGACCATCGCGGGGTGCAGCCGGACGATCTCTACGGCCTGGCGCTGGAGCGGTTCATCCCCGAGCGCACCGCCCTTGCCAAGGCGCTGCGCGCCGAGGGGCGCCGTGAAGAGGCCGCTGCCGCCGCCAAGCTGCGCAAGCCGTCGGCGGCTGCGTGGGCGGTCAACCAGCTCGTGCGCTCGCAGACGCGTGACGTGGCGGCGCTGCTGAAGGCGGGCGACGCGGTGCGCACGGCGCAGGCCGACGTGCTCGCCGGGCGCGGCGACGCGCGCCGGCTGCGCGACGCGGGCACCCGCGAGCGCGACGCCGTCGACGCGCTGGTCGACCTCGCGCGCGGGCTGCTGAGCGGCGAGGGGGTCGAGCTGAGCGCCACGACGCTCGTGCGCGTGGCCGACACGCTGCACGCGGCGGCGCTCGACGAGGACGCGCGCGCGGCCGTCGCCGAGGGGCGCCTGGAGCGCGAGCTGCGCCACGTCGGGCTCGGCCTGGGAGAGGGCGCGGCGGTGTTCGCGCCGACGCCCGCGGAGGCGGAGGCCAGGCCGGAGCGCAAGCCGAAGGCACCGGGCGCGAAGGCCACGAACAAGGCCGACGCCGCCGCCGAGCGTCGCGCGGCGAAGGAGCGCGCGGCCGCCGAGGCCGCGGCGAGGACCGAGCGGGAGGCCGCGCGCAGGCGGGCGCGCAGCGCGGCCGCCAAGGCCGCCAAGCGCGAGGAGCGCGCCGGTCACGCGCTGCGCGCCGCCGAGGAGCGCCGCGAGCGCGCCGCACAGGCGCTCGCCGACGCCGACGAGGCGCTGGAGGCGGCGCGCGCGACGACGGCACAGGCGGCGCAGGAGCACGAGCGCCTGCGGGCGGAGCTCGACGCGCTGTAGGGGTCTCGGCGTCTACGGCGCGCGTCACGCCACGGGCGCGTGCCGCGCCACGATCGCGGCGCAGTCCACCCCGGCGGGCAGCGTCCCGTACTGCAACCCCGCGTCGCCCGCCAGCCGCGATGCGCAGAACGCGTCCGCGACGTATCCCGGCGCGTAGCGCACCAGCAGGGAGGCCTGCAGTGCGAGCGCCATCCGCTCCACGACGCGCCGCGCGCGCGTCTCGAGCCCCTCGGGGTCCGTGAACTCCTCGCGCAGCGCCGCGACGTAGGCGTCGAAGCGATGGTCGCCGCCCGCCGCCTCGCCGACCTCGGCGAAATACCCCTCCAGCGCGGCCGGCTCGCGTCCGAGCGCGCGCAGGACGTCCAGCGCCATGACGTTGCCCGAGCCCTCCCAGATCGAGGACAGCGGCATCTCGCGGTACAGGCGCGGCATCCCGGACTCCTCGACGTAGCCGTTGCCGCCGAGGCACTCGAGCGCCTCGAAGGCGTGCCCCGGGCCGCGCTTGCAGACCCAGTACTTGCCGATCGCCGTGCCCAGGCGCTTCAGGGACCGCGCTGCGGCATCCCCGCGCCCCGCCTCGTCGTACGCGCGCGCCATCCGCATCGCGAGCGCGGTCGCCGCCTCGGACTCGATGCACAGGTCCGCGAGGACGTTGCGCATCAGCGGCTGGTCGATCAGCCGCTTGCCGAACGCCGACCGGTGGGCTGCATGCCAGGTCGCGTTCGCGACGCCCCAGCGCATCCCCGCGGCGCTGCCGATGATGCAGTCCAGCCGCGTGTGGCCGACCATCTCGATGATCGTCGGGACCCCGCGGCCGGGCTCGCCGACGATCTGCGCCCAGGCGCCGTGCAGCTCGATCTCGCTCGACGCGTTGGAGCGGTTGCCGAGCTTGTCCTTCAGGCGCTGGATGTGAAACGCGTTGCGCGTGCCGTCGGGCAGGATCCGCGGCAGTGCGAAGCACGTCGGGTGGGTGCGATCGGCCTCGGTCTGGGCGAGCACGAGGAAGAGGTCGCACATCGGCGCCGAGCAGAACCACTTGTGGCCGGTGAGCTCGTACTCCCCGCCGGCGCCCCCGTCGATCGGCCGTGCCACGGTCGTGTTCGCGCGCACGTCCGAGCCGCCCTGCTTCTCGGTCATCGCCATGCCGCACAGCGCGCTGCGCTTCTCGCCGGCCGCTGCGAGCTCGGGGTCGTAGATCGTGGCGGTCAGGCGCGGCTCCCAGACCGCTGCCAGCCCGGGCTCGGCCCGCAGCGCCGGAACGGCCGCGAACGTCATGGTGATCGGGCAGGTGTAGCCGGCCTCGGCCTGGGCGGCCGTGAGGTACATCGCGGTGCGCGCGACGTGGGCGCCGTCCTGCGCGGACGTCCAGGGAAGGCTGTGCAGCTCGTGTGACACCGCGAGGCTCATGAGGTCGTGCCACGCGCGGTGGAACTCGACCTCGTCGATGCGGTTGCCGTAGCGGTCGAAGGCCTTCAGCCGCGGCGGGTGCTCGTTGGCCTCAAACCCCCAGCGCAGCGGATCCGCGCCCCAGAGGGCCCCGATCTCGCTCGCACGCTCGCGAGCCCATCCGCCGCCCTCGCGCTCCAGCGCCTCGGCGAGCGCGACGTGGTCGTCGAAGAGGTTGCGGCCCTCCAGGGGCGGGACCTGGTTGGCGACCACGTGGGTGCGGAAGGGGGCGGCGGGCTCGCGCAGCTCGTGGGCCATGCCTGCAAGTCAACCATGCCGCGGTGGCGGTCAGCGCAGAACCGCCAGCGCCGCGGCGAGCGTCGCGCTCGGACGCATGACCGCTTCCACGCGCGCGGCGTCGGGCCGGTAGTAGCCGCCGATGTCCACGGGCTCGCCCTGCACGCTCGCCAGCTCGGCGACGATCGTCTCCTCGTCGGCCGCCAGGCGCTCGGCCACGGCCGCGAAGCGCGCCGCGAGCTCGGCGTCCTCGCCCTGGCCGGCGAGCTCCTGCGCCCAGTACAGCGCGAGGTAGAAGTGGCTGCCGCGGTTGTCGAGCTCGCCGCAGCGCCGCGACGGCGAGCGGCCGTTCTCGAGCACGCTGCCGGTCGCGCGGTCCAGCGCCTCGCCCAGCAGCCTGGCGCGCGCGTTCTCGGTCTTCTCGGCGAGCATCTCCAGCGACACCGCCAGCGCGAGGAACTCCCCCAGCGAGTCCCAGCGCAGGTGGTTCTCCGCCAGCAGCTGCTGGACGTGCTTGGGCGCCGACCCGCCGGCGCCCGTCTCGAAGAGCCCGCCGCCGTTCATGAGCGGCACGATCGAGAGCATCTTCGCGCTCGTCCCGAGCTCGAGGATCGGGAAGAGGTCGGTGAGGTAGTCGCGCAGGACGTTGCCGGTGACCGAGATGGTGTCCTCGCCGGCGCGCGCGCGCTCGAGCGTGAAGCGCGTCGCCTCGGCAACGGGCAGGATCTCGAACCGCAGGTCGTCGGCATCGAGATCTGCGAGTGCGGGGCGGACCTTCTTCAGGAGCTCGGCGTCGTGCGGTCGCGTCTCGTCGAGCCAGAAGACGGCGGGGGCGCCGGTGGCGCGCGCGCGGGCGACCGCGAGGCGCACCCAGTCCTGGATCGGCGCGTCCCTGGTCTGGCACATCCGCCAGATGTCGCCGGCCTGCACCTCGTGCTCGAGCAGCGCGCCGCCGCCGTCGTCCAGCACGCGAACCGTGCCCGCGGAGGCGATCTCGAACGTCTTGTCGTGCGAGCCGTACTCCTCGGCCTTCTGCGCCATGAGGCCGACGTTCGGGGTCGTCCCCATCGTCGACGGGTCGAACGCGCCGTGCTCGCGGCAGTGGTCGATCGTCTCGGCGTACAGCGCCGCGTAGGAGGAGTCCGGGATGACGAACTTGCAGTCCTGCTGCTCGCCGGCGGCGTTCCACATCTGCCCCGACGCGCGGATCGCCGCGGGCATCGAGGCGTCGACGATCACATCCGACGGGGCGTGGAGGTTCGTGATGGCGTTGTCGGAGTCGACCATCGCGATCGAGGGGCCGGCGGCAAGTGCCGCGGCGACCGCGGCGGCCGCCTCCGGGTGCGCGGACAGCAGGCTTCCCAGGCCGTCGTTCGGACTGGCGTCCAGACCCTCGTAGACGTCCCCCACCACGGCGAGGACCGCGTGGCCGAAGATGATCGGGTCGGAGATCTTCATCATCGTCGCCTTCAGGTGGACGGAGAAGAGGACGTCCTGCTCCTGGGCCTCGGCGACCTGCCCGGCGAGAAACGCGTCCAGCGCCGCGCGGCGCATGACGGCGGCATCGAGCACCTCGCCGGCGAGCACCGCGATGCGCTCCCTGAGCACCGTGACGGTGCCGTCGGAGGCGACGTGCTCGATCCGCGCCACACCGTCCGCGTCGACCGTCACCGACTGCTCGGTGGAGCGAAAGTCGCCCTCGGTCATCGTCGCCACGTGCGACCTGGAGTCCGGCGACCACGAGCCCATCGCGTGCGGGTGCTTGCGCGCGAACGCCTTGGCGGACGCGGGGGCGCGCCGATCGGAGTTGCCCTCGCGCAGGACCGGGTTGACCGCGCTGCCCTTCACGGCGTCGTACGTGACGCGCACCGGGTCGGCGGGGTCCTCGGGCAGGTCCGGGATCGCGAATCCCTTGTCCTGGAGCTCGGCGATCGCCGCCTTGAGCTGCGGCAGCGATGCGCTGATGTTCGGCAGCTTGACGATGTTCGCCGCGGGCGTCCTGGCGAGCTCGCCGAGCTCGGCCAGCGCATCGGGAACGCGCTGCTCGGGGTGCAGCAGGTCCGGGAACCGGGCGAGGATCCGGCCGGCGAGCGAGATGTCGCGCAGCTCGACGTCCACGTCGGCGGCGGAGGCGAAGGCCCGCACGATCGGCAGCAGCGAGGCCGTGGCGAGCGCGGGCGCCTCGTCGGTGTGGGTGTAGATGATCTTCATGCGGGGCCCGACACGCTAGCGTCGGAAGCGACCATGGCGCACGACGTGACCTTCATCCCCGGCGATGGCACGGGCCCCGAGCTGACGGAGGCCACGCGCCGCGTCCTCGAGGCCACCGGCGTCGATTTCAACTGGGACCGCCACGAGGCCGGGATCGACGAGTACCGCAGGCACGGCAACCCGTTTCCGGACGCCACGCTGCAGTCGCTGCGACGTACGGGCGTGGGGATCAAGGGGCCGACGACGACGCCCGTCGGCGCGGGCTTTCGCTCGATCAACGTGCTGTTGCGCAAGGAGCTCGACCTCTACGCGTGCATCCGGCCGTGCAAGGCGCTGGAGGGCGTGCGCACGCGCTTTCCGGAGACCGATCTGGTGATCGTGCGCGAGAACACCGAGGATCTCTACGCGGGGATCGAGTTCGAGCGCGGCACGCCCGAGAACGCGGCGCTGCGCGAGAAGCTCGCCGAGCTCGGCTCCAGCGTCCGGGACGACGCCGGCATCTCGATCAAGCCGATCAGCGTCTTCGGCTCCGAGCGGATCGTCCGGCACGCCTTCGACTACGCGGTCGCCCACGGTCGCAAGAGGGTCGTCGCCGCGCACAAGGCGAACATCATGAAGTTCTCCGACGGCCTGTTCCTGGAGGTCGCGCGCGAGGTCGCCGCGGACTATCCGGCGATCGACTTCGCGGACGTGATCATCGACAACCTCTGCAATCAGCTGATCACGTATCCGGAGGACTTCGAGGTCATCGTGCTGCCCAATCTCTACGGCGACATCGTCTCCGACCTCTGCGCCGCGATGATCGGCGGGCTGGGCCTGGCAGGCGGCGCGAACATCGGCACGGAGGCCGCGGTGTTCGAGGCCACGCACGGATCGTCGCCGACGTACGCGGGGAGCAACCGCATGAATCCGACGGCGCTCATGCTGTCGGGGGTCTACATGCTCGACCACCTCGAGGAGCCCGCCGCGGCGCGCGCGCTGGAGGACGCGATCGCTGCCGTCATACGCAAGGGCGACAAGGTCACATACGATCTGAAGCCCTCCCGTACCGACCCCACCGCGGTCGGCACGCAGGAGTTCGCTGACGCGGTGATAGAGGAGATGGACGCATGACGAACGCTTCCCCGGTGAAGGTCGCCGTCACGGGCGCCGCCGGGCAGATCGGCTACGCGCTGCTGTTCCGGATCGCTTCCGGGCAGATGCTCGGGCCCGACACGCCCATCGCGCTGAAGCTGCTCGAGATCCCGCAGGCCGTCAAGGCCGCCGAGGGGACGACGCTCGAGCTCACCGACTGCGCCTTCCCGCTGCTGGCCTCCGTCGACATCTACGACGATCCGGCGCAGGCGTTCGAGGGCGTCGACATCGCGATGCTCGTCGGCGCGCGGCCGCGCACGAAGGGGATGGAGCGCGCCGACCTGCTGGAGGCCAACGGCGCGATCTTCAAGCCGCAGGGCGCGGCGCTGAACGCCGGCGCGGCCGACGGGGTGAAGGTCCTCGTCGTCGGCAACCCGGCGAACACGAACGCGCTCATCCTCGCGAGCAACGCGCCGGACATCCCGGCGCAGCAGATCACCGCGATGACGCGCCTGGACGAGAACCGCGCGGTCGCGCTGCTCGCGCAGAAGCTCGGCGTGGGCGTGGAGGCCGTCCAGGACCTCGTCGTGTGGGGCAATCACTCGCCGTCGATGTTTCCCGACCTCTTCAACGCGACGGTCAACGGCGACCGTGCCGCCGACCAGGTCGACATGGAGTGGTACGAGAACGAGTACATCCCGCGCGTCGGCAAGCGCGGCGCGGAGGTCATCGCGGCGCGCGGGTCGTCCTCGGCGGCGTCGGCCGCCAACGCGGCGATCGATCACGTCCGCGACTGGGTCGCCGGAGCGGACGGCCGGCGTTCGATGGCGGTCGCATCCGACGGCTCCTACGGCGTGGCCGAGGGGATCATCTCGAGCTTCCCGGTGCGCTGCTCGGGCGGCTCCTATGAGATCGTCGAGGGCCTGGAGGTCGGTGACTTCGCGCAGGCGCGGATCGACGCGACGGTGAAGGAGCTGACCGACGAGCGCGCCGCGGTCAGCGAGCTGGGATTGATCTGACCTAAAAGTAAGGACCTGTAGAGATACAGGTCCTTACTTACGGTGTCCTTTCGGGGCCGGGTCATGACCCGGCCCCGATGCGTTTTCGGTCATGCCGCCTCTTGCGGATGCCAACCGCGCCCGTCCTTCTTGACGAGGCCGTCCTCGGCCAGGCCGGGCAGCACGCGGTACAGGTAGTTCTGCTTGATGCCCATCTTCTCGGCGATCTCGGGGATGGTGATCCCCGGGTTGCCCTTGACGAGCGCAAGTGCTTCGGCTCCGCGCGTGCCGCTGCCCTTGGGGCGGCCCCGCCGGCCTGTGCCGGTGCCCGCGCCTCGGTTCCGGCCCGCCGACTTCACGCGTGCCGTCGCCCGTCGCGTTTCACCACGTCCGTTGGGAGTGCTGCCGTTCGTGCTCTCGCTGCGGGTCGGAACGTCATCCAGTGCGTCTGCGGCGGCTTCGAGCCGCCGGTACTCGTCGACCAGCGGCCTCAGCTCTTTGAGCCGGGCGCGGATCTCGTTTCTCTTCTCGTCCAGGAAGTCAGCCATGTACGTCTCCCCGTCAGGCAGTGACATTAACACCAACAGCGTATCCAATTCGGAGTGTCGGCGCGCGCAGTGAGAGCATGACCTTCCTCAGCGTTTGGTCTCCAGAATCTCCTTGAGCCTTCGCAGCGAGGCTGTCGCCTCCTTCTGCGGGATGCCCCCGACGATCACGCGCGAGGCCGCCGCGCCCAGCGGTCCGAGCGGTGTGCGGAATTCGTTGCGGTAGTCGACGCGGGTGTGACCGTCGTGCGCGGTGAGGCGATCCTCGGTGACGGCGGTCGAGCGCGCGGGGCCTGCGCCCTCCCAGCGCGCGAAGTTCGGGGCGTCGAACTCGACGAGCGTCCAGCGGACCTTGAAGCGCACGCCGCGCAGGTGCAGCGTCTGATCCATCCGGAATCCGGGCCGCACCGGGCCGCGGTCGACGTGGTCGATGCTGTCGACGATCGTCACCCATTCACGGATGCAGTCGGGGTCCATGATCTTCTCCCAGACGTCCTCGATCGTGGCGGCGATGTCGATGTTCGCGATGACGACGGACACGCGGGCAAACCTAGATGATCGATTCCACGGCGTGACCTCAGCGGGCGCGCAGGGGCTCGCTGGACTCCCAGTCGCGCAGGGCGTGCTCGACGGCCCGGTCGAAGCGGTGCAGCCGCACGCCGAGCAGCCCGGGGGCGCGCTCGTCGCGCGGGAGCAGATCGCCGGAGAGGCTCTCCATGAGCGGCGCGACGAAGCCGGGGTCCTCGCCGGCGATGGCGGCCGCGATCGGCGCGGCGATCGGCGTCGCGTCGCGACCGATGCGCAGCGCGCGCCGGCGCACGAGCATGAGGTCGGCGATGCGCTCGATCATCTCGCCGTAGGTGAGGACGTCGGGTCCCGCGACGTCCAGCGAGAGGCCGCCCGCGCCGTGCGGCGTCGTCGCGGCGGCCAGGAGGAACGCGCGCACGTCACGGACGTCGATCGGCTGCGTGCGGTGCTCGCGCCACGCCGGCATGGGCAGGACCGCCATGCGCTCGACGAGGTGCACGAGGAAGCGAAAGGAGCGCGACGTCGCGCCGACCACGATCGACGCCCGCAGGGCGATCGCCTCGGGCAGGCCGCCCAGGAGGATGCGCTCGACGTCCAGGCGGCTGGAGAGATGGCGCGACGGCGTCTTCCCCGCGGGCGCGATCGCGCCGAGGTACACGACGCGCCGCACGCCGGCGCGCGTCGCGGCCGCGACGAAGTTGCGCGCGGCGCTGCGCTCGCGCGCCTCGAAGCCGGCGCCCGAGCCCTCCATGGAGTGGATGAGGAAGTAGGCCACGTCGATCCCGTCCAGCGCCGCATCGAGGCCCGCCCCCGTGACGGCGTCGCCGCGCACGACCGGCAGGTCGGCGCTGACGCGCGCCGGGTCCCGGGCGAAGGCGCGCACGTCGTGGCCCGCGTCCGCGAGCGCCGGTGCCAGCCCGGCGCCGATCGCGCCGCTGGCGCCGGTGAGGAGGATGCGCATGGACGTACCATCGTCGCCCATGGAGCTCGTGCGCAAACTCCGGCAGCAGGCGCGCGAGCTGCTGCCCGAGGCCTGGTTTGACTACTACGACGGCGGGGCGGGCGACGAGCAGACGCTCGCCGACAACGAGGCCGCCTGGCGCGCGCTGTGGATCCGCCCGCGGCTCATGGTCGACGTGAGCGCGGTCGATTCGTCGTGCACGCTGCTCGGCGAGCGCCTGGCCGCGCCGATCCTGCTCGCGCCGATGGCCGGCCAGCGCCTGCTGCATCCCGACGGCGAGCTCGCGTCGGCCCGCGCCGCCGGCGCTGCGGGAACGGTCTACTGCCTGTCGTCGCGCGCCACCACCGACCTCGCGGAGGTCGCCGCCGCAGCGTCCGGGCCGCTGTGGTTTCAGCTCTACGTCGCGGGCGATCGCGAGCGCAGCGCCCGCGTGCTCGCCCGCGCCGCCGAGCACGGCTTCCGCGCCGTGCTGCTGACGATCGACATGCCTGTGGCCGGCCGCCGCGAGCGCGAGCTGCGCCACGCCGACGAGCCGCTGCCGGAGGGCGTCGCGCTGAGCTCGCACCTCGGCGACGAGCTCATCGAGGAGACCAAGCCCGTCGGCGGCTGGGACGCGACGCTCACCTGGGCGGACATCGCCTGGGTGCGCGAGTGCAGCGGCCTGCCCGTGCTCGTCAAGGGCGTGCTGACGGCCGAGGATGCGGTCGCCGCGCTCGCGGTGGACGTCGACGGCATCGTGGTGTCCAACCACGGCGGGCGCCAGATCGACGGCTGCGTGCCGACGGCGGTCGCGCTGCCGGAGGTCGTGGCGGCGGTCGGCCGGCGCGTGCCGGTGCTCGTCGACGGCGGCATCCGCGACGGCGGCGACGTGCTGCGCGCGCTCGCGCTCGGCGCCGACGCGGTGCTCATCGGACGACCGTACGGCTGGGGCCTTGCGACGGGCGGCGAGGCCGGCGTGGCGGCCGTCGTCGAGGCGTTCGCCGCCGACCTGCAGCGGCTCATGGCGCTCACGGGCTGCACCTCGCTGGCGGACGTCGGCCCCGACCGCGTCCGGCCCGCGCTGCAGCGGTAGGAAATCGTCGCAAGGAGCGAGATCGCGCCCGCGCGGGGGAGCGAGATCTGCATGCTCGCGACCTCCCTCGGGCAGCGCCCTGGAATCGTCCGCCATTTGCGGGCTGCCTCGATCCAAAAACCCGTCACGAGCGGAAACCGGCCGTTGTGACCCCTTGCAGAGCGATGGCGCCGCATGGTGGGATCACGCCTGCTTGTCGGTGTCGAGACGAGGGAGCGGATCGAGCGCATGGCGAAGGGTGCAGGAACGAAGAAGGCGGCGTGCGCGGATTGCTTCTTTCGCCGCAACCTGTTGTGCGCGCTGGAGCTCGGCGAGCCGTGCGCGACGTTCCGCCCCGACGGCCCCGACGGGCTGCGCCCGCCGCAGCAGCTGCGCTTCGCCTTTCGCCAGGAGCGGCGCACACAGGCCGCGTGGGCGTTCCCCAGCGCGCAGGAGCAGGCCGCGCTGCACGCATCCTGAACGGCCGGCGAAGGTGCCCGGCGCGCGTCGGGCATAGAGTCCGCCCGTGCGCATCACCGTGCTGGGCAAGTCGCCGTCATGGGCCGACGCCGGAGGCGCGTGCAGCGGCTATCTCGTGGACGACGACACGACCCGCCTGCTGCTGGACTGCGGCAGCGGCGTGCTCGCGCAACTGCGCCTCGTGCACGACTACGCGGATGTCGACGGCGTCGTCGTGTCGCACATGCACGCCGACCACTTCTTCGACCTGCTCCCGTACGCCTGCGCGCTGTCCTACGGCCCGCGGCCGCATGTGGCGGCGCCGGAGCTCCTGCTGCCGCCCGGCGGCCGCGCGGTCCTCCACGCGATCACGAGCGCCGGCGGCCAGGCCGAGGCCGTCGAGGACGCCTTCCGCGTGCGGGAGTACGACGTCGGCGCGGGCGACAGCGTCGGCAGTCTGAGCCTGCGCTTCCAGCCGGTCCCGCACTTCGTCCCGGCCAATGCGATCGAGGTGACCGCCGCCGGCGGCGGCGGGCGCTTCGTCTTCGGCGCCGACCACGGTCCCAGCGAGGAGCTCTGCGCGTTCGCCCGCGACGCCGACCTGCTCCTGCTCGAGGCGACGCTGACCGAGCCCGAGCACGACGGGACTCGCGGGCACCTCACGGCGGCGGAGGCGGGCGGGCACGCCGCCCGCGCCCGCGCGGCCCGCCTCGTGCTCACCCACATCTCCGACGAGCTCGATGCCGACCGCGCGCTTGCCGAGGCGCGCCGCGCCTACACCGGCCCGATCGAGATCGCTCGCGCCGGCGCCGAGTACGCGGTGTGACCGCGGAGGGCGAGGGGGTAGATTGGCCCGATGGCCCGCGAGCGCGATCTCTTCGCGAACTTCGAGCGCATGCGCCGGGAGATGGACGAGCTCTTCGGCGACGTGTTCGGCAACGTCGGGCTGACCTCGCGGCGCACCGGCTTCTCGCCGGCGGTGGACGTCTTCTATGCCGACGACCCGCCCCGCGCGATCGTCCATGCGGAGCTCGCCGGCATCGACGCCGGCGACCTCGGCCTGGAGATCCAGGGGCGTGAGCTGACCCTCACGGGCCATCGCCGCGAGGCCGACGCCGAGGGTCGCGTCTACCAGCAGCTCGAGATCGAGCACGGCCCGTTCCGGCGCACGATCGCGCTCGGCGCCGAGGTCGTGGCCGAGCAGGCGCGGGCGACCTACCAGGACGGGATCCTGCGCGTGGAGCTGCCGCTCGCCGATCCCGACTCGCGCACCCGCAGCGTGCCGATCGAGCGCGGCCGCGACGGCGGCCTGCCGCGCGGCGGCGGCGGCTCATGATCGACGTCGTCAGCGACGGCAGCGCACAGGAGGTCGAGGTCGGCATGCGCCAGGAGCTGCCGTCCGCGCTGCCGGTGCTGCCGCTGCGCGAGACCGTGCCGTTCCCCGACACGCTGACGCCGCTGGCGATCGGGCAGGAGCGCTCCGTCGCGCTCGTCAACGACGTGCTGGCCGGCAACCGCATGCTCGTCATGGCCGCAAGCCGCAGCCCCGACCTCGACGAGCCGGGCCCGGAGGAGCTCTACGACGTCGGCGTCGTCGGCGTCATCGCGCGGATGCTGAAGGTGCCCGACGGCACCCTGCGGCTCCTCGTCCAGGGCGCCCAGCGCGTGCGCATCGACCGCTGGACGACCGAGAAGCCCTATCTCACGGCCGAGATCTCCGAGGCGCCCGACGTCGTGGAGGAGAGCCCCGAGCTGACCGCGCTGATGCGCAACGTCCAGCAGACGTTCTCGCAGATCGTCGAGGCCGTCCCCTACCTCCCCGAGGAGCTGCAGATCGCGGTCGCCAACGTCGAGGACGCCGGCGCGCTGAGCCACCTCATCAGCGGGTCGCTGCGGCTGCCGACCGACGAGAAGCAGGCGCTGCTGGAGGAGACCAACGTCGCTCGCCGCCTGCGGCGGCTGACGGAGGTGCTCGCGCGGGAGCTCGAGGTCATCTCGATCGGCACGGAGATCCAGAGCCAGGTGCAGTCCGACATGGACCGCACGCAGCGCGAGTTCATCCTGCGCCAGCAGCTCAAGGCGATCCAGGAGGAGCTCGGCGAGTTCGACGAGTCCGCCGCGGAGGCCAACGAGCTGCGCGAGCAGCTCGCGGCGATCGACCTGCCCGAGGATGCCCGCAAGCAGGCCGACCGCGAGCTCGGCCGGCTCGAGAGCCTGCCGACCGCGGCCGCCGAGCACGGCGTCATCCGTACGTACCTCGAGTGGATCGCGTCGCTCCCGTGGGACAAGGCGACCGAGGACAACCTCGACCTGCTGCACGCGCGCGAGGTCCTCGACGAGGATCACTACGGCCTCGAGCAGGTCAAGGACCGGATCCTCGAGTTCCTCGCGGTGCGCCGCCTGAAGCCCGACGCGCGCGGCTCGATCCTGTGCTTCGTCGGGCCGCCCGGGGTCGGCAAGACGTCGCTGGGCAAGTCGATCGCCCGCGCGCTGGGCCGCGCGTTCGAGCGCATCAGCGCCGGCGGCGTCCGCGACGAGGCCGAGATCCGCGGGCACCGGCGCACGTACATCGGCGCGATGCCCGGGACGATCATCCGCGCGCTGCGCGACGGCGGCTCCAACAACCCGCTGTTCATGATCGACGAGATCGACAAGATGGGGTCGGACTTCCGCGGCGATCCCGCCAGCGCGATGCTCGAGGTGCTCGACCCCGAGCAGAACCAGAACTTCCGCGACCACTACCTCGACCTGCCCTTCGACCTGTCGCGGGCGATGTTCATCACGACCGCGAACACGCTCGACACGATCCCCGGGCCGCTGCGCGACCGCATGGAGATCATCGAGATCGCCGGCTACACGAGCGACGAGAAGCTGCAGATCGCCAAGCGCTACCTCGTCCCGCGCCAAGCCGACCGCAACGGCCTCAAGCGCGGGCAGCTGCGGATCACCGCCGCCGCGCTGCGCGCCGTCATCGCCGACTACACCCGTGAGGCGGGCGTGCGCGAGCTCGAGCGCCAGATCGGCTCGATCGCGCGCAAGGTCGCGCGCGAGGTGGCCGAGGGCGGGACGCCGAAGGGCTCGATCGGCGAGGAGCGCGCCCGCGAGCTGCTGGGGCGCCAGCGCTACCACTCCGAGACCAAGCGGCGCACGCGCACGCCGGGCGTGGCGACCGGCCTCGCCTGGACCCCGGTCGGCGGCGACGTGCTCTTCATCGAGGCGACGGCCTTCGACGGCGAGGGCAAGCTGCAGATCACCGGCCAGCTCGGCGACGTCATGAAGGAGTCCGCGCAGGCGGCGCTCTCCTACGTGCGCGTCCACCAGTCCGAGCTCGCGCCCGAGCTCGCGTCGGACTGGTTTCGCACCCATGACATCCACATCCACGTTCCGGCGGGCGCGATCCCCAAGGACGGCCCGAGCGCCGGGATCACGATGGCGACCGCGCTGGCCTCGCTGCTGAGCGGGCGCCACGTCCGCGACAACGTCGCGATGACGGGCGAGATCACGCTGACGGGCCAGGTGCTGCCGATCGGCGGGCTGAAGGACAAGGCGCTCGCCGCGCAGCGCAACGGGATCTCGTCGATCATCGCGCCCGAGCTCAACGAGCCCGACATCGAGGAGATCCCGGAGCACCTGCGCAAGAAGCTCACGTTCAGCTTCGTGGGCCAGATCGGGCAGGTGCTCGAGGCCGCGCTGGAGCCGGTGCAGCGTCCCCCGGCCCCGCCACAACTCCGCAAAGGGCGGTCTGTCAGCAACGGAGACCGGGTATATGCTCGGCGTAAGCAAGCTACCCGAGGTGAGTGACCATGGCAGCGAAGGACAAGGCCGGTGCCGCTGCAGCTGCCGCGCGCGGCGCGCGCGAGAACCCGTACGTCCAGAGGATCATCCAGGACGAGGAGCTGCGCGACAACGTGGTCGTGGCCTACGAGGCGGCCAAGAACGCCTTCAGCCGCCTCAACAACGGCAAGGCGCCCGCGAAGGCGCTGATGGACGACAAGAAGCTCCACAAGGACCTCAAGCGCTCGGCCGACGCGCTGCGTGACGCGTCGACAGCGCTGCGCGACGCTCCCAAGCACAGCAAGCCCAAGGCCCAGCGCAAGGGCGGCATGGGCAAGATCCTGCTCGTCGCCGTGGTCGGCGGAGCACTCGCCATCGCCCTCAGCGAGGGGCTGCGGGGCAAGGTGCTCGACGCCCTCTTCGGCGCCGAGGAGGAGTTCGACTACACCTCCAACACCGCTCCGGCCGCACCGCCCACGGAGGCGCCCGCCGGCTGACGGCGCGCACGTCGACGAGTTGTGCCCAAGGGCGCCCCGCGGGGCGCCCTTTGCATGTGGCGCCCGTTGCTGGCCGGCCGGCCAGGCGCGAGCTACGCTACCGGCGATGGAAGCTGCGACGACGGGTGGCGGGACGCTGGCCGGCGAGAAGGCCGCGCGCATCGTCGACGCCATGCGCGCGTCGGTGGCCGAGCGCGGGACCGCCGGGTCCACCTTCGATCAGGTCGCACGAATGGCGGGCGTCTCGCGCGGGCTGCTGCACTACTACTTCGGCACGAAGGAGCGCCTGCTCGTCGAGGTCGTGCGCCGCGACAGCGACGTGCGCATGGCGGCGCTGGACGCCAAGCTCGGCCAGGCGCGCACCGCCGACGACTTCATCGCCGTGCTCGTCGGCGAGCTCGAGGACGTCGTGCGCAACGACCCCGGCTTCGTGACGCTGCTGTTCGAGCTCTTCATCCTCTCGCGCCGCCACGAGGACGTCGCCGCCGAGTTCTCAGAGCTCCTGCGCCGGCCGCGCGAGCAGGTCGCCGAGCAGCTGCGTGCCAAGGAGGCCGAGGGGATCCTGCACCTCGCCGCCGCTCCCGAGGCGGTGGTCGACGTGCTGTTCTCGCTCGCCGACGGGATCTGGCTGCGCATGCTCGCCGAGGAGCGCGACTTCGGCCCGACGATCGCGGCCGGGGTCACCTGCGTGCGCGCGCTGCTCGACGATCCGAAGTAGGCGCCGCGAACCCGGCGCCCCGCCGCTCAGGCGCTCTCGGTCTCCACTGCCCCTTCGAGCATCCGGTCGCCGAAGAGCTTGGCGTTCGCGCCGATGCGGTGGAAGAGGCCGGGGTCGACCGGGAGGGTCACGGAGGCCAGCCACGGCGGGTCGGCGATGCCGCGGATCTCGATGCGCAGCTTGACCGTGTTGACGTGGTCGTGCTCGGCGGCGAGGCGCAGGTGCTCGTGCTGTGAGACCCACGACTTCTCGCCGTCCCAGCCCTGGCGCTCGGCGTACAGCTCGTCGAAGAACTCATGCAGGGCCTGGTCCTCCCAGGGCGATTCGGGGCAGATCATCTCGGCGACGAGGCCGTGACCGGCGCTCGCGACGTCGTCGAAGCGGCTGCCCGCCACCGCGTGGCCTGCGGCGCCGCGACCGGTGAGACGGGCCAGCCAGGTCGGGCGCGCGGCGCTCGAGTCGTGTGGATGGGGCACCGGCGTGAGCTCCAGGCGGCCGCCGCCGTAGCGTGCTTCGAGAACGAGGGTGGTGGTCATCGGCGCCGGAATCTACCGGTCGGCCGCGCCCTGGAACCGGGTCCCGATCGTGACGAGCAGGTGCGCGACGCCCAGCACGATGAAGAACGCGGTCGGTGCGGTCTCGTCGCTGAACCCGAAGAGGAACGGCGACGCGACAAGCACGCCGGCGAGCGCGAAGTCCAGCAGCAGGTGCACCGCGAGCGGGATCGAGTCCACGAGCGACGTCGGTCCTTCCGTGCTCGCGGCGACGATCAGCACGACGATCCCGGCGATGATCGACACGGCCACGGCGGCGCTGGAGTCAAAGCCGAACAGAAACGGCGCGGCGATGAACAGCGCCGCGGCCGCGTACTCGATGACGCCGTGCAGGAAGCGCGGGATGGGTCCTTGGCGCAGCACCGTGCGCAGGACGTTACCCCCAGATCAGTGAAACAGGCGGTCGAGCCTGACCAGCAGGCGCGGGTCGCCCCACGGCCGCATCCGCCCCTTCAGCGCCAGGCGGTAGGGCGTGACGCGCTGGGAGACGAGATCGCCGAAGTCGTCCCAGCGCATGCGCAGTCGCACCGTCGGCCTGGCGACGCGCCCGGGGATCGCGGTCTTGCGCGCGGCGCCCTCGAGCAGGAGGTACCACGGATCCATGTCCGGGAAGTCCCACTGGATCGTCGTCCCCGCCGGGACGTCGCCGCCGCGCGCGTTGCGCGCGAGCAGCTCGAAGAACACCCGCACGGTCTCCGGGTCGCGGCCCACCGGCCCGTTGCGCTCGCCGAGCAGCCCGGCCTTCAGCAGCAGCAGCGCCTGCCTGCCGCGCTCGCGCGGCGGGACGCTCATCGGAAACGGGAAGTGGTGGATGTCGTCCAGCGGCAGGCCCACGGCGCGCAGCCGCGCCTCGTTGGCGCGCGCCCCCTCCTCGAAGAGGTCCTCGAGCGTGTAGCCGAAGCACGAGGTGTAGGACTCGTCCCAGCCCGGCGGGATCGGGACGCTCAGGACGTAGGGCAGGATCTCGCGGATGATGTCGACGATCGCGTCCTGGGTGCCGCCGGGATCGGCGGCGTAGAGGTCGGCGAGCAGCCGCACGCCGAAGGCGATGTGGCGCTGCTCGTCGGTGGAGACGTGGCCCATCCCCTCGCGGAAGCCGGGCAGCAGGTCCAGGCGCTCGAGCGAGGACTCGATGATGTGCTGGCCGGGCTGGGCGAGCGTTCCCTCGACGACGACGTGGTAGAGCGTCACCGCCTTGGCGAGCGTCCGCGGCGAGTGGTCGCGGCGCAGGTCAGCGGCCATCGCGTCCAGGCGGCCGAAGGTCTTGCGATGCCCCCAGGTGAGCTCGGGCGCGGTCGTGCTGAGCCCCGATGCCAGGGCGCCGTTGCCGACGCCCACGACCTCGTGCAGGAAGCGATGAAAGAAGACCGCGTGCCGTGCCTCGTCGACCTGCTGCGTGGCGAGAAAGTACTTCTGCTCCTCCAGCGGCGCGGCGTCGATGTAGGGCGAGAGGTTGTCGGCGACGGAGTCCTCGCCGTGGAAGAAGAGGGTGTAGAGCCACAGGGCGCCGCGGCGCTGGTCGGGCGTCATGCGCTCGTGCCAGTCGATCCGGTCCTGCGTGAAGTCGATCTGCGTGGCCTGCCAGTTGCCGCGCTCCCAGCGCGCGTACAGGTCGGCGTAGTCGATCTGCTCCGTCGCAGGCGGGACGATGACGGCCACGGTCTAGCTCCGCGTCTTCGGGGACTGCCAGGGAGCGGCCACGCGCGCGGCGAGCAGGTCGCCGAGCTCGTCGATCGCCACGCGCTCCTGCGCGAGCGTGTCGCGATCGCGCACGGTGACGGTGCGGTCCTCGAGCGTCTGGTGGTCGACGGTGACGCAGAACGGGGTGCCGATCTCGTCCTGGCGGCGGTAGCGCTTGCCGATCGAGCCGCCCTCGTCGTACTCGGTCTGCATCCGCCCGCGCAGCGCCGCGTGGATCTCGTGGGCGAGCTCGGGCTGGCCGTCCTTGCGCACGAGCGGCAGCACCGCGACCTTCACGGGCGCCAGGCGCGGGTGGAGCTTCAGCACGGTGCGGGCTTCGTGCTCACCTTCCACCTCCTCCTCGTCGTAGGCGTCGACGAGGAAGGCAAGCGTTGCGCGGTCGGCGCCCGCGGCGGGCTCGATGACGTGCGGGACGTAGTGCTCCTTGGTCTGCGGGTCGAAGTACTCGAGCTTCTGGCCCGAGAACTCCGAGTGCTGGGTCAGGTCGAAGTCGCCGCGGTTGGCGATGCCCTCGAGCTCTGACCAGCGGGCGCCGCCGGCGGAGCCTGCGGAGCCGGTGGCCGGGAAGAGGTACTCGACGTCGGCCGTCGCGCTGGAGTAGTGGCTGAGCTCGCCGGGGTCGTGCTCGCGCATGCGCAGGTGGTCGGCGCGCAGCCCGAGGTCCGTGTACCAGTCGTGGCGCGCCTGCTTCCAGAACTCATACCAGCGCGGGGCCTCGCCGGGCGGCACGAAGAACTCCATCTCCATCTGCTCGAACTCGCGCGTGCGGAAGACGAAGTTGCCCGGCGTGATCTCGTTGCGAAACGACTTGCCGATCTGGGCGATCCCGAAGGGCGGCTTCTTGCGGCTGAACTGCAGGACGTTCTTGAAGTTCACGAAGATGCCCTGCGCGGTCTCGGGTCGCAGGTAGACGGTGGCGCCGGAGTCCTTCACCGGCCCCATCGTCGTCTCGAACATGAGGTTGAAGTCGCGCGCCTCGGTGAGGTCGCACTGCTCGGCCTCTCCGGGGTGCTTGGACGGCTTCTGCGCGCACTGCAGATCCTGCAGGTGGTCGGCGCGATAGCGCTGCCCGCAGGTGCGGCAGTCGACCATCGGATCGGTGAAGCCGGCGAGGTGGCCGGAGGCCTCCCAGGTGCGCGGATGCTGGAGGATCGCGCTGTCGAGGGCGACGATGTCGTCGCGCTCCTGCAGCATCGCGCGCCACCACTCGTTCTTGACGTTCGTCTTCAGCAGGACGCCGTAGTGGCCGTAGTCGTACGTCGAGCCGAGGCCGCCGTAGATCTCCGACGAGGCGAAGATGAGCCCCCGGCGTTTGCAGAGGGCGACGATCTTGTCCATGGTGGCGGTGTCGGTCATCGGTCGGGCCATGCTAGATAATGGGTCACCGGTGCCCTTCTACGAGTACAGACGTCCGGACGGCACGATCCTCGAGGTCATGCAGAAGATGACCGACCCGCCGCTTGCGGAGGACCCCGAGACCGGCGTGCCGCTGCAGCGCGTCTTTCACCCGATCGCGGTGCACTTCAAGGGCAAGGGCTTCTACAACACCGACTACGGGACGAAGAAGCGAGCGCGCGAGAAGGCCGACCACGAGGGCGCCAAGAAGAAGGAGTCCGACGCGTCCTCCAAGGACTCCGCGAAGAGCGAGTCGTCCTCGTCGGGTGGCGAGTCGTCCTCGTCAGGTGGCGAGTCGTCCAAGAGCGACACGGTCTCCAAGGCCGAGCCCGCAGCCAAGAAGCCCGCGCCGGCCTCCAAGAAGGACGGCTAACCCGCGAGGAAGCGCTGGATGGCCGCCTGCTTGGCGGACTCCGACACGTTGCCGTCGAACCTGCCGAGCACCTCGGTGTGCGGGCTGCCCGCGACCGAGAGCGCGCCGAAGAGGCCGAGCAGCGTCGGCCCGCTCATGTCCGAGCGCAGCGCGTCGGGCACGCGCCAGGAGATCAGCGGCAGGCGCAGGAAGGCGCCCGGTGAGAGCAGCCGCCTGCGCATCGCGGCGATGACCTTCTGCTGGCGGCGCGCGCGGGTGAGGTCGCTCTCGTTCTTCGAGCAGTCGTTGTGGCGCGTCCGCGCGAGGGCCAGCGCCTGCCTGCCGTCGATGTGCGTCTTGCCGGCCTTCAGGCGCAGCGTGTAGCCGCCGTTGCGAAAGCCGCCGTTGATGCGCGAGACGACGCAGCCGCCGCGGTAGGTGATGCCGCCCATGGCATCGATGAGCGCGGGGAAGTTCTCGAAGCTCACGAGGACGACGTGGTGGACGTCCACGCCCGTGTAGGCCTCGACGGTCCGCACCGCGAGCGCCGTACCGCCGATCGCGAGCGCGGCGTTGATCTTCTGGCGCCCCGCGCCGGGGATGTCGACGACCGTGTCACGGGCGATCGAGAGGCGGCTGTTGGCGCCGCCGCCGACGCGCATGAGCATGATCGAGTCCGCCCGGCCGACGCCGGTCTGGGCGCCCGGCTCGCGGGTGTCGGGCGTGCGCTGGTCGGAGCCCAGGACGAGGATGTTGTTCGCCGACCACGCCGGATAGCCGCTGCCGCCGAGCAGGCCGTTGACGGCGCCGGCGATCTTGCCCTGCTGGATCTGCGCGCTGAGCAGGAACGAGAGCACCGACACGACGATCCAGGCCAGCAGGGCGAGCAGCACCCACCGCGCCACGCGGCCCTTCGTGATCGGCTTGCGCGTCCTGCTCGCGCTGGACGGGGCGCCGCCGCCGCGTCCGTCGGCCTGCCGCAGCTGTGCGAGCTCGTCGCCGCCCCCGCCGCCGCGCCCGAGCAGGGGCTTGCGCGAGCGGTAGACGCGGTAGTCGGGCTTGGCATCCGGGGGCCGGGGGTCCGCCATCAGGCCGCTATGCCGGCGCGCCGTCGCTCGACGGATCGGAGAAGGGGATCGGTGCCATCTGCTCGCTATCGTCACCCATCGTGTCGACCGGCTGCGTCATCGGGGTCGACCTCGGTGGCACGAAGCTCTTGGCCGGCGCGGTCGATCCGGCTCTGAACGTCCACCACCGCGCGACCCGCTCGGCGCGCGCCGCCGACCAATCGCAGCTGCTCGACACGATCGTCGGGGCGGTGCGCGAGATCCGCGACGCGATCGAGGCCGAGTCGGGAACCGTCGACGCCGTCGGCTTCGGGATCCCGTGCATGATCGACCAGGAGCGCGGCACGGCGGTCATGTCGATCCATCTGCCGATCGCCGACCTGCCCTTCCGCGACGTCATGGCGGAGCTCCTGGGGCTGCCGGTCGTCGTCGACAACGACGCGAACAACGCGATGCTCGCGGAGTGGCGCTTCGGCGCCGCCGCCGGGGCGCGCGAGGCCGCGATGCTGACGATCGGCACCGGCATCGGCGGCGGCCTCGTGGTCGGCGGTGAGCTGCGACGCGGAAGCCAGGGCGCCGGCGCCGAGTTCGGCCACATGGTCGTCCAGGACGACGGCCCGCCCTGCCCCGGCAACTGCCCCAACCACGGCTGCCTGGAGGCGATGGCGTCGGGCAACGCGCTGGGGCGCGAGGCCCGCCGGCTGGCCGGCGAGCGCCCGGACTCCGGCCTCGGCGCAGCGCTTGCCGCCGGCCGCGAGATCAGCGGCCCGCTCGTCACCGAGCTCGCCCATGACGGCGATGCGGCGGCGATCGAGGCCGTCACGACGATCGGGCGCTGGCTGGGCGTCGGCGTCTGCAACCTCGTGAACATGCTCAACCCCGACGTCGTCGTGATCGGCGGCGGCGTCATCGCGGCGGGCGAGCTGCTGCTCGAGCCGATCCGCGCGGAGGTCGCCCAGCGCGGGCTCTCGCCGGCGCGCGAGCACGTGCGGATCGTGCCGGCCCGCTTCGGCGCCGAGTCGGGCATGCTCGGCGCCGCCGTCCTCGCGCTCGCGGAGATCGGCTCGGCAGCCTAGGCATGATGTCGCGATGAGCCCCGGCCGACTGATCGTCTGCCCGACCCCGATCGGCAACCTCGAGGACGTCACGCTGCGCGTCCTCAGCGCGCTGCGCGACGCGAGCGTCGTCGCCTGCGAGGACACGCGCCGCACGCGCGTGCTGCTCGAGCGCTACGGCGTGGCGGCGACGCTCGTGAGCTACCACGAGCACAACGAGCGCGCCCGTGCCCCGCAGCTCATCGAGCGCATGCGCGGCGGCGACAACGTCGCGCTCGTGTCCGACGCCGGCATGCCGGTCGTCAGCGATCCGGGCTTCGTGCTCGTGCGCGCCTGCGTCGCGGCGGGGCTCGCGGTCGAGGTGCTGCCCGGGCCCAGCGCGGCGCTCTCGGCGCTCGTGGCGAGCGCGCTGCCCGCCGACACGTGGCGCTTCGTCGGCTACCTCCCGCGCAAGCGCGGCGAGCTCGCGCTGCTGCTGCGCGCGCCGGAGACGATCGTCGCCTTCGAATCGCCCAACCGCGTCGCGGCATCGCTCGCGACGCTCGCGCAGGTCGACCCGTCGCGGCCGGTCGCGGTCTGCCGCGAGCTGACGAAGGTCCACGAGGAGATCGTCCGTGGTCCCGCCGGGGAGCTCGCGGCGCGCTACGCCGATCAGGCGCCGCGCGGCGAGGTCGTGCTCGTGCTCGGCGGCGCGCCGGTCAGCGCGCCCGAGCTCGCGCCCGCGCTCGACGCGCTGCGCAGTCTCGTGGCGGCCGGCGCGAAGCCGCGCCCGGCGAGCTCGGTCGTCGCCGCGCTCACCGGGGTGAAGGCCAACGCCCTGTACCGGGCGCTGATGGCCGACGGCTCCGGCGACGCGGCGTGAGGCTCTACCGCGCCCGCTACTCCACGAACGTCGAGCGCGTCGCGCTGGCGCTGGCGTTCAAGGGCCTGGAGGTCGAGTCGGTCGTGATCTCCTACGAGGATCGCTCCGAGGTCGAGCGCGTCAGCGGGCAGCCGCTCGTCCCGGTGCTCGTCGACGACGACGGGATCGTCGTGTCGGACTCGATGCAGATCGTCGGCCACCTCGAGCGCCTGCGCCCAGATCCGCCGCTGTACCCGGCCGACGCGGCGGGCCGCGCGCAGCTCGACGTCTTCGTGGACTGGTTCGACGGCGTCTGGAAGGTCGCGCCGAACGCGATCGAGGCAGAGCTGGGGAGTGACGCCCCCGACGCCCGGCGGATCGCCGCGCGGGCGGCGTCGATGGCCGCGGCGCTCGACCGCTTCGAGGCGCTGCTGGACGGCCGGCGGCACCTGCTCGGCGACAACTTCTCGGCGGCAGACTGTGCGGCGTTCCCGTTCCTGAGGTACGCGTTGCGGCGCGACCCCGGCGACGAAGAGCTCTTTCATCGCGTCCTTGCCGACCACCAGCAGCTCGGCGACGATCACCCGCGGCTGGCGGCGTGGATCGAGCGCGTCGATGCGCGGCCGCGCGCCTGAGCCGGCCGTCGCAAACGCCGGCGGGCCCGCGCGCGGCTAGCCTTGCCGGGATGGACGCGTACCTTGCCATCGTCAGCAGGCGCGAGGTCCGCAGCTATGCGCCGCAGCCGCTCGGCGCGGACGCCGAGCGGCGGATCCTCCAGGCCGGCCGTGTCGCCGGCAGCTCGAAGAACCGCCAGTCGCGGCGGTTCGTGGTGCTGCGCGATCCGGGGCTCGTGGAGGAGGCGGCGCAGAGCGTGTACGCGAGCGACAACGTCCGCGGGGCGGCGTTCGTCGTCGCCGTCGTCATCGCGGGCAGGGGCCCGACCGCCTTCGACGCCGGACGCGCGGCGCAGAACATGATGCTCGCGGCGTCCGCGGACGGGATCGGCTCGTGCCCGAACGGCATCGCCGACGCGCCGCGCCTGCAGGCGGCGGTCGGACACGGCGAGGACGAGACCGTGGCGACCGTCCTGACGTTCGGGGTACCGGCGCAGCCGCGCGACCCGCAGCGCCTGACGCCCGAGCAATGGATCGCGCGTGCGGACCGCAAGCCCTTCGAGGAGGTCGTCGAGGAGCGCTGACGGCGTCGCGCGTTGCAGAACACGCGCGGCGCTGTGCCGATCGTCGCGCGTCCGGCCAGCTCGCCGCGATCGGGCCCTACGGTCGCCTCATGAAGCTCGCCGCGCTCGTCCTCGTCGCCTGTCTCTCCTGCGCCTCGGCGGCGTTCGCCGTCTCCTGGGAGCGGCCCCTCGAAGGCCCCGTCGTGCGCCCGTTTGCGCTGTCCGCCGAGCGCTATGCCCGCGGGCAGCACCGCGGCGTGGACCTCGGCGCGCCCCCGGGCGCGGCGGTGCGCGCGGCCTGCGGCGGGCGCGTGCGCTTCGCCGGCGCCGTGCCCGGCGGCGGGCGCACGGTGAGCGTCGCCTGCGGGCGGCTCGTCGCGACCTACCAGCACCTCGCGCGTGTCGCGGTGGGGCGCGGGGCGGCGGTCGCCGCCGGTGACGCCATCGGCACGGTGGGGCGCAGCGGGCTGCCTCCGGGACAGCCGGCGCACCTGCATCTCGGCGCGCGCGAGGCGGGGAGTGGGCGCTACGTCGATCCGCTGTCGCTGTTCGGGCCCGGTCCCCGGACGCTGCCGCCGATCGGGCGTGCGCCCCGAGGCCCGGCGCCGCTCGGTCCCGCGCCGCGGCCCGTGCCTCCGCGCGGGGCGCCGCTGCCGGCGCCGATCGCGCCGGCCGCCGAGGCGCGCCCAGCGCCGGTCACGCGGTCCCCGGCGGCCGTGTGGATCGGGCTGGCGGCGTTCGGACTCGGGCTGCCGCTGGGCGGCCTCGTCCGGCGTCGCCGGCGGCGCGACGGGGCCTCGGGCGCGACCGCGCGGGAACGGAGGTGGGCGGCGGCGCACAGGTAGCCTGAACGGCGCTCATGAGCTTCTACATCACGACCCCGATCTACTACGTCAACGCGGCGCCGCACCTCGGTCACGCGTACTCGACGATCGCGGCCGACGTGATGGCGCGGCACATGCGCCAGCGCGGGGAGGACGTCTTCTTCCTCACCGGGACCGACGAGCACGGCGAGCCGGTCGCGCTCGCCGCCGAGAAGCTCGGGCTGTCGCCGCAGGAGCTCGTGGACCGCAACGCGCCGCGCTTCGAGGACCTCATGCCGCGCCTGAACGTCTCCAACGACTTCTTCATCCGCACGACCGACCCCGAGCACAAGCTCAAGGTGCAGGAGGTCCTCAGCACCATCCGCGAGAACGGCCACGTCTACGAGGGCGTCTACGAAGGCTGGTACTGCCCCCGCTGCGCGGACTTCAAGACCGATGCCGAGGCGGGCGAGGACCACCTCTGCCCGATCCACCGCATCGCGCTCATCCGCGAGAAGGAGGACAACTACTTCTTTCGCCTGTCCGCCTTCCAGGACCGGCTGCTGGAGCTCTACGACGCGCAGCCGGACTTCGTCATGCCGCGCCACCGCTACAACGAGGCACGCTCGTTCATCGCCTCGGGGCTGCAGGACGTGTCGCTCAGCCGCTCGACGCTCACCTGGGGCGTACCGGTGCCGTGGGACGAGTCGCACGTCTTCTACGTGTGGTTCGACGCGCTGCTGAACTACTACACGGCGTTGTCCTACGCCCGGCCCGGAGAGGACCTCACCGAGCGCTTCTGGCCCGCGCAGTTTCACATCATCGGCAAGGACATCCTGAAGTTCCACACGGTGTTCTGGCCGGCGATGCTGATGGCCGCCGGCCTCCCGCTGCCCGAGCATGTCTTCGTCCACGGATTCCTGCTCATGCGCGACGACAGCGGCGAGGAGCACAAGATGAGCAAGTCGCTGGGCAACGTGCTCGACCCGTTCGTCGTCATGGACGAGTTCGGCACCGACGCCCTGCGCTACTACTGCATGCGCGAGGTCTCCTTCGGCCATGACGGGTCGGTCTCGACCGCCGGCTTCGCGGCGCGCTACGAGTCCGAGCTCGCCAACGACCTCGGCAACCTCGCGAGCCGCGTCATCGCGATGGTGCTCCGCTACCGCGACGGGACGGTCCCGGACGCCGAAGTCGATGCCGAGCTCGCGGCGGAGGTCGACGGCGCCGCACCCGAGGTCTGCGACCTGCTGGACGGCGCCGACCTCAGCAACGCGCTCGAGGCGATCTGGCAGCGGGTGCGCCGGCTGAACCGCTACGTCGAGGAGCAGGCGCCGTGGACGCTCGCCAAGGATCCCGACCGCGCCGGCGAGCTCGATCGCGTCCTCGCCTCGCTCACCGAAGGGTTGCGGGTCGTGGGCGTGCTGCTGCACCCGTGGCTGCCCGAGAGCAGCGCGAAGCTGCTCGAGGCCCTCGACGCACCCGACCTCGGCCTCGAGGGCGCGCACATGCGGGCGGGCGGGCTGGGCGCGATCTCGCGCCTCGAGCCGCTGTTCCCGAAGCCGCAGGCCTAGGCTCGACGTCGGGTGATCGACAGCCACACGCACCTGCACGTCTGCAAGCCCGACGACGCCGAGCTCGTCGCCGCCGCGGCCGCCGCCGGCGTGACCCGGATGCTCACCGTCGGGACGAACGCTGTCACGTGCCGCGAGGCGCTGCTGGCCGCGGAGCGCTTCCCGCAGGTCTTCGCGGCGATCGGCCGCCACCCCAACGAGGCGGCCGGCTTCGACGACGCCGACGCAACCGAGCTGCGGGCGCTCGCCGATCACGCGCGCTGCGTGGCGATCGGCGAGACCGGGCTGGACTACTTCCGCGACGACGCCCCGCAGGCCGACCAGCAGCGCGCCTTCGATGCGCAGATCGAGCTCGCGCGCACGACGGGCAAGCCGCTCGTCATCCACGCGCGTGCGGCGGACGACGACACGATCGGCACGCTTCGCGACCGCGCGGCCGGCGTGCGGGTCGTGCTGCACTGCTTCTCGATGCCCGACCGCATCGACGAGTGCGTCGAGCAGGGCTGGTGGATCTCCTTCGCCGGCAACGTCACGTACCCGAAGGCTCAGGAGCTCGCGGCGGCGGCCGAGCGCGTGCCCGACGACCGGCTGCTCGTCGAGACCGACGCGCCCTACCTCTCGCCGCAGATCGTGCGCAAGGAGCGCAACCAACCGGCCTTCGTGATCCACACCGCGCGCTTCGTCGCCGAGCGGCGCGGTGTCGCGTACGAGCAGCTCGAAGAGGTCGTGGAGCGCAACGCCGCCGAGCTGTTCGGATGGTGAGCGACGCCGCCGCGCCCCCACCGAGCCAGCCGAGCCTGCGCCGGATGCGGGAGTTCGGCGTGCGCCCCAAGCGCGACCTCGGGCAGAACTTCCTCATCGACTCGAACATCCTCGGCGTCATCGCGCGCGCCGCCGAGCTCGATCCCGCCGATGTCGTCCTGGAGATCGGCGGCGGCCTCGGCGTTCTCACCGAGCATCTCGCGCCGCTCGCCGCCCACGTGCACGTCGTCGAGCTCGACCGCTCGCTCGAGCCCGCGCTGCGCGACGCGATCGCGCCCTTTGACAACGTCACGCTGCACCTCGCCGATGCGATGCGGCTGGACCTGCGGGCGCTGGACCCGGCGCCGACGAAGGTCGTCGCGAACCTGCCCTACGGCATCGCCGCCGGCGCGATCCTGCGCACGATCGAGGAGCTCGACGCGGTCACGCTCTGGGTCGGGATGATCCAGAAGGAGGTCGGCCAGCGCTTCGCCGCCGCGCCGGGCAGCGACGCCTATGGCGTGCCGTCGGTCCTCGCCCAGCTCGCGTGCGACGTCCGCGTGCTGCGCCCGGTCTCGCGCAGCGTGTTCGCCCCGATGCCGAACGTCGACTCCGTGCTCATCGGACTGCGGCGCGTCGGCCCCGCGCCCGAGCCCGCCCTCCGCGAGCTCGTCGGCGCCGCCTTCGCGCACCGCCGCAAGGCGCTCGCGCGCTCGCTGTCGCTCGCCCCGCAGGCGCCGCCGGACATCCGCGAGCGCACGCGCACGGCGCTCGAGGCGCGCGGCCACCCGCCCGACGTGCGCGCCGAGCGCCTCTCACCGCAGGACTTCCGCGCCTTGCACGAAACGTTGACGTCATGACCGAGCTGCGCTCACCGGCACGAGCGAAGATCAACCTCTGCCTCTTCATCGGCCCGTCGCGCTCCGACGGACGCCACGAGCTCGTGACGCTCATGGACTCGCTGGACCTCTGCGACGAGGTCACGCTGGAGGTCGGCGCGCGCGGCCTGCGCGCCGACGAGGTCGTGTGCCCGGGGGTCGCCGGCCCCAACCTCGCCGCTGCGGCGCTGCGAGCCTTTCGCATGCGAACCGGCTGGGACGGCCCGCCGGTTCGGCTGCGCATCGACAAGCGCATCCCGGTCGCGGGCGGCATGGCCGGCGGCTCGGCCGACGCGGCCGCTGCGCTGCGCCTCGCCGCCGAGGCGGCCGGCGTCGGCGACCGCCGGCTGCTCGAGGACATCGCGGCCGAGCTCGGTGCCGACGTGCCCAGCCAGGTCCGCGGCGGGCTCGTGATCGCCACCGGCGAGGGAAGCAGGCTGCGGCCGCTGGCGGTGTCGCTGGACTACGCGGCGGTCGTGCTGCCGGTGGACGCCGAGTTGCGTACGGGCGATGTCTACGCCGAGGCCGACCGCCTGGGTCTGGGTCGCGATGCCCTCGGCCTCGCGCGCTCGCTGACGAGACTGCAGGCGGCGATCTCCGCCGAGACGATCCTCGACCACGTCCACAACGACCTCCAGGACGCGGCGCGCTCGCTCTGCCCGGCGATCGACGAGGCGCTGGAGGCGGCCATCAACGCGGGCGCCGACCATGCGCTCGTGTCCGGATCGGGGCCCACGGTCCTCGCGCTGTTCATCGAGACCCGCCACGGCGAGCGTGCCGCGACGGCGCACGAGACGCTCGTGGCCGGCGCGCGCTTCCCCGCCCCGATCCTCGCCGCGCCCGCGGGCCCGGTGCTCTAGGACTCGGCTCGGCTGCGGTTCATGGGCGATCTGCGTCACAATCTCCCCCGATGAGCAACGCAGGCTTGACCTATCTCGTCGGGGGGACGTGTGCCATCGCGGCGCTGGGCGCGTTCGTCTGGTTCATCGCCGTTCCCGCGTGGACGTCGTACACGAGGATGTGGGAGCGGGCCGCCGCGAGCTTCCTCGCGCTCTATGTGCTCGCGGCGCTGTTGCTGCTCGGTGGGGCGGGCGGCGTGGCGATCGCGTACTACTGGGATCGAATCGCCGCGTAGCCTATGGCGATGGCCAGCCCCGCCGAACGGACGATGGGGCTCGATCTCGCGGCGCTCGATGCGATCACGGATGCGGTGGAGTCGGGTGCCGGGCTGCCGGATGTCGTCCGCGCGGCGGCGCGCGCACTGGAGGCCAGCCTCGTGCTGCTCGATCGCACCGGCTCGGTGCTGGCGGTCGCCGCGCGCTCTCCGGCCGACGAGCGCTCGCTGCTGGACGGCGCCACGGGCGTCGAGACGATCGAGCTGCGTGTCGCCGACGTGCCCGTCGGCCAACTGCGGATGCGCGCCCGCGCGCAGCCCGGGCCGGCGCTCGTGCGCCTCGTCACGACCCTCGTGGCCTCGGAAGTCGAGCGCGTCAGGGCTCCGGCCCGCGCGTCGCAGCAGGCCAGCACCAACTTCCTGCATGCCGTGCTGAGCCGCGATCTCGGCGACACCGACGAGATCATCTCCCGCGCCGGCGAGCTCGGCATCGACCTCGACTCCGGCGGCAGCGTGCTCGTCGCGCGGGCCCACGCGCACGTCGCGACCGAGGAGGGCTGGCGCGCCCGCGTGCTCGCGACCGCCGAGCGCGGCGCGCGCGCGGTCGTCGCGACCGCGGTCGCCGCGCCCGCCCAGCGCGAGTCCTCGGCGGCCGAGGTCGTCGTGCTCGTGCCCGGCGGCGACGACGCGGTGGCCAAGCGCGCGGCCGATGGCGTCCTGCGCGAGCTGCAGGCCAGCCTGCCGGGGAACTCCTTCGCCGTGGGCCGCAGCCGCGTCGCCGCCGATCCGGCGGATCTGCACCGGGCGGGCAACGAGGCGCTGCTGGCGGTCAACGTCGCCGAGGGCGACGCCGAGCATCCGCTGCTGGCCTTCGAGCAGACCGGCGCCTACCGGCTCCTGCTCTCGGCGATGAGCGAGGATCCGGCTGAGCTGCAGCGCTTCTACGCGGAGACCGTCGAACCGCTCGTGGCCTATGACGAGCAGTACGAGACCGAGCTCGTCCGCACCGTCGAGGCCTTCCTCGACAACGACGGCAACGTCGCCGGCACGGCCCAGAAGCTCTTCACCCACCGCCACACGATCCGCTACCGGCTCGAGCGCGTGCGCGAGCTGTCGGGCCTCGACGTCGGCTCCACCGACGGGCGCGAGAAGCTCTCGCTCGGGCTGAAGGCCATGCGCGTGCTCGGCGTGACCGCCCCGGGTGGTCCCGCGACCGAGCCCGGCACCGGCGCCGGACGCGTCCCCCGCCGCTAGAGGACGGCGACCGCGTGCGCATCGGCATCCTCACGGGCTCGGGCACCTACGCGCTGCCCGGCATCGAGACCGATGGCGACGCCGAGCTCGTGCAGACGCGCTTCGGCGCCGCGCCGGTCACGAGCGGGCGGTTCGCCGGCGTCGACGTCCTGCACATCTCCCGCCACCGCCCGGGCCACGAGCTGCTGTCGAGCTCGGTGACCCACCAGGCGAACATCGCGGCGCTGAAGGAGCTCGGCGCCGACGCGATCCTGTCCGTCACGGTCTGCGGCTCGCTGGATCCCGGCCTGCCGCTCGGCAGCCTCGTCGTGTTCGACGACCTGCACTTCCTCACCAACCGCCTGCCCGACGGCTCGATCTGCACGCTCTACACGGAGCCCGGCGAGCAGGGTCGTGGGCATTGGATCTACGACAACCCGTTCTCCGAGCCGCTGCGCCGGGCGCTGCTCGAGGGCGCGGCCGAGGCCGGCTTTCACGTGCGCGACGGCGGCTGCTACGGCCATGTCGACGGACCCCGCTTCAACACGCGCACGGAGATCCGCATGCTCCAGAACTGCGGCGTGACGGTCGTCAGCCAGACCGCGGGCCCCGAGACGGTGCTCGCCGGCGAGGCCGAGATCCCCTACGCCCTGCTCGGCTACGCCACCGACTACGCCAACGGCGTCGCCACCCAGGCGACGCCCGTCGCCGAGCTCATCCGCCTCATCGGCGAGAGCGGCGCGACGTTCGCCGAGACGCTCACCCGCGCCGTCCCGAAGATCGACCCAGGGGCGCTCGAGCCGGTCGGCACGCATTTTCGCTTCGACTGACGGACCCTCCGGATCCACGAGCCGGGCCTGCTCGCGGAACCTGACTGGGGAGCCAGGATTCGAACCTGGTCTAGAGCTTCCAAAGAGCCCTGTGCTGCCGTTACACCACTCCCCAGTAAATCGGGCAGTCGGCCCGGGGGAAGACTAGCCCTAGGATCCTCCAATGCCAGCTCTCACGGTCGTCATCCTCGCCGCCGGCCAGGGCACGCGCATGCGCTCGCGGGTGCCGAAGATGCTCCACGACCTCTGCGGGCGCCCGCTCGTCGGCTGGCCGATCGCCGCGGCGCTCGAGGCAGGTGCGAGCCGGGTCGTCGTGGTCGCCGCGCCGGACAACAGCCTCGAAGGCCACCTGCCGGAGGGCGTCGCGACCGTCGTCCAGCCGGTTCCCGACGGGACCGGCGGCGCGGTGCTCGCGGCGTTGCCCGCGATCGACCCCGCAGCGACGATCGTCGTGCTGCCGGGCGACGCTCCGCTCGTCACGGCGCAGGTCGTCGAGCGCCTCGTCGCGACGCACGTCGACGAGGGCGCGGCGGCCACGATGGCGACGATGGTCCTCGCCGACCCCACGGGCTACGGTCGCGTCGTCCGCGACGCCGGCGGCGCCGTGGAGCGCGTGGTGGAGACGAAGGCGGCCGGCGACGCGTCCGCCGACGAGCTCGCGATCGACGAGGTCAACAGCTCGATCTTCGCGTTCGACGGCGACGCGCTGCGCGCCGCGCTCGAGGGGCTGACACCCGACAACGCCCAGGGCGAGCTGTACCTCCCGGACGTCCTGCCGGCGCTGCGCGCGCGCGGCCTCGTGGTCGCGGCTCATGTGCTCGGCGATCCCGACATCGCGCTCGGGGTCAACGACCGCGTCCAGCTCGCGCACGTGCGCGCGATCGCGCAGCAGCGCATCCACGACGCCCACGGCCGCGCCGGCGTGACGATCGTCGATCCGCGCTCGACCGTCATCGAGGTCGGCGTGACGATCGGCGAGGACACGGTCGTCGAGCCGAGCTCCTACCTGCGCGGCGCGACCTCGATCGGCCGCGCCTGCACGGTCGGGCCGCTGACGACCCTCATCGACGTGACGCTGCGCGACGACGTCCGGGTCCCGCATTCCTACCTCGTCTCCTGCGAGGTGCGCGACGGCGCCACGATCGGCCCCTTCGCCTACCTGCGGCCCGGCACCGTCATGCGGGAGCGCTCCAAGGCCGGCACGTTCGTCGAGATCAAGAACTCCGACGTCGGCGCCGGCAGCAAGGTGCCGCACCTGTCGTACATCGGCGATGCCGAGATCGGCGAGAACACGAACCTCGGAGCGGCGACGATCACCGCGAACTACGACGGCGTCGCCAAGCACCGCACGACGATCGGCGACCGCGTCCACACCGGCGTCGACACGACGCTGATCGCGCCTGTGACGCTCGGAGACGACACGTTCACGGGCGCCAACTCGGCGATCTCGAAGGACGTGCCCGACGGCGCGCTCGCGATCGCCCGCGAGCGCCAGACCAACCACGAGGGCTACGCGCGCCGCAAGCAGCCCCGCGACGGCGAGGAGGCCTGAGCACGAGTCCCAGCCGCGCCAGGTCCTAGACTCGGGGCAGATGACCGCGGTCCAGTCGCAGCCGTTGCCCTCGACCCGACTCGAGCTCGGCTACGACAAGAACCTCATGCTGTTCTCGGGGCGAGCGAACCCGGCGCTGGCAGCGAGGATCGCCGACAAGCTCGGCATCGCGCCCGGCCCCGTCACCCTCAAGACGTTCTCCAACGGCGAGGTCTACTGCAAGTACGGCGAGTCGATCCGCGGCGCCGACGTCTTCATCGTCCAGCCGACCTGCGCCAACCCCGCGACCGGCATGACCCCCAACGACGCGCTCATGGAGCTCCTGCTCATGATCGATGCGGCCGTGGGTGCCAGTGCGCATCGCGTCATCGCCGTCACGCCGTGGTTCGGCTACAGCCGCCAGGACAAGAAGTCCGCGCCCCGCGAGCCGATCTCCGCGCGCCTCGTGGCCCGCATGCTCGAGCGCGCCGGCGCCGACCGCGTCCTGACGATGGACCTGCACGCCGGCCAGATCCAGGGCTTCTTCTCCAAGCCCGTCGACCACATGACGGCGCTGTTCATCCTCACGCAGCACTTCAAGGATCTCGGCCTGCAGGATCTCGTCGTCGTCGCGCCGGATGCCGGTCGCGTGAAGCTCAACAAGAAGTTCGCCAACAAGCTCGGCGCCCCGCTCGCGATCCTCGACAAGGAGCGCCCCGCGCACCAGGTCGCGGAGATCGGCCACGTCATCGGCGACGTCAAGGGCCGGACGGCGGTCATCGTCGACGACATCATCGACACGGCGGGCACGCTGAAGGTCGCGGGGCAGAGCGTCCTGGACGCCGGCGCCCGCGCCGTCTATGCCGCCGCCACGCACCCCGTGCTCAGCGGCAACGCCTTCGAGAACCTCGACGCGGGCGGCTTCGAGCAGATCGTCGTCACCGACACGATCCCGCTGCGCGCCGGCGCGCCGGACAACATCCAGGTCCTCTCGTGCGCCGACCTGCTGACCGATTCGATCCGCAGCATCTTCTCCGACCGCTCCGTCAGCGACGTGTTCGGCGGCGAGAACCAGCTCTTCTGAGCCTGTAGGCTGCCGCACCCAGTCGTCCGCCACCAAGGAGCAGGCATGCGTCGCACGGCAGCACTCACGGTTCTGCTCGCCATCGCCCTCTCGGGCTCGGCCGCGGCGGTGGCCGACAAGCAGTTCGGCTCAAAGGTCGCGACCGGCGACCAGGCCAACGCGATCGCCTCGGCGACGACGGCCAGGCCGAAGTCGGTCTACGTCGCCGTGATCGCGACGCCGGCGCAGCCCGTGTCGGTCAAGTGGTCGCTCGCATGCCGCAAGGGGACGAAGGTGCGCCCCAGGACCGGCAGCTACACGACGTCGAGCTCGGCGAAGCACAAGCTGACCCTGCCGTGGGCCAATCCCGACTCGTGCTTCGTGAGCGCGAGCGCGCGGCTGCAGGGCAGCGGCAGGCTCGTCGTGCGCCTCTACAAGCGCTAGCGGGGACCGCAGCCGACGCTGCTGCAACGCGCCGACCGGTGGCGTCGGGGGCGCACCCGTTGTGCGTCGTGACGCACGATCTGAGGGTGGCTCTGCGCTGCCGCTGCGCGCTTCGCGCAGCAACCATCGACCGATGGGACGACATCGCCTCCTCGGCGCGCTGGTCATGACCGCTCTGCTCTGGCCTGCCACGGCGCAGGCCGTCAACCAGACCATCACCGTCGGGCAGGGCGGGAATCGCACGCTGACGCCGTCGGGCAGCGTGTCGATCGATCCCGACGAGACGGTGACGTGGCAGTGGGCGGCGGGGTCCGAGAGGCACCACATCCGCTCGAACGCGGGCAGCGCCGAGGCCTGGGACTCGGGCGAGAGGGACGTCGGCTCGCTCGCGCACGCCTTCGTGAGGTCCGGATCGTTCTCCTACACGTGCCTGCTGCACCCCGATCTGATGAACGGCACGATCTCCGTGTCGGGCGCGCCGCAGGCGTCCTTCGCGCCGCCCACGCCGGCGCAGCCCTTCACCGACGACCTCGTGAGCTTCGACGCCACCGGCTCCACCGATCCGGACGGCACGATCGTCTCCTACGCCTGGGACTTCGACGGCAACGGCAGCTTCGACGAGACGAACCTCGTGCCCACCACGACGCACCCCTATCCGACGGCGGGAACCTTCACCGCGCGCCTGCGGATCACCGACAACCGCGCGAACACGCATGACACGACGCGGGCGGTCACGGTTCGCTCGCACGTCCCCGTGGCCTCGTTCACGGCAACCCCGGCGAGCGTGGCCAAGAACGTCGTCGTGACCTTCGACGCCGCCGCATCAACCGACGCCGACGGCCCGCTCGCGACGTACGACTGGGACCTCGACGGGGACGGGGTCTTCGAGCTGCTCGCCGCCCTTCCGACGGTCTCGCGCAGCTACACGGCTGCCGGCCCCGTCACCGTGAGGCTGCGCGTGACCGACGGCGACCTGCCCACGGCGCGCACGGCGCAGACGACCCGGGGCGTGGTGGTCACGAACGCGCCCCCGACCGCCTCGATCGCCGCATCCACGACGACCCCCGCCAACGGCGCCTCGGTGACGTTCGACGCGAGCGGCTCGGCCGACACCGACGGCGGCACGATCGCCTCCTACGCCTGGGACCTCGACGGCGACGGGATCTTCGAGACGCCCGGCGGGACCACGCCGACGATCAGCCGCGTGTTCGCCGCCACCGGTCCGAACACGGTGCGCGCGCGCGTCACCGACAACGAGGGCGCGAGCGCGGACGCGTCGGTCGTCGTCACGGTCGCGGCGCCGCCCGCACCCCCGCCGGCTGCTGTCGACCCGCCGCCGGCTCCTGTCGACCCGCCGCCGGCGACCGTCGACCCGCCGGCCCCGGTGCCGGTCGAGCCCACCCCGACCGCGCAGCCGGTCGCGGCGCCGGCGGCCCCGCCCGCGCTCGTGGCCTCCGGCAGCACGCCGCCGGCACCGGCGGGCGCCACGGCATCCGCCCCCGCCAACCAGCGCCTGAGGCTCCAGCGCGGCGTCCGGGTGCGCGTGAACTGCCCCGTCGCATGCAAGGTCGTGCTCACGGGCTCGGTGAGGGTCGGCGCGAAGCGCCTGCGGCTGACCCGCCTGCAGCGCTCGCTGACGGCCGGCGCGACGACGACGCTGACCGTCCTCGTCGACCCACGCGACCGCAACGCGATGCGCCGTGCCCGGGGGAAGGCGCAGGCGACCGTGATCGTGCGCCGGACGGTCGGGTCCCAGACCACGACGAAGAGCCTGGCGTTCTCGCTGAAGAGCTGATCTGCGGGCAACACGATCTACGATCACGCCATGCGGTTTCGCCCCGGCGCCAGGCTCGACACCGGTCAGGTCCAGGATCAGCGCGGAGCGGGCGGGGGGCGTGGCGTCGCCGTCGGCGGTGGTCTCGGCACGATCCTCGTCGTGGTGGTGCTGGCCCTGCTGGGCGTCGACATCCCCGGCGGGGACGGCACGGATCCCTACGGGCTCGGCACCGGCCCGTCGTCGGGAGCCGCGAGCGAGCTGTCTTCCGCCTGTCGCTCGGGCCGTGACGCCAACCAGCGCGAGGACTGCCGCATCGTCGCGGTCATCAACTCCGTCCAGGCCTATTGGAGCGGGGAGGTCGACGGCTATCGCGAGGCGCCGACGCGCTTCTTCACCGCCCGGACGTCGACCGGGTGCGGCTCTGCGACCTCGGCGGTGGGGCCCTTCTACTGCCCGCTGGACCAGACCGTCTACATCGACCTGGCCTTCTACGCCCAGCTGCGCGCGCAGTTCGGGGCGCGCGGCGGGGCGTTCGCCGAGGCCTATGTCATCGCCCACGAATACGGCCATCACGTCCAGCATCTGATCGGCACCGACGAGCGCGTCGGCAACGACCGGCAGGGTGCGCGCTCGGGATCGGTGCGGCTGGAGTTGCAGGCCGATTGCTACGCGGGAGTCTGGGCAGCCCACGCCGTCGAGACCGGCTTCATCGAGGACCTCACGCCCGCCGACATCGCCGACGGCCTCGATGCCGCAGCCGCCGTCGGCGACGACCGCATCCAGAAGCGGGCCACCGGCAGGGTCGACAGCGAGAGCTGGACACACGGTTCGGCGGCCGCGCGGCAGCGCTGGTTTCAGACCGGATTGGACAGCGGGAACGCGCAGCGCTGCGACACCTTCGCCGCCGGCGCCCTCTGAGCCGTGAGCTCGGCGGCCGCCATCCTCATGGAGCGCCTCGGCTTGTCAGACGACGAGCTCTGCGAGGTGCTCGCCGTCGACCCGCTCGCGGTCCTCTCCAACGACCTGGCGCACCGCCCCGAGCTGCAGATCCTGCTCGACCTCACGGCCGAGGCCGGCGAGCGCGTGGGCGCCGGCCTCCTGCGGCGCTGGCTGCGCCGGCGCGGGCCCTCGGGGGTGCCGCTCGAGCACCTGCGGGCGCGCGACTTCGCGGCCTTCGAGGACGACCTCGCGCTGCTCGCCGAGCGCGGGTTCGTCCTCGGCTAGAGGGGACGGGCCCCGAACGACGTACATCCGTCCAGCGGGCCTACTCCTTTTCGGGCCGCTTTTCGCCCGGCCAGATGCCCGTCAGCCAGTGAAAGCCCTTCGCGCCGCTGCGGTTGACGGCGGCCTTCGTGACCGCAAATGTCGCGCCCTGTACCGCCGCTGCGCCCAGTACCTTGCCCCAGGACGACTCCTCGGTCGTGGCCTTCGGAGGCTCGCGATCGTCGATGTGGCCCCAGATCTGACTGAACGCCTGGCGCGCGAGCAATCCCGCGATGATGCCGATGACGATGCCGAAGGGTTTGTAGAGAATCTTCATGGTTGCGGAGGGTACCCCTCGGCCGTCACCATGACTCCGAACATCTAGGAGGCGGACATGGACAACGCAGACGACCTGCTGCAGCGCGCGCTGATCGACGCGCAGGCGTCCGTCTCGGTCGCCCTCAAGGTGTCCGACCTCGCCGTCTCCGAGGCGCTGACCGTGATCTTCCACGGCCGCCGCGACCTCGGCACCGTCCAGACCTACGTCGCGCATGGCGGCCGTGCCGCGGGCGCCGCGGTCGGCGCGTCCGAGCTGCTGCGCGTCCCGTGCGACCTCGACCTCGCCGACGCCTCCTCACGCGACGAGGCCGAGGAGCTCTACGCCTCCCAGGCGCGGGCGCTTCGCGACGCGATCGTCGCGGCCGACACCGTGCTCTCGCTGTGGGCCGGCGAGCTCGCGACGATGTCCGGCGGCGAGATCGCGATCAACCGCTCGATCGACCTCGACGTGCGCCTGCCGGCCGCGCGCCTCATGCCGATCGCGCTCAGCGCTCCGGAACGGCGGCTGCTCGTGACCGCCGTCTGCGGCGCGCGCACGCTCGCCGAGGGTCGCCCGCCCCTGGGCATCGTCTGCGCCCAGCCGGACCTCGCCCACGTCTACCAGCTGTCCGACGACCCCGAAGCGTGCCTCGAGGACTTCGAGGAGCGGGCGGCCAGCCACGCGCGGCGGGTGGCCAGGCGCCTCGATCATCAGGACGCCTCGATCCATCGCTTCCTCGAGCTCAACGGCGACGACTTCCAGCCGACCGCCTGACGGCGGCTGCCGCCCGCGGCGCGCCCGGCCGTGACAATGGGCGCGTGAAGCGCCCGCTCATCGTCGCCCTCGCGGTCGTCGCCTTCCTCGTGGTCAGCGTCGTCGTCGGCCGCTGGCTGAGCGCCGACACCGACGAGCGCGGCCAGGTCGTCGAGCTGCTGCGCGCGCAGTCGCGCGGCGACGCCGCCGCGATGCTCAGGCGACTGGCGGACTGCGAGGACCCGGCCTGCATCGCGACCGTGCGCGCGAACGCCCGCAAGCTGCGCGGGCGCGGCGAGCTGAAGGTCGCGCTCTACCAGTCGGGCACGGCGCACGCGCTGCGCTCGCGGACGAAGCAGACGCGCGTCGTCTGGTTCACGCCCGGGCGCCTGACGACCGTGCAGTGCGTGCTCGTCCGGCGCAGCGGCAATGTGTTCGCCGGACTGTCCGTTAGCCTGCTGCGCCTCAGCGCCCCGATCGGCCGCGAATCAGGCTGCACGTGAAGCAGCACAACTCGCACCGCCGGCCGGTGTTCTGCCCCCCGAACACGATGCGCACCGTCCGCCTGCTCGCACTCTCGCTCGTCCTGCTCGGCGCTGCCCTGGCCGGCTCGTCGCCGGCGCTCGCCGCCGACGGGATCACGCGCGGCACGATCTACCAGGACGGCCCCGACAATCGCTACCTGCTCGGCGGCGACTGGCTGTTTCGGCTCGACACGACCGGGGTCGGCCAGCGCGATCGCTATCAGCGCCAGACCACGGCCGACGGCTGGACGAGGACGAGCGTCCCCAACGCCTGGAACGCGGGCGACAACTCGATCGCGTCGATGACCGGGACGACCGGCTGGTACCGCAAGGACTTCCGCCTGCCCGATCGCAGCGCGCGCATGGACTGGCTCGTGCGCTTCGAATCGGTGAACTACCGCTCGACCGTCTGGCTCAACGGCAGGCCGATCGGCCGCAACACCGGCGCCTACCTGCCGTGGGACCTGCGCCTGCCGCAGAGCGCGCTCAAGCGCAACGGCGTCAACCGCCTCGTCGTGCGCGTCGACAACCGCCGCCTGCGCACCGACTTCCCGCCGTCGGGCCTGACCGGGTCAGGCGACCCGGCCGGCGGCTGGTGGAACTACGGCGGCCTGCTGCGCGAGGTCTACCTGCAACGGGTCGACAGGATCGACATCACGAGGATCGTCGTGCGGCCGGACCTGCCGTGCGCCACCTGCGCCGCGAGCGTGCTCGCCCGCATCACCGTGCGCAACTACGGCGACGACTCCAGCCGCGTGCGGATCAGCGGCACCTTCGGCGGCCAGCGCATGGCGCTCGGCACGAAGGCGATCGGCGCCAGGGACTTCCGCACGTTCGATGCGCGCATCACGGTCCGCAACCCGCGCCTGTGGTCGCCCGCGAGCCCCCAGCTCTACGAGGCCCGCTTCACCGTCCGCGCGGGCGATCGCAAGGTGCTCGGCTACACGCTGCACAGCGGGATCCGCTCGATCAGGGTCGTCGGCGGCCATCTGACGCTCAACGGGGCGCCGCTCAGCCTGCGCGGCGTCGGCATCCACGAGGACGATCCTGTCGCGGGCTTTGCGATCGGCAGCGCGCGGCGCACGCAGATCATCGCCCAGGCCAAGGAGCTCGGCGCGACCGTGATCCGGTCGCACTACCCGCTGCACCCGGAGATGTTCGAGCTCGCCGACCGGGCCGGGCTGCTGATCTGGTCGGAGATCCCCGTCTACTCGGTCAAGACGCAGTACCTCAAGCGCCTCGCCGTCCGCAAGCTCGCGGCGCGCGAGCTCGAGGACAACATCGCCGCCAACCAGAATCACGCCTCGATCATGCTGTGGTCGATCGGCAACGAGCTGTCGTCGCGGCCGGGACCGGTGCAGCAGAACTACATCGAGCGCGCGGTGCGGCAGGCCAAGGCGCTGGATCCGTCGCGGCCCGTCGGGCTTGCCGTCGCGGGGTACCCCTCGGCCGGCTGTCGCCCGCAGTACGCCGCGCTCGACGTCGTGGGGATCAACGACTACTTCGGGTGGTACCCCGGGCCCAACGGGCAGATCGCCGACCGCGACGCGCTGTCGGACTTCCTGGACGCGATGCGTGCCTGCTATCCCAACAAGGCGATCTTCGTCTCGGAGTTCGGCGCCGAGGCCAATCGCGACGGCCCGGTCGAGGAGAAGGGCACGTTTCAGTTCCAGCAGGACTTCGTGAACTTCCACCTCGGGACGTACGCCGCCAAGCCGTGGCTCAGCGGTGCGATGTACTGGGCGCTGCAGGAGTTCCGCGTCCGGCCCAACTGGGACGGCGGCAACCCGCGCCCCAACTCGCCGATCCACGAGAAGGGCCTGCTGCGCTTCCTCGACGGCTCCAAGAAGCCCGCGTGGTTCGACATGCAGCGCAACTTCGCGGCGACGAACCAGCTCGGCGCCGGCTAGCGCCGGCCGCGGCCGCGAGCGCCCGTTCGGTACCCTTCGCCGTCGCCATGGCATCCCAGACCACGAAGCTCTCGATCACCCCGCGCGACCCCGAGGGCTCGCGCGCAACCCGCCGGCTGCGCCGCACCGGCCGCGTCCCGGGCATCCTCTACGGCGGCGACGGCGAGCCGATGACCTTCAGCGTCGACGCCCGCGAGCTGCGCCACGCGCTCGCCGCCTCCGGCGCGGTGCTCGAGATCGTCGACGAGGGCAGCGCCACCCCGGTCATCCTCAAGAGCGCCCAGTACCACCCGGTGCGCGGCGAGACGATGCACGTCGACCTTCTGCGCGTGAACCTCGACGTCGCGATCGCGGCGGTCGTCCCGCTGGAGCTCGTCGGGGCCGAGGACTCACCCGGCGTCAAGGAGGGCGGCGTGCTCGAGCACATCACCCGCGAGCTGCACATCGAGGCGCTCCCGACGTCGATCCCGGAGTCGATCACCTACGACGTCTCGGGCATGGACATCAACGACACCGTCACGCTGTCGCAGGTCACGGTGCCGGAGGGCATCACGTTGCTCGACGATCCAGAGGACACGGTCGTCGCGACCCTCAGCCCGCCGCGCCTGGAGTCCGAGGACGACGAGCTCGAGGAGGAGACGGGGCTCGTGGGCGAGGCCGCTCCGTCCGACGGCGACGACGCCGCCGGCGACGGCGACGAGTAGCAAGCAGGTCGTCGTGCGGCTCCCCGGCCGCGGGGGCGGAGGCGGCGGCCCGGTGGACTGGCTCGTGGTCGGGCTCGGCAACCCGGGCAAGAGCTACGCCGCAACGCCCCACAACGTCGGCTTCGAGATCGCGAGCCTGCTCGCCCGGCGGTGGGAGCTGCCGCGGGCCAGGACGAAGTACGCAGGGCTGCTGACCGAGGGCCGCACGGGCCCCGGCGGGCCGCGCGTCGCGATCCTGCTGCCGCAGACGTACATGAACGAGGCCGGCCGCTCGGTGGGCCCCGCGCGCGGCGCGTACAAGCTCCCGCTCGAGCGCGTGCTCGTCGTCCACGACGAGATCGACCTCCCGTTCGGCGACGTGCGCACGCGCGTCGGCGGCGGGCTCGCCGGCCACAACGGCCTGAAGTCGCTGAAGGCCGAGCTCGGCGGCGCCGACTTCGCCCGCGTCCGGGTCGGCGTCGGACGTCCGGACTCGACCGACCCGGAGATCGTCGCGGCGCACGTCCTCGGCGCGTTTCGGCAGCCCAAGGCCGAGGTCGCCGCGCTGATCGATGACGCCGCCCGCGCGGCCGAGGCGATCGTGCTCGGCGAGCGCGAGCCCTAGCCCCACGGGGCACGACGCGCGCTCGCCGCGCCTACCCCGCGAGCTGGATGTGGTTCGCCTCGGCCGCGCCCGCGAAGGGACGCGTCAGCCCGTAGGAGCGCAGGGTCGCTTCGCCGACGCCCTCGACGCCCGGGGTGTCGGACGCCTGCCCGCGGGTGTGCGGGTCGTTCGCGAAGCCGCCGACCTCGACGGAGTGCTGGGGCGTGCGATAGCCCGACAAGCCGATGAGGTGCAGGTGCAGCGCACGGCCGAGGCGTCCGAGGCGCGCGGCGATCTCGGGCTCCGCGCCGACGCTGTAGTTCGTTCCGGGGGCGGGGAAGAAGCCCCACGTCCCGTCGTCGGCGCCGCCGGCCGGCAGGGCACCGGCCGGGCCGCCGAACGCGAAGCCCTGCGCGGCGAGCGCGGCGGCGTTCTGCCTGGCGATCTGCGCCGCCAGCGCGCGCCGGCGGATCGCGAGCGCCGCGAGCTTGGCGCTGTGGCGGTTGCGGGCGCGGATGTAGACCATCTGGCGCGCGACGAGCGCGATCCGCACCTGGCTGACCTGGTCGCGCTCGGTCAGGGCGGCCGCGGTCACCTGGCGCTGGCGGTGCTCGTCGGCCGCCAGGCGGCGCGTCTGGGCGGCGACGGCGATGCGCGCGCGGCCGACGTCCCGCGTGACCTCGGCGTTGTGGCGCCCGATCGCCTTGAGCTGGTCGACGCGCTCGAGCAGGTCCGAGAAGCCGTCGGCCTCGAGCAGGACGTTGAGGATGTCGGCGTCGGGCGTCTCCCAGACAGCGCGCAGCTGGCGTGCGAGCACGCGCCGGTCGCGGGCCAGGGCGCGCCGCAGCGCCACGAGCCGCGCGCGGTCGCTGCGCAGGTCGCGCTGCAGCCGGTCGAGGATGCCCTGCTGGATGTCCAGGGCGCGCTGGAGGCCGTTCTCGTGCGCACGCAGGTCGGCGATCGGACCGCTGAAGTGCGAGATCCGGCCGCTGTCGTAGTGCGACTTGGCCTGCAGCTCGCGCTCCTTGGCCTGAATGCTCGAGACGCCGCCGGAGAGGTCGCCACTGGCCGGCGCGGGCCCGATCGCCGCCAGCGCCGCGCAGGCGGCCAGAGCCAGGCCGGTCGCGGCGCGCTGCGCGAGCGCTCGGGGTCGGCGGGGCATGACGTGCCAACCGTACGTGGCGCGCCGCCGCCCCCGGCGGCAAGCAAGCGTTCGTGCAGAGCGCCGTCCTCGGCTCGAATGCGCCGTGCGGGCGCTAGCTTGAGGGCGTGCTCCTCTCCAGCCGAGGCCGGGCGCCCATTCGCGTGGCGCCGGCCCTGCTCGTGCTCGTCGTGCTGCTCGCCGGCGCGGCCGTGCTCTACGACAACGCCCGCTCAGACCGCCTCGCCACCGGGATCCGCATCGGCGGGATCGACGTCGGCGGCCTCGACAGAGCCGCGGCGGCGGAGCGCCTGCACCGCCTGGCGGTCGCGCCGCAGCGCCGCTCGCTGCGCGTCCACGCGCCCACCCGGACCTTCGCCGTGACGGCCGCGCAGCTGCGCGTGACCGCCGACGTCGACGAGGCCCTGGACCGCGCCGTGGCCGACAGTCGCCGCGGCTGGCTCGGCGCGCGCGTCGCCCGGGCTCTTCGCGGCGCGAAAATGCGCGAGTCGCTGCCGCTCACGACGCATTACGCCGCCGGAGTGCTGCCCGAGCTCGTGGCCCGGGTCGCCGCGACGAGCTTCGTCGCACCCGTGGATGCGGCCGTCAAGCCGCACCCGGACGGACTCGAGCGCGTGCGCTCGCGGCCGGGCCGGCGCGTCGACACCGGCGCGCTGTTCAAGAGCCTGGAGAGCGCCGTCCACCATCGCTCGCGCCCGGCCGACATCGACGTCGTCACGCATCCCGTGGAGCCGAAGATCGACACCGACGAGCTCGAGAAGAAGTACCCGGCCTACATCGTCGTCGACCGCAAGGCTCATGCGCTGCGCTTCTACGAGAACCTCGAGCTCTACAAGACGTGGCCGATCGCGGTCGGCCGCGCCGGCCTCGAGACGCCGAGCGGCCTGTACGACATCCAGTGGGAGGAGGTCAACCCGCCGTGGCGCGTGCCTGACAGCGCGTGGGCGGGCGACCTCGCCGGCACGACGATCCCGCCCGGGCCCGACGATCCGATCAAAGCGCGCTGGATGGCGTTCAACGGCGGCGCGGGCATCCACGGGATCGACCCGAGCGAGTACGGCTCGATCGGCCACGACGCCTCGCACGGCTGCGTGCGCATGCGCATCCCGGACGTGATCTCGCTGTACAAGCGCTCACCGGTGGGCACGCCGGTGTTCGTGGCGTAGACCGCGAGCTGCGGCCGGTACGCTGCTCGTCATGGAGCAGACAAGCGCAGGCGAGCTCGTGAAGGTCGCCGCCGGCGGCCCGCAGCTCGACGGGATCGTGTTCGACACGCCCAGCAGGACGAAGGTCGTGGTCGCCGTCGTCGACCGCGCCAAGGGGCCGGTGTTTCGCACGGTGCACCCCGCCACGCTCAGCGAGCGTGCCGGGGAGGGGCCCGACGACAAGGCGCTGCGGCTCTTGCTGCGCCGCACGCCCGCGCCCTCGCGCGGCAGCTCCCGCGGCGGCGGCGACGCCGAGCGCGCCCGCGCCGGCCACACGCGCACGGCGATGCACCGCACGACCGGCAAGTAGCCGCTGCGCTCAGCCGGTGCCCGGCCGACGAAACGCCAGCAGGGCGACGAGCCGCGACACGACCATCGCGACGTAGGCGATCCCGCCGAGCTGCTCGAGCTCGGACAGCGCGCGCGCGAAGGGCCTGACCGGCACGACGTCGCTGAGCCCGGTGCTCGACAGCGTCGTGAAGCTCAGGAACAGCAGCTCGGTCCAGCTGCGCGTGCCTGCGGGGTCGATCGCGGCGGTGAAGCTCCCGGGATCGATCGCCTGGCAGACGACGTAGGCGTAGGCGAATGCCCAGGCTGCGAGCGTGAACGTCGCGCCGACGGCAAACAGCTCGTCGCGGGTGATCACGTGGTCCTCGAGCATGTAGGCGATCAGCGCGCCGGCGGCGTAGAAGTAGAGGACCGCCTCGAACGCCGAGGAGTACGGCAGCAGCGCGTCGTCGCCGGTCACGACCTGGATGATCAGCAGGACCGTCGCCGGCAGCCCGAGCAGGAGGCCCACCCACGTCAGCCCGGGCGTGCTGTGGACGGCGAGCACGACGAGCCCGAGGATCGCGATGCCGAACACGCTGAACAGCGCGCGGCCGGTGTCGCTGCTCTCCATGAACGGATAGAGCAGCAGGCCGCCCAGCTGCGCGGCGAGCAGCATCGCGGACGGCTCGCGTCTGGCGAACGAGAGCACGGGCGGCAACCTAGCCGCCGGTGCGGTCGTCATCGCCCGACCCGCCGCGGCGCCCGTAGGCTCCCGCCCATGGACTCTCGCTACGACGTGCTCGCCGATGCCGCCCGCCTGTCACGCGAGTTCGTCGACGGGCTCGCCGAGCGCCACGTGGGCGCGACGGCGACCGTCGAGGAGCTGCGCGCGCGGCTGGGCCGCCCGCTCGCCGACGCCGGCGAGGACCCGCGGACGGTCATCGCCGAGCTCGCGCGCAACGTCGAGCCCGGCCTCGTCGCCTCCGCCGGGCCGCGCTACTTCGGCTTCGTCGTCGGCGGCGCGCTGCCGGCGTCCGTCGCGGCCGACTGGCTGACCTCGGCCTGGGACCAGAACGCCGGCGGCATCCCGGTCGCGCCCGCGCTCGTCGTCGCGGAGACGATCGCGGGCGGATGGGTGCGCGACCTGCTGGGCCTGCCGTCGTCCAGCGGGGTGGGGTTCGTCACCGGCTGTCAGATGGCGCACGTCACCTGTCTGGCCGCCGCGCGCAACGCCGCGCTCGCCGACGTCGGCTGGGACGTCGAGTCCGACGGCCTGCAGGGAGCGCCGCCGCTGCGCATCCTCGCGGGCGCCGACGCGCACGTCACGATCGGCCGCGCCTGCCGGCTGCTGGGGCTCGGGTCCAGCGTCGTCCGCGTCGTCGCCGCCGACGGCGAGGGCCGCATGGTCGCCACCGAGCTCGAGGCGGCGCTGGCCGAGCACGACGGTCCGCAGATCGTCTGCGCGCAGGCCGGCGACGTCAACAGCGGCGCCTTCGACCCGCTCGCCGAGATCGTCGCGGCCTGCCGCGCGCACGGCGCGTGGTGCCACGTCGACGGCGCCTTCGGGCTGTGGGCGGCCGCCAGCCCGGCGACCCGGGGCCTGCTCGCCGGCTACGAGGGCGCCGACTCGTGGGCGACCGACGGGCACAAGTGGCTCAACGTCCCGTATGACTGCGGCATCGCGATCGTCGCCGACCCGGATCGCCAGACCGGCGCGATGGCGATGGCGGCGGACTACATCCCCCCGATCGACGGCGGCGTGCCCTGGGGCGTCGAGGCGACGCCGGAGTTCTCGCGCCGCGCACGCGGCATCCCGCTGTACGCCGCGCTGCGCGCCCTTGGCCGCGCGGGCGTCGCCGACCTCGTCGACCGCTGCTGCGAACACGCGCGGCTCATGGCGCGACGACTCGCCGAGGCCGACGGGATCGAGGTTCTCAACGACGTCGTGCTCAACCAGGTCCTCGTCCGCTTCGGCGACGACGACGCCCGCACGCAGGCGGTCATCGACCGCGTCCAGGAGGAGGGGACCTGCTGGGCCGGGGGCAGCCGCTGGCACGGCCGCACGGTCATGCGGATCTCTGTCGTGGGCTGGCAGACGACGACCGCGGACGTCGAGCGGTCGGCGGCGGCGATCGTCGCCGCCGACCGCGCGCAGGCCTAGGAGACGTATCTGTCCGCGCGGGTCGCGGTCAGGTGGCGACGTAGGCCGCGAGGTGCTTGCCGGTGAGGGTGGAGCGGGCGGCGACGAGGTCGGCCGGCGTGCCCTCGAAGACGATCCTGCCACCGTCCTGGCCGGCGCCCGGGCCGAGGTCGATGATCCAGTCGGCATGCGCCATGACCGCCTGGTGGTGCTCGATGACGATGACCGACCTGCCGGAGTCCACAAGCCGGTCGAGCAGGTCCAGCAGCTGCTCGACGTCGGCGAGGTGCAGGCCGCTGGTCGGCTCGTCCAGGACGTGGACGCCGGGCGGTGACGACGGCTTCGCCAGGCTGGCGGCCAGCTTGAGCCGCTGCCGCTCGCCGCCGGACAGCGAGGTGAGCGGCTGTCCGAGGCTGAGATAGCCGAGCCCGACGTCGGCGAGTCGCTCGAGGATCTTGTGCGCGCCGGGCGTGCGCGCGTCGCCGGCGCCGAAGAACTCCTGCGCCTCGGTGACGGGCATCGCGAGCACCTCGCTGATGTCCTTGCCGCCGAGCTCGTACTCCAGGACCTCGGCCTGAAAGCGCTTCCCGTCGCACTCCTCGCAGGTGGTGGCGACGCCGGCCATCATCGCCAGGTCGGTGTAGATGACGCCGGCGCCGTTGCAGGTGGGGCAGGCGCCCTCGGAGTTGGCGCTGAACAGCGCCGCCTTGACGCCGTTGGCCTTCGCGAATGCCTTGCGGATCGGGTCGAGGAGGCCGGTGTACGTCGCGGGGTTGCTGCGCCGCGAGCCACGGATCGGGGTCTGGTCGACCGACACCACTCCATCGCGGGGCGACACCGAGCCGCGGATCAGCGAGCTCTTCCCCGACCCGGCCACGCCGGTCACCACCACGAGCACGCCGAGCGGGATGTCGACGTCGACGTCCTGCAGGTTGTGGGTGCCGGCGCCGCGGATCTCCAGCGCTCCCGAAGGTGTCCGCACCGACGCCTTCAAGGAGGCCCGGTCGTCCAGGTGCCGGCCGGTGAGCGTGCCGCCGGCCCGCAGCCCCTCGACGGTCCCCTCGAACACCACCTCGCCACCGGCAGGGCCCGCGCCGGGGCCGAGATCGACGGCGTGGTCGGCGATCGCGATCGTCTCGGGCTTGTGCTCCACGACCAGCACGGTGTTGCCCTTGTCGCGCAGCCGCAGCAGCAGGTCGTTCATCCGCTGGATGTCGTGCGGGTGCAGACCGACCGTCGGTTCGTCGAACACGTACGTGACGTCGGTGAGCGACGACCCGAGATGGCGGATCATCTTGACGCGCTGCGCCTCGCCGCCCGACAACGTGCCCGACGTGCGGTCCAGCGAGAGGTAGCCCAGCCCGATCTCCACGAACGAGTCGAGGGTCTGGCGCAGCGTGGCGAGCAGCGGCGCCACCGACGGCTCGTCGAGGCCGCGGACCCAATCGGCCACGTCGCTGATCTGCATCGCGCAGGCGTCGGCGATGTTGGTGCCTCCGATCCGCGAGGAGCGGGCCGCCTCGCTGAGCCGCGTGCCGCCGCAGTCGGGGCAGGTGGTGAAGGTGACCGCGCGCTCCACGAAGGCACGGATGTGCGGCTGCAGGGAGTCGACATCCTTGGACAGCATCGACTTCTGGAGCTTCGGGATCAGGCCCTCGTAGGTCAGGTTGATGCCCTCGACCTTGATCTTGGTCGGCTCCTTGTAGAGGAGGTCGTGCAGCTGCTTCTCGGTGAACGACCTGATCGGCTTGTCCGGGTCGAAGAAGCCGCAGCCGGTGAAGATGCGGCCGTACCAGCCGTCCATGCTGTAGCCGGGGATCGTGAGCGCCCCCTCGTTGAGCGACTTGCCGTCGTCGTAGAGCTGGGTCAGGTCGATGTCGTTGACCGAGCCCCGGCCCTCGCAGCGCGGGCACATGCCGCCGGTGATGCTGAAGCTGCGACGCTCCCGCACCGTCCGCCCGGCGCGCTCCGACGTGACGGCACCCACTCCGCTGATCGAGGCGACGTTGAACGAGAAGGCCTGGGGCGAGCCGATGGGCGGCTGTCCGAGCCGGCTGAAGAGGATGCGCAGCATCGCGTTGGCGTCGGTGGCCGTGCCGACCGTCGAGCGCGCGTCGGCACCCATCCGCTGCTGGTCGACGATGATCGCGGTCGTCAGCCCGTCCATGACGTCGACCTCGGGCCGTGCGAGCGCGGGCATGAAGCCCTGGACGAAGGAGCTGTACGTCTCGTTGATCAGCCGCTGCGACTCCGCGGCGATCGTGCCGAACACCAGCGAGCTCTTGCCCGAGCCCGAGACACCGGTGAACACGGTCAGCCGGCGCTTCGGGATCTCGATGCTGACGTCCTTGAGGTTGTTCACGCGGGCGCCGTGCACGCGGATCAGATCGTGGCTGTCGGCAGCGTGCAGCGCAGGCGACCGCGGGTCCGTCGTCGCGGTTGCCTGGGTGCCAGAGGCGGTCACGGTCACTCCTGAGTCGTGGGTCACGCCGGCCCGGCGTGTCGTGTCGAGCTTAAAGACCCACGGCAAGCCCGGGAATCGACTGCCGGTCGATCCGGTCGCGGACGCGGCGCAGCCGCGCGAGGTCGCGCAGGCGCTGCGCCGGCGTCCGCTGCGCTCCCCGGCCTAGGAGACCGTCAGGGTGTTGACGCCCGTCTCGGCTGCGGTGGGCGTGCGCGGCGCGACCGCGTCGTAGTCGTAGAACGCGCCCGCCTTGGAGCCCTGCTTGCCGAAGCCGAAGCCCGCCGACTCGAGGATCGTGACGGCGTCCGTGATCTTGAAGAAGCCGGCGGTGCTCGTCGTCGCCAGGCCCGCGACCTCCTCCTTCTGGGTGAACTTCATGAACGCGCGGTCGTTGCCCAGCCGTCCGAGCGACTGCAGCGCGAGCGCGCGATGGACGGCCTCGACGCCCATGAACTCGGCGGCGTAGCGGGCGAACTTCGACCCACGCGTGCCGCCTGCGCGCGCGAACACGGTGCCCGCGAGCAGGTAGGCGTTGATGAAGACCTGGTCGCCGACGACGAGCGTGGTCAGCAGGTTCTGCGCGCTCGCGAACACCTCGTCGGGCACCCAGATGCGCTTCGTGACGGCCGTCGCGCCGACGGCGCTGGAGGTCAGCGTCTCGTAGTGGATCTTCTCCTCGGCGGCGGCGGCGCGGACGTTCGCGCGCGTCGTGGCGTCGAGCGCGACGACCTCGGCGCCGACGGTGTTGACGATCGTCGCCAGGACCTCTGCGGTCGCCGCGACGTTGACGATCGTCTGCGGCGTGTTCGGCGCCGAGCCGATCGACTTGGGCAGCTGCGCGTGAGCATCCTGCGCCCAGCCGAGCATGCCCATCGTGCCGAGTGCCGCGGCCGCGCCGCCGACGAGCTGGCGTCGCGTCGCAGCCGGCTTGTCGGCGTGCTGCGCGTCGATGGTCTCGTAGACCGTATGCAGGAACTCCGTCATGGAACGTCTCCTCTGTTGGATGCCTGCGCCCAGTATCGGCGAGGGCGGACCTAGACTGGAGGTACCCGGCCGCGCACGTGCGCGGTCGGTCGTCCTGCATGCATCTGCGCCCACTTCTCACCCATCTCACCGACGACCCGGACGGCGGCGCCCTCACCCGCGACGGTGGGGCCGCGTTCGTGTCCGCATCGCTGCGGCCGTACGTCCTCGCCGCGCTGGCGGACGCGGCACCGGGGCGCCCGGCGCTCGTGGTCGCCGGCGACGACCGGCAGGCGCGCGACCTCGCCGCCGACCTGCGTGCGTGGCTGCATCCGCGGCCGGTGCGCTTCTATCCGAGCCGCGGCGTCGCCTACGAGTCGCACCTGACCCCGCCGCCGCACCTCGTGGGCCTGCGCGTCGCCGCGCTCGACGCCCTGCTGGCCGACGATGGCAGACATGCGGGCGACCGCGACGACGCGCCGGTCGTCGTCGTCTCGGCCGTGGCGCTCAGCGAGAAGGTCCCCGATCCCGAGCTGCGCCCGCGCTCGTTCACGCTGCGCACGGGCGAGCTGCTGGACCTCGACGAGTGCATGGCCGAGCTCGCCGCGGCGGGCTACGAGCGCGTCGACCAGGTCTCCGACCGCGGCCAGTTCGCGGCCCGCGGCGGCCTGCTGGACATCTATCCGGCGACCGAGGACCGCGCCGTCCGCGTCGACCTGTTCGATGTCGAGATCGAGTCGCTGCGCTGGTTTTCGACCTTCACGCAGCGCTCGCTCGGCGACGCCGACGAGGTCGAGATCGCGCCGGCCGCGGAGCTCGCCGCGGAGTACCGCGAGCTCGCCGAGATGGCGGCGCTGGAGTCCGAGGAGAACCGCCCCGATGTCGCCGAGCTGCTGCCGGTCGAGCGCTTCCGGGCGTTCCTGGACCTCGCGCCCGACGCCGCCGTGCTGCTCGCCGCCGAGGAGGAGATCGCCCCCGCGCTCGCCGACCACTGGCAGGACGTCTGCGCGGCCTTCCACGACGAGGACGCCCACCACCTCTACGTCGCGCCGGCGCAGATCACCGCGGCGCTGGACGCCCGCGCCCACGCGCGCCTGTCCTCCTATGACACCGATCAACCGCTGCAGTTCCGCGCGCAGGCGCCCGACCTCGCCGCGCGCTCGCTGAAGGAGGCCGAGCCCGAGCTCGAGAAGCTCGTGCGCTCGGGCTACCGCACGGTCGTGACGTGGCCGCAGCGCGGGGAGGGGGAGCGCGCCGCCTACAACCTCGCGCGCCTGAAGGCGTCGTGGCTGGGGCAGGGCGATCCGGCAGGCGTCGAGAACCCGCTGCGCTTTGCGCAGGTCAACCTGCGCGACGGCTTCATCGCGGCCGGCCTGCGCCTCGCGGTCCTGCCATCGCACCGCCTCTTCCGCCGCCGCGCCGAGCGCAGCGCGGGGCGCCACCACGACGCGCGCCGCCGCGGCGCGCTGCGCTCCTTCGCCGACCTGCGCACCGGCGACATCGTCGTCCACGAGGATCACGGCCTCGCCCGCTTCGCGGGCTTTGAGACGAAGACCGTCGCGGGTGTCACGCGCGACTACCTCTACCTCGAGTACCAGGGCGACGACCGCGTGTTCGTCCCGAGCGAGCAGCTGGCGAAGATCAGCCGCTACGTCGGCGCGGGGGGCGCGCACCCGCCGCTGAGCAAGCTCGGCGGCAAGAGCTGGGATCGCCTCAAGGCGCGGGCCCGCCGCGCCGCCCAGGAGCTCGCCGGCGAGCTGCTGAACCTCTACGCGGAGCGCCGCCGGCGCACGGGCCTCGCGTTCCCGCCGGACTCCGACTGGCTGCGGGCCTTCGAGGACGCGTTCCCCTACACGGAGACCGCCGACCAGCGCGAGGCGATCGAGCTCGTGAAGCTCGACATGGAGTCCGCGCGGCCGATGGACCGCCTCGTCTGCGGCGACGTCGGCTTCGGCAAGACCGAGGTCGCGCTGCGGGCGGCGTTCAAGGCCGCCGACGCCGGCAGGCAGGTGCTCATGCTCGTGCCGACGACGATCCTCGCCCAGCAGCACTTCGGGACCTTCACCGAGCGCCTGAAGGACTACCCGTTCACGATCGAGCACGTCAGCCGCTTCCGGGCGCCCGCCGATCAGAAGCGCGCGGTCGAGGGCTTTCAGAAGGGCGCCGTCGACATCCTCATCGGGACGCACCGGATCCTCAGCCGCGACGTGCGCGCAAAGGACCTCGGGTTGATCATCGTCGACGAGGAGCAGCGCTTCGGGGTCAAGCAGAAGGAGCTCCTGCGTCAGCTCAAGCTGCGCGTGGACGTCATCTCGCTCAGCGCGACGCCGATCCCGCGCACGCTGCAGATGTCGCTTGCCGGCCTGCGCGACATCTCGGTGATCGAGACGCCCCCCGAGGGCCGTCGGCCCGTGAAGACGTACGTCGGCGAGTACGACGAGGAGCTCGTCAAGCAGGCGCTCGTGCGCGAGCACGCCCGCGGCGGGCAGGCCTTCTTCCTCCACAACCGCGTCGAGTCGATCGACGAGACCGCGGAGCGCCTGCGCGGGCTGTGCCCGGGGATGCGCTTCGAGGTCGCGCACGGGCAGATGGACGACACCGAGCTCGAGGACCGGATGCTGCGCTTCCTGCGCGGCGACGCCGACGTGCTCGTCTGCACGAGCATCATCGAGTCGGGCATCGACATCCCGCAGGCCAACACGCTGGTCGTCGACCGCGCGGACGTCTTCGGCCTGTCCCAGCTCTACCAGATCCGCGGGCGCGTGGGTCGCAGCCGCGAGCGCGCCTACGCCTACCTGCTCTATCCCAGCGCCGCCGCGCTCACGCACGAGGCCGCCAACCGCCTCGCGGCGCTCAGCGACTACACCGAGCTCGGCGCGGGCTTCAAGATCGCGATGCGCGACCTCGAGCTGCGCGGCGCCGGCAGCCTGCTCGGCGACGAGCAGTCAGGCCACGTCGCGGCGCTCGGCTTCGAGCTCTACATGCAGATGCTCGACGAGGCGGTCGCGGCCCTGGATGCTGAGCGCGAGGGACGAGCGGGCGAGGATGCGCCCGAGCCGGTGCGCCTGGACGTCAACGTCGACGCCTACGTCCCGGCGGACTACATCCCCTACGAGCAGGCGAAGATCGACGTGCACCGGCGGATCGCGGGCGCCTTCGACGTCGCCGATCTCGAGCTCCTGCGCGACGAGCTCGAGGACCGCTTCGGCGACCTGCCCCAGCCGCTGAGCAACCTCATCGACCTGCAGCGCGCGCGCATCAAGCTCGGCCAGGCCGGCGCGACCGCGGTGAGCTTTCGCAACGGCCGCCTCGCGGTGACCCCGATCGTGCTGGACTCCGTGCGCGCCAAGCGCGTGCGGGCCGAGATCCCGGGCGCGCTGTACGAGTCGGGCAAGAGCCAGCTGTCGGTGCGCGTGCCCGACGATCCGCAGTTGCGCTTCCCGGCCGTGGTGCGAGCCGCGGACGTCCTGCTCGCCGTCACGCGTGAGGCCGCGTGAAGCATCGATGAAGAATTGACGCGGCGGTCGGGGCACGTTCGCTAGGATCGCCAAGTTGTGAATAGAGCTTCTCGTGTGATCCCGGCGCTTGGCGCCTTTTTTGTGGCCGCGACCCTTGTCGCAGGCTGCGGTGACTCCGTGCCGAAGAACGCCGTCGCGAGCGTCGACGGCGAGGCCATCAGCCAGACCCAGTTCAACCACTGGCTCGACATCGCCGCCGCGACGAGCCAGCAGGGCGGCGCCAGGACCGCCTACGACCCGCCCGCCTTCACGGCCTGCATCGCCAACAAGAAGAAGACGGCGCCCAAGCCCGCCAAGGGCCAGCCGGCGACGACCGACGCCCAGTACCGCACCCAGTGCAAGCAGGAGTACGACGGCCTGCGCGATCAGGTCATGCAGTTTTTGATCCTCGAGAAATGGGTCGACGGCGAGGCCAAGAGCCAGGGCGTCAAGGTCTCCGGCAAGACCGCCGAGGCCGACTTCCAGAAGGCGCGCAAGCAGTCCTTCCCGAAGGACTCCGACTTCCAGACCTTCCTGAAGAGCTCGGGCATGACGATCGCCGACGCCCGCTTCCAGGTGCGCTTCAACACGATCTACACGAAGCTCCGAGAGAAGGCCGTCAAGGGCGCCGACAAGGTGACCGACGAGCAGGTCGCGGACTTCTACAAGAAGAACAAGGCCCGCCTCGGCACGCCGCTGACGCGCGACCTGCGCGTCGTCCTCACGCGCGACCAGGCGACGGCCGACAAGGCCAAGGCCGCGCTGCAGGGTGGGCAGAGCTGGGCCACGGTCGTCAAGAAGTACTCGATCGACCCGGCCACGAAGGCCAACGGCGGCGTGCTCTCCGGCCTCTCCAAGGGCCAGCAGGAGAAGGCCTTCGACGACGCGATCTTCGCCGCGCCCAAGGGCCGGCTGCAGGGGCCCGTCAAGACGCAGTTCGGCTACTACGTCTTCCAGGTCCAGAAGGAGACGCCGGCGTCCCAGCAGACGCTCAAGCAGGCGACCCCCGCGATCAAGCAGCAGCTCGACGCGCAGAACAAGCAGAAGGCCGACGACCAGTTCAACACGCAGCTGCGCAAGAAGTGGAAGGCGCAGACGAACTGCAAGGACGGCTTCGTCATGACCCAGTGCAAGAACGCGCCGAAGGACAAGACGACGACCACCGCCGGCGCGGTCCAGACGGTTCCCGCGCAGTAGTCGCGGCGCTCGCGGCACCGCCCATCGGCATCGCGGCCGCGACGCCCTAGGCTTCCGGCCTCGTGTCAGACCAGGAGATCAGCGCGGCGCTCGGGCGCCTCGACGCGCTCACGCGCCGCCTGCGCGTGGAGTGCCCGTGGGACCGCGAGCAGGACGAGCGCTCGATCGTCCCGCACACGGTCGAGGAGGCCTACGAGCTCGCCGACGCGGCGAACTCCGGCGACGACGCCAAGCTCCTCGACGAGCTCGGCGACGTCCTCTTCCAGGTCCACTTCCTTGCGCTGCTGCTCGAGGAGCGCGGCGCGGGCGACCTCGCCGCCGTCGCCGAGCACTGCCGCCAGAAGCTCATCCGGCGCCACCCGCACGTCTTCGGCGAGGTCGAGGTCGACGGTGCCGCCGAGGTGCTGCGCAACTGGGACGCGATCAAGGCCGGCGAGGCCGGCCGCGAGCCCGGCATCTTCGGCGAGGTCCCCGCGAACCTGCCGGCGCTGCTGTACGCGCGCAAGCTCCAGCGCCGCGCCGCCACCGCCGGCCTGCTGGACCGCGCGCCCGATCCCGACCCGGCCCGCCGCGCCGCCGACTTCGACGAGATCGGCGAGCGGCTGTTCGCCGTCGTCGACGACGCGCGCCGCCTGCGCGTCGATCCCGAGCTTGCCCTGCGCGCCGCCGCGCAGCGGTTCCGCACTCAGCTGGAGAGCCAAGGAGAGACATGAGCCAGATCGAACGCGTCCACGCCCGCCAGATCCTCGACAGCCGCGGCAACCCCACGGTCGAGGTCGACCTGCTGCTGCGCTCGGGCGCGCGCGGGCGGGCGGCCGTGCCATCGGGCGCGTCGACCGGCGAGTTCGAGGCCGCCGAGCTGCGCGACGGCGCCAGCGCCTGGGGCGGCAAGGGCGTGACGCAGGCGGTCGCCAACGTCAACGGGGAGATCGCCGGCGCGGTCGCCGGCCGTGACGCGCTCGACCAGCCCGGTCTCGACGCCGCGCTCATCGAGCTCGACGGCACCGCCAACAAGTCGCGGCTGGGCGCCAACGCGATCCTCGGGGTCTCGCTGGCCGCGGCGCATGCGGCCGCCGCCCACGAGGGCGTGCCGCTGTGGCGCCACCTCGGCGGCGCCGACGCGTGCGTCCTGCCGGTGCCGATGATGAACGTCCTCAACGGCGGCGCGCACGCCGACAACAAGGTCGACTTCCAGGAGTTCATGGTCGTGCCCGCGGGTGCGGCCACGTTCGGCGACTGCCTGCGGATGGGCGCCGAGGTCTTCCACGCGCTCAAGAAGACGCTGCACGACGCGGGCCTCGGGACGGCCGGCGGCGACGAGGGCGGCTTCGCACCGGACCTCGGCTCCAACGAGGAGGCGCTGAAGATGCTCGTGGAGGGCATCGAGTCCGCCGGCTACGCGCCCGGCCAGGACGTCTTCATCGCGCTGGACCCAGCGACGAGCGAGATCTACGAGGACGGCGCCTACGTGCTCGAGCACGAGGGCCGCTCGCTCGTCGCAGACGAGATGGCGGCCTACTGGGCCGACCTCTGCGCGCGCTACCCGATCGTCTCGATCGAGGACGGCATGGACGAGGAGGACTGGGACGGCTGGAAGACGCTGACCGACACCCTCGGCGACCGCGTGCAGCTCGTCGGCGACGACCTCTTCGTGACGAACACGGCGCGGCTGCAGCGCGGCATCGACGCCGGCGTCGGCAACTCGATCCTCGTGAAGGTCAACCAGATCGGCACGCTCACCGAGACGCTCGGCGCGATCGCCACGGCGCGCGCCGCGGGCTACACCGCGGTGATGTCGCATCGCTCGGGGGAGACCGAGGACACGACGATCGCCGACCTCGCCGTGGCGACGGGCTGCGGGCAGATCAAGACCGGCGCCCCGTCGCGCTCCGATCGCGTCGCGAAGTACAACCAGCTGCTGCGCATCGAGGAGGCGCTCGGCGACGCGGCCCAGTTCCCCGGCCGCGGCGTGCTGCGACGCTAGAAAAGTCGCGTGCAGCGGAAGGAGCGGTCCGCCACGGGCCGAACGGTCCCTGGATGGCTGAGTTTGCTCCGCGCGTGCGCTGGGACCGGGTCGGCCGGGTGGCGCTGCTGTTCGTCGGCCTGCTGCTCATCTACCTGTACATCAACCCGCTGCGCACGTACCTGTCGACCTACGGCGAGGCAAGCACCAAGCGCGGCGAGGTCGCCGCGCTGCAGCGCGAGCACGACGAGCTGCTGCGCCGCAAGCGGGCCCTGCGCGGCGCCGGTGCCGTCGAGATCGAGGCCCGGCGGCTGGGGATGGTGCGCAGTGACGAGCGCGCCTACGTCGTGCGCGGCCTTCCCCGCGGCGGCGAGTAGGCTGCGCCCGCTCGTGCGCGGGTAGCCTCCGCCGGCGGTGGACACGGGCTTTGAGATAGCGCTGGTGCAGTGGCGCGAGGGGGAGCGCCGGATGGCCGGTGCGCCGCCGCATGAGCGCCCCGCGCTGGAGGCGGTCGTCGAGCGCATCGAGGCGGAGCTGCGCAAGCGCTTGGGTGGGACCTTCACGACCGACGAGCTCGCCGAGCTCTACGACCAGGGCACGGACTGGTGCACGGACCTGGCCGCGTCGATCGCACCCGACGAGCCGTGGGCCTGGGACGCGCGCACCGTCGCCGACGCGGCCTTCCTGCGCTACCTGCGCGACGCCCGCGACTACGCGGGCGGGCGCAAGACGGAGCCCTAGTCGTCGTCGGAGCCGGCGCGGCGGATGACGATCTGGTCCTCTTCGATCGTCACCTCGACGGGGCGGTGGCCCGCCCAGTGCTCGGCGTACACGGGGTTGTCGGCGACGGCGGGGTCCAGCCACAGTCCGTAGCCGTCGTCGCCGTGGTCGAACGTCCCCTCCAGGGCGCCGGCGGCGGTGCGTGTGCGGCCGCGGCCGCCACGGCGTCCGCGGCGACGGGGGGCGGCCTTGGGCGCGTCCTCGTCCTCGTCCTCGCCGGCGGCCGCCTTCGCCGCGGCCTCCTCGGCCTTGCGCTCGGCCTCGGCGGCCTCCTCCTCGAGGCGGCGCGCCTCGGCAGCCTCGATCTCGGCGGCGACGAGGGCGTCGTCCTTGGCGCGCAGGTCGATCTCGTCGTCGAAGTCGACCTTCGGCGCGTCGCCGTTCTCGGCGTCGGCGGGCAGGAGGTCGTTGTCGCGCTTGAAGGTCTCGATCTGCTGGACGGTCGCCTCGAGCTGATGGGCGATCCAGGCGTCCGTCCGGCCCTGCCGGACCCAGCCGCGAATTTGATTCAGATGTGGGCGCAGAGAGCGTCGTGCCATGCGCGCAGGACCTTACAAGACGACGCCTGCCGACCCACCGGCCCCGCGCGGGTCAGCCGCGGGCTCGGCCGCGGTTGCCTTTGCAGGGCCAACCTGCTTGAGTTGATTCGGCGACAAGGAGAGTGGCCATGCTGGTCCTGACACGCAAGTCCAACCAGAGCATCATGATCGGCGACGACATCGAGATATCGGTGCTGTCGATCATGGGCGAGAAGGTCCGGATCGGCATCCAGGCGCCGCGGGACATCCCCGTGTTCCGCAAGGAGGTCTACCTCGAGATCCAGGCCGAGCGCGGCCAGGTCACCGCCGGCGGCAACGTCGACGCGGCGCTGCGCAAGCTCAGCACCTGAGCTGCCGGTCGACGAGCTCCGCGCGCGAGCGCGCGGCTCGTCAGCCCATCACGACGTAGAGCGTCTGGAACATCGCGATCGTGACGATGACCGCCGTCGCGATGAGCATGAGCACGAGCACGATGAAGCGGGCCGTCCCGCGCTTGTGCACCCGCTCGAGGTTGCGCTGGCGGGCGCGCAGCACCGCCTGGCGGCGCAGCGACTCCCGGCGAGCCCGGTCCTCGTGGGTCTCGTCGTGGAAGGCACGCTCGAAGTCGGCGAGCGTCTGGCGCATGCGTGTTGCCATCGCTGACGGAGCCTAGACCACTTCGTGGTCGATCAACAGGCCGACCAGAGCCCGCGGCCGGCCTCGCGAGCTTCTCGCGCGAGCGTCGCGAAGAGCGCCGCGTGGCGCACGTCGGGCGGGATCGTGAGGGGCCGCGCGTAGCCGCGGCGGGCGAGCTCGGCGTTGACGAAGAGCCCGTCGCGCGAGCGCTGCACGTAGGCCAGCAGCCGCCCGAAGCGATCGCGCTCCTGGACGTCGCGCATGAGCCGCACCCGCTCGCCGCCGACAAGCTGCGCGTTGAACTTCGCGGCGGCGCGCCCGAAGCACTGCACGCCCTTCGCCGGGTGCTTGGTCTCCGGCGTGTCGACGCCGATGTAGCGCACCTTCTCGCGGCGCCCGCCGACCAGCACGTGGATCGTGTCGCCGTCGACGACCTTCACCACCCGTCCCTCGCGGGCGTCGCCGCCATCGCCATCGCCGCCTCCTCCCCCGAGCACCCCGGAGGAGCCCGCGCCGGCCGCCGCGGCGAGGACGAGCAGCAGGGCGACGATGACGTTGCGCGACATCCTGCGGACGCTAGGGCCCGGCGCGGCGTCGGGCACGCGCCGTCGCAGTTTCGCCACGAAGTCGTCACGCCCCCGCGACGCCCGCCGACAGATGCCGCCGATGGGTCGTGCGCCCCGGGCGGGTAGCCTCCGGCCCGATGCGCCAGAACTTCACCGGGCCGAGCTTCACGGTCGGCGTCGAGGAGGAGCTGATGATCGTCGACGCCGAGAGCTACGCGCTCGTCAACGCGATCGAGTCTCTGCTCGAGGACAGCGGCGCCGCCAACGCCGAGCGCGAGAACGGCGAGGTCAAGCCCGAGCTCATGGAGTCGGTGCTCGAGATCGCGACGAAGCCGTGCAGGACGGCCGCGGAGGCGGGCGAGCAGATCGTCGCCCTGCGCCATCACGTTCGCGAGACGGCCGCCAAGCGCGGCCTGGGGATCGGCTCCGCCGGCACGCACCCGTTCGCGATGTGGGAGCACCAGCGGATCGTCGCGCGCCCGCGCTATCGCGACCTCATCTCGGCGCTGCGCTTCGTCGCGCGCCAGGAGCTCATCTTCGGGATGCACGTGCACGTCGGCATCGACGACCCCGACAAGGCGATCCATGTCGCCAACGGGATGCGCGTCCACATCCCGGTGCTGCTCGCGCTGAGCGCCAACTCGCCGTTCTGGCGCGGCGACCGCACCGGCCTGCTCTCGACGCGCACCCCGATCTTCCGCCAGTTCCCGCGCGTCGGCATGCCGCCCGCCTACGCCGACTGGGAGGACTGGGAGCGCAACGTCGCGTTCATGGTCTCCAGCGGCGTCATGGAGGACTACACGTACCTCTGGTACGACGTGCGCCCGCACCCCAACCTCGGCACGGTCGAGATCCGCGTCTGCGACTCCCAGACGCGCGCGGAGCACACGATCGCGCTCACGGCGCTCATCCAGGCGATGGTCCACGAGCTCGCCGACCACTTCGACGCGGGTACCAGGCTCGCGGAGTACCCGTGGCAGATGCTCGACGAGAACAAGTGGCTCGCGGCGCGGCACGGCCTCGAGGGCGAGATCGTCGACCTTCCCAGCGACGAGCGCGTGACGACGAAGGCGCTGACCAAGCGCCTGCTGGAACGCCTGACGCCGCACGCGCAGCAGCTCGGCTCCGAGGACGCCCTCGACGGGATCCGCGATCTGCTCGAGCGCGGCAACGGCGCGTCGCGCCAGATCGTCGTCTACGAGGCCAACAACGACCTCAACGAGGTCATGGCCGAGATCGTCGCCGCGACGGGCCTCTAGCCGATTGCGGCGAGGGGTCGTCAGAAGGTCCCTAGAATCGGTTGCATGTCGCACCCCGACCTCTTCGTCGTCTGCAAGAACTGCCAGGCTGAGGTCAGCCCGTACATCACCGAGTGCCCGTACTGCGGGACGCGACTGCGCAAGCGCGCGCCGAAGATCGAGCGTCCCGACGCTCCCCCGCCGGCACCCAGGCGCGCGCCCCGTGTGCGCGTGCCCGGTCGCGCCGCCGGGCCGCGCCCCTCGAAGGCCCGCGCGCGCCCGAAGCGCGCCGGCGAGTCTCCGCGCCTCGGGCGCCTGCGCGCGGGCGAGATCCCGGGCATCCGCGGCGAGGAGCACGGCCGCCCGTACGCGACGTTCGTGCTCATCGCGGCGTCGTTCGGGCTCTGGCTGTCGCTCGCCTTCTACGTGCGCGCCGACCTTGCGATCACCGCCATCGGCGGCGACCCCTGGCGCTTCCTCACCGCCTCGCTGCTCAACGACGGCACCGCCGCGCAGTTCGCGACCGTCGTGGGCCTCGGGCTCTTTGGCTGGCTCATCGAGCGCCGTCACGGCGCGATCGTCGTGATCTTGCTCTTCCTGCTCTGCGGGCCGGGCGCGCTTGCGGCGGCGAGCGCGATCGATCCCGGCTCGCTCGTCTTCGGCACCCACGGCGCCGCGCTCGGGATGCTCTGCGCATGGGCGGTGCCGGCGCTCATGGAGCGCCAGCGCGCCGGGGGCGACGACGACAACGACATGCTCGGCGTCGCGGTGCTCGCGGTCGTCCTGCTGCTCGTGCCGCTGATGTCGCAGGGCAGCGCGCTGGCAGGGGTCATCGGGGCTGCGATCGGTGCGCTCTGCGGCCTGCTGCTGGCGAGCCTCAGGCCCGCGCGGCGATGACCGGCGAGACGTACACCGCGGAGGAGGTCGACGCCGCGGTGACCGCGCTGTCGGACCCCGAGCGCTTCGGCCACGCCCACGAGATCGTGACCCACGCGGCACCGAGCCTGCAGCGCGTCCTCGGAGCGGCGCTCGAGCAGGGCGGTTGGTTTGACCAGGCCCACGAGGCGCAGCTCACGCAGGCGGCGGAGACCGAGGACCCGGCGCAGCGCGCGCAGGCGATCCAGGCGCTCGTCGAGGAGGAGACGCGACTTGGGATGCTCGTCGGCGTGTCGGTCGGGTTCGAGCTTGCAAGGGAACTCGCCGCGCGGCGCAACGACAATCAGGAAGAGGATCCGAGATGACGCATGCGATCGTGCTCGTCGAAGCCGAGCGCGACGTGATGTCGACGCTCGGAGGTGCGCTCGCCGATGTCGAGGGGGTCCGCGAGGCCTACTCGGTCACCGGTGAATGGGACTTCGTCTGCGTCGTGCACGTCCAGCGCCACGAGGATCTCGCCGATGTCGTCACCGGGACGATCTCGACGATGCACGGCGTCGCTCGCACGCACACGATGGTCGCCTTCGAGGCCTTCTCGCGCCACGACCTCGAGGCGATGTTCTCCGTCGGCGAGTAGGGCCCGGCGCCGACCGGCGCCGCACGGCGTCACTCGTCCGACTGCCAGCCGCGCGCGAACCAGACGGTGCGGTCCTTCCAGTCGTGGGCCATGAGGGCCACGCCCAGCGCGCCGGCAAAGGTCAGGAGCGCGCCCGTCGCGCCGTGATGGCAGCGCTGACCGAAGATCCACAGGCGACGGCGAACGCGGTCGTAATGAATCGGCTTGCGCAGTTGTGGAGTAGTCGTCGTGGCCATGTGTGTGTCACTGCTGCCGTTATCGGCCTCACTCGTGGCAGATGCAACATGAACGGCGCGCCGGATCGTCCAGATGTCCAGAACGTCAGAATGGCGCCATGACCGCGGTCAAGCCGCAGTACGGGCCGACGCTCGTACAGATGCTCGCGCCGCGGCCGCTCGTCGTGCGCCTCGCCGCGGGCGCGCTCGCCGCGCTGCTGGCGGCGGCCGTCGTCGTCATCGCGCTGCGCTCGCGCGCCGACGAGACGGTGGTCCTCGAGCGCACGCCGATCGCCTTCAACCTCGCCTACGGCCCGCAGTTCGAGCGCAGCACGCGGCCGGGCACGCTGCTCGCGCTCGACCACTCGCGCGCCGGCCTGTTCCTGGACTCCTACGTCCTGCGCCCGCTCGTGCTCCCCGCGTACCGTGGCGCCGCGGGCGGGACCCTGCCGGTCTACGCCAACGGCTACATCGAGCGGCTGCGCCGCCGCTACGACGGCTTCGAGTTCGTCGGCGAGGGCCGCTCGCGCGTCAACAACGGCATCGGCTACCAGGTGACGTTCCGCGCCCGCGCCCGCGGCGGGCGCACCCTCTACGGCCGCCACCTGCTGCTCGTGGAGGAGAAGCCCGACGGGCTGCGCCGCGGCGTGACCGTCGAGCTCACGTCGACCGCTGCCGCCGGCACGCCCAACGCGACGGAGATCGGCAACCACGGAGCGTTGAAGGAGCCGCTGCGGTCGTTTCGCTTCGGCACCGACCGCGAGGGCGGAACGTCATGATCGAGTACGACGACTTCGCGAAGGTCGACATGCGCGTCGGGCGGATCGTCGAGGTCGAGGACTTCCCCGAGGCGCGCCGCCCCGCGTGGAAGCTGCGCATCGACTTCGGTCCCGAGCTCGGGGTGAAGCGCTCGTCCGCGCAGATCACGAACTACGCGCGCGAAGAGCTCGACGGGCGCCTTGTCGTCGCGGTCGTGAACTTCCCGCCACGCCAGATCGGACCGGTGCGCTCCGAGGTGCTCGTGCTCGGCGCCGTCGCCGACGGCCATCCGGTCCTGCTGCTCGAGCCCGACGCGGGCTCCGAGCCCGGCGACCGCGTCGCCTGAGCGCCGGGACTCCTACTAGGGGCGCGGCGGCGTGCCGCCGGTGCCGGGGGCCGCGGGGCTGTCCTCGGGCTCGGCCGGCGGCGGCTCGGCGAGCGGCGGCGTCGTGGCGACGGCCGGCAGCGAGGAGGGCGCCGTCGGCGCGGGCGCCGGCGTGGTCGCCGGCGTGGGCGCCGTCGGCTCGCTGGGTCCGGCGACGCCGCCGGTCTGCGCGGGCGGCCCGGGCGCGGGGGTGAGGGTCACGGTCTCGGTCTTCTCCTCGACGGGCGCCAACGGCAGCTGGGACGCGCCTGTTCCGGAAGTGGCGACCGGATCGTTCGCGGCCGGCTTGGCGGACGCATCGTGCTGGGCCCTGGCGGCCACGGCGGCGCTGCTCGCGCGCGGCGGAGCCGTCGCGCGACGGGGCGGCGTGACGGGCTGCTGCACCGAGGCGACGACCTCGGGCGCGGACGGCGCGACGGGGGCGTGGCGCGGGGCGGCGGCGGCGACGGCGGGAGTCGGGAGCTTGGTCTGCACGTGCTTGACCTCGACGGCGCCCGCGGTGACGATCGCGGCGGCGGCCAGCCCGGCGGCCGTCTTCGTGGCGATCGTGCTGATGCCCGCCGACATCGCGCTCGTGCCGCCGGAGGCGGCGACGGTCGCGGCAGCGGCGCCCGCCGCGCCGCCGGCGCCGGCCGAGGCCGTCATGCCGAAGTGCGCGAGCAGGGCCTTCTTGAAGAACAGCAGTGGCGCGACGGGAAAGACCGCGGCGAGCGCCTTGTTCGTCGTGCGCAGCTGGGCCTTGAAGCCCTGGCAGCGCTCGCACGTGCGCACGTGGCGGCGGACCGGGGAGGTGGAGCGGCGCAGGCCCTCGGCGACCTCGCCGAGCTCCTCGCGGACCTCCTCGCAGGTGAGCCGGCGCGCCTCGGCGGCCTCGGCGAGCGAGACGCGGGCGCGGACGAGCAGCGACTTGACCGATGGGATCGTCGTCTCCATCGCCTCGGCGATCTGCTCGTAGGACAGCGCGTCGATCTCGCGCAGCAGCAGCGCCGTCTTCTGCGTTTCGGGGAGCTCCTGCACGTCGCCGACGAGCAGGCGGAACTCCTCGCGCTTGTGGACCTTGTCGGCCGTCGTCGCACCGCCCTCGGCCAGGTGGATGTCCATCGAGTCCACGCCGATCGGCTGGACGCGGCGCAGGTGGTTCAGCGACCGGTTGCGCGCGATCCGGTACAGCCAGGGCCGCACGTTGATCGCGCGCTCGTCGCCCATGATCGCGTTGTAGGAGGCCGCGAAGACCTCCTGCAGGACGTCCTCGGCATCCTCGCGTGAGCCGAGCATGTGACGGCAGAAGGCCAGCAGCCGCGACTGGTAGCGCGCGACGAGCGTCTCGAAGGCCGCGTGGTGCCCGCGGCGCACGAGCGCGATGAGCCGTTCGTCGGACTGCAGGCGCAGCAGCGGGGTGGGGCCCCGGAGGCCGACGGGAACGGGGTTGCTGAGAGCGGAGGCTTCCATGCGATGCGACGGCGCAGGACGGCCGTCGAGACTAGAACTCCGCGCGTCTGGCGAAGTTCCGAGGTTCCTCAGGTTAGCGGCCAGCGACCGGCGCAACGTGAGGAGTCCGTGAGAGTGCCCGGGGCGGGATTCGAACCCGCACGCTCTTGCGAGCAGCGGTTTTTAAGACCGCCCGCCTATGCCATTCGGCCACCCGGGCGCGCGCCACATCCTACGGCGCGCGCCGGGGGCCTGGCAGCCTTACTTCTTGGCGTTCTTCAGGCCCTTCTTGAACGCCGCGAGGGCCGGGCGCGTCGCGCCGTCGGCCTCGACGAGGCCTCCGTCGAAGCCCGCGGCACAGCCGAAGCCGAACCAGTTGTACGTGTAGAGGCGCTCGATGTTCGAGTCGTACTTCTTGATGAGGTCGAACATGTACTTCGTGCGGTTTGCCTGGCGCTGCTTGTCGCACGGGAACGAGCGGCCGAAGCTTGCCAGACCGCCGGTCTCCGTCAGCCAGAGCTTCGCGACCTTGTTGCGCTTGCGAATGGCCTTGAGGATCCGCGCCACGCCGGGGTAGCGACTGCTGTCGTTCTTCTCGGTGATGCGGCGGTTGACCTGGGAGTAGTTGTGGACCCCGATGATCTTCGCGCTCTTGCCGGACCTGCCGGCCGCCTTCAGGAAGCTGCCGATGTACTTCTCGACGCCGGCCTGGTCCAGGACGTCCAGCGCGACGATCTTGCAGCCCTTGCAGAGGCCCTTGAGCGTCGTGTAGAACTGGGCGGCGCGCTTGGGGTTGCGGGCAGTCGGCTGCGACTTGTGGTTGGCCTCGTTCCACGCGCCCCACTCCGTGACGCCGCGCGGCTTGTAGAGCTTGACGAGCGCGCCCACCTTCGACTTGTACTGGGCGACCGACGGAAGCGGGCGCCGCGGCGACGAGTTGATGTCGTCGGTGGAGATGTGCATGAGCACCTTCACGCCGTGCGCGCGCGCGGCATCGACGAACGCCGTGGCATCGGCGACCTCGCCCGCCTGGTCGATCGCATTCCACTCGATGAAGTAGCGCGTCGTCTTGAGACCGAGTGATTTCCAGTTCGCGTCGTCGAACATCTTCGGGCTCTGGTCGCCGACGCCGACGCGAACGTTGGTTGCCGCGGACGCAGCAGTCGGGATGGCCATCAGGCCGAGGATGGGCAGCAGCAGCGTCAGACGGCGTAGCACAGCGCGGTTTCCTTTCGAGGGGGTCAAACCGGGACAGGAAAGCTCATCGGCATCCCACGGCCCAGGCTGAAGCCTAGTCCCGTTGCGCGCCTGCGGTGTGAAGTCTCACGCCGCTCTCAGGCGACGCGCGCCGCCCGTGCGACGCTCGCGCAGACGCCGTCGAGGACGATCTCGGCGAGTGGCCCGTCGCCATCGACGCTCAGCGCGTCGCGATCTGCCGACGGGCCGAGCGCATCGATCCACTCGTCCTCGCTGCCGGCGATGCGCGCGTCGGCGCTCGCGGCGGGGCCTTCGGCGATCGTCACGCTGCCGCGATCGACGGTCAGCGCGTAGTGCGCGGTCGTCCCGTCATGGCGCGTCACGGCGAGCTCGGCCGTGCCGGCCGCGGACGCCGGCGGTGTTGCGAGGCCGGGGACGATGCGCAGGATCGCGCCGATGTCGATCGCCTCGCCGTCACGCGGTGCGGTCCAGGCCCAGTCATAGCCCCAGCGGGCGAGCGCGCCGAGGACCGGCAGCAGGTCGCGCGAGCGCGCGGTCAGCTCGTAGTCCACGCGCGGCGGCACCTCGCGGTAGCGCTGACGGGTGAGCAGCCCGTCGGCGACCATCCGGTTCAGCCGCGAGCGCAGCTGCTCGGTCGAGATCCCCGGCAGGACGCGCTGCAGCTCGACGAAGCGGCGCGGGCCCGCGGACAGGTCGCGGACGATGAGGAGCGTCCATTTGTCCCCGACGAGGTCCAGCGCACGCGCATCGGGCGCCCACTGGTCGTAGGGGTGACGCTTGGGAGGCGGGGTGGTCGGCATGTGCTCTTTGGGACACGATAGGCCTCTGAGGGCCCGCGCGCATCCCAATGCGCCGGATTGGGGACGCTTGCGCGGCGAAACCGCCGCGAATGTTGCCGACAGTTTCGTCGCCGGCGCGCGTTGTGTCGTACATGGGCACCGTCACGACGCTCGAGAGCTACCGGCTGGCGCGCGCCGATCGCGCCGATCGCGCGGCCCGCCGCCACGCGTTGCCGCGGGCCACGTTCTTCTTCGATCTCGCCTCGCCGTACACGTATCTCGCCGCCGAGCGCGCCGACCGGATGTTCGCGGGCCTCGAGTGGGTGCCGGCCTCCTCAGACGTCCTGGAGCGCGGCGAGCCCGACGCGCGCGGCCACTGCGCGGCGGTCGAGCGCGCCCGCCTGCTGGGGCTGCCGCTCGTCTGGCCCGAGGAACGCCCGTACCGCGTGCACGGTGCGATGCGGGTCGCGTCGCTGGCGGCCGAGCGCGGCTGCGGCGCGGGGTTCGTCCTCGCCGCCAGCCGCCTCGCGTTCTGCGGCGGCTTCGACATCGACGACCCCGAGATCCTCGCCGAGGCCGCCGCGGCCGCAGGGATCGGCCTCGACGACGCGCTGCAGGCCGCCGGCGACGTCGGGCGCGACGGCGCCATGGAGGCGGCGGGCCGGCTGCTGCTCGCCGCTGGAGCGACGCGCCTCCCGGCGCTGCGGGTCGGCCGGACGCTGTTCTGCGGGGAGGAGCGCCTGAGCGAGGCCGCCCTGGCCCGCAGCGCCGCCGTCTGAGTCGTCAGAACGACACCGTTTTTCCGGTGGTAGGGTCCGCTGTCGCACATGGGGCGCCGTGATGAGAGCGAGACGATGGGGGTCGTCGGCGGGCATCTCGTCGCGCGGCGCCTGCGCGCGCACGGGGTGTCGAAGCTCTTCACGCTCTCTGGCGGGCACCTGTTCTCGATCTACGACGGCTGCCGCGCGGAGGGCATCGACATCGTCGACGTCCGCCACGAGCAGACGGCGGCGTTCGCCGCCGAGGGCTGGGCGAAGGTCACGCGCACGCCCGGCGTCGCGGCGCTGACCGCCGGGCCCGGCGTGACGAACGGGATGAGCGCGATCGCCTCCGCCCAGCAGAATCACTCGCCGATGCTCGTCCTCGGCGGCCGCGCGCCCGCGTGGCGCTGGGGCCAGGGATCGCTGCAGGAGCTCGACCACGTGCCGTTCGTGGCGCCGCTGACGCGCTTCGCGGCGACGGCCGGATCGAGCGACGCGATCCCGGGGATGCTCGACGACGCGCTCGCGGCCGCGCTCGGTGCGCCGGGCGGGCCGGCGTTCGTCGACCTGCCGCTGGACCATGTCTTCAGCGAGGGCGTGGAGGGCTGCCCGCCCGGACTCCTGCCGCTCGCGGGCGACGGACCCGCGGCCGACGGCGAGGCGCTCGAGCGGGCCGCCGCGCTGCTGCGGGGCGCGGAGCGGCCCGTCGTCATGGCAGGCACGGACCTGTACTGGGGCCGCGGCGAGGATGCGCTGCTCGCGCTCGCGCAGGAGCTGCGGGTCCCGGTGTTCCTCAACGGCCTCGCGCGCGGGTGCGTGCCCGCCGACCACGAGCTGTTCTTCTCGCGCACCCGGTCGACGGCGCTGCAGGGCGCCGACGTGGCGCTCGTGATCGGCGTGCCGATGGACTTCCGGCTCGGATTCGGCGGAGCCTTCGGGGAGGACACGCAGATCGTGGCGATCGACCGCGTGCGCCCCGAGCGCGCGCACCCGCGGGTCGTGGCGGCCGAGCTCTACGGCGCGATCGGCCCGACGCTCGACGCGCTGCGCGACGGTGCCGCCGCGGGGGCGGGCGAGCGCACGCGCGCGTGGGTGGCGCAGCTGCGAGACGTCGAGCGCGAGGCGCGCGCGGGCGAGCGCGCGCAGCGCGCTGACGAGCGCGCGCCGCTGCACCCGATGCGCGTGTACGCCGAGCTCGGCGAGCTGCTGGACCGCGACGCGATCCTCATCGGCGACGGCGGCGACTTCGTCTCCTACGCGGGGCGCGTCATCGATTCCTACGAGCCCGGCTGCTGGCTTGACCCCGGTCCCTTCGGCTGCCTCGGCGCGGGGCCGGGCTACGCGCTGGCGGCGAAGCTCGCCCACCCGTCGCGCCAGGTCGTGCTGCTGCTCGGCGACGGGGCGTTCGGCTTCAGCGGGATGGAGTTCGACACGCTCGCCCGTCACGGGGTCGACGTCGTCGGCGTCATGGGCAACAACGGCATCTGGGGGCTCGAGAAGCACCCGATGGAGTTCATCTACGGCTACTCGGTCGCCGCCGAGCTGCGGCCCGAGACGCGCTACGACCAGGTCGTCGAGGCGCTCGGCGGCCACGGCGAGCTCGTGCGCACGCCGGCGGAGCTCAAGCCGGCGCTCGCGCGTGCCTTCGCGGCGGGCAGGCCCGCGCTCGTCAATGTCCTGACCGATCCCGCGATCGCCTATCCGCGGCGGTCGAACCTCGCTTGAAAGACGGAAGCCGCCCCCAGGGGAAAGGGCGGCTTCCTTGACGGCCACGCCAGGACGGGCAGGGGGTACGTGCCTGGCGGTCGGCCCTATTGAGTGGTCCGGGCGGCGGGAGGCGCCGATCTAACGGCTTGCCCGGGCCTATGACCGGTCTGGGTTCCCCTGCGGGAGGGCTGGGTCCCCTTTACCGGCACGGCAGGTATCGGGCGCGGGCGGAGGGGACTTGATCGGACGTTCGTCCGTTCGCGATCGCGCATCGTGTACTAGATCGCCCCGCCGGTCGATGCGGCGAGCTGCAGCGCGGCGCCGCGCAGGATGTCGTGCTCGGAGACCTCGAGCTCCTCCAGGCCGAAGAGCCGCAGCACCTCGATGAGCATGGCGATGCCGGCGACGATCGTCGGAGCGCGATCGGGGTGCAGGCCCGTGACCTCGCGGCGCTCGTCGCCGGTCATCTGCGCCAGGCGGGCGAGCTGCATCTCGAGCGTCCCGAGCTCGAGGACGTGCCCGTGCACGCGGGCGGGGTCGTAGGGCTCCAGCTCGAGCTCGATCGACGCGCAGGACGTGGGCGTGCCGGCGACGCCGATCGCGGTCTGCACGCGGTCGCACAGCGCCGTGGGCACGGCCGCTTCGAAGATCGCCTGCGCCTCGGCGACGAGCGCCTGCAGTCCCGCGGGCGGCGGCGGGTCGTCGTGCAGGTGGCGCTCGGTCTGGCGCACGACGCCGGCCTGGGTCGAGACGTGGAAGGCGACCTCGCCGTTGCGGCCGACGACGAGCTCCGTCGAGCCGCCGCCGATGTCGATCACGACGACGTCGCGACCGTCGTGCGGGCGTTCGCTCGTCGCGCCCGCGAACGTCAGCGCCGCCTCCTCGTCGCCGTCGATCGTGCGGGCGTCGAGGTCGAAACCGTCGCGCACCGCGGCGGTGAACTCCGCGCCGTTGGCGGCGTCGCGGACGGCGCTCGTCAACACCGCGATCGCGGCCGTGGCGCCGAGCTCGTCGATCGTCCGGCGGTAGCGTCCGAGCGTGGCGAAGACGCGCTGCATCGGCGCGTCGCCGAGCCGGCCGGTGGCGTCCACGCCCTCGCCCAGGCGCGTGACGATCGACTCGCGCAGCAGCTGCGTGACCGCGCCCTGCGCCGACACGTCGGCAACCAGCAGCCGGGTGGAGTTCGTCCCGATGTCGACGACGGCGACGCGCATGGCGCGGGAGGCTAGTGCCCGCGCGGCCGTTGAAGTCGCGGACGGCTGATTGCTAGGATCTGCGGTCCACGCCGCGGGGTGGAGCAGTCTGGTAGCTCGTCGGGCTCATAACCCGAAGGTCGCGGGTTCGAATCCCGCCCCCGCTATACGGAAGCCCCCTCTCGCCAGGGGGCTTTCGTGCTTCACGGCGGCTTCCGAGCCGCCGGCGCCCATACCTTGCGCTACTATGCATATAGCCTCGAGCTATGTGTGGACGCGCGTGAACATCAACAAGGACCTGGTCGCGGCCTCGGCGACGCCGCTCGTGCTGGCGATCCTCGTCGAGGGCGAGAGCTACGGGTATTCGATCCTGAGGCGGGTGCGCGAGCTCTCGGGAGGCGAGCTGGAGTGGACCGACGGGATGCTCTATCCGCTGCTGCATCGCCTCCTCCGGCTCGGGTACGTGACGACGGAGTGGCGCACGCCGCCCGAAGGTCGTCGCCGCAGGTACTACGCGATCACCGACGACGGGCGAGCAGCGCTCGCGGAGCAGCGCCGGCAGTGGGTGACCGTCACGCGCGCGCTGGGCGACGTCTGGCGCGGCCCCGGTTGGCTGCCGACGGCACTCGGTGAAGCGACGTGACCGATGGATAGCGTGGAGTCACAGATCGCCGAGTGGCGGGCCTACGTCGCCCGGGCCCCGGCCGTCAACGGCCGCGACGTCGATGAGCTGGATGCCCATCTTCGCGACCAGATCGCCGAGCTGGACGCGGCCGGCCTCACGGGCGACGAGGCCTTTCTGGTCGCCGTGAAGCGGATGGGAGCCCTCGACACCCTGTCGCGGGAGTTCGCACGCGAGCACAGCGGCCGGCTGTGGAAGCAGCTCGTCCTGAGCGGCGAGGACGAGCGGACGCGCCCGTCCAGCGGATGGGTGGAGGCGCTCGTCTTCGCCCTGGCCGCGGCCGTCGCGATGCAGGTCGCACGCCTGGCTGCCCAATTCCCGGGGGAGGAACCGGTATGGCTGCTGCGGAACATCGGCCTGCTCGTGGTGCCGTTTCTCGCCGGCTACCTCGCCCGCCGGCGGCAGCTCGACACCCGAGCATGGGTGCTGACGGCCGCGCCGTTCGTGCTCGCCGCGCTCGTGGTCAACCTCTACCCGTACGGCGCCGACTCGGCCACGGAGCTCCTTGTCGCGGCCCACCTGCCCGTCCTGCTGTGGTTCGCGGTCGCCTACCCGTACATGGGCGGTACGACCCGATCGCACGAGCGGCGCATGGACTTCGTCCGCTTCACCGGCGAGTGGTTCATCTACTACGTGCTGATCGCGCTCGGCGGCGGCGTGCTGCTCGGGCTCACCGCGCTGATCTTCGAGCCGACCGGGGCCGACGTCGCCCAGGTCTTCGAATGGGTGCTGCCGTCGGGCGCGGTCGGTGCCGTGATCGTGGCGGCATGGCTCGTGGAGTCCAAGCAGCATGTGGTGGAGAACATGGCGCCGGTACTGACCATGCTCTTCAGCCCGCTGTTCGCGGTGATGCTCACCGTCGCTGCGGCAACGTACGCCGTGTCCGGGCTCGGCGGGGCGTTCGACCGCGAGCTGCTCGGCGTCTTCGATGCTCTCCTGGTGGTCGTGCTGGGACTCGTCCTCTACGCGATGTCCGCGCGCGAGGCGGCCGAACCGAGCGGGCCGATGGACCGCGTCCAGCTGCTCGCGGTCGTGAGCGCGCTCGTGCTCGACGTGATGGTGCTCGGGTCGATGGTGGCCCGGATCGGCGATCTCGGGTTCACCCCCAATCGCGTGGCAGCGTTGGGTCTGAACCTCGTCCTGCTCGTGAACCTCATGCGGGCCGCCTGGCTTTCCATGCTCTTTCTGACCGGACGGATCGCTCTGCACCGCCTCGAGCGGTGGCAGACCTCCTATCTCCCGGTTTTCGCCCTCTGGGCGGCGATCGTCACCGTCGTTCTGCCGCCGCTGTTCGCCTTCGGCTGAGAGGCGCAGGTTGCGGCGACGCCGGCGGCGAACCTGCTCGGCTGCCGCGACCGCAGCGGCCTACCGGGCTGCGGACGGAGCCTGTCCGGCAGGTCCGAGGCCGAGCCCGCCGGCCGCCGCGACGGCTTCGGCGCGGTTGCGCACGGCGAGCTTGCGCAGGATCGCCGAGACGTGATGGCCGGCGGTCTTCTCGCGAAGGCTCGGCTGCGCCTGGACGCTGACCGAGCCGGCATCCCGATCCGGGAGGCCGAGCGCCAGCCCGCCGGCGGCGATGGCCACCAGCGACGCTCCGGCCGCGACGGCGCGGAGGGGCCGCGCGAGGAGCGGGGCGGCGAGCTTGGAGTGCGTGATCTGCGACATGTGCGGTCTCCTTGTGCGGGGGACGATCGGTCGCATCGAAGCTACGTTCGCGCCGGCGGGCACGCATCGGGAGCGCTCCCCAGATTGGGCCGGGCCGCTCCCTACCTCAACGCTTGACTTCGGTCCGGCGCGCGGCCAGGGTGGCCCGCGTGGACGCCGAGGGCACCGCGGCATACGACGGACCGCGAGTCCGGCCCGACGAGCTCGCCGCGCCCGCCGCCGCGGGCGGGCTCCCCGACGACCCCGCGCTGCCCGCCCTGCGCGCGATCGCCCGCGACGGGGCAGAGGCGACGCTGAGGCGCGCCGGTCTCGCACCGCCGTTCGACGAGCTCGCGGTGCTCAAGGCCCACGCCGGCCGCCGCTGCACGTTCGCGCTGCGGGCGGCGGACGGCCGGCGGCTCGTGGCAAAGGCGTACCGCCGCGGCGTCGCATCGCAGATCGAGCTGTTCGCCGCGCTCGAGCGCAGCGGGCTTGCGACCGGTGACGCGCCGACGGCGCCCCGCCTGATCGGCCACGACGCGGAGCTGCGGCTGCTGGTCTTCGAGCGTCTGGACGGCCCGTGCGGCAGGGCGCTGATCGCCCGCGGCGACCGGGTCGGCGCGCTCGCGGGGGCGTGGCTGCTGCGCCAGTGGGGGGCGGGCGTCGCGGTCGGGCGCGCGTACGGCGCCGGCCACTTCCTCCTGCGCGTCGAGGGCGATGCGCTGGCCGTCACGGCGGCGTCGCCGGAGTTGGGGGAGGCGGCGGGCGCGGTGCTCGCGCGCATGAGCCGCCTGCTTCCGCAGCGCCTCGAGCTCGCGCTCGTGCACGGGAGCTTCTCCGTCAACCACGTCGTCGACCTCGGCACCGGCGCGGGGGTCGTCGACTGGGACGGCGCCTGCCAGGGGCCGCGCGAGCTCGATGCCGCGACGTTCCTCGCCACGCTTGCGCGGGAGGCGGGTGCAGACGCCGCCCTCGCGCTGCCTGCGGCGCAGGCCGCCGAAACGTTCGCCGCGCGATTGGCCGGCACGCTGGACCCGTCAGCGCTCGCCTGGTTCGGCGCCGGGGCACGCATCCGCAACGCCCGCCACCTCTGCGTGCTGCGCCTGCCCGGCTGGGCTGCGCGCTCGGAGCGGCTGCTGGCGAGCGCGCGGGCGCTGCTTTGCGACGAGTCCTAGCCGGCGAGCCAGCGCGCGTCGAAGGCGATCGGCTCGGCGTTGGCCACCGTCAGCTCGCGGGTGCCGAGCAGGCCGTCGGGATGCCCGAGCGCCATGGCGCAGCGGATCGTGCCGTTGTGCGAGACGACGAGCGCGGGCAGCGGGCCCGCGGCGACGTCGATGAGGGCGGCGCGCACGCGCTCGCGGACCTCGGCCCACGATTCGCCGCCAGGGAAGCGGAACTCCTCGGGTGCACGGCGCAGCGCGCGGTAGAGGTCGGGATCGGCGAGCTTGACCTCGGCGCGCGGGCGGCCCTCCCAGCGGCCCTTGTCCGCCTCGGCGACCCGCTCGTCGAGGATCGGGTCGAGGCCGAGCGCCGCTCCGATGATCTGCGCGGTCTCGACGCTGCGCCCGAGCGGGCTCGCGTACAGCCGCACGATGCCGGCCTGCGCGACCCGCTCGGCGAGCGCCGCGGCCTGCCCGCGGCCCGCCGGGGTCAGCGCCATCTCCTGCCGGCCGAGCACGAGCCCGCGATGCTTGGCCTCGGTCTCGCCGTGGCGCGCCAGCAGGATCGTCATCGCGGCGCAGGATAGTGCGACCGCGCCGCCATCCCCGGGTAGGACGGCGCCATGGCGACGCCCGCCGACGAGCCCGGCCTCGACGCGATCCGCCGCGACCTCGAGGCGCGCCGAGACCACACGCGCGAGCGCGTGGCGTTGCTCGCCAGGCGCCCCGAGCTCGGGGCCGCCCAGGGCTTCGGCAAGCGCATCGGCGACGGCACGGTCGAGGCGATCAGCCGCCTGACCGAGATCGGGGTCGGCAGCTCGCTCGAGCACGGGCTCGCCCGCACAGAGCGGGCGCTCGCCAAGCTCGACGAGGGGACCTACGGGATCTGCGACGCCTGCGGGGAGCCGATCGCGCCCGCCCGCCTGCAGGCGGCTCCGGACGTCGCGCTGTGCCTTTCGTGCGCGCGTACCCAGCGCCGCGTGCCACCGCCGCGGCGGCGCTGAGCGGCGCGCCGCCGCCCGTTGACACCCCTTGCAACGATTGCTACATTGGCTCGTCCACACGGGTAGGGGCTGATGGCACCACGTCAGCGCCCTGTGCGGGTTTCGACCCCCGCCCCGTGCATCAAGAGTCAAGCCCGACCCGGCGCAAGGCGGAGAAGGCGGACTCGAGACCCGAAGGCCGTCCGGTAGGGCGGCCTTCGTCGTTTGCCGGCCGCGCCCGCCGGCTTCTTCCGGTCCGATCGCCGAAACTCCGCGGGCCGTAGCGTGTCGCACACGGAGAAGAGGCTGAACCGTCCGCGCGCCAGCGGGGGCGGCCGGGGGAACCAACGCGCCGCTTGCGGCGCACGGGGCGAATCGCCGGTGGATCCGGCGTAGCGCAGTTCCAGCGCGAGCCCGTCAGCTCACCTCGGAAGCCGTGGAGACCAGAGGAGCCGCAGTGCCATACCGTTTCCGGCCGCGCGCCTGCGCGGCCATCGTCGTCGCCGCCGGCACCTTCGGCGCGTGCCCTACGCCGGCGGGCGCCGCGTTCGGCGACCGCGTGCTGCGCGAGGGCGACCACGGCCGCCACGTGCGCGTCCTGCAGCGCTGGCTGACCGTCATGGGCGTGCCGACCCACGTCGATGGCGCGTTCGGCAGGAGCACGCGCCGCAGCGTGCGCCGCTACGAGCGCCGCCACGATCTGCGCGTCGACGGCGCCGTCTCCAGGCTGCAGGCCCACGGCCTGCGCGTCCGCGTCCTGGGCGTGCGAGCGATCGAGGCCGCGACGCTGCCGACGCCCGCGCAATCCGGCATCACGAACGCGGAGAACGCCGTGATCGGGCCGGACGGGCGCACCGCGCTCGTCCCGGCGACCGCGCCGCCGCAGGTGCGCGACGCGATCATCGCCGCCAACAGGCTCGTGAACCGGCCCTACCGCTACGGCGGCGGCCACGGCAGCTTCGAGGACTCGGGCTATGACTGCTCGGGCACCGTCTCCTACGCGCTGCACGGCGCGGGACTGCTCGAGGCCCCACGCGACTCGACCGGTCTGACGAGCTTCGGCGCGGGCGGCACCGGCCGCTGGATGACGACCTACGCCAATGCCGGCCACGCCTACATCGTCATCGCCGGGCTGCGGCTGGACACGTCGGGACCGGGCGAGGAGGGCCCGCGCTGGCGCGCCGAGCCTGCAGCCGCCGACGGGTACGTCGCGCGCCATCCGCGGGGGCTGTGAGACGCGGCCCGACGGGGTAGGTCGTGGCGCGATGGGCCGCCTGCTCACACCGCTGCGACGGATGCTGGCACCGTCGCGGCCCGGGCCACTCGCCCTGGCGCTGCTTGCGCTCGCGGCGATCGGGGTGCTCGTGGCCGGCTATCAGCACGAGCGCCTGTTTCACCGCGGCTACTCCGAGGTGGAGGTCGTCGGGCCGCTGTTTCTCCTGAACGGCATCGGCTCGCTTGCGGTCGTGCTGATGCTCATCTTTCGCCGCGTCTGGCTGTTCGTGCTCGGCGCGCTGTCGATCTGCGCGCCGTCGCTCGTGTCGATCGCGATCTCGCACTCCTCCAGCGGGTTCTTCGGGTTCCGCGAGGGCGGCTACGACGCCGACGCGCTCGTCATCGTCGTGGCCGAGATCGCGGCGGGGCTCCTGGCCCTCGCGGGCGCCGCGGCGGCCGCAGCCGGCGCGCGGCGGGGGTCGCCATGAGGCTGGCGCTCGCGCTCGTCGTCATCGCCGTGCTCGGCTGCGCGATCGCGGGGATCGGGATGGGCGAAGGTCCGGCGCAGCGCGAGCCCGCGCCGTCCACGGCGCAGACCGCGGCCGCCAGGCAACGGATCGCCGACGGGGGCGCAAGCGCGCGCCGCGGCCGCGAGCTCTTCGCCGGCCAGGGCTGTGATCGCTGCCATGCGATCGCCGCGATCGGCGCCGGCGGCATGCTCGGCCCGCGCCTGGACACCCTCGACAAGGACGCCGACGACAACCTGGAGAGCATCACCGACCCGCGCGACGACATCGCCGACGGCTATCCCGGCAAGCTCATGCCGACGGATTTCGGCGATCGCATGAGCGACGCCGACCTGCAGGCGCTCAGCCGCTTCATCACGACGGTCTCCGGCGGTGAGTCCGGCGGCGACGACGGCGGCGGCAAGGGCCGCGGACGCGGACGCGGACGCGGACGCGGTGGTGGCAGCGGCGAGGACTGACCCGACAACCGGTCCATCGGACGGGCCGCATCTTGTTGCAGCGCGTCCATAGCGAGCAGCCGGGCCGCCCTGCACCATGGATGCGACCACGCGGCCGGTCCATGCCGTCGCACCCGACAGGATCCAAAGGAGTCGTCTGTTGGCCGACCTCGCTCTGCGTGCCGAGCTTGCAGTCCACGGCCTGCGCGCCGACCCGCCGTTGCAGGACCACCCGGGGCCAGGCCTCGACGACGACCGCTTCTGGCTGCTGCAGGGGCTGCCCATGGCCGTGGCGGACGCCCCCGACTCGCCCTTCGCCCGGTCCGGCGACGGCGTTCTCACCCGCGACGGGATCGTCGTCGACGCCGAGCTCGCGCCGATCGCGCGCCCGCGCTTCTATGACCGCGCGACCGCCGCCGGCGTCCCCTACGAGCAGATCGCGCGGCTGCACGGCCGCCGCGTGCTCGCGACCACCGTCATGCAGAGCTGCGTGCGCTACGCCGACGAGGAGACGCGCTGTCGCTTCTGCACGATCGAGGAGCCCCTGCAGGCCGGCATGACGACGCGGGTCAAGCGGCCCGAGGAGATCGCCGAGGTCGCCGTCGCGGCGGTGCGCCTCGACGGTGTGCGCCAGCTCGTGATGACGACCGGGACCACCGACGGGCCCGATCGCGGCGCCCGGCACCTCGCGCGCTGCGTCGAGGCGGTTCGCCGCGTGATCCCGCGCCTCCCGATCCAGGTCCAGCTCGAGCCGCCGGGCGGGCTGGGCTGGATCGCCCGGCTGCACGCGGCGGGAGCGACGACGATCGGCATCCATGTCGAGAGCCTCGACGAGGAGGTCCGCAGGCACTGGACGCCCGGGAAGGCGACCGTCCCGCTGGAGCGCTACGACGTCGTCTGGACCGAGGCGGTGCGCCTGTTCGGCCGCAACAGGGTCTCGACGTTCCTGTTGATCGGGCTCGGCGAGAACCCCGACCATCTCGTGCAGGGAGCCAAGCGGCTGATCGCCATGGGCGTCTACCCGTTCGTCGTGCCCTACCGGCCCATGGCCGGCAGCCTCGCGCACGCCGCCGGCGTGCCCGCCCCCGGCCACGACCTCGTCGCCGACGTCACCGACCGGGTCGCGAGGCTCCTGCGCAAGGCCGGCATGCGCGGGGCCGACCAGGGCGCCGGCTGCGCCGCCTGCGGGGCATGCTCGGCCCTGAGCGCGGTCGGCGGCTGACGCCCCTGGCCGGGGATGACCGCGACGAGCACGATGGTGCGGCACACACCATCGTGCTCGTGGCCGCCATCGCAGTCGCGCGCTCGCGCGCGCGGCTCAGCCCGAGGGCGGCGTTGCAGGCCCGTTCGGGCCCGGGACGCCGGGGGTGCCGCCCGGACGCAGCAGCTTGCGGATCGGCCGCGGCGGAGGGCTGTTGCGCGCCCGCGGAGCGCTGCCCCGCGCGCGCCGTCCCGGTCGCGGCGCTCTCACGAGCGCCTGTCCAGCACGGGCGCCCGGTGTCCATGGTGATGCGTGGACCGTTCTTCCATGAGCAGGATGATCGCTGCGGCCCGCGGGGCGCTCCTTCGACCGCGGTCGCAAATCTGCAGCGGGGCGCTGGCCCCGATGGAGGGTGCGATACGCAGGTGTTCTAGGCGCCGCGGACAATGCTCAGCCGCTGCGCAGGGTCCGCCGATAGGCGGCACATGCGATCGCCGCTCATCCGCCTCGCGCTGCTGGTCCTCGTGGCCGGTGCCGGGATCATCGGCGTGCGCGCGCCGCAGGCCGACGCGGCGACCCCCTTCCGCCTGCCCTCGCTGTTCGCGCCCAAGCCGGCGCCGGTGCCCGTGCCCGTCATCCCGCCCGTCGCGTCTGCGATCACGATCGATCCCGCCGGGCCCGCCCGGGGCACGGTCATCATGATCCACGCCGGTGGCTGGGCGGGGCACGACGCGGACGCCCAGTCGGCCCTCTCCAAGAGCCCGGGCAACCTCTTCCTCGAGCGCGGCTGGCGCGTCGTCTCGATCGATTACGAGGACGGGACCGCCGGCCTGGAGGACGTCCTCAGCGCCGCCGGCGCCGAGCTTGCGCGGAACAGCACGACCGGGCCGCTGTGCCTCTACGGCGAGTCCTCCGGCGCGCACCTCGCGCTCGTCGCAGCCTCCCGGCTGCGGGCGATCGATTGCGTGATCGGGCTCGGCACGCCCACCGACCTGAGCCTCTACCAGGCCGAGAGCGCCGTCAGCAACGACGGCCGCATGCGGCTGGTCTCCAGCCAGATCTCGCGCTTCTTCGGCACGACGCTCGAGCAGACGGCCCCGTGGAACGTCGTCGCCCTCGCACCGAAGATCCACGCCGACGTGCTGCTCCTGCACGAGGCCGACGACGAGGTCGTCTCGGCGCAGCACGCCGCCCGCTTCGCAGCCGCCCGCCCGACGACCCAGACGATCGAGCTGCAGCCCGGCGGCAACCCCGACGACCCGTCGACGTTCTTCATGCACGGAACGGTCTCGCCGGCCGGCCGGCTGCAATACGCAGCGGCGATCGGGTCGGTCGCCGACCGCGCCGTCGCCGGTCGCGACGCCGAGCGCAACGCCGCGCGCACGGGTTGCTCGCAGGTCAGCCGCTCGCTCTCGGAGGTCGGCCTGCCCGCCCTGCAGGGCGCGCTGCGCTGCCTCGCGCGCAAGGACGCCGAGGTGCTGCGCGCCGGGACGGCGAGCTGGCAGCAGACGAACATCAAGATGCGCGGCGAGGTCAACGCGGCGCGCATCTGGGCCTCGCTGCGCAACACCCGCAGCGGGCGTCGCGCGCTGGCCGCGGCCGCCATCCGGCGGGCGCGGGTGCTCGTGCAGACCGGCGACCGCACGCGCATCACGCTGCGCGCGATGCGCGCACGGCGCTGACCGGCGCTACAGCCGCGACTTGAGCATCTGCCTGCCCTGCTCTGCGCCCTTGCGGCTGTCGGCCTGCGTCTTGCGGAAGAAGGTTGCGAGCTCGTCGTCGCTCTCGCGCTCGGCGTCCTGGATGTAGGTCTCCAGGCGCAGGGTGTTGTCGAGGCAACCCTCGGTGAACCAGATGATGTTGTAGTCCTTGTCCTTCGTGCCGGTGACCTCGCCGGTCTCGGCCTGGGTGCTCATCAGCGCCTCCTGTCGCGGGTGATCGAATGCCCCGAGCGCTTACCCGGCGCGCCGCTGGTCGTGCCGCCGATCGCGCGCGGCGTCGCGCTCAGCGCGCGCGGCGGATGCGGAACTGCGCGCGCTGCGTCGTGCCGTCAGCGAGCGCGGCGCTCACGCGATACAGGCCGGCCCGGCGGCCGAGCTGCCTGGCCGTGAGCGTGACGGTCGTCGCGCCCGGCTGCGCGTCGACGCTCGCGAGGGTGCGCACGCTCGAATAGCGACCGTTGCCGACGGCGCGCTGCAGCCCGATCGCGACGCTCGTCGCGCGGGTGACCGTGAAGGAGACGCGCAGCGCGCGCCCGGCCGAGATCGTCCTGTGGGCGCGCTTCAGGGCACCGAGCACCGGGCCCGGTCGCGGCCGGCCCAGGACGCGCAGGACCGAGCGCGCCATGCTCGCCTCGCCCAGCGCGTTGGGGTGCACCGGGAAGGCCGGCGACGTCGGCACGAGGCCTTCGAACCAGCGCGTCCCGACCGACTTGCAGGCGTCGTGCCCGGTGGTGTCCTCGTAGGTGTCCACGTACTCGGCGTCATTGGCCGCCGCCTGCTCGGCGAGCATCGCGTTCGTGCGCCGCAGCATCCCCTCGAGGTAGACGACGTCGTCGTCGGACAGCGGGATGAACGGGTAGCAGCTCGTGCCGTCGCGCGGCGCGACCGCCGGGTAGCCGACGAGCAGCACGCGCGCGAGCGGCGAGCGCGCGTGGATGCCCTGCAGGGTCGCGGCGATCTTCGGGGCGGTCGCGTCGATCGCGTCGGCGAGGCGGTCGCCGCCGTCGGGCTTGGCGAAGTTCGAGCGGCAGGCGCTGCCGGTGGGCGCCAGGAGGCCGAGCTGCACGCATGTGATGGCGGCGGAGACGAGGCCGACGTCGTTGCCGCCGATCCCGACCGTGACGAGCGTCGTGCCGGCGCGCAGGCCGTCGAACTGCGGCGGGTTCGTCCCGAGCCTGGCCGGTTGCGCGACGGTCATGTGGATGGTCTCGGCCGACGAGCAGCTGCGATCGTCGAACGACGCCGCGCCCGTCGCGGCCGCCACGATCGTCGGGTAGTTGTGATCGGAGCGTCCGCAGCCGGCGGGGTGCCCGACGAACGCCGGGATGAACGGCCCCGCGGTGAACGAGTCGCCGAGTGCGACGTAGGCGTCCGGCGGGTCGGCAGCCCGGGCGGCGCCCGCCGCCGCGAGGATCACGACGAGGGCGCAGAGCGCAGCGGCGAGCTTGGGGCGCGCGGGCATGCCGGCGAGTATGCCCGTATCGCGTCAGCGCTTGCGCAGCTCGGCTGCGACGACCTTCGCGGCGATCGCGGTGCCGGCGACGTTGAGGTGGATGCCGTCGATCTCGCGCACCCGCACCGTGCGGCCGCGATAGGGCATGACCTCGCGGAACCCGTCGGGCGTGAACAGCTCGTCCATGCGCAGCACCGTGACGCGCGGCAGCCCGCGCGCCGCGGTCAGGATCGAGAGGTTGACCGCCGTCGGCGACGGCGCGCGGCCCCTTCGGGATCGGGAGCGTGAGCCAGATGACGCGCCCGCGCCCCTTGCGGCGGTAGGTCAGCATGATCGCGCGCACGCGCTGCGTGTAGCTCGCGATCCAGCCTGCGCCGCAGCACTCGACCGTGGCGGCGCTGCCATCGGGCGCGGGCAGCGGGAACCCGTCGACCGCGCCGATCGCGATGACCGTGGCGGCCGGGTGCAGGCGTTTGACCTGGCGTGCGGGCAGCCGCGCCCAGGGCCCGCCGGGCTTGCTGATCCCGGTCCCGGGGCGCACGTCGCTGTGCACGGTCGCCTCGTCGCCGAGCTCGTCGGCGAGGAAGCTGTCGATGCCCTGCATGATCGAGTCGCCGGTCGCCAGCACCGTCGGCGGCGGGACGCTCGAGGCGCCCGCGCCGACGGCGACGGCACGGCGCACGCGGTGCCCGCGGATGCGCAGCTCGACGCGCCAGCGCCCGCGCGTCGTCGCGCGAAACGACCGCGTGGCGACCGTGATCGCGCGGCGCAGCCGCAGCGGCGCGCAGTCGCGCGTGCCGTGCGGCGGCGTGATGCACAGCTGCGGCGTGACGCCGCCGTTGCCCCAGCGGTCGGCCACGCGGATGCTCCCGCGCGCGCCGGGCGCCAGGCGGCGCGGGACGCCGAGCGAGAAGCGCGTCGCGCAGGAGGGCGTGCGGATGCTGTAGGACCCGATCGACTTCGTGCCGTCGGGCAGGGTGGAGGTCGCCTCGAAGCGCCGGAAGCGCCGGTCGCAGCGCCAGACCACCGCGTCCTTGAACTGCGTCGCCGTGTCGGGCGGCGAGGTCCGCACGCCGAGGCGCACGCGCCGGTCGCCCACGCGCTCGTAGAACACGACCGGCGCGCCCCTGGCGCCGAAGAAGTCGAGGCTGATGACGCCCGCCACCGTCGTGTCGGCCGCGAAGAAGTGCACCTCGGGTGCGGGGCCGCCCGCCGGCGCCTGCGCCTGCGCCTGCGCGACCGCTGCGCCCACGAGCGCGGCCATCGCCGCGAGGGCGGCGCACCACCGCGGCAGGACTCCGGTCACGGTCGGATCGTAGCGGCGGCGCCCATGCCGGCGTGCCGCCTCAGACCCCGCCGACGAGCGCCGCGCAGACCCAGTTGCCGGCGCCGCTGCCGCCGGCCCACAGCCGCGCGGCGAGCCGGTCCTGCTCGCCCTTGGAGGCGAGGTAGGCCTGCGGCGTCGAGCCGCCGAGGCCCTTCCAGGTCTCCACGAGGAACTGGTAGTAGCCCGAGGCGCCTGCCCCGTTGGGGGGCAGGTTCTGCCCGCCCGACTCGCACTGCACGATCGGCCACGGGATCGCCCACGGACCGCCCGGCCCGGCCTGGCGCAGGGCGCGGGCGCGCTGGGCGAGCAGGCGCGTCAGCGCCCGCTGGGCGCGGCCGCGGCTCGCCCTGCTGGCCTGCAGCGCGGCCGCGCGCGCCGCCCGCGCCTGCGCCAGCGCAGCCTGCCGCGAGCGCAGCCCGGCGGCGATCGACGCCAGCGCGGCGTGGCGGCGGCGGACGACCTCGGCCGCGGCGCGGCGTTGCGCCGTCAGGCGCGCGAGCACGCGCTTGGAGGCGACGGCCTCGCCGCGGGCATCGCGGACGGTGGCGAGGATCCGCGCGTCCTGCTTCTGCACGCGCTTGATGAAGTCGACGGTCTCCAGGAGCCGTGCGAAGCCGTCGGCCTGCAGGACGACCGTCACGAGATCCGGCCTGCCACCGGCGTAGCGGCGACGCAGCAGCGTCGCGAGTTGCGTGCGCGACGCGGTGAGGCGGCTGCGCAGGCGCAGCGCCCGCGCGCGCTCGTGGTCGCGCCGGCGCGCGGTGTCGGCCAGCAGCGCCTGCGCCCGCGTGAGATCGGCCTGCACCGCGGCGACGCGACGGGCGAGGATCGTGACCTCGCGCGCCGTCGCGCGCTCGAGGCCGTGCAGGCGCGCCAGCGCGCCCTGCAGCGCGCGTTCGCGGCCGCGCCCGCCCTCGATCTGGTTGCGCAGCGTCTGCGCGCGGTCGCGCCCCGGCGCCGGGACGGCGTCGATCGCCCACGCTGTCGCAAGGCACGCGAGCAGCACGACGGGGATGGCGCGGAGGCGGACCATCAAGCGGCGCAACCTAGTCCGCGCCCGCCCGGGGGCGAAGCGCTGCACGGCCTCGTGCGGTGGCGTCAGCGACCGCTGCGCAGGTGCTCGCGGCGCGGCGAGCGGTGCTCGGCGAGCCCGCCGAAGCGTCCCCAGGCGGCGACGAGGACGGTGAAGATGATGGTGGTGGTCAGCATGGCCTCGATGTGCTCCGAGGCCTGTATCGGCAGGGCGGCACGCGAACTGGAGCACACGGCGCCTCCCGTTTCCCGCCCGGGCGCGTCATGATGTGGCCATGCCCTTCTCGGTGCCCGACCTGCCCTATCCGCACGACGCCCTGGAGCCGCACATCTCCGCGGAGACCATGCGGTTTCATCACGACAAGCACCACCAGGCGTACGTCGACAAGGCCAACGCCGCGCTGGAGGGCACGCCCTGGGACCAGGCCGCTGCGGAGGACCTGCTGACGGGGATCGAGGAGCTCCCCGAGGACATCCGCGACGCCGTGCGCAACAACGTCGGCGGCCACGTCAACCACGCGCTGTTCTGGGAGAGCATGAAGCCCGACGGCGGCGGGCAGCCGGCCGGCAAGCTGCTCGGCGCGATCAAGGGCGCCTACGGCAACTTCAAGGTCTTCAAGGACACGATGCGCGCGGCCGCGATGAGCCAGTTCGGCTCGGGCTGGGCGTGGCTCGTCGACGACGGCACGCGCGTGTTCATCGTCACGACCTCCAACCAGGAGTGCCCGATCGCCGACGGCCTGACGCCGCTGGTCGGCATCGACGTGTGGGAGCACGCCTACTACCTCGACTACGAGAACCGGCGCGCCGAGTACGTCGACGCGTGGCTGAACGTCGTCGCCTGGGAGGTCGTGGAGGCGCGCTACGACGCCGTGCCGCGCCAGGACGTCAGCGACATCCTCGCCCGCGGGGTGAGCATCGCCGGCGTCGAGACGAAGTTCGGCACGATCGACATCGACGCCGCGCGCAAGCAGGCCGCCGAGCTCAAGGCGCTGCAGGGCTGGGGGCCGATGGCGAAGGTCGGCTCGATCGCGCGCGCCTGGAACGAGCTGGCGACGACGCTGGAGAAGCGCGGGGCGGCGACGGTCGCCGATCTCGACGCCAGCACGATCATCTCCTCGGCGACCGACCTCTGGGTCATCCCGCCGGGGCGCTCGATGGTCTGAGCGCGGCCGCTACGCCACGGGTCGCAGATGGCGCAGCGGGCGCCCGTCGCGCAGCTCGCGCACGACCGCCTCGACGAGCCCGTCGCCATCCACGCGCGTGCCGTCGGTGACCGCGGCGACGATCCCGCGCTTGCGCTGGATGAGTGCCGCCATCGTCTCGTCGATCGTGTCGGCGGCGAGCAGGTACCACGCCGTCACGGCGTCACGCTGACCGATGCGGTGGCAGCGGTCCTCGGCCTGGTCGTGCATGGCGGGCGTCCACTCGAGCTCGAGGAAGGCGACGTTCGACGCCCGCGTGAGCGTGATCCCCTGCGCCGCGACGCGCGTCGCGCCCACGAGCAGCTGCGGGCCGCCGGGCGACTGAAACGCCGACACCGCGGCGTCTCGCGCGCGGGCCGAGTCGCGCCCGATGAGGTGCGCGGCGTCGGGGAAGCGCGCGAGCACGGCCTCCTGCACCTCGATGTGCCGCGCGAAGACGACCAGCGGCTCGCCGGATTCCAGGAAGTCGCCGATCCACGTCAGCGCCGCCGCGAGCTTGCCGCGCGCGGCGAGCCGCTGCAGCGTGCCGAGCTGCGCGAGCCGCTCGGCGCGCAGGGTCGCCGCGATCCGGGCGTTGAGCTCGCGCAGGTCCAGGGGCTGCGAGCGCAGCCACGCGATCACGTCCTCCTCGGCCAGGCGGTACTCGCGCTCGTTTGACAGCGCGACCGGCACGACCACCTGGCGCTTGGCCGGCAGCTGGGGGAGGACCTCGGACTTCAGGCGCCGCACGAAGCAGCGCCGGCGCAGGTGCCAGTGCAGGCGCTCCTCGGAGAGCTCACCGCGAAAGCGGCGCGCGAACTGCGCGCCCGAGCCGAAGTCCTCCAGGCGCCCGATGACCCGCAGCTGGCTGACGAGCTCCTCGGCGTGGTTGAGCACGGGCGTCCCGCTGAGCGCCAGGCGCAGTCCGTCGGGTGCGACCGTCGCCGCCAGCCGCCGCACGGCCTGCGTGCGCTTGGCCTGCGGGTTCTTGACGTAGTGCGACTCGTCGACGACGAGCGCCCTGGGGCGCCTGCGGCCGAGCGCCTCGCGGTGCGCGGCGACGATCTCGTAGTTGAGGATCGTGATATCGGCGTTCGCGGCCGAGCCGCCGCGGCCCTCGAGGATCGCCACGCTGCGGTGCGCCAGCCAGCGCGCCGCCTCGCGCTCCCAGTTGAGCTTCAGCGACGCCGGACAGACGACGATCGCCGGATACGCGTCATCGGCCTCCAGCGCTGCGAGCGCCTCGACGGTCTTGCCGAGGCCCTGCTCGTCGGCGATGAACGCGCGCCGCGCGTCCAGGACGTAGCGCACGCCCGCCCACTGAAAGGGCGCGAGCTCGCCGCCCAGCACCGCCGCCACGGCGGGCAGCGGCTCGCCCGCGGTCGCCCGCGAGTTGCGGATGGTCTCCAGCGCCGCGGCGTGCTCGGCGCGCAGCGTGTCGAGGACCTCGGCGCCGGGACCGTCGACGCTCACGCCGTGCAGGGCCAGGAAGGCGTCCAGCGGCTCGACGACCCAGGGGTCGATCGGCAGCGTCGCGCTGCGCGCGTCCGCTCCGGGCAGCCTGGCGAACGCGGTGCCCACGTCGGGGTCCCAGAGCACGTCGAGCCGCAGGCGCTCGCCGTCGAACGTGCGCGCCGCCGTCAGCCGTGCGGGCGGCGGGTCCTCGCAGCAGAGCAGCGCCTCGACGCAGCGGCGCGCGCCGCCGTCCAGGCGCGCGACGTCCTGCTCGGCGAGCGCCGCCGCCCCCTCGATCGTCAGCGGCGCGAGCAGCGTCCCGTCGCGTTCGACGCTGCCCGCCAGCAGCGCCTCGGGCACCGTGCCGGCCTTCGTCGTGATCGTCCACCAGCCGCGCCCGTCGTGACGCGCGGTTCCGACGATCCCCACCCAGCGGCGCTCGACCCCCGACAGCCACGCATGGACGGCGTCGCTCGCGGTGAGGTCGGGGAAGCGCTCGAGGACGTCGGCGACGTGGACGGCGACCCAGTCGCCCACCGGCGCCCACCACTCGCGCCGCTCCCAGTCGAACTGTCGTCCCGGGATCCCGCGCACGACCGCGACGATGTGCGCGTCGTAGGGAAACGCGAGGACGACGATCTCGTCGCCCGCGCGGTTGCGGCGCAGCTCGACGTTGGGCTGATCGGGGGCGAGCTCCATCGCCCGATGAAACCTAGAGGGCCGCGGGGCGGCCCCGGCTCAGCGACGCAGCTCGAACCAGATCGAGCTGTCGTCGTCGCCCTGGACGCCCCAGGCGTCGGCCATCCGGTCGACGATCCGCAGCCCCATGCCGCCGAGCGACGGCGTCTCGCTGGAGCGCAGCAGCGTGTCCGGCGAGACGTCGGGCTGCGGCCCGCCGACCTCGATGCGCACGCGCTCGGGCGTCACGCGGATGACGAGCGCGAGCCGCAGCGACGGGTCCGGCTCGAGCTCGGCGACGTACACCGCGATGAGCTCGGAGGTCATGAGCAGCGCCCTGTAGCCGAGCTCGCCGGTGACGCCGTGGGTCGCGGCGAGCTCGCGCCGGGCGAGGCCGGCCGCCGCCGCCGTCGCCGGGAGGTCGACGACGCGCTCGTGCATGGACGTGTCGGCGCTCATGTGCAAGGGGGTACCCCGTGTGCGCGGTTCGGTTCCTGAGGCCCGTGCGGCCAGCTTTCCGGCCCGGGTCGCAAGTCCCGGCGCTTTCTGCCGATAGCGAGCCAATGGCACTCCAACAGCCCGTGGGGGACGCGGCCGCCGCGCGACCCCGCCCCGGCCGCCTGCTCGGGGACGTTCTCGTCAGCCTCGGCTTCTGCCGCCGCGAGACGGTGGAGGAGATCGTCGTCGAGGCGCGCCGGGCAGGCCGGCCGATGGGCCAGCTCCTGCTTCAGCACGGGGTCATCGACTCCGACCAGCTCGCGATCGCCGTGGCCGAGCGCTTCGGCCTGCAGTACGCGAACCTCGAGACGCTCACCCCCGACCCCACGGCGATGCGCCTCGTCACGCCGCAGGTCGCCCGCCGCGTGCACGCCGTCCCCGTCGGCTTCCGCGACGCCGAGACGCTGCTCGTCGCGATGCCGAACCCCGCGAACGTCATCGCGATCGACGACCTCGCGATGCTCACCGGCCTGCGCGTCGAGCCCGTCGTCGTCTCGCGCGAGGACCTCGACGCGCTGATGGCGCGGATGAGCCGCCTCGAGCAGATCGAGGAGGAACCCGTTCGCGACGAGGAGGAGGTCGCGAGCGCCGAGGCGGCGCTCGAGGTCGCCGCCGACGACGGCCCGACCGTCCGGCTCGTGCGCTCGATCATCGCCCAGGCGATCGGCCAGCACGCGTCGGACCTGCACTTCGACCCCGCCGACGACCACCTCCAGGTCCGCTTTCGCGTCGACGGCATCATGGCCGACGCCGATCGGATCCCCGCGCGCCAGGCCGCGCGCGTCATCTCGCGCATCAAGATCCTCAGCAACCTCGACATCTCCGAGCGGCGCCTGCCGCAGGACGGGCGGATGAGCCTCGAGTTCGACGAGCGCCGCGTCGAGATTCGGGTCACGACCGTGCCGCTCGTCGAGGGCGAGTCCGTCGTGCTGCGCCTGCTCGATCCCGGCCGCCGGCCGCTGTCGCTCGCAGAGCTCGGGATGGGCGACACCGACCGCGCCCGGGTCGAGCGCGCGCTCGCGCACTCCAACGGCGCGGTCATCGCGTCCGGGCCCACGGGCTCGGGCAAGACCACGACGCTCTACGCCGCGCTCGCCGCCGTGAACTCCACGGAGAAGACCGTCATGACGATCGAGGACCCGGTCGAGTACCGCGTCCCGGGCGTCAAGCAGATGCAGGTCTTCGAGCGCGCCGGGCTGAGCTTCGCGACCGGGCTGCGCACGATCGTCCGCGCGGACCCCGACATCATCATGGTCGGCGAGATGCGCGACCACGACAGCGCGCGAATCGCGATCGAGGCCGCGCTCACGGGCCACCTCGTGCTCTCGACGCTGCACACGAAGGACGCGCCGGCGGCGGCCGCCCGCCTGATCGACATGGGCGTCGAGCCCTACCTCGTCGCATCGGCGATCGACTGCGTGCTCGCCCAGCGCCTCGCGCGGCGCCTGTGCCGCCACTGCCGCCGGCCGTACCTCGTCGCCGCGACCGAGGCCGGCCTCGCCGCCGACGGCGAGGTCGAGGTCTTCGAGGCCGGCGGCTGCAAGCGCTGCCGCGACACCGGCTACCGTGGCCGCATCGGCCTCTTCGAGGTCATGCGGATGACCGACGAGATCCGGGCGCTCATCGTCGCCCGCGCGCCCGTGCGGGAGATCGCGAAAGTCGCGGTGGCCCAGGGCATGCGCACGCTCGCCGACGACGGTCTCGAGAAGGTCCGAGCCGGTGAGACGACGATCGCCGAAGTCCTCCGCGTCACGACGTAGATGCGCCGCGCGAGCCGTGGTCAAGGTTCGTGACGGGGTGTCGATAGCTGACGAGATGGCATCGAACCCCTCATTGCTCCCGGCGCCCGTCCGCGAGCACCCCGGCCGGCTGCTCGGGGACGTCATCGTCGGCCTGGGCCTCTGCGATCGGGAGACCGTCGAGGGGATCGTCGTGGAGGCGCGCGAGGCCGGCCGCCCGATGGGCCAGCTGCTGCGCGAGCAGGGACTCATCGATTCCGAGGGGCTCACGATCGCGCTCGCCGAGCGCTTCGGCCTGGAGTACGCCAGCCTCGACGGGCTCGTCCCGGACCTCGCCGCGATGCACCTCGTCGCGCCCGCGGCGCTGCGCCGCCTGGGGGCCGTGCCGCTCGCCTTTCGCGACGACGACACGCTGCTCGTCGCGATGTCCAGGCCCTCCAACGTCCTCGCGCTCGACGGCCTCGCCCGCCTGACCGACCTGCAGGTCGAGCCGGTCGTCGTCTCCGACGAGGACCTCGGCGTCCTGCTGGCCCGCCTCGGCGACCACGAGCTCGTCGTGGAGGCCGCGGCAGCCGCTCCCGGCGCCGCGCCCGACCCCCACGCCGGCACCGGCTTCCTGCGCTCGGTCATGCGCCGCGCGATCGAGGAGGGCGCGTCCGACGTCCACTTCGATCCCGACGGCGGCGACCTGCAGGTGCGCTACCGCGTCGACGGCTTCATGGTCGACGCCGCCCGCGTACGCGGCGGCGACAGCGCCCAGGTCGTCGCGCAGATCAAGACCCTCGGCGACCTCGATCCCGACGAGCGGCGCCTGCCACAGAACGGCCGTACGCGCATCATCCTCGACGAGCGCCCGGTCGACCTGCGCGTGACGACCGTCCCGGTGCTCGGCGGCGAGTCGGCGGTGCTGCGGCTGCTCGATCCAGGGCGCAGGCCGCCGTCGCTCGGCGAGCTCGGGATGGACCACGCCGATCGTGCGCGGCTCGAGCGCGCCCTCGCGCAGTCGCACGGCCTGATCCTCGCCACGGGACCCAGGGACGCGGGCAAGTCCACGCTGCTGTACGCCGCGGCCGAGATCGTCAACTCGCCCTCCAAGACCGTCGTGACGATCGAGGAGCGCATCCACTACCACCTGCCCGGTGTCCAGCAGGTCCAGGTCGTCGAGCAGACGGGCCTGAGCTTCGCCGGCGGCCTGCGGGCGATCGTCCAGGCCGACCCCGACATCGTGATGGTCGGCGAGCTGCGCGATCGCGAGACCGCGCAGATCGCGGCGCAGGCGGCCGTCACCGACCACCTCGTGCTCTCCACGCTGCACACGACCGACGCGCCGGCGGCCGCCGCGCGCCTCGTCGAGATCGGCGTCGAGCCCTACATCGTCGCGGCGAGCCTGCGCTGCATCGTCGCCCAGCGCCTGGCGCGGCGGCTCTGCGAGCACTGCCGCCGCCCCGCCCGCGTGGCGGCCGCCGACGCCGGCCTGCCGCGTGACGGCGACCTCGACGTCTACGAGGCGGGCGGCTGCGATCGCTGCCGCGACACCGGCTACCACGGCCGCACGGGGCTCTTCGAGGTCATGACCGTCAGCGAGGAGCTCCGCGCGCTCATCCGCGGTCGTGCGTCGGCGGCGGAGATCAGGCGCACGGCGATGGCGCAGGGCATGCGCACGCTCGCCGACGACGGCCTGGCGAAGGTCCGCCTCGGCGTCACGAGCCTCGCCGAGGTCCGCCGCATCACGACGTAGCAGCCCCCCTCGGTCCACCGGCCGCGGGCGGCGATAGCCTCCGGCCCCGATGCCGGACTTCCTGCCCCTGCCCGATCGCGCGCCCAAGCCGCGCACGGCGGGTCTCACGCACGTCATCGACACGGGGCTGAGCACGAGCGAGGTCGACGGCATGCTGCGCCAGGCCGCCGCCCACATCGACGCCGTCCGGCTCGGCTGGGGCTCGGCCTACGTCACCGCCGACCTGCACGACAAGCTCGCCGCCTACAGCGAGCACGACGTCCCGGTCCTGCTCGGGGGCACGCTCACCGAGCTCGCCTGGCTGCACGGCCGCGTCGACGAGCTGTGCGCCTGGATCGACGAGCTCGGGATCGACAGCATCGAGGTCTCCAGCGGCACCGTCGCGATCCCGTCGGCGGAGAAGAGCGCGCTCATCGAGCGCCTCGCGCAGCGCTACACCGTCTACGCCGAGGTCGGCGAGAAGGATCCCGAGGCGCTCATGGCGCCCTATCGCTGGGTCCAGCTCATCCGCGAGTCGCTGGAGGCCGGCGCCGAGATGGTCGTCTGCGAGGGACGCGCCACCGGCACCGCCGGCCTCTACCGCCCCGACGGCGAGGCGCGCACGGGCCTCATCGACGAGATCGTCCACGAGATCGATCCGGCGAAGCTCATCTTCGAGGCGCCGCGCAAGAACCAGCAGGTCCTGCTCATCGAGCGCCACGGCAGCGATGTGAACCTCGGCAACATCCCGCCCGCCGAGGTCCTGTCGCTCGAGACGCTGCGCCTGGGCCTGCGCGCCGACACGCTCGGCCGCTTCCACGGCGGCCGATGACGGCGGTCCTGCTCACCGGCGTCGGCAAGCGCTACGACATCGTCAGCGCCTTCGGCGAGCACGCCTTCACGATCGCCGCCGACCCCAACCCGCTCGCGCCCGCCCGCTACGCCGCCGACCTGCACGTCGCGCCGCCGCGCATCGACGACCCCGCCTACGTCCCGTTCCTCGCCGCCGTCGTCGCCGAGCACGACGTCGGCGCCGTCGTCCCGCTCACGGACCTCGACATCGAGGTCCTCGCCGCCGCGGGCGCGGCGCTGCCGGCCTTCGTGCCCTCGGCCGCCGTCGCGCGCGCGACCTTCGACAAGTACGAGACCCACCACCTCCTGCTCTCGCACGGGCTGCCCTCGCCGCCGACCTGCCTGCCGGGAGAGGAGCCGGACTCCTTCCCCGTGATGGTCAAGCCGCGCCGCGGCTCGGGCGCGCGCTCGATCCATCCGGCCGCCGACCGCGCCGAGATGGAGTTCTTCGTCGGCTATGTCAAGGAGCCGGTGATGGTGCAGCGGCTGATGGGCGGCCCCGAGTTCTCGATCGATCTGCTCTGCGATCTCGAGGGTCGGTGTCTGAACGCGATCCCGCGCACGATGATCGAGTCGCGCGGCGGCGAGTCGATCAAGGGCACCGTCATCCACGACGAGGCGCTCATCGAGCTCGGGCGCTCCGTGGGCGAGGCGCTCGGCGTGCGTGGCCCGTGCACGGTCCAGGCCTTCCGCGATCCCGAGATCGGCCTCGGGATCACCGACGTCAACACGCGCTTCGGCGGCGCGTTCCCGGCGCCGATGTACGCCGCGCGGCCGGGGCGCACATATCCCGAGCTCATCGTCCGGATGGCGCGCGGTGAGACGATCGAGCCGCACGTCGGCGACTTCGCCCATGGCCATACGTTCACGCGCTACTACTGGCAGCTGGAGCTCGACGGCGAGCTGCGCCCCACGGGGCGCGACATCGTCGCCGACGGCCCGCGGGCGCCGCGCTGACGGCGATGGCGGCGCGAGACCCCGATTCGTGGTGGCCCGACGAGCTGCAGCACGCGGGCCGCGAGCACTTCGACGAGCAGCACGCCCGCCGCTACGACGCGAAGATGGACGCGGGCGCGGCCGGCGAGGTCGCGCTGCTGCAGGCCGCGGGAGCGCTCGGCCCGGCCGCCACGGTCATCGAGCTCGGCGCCGGAACGGGCCAGTTCGCGCTCGCGGCCGCGCAGGTCTGCGGGCGGGTCGTCGCGGTGGACATCTCGCCGGTCATGCTCGCGCGGCTCGAGGCGAAGCTCGAGCGCCTGGCGGTGAGCAACGTCGAAGTGGTCAACGCCGGCTTTCTGACCTATCGCCACGGTGGCGACCCCGCCGACCTCGTCTACAGCCGCTTCGCGCTGCATCACCTGCCGGGCTTCTGGCAGGCGATCGCGCTGCGCAGGATCGCCGACATGCTGCGGCCGGGCGGCGTGCTGCGCCTGTCGGACGTCGTCTACGACTTCGAGCCTGCGCAGGCCGAGGAGCGCATCGAGGCCTGGATCGCGGACGGCGTGAGCAGCGACGTCGAAACCGGCTGGACGCGGGCCGAGTTCGCCGAGCACGTCCGCGATGAGAACTCGACGTTCACCTGGCTGCTGGAGCCGATGATCGAGCGCGCGGGCCTGCAGATCACCGACGCGAGCCACAGCGCGTCGGGCGTGCTCGCGCAGTACCTGTGCCGCAAGCCCTGAGCGCTCAAGGGCTGCAGGCCGTCCCAGCCCCAGCGGCGCATCGGGCGACCTTGGCGCGTGCGGCGGCTTGACACCGAAATCGAAATACGACTAACTTGATAGGGAATGACGGGGATCAGAAGGGGGAGCGGGTCGTCCGCGCGCGGCGCGCGGCGCTGGGCGCTCATCGCGCTGGGCGTGCTCGGGATCGGACTGGCGCTCGCTCCCGTCGGCTTTCAGATGTTCGAGCGCGCCCCCAAGGGCGCGGAGATGATGCGCGAGTTCAAGCCGTTCATGACCGATGCGCGGCTGAGCGGCTTCCAGCGTCACATCCACAACATCGACGCCGCCGTCCACCAGACCAACGGCCGCGTCGTCGTGGCGCTCGAGGGTCACGGGCCGGCCGCGCACCGCCGCTTCGACACGCGCTTTGCCGGCTTCGCCCAGTTCCGCGACGACTGGTCGCCGATCAACGCCGACATGTCGGGCCTCATGACGAGGATCAAGTCCAACGCCGGCAACTACCGCGCGATGGTCGCGCTGCCGGACTTCCGGCTCTTCCCGTGGTTCTTCGTCGTCCCCGGCGTGCTCGTCGCGCTGCTGGCGCTCGCGGGCCTCGTCGCGCCTCGTTCGTGGCGGCGGCTGCGCTGGGGGGCCGTCGCGCTCGGCATCGGCCTCGTGATCGCGCCGATCGCTTTTCAGATGTTCGACCGCGGCCCCAAGGGCGCCGAGATGATGAGCGCCTTCAAGACGATCGAGACGCGCAAGAAGGTCGAGACGATCCAGGGCTACTTCGCCACGATCGCCGTGGGCCAGGGCTCGCTGCGGCTGGATGTCGTGCCCGCCCTCGAGCGCAAGGGCTTGAGCACGGGGGAGATCGCGCGCCGCTTCCCCGACGTCAAGCGCCTCAACGAGGGATGGATCCCGATTCTCAACGACATGACGCCGATGATCGGCGCCATGAGCGACAACGTCGACAACTACGACGCGATCAAGAGCCTGCCGTCGTTTCGGCTCTTCCCGTGGTTCTTCGCCGTACCCGGCCTGCTGATCATCGCGCTGGCGCTCATGCGCCGCGCACCGTACCGCCAAGGAGGCGCCTCATGACACGTACCGTACGCCGCACCGCGACCGCCCTCGCCGGTCTGTCCGCCGGCGCCCTCGCGGCCGCCGCGCTGATCGGAGCGCCGTCGCAGGCGGCGAGCGCGAGAGCGCTGAACGGCACCTTCAAGCTTGCGCCCGGCAAGTTCTCCGACGGCAAGGCCCGCGGGACCTACTTCCGCATGATCACCGGCCGCAGCGGCGGCAGGACGCAGTACCTCTCCAACCCGGATTCGCGCTCGCGCGACAAGTCCTACACGCTCGGGCGCGCCGGCAGGGACGGCGGCCTCGCGACCGGCCGCTTCCAGTCGCACCCCGATCCGGTCTTCGACGGCAAGGGCAACGCCCGCGCCAACCGGATCATCCGGCCGGAGCCGTACACCGCGATCCGCTTCAGCGTCGCGACGCTGAAGAAGGACCCGCAGACCAAGAAGTCGTCGGCCGTCACGAGCGCCACCGTCAACGGCCGCCGGATCACCCTGCGGGTGCCGGGCTTCACGGCCGAGTGGAACGACCAGTACTTCAACCAGGGCGCGCCGAAGCCCGACGGCTCCGGCTCCCCGGCGAGCGGCGCCTACAACCCGAAGACCAGGCACTTCGTCATCACATGGACGAGCAAGATCAGCGGCGGGCCGTTCAACGGCTTCAGCGGCTTCTGGCACCTCGAAGGCACGTTCAGCCCCCGCTGAGCGCCCTGTCACCCCGACCGCGGAGCGGATCCTGATGAACCGATCGTCTCTGAAGTACCTCGTCATCGGCCTGCTCGTGGGCGGGCTCGCCACCAGCGGGATCGACGCCTCGGCGCTCGTCGCGCCGGGCTCCACGACCGAATCGGGCGCCGCCGCGGTCAAGAAGAAGGCCAAGAAGAAGCTCACGAAGAAGCAGCTGGCGGCCAAGCGCCGTGCGGCCGCCAAGAAGAAGGCCGCGGCGAAGAAGAAGGCCGCGGCGAAGAAGAAGGCCGCGGCGAAGAAGAAGAAGAAGGCGACTCCCGCGCCGGCGACGGGCACCGCCACGCCGCTCGTGGGCCTGTTCCGGTTCACCCCGGGCGCGTATGCCGGCGGCACCGCGTCGGGCTCCTACATCCGTCTCGTGCTCGCCAACGGCACGAGGGAGAACGGGCCGTTCTTCCCCAACCCGAGCTCGAAGGCGACGACGTACACGCTCCTGAATCCGGGGGTCGACGGCGGCCTGCGGACCGGCGCCTATCAGCCCGCCCCGAGCCCGGCGTTCTCGCCGACGGGCGACGCCCTCGCCAACCGCATCATCGCCCCGCAGCGCTTCGCGCTGATCAACTACAGCGCGCAGACCTCGGCGAAGGACCCGCAGACCGGGGCGGACGTCCCGGCGCCGTCGATCAGCGTGGGGTCCGACGGCAGGCTCAGCGGCAACCTGTCGGCCTTCGCGGCCCAGTGGAACAAGCAGAACTTCAACGTGGGCTCGCCGAAGCCCGACGGGACGTTCCCGGGCCTCACGACCCCGGTCACCGGGACCTACAACGGCGATACGAAGGCCTTCACGCTGGAGTGGACGAGCCAGATCGTCGGTGGCCCGTTCAACAACTTCTCGGCCTCCTGGCACTTCGTGGGGACCTTCGAGCCGGGTTGCGCCGCGTAGGGAGGCACAAAACCACGAAAGCGGATCAGGTTTGTGTAGTATTTTCGCGCACGAAGGCTACGGGACCTTGAACATGGGCCGGGCGGGTCGCCTGGCCGTCGACTGCAGCAGGGGGAGAACATGAGTAGACGCGACACGACACGCGCGCGGCGCGGCGCCTTTGCGGGCGTGCTGGTGGCGGGCCTGATCGCTGCCGGCGTCATCGCCGGGGCGCCGGCCGCGTCCGGCCAGGAAGCCCTCGGCGACCTGCCGATCAGCCCGGAGTGGCTGGCGAACACGCTTGGCAACGCCACCGCCATCGGCGGCGTCAAGAACAACGTCACGGACGGCGCGATCGCCGCGCGCGACAAGGCCGTCGCCGAGTGGAAGGCCGCGCAGGCCGCCTACAAGGCCGGCGCCGGCCCGCAGCCCAACCCGCTCGCCAAGCCCGAGTACAACGTCGTCTGGTCCTCCAAGCAGAACGTCGCCGACGTGCACGCCGACGTCATCAGCAAGTTCGTCCAGGCCTCGACGATCAACCCCCAGGGCCTCGCCGACCTGCTCAACCCGCAGTTCCTGCCCGGCCTCGACGGCTTCCAGGTCATCGACCTGCGCCAGAAGAACCTCGACGGCACCGACAACGGCGACTTCGCGAAGGTCGTCAACTTCGTCCAGCTCCCGCTGCCGTGGGGCATCGAGAACGAGGCCCACCACATGCAGTACCAGTGGGAGGACGGCGACCCGATCCTCGCCGGTGGCCTGTACACGGGCACGACGCACGTCCTCGACCCGACGGACATCCCCAACCTCAAGCTCCTCAACGAGATCCCGAACACGGCGACGCCGGGCGGGTCGATCGCCGACGCCTACGAGAAGGGCGCCGACGGCCGCTTCTACCTCACGCTCATGGGCGGCCCGCTGTCGGACTTCGGCGGCTCTCCCGGCGAGATCGTGACCTTCAAGCCCGACGCCGCGAAGGGCATGGTCGTCGAGTCCGAGTCGCCCGCGGGCGGCGCGCTGGCGGGTGGGCTGAAGCTCGGCAAGAACCCCGGCGGCGTGCCCGAGCCGTGCTCGCTGCGCGAGTCGCGGCCGGTCGGCACGTGCGCCAACCCGCACGGCATCGAGTTCCGCGTCGACCTCGGGATGGGCATGACCGCCGACTACGCCGAGCCGCGTGAGATCGTGCTCGACCCGGTCAAGACGATCGACAAGTACGCCTTCCGCCCGACGGTCCGCTCCTGGGACATCTCGGGCGCGAACGCCGGCAAGCCGAAGCTCGTGGGCGTCGGCCACGTCCCCAACGGCCCCGTGGAGCCGGCCCAGCGGGCCCATGAGCAGTACGGGATGATGGAGGACGCCAAGACCTGGCCCGACGCCACGAGGTACGCCGGCGGCCTGGAGGCCAAGGGCATCTTCACCGGCTCGATGTGCGGCGGCGGGATCTTCTTCGTCCCCGACCTCACGAAGGCCAAGGGCGACTTCTCCAGCCAGATCGTGCAGGTCTGGAACGACGGCCTGTCGATCGTCCAGACGCCCGAGGGCAAGGACGTCGACGAGCCGGGCGGCTGCGCCGGCGGCGCCTGGCACCAGGTGGCGCCGAACAACCGGATCCTGTTCCGCGCGGTCCAGGGCCGCAACCCCGCGTCGGACAACTATTTCGACAAGGGCGAGGCCAAGATGGTCTACGACATCGACATCTCGCCGCTCATCAAGAGCGCGCAGGACGGCTCGGTGGACTGCGACCTCTCGCGCGGCATCCACGCCGGCGGTGTGAACCTCACGGGCATCCAGCTGTTCAACAAGCTGGCGACCGGCGAGCACGTCGCCGACTGCCCGTTCCTGATCTCGGCGCTGCCGGTGAAGGACATCACCAGCGGCGGCCCGCACTGGGGCGCGCTGGACAACCACACGGTCGATCAGAACGGCGTGCCGTGGAGGCTGACGTTCTCGAACTACTTCGTCTCGAGGACGGGCGTGGACGGCGACCACCGGTTCTACAACGTGGACGTCGCCCCCGACGGCAAGCTGAGCTACAACGACACGTTCCGCGACGAGAAGACCGGCTCGCTGGGCGTGAACTTCAACCGCCGCAACTGGCCGGGCAATCCGGACGCCGGCTTCTACAAGCCGCACTCGGAGATCTGGGTCTGCCCGCCGGGCATCTGCCCCGACGGCGCCGACCCGGCGGTGCGCGCGCTGGCGGCCTCCTCGGCGTCGACGTGCCGCACGTCGCTGAAGGTCACCCTCCCGAAGGTCAAGGGCCGCAAGATCACCGGCGGCACGGTCACCCTGGGCAAGAAGAAGCTCCGGGCGCGGAAGAACCGCAAGACCGGCCGGTGGAGCGCGACGCTGAACCTCACAAAGGTCACGGCGAGCACGTTGAAGGTCAGGACGACGACGCGGACCAAGGGCGGAAAGACGATCAGCCGCACGCGCAGCTACAAGCGCTGCCCGGCCAAGGCGGCCAAGAAGACCGCGAAGAAGAAGGCGTCCTCGAAGAAGAAGACGTCGAAGAAGAAGACGTAGGCGCTTGACGGCGCGCCGCGTCCTGCTCGGCGCGGCCGTCGTGCTCGGTGCCCTCTCGGGCGCCGGGCCGACGGCCGCATGGGCTCATCCGCTCCTCATCCAGGCCACGCCCCAGCCGGGGCTCGTGGCGTCACCCGCGCCGCGCGCGATCAGCCTCGCGCTGACCGAGCCCGTCGTCGCGCGCGGGTCCCGGATCCGGGTCCTCGGCCCCGGTGGCGCATCCGTGGCCCTCACGCCGGTGCAGGAGGCCGGCGGGCGACGCGGGGTCTCGGTCCGGCCCCGCGCGCCGCTGCGCAGCGCCGTCTACCGCGTGCGCTGGAGCGTGCTCGGCGACGACGGACACGTCGTCAGCGGCGCCTTCGACTTCGGCGTCGCGGGCGCAGGGGGCGCCGCGCCGCCGGGTGTCGAGACGCTGTCGGGCGCGGGCGGCGGCCGTGGCGGCGAGAACGTCGCGAGCGACAGCGTCGTGCGGATCCTGAGCCGCTGGCTGGGCATCCTCGCCGCCTCGATCCTGTTCGGCGGCTTCGTCCTGCTCGCGCTGCTGCGCCGCCGCGGGGCAGAGGGCGATGTCGAGGCGTTGCGCCGCGCGGCGCCGATCGCCTGGGCGCTCGTGGCGGTTGCGGCGGTCGAGGCGCTGATCGCGGCCGCGCGCTCGGGCCCGGGCTCGTTGGACCTCGGCCTGTTGACGGCCAGCGCGACCGGCGTCTCGGATCTCGCGCGCGCGGCCGTCGTCGTCGTGCTGTCGCTCCTGCTGCTCCTCGTCCCGCGCCGGCGCGAGCGCCTCTGGCCCGCAGCCGGCGCCGCCGTGCTGCTGACCTACGCGCTGTCGGGCCACGCGCTGTCGTTCCCCTCGTTCTGGGCGCTCCTGGACCAGGGCGCGCACGTCCTGGCGGCCGGGCTGTGGCTCGGTGGCGTGGTCGCGCTGGCGCTCGTGACCGTCCGGGGCGGCGTGCGACTCGGCGACGGCGCGCGCGCGCTCGCCCCGGTCGCCGGCGGCGCGCTCGGCGTCGCGATCGTCACCGGCGTGCTGGCAGCCGTGCGCGAGGTCGACCGCTGGTACTTCCTGCGCTGGTCGGACTACGGGCGCATCGTGCTCGTCAAGGCGGCCCTCGTCGCGCTCGTGGCGCTCGCCGCGGTCTTCGCCTGGTGGCGCTCGCGTGGTGACGGCGCGCCCGGCCCGCGCCCGCTGCTGCTGCGCGGGGAGGCGGCGGGCGTCGTCGCCATCGTCGTCCTGGCGACGACGCTCTCGGGCCTGGCCCAGGGCCGCGGGCAGCCGCTGCCCGCTGAGCGCGGGACGCTCTTTGCCGGGCCGGCCCTGGCGACAGCGCTGCTGGCCAGGGGCAACGCGCCGGTCGGCCTGTATCCGGCACGAACGGGCGCGAACGTCGTCACGGTCGGCATCGCGCCGGGCGAGCCCGCGCCGCGCGCGGTCGGGGTGCGCCTCGTCTGCTCGGGCTGCCGCGGCCGCGAGGTGCGGGTCGCGCTGCGCCCGCACGGCGGCCTGACCTGGTCGGCGCCCGTGCGGCTCGCCGCGGAGGGGACCTGGTTTGGCTACGTGACGCTCGACGGCCGGCAGGCCCCGCCGGTGCAGCTCGCGGTCGGGGTCCCGCGGGCGGCGGGCGCGCCGCCGGTCGCGCTGCTCGCGGTGGCCGACCTGTCGGGCCCGTACGCCGAGCGCTGCCGCGCCCACGTGATCGGCCTCGAGCTCGCCATCGCGCGGATGAACGCCGGCGGCGGCCTCGACGGCGGGCGCAAGGTCGCGGCGCTCGTGCTCGACAGCGGCGGGAGCGCCGCGGGCGCGGCCGCGGCCGCGCGGCGCGGGCTGGCAGCCGATCCGATCGCCTCGGCCGGCAGCTGCGGGACCGGCGCGGTCGCCGCGGTGCGGGCGGTCGCGCGCGCCGGCGTTCCGAGCGTCGTCGGCGATCCGGCCGTCGACCCCACCGACGCATCCGGCGTCTTCCGGCTGGCGGCCGACCCGTACGCCCAGGGCGTCGCGTTCGGGCAGCTCGTCCGCAGTCGCATCCTCGCCGCCGCGCAACCGGGGGTGCGCACGGTGCGCGCCGCCCTCGCGGGCGACCTGCAGTCGCGGCGCCTGCTCGCAGGGCTGCGGGCCGGGCTGCGCCCGTCGTCGGCGGTGCGCGACGCGCCGGTCGCCCCGGGCCCTGCGCCGAAGGTCGTGCGCCTCGCCCCCGGATCGCTCGCGAAGCTCTCGGACGCCGCGCTCACGCGCGTCATCGACCTGCGCCATACGACCGCGCTCGTCGTCGACGGCCCCCGCGCCGGCGGCGCCGACGCCCAGGCGATCGCCCGCCTCGGCGCCGCGCGCGGCGCGGACATGACGCCGGCGCCGCTGCTGTTCTCCGAGCGCGTCCTGTCGGAGACGCTCGTTCGCAGCGCCGGCGCGCTCGGTCGTATCGGGGCGGTGCAGGGCGTCAGCGAGGTCGCGACGAACACGCCCGACGCCGAGCTCTACAAGGCCGCCGTCCCGCTGCTGTTCCGCGGCGAGATCGCGTCCCTCGACGGGCTGCGCGGCTACGTCGCGGGGCTCGCGCTGCGCGACGCGCTGCGCTCGGGCATCGACGCGGACGCGATCCGGGCCAACCTGCATGACCCGCGGGTCTTCACCAACGCGCTGCTCGCGCCCTGGAGCGCGCGGGAGCCCGGCGCCGGGTCGCCCAGCGCGGTCGCCCTCCAGCCGCAGTTTTTGTCGCCGACGCTCGTCCCGAGCTCGATCGGCGGTGAGGCGAAGGACACGGAGTACTTCCCGCAGGGAAGCTGGACGGTGACGTCGCGCGCGCCGCTGGGCGTCGTGCAGGGGCTCCGCCAGCCGCCCGTCGGCTGACTGGACCGTCGGGCTGCTCGGAGGTAGTGTCGCCCGCAATCGAGAGGAGGCAGCGAATGCTGGCACGTGTGGCGACTTGGGAGGACGGCACGCCGGAAGGCATCCGCGACGCGTCGGAGCAGATGCGCTCCAACATCTCGCAGGGACCGCCCGCGGGGGTCACGAGCAGCGGCTTCATGATGCTCACCGATGCCGATGGCGGGCGCGTGCTCATGATCGGCCTGTTCGAGACCGAGGAGGACCTGCGCTCGAGCGAGGCGGCGCTCAAGGAGATGAACCCGCCCGAGGGACTCGGCAGCCGGACGACCACGCAGATCTTCGAGGTCGCCGCCGAAGCGCGCATGTAGACCGATGAGTTTGCGCAGCCGCGGGCGTCTATAGCTCCGACACCATCGCGGAGGCGCCGTCTTCCGCCGAATAGGAGGAGCCCGAGCCATGCTGCACGCGATCGTCCCCAACCTGTGGTTCGACACCGAGGCCGAGCAGGCCGCCGATTTCTACGTGTCGGTCTTCGAGAACTCGCGCATCGTGACGGTCACGCCCTACACGGAGGCGGGCCCGCGCGAGGCCGGCACGGTGATGACCGTCGAGTTCGAGCTCGACGGCCAGCGGTTCGTCGCCATCAACGGCGGTCCGCAGTTCACCTTCTCCGAAGCCGTCTCCTTCCAGATCACGTGCGAGACACAGGCGGAGATCGACCACTACTGGGGGCGGCTGACCGAGGGCGGCGAGGAAGGACCCTGCGGCTGGTGCAAGGACCGCTACGGCCTGTCCTGGCAGGTCGTGCCGGACGGCATGGACGCGCTCTTCGCAGATCCCGACGCCGGCAAGGCCACGCGCGCGATGGAGGCGATGTTCACGATGCGCAAGCTCGACATCGAGGCGCTGCGCAGCGCCGCCGAGGGCGTGCCCGCGACCTGAGCGGCTCGAGTCGGCCCGGTGCGCATCGACCACATCATCTATGCGACGCGCGAGCTCGACGGTGCCGCCGAGCGCATCGAGGCGCTGCTGGGGCTCGCAGCGGCCGGCGGGGGCCGCCACGAGGGCATGGGAACGCACAATCGCATCGTGCCCCTCGGCGACGGCTTCCTCGAGCTGCTCGCCGTGTGCGACGAGGAGGAGGGGGCACGGGCCCCGCTCCGAGCAGCGGTCCGCAGGCGTGTCGAGGCGTGCGGCGAGGGGCTCATGGGCTGGGCCGTCGAGGTCGACGATCTCCAGCCGGTCGTGGCGCGCCTGGGCACCTCCGTCACGACGATCACGCGCCAGGGCATGACGGCCCGGCTCGCAGGCGTCGAGGAGGCGCTGCGCGAGCCGTGCCTGCCGTTCTTCATCGCGCGCGGCGCCGGGGTGGCGGATCCCGGGGGCGTGGCCGGTGCACCGGCGATCGGCTGGATCGAGGTCGCCGGCGACGCCGCCCGCATCGAGCAGTGGCTCGGGGCTGCGCACCTACCGGTACGGGTCGTCGCGGGCACGCCCGCCGTGCTCGCGGTCGCGATCGGCGATCGCGAGCTGCGCACGGGGTAGCGGTGCTGCTACGCGGTGGCGTCCGCGGCGACCGGCGACGGCATGACCGAGGCCGCCGGCGTGCAACCGGGGTCGGCCTGGGCACGCGCTTGGAGCCGGCGGAACACGACGATGCCGAGCACGAGGCCGACGGTCGTCGGCACCCCCCAGGCGATGCCCTGGCCCAGCTGGGTCGCGATCGGGCCCGGGCAGGCGCCCGAGATGCCCCATCCGATGCCGAAGAGCACGCTGCCGACGACGTGCCGGCGCTCGGGCTTGACCGTCTCCCACCGCACGGTCTCGCCGGTGAGCAGCGCCGGCGGCGCCGTCTTCTTGAGGATCCGCAGGCCGGTGAACGCGGTCAGCATCGCGCCGGCGAAGAAGAGAAACAGGTACGGGTCCTGGAAGAGCAGTCCCTCGCGGATGATCTCCGGGCTTGTCATGCCCGACCAGGACAGGACGACGCCGAAGACGACGCCGATGAGTCCCCCTGCAACGCGCGTGGACATCTAGATCAGCGCCTCGGTCAGCATGGTGACCGCGATGCCGGTCGCGAAGAACGTCATCGTCGCGACGAGGCTCGCGGGGGAGGCCATCGCGTTGCCGCTGAGGCCGTTGCCGGAAGTGCAGCCGCCGGCGATCTTCGTGCCGAGGCCGATGAGGATGCCCGCCCCGAAGAGGATGGCGACGACGATGAGCGTGCCGCCGGAGCCGTCGAAGGTCGCGGTGAGCCAGCTGTAGCCGTGGAAGTCGGGGCCGCCCGCGATGATCGCGAACAGCGCCGCGCCGCCGATGATCCCGATGAGCATCCAGCCGAAGGGCCCGAACGACAGCCGCCGCGCCGCGACGGTGTCGACGACGTCCGACCAGCCGCCCATGACCCCGAGGCGTTCGTTCATGAGCCAGCGCATCGCGACGACGCACAGGCCGAGGAGCGGGCCACCGATCCACCAGGCGAGTTGGGAGTGCAGCATCTTGTCGTTCCCCTGTCGATACTCGTGATTGCCGGTCGAGATTAGGAGGATATCGCGAGCTCGGGCTCGCCGCCGGTGACGAGCTGCGCGTAGCGCCCGCCGGCCGCCATCAGCTCGTCGTGCGCGCCGCGCTCCGCGATGACGCCGCGGTCCAGGACGACGATCTCGTCGGCGTCGCGAACCGTCGAGAGCCGGTGGGCGATCGCGATCGTCGTGCGGCCCTCCGCCAGCCGGTCGAGCGCCTCCTGGACGGCGCGCTCGGTCTCGGAGTCCAGCGCGCTCGTGGCCTCGTCGAGGACGAGCACCGGCGGGTTGCGCAGGATCGTGCGGGCGATCGCGATGCGCTGCTTCTCGCCGCCGGAGAAGCGGTAGCCGCGCTCGCCGACGACGGTGTCGTAGCCGTCGGGCAGCGAAGCGATCAGGTCGTGGATGCGGGCGGCGCGCGCCGCGACGACGAGCTCGCCGTCGGTCGCACCCGGCTTCGCGAAGCGCAGGTTGTCCGCGATCGTCGCGTGGAAGAGGTACGTCTCCTGCGAGACGAGCCCGACCGTCTTCGTCAGCGCGGCGAAGCTCAGGTCGCGCACGTCGGCGCCGTCGATCGTGACGCTCCCGCCGGTGACGTCGTACAGGCGCGCGACGAGGTAGCCGAGCGTCGTCTTGCCCGATCCGGTCTCCCCGACGATCGCCGTCTTCGTGCCGGGCGCGACCACGAGGTCGACGCCGTCGAGCGTCTGCACGCCGCCCTCCTCGTAGCGGAAGGAGACGTCGTGGAAGCGCACCTCGCCACGCACCGCGTCGGGATCGAGCTCCACGGGGTCGCTGCGCTCCGTGATCTCGACGGGCAGGTCGAGGTACTCGAAGATGCGGTCGAACAGTGCGCGCGAGGTCTGGATGTCGATGCCGACGTTCAGCAGCGAGCCGATGGGGAACAGCAGCCGCGTCTGCAGCGTCGTGAACGCGACGACCGTGCCGAGCGTGATCGAGGCCGACCCGCCGGCGATCGAGAACCCGGCGAAGAGGTAGACGAACGCGGGCATGATCGCGAAGCTCATCTGCACCGTCGACATGCGCCAGCGGCCCGCCATCCGCGACTGCACCTCGAGGTCGGCGAGGTGCGCGGACTCGGCGCTGAAGCGCTCGGCCAGCTCCTCCGAGCGGCCCATCGTCTTGCCGAGCAGGATGCCCGAGACCGACAGCGACTCCTCGACGAGCGAGCTCATGTCCGCGAGGCGTCCCTGCTTCTTGGAGGTGATGCGCTTGCGCTCGTTGCCGACGCGGCGCGTGAGCCAGACGAAGAACGGCAGCAGCACGAGGCTGAAGACGGCCAGGCGCCAGTCGAGCAGGAGCATGGCGACGATCGTCGCGAGCACGGTCGTGGCATTGGAGACGATCGACGTCGCGGTGCTCGTCACGACGTTCTGCACGCCGCCGATGTCGTTGGCGATGCGCGACTGCACCTCGCCGGTGCGCGTGCGGGTGAAGAACGCCAGCGAGAGTCGCTGGAGGTGGCGGTAGACCGCCGAACGCAGGTCGTGCATGACGCGCTGGCCCACGAGGTTCGACAGCCACGTCTGGCCCACGCCGATCACGCCGGTGGCGATCGATATGGCGATCATCCCGCCGACGAGCCAGGACAGCAGCGTCGTGTCGCCGTCGGGGATCGCGCTGTCCAGGACGTCGCGCAGGAGAAACGGCGACACCATTCCCAGCCCGGCGCTGATCGCGATGAGGCCGAGAACCGCGCCGAGCCGCCGCCGGTAGGGACGAAAGAGGGCGGCGATGCGGCGGGTCTGGGGGCTCGGGTGCAAGCCATCATTGTAGGTGGTTGCGCGCGCAACTACAAGCACGGGGTCTGCGCATAGGATCGTGCGCATGAGCATGGATGCCGGAGGAGGAGCGCGGCGCCTCACCGCGGTCGCCCGCGAGGAGGAGACCGTCACCCCGCTGGAGCTCTTCTTCGACCTCGTCTTCGTGCTCGCGCTGACGCAGTGCACGGCGCTGATGGCCGCCGACCCCACGTGGCAGGGCCTGGCGCAGGGGGTCCTCGTGCTCGGCGTGCTGTGGTGGTCGTGGGTCGGCTACGCGTGGCTGACGAGCGTCGTGGACCCGGAGGAGGGCGCGGTCCGCCTCGTCATCTTCGCCGCGATGGCCGGGCTGCTCGTCGCGGGGCTGTGCGTGCCCGACGCCTTCGGCGATGCTGCGCTGATCTTCGCGCTGGCCTACGGCTTCGTCCGCGTCGCGCACATCGCGCTGTTCGTGCTCGCCAGCCGCGGCGACCCGCTCTTTCGCCGCTCGGTGACCGGCCTGGCGATGAGCACGGCGATCAGCGTGGCGCTGCTCGTCGCGGCCTCGGCCGCCGACGGCCTCGTGCAGGGAGGCCTGTGGGCCGCCGCGCTCGCGATCGACATGGCCGGGCCGTACTTCTTCGGCGCCGACGGCTGGAAGCTCGCCCCGCACCACTTCGCCGAGCGCCACGGGCTGATCATCATCATCGCGCTGGGCGAGTCGATCGTGGCAGTCGGCGTGGGTGCCGAGGAGCAGGTCGACCTCGGCATCGCGGTCGCGGCGGCGATCGGCACCGCGGTCGCCGCGGCACTCTGGTGGCTGTATTTCGACATCGTCGCGATCGTCGCCGCGCGCAGGCTCGCGAGCGCCGCGGTCGGTGGCGTCCAGAACGAGATGGCGCGCGACTCCTACTCCTACATGCACTTCCCGATGGTGGCGGGCATCGTGCTCGTCGCCCTCGGGATGAAGAAGACGCTCGGTCACGTCGAGGACCCGCTGAAGGTCGAGGCCGCCGCGGCGCTGCTCGGCGGGACGGCGCTCTACCTCTGGGCGCACGTCGCGTTCCGCTATCGCCACGTGCACAGCGTCAACACCCGCCGGCTCGCGCTCGGGGTGCTGCTGTGCGCGTTCATCCCGGCCGCGCTCGAGATCCCGGCGCTCGCGACGATCGCCGCGCTCGCCGCCGCGCTCGTCGCCCTCATCGTCATCGAGACGCGCAGCTACGGCGACGCCCGCGAGCGCGTGCGCCACGAGCTGCGCCACGAGGCGCCGTGAGGCTGCCGGTCAGGACGCCTTGGCGGCCTTGCGCGACAGCCTGACGCGATCGGTGGCCGTGAGCGCGACCTTGCGCAGGCGGACTGCGTCGGGCGTGACCTCGACGCACTCGTCGGTACGGATGAACTCCAGCGCCTGGTCGAGGCTCATCCGCGTGTGCGGGATGAGGTTGACCATCTCGTCGGCGTTCGCCGAGCGGATGTTCGTCTGCTTCTTCTCGCGCACGGCGTTGACGTCGAGGTCGTCGGCGCGCGCGTTGGCGCCGACGATCATGCCCTCGTAGACGTCCTCGCCCGGGCCGACGAAGAGCCCGCCGCGCTCCTGCATCCGCATGATCGCGAAGGACGCCGTCTTTCCGGCCCGGTCGGCGACGAGCGAGCCCGATGCGCGCGTCTTGATCTCGCCCTGCCAGGGCTCGTAGCACTCAAAGACGGAGTGCATGATCCCCGAGCCACGCGTCTCGGTCATGAACTCCGTCCGGAAGCCGATCAGGCCGCGAGCGGGGACGAGGTACTCCAGGCGCACCCAGCCGGTGCCGTGGTTGACCATCTGCTCCATGCGACCCTTGCGCAGCGCCATGAGCTGCGTGACCGTCCCGAGGTAGTCGTCGGGGACGTCGATGGCGAGGCGCTCGATCGGCTCGTGAAGCCTGCCGTCGACCTCGCGCGTGACGACCGTCGGCTTGCCGACGGTCAGCTCGAAGCCCTCGCGGCGCATCGCCTCGACGAGCACGCCGAGCTGCAGCTCCCCGCGGCCCTGCACCTCCCAGATCGTGCCCGCCTGCCCGCGCTCGGCCTCCAGCACGCGGATGGAGACGTTGCCGACGAGCTCGGCCTGCAGGCGGTCGGAGACCTGACGGGCGGTGAGCTTCGTCCCCGACATGCCGGCCAGCGGGCTCGTGTTGATGCCGATCGTCATGCTGAGCGCGGGATCGTCGACGGCGATCGGCGGCAGCGGCTTGGGGTCGGTGGGGTCGGCGATCGTGTCGCCGATCGTGATCTCGGGGATGCCGGCGATGGCGATGATCTCCCCCGGTCCGGCCTCCGCAGCGCTCAGGCGCTGCATGCCGTCGGTGATGTACAGCTCGCTGATCTTCACGTTCGAGATCTCGTCGACCTCGTGCCGGCACCATGCGACGGTCTCGCCCTTGCGGATCGTCCCGTTGACGATCCGGCACAGCGCGAGGCGCCCGACGTACGGCGACGCGTCGAGGTTGTTGACGAGCGCCTGCAGCCCGTGGCCCTCCTCATAGGCCGGCGCGGGGACCGCCGAGACCAGCAGGTCCATCAGCGGGCGCAGGTCGGTGCCGTCGGCGCCCTGCGTCAGCGACGCCTGGCCGGCGCGGGCGTTCGTGAACACGATCGGGAACTCGATCTGCTCGTCGGTCGCGTCGAGGTCGATGAACAGCTGGTAGACCTCGTCGATCACCTCGTCGATGCGCGCGTCCGGCCGGTCGACCTTGTTGATGACGAGGATGACCGGGAGGTCGGCGCCCAGCGCCTTGCGCAGCACGAAGCGCGTCTGCGGCAGCGGGCCCTCGGAGGAGTCGACGAGCAGGACGACGCCGTCGACCATCTTCAGGCCGCGCTCCACCTCGCCGCCGAAGTCGGCATGGCCGGGCGTGTCGACGAGGTTGATCTTCACCGCGTCGCCGCCGGCCGGCGTGTAGCGGACGGCGGCGTTCTTGGCGAGGATCGTGATGCCGCGCTCGCGCTCCTGGTCCATCGAGTCCATGACGCGGTCGGCGACCTCCTCGTGGGCGGAGAAGACCCCGGACTGCTTGAGCATGGCGTCCACGAGCGTGGTCTTGCCATGGTCGACGTGGGCGATGATGGCGACGTTGCGGATGTCTGAGCGCGTGGGCATTTGACCAAGCTTCGCAAACGCCGTCGGCAAGCCGATAGCCAACGAACCGTGCTATGGGCTACGGTTCACCCCGAAAGGTCGGGCCACTGGGGTCCGGCGAAGCAGTGCCAGCGCCCGGTGTCGTTGCCTGAACAGCATCCTCGGGGTATGCAGCACGACACTCGAGGAGAATCGGTATGCCTACCGGCACCGTGAAGTGGTTCAGCGACGACAAGGGGTTTGGCTTCATCAGCCCCGACGACGGTCAGAAGGACCTCTTCGTCCATCACACCGGCATCATCGGCGAGGGCTATCGCTCGCTCGCCGAAGGCGCGAAGGTCAGTTACGACGCCGAAGCCGGCGACAAGGGTCCCAAGGCGGTCAACGTCCAGGCGATTTAGTTCGCTGGCCCGGGCTCGCGCCCGGACCACGCCCTTTGACGTACCGGAGGCGGCCGCGAAAGCGGCCGTCTTCGTCGTTTCAGCGCGCCGCGGGCACGAGCTTCGCCGCCTGGCGCTCGTCGCTGATCTTCACGACGCCCCAGACGAGGCCGAGGCGCTCCAGGCCGCCGATCACCAGCGCGCTGGGGTCCAGCGCGCGCTGCAGCCGGCTCATCCCGTGCGCGGCCGAGGTCGGGAAGGCGTGGTGGTTGTTGTGCCAGGCCTCGCCGAACGTCAGCGGGGCGAGCCAGGCGAGGTTGCGCGACTCGTCGCCGGTGACGAAGCGCCGCCGGCCGAAGAAGTGGCACAGGGAGTTGATCGAGTACGTGACGTGGTGCAGCAGCAGGATCCGCATCGCGCCGCCCCACAGCAGGCCGGTGAAGGCCGCCGCGAGCGTGCCGCCGAGCAGGTAGCCCAGACCGAACGGCACGGCGAGCCCGAGCCCGATCCACAGCAGCGTCGTGCGGTCGATGAAGCGGATGAGCGGGTCGTCGACGAGGTCCGGCGCGTAGCGCGCCTTGTTGGCGCGCTGGGTGTGCAGGAACAGCCAGCCGACGTGCGCGTGGGCGAGGCCGCGCAGCGCGCCGCGCAGGCCCTGGCCGTGGTCGACGTGCGGGCTGTGCGGGTCGCCCTCCTGGTCGGAGAACGCGTGGTGCTTGCGGTGGTCGGCCACCCAGGCCGTTATCGGACCCTCGATCGCCGCCGTGCCGAGGATCGCGAGCAGCGCGCGCAGCGGGCGGCTCGTCTGAAACGCGCGGTGCGTGAAGTGCCGATGAAAGCCGACCGTGATCCCGAGGCCCGTGAGCACGTAGACGATGCCGAAGACGACGAAGTCGTGCCAGTGCAGCAGGCTCTGCCAGGTCTGCCAGACGACGACGCCGAGCGCGAGGAACGGGACGACGGTGACGATGCCCGTCGCGATGCGGTCAGCCGTCTCGTTCGAGCACGGCTCGACGTCATGTGCGCTCAGGGCGGCGCTCTCCATGGTCGTACCTTTCGTTGGTCCGGCGCACCGCAAGCCCGGCGTCGTCGTTGCCGACCACGGTAACGCGCCTGGACGAAGAGCGACGTCGTCAGAAGGAGCCGGCGCTCGTGCGCGTCTTGAGCTCGGCGATCTCCAGCGCCATCGCGTCGACGACGGAGTCGAGCTCGCTCATCGCCGTCACGTCGCCGTCGCGCAGCAACTCGGCGGCGCTGCGCGCCTCGGCCAGGCCGTCGCCCAGGCGCTCGAGCGCGGCGTCGATCGGCGTGACGTCCATGGGCGGCGCCTACCCGGCGTCACGCGGCGACAAGCGCGGCGCCGAGATTGGAGCGGGCGCGGACGATCAGCGACTTCGTCGCCGGCACCGTCGTGTGCAGCGCGGCGGCCGTCTCGGCGTGCGAGCGCCCGTCGAACTCGCGCAGCACGAGCGCCATGCGCTGACGCTCGGGCAGGCGGCCGATCTCCTCCACGAGGTGGCGCATCTCGTCGCGCTGGGCGGCGCAGTGCGCGGGGTCCGATGCCGGGACGGCGGCCAGGCCGGTCCGGTCGTCGAAGGGATCGGTGCGCTGCGGGCAGCGCAGCGCGTCGAGTGCGCGGTTGCGGACGATCATGTACAGCCACGGCCGCAGCACCATCGGGCGATCGGTGACGCGCAGGCCGCGGTAGGCGCGGATGAAGGCGTCCTGCACGACGTCCTCGGCGTCGTGCCCGGAGCCGCGCAGCATGCGGCCGGCGAAGGCGATCAGCGGCGTACGGAAGCGGTCGTGGATCGCGCTGAAGGCCGCATCGTCGCCGCGGCGAAAGCGGGCGACGAGCTCGTCGTCGGTGCAGCTGCTGAGGGGTGCGGCGGTCATGCGGGCCTCCTTGCGGGAACTGGTGATCACACGATCGGGCCGCAGGCCTGCGCCGCGGGCGCCCCCGGGTTCACACCGTGCACCCTTAGGTGTGGGCTTCGGCCACCCAGGGGGCTCAACTTCGGCCGACGGCCGCAAACCCACCGGGCCCGGCCGGGGATGTGGGAAGCTCAGGGTCCGATGCAGAAGGCCGATTCGTCATCGCCCCTGGCGCCCCACGCCGCCACCCCCGCCGAGTTGCGCGAGCGCATCGAGGCCGAGCGCGAGGGCACGCCGTTCCTCGTGCTGCGCGACGGGGAGGGTGCCCAGCGCCTGTTCGTCCTGGACCCGTCGATCGAGCGCGTCGCGATCGGTCGCAGCGCCGGCAACGACATCTCGCTGGAGTGGGACACCGAGGTCTCGCGCCTGCACGCGGAGCTCGAGCGCCTCGGCGACGAGTGGACCGCCGCCGACGACGGCCTGTCGCGCAACGGCTCCTTCGTCAACGCCCAGCGCATCTCCGGGCGCCACCGCCTGCGCGACGGCGACGTGCTGCGCGTCGGGCGCACGCAGATCGCCTACCGCGTCCCGGATCCTTCGGTCTCCAGCCCGACCGCCGTCGCCGGCAGCCGCGCCGAGCTGCCGACGCTCAGCCCGACCCAGCGCGCGGTGCTCGCGGCGCTGTGTCGCCCCTACAAGGCGACCGAGCTCGCCACGCCTGCGACCAACCAGCAGATCGCCGACGAGCTCTACCTCTCCGTCGACGCCGTCAAGGCGCACCTGCGCACGCTCTTCGGCTACTTCGGCGTCGAGCACCTCGCGCAGAACCAGAAGCGCTCCTACCTCGCGATGCGCGCGCTGCAGGACGGCGTCGTGTCGCGGCGCGACCTGTAGGGCGCGCCTCGATGGGCAGGGGACCGGTCCGTGGTGGCCCTCCGCGCTGGGGTCACTGTCCCATCGCGCTGTCGCAGGACGACAGCAGGGTGGGATGATGGCGCCCCTATCGCGTGAAGGTCACGCGCTGGACGGCGCCCTGGCTGAGCAGCGTCAGCCAGACCGACTCGCCGTGCAGGACGTCGAGCGCGAACGGGCGCGCGCCGGTGTCCAGGCGCTCGACGAGCGCGCGCCGCCGAGGGTCCACGCGCAACAGGCGTCCGGCCTCGAGCGCCGTCGCCCACACCGAGCCGCCGCCGACCACGACGCGCGTCGGGATGCTCGGCATCGGGATCGCCTTGACCTGGCTGCCGCCCGGGCTGATCCGGGTGATCGTGTCGTCCCCGCGGGTGGCGACCCAGACGGCGCCGGCTCCGACGGCGAGGCCGAGCGGGCGGCCGCCGACGGCGATCTCGCGCATCGCGAGCGTGCGCGTGTCGACGCGCATGACCGACGCGCGGAAGCGGTTTGAGACCCACAGCGCGCCCGCGCCGACCGCGATGTCCTGCACGCCGCCGGGGATCGAGATCTGCTGCTGGGTGAGCTGGCTCGGGTCGATCTTCACGACGGTCTCGGGGCCGTCCGTCGCGCCCTTCGTCCGCACCGCCACCCACAGCGCGCGCTGGCCGGCGACGACCGCCACCGGCACGCCCGGGTAGGCGATCTCGGTCACCGGGCCGATGCGCCGGCCGCCCGGCACGCTGCGGCGCTGCAGCGAGCGCGTGCGGCCCCCCTTGAGCACCCAGACCGAGTCGAAGCCGCCGGTCAGCGACATCCCGCCGTCGCCGATCGGGATCGCCTTCTCGCGCCGGTTCGTCTCGGGGTCCACGATGTCGAGCTCGCCCGGCCGCACGCTCAGCACCCAGATGCGACCGCCGGCGACCGTCAGCGCGTTGGGGCGCACGCCGACGTCGATCGGGTCGCCGACGACCGAGGCCACACGCTCCGGCGGCGGCGGCGCCCGTCGTCGCCTGCTCGGCGGGCTTCTCGCCGCCGCCGGGGCCGAGCAGCACGAGCGCGAGCACGGCGACCGCGGCCACCGCGGCTCCCGCGGCGGCTGCGAGCCGGGGACGGGCACGCAGCGCGGCGATCGCGGCGGCCGGGACGCGTTCGCGGCCCCCGGGGGCACGGTCGCCGGCGCTGATGACGGTCGCCGCGTCGGCGGCGGGGGAAGGGCGCGTCTCGTCGTCTGCGGAGGCGACGAGGGCGGTGGGCGCCGTCGCCGACATCCCGGGCGGCGCGGCGGCGCCGCGCGCGACGTTGCGCTCCGGGCGGGTCGCGGCGCTGCGCCCGGCCGCCGTGAGCGCCGCGCGGCCGAGGTCGCCCGCGGACGGATAGCGGTCGGAGGGGTCCTTCGCGAGCGCGCGCGCGACGACGCCCTCGAACTCGGGCGGCACGGACTCGCTGGGCGGCGGCGCGTTGAGGTGCGCCCAGAGCGTCGCCTCGTCGGAGTCGCCCGTGTACGGCGCGTTGCCGGTCAGCGCGTAGACGAGCACGCAGCCCAGCGCGTAGACGTCGGTGCGGGCGTCGATCCGCTCGCCGCGGATCTGCTCGGGCGCGACGTAGCCGAGCGTCCCGACCCAGCCGCCCGCGCGGGTGGCCCCGCCGTCGGCGCTCGTGGCAGCGCGCTTGGTCAGGCCGAAGTCGGTGAGGTAGGCGTGATCGTCGTCGCCGAGCAGCACGTTGGCGGGCTTGACGTCACGGTGGACGAGCCCGTGCGCGTGCGCGGCGTCGAGCGCCGCCCCCAGCTGGGCGACGACGTGCGCCGCGCGCTCGGGATCGAGCGGGCCCTGCGCCCGCACGAGATTGCGCAGGTCGGGCCCGTCGATGTAGCGCATGACGATGAACAGCACGCCCTCGCGCTCGCCCGCGTAGTAGACGGGGATGACGTTGGGGTGCTCGATCGAGGCCGCCGCCTTGGACTCCGCGACGAAGCGCCGGCGGAAGTCCTCGTCCTCGGCGAGCGCGGGCGTGATGACCTTCAGCGCGACCGTCCGCTCGAGGTCGACGTCCGTCGCGCGGTAGACGACCCCCATCCCGCCGCGGCCGGCCAGCCCGTCGATGCGGTGACCGACGAAGACGTCGCCTGCTTTGAACTCCGGCATGTAGCGCCACTTCTAGCGGTTCGGGGCGCAACCTTGTGCTGGCGGCGCGAAAGCGCGGCCGCGCCAGCCCGCAAACGCGGCTCCCCCTATCCCGACCTCGCTGGTAGGTTTAGTGACCGTGTTCTTCACGACCAAAGCGGAGTACGGCGTGCGCCTGCTCATCGAGCTCGGGCGCCAGCCGCAGGACCAGCCGATCTCGCTGAAGGCGATCGCCGACGCCGAGAACCTGCCGCTCGCGTACCTCGAGCGGATCGTCGCGCTGCTCAAGCGCGCCGACATCGTGCAATCCACGCGCGGCGCGCACGGCGGGTATCACCTCGCCCGCCCGGCCGAGCTCATCGCGATGGACGAGGTCGTCCTGGCCCTCGAGGGCTCGCTCGCGCCGATGGAGTGCTTCGTCGACGACCGCAGCGACGACGGTCGCGTGCTGTGCTCCCACCACGACGACTCCGGGCGCGGCTGCGCGACGAAGTTGCTGTGGACGCGCGTACAGGTCGGCGTCCTGCGCACGCTGTCACAGACGACGCTCGCCGAGCTCGTCGAGTTCCAGGCCGGCAAGGTGCCGCCCGCCCGCGAGCCGGCCGCCCCGGCGCCGACCCCCGTCTGATCCAACCAACCGTCAAGCACTTCCGAAACCAGAAGCCAAGGAGACCATGCCCGAGCTCGAGATCCGCAACCTCCACGTCCAGGCCGAGGACAAGCAGATCCTCAAGGGCGTCAACCTGACCGTCAGGCCCGGAGAGATCCACGCCCTGATGGGCCCCAACGGCTCCGGCAAGTCGACCCTCGCCAACGCGATCATGGGTCACCCGAGCCTCGAGGTCACCGAGGGGCAGATCCTCTTCGGCGGCGAGGACATCACCGAGGCCGACCCCAACGAGCGCGCGCTCGCGGGCCTGTTCATGGCCTTCCAGTACCCCGTCGCGATTCCCGGCGTCACGATCACGAAGTACCTGCGGATGGTCATGAACGCCCACCGCGAGGCGCGCGGCGAGCCCGACATCTCGCTCAAGGAGTTCCGCAAGACCGTCGAGGCCGCGATGGAGCTCGTCAACGTCCCGCGCGAGTTCAGCGCCCGCTACCTCAACGAGGGCTTCTCCGGCGGCGAGAAGAAGCGCCTGGAGATCCTGCAGCTCGCGCTCCAGCAGCCGAAGCTCGCCGTCCTCGACGAGACCGACTCGGGCCTGGACATCGACGCGCTGAACGTCGTCGCGCACGGCGTCAACACCGTCGCGACCGACGCCGACATGGGGATCCTCATCATCACCCACTACCAGCGCATCCTGCACATGGTCACGCCCACCCGCGTCTCGATCATGTTCGACGGCCGGATCGCCACCGAGGGCGGCCCCGAGCTCGTCGACCGCCTCGAGGCCGAGGGCTACGCGCAGATCCGCGAAGAGGTCGGCTCGGCCGCGTAGACGTGAGCACCCTGGCCGACACGCCGCTCGCGACGGACTTTCCCTGCCTGCAGCGGGAGGGGATCGTCTACATGGACTCGGCCGCGACGTCGCAGACGCCGCAGCCGGTCATCGCCGCGATGGACGACTACTACGAGCACCATCGTGGCACGGTCCATCGCAGCGTCTACGCGCTCGCGGCCGAGGCCACCGAGCTCTTCGAGGGGGCCCGCGACCGGATCGCGGCGTTCATGCACTGGGCGCCGGAGACCACGATCTTCACGAAGAACGCGACCGAGGCCCTGAACCTCGTCGCGTACTCCTGGGGTCGCGCGAACGTCGGCCCCGGGGACGTCGTCGTCACGACGCAGCTCGAGCACCACTCGAACTTCGTTCCCTGGCACATGCTCTGCGAGGCGACGGGCGCGACCTTCGAGATGATCGGCGTCGACGACGAGGCGCAGCTGGACCTCGCCGCGCTCGACGCGCTGCTGGCAGCCGGCAACGTCAAGCTCGTCGCCGTCGGGCACGTCTCCAACGCGGCGGGCACGATCAACCCGGTCGCCGACATCGTGGCCCGCGCCCACGCGGCCGGCGCGGTGGTCGTCGTCGACGGCTCGCAGGCGGTGCCGCAGATGCCCGTCGACCTCGCCGAGATCGACGCCGACTTCTACGCCTGGACCGGCCACAAGCTCTACGGCCCGACCGGCGTCGGGATCCTGCACGGGCGCCGGGAGTTGCTCGACGGCATGCCGCCGTTCCTCGGCGGCGGGCACATGATCGCGTCGGTCTCCGTGGACGAGATCCGCTGGGGCCAGCTGCCGGCGAAGTTCGAGGCGGGCACGTCGAACATCGCCGAGGCGGTCGGCCTCGGCGCGGCCGTCGACTTCGTGACCGGCATCGGCATGGGCACGATCCGCGAGCACGAGCGCGGCCTCTGCCAGTACGCGCTCGACCGGCTCGGCGAGATCCCCGACATCACCGTGATGGGCCCGCGCGACGCGTCGCGCCGCGGAGCCCTGGTCGCCTTCACGATGGACATCGCGCACCCGCACGACATCGCCGAGATCCTCGGCGACGGCGGCGTCTGCGTCCGCGCGGGACACCACTGCGCGCAGCCGCTGATGAAGCGCTTCGGCGTCGCGGCGACGACGCGCGCGTCCTTCGCCGTCCACAACACCCGCTCGGACGTCGACACGCTGATCGACGCGCTCGGCGAGGTCAGGAGGATCTTCGGATGAGTGCGATGGACTCGATCTACCGCGAGGAGATCCTCGAGCACTACAAGCGCCCGCACAACTGGGGCCACCTGGACCCGCACGACCTCTCCTTCGAGGACACCAACCCTCTGTGCGGCGACGAGCTGCGCGTCGAGATCAGGACCGACGCCGAGAACCGCATCCAGGACCTGCGCTTCTCCGGCCACGGCTGCGCGATCAGCCAGGCGTCGGCGTCGATGACGTCCGACGAGGTCAAGGGGATGACGGTCGACGAGCTGCTGAAGCTCGATCGCCAGTACATCCTCGAGCTCCTCGGCATCAAGATCTCCGCGACGCGGCTGAAGTGCGCGCTGCTGACGCTGAAGGTCCTCAAGGGGGCGGCGCTGGGCGCCGCCGTCGACTGGGAGCCCGAGACCCCGCCGAGCGAGGCCGAGGGCGGAATCGAACGCCACCCCAGCGGCTCCGATCGGCTCTGACGTCGTTGACCGGATCTGTTCAAGCCCGCCAACCCCGGCTATGCTGCACAGAGCAAATCCGAGTGCTGCGGACGGGATTGGTTCGCGCGCTCCTCTCCCCATGACCGAGACCCTTGACATCTGCCCTGCCTCCGAGCTTCCGCCCGGCGCCTCGCGCACGATCGCGTGGGAGGACCTCGAGATCGGGATCTTCAACTGCAACGGCGAGCTCCTCGCGATCGAGGATCGCTGCTCGCACGACGACGGCAACCTGGCCGACGGCGAGTTCGACCCCGCCCGCTGCACGGTCGAATGCCCGCGTCACGGATCGCTCTTTGACCTGCGAACCGGCAAGCCCGTCACCCTGCCCGCCTACGTCCCCGTGGACACCTTCGACGTCCGCGTCGAGGACGACATGATCAAGCTGGAGGTTGAGTAACCGAGATGGCAACTCCCGAGACCGTCGCCGAGCAAGAGAGCCTGCAGGACATCAACTCCGACTACACGGAGAAGTACGGCTTCCACGACGCCGAGAACTACCTCTACAAGGCGCCCAAGGGTCTGACGAAGGAGCTCGTGGAGAAGATCTCCGAGTTCAAGAACGAGCCGCAGTGGATGCGCGACTTCCGCCTGAAGGCGCTCGAGTACTTCCTCGCCCGGCCGATGCCCACCTGGGGCTCGCCGCATCTGGCCGAGGTCGACTTCGACAACATCCACTACTTCGTCCGCGCCTCCGAGCGCGCGGAGCGGTCCTGGGACGACGTCCCCGACGACGTCAAGAAGACCTTCGACCGCCTCGGCATCCCCGAGGCCGAGCGCAAGTTCCTCTCCGGGGTCGGAGCGCAGTACGAGTCCGAGGTCGTCTACCACCAGATCAACGAGGCGCTCGAGAAGCAGGGCGTGATCTTCATGGACATGGACTCGGGCCTGCGTGAGCACGAGGAGCTCATCAAGGAGTACTTCGCGACGATCATCCCGGCGAACGACAACAAGCTCGCCGCGCTCAACAGCGCCGTCTGGTCGGGCGGGTCGTTCGTCTACGTGCCCCCGGGCGTCCACATCGAGATGCCGCTGCAGGCCTACTTCCGCATCAACACGGAGAACATGGGCCAGTTCGAGCGCACGCTGATCATCGCCGACGAGGGCTCCTACGTGCACTACGTCGAGGGCTGCACGGCGCCGACGTACTCGTCGGACTCGCTGCACTCCGCGGTCGTCGAGCTCATCGCCAAGCCGGGCGCGCGGATCCGCTACACGACGGTGCAGAACTGGTCGACGAACGTCTTCAACCTCGTCACCAAGCGCGCGATCGCCGAGCGCGACGCGACCGTCGAGTGGGTCGACTGCAACCTCGGCTCGAAGCTCACGATGAAGTACCCGTCGGTGTACCTCACGGGCGAGCGCGCCCACGGTGAGATCCTGTCGATCGCCTTCGCGGGCGCCGGCCAGCACCAGGACGCCGGCGGCAAGATCGTCCACGCCGCGCCGAACACGACATCGAACATCTTCGCCAAGTCGATCTCCAAGGACGGCGGGCGCGGCTCCTACCGCGGCCTGCTCGAGGTCGCCAAGGGCGCGCACGGCTCGAAGTCCAAGGTCGTCTGCGATGCCCTGCTGCTCGACGACCAGTCGCGCTCGGACACCTACCCGACGATCCGCATCGGCGAGGACGACGTCAACGTCGGCCATGAGGCGACCGTCTCGAAGGTCGGCGACGAGCAGCTGTTCTACCTCATGAGCCACGGGCTCACCGAGGAGGAGGCGGGCAAGCTCATCGTCAACGGGTTCATCGAGCCGATCGTCAAGGAGCTGCCGATGGAGTACGCCGTCGAGATGAACCGGCTGATCGAGCTTCAGATGGAGGGGTCAATTGGCTAGTCCCTCCACGGCGACCGAACCGGCTTGGCTGACGGCGCGCCGGGAGCGCGCCGTCTCCCTGAGCGCGTCGCTGCCGCTGCCGAGCTACCGGGGCAACCCGGGCTGGGAGTTCACGTCGCTCAAGACGCTCGACCTCGACTCCTACGGCTCTCCGGAGCCCGCCGACGCGGACGCGAGCGGCCTCGGGGTCTTCGCGACGCCCCTGGGCGCCACGCTGCTCGAGCAGGTCGACCACGTCCACGGCGGTCCGCCCGAGCCGGCCGCCGACGGCACGATCGTCCTACCGCTCAGCGTCGCCGCGCAGGCGCACCCCGAGCTCGTCGAGCGCCACTTCGGCACGATCGTCTCCGGAGAGGACCCGTTCGTCGCCCGCAACGAGGCCGGCTGGCAGGGCGGCGCGTTCGTCTACGTCCCGCGCGGCGTGGTCGTCGAGGCGCCGATCGTCGTCACCGTCGCCCAGTCGCAGGCGCAGACCGCGCTGCACTGGCGCACGCTCGTCGTCCTCGAGGAGGGCGCGCAGGCGGAGGTCTGGGAGCAGTATGTCTCGACCGAGGAGCACGAGGCGCTCTTCAGCACCGTCACCGAGCTGTCGATCGGCCAGAACGCGAACCTGCGCTACGTCTGCGCCCAGGGCCTCAGCGAGAAGTCGTGGATCTTCGGCTCCCAGCGGGCCGTCATCGAGCGCGACGGCGCGCTGGACTGGATCGCGCTGGGCTTCGGCGCCGGCAACGGCCGCGTCGCGATGGACACCCAGCTCGCCGGCACGGGCGCCGACGCGAAGGTCACCGGTGCGTACGCGACCCACGGGCGCCAGCACCTCGACTATGCGACGACCCAGAAGCACGCCGCCGCCAACACGACCTCCGACCTCGCCTTCCGCGGCATCCTCGACGGGCGCTCGAGCACGGTCTGGTCGGGGATGATCAAGGTCGACCCGGGCGCGCAGCAGATCGACGCCTTCCAGGAGTCGCGCAACCTGCTGCTCACGAAGAAGGCGCACGCCGACTCGATCCCCGGCCTGGAGATCCTCGCCAACGACGTGCGCTGCACGCACGCGGCGGCGATCGCCCAGATCGACCCCGAGCAGCTGTACTACCTGCGCTCGCGCGGGCTGTCGCTCGAGCGCGCCAAGCGGCTCGTCATCGAGGGCTTCCTCGAGGCCACCGTCGAGCGCTTCGAGGAGGGCTTCGTGCGCGAGGCCATCGCGGGCGCGCTCGAGCGCCGGCTCGAAGCGGTCCTCGGCTAGTCCCGCAGATCCGGGCGATGGAGCCTTGGATCGCAGCGGGCGCCGAGCGGATCGCCGCGCGCGCGACCGAGGACCTCGAGCGCTTCGTCGCCGTGTCCTCGCCGTCCGGCGACGTGGCGGGCGCTGAGGCCGCGATCGCGGTCGCGGTGTCGCTCGCCCCCGCGCAGGCGCGCGCGGAGCGCTCTGCGTGCTCCTCGCCGGGTCATGCCGACGACCTGGTCCTCACCCTGCGGGGCAGCGGCCACGCCCGTCTCGTGCTGCTGGGGCACGTCGACACGGTCATCGCGCATCAGGACCACCAGCCGCTGCGCCGCGACGGCGCGAACCTCGTCGGCTCCGGCACCGTCGACATGAAGGGCGGCAACGTCCTCGCGCTCGGCGTGCTGCGCGAGCTCGCCACGGCGCCCGAGCGCTACGCCGAGGTCGCGCTGCTGCTCGTGTGCGACGAGGAGTGGCGCGCCGGCGGCTTCGCGCACACGGCGCGCTTTGCGGGCTATGACGCCTGTCTGTGCTTCGAGGGGGGCGAGCTCACCTCCGAGGGCGAGGAGGCCGTCGTGGTGCGCCGCAAGGCCGCAGGAACGCTGCGTGTCGTCGCCCATGGCCGCTCGGCGCACTCCGGGGCCGCTCCCGACCGCGGCGCCAACGCCCTGCTCGCGCTCGCCGCGGCCGCGCAGGCGGTCGCGGCGCGCCACGATCCCGCCGGCGACGACCATCTGACGGCGGTGCCGACGGTCGTGCGCAGCGGCGACGCGTTCAATGTCGTGCCGGCGGCCGGCGAGCTGCTGTGCGACCTGCGCGCCGACGAGCTGCAGACCTTCGACGACGTGCTGGCCGGTGTGCCCGAGCGCGTCGACGGCGTGCGGCTGGAGGCCGAGCTCCTGCGCCGCTGGCCCGGGATGGACGCCCGCGAGCGCACGGCCCCGCTGCTCGCCGCTGCGAGCGCGCGGCTCGGGCGACCGATCTGCGGCACGGACCGCGGCGGCGCGAGCGACGCGAGCTATCTCGCGCCGGTCATCGACGTGACGATCGACGGGCTCGGGCCGCGCGGCGGCGGGGCACACACGCCCACCGAGTACGTCGTCGAGCACTCGCTGCGCACGCGGGCCGAGGTCGCCCTCGCACTCGTCGCTGCGACCTCTGACCAGCGGGGAGCCCCAGGCGTGACGGCGCGTTGACGGTCACCGGCGCGGTGCTGGCGCTGTTCGTCGGCGCCGCGCTGCAGTCGGCGACGGGCTTCGGCTTCGCGCTCGTCTCGGCGCCGATCCTGTTCGCGCTGCTCGGTCCGCACGAGGCGGTGACGGCGGGCTTCATCACCGCGATCCTGCTCAACAGCCTGACGCTCGCGACCGAGCGCCGCCGTCCGCAGGTGCTCGTGCGCGACGCCGTCGCGCTCGTCGCCTGGTCGCTGCCGGGGATCGTCGCGGGCGTACTCGTGCTGCGCACCGTGCCCGAGCAGCCCCTGTCGGTCCTGGTCGCGCTCGCGGTCCTCGCGGGGCTGGCGCTGCGCGTGCGCAGCCGCCGGGCCGATGCGCTGCTGCCGCCGCGTTCGTGGCACATGCCGGCCGCCGGCGTCAGCGCGGGCGCGCTCGGCACGTCGACGTCGCTGAACGGCCCGCCGCTCGTCTTCTGCCTGCTGGCGCGGCGCGCGTCGCCGGCGCAGATGCGCGACACGCTCGCAGCGATCTTTCTCGCCGAGGCCGTGCTCGGCCTGCCGGCGCTGCTGCTGAGCTCGACGTTCACGATGCCGCCCGCGATCGGGCTGCTGCTGCTCGCGGCCCTGGCCGGCCAGCTGCTCGGCCGGCGCGCGTTCGGCTGGCTGCAGGGCGAGCGCTACGAATGGGCGGTGCTCGCCGCGCTCGCCGCGACCGCGCTCATCGCGCTCGCGACGACGATCGCGTAGCCCGCGCGTCGCCGGCGAGGCGGCCCGTGCGAGGACGGCAGCGCCTTCAGCGTCGATTCAGGCTCTGGCGGGCGGCTGCACCCGCCTGCGCACGCGTCACCGCGCTCCAGCTGCGTAGGAATACCCTGCGTCATGGCGTGGTTCTGCACCCATTCGTGCATTCGTCCTGAACCTACGCTAGGGTTTCGCCGGTCAGTGATCAGCCGAATCCGTGCCGTCGATCGGCAGGGAGCGGGGGAACCAATATTGGGAGGAATCTTCCTCCCAGGGGCGAATCGCCGTCTTGTGCGGCATAGCGCTAGCTCTTTCTGCGCGAGCCCGTCAGCTAACCCCGCAGGCACCCGAAGGAGAAGGGGTCATGCCCGCGTGAAGTCGTTGTTCCGTATCACCACGTTGTTCGTGGCGCTCCTCCTGCTCGTTCCCGTTGCGGGCGCGGCGGCGAAGAAGCGTGGTCGTAGCCTTACCCTCGGAGAGCGGACCCTCAAACAAGGGGACACCGGCCGGGACGTCAAGTCGCTGCAGAAGCTGCTGAGCCGCACCGGCCTGAAAACCCCGGCCGACGGCGAGTTCGGCAAGGGCACGACCGCGAACGTCAAGGCCTTCGAGCAGTCCCAGCGCCGCCCTGTCGACGGCAAGGTCACGCGCACCGACGCCATGATCATCACCGACGTGGCGCGCAACGGCGGCGCGGTCGTGGCCGCTCAGGCCACCGGCGGAGCGCTGCCGAAGAAGCTGGCGCCGCCGAAGCCGCCGCCGCCGCCGACCCCGCCGCCGCTGCAGATCGGGCCCGGCTTCGTCGCCACGATCAACCCCGACGGCACGGCCACGGCGCCGGCGATGGCGCCGCTCCCGATCCAGGCGATGATCAACGCCGGCAACCAGATCGCCACGAAGCCCTACATCTACGGCGGCGGGCACGGCAAGTGGGACGACGCCGGCTATGACTGCTCGGGTTCGGTCTCCTACGCGCTGCACGGCGCGGGCCTGCTCGAGACGGCGATGCCCTCGGGCAGCTTCGAGACCTGGGGCGACGCAGGACCAGGACAGTGGGTCACGCTGTACGCCAACGGTGGCCACATCTACGCCGTCATCGCCGGGCTGCGCTTCGACACCAGCGGGCGCTCCGGCGCCGGTACGCGCTGGCAGAGCGACATGCGCTCCGGCAAGGGGTACGTCGTGCGCCACCCCACCGGTCTGTAACCCCCGCGTTCCGGGTACGGGAGTTCTCCACGGCACTTCCCCGGAAGGAGAACGCATGTCAGACGGAACGATGGACGACGTCAAGGGTCGCGCGAAGGAAGCGGTGGGAGACCTCACCGACGACGACGACCTCAAGAACGAGGGCAAGGTCGACCGCGCCTCGGGCAAGGTCAAGGACACCGTCGGCGACGCAGCCGACAAGGCGAAGGACCTGCTGCACAAGGACTGACGCCGGCGGGCCGCGGAAGCGGTCCGACGCGCCGCCGGTCGTGTTGGAGCAGGCGTGGCCGGCATGAGCAGCGGATGAGAGCAGGACGTAGGGCGGGGGCGCTTGCGCTCTTGGTGCTCGCCGTCATCCCCGCGGTCGCCGAGGCGCGCGTTGCGCTGGTCGCGACGAGGACGCCGGAGCTGCCGCTCGTCGACCTCACGAGCGACAAGGTCGTCGCACGGATCGCCCTGCCCGCGCCGGGCCTGGCGGTCGCGGTGTCGCGCGACGGCTCGCGCGGCTTCGCGGCCGCGGGCGCCACGATCGTCGCGATCGACGTCAACGGGCAGGCCGAGATCACGCGACGCGCGCACGGAACGGCGCCGATCACGTCGCTGGCGCTGTCGCCCGACGGCCGGCGTCTCTACGCCGTCCAGGGGCCCCGGCTGCGGATCCTCGACAGCGCGTCGCTCGGGCTGCGCGGCTCGGTCGCGCTCGGAGGCCAGGGCGAGACGATCGCGCTGCGCGAGGATGGTCGCGTCGCGGCCGTCGTGCTCGCGCGCGGCGCGGTCGCGATGATCGACCCGCGCGCCAAGCGCCGGCTGCGGCGGGTGCGCGTCCCGGGCGCCGTCGGCGTGGCGATCGTCGACGACGGGCGCACGCTCGTCAGCGCGCGCGGGCGGCTGCGGATCATCGGGCCGGGCGCGCGGCGCGTCCGCAAGCGCTCCGTCCGCCTGCCCGCGGGCGCCGGCGGGCAGCTCGCGCTCTCGCCCGGGCGCACGCGCCTTGCGGTCGGCGCGCGCGCGGGCGGCTCGGCCGGGGCGCTCGTCTTCCTCACGAGCGGCCGCTCGCGCCGCCTCGCCGCGGGCCCCGGCGTGGGAGCGCCTGCGTGGACCACGGACGCGAGCCGGATCTACTTCGCGAACGCCGGCGACGGGACGCTCGCGCTCGTGAGCCCGCTGTCGCGCCGGCGACTTGACATCGTGAGCCTGCCGGGCACGGCGCCCGCCGGGATCGTCGTGCAGCCCGGGCTCGCGCTTCTCCTCGGGACGCCGGGCAACGACGCGCTCACGGGGACCCGCGGCGCGGACCGCATCCAGGGCCTCGAGGGCGACGACCTCCTGCGCGGCGGCCGCGCGCGCGACGTGCTCGAGGGGGGCCCGGGCGCCGATCGCGTGTCGGGCGGGGCGCAGAGCGACCGCATGTCCGGGGGCGAGGGCGACGACTTCCTCACCGGCGGCAGCGGCGACGACACGCTCTCGGGCGGCGAGGGCGACGACGGCGTGGACGCCGGCACCGGCAACGACACGATCGACGGCGACGCGGGCAACGACACGCTCGACGGCGGCGACGGCGACGACACGATCCGCGGCGGCGAGGGCGACGACCAGCTCGTCGAGAAGGGCTTCGGCAACGAGAAGCTCATGTCCGGCGGGCCCGGCGACGACGTCCTGCGCGGCGGCCGCGGGGACGACCGGCGGATGCTCGGCGACGACGGCGACGACGAGCTCTTCGGCGAGGCGGGCTCCGAGCAGATGAGCGGCGGCCGCGGCGACGACACGCTCGACGGCGGCCGCGGCGGCGACAACATGCTCGGCGACGAGGGCCAGGACATCCTGCGCGGCGGGCAGGGCAACGACCGCCTCGGCGGCGGCGCGGGCCAGGATCGGCTCGACGGCGGCTCGGGACGCGACACGCTCGACGGCGGCGACGACAACGACGAGGTCGTCGGCGGCCCCGGTCCCGACGTCCTCAGGGGCGGCGCCGGCGACGACTCGATCCGCGCTGCCGACGACAGCGCCGACACCGTCGACTGCGGCGCGGGCAACGACACGGTCTACGTCGAGGAGGACGCGCCGGGGCGCGACGTCCTCGAGGGCTGTGAGCTCGTCATCCGCGTGCCTGCGGAGGGCGCCAACGACGTCGAGCTGCCGTCGATCATCCGCGGCACGAGCGGCGACGACACGCTCAGCGGCACCGCCGACGCCGACTCGATCTTCGGGCGCGCGGGCAACGACCACCTCTTCGGGCGCGCCGGCGACGACTACGTCGACGGTGAGGACGGCGACGACGAGCTCTCCGGCGGCCCGGGTCACGACATCATGGCCGGCCGCGGCGGCAACGACACGATCAACGGCGACGAGGGCGACGACCGCATCACCGGCGACCGCGGGGCCGACCGGATCTTCGGCGGGGCCGGCAACGACGAGATCTTCGGCAACCTCGATCCCGACGCCATCGACGGCGGCCCGGGAGACGACCGCATCAACGTCGTCGCCGGCGGGCTGGACATCGTGAACTGCGGGGCGGGGCGCGACACGGTCTTCGCGAGCATCGGCGACGTCGTCGCCGCCGACTGCGAGGACGTGCGTCGGTAGTTGCCAGCGGGCGGGGGGCGCGGGAGGATCACCGCAGCATCCCGACCAGGAGGAGGAGGCACCATGCTGTTCTTCGTCCGCTTCGACGTCACGCAGCCCGCCAACGTCAGCAACGACGATCTCGTCGAGACCTGGAAGCGCGAGGCCGAGGCGGCGATCGGCGCGATCGACGCCGGCGCCGTCCCGCATCTGTGGAAGGTCGCGGGGCAGCGCGTCGTGCTGGCGATCGTCGACCTGCCGACGGCGGAGGATCTCGACCGCGCGCTCGGCTCGCTGCCGATCATCCGCGAGATGGGCCCGGGCGTGAAGACCGAGGCCTGGCCGATCTACGACTACCGCACGTTCGCGCAGGACCTCGGAGAGGGCGCGCACGGCGGCGCCTGAGCGCGGTCGGCCGGTCAGTCGTCGGCGGCGGGCCGCCGGCGGGCCCGCTTACGCTCGGCGTCGCGGCGCTTGGACTCCAAACGCCGCTGGCGCGAGCCCTTCGTCGGCTTCGTCGGGCGCCGCGAGCGCGGCACCTCGAGCGCTGTCGCGATCCGGTTGGCGAGGCGCTCGAGTGCGAGCGCGCGGTTGCGCGTCTGGCTGCGGGCGTCCTGGGCGATGGCGCGGACGACCGGCCCCTGGCGGGCGATGACGCGCTGCTTCTGGGCGTCGTCCAGCGCGCCGGACGCGGCGACGTCGAAGCTTGCCTCGATGCGCGAGGAGGTGACGTTCGCATGCTGGCCGCCCGGCCCGGAGGAACGGCTGGCACGCAGGACGATCTCCTCGAGCGGGATCGAGATCGAGCGGTTGATCGGCAGGCGGTCGGGCATGACGCAGATCATCGCGCCATGTCGACCGCAGCGATGTGGCGAACCTTCGAGCGGACGGATAGATTCGACCCCATGTCTCATAACCTCGCGCTGAACCTCACGCGCATCGCAGCCGAGCACCCCGACGTCATCGCCTGCAAGCTCGACGACGCCGCGTTCAACTACGGGCTGCTCGACCAGGCCAGCGCTCGCGTGGCGGCGATGCTCACGAGCAAAGGCGTCGGCCCCGGCGACCGCGTCGGGATCATGCTCCCCAACGTCCCGTACTTCCCGGCCGTGTACTACGGCGTGCTGCGGGCCGGGGCCGTCGTCGTCCCGATGAACGTGCTCCTCAAGGCGCGCGAGGTCGGCTTCTACCTCTCCGACCCCGAGGTCAAGGTCCTCTTCGCGTGGCACGACTTCCTCGCGGCCGCCGAGCAGGGCGCCGCCGACGCCGGCGGGGTGGAGGTCGTGCCGGTCAAGCCGGGGGAGATCGAGGGGCTGATCTTCGCCCACGAGCCCGACGAGGAGGTCGTCGACCGCGCCGGCGACGACACGGCGGTGATCCTCTACACCTCGGGCACCACGGGCAAGCCCAAGGGCGCCGAGCTGACCCACGACAACCTGCGCCGCAACGTCGAGGTCGCCGCGAGCCTCTTCGACCTCGGCGTCGGCGACGTCATCTTCGCCGGCCTGCCGCTCTTTCACTCCTTCGGGCAGACGTGCACGATGAACGCGGCGATCCTCGGCGGCGCGACGATCACGCTGCTGCCGCGCTTCGACGCCGGCAAGGCGCTGGAGATCATCGAGCGCGACGGCTGCGCGGTCTTCGAGGGCGTGCCGACGATGTACGGGGCGCTCCTGAACCACCCCGAGCGCGAGAAGTTCGACATCAGCTGCCTGCGCGTCTGCGCCTCCGGCGGCGCCTCGATGCCGGTCGAGGTGCTGCGCGGCTTCGAGAAGGCCTTCGGCTGCAAGATCCTCGAGGGCTACGGGCTCAGCGAGACATCGCCGGTGGCGTCCTTCAACCACCCCGATCGCGAGCGCAAGGCGGGCTCGATCGGCACGCCGATCGACGGCGTGGAGATGAAGCTCGTCGACGACGACGGCGAGGAGGTCGCGACCGGCGAGGTCGGCGAGATCCTCATCAAGGGCCACAACGTCATGAAGGGCTACTGGCGCCAGCCCGAGGCGACGGCCGCGTCGATCAAGGACGGGTGGTTCGCCACCGGCGACATGGCGAAGGTCGACGAGGACGGCTACTTCTTCATCGTCGACCGCAAGAAGGAGCTCATCATCCGCGGCGGCTACAACGTCTACCCGCGCGAGGTCGAGGAGGTCCTCTACGAGCACCCGGCCGTGCGCGAGGTCGCCGTCGTCGGCGTCCCGCATGACGCGCTCGGGGAGGAGGTCGGCGCCGCGGTCGCGCTGAAGGAGGGGGCGACGGCCGATCCCGAGGAGCTGAAGGCCTTCGTCAAGGAGCAGGTCGCCGGCTACAAGTACCCACGCCACATCTGGCTCGTCGACGAGCTCCCGAAGGGGCCGACGGGGAAGATCCTCAAGCGCGAGATCCACCCACCCGCGTAGCTCGCCAGGCCTTCTTCAGAGCCCCGGCGGGTGGCGCGCCACGAAGCCCGCGACGCTGCGCGTGTCGCGCGACCAGCGCGTCCCGCCGCCCGACAGCGCAGACGTGTCAAAGCGCCAGCCGGCCACGATCATGAACGCGTGGCCCGCGTTCGCGTAGACGGTGATCCACGTGCCGGGACCGGGCTCGCCCCAACTCATGAAGGGACCCGACGCCATGGGCGAGGAGACGAGCCCTGCCGCCGCGAGCGCGTAGCTCACGGAGCCCGAGCAGTCATAGGCCGTGTCCTTGAAGCCGGCGTGGCCGCCGCCGTAGAGATAGGGCAGGCCGGCGATCGCGTTCCCCGCGGCCATGACGAGCCCGACGGCCGCAGGCGCGCCGGGCGGGGGCTGGGCGGTGCCGCCCGCGTTCGTCTGGATGCCCGCGCGCGCGGTGCGCGCGAGCTTCTTGCGCAGCTCGGCGAGCTGGTTCTGGATCGTGCGCAGCTCGGCGCGCTTGATGTCGCGCCCGGCCAGCCGCCGTGCGCGCTCGTTGAGCAGAGCGCTCTCGACGGCCTGCGCGCGGTTGCGCCGCGCCACGAGGCGCGCGGTGATGTCGTGCTGGCGGGCCTGGATCGTCGCGAGCTCGCTGGCCTGGTGCGTGACCTTCACCCGCGAGTGGCGGGCGTTGTCCATGATCCGCGCGTTCTGCTTGCCGACGCGCTTGAGGAAGTCGGCCTTCTCGAGCAGATCGCTGAAGCCGTGGGCCTCGATGATGACCGAGACGAGGTCCGGCGCCGGGTTGCGATAGGCGGTCACGAGGTTCGCACGCAGCGCGTCGGTCGCCTCGTGCTGGCGGCTGATGAGCCGGGTGAGGCGGTCGCGGGCGCGGTCGAGCGCGTTCTCGACCGCCTTCAGCTGCGCCTGCTCCTCGGCGGCGGCGGCCTGCGCCCGGCGCAGCCGCGCCTGCGCCTGTGCGAGCCCGCGGCTGGAGGACTGGATCCTGCGCGTCTCCGCGGCGACGGCGGAGCGCAGCGCCTGCGCGCGCCCGGACGCCGTCGAGATCCTGCCCGACAGGTCGGCGCCGGCGGGCCCGGCCGTCCCGAGCACGATCGCGCCGGCGACCAGGAGGACGACCAGGGTGCAGCTGACGATGAGGCGGCGGAGTGGGGAAGCGGGCATCAGGGGCCGGGCGGCGACGCTAGCAATGCCGTTGCAACAGGGCTCAGAAGCCCTGCTCCTGCACGTGATCCTGCAGAAGCAGGCTACGCGCTGCGCGCGCGCAGCGCGGCCGTCAGCAGCGCGCCGAGCCCGAGGATCGTCGCGAGCACCCAGACGAGCTCGCCGGCGAAGGGGACGAGCGCGAGCAGGCGCAGGATCACGAGCCCTACGATGAACGCGAGGATCCGCGCGGTCTTCTTCAGGACGAGCCGGCCCACGACGAACGCGCTCGCGGTGTAGGCGAGGCCGTAGAGCGGCAGCAGGGCGAGCAGCAGGCCGATCCCGAGCGGGATCCCGACGACCGTGAAGAGCACGCCGAACGCGATCACCGGCAGGAGGATGAACGCGAGCACGCCGACGAGCGCGGACAGCCCCGTGCGCGCGCGAGCGGTGCGCGCGACCGCGTCGGCGGCGCGCGGGAAGAGCAGGAGCAACAGGAGGCCCAGCACGAACGTCGAGACCGTCACGGCGACCCAGACCCCGATCTTCACCGCGGTCCCGATGTCGCCCACCTTGAGCTTCTCGACCTTGCCGCCGACCTGCGCGCCGGAGGCGACCTGCGGCTTCTTGTCGGCGTAGACGACGTCGCCGTCGACGACGCCGCGGCGCCCGAGCGTCGCAGTGCCGGCGAGCGTCACGACGTCGCCCTGCACATGGCCGCGGATCGTCACGTCGCCGTCCGCGACGACGATGTCGCCGTCGACGGTGCCGCGCACGGTCACGTCGCCGTTTGCGACGTAGACGTCCTTGGACGTCTCGCCGCGGTCGACGAGGACGTTGCCGACGACGACGACCCGCTCGTCGGCCGCGAGGGCATTCGCCGGAAAGACGCAGCAGAACAAGGACAACGCGATGACGACGACGCGCTTCATCAGTGCGGCGAGCCTACCCGCGGCTCCGGCGGCCGGGGGATTCTTTTCGGTGAAGCGCTAGGGCGCGATCGGCAGCGCGCGCACGGCGCGCGCGAAGTCGGCGATGCGGCAGCCGTTCGTGCGCGTGAAGCGCCGGTGCACCCCGGAGCCGCCGATCCTGCCGGTGACGCGCAGCGTCTGCGGACCGCCGTAGATCTGCGTGCAGATGCGCCCGGCGGGGGGCGCGTGCGTGAGGAAGCCTCGCAGCGCGCGCACGCGTGCGCACTGTCGCGCGGCGGACACGCGCCCCGCGAGCGCGCCGGTCGCGCGCTGCCCCTTCGCGTCGCACGTCAGGCGACCGCTGCGGACGTGGCCCGCGCCGTCGTCGTAGCGCGCCGACAGCGCGACGGCGGGCCGGGTCGCGCCGGCCGCCGTCCGGGCCGCGGCCGCACCCGCGGCGCCGGCGCACGCGCAGGCGACCAGCGCGATCGCCGTCAGCGCGGACGCGCGCCCGCGGCTCACGTCTCCTCGGAGGGCAGCAGGTGCCCGTCGCCCGAGACGTAGCCGTCCTTGCCGCCGACCGCGAGGTAGACGAGGTTCTCGTCGCCGACGTTGCGGATCCGGCGCACCGTCGCCGGGTCGATCCGCGCCACGCCACCGGGGCCCAGGCGGTGCACGACGCCGTCGCCGAGCTCGAGCTCGCAGTGGCCCTGGTGGATGAAGTACGTCTCCTCCTGCTCGTAGTGGTAGTGCCGGCGTCCGGCGAACTCCGGCGGCATCACGATGACGTTGATGCCGAGCGCCTTGACGTCGAGCGCCCCGCGGATCTTGCGAAACCCGCCGCCGTCGCCGAGGGCCGCGATGTTCGCGACGGCGTATCCGTCGCCGCTGACGACCTCGTGTGCTTCGCCCTCCGTCATTGCAGGCTCCCCTCGCTGAGATCTGATCGTGGTGATCCTAGAAAATGCCGGCGCCCGACATGCGAAGGGCCCGCTCGGGGAGCGGGCCCTTGCACCCTGAGGATCGTTTCTGGGGGGAGGGTCCTCAGAAGACGAGGATCAGGATGATGATGATCAGCAGCAGCGTTCCGAGGCCGATGTACATGCAGCTCCTTTGGTATGTGGAGGCTGATGTACCCGCCCGGCGCGCTCGACAACCAGGGGTGCCGGCGGGCGCTCAGTGGTCGGCGACGACGGCGCCGTCGGGAGTCATCGGGCGGCCCTCCGTGGCCCAGCGCTCGATGCCGCCGGCCATCGAGTAGGCGTCGACGCCGATGCCGCGGAAGGCCTGCGCCGCCATCGCCGAGCGGGCGCCGAGGCGGCAGTGGAAGATGACCGGGCGGTCGGTGTCGATCTTGGCCGCGTTGGAGGCCAGGCGCTCGAGCTCGATGTGCAGCGCGCCCTCGATGCGGCCCGCCTCCCACTCGTAGGGCTCGCGGACGTCGACGACCTGCGCGCTGCCGTCGGCGAGCGCGTCCTGCGCCTGCCCGGGCGTGACCTCGATGCTGGCCGAATCGAAGACGGAGGGCATGCGCCGAGGGTACCGATCGCCTTGCGCCGGTCGCGGCGAGCCCGATGGCCGCACGCCTGTCTACCGGCGGTCAAGAGCTCGCTAGACTCCGGGCGTGGCCGAGCCCGCGTATCGCCGCATGCAGAGCGAGGACCGGCGTGCGCTGCTGCTCGAGCGCGCGACGGAGCTCTTCGCCGAGCACGGCTACGACGCGCTGTCGATGTCGCAGATCGCCCGCGAGGCCAAGATCTCCAAGGCGCTGCTGTACCACTACTTCCCGAGCAAGAGCCGCCTCTTCGAGGCAGCGCTGTCGGCGGGGGCGGCCGAGCTGCGGGCGCGTACGCAGATCGACACGTCGCTGCCACCGGCCGAGCAGCTGTCGGTGACGCTCGACGCCTTCCTCGGCTGGGTGCAGGAGCGTCCCCGCGCCTACGCGAAGATGCTCGAGAGCGCCGGTGCCGCCGAGGTGCGCGCGACGATGGCGCAGGTCCGGGCCGAGACGGCCGCGCAGATCCTCGCGGGCCTGGGCCCGGAGGGCGACCGGCCCGCGACGCGCGCGGCGGTCTTCGGCTGGCTGGCCTTCCTCGACGCCGCGATCCTCGACTGGATCGAGCACGCCGACATGACCCGCGAGGAGCTGCACGGCATGCTCCTCGGCTCCTTCGCCGGCGCGCTGATGGCCGCCGGCGCCGGCGGCGCGCTCACGCGGAGCTAGCTGCTTCGTCGATCCAGCTCAGCGGCACGTCGCGGCGCTTGGTCGCGACGAGTGCGAGGTAGGTCAGCGGCTCGCCGGCGATCGACACGCGATGCGTGTAGCTGCGGCGCGCGCGCTCCTGGAGCACGCCCTCGTCGAACATGCGCCCGATGAATGCGCCGAAGCCGGCCGGGTCATCGTCGTCGAGGAAGCGCTCGCGCAGGTTGAACGCGATCCAGCCGGGCGAGTCGACGAGGTTGAAGGCCTTCGCGAACGCGAGCGGTGGGATGTCGCCGAAGCCGAGCGCCGCGACGCAGGTCATCGCGTCGAAGCCGTGCGCCTGGAGCCCCGCGCGCTCGCGCAGGCTCATGTCGGTGAGATCCAGCGCGAGATACTCGTCGTAGATGTCGGGGCGGTCGCGCAGCGCGGCGTCGCGGGCCTCGGGCAGCAGGTCGATGCCGACGACCGTCTCGACGCCCAGCGCCGCCACCTGCGCGCCCACGAGGCCGTTGCCCGCGCCGAAGTCCAGCGCCGTCAGCGTCGCCGGGTCGACGCCGGCCCGGCGCAGCTCGTCTCCCAGCAGCCCACAGACGACCTCCGGCGAGCTGCACTCGAGCATCTCGGAGAAGAGGTGCTCGTACAGCCCGGGAACGTCGTAGATCGCGGCGTAGTCGTGCAATCGGATGCGCCGGCGCTCGCCGTCGACCTGGATCTCGCACCACTCCTCGTCCTGGTCGAGGCCGCCGTTGGAGCGCCGGGACGGGAGATGGAGCTCAAATCGCTGCGTGTCGAGCGTGGGCATGCGGAAGGGTCCTTCCCTCGGGGGGCTCTGCCCGCCCCTGCCCGGGTTTCCTGAACGTCAAACACCGCACGTCGTGGCGCGCGGGCGGTCTGGAGGCTCGGCGGAGGCCTGCGATGCTGGGTGCGTGCTCCTGCGCGCGTCCGTGATCGCCGTGCTGTCGACCCTCCTCGCCGCAGGATGCGGGGGCGGCGACGGACGCCGCGATCTCACGGGAAAGGCGCCGCGCCGGCAGGCGCCGACGCGCAGTCCGCTGGCCCTGCCCGCAGGCGTCCCGCGCGCTGCCACGGGCCCGGCCGACCCCGCCGCGACGCGCACGATCCGCGGCTGGGCGACCGCGCTGCGCGCGGGCGATGTCGGCCGCGCGACGTCCTACTGGGCGCTTCCGGCGAGGATCCAGAACGGCACGCCCGTCCTGACGCTGAGCTCACAGACGGACCTGAGGACCTTCAACGACTCGCTGAGCTGCGGCGCGGTGCTGACGAGCGCGGGCGCGGCGCGCGGCTACACGATTGCGACCTTCCGCCTCACGCAGCGCCGTGGCGCACACGGTGGCTGCGGCAGCGGGGTCGGCAACCGCGCCCAGACGGCCATGCTCGTCCGCGACCGTCACATCGTCGGGTGGTTCCGGCTCCCGGACACAGCACCGGCGCCCGTCGTCTGAAGTCGACCGGCGCCGGGGTCCTGCGTTGCTCTTCTGAGGTCTGTGAGAGGCCTAGAGGTACGGGTCGCGCTCGACGACGCGCTCACGTGCGACCGGGGCCGCAACGCCGCGGCGCGCCTGCATGACGTACATGAGCGAGATGACCAGGCCGACGATGCCGACGACCATGAGGATCACGCCGACCGTCGCGAGCTCGATGCCCGAGACGGATGTCGTTACGGCGAACTTGAGGATCGCGCCCAGCGCGATGAGGAAGATCGATGTGCCTAGTCCCATACGCGAGGTATGCCCCGTCGCCACCCTCGCTAAGCGCCGCCGGGCGCGCAGTACGATGGAGGGCGTGTCGACCACCCTCTCCGGCGTCTACGAGATCCCGCAGGAGCTCGCCGACCTGCGCGACATGATCCGCCAGCTCGCGCAGGAGCGCATCGCCCCGCGCGCGGCCGAGATCGACCGCACGGCCACCTACCCGGCCGACATCCGCGCGCTGCTCGCCGAGCACGACGTCCTCGGCCTGCCCTTCGAGGAGCAGTACGGCGGAACGGGGACCGGGACGCTCATGCTCCAGATGGCCGTCGAGGAGATCGCGAAGGCCTGCGCGTCCTCGGCGCTGATCCTCATGGTGCAGGAGCTCGGGACGCTGCCGATCCAGCTCTTCGGCACCGACGAGCAGAAGGAGCGCTTCCTGCCGCGCTGCGCGAGCGGCGAGTGGTCGCCGGCGTTTGCGCTCTCCGAGCCCGAGGCCGGATCGGACCCCGCGGCGCTGCGGACCTCCGCCGTGCGCGACGGCGACGAGTGGGTCATCAACGGCCAGAAGAACTGGATCACGAACGCCGGCGTCGCCGATTTCTACGTCGTCTTCGCGAAGACCGACCGCGAGAACAACCGCAGCACGGCCTTCGTCGTCGAGGCCGACCGCGCGGGCTTCGACCCCGGCGCGCTCGAGCACAAGCTCGGCATCAAGGGCTCGCCCACCGGCTCGCCGTCGTTCACCGACGTCCGCGTGCCGGACGCCAACCGCATCGGGGCGGAGGGCAAGGGCCTGTCGGTCGCGCTCGGGACGCTCGAGCGCACGCGGCTGGGCGCTGCGGCGCAGGCCGTCGGCATCGCGCAGGGTGCGACGGACTACGCCGCGGGCTACGCGCGCGAGCGGATCGCGTTCGGCAAGCCGATCAACGCGCTGCAGGGGATCCAGTTCAAGCTCGCCGACATGGAGACGCGCACCGCCGCCGCGCGGGAGCTGCTCTACAAGGCGTGCGCGAAGGCCGATCGCGGTGAGCCCGACCTCGGGAAGTACTCGTCGATGGCGAAGCTCTTCGCCTCCGACACCGCGATGGCCGTCACGATCGAGGCGATCCAGGTGCTCGGCGGGTACGGCTACGTCAACGAGTACCCCGTCGAGCGGATGATGCGCGACGCCAAGATCACGCAGATCTACGAGGGCACCAACGAGATCCAGCGGGTGGTCATCGCCCGCTCGATGAAGTAGGCGCCGCATGCGCGGGCCGTCGGTGCGGCGGATCCTGCTGGCGGCGGTCGTGGCGGTCGCCGGCGGGCTGGGGCTCGTCGCGCTGCTGCAGGGACCGAGCTACTCGAGCCCCGTGCGCCTGCTGCAGGGCGGCGCGCTCGTCGTCGTCGGCATCGCGCTCGTCGGCGCCGTCATGATGTCGCTCGGGCTGCGGATCGCCGGCTGGAGCGAGCCCGAGTCCGAGGCCGAGTTCGAGCGCCTCGTGCAGGAGTCCGAGCGCCTTGCCCGCGACGGCATCTCCCCGGACCCCGACGAGGTCGAGTTCATGGATCTCGACCCCTACGACGACGAGGACTTCGCCGAGCTCGTGCGCGACGCGATGGACGAGCTGCCCGACCTTCTGCAGCGCGCGCTGGAGCGCAACGTCGCGGTCGTCATCTCCGACGGCGGGCGCAGGCGCGGCGCCTACGGCCTCTACCACGGCGACGGCGTCGCCCGCGACGACGTCGCCGACCGGATCGTCATCTACCGCGACACCCTGCGCCGCGACTTCGGGCACGACCCCGAGCTCCTGCGCGAGCAGGTGACGCGGACCGTGCGTCACGAGCTCGCGCACCACCTCGGCGCCGACGAGCTCGGCGTCCGCGACCTCGGCCTGTAGTCAGGCGGGCGCGTTCATCATGTGCGCCGCGGTCGACTCGAAGTAGTCCCACAGCTGCGTGCGCTGCGGCTCGGCGATGTCCGAGTGCTCGAGGGCGACGCGCATCGCCCGCAGCCAGGCGTCGCGCTCGCGCGGGCCGATGACGAACGGGTGATGGCGCATCCGCAGGCGGGGATGACCGCGCTCCTGCATGTACGTCTGCGGGCCGCCCCAGTACTGCATGAGAAACAGCGTCAGGCGCTCGGCCGCGGGGCCCAGGTCCTCGTCGGGATACAGCGGGCGCAGCACCTCCGTGTCGCGTTGCACCTCGGCGTAGAAGCGCGCGATGAGCGCGCGGAACACGGCCTCGCCCCCGACCTCGTCGTAGAGGGTCTGGGGCGCGCGTTGGGGTAACGGCTGGGAGGGCTGCACGGGAGCCAGTGTAGGCAGGCTAGGTCCAGTGCCAGGAGCTCAGCATCGACGCGAACGCGCGCGTCGCCGGTACGGGCTCGTCGGGGGACGTGCTGCCGGCGATCGCATAGGCGTAGCCGTCGTGCACGACGATCACGACCCGCCCGTCGGCCGGGCCGCGGTCGGTCGTGAGCGTGACGAGGAAGGAGACGCCTTCGGCGCCGTCGACGACGACCGGGACCGACCGCGAGCGCTGCTTCGCGTCGGCGCCGTCGAGCACGCTGCGGGTCAATGCGGCGAGCACGATGCTGCGGTCCTGATCGCCGGGCACCTTCTCGCGCAGGACGTTCAGGACGCTGCCCGACTGGGTCGCCAGGACGACGTCGGAGCTCGCCGACAGCTGCTGCTTGACGTCCTCCCAGCCCTGTGCGGCGCGCAGCTCGTAGCCCGTGCCCTCGATCGCCGGGCCGGTCGCCGCCGGCGCGGCGACCGCCGTCGTTGTGGTGGCCGCGGTCCGGGCGCGGCTCGAGTCGTCGCCTGCGTCGCCGCCGCAGCCTGCGACCGCGACGAGGACGGCGAGCAGCGGTGGGAGACGGCGGCGCAGCGACACGGCGCAGACTCTAGGAGCCCACGCGCTCCGACGGCTACCCCGTGCTTGCGTGGCGCGCGGCCGTCCAGCGGTTGACGAGCTTCTCGCAGTTGCGCGTGCGCGGCTTGCGATGGCCCGTGTAGACGACGTCGTAGCCGGGGCCGCAGTCGACGATCCCCCGCATGCCGACGGCCTGGACGATGTCGTTGCCGGCGCCCGCGAAGACGGTGTTCTGGCCGCGGCCGCGGATGCGGATCTCGTCGTCGCCCTCGCCGCCGAGGATGCGGTTGCGGTGCGCGCCGCCCTGCAGGAAGTCGTCGCCGAAGCCGCCGTCGATCCTGTTGAAGCCGCGGCCGCCGTAGATCGTGTCGCGGCCGGGGCCGCCGACGAGCGTGTCGGTGGCGCCCAAGCCGCCGTCGGTCTCGTGGCGGTCGCCCCAGATGACGTCGTCGCCGTCGAGGCCCTCGAGGCGGTCCGAGCCGCGGCCGCCGAGCAGGTTGTCGTTGCGCTCGGAGCCGTGGCGGCTGCCGCCGCTGTCGCCGAGGATCGCCTTGATGCCGACGCTGAGGTCGGGGACGGGAGCGGACTCGATGACGTGCTCGCAGTTGCGGATCCTGCCCGAGCGCACGTCCTGGGAGTTGGAGACGCCGCCCTTCATGTCGTAGGGGTTGATGACGATCGTGTCCTCGCCTGCGCCGCAGTCGGTCGCGCCGACGGCGGTGCCGTTGTTGGCGTAGACGACGTCGTCGCCGTCGCCGGCCTGGATCCGGTCGCGGCCCGAGTCGGCATAGATCACGTCGTTGCCGGGGCCCGCGTCGACGTCGTCGGCGGCGCCGCCGGCGTGGATGAGGTCGTCGCCGTAGCCGCCGTCGATCTCGTCGGGGGCCGGGCCGCCGGCGAGCACGTCGTTGCCGGAGCCGCCGCTCAGGACGTCGTGGCCGACGCCGCCGAAGATGTGGTCGTCGCCGTCGCCGCCGGAGAGCCGGTCGCCGCCGGACTCGCCCTCGAGCAGGTCGTCGCCGCCGTTGCCGATGACCGTGTCGGGGCCGGTGCCGCCGTAGAGGCGGTCGGGGCCGGGGCCGCCGACGAGGCGGTCGGGGCCCTCGTAGCCGCGCAGGGCGCCGCCGGAGGCGATCGTGACGTGCAGGCGATCCGTGCCGGGGACGCCGAGCTTCACCTGCAGCGGACCGGTCGGCAGCACCGTGATCTGGGGCGCGTTGGCAAGGCCGGGGATCTGCACGACGGCGGAGACCGGCGGCAGGCCGGGCAGCAGCGGCGTGGTCAGCAGGCTCTGGGCATGGGCGGGCGCGGCGACCGCGAGCGAGGCCACCGAGAGGGCGGCGGCGCGGCGCAGCAGGCGAGGGGAGAAAGGCGGCATTGCCTCGTCATCGACCGCGAGGCGCGATGCGGGCATGCGGCGGGTCAGGCGTGGACGGATGACGGGGAGGGCGACTGGCTGACTGGCCAGTCAATGTGTCAGAATGCTCCCAGGCTCGGCGAGTGTGACGCCGGGTGAAACACGCTTCCGTGGAGTGCGACCGCCGGAGGCACAACCGACAAGGAGCACTCCATGCCCGAAGCTGTGATCGTCGACGCGGTCCGCACCCCCATCGGCCGCGCCTTCAAGGGCTCGCTCGTAGGCGTCCGCGCCGACGAGCTCGCCGCCACCCCGCTGCGCGCCCTCGTCGAGCGCAACCCCGAGGTCGACTTCTCGCAGACCGTCGACGTGATGATGGGCGCGGCCTCCGGCATCGGCGAGCAGGGCTACAACATCGGCCGCAACGCCACGCTGCTGGCCGGCTACGACCATCACATTCCCGCCTGCACGGTCAACCGCTTCTGCGCCTCGTCGCTGCAGACGCTGCGGATGGCCTTCCACGCGATCAAGGCGGGCGAGGGCGAGCAGTACGTCGCCGCCGGCGTCGAGGCCGTCTCGCGCGCGGGCCTGGGCGCGGGGATCCCCGAGGAGGCCAAGCACCCCCAGCTCGACGGCTCCGAGGGCTCGCTCTATGACGTCTACATCCCGATGGGCCTGACGGCCGAGCGGGTGGCGGAGCGCTGCCACGTCAGCCGCGAGGCCCAGGACGAATGGGCGCTCGTGTCCCAGACGCGCGCGGTGGCCGCGCAGGAGTCCGGGCACTTCGACCGCGAGATCGTCCCCGTGGCGCTGCCCGACGGCGGCTCCTACACGCGCGACGACGGCCCGCGCCCGAACACCACGATCGAGAAGCTCGCCGCGCTGAACCCGGTCTTCGACCCCGAGAACGGGACCGTCACGGCCGGCAACGCCTGCCCGCTCAACGACGGCGCCGCCGCGGTGCTCGTCATGTCCGAGGACAAGGCGGCGCGCCTCGGCCTCCAGCCGCGGGCGCGGATCATCGCGTCGACGGTCGCTGCGATCCGCCCGGAGATCATGGGCCTGGGCCCGATCCCCGCCATCCAGGCGCTCCTGAAGCAGACCGGCCTGACGATGGACGACATCGACATCGTCGAGATCAACGAGGCGTTCGCGGCGCAGATCGTGCCGTGCATGGAGGAGCTCGGGATCGACGAGGACAAGCTCAACCCGTTCGGCGGCGCGATCGCCCTCGGCCACCCGTTCGGGATGACCGGCGCGCGCATCATGACGACGCTGCTCAACGGCCTGGACGCCCGCGACGGCCGCTACGGGATCGAGTCGATGTGCGTCGCCGGCGGCATGGGCCAGGCCATGCTCGTCGAGCGCCTGAGCCAGAACTGAGCTACGAGCGCGGGCGCAGCGCCCGCAGGCGTCGCAGCAGGTCGGTCGCGGTCATCCCGCGGCTGACCTGCACGCGCGCCAGGCGCCACGGATCGCGCGGCGTCGCGAACGCGCTGCGGGTGGTCGTCGCCGCACGGTAGCCCGCCGCGCGCACGGCGGCCACGACCCTGGCGTTCAGGTGGCCCGACGGGTAGCAGAAGAAGCGCGGCGTGATGCCGAAGAGCGCGCGGATCCGCGCCCGCGAGCCGGCGACCTCCTCGCGCAGGCGCGGCGCTCCGAGCGCCCGCAGGTCGGGGTGCGTGAGCGAGTGCGAGGCAAGCTCCCAGCCCGCGTCGAGCAGGCGGCGCACGGCCGTCTCGCCGCCCATGTCCGGCAGGAAGCCGAGCGCGAGGTTCAGCACGCCCGGCCAGCCCGCGCGCTGCAGCACCGGCAGCGCGCTCGCCACCTGGTCGGCGTAGCCGTCGTCGAAGGTCAGCACGATCGGCCGGCGCGGGAGCGGCGCGCCGCCGTGCCACGCATCCCACACGCGTCCGAGCGTGACGGCGTGGTAGCCGCCGCCGCGCAGGGCGGCGATCTGGCCCGCGAAGGCGCCGGGAGACACCCAGAGCGCCGGCAGCCGCACGGAGGCGGGGGCCGGGGCGATGTGGTGGTACATGAGGATCGGGACCGGCGGGCCGGACGCGGCGCGCGCCGCCGGCGCGCCGCATCCGAGCGCCAGGAGGGCGAGCGCCGCGACCGCGGCGCGACCCATCAGGCGGTCTTCTTCTTGGCCGGGAACCGCAGCGTCAGGGCATCCGTGAGCGAGCTGTGCACGGCGTCGGCGCTCGTCCCGGCGATCGTGCCGGTGCCGGTCACGCCGGCGAACTCGCCGGTGCCGCTGGAGATCTTCAGCGTCCCGTCGTAGGTGACGGTCTTGTTGGCGACCGAGAACGACAGCTTGTAGGTCCCGCGCACGGTCCCGGTGTTGAAGAAGAGCTTCACCCGACCCGCGTACGAGCCGGCGGTCGCCGACGACGCGGTCACGGTCGCGACGTCGTGCTGGATGCCCTTTCCGAGCGGCGCCGAACAGGAGACGCTGCCGAAGTCCTCGGCGTTGCTCACGGGCGGCTTGGTCGCAACGAGCGCGGCCCGGCACTTGATCTGCCGCGTCGTCGCCTTCGGCTTCGGCGCGGCAGCCTTCGGCGCCGTGGTGGTCGATGGCGTCGTCGTCGTCGTGGTGGTCGCCGTCGGGGTGGTCGTCTGCGCCACGGCCTGCGTCAACCCGGTCGCGACGCCGAGCGCCGCCAGCACCCCCGCAGCCCCCGCCAGCACGTTCTTCGACCACCGCGTGGATCGATGCACGTCACTCACCTTCCCCTCCAGGTCGGGACGCAGGGACGGACAGTCCCGGCCTCCGGATCCTGACGACGGCGTGTCAGGGCGTCAATTCCTGCAGCGCGGCGCGCAGACCCTCGGCGGCGACCGTCAGCGGCGGGTCCAGGTCGCGGTCGGCGAGCAGGCCGAAGCAGACGACGCCGTCGTAGGAGAGGATCCCGACGCTCAGCCCCTGCGTCCCGGGGTTCAGCGGCACCGCCGGGTGCGCCGCGAGCAGCCGGCAGCCGTTGAGCCAGAACGGCTGCTGCGGGCCCGGGACGTTGGAGACGACGAGGTTGAAGGCGCGCACCCCGCCCGTTGCGCGGGCGAGCGTGGAGGACACCAGCGGCGGCGCCCATCCGCCGGCCCCGACGAGCAGCGCGCCTGCGCGGACCGCCGCCGACTGCTTGATCGCGGCCATCGTCGCGTGGATCGTGGCGATCCGCGCGGCTGGATCGGGCTCGTCCACGGGCAGGTCGACGAGCACCGTCGAGATGTGGTTGCCGCCCTCCTCGCCCGTGCGGCGCACGCTCACCGGCACGAGCGCGACGAGCGGGCGATCCAGCGGGGCGCCGGCGGCGGTGAGGTAGTGGCGCAGCATCCCTGCGACCGCGGCCAGCAGCGCGTCGTTGACCGTGCCGCCCTGCGCCTTGCCCGCGACCTTCAGCTCGGCAAGCGGCGCGCGCTGCATCGCAAAGCGCCGGTTGGGGCCCTGGCCGGCGTTGAGGGGCGTCATCGGCGCCGAGGGGCGTGTTCGTGCGAGCTGGACGAGCAGCTCGGTGGCGCTTTTCAGGTCGCCCGCCGCGCGGCGCGGGTCGGGTGCGAGCGCGCGCGTCGCGCTCTCGAGGAGGAGCTTCTGCGCCCGGACGATCGGCGTGGCCGCCAGGCGCGTGAGGTGGCGCGTGCGCTCGTAGGAGCGCGGCGCCCACGGCTCGTCGGGGGCGGGGATGTCGAGCGGCTCGGGCGAGGGGTCGAGCAGGACGGTCCCGATGTCGACCGCCGCGACGCCGTCGACGAGCGCGTGGTGCATCTTCGCCAGCAGCCCGGCGCGCCCGTCGGCCACGCCCTCGATGACCGTCAGCTCCCAGAGCGGGCGCGAGCGGTCCAGCCGCCGCGACATCTCGCGGCCGACGAGCTCGGCGAGCTGCTCGTCGCCGCCGGGCGCCGGCAGCACCGCGCGGCGCACGTGCCAGCCGAGGTCGAAGCCGTCGTCGTCGACCCAGACGGGGTTGGCGAGGCCCGCGGCCGTGCTGTGCAGCCGCTGGCGGTAGCGGGGGAGGAGGTGCAGACGCCCCTGCACGCGCTCGATCACGCGCTCGTGGCGCAGGCCCTCGCCGTCCTCGAAGAGCAGCAGCCCGCCGACGGCCATGTTCACGGTGCCCTGCTCCGCGGCGAGCGAGGAGCGGTCGGCGGGGGTGAGGTCCTCCTGCGCCATTGCGGCTCCTAGCGCGGCGCCATCCGCAGCGCGCCGTCGAGTCGGATGACCTCGCCGTTGAGCATCTCGTTGCCGACGATGTGGCATGCCAGGTCGGCGAACTCGGCCGGGCGCCCGAGACGGGGCGGGAAGGGGATCGAGGCGGCGAGCTGCTCGCGGGCGTCGGCGGGCAGCCCGGCGAGCAGCGGGGTGTCGAAGAGGCCGGGCGCGATCGCGCAGACGCGGATTCCCGACCGGGCGAGGTCGCGCGCCGCCGGCAGCGTCATCGCGACCACGCCGCCCTTGGATGCGGCATAGGCGATCTGGCCGATCTGCCCGTCGTAGGCGGCGATCGACGCGGTGTTGATGCACACGCCGCGCTGGCGGTCGGCATCGGGCTCGTTGACGAGCATCGCGTGGCTCGCGAGGCGCAGGACGTTGAACGTGCCGACGAGGTTGATCGCGATGACCTTCTCGAACGCCTCCAGCCGGTGCGGCCCGCGCGGGCGGGCGAGGCGCTCGGCGTAGCCGATCCCCGCGCACTGGACGCAGATGCGCAGCCCGCCCGGCTTCAGCGCGACCGCGGCCGCCACCGCCGCCTCGACGTCCTGCGCGCGCGTGACGTCCGCGGCGACAAACCGCATGCGGTCGCCGAGCTCCGTGGCCAGCGCGCCGCCCCGATCGGCGTCGAGGTCGGCGACGAGTACGTGCGCGCCGCGCAGGTGCAGGGCGCGCGCCGTCGCCTCGCCGAGTCCCGACGCGCCGCCGACGACGAGCGCAGCTGAGCCTTCGATCTGCATCCGGGCCCACCCTAGTGCCGCGTATCAGCGGCGGTCGCGCCGACTCTTGATCGCGTATGCAACGCACGCAACCGGCCCAGGGGGAGAACATGCTCGACCGCCTCAAGTCCACCACCAGGCACACCCTGGCGCACCGGCGCCGCGTTCCAGCGCTCGCGGCGCTCGCCGTCCTCGCGTCCGTCGGCATCGCCACGGCCGCGATCCCGTCCGCCGACGGCACGGTCAAGGTCTGCTACGGGACCTCCAACGGCTCGCCGCGGATCGTCGACGCGGCGGTGACCTGCAAGGCCTCCGAGCAGTCGCTGACCCTCAACCAGCGCGGCCAGCAGGGGCTGCCGGGCGAGCGCGGCCTGCAGGGCGAGCGCGGCCTGCAGGGCGAGCGCGGTCTGCAGGGTGCGGACGGCGCGGCGGGCACGACCGTCCTGGGCGGCCAGGCCTCGGTCAGCCCCGGCACCGCGGTGGGCTGCAACGACGTGCTGCTCGGCACCGCGAGCGTCCACCTCGCACAGCCCGGGAAGGTTCACGTCGAGGCATCGGCGGTGGCCACGGGCTCCGGCGATCGCCGTGCGCAGCTCGTCGCCTCGCTGAGCGCGACCGGCAGCGAGCTGCAGGGCGCCGGCGTCCCGGCGGGCTCGGGAGGGTCGGCGCTGACGACGATCGACGGATTCGTCGAGCTCTTCGGCCCCGGGGCGCACACGTTCGAGGCGGGCGACTACGTCCTCTCGCTCTTCGGCCGCGGGCTGGGCGGGTGCGATCCCACGAACACCGCGTTCGAGCCCGGCCCGGCGCGGCTGGTCTGGTTCGCCGCGCAGTAGCGGCGGTGGCGGCGCTGCTGTCCGGTTGCGTGGCTACGCACGAGCGCGATCTCGCTGGTTGCGGTAGCGCGGGCGCTTCCGGCATCGGTCAGGGATCCGGGTCGGTCGCCGCGGTCGTTTTCGACCCCGACTGCGGGTGCCGGCGGCGCGACGACATCGACCCCCGTTGTTCTTGCGTGTGCTAGCGGCAGCTAGCAGGGGGCTATCAGCCGCTAGCACGGTTCACGAGAACTGGGTCGTTCACGGTCCGGGCAACTGCCCGCGAGCTCGGCGCCTCACGGCTGCGGGACGCGCTCGCGCCCGTGACCGCTCGCGGGACAAGCGGGACCGCAAGCGCGGGGTCCCGCGTCTCCACGCACGTGGACAGCAGTGGCGGCGCGGGCGGGCTCGCACAGGAGCCCGCCCGCTTCTGGCTATACGGTTCGTGGCGATGAGCGGCGAACCGGAGTGGTACGAGCAGATCCTCGAGCTGCAGCTGCGCGAGAACCCCGAGGCCTGGGCGCGCTTCGTGGACCAGGGCCTCGACGAGGACGAGCTGCGCCTGGGCTTCATCTACCTCGCGCCGAGCGAGGAGGCGGCCTGCGAGCTCGCGGCCTTCCTGCGCGCCGAGACCGACTACGACGTCGAGGTGCACGATCAGCGCATCGGGAAGGTCAAGAAGCCGACGTGGCTCGTCGTCGGCGCCACGCAGCCGACGCTGCTGACCCTCGAGCTGCTCGACGGCTGGGTGGAGTGGATGGTCGCCGCGGGCGCCGCGCAGGGCCCGTGCGCGTTCGACGGGTGGGCGGCGCAGCCGCAGGGGCCGCTGCTGGCGGGGGACGCCGGCTAGCGGCGAGCTACGCCACCCGCGCGAGCGACACCGCGAACAGCTCGTCCGGATCGGTGTACAGCTCGACGAGCTCCAGGCCCGCGGCGGCGAGATCCGCGCGCAGGCGATCGGTCGTGAACTTCGCGCTGATCTCGGTGCGCAGCTCCTCGCGCGCCGCGAACGAGACGTCGAGGTCCAGCGCCTCGACGCGCACCTGCTGAGGCTCCGTGGCGCGCAGGCGCATCTCGATCCACTCGCGCTCACGGTCGAAGAACGCGACGTGCTCGAAGGCGCCGACGTCGAAGTTCGCGCCGAGCTCGCGATTGAGCACGTGCAGGACGTTGAGGTTGAACTGCGCCGTGACCCCGGCGCTGTCGTCGTAGGCGGCCTCGATGACGCGCGGATCCTTGACGAGGTCGGTCCCGAGCAGGAGGTGCCCGTCGGCGCCGAGGATCCTGCCGAGGCCGCGCAGGAACCGCCGGCGGCTGCCGGGCGGGAAGTTGCCGATCGTCCCGCCGAGGAACGGGACCAGGCGCGGGCCGACGGGTGCGGGCAGCTCGGAGAGGTGGCGCTCGAAGTCGCCGACGACGCCGTGGACCTCGAGGCCCTCGTACTCCTCGGCGAACAGCTCCGCGACGGCGTGCACGGTCGTGGCGCTGACGTCGACCGGGACGTAGCGGCGCAGCGTCCCGGCCGCGGACATCGCATCGAGCAGCACGCGCGTCTTCGTCGCCGAGCCCGAGCCCAGCTCGACGAGCTCGACCGCGCCGGTGCGGGCGACGATGTCCTCGGCGTGGGCCTCGAGGATCAGCCGCTCCGTGCGCGTCTGGTAGTACTCGGGCAGCTCGCAGATGGCGTCGAAGAGCTCCGAGCCGCGGGCGTCGTAGAGGTGCTTGGGCGGCAGTTCCTTCAGCGGCCGGGTGAGGCCGTCGAGGACGTCGTCGGCCAGCGAGCGCTCGTCGCCCGGGCCCAGGTAGGAGTGCACCTGGATCCGGCGCGCGGTGCTCGACACCGCGACGTCGATCGGCTTCATCAGGTCACGTCCTTTGCCAGTCGGACGCCGGCGAAGATCTGCCGGCGCTGGGGGAGGTCCCAATTGCGGAAGCGGGGAGAGCGCATGCGCGATGCGGTCGCCCACGAGGCGCCGCGCAGGACGCGGTAGGCGTCGCCGAAGAAGACCTCGGAGTACTCGCGGTAGGGATGCGCGGCGAAGCCGGGATAGCCGCCGAAGTGCGAGGCCGTCCACTCCCACGCCTCGCCTGTCTCCTGCAATGGCTCCTGAGTCCAGGTCGCCGCCTTCTCCCACTCCGCTTCGGTGGGGAGGCGAGCGCCGTGCGCACGGGCGAAGGCGTCGGCCTCGAACCAGGAGACGTGCAGGACGGGGCGATGAAGGTCATCGGCAGGCCCGCCCGCCGCCCAGCCCTCCGGGTGCGTGATGTCGTACTCCTCCTTCCAGGCCCAGCCCTCGGCCGACCACCACTCGCGGCGCTCGTAGCCGCCGCCCTCGCAGAAGTGCATCCAGCTCGCGTTGCAGACGGGCCGGCGCGCGATCCGGAAGGCGGGGAGGTCGACCGCGTGGCGGGGGCGCTCGTTGTCGAACGCGAAGCCGTCGTCCCCGGCGCCGAGCTCGAAGCTCCCGCTCGGGACGTCGATCCAGTCGCGCGGCGCGCCGCCGTCGGCGCGCGGGTCCGGGGCGCCGCCGGGCAGGCCGGCGAGGAACAGCGTCTGGCGCATCGTCTCGTTGTGCTGGGCCTCGTGGCGGATGACGAGCTCAAAGAGGGTGCCGTCGCCGGGGCCGAGGCGATCGAGCGCCGCCAGCGCACGACGGCGCACCGCGGCGAGGTACTGAAAGACCTCGGGGCCGCGCAGGAAGGGGATGGCGCCGCGCGCGGCGCGGGGCGTCTCGAAGGCGTCGTAGAGGTCGGCGAGGTCGCCGCGCAGCAGCTCCTCGCCGCCGTGGCGATGTACGAGCCAGAGGTCCTCGTAGGCGGCGATGTGGCCGAGGTCCCAGCACAGGGGGCTCATCAGGGGATGCTGCACCCGCTCGAGCTCGTCGTGGGAGAACGGCGCGACGAGCGCGAGCGTGCGCTCGCGTGCCGCGCCCAGGGCGTCCTGCAGGGAGCACGTCACCGCTGTCGCCATGGGGCCCATCCCTACCCGGTCGCATCTCTCGCAATCAGGAACCCGCCCGTCCCGGCGGATCGGCGCTCTCGTACGGGGCGGTCAGCCCTCGATCGCGTCGAGCGCTGCGTCGACGTCGGCCGCGACGTTGTAGACGTGGCAGGAGACCCGCAGCCGCCCGCCGCGCACGGCGGCCTTGATGCCGGCGCGCTCGAGGCGCTCAGCGGCGTCGGGGATGTCGACGCATGCGATCGCGCTGTCGGAGGGCGCCATGCCCAGGCCGGCGCGGAAACGATTGGCGAGGGCCACATCATGCGCGTATACGGCGTCGACGCCGATGCGGTTGACCAATTCGATCGCTGGGTGCGTGCCGACCCACGAGAACCAGGCCGGCGACGTGTCGAAGCGGCGCGCATCGGTGGCCAGTCGCAGCGGCGGGCCGAAATAGCTGGAGTGCACGTCGGCGCCGGCGTACCACCCCGCGCTGTGGGGGACGATCGCCTCCTGCAGCGCGTCGCCGACGACCATGAACGACGTGCCGCGGGGTGACATGAGCCACTTGTAGGCGCTGCACACGACGGCTCCGAAGCGCTCGGCCCGCAGCGGCAGCCAGCCGCACGCCTGCGTCGCGTCGACGAGCGTCGTCGCGCCGTGATGGGCCGCCGCCGCGGCGATCGCGTCGAGGTCGGCGACCTCGCCGGTGCTCATCTGCACGGCGCTGAAGGCGACGAGGTCGGTGCGGGCATCGATCGCCTCGGCGATCTGCGACGGCGGCAGCGTCGTGACGGTGACGCCGCGGCGCTCCTGCACGAGGAACGGAAACAGCGTCGAGGTGAACTCGACGTCGGGGACGATGACGCGCGCGCCGTCGGGCAGCGAGGCTGCGACGAGCCCGACGAACTCCGAGGCCGTCGCCCCGATCGCGACGCGCTCGGGCCCGACGCCCATCAGCTCGGCGAACCCTGCCCGCGCGCTCTCGCTGCTCTCGCCCCAGTGCTCCCAGCTCGTGCGCCCCCCGCGCCAGTCGGCGAGCGCGTCCTGCAGCGCGTCGAAGCCGGCGCGCGGCGGCAGGCCGTAGCTCGCGGTGTTCAGATAGACGCCGGCCGGCGACCACTGCTCCCGGGCGTCGTCGATCGTCAGCACCGCGCCATCGTCGCAGCCACGCCTCCGGCGCTGCCGGCCCACCGGCTTGACAGATCCAATCGTTGCATATCGTCTTTCGATACCGTCGATGATCGATAGGGAGCTGGTCCAGTGCAACCATCGAGCCCGTCCTTCTGGACCGCCTGCTCGAGGAGCGCGGCATGACGCTCACCGGGCTGGCCGACCGGGTCGGGGTGACGGTCGTCAACCTCTCGATCCTCAAGAACGGCCGCGCCCGGGCGATCCGCTTCTCGACGCTCGCGGCGCTGTGCGAGGCGCGCGGCTGCCAGCCGGGGGTGCGCTATGGCGTGGCGTCCGTCACGGCGCTGTGCGACGGGTTCGTCCGCAGCACGTCATTCAGAGAGGTCGGGAGATCCCTCGCGGGCAGGTGTTCGCGGATCGCGTGGTCTGTCAGGTCGATCGTGTCCATGGCGAGAGCTGCGCGTGCCTGGCGGGCCTGCTCGGGCTTGATGGGCGCCGCGAGGACGCTGATCAGCCGCAACATCGCTCTTGGAACGTGTCGCGGGGCTCCGGCGGGACCGCCGGCCGAGCCCTGGAGGGTGGTTGCGAATTGCTTGAAGGTGAGGTTCTGCGGCCCGGTGGCCTCAATGGTGCTTCCGCGCGCGGCCGGGTCGTCGAGGACGTCATCGATCAGTTCGGCGACGTCGCGAACGGAGACGAAGTTGATCGGGTTGGCCCCGTGTCCGAAGATCAACGGGCGTCCCGAGCGAGCCGCGGTCTGGCGCAGCAGATCGATCCACAGTTCCATGAACGCCGTCGCGCGGACGATGGTCGCCGTCGGCGCGGTGGCGCGCAGGTGCTGCTCGGCCGCGTGCTTCATCCGAAATAGCTCCATGGGATGATCAGGCGAGGCGCCGACGACCGACATGAGCACGACGTGCGCGCCGGCGCGAGCCGCGGCATCGATGAGGTTCACGTTGCCGTCGCGATCGACCGACCGCGGCGACACGCCGCCCGGGCCCGCGAACCCCTGGATCGCGGACACCACGTGCTCAGCGCCGACGAGCGCCGCGTTGAGGCTGTCGGGATCACGCACGTCGCCCTCGACGACCTCGACGTGCTCGCCCAAGAGGTGCTGCGCCCGTTCGGATTTGCGGGTGAGGATCCGGACGTGGGCGCCGCGCGCCGCCAGCCGCGCGGTCAAGAGCGTTCCGAGCCTGCCGGTACCACCGGCGATCAGGATCATGTCCCCTCCTGCGTTGGGCTGACATGCGTGGACGGCGCCAACTGGCGGCGCACGGCGAGATCGACATCGCCCCCTGCTTCTTCGACGGGCTCGAGATAGAACCGCGCCCACGCAGCGATCCCTTGCTCGACGCCGAAGATCACCACGCCGCGCATGAAGTGCCGCGATCCGTCTGGCCGCGTCCCGCGATGTTCCCATTCGGTCCATACCGTCTGCCCCTCGACGGACTGGTGGAGCACCTCGGTCTCGAGGTCGGGGATCGCCGCGAGAATCTGCTCCCAGTTCCGTCGGACCTGCGCGACGCCGGTGAAGCTGCGCTGAGGGTGCGCCGGTGTGTCGTTTCGATAGCCGGCCGCGAAGCACGCGACGATCGCCTCGAGGTCGTGCGCGTTCGTCGCGTCACACAGCCGCCGGACAAACGCGGCGGGCCCGGCAGCGGAGGTCCGATCAACCGCTGTCATGTGTCGAGGCATTGAATACAGAAGCCTGTAATCATTCGGCGGACTATGCCCCGCGAGCAATTCCGTGTCAAGGCACCCCGGGCCTATGACTCGAGCAAGCGCCGGCAAGAGGCCGAGCAGAAGCGTGAGCGCATCCTGCAAGTGGCCGAGCAGCTCTTTCGCACCCACGGGTACGCCCGTACGTCGATCGCCGCGGTCGCGGCCGCCGCCGACGTCTCGGTCGAGACGATCTACAAAGCTGTCGGCGGCAAGCCGGGGCTCGTGCGTGCGATCCGCCAGAAGGCGCTCGAGGGCCACGACCCCGTGGCGGCCGAGATTCGCTCCGACGCCCTACAGATCAGCGAGCGTGACCCGCGCGCGATCATCACCGGATGGGCCGCGCTCGCACAGGAAGTCGCACCGCGCGTCGTGCCGATCCTGCTCGTGGTGCGCGCAGCCGCCGCCGTCGACCCGCGCTTGGAGGCGCTCCAGCAGGAGCTCGACGAAGCCCGCCTGGCGCGGATGACGCAGAACGCACGCAGCCTGCTCGAAGCCGGTCATATCCGCAGCGGCGTCACCCTCGACGAAGCTGCTGACGTGCTCTGGACCTACAGCTCGCCCGAGCTGTACGAACTCTTGATCATCACGCGCGGCTGGTCGGTAGACCGCTACGGCCGCTTCATCGCGGACGCGATGATCGCGGCGCTGCTCCCGGACAGCAGCAGCACGAGGGCCTAGAGACCGCGACCGGCCTGCGGCCGGGGCGCCCCCGGCGCCCGCCACCATCCACTCCCGCTCCTACCCCTGCCCGGCCGCCCGCAGGTCGCAGGCGATCTCGTCCAGCCCGTCGCCCAGCAGCGCCACCGGCACGGACTCGTCCCCGGCGCGCAGCTTGGCAAGCGCGCCGGCCTTCTCCTCGCCGGTCGCGAGCAGCAGCGTGAAGCGCGCGCGGCGCAGGACCGGCAGCGTGAACGTCACGCGCTCCGGGGGTGGCTTGGGCGCGTCGCGAACCGCGACGCACGGCGCCTCGCTCGCGGCGAGTTGCGGGAACCCGGGGAACAGCGACGCGGTGTGCCCGTCGGGCCCCATGCCGAGCAGCACGATGTCGAAGATCTCCTCGGGCACCGCCGCGCGGAACTGCAGGCCGTAGAGCCAGGCCGCGTCCTCGGGCTGCTCGGGTGACGGCAATACGCGGAGCTCCGGCGGCTCCGCGCGCGCGCCGGCGTAGAGGCTCTCGCGGATCATGCGCGCGTTGGACTCCGGGTCGTCCGCGGGCACGCAGCGCTCGTCGCCGAGCCACAGGTGCACGTGCCTCCAGGATCCCTCGATGTCGGCGAGCAACTCGTACGCGCGCTTGGGCGTGCCCCCGCCGGCGAGCGCGATGTGGACCTGGCGCCCGTCGCGGCGCGACTCGGCGATACGCCACGCGATCTGGTCGGCGGCGTGGCGCGCGACCGCCTCGGCGTCGTCGAAGACGCGCACCTGGGTCATCGTTCGCGCCGCGTCGCGTCGAGCGGCTGGCGCTCGCTTGCCAGGCGCCCGTCGGCGCGGATGACATGCATCGCGGCGTTGATGAGCGCGAGATGCGTGAACGCCTGCGGGAAGTTGCCCAGATGCCGGCCGGAGAGCGGGTCGAGCTCCTCGCCGTAGAGCTGCAGCGGGCTGGCGTAGGACAGCAGCCGCTCGCAGAGGTCGCGCGCGCGCTGGTGCTCGCCGATCTCGCTGAGCGCGCTGACCATCCAGAACGAGCAGATCGTGAAGGTGCCCTCCTCCTGCGCGCCGAGGCCGTCGTCGGTCTCGTCGACGCGGTAGCGCAGCACGAGGCCGTGGACGGTCAGCTCCCGGTCGATCGCGTTGACGGTGTTGACGATGCGCTCGTCGTCGGGCGGCAGGAAGCGCTGCAGCGGCGCGAGCAGCAGCGACGCGTCGAGCGCGTCGGTGTCGTAGTGCTGCGTGAAGACGCCGCGCCCGTCGACGCCGTGGGCGAGCACGTCGGCCTGGATCTCGTCGGCCGCCGCCTGCCAGCGCTCGAACTTCGCGGCGTCCTCGCGCAGCTTGGCCAGGCGCGCGCCGCGGTCTGCGGCGACCCAGCACATGATCTTCGAGGAGGTGAAGTGCTTGGGCTCGCCGCGCACCTCCCAGATGCCGCGGTCGGGCTCGCGCCAGTGCGTCAGCGCCTTCTCGACCTGCGTGCAGAGCATCGGCCAGTACGTCTCGCGCAGCCCGTCGCGCGACTTCGTGTGCAGGTAGAAGGAGTCCAGCGCGCTGCCCCAGACGTCGTGCTGCTGGTGGCGGTAGGCGGCGTTGCCGATGCGCACCGGGCGCGACTGGTCGTAGCCCTCGAGGTGCGTGAGCTCCTCCTCGACGAGCTCGCGCTCGCCGCCGATCCCGTACATGACCTGCAGGTCGGCGTCCGCGCAGACCTCGGCGATGAAATGGAAGAAGTCGTCGGCCTCCCAGTCGAAGCCGAGCGTGTAGAGCGCCCAGAGCATGAACGTCGAGTCGCGCACCCAGGAGTAGCGGTAGTCCCAGTTGCGCGCGCCGCCCGGGGTTTCGGGCAGTGAGGTCGTCGCCGCGGCGAGCATCGCGCCCGTCGGCGCGTACACGAGTCCCTTGAGCGTCAGCGCGCTGCGCTGCAGGTGCTGGCGCCACGGATGGTCGGGGAACTCGCCCTGCGCGAGCCACTCGTGCCAGAAGTCGGCCGTGCGCACGAGCCGGCCGTAGGCGTCCGCCCAGTCCTGCGGCCCCGGGTGCGCGCTCCAGCTCAGCGCGACGAACGCCTGGTCGCCGTCGTGCATCGTCGTGCGCGCGCGGACCGTCGAGCCCTCGATCCCGAGTCGCAGGTCGCTGTGCAGGTGCAGGCGCAGGTCATGGCCCTCGAAGGTCGCGTCGCACGCCTCGTAGGCCTCTCCGCTGTACTCCCACGTCGCCGGGGCGCGCCCGTAGTCGTAGATCGGGTCGCAGTCCATGTGCACCTGGACCATCCCGTTGACGCAGCGCAGGGTGCGCAGCAGGACGTGCTCGGCGTCGTAGTCCGTCGGCGAGCGGCGGTGCGTGTGCGAGCGGTCGCGGTCGTGGCGCCAGGGGCCGACGAGCAGCACGTCGCGGACGATGAGCCAGCCGGTCTTCGTGCCCCAGGTCGTCTCGAGGATGTTCGTCCCCGGGATGTAGCGCTGGCCGGCGGGCACGCGCGCCTCCGACGGCGCGAGCGCGAACATCCCGGCATCGCGGTCGAGCATCGCGCCGAAGATGCTCGGGCTGTCCATCCGCGGCACGCACATCCACTCGACCTGGCCGCTGGGCGCGATCAGCGCCGTCACCTCGCAGTCCGAGAGGAATGCGTAATCGGCGATCGGCGGAAACGGGCTTGCCGCCAGCGGGACGCCGGCGACGACGTCCCTCATCCCAGCATCCGGCGCGCGGCGGCGAGCGCCGGCTTGTACGTCGGGTCGCGCATCAGCGCGTGGCGGATGCCCTCGCCCAGGATCCCCGGCTCGCCGCGCGACGCGCCGAGCACGGTCCAGACGTGCTCGTAGGCGTCATCGCTGCCGCGTGCCGGCGCCTCGCGGCGGCGCGCGGTCAGCCCGCCCTCGCCGCGCTCGAGCGCCAGCAGCGTGCCGGCGTCCGAGCGCGTCTCGATGCCGGTGAGCCCGGGGACGCGCATGTCGTCGACGGGCTCCAGGCGCAGCTCGACCTCGCCGCGGCGCGCCCGCGCGCGGCCGCGCAACAGGTCGCCGTGGCGCGTCAGCGCCTCGGCGCGCCAGCCCAGGCGGGAGGACAGCCAGCCGACCAGCAGCAGCCCCGAGACGGTCGAGTCGGCGCGGTGGCGCACGGAGATCTTCGAGAGCGTCGCGAGCTCGGCGCGCCGGGGCACGGGGTCATAGGCCGATGCCAGCCGCTCGCGCCAGGGCGTGCAGCGCAGCCAGGCGAGGTCGACGATCTCGGTGTGCTCGGCCATCGCGCAGATGCGGCCCAGCGCCGTCGCGGGATCGGGCTCGTCGGCGGCGTCCAGCAGCACGACCTGGGCGATCGGCGCGCCGCCGGCGCGGCCGGTCGTCAGGGCGTCGACGGCCTCCGGATGGCCGTGGGGCGACCAGACCGCCGTGCGCAGGTCGGTGACGACCAGCGGGTCGACGATCGTGTCGAGGTCGCGCAGGTGGCGCTCGCCGACGGTGACGATGACGAGCTCGCGCATGACGGCGAACTCGCCCGCGCGCGGCGATCCCTCCGTCGAGATCGTCGCCTGCGCGTCGATCGTCGTGCGCCCCGGCTCGATCGTGCATACGACGGTGCGCGAGGCGTGGTTGCGCCCGACGCCGCGCAGGCGGTTGGCGACCTCGCCGCTCCACTCGCGGTCGACGATGCAGATGAGGTTCAGCGTCCGCGCCGGGACGCACTGCTCGATCTGCGCATGACACTCCGAGACGAGATGGCGCAGCGCCTCCTCGATCGCCGATGGCGACGTGTCCTGGGCGCTCCAGACAGCATCGGTCGTCGTGCTCAGATCATCCTCCAGCGGTCGTCGCCGAGCAGCAGCTCGTCGGACTCGACCGGGCCCTGCGAGCCGGCCGGGTACTGCGGCAGCGGGCCGGGCATCTGCGACCAGGCCTGCACGATCGGGTCGCAGATGTTCCACTGCGCCTCGACCTCGTCGTTGCGGGTGAACAGCGTCGCGTCGCCGCGCATCGCGTCGATGATGAGCCGCTCGTAGGCCTCCGGCGACTCCGACAGGAACGCGGTGCCGTAGAGGAACTCCATGTTCACCGTGCGGATCGCCATCCGCGTGCCGGGGATCTTCGCGCCGATCGACAGCGACACGCCCTCGTTGGGCTGCACCGTGAGGACGAGGACGTTGGGCTTGACGTCCATCGACAGCTCGGACTGAAAGGCCATGTGCGGCACGGGCTTGAGCGTCACCGCGATCTCGGTCACCTTGCGCGCGAGGCGCTTGCCGGTGCGCAGGTAGATCGGCACCCCCGCCCAGCGCCAGTTGTGGACCTCCAGGCGCAGCGCGGCGTACGTCTCGGTCGTCGAGCCCTCAGGCACCCCCTGCTCGTCCTGGTAGCCCGGCGCCTCCTGCCCGGCGGCGACCCCCGGCCCGTACTGCGCGCGGACGGCCATGTCGGGCACCTGCTCGACCGTCGGCGCGCGCACCGCGCGCAGCACCTTGACCTTCTCGTCGCGGACCGCGTCGGCCTCGAAGGCGACCGGCGGCTCCATGCACAGCAACGAGAGCAGCTGGAGCATGTGGTTCTGCACGAGGTCGCGCAGCGCGCCGGCGGTGTCGTAGTAGCCCGCCCGGCTGCCGATCCCGATGTCCTCGGCGGCCGTGATCTGGACGTTGTCGATGTAGTTGCGGTTCCAGAGCGGCTCGAACATGTTGTTCGCGAAGCGCAGCGCGAGGACGTTCTGAACGGTCTCCTTGCCGAGGTAGTGGTCGATGCGGAAGACCTGCTGCTCCTGGAAGACCGACAGCACCTGCGCGTTGAGCTCGCGCGCCTCGTCCAGCGAACGGCCGAAGGGCTTCTCGATGATGATCCGCACCTCGGCGTCCTCGTGCTCCTCAAGGCCCGCGTTGCCGAGCGCGTCGACGATGACCGGAAAGAAGCTCGGGGCCGTCGAGAGGTAGAAGCAGCGGTTCATCGCCAGGCCGACGGTCTCGTCGAACTCGCCGAGCGCGCCGGCGATCCCCGCATAGACGCCGTCGTCGTCGAACGAGCCGCTGACGTAGCGGACGTCGGAGAAGAGCTTGCCCAGCACCTTCTCGTTCGGGGGCCGCCGCGAGAACTCCTTGACGGATTCGATCGCCGAGTCGCGGAACGCGTCGTCGGTCATCTCCGAGCGGGCGCTGCCGACGAGGGCGAAGCGCTCGGGCAGCGCGCCCTCATGGGCGAGGTTGTAGAGGGCGGGCAGCAGCTTGCGCCTTGCCAGGTCGCCCGTCGCGCCGAAGATGACGAGCGCGGTGGGGTGCACCGGGAGGCGCTCGAGGCCCTCGACGAGCGGGTTCTCGTCGGGGCGCGTCGGGGTCGTCGTCACCCGTCCGCCGCCTTCTTGGTCGCGTGGCCGCCGAACTGGGCGCGCAGCGCGGCGAGCACCCGGCCGGTGAACTCGCCGTTGGCGCGGCTGTAGAAGCGCGCGTGCAGGGCGCCGGTGATGACGGGCGTCGGGACGTCCTTGGCCATCGCGTCCTCGATCGTCCAGCGGCCCTCGCCGGAGTCCGCGGTGTAGGGACTCAGGCCGGCGAGGTCGTTGCCCTCCATCTCGAAGGCGCGCGCCGCGAGCTCACAGAGCCACGAGCGCACGACCGAGCCCTGGTTCCAGAGATGGGCGATCTTCGCGTTGTCCAGCTCGAAGTCGCACTTGTCGAAGAGGTCGAAGCCCTCGGCATAGGCCTGCATGAGGCCGTACTCGATGCCGTTGTGGACCATCTTCACGTAGTGGCCGGCGCCGCTGGGCCCGAAGTGCCCCCAGCCGCGCGGCCCGAGCGCCTCGCGGCTGAGTTCGTTGGTCTCCGGGGCGAGGACGTCGAGGATCGGCGACAGGCGCTTCACGGCCGCCTTCGGGCCGCCGACCATCATGCAGTAGCCGACCTCCAGGCCCCAGACGCCGCCGCTCACGCCGACGTCGGCGTAGTCGATGCCCTGCTTGCGCAGCGTCACGGCGCGGTCGCGGTCGTCGGTCCACTTGGAGTTGCCGCCGTCGATGATCATGTCGCCCTTCTCCAGCAGCGCGGCGAGCTTGTCGACGGTGTCCTGCGTGGGCGCGCCGGCCGGGACCATGATCCAGACCATCCGCGGGGGGTCGAGCTTCTTGACGAGGTCGGCGAGCGAGCTCGCGCCGCGCGCTCTCGTCGCGCCCGCGATCTTCTTGACGGTCGCCTTGTCGCGGTCGTAGGCCACGACCTCGTGGTCGGAGTCGCGGCGGATGCGCGTGACCATGTTGCCGCCCATCCGGCCCAGCCCGACGAACCCGATCTGGCTCATCGCAGCATCCCCTCGACGCGGGCGGTGAGCCCGCGGACGGCGCCGGCGAGGTCGTCGCCCTCCAGGCGCAGGAACTCCGCCCGGCGCCCGCGGCTGCGCAGCGTCTCGAGGTCGCCGGCCGCCTGGGCGTTCTTCAGCGCCCGGAAGCCGTAGGGGCTGCCGGGGATCTCGACGTCGTCGGGCCCGTCGTGGACGAGCACGAGGAAGCGGCCGCTCTGCGGCCCGCCCTTGTGCAGCTGGCCGGTCGAGTGCAGGTAGCGCGGACCGTAGCCGAAGGTCGTCGTCGCGCCGGTCGCGTCGCGGATCGTCCTGCGCAGCTCGGCGATCGCGGCGTCGGCGGCGTCGCTCGGCGCCATGAAGCCGAGGATCGCGACGTAGTCGCCCTCGCCCGCGTCGGCGAGCAGCGCGCGCAGCTCGTCCTCACCGGCCGGCTCGGGCGCCGGCGCCTCGCCGCCGCCGGCGATCGTCGTCAGGATCCGCCCGGTCGTGTCCTTGGCGACCTGCACGTCGGGCTGGTCGAAGGGATTGATCCCCAGCGCCCAGCCCGCGACGGCCGTCGCGAACTCGGCGAAGAAGAAGATCCGCCCGAGATCCTCGGGCCCACCGGCCGACAGGGTGACCGTCGGCTGATCGTCGGCGGCGAGCGCCCTGACCGCCGCGTCGAGCTCCTCGCTGGGGTCCTCGTTGTCGCGCAGGTACGCGAAGACGCGGTCGCGCCCGTAGACGCCGGGCTCGCCCACCGGCTCGTCGGTCACCGGCACGATGCCCTTGCCGTGCTTGCCGAGCGACTCGGCGACGAGCTGCTCGGCCCAGAGGCCGAACGACGAGACCGGAGCATCGACGACGAGCGTGAGCTTGTCGCGGCCCTGCAGCGCCAGCGCCGCGAGCGAGATGCCGAGCCACAGGCCGCTGTTGCCCGCGCTCGAATACGCGGTGCAGGCCTCTGCGGCGACGCCGGCGCCCTCCAGCAGCGAGTCGAGGTCCACGCCCATGAGCGCCGCCGGCACGAGCCCGAAGTACGTCAGCGCGCTGTAGCGCCCCCCGACGTCCGGATCGTTGAGGAACGTGCGCCGGAACCCGCGCTCGCCGGCGAGCTTCGCCAGCGACGAGCCGGGATCGGTGATCGCGACGTACTGCTCGGGCTGCGGGCGCACGCTCCAGAAGTGATGCAAGAGCGAGAGCGTCTCGATCGTGCCGCCGGACTTCGTCGAGACGATGAAGATCGTCGTCTCGAGGTCGACCGCGCGCTGCTGGGCGAGCACCGCGCCGGGATCCGTCGAGTCCAGGACGTGCAGCCGCAGGCGACCGTGCTGGCGCCCGCCGAAGCTGCGCCGCAGGACCTCCGGCGCGAGGCTCGACCCGCCCATCCCGAGCAGGACGGCGTCGGTGAAGCCGTCGCGCACCGCCTCCTCGGCGAAGGACTCGAGGTCGTCGATCTGCTCCCCGTAGGTCTCATGGGCGGTGAGCCAGCCGAGCCGGTCGGCGACCTCGGCCTGGCCGGCCGGGCCCCACAGCGTGTCGTCCTTGGACCAGATCCGGCGTGCGACGCGCTCGTCCTCGGCGCGCTTGACGAGCTCGGCGATCAGCGGCTCGAGGTCGTCGGGCAGCGAGGAGTCGATCGTCTCCGGGCGGCCGGTGAAGATCGCCTCGCGCTTGGCCTCGATGCCGGCCAGCAGCTTCTCCATCGGCGTGACGAAGGCGTCGATGCCCGCCTGCAGCAGCGCGTCGGTGACGTCGTCCATGTCGATCCCGGCCTCGGCGAGGGCGGCGAGATGGGCCGTGGGGTCCTCGCATGCGGTATCGCCCTTGACCTCCAGGCGCTCGCCGCAGGCCAGCAGCGTCTGCATCGGCATCGTGTTGACGGTGTCGGGCCCGACGAGCTCCTCGACGTACTTCGTCTCGGAGTAGGCCGGGTTCTTGACGCCGGTGGACGCCCACAGCGGCCGCTGTACGGGCGCGCCGGCCTCGCGCAGCGCCGCGAAGCGCTCCCCGCGGAAGAGCTCCTCGAAGCGCTTGTACGCGGCGCGCGCGTTGGCGACCGCGGCCGTGCCCTGCAGGTCGGTGCGCCCGAGGGCCTCCAGGCGCTTGTCGACCTCGCTGTCGACGCGCGACACGAAGAAGGATGCGACGGAGTGCACGTCGAGGCTCAGCCCCTCGGCCTGGCGGCGCTCGAGGCCGTGGATGAACGCCTCGGCGACGGTCGCGTAGGCCTCGACGGCGAACAGGAGCGTGACGTTGATGTTGATGCCCTCGTAGATCGCCTGCTCGATGGCGGGCAGGCACTCCGTCGTGCCCGGGATCTTGATCATCACGTTGGGGCGCCCGACGCGCTCCCAGTACTCGCGGGCCTGCGCGATCGTGCGGTCGGAGTCGAAGGCGAGGTCGGGGTCGACCTCGAGCGAGACGTAGCCGTCGGCGCCGTCGAGCTCGTCGAAGACCGGCCGCAGGACGTCGGCGCCCTCCTGGACGTCCTGGATCGCGATCTCCTGGTAGATCGCCCGGGCGAGGGCGCCGTCGCGGGCGAGCGCCTCGATCTGCTCGTCGTAGTCCGGCGAGCCGAGGATCGCCTTCTCGAAGATCGCCGGGTTGGAGGTGACGCCGCGCAGCGAGTCCTCCACGACGAGGCGCTGCAGCTCGCCGCCCTGCGTGAGCGAGCGGCGGATCTGGTCCAGCCACACCGACGTCCCGGCGGCCGTCAGGGCGGCGAGCCGCTCGTTGACGTTGACCACATGGCTCACGAGCCTGTCTCCATTCCTTCGAATTCCGGTGTCAGGACCTTCCTCGGCGGGTCACGGGCCCATCGTCCCACACCGCGAGGGCCGGCCGGGGCGATCTCGAGGTCGCTCACCAGCTCGCCCGCAGGCCGTCGCGCTCCATGACGAGGATCTTTCCTACCCGCCGCACGTGCCGCTCCTCACCACTGAATCGCGCGCCGCAGAACGCGGTGGTCAGCTCGGTGGCGATCGCCGGCCCGATGACGCGCGCGCCGAGGCACAGGACGTTGCAGTCGTCGTGCGTGACGCATTGCGCGGCCGTGTAATGGTCGTGGCAGGTCGCGGCGCGCACGCCGGGCAGCTTGCTGGCGGCGATCGAGACCCCAGCGCCGGAGCCGCAGACGAGGATCGCCCGCTCGGCGTCGCCTGCGTCGATCGCGCGGCCGACCGCGAGCGCGACGTCGGGGTAGTCGTCGTGGTGGCCGAGGTCGCGGACCTCGTGGCCGGCGTCGAGGACCGCCTGCAGGACGGTCTCGCGCAGGGGGACGCCGGCGTGGTCGACGGCCAGCGCGATCCTCACGGCGCGCTTCCCGGCGCCGTCGCGGCCGCCGACTCGCGCTCGTGCTCGGCCTCGTGGCCGGCGAGCAGCGCCGCGCCGCGCACGCCCGCCAGCGACCCGTGGCGGGCGCGGCGGATCTCGGTGCGCGTCCCGACGCCCGTCAGCGTGAAGCGCCGCGCCTCCTCGCGCGCGGGGGCGAGCAGCAGCTCGCCGGCGATCGACGCGCCGCCGCCGACGACGACGACGTCGGGATCGAACGTGTTGATCGCGTTGGCGATGCCGATCCCGAGGCGGCGGCCGAGCAGCTCGATCGCCGCGAGCGCGCCGGGATGGCCCTCCAGTGCGGCGTCGATCGTGCGCTTCTCCGGCAGGCCGTGGGCGGCGCCGAGCTCGTTGAGCGCGCTGCCCGAGGCCAGCGACTCCAGCGAGCCGGGCTGGGGAAAGCGCTCGGTGCTCGCGAACGGGCTCGTGCGCAGGTCGGCGCCGACGATCGTGTGGCCGAGCTCGGCGGCGGCGCCGGTCGCGCCGCGATACACGCGCCCGTGGATGACGATCCCACCGCCGACGCCGGTGCCCACGGTGAACATCACGAGGTGGCGGGCGATGAGGGCGCCCTCGTCGTCGTAGGCCTCCGCGAGCGCGGCGCAGGCGGCGTCGTTGTCGACGTAGACGGGCACGCCGAGGCGCTCGCGCAGGACCTCGCGCAGGGGGATGTCGTGCAGCGGCACGTTGACGGAGGAGCGCACGCGGCCGGTCGTGAAGTCGACGACGGAGGGCACCGCCACGCCCACGGCGCAGGCCTCGCCGGTGCGCCGCACCGCGCTCACGAGCTGCTCGACGAGCTGCTCGCCGCCGCGCGTGTCGGTCGGCTCGATCTGCGGGGTCTGGAGGGTCGCGCCGTCCAGAGCCGCGACCGCGATCTTGGTTCCGCCCACATCGACGCCGATCAGCCGCTTGCTCATGAGCCTCCGTGGAAGTCAGCACCCGACCTACCCGGTGGGTCCGAGCATGGCACACCGGGTAGCTTGCCCAGCGTGCCCGAGAGCGATGTTGCCACGACGTTCCTGAAGCTCGCCGGCACGCTGGACTACCCGCTCTTCATCGTCACGGCGGCCGACGGCGAGCGCCGCGAGGGCTGCGTCATCGGCTTCGCGACACAGACGAGCTTTGACCCACCGCGCTTCCTCGCCTGCCTCTCGCGCGCGAACAGGACCTTTCGCCTCGCGCAGGAGGTCGACGCGCTCGCGGTCCACCTCGTTCCGCGCGGCGCCGGCGAGCTCGTCGAGCTCTTCGGCGGCGAGACCGGCGACGACATCGACAAGTTCGAGCGCTGCGCCTGGACCACCGGGCCGCGCGGCCTGCCGATCCTCGAGGAGTGCCCGAGCTGGTTCGCCGGCGCGATCTGCGCCCGCCACGATCTCGGCGACCACGTCGGCCATCTGCTCGAGCCCTTCGAGGCGCGCCTGCAGCCCGGCGACTTCGAGCCCTTCCAGGAGGCCAAGGACGTCGAGCCGGGCCACCCCGCGTGACCCCGGCGCGCGACGAGCCGCCGGTCACGCTGCGCCGGTTGCTGCCGGAGCCCGGTGAGCTCACCCCCGACGAGCTCGTTGCGCAGCTGCGCTTCGACGAGCTTGCCCCGCCCGGCCGGCCCTACGTCGTGCTCAACATGGTCGCCACGGTGGACGCGCGCGCCACCGTCAGCGGGCGCACGGCACCGATCTCGAGCGTCGCCGACCGGCAGGTCTTCCACGGCCTGCGCGCACGCGTGGACGCGGTGATGGTCGGCGCCGGGACCGTGCGCACCGAGCGCTACGGGCGTCTCGTCCGCGACCCGGCCCGCCGCGAGCAGCGCCACGCGGCCGGCCTCGACCCCGATCCGCTGGCGATCGTCGTCAGCGGAAGCCTCAACCTCCCGCCCGACGTGCCACTGCTGCAGGATCCGCAGCAGCGGGTGGTCATCGTCACCGCATCCGACGACGTCATCGAGGAATGCGCCGCGGAGGTGCGCTACCTGCGCAGCTCTCCCGTCGATCTCGCGGGCGCACTCGCCCGGCTGCACGCCGAGCACGGCGTGCGCTCGATCCTCTGCGAGGGCGGGCCGCACCTCAACGGCTCGCTGCTGGACGCCGGCCTCATCGACGAGCTGTTTCTCACGACCTCGCCGGTGCTGGCGGGGGGCGCGGGGCCGCTGACGATCCTCGAGGGCGCGGCGCGCGCGGAGCCGGTGGCGCTCGAGCTCGTCTGGCTCCTGACCGCCGGCAGCGAGCTGTTCGCGCGCTATGCGGTCCGCGCCTGACGGCAGCGCACGACGCTGTCGTCGAGGACCTCGCCGCCGGCGGCGACGAAGCGCAGGCGCGCACGGCCCGGGCGCAGGTCGATGCGCAACGCGCCGTAGGCGCTGTCGTTCGCGAATGCCAGGCGGCGGTCCGGGCGCGCGGTGTAGCGGTCGTGGCCGCCGGCGCCCGAGACGAGCTGCGTGATCCCGCCCACCGGCCGGAAGCGCTGCATGTCGTGGTCGTGGCCGCTGACGACGAGCGCCGCGTGGCCGCGCAGCGCGTCGTACAGCACGGCGATGTCGGCCTGGTCGCCGTGGCGCCCGGCGCTGAAGCGCGGGCGATGCCAGAAGGCCAGCCGGCATGTGCCGGGGCGCGCGACGCGGCGCTTCAGCCAGCGCAGCTGCGCCGACCCGCGCCCGTGCGGGGCCTGCGAGTTGAGGCTCAGCAGCGTCCAGCCGCCGACGCGGAAGCCGTACCACGCCGGCGGCATGCTGCCGAGCGCCCGCTGCCAGTAGGGCTCGTAGCCGTCGCCGCGCTCAGGCCACTCGTGGTTGCCGGGGGTCGGCGCCGTCCGCCGCGCAAGCGCGCCGTACACCGGGTCGTAGCGCTCGCGATAGTCGGCGGCCGTGCCCTCGCCGCGCAGCAGGCCGGTGAGCGTCCCAGCGTAGACATCGCCGAGATACAGGAAGCGGTCGACGCGGTCGGCGCGCATGCGTGCGACGACCGCGCGCGCCCGGGCGCCGCCGTCGGCGCCGTCGCCGACCGCCCAGACGACCGCGTGGCCGCGCGGGCCTGAGGGAACGAACTGCCCGGTGGGCTCGCGCACCGCCGGCGCGTCGGAGCCGCGCGGCCACGCGACGAGGAGCGCGGCGGCTGCGAGCACCGCCGCCGCGAGGATCCAGCGCCGGTTGCCGCGAAGAAGCGCCATGCCCCGACGTCATACACGTTCTGCGCCGCTGACTACCATCGCCGTGTGGAGGAACGCCTCGCCCTGCCGGGCATCGCCGCAGCCGACGAGCATCTGGGGCGGCCGGTCCCGCTGCCGGCCGCGCCGCTTCCGCTCACGCGCTGGGTCGAGGTCGTCGCGAGTGGCCCGCGGGCCGTCCAGATCGAGTGGAACCTCGACGACACGCGCGCGCTCGCGCCCGGGCGGCTGACGCTCTACGTGGGCGTCCGCGCACCGGCCGAACGGGGGCTGCCGGCACCGCAGGTGCTCGGGCGCTACGCGCACCGCACGGCGCCGCTGACCGAGGCCGCGCCGGAGCTGCGCCCGGTGCACGAGCTCGCGTGGGAGCAGGACGGCCTGCATCTGCGCCTCACCGGCCAGGGCCCGTGGGCGCTCGCCGAGCTCGTCGCACTCGCCGACAGCACGTCCTAGCGGTTAGCCTGCGCCCGGATGGAGCGCCTGACGATCAACGAGTTGCTCGCGATGCTCGGTGGACTGCTGCTCGGCGGGGGCGTCTTCGCCAGCTGGTACGAGGCGGTCAGCCCGCTCGCCAAGCTCGCCGGCGTGACGGGCCGCGGCATCTACAGCGGCTGGGAGGCGCACCAGATCATGCGGTGGGTGCTGCTGCTGATCGCGCTCGCGCCGTTCATCCTCGCCTACATCATCGCCCGCGACCATCAGCTCACGTGGGCGCGCGGGGAGCTCACCGCCGTGCTCTCGATCGCGGCCGTCGGGCTGCTGCTCTACGTCGGCGTCGTCGACCGCCCGGGCACGCCGTCCGGACAGATCGAGCTGCAGTGGGGCTGGTACCTCGCGCTGGCCGGCAGCATGCTGATGCTCGCCGGCTCGGCGCTGCGCACGGGCGAGACCGCACGCCGCCGCAAGCCGCCGGGCACGATCTGACGGGGTGCTGAAACCTTTCGGAGGGTGCGGGGTACCTCGTGATGTTCCGTACAAACCGTCGCGTCAATAAAGGAGGCGTGATGGAACTCCTCAAGCGGCTCGATCCGCTCTGGATCGCCCTGCTCATCGTCGGTGGCCTGAACTGGGCCATCCTCGCGCTGTTCGACACGAATGTCGTGGCCGAGATCTTCGGGAACGGCACCGCTGCGGACGTCCTGTACGTCCTCGTCGGCATGGCGGCGCTCATGTTCGTACCGCGCCTGCTCGACGACATGCACGTCACCCACCGCCACACGCACCCCAAGGGGGCGTGAGCACGTAGCCTCCCGCCCGGCCGCCCCACTGCGGCCGGGCGCGGGCGCTTCGTCGTCAGGCCGCCCCGGCGGTGTGCTCGGGCGCCGGCACGTCGCCCGGCTCGCCCGGGTCGTAGCGGCCGACGACCGACTCCGCGAGATCGAGCCTCGCGAGCGAGCGCAGGAAGCCGTGCGTCACGAGGACGTGGATGCGCGACTGCGTCGCCGAGTACAACCAGCGCGCGATCGCGCTCGCCAGCGCGGGGTAGAAGTTCGCCACCTCGACCTCCACGTTGACGCGGCCCGTGGCGGCATCGACCGGATCGCAGCGCCGCACCTCGATCTGCAGATGCCCGTCGCCGCCGTGGGCGCTGCGCGACACGAGCAGGCCGCTGGCGATGCGCCAGCGCACGCGCCCGCGCCGGGCTTCGAGCTCGTACTCCGGGGCGCGGAAGCGCAGCAGCACGAACGGGCGCGTCACGAACACGACGGCGCGCTCGTCCTCGTCGTAGCGCACGCGGATGAGCCCGAGCGTCATGCGGCCGAGATAGCGCCAGTAGGTGCGCGCCAGACGCTCGAGGTGCTTGGGAGCCCACAGGCCCTCGAGCACCGCGGCCGGCAGCCGGATGTCGGCCGCCTGGACGGAGCGCACGGCCCCGCGCTCGTCCATCGTCGTGTGCTCTGCGGGGTCGACGATCGTCGCGTGCGCGAGGGTGCGCGTGCGCAGCAGCAATCGCCGGATGCCGGCAAAGCAGAGGACCCCGAGGAGGGCGGCCGCGACGAGGACGGCGGCGGCGTCGGCCATGTCCACACGGTACCCCCGCGGGCACGTCCCAAGGCGCCGATCGTCCTCGCGAGAGGGCGTTTGCGGGCCCTGGGGGATCGGATATGTTCGCCCGCATGTCACTGCAACGAGCAACCGCACCCGATCCGCACGACCTGCTGCCGCCGGCCCCGTCGTTCTCCGTGGAGAGCGACGACGTGCAGGACGGCGCGCCGCAGCCCGCCGTCCACGCGCACCCGAGCGCCGGCGGGGAGAACACCTCGCCACACCTGCGCTGGTCCGGGTTTCCCGAGGAGACCAAGAGCTTTGCGATCACCTGCTACGACCCCGACGCCCCGACGGGCAGCGGCTTCTGGCACTGGTCGGTGTTCAACATCCCCGCCGACACCACCGAGCTCGCGACGGGCGCGAGCCCCGACGGCCTGCCCGAGGGCGCGGTCGAGGTGCGCAACGACTACGGGGAGTCCGGCTACGGCGGCGCCGCGCCCCCCGGCGGCGACGTCGTCCACCGCTACGTCTACACCGTGTTCGCCGTCGACGAGCCGTCGCTCGACATCCCGGCAGAGGCGTCGCCCGCGTACGTGGGCTTCAACCTGACGTTCCACACACTCGCGCGCGCGGCGATCAGGCCGACCTTCCAGGTCGAGGGCTAGGCGGGGCTAGGCCGTCGGTGCGGGCTTGGCCCGCACGTAGCCGATGCCGCCGGCCTGGAAGCCCAGGGCGTCGGCGGTCGCCTGCGTGAGATCCCAGGCGTAGTCTCCGTTGAAGGGGCCGCGGTCGATGACCGGCACCGTGATCTCGCGGCCGCGGTACATGATCAGGACGCGCGTCCCGCACGGCAGGCGCTTGTGCGCGACGCCGTGCATCTCGGGCGTGAGCGTCTGCCCGCAGGCCGTCTGGCGGCCGAAGAAGCCGGGTCCGTAGAAGGTCGCGAGCGCGGGGCGGTAGACGGTCACGGCGACGACGGGCGCGATCGCCGCTGCCGCGGCGTCGACCGCCGACGCAGACCGGACGCGCCCGCGATGGCGCTCGCGATGCGTGCGCGGCGCGAGCACCGCGCGCAGGCTCTCCAGCCCGCTGCGCCGCGGGCGCCAGGTCATGCGAAACCGGTCGCTGCTGTGGACGCGGGCCCGCGCGACGTTGCGCCAGCCGCGCCGCGTGTCGAGGCGCTGCAGGATGACCGTGCGGTGGGCTGCGTGGGGCATCGTCCCGCGCACGCGCGTCCGGTGGCCGAGCAGCACCGACGGCCTCGCGACGAGCGATCGCGTCCCGGCCTCGCCGTAGCCGGCGCCGCCGGTGGCGACGGGGAGGACGACGGGCATCTCGGCGCCGCCGGTGCCCGAGGCCGCCTGCGCGGGCGCGCCCGCGCAGGCGGCGAGCGCCGTGAGCAGGACGGCAGGAAAAATCGCGCGGTCGCGTCGGATTCTGGTCATCTCGGTGGCGGCCTACGGGGTGAGCTGACGGGCTCGCGCTTTCCAAGCGCTACGACCACGACATCGGGTCGATTCGCCCCGGCGATCCTGTCCGCGGATCGCATTGGGTCCCCCGCTCCCCGGACGCTGGCGCCCGGGAACTCGGCACTGAGGGGCAGGTTACACCGTTTATGAGGCCCGGTGTCGTGCGGTGGATCTAGGGCCTGGGCAGCCGATCGATCATCGACTGCAGGGTCTGGCGGCCGATCGCGAAGCCGATCTGCGCGAGCTCGCCGGCGGCCTGGACCGCGGTGCCGATGAGGTCGGCGGAAGCCGATGGCGCATCGTCGGCCGCGCGGGAGGTGGGGGCGGCGTACCCGGCCGGTGGAATGGAGCGCCGCGGGGCGCTCGAGGCGGCCTTGGCAGGGTTCGGGCCGCCGGCGCGCCGCGCCCGGGCAGCGCCCTCGGCGGCCGTCGCCCGGGGTTTGGCGGCGCGGGGTGCGGCCGCGGGCCTGGGCGCCTTTGCGGCCGCGCTCGCCGCCTTCGGCCCGGCGGCGGTCGGCTCCGGACGCGCGGCGCGCTTCGGGCTGCGGCGGACCGGCCGGGAGCGCGGTAGGCTCGTCAGCACCTCGCGGTCGGAGTCCTGTCGGTCGGCCACGTGCGCATGATGTCACGCGCTTTGCGCCATCCGCGCACGGTGACGTGAAACGAACCGGGCGCTCGCACGTAGTAGCTTCGGCAGAGCCCGTTAGCTTCAGATTGTGAAGTACCCGCCTGGGCCCGCTAGAGTTCGGGGTCTAACTTGGGCGAGGTATTGCCCCAGAGGAAGCCCTGCCGGTCCCCGCCAAGATGAGTACGCGGGCTGATCCGCGCCCGCGCACGACGTGAAAGCGAATGTAATGTCCGTAGCCGAACTGCAGGAACTCGAAGAGATCAAGGGCCTCATGACCAAGGGCCAGCTGACCGGCGTGCTCACGTACGCCGAGATCGCCGGCGCGGTCGCCGAGATCGATCTCGACGAGTCCGACATCGAAGAGCTGCACGGCTACCTGGAGAAGGCGGAGATCGAGCTCGTCGAGGAGATCGATCCGGCCGTCCAGGCGGCCAACGCCGTCGAGCGTGCGCCCGACAAGCGCCGGGCCCGCAAGAAGGCGACGATCGACCTCAAGCCGGACATGACGACCGACTCCCTGCAGCTGTTCCTGAAGGACATCGGCAAGGTCCGGCTGCTGACGGCCCAGGAGGAGGTCGATCTCGCCAAGCGCATCGAGCGCGGTGACCTCGACGCCAAGCAGAAGATGGTCGAGTCCAACCTGCGGCTCGTCGTCTCGATCGCCAAGAACTACCGCAACCAGGGCCTGCCGTTCCTGGACCTCATCCAGGAGGGGACGCTGGGGCTCGTGCGCGCGGCCGAGAAGTTCGACTACCGCAAGGGCTTCAAGTTCTCGACCTACGCCACCTGGTGGATCCGTCAGGCGATCGCCCGCGCGCTCGCCGACAAGGCGCGCACGATCCGCATCCCGGTGCACGTCGTCGAGAAGCTCAACAAGATCGGCCGCGCCGAGCGCAAGCTCGTCACGGAGCTCGGCCGCGAGCCGACGCCCGAGGAGATCGCCGAGGTCACCGGCATCGATCCGGAGGAGGTCGACTCGATCAAGCGCTCCGCTCAGGCCCCGGTCTCGCTGGAGAAGCCGGTCGGCGACGAGGAGGAGTCCGAGTTCGGGCAGTTCATCGCCGACGAGCGCGCCGAGTCGCCCTACGAGCGCGCCGCCGAGATCCTCACGAAGGAGGCGCTGCGCGAGGCGCTGGAGAACCTGTCCTACCGCGAGCGCCGCGTGCTCGAGCTGCGCTACGGCCTCGGCGGCGAGCACCCGCGCACGCTCGACGAGGTCGGCCGCACGTTCAACGTCACGCGTGAGCGCATCCGCCAGATCGAGAACCAGTCGCTGAAGAAGCTGCAGTCCCTCGCGGAGGCCCAGAAGCTCCGCGACGTCGCCTAGAGGCGACCGCGCCCGAGCACTCCTCGACGGGGCCCTGCGGGGCCCCGTCGTCGTTTCGACCCGCGAGCCCGCGGGCAGGCACGGGACTCGATGCCGCGCGAAGCCGTCCACGCCACGACGCTCACGATCCAGGGGACGCAGATCCCGAAGCTCGGCTTCGGCACGTGGCAGATCACCGGTGACGCGTGCGTCGAGGCCGTGCGCGACGCGCTCGAGCTCGGCTACCGCCACATCGACACCGCCGCCGCGTACGGCAACGAGGCGGAGGTGGGGCGGGGCCTGGCGCAGGCCGGCGTCGAGCGCGGCCACGTCTTTCTCACCACGAAGGTCTGGCACACCGACCTGCGCGCTGCCGACCTCCGGTCGTCGGTCGAGCGGTCGCTGCGCGCGCTGGGCACCGACCACGTCGACCTCCTCCTCGTCCACTGGCCCGCTGCCGGCGTGCCGCTTGCCGAGACGCTCGGCGCGATGACCGAGCTGCAGGAGGAGGGCAGGGTGAGCCACCTCGGCGTCGCGAACTTCCCGAGCCGGCTCGTCGAGGCGGCGCTCGAGCACGCGCCGATCATCTGCGACCAGGTCGAGTACCACCCCTACCTCGCCCAGCCGCAGCTGCTCGCGCTCGCCCGCGAGCACGACCTCATGCTGACGGCCTACTCGCCTCTGGCCCGCGGCGAGGTCCTGCGCGACCCCGTCCTTCGCGAGATCGGCGAGGAGCACGGCAAGTCGCCCGGCCAGGTCGTGCTGCGCTGGCTGCTCGACCAGCCGCACGTGGCCGCGATCCCGAAGGCCTCGTCGCACGCGCATCGCGCCGCGAACCTGGACGTCTTCGACTTCGAGCTCAGCGACGACGACCGCGGGCGCATCGCGGGTCTGCACCGTGGCCTGCGCACGGCCGACCCGTCGTGGGCCGCGGAGTGGGACTGACGCGCTGCGCGCCGGGCCCGGCAAGCCACCCCCGGCCATTCGTCCACCGCCCTCAAGCCCGTTCACGCGCCGTCGCGCGAAGACCGATGCGAGGGACGTGTTCGACATCGACAACGCCCTCTGCACGCTCGTGGCCCTCGGGGGCTCCGACCTGCACCTGAAGACCCAGGTCGCGCCGCTCACCCGCGTGGACGGCGAGCTGCGCCCGATCGAGAGCGCCGACGCGCTCACCGCCGCCGACACCGAGACCGCGGTGCGGACGATGCTCACCGACCCGGTCAAGCTCAAGGAGCTCGCCGACGAGCACGAGGTCGACTTCTCCTACTCGATCTCCGGCGTCGCGCGCTTCCGTGTCAACGCCTTCCGCCAACGCGGCACGATCAGCCTCGTCTGCCGCGCGATCCCCCACTCGATCCGCACCGTCGCCGACCTCATGCTGCCGCCCGTCGTCACCGAGCTCGCCGACGAGGAGCGCGGGATCATCCTGCTCACCGGCACGACCGGCTCGGGCAAGTCGACGACGCTCGCGGCGATGATCGACCACATCAACACGACGTACGCCAAGCACGTCGTCACGATCGAGGACCCGATCGAGTTCCTGCACCGCGACAAGCGCTCCGTCATCAACCAGCGCGAGGTCGGTATGGACACCCTGTCCTTCAAGCGCGCGCTGCGGCGCGTCCTGCGCCAGGACCCCGATGTGATCCTCATCGGCGAGATGCGCGACGAGGAGACCGTCCACACGGCGCTGAGCGCGGCGGAGACGGGCCACCTCGTGCTCTCGACCGTCCACACCGTCGACGCGGCCGAGACCGTCAACCGGATCATCGACTTCTTCCCGCCGCACATGCACCAGCAGGTCCGCGCGATGCTCGCCGGCACCCTCAAGGGCGTCATCTCCCAGCGGCTCGTGCCGTCGACCGACGGCGGGCGCGTGGCAACCTGCGAGATCCTGCGCATGACCGGACGCGTGCGCGACATGATCATGGACCCGCTGCAGACCGGTCGCCTCACGGAGGTCGTCAGCGAGGGCGCGTACTACGGCATGCAGACCTTCGACCAGGCGCTGTTCGACCACGTCAAGGCGGGGCGCGTCGACGTCGAGCAGGCGCTGCGGGCGGCCACGAGCCCGCACGACTTCAAGCTCCTGCTCGCAGCCGACGGGCGCCGCGGCACGACGATGGACGACGTCGCGCAGGTCCAGACGCAGCGCGCCGCGGCCTGACGCGCGGCCAGCGCTTTGCGGAGGGCCCCGCTTCAGTCTGTAAAGTGTTGGGCATGGACGACACCTGTCCGGTCTGTCGCACAGCCGACATCGTCTGCGGGAAGTGGACGCTGCTGCTCATCCGCGACCTCTCCGAAGGACGCTCGCGCTTCTGCGAGCTCGAGCGTTCCCTGCAGGGCATCAGCCCTCGGACGCTCTCATTGCGCCTGCGCGCACTGGAGGAGGAGGGGATCGTCGAGCGCGACACCTATCCCGAGGTGCCGCCGCGCGTCGAATATCAGCTCACGGAGAAGGGCCGCGCCCTGCTGCCGATCATCGACGACATGCGCAGCTACGGCGCGCGCTGGCTAGGTGCGGACTGCGCCGACCTCGCGGGCACCGGCACGACGGTCGACGCCGCCGCCGTGGCCGCCGCCTGACGCAGCCGCAGGCCGGCGCACCACGTCGTGCGGCCCGCGCGCGGGCCGCTCGGTACGAGCGCGGCCGTTGCGCCGCTTCGCCCAGCCGATCACCGGGCGTTCGAGCGCGACCCAGCTCAGAGCCGAGACCGCGAGGGCCGGGCCGAGCGCTGCGAGCGTGCCCAGGACCGGATCGAGCGGCAGGAGGCCGTGCCCGCGCAGGAACAGCAGGATCGGCACATGCCAGAGGTAGAAGCCGTAGGAGATCGTGCCGAGGCGGGCGAGCACGCTGCTACCGAGGAGGCGGCCGGCGGGCGTCGCCGCGACGGTCGCGATGACGATCGCGAAGCCGATGCCCGACGGCAGGTCGCGCCAGATCGAGAAGGCGTCGCCGACGTCGAAGCCATGGGCGGGCACGGCGGCCTTCGCCGTCGCATCGGCCAGGACGAGCGCGAGGCCGCCGGCCAGCAGCGCCCGGCGCGGACCGGCGGCGATCGTGCGCGCGTGCACGGCGAGCGCGCCGAGCATCCCGACGGCGAAGTACGGCAGCATCGCGGCGAGCGTCTTCGTGAAGGTCATGCTCAGCCCGCGGCCGGCGATCGCCCAGTTGTAGGCGACGCCCAGCATGAGCAGCCCGAGCGGGATCAGCGCCTGCAGGCGGCGCCGCGGCGGCAGCCGCACCGCGAGCCAGCCGAGGGCCGGCAGCAGGACGTAGAAGCCCACCTCGACCGCCAGCGACCACATCGGCGGGTCGAGCTTCATGACGCTGCCCGGCGACAGGTTCTGGCCGAAGATGAAGAAGAGCGGCAGCTCGCCCGCCGGCGGCAGGCGCAGTCCGGGCGTACCGGCGAGCCCCCACAGCAGGGCGATCGAGCCGATCAGTGCGGCGTAGTAGGCCGGCGCGATGCGCGCGAACCGCGATCGCGCGTAGCGGCGCAGGTCGGGCGCGGGGCGCCCCTCGAGGGCGGCTGCGAACCAGGGGCGCGAGAGCAGGAACCCCGACAGCACGAAGAACAGCACAAGGCCGAGTCGCAGCTCGTGTGCGGCGTAATCACCGAACGCCGAGCGATTCGACGCGTCCGGCGTCGGCATCGTGTACAGCCATCCGTGGTACAGGAAGATGGTCAGCGCGGCGAGTCCGCGCAAGCCGTCCAGCGATGCCAGCCGTCCGTCGTGCTTGTGGTGCGGGGTGTCCGGCGTCGCGCTGACGTCGGGCGCTTGCATGTGCCGCGAATGCTACCCACCGACGTGCGCGGGTACGCAGCCTGGCACGATGGCGCGATGCACGCCGCGCCCCGCACCCACTGGCTCGAACATGCCAACGTCGTGCTGCGCGGCGCCGGCCTGCGCGCGAGCGCCGGCCGTAGCGCCGTGGTCGAGCTGCTGGGCCGCCAGAGCTGCCTGCTGACCGCCCAGGAGATCGCCGACCACCTGCGCGACGAGGGCAGCGCGGGCTCGACGGCGACCGTCTACCGCGCACTGGAGACGCTCTACGAGCTGGGCCTCGTGCGGCGCTTCGACGCCGAGGGCGTCGCGCGCTACGAGCCCGTCGACCCGTCGGGCGACCACCACCACCACATCGTGCTCGAGGGCTCCGGCGACGTCGTGCCGTTCGAGGACGCCGAGCTCGAGCGCGTCATCGACGGCCTCGGCGACCGCCTGGGGATGGTCATCACGAGCCACGACGTGATCCTGCGCGCCCGCCCGCTCGATCCGGCGGGCGACCTGGATCCGGCCTGAACGGCCGCCTGCAGCGAGCAGGAGGGCAGGCCCGCGGGGCGAACGCCCCGCACCATGCGCCACCGCCCCCTGCACGCCGCACTCAGCGCCTTCGCCGAGGAGGCCGCGTGGCAGCTCACCGAGGAGACCGCCGACGGCGCCGAGGTGCCGTTTGAGATCATCGAGTCGCGCGGAGCTCGGCGCGACACGCCGCTGTACTGCTACCGCTCGATGACGGAGAGCTACATCCGCGACCGCGTCGGCATCCTGCAGCTCCTGCCGGCGTACCCGGCGGCGGCCCGGTCCCTCGCGGGCCTGGACGGCGTCGGCGACTACCTGCGCGCCCAGGGCGAGCCGCGCGTGCCCGTCGATGCGCGCGAACGCGCGGATGCCGCGCTGCGCGTCTTCGTCAGCCGCGTCTTCAGCGAGGCGACCGAGTTCGTCATCACGCCCGAACGCCTGGACCGCGCGTACGCCGAGCTCGAGGAGTCGCTGCTCGACGGGCGCGCCGAGGCCGTCGTCATCGCCCCGATCCACGGGCTGCGCCTGGAGTCCCCGGAGGTCGCGCTCGGCCAGGGACTGTCGCTCGTCCGCGGCGACGATCTCGCCGATGCGCCGGCCGACGCCGTCTGGTCGCCCGGCAGCGACGAGGCCTGCGTGCTCGCCTACCTGACGCTCACCAACGACGCCGGCGCGGCGTCGCCGCTCAGCGAGGCGACCGTCCGCTTTCGCCGGCTGCTCAGCGCGCTGCGCCTCTACGCCCCCGTCCGGGTGGCGCTCGGGCCGGTCGCCTGGGAGCGCACGGGCAGCGGATCCTGGACGCTCGGCGACCTCGGGACCGGCGGGCGCGCCCGTGGCGTGCTCACGATCCCCGAGCCGGCCGAGGACGAGCTGCGCGCCTTCTGCAACCTCGTCGCCCGCCGGACCCCGCGCGCCGGCGAGATCGCCTGGGCGCTGCGGCGCTACGAGCTCGGCTGCGAGCGCTCGAGCGCCTACGAGACGCTCAGCGACCACCTGCTCGCGCTGCGCGCGCTGCTGGAGCCCGAGGGCCCGCAGAGCGGGCGCCTCGCCGGGCGCGTCGCGGTGCTGTGCGCGCCCGACGACCAGCGTGCCCGCGTCACGGAGCGCGTCGCGCACGCCGCGTCGCTCGAGCGCGCGATCATCGCCGGCCTGGCCCCGGCGGACGGGGGCGTCGAGGCGCTGCTCGCCGAGGTCAGCGGCCATCTGCGCGCGCTCCTGCGCGACGTGCTCTGCGGCCACCTGGACTCCGACCTGCGCGCCGTGGCCGACCAGTTGCTCGCCGAAGCCGGCGCCGCGGCCTAGTGCCGTGCGAGCTTGCGCCGCACGCCGCTGATCCAGGGCGCTCATCGCCGCGCCGAGCACGAGCCCGTCACGCCGAGGACGAGCACGCAGGCCGTGGCGACCGCGGCGATCCGCTCCAGGTCGCGGCCGAGGCTCCCGCCGGACCCTGAGGCGTCGCCGCACAGCCGCCGAGGTCTCGGGGCGCCTCGTCCAGCGACGCCGCCGGGTCCGCGACCGCTGGCCAACCGGATCCTCGCGACGTATCCCGGCCGAGGAGGGTGCGCGCGCGGACGGACTTCTACGCCGACAGATGGCGATACAGCGCGACGAGCCCGTCGATGTCCTGCACCTCGCCGTCGAGCTGCGGCACGACGATCGGGTCCGGCTCGTCGAGCGCCTCCCTGAGCAGCTCGATCGACGCGGCGTCGCGCGCGGCCAGCAGCCCCAGGTCGCCCACGCCGGCGGCGACCTTCGCCGCGAGGGCCTCGCCGAGCTCGGGTGCGAGCGCCGTCTGTACGTCCGCCGGCGCGCCGAGCGCGGGATCGGCGACGGCCGCGCGGTTGACGATCAGCCCGCCGAAGCGCATCCGCGCCTCGCGCAGCTTGCCGTGGAAGAAGATCGCCTCGGCGACCGGCTCGCGCTCGGGCGAGGTGACGATCAGGAAGGTCGTCGCGGGGTCGGCGAGCAGCGCCTTGACGGCGGTTGCACGCTCGCGGAAGCCGTCGACGAGCCCGCCGAGCGCGCGAAACAGCCCGGAGACGTCGTCGAGCAGGTCGACGCCCGTCAGGCGCCTGAGGACCGCGAAGACGACGCTCGTTCCCCTGCCCATGACGCGCGCGGCGATCCCCGTGGGCACGAGGAACAGCCGCAGCGCCCGGCCCTCGAAGAAGTCGGTCAGGCGGTCGGGCGCGTCGAGGAAGTCCAGGGCGTTACGCGACGGCGGCGTGTCGAGGACGACGACGTCGAAGCGCTCCTCGCGGCTGATGTCGTAGAGCTTGGCGACCGCGCTGAACTCCTGCGAGCCGGCGATCGCGCTCGAGAGCTGGGCGTAGATGCGATTGCCCAGGACCTCCTCGCGGGTGCTGTCGTCGGGCGAGAGGGTGACGATCAGGTCGTCGAAGGTCGCCTTCGGGTCGAGCATCATCGCCCACAGCTCGCCGCGCATCTGCACGCCATGGCCGGCCAGGAGCGCAGGGTCGACCTGGCGCGGCTCGTTGCCGAGCTCCTCGAGGCCGAGCGCGTCGGCCAGGCGCCGCGCCGGGTCGATCGTGACGACCGCGACGCGCTGCCCGGCGGCCGCCAGACCGACTGCCAGCGCGGCCGAGGCGGTCGTCTTGCCCACCCCGCCCGAGCCGGCGACGATGACGACGCGCTTGCCGTCGAGCCTGTCGCCCAGGCCGCTCACGACAGCTGTGGCGCCAGCTCGTCGGCGAGCCGGCCGAGATCGGGCCCGCCGGGATGCAGCGCCAGCCGCGCCGGCGCCCGGCCGCCCGTGAGCCTGCGCAGCCGCGCGAGCTGCGCGCGCTGGCGCAGCGCGCGGGCGTGCGCGCTGAGCGCCCGCGCGACGGCGGGGTGCGCGGCGTGTGCCTGCAGGCGCCGCGCCTCGGCCGGCGAGAAGCGGTCGGGCTCCAGCGCGTTGGCGATCACGCGCTCCAGCGGCAGGCCGATGCTGTCGCGCAGCGCTTCGCGCAACTGGCCCGTCTCGGTGACCGCGAGCTCCTCGGCCTTCGCGACGGCCACGACGGCGGTGTGCTCGGGATCGGAGAGCGTCGCGTGGATGATCGTGCCCTGGCGCGCGACCGGGCCGCTGCCGGCGGCTGCCGCGAACGTCCGCGGGGCGCTGAGGATCGCGACGCCGTGGCCGGTGGCGGGGGCGTCGACGACGACGAGGTCGTAGGCGTCGGCGCCGGGGGTGCGGCGATCGAGCTGGGCGAGCTCCCAGAGCTTTCCGACCGTCAGCAGCTCGCGCATGCCGGGCGTCGCGGCGGCGACCATGCCGAAGATCCGGCTGCGGATGAGCACCTCGGCGATCGGCCCTGAGGGCAGCTGGTCGCGCAGGTACTCCTCCAGCGCGTCCTGCGGGTCGATCGAGATGTGAAAGAGGCCGGGCGCGATCTCCGTCTCGGAGAACGGCTCGGCGCCCTCGCGATCGAACGCCGACGCGACGTCGCCGCGGCGCGCGACCTCCGCGACGATCGTCCGCTTGCCGGCGCGGGCGGCGACGAGTCCGAGCGCTGCGGCGACGGTGGTCTTGCCGACGCCGCCCTTGCCGGTGACGACGACGAGCCTGCGCGAGAGCGGGATCGCTACCGCTCCCCGTCCCAGTAGTCCAGCGGCTCGAGCCGCGCGATCACGCCGATGCCGCCGAGCAGGACCTTGCCGGAGTCGGGATACCAGCAGTTGTCGGCGGGCTCGCGCGTCCCGTACGCGAGCAGCGTCAGGCCGCCGTCGCCGGCCTGAAAGGTGTGGGCGACCTCCGTTCCGCGCGGCCGGTAGACGACGGAGCCGACGCGGACGGGCGTCGTGTCGTCCCCGAGCAGCACCGTGCCGTCGCCGGCGAGCACGACGAAGATCTCGTCCTCGAGCGAGTGGCAGTGGCGCGTCGACGAGAACCTCCCGGACGCGACCTCGACGTGCTGCAGCCCGCTGAGCACGGACCCCGCGGCCGTCCCCACGTCGCGGCGGGTGTGCTGCACGCGCCCGACGGCCCGCGTCCGGGCCTCGACGTCTGCGAGCGCGACGATCGTCGACGGGCGCGGCTGTCGTGCCGGCAGCTGCGTTGCAGGCGGCTCGGCCGCGAACGGATGCGGTGCCTCGGGCGGCAGCCAGCGCGAGCCCGTCCAGGTCACGCCCGCCCGCGGGAGCGACGTCAGCCCCGTGGGCGACCCGCTCGAGAAGGCGAGGACCTCCAGCGGCCCGTCAGGGCCGGCGACGAGCGTGTGCGCCTCCGCCCGGGCGCGGTGGACGAGCATGTCCCCGGGCCCGATCTCATGGGTGGCGTCGTCCTGCCAGCTCAGCCCGGTCCCCGCGAGGACGAAGAAGATCTCCTCCTCGTCGTGGTGGACGTGCAGGGGCATCGGGCGCCGGCCGGGGGGGATGCGATAGCGACTCAGCGCGGCCCGCGGCGCCCCCGTCGTGAAGCACAGCTTCTGGCGCTCGCAGCACAGGTCGCCGTGCTCGAGCGCGACCCACGGCTCGTCGTCCCAGTGGCGAATCATCCGGCGCCGATGCTAGTGCGCTCCCAGCGTGAAGGAATAGCCCCCGCGCGTGCGAATAAGGCCGTCGTGTCCGGTTTCCAGAACTCCGCCGAGCCTTCGCCCGAAGCCAAGAAGGCGCGCGTCATCGCCTTCGCCAATCAGAAGGGCGGCGTCGCGAAGACGACGACGACCCTCAACCTCGCCGCCGCCTTCGCCGAGACCGGCCACCGCGTGCTGTGCGTCGACATGGATCCGCAGGGCAACCTCACGATGTCGCAGGGGATCGACCCGGACACGCTCGAGCTGTCGATGTACGACGTCCTCGTGCACCACATCCCGATCAAGCAGGTCGTCCGCCGCCGCGAGATCGACGTCGCCTGCGCCTCGATCGACCTCGCCGGCGCGGAGATCGCGATGTCCACGCAGATCGGCCGCGAGCGCTCGCTCGCGAAGGCGCTGAAGGCCGTCGAGGACGACTACGACTTCGTCTGCATCGACACTCCGCCGTCGCTCGGACTGCTCACGATCAACGCTCTGACGGCCGCAGACAAGGTCATCGTCCCCGTGCAGTGCGAGTATCTGTCGATGCGGGGGCTGATCCAGCTCCAGAACACGCTCCAGATGATTCGCGAGAACCTCAATCCGGACGTTCAGATCGAGGGCATCCTGCCCACGATGATGGACATGCGGACGGTTCACGCCAAGGAGGCGATCGAGATTCTCGAGGAGAACTTCGGCGACCGGTTGTTCGCATCGCGCATCAAGAAGACGGTGCGGTTTGCGGAGGCTCCCGTGAAGGGCATGTCCGTCCTGAAGTACGACCCGGACGGCACCGCCGCCCAGTCCTATCGCGACCTCGCGAAGGAGGTTCTCGCTCATGGCATCCGGTAAGCGCGCGAGCATGAGGGAGGGCCCGCTGGCCGCGCTCTTCCGCAAGACCGAGGAGGACGCGCCGAAGCCGCCGAGCGCCGACCAGGCCGCGCCGCCGCCGCCGGCCGCCGATCCCGTCCCGACGCCGATCGAGGAGATCCCGGCGCGCGACGTGCCGCATCCGTCGCTGGCCGCCCGCGACGTGCAGGACCCCGGTGAGGCGCCGGCGCGCGTCCCGTCGCCGCAGGAGCGCCTGCGCAACGCGTTCTCGTCCGAGCTGCCGGAGAGCATCATGGACGCGCCCGAGCCCTCGACGCCGGCCGGCGCGCGCACGCGCCACATCCTGGCCGACGACGAGATCGACGCGTTCGCCCGCGGCGAGAGCCCGCGCGAGTCGCCCTTCGGCCACGCCAAGCCCGCGGGGCAGCCCGTCCTGCGCGTCGTCGGCGTGGGCGGCGGCGGCTCCAACGCGATCAACCGCATGGTGGAGGCCCAGATCACGGGCATCGAGTTCATCGCGATCAACACCGACCTGCAGTCGCTGCAGGAGTCCAGCGCGGACGTCACGCTGCACATCGGCTCCAACATCACGCGCGGGCTCGGCTCGGGATCGAACCCCGAGCTCGGGCGCACCGCCGCGATGGAGGACTACGACCGCATCAAGGCGCTGCTCAAGGGCTCGGACATGGTCTTCATCGCCGCCGGGGCGGGCGGGGGAACGGGCACCGGCGCGGCGCCGGTCGTCGCCCGGATCGCCGTCGAGATCGGCGCGCTGACCGTCGGCATCGTCACGAAGCCGTTCGGCTTCGAGGGCTCGCGTCGCCGTGAGCAGGCCGAGATCGGCATCCAGGCGCTCAAGGACGAGGTCGACACGCTCATCGTCGTCCCGAACAACCGCCTCCTGGCCGTCCTCGACAAGCACACGTCGATGGTCGAGGCCTTCCGCGTCGCCGACGACGTGCTGCGCCAGGGCGTGCAGGGCATCTCCGACCTCGTCACGCTGCCGGGCGTCATCAATCTCGACTTCGCCGACGTGCGCACGATCATGGCCGACGCCGGCAACGCCCTGCTCGGCATCGGCATGGGCACGGGCGAGAACCGTGCCGTCGACGCCGCGCAGATCGCCGTGTCCTCGCCGCTGCTCGAGACGAGCATGGAGGGCGCGCACTCGATCCTCCTCTCGATCACCGGCGGTCGCGACATGTCGCTGTGGGAGATCAACGAGGCGGCCAAGGCCGTGTCGGACGCCGCCCACCCCGAGGCCAACATCATCTTCGGGGCGATGGTCGACGAGACGCTCGAGGACCAGGTCTGGGTCACGGTCGTCGCCACGCGCTACGGCGGGTCGCCGCCGGCCAAGCGCCTGCAGGAGCCGATGGGCGAGCCGCGCGTCGAGCGCCGCCCGCGCCCGCCGGCGCCGGTCTACCGCGGTCCGGAGCGCGACGACCACCGTCATCGCGCGCCCGAGCGCGAGCCCGAGCCCGTCCGCAGCGGTGGTGGCCTGCGGGTCACCGAGCTCGACGTGCCCGAGTTCATCCCGCGCGGCCGCTGACCGTCGGGCTCCGACGGGTGATGCCGTCGGGCCGGCTGCGATCCGGGCGCGGCGTCGCCCGGGGATAATCCGCGGGTGGCGGTCGAGCCCTCAGACGCGTCCGGCTACGCGGGCCGCACGGCGTGGGCGCGCAACCTCGCGGCGCCGGTTCGCAACTTCCTGAGCACGGAGACCGGCGGGGCGATCGCCCTGCTCGCCGCGACGATCGCGGCGCTCCTGTGGGCGAACTCGTGGTGGCCGGACTCCTACGAGTCGCTGTGGACGACCGATCTGTCCATCCGGATCGGCAGCGGTGGGCTCACCGCGGACCTGCGCCACTGGGTCAACGAGGGCCTCATGACGTTCTTCTTCCTCGTCGTGGGCCTGGAGGCCAAGCGCGAGCTCGACCTCGGCGAGCTGCGCGAGCGCCGGCGCCTCGCGGTCCCGGCCTTCGCCGCCATCGGCGGAATGGTCGTCCCGGTCGCGATCTTCATGGCGTTCAACGCCGGTGGGCCCGGCGCCCACGGCTGGGGCGCCGCGATGTCGACCGACACCGCCTTCGCGCTCGGCGCGCTGGCGCTCCTCACCCCGCGTCAGGCGACGCGCACGCGCGTGTTCCTGCTGTCCCTGGCGGTCGTCGACGACCTCGTCGCGCTGCTCGTGATCGCCGTCTTCTACACCGACGAGGTCTCGCTCGTGGCGCTGGCCGCGGCGGTCGGGTTCTTCGCCATCCTGCTCGGGCTCAGATACGCCCCGCCCTGGCGCCGGCCGGTGTCGATCTTCGTCGCGCTCGGCCTGTGGGTGGCGATGTTCGAGTCGGGCGTGGACCCGGTGATCTCGGGGCTCGCGATCGGCTTTGCGACGAGCGCCTATCCGCCGTCGCGCGAGGACCTCGAGCGCGCGACCGCGCTGGCGCGGTCGTTTCGCGAGCAGCCGACACCGGAGTTCGCGCGCTCGGCCCAGCAGGGCGTGCTGTCGGCGATCTCGCCCAACGAGCGGCTGCAGTACGGCCTGCACCCATGGGTGAGCTACGTGATCGTGCCGTTGTTCGCGCTCGCCAACGCCGGCGTGCACGTGACCGGCTCGCTCATCGGAGACGCTGCGAGCTCGCCGATCACGCTCGGCATCCTCGTCGGCTACGTGGTCGGCAAGCCGCTGGGCATCGTCGGTGCGTCGTGGATCGCCTCGCGACCAGCGCTGCACGGGCCGCGATCGCCGCTCAGCGGCCCGATTCTGGCCGCCGGCGGGGCGGTCGCCGGCATGGGCTTCACCGTCTCCCTGCTGATCGCGACGAAGGCCTTCAGCGGCCGGCAGCTCGACGAGGCGCGCCTGGGCGCGCTGGGCTCGGTGGTGATCGCGCCGCTCGTCGCGTGGGTGGTCCTGCGCATCGTCCGCCGCCTGCCGGCGCCGATGCGCGCGCGGCAGATCGCCCGCACGTCGGAGGACATCCTCGACCTCGCCGAGGACGTCGATGCCGAGCGCGACCACATCCGCGGGCCGGCGGACGCCCCGGTGACGCTCCTGGAGTACGGCGACTTCGAGTGCTCCTACTGCGGTCAGGCCGAGCGCGTGATCCGCGAGCTGCTGGAGTCCTTCGGCGACGACGTGCGCTACGTGTGGCGCCACCTGCCGCTCAACGACGTGCACCCCGGCGCGCAGCTCGCCGCCGAGGCGACGGAGGCCGCTGCCGCCCAGGGGCAGTTCTGGCAGCTGCACGACATCCTCCTCGACCACCAGGGCGAGCTGCGCCCCGAGGACCTGCGCGGCTACGCCAAGCAGCTCGGGCTCGATGCCCAGCGGATGGAGCATGAGCTGCGGCGTCGACAGCACGCGGCGCGGGTCGGCGAGGACGTCGCGAGCGCGGACGAGAGCGGCGTCTCGGGCACGCCGACGTTCTTCATCAACGGGCGCCGGCACTACGGCGCCTACGACATCCAGACGCTCACCGACGCCGCCCGGGCGGCACGCGGGCGCGCCCGCCGGCCGATCGTCCCCGCCTGACCTTTGCGTCCGTCATGACGCGTCCGGCCCCCGGGGTGGGCCGCGTGTAAAAACGCGGCAAAGTGCAGGCAAAACGGGGCGACCAGGGGTCCCGGCGGCCTTCAGATGAAGGTCCAATTGCGACCCGGACCGCCCGAGATGGAGGGTTACATCACTGCACACCACCCCCCGTCCGGAGGCCCCGAATGACCACCAGGAAGATCATCCTCACCGCAACCGCCATCGCCGCTCTCGCCGCTCCCGCCGCCGCTCAGGCCCGTCAGGGCGCCGATGATCCGGTCGGCCATGTCCGCCACTCCGCCGGGGACGACGTCCGCGGCGCGCACCACGCCACGTCGAGCACCACGCACCGCCACCGCGGCCGCCACGGCCGCCGGGGACGCGGTGCCGACGACGGTGCCAACCACGTCCGGCACGGCGCCGACGACGGCCCGAACCACACCTAGCCCCGAACGCAGCTCCCGCCCCCGAGACGGCCGGCGCGCCCCCCGCGCGCCGGCCGTTTTCGTGCCCGGACCGACTAGCCTCGACGCCGTGAGCTCGCGCGGGATCGTCGCCGCCGGTCATCCGCTGACCGCGGAGGCCGGCGCGCGCGTGCTGCGCGAAGGCGGGAACGCCGTCGACGCGGCCGTCGCGGCGATGCTCATGTCCTGGGTCGCCGAACCGCTGCTGACCGGGCCCGGCGCAGGCGGCTACCTGCTCGTCGCCGGCGCGGGCGAGCAGCCGCTGCTGCTGGACTTCTTCGTCGCCGCGCCCGGCCACGGCGCCGCCGGCGCGCAGCGCACACCGCTCGCCCCGATCGAGGTCGACTTCGGCGACGCGCGACAGACCTTCCACGTCGGCGCCGCCTCCTGCGGCGCCTTCGGAACTCCCGCCGGCGTCGACGAGGCGATCCGCCGCTGGGGCTCGCAGGACCTCGCCGCGCTCGCGGCCCCTGCCGCCAGGCTCGCGCGCGACGGCGTCGTCCTCAACGCCCAGCAGGCCGAGGTCGTGCACCTGCTCGAGGCGATCCTGCGCTCGACCCCCGCCGCCGAGGAGCTCCATGCGCCCGGTGGACCGCTGCTGTGCGAGGGCGACTGCTTCCGCAGCCCGGAGCTCGGGGACACGATCGAGCGCCTGGGCAGCGACGGCGCCGAGCCGTTCTACCGCGGCGACATCGCCGCCGCCGTCGTCGAGACCGTCGCCGCGGGCGGCGGCGATCTGACCGCCGAGGACCTGCGCGGCTACGAGGCTCTCGCGCGCGAGCCGCTGCACGTCGGCTACCGCGGCCGCGACGTGCTCACCAACCCACCGCCCTCGGCGGGCGGGATCCTCATCGCCCTCGCGCTGCGGCTGCTCGACCAGGCCCCGCCGCCGCCGCGGCTGGCGATGATCGTGCGCGCGATGGAGAAGGCGCAGTCCGCGCGCACGCCGCAGTTCGTCGAGGGCCTCGCCGACCCCGGCTTCGCCGCGCGCCTGCTCGGGTCGCGGATGGGCGCGACGACGCACATCTCGGTGCTGGACTCCGACGGCCGCGCCTGCTCGGTGACGTGCACCAACGGCGAGGGCTCGGGCGTCATCGTGCCCGGCACCGGCATCCACATGAACAACATCATGGGCGAGGCCGACCTCAACCCGCTCGGCTGGCACACCGCGCCACCGGGCCGCCGGATGCCGTCGATGATGTCGCCGACGGTCGTCATGCGCGACGGCGAGGTGCACGTGGCGCTCGGCTCCTCGGGCTCCAACCGCATCCGCTCGGCGCTGCTGCAGACGATCGTGGCGATCGTCGACCACGGGCTCGACGCCGCCGCCGCGGTCGCCGCGCCGCGCGTGCACTTCGAGGACGACGTCATCTCCGCCGAGCCGGGCGCGCTGCTCGACGAGCTGCGGTTCGATCCTTACCTCGTGCAGCACTTCCGTGCGCCGAACATGTTCTTCGGCGGCGTGCAGTGCGTCAGCCGCGACCCCCTGACGGGCGCCCTGGACGGCGCCGGCGATCCGCGCCGCGGCGGCGTGGCGGTCGCCGCATGAGGCACGGCGCCGCGGTCGTCTCGGCGGCCTCGGCGGCGGTCGTGCTCGTGCTGATCCTGGGCGCGTGCGGGACGCCGTCGCCGGATCTCTTCGTCGTGCACCGCACGGGAACGGTCCCCGGAGCCAGGCTCGACCTGCTCGTCTCCGACACGACCGCGCGCTGCAACACCGGCGAGCCGCGGCCGCTGTCGAGCCCGCAGATCATCGAGGCGCGCGACATCACGAAGGACCTGCTCGAGTTTCAGCGGGCCAGGACGGCGCTGCCGGCGGCGCCGCCGGCCCAGATCTTCCGCTTCTTCGTGCGCAGCGAGGCGGGGACGCTGCGTTACGGCGACACGACGCAGCGCCCGGTCGTGCTGCCGCGGCTCACGCGCTTCGTCCGCACGGTCGCGATCGGCCTGTGCGGGCTGCAGCGCTGAGCGCCGAAGCGGAGCGCCCGCCGCCGCTGTCGCGCGCGCTCGTCCTCCTGCTGGCGGTCGCGGTCGGGTCGACCGTCGCGAACATGTACTACGTCCAGCCGCTGCTGAACGTCGTCGGGGAGGACTTCGGCGTCTCGGACACCGCGGCGGGGCTGCTCGTGACGTGCTCGCAGATCGGCTACGTCCTCGGCCTCGCGCTGCTCGTGCCGCTGGGCGACCTGCGCGAGCGCAGCCGGCTCGTCAGCGCGCTGCTCGTCGTCGCCGGCGTCGCGCTGGCCGTGTGCGCCGCGGCGCCCGCGTTCGCCGTCCTGGCCGCCGGGCTCGTGATCGTCGGCGCGCTGTCGTGCGTGGCGCAGATCCTCGTGCCCCTGTCGGCGACGCTCGCTGCGCCGGACGAGCGCGGCAAGGTCGTCGGCAGCGTCATGAGCGGGCTGCTGATCGGCATCCTCGCCGCGCGGATCCTCGCCGGCGTCGCGGCCGAGATCGGCGGCTGGCGGCTGATCTTCGCGCTCGCCGCGGGGCTCATGCTCGTCCTCGCGCTGGTGCTGCGGCGCGTCCTGCCGCGGATCGCGCCGGTCGACCCGATGCCGTACCCGCGCGCGCTCGGGTCGGTGATCGATCTCATCCGCGCCGAGCCGGTCCTGCGCCAGCGGATGGCCCTCGCGGTCTTTCAGATGGCGGGCTTCAGCGTGCTCTGGACCGCCGTCGCGTTCCTGCTCGGGGGCGCGCCCTACCACTACGGGGAGGCCACGATCGGGCTGTTCGGCCTGGCCGGGGTGGTGGGCGCGGGCGCCGCCTCGCTCGCCGGCCGGCTCGCCGACCGCGGTCAGGGCCGTGCGGCGCTGAGCGCGTTCCTCGCGGCGACGCTGCTCAGCTGGGCGCTGCTGGACGCCGGCGGGTCCTCGCTGTGGGCGCTCGTCGCGGGCATCGCGCTGCTGGACCTCGGCATCCAGGGCGCGCAGATCTCCAACCAGACGCGGATCTACGCGCTCGCGCCCGAGGCGCGCAGCCGCCTGACGACGGCCTACATGGTGTCGCTGTTCCTCGGCGGCGTGCTCGGCTCGCTGCTGTCGGCAAGCGTCTACGGCATCGCGGGCTGGGACGCCACCTGCGCGCTGGGCGCCGCGATGGCCCTCTGTGGGATCGTCGTCTGGGCCGCCACCGAACGACATCGCCGCGGCAGCGATGAGGCGGTCCGCGCGGGACGTTGAAGGGGAGTCCGGGCTCCCGGCGAGCGTCTGATTCTCGGGCTAGGCCGCGACCGGCTCGCTCTGCGGGTCCTGCAGCTGACCGGAGAGCGCAAGCGCCGCCGCGGCGACGACGATGAGGACGACGCCGTAGACGTTCGCCGTGTCGTGCAGCCCGAACTGCGTCACGGCGACCCCCGCCGCGACCGCCGGGAGGCTGAAGGCGAGGTAGGAGACCACGAGGATCGCGGACACCAGAGCGGCGCGCTCGTCGACCGGGGCGAGGTTCGAGAGCGAGCGGAAGGCGCCCGCGAAGGCCGGGCCGAAGCCGAGCCCGGCGACCGCTGCGCCGACGAGGAAGACCGCGAGCGAGCCGAGATTCAGGCCGATGAGCGCCAGCGCGACGCCCGCGATGAGCGCGGCGAGGCCGCCGCGAGCCGTCGAGCGGGCGTGCGTGTCGCGCAGCCAGACCGAGGCGAGCGAGCTGACGCCGGTCATGACGAAGATCGGCAGGCCGCCCGCGACGTGGCTCGTGGTGCCCAGCTCCCCGGCCGTCAGCGACGGGCCGAGCGACAGCACGAGGCCGCCGAGCGCCCACGAGGCCATGAGCGTCGGGATCGTCGCCACGAACGCGACGCGCAGCGGGCCGGGAACCGCGACGCTCGGACGCAGCGCGTGCGCCCACGGGCCGCTGCGGGGGACGGTTTCGGGCATCGCGAGCGCGGCGAGGATCGCCACCGCGAAGGCGCCGAAGAGCAGCCAGAAGACGAAGTGCGTCGGATCGGGGCCGTACTGCACGAACAGCCCGGCGGCGAGCGCGCCGAGGGCGAGCCCGCCGAGCGGCGCCGCCACGCCGAGCAGCGCGCCGAGGCGCGGCCTGGTCGCGGGCTGCAGGTCGAGCAGGGCGGCGCTGATCGCGCCCATCGCGATCCCGGTGGCGATGCCCTGCAGCGTGCGGGCCGCGAACAGCCAGGCGACGCTCTGGGCCTCGGCGAACAGCAGCATCCCGGCCATCTCGATGACGAGCGCGAACAGCAGCGTCGGGCGCCGGCCGACGTGGTCGGAGACCGATCCCGCGATGACGAGCGACGAGAGCAGGCCGAGCGCGTACACGGCGAAGATGCTCGTCAGCGTGATCGCCGAGAAGCCGAACTGCGCCTGGTAGACGACGTACAGGGGCGACGGGGCGCTGGACGCGAAGAGCAGCAGCGCGAGGACGAGGGCGAGCGACCAGAAGGCGACCGGGCGGCTGAGCGTTGCGGCACCCGGGGAGCGGCGGATGCCGATGGTGGAAGGGCGTCTCATAGTACGGCGAACATCGTACCAAAGGTTCGACATCCGTCGTATAATGGGGTCATGGCCCCCATCGAGCACCCCGGCGTGCAGGAGCTGGCGCTGCCCGCCGTCCTGCATGCGCTCAGCGACCCTCAGCGCCTGCGCGTCGTCCAGGTGCTCGCCGAGCGCGGCGGCCCGCTGCGCTGCGGGGGGTTCGGGCTGTCCGTCACGAAGTCGACCGCGACCCATCACTTCCGCGTCCTGCGCGAGGCCGGCGTCATCCATCAGGTGGAAGACGGCACCGCGCGGCTGAACTCCCTGCGCCGCAAGGATCTCGACGAGCGCTTCCCCGGTCTGCTCGACGCGGTGCTCGGCGCCGCCGTCCCGGCCTAGCGCGGGTCTCGCCACGCCATGAACCGCCGCGCGTGGCTGCTCATGGCGCTCCTCGCCGCGCTGTGGGGCGCGTCCTACCTGTTCATCAAGGTCGCGCTCGACGACGGCATGCCGGCGATCTTCATCGTCTTCGCGCGCATCGCGCTGGGCGCGCTCGTGCTCGTGCCGATCGCGGCGCGGGCCGGGGTGCTCGCGAGGATGCGCGGGCTCGCGGGACCGGTGCTGTTCATGGCGGTCGTCCAGGTCGTCGTGCCGTTCGTCCTCATCACCTACGGCGAGAGCCGCATCGCGTCGTCGCTGACGGGGATCCTCGTGTCGGCGGCGCCGATCTTCACCGCGCTCATCGCCGCGCGCTTCGACGAGGACGAGCGCCCGCACGGCATCGCGACGGCGGGCGTCGTGATGGGGATCGTGGGGGTGGTCCTGCTGTTCGGCGTCGACCTCACCGGCGACGCGGAGGCGATCGCGGGCGGCCTGATGGTGCTGCTCGCGTCGGTCGGCTACGCGGTCGGCTCCCTGTTCCTCAAGCACCGGCTGCAGGGCGTCCCGCCGATCGGCGTCGCCGCGTCGACGATGATCGCCGGGACGCTCGTGCTCGTCGTGCCGGTGCTGTTCGCGCTGCCACCGCACGCGCCGAGCCTCAAGATCGCCGGGGCGCTGCTGGCACTCGGCGCCGGCGGGACCGGGATCGCGTTCGCGATCTACTTCACGCTCATCGCCGAGATCGGCCCCGGCCGCGCCTCGCTCGTGGCCTACATCGCGCCCGGGTTCGCGGTCCTCTACGGCGTCTGGCTGCTGGGCGAGCCACTGACGCTCGGCGCGATCGCGGGGCTCGTGCTCATCCTCGCGGGCTCGTGGATCGCAGCCGAGGGGCGCTTTCCCGGCCAGGCGCGCGTCGTGCCCGTCCCGCCGCTCGAGCCGCCCCCGCCCCTGCGGTAGCCGGCGGCTAGAAGCGGACCTTGCCGTTGGACCGCGCCCGCGCCTGCGCACGCTCGACGAAGTCCAGGCGCTTCGCCGCCGCCCGGAACAGGCGGGTCACGAGCCGCAGGCGCGCGTTCTCCGAGCGCAGGTCGAGCAGCCCCTGCTTGGCGTCGAGGCCGAAGTCGACGGTCGCGGCCATCTCGTAGGCGCCCTTGGCGGCGAGCTCGTCGGGATCGGGCTCGTTGTCGGTGGCCTGGACGACGAGCTCGGCGTAGGCGCTGCGCGCGGCCGACGCGATGTCGGGGTCGGGCTCCTCGGCCTTGTCCTCGAGGAACTCGACCGTGGCCGCGGGGTAGGGGCGGTCGGGGCGGCGCTTGACGATCCGGAAGGGGCGCATCCCGCGCGTGAGGACGTTCAGGCGCCCGTCGTCCATGCGCTCGAGCACCTCGGTCACCGCGCACGCGCAGCCGACCTCGCGCAGCCCGCCCTCGGTGGACCAGACGATCCCGAACTCCGACTCGCTCTCCAGCAGCTCCTCGAACATCGCCTTGTAGCGCGCCTCGAAGACGTGCAGCGGCAGGAGCTCGTGCGGGAGGGCGACGAGCGGCAGTGGGAACAGCGGGAAGTCGCGCACGGTGCGGCCGGGCATGGACGTACTTCAGCATGCCGGCGCCGGCGCTGCACGCCCCCACGCGTCGTCCCCCGGTCCGCCGCGAGGGCCGCCCTCGTGGGGCGCTGCGACACCGCGCTTTCCGGCACGAGGGCATCCGACCATATCCTTGGCCGATGGACGAGCTCGCGGCCTACGAGCGGCGCCTGCGCCGCGCGGGCCTGCCGCTGCTCATCGAGGACTACTCCGCCTACGAGGACGTCTTCACGCGCGCCGCCCCGCTGCTGTCGCTCGTGGTGCTCGGCCAGCTGCTGGGCGCCGTGCAGCTGGACTGGCCGCTGTGGGCCAACCTGGCCGCGCTCGCGGGCGGGCTGGCGATCCTGCTCGCCGGCGTCGCGCTCGTCAACCGCCGGCGCGGGCGCCCGCCGCTGTCGGTCCCCGACCGCGTCGGCCCTGTCGAGCTCGCCGCGTTCGTGCTCGGGCCGGCGCTGCTGCCGCTGATCTTCGGCACGCAGGTGGTCAGCGCGCTCGTCACGGCGGGCGCCAACCTCGCGCTGCTGGTGCTCATCTACCTCGTGGTCGGCATCGGGCTGCTGTCGATCCTGCGCTGGGCGGGCGCGCGCCTGCTCACCCAGCTGGCGGCGTCGCTGAAGCTCCTGACGCGCGCCGTGCCCGTGCTGCTCATCTTCATGATCGTCCTGTTCGTCAACACGGAGAGCTGGCAGGTCTTCTCCGACGTGTCCGACGGCGCGCTCGGGGGCGTCGTCGCGCTGTTCTTCGCGGTCGGCTCGGTGTTCGTCGCATCGCGCCTGCCGGCAGAGGTGCGCGAGCTCGAGCGCGACGTCGGAGCGGACCCGCCGCTGACGAGCAGCCAGCGCTTCAATGTGGGCTTCGTCATGTTCGTGAGCCAGGGATTGCAGGTCCTCGTCGTCTCGGTCCTCGTCGGCGCGTTCTTCGTCGCCTTCGGCGCGCTGGCGATCACGCCGCATGTGGTCGAGGTGTGGGTCGGCCACCGCCCGCACGCGATCGCGGGCAACGCCTCGCTGAGCGTCGAGCTGCTGAAGGTCTCCAGTGCGCTGGCGGCCTTCAGTGGGCTGTACTACGCGATCGCCGTGCTGACCGACGCGACCTACCGCGAGGAGTTCCTCGACGAGCTGCAGGTCTCGCTGCGCGCGACGTTCCACGACCGCGCGCGCTACCTCGAGGCGCGGACGCCGGCATGATCGCCGCGTTCGCCGCCGCGGCGGTCCTGGCCCTGGCGGGCGCGCCGCAGCCGCGTGCGCTGGTCGTCACCGAGACCGCCGGCTTTCACCATCCCTCGATCCCGGCCGCGCTCGCGGCGCTGCAGCGCATGGGGCGGCAGAGCCCGGACTTCGATGTCGTCCCCGTCGCCTCGTCGCGCGCGCTGACGGCGGCGGCGCTGCGCGGCGCCGGCGCGGTGGTCTTCCTCTCGACGACCGGCGAGCTGCGGATGGGCACGCCGGGCCTGCGCCGCCTGCTGCGCTGGATCCGCGCGGGCGGCGCCTTCGCCGGCCTGCATGCGGCCTCCAACACGTTCGCCGAGGAGCCCGAGTTCGCCCGGATGCTCGGCGCGCAGTTCAAGGCCCACCCGTTCGTCGGGCGCGGGCGCGTGATCGTCACCGACCGGCGGCACCCGGCGACGCGCGGCCTGCCGGCGTCGTTCGTCGCCGACGACGAGTTCTACGTCTTCGAGAGCAACCCGCGGCGGCGCGCGCACGTGCTCGCGCGGCGCGCGACGAAGGCCGACGAGCCGCTCGTCTGGTCGCGGCGCGAGGGCCGCGGGCGCGTCTTCTACAGCGCGCTCGGCCATCCCGACGCGGCCTGGGAGGACGCGAACAACCTGCGCCTCGTCGAGAACGGCCTGCGCTGGGCTACGGGGTAGGCGGCAGGACCTCCGGCGGCGGCGATGGTGCCGGCTCGGTGGGCGGCGGGGGTTCGGGAGACGGCGCCACCCCGAGCCGCGCCTGTGCGGCGAACACGCGGAAGGACGGGCGCAGCCTGCCGCTGGGCGCCACGAGGGCCGAGTCCCAGCTGCCACTGCGCGTGCCCTTCCAGTGGTAGATGTAGACGCGGGTGATCCGCGGGCTCGTGGCCGCGAGGCTGAAGACGCGCTCCGTGGCCTTGAGCGCGCGCGCCCCGCCGGTCCTGATCGTCAGGCGGCGGTCGGCCTTGCCGGTGCGCGTCGGCTCCTTGCGGCGGACGATCGCGCCGGTCTCCGTGAACCAGATCTCGCCGGGCGCCAGGCGCCGCATGACGCGCGTCCCCCAGCTCGAGTCGGAGTTCACGTCGACGTAGTTGTGCAGGCCCCACAGCCGCGGCCGGGACGCGCGCGGGAACTCGCGCAGGTAGGCGCGCATCCAGCGGTCGAGGCTCGAGGTGTCCACGACGTCGGCACCGAGGACCTTGCAGCTCGGGCAGATCCGCGTCAGCACGCGGTAGTAGGCCGCGATCTTGTGCGGATCGGAGTTGCTCGGGCGGATCGCGATGTTCGGCTCGTTCCACGGGCTGAGCTCGCGAACGGCGGGATAGCGGCGGTGAAAGCGCAGCACCTCGCGGCGGTACTCGCCGCTCGGCGGGAGGCTGAACTTGCGCGTGCGGCTGCGGCCGAAGGTGACGAGCGGCTGCACGCCGACCGCGCGCGCGGCGGCCATCCAGCCGTCGATCTCGCGGCGCTGCCAGTCGTAGCGCAGCGCGTCCCAGGCGACGCTCAGGCGCGCGTTGCGTACCGGCAGACCGGTGAGGCGCTGGTCGTGGAACGTCCCGGCGCGCTGGTCGGCGATCCCGATCGTCAAGGCCGGCGCCGCGGGTGCCGCGGCCAGAGCCGAGACGGCTGTCACGAGGAGGACGAGGGCGGCACGGTGCACGCGGGGGAGCATGCCCGATCGTCTTCCCGGGCGCGCTGACGCGGACACGGCGCGTAGGCTCCGCCGCCGATGAGCGAGCTCTATCTGCAGCGCGATCAGCCGCCCGGCGTGCCGCCGCTGGCGCTGACCGGCGAGCGCACGCTGCCCGATGTCCCCGAGGAGAACTACTGGTACCAGCGTCATCTCGTCGTCTACGAGTGGATCGCCCGCCGGGTCGCAGGGCTGCGGGTCGTCGACATGGCCTGCGGGGAGGGCTACGGCTCCGCTGTCCTCGCCGCGGCGGGCGCCCGCTCGGTCACCGGCGTCGACGCCAATCCCGAGGCGCACGAGCATGCGCGCCTGCGCTATGTCCGCGACAACCTGCGCTTCGAGCGCGACATGGTCGAGCGCTTCGCCGACCCCTGCGATGCGCTCGTCTTCCTGCAGACGATCGAGCACGTGCAGGATCCGGCCGGGCTCCTCGCGCGCTTTCGCGAGCTGCTTGCCGCCGGCGGCACCGCCTATGTCTCGACCCCCAATGTCCTGACGCTCGCGCCGCCCGGCGCCGAGCGCTCCGGCAACCCCTGGCACGTCTACGAGTACCGCCCGGAGGAGTTCGCAGCGCTCTGCCGCGCGAGCTTCCCCGCGGTCGAGCTCTACGGCCTCTTTCACGCGCGCAGGCTCGCGGCCCACGCGGTCGCGCTGCGCCTGGGCTGGGATGCGGTGCACAGGCGGCTGGGGATCACGCAGCGCTTCTACGACCGCTTCACCCCGGCGATCGACGTGCGCGACTTCGCCCTGCGCGCGGGGCCGGCGGCGGAGCTGCGCGGCGCCCTGGACCTCGTCGCGGTGCTGCGCGGATGAGCTCGCCCGGCGAGCTTGCGATCGTCCTGCACTCCCACCAGCCCTACATCGAGGGCTTCGGGACGTGGCCCTTCGGCGAGGAGTGGCTGTGGGAGTCGATCGCGACGTCCTACCTGCCGCTGCTGGAGCTCCTGGACGCCGGCGCGCCGCTGACGCTGTCGCTGACGCCCGTGCTCTGCGACCAGCTCGAGGCTCCCGGCGCGATGGCGCGCTGCGCCGAGTTCCTGGCGGGCATCCGCGTCGAGTCGCACCGCCGCGACATCGCCGAGGCGGCCGGCGAGCCGCAGGTCGCCGCGGCGCTCAGGCACTCGGCGGCGGGCTATGAGTGGGCGCGCGAGCGCCTCGCGGCGCTCGGCGGCGACCTGCTCGGCGCGCTCGGGCGCCACGCCGCCTGGACGTCGGCGGCGACGCACGCCGTCCTGCCGCTGCTGGCCACCGCCGCGGGCGTGCGCCTGCAGCTGCGCGCCGGGATCGATGCGCACCGCCGGCGCTTCGGGGCCGGGTGGCGCGGTGGGCTGTGGCTGCCGGAGTGCGCGCACGCTCCATGGCTGGACCCGCTGCTCGAGCAGGCCGGGGTCCGTGCCGCCTGCGTCGACCTCACCGACGTCCTGGCGCCCGACGCCCACCTGCGCCCGCTGCGCTCGGCAGCGGGGCTGCTGCTCGTGCCGATCGACCGGGCGACGATCGAGCTCGTGTGGGGCGCCGGCGGCTATCCGGCGGGGCCGGCCTACCGCGACTACCACCACTTCACGACGCACCGCCACCGCGCCTGGAGCAACGACGGCGCGCCCTACGACCCGGCGCGCGCGGCGGCGGCCGCGGGCGCGGATGCCGCCGACTTCGTCGCGCGCGTCGCGGCGCGCGTCGCCGGGGGCGGGCTGTGCGTCGTCGCCGTCGACACCGAGCTGCTCGGGGACTGGTGGCACGAGGGCCCGCTCTGGCTCGGCGCGGTGCTCGAGGAGGCGCAGAGGCAGGGGCTGGGGATCGCGCGCCTCGACGACGCGCTGGACCGCCATGAGCCGGTCGCTGCGCCGGGCGAGCTGCCGGTGACGTCGTGGGGGACGCCGCGCGACCTGACGACGTGGAGCGCGCCCCCCGTCGCCGACATGGCCTGGGCCGCGCGCGATGCCGAGCTGCGAGCGCTCGCAGCCGGTCCCCGCCTCGACGCGCGCGCGGTTCGCGAGCTGCTCGCGCTGCAGTCCAGCGACTGGGCGTTTCTCGTCAGCCAGGAGCTCGCCGCTCCCTACGGCCGCGATCGTGCCGCTGGGCATCGCGCGGCCCTCGAGGCGGCGCTCGCGGCGCCCCGCACGTTGGACCCGGCGCTGCGCAACCTCGCGCCGCAGGCGTCGCCGGCGGCGCTGCGCACGCCCTGACGCGGCGCCGCGCGCACGTTTTTCCCGCTGGGAGCGCACCCTGCATGGCCGTTCCGTCCGCGGGCTGCGTACCATCCATCGCTGCTTTGCACACGAGCCGAATCCCGCGCGCCCAGGCGCACGGGAACGGGGGAACCACGGGGCCGGAGCGATCCGGCCCGGGGGCGAATCGCCACCCACCGCCGAAGGCGGTGACGGCGGCGTAGCGCACGTCACAGCGCGAGCCCGACAGCTAACCCCGTAGGCACCGAGACGACGAAGGGGAGCACCGATGCCTACAGCACCCGCCGACGCGCCCGCGCTCGCGCCCAGCGAGCGCCCCATCGCCATCGCACCCGGCAGCGATGCGCACCGCACGCTGGCCTTCCGCCGCTCGTTGCGCGCGTCGCGCACGCGCCGTGCGACGGCGGCGCTGCACCGCCGGCGACTGCTGCGCGGTCGCGGCTCCGCGCTCGTGGCCGCAGCAGGACTGTTCGTCGTCAGCGCCGGCGCGCTCGCCCAGCAGGGGCGCTCCCCTGCGGATGACGGCTCGAGCCGCGCGACGATCGTGGCCGCCCAGAAGGCGCTGCGCGTCGCGGCCGACGGGATCGCCGGTCCGCAGACGCAGCGCGCCACGCGCCGCTTCCAGCGCGCCCACGACCTCGCCGTCGACGGTGTCATCGGGCCGCGGACGCTCGCCGCGCTCGGCATCGAGGGCGGCGAGGTCCGGGGTGCCGCGGCGCCCTCGCGGCTGGAGCGCATCGCCGACTGCGAGTCCGGCGGGGACCCGGAGGCGGTGTCCGCCGGCGGCCGCTACCGCGGCAAGTACCAGTTCTCGCTGGAGACCTGGCGCGACGTCGGTGGCAGCGGCGACCCCGCCGCGGCGCCCGAGGCCGAGCAGGACCGCCGCGCGGAGATCCTCATGCGGCGCGCGGGGCCCGGCGCCTGGCCGGTGTGCGCCCAGCACGCCTGACCCGTGCGGATATTGTGCGGCGCGTGAGCGCACCTGACATCGACGAACTGAAGGACCGCCAGCGCGCGGCGTGGTCGGCGGGCGACTTCGACGCGATCGCCCAGTTCATCTGGTCGGTCGGCGCCGTCGTCGCCGAGACGGCGGGGATCGAGCCGGGGATGAAGGTCCTCGACGTCGCGACGGGCAGCGGCAACGCCGCCATTCCAGCCGCCCAGGCGGGCGGCGAGGTGACCGGCCTGGACCTCACGCCCGAGCTCTTCGTCGCGGCTCGCCGCCATGCCGAGGAGGCGGGCGTCACGATCGAGTGGGTCGAGGGCGATGCCGAGGCGCTGCCGTTCGAGGACGCGAGCTTCGATCGCGTCCTGTCGACGTTCGGCGTGATGTTCGCTCCGCGCCAGAAGGTCGCGGCGGCCGAGCTCGCGCGCGTCTGTCGTCCGGGTGGCAGCGTCGTCGTCGCGAACTGGACGCCGGCGGGCTTCATCGGGCGCATGTTCGCGGTCGTCGGGCGCCACCTTCCGCCGCCGCCCGGTGCCGCGCTGCCGGTGCAGTGGGGCGACGAGCGCCACGTGCGCACGTTGCTCGGCGGCCAGCTCCTGCTCGCTCAGGAGCGCCGGACCGTCGATCTGCGCGCGCCGTCGTGCGACGCGTTCGTGGCGAAGTACGACGAGGCCTTCGGGCCCTTCATCCTCGCGCGCAAGGCGCTCGGCGACGAGCGCTTCGCGGCGTTGCTCGACGACTTCCGCGCGCTCATCGAGGAGTTCGACGAGGGCGATGGCGAGCTGCACGTCCCGGCCGAGTACCTGCTGACCGTCGCCCACCGGCCCTGACGCCGCCGCAGGCCGGGGCGGCCCGTTTTGCAGTCTGAGCGGATGGACGCGCCGCACCCGCCGCCACCACCCGCCCCGGCACCGCGCGAGTCGTTTCGCGCCGGCCTGCGGGCCGGCGTGCCGTACGCGATCGCAGGCGGGGTCCTCGCGCTGTCCTTCGGCGTCGTCGCGCGCCAGGCCGGCTTCTCGGCGGTGGCCGCGATCGCCATGTCGGCGATCGTGTTCGCCGGCTCGGCGCAGTTCGCGGCGGTGTCGATCGTCGCCGGGGGTGGGGGCATCGGCGCTGCGGTCGCTGCCGCCGCGCTGATGAACTCGCGCTTCCTGCCCATGGGCGTGGCGCTCGCGCCGTCGCTGCCGGGCCGCATGCTCAAGCGGGCCGCGCAGGGACAGACCGTCGTCGACGCGTCGTGGGCGATGGCCAACCGCGGCGGCGGGCGCTTCGACCGCCACTTCCTGTTCGGGGCGACGTCGGTGCAGTACGTGATCTGGATCCTCGGGACGACGATCGGCGCCGTCGCCGGCAGCGGGCTCGGCGACCCGCGCGCACTCGGCCTCGACGCGATCTTCCCGGCGTTCTTCCTCGCGCTGCTGGCGCCCGAGCTGCGCGATGCGCGCTCGCGCGCCGCGGCGCTGGGCGGCGGGCTCATCGCACTGGCGCTCGTCCCGCTCGCGCCGGCGGGCGTCCCGGTGCTCGCCGCCGGCGCGGCGGCGCTCATCGGGGTGCGGCGGCGGCGGGCGGTGGCGGCATGAGCAGCGCGACGCAGTGGGCGCTCGTCGCGGGCTGCGCCGTCGTCACGGCGCTCATCAAGGCCGCGGGGCCGGTCGCCTTCGGCGGCCGCGCTCTGCCCGCGCGCCTGGCCGGCGTGATCGCGCTGATGGCGCCGGCGCTGCTCGTCGCGCTCGTCGTCACGCAGGCGCTCGCCGACGGCGAGCACATCGCGATCGGCGCCGACACGGCGGGCGTCGGGCTCGCGGGCCTCGTGCTGCTGCGCGGCGGGTCGATCCTCGCCGGCGTCGCGGTCGCCGTGGTGGCAACGGCCGGCCTGCGGGCGCTCGGCTGAGCGGTCACCCAACCCCTGGCGACCGCGGGGGCAGCCGCGGTCGCCCGGGGCTTCGAGGACCGCCCGGGTTCCGGGAGGGGCGGACCTCGTGGGTTACCGATCAATCATCCGGTTCACCGGGTCGCCGATCAATGGGATAGACCGCGCATCGCGGTGCGCGTCGGCGCACCCTTGATCAGACCTTTGGCACCGTAGGCGCGGGGTGCTCTTCCTCTCGGCCGACAACCTCGGGCTCGTCGCCGCGCAGGCGGCGTGCGTCGCCGCGCCCGCCGCGGGCCTCGGGGCGTGGGCGCGGCGCCTGCGCGGACGGGGATGGGCGCTGGTCCTGCCGCTGTCGATCGCGGTCGTCGTGGCGGCGATCGAGCTCGTGCCATCGACCGCCGACGTCCTGACCTGGGTCGCGCTGATCCTCGTGCCGCCCGGTTGCGCGCTCGCGCTCGGCTGGGCGGCACACGGGGCGCGGCCGGCCCTCGCGCTGCTCGCGGCCCCGCTGCTCGCGCTCGCCTGGGCGCTTCCCGACGGCCGTGCCGGCCAGATCGCGGCGACGCTCCTGATCGCCGGCTCGGCAGTGACGCTCGGGCGGCTGCTGGCCGGCGCGGCGCCGCTGACGCTGCTGAAGGCCGGGATCCTCGCGATGGCGGCCGTCGACGCGTGGCTCGTCTTCTCGGGACGGCTGCAGGCGCCCAACGCGGTGCTCGAAGCGGCGTCCCCGGGCGCCGGCCTGCCGCAGCTGCAGTCGGCCTCCTTCGGCCACGCCGGCCTCGGCTATGGCGACTTCTTCGCGGCCGCGGCGGTCGGCGGGGTCCTCGCCGCGCAGCGCCGCCCGCAGCTTCTGGCGGCGCTCGCGCTCGTGGCGATCTCGCTGGCCTGGGACCAGCTGTTCCTCGTCTACGACGTGCTGCCCGCGACGATCCCGCCCGCGCTCGTGCTCGTGCTCTACGAGCTGCGCCGCCCGAAGGCGACGAGCGCGACGCCGGGGAACGCCAGGCCATCGGCGGTCTCGTAGGGCGCGACCGCCTCGCGCAGCCGCGCGGCGATCGCGTGCTCGGCCCGGGCGGGCAGCGATGCGAGCACCCGCGCCAGCGGGCCGGCGAGCGCCGACGTGCGTCCCCACCAGTCCTCGAAGGAGGGTGTGCGCAGCGGCAGCGACTGCTCGGTCACCTCGACGCCGGCGAGCCCGGCGGCCGTCAACAGCTCGCCCAGCTCGTGCGCATCCTGGAGCGCGAACGGCCCCGGGATCCCGGGTGGCGGCACGGGCCTGCCCAGCTCTTCGGAGACGGCGTCGAGGACGAGCCCGAGCCAGGGGTTGCGCGCACGCGGGCCCCATACCGAGACGGCGACACGCCCCGCGGGCGCCAGGACACGGTGGATCTCGCGCGCCGCAACGGCGGGATCGAGTGCGAACATCAGCCCCTCGCGGCACAGCACGACCTCGAAGGAGGCGTCGGGCTGATCGATCGCCTCGAGGTCGAGCACGGCGGTCCGGACGTTGCCGAGGCCGAGCGCCGCCGCGCGCTCGGCCGCGATCGCCGTCATCTCCGAAGCGATGTCGGAGAGCAGGACGTCGCCGCCGGGCGCGAGGCGCCGGGCGGCCACGAGGCCGACCCCACCCGGACCGGATGCGAGGTCGAGCACGCGCTCGCCGTCCCGTGGGCAGGCGAGCTCCAGCAGGCGCTCCGTCAGGGGCGCCGCGCGCGTGTCGATGAAGGCCGCGTGCTCGCCCCACGAGCCCGCGACGGAGGACCACATGGCGTGCAGGTGCGTTCTGCGCTCCCGCTCCGCGTCCGGCTGCTGGGCGATGCTCTCGGCCTGCATGTGGTGCCTCCGATCATTAGCTACTCGTGACATGTAATGAATCTAGTGCGAGACTACTGAAATGGCGGAGCCTGTCAAGACGACGCGACGCTACGACTCGCCCCGCCGGCGCGAGCAGGCGGCCGCGACGCGGAGGCTGATCCTCGATGCCGCCCAGCGGCTGTTCGAGCGCGATGGCTACGGGCCGACCACGATGGCCGCGATCGCGGCCGGCGCGGGCGTCTCGCTGAAGACCGTCTACGTGGCGTTCGAGACCAAGAGCGGCGTGCTGCGCGCGCTGTGGCACCTGCTGTTGCGCGGCGACCAGGAGGAGCCGCCGGTGGCACAGCGCGCGTGGTATCGGGAGGTGCTCGAGGAGCCCGACCCCGACCGCCAGCTACGCCTGAACGCGCGCAACGCGCGGCGCGTCAAGGACCGCGCCGGGGCACTCATGGTCGTGATCCGCAGCGCGGCGCCCGCGGATCCCGATCTCGCCGAGCTGTGGGACCGCATCCAGAGCGACTTCTACGAGAACCAGCGCGCGATCGTCGCGACGCTGCACGAGCGCGGGGCGCTGCGCGACGGCCTCGGCATCGACCGCGCGGCCGACATCGTCTGGACCCTGAACCACCCCGACGTCTGGCACCTGCTCGTCGGGCTGCGCGGCTGGTCGCCCGCGCGCTGGGAGCGCTGGTTCTACGACACCGTGCGCGAGCAGCTCCTGCGGCCGGGAGCGTCGTGAGGCGCAGGCCGCACGACGCTAGCGGGGCGGAAAGTGCTCGAGCGCCCACTCGGGCCCGAGGACGGGCCGCAGGAAGGTGCGCCCGCCGACACGCACGTACTCGCCGGTGCGCGGGTTGACCGGCAGGTCGCGCTCGATCGGATACCACTCGTTGTGCTGGGTGATGAGCTCGTTGAGGCCTTCGTCGAAGCTCCAACCGCGGGCGATCTCGCGCCAGGAGCGCTCAAAGAGCTCGGCATCGCCCTCGCACTCCTCGCGCAGCGTGCGGTACGCGGTCGCGAGGCGGCGGCGCTCGCGGGCGATGCCGGCGTCGACCTCGGCGACGCGCTCCATCCAGCGCGGCCGCACCCCTGCCTTGAGGTAGGCCTCGAGCGATCGCTGCGTCTGGCGGGCGCGGCTGGACAGGGGCCGGCCCAAGCCAACCCCCTCGTCGAGGTCCTGCCCGACGATCCGCTCGACGATCGTCCGGTACTCGTCTTCGTAGAAGGACTCGCTCATCGAAGGTCCGGAGATTTTTCCAGACCACGCCGCGCGGTCGCGACGGTCACTCCCAGCGCAGGGTGCGCGGCGATTTGCGCATGCGCAGCACGCGCACCGGGACGCCGGCCGCCACGGCGTTGGCCGGCACGTCCCTTGAGACGATCGTCGCGGTGCCGAGCACGGAGTTGTCGCCGACGGTCGTACCGCGCAGGATCGCCACGCCGTAGCCGATCCAGACGTTGTGGCCGACGCGCACGTCGCGCTTGTAGATGCCCTGCTCGCGGATCGGCCGCTCGGTCTCCACCACGCCGTGATCGAAGTCGATGAGCATCACGCGGTCGGCGATGATGCACTCGCGCCCGATCGACACGTGCTGGAAGGCCGAGATCGTGCACTCCTGCCCGAGCACGGACTTCGCGCCGATGCTCGCCTCGCCCTCGTGGACGCGGATCTTCGAGCCGTGCCCGATCCACGACCAGCGCCCCAGATGGAGCGTCGCGCCCTTGCCGATCTCGATCGTCACGCCGGGGCAGACGAAGCACAGCCCGTCGGTCTTCAGCCGCCCGCGCCAGCGCAGCTTCAGCCACAGCCAGCGCGCGATCAGCCGCGCGTAGCGGGTGTTGAGCATCCCGTGCGAGCGCATGAAGCGCCACAGCGCCGGCGGGCCGCCGTGCAGCGGCGCGGGCGCGGCCCGCACCTGTGGCGCGGGCGCCGCAGGCGGCTCGGCGATCGTCAGGGACGGCTGCGCCACGCGTTTTAGTTCCTGGACACGTGCAGCACGGCCTTCCCGGGCTGGATGAAGATCACGTTGTTCGTCTCCGGGGTGTCGTGGACCGCCGCCGAGCCGTCGACGATCAGGGCGTGCTCACCGGGCTTGGGCGCGGGCCACAGCAGCGCGACCGCGTCGTTGGCGGCGACGTTCTCGCTCGTCCGCCGCCCCGCGCCGACCCGCAGCAGCTCGCGGTGCCACGTGACGACGACCGACGTCGCGCGCGGACGGCCGTCGGCGGCGACGGTGACGAGGTAGGGGTTCGTTCCGAAGCGGTCGATCGCCGCCGGCAGCTCGTCGAGGGGCACGGGAACGGACATGCGGTAAATCTACGCGTCAGGCGCCGCTCGGAGCTGCCCTGGCATGATCGGCGGCCGTGGCGGCCGACGCCTCTCTCGCCCAGCGCCTGCTCGACGGCGACCGCCGTGCGCTCGCCCGCGCGATCACGCTCGTGGAGGACGACGACCCGGCGGGGTGGGCGCTCGTGCGCGAGGTCTACCCGCACACCGGCCGCGCCGCCATCGTCGGCGTCACCGGAGCGCCCGGCGCCGGCAAGTCGACGCTCATCGGGGCGCTCGTCACGAACCGGCGCGCGGCCGATCGCACCGTCGCCGTGCTCTCGATCGATCCGTCGTCGCCATTCACGCACGGCGCGCTGCTGGGCGACCGCATCCGTCTGGTCGACCACTTTCTCGACCCCGGCGTCTTCATCCGCTCGATGGCCAACCGCGGCGCCCTCGGAGGCCTCAGCGAGGCCTCGCTGCAGGCGGCGCTGCTGATGGACGCCGCCGGCCGCGACGACGTCTTCCTCGAGACGGTCGGCGTCGGCCAGGCCGAGGTCGACATCATCGACCACGCCGACACCGTGCTGCTCGTGCTCATGCCAGGCGGCGGCGACTCCGTCCAGGCGCTCAAGGCGGGCATCATGGAGATCCCCGACATCATCGTCGTCAACAAGTCCGATCACCCGATGACGCAGACGATGGTCCGCGAGATCCGCGGCGTCCTGTCGCTCGCCCCGCAGGGCCCGTGGAAGGTGCCGATCGTGCAGACCGAGGCGGTCGAGGGCAAGGGCGTCGTCGAGCTCATGGAGCGGATCGTGGCGCACCGCGCGTTCATCGAGCAGGAGGGCATGCTCGGCGAGCGCCGGCGCCACAACCTGCGCAGCGAGGTGCTCGCGATCGCGACCGCGAGGCTGCGCCGCGGGCTCGAGGAGCGCCTCTCGGGGGACGAGGGCTTCGATGCCCTCATCGACGAGGTCGCCGCCCGCCGCGTGGACCCGGCGAGCGCCGCGGCGCAGATCCTCGGGCGCTACAAGCCGTAGTCCAGCCGCCGGCGCCAGCTGCGCCACTCGAACACCAGCAGTGCCGCGAGCGCCACGCCCGCCACCGCCAGCGCCACGGCCGCCTGTCCCGAGCCGTCGCCGAACACCGGCAGCGCGCCGTCCAGGGGGCCCAGCGGCGCGCGCGACTGCGGCCCGATGATCGCGCGCCCGTCGATGCGCAGCGCCGCGTACCACCAGACGCTCGTGGCGATCGTCACGACGGCGAGCACGCCGCCGCTGCGCGGCGCGCTGCGCAGGCCCCAGGCGACGAGCGCCACCGCGAGCGGCAAGGCCGCCAGCAGGTAGCGGCCGGGAAACCAGAAGCCGAACATCGTCGGCGCGATGAACGCCGCGACGAGGACCTGCGCCGCGCAGACGAGCGCGGCGAGCGTCGCGGCGACCTCGACGTCGCGGCGCTCGGGCAGCGCGTCGGCGACGCGGTCGCGGCGCGAGCGCCACAGCAGCCACAGCGCGAGGAAGGCGAGCGCGAGGACCGGGGCCCAGCGCAGCACGCCATAGGAGCGGTCCAGCCAGAGGGCGACGAGTCGCGGGATGCGGTCGGCGTAGCCCGAGAGCCCGACGTCGTCGAGGCCGCGGCCGGGCACGTCGGCGGCGGTCGGGGTGAAGCCGCCGAAGAGCTGGTCGTTGATCGTCACGTACATGACCCCCGAGAACACGATCGTCTCGGCCACGACGAGCATCGCGAAGCCGCGCGCGCGGCGGCGCAGCCAGCGCAGCAGGGCGAGCGCGACGACGGCGCCCGGGATCGCGAACACGAGCCCGAGCCACGGCAGCGCCCCGAGCGCCAGGGCCGCGCCCGCGACGCGGCGGATCCGCGGGCGCTCGCGCGCCCCGAGGGCCAGCAGCGCCGCGGTCACCAGCAGCGCGCCGGCCGTCAGCTCGGGGGTCACCGCCGTGCCGTAGGCGAGCGCCGGCGGCGAGAGCCCGCAGGCCAGCGCGGCGGCGGTCGCCCACGGATCGGGCACCAGGCGGCGCGCGAGCATCGCCGCGAGCGTGAACGCCAGCGCGGCGATCGCCGCCATCAGCAGCTGCACAGCCGTGGGGCCGCCCAGGGCGTAGGCGGGGGCGATCAGCAGCGCGAAGCCGGCGCCGTGGGGCTCGTTGGCCTGGCCGTTGGTCAGGCGGCCATGGCGCTCCAGGACGTAGGGGTACCAGTCGCGGTAGGCGCGCGCGGCGTACTCGTCGCGCAGGTCGAGGTCGTGGTCGGAGACGATCGACTCCGCCGTGAGCAGGTAGTGCGGCTCGTCGCCCCCGAACTGCGACGAGCCGAACGCGGGCAGCCCGATCGTTGCGGCGTAGGCCGCGAAGAGGACGATCCAGACTGCGGCGGCCCGGCGCACGGGCCCATGATCGCGGCTGCCGCGGCGCGCGGCCTCAACTGCGCCGCGCGCTGGGCCTCAGCGGCGGTCAGTCGTCCCCGCCGCCGCCACCGTGGTCGTCGCCTGCGTCGTGGCCGCTGCCGTCGTCGTCCCCGCCGCCGGCCGCGGGCGCGATCGGCGCCGCCACAACGGGCGCGGGATCTGCGTCGTCGCCGGAGCCGCGGCGGTCGCCCGCGTTGCCGGGCCCGCTGTTGTCCGTGCGGTCCTCGGCGTTGCCGGGCCCGCTGTTGTCGGCGCCGGGTGCGTCGTCGTTGCGGTTGTCGTCGTCGCGGTCGACGTCGTTGCCGTCGTCGTCGCGATCGTCGCCGTGGTCGTCGTCGTCCGTGGGCGCGACGGGCGTCGCGACGGCGGGCGCGGCGTTGGCGGCCACGCGGTCGCGCGCGTTGCCGGGTCCGCTGTTGTCCTCGGCGGCCGTGTGCACGCGACGGCCCGAGCGCTCGGACTTCGCCGGCGTCGTGGTCGTCGCCGCCGCGGCGGGCATGTCGGCGGACTCGACGGTCTCGGTCGTGGAGGTCGTGGTCGTGGGAGCGGTCGCGCTCGTGTCGTCACGGCTGCTCGTGCCGACCGCGAGGGCCGTCGCGCCGCCGAGCGCCAGGAGCGCGAGTCCTGCGGCGATCGTCGTCCGGATGCTGCGCATGAAGGTTCCTCCGTGAGTTGGTGATCCGCGGTGCACTGTGCAGCAGGCTCCGGCAAGCGGCGGGCAAGGCGCGGTAAAGCTTCGGGAAAGCGCCGCGGCACCCGCTCTCCCCGGCTAGATTTGGACCATGCCGACGTCCCAGGATCTGCCGGTCGTGCTGCTCGTGGAGGACGAGGAGTCCATCGCCGAGCCCTTTGCCCGCGCCCTCGAGCGCGAGGGGTTCGCCCCCGTCGTCGCTCCCACCGCCGCAGCCGCGCGCGCGCTCTTCGCACAGAAGCGCCCGAGCATCGTGCTGCTGGACCTCACGCTGCCCGACGGCGACGGTCGCGAGCTGTGCCGCGAGTGGCGGCGCGAGTCGCAGGTCCCGATCATCATGCTCACCGCCCGCGGCACGGAGACCGACCGCGTCGTCGGCCTCGAGCTCGGCGCGGACGACTATGTCGTCAAGCCCTTCAGCGCTGCCGAGGTGGCAGCGCGCATCCGCGCCGTCCTGCGCCGCGCCGCGCCCGACCGGACGACGCCGCACGAGCGGGTGACGATCGGCGAGGTCGCGATCGACCCGGCCACCCGCAGCGCGACGATCGGCGGCCAGGACCTCGGGCTCACGCGCAAGGAGTTCGACCTCCTCGCCCGGCTCGCGCGCGAGCCGGGCACGGTCGTCTCGCGCGAGGACCTCATGGCCGACGTCTGGGACGAGAACTGGTTCGGGTCGACGAAGACCCTCGACGTCCACATCGGCTTCCTGCGCCGCAAGCTCGGCGACGACGCGGCCTCCCCGCGCTACCTGCGGACCGTCCGCGGCGTCGGCTTCCAGCTCTCGGCCCCGGGGGAGCGCTGAGGCTTGAGCCTCCGGACGCGGCTGCTGCTTGCGCTCGGCTACCTCGTCGTCCTCGTCACGATCGCCTTCGCGGTGCCGCTCGCATTGAACCTCCGCGACCGCACGCGCGAGGAGGTGCGCTCGGAGGCGCGCAGCCAGATCGGCGTGCTCGCGGCGGGCTCGGCGGAGGCCGTCGCCGACCGCAGCCTCGGCGACCTCGGCGTGCTCGCCCGCAGCGCTGCGCGGTCGGCCCGCGGCCGCGTCGTCATCGTCGATGTCGCGGGCCGCGTCCTCGCCGACAGCGAGGGCTCGGCGCAGCCCGGCGCGCTCTACGCCACGAACGCCCGGCCCGAGCTCCTCGCGACGCTTGGCGGCCGGCGGGTGCAGACCGAGCGCGCGAGCGCGACGCTCGGCGAGGAGCTGCTCGTCAGCGCCGAGCCGATCTTCCGCCGCCGCGAGGTCGTCGGCGGCGTCCGCCTGAGCCAGAGCGTCAAGAGCGTCAACGACGCGGTCAACAACACGATGCTCGGCATCCTCGCCGTGGGCGTCCTCGTGCTGCTCATGGCGCTCGCCGTCGCGTACCTGCTCGCGCGCGGGATCGCGCGCCCCATCATTCGCCTGGAGGAGGCGGCCCAGCGCGTGGCCGCCGGCGACCTCGACGCGCGTGCCGAGGTCGAGGGCACCAACGAGCAGCGCTCGCTCGCGCGCTCGTTCAACGCGATGACCGAACGGCTGGGCCGCACGGTCCGTTCCCAGCGCGAGTTCGCGGCCGATGCCTCCCATCAGCTGCGCACGCCGCTGACGGGCCTGCGGCTGCGTCTGGAGGAGGCACGGCTGGCCGAGGATCGCGCCGCGCTGGAGTACGAGCTCGACGCCGGGCTGCGCGAGGTCGATCGCATCGCCGAGACGGTCGACGAGCTGCTCGTCCTCAGCCGCACGGGCGAGCTCGACACGCCCGGCGAGCAGCTGGATCCCGCCGAGATCGCCGAGACCGCCGCGATGCGCTGGCGCCCGACGGCGGCCACGCACGAGCTCGAGGTGCGCGTCGAGTCCAACGGCTCCACCGCGCCGGTCTGGATCGCCCGCGCCGACCTCGAGCGGGCGCTGGATGCGCTCATCGAGAACGCGATCCTCTACGGCGCCGGGGGGACGGCCGTGACGCTGCGCGTGCACGGCAGCACGATCGAGGTGCTCGACGAGGGCATCGGCCTGGCCTACGGCGAGGAGGATCAGATCTTCGAGCGCTTCGCCCGCGGCAGCGCCGGGCGCAGCGGCCCGTCGGGCACCGGCCTGGGCCTCGCGATCGCCCGCGAGCTCATGCGCTGCTGGCAGGGCGATGCGGATCTCGACAACCGGCCCGAGGGTGGCGCGCGCGCCACCCTGAAGCTTCCACCTTTTACCGGCGCTTTGCCGCCGGTCTGAAACGCTCGATGGCCATGCGAGAGCGTTTGACCTGGGTCTCCGCGGGGCTTCTGGGCCTCCTCCTCGCCGCGGCGCTCGCCTCGGCCACGAGCCGCGTGACGTCGCCCGACGTCGGCTTGGCCGGAGAGCCCGTCTCGGCCGGCGAGGCCCTTGCGCCGCCGGCGACCGCGCCGCCCGTCGTCGCGTCCGTGGTGGCGAAGGCGACCCCGGCGCGCCGCGCGAAGCAGGGGAAGAGCAAGGCCGCGACGGCCGTGCGCAGGACGGCGGCCGCGGCGGCGCCGAAGGCCGCGTCCAAGCGCGACGAGACGCCGTCGCTTGCCGCATCGGCACCCCGCACCGTGACGGCTGCGCCGGCGCCCGCGAAGCGCACCTCCACCGCGACGCTCAAGCCCAAGCCTGCCGTCGCGCCCAAGCCCGCGGTCGTCCATCCGCCGGTCACGCATCCGGCGCCCGCCCCCGAGCCGGTGCTGAGCACGCCGACGCTCACCGTCGACACGAACGGCGCCGGCCAGGTCGAGGACCCCGGGCCGCGCGGCGCCAACTCCGGCAGGGGCAACGGCGACGACTGACCGCCGCGCCGCCGGCCGGGCTACCCGGCCAGCGACCGCGCCAGGGCGACGAACAGCCGCACGCCGAAGCCCGACCCGCCCTTCGGCGTGTACGGGCGACCCGATCCCCAGGCGGTGCCGGCGATGTCCAGGTGGGCCCACGGCACGTCGCCCGTGAAGCGCTGCAGGAACTGCGCCGCGACGATCGAGCCGGCCTTGCGCGCCTCGTTGACGTTCATGAGGTCGGCCGTCTCGCTGTCGAGCTGCTTGGCGTAGTCCGGATGCAGCGGCAGGCGCCAGACGAGCTCGCCCGTCGCGCTGCCGGCCGCCTCGACCTGACGCGCCCAGTCGTCGTCGGAGGCCATGAGCCCGGCGTGCGTGCTGCCGAGGGCGGTGATGATCGCGCCGGTCAGCGTCGCGATGTCGACGAGGCGCTGCGCCCCGAGGTCGACCGCGTGCGTCAGGCAGTCCCCGAGCACGAGCCGGCCCTCGGCGTCGGTGTTGATGATCTCGACCGTCGTGCCGTTCGCGGCGCGGACGACGTCGCCGGGCTTCATCGCCTTTCCGGACGGCATGTTCTCCGTGGCGCCGACCACCGCGACGATCCGCACCGGCAGGCGCAGCTCGGCGATCGCCTCGATCGCGCCGAGAACGGCGGCGCCGCCGGACATGTCGAACTTCATCTCGGACATCTTGTTGGCGCCCTTGATCGATATGCCGCCGCTGTCGAACGTGACCGCCTTGCCGACGAGCCCGAGCACCGGGCCGGTGGCGTCCGGCCCCTCGTAGCGCAGCGTGATGAGCGCGGGCTCCTCGGGGCCCCCCTGGGCGACGGCGGCGAACATGCCCATCCCGAGGCGCTCGATGCCCTCGCGGCCCTCGACCTCGACGGTCACGCCCTCGAGCTCGCCGAGCACCCGCGCGGCGTCGGCGAGGTGGCGCGGCGTCATCTCGTTGGCCGGCGTGTTCTGGAGGTTGCGGGTCGCGTTGACGGCGCGGGCCACGATCTCGGCCTCGGCGACGACCGTCGTCAGGTCATCGTGGGCGGAGACGATCAGCGCCTCCAGGCCGGTGGGCTCCTCGGGCGGCTTGCCCTTGAAGCGGTCGAAGCGATAGCCGCTGAGCACCGTGCCCTCGACGATCGCCGCGGCGATGTCCGGGCCGACCTTGTGCGGCACCTCCCAGCACAGGCGGCGCGCGCCGAGCTCGCCGGCGCGGCCGTGCGCCGCCGCCGCCGCGGCGCGGACGCGCTCGCCGTCGAGCTTCGCGCGCGCCCCGAGCCCGACGAGGATCCAGCGCCGCCCGCCGGCATGGATGACGGCGAGATGGCGGTGCCGGGCCTTCGCCTCGCCGGCGGCGACGAGGCCGTTGAGCAGTCCGTCGACGTCGTGATGGATCTTCTCGTCCTCGAGGACGCCGATGACCACGGTGTCCGCGTCGGCGTCGGCAGGCAGCTGCGTGGTGGTTTCGACGATCACCGGGCGTGAATCTACGCCACCCGCCCATCCGCCGGGAAGCGCCGCCGGGGCGAGCGACCTCGTACACTGCGCCTCGCCTGCCGACCCCTGCGATTGGAGAGAGCGCTCCATGCCCAAGACCGTCATCCTCGGCTCCGCCCGCACACCCATCGGAAAGATGGGCGGAGGTCTTTCCACGCTCGACGCCACGGAGCTCGGCGGGATCGCGATCAAGGCCGCTCTGGAGCGGGCCGACGTCGCCGGCGAGGAGGTCCAGCACGTGATCATGGGTCAGGTGCTGCAGGCCGGACAGGGCCAGATCCCCTCGCGCCAGGCCCAGATCAAGGGCGGCATCCCGAAGGAGGTCAGCTCCGAGACGATCAACAAGGTCTGCGCCTCGAGCGTTCGCGCCGTCGGCATCCTGGACGCCCAGATCCGCGCCGGCGATGTCGAGATCGGCGTCGGCGGGGGCATGGAGTCGATGTCCTGCGCCCCCTACCTCCTGCCGGGCGCCCGCTTCGGCTTGCGCATGGGCGACGCCCAGGCGCTGGATGCGATGGTCCACGACGGGCTCACCAATCCCTTCAGCGGGCGCCAGATGTTCGACGAGGCGACCGAGATCGGCGACGAGCTGGAGATCACGCGCCTGGACCTCGACCGCTGGGCGCTGCGCAGCCACGAGCGCGCGATCGAGGCCACGGACAACGGGCGCCTGCCCGAGGAGATCGTCGCCGTGACGGTCAAGGGCCGCAAGGGCGACACCGTCGTCGAGGTCGACGAGGCGCCGCGCCGCGGCAGCACGCTCGAGTCGCTCGCCAAGCTGCGCGGCCTCGTCAGCAAGGAGGGCTCGCACACGGCCGGCAACTCGCCGGGCGTCAACGACGGCGCCGGCGCGATCGTGCTCGCCTCCGACGAGTGGGCCGCCGCCAACGGCAAGGAGATCCTCGCGACGATCATCGCCCAGGCGCAGACCGCCGAGGACTTCGCCTACCTCGCGCGCACCCCCGCGAACGCGGCGAAGATCGCGCTCGAGAAGGCCGGCCTGACCGCCGAGGACATCGATCTCTGGGAGATCAACGAGGCGTTCGCCTCCGTGACGCTGAACTCGATGCGGATGCTCGGGATCGACGAGGAGAAGGTCAACGTCAACGGCGGCGCCGTGGCGCTCGGCCATCCGATCGGCGCCTCCGGCGCGCGCATCATCGCCACGCTCGTGCACGAGCTGCGCCTGCGCGGCGGCGGCCTCGGCTGCGCAGCGATCTGCTCGGGCGGGGGCCAGGGCGACGCGATCATCCTGAGGGTCGAGGCCTAGGCTGAGCACTCGCAGCGCGGCGTTCTTCGACCTCGACCGGACGCTCATGGCGGGCTCGTCGGGCCTGCACTTCGTCCGGGCGGCCTACGAGCAGGGGATGATCGACCGCCGGCGGCTGGCCGGCGACCTCGTCGACGCGCTGCGCTTCCGCCTCTGGGGATCGACGGACGAGAGCACCGCAAAGGTCCGCGCGCGGCTGGGCACGTACCTCGGCGGCGTGCGCGAGCGCGATCTGCGGCGGATGGCGCCGCGCGTGCTCGCGGGCGTGCTGCCGCGCCTGTACCCGCAGATGCTCGCCGTCGCCCACGGCCACCAGGACGCGGGACGGCCCATCTACATCTGTACCGCGGCCTCGCAGGAGATGGCCACGCTGCTGTCGCTCGTCCTGAGCTTCGACGGGGGGATCGGCTCGCGCTCGGAGGTGCTCGACGGCATCTACACGGGCCGCGAGGGCGGCCTGTTCACCTATCGGGAGGGCAAGGCGCAGGCGATCCGCGAGCTGGCCGAGGCCGAGGGCTTCGACCTCGCCGAGTGCTGGGCGTACTCCGACTCGGAGTCCGACCTGCCGATGCTCCGCGCCGTCGGGCACCCGGTCGCGGTGAATCCCGACGCGACGCTCGGGCGCGTCGCGGCGCAGGAGGGCTGGGAGGTCCTGCGCTTCGACCGCCTGCACCGCAGGCTGAAGATCGCCGCCGCCGCACTGGCCGCCGCGGCGGCCGCCGGAGGCGCCGGCCGAGCGGCCACCCGGCGGGCTGTGGCGCCCGCGGCGCAAGGTCGCACCCCCCGGCGGTGACATCTGACGCGATGTCGTACGGTGCGGGCGAGATGACCGACGCCCTCGCGATCTTCGAGCAGCACGCCGCGGGCTACGAGGCGCGGCGCAGGCGGCTGGTGCCGCCCTATGACGCGCTGTACGGGTCGGCGATCGGCGCGCTCGGACTCGCCGGCCGGCCGCTGCGGCGGATCCTCGACCTCGGTGCGGGCACCGGCCTGCTCGCGCGATCGGTGGCGGCCGCGCACCCGCAGGCGTCGCTGACGCTGCTCGACGGCGCGCCCGCGATGCTCGCCGAGGCGCGCGCGGCGCTCGGCGCCGGCGCCGCGTACGTCACGGCCGACCTCGCGGACGCCCCGCCGCCGGGGCCCTGGGACGCGATCGTCAGCGCCCTCGCGATCCACCACCTCGACGACGCCGCCAAGCGCGCGCTGTTCGCCCGCGTCCACGTCGAGCTCGCGCCCGCGGGCGTGTTCGTCAACGCCGAGCAGGTCAGCGGCCCCTCGGCGTTCTTCGACGATGTCTACGCGCGCTGGCACGAGCGCCGCGCCGCCGAGCTCGGGACGAGCGCCGAGGAGTGGGCGGCCGCGGTCGAGCGCATGCGCGTGGACCGCTGGGCGAGCGTCGAGCACCAGCTCGCCTGGCTGCGCGAGGCCGGCTTCGCGGACGCCGACTGCCTCTTCAAGGACCACGGCTACGCCGTGCTCGTCGCGCGGCGATCGGGATGAACATCCACGGGCTCACCGACGAGCAGCGCGACATCCGCGCACTCGCCGCGCGCTTCGCCGACGAGATCGTCGCCCCGCAGGCCTCGACGTGGGACAAGCAGCACCACTTCCCCAAGGAGGTCATCACGCAGCTCGGCGAGCTCGGCCTCATGGGCGTCTGCGTCCCGCAGGACCTCGGCGGCGCGGGCGCGGACTACCTCACGTACGTGCTCGTGATCGAGGAGCTCTCGCGTGGCGACGCCGGGCTCGGCGTGACCCTTGCGGTCCACACGGGCGCGGGCACCCTGCCGATCATCGCGCGCGGGACGCGCCAGCAGATCGACCGCCTCGTGCCGCCGCTCGCCCAGGGCCACGAGCTCGCGGCGTTCGCGCTGACGGAGTCCAACGCCGGCTCGGACGCCGGCGCGCTGACGACGCGCGCCGAGAACGGCTGCCTCACGGGCCTGAAGCAGTGGGTCACAAACGGCTCGCACGCGCACGTGTTCATCGTCTTCGCGAAGGACCCCGACCGCCCGAGCGCCTTCATCGTGCGCCGCGGCGCGCACGGTTTCAAGCCGGTGCGCGAGGAGGACAAGCTCGGGCTGAACTCCTCCAGCACGGCCGACCTGTCCTTCGACGAGACGCCCGCCGAGCGCCTCGGCCTGCCGGGCGCGGGGCTGCGGATCGCACTCGCGACGCTCGACGGCGGGCGGATCGGGATCGCCGCGCAGGCGACGGGCATCGCGCAGGCCGCGCTCGACCTCGCCGTCAAGCACGCGAAGGAGCGGCGCACGTTCGGCAAGCCGATCGGCGCCCACCAGGCGATCCAGCAGAAGCTCGCCGACATGCAGACCGAGATCGAGGCCGCCCGCGCGCTGACCTGGCGCGCCGCGCGGCTGAAGGACGCCGGCCGCCCGCACACCGTCGAGGGCGCGCAGGCCAAGCTCTTCGCCTCCGGGGTCGCGCGGCGCGTGACCGGCGAGGCGATCCAGGTCCTCGGCGGCTACGGCTACACCCGCGACCTCCCGGCCGAGCGCTACTACCGCGACGCGAAGATCACCGAGATCTACGAGGGCACCTCGGAGATCCAGCGCCTCGTCATCGCCCGCGCGCTGCTCGGCGAGGCCGCGCGCGAATAGGCTGGGGGCGATGTCGACAAAGCCACTTCGGATCGATCCGATCGCCGAGGCCCGCCGCCACTGGAGCGAGCGCTGGGGCGAGGAGCCGGCTCGTCCGATGGAGGCGATCACGTCGATCATGCGCGCGCAGCAGATCCTGCTCGCCCGCCTCAACGAGCTGCTCGGCCCGCTGAGCCTGACCTTCCCGCGCTACGAGGCGCTGATGCTGCTGTCGTTCACGCGCTCGGGCACGCTGCCGATGGGCAAGGTCGGCGAGCGCCTGCAGGTGCATCGCACGAGCGTCACGAACATCATCGACAAGCTCGAGGCCGACGGCTTCGTGCGCCGCGTTCCCCACGAGGCCGACCGCCGCACGACGCTCGCGGAGATCACCGACGCCGGCCGCGACGTCGCCGGCCGCGCGACCGAGCTGCTGAACGCCGACGCCTTCGGCCTCGACGCCCTCGGCGGCGACGAGCAGGAGCAGCTCACCCAGCTGCTGCGGACGCTGCGCCTGGAGGCCGGCGACTTCGCGTGAGTCGGGCCGCAGCGTCCCGGATTGCTGTCGCAGGACGACAGCAGGGTGGGACGGTGGCGCGGACCTACGCCGCGATCTCGCCGTGCCAGGCCGCGTAGGCCAGCAGCTCGTCGCGGTCCAGCAGCGGGATGGCGTAGGCCTCGGCGGCGGTGTGGCGGCGCCGGCCGCGCTCGCGGATGTCGTCGGGGTGCCCGCGGTCCAGCAGGGCGATCGGGCGTGCGTGCTGGGCGCGAAAGCCGGTCTCGCATTCGACGATCCGGCCCCAGGCGACGATCGCGCCCCAGACGGCCTCGTGCCCGGGCAGCTCGGGCTCGGACGCCAGCGTGTAGTAGGCCGAGTAGCCGCAGTTGCACGCGCCGAACGGAGCGTCGTGACCGCGCAGGGCGAAGCACTTCGCCGGCCGGTCGTGGTCGGTCGGCCAGGGGCGCTGGGCGGCGCGTGGCGAGATCATCCCGAGCGCGGGGTTGGGCAGGAAGGCGCCCGCGACGAAGATCCCGGAGTACAGCCCGCCCCGGCGGCAGCCCCAGCGCCGGAAGCCGACAAGCGGCACAGCGACCGGCTCGGCGCTCACGGCAGCGCGCCGTCGCCGGCGGCGACCTCGGGCGCTCCCGCCCGCGACGTCCTCACCGGCTCGCGCTGCGGCGGCGCCTTCGCGGGCTCAGGCGCCGGCTCGCGACGCGGCTCGGGCGGGGGAGCCCGCACCGGCGCGGGACGTTCGGTCTCGCGAAGAGGCTTGCCGATGTCGCCCATCTCAACGGCCTGGGATGCTACGACAGAACATGACGATCCCACCCGACGAGGAGATCGCGCCCGACGGCGAGGAGCCCGAGCGCGGCGACGTCCGCGAGGACATCACCAAGGAGCTCGCGCGGCTGTTCCCGCACGACCGCATGGAGCGCATCGTGCAACGCCTGGGGCTGGAGGACGAGGAGGATTTCCAGTTCGTCGTGGACCTCATCAGCGCGACGTTCACGCGCGGGATCGAGTTCGGGGCGATCGAGGTGACCGCGCAGCTCATCGAGCTCGGCCAGGAGACCGCGCCCGCGACGATCGAGATCGTCCACGTCGAGCTGCCGTAGCGCCTGGGGGAGGCCTGGTCCCCCGCGGTTCACCCGGCCGGGGTGATGACGACCCGCCCGTGTGAGCGGACGATCGTGGCGTGACGACCGACAGGGCCATCGAGCGCATCGCCAAGCTGCGCGAGGTCACCGTCCAGCGCGGCGCCACCGAGCACGAGGCGGCCACCGCCGGCGCACTCGCCGCGCAGCTCAGCGAGCGTTTCGGCCTGGAGCGCGGAGCGGCCGTCGGCGCACCACAGCGCGCGCTGCGCCCGCAGGTCGCGGCGTACGCCCGCAGCGCCGGCGCCGACCGGCGCGCGTCACGGTCGCTGCGCTTCGTCGCCTTCGGCTGACGCGCCGCGGCGCTGGGAGCGCGCCGGGCCCGACATCGGGCGCCACTGCTCCGGGAGGTCAGGGTGCTCGAGGAGCTTGATGTTGTCCGTCGTGCCGGAGACCGCGACCGCGTTCCAGATGCGGTGGCGCGCCTGCTCGACGTCGTCCGCGTCGATCTCGACGTCGAACACCCGGCGCTCGTCGGGCTCGCCGACGGTTGCCGCGTCGCCGAGCAGCGCCGCGAGGCGCTCCATCGAGCGCTTGTCCTTCACGTCGCCGCGGGGCAGCAGGAGCATCTCGACCGTTTCGCGCATGGCACGACAGTACCCAGTCCGGTGAACGTCTGGACGCCCGCTGCGTGGGGTATATATTGTCCGAGAAAAGCGCGCCCTTCCGACTATCTGCCTCCCGACACTATGGCGACCGCACATCAGCCCACCACCGCCGAGCAATGGCGCACCGCCTACGGGCTGCAGCCCGAGCGCGACGTGCCCTTCACGACGCTCAGCGGCGCGCCGGTGGCCCCGCTGTACACCGCCGCCGACGCGCCGGCGGACCCCGGTCATCCGGGGATCTATCCGTACACCCGCGGGGTCTACCCGTCGATGTACCGCGGCCGTCTGTGGACGATGCGTCAGTTCGCCGGGTTCGGCACCGCCGAGGAGACCAACGAGCGCTTCCGCTATCTCCTCGCCCACGGCCAGGACGGGCTGAGCACCGCCTTCGACATGCCCAGCCTCATGGGCCACGACAGCGACCACCCGCTGAGCCTCGGCGAGGTCGGGCGCGAGGGCGTCGCCGTCGACACGCTCGACGACATGCGCACGCTCTTTGACGGCATCGACCTCGACGAGATCTCGGTCTCCATGACGATCAACGCGCCCGCCGTCGTGATGCTCGCCTTCTACGTCGCCGCGGCCGAGGGGCGCGGCATCCCGGCCGAGCGCCTGCGCGGGACGATCCAGGCCGACATCCTCAAGGAGTACATCGCCCAGAAGGAGTGGTGCTTCCCGGTCGATCCCGCGATGCGCCTGTGCGGCGACATGATCGAGTGGTGCTCGGGGCACATGCCCCGCTGGCACCCGATCTCCGTGTCCGGCTACCACATCCGCGAGGCCGGGGCGACGGCCGGCCAGGAGCTCGCGTTCACGATCAAGGACGGCCTCACGTACGTCGAGGAGGCCGTCGCCCGCGGGCTGAACGTCGACGACTTCGCCCCCCGGCTGAGCTTCTTCTTCAACGCGCAGATCGACTTCTTCGAGGAGGTCGCGAAGTACCGCGCGGCGCGGCGCATCTGGGCGCGCGAGCTGCGCGAGCGCTTCGGCGCGCAGGACCCGCGCTCCTGGCGGATGCGCTTTCACACGCAGACGGCGGGTGTGAGCCTCACCGCCCAGCAGCCGCTGAACAACATCGTGCGAACGGCGATCGAGGCGCTTGCGGGCGTCCTCGGCGGCACGCAGTCGCTGCACACCAACTCCTACGACGAGGCGCTCGCGCTGCCGACCGAGGAGGCCGCGCGGATCGCCCTGCGCACCCAGCAGATCATCGCGCACGAGACCGGCGTGACGAACACGATCGACCCGCTCGGCGGCGCCTACTTCGTCGAGGCGCTCACCGACCGCCTCGAACACGAGGCCTACGACTACTTCAGCCGCATCGACGAGCTCGGCGGCATGGTCGAGGCCGTCAAGGCGAACTTCCCGCAGCGCGAGATCGCCGACGCCGCCTACGACCTGCAGATGGCCTACGACAGCGGCGAGCGGATCCTCGTGGGCGTCAACGACTACGTCGACGCCGGCGACGACGAGATCCCGATCCTGCGCATCGACCCCGAGCTCGAGCGCAAGCAGATGGGGCGCCTGCAGGCCGTCCGCGCGCGCCGTGACGCCACGGCCGTCGAGGCGACCCTCACCGCGCTGCGTACCAACGCCGCCCGCGCGGACCGCAACCTCATGCCGGCGCTGCTGGACTGCGCGCGCGCGCACGCCTCCGAGGGCGAGATCGTCCGCGCGCTGCAGGACGTCTTCGGCACGTACCGCGAGACGCCCGTCTTCTGACGCAGTACGAGAAACGACACGGACCTCCGCACGCGCACGCGCCACCGACTAGATTGCGCCGCATCGCACGCCCCGGTCGCAGATCGCTCCCCGCCGCCGCCGCCGTCATCGCGGTCGCCGCCCTGTCGGTCCCGGTCGCCGGGCTGGCCCAGTCAAACCAGGACCTGTGCACGCCACCGGTCCCGGGCATCAACTGCGGCCCCGGCAACGACCGCCAGGCCCCGGGCGGCGGCGACAAGGTCCCGCACGACGACGGCCTCAACAAGAAGTCGCCCGCGACGCGCGTCTGGCCGAAGCTCAGCGGGATCCTGTGGCAGGTCATCGATGACAGCCCGGCGCCGCGCACGAAGGTCGGCGGCCCGCTCAACGACGAGCTGCTCGGCCACCACGGCAGCGACGCGCTCGACGGCGGCCCGGGCCACGACATCCTCTGGGGCGACTGGGATCCCTCGGGCAACAGGAGCTCCCAGCGCGACGTCCTGCGCGGCGGCGCGGGCAACGACTGGATCTATCCGAGTCACGGCAGGACGACCGTCAAGGGGGGACCCGGAACGGACTACATCTGGGCCTTCTACGGCAAGGGCACGATCGACTGCGGCACCGGGATCGACACCGCGCGGATCCGCACGACGGGCGCGTTCAAGACGATCGGCTGCGAGAGGATCCGCCACTTCTGCTCCAACGGCGAGAACAGGCAGGGCCAGTGCCTGTCGCCCACGGGCAGGCCTGTCGCCGCGTCACGGCGCAGCGGGTAGATCGCGCGACCAGGCGCGTCGGGCCGCCGCCGCATATCATCTCGCCGGCCTGCGGGCACCCATGACCGATCCTGCACCCAGCAGCACGAAGAAGATCCGCGTGGTCGTGGCCAAGCCCGGCCTCGACGGGCACGATCGCGGAGCGAAGATCATCGCCCGCGCTCTGCGCGACGCCGGGATGGAGGTCATCTACACCGGCCTGCACCAGACGCCCGAGCAGATCGTCGAGACGGTCATCCAGGAGGACGCCCACGCCGTCGGCCTCTCGATCCTCTCGGGCGCGCACATGACGCTCGTCCCGCGGATCGTCGCGCTGCTCGACGAGCAGGGCATCGACGACGTCCTCGTGACCGTCGGCGGCACGATCCCCAGCGACGACATCCCCGAGCTCAAGCGCCTCGGCGTGGCCGGGGTCTTCACCCCCGGATCGAGCACGCAGGCGATCGTCGACTTCATCCGCGACGGCGTCGCGGCCGCCCAGACGTAGCTCCTGCCGTATGCGATTGACTGGTCAGTCAAACGGTTATCCTCAGCGCATGTCCCGTCCCGAAGGAGGCTGTTGAGTTGAAGATCTGCGTCCTGGTGAAGGAGGTGCCCGACGCCGCCGTCGAGAAGCGGATCAATCCGCAGACCGGACGCATGGACCGCGGCGGCGAGCGCAACCTCAACCCGTATGACACGCACGCCATCGAGGCCGCGATGCAGGTCAAGGAGGGCGGGGAGGTCGAGGTCGACGAGATCGTCGCGGTGACGATGGGCCCGAGCACCGCCGTCCGCGCACTGCACAAGGCCGTCTCCCTCGGCGCCGACCGCTCGGTCCATCTCAGCGACGACGCGCTCGCCGGCTCCGACGTCGCCGCCACGGGCTACGCCCTCGCCAAGGTGCTCGAGCGCGAGAGCCCCGACCTCGTCCTGCTCGGCCAGCAGTCCGACGACGGCGAGTGCTACACGATCGGCGCCGTCGTTGCCGACCACCTGAAGATGCCGTCGCTGACGCAGGTCATCAAGATGGACGTCACCGAGGGCAAGCTGCGCTGCGAGCGCCAGGCCGAGTACGGCTACGACACGGTCGAGATCACGCTGCCCGCGGTCATCTCCGTCGGCGACGCCATCAACGAGCCGCGCTACCCGTCGCTCAAGGCGATCATGGGCGCGAAGAAGAAGCCCCTGGACGCCGTGGGCATCGGCGACGTCGGCATCGATGCGGAGAACGTCGGCGAGGCCGGCTCGAAGGTCGTCTGCGGCGACTTCAAGGCGCCGCCGCAGAAGGCCGCCGGCGAGATCATCGAGGACGAGGACACCAACGAGACGGTCGAGAAGATCATCGCCTGGCTCGACGAGAGGAAGCTGCTGGCATGAGCGGGATCCTGGTCTTCGCGCTGCACTACGACGGCGCCTTCAACAAGAACTCGCTCGGCGGCGTCTCGGAGGCCGCCCGCCTGGCCTCCGAGCTCGGCGCCGAGGCCCACGCGGTCGTCATCGGCGACGTCCCCGACGACTTCGTGGCCACGCTCGGCAACTACGGCGCGACGAAGGTCTTCCGCGCCAAGGACGTCCCCGAGGGCCTGGCCCAGCCGGTCGTCGACGTCATGGCGCAGATCATGGACGACGAGGGCCACGACTACGCCCTGTTCGGCGGCGGCCTGCTCGGCTTCGAGATCGGCGCGGGCCTCGCCGCACGGCTGAACGCCGGCGTGACGATGGAGGTCACGACCGTCGTCGTCGAGGACGGCAAGCTCGCGGCCGAGCGCCCGATCCACGGCGACTCCTCGATCTCCACCTCGCGCTACAAGGACCGCGGCATCATCATCGGGCGCCTGAACGCGTTCGCGATCGCCCCGGCGAGCGACGCCACGGCCGAGGTCGTCGACGTCGACGTCGAGCTCTCGGAGTTCTCCACGAAGATGACGATGGTCATGCGCGGCGAGCAGCGCGGCGCGGACATCGACATCGAGGGCGCCGACATCCTCGTCGCCGGCGGCCGCGGCCTCGGCAAGCCCGAGGGCTTCGAGCTCTGCGAGGCGCTGGCCGAGGCGCTCGGGGGCGCGGTGGCGGCGACGCGCGCGGTCGTCGACGCAGGCTGGTACCCGTACTCGACGCAGATCGGCCAGACCGGCAAGACCGTGTCGCCCAAGCTCTACCTCGCGGCCGGCATCTCGGGCGCGATCCAGCACAAGGTCGGCTTCCAGGCCTCGGAGAACATCATCGCGATCAACAAGGACTCCAACGCCCCGATCTTCGAGTACTCCGACCTCGGGATCGTCGGCGATCTCAACAAGATCCTGCCGAAGCTCACCGAGGCCGTGAAGGCCAAGAAGGGCTAGGCGCGCGATGGCCGGCAGCAACGGCGCCACCGCGCCCTCCCAGTTCCCGCCGCCCGTCGACTCGCAGGGCGAGTTCATCAAGCACGGCCTCGACCCCGAGGACGAGCTGATCGAGGTCGGCGTCGCGATCGTCGGCGGCGGCACCGCGGGGCTGGCCTGCGCGAACCGGCTGCTGGCGCTGCTGGCCGAGGACGAGGAGCTGCTCGAGTCGCTGGGCGAGGTCCCGGTCGCGGTCATCGAGAAGGCGAAGACCTGCGGCGGGCACAACCTCTCGGGCGCCGTGATGCGGCCCGGGCCGCTGCTGGAGCTCTTCCCCGGCCTGTCGCGCGAGGAGTGGCGCGCGGAGGGCTTCGCCTACGGCGCCGTCGAGAAGGAGGCGGTCTACATGATGCCCTCCGCCACGAAGGCCGTGAAGATCCCGACGCCGCCACCGTTCCGCAACCACGGCAACGAGGTCGTCTCGGTCGCGGCGCTCGCGCGCTACCAGCAGCGGATCGCCGAGGAGGCCGGCGCGTACATCCTCACGGAGACCGCCGCCACGCAGCTCATCGTGCAGGACGGCAGGGTCGTCGGTGTGCGCTCGGGCGACAAGGGCCGCGGCAAGGACGGCAAGCCGCTGCGCAACTTCGAGCCGGGCACCGACGTGAAGGCGCAGGCGACGGTCCTCGCCGAGGGCTGCTGGGGGCACCTGACCGGCGCCGCGATCCGCGAGTTCGACCTCGCCGAGGGCCGCGAGCCCCAGGTGTGGGAGCTCGGCGTCAAGGAGGTCTGGCGCGTCCCCAGGCCGCTCGATCGCCTGATCCACACGATCGGGCCCTGGCCGCTGAAGCTCAAGGCGAAGTACGGGCAGATCGGCGGCACGTGGCTGTACCCGATGAAAGACGAGAAGACCGGTGACGACCTCGTCTCGATCGGCTTCGTCGTCGACCTCGAGTACGCCGACGCGACGACCTCCGCGCACGACCTGCTGCAGCAGTTCAAGCTGCACCCGCTCGTGCGCGAGATCCTCGAGGGCGGCGAGCGCGTGAGCTGGGGCGCCAAGGCGCTGCCGGCCGGGGGGTACTGGTCGATGCCCAGGCTCTCGATGCCCGGCGCGCTGCTGGCGGGCGACTCCGGCGGCATGGTCGACACCGTCGCGCTGAAGGGCGTGCACCACTCGCTGCTGTCGGGCAAGCTCGCGGCCGAGGCGATCTACGCCGCGCTCAAGCGCGGCGACTCGGATCTCTCCTCCTACGAGCAGGCCGTCGACGCATCGCAGATCGGCAAGGAGCTCTACGCCGTTCGCAACACGCGCCAGCCCTTCCAGAAGGGCTTTCTGCGCGGCGGCCCGATCGTGAACCTCATGATCATGAGCAAGGGGCGGTTCCCGGGCGGGCGCTGGAAATGGCACCGCAACGACCAGCGCCCGATGTTCATCGGAGACACCAAGGACGGCTATCCCAAGCCCGACGGCAAGTACACCTTCGACAAGCTCTCGTCGGTCTACATCACCGGCAACGCGACCCGCGACGACGCGCCCAACCACATCCGGGTGCAGAAGCGCGTGCCGCGCGAGATCGCCGAGACGTGGGCGTGGATGTGTCCCGCCGGGGTCTACGAGATCCCCGAGGACGCGCCGAGGTCGGGAGCCGTCGACGTCATCGTCAACTACACCAACTGCGTGCAGTGCGGGGCGATCACGGCCAAGGGCGGCCGGCTGACGACACCCGAGGGCGGCGACGGCCCGCTCTACCAGATCACCTGAGCGCGCCGGTCAGGCGCTGCGGGCGTCCAGACGCTGCAGCAGCTCGTGCGCGGCGAGCTCGACGGGCTTGTGGCGCCATTCCGACGCCCTGTAGACGCAGGCGATCAGGCCCGACCGGTGGACGCGGCGAAGGTCGCCGTAGACGAACGCGTACCGGGCCTTCGTCTCCTCCGAGGCGCCGTCGGTGAGCCCGAGGTGCCATGCGGCGTACTCCTCCCACGAGTGCGTCGCCAGAAAGGCGTTCTCCTCCGCTGCGCTGGGCTGGACCTCGCCCCAGTCGCTGTCGAGCACGTACTGGCGGGCGTCGATCAGCCGCTGCGCGTGCGCGACCGCCTGCTCGTTGACCGCGTACGTGGCCATCCGGGCAGTCTGCCACGGTCGGTAGACTCGTCCTGCGGGTGCAGCGTCGATGGATCGTCGTCACCCCCGCCCAGCTGCCAGTGCACGGCTGTCCGGAGCGCCCACAGCGGGCTCCACGCGCCGCACACGCCGGTGGCCGCCTGCGCCTTCGATGCGACGTCATCGCGGCCCAGACCTTCAACCAGGGAGCACAGCATGGCCTCAAGCGGCAAGAAGAAGACCACCATGGCGAAGCTCAACCGCGAGGCGAAGATGCGGGAGAAGCGGCAGGACAAGCTGGCGCGCAAGGAGGCCCGCAAGTTCGCCGCGGCGAATCCCGAGTCCGTCGTCGAGGAGACCACCACCGGCGAGACCGCCGACGAGTCGTCCACGGTCGCGGTGGGGGCCGACGCCTGATCCTCCTCGCGCGGGGCGCCGTCAGGGTCTGCGCGGCGTTGTCGCCCGCAGCCTGATCGGACCCCGCGCCTCGTCGAGGTCCACAAGCTCACCGCGCTGGATGACCTCGATCCGCCCGGTGGCGACGAGCGCGCGAGCGGCGTCGCGGACCACGGCGGGCAGGTCGAGGATCGCCTGCTCGGCGCCGGTCGGGCTCACGACGGCGCGTCACCGTCGCCGGCGCCGAAGGACGCCGCCCGTCCGGCGAGCACCATCGCCGATCCCGTGGCGACCGCGACGACCTTGCCGTCGGCGTTGAACACATCCGCCTCGGCGATCGCGATCGTGCGCCCCGCGTGGCGGATGCGACCCACGGCGCGCAGCTCGCGGCCGTCGGGGCGCCCCGGGCGCAGGAAGTTGACCTTCAGGTCGATCGCGGCGACGGCCGTCCCGGCGGGGACGGTCGTCTGGATGGTGGAGACCAGCGCGCTGTCGGCGAGCATCGCGATGGCGCCGCCCTCGATCGTGCCGAGCGGGCTGCACAGCCACTCGGTGGCGGGCATCGCGAAGACCGCCTCGCCAGGACGCGCTTCGGCCAGCCGCAGGCCCGTCAGGTAGTGGATCGGGGGGAGCGGCAGCTCACCGGCGATGTGGGCCTGCAGAACCTCCAGGCCGCTCATCCGATCCCAGACCTCCGCGTCCACGACGCCGCCGAGGTCGGAGCGCTCGTAGGGATCCGGGGACGCGGGCGCCGGCGGCGGCTCTGCGGACCCGGACGGGGGCGCGGCCGGGCCGTCCGGCGGCGCGCCCGGTAGCGGCCGCACGAAGCACATCGAGCTGCCGTCCACGAGCAGGCGGCCCGCGTCGTCGAGGAGCTGCACGCCCGAGAGCGCCAGCGAGCGCCCGGCGTGGACCAGCGTGCCGTGCGCGACGATCGTCCCGCCGGCGCGGGCGGGGCGCAGCAGCCGCAGCGACATCTCCGAGGTCGAGTACCCCGTCGCCGCCGGCAGCGCCGTGTGGACCGCACACCCGAGCGGACCGTCGGCGAGCATCGCGAGCGTGCCGAGCGAGATCAGCCCCTGCAGGCTGAGCAGCCAGCGCGTCGCCGGCATCGAGAACGACGCGCTCCCCTGACCGACGTCGGTGAGCATCAACCCGACGAGCCGGCTGATCGGCGGGCGCGGTGCCGAGCCGTCGAGCAGCGCGCGCAGCTGTTCGGGGCCCGCGAGCCACCTCAGCGCCGCGTCGGGGTAGCCGCCCCGGACCGGCTCGCGCCACGGCGCCGCCTCGTCGAGCCCGTCCATGCGGCGCAGGCTAACGGCACAGGCGCGGCCGCTCAGCGCTCGCGCGGCGGCGTCGGCTCGTGGCGGACCCCCTCGGAGGCCGCGATCATCGCTCAGCGCAGCTTTCCCGCAACTCGGGGCCCGCGGCGTTGTCTAAGGGGCGCGTGCGCCCCTTTCCCGTCATCGCCCTGCTGCTCGTCGCGTGCTGCCTCGCGACCGGCAGCGCCGTGGCGCAGACGGCCGATCCCACCGATCGGCCCCCGCTGAGCGCCTCGGTGGAGACCTGCGCCACGGACGCGCTGCCGGCCGGGCGGGTCGCCTCCTTCGTGGGGTCGATGCCGACGATCACCGGCGACGAGCGCATGCGGATGCGCTTCGGGCTCGAGCGGCTGGGGCCGCGCGACGCCCGGTGGCGGCGTGTGCGCGGCGTCCCGGCGTTCGGCACCTGGGAGACGGCGGAGCCCGGGCGCGCAGGGTTCGTCTTTCACAAGCGCGTCGAGGGCCTGCTGATCCCGGCGAGCTACCGCGTCGTCGTGCACTTCCGCTGGGAGGCCGCCGGCGGTCGCGTCGTCCGCAGGGCGCTGCGGCGCTCCGGGGCCTGCTCGCAGCCCGACCTGCGCCCGAACCTCGTCCCGGGCACGCTGACCGCCATCTTCGACGCGCGGCCCGGTCTCGCCGTCTACTCGCTGGTCGTGCGCAACAGCGGCCGCTCGGCGTCGGGGCCGTTCCGGGTGCGCGTGGGCGGCGCCGGCGTCGCGGTGGCGGGCATCGGCGCACAGCAGCAGCGGACGGTCCTCGTGGTCTCGCCGATCTGCCTGGCGGGCACGACGACGCTCGCCGAGGTCGACGTGGACGGGCAGGTGGACGAGGCGCGCGAGCGTGGCAACGCCGCCGCGCGCAGGTGTCCGCTGTGGGGCGCCTGAGGTCCAGGGGAAGCGCCGTCAGGTCGATAGACTGGGTGCACTATGAAGACCGACATCCATCCCGAGTACGTCCAGGCCCACGTCCGCTGTACGTGCGGCAACGAGTTCGAGACGCGTTCCACGCAATCCGACATCCACGTCGAGATCTGCTCGAACTGTCATCCCTTCTACACCGGCCGTCAGAAGCTCGTCGACACCGGCGGCCGCGTCGACCGCTTCAAGCGCCGCGCCGCCAAGCGCAAGGCCGAAGCCTAAAGACCGTCGTCCGTGGCAGCCGCCCAAGATTCTGAGCGGCTGCCCGGCGGTTCCCTCGTCGCCGTCGGCGACGCCCCGGTGGGCGGGCAGGCGGTGCTCGAGGGCGTGATGATGCGCGGCGTCTCGACGTGGGCGGTCGCCGTCCGCGTCCCGAGCGACGCCCAGCGCGGCGGCCCGCTGGCCCTCGAGGCCGACGAGGCCGCAGAGGGCGGCATCGAGGTGCGCAGCTTCCCGCTCGTGTCGGTGCTCAAGCGCCACCGCTGGCTGCGGTGGCCGGTCGTGCGCGGCGTCGTCGCGCTCGGCGAGTCGCTGAAGCTCGGCCTCGAAGCGCTCAACATCTCGGCCAACGCGCGCCAGCCGGAGGGCGAGGAGCCGATCACCAGCGGAGCCTGGACCGGCGCCGTCGTGCTCGCGCTCGCGCTCGCGGTCGGGCTGTTCTTCCTGCTTCCGGTGGGGATCACGAGCCTCTTTCGCGACGCGCTGCCCAACGCGCTCGTGTTCGTCGTGGTCGAGAAGCTCATCCGCATCGCGATCTTCGTGACGTACCTGTGGGCGATCTCCCGGATGCACGACCTGCAGCGCGTCTTTCAGTACCACGGCGCCGAGCACAAGACGATCTCCTGCTACGAGGCGGGGCTGGCGCTCACGCCGGAGAACGCCCAGCGCTTCAGCCGCCTGCACCCCCGCTGCGGGACGAGCTTTTTGCTCATCGTCATGATCGTCGCGGTCGTCGTCTTCGCGCCGCTCGGCACGCCCGCGTGGTACTGGCTCTTCGCCTCGCGGATCGTCGGGATCCCGCTCGTCGCGGGCCTCGCGTTCGAGGTCATCAAGTGGATGGGGCGCAACCGCTCCAAGCGCTGGGTCCGCGCGCTCATGCTCCCGGGGCTCAAGCTGCAGCTGCTCACGACCCGCGAGCCCGATCCCGCGCAGCTCGCCGTCGCGATCGCGGCGCTGGAGGCCGTGCTGGAGGTCGAGAGCCCGCGCGACGCGAGCGACGAGGACCGCGTCGGCATGGAGGTCGTGGCGTAGGAGCCGTCCGGGAACCCCGACCAGGGTCACCACCGCGTTCTGGCTTTCGCCAAAGTCGCGCAGCGTCCCCCTGGCGATGTTGGCGCTCCCGCCGCTCACCGAGGCCTTGAGCCCGCTGGCGCGCCCCCCGCCCGTCACCGAGGTTTGCGACGTCGGTGATGGTGTTGCCTGCCGCGGCGACCAGTCCGCCCATCGCCTCGACCCGGTGGCCGTCGCCGATGACGAGGTTGTGCGAGCCCGTCTGCGGCGACGAGGAGTCGTCGCATCCGATGAAAGGTTGCCAAGCGAGTTGGCCGCGGAAGAGGTGCTCGCCGAGCCGTTGACGATCTGCGCGTTCGCGCCGCGCCGCCGGCGAGATCTGCTGCTCATACGCGCGACACGCCTCGCCGCAGTCGACGATCCGCACGTCGCCCTTGGAATGCGGGATCCCGAGCAGCGGCCCGCGTCGGTCTTCGCGTGGCAGGACCTGAACGCCCTGTCGCTCGCGGGGATCGCGGCATACGCGACGCCGCTGGTGGCAATGATCAGCGCCGGTCCGCCCTGTCGCGGGCGGTCGGACGGCGACCGTTACCCTCGACGCTGTGATCGAGCAGCTCGTCGAGCAGATCGAGGCGCGCTTCGCCGACGCGCAGCGCGAGATGTCAGACCCCGAGATCTTCGCGGACCGCAACCGCGCGGCCGCGGCCGGGCGCTCCTACCGTCAGCTCGAGCCGGCGGCCAAGCTCGCCGAGCAGTGGCGGCGCGCGGTCGACGACGAGGCCGGCGCCCGCGAGCTGCTCGCCGAGGCCGAGGACCCCGAGGCGCGCGAGATGCTCGTCGCCGCGCGGGCGGAGATCGAGCGCGTCGAGGAGGAGATCCGCCTCGCGATGGTCCGACGCGACCCCAACGACGACAAGAGCGTCATCGTCGAGATCCGCGCCGGCGCCGGCGGCGACGAGGCCGGCCTGTGGGCGGCCGACATCTTCCGGATGCTCAGCAAGTACGCAGAGCGCAGGGACCTGACGGTCGAGCTGCTGCAGAGCTCCGACGGCGCCTACACGTTTGCGATCAAGGGTGACGGCGCCTACTCGATCTTCAAGTTCGAGGGCGGCACGCACCGCGTCCAGCGCGTCCCGGCGACCGAGTCGCAGGGCCGCATCCACACCTCCACGGCGACCGTCGCCGTCCTGCCCGAGGCCGAGGACGTCGACGTCCAGGTCGACGCCAACGATCTGCAGATCGACGTCTACCGCTCCTCGGGGCCCGGTGGCCAGTCGGTCAACACGACCGACTCCGCGGTGCGGATCACGCACAGGCCCAGCGGGATCGTGGTCTCGATGCAGGACGAGAAGTCCCAGTTGCAGAACCGCGAGCGGGCGATGCGCGTGCTGCGCGCGCGTCTGTACGAGCAGGCGCTCGCCGAGCAGCAGGCCGAGCTCGCCGCCGACCGCCGCTCGCAGGTGGGGACCGGCGAGCGCGCCGAGAAGATCCGCACGTACAACTACGGCGAGCGGCGCGTCACCGACCATCGCATCAAGCTCACCGCGCACAACCTCGACGACGTCCTCGAGGGCGCGCTGGACGAGTTCACGCAGGCGCTGCAGTCCGACGAGAAGCGCCGCGCTCTGGAGCTCCAGGCGACGGCCTGATGGCGGCGTTCGGCGGCGCGTCGGTGCGCGAGGCGCTGGATTCGGCCGTCATCGCGATCGCGGCGGCGGGGTCCGACTCGCCGCGGCTGGATGCCGAGCTGCTGCTCGCCGACGCCCTCGGCGTGGACCGCGCGGCGCTCGTCACCGACGGTCGGCGCGAGGTCGGCGGCCCCGCGGTGCGGGCGTTTCAGGACGCCGTGCGCCGGCGCTCGGCGGGCCGCGAGCCGGTCGCCTACATCCTCGGCCGCCGCGGCTTTCGCCACCTCGAGCTCGCGGTCGACGCGCGCGTGCTCGTGCCGCGCCCGGAGACCGAGCTGCTCGTGGAGATCGGCCTGACGCTGCCCCGCGGGACGCGCGTCGCGGACGTCGGGACGGGCAGCGGCGCGATCGCGCTGGCCCTCAAGCACGAGCGCCCCGACCTCGACGTGGTCGCGACCGATGTCAGCCGCGGCGCGCTGGACCTCGCGCGCGTCAACGCGCAGCGCCTGGACCTCGACGTCGAGTTCGTCGAGGGCGACCTGCTCGCGGGCCTGCGCGACGTCGAGGCCGTGATCTCCAACCCGCCGTACGTCGCCGAGCGCGAGCGCGCCCTGCTCGCGCCCGAGATCACGCGCCATGAGCCCGCGGGCGCGCTCTTCGCGGGCACCGACGGCCTCGACGTCATCCGCCGGCTCGTACCCGCGGCCGCCGCCGCGGGCGCGGCCATCCTGGCGATCGAGGTGGGCGCCGGTCAAGCCGGCTGCGTGCGCACGCTGATGGGGGCGGCGGGCTGGACGCACGTCGCCACGCGCCGCGATCTCGCGGGCATCGAGCGGGTCGTCGTCGGGACGCGCGCGCCATGAGCCTGCAGATGGCCGACGCGCACGCGCTGGAGTGCTGCCTCGCCGACGGCGGGATCGCGATCTTCCCGGCGGACACCGTCTACGGCCTGGCCTGCGATCCCGAGTCGCCCGCAGCCGTGCGGCGCCTCTACGAGCTCAAGCGCCGGGCCCCCGGCAAGCCGGCGGCCGTGCTGTTCTTCGCGCTGGAGACCGCGCTCGCTGCGCTGCCCGAGCTCGGCCCGCGCACGCGCGCTGCGGCGCTCGCGCTCCTACCCGGGCCTGTGACGCTGCTGCTGCCCAACCCCGCCGAGCGCTTCGCGCTGGCCTGCGGCCCGGATCCGCGAACGCTCGGCCTGCGCGTGCCCGCGCTGACCGACGAGCTGTGGGTGCTCGGCGCCGTCACGAGGCCGCTGCTGCAGTCCAGCGCGAACCTCGCCGGCGGGCGGGACGCGCGCACGGTCGCCGAGGTGCCCGCGGCCCTGCGCGTGGCCGCCGACCTCGTGCTCGACGCCGGCACCCTGCCCGGCACGCCGTCGACGGTCGTGGACCTGCGCGCGTACGAGGACACGGCCGCATGGGGCGTCGTCCGCGAGGGCGCGGTGGGCGCGGCAGCGCTGCGTGCGGCGCTCGGCGACGCCGGCGAGCTGTCCTGCGCCTGACCGAGCCGCATCCGCCAAAAGTCGTACGTCTGCTGCTGGAAGCTGCAACCTCGGCAGCCGGGCGCATGACAGATGCTGCGCCTTCGGGCCACCGGACCCGCCGGAACGCCGCTGTTGCGTGGGAGGCGCCGCTGCAACCCTCGTAGTCACGTCGCGACCAGATCGCGGGACACGGTCTAGCAGGGGGCTTCGGATGAGGTTTCGCTTCGCGACGCGCGCCATGGCGGGCGCAATCATGTGCGGGGCCATGATGACCGGCGGCGCGGGCGTCGCCGAGGCGGTCGAGCCCAACGGCGACGACATCGACTTCATCCTGGCGCAGATCAAGCGCGCGGAGGCGCATGCGGCGGGCGGGCAGCTCGTGGGCCCCGGAGCCAACCAGATCCCCAGCGCCCTGCTGCCCTACGGGCTGCGGACCGTCGACGGGACGTACAACAACATCGTTGCGGGGCGCGAGCACTTCGGCAGCGCCGACCGGCTCATGCCGCGCCTGCTGACGCCGTTCTTCCGCCCGGCCGAGGATCTCTCCTTCGATCCCGACGGGCCCGGCCCGCTCGTCGCCGGCCCGACGAGCTACGCCGACAAGACGGGCGCCGCCGGTCTCGTCCAGGACTCCCAGCCGCGGACGATCTCCAACCTCATCGTCGACGCATCGGGGCGCAACCCCGGCGCGGTCGCCGCCGCCGCCGCCAACCCCAACTCGGTCGCCCCGGCCGACCCGAACGACCCCAAGGGCTCGTTCCTCATCCCCAACGTCGCCCCCGACACCGGTCTCTCGGCGCCCTACAACTCCTGGTTCACGCTCTTCGGCCAGTTCTTCGACCACGGGCTCGACCTCACGACGAAGGGCGGCTCAGGCACCGTCATCGTCCCGCTGAAGGAGGACGACCCGCTCTTCGTGGCCGGTTCGCAGACGAACTTCATGGTCCTCACGCGGGCCAACAACCAGCGGGGCCCCGATGGCCTGATGGGCACCTCCGACGATGTCCAGGAGCACCAGAACACGACGACGCCGTTCGTCGACCAGAACCAGACCTACACGTCGCATCCCTCCCACCAGGTCTTCCTGCGCGAATACGAGCTCGGCGGCGACGGCCGGCCCGTCGCCGACGGCCGCCTGCTCGACCGGCCCGGCGTCGGCGGCCTCACCCGCTGGCAGGACGTCAAGGCCCAGGCGCAGTCGCTGCTCGGCATCTCGCTCGACGATCAGGACGTGCTGAACGTCCCGCTCGTGCTCACCGACGCGTACGGGAGGTTCATCCCCGATCCCGCGACCGGGATGGCGCAGATCGTGACGAGCCGCAGCCCGCTGACGCTGAGCTCCGGGACCCCGGGCTCGCCGGTTGACGCCACGACCGCGGTGCGCACGAACCACGCCTTCCTCGACGACATCGCGCACGCTGCCGCGCCGTTCGGCGAGACCGACGACAACCCCGCCACGCCACGCGGCCCGCTGTCGCCCGACGCCGACGGCGACACCGGCAACCAGCCGCCGCCGGGCTCCTACGACGACGAGCTGCTCGCCGAGCACTTCGCGACGGGCGACGGGCGCGGGAACGAGAACATCGGCCTGACGACGGTCCACCACATCTTCCACACCGAGCACAACCTGCGCGTCGACGAGATCAAGGCGCTCATCGAGGAGCCGGGCGGACCGGATCCGGCGGACTGGCAGCTCGCTCCCGGCATCTGGAACGGCGAGCGCATCTTCCAGGCCGCGCGCTTCGTGACCGAGATGGAGTACCAGCACCTCGTCTTCGAGGAGTTCGCGCGCAAGGTCCAGCCGCAGATCAACCTGTTCGCCGGCTACGACGCGACGATCGACCCCGCGATCGTGTCGGAGTTCGCGAACACCGTGTATCGCTTCGGGCACTCGATGCTCACCGAGACCGTCGCCCGCAGGACGCCGTCGGGCGCGGCCTACGACGTGGATCTCATCACGGCGTTCCTCAACCCGCCGGCCTTCGACGACGGCCCCGGCGCGACGACGCTGACGCCGGCGCAGGCGGCCGGCGGGATCGTTCGCGGCATGGTCCAGCAGGTCGGCAACGAACTCGACGAGTTCGTGACCGGCGCCCTGCGCAACAACCTCGTCGGGCTGCCGCTGGACCTCGCGACGGTGAACCTCGCGCGCGGTCGCGACACCGGGGTGCCCTCGCTCAACAAGGCGCGGCGCACGTTCTTCACGGAGACCAACAACACCGCGCTGCGGCCGTACGACGACTGGAACGACTTCCGGCTCGGCATGCGCAACCAGGGCTCCCTGGCGAACTTCATCGCCGCCTACGGCCTGCACCCCGACATCACCGCGGCGACGACGGTCGCCGCCAAGCGCGCGGCCGCCCAGGCGATCGTCGCCGGGGGGGCCACGGCGCCGCCCGACCGGCTGGACTTCCTGAACTCCACGGGCGCCTGGGCCGTCGATCCGACGGGCCTGGAGGACGTCGACTTCTGGGTCGGCGGGCTGGCCGAGAAGCAGATGGTCTTCGGCGGCCTGCTGGGCTCGACGTTCAACTTCGTCTTCGAGACCCAGCTCGAGAAGCTGCAGGACGGCGACCGCCTGTACTACCTCTCGCGCAACGCGGGGCTGAACTTCCTGACCCAGCTCGAGGAGAACTCCTTCTCGGAGCTCATCAACCGCACGACGGACACCAAGCACCTGCCGTTCGACGTGTTCTCGCGCCCGGACTTCGTGTTCGAGTTCGCGAACATCAACGCCTCCGGGCCCGGCGGGCTCGTCGACGACCCCAACACCGACTACGACGAGACGTCCCTGCTGACCAGGCAGGCCAACGGCATCGTGCGCTTCGCCGGGCCCGAGCACACCGTCTTCGGCGGGACCCCCGGCCCGGACCGCATGCAGGCCAGCGAGGGCGACGACACCCTCTGGGGCGACGCGGGCGACGACCGCCTGGAGGGCGGCGACGGCGTCGATGCGCTCAACGGCGACGACGGCGACGACATCATCACCGACCTCAACGGCGACGACAACATCAAGGGCGGCAGGGGCAACGACGCGATCAACGCGGGCCCCGGGCTGGACCTGCTGCTCGCGGGACAGGGCAACGACTTCGTCGTCGCGGGCTCCGATCCCAAGGAGACGTTCGCCGGGGGCGGGGACGACTTCGTCATCGCGGGCGACTCCGCCGACACCGTGTTCGGCGACGCCGGGGACGACTGGATCGAGGGCGGCGACCAGGCCGACCTGCTGCAGGGCGAGCACGGCGACCCGTTCCAGGCCGGCCGCGTCGGCGATGACGTCATCGACGGTAATGGCGGCAACGACGAGTACGACTCCGAGGGCGGCGACGACATCCAGATCGCCGGAACCGGCACCGAGCGCATGGAGGGCATGATCGGCTTCGACTGGGTCACCTACGCCCGCGACCCGCAGCCCGCCGACGCCGACATGTTCTTCACGGGCCTGCAGCCGCCGGACGTCGCCAACGTCCGCGACCGCTTCGACAACACCGAGGGCATGTCCGGCTGGGACATGAACGACACGCTGCGCGGCGACGACGCCGACGTCGCGATCATGGCCGGCGACCACGAGCTCACGCGGCCAGGGCTGATCGACGGCCTGCAGGCGGGCGTGCTCGGCGGCGCCACGTCCTTCACGGGCGGCAACATCATCCTCGGGGGCAACGGCTCGGACATCCTCGAGGGCCGCGGCGGCAACGACATCATCGACGGCGACCGCTGGCTCAACGCCCGGCTCAGCGTCCGCAACGCGACCGACCCGAGCATCGAGCTGCGGACCGTGAACAGCATGTCCGCGCTGCGCACGGAGGTCTTCGCCGGCACGATCAAGCCCGGCCAGATCCGGACCGTCCGCGAGATCATCACGCCGGCCGCGGGCACCTTCGTGGACACCGCGGTGTTCTCCGACGTGCGGGCGAACTACGACTTCATCCCCGGCCTGTCCGGGACCCAGATGACGATCGTGCATTCCCGGGGGACGCTCGCCGACGGCGTCGACGTGCTGCGCAACGTCGAGCGGCTGGCGTTCGCCGACCAGACCGTCAACACCGAGGCGATCGCCAACGCGCTGCCGACCGGCGCGACGACGATCAACGACATGACGCCGACCGAGGACCAGTCGCTCAACGCGACGCGGGCCTTCGACGACGCCGATGGCGTCGACGCGGCCACGATCACGTTCAGCTGGCAGGCCGAGACCGGCGTCGACCAGTGGACCCCGGTGCAGGGCGGCGCGACGTTCTTCCCGGGCGACGCCCACGTCGGGCAGCGCCTGCGCGTCGTCGCCGGCTACGTTGACGGCGCGGGGGTGCCCGAGCGGGTCACGTCCTCGCCGACGGCCGCGGTCATCAACGTCAACGACGCGCCCGGCGGCGAAGCGGGCCTCAGCGACGACACGCCCCATCTGGACTTCCCGGTGGCGGCCGTCACGGACGCGATCACGGATGCCGACGGCCTCACGACGACGGTCTTCTCGCATCGCTGGCAGCAGGAGACCGCGACGGGCTTCGTCAACATCCCCGGCGCCACGGGCGCCGAGCTGACGCCGACGGCCGAGCAGGTGGGCCGCAGGTTGCGCGTCGTCGTGTCGTTCACGGACGACCACGGCACGCCCGAGCAGAAGACCTCGCCGGCGTCGTCGCCGGTGACCGCCGAGCCGCCACCACCGGCGCCCGTGATCGTCACGCCGCCGCCGGCCGGCCCCCCCGCGGTCCCGATCGCCGACGCCATCGCCACCGCGACGGGCGTCCTGGGCCCGGTCCTGTCGCCCGCGCTCACGGCCGGCGGCAAGCCCGCCGCGCTGCGCGCGAGCGCGCTGACGGTGCGCGTCGCCAGCAGGACGAACCGCCTCACGGTCGGCGTGACCGTCCCCGCGGCGGCACGCGCGGTCCGGATCAAGGTCGTACGCCTCAGCGGCGCCGGCAAGAAGCCCCGGCGCACGCAGGTCGCGACCGTGGTGCGCGCGACGAAGGGCGGCAGGCGCCACAGCTTCGCGCTGGCCGAGCGCAAGCTCATCAGGCTGAAGCCGGGGCGCTACAGCGTCGAGGTCGGCGTGGGACGCACGAGCGCGAGCTTCGGTCCCGCGCTCACCAAGACCGTGAGGGTGAGGCCGCTGCGCTGATCGGCCCGCACTAACCTGGCGGCATGAGAATCGCCATCGCTTCAGACCACGCGGGCTTCGAACTCAAGGAGCACGTCAAGGCGCAGCTCACCGCCTCCGGGCATGACGTCGTCGACCTGGGCCCGGAGACCGACGCGTCGACGGACTATCCGACGTTCGCCCGTCCCGCCGCGCGGCTCGTCGCCGAGGGCGACGCCGAGCGCGGGGTGCTCGTGTGCGGCTCCGGCGTCGGCGTCTCGATCGTCGCCAACAAGGTCCCCGGGGTGCGTGCCGTCAACGCCCACGACCCCGAGGAGGTCACGCTCGCCCGCGCTCACAACGACGTCAACGTCGTGACCCTCTCCGGCCGCCGCCTGGACGGCGAGCAGGCCGACGCGATCGTCAGTGCGTTCATCTCCGGCGAGTTCGAGGGCGGCCGCCACCAGCGCCGGGTCGAGGCGATCGAGGGCGAGTAGGGGTCTGTCGCCGCCGGCGCGTCCGTGGGCGCGTCGCGCCTACGGCGTCGATGAGAAAAGACGACGCGTCGCCGGTGGCGCCGCGCGCGGGTGTTCGAGCAGGTCATTGTCCCGGGCGGCTGTCGCAGGACGACAGCAGGGTGGGACGGTGACGGCGTGAAATCGCCACCGGCGCCCGAGCGGCGCGCCGCCCGAACCCGCGCCCTCATCGAGTGCCGTGGGCGCGGGTGGCCGCGGCGTCGAGAGGAAGAGGTCGTGTCGCCGGTGGCGCCGCGCGCGGGTGTTCGAGCAGGTCATTGTCCCGGGCGGCTGTCGCAGGACGACAGCAGGGTGGGACGGTGACGGCTGGACACGCCCAGGTCGACCCAAGCGCCGGCGTGCGCGAAATCGCCCCCGGCGTTCGAGCGGCACGCCGCCCGATCCCGCGCCCTCTTCGATTGCCGTGGGCGCGGGAGGCCGCGGAAGAGGTCGTGTCGCGGGTGGCGCCGCGCGCGGGTGTCCGAGCAGGTCATTGTCCCGGGCGGCTGTCGCAGGACGACAGCAGGGTGGGACGGTGACGGCTGGACACGCGCCAGGTCGACCCAAGCGCCGGCGTGCGCGAAATCGCCCCCGGCGTTCGAGCGGCACGCCGCCCGATCCCGCGCCCTCTTCGATTGCCGTGGGCGCGGGAGGCCGCGGAAGACGACGTGTCGCGGTGGCGCCCCGCGCGGGTGTCCGAGCAGGTCATTGTCCCGGGCGGCTGTCGCAGGACGACAGCAGGGTGGGACGGTGATGGCTGGGCTGAACGCGATCGTGCTGGACGCGCGCCAGGTCGACCCAAGCACCGGCGTGCGGAAGTCGCCCCCCGGCGTTCGAGCGGCGCGCCGCAGCGCCTGACACGCGCCGCGAGCGCCCGAGCCCTTTCGCCCTCATCGAGTGCCGTCCGCGCGTCGCGCCCGCAGGAGCGCCGCGCGAAAGACCGCCTAGGACCACACGTCCACGGCCTCCTGCAGGACGGCCGCCATCCGGGCGGCCTGGCGGCGGACGTCGTGCTCGGCGGCGGCCGCACGCGCAGCCGGGTTGGGCGACGGGAGCTCGGCGGCGCGTGCGAGTGCGGCCGTCAGCGCCGCGACGTCGCCCGGTGCGACGAGCACGCCGGCCTGGGCCGTGACGAACTCCGGCGGCCCGCCGGCGGTCGTCGCGACGACCGAGCGCTCCATCGCCATCGCCTCCAGCGCCGCCTGGCCGAACGGCTCGAGGCGCGAGGGCTGACACAGGACGTCCGCGGCGGCGATCCACTCGGGTACCTGATCGTGCGCGACGCGCCCGACGAGCCGCACGCCGGGGCGTCCTTCCAGGCGCTCGCGCAGCGGCCCGTCGCCGACGAACGCGAGGCTGCCGCGGCCGAGCTGCGCGAAGGCATCGGCGAGCTCCATGACGCACTTGCGCTCGATCAGCGACCCGACGGCCAGGAAGGCCGGGCCCTCGTCGCCCCAGCCGAGCCGTGCGCGGGCGGGCGCCGCCGGGCGCGGGGCGAACGCCCTCGTGTCGACGCCGCAGTCGATGACGTGCACCGGCGCGGCGATCGGCCCGTGGCGGTCGGCGAGCCAGCGCGAGTTGAAGATCACGGCCGCGGCGCGCGCGGTCACGCCCTTGGTCGCGAGCGCGAGCGCGCGCGAGCGGCGGGCGTTCTCGACATCGGTGCCGTGCGCCATGACGACGAGCGGGACGCGCGCCGCGGCCGCGGCCGCGGCGCCCGCAGCGCCCGCGGGAAAGAGGAAGTGCGCGAAGACGACGTCGGGGCGAACGCGACGCGCAGCGCGGACCGCGGTGGCGCTCAGGCGCGCGTACTTCGCGGGTCCGCCGCCGCGCCGGTCGATCGCGCAGACGTCGAGCTCGTGCCCGAGGCGCTCGAGCTCGTGCGCGACCTGCGCGACGAACACCCCGAGGTCGGGATCGCTCTCGCCGGGCCACATCTGCGTGACGAGCAGGATCCTCACCCCGCCACCCCGTCCTGCCACAGCGCGAAGCACAGCAGCCCCCACAGGGCGCGCGAATGGTCGTCGCGGCGCGCCACGTGCTCCTCGAGCAGCCGCGTGACCGGCGCGGGGTCCAGCACGCCGCCGCGCCGCAGCGCGTCGGGCGCGAGCAGGTCGCGCGCCATCGGCAGCAGGTCGCCGCGCAGCCACGCCGCCATCGGGATCGAGAAGCCGCGCTTGGCGCCGCGCGCGATCTCGCGCGGCAGCAGCGTCCCGGCGACCGAGCGCAGCAGGCGCTTCTTCGCCATGCCGCGCACCTTCGCCGACGTCGGCAGCGCGAGCGCGAGCTCCGCCACGACGGGATCGAGGAACGGCACGCGCACCTCGAGCGAGTGGGCCATGCTCATCCGGTCGGTCTTCGTCAGCAGGTCGTCGGAGAGGTAGGGCGCGAGGTCGACGTCCTGCAGGCGCGCCAGCGGCTCGGCGCCGGCGGTCTGCGCGTAGCGCGCGCGCAGCAGGTCGACCGGGTCGCGCGGCGCGCGGCCGTCGTGCAGCGGGGCGAGCAGCTGCGCGCGCAGCGCGGGCGTGAGGATCTCCTTCCAGCCGTGATGGCGCTCCAGCGGCGGCAGCTGCGCCGCGCGCACGAAGCGCCGGGCGCGGTAGTCGAGGCTCACCCGCCGCGACGAGCTCGGCAGGCGCTCGACGAGCGGGCGCGCCAGGCGCGCGACCCCGGCCAGCCGCGGCGCCAGCAGGTCGGCCGCGTACGTGTGGTAGCCGCCGAACAGCTCGTCGCCGCCCTCCCCGCTCAGCGCGACCTTGACGTGGCGGCTCGTCAGGCGCGACACCGCCCACGTCGGCAGCGAGGAGCTGTCGGCGTAGGGCTCGTCGAAGGCGGCCGCGATCAGCGGCAGCGCCTCGGCGTCGGCCGGGCCGAGGATCTCCTCGTGGTGGTCGGAGCCCAGGCGCCCGGCGACGAGGCGCGCCCGCTCGAGCTCGTCGAAGCTGCGCTCCTCGAAGCCGATCGAGAACGTGCGCAGCCGCTCGCCGGACTCCTGCGCCGCGAGCGCCGCCAGCAGCCCGGAGTCCACGCCGCCGCTGAGCCAGACGCCGACCGGGACGTCGCTGACGAGGTGGGCGCGCACGCTGTCGCGCAGGCGCAGCGCAAGCTCGTCGGCGAGCTCGTCCTCGCTCTGCGTTCGCACGTCGCGGGCGTGGACGGGGGCCGGCCGGCACCAGCGCCGGATCTCCGGCTCGCAGCCGGGGCGCCAGGACAGCAGCGTGCCGGGCTCGAGCTTGCGCACGTCGCGAAAGATCGTCATCGGCGACGGGATGCTGTTGAACGTGAAGAAGGCCTCGACGGCGTCAGGATCGATCTCGCGGCCGAAGCCGGGCAGGCCTCGCAGCGCCTTGAGCTCGGAGGCGAAGCTCAGCACGCCACCGGCCGCCCGCCAGTACAACGGCTTGATGCCGAAGCGGTCGCGGGCCAGCAGCAGGCGCCGCTCGCGGGCGTCCCACAGGGCGAGCGCGAACATCCCGCGCAGCTCCTCGAGCATGCGCTCGCCGCGCTCCTCGTAGAGGTGCACGAGAACCTCGGTGTCACAGCGCGTGGCGAAGGCATGGCCGCGTCGGCGCAGGTCGTCGCGCAGCGCGGCGTGGTTGAGGATCTCGCCGTTGAGCGCGGCGTGCACGCGGCCGTCCTCGGAGGCCATCGGCTGGCGGCCGCCCTCGAGGTCGATGATCGCCAGCCGTCGCGCCGCGAGCGCGACAGGCCCGTCGGTCACCTCGGCCGCGTCGTCGGGACCGCGGTGCGCGAGCGCCGCGCTCATCTGCGCGAGCGGCGCGGTGTCGACCGGGCCGCCGTCCAGCGCGGCGAGCCCGCAGATCCCGCACACCTCAGTTCTCCGCGACGGCGCCCGGCGTGAGCTCGGCGCGCATCCGCCGCAGCAGGCGCAGGGCGGTGGCGCCGACGATGCGCAGGTACAGGCGCACCGAGCGATCGGCGAGGTACTCGAGGTCGTGGGCGAGCTTCTCGGCCCAGGTCGTGTCGCGGCGCATGCGCAGCTGGGCGAAGCCGGTGAGCCCGGGGCGCACGACGAGCCGCTGCCAGTACTGCGGGATGTCGACGACGAGCTCCTCGAAGAACACGGGCCGGATCGGCCGCGGCCCGACGATCGACATGTCGCCGCGCAGCACGTTGTAGAGCTGCGGGAGCTCGTCGAGCTGCGTGGCGCGCAGCACGCGCCCGACGGGCGTCAGCTGGGTCTCGGTCAGGCGGTCGAGCTCGACGTCCTGCAGGCCCTGCAGGTGCTGCTCGGCGTCTGAGCGCAGCGTCCGCAGCTTGTACATCTCGAACGTGTGGCCGGCGTGGCCGACGCGCACGCCGCGGTAGAGCACCGGCGCGCCCGACGTCACGCGGATCGCGAGCCCGGCGATCCCCAGGACGGGGAGCGCGGGCACGAGCAGCAGCGCTGCGAGCACGACGTCGAGGACGCGCAGGAGGCCGTCGACCGGGCGCGGCGACAGGACCTCGCCGTCGAGGCTCGCGTAGCGCTCGGCGAGGATCTCGCCGAACTGCAGCTGCTGGGAGCGGCGCGCCTCGCCTGGCGCCGCGGGCTCGGGCAGCGTGCGCAGCAGCCGGGCGCTCACGCCGCCTCCAGCATGAGGTCGACGAGCAGATCGGGGTCGCGGCGGACCGTGGCCGCGTTGCGGTCGCGCTTGACGATCTCGATCGCGCGCACGTCGGTCGCGGGCCGCAGCCGGCCGCTGCGGATGAGCTCCTCGTCCACGGCCCCGAGGCGCCCGCCGTAGGTCGTGTAGACCGGCGTACCGAGCGCGACGGCCTCGCGGTTCATCGTGCCGCCCGCGGAGACGACGAGGTCGGCGAGCGCGATGAGGCTCTGGGCGTCGATCGCGCCGTCGGGCACGATCACGCTCGGCAGCGCCATGACGCGCAGCGCGTCGCGCTGGGCCTGCGTGCGCGGGATCACGACGGCCTGCACGCCGTCGTCGTGCCCGATGTGCTCGAGGACCTGCATGTAGAGCGGGTTGGAGCGGCGGTGGTACAGCGAGACGTCGGGCGGCGGGCGCAGGACGACGACCAGCCGCCCGGGCTGCACGCCCAGGCGCGCGAGCAGTCCGCGGTCGGGCTCGAAGTCGGCGAGGTAGTACTCCTCCTTGATGCCCGGATAGTGGCGCAGGGTCGCGGCCGTCACGCCGTAGCGCGCGAGGCGCTCGAGCGGGATCGCCTCGGGCACGAGCACGCTGCGCGCCAGCCGGCAGCCCAGGTTGTGCTGGATCGTCGCCCACTCGTAGTCGAAGGTGTTGCACGCGGGGACGCCGAGCAGCCGCGCGACGAGCGCCAGGTCGTTGGAGCCGTGCGCGACCGCCAGCTGCGGGCCGAAGCCGCGCACGCGGCGCAGGAGGCGCCCGGTGCGCCCGACGAGGGTCGCGGCCTTGCTCGTCACGGACGCGCCGCCGTGGGCGCCGACGACGACCGGCTCGATGCCGTGCATCCGGCAGAGCTCGAGCGTCTGCGCGTAGTCGCGCGCCGTGACGAGCACCTCGTGTCCGCGTGCGCGCAGGCGCGCGAGCAGCGGCCGGAAGACGACAGGGTGCGCCGGAGCTGTGAGGTCGACCCAGATTCGCATGAGTTTGGGGGCCGTCCCTGGCACCTGTCCGCAATCCCCGCCTCGGGCGGACAGTCTCGCATCCGTGGCGGCTGGTCGCCGCCGGGGATGGGATGCTGTCCCCATGCCGCCCACGCCATGGCACGCAGTCGCCGCCGGAGTGGTCGCGGCGCTGCTGGCGGTCTGCCTGACCCCGCTCGCGGTGCGCCTGGCGCACCGCATCGGAGCCGTCGACGAGCCGCGCGCCCGCGGCCTCTCGGACCGTGCGATGCCCCGCCTGGGCGGCGTCGCGATCTTCGCCGGCGTCCTCGGCAGCGCGGTCCTGTTCCTGCCGCTGGACGGCCGCTTCGGCGCGATCCTCCTCGGCGCGGCGATCATCACGGTCGTCGGCGCGCTCGACGACGTCTTCGAGCTCAGCGCCCCCGTGAAGCTCGCAGGCCAGACGGTCGCCGCGCTCGTCCCGGTGGTCGACGGCGTGCAGGTGACGGACTTCACGCTGCCGTTCGTCCACCGCGTGGAGCTCGGCCACCTCAGCATCCCGCTGACGGTCGCCGGAATCGTGCTGATCATGAACGTCGTCAACTTCTCCGACGGCGTCGACGGCCTTGCGGCGGGCGTCTGCGCGATCGCGGCCGCCGCGTTCGTCGTCATCGCCTTCGACCTGGAGCGTGCCAACGCCGCGGTCCTCGCGGCGATCATCGCGGGCTCGGCGCTCGGCTTCCTCGTGCACAACTTCCACCCGGCCACGGTCTTCATGGGCGACTGCGGCTCGAACCTGCTCGGCCTGCTGCTGGCCTGCGTCGCGGTCGAGGGCACGATCAAGACGCAGGCGGTGCTGGCGCTCGTGCTGCCGCTGATCGTCCTGGCGGTGCCGTTTCTCGACACCACCTTCGTGGTGCTCAAGCGGTTGAAGTACCGCAAGCCGATCTACGCCGCCGATCGCGAGCACTTCCACCACCGCATGGACCGCATCGGGTTCTCGACGCGCCGGACGGTCCTCTACCTCTACGCGTGGACGCTCATGCTCGCGGGCCTCGCGCTGGCGCTGCGCTTCGTGCCCTACTCCGACAACGGCGGCCGCCTGCAGCTCGGCTGGACGGCGTTCATCGCCGTCCTCGGGCTCGTCGCGCTCGCGGCGTCGGTGTACCTCGTCTACGTCCTGGAGATCCTGAAGTTCAAGCGCCTGGACACGATGCGCCTGCGCCGCCTGAAGCCGACCGCGACCGAGGACGAGATCGACGACGACGTCGCGGCGCGCCTGGAGACGGGCGAATTCGAGGCCGTGCGCCGCGAGACCGAGGAGTTCGAGCGGCTCGGCTCCTAGGAGCCCGGGACCTGCGCGGGCGCCGCCCGAGTAGAGAGAACATGAGGACGCCCGCGCTCGTCGCCGCGCTCCTGCTCGCTGCCGGGGCGACCGCGTGCGGGAGGGATGCGCCCGCCCCGTCGCGCTACGACGATCCGTTCCGCGGCGTCCACGCCGCGCTGCCCGCCGGATGGCACGCCGCCGCGCAGCTGACCGCGCTGACCTTCCCTCGGGAGCTGCTGACGTTCGCGTCGTTTCCCCTGCGGCGCGGCGGCAGCTGCGGGCCCACGCGCGCGCTGCGCGACCTCGGCCCGCGCGACGCGCTCGTGACGGTGCTCGAGCTCGGCTCCCGCGATGGCGCGCACCGCCGCCTCCCGGCGCGGCCGGCGCGGTTGCAGCTTCCGCGCGCCGCCGCCGGCGCGCTGGAGTGCTTCGGCAAGCCTGGGTCGGTCGTGCTGTTGCAGGACGGCCGGCGCCGGGTGCAGGTCGTGGCCATTCTCGGCGCGCGCGCGACGCCCGCGCGGCGGCGGGCGGTCGAGCGGATCCTCGACGGGGTGCGCCTGGACCCCGCGCTGCGCCTCGAGCGCGCGCCGTACCTCGGCGTGCGCTGCGCGCGGGCCAACTCGCTGGCCTGCGATCGCGCCGGCCTCGCGGTGTGGATCGCGCGTGCAGCCACGCGGCTGACCGCGACGATCGACGGGCGCAGCTTTGCGCTGCGCAGGCCCGCGCAGGCCGGCGGCTTCTGGGAGGGCGCGCTCGCGCATGCCGGCTTCAGCCGTCGCGGCGCCGCATTGCGCGTCGCCGCCGCGCACGGCGGCCGCTGGGAGGGACGCGACGCGCCGAGCGTCGTCGTGCACCTCGTGGCCGTCGGCGCCGGCGGAGTGCGCGCGGTGACAGACGCGAGGGTCACGCTGCGTGCGGGCTACGGCTGAGGCGCCGCGGGCAGCCCGTAGATCGTCGCGCGCCACACGCGCGCGAGCGTGGTCACGAGGGTTGCGACGGGCACCGGGTCCTCCTGGACGAGCATCTGGTGGAAGCTGCGCTCGGTCATCCAGACGAGCGCGAAGGCCGTGGCGGTCGGATCGAGCGCTGCGCCCGCACGACCGGCGGTCTGCTCGGCCTCGATGCGCTCCGCACTGGCGGTGACGAAGCGGCCGACGAGCTCGCGCCAGAACACCCCGACGGGCGGGTCGTAGGTCGAGACCTCGACGATCGCGCAGACGAGCGGGCCGTGGGCGCGATAGAGCTCGGCGATCTTTCCGAGCGCCTCGCCGAGCTGCGCCGCGCCGTCGTCGCTGCCCGACCACCAGGTCTCGGCCTCGTCGTAGAGCTGCTGACCGACATCGGCCGCGAGGCGCATGAGCAGCTCGCGCTTGTCGGCGAAGTAGAAGTAGAACGCGGTGCGCGAGATGCCCGCCCGGGTGGCGATGCGCTCGATGCTGAGGTTCGCGTAGCTCGCCCCGTCGCCCAGCAGCGCCTCGGCGGCCTGCAGGACGTCGGCCTCGATCGCGCGGCGCTTGTCGCTCGGGAGCTCGGGCCTGCGCGAGAGGCTCGCCATGACGGGCGCCAGCCTAGTCCAGATCGCCGCGCACCCCGGATGGACGCCCAGCCACTACCTTTGTCCTACGTGCTCGTGTCCAACCTCGCCGAAGCCGCGCCGTTCACGACGCTCGACGGCTCGACGATCCGCGAGCTTGCGGGCGCGGTGTCGATCCCGGCCGAGAAGCAGTCGCTCGCCGAGGCGACGATCGCGGTCGGCGGCGCGACCGACGAGCACTACCACCGCACGAGCGAGGAGCTGTACTTCCTGCAGTCCGGCAGCGGCCTGCTGCGGGTCGGCGACGAGCACCGCGACGTCGAGGCGGGGGAGTGCGTCGTGATCCCGCCGGGCGCGGTCCACAAGCTCATCAATACCGGGGACGTGCCGATAAGGCTCTTGTGTTGCTGCGCTCCCCCTTACCGCGATTCCGACACCGTCCTGACGGGCAGGTGATCGTCATGGCCCGCCGCCTGGCGCAGCTGACGAGCGCGCTCGTGCTCGCCGCCGCCGTCGCGGGCCCGGCGACGGCTGCCGCCGACGCCGACGCCGCCACGACGCCCGCGCAGGCCGGCATCAACGTCGGGATCGCCGACCAGAAGCCCGACATGTTCACCGACTCGCGCTTCGCCGACCTCGGGATCAGCCGGGCGCGCTTCGCGATCGGCTGGGACGCGATGTCGAGCAGGTGGCAGACCGCCGAGGCCGATGAGTGGCTGCAGGGCGCGCAGGCCAACGACGTCGACCCGCTCATCACCTTCGGCCACTCGCGCACGAACAGGCGCTCGCGCCCGACGCCCGCCCAGCTGCTCGTGCAGTTTCGGCTGTTCCGCCAGCGCTACCCGTGGGTCACGACGTTCGCCACCTGGAACGAGGCCAACCTCTGCGGCGAGCCGACCTGCCACCGCCCGTCGCTCGCCGCCGGCTACTACCGCATGCTGCGCAGGGAGTGCCCGAGCTGCACGATCCTCGGGCCCGAGATGCTCGACATGCCCAACATGGTCCGATGGGCCAAGGACTTTCGCAAGGCGCTCGGCTACAGCCCGAAGATCTGGGGCGTGCACAACTACGTCGAGGCCAACCGCTTCAAGACGACGCGCCTGCGTGCGTTCCTGCGGGCGGTGCGCGGATCGCAGGTCTGGCTGACGGAGACCGGCGGCCTCGTGCGCCGCAACAACGCGAGCACGACCGACATCCCCGAGGGCGCCCGCCATGCCGGCGAGGTCACGCGCTACATCTTCGACCGCATCCTGCCGCTGAACCCGCAGATCACGCGCGTCTACATCTATCACTGGAATGCCGGTCCGAAGAGCGTCACCTGGGACTCGGGCCTCATCAACCCCTCCGGCGGCGAGCGCGCGGCACTGTTCGTGCTCGCCCGCGTGCTGCGCTTCGGGCTGCGCCCGCAGGCGCCCTTCCGCTCGGCGCAGGCGCGCGCGTCCTCCGGATAGGCGGGCCCATGTGATCGTCGACTGCGCGCACTACAAGGACGGCAGTCGCCAGCACGAAGGATCGCTCCCCGTCGACGAGGCCGCGCGCCGCCGCGGCGAGGACGGCGGCTTCGTGTGGATCGGCCTGCACGACGCCGATCCCGCCGAGCTGACGAAGGTCGCCGAGCGCTTCGACCTGCCCGAGCTCGCGGTCGAGGACGCGATGAACGCCCACCAGCGCCCGAAGCTCGAGGACTATCCCGAGGGGTACTTCCTCGTGCTGCACACCGCGCGCTACCTCGACGACGTCGAGGAGGTCGAGTTCGGCGAGGTCCACGTCTTCACCGGAACGGGGTACGTCGTCGTCATCCGCCACGGCGCGGCGAGCGAGCTGCGCGAGGCGCGCCAGCGCCTGGAGGAGAATCCCGAGCTGCTGCGCGAGGGCCCCGTCGCGGCCGTCTGGGCGATCCTCGACAAGATCGTCGACGACTACGAGCCGGTCATCGCAGGCCTCGAGAACGACGTCGAGGAGGTCGAGGTCCAGGTCTTCGGCGAGTCCACCGACCAGACGCGCAGGATCTACTTCCTGCGCCGCGAGCTCGCCGAGTTCTACCGCGCCGTGCACCCGCTGCTGCAGCCGATGGAGGTGCTCGTCTCCAAGGAGCATCCTCAGATCAGCTCGTCCATGCACGAGCACATGCGCGACGTCGCCGATCACGTCAAGCGCCTGGAGGACGCGATCGCGACCCAGCGCGAGCTGCTGACGAGCATCCTGCAGGCGAACCTCGCCGTCATCTCCGTGCGTCAGAACGACATCGTCAAGCAGATCTCCGGCTGGGCGGCGATCATCACGGTTCCGACGCTCGTGGCCAGCATCTACGGGATGAACTTTCAGCACATGCCGGAGCTGAAGTGGCATTACGGCTATCCCGCGACGCTCGTGGTGATGGTCCTGCTCGCCTTCGCGCTACATCGCGTACTGCGGCGCTCGGGCTGGCTGTAGCAAGATCCGTCGATGGGACACGAGGGCAGCTTCATCCTGGCCGCAGGGGCGCTGCTCTCGCTCGGGCTCGGCGCCTCCCTGCTCGCGGGGCGCCTGCGGATCCCCGGGCTCGTCCTGTTCCTCGGCCTCGGCATGCTCGTCGGGTCCGACGGCCTGGACCTGATCGAGTTCAACGACTACGAGCTCGCGCGCACGATCGGCATCATCGCCCTCGCGCTGATCCTCTTCGAGGGCGGCCTGGCGGCGGGCCTCCCGGAGATCCGCCCGGTGCTCGGGTCGGCGCTGAGCCTCGCACTGGTCGGGACGCTCGTGACCGCGATCATCACCGGCCTCGCGGCGTCCTGGCTGCTGGACCTCACGACGCTCGAGGGGCTGCTCGTCGGCTCGATCGTGTCCGCGACCGACGGCGCGGCGATCTTCGCGCTGCTGCGCGGGTCGACGCTCAAGCGCCGTCTCGCCCGCACGCTGGAGGGCGAGGCGGGGATGAACGACCCCGTCGCCGTGCTGCTCGTGCTCGGCTTCATCGCGTGGATCAAGCGGCCCGACTACGGGGTCGCGGACATGGTCGTCCTGTTCGTCCAGCAGCTCGGGATCGGCGTCGTCGTCGGTGGGGCCGTCGGCTGGGTGGCCGTGCAGGCATTCCGCCGTGCGCGCCTTGCGACGGCGGGCCTGTATCCCGTCGCGTCGCTGGCGGTCGTGGCGCTCGCCTTCGGCGCGGCGGACGTCCTGCACGGCTCGGGCTTTCTCGCCGTCTACCTCGCGGGGCTGATGATGGGCTCCTCGCCGCTGCCCGCGCGCCAGACCGTGAGCGCGTTCCACGACGGGCTCGCCTGGGTCGCGCAGCTGGCGATGTTCCTCACGCTCGGCCTGCTCGTCTTTCCGAGCCAGCTCGGCGACATCGTCCTGCAGGGCACGCTGCTGGCGCTCGTGCTCGTGTTCGTGGCGCGTCCCCTGGCGGTGATGTTCGCCACGGCGTTCGCGCCCCTCTCGCTCGGCGACCGTGCGGTGCTCGGCTGGGCCGGCCTGCGTGGGGCGGTCCCGGTCGTGCTCGCCCTGTTTCCGATCATCGAGGGCATCGACGGCAGCCTGAAGTTCTTCAACATCGCGTTCTTCGCGGTGCTGCTGTCGACGCTCCTGCAGGGCTCGACGTTCGAGCCCTTCGCGCGCTGGATGCGCGCGACGACGCTCGAGCCCGCGCTCCCGCGCCCGCTCGTCGAGGTCGGCTCGATCCGCCAGCTCGGCGCGGACGTCGTGGAGGTCCCGATCGCCGACGGCGACGCCGCGATCGGGGTGCGCGTCCGCGACCTCGGCCTCCCGCGTGACGCGCTCGTCAACGTGCTCGTGCGCGGCGACGAGGCGCTGCCGCCGCGCGGATCGACGCGCCTGGAGGCCGGCGACAGGCTGCACATCGTCGCCCGCCAGACGGCGCTCGCGGCGCTGGAGGACGCCCGCGAGCGCTGGCGCATCGGCCCGGTCGGACCGGCTCCGCGCCCGGACCGCATGCCGCTGACGAGCGCCCCGATCTTCACCACGCGCCCATGGACGGAGGACGACGGCGACCCCGATTCGCCGGCGATCGTCCTCGGCCTCGGGGTCCTCGAGCGCCTGAACACCCGCTGGGACGTCCCGGGCGCGCTCGTCGTCCTCGCCGACGGCCGCTACGCCGTCACCGGCCCGCACGTGATGGTCGGCAGCCGCGAGCAGGTGCAATGGCACGCCCGTCGCCGCCTGCGCACCGCCAAGAGCGATGCGGAGCGGGCGTGGTGGCAGGAGGTCATCGGAGCCTCGGCGCTGTAGGAGGCGGCCCGGCGCGGTCCTCGGGGGTGTGGTCCCTTTCGTCCGTATAGCGGACGTTCTGGACCACGCCCCCCGCCGCGCCGATCCGATCGCCACCGGCGCCCGACCCGCCTACCCCTCGGGCGCCGGCACCTCGATCTGCACCAGCGGCTGCCAGGACTCGTGGTCGACCTGCAGCGTCGTGTGGCGGATGTCGAAGCGCTCGTGCAGCAGGGACTGCAGCTCACGGCGGCGCAGGTGGCAGTCGTCGTCGGGGGCGACGAGGACGTGCGCGGCGACCGCGGAGAAACCGGAGGTGACCTCCCACACGTGCAGGTCGTGGATCTCGATGATGCCCGGCATCGCGGCGAGCGCGTGGCCGACCTCCTGGGGGTCGATGCCGCGCGGGGCGGCCTCGAGCAGCACGCGCGTGGAGGCGTGCAGCAGCGACCAGCCCGAGCGCAGCATGAGGGCCGCGACCGCGAGGGCCGCGAGGGCATCGACCTCGGGCGGGCCGCCGGCGGCGATGACGGTGCCGGCGGCGATCGCGGCGACCGACCCGTAGAGGTCGGCGAGGACGTGCGCCCGCGCGCCCGCGACGTTGAGGCTCTGGCGCTCGGAGCGCGAGAGCGCCACGAACGCCCCGACGTTCACGAGGGCGCCGACGACGCCGACCGCCACGACGATCGCGCCCTCGACGTCGGGCGGCGATCCCAGGCGCCGCACGCCCTCGATCGCGATCGCGCCGGCCAGCAGGAACAGCGCCGCGCCGTTGATCTGCGCCGAGACGATCTCCGCGCGCCCGAGCCCGAACGTGAAGGCGCCCGCCGCCGGCCGCGAGGCCAGCCGCGCCGCCACGAGCGCCAGCGCGATCGAAGCCGCATCGGTGAGCATGTGGGCGGCGTCGGAGAGCAGCGCCAGCGAGCCGGCGAGCAGGCCGGCCGCGATCTCGACCCCCATGAAGCCCGCGATCAGCGCGAACGCGACCGTGAGCCAGCGGCGATCGGCGTCCGCCGACGGGGCGTGCAAATGCCCGGCGTGGGAATGGTCGTGGTCGTGCGCCATCGCGCTGGACGTTACGCCGCTGCGGCTCCGGGTGAGTCTCCTCGCGCACGCGCGCGAGGTCGTAGCTCCTGTCACTAAGTTGTTACAAAGTCGCCATCCGCGCTATCGTGCGGACACGTCACTCCACCGTTCCGGCCGCGCTCCCCGCGCCGTCGTGCACGTGTAGGGTTCGGCGCCCGTTGCCATGCCTTATCTCGAATCCACAGCGCGCCGGCCGCTCCTTCACCGGGACCTTCCTTGTCGATAAGCGCTTCCGCGAGCTTTGAGCGCGGACCCGTGGCCCTGACCTACGTCGACATCGCGCTGGTCGTGGTCGCGACGGCCGTCGCGGTCTCGATGGGGGCCCCGGCGCTCGGCTGCACGCTGGGCGCCGGCGTCTGGATCGTCGTGCGCGGCGTCTCGGTGCTCGTCGACCGCCGCCTGCTGGAGGTCCACGAGATCCGGCGTCGCCTCGGCCTCGGCGTGGCCTATTCCATGCTGCGTGTCTGGATCCTGGCGCTCACGATCATCGCCGCCGGCGTGGCGAGCTCGCGCGAGGACGGCCTCTCGGCCGCCCTCGTCATCTTCGGCGCGTTCTCGATCAACTTCGCCTGCTCGGCGATCGCGCACGTGACCCGGCGAAGGAGCACCAGCGGATGAGCCTGCGTCGCAAGCTCGGCCTCGGGATCGGCGGGATCTACGTCCTGGGCTTCGTCGTGATCATCGCCCTCTTCGGCGCGACGCGGCTGGACAACCCCGAGTTCAAGCCCCAGGACGAGTTCAAGCTGCTGACCTGGGTGAACCTCCCAGGCCCGCTGGACATCAACAAGGGCGTCCTCTATCTCTTTCTCGCCACGACGCTGACGATCGGCGTGATGGTCTGGATCTCCAAGCGGATGCAGGCCAGCCCCAACCGCGTGCAGACCGCCGTCGAGTGGGCCTACACGGGGCTTCGCGACAAGATCGTCCGCGACAACATGAGCGACGAGATGGCGCGCAAGTGGTTTCCGCTCATCTTCACGCTCTTCGTGTTCATCTGGATCTCGAACCTCATCGGCTACCTGCCGCTGCCGGTGAACTCCGGCGAGACGTTCAGCGTCTTCGGCAAGGACATCCCGTCCTTCCAGATCTACGCCGCCACGGCGAACGTCTCGATCCCGCTGGTCCTGTCGCTGATCGTCTTCATCTCATACAACGTGGAAGGGCTCAAGGCGAAGGGCCTGTGGGGGTACACCAAGAGCATGGCCCCTCCCGGCGTCAAGGGCCCGATCCTCATCATGATCTTCCCGCTGGAGGTGCTCTCGCACTTCCTGCGCCTCATCTCGCTGACCGTACGACTCTTCGCCAACCTGCTCGCCGGGCACATGCTCATCCAGTTCATGTCCGGTGGCCTGTCGGTGCTGCTCGGCCTCGAGGTCCTGGCGTGGTTCACGCTGCCCGCCGGGATCGCGATCTTCCTCTTCGAGGTGACGTTGATCGCCGGGCTGCAGGCGTTCATCTTCGCCATCCTGACGAGCATCTACCTCGGTAGCGCCGTCTCCGAAAACCACTAGCAAGAAGGAGCTCGATCCCCCCAATGCTCGACCTGGACATCCTCAGCACCGTCATCGCACAGGCGGCGCAGGACCCATCCATCTACGGCCAGAAGGCCGGCCGCGCGATCGCGCTGGGCGTCGGAGCAGGCGGAGGCGCCGCGGGCGCCGGCGCAGGCATCGGCATGCTGTTCGGCAAGGTCATCGAGTCCGTGACGCGCCAGCCCGAGATGAAGGACGAGATCGCCTCGATCCAGTGGCTCGGCTTCGCCCTCACCGAGGCGTGCTTCTTCTACGGCCTCGTCGGCGGCCTGATCGCCTTCTTCCTCTAGGCCACCGATGGACGTCACCAGCCTGATCTCCGTACTGCCCCTCGCGGAAGCCGAGACCGCCGCCAAGGACGAAGGCGGGTCGTTCCTCGTCTCGCCGAACGTCGGGCTGATGATCTGGACGCTCGTCGTCTTCACGGTGTCCCTGTACGTCCTCAAGAAGCTCGTGTTCCCGCGCATCCAGGAGGCTTTGGACAAGCGTCAGCGCGCGATCGACGAGTCGATCAGCGCCGCCGAGCACACGCGCGAGGAGGCCGACGAGATCCTCGCCGAGTACCGCGAGCGCCTCGCCGAGGCCCGCGAGCAGGCCGAGGAGATCGTCGCCCGCGCCCGCAAGGCCGCGGACGCGGTCGAGGCCTCGGCACTGACGGATGCCAAGGCCAAGCGCGAGGAGCTGCTCGAGCAGGCCAAGCGCGACATCCAGGCCGAGACGCGGCGCGCGATCCAGGACATCCGCAACGAGGTCGCGGACCTGACGATCCTCGCGACGGAGAAGGTCACGCGCAAGACGCTCACCGAGGACGACCAGCGTCGCCTCGTCGAGGAGGCGCTCGGCGAGCTGGACTTCTCGGCGCTCGCCGGCGAGCGGGGGCAGTAGCTCGTGGAGGAGATCGCGGAGGTGTACGGCCGCTCGCTGTTCGCGGTCGCCCAGGAACACGACAAGCTCGACAAGATCCGCGAGCAGCTCGGGCAGTTCGCCGACGCGCTGCACGACAACCGCGACCTGGCGGTCTTCTTCTTCTCGCCCTACTTCTCGACGCCCGAGAAGAAGGAGGGCCTGGAGAAGGCCGTCGAGGGCGCCGACGAGACGCTCATCAACTTCCTCGAGCTGCTCATCGAGAAGCACCGCATGCCGGCGGTGTTCCGCATCCGGCGCTACTACGACGGGCTGTGGGAGCAGGAGAACAAGGTCCTGCCGGTCCAGATCTCCACCGCCACGGAGCTCGACGACGCGATCGTCAAGCAGATCGGCGACCGCATCGCCAAGGACACCGGCCAGAAGATCGAGCTCACCGCGGACGTGGACCCCGACATCCTCGGCGGCATCGTCCTGCGGGTGGGCAACTCGATCCTCGACGGCTCGATCCGCAACCGCCTCGACAACCTGAGAAAGCACGTCGCCCGCGGCGCCTGACGCCTTCCGCGGACCCCGTTAAGGAGCTGACACGACCTCCATGAAGATCAACCCTGATGAGATCACCTCGATCCTCAAGAGCCGCATCGAGGGCCTGGACGCCGGCTCGGCCGAGCTGACCGAGGTCGGCACCGTGCTGTCGGTCGGGGACGGCATCGCGCGCGTCCACGGCCTCGAGAACGCCATGTCGTTCGAGATGCTCGAGCTGCCGCACGGCGTCACGGGGCTCGCGCTGAACCTCGAGTCCGACAACGTCGGCGTCGTGCTGTTCGGCGACTGGCAGAAGATCGTCGAGGGCGACACGGTCAAGCGCACCGGCAGCCTGCTCGAGATCCCGGTCGGCGAGGAGATGCTCGGCCGCATCGTCGACCCGCTCGGCAAGCCGCTGGACGGCAAGGGCGACATCAACACGTCCGAGACGCGTCCAGCCGAGTTCAAGGCTCCGGGCGTCGTGCAGCGCCAGCCCGTCGTCGAGCCGATGCAGACCGGCATCAAGGCGATCGACGCGATGATCCCGATCGGCCGCGGCCAGCGCGAGCTCATCATCGGCGACCGCCAGACCGGCAAGACGACGATCGCGATCGACACGATCATCAACAACCGCAAGACCGGCGTCATCTCGGTCTACGTCGCGATCGGCCAGCGCATGGCGACCGTCGTCGCGCTCGCCGAGACGCTGCAGGAGGCGGGCGCGATGGAGAACACCATCATCGTCGCCGCCGGCGCCAACGAGGCCGCACCGGTGAAGTTCCTCGCGCCGTACGCGGGCGCCGCGATGGCCGAGCACTTCCTCTACAACGGCGGCGCCGCGCTGTGCGTCTACGACGACCTCACCAAGCACGCCTTCGCCTACCGCCAGATGTCGCTGCTGCTGCGCCGCCCGCCGGGTCGCGAGGCCTACCCGGGCGACGTCTTCTACCTCCACAGCCGTCTGCTCGAGCGCGCGGTCAAGCTCAACGACGACCTCGGCGGCGGCTCGATGACCGCGCTGCCGATCATCGAGACGCAGGCCGGCGACGTGTCCGCCTACATCCCGACGAACGTCATCTCGATCACCGACGGGCAGATCTTCCTCGAGCCCAAGCTCTTCTTCTCGGGCGTGCGGCCGGCCATCAACGTCGGCATCTCGGTGTCGCGGGTCGGCGGCAACGCGCAGATCAAGCCGATGAAGAAGGTCGCCGGGCGCCTGAAGCTCGAGCTCTCCCAGTACCGCGACCTCGAGGCGTTCGCGCAGTTCGGCTCCGACCTCGACGCCGACACGCAGGCGACGCTCGCCCGCGGCGAGCGGCTCGTCAAGACGCTCAACCAGAACGAGCGCTCGCCGATGGCCGTCGAGGAGCAGGTCGTCGTCATCTACGCGGCGACCAACGGCTTCCTCGATCGCGTCTCGGTCGACCGCGTGACGGAGTTCCACGCCGACCTCGTCGCGCGCATGCGCGCCGAGAACGCCGAGGTGCTCGAGAAGATCGCCGACGGCAAGTGGGACGACGACATCGTCGAGGAGGTCGACGCGGCCGTGAAGGACTTCGCCGACGACTTCGGCGCCGACCTCGACGAGGACGGCGTCGCGATCGAGAGCTCCGGGGACAAGGCCAGGCCCGCGGCGAAGGACGACGACGACGAGACCGCCGACGAGACCGAGATGGAGGCGGCACCCGCGTGACATCGAGCCATTGCTCGACCACAGCCGGTGCGGACTCGGAAGGTAGGCCCTCGCGATGAGCGCCACCCAGCGCGACGTGAAGACCCGCATCGGGTCCGTCAAGAACATCCAGAAGATCACCCGCGCCATGGAGATGGTCGCGGCGGCCCGGCTGCGCCGGGCCGAGCAGCGCATCGCCGCGCTGCGCCCGTACGCCGGCGCGATCCGGCGCATGACGCGCCAGGCCGCCGAGGCCGCGGGCTCGACGGAGATCTCGGGCCTGCCGATCCTGCGCGAGCACGAGAGCGAGAACACCGTCGCCCTGCTGCTCGTCACCGGCGACCGCGGCCTCGCGGGCGCGTTCAACTCGCAGATCGTGCGCGCCGGTCTGCGGGCCGGCCGCGCGCACGAGGGCGACGGCCGCTCGGTGCTCTACAGCGCGGCGGGCCGCCGCGGCGTCTCCACGCTGACCTTCCGCGGCAAGGACCCGGTCGGCCGCTACGTCGGCTTCACCGATCGTCCCGCCTACGCCGATGCCCGCGCGATCGCCGAGGACCTCATCGCGGCCTACGTCGACGGCAAGGCCGACCGCGTCGAGATCTTCTACAACGGCTACATCTCGCCGCTGACGCAGGAGGTCCGGCGCGAGACGCTGCTGCCGCTGCAGCAGGCGACGATCCTCGAGGGCACCGAGCGCGACGACGCCGGCACGGACGGCGACCACGGCCACCGCGCGCTCGTCGACTACGAGCCCGATCCCAAGGAGATCCTCGCCCGCCTCGTGCCCGACTACGTCGAGATCTCCGTGTACCGCGCGCTGCTGGAGTCCACGGCGTCCGAGCACGGCGCGCGCATGACCGCGATGCGCAACGCCTCCGAGAACGCGGGCGAGCTCATCGAAGACCTCACCCTTGAAATGAACCGTGCCCGCCAGGCCGAGATCACCCAGGAGATCATGGAAGTCGTCGCTGGCGCCGAGAGCCTCACATGAGTGACGTCGTCCGCAGGTCAGAGCTTGCGATGACCGAAGGCCGAAACCCTCTTAATCTGGAGAACCATGGCTACCACTGAAACCAGCGACACCAAAGCCACCAACACCGGCCGGATCGAGGAGATCCAGGGTGTCGTGATCGAGGCGACGTTCCCCAACGGCGAGCTGCCCGAGATCTACAACGCGCTCACGATCGACCGCCCGGGCGACCCCGACGACGACGACGATGACGGCAGCGTGCTGACGCTCGAGGTCCAGCAGCACCTCGGCGACGACCGCGTGCGTTGCGTCGCGATGGACTCCACCGACGGCCTCGCGCGCGGCATGGAGGTCAAGGACACCGGCGGCCCGATCACGGTGCCGGTCGGCAACGGCACGCTCGGGCGGATCTTCAACCTCCTCGGCGAGCCGATCGACCTCGGCGGCGACGTCGAGTACGAGGAGCGCTGGCCGATCCACCGCCCCGCGCCGACCGTCGAGAACCTCATGCCGACGACGGAGATGTTCGAGACCGGCATCAAGGTCGTCGACCTCCTCGCGCCGTACGCCAAGGGCGGCAAGGTCGGCCTGTTCGGCGGCGCCGGCGTCGGCAAGACCGTCCTCATCCAGGAGCTCATCAACAACCTCGCCCAGGAGCACGGCGGCCTGTCGGCCTTCTGCGGCGTGGGCGAGCGCTCGCGCGAGGGCAACGACCTCTGGCTGGAGATGAAGGAGTCCGGGGTCATCGACAAGACGATCCTGGTCTTCGGGCAGATGAACGAGCCTCCCGGAGCCCGCATGCGGGTCGCCCTCTCGGGCCTGACGATGGCGGAGTACTTCCGCGAGAAGGGCGGCCAGGACGTGCTGCTCTTCATCGACAACATCTTCCGCTTCGTGCAGGCCGGCTCGGAGGTCTCCGCGCTCCTGGGCCGGATGCCGTCGCAGGTCGGATACCAGCCGACGCTCGAGACCGAGATGGGCCAGCTGCAGGAGCGCATCACCTCCACGCGCGACGGCTCGGTCACCTCGGTGCAGGCGATCTACGTCCCCGCCGACGACCTCACCGACCCGGCGCCGGCGTCGGTGTTCGCCCACCTCAACGCGACGACGGTGCTCTCCCGCGCGATCTCCGAGAAGGGGATCTACCCCGCGGTCGACCCGCTGGACTCGACCTCGACGATCCTCAAGCCGGACATCCTCGGCGAGGAGCACTTCACGACGGCCAACCGCGTCAAGGAGATCCTGCAGCGCTACAAGGAGCTGCAGGACATCATCGCGATCCTCGGCATCGACGAGCTCTCCGACGAGGACAAGCTGATCGTCGGCCGGGCGCGCCGCGTCGAGCGCTTCCTCTCACAGCCGTTCTTCGTCGCCGAGCAGTTCACCGGCACCCCGGGGCAGTACGTCCCGATCGCCGAGACGATCCGCGGCTTCAAGGAGATCATCGACGGCCAGCACGACGACGTGCCGGAGTCGGCGTTCTTCCTCAAGGGCACGATCGACGACGTCGTCAAGGCCGCCGGCGGCAAGAAGGATGACGACGCCGAGCAGGAGTCCAAGCGCGAGAAGGCGAGCGTCGGCGACGACGAGGCCGGCGGCGAGGAGGACGACGAGTAGTGGCGCGCACGCCCTTTCACGTCGAGGTCCTCACGCCCGAGGGCTCGGTCTTCGACGACGAGGTCGGGATGGTCTCGACGCGCACCGAGGTGGGCTCGATCGGCATCCTCGCGCGCCACGAGCCGGTGCTGGGCATGCTCGTGCCGACGGCGCTGCGCCTGTATCGCAGCGAGTCGGACATCGTGACCTACGCCCAGGGGGAGGGCTACATCCAGGTCTCCGAGGACGGGGTGCTGATCCTCGTCGAGGAGGCCCACCCGCCGGGCGAGCTGGACGTCGCCGACCTGCGCGAGAAGCTGCGCAAGGCCGAGGACGCGGTCTCGTCCGCCGAGCCCGACTCCGAGGAGTCGCGGCGCGCCGCGCGCGACAAGCGGCGCTGGGAGATGTTCCTGCGGGTCGCCGAGGACGGCGGCGCCGCCGGCTGAAGATGGGTCAGGCGGGCGGCGCGGTCGCGCGCAGCTTGCCGCCCGACCAGGTCGCATAGGCCCTCGCGGCCGAGCGGTCCTGGCGCTCCTCGGTGTGCTGGATCCCGACGCCGTTGCCGTTGGCCTGGTCGATGAGGCCGCAGTACTGCTCGCTCACCGAGCTGACGCCGACGAGCTGCGGGGGCGGGTCGGCGCGCCAGGCCTCCAGCTGCGCCAGCGCGCGCTCGTGGACCTTCTCGCGCGTGAAGCGCAGCTCGAGCTCGCCCTGGACGGCGCCGTCGGCCGCCGAGCGGATCCAGCCGCCGGGCCCGGCGCCGGGGTCGTCGGGATCGCACCACTCCACGCGCTCGGCGCTGACCGAGACGTACAGCGGCTCCCCGGCGCCGGACTCGAGGACGCCGCGGATCCTGACGCCGTAGAACGCGCCGTCGCGCGTGACGCGCAGGTCGCCCATGCAGCGAGGATAACCTCCGGCGATGCTCGCTCGCGCCCTGGATCAGCTGCGCCTGGCGTTCCCGTACGTCGTCGCGCTGGCGCTCCCGCTGGCCGGCCTGCTGCTCGCGATCGTCAAGTTCACCGACGGCGATCGCGATGATGCGCTGCGCCTGCTCGGCGCGACCGCGCTCGGCGTGGCGCTCTACGCGCTGCTGCTGACCGGTTGACCGGCTGACCGCTACGGCGCGCGCGAGATCCCGGATTCCGCGACCCCGGCCTCGAGCTCGTCGAGCCCGAAGCCGTCGACCGGTCCCAGCGCGCCCGTGCCGCGCAGGCCGCCGGCGGCCGCCCGCAGCGCGCCCCAGGCGAGCATCTCGCCCGTGAAGTCGTAGGGGTTGGAGCCCTTCAGGCGCACGGTCGCCAGCGCGCGGCCATCGGCGTCGGAGGCGATGGCGACGATGCGCGAGGTCGCCTTCGCGCGCCGCCGTGCGTCGGGCCCGCCCGTCGAGCCCTGCGCGAAGCGGTTGGCCGTGGCGCCGATGACGCCGCGCGCGCCCGGCAGCTTCGTCACGAGCGCGGTCGCCGCGGAGATCGCCTGCAGCGGTCGCGACGCCGGGCCGAACCAGCCCAGCCAGACCCCGACGTCGCGCAGCGCGGGGTGCACCCGCGGCAGCGCGAACTGCTCGGTGGCCCCGACCGAGATCGCGGGACGGCCGTCGAGCTCGCGCACCCGGCGCGCCGCCCGCTCGCTCACGAGCCGACCGCCGCGGAAGGCGTAGCCGGGTTCGGCGAGCATCCCGACCGCCGACGCGCGGGTTCCGCCGCTGGCCTGCGTGCCGCCGCCGCCGCTGACGAAGTAGCCGATGTCGACGCGCACCGCGCGGTCACCCGCCTCGCGCAGCGCCAGCGCGCCCGCGAGGTTGCCCGGGACGTAGTCATATCCCAGGGCGGTCAGCAGCCCGCAGCCGGCCCGCTGCGCGCCGGCCCCGTGGCGCTCGAAGACTGCCCGGATGAACGGCGGCTCCCCGGTGGAGTCGATGTAGTGCGCGCCCGACGCGATCGCCGCCTGCACGCCGGTCTGGCCCCAGCGCATGAAGGGCCCGACGGTGCACACGAGCACGTCGCCGGGGCCCGCGAGCGCCGCCAGCGCCGCCGTCGCGCCGGGCGCGGTGGCGTCGACGACCGCGGTGTCGAGGTCGCCGCCGAGCTGCGCGGCGAGCGCGTCGAGGCGCTGCGCGCTGCGCCCCACCAGCAGCGGCCGCGCGCCGCGCGCCGCGAGCGCACGCGCCGTCAGCTCGCCGGTGAACCCGGTCGCGCCGAAGAGGACGATCCGTCCCGCCATCGGCCACACGCTAGAGGACGGATGGCCCGATCTCGCCCTCCGAGCGCGGTCGGCAACCCTCAGGTCGAGCATCAGACCCGGCGCGGCGCGCGCTTTGGCACTACCCTGGCGGGTCGATGGACGAGCGGGTTCTGGCCGAGCGGCTGATCACCTACGACACGTCCACCGGCGACGGTCTCACCGCAGCTGTCGGGTTCGTGAGGGGATGGCTCGAGGCGCGCGACATCCCGGTGACCGACCGCGAGTTCGGCGGCCTGCCGGTGGTGCTCGCCGACGTCGGCCCGCGGGACGGCCCCTGCGTGATCCTCCATGGTCACATCGACGTCGTGCCGGCGCACGCCGACCAGTTCCTTCCGCGCGTGGAGGGCGACCGCCTGATCGGGCGCGGCGCGTACGACATGAAGGGCGCGCTCGCGGCGATGATGTACGCCGTCAAGGACGTCGCCGACAACGGCAAGGTCCGGGTGCGCTTCATCTGCGTCCCCGACGAGGAGACCGAGGACGTCGACCACCGCTCGACCGACGCGCTCGTCGAGGAGGGGCTGCGCGCGGACTTCGCGATCACCGGCGAGCCCACCGACCTGCACATCGGCGTCCAGGCGAAGGGGGTTCTCGCCGTCCGCGTCGAAATCAGCGGAACCGCCGCCCACGGATCGACGCCCTGGGCCGGCGACAACGCGATCCTCAAGGCCTACGACGTGTTCCGCCGCATCGAGACCCTTCCCTTCAGCCGCGAGTCCTCCGATCTCTTCGACCGTCCCTCGATCAACGTGTCGCGGATCACGGGCGGCGACGCCTTCAACAAGGTCCCCGACCTCTGCACGATGGACGTCGACATCCGCTTCCTGCCCAACCAGGAGCCAGGCGAGATCCTCGCCGCGATCCGCGCGCTGCGTGACGTCCGCATCGTGAAGACCTTCCAGCGCGCGCCCGCGCGGGTGTCGCGCCAGAACCCCTACGTGCGCGCCCTGTGCGAGGCGGTGTCGCAGTCGCTCGAGGGCGAGGCCCTGTCGATCGGCCGCGACGGCGCCTCGGACGCGATCTCGTTCCTCGAGGCGGGCGTGCCCGCGGTCGAGTTCGGGCCGACCGGCGGCGGCCATCATGGCCCGGAGGAGTGGGTCTCGATCGACTCGCTCAACCGCTACCGGCAGGCGCTCGGCGACTTCGTGACGGGGCTGCCTGGCTGGATGGCGGCGATCGCGAAGGCCGAGGGCAAGACCCCCCTGCGCGCCGTCGAGGGCGGTCGCAGCTGATGCCCGATCCCCCGCCCAGGCTCGGGCTCGCGATGGCGAAGAAGTTCGCCCTCGGCGCGGTCCTCATCGTGCTGCTCTCGGCGACGGCGGTCGCCAGTGGCGTCCTGCTCGAGGTCGACAAGAGCATCGAGGTCTTCCAGGAGAACTCGATCCCGATCCCGGACATCGAGAACGAGCTCGACAAGGTCGATCCCGGGAGCCCGCAGACGATCCTCGTGCTCGGCTCCGACAAGCGCTTCACCGACGTCAAGGGCGATCCGGTGCGCTCGGACACGATGATCGTCGTGCGCCTCGATCCCGACAAGAAGTCGACGGCGATCATGTCGATCCCGCGCGACCTGAAGGTCGAGATCCCCGGCCATGGCAGCGACAAGATCAACGTCGCCTACGCGCTCGGCGGCCCGCGGCTCGCCGTGCGCACGGTCAAGCACCTGCTGGGGCTGCCGATCAGCCACGTCGTCAACGTGAACTTCAACGGCTTCCAGCGCGCCGTGAACCGCCTGGGCTGCGTCTTCGTCGACATCGACCGCCGCTACTTCAACGCCCGCGGCGGACCGGGCGGCTTCGCGACGATCGACCTCAAGCCCGGCTACCAGAAGCTCTGCGGCAAGGACTCGCTGGACTTCGTGCGCTACCGCCACACCGACGACGACTTCGTCCGCGCCGCGCGCCAGCAGGAGTTCCTGCGCCAGGCCAAGGACCAGATCGGGCTCGGCCGGATCTTCGGCGACCGCAACGAGCTGCTGCGGATCTTCGGGCGCTACACGCAGACCGACATCGCCCACAACAACGACGCGGCGATCCTGCGGCTGCTCAAGCTCGCCTACGAGTCCTCGAAGAGCCCGATCCAGGAGATCCACTTCCGCGGAGCGCAGGCGGGCTCGAGCCCCTACGTCGAGATCACGCCGGAGAACCTGCAGCGCACGATCGACGAGTTCATCGACGTCGGGCTGATCGGCGCGGAGGCGCCGCAGGACACCCCCAAGCCCAGGACCATCAAGAAGAAGCGCTCGCTCGCGCGCGGCCTCGTGCTGCGCAAGGACGCCGGCGAGACGCACGTCATCGACATCGCCACCCGCCTGCCCACCCTGCCGGTCTACTTCCCCAAGGCGATCATCGCGCGCGGCGGCTACGTCAAGGACAGCCCGCGCTCCTACGACATCTTCGACCGCAACAAGAACAAGTACCGCGCCTACCGGATCGTCCTCTCCCAGGGCGACAACGGCCAGTACTACGGGGTGCAGGGGACCACCTGGAAGGCGCCGCCGATCCTCGACAACCCGACCGACGAGGTGCGCATGCGCAAGCGCACCTACCAGCGCTACTTCGACGGCCACAAGATGCGCCTCATCGCCTGGAAGACCGACCGCGGCGCGTACTGGGTCTCCAACACCCTTTCGAAATCCCTCACGAACGCCCAGATGATGGACATCGCCCGGTCGCTGCAGCGCATCGGTCAGTAATCTCCGCCGCTGCATGAGCGTCGGCCGCGAGCCCATCGGTGTCATCGGCACCGGCTACGTCGGGCTCGTCAGCGCCGCGGGTTTCGCGCACCTCGGCAGCGAGGTCTACTGCATCGACATCGACGCGGACAAGATCGCGCGGCTGCAGGCCGGCGAGATCCCGATCTACGAGCCGGGCCTGGCCGACATGGTTCAAGCCAACCGCGATCGCATGCACTTCTCGACCGACATCGCCGACGCGCTCGAGCACGCGCGGCTGCTGTTCGTGGCGGTCGGCACCCCGCCGACGTACTCCGGCGACGCCGACCTGAGCGCGGTGCACGCGGTCGTGGGGGCGATCCCGGCCTCCGCCGACCACGCGCTGGTCATGAAGTCGACCGTGCCCGCAGGCACGGGCGCGTCCATCAAGCGCGTGCTGGCCGAGAACGGCAAGGACCAGCTGCGCTACGTCTCGTGCCCGGAGTTCCTCAAGGAGGGCTCGGCCGTCAAGGACTTCCTCGCGCCCGACCGCGTCGTGATCGGGGACGACGGCGACTGGGCCGGCGACGCGGTCGTCGAGCTCTACTCGCCGCTCGGGGCGCCGCTCGTGCGCACCGACATCGCCTCCGCCGAGATGGTGAAGCTCGCGTCCAACGCGTTCCTGGCGACGAAGATCTCCTTCATCAACGAGATCGCGAACGTCTGCGAGGAGACCGGCGCCGACGTCCTCGAGGTCGCCAAGGGGATGGGCCTGGACGACCGCATCGGACACAAGTTCCTGCAGGCGGGCATCGGGTTCGGCGGCTCCTGCTTTCCCAAGGACGTCAATGCACTCAAACAGCTTGCCGGAAACTCCGGCTATCACTTTCAGTTGCTCAACGCCGTCATCGAGGTCAACGAGCTGCAGAAGCGGCGCGTCATCGGCAAGCTGCAGAAGCACCTCGGCTCGCTCGTCGGCGCGAACATCTGCCTGCTGGGGCTCGCCTTCAAGCCCAACACCGACGACATGCGGGAGGCATCATCGCTGGTCCTCAGCGCCCGGCTGCAGGCCGATGGCGCGAAAATCCGCGTGTTCGACCCGGTTGCCGAGGAGGAGGCACGCGAGCTCATCCGCGGCGTGTACTTCGCGGCCGACGCGCTCGACGCGGTCGACGGCGCCGACGCGGTCGTGCTCGTCACCGAATGGGCGGAGTTCCTGCAACTGGACTGGAACGAGGTCGCGGCGCGGATGGCCGGGACGCTCGTGCTCGACGGGCGCAACGCGCTCGATGCCGTTGCCGTGACCGCCGCCGGACTCACCTATGAGGGCATCGGACGCAGGACGCTGACATCCTCCCGGTGATGCGCACCTCCGGGCAGCCATGCAGGCCGTGATCCTCGTGGGGGGCGAGGGGACGCGCCTGCGGCCGCTGACATCGACCGTGCCCAAGCCGGTCCTGCCGCTCGTCGACCGCCCGATGATGGTCTACATGCTCGAATGGCTGCGCGGACACGGAATCGACGACGTGATCATGTCCTGCGGCTTCAAGGCGACTCGGGTGCGCAGCGTGCTCGGCGACGGATCCCGGCTGGGGATCGCGCTGCGCTTCGTGGAGGAGCCCGATCCGCGTGGAACCGCCGGTGCGCTGAAGTTCGCCGAGGAGTTCCTCGACGAGCGCTTCCTCATGCTCAACGGCGACGTCCTCACCGACCTCGACCTCAGCGCGCAGATGGCCCAGCACGAGCAGACCGGCGCGACCGGCACGCTCGCGCTCGTCCCGGTGCCCGATCCCTCCAGCTACGGACTCGTGCGCCTGAACGAGGACGGCTCGGTGCGGGAGTTCCTCGAGAAGCCGTCGCCCGACACGGTTCTGGACACGAACCTCATCTCGGCCGGCGCGTACGTGCTCGAGCGCTCGGTGCTCGACCTCATCGAGCCCGATCGCAACGTGTCGATCGAGCGCGAGATCTGGCCGGCACTCGTGGGCGACGGCCTGTACGGCTACGTCGACGACGACGCCTACTGGCTGGACGTCGGGACCCCGCAGCGCTACCTCGAGGCGACCTTCGACATCCTCGAGGGCAACGTGCGCACCGCGGTCTCCGAGCGCCTGGGCGACGACTTCCTCTGCCTTGACGAGACCGCGATCGTCGACGGCCGCGCCGTTCCGCCCGCGATGGTCGGCGCCCGCTGCGCGATCGCGCGCGGCGCCCACGTCGGCAGCCTCGCCGTCCTTGCCGCCGACGTGAGCGTGGGCGAGGGCGCGACCGTCGAGCGCAGCGTCGTCCTGGAGGGCGCCTCGATCGGCGCCGCCTGCATCCTGCGCGACTGCGTCGTCGGGCCCGGAGCCCGCATCGGCGATCGCACGAAGATCCTCGGTGGCTCGATCGTCGGCGAGGGCGTCACGATCGGCGCCGACAACGTCCTCGCGCATGGCGCGCGCCTGTTCCCCGGCATGGAGGTACCCGATGGCAGCCTCGCCTTCTGAGACCGCACTGCGACTGGACCACGAGACGATCGCCGCCGTCGACCGCTCGGATTTGCACGGCGACGTCGTCGGCCTGCCCGAGCACCTGCGCGACGCGCTGTGGAAGGTGCAGTCCGCACAGCTGCAGCCGTGGGAGTCGCCCGGCGGCCTGATCGTCGCCGGCATGGGCGGCTCGGGGGTGGGTGGCGTGCTCGCCCGCGCGATCCTCGGCGATCACGCGTCGCGCCCGATCCTCTCGGCGCGCACGTACGGCCTGCCGGCCTGGACGACGCCCGACACGACCGTCCTGTGCGCCTCCTACTCGGGCAACACCGAGGAGACGCTCGCCTGCTACGAGGCCGCCGGCGCGCTCGGGGCGACGCGCGTCGCGGTCACGAGCGGCGGCAGGCTCGCCGAGCTCGCGCGCGCGGACGGCGTTCCCGTGATCCCGGTCGCCGGTGGATTTCAGCCGCGGGCGGCCGTCGCCTACATGACGGTCGCCGCGCTCGAGGTCGCGGGCCTGTGCGGCGCCGGGCCGCGGGTCGGCTCGGAGATCGACGTCGCCGCCGACCACCTCGAGCAGCTCGTCGTGGAGTGGGGCGCCGACGGATCGGAGGACTCGCAGTCCAAGACGCTCGCGCGCGCGCTGCGCGACAGCGTGCCGGTGATCGCCGGGTCGGGCATCACGCAGGGCGTCGCCTACCGCTGGAAGGCGCAGTTCAACGAGAACGCGAAGATCCCCGCGTTCGCGCACGAGCTGCCCGAGCTCGACCACAACGAGATCGTCGGCTGGCAGGACGCTGCCTCGCTCGGCCGCTTCGCCGCCGTCTTCCTCGACGACAGCGACACGCCCCTGCGCGTCAAGCAGCGCATCGAGCTCACGCGCGACCTCATCGGCGACCGCGCGACGGGCACGTACGTCGTGCAGTCGCGGGGCCACACCGCGGTCGAGCGGATCTTCTCGCTCGTCCTGCTCGGCGACCTGGTCTCGCTCTACGTCGCCGTCCTGCGCGGAACCGACCCGACGCCGGTGGACGTCATCGAGTCGCTGAAGGCGCGCCTGGCGGCCACGAACTGAGAAGTGTGCGCATGCCCCCGTGCGTTCGGGGGAATCGCAGCGCCATGACCCCGATCCTCCGCCTGCTCGCAAAGGCCGCCACGGTCGCCGCCGACCTCGCGCGCACGTCCGTCCAGCTCGTCGAGTCCGCGGCCGAGGTCGCGATCGCCGAGATCCGCGACCGGCGGGGCGGCGGCCCGACCACGGAGGAGCGCACGCCGCCGCCGCCCGCGCCGCCACCGCCGTCCTCGCGTGCACGGCCGGCGCGCGCCGCGCGCCCCGCACCTCCGCCGCCGGCGGCGTCCGCCACCGCGCCGGCCCCGGCGGATCCCGAGCCCGCGCCGGTCGCGGTCGTCCCGGAGCCCACGCGCGGCCAGGCCGCCAGGATCCGCGCGGAGCAGCGCGCGGCCGAGCAGACCGAGGACAGCCCCGGCCCGGAGATCCGCGTCGGCGAGCCGTGGCCGGGCTATGGGTCGATGAACGCGCCGGAGATCATCGACCGCGCCAAGGCGTCCGACGAGGCGGTGAAGGCCGTGGTGCTGCTCTACGAGCGCGCCCACCGCAATCGCAAGACCGTCGTGCAGGCCGTACAGCCCTAACCTTGACACATCCGTGGTAAGGTTTGCCGCGGATGGATGCCCTGACGATCCAAGAGGCTGCCGAGACCACGGACTGGTCGCCGCGGATGCTGCGCTACATCGAGCGTGCCGGGCTCATCGAGCCGCGGCGCTCGGAGGCCGGCTACCGCCTGTACGGCGCCGCCGAGCTGCAGCGCCTGCGCACGCTGCGCGAGCTCACGACCCGCTTCGACATCGGGCTCGGCGACATCGGCTTCGCGATGCGCATGCGCCGCGACGAGGACCTCGCGAGCGCGGTCGACGCGTGGTTCGAGGCCCAGCCGCACCGCCCCGAGGACGTCCCGCCGGCCGCGTGGCTGCGCTGGGAGCAGGACAAGCATCTGAAGCTGCTGGCGCTGGCCGCAGCACACGCACGACCAGAGCCGACACCCGCCTGATCAAGGAGAGCCTCCGCACATGAATCCCACAGCCGTCCACACCGCACAGGACTTCAAGGTCGCCGACCTCGCGCTCGCCGACTACGGTCGCAAGGAGATCGAGCTCGCCGAGCACGAGATGCCGGGGCTCATGCAGACCCGCGCCGAGTACGCCGACGCGCAGCCGCTGAAGGGCGCGCGCATCACGGGCTCGCTGCACATGACGATCCAGACGGCCGTGCTGATCGAGACGCTGACCTCGCTCGGCGCCGAGGTCCGCTGGTGCAGCTGCAACATCTTCTCCACCCAGGACCACGCGGCCGCCGCGACCGTCGTCGGCAGGGACGGGACCCCCGAGGACCCCAAGGGCGTGCCGGTCTTCGCCTGGAAGGGCGAGACGCTCGAGGAGTACTGGTGGTGCACGCAGCAGGCGCTGGTGTGGCCTGACGAGGAGGGCGGCCCCAACCTCATCCTCGACGACGGCGGCGACGCCACGATGCTCGTCCACAAGGGCCGCGAGTACGAGGCCGCGGGCGCCGCGCCCGACCCCTCGACCGGCGAGTCCGAGGAGTTCGTCCACTTCCTGACGCTCCTGAACGCCTCGCTCGCCGAGGACGCCCAGCGCTGGACGAAGATCGCCGACGGCGTCATCGGCGTCTCCGAGGAGACGACGACCGGCGTCGGGCGCCTCTACCAGATGGCCAAGCAGGGCACGCTCCTGTTCCCGGCGATCAACGTCAACGACTCCGTGACGAAGTCGAAGTTCGACAACCTCTACGGCTGCCGCCACTCGCTCGTCGACGGCATCTTCCGCGCGACCGACGTCATGCTCGCCGGCAAGGTCGGCGTCGTCTGCGGCTACGGCGACGTCGGCAAGGGCTCGGCGGCGTCGCTGCGCGCCCAGGGCTGCCGCGTGGTCGTCACGGAGATCGACCCGATCTGCGCGCTGCAGGCCTCGATGGAGGGCTACGACGTCAAGACGCTCGACGACGTCGTCGCGACCGCCGACGTGTTCGTCACGACGACGGGCAACAGGGACATCATCACCGCCGATCACATGGCGCGGATGAAGCACCACGCGATCGTCGGGAACATCGGCCACTTCGACAACGAGATCGACGTCGCAGGCCTCGAGAAGCTCCCCGGCATCGAGCGCGTCAACATCAAGCCGCAGGTCGACAAGTGGGTCTTTCCGGACGGGCACGCGATCATCCTGCTGTCCGAGGGGCGCCTGCTGAACCTCGGCAACGCGACCGGCCACCCGTCCTTCGTGATGTCCAACTCGTTCACGAACCAGACGCTCGCGCAGATCGAGCTCTACACGAACAACGACGCCTACGAGAAGCAGGTCTACGTGCTCTCCAAGGAGCTCGACGAGAAGGTGGCGCGCCTGCACCTCGACGCGGTCGGCGCGAAGCTCACGGTCATGACGCCCGAGCAGTCGGAGTACATCGGCCGGCCGATCGAGGGCCCGTACAAGAGCCACGAGTATCGCTACTAGGCAGATCGCCGACCTGTCCCTCGCGCAGGAGGGGCAGGTCCGCATCGCATGGGCGGACGGGCAGATGCCCGTCCTGCGCTCGATCCGCGAGCGCTTCGAACGCGAGCGCCCGCTCGAGGGGCTGCGGGTCGCGGCCTGCCTGCATGTCACGTCGGAGACCGCGAACCTCCTGCGGGCCCTGACGGCGGGCGGCGCGGAGGCCGAGCTCTGCGCGTCCAACCCGCTGACGACGCAGGACGACGTGGCCGCGGCGCTGGTCGCCCACCACGCCGTCGGGGTGCGGGCCGTCCGCGGCGAGGACGCCGATGCCTACGCAGCGCATGTCGTCGCGCTGGCGGCGCGCGCGCCGCACGTGACGCTCGACGACGGCGCCGACCTGCTGAGCGCTCTGCACGCCGGCGACGAGGCCTGGCGCGCGTCGTTGCTGGGCGGCACGGAGGAGACGACGACCGGCCTGCTGCGCCTGCGCGCCCTGGAGGACGAGGGGCGCCTGACGTGCCCTGTCCTGGCAGTCAACGAGTCGCTCGCCGAGCGCACCTTCAACGACCGCTACGGCACCGGCCAGTCGACGCTCGACGGGATCCTGCGGGCGACGAACATGCTCCTCGCCGGCCGCACGGTCGTCGTGTTCGGCTACGGCTGGACAGGCAAGGGCGTCGCGCTGCGCGCGCAGGGCATGGGCGCCTCGGTCGTCGTCTGCGAGGTCGACCCGATGCGCGCGCTCGAGGCGCGCATGGACGGCTGCGAGGTCATGCCCGCGCTCGACGCGGCCGAGCGCGGCGACGTCTTCATCACGGTCACCGGTGGTCGCGACGTCCTCGTCGCCGAGCACTTCGAGCGCATGAAGGACGGCGCGATGCTCGCCAACGCCGGCCACTTCGACGTCGAGATCGCGGTCGATCAGCTCGCGGCGCTCGCGACCCGCCGGCGCCAGGTGCTGCCGCTCGTCGAGCAGTTCGAGGTCGGGGATGCGGTCCCGCCCACCCGGTTGAACCTCCTCGCCCAGGGCCGCGTCGTCAATCTCGCGGCCGCCGAGGGGCATCCGGCGGCCGTCATGGACATGTCGTTCGCAAACCAGGCGCTGTGCGTCGAGCATCTCGCGCGCGAGGGCCGGACGCTCGCCCCGCGCGTGCTGCCCGTCCCGCCGCAGATCGACCGCGAGGTCGCGCGGCTGAAGCTCGCGTCCCTCGGGTTGCGGATCGACGAGCTCACCGAGGTCCAGCGCGCGTACCTCACGAGCTGGCGCGCCTAGGATCCCCGCCATGAGCGCCGCCACCGACAAGATGCGCGACGCGGGCGTCGCCGGCGTCGCCGTCGACACCTTCGCCGAGCAGCTCGAGCGCCTGCGGGCGGGCGCGACCGGCGTGCTCGCCGAGTCCGAGATCGAGCCCGTCGCCGAGCTGCCCGACGCCGACGAGCTGCCCGGCGACGAGCAGGGCGCGCGCGCGGCACTGGACCGCACCGTCGTCATCAAGCTCAACGGCGGCCTCGGGACGAGCATGGGGATGACGGCGCCCAAGTCGCTGCTGGAGGTCAAGGACGGCCTGACGTTCCTCGACGTCACGGTGCGCCAGATCCTTCACCTGCGCGAGCACACGGGCGCGCGGCTGCCGCTCGTGCTCATGAACAGCTTCGCCACGCGCGAGGCGTCGCTGGAGGCGCTGGCGCCCTACGACGAGCTGCCCGTTCAAGGCGTGGAGCCCGACTTCGTCCAGAGCAAGGCGCCGAAGCTGCGCGCCGACGACCTCGAACCCGTGAGCTGGCCTGCCGATCCGGCCCTGGAATGGGCGCCGCCCGGCCACGGCGACCTCTACCCGTCGCTGCAGAGCTCCGGGATGCTCGCGGCGCTGCTGGACGCCGGCTACGAGTATGCGTTCGTCGCGAACGTCGACAACCTCGGCGCGGTCATGGAGCCGCGGATCCTCGCGTGGTTCGCGGGCGAGCGGATCCCGTTCCTCATGGAGGTCGCCGACCGCACCGAGGCCGATCGCAAGGGCGGCCACCTCGCCCGGCGCGCCGACGGCGGGCTCGTCCTGCGCGAGGTCGCGCAGACGCCCGAGGACGACCTCGGCGCCTTCCAGGACATCGGGCGCCACCGCTTCTTCAACACGAACACGCTGTGGATCGACCTGCGCGCGCTCGCGGCGGTGCTCGGCGAGCGTGGCGGCGTCCTCGGGCTGCCGATGATCGTCAACCGCAAGACCGTCGATCCGGGAGACGCGCACTCGACTCCGGTGCTCCAGCTCGAGACGGCGATGGGCGCGGCGATCGACGTCTTCGACGGCGCGCGGGCGATCCGCGTGCCGCGCTCCCGCTTCGCGCCGGTCAAGACGACGAACGACCTGCTCGCCCTGCGCTCGGACGCGTTCGTCCTGCACGACGACGGGCGCATCGCGCAGGCGCCCGAGCGCGACGGCGCCGGGGCGCCGCTCGTGGACCTCGATCCTGCGCACTTCAAGCTCCTGCGCGACTTCGACGCCCGCTTCCCCGCCGGCCCGCCCTCGCTCGTGGCCTGCGAGCGGCTCACCGTGCGCGGCGACGTGGAGTTCGGCGCCGGCGTCGTCGTCCGCGGGACGACCACCGTCGAGCAGGGGCAGGACGGCCCGCTGCGCATCGAGGACGGCGCCGTGCTCGGCGCCTGACGCATCCGCCGCGCCGGCTCCCGGGATGGGGCATCCTGGGGTCGTGCCCGATCCGCTCGCCTTCGCCGCTCTCGCCGCGGACATCGCCGACCCCTCCTCGGGCGTCGGCGTGCTCGCGGCGCTCGCCGCCGGCGTCGTCTCGTTCCTCAGCCCCTGCGTGCTGCCACTCGTCCCGGGCTACCTCTCGGCGGTGTCCGGCATCCGGCCCAACGATCTCGAGGCCGCGCCGCTGTGGAAGGTGCTCGGGCCGAGCCTGCTGTTCGTCATGAGCTTCTCGTCGATCTTCATCGTGCTCGGGCTGACGGCGACGAAGCTCGGCTCCTCGCTGAACGACCATCTCGACACGCTGGAGACGATCTCGGGCGTGATCATCATCGCCTTGGGCCTGTTCTTCCTCGCGACGCCGTTCGTCCCGCGGCTCACGCGCGAATGGCGCGTCGAGGGGCTGATGGCGCGCGCCGGCCGCGGCGGCCCCGTGCTGGCGGGAGCGGCGTTCGCGATCGCCTGGACGCCCTGCATCGGCCCGACCCTCGGCGCGATCCTCAGCGCGGCGGCGCTCTCGGACACCACCGCACGCGGCGCCTACCTGCTGGCCTGGTACTCGGCGGGGCTGGCGATCCCGTTCCTGCTGTCGGCCATCGCCTTCAACCGCATGACGACGGTGTTCGCCGCGGTCAAGCGCCACTACGGCGTGATCGTCGCAACCGGGGGCGCGATCCTCGTCGTCATGGGCGTCCTGATCCTGACCGGCGAGTTGACGCAGCTGAACATCGAGGCCCAGAAGCTCCTGCAGAACGTCGGCCTGGACTTCCTGACCGGGATCTAGGGTTCCGACGTCTCGTAGCGCTCCGCGCGCTGCTCCTCGCGCTCGCTCTCACCGAGCGCCCGGACGAACAGGAACACGAGCGCCACGCCCATGACGATCGACTGCTCCAGGGCCATCACGAGGCCGCCGACGGACTGGTCGGTACCGGGTGACAGGCCCCAGTAGCCCGGCTGGCGCTCGTAGAAGTCGTAGATCGCGTCGGGCGAGAACGCGAGCAGGATCCCGAGCAGCCCCACGAGCGCCTTCGTCGCGAGCATGTAGACGACGGGCCCCATGCCGCCGAGGCGCCGGCGGGCGCGGATCGGCGAGATCAGATGCCACCAGTAGAGCCCGCCGGCAACGCCGAAGACGAGGTGCTCGAGGACGTGCACGATCGGGTGCTCGAGCGCGGCGTCGTACATCGCTGGCACGTGCCACAGCACCATGGCGGCCACGTAGAGGACGATCGCGAACACCGGGTGCGCCAGCGGCCCGGCGGCGCGCTCGACGCGCACGAGGCGGCGCGTCAGCGGGCGCAGGATCACGCGCGTCAGGCCGAGCAGGACGAGGATCGGCGCGAGGTCGAGCAGCAGCAGGTGCTGGACCATGTGCATGAAGAAGAGCTGCTCGGCGAGGCGGTCGACCGGCGAGCACAGCGCGATCAGGACGAGCGCCATCCCGCCGAGGAAGCTCGTCAGGCGCCCCGCGCTCGCGCCCACCTCGCGCCAGCGGCGCACGTAGAGGACCGTCAGCACGGCGACGAGCACCAGCGCGCCGGGCTCGAGCGTCCAGGAGGCGTCGGGGGAGGCGGCGAGCGGCAGGATGGGCGCGATTGTCGCAGTCCGTGCGCCCTCTGCAACAGCGCTCGCGAGAGGCTCGGCGGCGATGCTGCAGCAGCTCGTCGCCCTCGCCGTCCCACCGCGCTGCGCGGCGTGCCGCGCGCCCGGGCGGCACGCCGCCGACGTCCTCTGCGGCGCCTGTCGCCGGGGGCTGCCCTGGCTGCCGGCGGCGTCCTGCCCGCGCTGCGCGCTGGCGCTGCCACACGGCCGCTGCCCCGCCCGCGGGGCAGCCTTCGACGCTGCCTGGGCGGCGGTCGCATTCGAGGGCGCCGCCCGCGACGCCGTCCACGCGCTGAAGTTCGCCGGGGCGCGCCCGCTGGCGGGCGTCATGGCGGCGCAGATCGCGGCGGCCGCGCCGCCGGCGCTGCTGGCACCCGGCGCGGTCCTCGTGCCGGTCCCGGCCCATCCCGGGCGCCGGCGCGCCCGCGGTTATGACCAGGCCGAGCTGCTCGCCCGCGCGCTCGCGCGCCGGACAGGCCTGTCGGTGCGTCTCGTCCTGCGCCGCGGCGGCGGCGCGACGCGCCAGGTCGGCGCCTCGCGGGACGTCCGTCGCGCTCCCGGGCGGCTGGCGATCGCCGCCGTCGCCCGCTCGCCGCGCAGCGTCGTGCTCGTCGACGACGTCCACACGACGGGCGCCACGCTGGAGGCGTGCGCCGCCGTGCTCAAGGGCGCCGGCGCGCTGCGCGTCACGGCCGTGACCTGGGCGCGGACCCTGTAGACCATGCGCCGCACGAGCTGGACAACCGTTGTGTTGACACCTCCGACACCCGGCGTACCATCGATGCACGTACGTCGTTCTCCACAGAGAGGACCCCGGCATGCAGATCGAGGTCAAGGGCCGCAACGTCCCCGTCAACGACGAGCTGCGAGAGCTCGTGGAGCGCAAGTTCCGCAAGGTCGCAGCCCAGGTATCCGATCTGGCGCACATGGAGGTCGAGCTGCGCGAGGAGCGCAACCCCGCGATCGCCGACAACCAGGTCGCGGAGGTCACGCTCCATCTCAAGGGCGTCACGCTGCGAGCGCGGTGCGCCGCGCGCGAGATGCCCCACGCGATCAGGCTGTGCTCCGACGAGCTCGCCCCGCAGGTCAAGCGCCACCGCGAGAAGCGGCGGCGCCGCCGCGAGGCCCGCGCGACCGGCACGCAGCCGGCGCTCTGACGCCGCGCTGCAGAACGGGTGTCCCGGCGCGGCGGGCGAGGCCCGCCGCGTTGGTACCCTGAGCCCTATGGCGATCCTCGACCGCGCCCTGCGCATGGGCGAAGCCAAGCAGTTCAAGCAGTTCGAGAAACGGGTCGCGCGCATCAACAACTTCGAGCCCGAGCTCGAGCTCGAGAGCTCCGACGAGCTGCGCGCCCGCATGGAGGTCCTGCGCGAGCAGGCGCGCAACGGCGCCAAGCTCGACGACCTGCTGCCCGAGACGTTCGCGATCGTCCGCGAGGTCTCCAAGCGCGAGATGGGGATGCGCCACTTCGACGTGCAGCTCATCGGCGGGATGGTCCTGCACTCGGGCGCCATCGCCGAGATGCGCACGGGCGAGGGCAAGACGCTGACCGCGACGCTCGCGGTCGTCCTGAACTCGCTGCCCGGAAACGGCCTGCACCTCGTGACGGTCAACGACTACCTCGCCCGCCGCGACGCCGACTGGATGAGCCCGATCTACCACGGGCTCGGCATGCAGGTGGGCGTCCTGCAGAACATGCAGTCCTACGAGGACAAGCAGGTCGCCTACGCCGCAGACGTCACCTACGGCACCAACTCGGAGTTCGGCTTCGACTACCTGCGCGACAACATGGCGACCGCGCTCGAGGAGAAGGTCCAGCGCGGGCACGAGTTCGCGATCGTCGACGAGGTCGACAACATCCTCATCGACGAGGCCCGCACGCCCCTGATCATCTCCGGCCAGCCGGAGGCGGCGGCCGACATGTACGGGCAGTTCGCGCGCCTGGCCCGCAAGATGGTCTCCGGCAAGAAGCCCGACGGCATGGACCCGCGGATGAAGAAGGACTTCGTCGCCGACTTCGACTTCGAGTTCGAGGAGAAGCACAAGACGGTCTCGGTGACCGAGCAGGGCGTCGCCAAGGCCGAGAGGTTCCTCGGCATCTCGCACCTGTACCGCGCCGAGAACGGCCCGCTCGTCAACCACCTCCAGCAGGCCCTGAAGGCCGAGTCGCTCTACAAGCGCGACGTCGACTATGCCGTCGTGGACGGCCAGGTGATGATCATCGACGAGTTCACGGGCCGCATCCTCGAGGGCCGGCGCTGGTCGGAGGGCCTGCACCAGGCGATCGAGGCCAAGGAGGGCGTGCACGTCCAGGAGGAGAGCCAGACGCTCGCCACGATCACGCTGCAGAACTACTTCCGCCTCTACCACAAGCTCGGCGGCATGACCGGCACGGCCCTCACCGAGGCGACCGAGTTCATGAAGATCTACAAGTTGTCGGTGGTCGAGATCCCGACGAACCAGGCGATGGTCCGCCAGGACCGCAACGATCAGGTCTACAAGACGAAGGCCGGCAAGTGGAACGCCGTCACCCGCGAGGTGGTGGAGCGCCACGAGCGCGGGCAGCCGGTGCTCGTGGGCACGGTCTCCGTCGAGGTCTCCGAGCTGCTCGGCCGTGAGCTGGCCAAGCGCGGCATCAAGCACACGGTCCTCAACGCCAAGCCGGAGTACGCCGAGCGCGAGGCCGAGATCGTCGCCGAGGCCGGTCAGCCCGGCGCCGTCACGATCGCGACGAACATGGCCGGCCGCGGCGTCGACATCAAGCTCGGCGGCAACCCCGAGCACCTCACGCAGCTCGAGCTCGCCAAGCTCGGCCTCCGGCCGGGCGACCCCGACTACGAGGAGCGCTACAAGGACGTGCTGCCTTCGATCGAGCGGCGCATCGCGGCCGACCGCGAGAAGGTCCTGGAGACGGGCGGCCTCTACATCGTGGGCACCGAGCGCCACGAGTCGCGCCGGATCGACAACCAGCTGCGCGGCCGCGCCGGCCGCCAGGGCGACCCCGGCGAGTCGCGCTTCTTCCTCTCGGCCGAGGACGACCTCGTGCGCCTGTTCGCGGGCGACCGGATCTACAAGATCCTCGACCGGCTCGGCACCGTCGACGAGGAGGGCAACGAGGAGCCGATCGAGGCCGGGATGCTCTCCAAGCAGATCGAGAAGGCCCAGAAGAAGGTCGAGGAGCAGAACTTCCTCCAGCGCAAGCGGGTGCTCGAGTACGACGACGTCATGAACGAGCAGCGGCGGGTCGTCTACCGCTACCGCAACGAGGTGCTCGAGGGCAAGGACATGGGCGAGACCGTCCGCGAGGAGATCGCGGCCGTCATCGAGCGGATCGTCGCGGGCTACACGCCGACGGACTTCATCGAGGACTGGGATCTCGACGGCCTCTTCACCGCGCTCGAGGACATCTTTCCCGTCGAGATCACCGCCGAGGAGCTCGCCGCTCAGCAGACCGACCGCGAGGCGCTCGTGCGACGGCTGCAGGACGACGCGATCGCGCTCTACGACCGCCGCGAGGAGGAGCTCGGCGCCGAGCTCATGCGGGCGATCGAGCGCTTCGTCCTGCTGCAGTTCATCGACACGCGCTGGCGCGAGCACCTCTACGACATGGACTACCTGCGCGAGGGCATCCACCTGCGCGGGTTCGCCCAGATCGAGCCGATCGTCGCCTACAAGAACGAGGCGTTCGACCTCTTCACCGATCTCATGGCGTCGATCTGGTCGGACTTCACGCGGATGATCTTCAACCTCGAGGTGGAGCCGCTCGCCGAGGAGGAGGCGCCCGAGAGCCGCTACGAGCCCAGCGGGACCGCCACGGCGCCGGGCCGCGTGTCCTACTCGGGCGGGTCGCAGGCCGCGCCCGGCGCGCTGGCGACTGCGGCCGAGGGCTACGACGCCGAAGCCGACGAGTACGAGATGCCGGCCCCGGTGCAGCAGCGCGTGCTCGACGAGGAGCAGCAGATCGGACGCAACGACCCCTGCTGGTGCGGGTCGGGCAAGAAGTTCAAGAAGTGCCACGGGGCCTGACCGCCGCGGGGTCGTCTTGCTTGCGGCGATGGAGCTCGTGGTCGACAACAGCACCGGCGGCGACGAGGCGCTCGCGGCCACCGTCGCGCAGGGGCTGCGCGAGCGCGGCTTCGACGTCGAGCTGCGCGAGCCGTCGGCGAGCACGATGTTCGACACCTCCGTGCACCTCGTCTCGACGGGGATCGTGCTGCGCGTCCCCGAGCGCCCGGCGCGCTCGGAGCTGAGCACGATCGAGGAGGTCGTGCGTCGCGCGCTGCTGACGCACGCGATGCCGCGCCGGCGCACGCGCGCGGTGCCGCTGGCGCTCGGCGCGGGCGGGCGCGTCCTGACCTGGATCGACGTCTTCGACTAGCGCGGGTCGATCTCGTTCGCGAAACGGCTCGGCGGGGTGGACGGCCGCGCCGCGCGCGCGGGCCTGTTCGGCGAGCGCGCGGTCGGAGGTGACGATCCGCAGCTCGGCGGGCGCTGCCGCGGCCGCGACGAGGCGGACGATCTCGTGGTCGGCGGCGTCGGCGCCCCGGCGCGATGCGTGTGCGACCGTGATGACCGACGAGCGGATCGGCGGCCGTGGCGGGCTCTCGAACACGACGGTGACGTCCTCGCCCTCCGCGGCCGCCCAGCGCTCGAGACGATCGACGAGCCGGACCATCGCCGCGTGCCGGTCGCGCCACCATCCGTCCGGGCGCGCGCCGATGACGTTCATCCCGTCGACGATCCAGGGCATCGCCGAGCGCGCGTCAGATGCGCCGCAGCCGCCCGACGAGGCGCGAGCGTGCGTTGAACGCGGACTTCACCGCGCGATCACCGCGCGAGCCGTCCGCCGGCATCATCCCGATGGCCCGGGCGAACTGCATCTGGTCGAAGACCACGAAGTTCGAGGCGACGATGCCGTCGCGGATGACGAAGTGGTCCATGCCGTCGAGCGCGATCGCCTTTCCGGTGGGCGCGATCCCCTGAAACGGGCCGCCCGTGTGGGTGCCGGTCAGGCGCCAGTGCACGAAGACGTCCTCGCCGTCCTCGACGAGCTTGACGACCTCCATGTGCATGTCGGGCAACGCGGCGAAGGTCTCGGCGAAGTACGCGGTGACGGCGTCCGCGCCGTGGACCGTGCCCGTCGGGAAGCGCTCGACCGTGTCCGGGCCCCAGACCTGGCGCAGGGCATCGAGATCGCGCTCGTCGAGGCGCGCGAACGCCCAGGCGACGAGCTCGCCGGGGGTGGCTGCTGCGGGCGGAGTTTCGGGCGCCATCGACGCAGGCTACCGCGGCGCGGCGGGGAGCCGAACAGCATCGGTGAGGGCCTTCAGCGTCGTGGCGACGACGTCGCGCTCGTGGCGGAGCTGGCGATGGGTGAACCGGACGACGCGATAGCCGAGGACCATGAGGCGCGCGTCCCGGGCGCGGTCGCGCTCGAAGGCCGCCGGCGTGCCGTGATGCTCGCGGCCGTCGGTCTCGGCGATCAGCCTGGCGGGTCGCCACAGGAAGTCGACCTCGAAGGCGCCGACCCGCGCGTTGACCTCGGGCCGCGCGATGGCGATGGCGTCGCAGAGGTCGCGCATCCGGGCCTCGAGCTCTGATCGCGTCAGCGGCGGCTCGTCGCGCATCCCGGCGACGATGCGAGCGAGCCTGGAGGCGCCGCGGCTGTTCGGATTGGCGTCGATCACGCTGCGGATTGCCGTGAGGTCGAACACCCGCAGCTCGAGGGAGCGCTCCACGGCGCGCTCCAGGGGGCCGGGCGCGAGCATCCCGGCGAGGTCGAGAAGGGTCCGGGAGACCGAGGTGACGGGGATCGCGTCGCGGACGATGACGTCGGCCGGCCGCAGCGTCGTCGAGCGGTGGACGACGATGCCCGGGCGGCGCAGGCGGCCGCCCGGTGTCGGAACCGTGACGTGGATCGAGCCCGCGGCGCTCGGTCGCAGCGCGAGGTGCGCTCCCGCGCTGACATGCGTGAGAACGGCGCCGCGGCCGAGTGACAGGACGGCCGCGAGGCTGCGGCCCTCGGAGGACAGCCGCGTGTGGCCGACGGCGAACACGCGCCGGTGCAGGCGGTGCAGGCGTCCGCAGCCCACGCGGTGGTTGATCGCGCCCGGCGTGAGGCCGGCCTGGCGCAGCTGCGCGTAGTCGACGACCCCGTGCTGGACTGCCGCGAGCCGCGCTACCCGCGCATCCGGGGTGGCTGCGACGAGTAGATGCTCCATGACAGCATGTAGTCGTCAGAGCCCCGGGATTCGCCCCCGTGACGCGTCGCTACCGCGGCGCGGGCAGCGCCTCGCGCACCTGGCCGGCGATCGCGGCGGCGGTTGCGGGACGCAGGTCGGTGAAGGTCCACCGGCGCCCGCCGTAGCGGGGCTGCACGCGCAGGCGCGCGCGCGTGCGCCGCGGCCACATCGGGCGGTGCTCGATCTGCTCCATGTCGCGGAAGCGCAGGGAGCGCACGCGGTTGCCGACGGCGTCGTCGAGCAGCCACAGCAGGCGGCGGTCGGTGAGGGCGAGCAGCGTGCTCGGGCTCGCCCAGGTCGCGGCCGGGGTCACGATCGTCACCTGCTCGTCGCGATCGAGCGCGACGAGCAGCTCGCGGCCGAGCGCGCGCCGGATCGCCTCGGACAGCCAGCCGCCGGCGACGAGGCCCCCGGGCGACGACTCCGCCGCCGGCCTGACGGTCGGGCGCGACCCCGGTCGCTGCGTCGAGCGCAGCAGCTCGAGCGCGACGTTGAGCTCGATCATCCGCGCCGCGCCCTGCTCGCCCGCGCGGTCGGGGTGCCATTGCTTGGCGAGCTCGCGGTAGGCCCGGCTCGCCTCCTCGATCGAGGCGCTGCGATCCAGACCGAGCACGGCGTGCGGATCCATCGCCGTCATTGTGCCGTCCCGCACCGCGCGAGGATCGGCCTGCCCGCGCTCTATGCTGGCGACGATGGCCGCAACGCCCGCACCCGAGAGCACCCCGCAGCGCCTCGCGGCGATCCGCGCGCAGATGTCCCTGCTCGCGGACTATCTTTGACCCGGCCGCGCTGAGCGAACGGCTCGCAATCCTCGAAGAGCGGATGTCGGCCCCGGGCTTCTGGGACGACCAGGAGCAGGCGGCGAAGGTCAGCGCCGAGCATTCGCGCGCCGGCCGGCGCCTGGAGCAGTTCAACACGCTGCAGACCGAGGTCGAGGACCTGGCGAGCCTCGCCGAGATGGCCGAGGAGGACGCCGAGATCGCCGCCGAGCTCGAGGAACAGCTGGCGCCCGTCGAGCAGCGCCTGGCGGCGCTCGAGGAGCAGCGGCTGTTCTCCGGCCGCTACGACGCCGGGGACGCGCTCGTCACCGTCAACGCCGGCGCCGGCGGGACGGACGCGCAGGACTGGGCCGAGATGGTCCTGCGCATGGAGATGCGCTGGGCGGAGAAGCGCGGGTTCAGGGTCGAGCTGCTGGAGGCGACCGCGGGGGAGGAGGCCGGCATCAAGTCGGCGACGTTCCGCGTCGAGGGCGACAACGCCTACGGGCTCTATGGGGCCGAGAAGGGCGTGCACCGGCTCGTCCGGCTGTCGCCGTTCGACTCCGCCAACCGCCGCCAGACGTCGTTCGCCGGGGTCGAGGTCGCGCCCGTCATCGAGGACGCGGGCGAGGTCGAGATCGACAGCGACGACCTGCAGGTCGACACCTACCGGGCCTCCGGCGCGGGGGGCCAGCACGTCAACAAGACCGACTCCGCGGTGCGCATCACCCACCGCCCCAGCGGCATCGTCGTGCAGTGTCAGAACGAGCGCTCGCAGACGCAGAACCGCGAGACCGCGATGAAGGTGCTGCGCGGCAAGCTCGTCGAGCTCGAGGAGCGCAAGCGGATGGAGGAGCTGGCACGCGAGAAGGGGGATGCGCAGGACGTGAACTTCGGCTCGCAGATCCGCTCCTACGTCCTGCATCCGTACACGATGGTCAAGGACCATCGCACCGACCACGAGGTCGGCGACGCCAACCGCGTGCTCGAGGGCGATCTGGACGGCTTCGTCCGCGCCTACCTGCTGAGGAGCGCCACCCGATGACAGACCCCGCCTACACCGTCGTGAACCTCAAGGAGGTCGAGGATGCCGCGCCCGCCGGCGGCTTCGCGCCGAACCTCGAGGCCCGCTTCGCGCGCAAGCCGCTGAAGCTCGAGCACTCGGGCCTCACGTACCTGCGCATCGCGCCGGGCTTCCGCGAGCCGTTCGGCCATCGCCATGGCACGCAGGAGGAGGTCTACGTCGTCGTCAGCGGCAGCCTCCGGATGAAGCTCGATGACGACGTCGTCGAGCTCGGGCCGTGGGACGCCGTGCGCATCGCTCCCGAGACGGTCCGCTCCCGCGAGGCCGGTCCCAACGGCGCCGAGCTGCTGCTCTTCGGCGCGCCGCAGGCGCAGGGCGACGGCGAGGTCCTCAGCGACTGGTGGACGGAGTGACGCTCACGCCGCCCGCAGGGCCGTCAGGCGCGCGAGCAGCTCGGCGAGCGAGCCGGCGAGGAACCCTCCCGACAGCACGACGAAGGCCTCGAGCTGAAGGTTGACGTGCATGCCGGGCTCGCCGCTGGCGCGCAGGTCGCTGCGCAGGGCGAGGCACGGCAGCCCGAGCGCCGCGGCGTAGCCGACCTCGGCGGCGGTGCCGGCGTCCACCTCCTGGCCGTCGAGGTGGGCGATGACGAGCTGCGCTCCCCGGATCGCCTCGGCGTTGCGCGCGCCGACCTCGATGCCGAGCTCGTACTCGCGGCCGTCGACGCGCGCGGCGGCGAACTCGGCCGCCGTCGTCAGCGCCCAGGGATCGACGGGCTCGACGTGCTCGGCGAGCGCCGGGAGGTAGCGCGTGGCGTAGTAGTCGCGACCGACCTCGGAGAAGCCGAGCGGGCCGGCGAGGTAGCAGCGCGGCCGCGCGCCACCGGCGAACAGCGTCCGCAGCGCATCGCCATGGGGGTTCGTGACAGACATCGTGATGATCCGCGCGAGCGCGAACGGCGCAGAAGCAGACGAGGATGATGATCGCTCGCTACCGACGGACCGGCGCCGACCTGCCGTTCATGGATCCGCGCGGCTATCACGGCGTGGCGATGGAGGGCTACTTCTGGCGGATCACGCACGTGCCGTCGCGCACGGTCCTCGTCGTGCTGGCCGGCGTCAACCGCGACGGGGCCGGGGAGACCTGGGGCACCGTCGGGATGGCCGGACACCCAGGCGGCTTGTCGCGCTCGATCGCCGTCGACGAAGCCGCGGGCGCGCCGCGCGGCATCGGCGTGTGGGCCGGCGAGGACGGACGCACGAGCCTGCGCGCGAGCGACCGCAGCCTCGTGGTCGACATCGGCTCCGACGCCCGCCTCGACGTGCGCTTCGAGGACGCCGTCGGCTGGCCGCGCGGTGCGTTCGGCGGGATCGGCGCGGCGCAGTCGATCCCGGGGCTGAGCCAGTACTGGCATCCGCACGTGCTGGGCGGTCGCGTGACCGGCCACGCCCGTCTGGGCGACCGCGAGATCGACCTCGACGGCGCGACGGTCTACGCCGAGAAGAACTGGGGCCGCGGCGGCTTCCCGCCGGCGTGGTGGTGGGGGCAGGCGCAGGGCTTCGAGCGCGAGGACGTCTGCGTCGCGTTCGCGGGCGGCCGTGCCGGCGTGGGGCGCCTGCAGGTCCTGTCGACCGCGCTCGTCGTGCGCGTCGGCGACGAGGTCGTCCGCGCCGTCCGCCCGCTGCACCCGATGCGCGTCCACGTCGGCGCGCGCGGCTGGCGCCTGCAGGCGCGCACGGCGCGCCACACGATCGACCTCGAGGGGCGCGCGAACGGCACGCCGCCGCACGCCCTGCCGATCCCGCTCGCCGCTCAGCGGCGCAACCTCGAGGGCGCCGCCGCGCAGTACCTCGCCTCCGAGGTGCAGGTCGTCGTCCGGCGCGGGCGCCGCACGATCTTCAGCGGCGCCAGCGCCCTCGGCGGCCTGGAGCGCGGCAGCTCCTAGGCCGCGGGGCCGCGGGCCTCGGCCGCCGCGACGGCGAGCGCCAGCGGCTCGGCTCCGATCAGCCGCTCGAACGGCCCGACGACGATCCAGAGCGCGCGCAGGCGCGCCGACGCCACCCTGTCGGTCGGCGCGACGCGCCCCTCGCTGACGATCGTGCTCGTGCCGGCGCCGTCGTCCTGCACCCAATGCGCGAGCAGGACGCGCACGCTGCGCGGGCTGTCCCAGGCGAGAAAGCTGTCGGGGCCGTCGAGCTGCGGGTAGTCGCGCGCGAGCGTCCAGATGCGCCCGCAGAGGCCGGAGATCGAGTGGCGCTCGCCGGCGTCCAGGACGACGAACGGGTCGGCCTCGAGCATCCCCGCGAACGTCTCATCCCAGGGCACGCCGGGGATCCGCCAGCGCACGAGGCGCCCGATCGTGCCGGTCTGCTCCAGCCGCACCGACCGCGCGGCGTTCCACAGCGCGTCGGGGTCCGCGTGTGACGAGCGGCGATGGCTCGTGCGGATCTGCGGGTCCGGGACCCAGGCGTCGAGGCTGGAGGTCGTCAGCGACACGTGGGGGATCTTGACGGGCCTGCGACGCGTATCCTGCGGCGCGGATGTCGCCTGACGCGCAGACGCTCGAGCAACTCGTGATGCGCGCCCTGGCGGAGGACGTGGGGGAGGCCGACGTCACGAGCCAGGCGACCGTCCCGGCGGGCACGCGCGCCGTCGCGACGATCATCCAGAAGGCCGACGGCGTCGTCTTCGGCCTCGACGCGGCGGAGGCGGCCTTCATGGCGCTGGATCCCGACGTCGCGCTCGAGCGCCTGGGGCCCGAGTCCGTGTGGGTCGACGCGCCGGCGCCGGTCCTGCGCGCGACCGGCGACGCGCGGGCGCTGCTCGCTGCCGAGCGGACCGCGCTGAACTTCCTCCAGCACCTCTCCGGGATCGCGACGCTCACCGCCCGCTGCGTGCAGGCCGTGGCGGGCACGGGGGCGCAGATCCTCGACACGCGCAAGACGACGCCGGGACTGCGCGCGCTGGAGAAGGCCGCGGTGGCCGCGGGCGGGGGGACCAACCACCGCGCCGGGCTGTACGACATGGTGCTCGTCAAGGAGAACCACGCCGCGCTGGCGGGCGGGATCACGGCCGCGGTGGCGGCCGTGCGGTCCAGCCATCCCGACTTCGAGCTCGAGGTGGAATGCCGCACACCGGCGGAGGTCGACGAGGCGCTGGCGGCCGGCGCAGAGCGCCTGCTACTGGACAACATGGCGCCCGCCCAGCTGTGCGAGGTCGTGGCCCAGGTCGGCGGCCGGGCGAAGCTCGAGGCCAGCGGCGGGGTCACCTTCGACACGCTCCGGAGCTACGCGGAGACCGGCGTAGACTGGATCTCGGTCGGGGCGCTGACCCATTCGGCGCCCGCCCTGGATCTGTCCCTGACCCTGGAGGCGACCACATGACGCTCCTACAGCTCTACGACGTCCGCGAACTGCAGGCCGAGGTCCGCGCCCTCGCCGCCGAGCGCGATGCCGTCATCCTCGCCCACAACTACCAGCTGCCCGAGATCCAGGACGTCGCGGACTACGTCGGCGACTCGCTCGGCCTCTCGCGCCGGGCGGCGGCCGCCGACGCCTCCGTCATCGCCTTCTGCGGCGTGCACTTCATGGCCGAGACGGCGTCGATCCTCTCGCCCGGCAAGACCGTGCTGATCCCCGACCTCGACGCCGGCTGCTCGCTCGCCGACGCGATCACGCCCGATCAGCTGCGGGCCTGGCAGGCCGAGCACCCCGGCGCGATCACGGTCATGTACGTCAACACGACCGCCGAGATCAAGGCCCTCACGGACTACTGCGTGACGTCGGCCAACGCCGTCGCCGTCGTCGAGCACATCCTGCGCGAGCACGGGGCGGACACCGAGATCCTCTTCGGCCCGGACATGTTCCTCGGCGCCTACGTCGAGCGCCAGATCGGCCGGGCGCTGCACGTCTGGGACGGCGAGTGCCACGTCCACGCCGGCATCCGCCCGCGCGACATCGAGCAGGTCCGCGCCGAGCACCCCGGCGCCGACTTCCTCATCCATCCGGAGTGCGGCTGCTCGACCTCGGTGATGGAGTACGCGGCCGCGGGCGACATCGCCGGCGAGGGGGTGCACATGCTCTCCACGGGCGGGATGCTGCGCTACGCCGAGAACGCCAGACCGGGCAGCACGGCGATCGTCGCGACCGAGATCGGCATGCTGCACCCGCTGCGCGAGGCCGCGCCGGACACGGAGTTCATCGCGGCCAACGAGCGCGCGGCCTGCATCTACATGAAGATGATCACGCTGCCGAAGCTGCGCGACGCGCTGCGCGACCTCGTCTACGAGGTGAAGGTCCCGGCGGAGATCGCCGACCGCGCACGCGTGCCGATCGAGCGCATGGTCGCCATCTCGTGAGACGGCTGCTCGCGGCCGCGCTCGTCGCGGCCGTGCTGCTCGGCGGCTGCGGCGGCGGCAGCGACGCGCCCGCGACGGTCTCCAAGGAGCTCTACATCGCCGAGGCCGACGAGGTCTGCGCCGACTTCGCCGCCCGCTTCCGCGGCGCCGGCAAGAACGATCCGCAGAACGCGCACGAGATCACCGAGTCCGCCGAGACGCTCGCCGACATCTACGGTGACCTGCTCGGGCGCCTGCAGGATCTCAAGACGCCGACGGCCGCCGCCGACCGGCGCGGCGCGGCGGCCTACATCGCGGCGGTCGGGCGCACCGGCTCGCTGCTGGCGCAGCTGCGCACGTCCGCCAAGAGCCTGGAGGACGCGGCCGGCAAGAAGGACGCGGACAAGGTCGCGCAGGCCGGGACCGCGGTGCGCAGCGCGCTGGATGCCTTCCGTGCCTCCCAGGCGCAGGCCAACCAGCGCGCGCTGGCCTACGGCTTTGCGCTCTGCGGGAACCTCAACTAGCCGGAGCCGGCACCAGCAGGTCGATGCCGTCGCTGACGGCTTCGCCGACGATCCGCATCCGCTGGACCCGGCGCTCGAGCTCGCGCGGCGTGTAGCAGTGCACGTCGGCGCGGCCGCCCATCTCCTCGGCGTCCCACAGGCTGCCGGCCTGGTGGACGCGCTCGAGCCACGGCACCCCGCCAAATGCCTCCGAGACGAGCACGACCACGTACTCGTGGCCGCGCTCGCGTTGTGGCCCCGCGCCGCGCAGGTCCGCCACGCGCGCCCCGCCGAGAACGGCACGGTCCAGCGGCCAGCGCCCGCTCACGCGGCTGACGTAGCGCCCGAGCTCGCGGCGGTTGAGGCTGTCGCCGCCGCCGGTCACCGCGTCGTCGCTACTCGAAGTCGCTCGCGCTGTGCGGCCCGACGCAGGCGATCGCCAGCGTGTCGGCGACCTCGCGCGCGACCTCGGCGACCTCGTGGATCGTGACCGCGTCCAGTGCGGCGATCGCGCCGTCGGGATCGATCGGCTCGCCGAAGACGATCGACTGCGCGGCGGCGTGGCGGGCGACGGCGTTCGTGTTCTCGAACGCGAGCACGCGCCGGCCGGCGGCGTAGGCGCGGGCGCGCTCGACCTCGGCCGGCGTCGGGCCGTCGTCGCGCAGCTCGCCGACGATCTCGCGCATCCGCCGGTAGGCCTCGATGCACTTCGTCGAGTCCAGCCCGGCGCCGAGCTGCAGCAGCGGCACGTCGGCGTGGGAGTGCGAGATGCCATAGACGGAGTAGGCCAGGCCGCGCTGCTCGCGGATCTCGTCGAACAGGCGCGAGCTCATCGAGCCGCCGAGCAGCGTCGCGTAGATCGTCATCGCCGCGCGCTGGGCGGGGTTCGTGACATCGACCTGCGGGCGGTAGGACATCCGCAGGTGCGACTGGTTCGTGTCGCGCTCCTCGATCATCGTCTGCGGCGCGAACTCCGGCGCGGGCTCGAACGGCTCGGGCGCGGGCAGCTGCGGGAAGCGCTCGAAGAGCTCGGCGGTCGCGCCGTCGGCCTCGACGTGGTCGAGGTTGCCGACGATGAACGCACCGCCGTCCGCGCCCGACCAGCGCCGCTCGCGGAAGGCGACGATCGCGTCGCGCGAGAACGTCCGCAGGTGCTCCTCGGGGCCGAGCACCGGGCGCCCGAGCGGATGGTCGCCGAAGGCCGCCTCGTCGATGAGATGCTCGGCGACCGAGGACGGCTCGTCCTTGTAGCGCTGGATCTCCTGGATCACGACGCCGCGCTCGCGGTCGAGCTCCTCGGCGTCGATGTGCGGGCGCCCCGCGAAGTCCGTCAGCAGGTCGATCGCGGCCATCGCGGCCTCGGCGCGGACCGTGATGTGAAACGCGACGAGGTCATGCGAGGTGTACGCGTTCAACACGCCGCCGAGACGCTCGGCGGTGTCGTTGACGTCGCGGTAGTGCGGGAACTTCTCGCCGCCCTTGAAGACGAGGTGCTCGAGGAAGTGGGCCATGCCGTTCTCCTCCGGGCGCTCCGTGCGCGCGCCGGCGTCGAAGGCGACGAGGATCGTGACGGCGCGCGTTCCGCCGAGCGCGATGCGATGCAGAGGCAGGCCGTTGGCCAGCGTCGAGGAGGCGATCGTGGGCATGGGTGAACGGTAGCGAGCGCCGTCGCGCGGCCGTCAGGCGGACGCGAGCCCGCGCTCGAACCAGACGCACGTCCCGTCGTCACCCGCGACGCCCCAGGCGCTGCTCATCCGCGCGAGCAGGACCAGGCCGTTGCCGCCGGCGCCGCCCCCGCGCGAGCGCGGCACGGCCGGAGGCTCGAAGCCCGGGCCCTGGTCGCAGACCTCCACGCGCAGGACGTCGGGAGCGATCGCGATGTGCACGATGATCGTCGCGCGCTCGTCCGCGCCGCCGTGGCGCACCGCGTTGGTGACGAGCTCGGACAGGAGCACGATGACGTCCTCGAGCTCCGTGCCGGAGACCCGCTCGGCCAGCAGGGCGCCCGCCGCGGCGCGCACCTTGCCCGGCGCGTACGGCCCGCCCGCGAGCTCGATCTTGCGCGCGAGCACGGCGTCGGCGCGCCACGTCTCGCGCATGAGGAAGCCGACCGGATTGCGGTGCTCGGTCATGGCCGCGGCGGCCTTTCGTGACCGCGGTCCCCGTCCCCGCCCCCGCCCGCGCCCGCGGGCGCCGGCACCGCGATGCGCTGCACCGCGAGCACCGCCGTGTCGTCGGCCTGCGCGCCGACCTCGAACGCGCTGAGCGCGGCGTCGATCCGCGCGACGACGTCGTCGGCGCCGGTCACGCCGGCGATCGTCCGCTGCAGGCGGTCCTCGCCGAATCGCCCGTCGGCTCCGACCGCGTCGAAGACCCCGTCGGTATAGAGCACGATCACGTCGCCGGGGTGCAGCTCGACGGTGCAGCGGCGCCAGTCCTCGACCGGGTAGGCGCCGAGCATCGGCGAGAACTCGCCGACCGGGACGACGTCGCCGTCGCGCGCCAGCAGCGCGAGCGGATGGCCCGCGCAGACGATCTCCGCAGTCGCACGGCCGTCCTGCTCGCGCAGGATCATCGCCGCGACCGAGCACAGCGACATCTGCTCGCGCAGGCGCAGCTCGGCGTTGAGCGTGGCGATGGCGGCCAGCGGGTCGTCGAGCAGCCGGGCCGCCGTGCGCAGCGTGTGGCGCGCCAGGCCGGTGAGCGCCGCGGCCTCCGCCCCGCGGCCGGCGACGTCGCCGACGACCGTCATCCAGCCGCCGCGCACATCGAAGGCGTCGTAGAAGTCGCCGCCGACCCGGTTCTCGTCCCCGGCCGGGCGGTAGAGCGTGGCGACCTTCCACCCCGGCATCTCCGGCAGGCGCCCCGGCAGCAGCCCGGTCTGCAGGGTGCGCGCGATGTGCGAGCGCTCGGTGTACAGGCGCGTGTGCTCCACGGCCCAGCCGGCGCGACGGCCGATCTCGGATGCGAGCGCGAGGTCGGCGTCGGTGAAGCGACGGTGAGACTCCGCGCTCACGAGGGTCAGGGCGCCGACGTTCTTGGTGCCCGTGCTCAGCGGCACGGTCAGGCCCGCGCGCATGCCGACGCCGCGCAGCAGCTCGAGATGCTCCTCGTCCTGGGCGACCTGCGTGAGCATCTCGTCCGTGACCTCGTTGACGAGCTGCGGGACGCCGTCGCGGATCACGAGCGCGGTGCCCGACGGCGCGTCGGTGCGCGTCGGATAGCGCTCCCCCAGCCGGCGGGCGAACTCGATCTTCTCCGGGTCGCTGTGGGCGACCGCGACGGAGCGGATGTAGCCGTGCCCGTCGGGCATGCTCACCCCGCACCAGTCGGCGAGCTGCGGCACGGCGAGCTCGGCGACCTGCTGCAGGGTGCGCTCGTAGTCCAGCGAGGAGGCCAGCAGCTCTCCGGAGCGCGCGAGCATGCGCTGGGTCATCTCGGCCCGCTTGACCTCGGTGATGTCCTCGATGACGTTGACGACGAGCTTGACGTTGCCCTCGCGGTCGTGGACGCCCGAGGCCTTCGTCACGCGCCAGCCCTCGATCCCCGTCGCGGTGTCGATGACGTGGGTGACGAGCGGCACCGGCTCCCGGCCGGCCAGGACCTGCCGGCCCGGCAGGTCCGCGAGGCGCAATGGCGAGCCGTCCTCGTTCTTCGTCTCGAAGCGGGCGACGATCTGCTCGGTCGGCGTGGCAAGCAGCTCCTGCGGCGTCTCGAAGCCGAGCATCCGCGCGGCCGCCTCGTTGGCGTAGATGAGCGACCCCTCCTGATGCTGGACGGTCACCGCCTCGGCGAGCGTCGACAGGGCGGCGGTCAGCTGCGCCTCGATCGTCTCCAGCTCGGAGTACAGCCCGGCGTTGTCGAGCGCGAGCGCGGCGCGTCCGCCGAGCACCTTGGCGAACTCGAGATCCTCCTGGCGGAGGCGGCGCCCGGAGGCGACCGTCGTCACGAGCGTGAGCGATCCGAGGCGGCGCCCGCGGGCGCGCAGCGGAACGACGATCGCCGACGCAGGACCGAGGGCGCGCAGGCGCTCGTGGTCCTGGTCGCCCGTGGCGATCCGGGCGAGGACGTCGTCGCCGATGCGCCCGAGCAGCCGCGGCTGCTCGGGATCTCCGATCTCGTCGACGGTCCCGGCTGGGCGGTCGGCGAGCATCGTGGCACTGGCCTTGCCGCCCGCGACGTCCGCGACCCGCACCGCGAGACGCTGCAGTTCGCCCTGGCTCATCGCGTCGACGATGCAGATGTCCGCGATGGCCGGCACGACGATGTCGTTGAGCCCGGCGACGGTGTCCTTGAGGCTCAGCGTGCCGTCGGCGATCTCCGCGACGGCCGAGAGCACCGCGAAGCGCTCGCGGTCGCGGCTGATCTGCACGCGGCCGCGGGCCGCCAGCGCCGCCAGGACGCTCGCGATCGACACCACGAGGACGCGGTAGACGTACAGGCTGTCGCCGAAGTTGTCGCGCCACAGGCCGCTGAGCACGACGATCAGGATCGACAGCGTGCCGACGACCGCGACGTCGCGCGCGGTGCCCAGGAGCGCCGTCACCAGCGGCGCGACGACGACGAAGCCGATGACCGCTGTCGGCGGCTGCGCGCCGACCTCGATCGTGGCCAGGGTGGCGGCGATCGCGAGACCGGGTGCGAGCGCGAGGGCGTGGCCGCGCGGCAGGGGCGGCCGGTGTCGCTCCGGCGTCGGCGACGTCACGCACCAGATGATACGAGGCGCGCGGCCGCGCAGATGTAGCCCTTGCACCGCCCGGCCGTCGGCGAGGACCGCCGTCCCGATCGCCAGCGGCGGCGCAACGCCGCATCGGCGCGACGAGCGACGAGCACCTCCAGATCCTCGCCTGCATTCTCGCGCGCGATGCCGACTCCGCGGCGGCCTTCATGCGCGCCCACGTCCAGCGCAGCGCGCTCGTCGTCCGCGAGCGCGTGGGGCTCGCGCCGGCGCGGATGTTCAGGCTGCCGGGCTGACGCGGCCGCGGCGCCCCGAGTCGTAGACTCGCCCTCGCAGATCGGGTGAGAAAAAGGGGAGGAACGTTGCGTACCAAGGCTGTCTTCAGCGTCGTGCCCATGGTTCTGGCCGTCGTGCTCGCGGGCTGCGGAGGCGGCTCGAAGGGCGGCGACGGGGCATCCGGCGACCAGGCCGGCGCGCCCAACTCCCCCGAGGTCCGCAAGCTCATCCGCGAGACCTTCGGCCCCAACGACAAGGCGACGTCGGGGAACATCAGCGGCATCATCGACATCACGGTCAAGGGCCTGCCGCGCTACCGCGAGCCGATCCAGGTCAGCGTCGTGGGGCCGTTCACCGACGCGGGCGGCGGCCCGCCGCAGGCGATGTTCAACGTCTCGCTCGGGCTCCGCGGCGGGATCCTCGGCGGCGACATGTATCTCAAGGGCGACGAGGCGCTCATCGGCCTGGGCTCCACGGCCTACAAGATCCCCGAGCCGATCGCCGGGCCGCTGCGCGCGCCGCTGGAGGCGAAGTCCGACAACGCACTGGCCGCCGTGCTCGGCGTCTTCCACATCGCCCCCGACCGCTGGGCGAAGAACCCGCGCATCGTCGGCAAGGAGCGCGTCGCCGGAATCGACACGATCCACGGCAGCGCGGACATCGACACGAAGGCGCTGTTCCTCGACCTCGCGGCGCTCGCCAAGCGGTTGACGGCGCTGCGGATCACGGACATCACCGGCCTGCCGCGCGAGGTCGACCGCGCGGCGCGCCAGGCGCTGCAGCGCTCGGTGAAGACCGCGACCGGCGACGTCTACACCGGCGCCGACGACAAGGTCCTGCGCAAGGCGAAGTTCGACATGCTGCTGCAGCCGTCGGCGAAGGACCGCAAGGTCCTGGGCGGCTTCACGAGCATCAAGGTCGTCGCCAACCTCGACGTCACGGACGTCGGGAGCCCGCAGACGGTCAAGGTCCCGAGCAACCGCGGCTCCTACGACGCGCTGCAGGTGTCCCTGGACGCGCTGGCGGAGGCGGTCAAGTAGTGGCCGCGGACGCCGCGCCGGCGGCGCCCGCCCTGACGGTCGAGGGCATCAACAAGCGCTTCGGCGATCGCCGCGCGGTGCGCGACGTCGGCTTTCGCGTCGCCGCCGGCGAGCTGCTGGCGATCATCGGCCCCAACGGCGCCGGCAAGACGACCCTGCTCTCGATCCTCGCGGGGATCCGACGGCCGGACACCGGGAGCGTCGCGCAGCCCGCGGAGACGACCGCGCGGATCGGCTGGGTCCCACAGCAGACGGCGATCTACTCCAAGCTCACGGTGGCCCAGAACCTGCGCCTGTTCGCGCGCCTCGAGAAGGTCGCGGACACGGAGGCGACGGTCGACCGGATGCTCCTGCAGACCGGCCTGCAGGAGCGCCGTGACGACGAGCTCGGCAGCCTGTCGGGCGGCAACCGCCAGCGGGTGAACATCGCCGTCGGGCTGCTCGCCGATCCGCCCGTGCTGCTGCTCGACGAGCCCTCGGGCGCGCTGGACCCGCGCCAGCGCGAGCGCCTGTGGGGGTTCATCACCGCACTGACCGAGCGCGGCACCGCGGTGATCTTCGCCACGCACGACATCGCGGAGGCCGAGCGCCACGCCGACCGCGTGCTCGTCCTGGCCGACGGCGAGCTGCTCTTCGACGACACGCCGGCCGAGCTGAAGACCGTCGCGGGCGCCGACGAGGAGCACGACCTCGAGCAGGCCTTCGTCTCCTTCCTGCGCGCCAGAGGGCACTGATGCGCTGGATGCTCCTCAAGGACCTGCAGATCCTGCGGCGCTCCAAGCTGCTCGTCGGCCTGCTGATCGTCTATCCGGTCGCGATCGCGCTGCTCATCGGCTTCGCGCTCTCCAGCGGGCCCGACAAGCCGAGCCTCGCCTTCCTCAACAAGATCCCGCCGAGCCAGCAGACGATCAATCTCGGCGGCGAGAAGATCGACATCGCGACGTACACGAACAAGCTCTTCGGCTCCGTCGACCGGGTCGACGTCGAGAACCGCGAGCAGGCGCTCGAGCAGGTGCGCTCGGGCAAGGTGCTGGCCGGGCTCATCATCCCGCCGAACTTCGCGACCCAGCTGTCCAACGGCGGCTTCAGCTCCGCGAGCATCGAGGTGATCTACAACGGCGACGCGCTGAAGCAGTCGTTCGTGCGCTCGACGGTGAACTCCAAGCTCGCCGAGGCCGACGCCGCGCTCGCCCGCCAGATCACACAGGTCGCCGGCGGCTACATCAACACGATCGCCAACGGCGGCAAGATCAACATCGTGGGGTCGGAGTTCGATCTCATCGGGCTGAACAAGGCCAACAACCTGCTCAAGTCCGCGCTGCGGCTCTCGCGCGGGGATCCCAGGCTGCAGCGACGGATCAAGCCCGTCCAGAACTTCGCGGCCCTGGGCGTCGCGAACGTGGATCGGTTCAAGGACGTCCTGCAGACCGTCGAGCGGCCCGTCGCGGTGACGCAGACCGTGCTGAGCGGGCGGCGCACGCCGCTGGACACGTTCGCGGTGGCGCTCGCGGTCGCCGTCTCGCTGATGTTCGTGTGCGTCCTGCTCGCGAGTGGCCTGCTCGCGCTCGAGCGCGAGGAGAACACGTTCTCGCGGTTGGCGCGCGGCCTCGTCCCCGGCTGGCTGATGCTGGCCGGCAAGGTCGTGCTCGCAGCGGCCTGCGCCTTCGTCGTCACCTTCGTGATGCTGCTCGGGATCAGCGCGTTCGTCCCGCTGGACTATGGCCGCGTGGGCCTGTGGGTCGTGGCGATCGCCGGCAGCTCGGTCGCGTTCGCGACCCTCGGCGTCGCGATCGGCAGCCTCGCACGCGAGGTGCGCGCCGCGTCGCTGCTGGCGCTCATGCTCGCGCTGCCGCTGGCGTTCCTGGCGCTCGTGCCCAGCGGCGGCGTCTCGCCGCTGCTCTACGACGTCATCCGCGTGATCTCCGCAATCTTCCCCTTCAAGCCCGCGCTGGACGCGATCGACGCCGCGATCAACAACAGCGGAGCGGACCTCGGCGTCTCGCTCGCCCACCTCGCTGCGCTCGTCGTCGCGTTCGGCGCCGCGGCATGGGCCGGGCTGCGCCGCTTCGCCTGAGCGGGAACTCGGGCCTCATCAGCGCCGCAACCTCTGCCTTTTCTTGCTGTTAGCAGGTACATGGGGGGCGAACGAGGCGTGGTTGCAAGACCGCGTGCGACGGGCGCCGGGGCGCTGCGGGCGCGCTAGGTTCTGACGCGTGTCAGCCGAGCGACAGATCCGTGCCCGTCACCTGCCGTCCGCCCGCAGGCGTGCGCAGGGCCAGCCGATCCAGCCTCCCGCGCGGTCGGCGGACCTCCCGCCGGACGCGCGCAACGTCATCGAGTTTCGCAACGTCTGCATGCACTATCCGGCCGGCGACATCGGCCTCGACGGCGCGACCTTCAGCGTTCGCGGAGGCGAGTTCGTCTTCATCGTCGGCTCGACCGGATCGGGCAAGTCGACGATCATGCGGCTGCTCATCAAGGAGCGCGAGCCGACGTCGGGCACGATCCGCGTCGCGGGCCGCAACCTGCACGAGATCGAGCGCAACAAGATCCCGTACTACCGCCGCAACATCGGCGTCGTCTTTCAGGACTTCAAGCTCCTGCCCAACCGGACGGTCTACGACAACGTCGCCTACGCGCTGTCGGCGACGGGCGCCTCGCGCAAGGAGATCCGCTCCAAGGTCCCCGACGTCCTGCGGCTGACGGGACTGTCGACGAAGCTGCACAACTTCCCCGACCAGCTGTCCGGTGGCGAGCAGCAGCGCGTGTCGGTCGCCCGGGCGTTCGTCAACCACCCGCCGCTGCTGCTGGCCGACGAGCCCACGGGCAACCTCGACCCGCACACGTCGCTGGGCATCATGCAGCTGCTCTACCGGATCTACCGCGCCGGCACGACGGTCATCGTCGCCACGCACGACTCGCACATGGTCGACCGCATGCGCCGCCGCGTCATCGAGCTGCAGGGCGGGCTCATCATCCGCGACGAGGCCAGCGGCCTGTACGCCCAGCGCGAGCAGTCCACCGACGAGTTCTCGGACATGGTCCGCGGCGCCTACAGCGCCGACCCGCGCCGCACCGAGCCCCGGCCCCGCCAACCGCCGCGGGACTTCCGCAACTACTAGATGCGCGTCTCCTTCTTCCTGCGCGAGGCCAGCCGCTCGCTGCGCCGCAACGCGGTCCCGTCGTTCGCCGCGATGGCCTCGGTCCTCGTGACGATGCTCGTGCTCGGCGTCTTCATCCCGATGGTGCAGGCGACGACCGGCGCGGCCAACGAGGTCCGCGGCAAGGTGCTCGTCGACGTCTTCCTCAAGACGAATGCCACCGACGCCCAGATCGAGCGCGTGCGCCGCGCGCTGACCCAGGACACGCCGCACGTCGGCAACGTCGCGTTCGTCTCCAAGGCCGAGGCCTACGCCAAGGAGAAGCGCCAGAACCCCGAGGCCTACGAGCTGCTGGGCTCAAACCCGCTGCCCGACACCTTCCGCGTGAGCCCTGACAAGCCGGGCAACGTCGGCAAGCTGCGCGACGCGCTGGCGCCGATCACGCCCAGCGGCGAGCGCACGGTCGTCGACCCCGCCATCGACGAGGTCAAGAACCGCCGCGACGAGACGACGAAGATCCTGTCGGCCACGCGCGTCGTGAAGCTGAGCATGGCCCTGCTGGCCGGCCTGCTCGTGCTGGCGTCGATCCTGCTGATCTCCAACACGGTCCGGCTGTCGCTCTTCGCGCGCCGCCGTGAGGTCGAGGTCATGAAGCTCGTCGGCGCCACGGACTGGTTCATCCGCTGGCCGTTCGTGATCGAGGGCATCATCGTCGGCGCGATCGGCGGCGCCATGGCGATCCTCCTGCTGCTCGTCGGCAAGATCGCCTTCATCGACCCGCTCAAGCACGACTTCTCGCTCATCGCGGCGCCGGAGACGATCAACTTCGGCCTGCTGATCGTGATCCTGCTGCTCGCGAGCGTCGCCGTCTCGGCGGCCGGCTCCGGGCTGTCGCTGCGCCGGTTCCTGCGCGTCTGACCCGCAGGCGTGGCAGACTGCCCGCCGTGAAGGTCGTACGGGGGACCCGCGGATGGCTGACGACGCTGGCCGGCGTCGCCGCTGCCGTCGCGCTCGCTGCGCCCGCGCAGGCCGCGAGCCCGCCGGCGGCGACGCTCACGCCTGACGCCGCCGGCAACGGCGCCGTCAACTGGACCGGCACGGTGAACGTCGGCACCGAGGCGCTGAAGTCCGACGAGGGCGCCGCCTGCTTCGGCGCCGACGGGCGACTGGCGGCGGCCTCGGGCTGCGATGCCTTCGCGCTCGACGTGGCGGTCACCGAGGCGTACTACAAGGACCGCCCCGGAGCAGTCGCCATCAGCGTGGGCGGCTTCGGGATCACCGACCTCGACCTCTACGTCTACCGCCGCAACGCCGACGGCACGCGCGGCGAGTTCGTCAGCGGCGACGGACAGACCCTCGGCGCCGGCGAGAACGTGGCGATCGACAAGGCCGCGGGCTCCTACATCGCGGTCGTGACGCCCTACACGACCGTCGGCCCGCAGAACTACACGGCGAGCGCGCAGCTCGTCACGCGCCAGGGCCCCGACCTCGCGGCCGCCGAGGCGTCGGCGCCCAAGGGCCTGCCGAACTTCCGCGCCTCGCGCGACGGCTTCACGTCGCACTCCGAGCCGACGATCGCGATGGACCCGCTGGACCACAACCACCTCATGGCCGGCTCGAAGATGTACGAGAACAACGCCAAGTACCTCTTCAAGATCGGGACCTACGAGTCCCACGACGGCGGGCGCACGTGGGAGGACCAGGGCCAACTGCCCGGCTACTGCCAGGCTCCGGGCGAGTGCGACCCCCAGAACGAGACCGCCTACCGCACGGTCTCGGACATCTCGCTGGACTTCGACGACGAGGGCAACGCGTACGCCAGCGTCCTCGACGCGCCCGGCGGGACGGCGGGCTTCCGCGGGTTCAACATGACGGCCCACATCAAGCGGCCGGGCCAGCCCTGGAGCCTGCCGATCACGCTGCACAACAACCGCGTCAACGCCCTCACGACGAGGCTGCTGCTCGACGACAAGAACTGGATCGCCGTCGACAACCACACCGACGTCAACGGCGGGCCCAACGCCCCGCGCGACGGCAAGATCGGCACGATGTACATCTGCTGGGACCTCGACGGCACCGGCGCCGTGCCGCTGCAGGAGATCGTCGTCATGCGCTCGGTGGACGGTGGCAAGACGTGGGGCGGCGTCGCCCCGGGCGACAACATCCCCTTCCCGATCAGCCAGAAGACGCTCATCTCCGGCATCGGCTGCCACATCGCGATCGGGCCCAAGGGCGAGGTCTACGCGACGTGGTACGACAACCAGCTCAACGCGCTCATGCAGGCGAAGTCCGAGAACCGCGGGCGCCTCTGGACGCTCGCCGCGCCGATCGCCGGCATCACCGGGGTCAACGACGCGTTCCCGGGGGAGACGTTCCGCAACCTGTCGCTGCCCACGACCGCCGTCGACTCCAACGGCACGGTCTACGTGGCGGCCGCCTCGCGCAACGCCGAGGGCAACCCGCTGCTGGGCAACATCCTGGCGCTCGGCAAGGCGATCAAGGAGGGCGAGATCTCGATCGACGGCCTCACCGAGCTGCTGAAGACCGACGATTCCAACAACATCGCAGGCAAGGACTACAAGGCCGGGGGCGACGGGCCCGGGCCGCTGTCGGGGTCGGACATCGTGCTGTTCAAGTCGACCAACGGCGGGCGCTCGTACACGGGACCGGTGCGCGTCAACCAGGACTCCGGCAACGGCGACGCCGACCAGTTCCAGCCCTGGATGGCGGTCACGCCCTCGGGCCAGATCAACATCTCCTTCTTCGATCGTCGCGACGACCCGTCGAACTACTTCATCGACACGTGGCTGGCGCGCTCGGAGGACGGCGGGCGCACGTTCACCGACCGGCGCGTCTCCCAGCGCATGTGGGACCCCGCGGTCAACGCGCCGACGTCGGTCTCGGGGCAGTTCATCGGCGACTACCAGGGGCTCGTCGCCGACGACGAGGTCGCGATCCCGTTCTGGAACGACACCCAGCTCGCGAACCTGCCGGAGACCGACAAGGAGCATTCCCCCTACCAGGAGGTCTTCGCTGCGCGCGTCACCGCGGGGGCCGAGACGCCGCAGGCGCGCACGCGCTGCTTCGCACGCCGCCTGAACGTCGGCGCGCGCTCGCTCGGCAGGATCTCCGTCCGGGCGTCGCGCGATCTCGTCGGCCGCCGCGCCGGGCCGCCCGCCCGCACCGCGCGCGGCGTGCTGCGCTACTGCGTCAAGGGCGGCGGCAGCGTGCTCGTCGCCTTCGACGCCAAGGGCCGCGTGAGCATGGTCGCCACGACCGCCAAGGGGCACCGCCGGCTGAAGGTCGGCCGCGGGAGCAGGCTCTCAGCGCTGCGCAAGCGCTTCGGGCGCCGGCTGCGCTCGAGCCCGGTCGCGGGCGTCCGGCGCGTCAGCGGCGGCGCGTCCAAGCAGCTGCTGTTCGGCGTGCGCCGCAACAAGGTGACGTTCGTCGCCGTCGCCGGCACCACGCTGCTGCGCGACCGCTCAGCGCTGCGCACCCAGCTGCGCCGCGCCGCGCTCATCCGCTGACGGCGCCCGCGCGAGCTCGCGCGCGACGAGCTCGTCCATCCGATCGCACGCGCGCCGGGCGAAGTGCGTCTGCCGGCGGCGCCCGACGAGCCGGAAGCCCAGCCGGACGATCGGATTGCGGACCCGCGCGCGGCGCGAGACGACGTGGATGCGGAACTCGACCGCGCCGTCGTCGGGCCACTTCCACACCGCCCACTCCATCTGGCCGCGCTCGACGTGACCCTCGAGCGTCCCGTAGGCCCAGCCCCAGACGCGCACCGCCCGCCCGTCGATCGTCCGCGTCTCGTCGGTGATCGCGCCGACGCGGCACCCGAAGAAGAAGCGCAGCGGCCCGTAGCGCACCTGCAGGAGCATGTTGCGGTTCGCCAGACCGGCCGCGGGGTCATAGACCGCGCGCACGATCGCGGGATCGGCGAATGCGTAGTCCGACATCAGCCGCTGGGCGATCTGAAAGGAGCCGCCCGGGACCGGCTCGCCGGGGGGCTCGGCGGGCAGCGGCCGGCGGTAGTCGTCGAGCTGCCAGCCCGTCTGCGCGCTCGCGTCGGCCAGGTCGTCCGGATCGAAGTTCAGCGGCCGGCCGGCGAGCTCGGCGAGCGCCCGTCGCGCGCGCGGCGAGGCCGCCAGGCGCTCATCCAGCACGGGCGAGCTCGGCCTCGTCGACGCGCCGCGTCGAGATCCCCACGCGCCCGTCGCGGTGCCCGCCGGACAGCTGCATGAGCTGCTCGAGCACCGAGGTCCACATGTGCAGCTGAACCTCCTTGTTGACCGGGAGGCGGTCGAAGAGCAGGTTGGAGATGCGGTCGCCGCCGCGTGCCCAGGCCTCGATGCGGATCTCCAGGCGGCCGGGGCCCAGATCCTCCGCCTCGAAGTGGATCCTCCCGGCCTCGAGGTGGCCGTCGAGCGTCACGAAGCCGAAGCGCCTGGGGGTGACCTCGATCGTCCGGACGGGCCCGTCCCAGGGGCCCGGCATGCGCACGGTGAACTCGTCGCCGACGCGCATCTCGCCCTCTGGGCCGAGGAGCTTGACGAAGCTGGCAAGCGCCCGCGGCGTCGCGCAGTTCGGCTCGGCGGCGAAGGTCGCGATGAGCTCCTCGGCGGTGCAGCTCGCGTCGCACACGCGCGCCGTGTAACGGCGGTGCATGAGCGGCCCGACCCCGTCCTCGAGGCCCTGCAGGTCCGTGCGGTCGGTCCCCGCGGGCAGCGGCGGCGGCTCGTCCTCGGCGCGCGTGCCGGGCTCGTCGCTGCGGGCCATCGGCGTCGTGCGCCAGAGGTAGTCCCAGCCGGTCTTGAGCACGCCCACGGGCCAGAGGGCGGCTGTCGAGAGGCGTCGCGAGAGAGAAAGTGCGGGCATTCCCGTCGGTTACCCGGTTGGGTGGGGCCGTAGAAGGGCAATAGCCCGGAGTGATGGTTTCCGTCCTCCGCGCACTGCGCCTGCGCAGCGAGCACCTGCAGATGCTCTCGATGGGCATCGTGACGCTCTGCATCGCGCTCTGGATCCGCGCCAAGACCGTCGACCAGGACGAGCGCGGCAACGCCGAGCGCCGCGCCCTGTTCGTCGGGCTGTGGCCGCCGACGATCTGGCTCATCGGGGAAACGCTGCGCCGCGAGGAGCGGCGCTGGCGCCGCCGCTGAGGGCGCCGGTCAATACGGTGTAGGGGCGTGCCCCGCCGCCTGCCCTCGCTGACGCTGTTCCTCGCGCTTCTCCTGCCGTTCGTGCTGGCCCTCGGGATCTGGCTGGGCGGTCATCCGCGCTGGCTGCTCTCGCCGATCGCCGACGTGCTCGTCGGCGACGAGGATCGCCGCGTCACGCTCGAGGCGCTGGACACGATCCACGACAAGTACTACCGCGACGTGCCGCGGGGCCAGCTCTCGGACTCGGCGATCGCCGGCGCGGTGAGCAACCTCGGCGACCGCTTCTCGGCCTACCTCTCGGCGAAGGACTTCCACGTCTTCCAGAACTCGCTCGACAACGCGTTCGAGGGAATCGGCACGTCGGTGCGTGGCGTGCGCCAGGGCCTGCGCATCGAGGCGGTCTACCCCGGCTCACCGGCGCGCAGGGCGCAGATCAGGGTCGGCGACGTCGTGACGCGCGCCGACGGCCACAAGCTCGCCGGCCTCTCGGAGGCGGCATCCACGGCGCTCATCAAGGGTCGCGCGGGGACGACCGTCGCCCTGCGCATCCGCCGCGGGGACCGCACGCTCACCAAGCGCGTGACGCGCGCGAAGATCTCGGTGCCCGTCGTCTCCTCGAAGATCGCCAACGCCGGCGGGCAGCGCGCCGCCTACGTCGCGCTGTCGACGTTCGGGCCGCGCACGGCGCACGTCGAGGTCGGCGACGCGATCCGGCGATTGAAGCGCCGCAAGGCGAAGGGCATCGTCCTGGACCTGCGCCGCAACGGCGGCGGCCTCGTCAGCGAGGCCCAGCTCATCGCGAGCATGTTCCTCCAGGACGGCACGATCGTCACCACCCGCGGGCGCGCGGTGAAGGAGCAGACGCTGCGTGCGCTCGGGGAGCCGATCGCCGGCGACCTGCCGACCGTCGTGCTCGTCGACCGCGGCACGGCCTCGGCGTCGGAGATCGTCGCCGGCGCGCTGCAGGACCGCAAGCGCGCGACGCTCGTGGGCACGCGAACGTTCGGCAAGGGCGTCTTCCAGGAGGTCATGCCGCTCGACAACGGCGGCGCGCTGGACCTCACCGTGGGTCAGTACTTCCTGCCGAGCGGGCGCAACCTCGGCGGCGCGGGGACCAAGCCCGGCAGCGGCATCAAGCCCGACGTGCAGGCCAGCGACGATCCGGACACGCCGCGCGACGAGGCGCTCGACAAGGCCCTGGACGTCCTCGCCGGGAAGTTGTAGTGGCCAGGCGTCCCCCGCCGGCGCGGGGTGCAGGCGCCAAGAAGGGGCCCAAGCGCCCCGAGCGCCCGGAGCGCCCGGAGCGGCGCCCGCGCGAGTTCTCCAACGAGGGCACGGTCGCGGTCATCGACAAGCGCGGCCGCTTCCTCGTCGCCGAGCCGTTCTTCGAGCGCGGCGGCCGGATGGTCCTCGACCGCGACGCGCGCGCCAACCCGGGCGACCTCGCCCTCGTGCGGCCCTCCAGCCGCAGCGGCGGGCATGCGAAGCTCGTGCGCCCGCTCGGCCGCCCGGACGTCGCCGCGGACGTCCTCGAGGCGCTGATGCTCGACCGCGGGCTGCGCCGGCGCTTCGATCCCGCCGTCGAGCGCGCCGCCCGCAAGGCGCGCGACGCCGGCCCGGACCCCGAGATCGCACGCCGCGATCTCACCGCGCTGCCGACGTTCACGATCGACCCGGTCACCGCGCGCGACTTCGACGACGCGATCTCGGCCGAGCGCCAGGACGACGTGACGCGCATCTGGGTCCATATCGCCGACGTCAGCGCCTACGTCGCGCCCGGCTCGCTCGTCGACCGCGAGGCCAATCGCCGCGCGACGAGCGTCTACGTCCCGGGCCGCGTCGAGCCGATGCTGCCGGAGGCGCTGTCCAACGACGCCTGCTCGCTCGTCCCCGGCGAGGATCGCGCGGCCGTCACGGCGCAGCTGGACTTCGACGGCGCCAGGGTCACGAGCGCCGCCTTCTACCGCTCGACGATCCGCTCCGACGAGCGGCTGGACTACGACCGCGTCGACGGCGTGTTCGCGGGTGACGAGCCCGCACTCGATCCGTGGGCGCAGCCGCTCGCGGCGGCGCGTGCGGTCGCAACGGCGCTGCACGAGCGTCGCCTGGCACAGGACGCGCTCGACCTCGAGACGAGCGAGCCCGAGTTTCAGTTCGACGTCGGCGGGCACGTCGCCGAGTCGCGCGCGAGCGCCCAGACGGAGTCCCACCGCCTCATCGAACACCTCATGATCGCCTGCAACGAGCAGGTGGCCCTGCTGCTCGACGCGCGCAAGGTCCCGACGCTCTATCGCGTCCACGAGCGCCCCGACGGCGAGAGCGCGGTGCGCCTCGTCGAGCAGCTCACGTCGCTCGGCGTGCCGACGCCGCCGATCCGCGAGCACATGCCTCCCGACGAGGCCGCCGAGGCGATCGCAGCCTGCTCGCGCTCGGTCGCGCGCCATGCGCGGCGCACCGGCCACGGCCGCGACGCGCTGACCTTCCTCGTGCTGCGCGCGCTCAAGCAGGCCTACTACAGCCCGCGGAACCTGGGCCATGCAGGTCTCGGCCTCACCCACTACGCGCACTTCACATCACCGATCCGCCGCTATCCCGACCTGATCGCCCACCGCGCGCTGCTGAGCGCGATCGGCGCGGGGGAGCAGCAGCCGCGCGGCCCGGATCTCGAGGCGGCCGGGAGCTGGTGCAGCGCCCGCGAGCGCGACGCGATGAGCATCGAGCGCCTCGCCGACCGCGTCGCGCGCGCGTTCCTGCTCGAGCGCGAGCTCTTTGAGACCGGCTGGGACCAGGAGTTCGACGGCGAGGTCACGGGCCTCATCGGCGCCGGCGCGTTCGTGCGCTTCGGCGGGGGCCACGAGGGCCTGCTGCCGGTCCGGCGGCTGCGCGGCGATTGGTGGGAGCTCAACGAGGAGGGCACGATCCTCACCGGGGAGCGCACCGGCAACGCGATCCGCCTCGGCGACCCGGTGCGGGTCAAGGTCGAGCGCGTGGAGACCGCGCGCGGGCGCGTCGATCTCGTGCCGATCGAGGCGGCCGAGTAGGGCTCGGCCGGCGAGACGCCGCAGGATCCTCGCTACCGTTGGGGCAATGCGACGGATCGCGCTGCTGGGCCTGCTGCTCGCTGGGACGTTCGCGGCGCCCGCGGGCGCCGAGTTCCCCGGGCAGGATGTCCTGCTCCTCTCGCGCGATGCTTCGGGCGCGCCGGCGGACGCGCCCGCACGCAACGTCGTGATCTCCCAGGACAAGCGCTTCGCGCGGGTGGCCGCGTTGGAGTCCGAGGCGACGAACCTCGTGGCGGGGTCGGGCGGGGGCTCCAACGTGTACGTCGTCGCGCGGGCGCCGGGCTACGGCGACAACGGCACCCCGTGGGAGTTCGGCCAGATCACGCTGGCCTCCACGGGGCTCGGCGGCCGGCCGGCGAACGGGCCCTCGGGCGCGCCGTCGCTGGGCGGCACATCGCGCGTCGCGCCGCAGTGCGTCGCGTTCGTCTCGGCGGCGAGCAACCTCGTCAGCGGTGACACGAACGGCACGCCGGACGCGTTCGTTCGCGACCTGCGCACCGGGCGCATCACGCGCGTCTCGCTCGACAGCCGCGGCCGCCAGTCGCGGGGAGCGGTGTCCGAGGTCGCCGTCAACGGGCTCTGCACGCGGGTCGCGTTCGTCTCCGACGGCGGCGACCTCGCGCTGACGAGCACCCGCAACCGCTCCTGGCGCAGCGCGGTGACGCAGCCCTCGCCGGCCGGCCGGCGCCAGGTCTACCTGCGCGCGATCGGCGGGGCGACGGGCATCGACCGCGCGCTGCGGGGGCTGACCTTCCTCGCCTCGGCGAACGGTCGCCTGGCCGCCAACGCGGACTCCTACGACATCGCCTACTCCACGAACAGCCGCGCGCTGACGTTCACCTCCGATGCGAGCAACCTCGCGGCGGGCGACGACAACGGCGTCGCCGACGTCTACCAGCGCGTCATGGTGCGCTCCTACGGGCCGCGGATCGGCGGTCGGCGGGCGCAGCGCCTCGTGATGACGACGCAGCTCGTCTCGCGCACGGGCGCCGGCCGCGCGGGCAACGCGCCCTCCACGAGCCCGGCGTCCAACGTCGATGGCAGCGTCGTCGCGTACACGACCACCGCATCCGACCTGATCGGCGCGGAGACGGGCGGCATCTCGCAGGTGATGCGCGCAGCCGTGAGCGCCGGCGCGATCCAGGGCGGCCTCGTGTCGCACGCCGACTCCGGCGCGCCGGGGGCGGGCGCCAGCGGCGCGCCCAGCGTGACCGCCAAGGGCGACTGGGTGTTCTTCCACACGGCGGCCCCGAACATCGGCTGGGACACGGTCCGCGGGCCTGATGTCAACGGCGTCCAGGACATCGTGTTCTGGCGCACGCTCGACAGCGTGCGCCTGCTCGTCGCGCGTTCGGGTGCGTCCTCGCCGTCCTCCGGGCCGGTCACGAGCCCTCACGGCAACTACGTCGTCTTCGAGCGCGCCGGCCAGGCCTGGCTGAACTACGTCGGCGAGAAGTAGCGGCGCGCTAATCAGCCGGCGCGAAGCGCGCCGTGAAGTGGCGCAGCGCCGGCGCCTCCTCGACGATGCGCAGGCCGCGCAACTGCTCGGCGCGAGCGGCCACGTCCAGGACGACCTCGATGACGTAGTCGATGTGGCTCTGCGTGTAGGTGCGCCGGGGGAGCGCCAGGCGGACGAGCTCCACCGGCGCCGGCGACTCGCCGCCGTCGGGGCGGCGGCCGAACATCACGCTGCCGATCTCGCAGCCGCGCACCCCGCCGGCGGCGTACAGCTCGCACGCGAGCACCTGCCCCGGGTACTGCAGCGGCGCGATGTGCGGCAGGAGCGCGCCCGCGTCGACGTAGACGGCGTGGCCGCCGATCGGGCGCACGACGGGCACGCCGGCGGCGTGCAGCGCGTCGCCGAGGTAGGCCGTCGAGCGGATCCGGTAGCGCAGGTAGTCGTGGTCGACGACCTCGCGCAGGCCCTGCGCGATCGCCTCCAGGTCGCGGCCCGCGAGGCCGCCGTAGGTCGGAAAGCCCTCGGTGAGGATCAGCAGGTTGCGGCACTGCTCGGCGAGCGCCCCGTCGCGCACGGCCAGCCATCCGCCGATGTTCGCGAGCCCGTCCTTCTTGGCCGACATCGTCATGCCGTCGGCGAGCCGCGCCATGTCGCGCACGATGTCGGCGACGTCGCGGTCGCCCTGTCCGGGCTCGCGGTCGCGGATGAACCACGCGTTCTCGGCGAAGCGGCAGGCGTCGAGGAAGAAGGGCACGCCGTGGCGGTCGCAGACCGCACGCACCGCGCGCAGGTTCTCGAGGCTCACCGGCTGCCCGCCGCCGGAGTTGTTCGTCACCGTGACGAAGACGACCGGGACGTCGGCGGCGCGCGCGTCGAGCAGCTCGGCGAGCGCCGCAACGTCCATGTTGCCCTTGAACGGGTGCTCGATGCCCGGCGTGCGCGCCTCCGGGATCGCGAGGTCGACCGCCACCGCTCCGGAGAACTCGACGTTCGCGCGCGTCGTGTCGAAGTGCGTGTTGTTCGGGATGACCCGGCCGGGCCCGCCGAGCACCGTGAACAGGATCTTCTCGGCGGCCCGGCCCTGGTGCGTCGGGATGACGTGGGCGAAGTCGAAGAGCTCCCGCACCGCCGCGAGGAAGCGAAACCACGACGGCGACCCCGCGTAGCTCTCGTCGCCGCGCTGCAGGCTCGCCCACTGCTCGGAGGACATCGCGCCCGTCCCGGAGTCCGTCAGCAGGTCGATCAGGACGTCCTCGCTGCGGAGCGCGAAGAGATTGAACGCGGCCTCCGACAGCCGCGCCTCGCGCTCGGCGCGATCGGACATCCGGATCGGCTCGACGGAGTGGATGCGAAACGGCTCGATGATCGTCCGGAACCGATCCATGGCGACGACGGTACCGTGCGGTGCGTGCCCGACTCCTCACCCGGCCTCGCCGCGGCTCTGCACGACCCGCGACTCGCCGACGAGCTGCACGGGTTCCTCTGGACCGAGCAGTTCCTCCACCTGGGCGCGCCGGACGACGGCTGGTCTGCACGCGATCACGCCGTGGTCGTAGGTCAGGTGCTGCGCAGCCTCGGCGCCGACGTGCGCATCCGACACGGCAAGTGCATGTTCGTGCAGGGGCCCGGCTGCGACGGTGCGCCACCCGTGGGCATCGGGCAGGAGATCGCGTCCAGGCACCGGCACACCTGGGTGAGCGCCGCGGGCCTCGGGGACGTCGACCTGAGTCCGAAGCTCGCGGCGCGCCAGGCGCCCTGGCGCCCGGTACGGAGCGCCGGCGTGATCGGATCGGCCTGGGTCGCCGAGCGCCCGGCGCGGTTCGCGCTCACCGAGCGCCAACGCGACTACGACGCCGAGATCGCGCGCGCATCGGCCGCCACCGATCAGCTGCAGGCGGTCTACCTCATGCAGCGCGAGGAGTCGTTCACCGCCGACGTCGCGCAGACGGGCCTGTCGTGGGCCAACACGCGGGTGTCGCTGCGGCTGCTCGAGCGCGGGTTGCCCGATGACCTGTACGCCCGCCTGGCCGCCCATCTCCTCGGCGTGCTCGAGGGTGCGCGCCGGCCGCTGCGAGGGATCTCGCGCAATCGGGCATGGTCGGTCGTGGCCGAGGACCGCGATCTCGCGGGCCACTACGCTCGGTAGGTCATGGCCAAGTCCAAGAAGCGCAAGGTCGCACCCGGCGACGTCGCCTCCAACCGCTACGCGAGCTACCGCTTCGACCTGATCGAGCGGATGGAGTGCGGCATCGTGCTCGAGGGCACCGAGGTCAAGGCGCTGCGCAACGGCGGGGCCCAGCTGAAGGAGGGCTACGCGCTCATCCGCGACGATGAGGTCTACCTCGTCAGCGTCCACATCCCGCCGTACGCGCCCGCCTCGCGCAATAACCACGATCCCGAGCGCGACCGCAAGCTCCTGCTGCGCCGCGGCCAGATCGACAAGCTCAAGGCGCAGACCAAGGAGAAGGGCCTCACGCTCGTCCCGACGCGGATGTACTTCTCCGGCGGCCGGGCGAAGGTCGAGATCGCGCTCGCCAAGGGCAAGGACCGCTTCGACAAGCGCGAGGCGATCAAGGAGCGCGAGACCAAGCGCGACATGGACCGCGCGCTGCGGGAGGTCAACCGCTGACGCGGCCGACCTCGCGGGGAGCCCTGCGCGTCATCGGCGCCCCGGCTCGTCGTCGGCGCTACGTGATCTCGCGCCGGCGCGTGAGGACCATCCCGAGGATGCCGACGGCGGCGCAGTAGCCGCCGAGCAGCAGCCCGCCGTTGGTCTGACTCAGCAGCGTCTTGTCGGCGCCGGGCGTGCCGTTGAGCGCCAGCAGCGACTCGCCGGGGAAGTACTGGCCGACGTCGTTGCCGATGAACAGGGCCGCCGTCCCTGCCAGCAGGAAGATCACCATCCCGGTGACGACCGTCATGATCTGGTTGCGCAGCAGCGCGCCGAGCGCGACGCCGAACAGGCAGCCGAGGACGAGCCCCACGGCGACCCCGACGTAGATGTTCACCGCCTTGTCGGAGTCGACCGGGATCCCGCGGTTGGAGAGGATCGACAGCCCGAGCCCGGCGTTGACGGCCACGTAGAGCAGCGCTCCCACGACCCCCACGACGAGGCCGACGACGAGCTTGGCGAGGATGACGCGCTCGCGCCTGGGGGTGACGACGAAGGTCGAGTTCGCCGTGCCGTGCCGATACTCGTTCGTCGAAAGCAGCGCGCCGAGCGTGAACATGAACACGATCGCGAGATGCGTCCCGATGATGAGCGTCGCCACGTCGCGCCTGCGCAGGTCGTCGACGTCGCCGAGCGACGTCGTGAGGCCGGCCGCGAGGCCCTCGATGAGGATCATGGCCCCCAGCAGCGCCCACGTCGTGCGCACCGACACGAGCTTCAGCCACTCGGACTTCAGGACGTTCATCGCGAGGACCGGCCTTCGTGCTCGCCGCTGACCATCGTGAAGCGATGGCGCGCAGTCATCGGACGTTGCCGCCCTCGCCGGTGAGCTCGAGGAAGCGGTCCTCGAGCGTCGACACCTCGTGCGTGAGTTCGAACACCGGGATCCCGTTGTCGGCCGCGAGCGTCCCGATCTGCTCGAGCGTCGCGTTGTGGACGAGCATCGAGTCCGGGCGCCCGTCGAGCACGACGCGCGCGCCGTCGTCCTCGAGCAGCTCGCGCAGCTCGTCGGCCCGCGGGGAGCGCACGAGGGCGGGCCGCCGGTCGCCCTTGATGAGATCGTTCAGCGTGCCCTGCATGACCAGGCGCCCGGCGCCGATCACCACGACGCTGTCGACGGTCTGCTCGACCTCGGAGAGCACGTGGCTGGAGATCAGCACGGCCCGGCCCTCGGCCGCCAGCGAGACGAGGATGTCGCGCAGCCAGCGCATGCCCTGCGGGTCCAGGCCGTTGGCGGGCTCGTCGAGCATGAGGATCTTCGGGTCGCCGAGCAGCGCCGCGGCGAGCGCCAGGCGCTGGCGCATGCCCATCGAGTAGCCCTTGACCCGCCGGTCGCGCGCCGGCGTGAGCTCGGTCATGTCGAGCACCTCGTCGACGCGGCTGTTGGGCAGTCCCGCGGCGGCGGCGAGCGTGCGCAGGTGCCCGCGCCCGGAGCGGCCGGGGTGCACGTCGGCGGCGTCCAGCGACGCCCCCACCGACCGCACCGGGTTGCGCAGCTCGGCGAACGGCTTGCCCATCACGAGCGCCTGGCCGCTCGTCGGCCGGATGAGGCCCAGCAGCGCGCGCAACGTCGTCGACTTGCCCGAGCCGTTGGGGCCCAGGAACCCCGTGACCCGCCCGGCCTCGACGGTGAAGGACAGGTCGTCGACGGCGAGGGTCTCCCCGTAGCGCTTGACCAGGCGCTCGACGGTGATCTCGGCCATGGGTCAGGAGGGGATGCTGCGCTCGATGTGCGTCAGCTCCATGCCCACGCCGCAGACGATGATCAGCGCGAGGTAGACGCCGAGGATCGCGACCCGGTGGGCGGGCTTGACGCGGTAGTAGGCGGCGACCTCCTCGCCGCCCTCCTTGCGCGCCTTCCACCGGCGGTAGGTCTCCAGCACGGCGAACAGGAGGATGAGGAACATGATCGGGTTGGGGTAGACGAAGGCCAGCAGCGCCATGGCGAAGAGGCCCACGAACCACATCCACGGCGAGAGCGCCGCCATCGCGCGGCCGCCGTCCAGCGGCACGACGGGGAGGAGGTTGAAGAGGTTGAGGAACAGGCCGGTGAAGATCAGCGCGTACCAGAAGTCCTCGCCGGTCGAGAGCGCGATCGGCAGCAGCGCGAGCGCGCCGAGCGTGCCGAGGATCGGCCCCGCGAGGCCGACCCGCGCCTCAGCGGTCGCGTCCTCGCCCAGCGACTTCGCGGTCACGACGGCGCCGAGGAACGGGATGAACATCGGCGCGCTTGCGGGGATGCCCTCGCGGCGCAGCTGGATGACGTGTCCCATCTCGTGGACGAACAGCAGCAGCACGAAGCCGAGCGCGAACTTCCAGCCCCAGATGAAGCTGTAGGCGACGAGCGAGACGAGCATCGTTCCCGAGGTCGTCAGCAGCTTCGCCTTCGGCAGCAGCAGCAGCGCGGCCTTGCCGAACTTCAGCAGCAGGGCGCCGGCGACGACCATCCAGCTGAGGCTGCGCCGCCACCACGGGCGCGGCGGCTCGGGCGCGATGTCGGGCGCGTGCTCCGGCGCGCCGGCATCCGCCGCGGGCGGCGGCGGCGCGGGCATGGGGGGCGCTGACCAGGGCTGGCTCATGGCCCCATTGTGACAAGGGCGCCTGAAGGCACGCTGAACCTCCGACGGGTCTACACGGCAGCCATCACGTCGCGCGCGCCAGCGCCTCGTGCGCCGCCGCCTCGGCCTCCTCGAGCTGGTTCTCGACGAGGTCCAGCCCGCTGTCCCAGAAGCCCGGGTCCGCGAGGTCGATCCCGACGATCGCCCCGAGCTCCTCGGGGCTCTTGGACCCGCCGGCGCGCAGGAGCTCGAGGTAGCTCGGCACGAACGCCTCGCCCTCGTCCACGTAGCGCTTGTAGATCGAGAGCGCCAGCAGCTGGCCGTAGGCGTAGGCGTAGACGTAGCCCGGCGTCGAGATGAAGTGCGGGACGTAGGACCACCACGTGCCGTAGCCCTCGGTGAGCCGCACGCTGTCGCCGAGCATCTCCTCCTGGGACTGCGTCCACAGCTCGTTGAAGCGGTCCACGGAGAGCTCGCCCTCGTCGCGGCGCGACGTGTGCACGAGATCCTCGAAGCGGTTCATCGCCGTCTGGCGGAAGACCGTCGCGATCGAGCCCTCGATCGACTCGGCGAGCAGCGACAGGCGCGACTCGGGCGTCGACGCCGCGCCGAGCAGGCGGTTGAAGACCAGCGTCTCGCCGAAGACCGACGCCGTCTCGGCGAGCGTCAGCGGCGTGCCCTGCTCGAAGACGCCGCGCGGGCGGGCGAGCTCGGCGTGCAGCCCGTGGCCCATCTCGTGGGCGAGGACGAGCACGTCGCGGCGCTTGGCCGTGTAGTTGAGCATGAGGTAGGGATGCTCGGAGGGCACGGTGTACGCGGCGAAGGCGCCGCCGCGCTTGGCCGGCCGTGGCGGAGCGTCGATGCGATGCTCGTCGAAGAACGCACGGGCCGGGTCGCCGAGCTCGGGCGTGAAGGCGTCGTAGGACGCGAGCACGAGATCCTTGGCGTCCTCCCAGTCGACGGGTTCGTCGTCCTGCGTCACCGCGGCGACGCGGTCGTAGTCGGCGAGGACGTCGAGACTCAGCAGCTTGGCCTTGAGGCGATACCAGCGGCGCGCGATCTCATAGCGGTTGCGCACCGCCGTCACGAGGGCCTGGACGGACTCGTCGGAGGCCTCGTTGGAGAGGTTGCGCGCGGCGAGCCAGTTGGGATAGTGGCGCAGCCGGTCGTCGGTGGCCTTGTCGGCGAGCAGCGTGTTGAAGATGTAGGCGCGCGTGCGCAGCCCGGGCTTCAGCGCCTCCGTGACGCTCTCGGCCACCGCGCGGCGCTCGTCGCGGTCGGGCGACACGAGGCGCGCGAGCGCGCTGTCGAGCGGGACCGGCTCCTCCTCGCCGGGCAGGTCGACCGCGATCGCCGACGTCTGCTCGCTGAACAGGCGTCCCCAGGCGGAGCTGCCGGTGACCGACTTCTCCGCGAAGATCTTCTCCTCGGGCTCGGAGAGCAGGTGCGGGCGATAGCGGCGCGCGGAGCGCAGGAAGTGGCGGGCGGTGTCGATGCCGTCGGCGGCCAGGAGCTCCTCGGCGCGCTCGTCATCGAGCGCCGCCCACTCGAGCTCGAGGAACAGGAGCTTCGTCTCGATCTGCGTGCTCTTCTCCTGCACGCGCTGCAGCAGGGCGCCGAGCGCGGGGTCGGCCGTGTCGATGCTGAAGCGCAGCATCGCGTAGTTGCCGGCGCGGGCGGCGAGCTCGGAGATCGCCTGCAGCTCGGCGACGGCCGCGGCGAAGTCGGCGGCGGCGAGCTCGCCGAGGCGCCCGGCATAGTCGTCGGCGAAGGCCTGCGCGCGCTGCGCGGCCTCGTCGAGGAGGCGGTCGGCGCCGGCGTCGTCCCCGCCGTGGACGAGCGGTGAGAGATCCCAGGAAACATCTTGCACGGTCATGCCGCCAAGACTAATTCACGGAAGATGCGGCAACTCGTGCGGATCGGCTCTTGCCACCATTCCCGCGCCCGTTGTACCGTCGTCTTGCGACGCGGGACTGGAGCCGCAAAGAGCGAGGCCACCGAGGTGTGAGGCCGCGCCACCCAGACGTCGGGGCGCCTCTTCGGAGCGCGACCCGGTCGAGGGTTCCTCAAGCGGCCCCGGAACCGCGTCGCGTTGTTTAAGCGCCGGATGAAAGGTCGCCGCGACACCGTTTGGGAGCCGTCGCTCCTGGGGAGCCGCACTCGCGTGTCAACCTCTTCAGCAATGACCTCTCGCGCCTCGTCGTCCTCCTCCGGTGGCGGCATCGACCTGACGACGTTGCTGATCACGGCGTTCGCCTCGGCCGGTGCGGCGTACGCGACCTCGAAGATCTGGGCGCCCGGAACCCTTGCCTCGGCGGCGTTCACCCCGGTGATCGTCGCGATCCTCAAGGAGGCGCTCGACCGGCCGGCGCGCGTCGTGACGCAGGTCGTGCCCGTACGCGGCGTCGTGCGCAGCGCGGCGGCGCCGGACTCCGAGCCGCCACCGCAGCCCGAGCTGCAGCGCGTCGCCCAGCAGGGCGAGATCAGCTACCACTCGACCGGGCCGACCGCTGCCGCGCGCCGCTGGCGCCTGGCCATCATCACCGGCCTGCTCGGCTTCCTCGTGGCCGCCGTGGCATTCACCGTGCCCGAGCTCGTCACCGGCAACGCCGTCGTCGGCGGGGGCGGCACGACGTACTTCGGGCCGGCGAAGCAGGCGCCGGCCCAGCCGACGCAGACGACGACGGTTCCCGGTCGCACCGTGACCACCCCGCCCCCGACGACCGTGACGGTGCCGGCGCCGCAGGCCGTCCCCGAGGCGCCGGTCGTGACGGCGCCGCCCGTGGAGACGACGCCGGCGCCCACCGTCACGGCGCCCGCGCCCGCGCCGGCGGTCCCGCCGACGACGCCGGTCCAGCCGTAGAACCGGGTCGGCTAGACTGCACAGCGGTAACCGCCACGGGGACGACATGGCTTCGACGTGGTCGACTTCGTGACGGTGGTTGCGAGCCGAGGTGTCAGGAGGCCTCGTAAAACACCTGACAAAACCATACGTGCGGACTCTCACGAGTACGCCCTCGCTGTCTAGCTCAAACTAGGCGAGTGAGGTTCTGGCCCCCGCCTGCCGACCGTGGGGATCGCCGGAATCAGATGTCGGCTCATCCGGGGAGGTCCGCTCCCGCCGAACCGGAGAAATTTCAGGGAGCTGGCCCTGGGGAACCCCGCCGGCGAGGCGACCTCAGGGTGAGATCAGAGCGCCGGATACGCTCGTAGACGTCACCGTCACGCGATCGCGGACGCGGGTTCGATTCCCGCCGTCTCCACTGGTTGCACGAAGGTCGACCCCGCCTCCTTCCGAGGGGGCGGGGCTCGGCGAGCCGTCAGCGGTCGTCGGCGACGCCGCTGCGGTTGCCGTGGATCACCCGGCCGGCTCAGGCCAGCCGTGAGTCGCGAGCGCGCTCGCGGTCCGCATCCGTCAGTCCGTCGTATGCGACCGGGAGCCGGTCGCTGGCGCGGCTGCGCTCGAACGACAGCGGCCGCGCAGCCAGGATCTCGGTCGCAAGCTCGAGCAGCTGGAAGACGCGGGCGTCCTTGACGTCGTAGCGCGTGAACGCGGTGTCGTGATGGGAATCGAGCACGCCGTTGTTGCGCAGCGCGTCGACATGCTCGAGCACCGCGCTCCGGTCGACGCCGATGCTGGCGGTGATCTGCGCCACCGCCCGCGGGTCGCCCTCGCCCAGGTACCGGATGATGCCGATCGGCGTGGCGTCGGCCAGCGAGGCGAACAGAGCGGCCTGACCTTCCGAGAGCAAGGCTCGCTGCTCGTCTCCGGGCGTCGTCATCTGGTACTGCCTCCAAACCCCTCAGGAAGAAAGCGGGAGCATACGTGCAATCCGCATCCCGGAGGGAATTCACCCGATCTCGCCGAGAGAGCGCTGGTCCTGAACCGGGGGAGAGCCCGGCTCAGGACCACCTGTGGTGCGCTCTGAACGTCATCGCGACAGGCGTGCCGGTGGCCCACTCCTTCGTCCTGCCGGCGCGCGGACTGACACCGCACGCCTGATCGGCAGACCGCTGGGGGGATCCGGAGGATCGCCCGTTGCGCCGCAATCTTAGAGATTCCTGTTCCTTTAAGATAGATCGTGCAGCAGCTGGGTACACGCTCGCGCACGATTGCTCGTACGATGGTGAGGACGAACCCGTCCTTCCTTACGGATCTCAACGACAGCAGGGTGACATGAGCACCAACAGGCACAACGAGGACGGGGCCGGTTCGCAGCGGGGGGGCACCGAGGTCGTGGCGCGGGCGACGCGGGGCGAGAGCCCGCCCGTCGACCGCGTCAAGGCCGAGTTCTTTCGCCTGCTGAGCCATCCGGCACGCGTGCGAATCCTCGAGCTCCTGCGCGAGAACGAGCGGACCGTCGGTGATCTGCAGGCCGCGCTGGGCCTGGATTCCAGCGGGACATCCCAGCACCTCGGCGCGATGCGCCGCCAGGGCGTGCTCGAGAACCGCAGGGCCGGCACGAGCATCTACTACCGCGTCGCCGACCCACGCGTCTTTCAGCTGCTGGAGGTCGCCCGCCAGATCCTCACGACGCAGCTGCAGGAGAGCAGCGCGCTGATGGAGGATCTGGCCGGCATACTCGACGACGAGTCATCGCCGCCGAGGAGCTGAGCGATCGCCTCCGGCCGAGTGGCCGGTCAGCGCTCCCAGGGCCGCTGGCCCATGGCCGACATACGGTCGGGCGGCGCCGCGGGTGCGGCGGCGGCAGCGGCTGCCGGGGGCGCGCCGAGCAGCGAGTTGAGGATGGCCTCGCCCCGCGGGTAGGTCTCGCCGATGGGCAGAACCGTGCCACGCCGGCCCACGCGGTTGAGGAACCTTGCCCCCTCACCGGGGAAGGCCGACTCGACGAGTCCGGCTGCGTCGTCCCCGGCCTTCTTGAGGAACAGGCCCTCGAGCAGGTTGCGACCCGCCAGGAGCGACGCGTTGACGGCGTCCAGCACGCCGTTGACGGGCGCCGTCTTCGACGCGATCTCGCCGACGCTGGCGAGGGTGCGGTCCAGCCCCTTGTTGATCTTGAACAGCAGGTAGATCGTGACCGCGAGGTAGATCGCGAGCGCCGCGATGATCACGGTGATGAGCAGGATGACAATAGCCACGGCAGGTTCCATCGAATACCCCTAAGCGTCCGGAAGGGCAGCGTTCAGCGAGCCGCCGTAGTTTGCGAGTCCATCGACGATCTGGCTGATGTAGCTCTGCGTCGTGAGCAGGACGACGACCGCGTCGAGGTCTGTCGACCCCGCGGCGGCCACGCCGGCGATGGCCGTGACGTTGTTCTCGATCGTTCGGGCGGCCGAGACGATCCCCGCAAGCACGATCACGAGGATCGGAGCGGCGACGACCAGCAGCAGGGCGATGATCCAGATAGCGGCCATGTCAGCCCCCGGTCACTTTGCGGACGACGAAAGCGGCCTTGGCGGCGATGCCGGGCAGCACGGACATGATCGTGGCCAGCGGCGCGTTGATGTCCGCCACCCAGCGGCCGAGCGGCCGCAGGTGCTGAGACTCGACCGTCGACAGCGCGCCGCCGAGCGCGCCGAGCCCGACGCCGATGTTCGCCAGCCGGGCGCGCACGCGCATGAGCCCGAATGCCAGGACACCGATCAGCAGCACCGCCTCGACCAGGCTGAGCACGGTCATCGTGTCGGTGCTCATGCGATCACCTCTCCAGGCGCCGCGTAATGGCCGGCGAGGACGTCCATGTACTCGTTCTGCACGAGCGCCTCCTCGATGATGCCGTTCAGCACGCCCGGCGTCGCGGCGAGCGCCGTGAGGTGCGCGGTCTGTCCGGCGACCGCGCCCGCCGTCTCGAGCAGGACGCCGACGCGCCCCTCGATGTCCTTCACGAGGCTGAGCAGGAGCATCAAGAGGACGATCACGACGGCCAGTACGACCGCGCCCATCCCGAGCGCTACCTGCCAGAGCGCGTGTGTATCCGTCGCGGCAACAATTTCGTTCACGTTTCCCCTCCCGAAGAACAGCGAAGCGCAGCGTTCGCAGTCCCGGCCCCAGCCGGAATCTGACTTTCGTAGAACCTTATAAGATTCTATCTGGGCCCAGGGGTGTCGTCCAGTCTTTCGACGGCCGAGGGCTCCAGGACGCAGGCCGCGGGCGTTCGCGAGGCTCCCCGGATCCTCGCCGGGCCGCGCGTCAGGCGCCGCTGCGGGCCTTCGCCCACTCCTTCTTGTGCACGCGCTTGGCGGCCTGGTAGTCCGCCAGCGCCTGGGGGGAGTCGACATCGCCCAGCGTCGGGTGCCAGGGGACGAGCTCGCGCGCGGCATCGACGCCGAAGCGCTTGGCGAGCACGCCGCCGAGCGCCTTGATCTTCATCTCGCCGAAGCCGGGCAGCGCGGTGAGGTTGGCGCGCAGCTCATCGCCGTCGGCGGCGTCGGTCCAGACCCGCGCGGCGTCGCCGTCGTACCGCTCGATCACGTGCACGGCGAGGTCGTGCACGCGCTGGGCCATCGCGCCGGGGAAGCGGTGGATGGCCGGGCGCTCGCGGAAGACCGGCTCGAGGTCGGCCGCGGCGAGCGTGGCGGGGTCCAGCGAGCCGAGGCGCTCGCGCAGCGCGAGCGGGCCCGAGAACGCCTTCTGCACGGTGACCTGCTGGTCGAGCACGAAGCCGACGAGCAGGGCCATCGGGTCGGTCGCGATCAGCGCGTTGGCCTCGTCGGACGGCGTGAAGTGCAGCTGTTCGGGCATCGCGGAAGATCGTACCCCGCGGGCATCGAAGCGGTTTACGCTCTGGCGCATGACCGAACTGCTTGTAGGTACGAAGAAGGGGCTGTTCGTGCTCGAGGGCGAGCCGGGCGGGCCGTTTGACGTGACCGCCCGCGCATTCGCCGGCGAGCCCGTCGAATACGCGATGCGCGACCCGCGCTCGGGCCGGCTCGTCGCCTCCGTCACGTCCGCGTGGCACGGGCCGAAGATCTGGACGACCGACGACGCCGCCGGCGAGTGGGAGCAGGCGGCAGGCCTCGCGCTCCCGGACGGCGGCGACAAGGCGCTCGAGCGCATCTGGGTGATCACGCCGGGCGAGGGCGACGATGCGCCGCTGTACGCCGGCGGCGATCCCGGCGTGCTCTTCGAGAGCCGCGACGGCGGCGCGAGCTGGCAGATCAACGAGGCGCTGTGGGAGCAGCAGGCGCGCAGCACATGGCAGGCCGGCGGCGGCGGGCTGTGCCTGCACTCGATCGTGCCGTGGCCGGGCGAGCCCGACAAGCTCGCGATCGCCATCTCGGCCGCCGGCGTGTGGCGCACGGAGGACGGGGGCAGGAGCTGGGAGCGCGGCAACCGCGGCCTCGTCGCCGGCTACATGCCCGAGGGGGCGGGCGAGGAGACCAACGACCTCTGCGTGCACCACCTCGAGCGCGCCCCAGCGCGCCCCGAGCGGATCTTCATGCAGTTCCACGGCGGCGTGTACCGCTCAGACGACGCCGGGGCGAGCTGGATCGACATCGCCGAGGGGCTGCCGTCGAGCTTCGGCTTCCCGCTGGCGGTCGACCCCGCCGACCCCGACAGCGCCTACGTCATCCCGCTCAAGGCCGACGTCGACCGCGTCACGCCCGAGGGCCGCGTGCGCGTCTACGAGACCCGCGACGCCGGCGCGACCTGGACGGCCCGCGGGGACGGCCTGCCGCAGCGCAACGCGTACCTCACGGTCCTGCGCCAGGCGTTCGCCAGCGCGGGCGAGGGACCGGCGCTGCAGCTGTACTTCGGTGCGACGTCCGGAGACGTCTTCGGCTCCGCCGACGCCGGCGCGACGTGGTTCACCGCCGCGGCCAGCCTGCCGCCGGTCAGCGGCGTCACGGCGATCGGATGACGCTCGGCTGAGCGCATGGGCCGCAGGAGGAGCCTGTCACGAAGGCTCCCTAGGCGCAGAAGCGCCGCGCGGTCGCGACGAGCACGTCGGCGCAGCGGGCGACGCTGTCGAGGTCGGCGTACTCCTCGACCGCGTGCGCGCCCGCGCCGTCGGGCCCGAAGACGACCGTCGGGATGCCGGCCGCGGACGTGAAGGCCGCGTCCATCCAGGGGTGGTCGCCGACAACCGGCGGCGGCGCCTCGAGGATCTGCTGGGCGGCCGCCAGCAGGGTCGTCACGATCGCGGCCCCGGGGTCGACCTCGAACGGCTCGCGTGCCAGGCCCATCCGCAGCTCGGTCTCGATCCGCGGGTCCTCCGCGCGTGCGGCCGCCAGCAGCTCCTCGAGCTCGGCCCGCACTTGCGCGGGCGTCTCGCCGGGGAGGGTGCGCCGCTCGATCGACAGCACGCAGCGCTCGGGGTAGCTCGACAGCTCCTGGCCGCCGCCGACGAGCGAGGCGTGCAGGCTCGCCGGCCCGAGCAGGTCGTGGGGGCGCGCTTCCAGGCGCGCCTGCAACCCCCGCACGCCGGCGAGGACCGGCGCCATCGCGACGATCGCGTCGACGCCGAGGTCGGGGCGCGAGCCGTGGGCCGCGCGGCCGCGAATCTCCAGCTCGGCCCAGACGAAGCCCTTGTGCGCGATGCACGCGCGCAGCGACGTGGGCTCGGTCACGACGCAGGCGTCGGCGGTGAACCGGCGCAGCACCGCCTGCACGCCCTCGCTGGCGTGCTCCTCGTCGGCGACGGCCGTGACGAGGACGTCGCCGCGCAGCCCGTCCTGCGCCGCCGTCGCGCCGGCGAGCATGATCGCCGCCAGGCCCGCCTTCATGTCGTAGGAGCCGCGGCCGTGCAGCCGCCCGTCACGGATCTCGGGCTCGTGCGGGCGCGCCATCCCCGCGATCCCGACGGTGTCGGTATGCGCATTGAGCATCAGCGCCGCGCCGCCGCCCGTCCCGCGCGCGACGCCGACGACGCTCGGGCGCCCGGGCACCGCGTCATCGACCGTGACGTCCAGCCCGCGCTCGGTGAGCCAGGCGGCGACGAACGACGCGATCTCGGCCTCGCCGGCGGCGCCGGGCACGAGCGCGGGGTTGACGGAGTCGATCGCCACGAGCGCGGCGAGCAGCTCTGTCGCGGCGGCGACGTCGGTGCGGACGGCTACGGCGACCCGGTGACGAACGCGCTCAGCATGAGGATGTTCGCCACCCCCGCGACGAGCCTGGACAGCTCGATGTCGGTGTCGTCGACGATCCACCAGGTCGCGCTGGCGTGCTTGTCGTCCTCGAGGATCGGCCCGAGCAGCTCGCCGTGCACGGAGATGAGGCACGGCAGCTTGTAGCGCGCCCCCGCGCCCGCGGCGATGTACTCCGTGCGCCGGCAGTCGACCGTCCAGCCCTCGACGTACTCCGGCTTGCGCAGGACCGTGCTCGCGCTGATCGGCACGCGTTCGCGCGGCGGCTGCTCCATGCGGCGCAGGAACTCCTCGGCGACCTGCTTCGGTGTCAGCGACGACGGCAGATCGGCGTCCTCGGCCCTCTCGAGGTCGCTGCGGCTGCTGTCCCCGCTCAGCGCGATCGCACGGTCCAGCCAGTGGGTGGGCAGCGTCGCCCGCGGAGCGGCGACGGCCTGGTGCAGCGCGTACTGCCCCATCTCGGCGCGGCAGGCCTGGCAGGTGGGCTCGGCCGGGGTGCGGACGGCGACGCCGAAGCTGCCTGCCGCATGCGGCGAGATGCCCGCCGGGGTCTCGGGCAGCGCGGTCGCGTGGACCTCGCAGACCGGCGTGTCGCAGCGACTGCAATGGGCCACGGCCATCTTGCCGCAGGCGCACATTCCGACGCTGCCGTTGGAGTAGCTCATGCCTTCGAAGTGTATGCCTTCGGATGCCGCGGTCACGCGAACGATCGACAGCCGGCGCCGGGTCGGATGACAGCGACGACGCGCCGTTGGTCCGCCGGCGCCCCGGGCGCCTCACGCCGCACGCGCCACGGTCGATACCTCGGAGCATGCGCACCGCGCCCCGCAAGCTCCCGTGGATCGCGCTCCTGCTCGCCCTCCTGGTCGTCGCGCTGCCCGCGCCCGCGCAGGCGGCAAAGTGCTCCAAGCGCGGCAGCTCCGCCGCCGACAGGCTCATGGGCGGCTGGCTCGCCGATCGCCTGTGCGCACTCGGCGGCAACGACCTGCTCTTCGGCGGCGCCGGCAACGACCGCCTCAACGGCGGGTCGGGCAACGACCGGCTGCGCGGCGGCAGCGGCGACGACGTGCTCACCGGCGGGGTCGGTGACGACGAGCTCGGCCACGGGACGGACTTCGGCGCCGAGCGCGGCGACGACACGCTCGACGGCGGTCCCGGCAACGACGCGCTCAACGCGGGCCAGGGCGACGACGCGGCCGACGGCGGCGATGGCGACGACGTCGTGATCATGGGCTTCGGGGACGACCACCTCGGCCTCGGCGGCGCGGGCAGCGACCGCGTCGAGGGCGGCAACGGCAACGACGGGACCCGCAGCGACGGCGGCGGGCTCTACGGCGGCCCCGGCGCCGACATCGTCACCGGCGCCGGCGGCGACGACCTCCTCTTCGGCGACGGCCGCCCGGCCGGCGCGGGCGGCGACGACGTCCTGCTCGGCGGCGGCGGCGGCGACGTCATCGACGGCGGCGAGGGAAACGACCTCATGCTCGGCGGCAAGGGCGGCGACGAGCTGCGCGGTGATATCGGCGACGACGTCCTCGTCGGCGGCAGCGGCGCCGACACGCTCGTCGGCGGTCCCGGCGACGACCTGCTCTGGGCGACGGACTTCGAGCGCAACTCGACCGACGTGCTCGACCCCGCGTTCTTCACCGCCCCCGGCGACAACGTCATCGACTGCGGCGACGGAAACGACATGGCGGTCATCGACCTGGCCGACGACCGCGGCCTCATCAGCGGCTGCGAGCGCCTCCTCGTGCTGCGCTCGGATGCGTCCAGCTGCTCCCAGGTCGCGCGCTGGCTCAACGGCGGGCCGGTGAAGACCGGAACGCTGCTCGGCGGCGAGCAGTTTCCGCCCAACGCCAACCGCGTTCTCGCGACGGCGACCCCCTTTCCCGAGAAGCCGGCCTGGCCGACGGACGAGGCTGCGCTGCGCTCCTGCGCGGAGTACTCCGCCCGCTACCTCGTCGATCCGACCGACGACCTGCGGCCGAACGTGCGCGGCACCGCGCTCTCGGACAACCTCGTCGCCGTGCCCGCGGGGCAGGCCGCCAATCCGCGCACGCTCGTGCCGGCCGGCAGCCCCGACGGCGCGAGCGTCTTCAACGCGGGCGAGGGCGACGACGTCATCGCCGGCTCGCCGGGCGCCGACACCGTCCTCGGCGGCGACGGCGAGGACAGCATCCACGGCGGCGACGGCGACGACGTCAGCCTCGAGGGCGAGGGCGGCGACGACTCGATCTGGGGCGGCCCGGGCGAGGACGTGATCTTCGGGCGCACCGGCGACGACGCGCTCTGGGGCGAGGACGGCGACGACTACGTCGAGGGCGGCCGCGGAGATGACCGGCTCTCGGGCGGCGGCGGCAGCGACCGCCTCTTCGGCGGCGTCGGGCGCGACCGCCTGAGCGGCGGCGAGGGCGCCGACGAGCTCAACGCCTACGACGGGTCGGCCGACGTCGTGGACTGCGGGCCCGGCGAGGACACGGCCGAGGTCGACCGCCGCGACCGGGTCGTCGGCTGCGAGCACGTCATCGCGCCGCGCTCGGCGCGCCGGCGCACGCGCGGCACCTAGCCCGGCTGCACGCTTAGACTGCGCCGCCGTGTACGCGGACGACCTGCTGACCCCGCTCTGGGAGCAGACCCGGGACCTGCTGGCCGGGGCGCCGCTGTTCGACGCGCACACGCACATCGGCGAGAACGACCCGGACGGCTTCACCTGCACCGCCGACGAGCTGCTGGCGACGCTCGCGCCCACGGGCTCGCGCGCGGTCGTGTTCCCGATGCACGAGCCCGACGGCTACAGCCCCGCCAACGACCACGTGATCGCAACGGCGCTGGAGTCCGGCGACGTGCTCGTCCCCTTCTGCCGCGTCGATCCGCGCAGCGAGCCGGCGGCGGAGATCCGCCGCTGCCTGGAGCTCGGCGCGCGCGGCGTCAAGCTGCACCCGCGCGCGGAGCAGTTCGGGATGCTCGACCCGGGCGTGCGCGAGATCATCGAGGTGGCCGACGAGCACCGCCTGCCGGTGCTCATCCACGCCGGGCGCGGGATCCCGGCGCTCGGCGCGCACGTCCTCGAGTACGCCGCCGAGTTCCGCCAGGCGCGCTTCATCCTCGCCCATGCCGGCGTGTGCGACCTCGCCTGGATCTGGCGCGAGGTGCCCGCGCATCCGAACGTCTTCTTCGACACCTCGTGGTGGAGCGCATCCGATCAGCTCGCGCTGTTCTCCCTCGTGCCGCCGGGCCAGATCCTCTACGCGACGGACATCCCGTTCGGAACCCCGCAGCAGACCGTGATCGGGACCTTCCGCTGTGCGCTGCAGGCGGGGCTGAACCCGGCGCAGATCGCGAGCGTCGCCTCCGGGCAGCTCGAGCGGCTGATCGCGGGGGCGGACACCCTCGACCTCGGACCGGCCGCCTGCCCCGCCGGCCCCCGCAGCGACCCGCTGCTCTCGCGCGCGAACTACTTCCTGGTGGCGGCGTTCGCGACGGCGCTCGCCGGCGGCTCGTCGTTTGAGTTCGTCGACCTGGCGCGCCTCGCGTGCCAGGTCGGCGACGGCGCGCCGCAGTCGGCGCACTGCGCGGCGATCCTCGAGCTCACAGATCTCGCGTTGCAGCAGCCCCTGGGGGAGACGCTGGCCGAGCGCTTCGCGCACATCCACCTGCTCGTGACGGCGGCGGCGATCGCCGCCACGCCGGACGTCCCGGTGGCACCCTGACGGGCTCAGAACGTGCGACTCGGGCTTGCCGGCGCGTGTTTTTCTGCAACCTGCGCGCCGTAAACCGCCAAGCCTCGATAACCTGACGTCAGTGACTGGCGATTCGTCAGCCGAGATGACGGCCGGACACGACGGCCTGACGGCGACTCAACCGACGGAGGAGAGCAGGACCGCGACCGCGGATGCTGCTGCGCGCTCCGACGCTCCCGCGCCTGCCGCGCCTGCCGAGGCCCCGGAGCACGGCGCGAGCAACGGCCAATCCGCGCCGGAAACCCCGGCTCCGGACGCCGCGGCCGAGCCCGCTCCCGCCGCCGAGTCCGCGCCCGCTGCCGAGGTCCCTGCCGCTGCCGCTTCCGCTCCTGCTGCCGAGGCTCCTGTCGCCGCGGAGCCGGCGCCTGCTGCCGAGGCCCCCGTCGCCGCGGAGCCGGCGCCTGCTGCCGAGGCCCCGGCCGCCGCCGAGCCGGCTCCTGCCGCGGAGGCCGCGTCCGCACCTGCGCCAGACGCTGCGGCGGCGACCGATCAGCCCGCCGGCGAGACGCCTCCGGTCGTCACGCCCGACGCCGACCGCCCGGCCGTCGGCCCGCGGATCCTCGGTGTCGCCCAGCCGCCAAAGCCGCTGCCGACCGTCAAGGCGACGCTGCCCACACGCAAGCGCCGCCGCCGCCCCTCGGCCGCCGAGCGCCATCGCCGCGCCTTCTTCTCCGCGCTCACCGACCTGCGCCGCGGGGGTCAGCCGGCCACCGCGCCCGCCACGGAGGCCGACGAGCAGGTCGACGAGACCGCCGCTGCGCCCGAGGCCGCTGTTGCCGAGGCCGCTGCGCCCGAGGCCGCTGCGCCCGAGAGCGTGGTCGCTGACACCGCCGCCCCAGAGACCGCCGTCGCCGAGACCGCCGTCGCTGAGACCACGGTTGCTGAGACCGCTGCTCCCGAGGTCGCCGCCGCTGAGCCCGCTGCTCCCGAGCTCGCCGCCGCCGAGCCCGCTGCGCCCGAGGCTCCCGCGGCCCAGGCTCCCGCGCCTCCCGAGGCCACCGGGGCCGCGCCCGAGCCGGCCGAAGCCCCCGCTGCAGCCGACGAGCCGCAGGCCGAGACCGCCTCTCAGCAGGACCAGTCGCTTTCCTCGCCCGCCCGCCTGACCGCCGCCATCGAGCGCGTCGGCGGCGCCGAGATCATCAAGGAGGCGCTGAAGCCCAAACAGGACGAGAAGGGCCAGCCGCTGAAGTGGGCCGCCGTCTGCGCCCAGGCCGCCGAGGGCCTGAAGCCCGGCGATCCGGTGTTCAACGCCTGGGTGCGGCTCGCCGCCACCCCCGTGCGCGAGGTCAAGGCCCAGCTTCCCCGCCCCGCCGAGAGCGAGCGCGGCGGGCGTCCCGGCGAGTCCGGCGGTCGCCGTCCCGGCGGACAGCGCCCCGGCGGCGGACGCGATCGCCCGCGCCGCGACGATCGCCCGAGCCGCCAGGAGTTCGCCTCCCATGCGCAGGACGGCAAGCTGCGCACGAGCATCCGCATCGTCACCGGACACGACGAGGACCAGGAGCGCCGCGAACGCGAGCGCGTCCGCAAGGAAGCCCGCGAGGCCAAGCGCCGCGCGGAGCGCGAGCGCCTCGCGCGCCTCGGCTACTGACCGCCGAAGCCTGCCGTCCCGCGTCGCCGCACCGGGCGGATAGCCTGCAGTCGATGGCCGGGCGCCAGCGCAACCTCAGCCGCCGCGGGTCGCGCCGATGAGCGGCCTCGCCGGCAAGACGATCATGATGTCCGGAGGCAGCCGCGGGATCGGCCTGGCGATCGCGCTGCGCGCCGCGCGCGATGGCGCGAACGTCGCGCTGCTGGCCAAGACCGCCGAGCCGCACCCGCGCCTGCAGGGAACCGTCTTCACGGCGGCCGAGGAGATCGAGGCGGCCGGGGGCCATGCGCTGCCGATCGTCGGCGACGTGCGCGACGACAACGCGATCTGCGACGCCGTGGAGCGCGCGTTGGAGCGCTTCGGCGGGATCGACATCGTCGTCAACAACGCCAGCGCGATCGACGTCAGCCCGAGCGCGACGATCTCCATGAAGCGCTACGACCTCATGCAGGACGTCAACGCGCGCGGGACCTTCCTGCTGTCGCGGACCTGTGTGCCCCATCTGCTGCAGGCCGCGAACCCGCACGTGCTGACGCTCAGCCCGCCGCTGAGCCTCGACCCGCGCTGGTACGGCCCGCACCTCGCCTACACGCTGGCGAAGTTCGGGATGAGCATGTGCACGCTGGGCATGGCAGCCGAGCACGCGGAGGCCGGGATCGCGTTCAACTCGCTGTGGCCGCGCACGATCATCGCGACCGCCGCCGTCCAGAACATCCTCGGCGGGGAGGCGGCGATGGCGCGCTCGCGCCGACCCGAGATCGTGGCCGACGCGGCGCATCACATCCTCACGCGCCCCGCGCGCGAGACGACCGGCAACTTCTTCATCGACGACGAGGTCCTCGCCGACGCGGGGATCACCGATCTGACCGGCTACGCCTACACCGAGGACGCCGACCTCCTGCCGGATCTCTTCCTCGAGACCTGAGCGATCGCCTCGTGACGGGGCCTTCCGAGCACCACGCGCGGCTTCGCTAGCCTTTCGCGAAACCTTAGTCATGGCGACTCAACTTCGATTTGTATAGCGCTATAGTTCGTTGCGCGTACAACGAAAGGATCGGAATGCCCAAGCTTCTTCTCATCCCGCTCGACGACATCGTCGTTTTTCCGACGATGGACATCAACCTCCCGGTTGACGCGTCGGGCGAGGATCGCGTGCTGCTCGTGCCGCGGCACGACGGCCAGTACGCGAAGGTCGGCACGATCGCGAAGGTCGCCGACACCATCCGCCTGCCCGGCGGCGCCCGCGGGGTCTCGCTGGAGAGCCTCTCTCGCGGCGTCATCGTCGGCGCGGCCGAGGCCGACGCCGAGGGGCACCTGCGCGCCGAGGTCGCCGAGCACCCTGACACCAAGCCCGTCGACGGGCGCACCCGCGAGCTCGAGCGCGAGTACCGCGCGGTCGTCGAGGAGATCCTCGTCGAGCGCGGCGCCGACGAGCGCATCGCGGCGTTCCTGCGCTCTGTCTCCGATCCGGGGCCGCTGGCCGACACCGCCGGCTACAGCCCCGATCTGACCTTCGAGCAGAAGGTCCGCCTGCTGGAGGCCGTCGACGTCAGCGAACGCCTCGCGCTCGCCGTCGAGCTGCAGCGCGAGCGGCTGACCGAGCTGCAGGTGCGCAACCGCATCCGCAACGACGTCGAGTCCGGCGCCCAGAAGCAGCAGCGCGAGTACTTCCTGCGCCAGCAGATGGAGTCGATCCGCAAGGAGCTGGGCGAGGACGAGGGCTCGGTGAGCGACGACTACCGCGCGAAGATCGCCGAGGCCGGGATGCCGGACGCGGTGCGCGAGCAGGCCGAGCGTGAGCTCGATCGCTTCGAGCGCATGGGCGAGCAGAGCGGCGAGTCCTCGATGATCCGCGGCTACCTCGACTGGCTCATCTCCGTCCCGTGGAGCAAGCGCTCCGACGAGGTCCTCGATCCCGTCCACGCGCGGGAGGTGCTCGACGCCGACCACGCAGGACTCGAGGACGTCAAGGACCGCATCACGGAGTACATCGCCGTGCGCAAGCTGCGCGAGGAGCGCGACATCGAGGTCGACAAGAAGGCCGGCGCGATCCTGACCCTCATCGGGCCTCCCGGCACCGGCAAGACGTCGATCGGCGAGTCGATCGCCCGCGCGACCGGACGCGAGTTCGTCCGCATGTCGCTCGGCGGCGTCCGCGACGAGGCCGAGATCCGCGGCCACCGCCGCACGTACATCGGCGCCCTGCCGGGCCGGCTCGTCCGTGCCCTGCGCGATGCCGGGACGATGAACCCGGTGATCATGCTCGACGAGGTCGACAAGGTCGGCGCCGACTGGCGCGGCGACCCGTCGGCGGCGCTGCTGGAGGTCCTGGATCCCGCGCAGAACCACGCGTTCCGCGATCACTACCTCGACATCGAGATCGACCTGTCGCAGGTCATGTTCATCGCCACGGCCAACCAGGCCGAGACGATCCCCGGCCCGCTGCTGGACCGCATGGAGGTCATCCGCTTCGACGGCTACACCGTCGCCGAGAAGACCGCCATCGCCCGCGACTACCTGTGGCCGCGCCAGCGCGAGCGCAACGGGCTGCGCGAGGACGAGGTCCTCGTCGAGGACGACGTGCTCAGGCTCGTCGTCAGCGAGTACACCCGCGAGGCGGGCGTGCGCCAGCTCGAGCGCGAGCTCGGGACCCTGCTGCGCAAGACGGCGACGAAGATCGCCTCCGATCCGGCCGTCGCGCCGGTGACGGTCGATGTCGACGCCGTGCGCGACGCGCTCGGGCGCCAGAAGGTCTTCCAGGAGGCGGCTGCGCGCACGGCGGTGCCGGGCGTTGCGACGGGCCTCGCGGTGACCGGCGTCGGCGGCGACGTCCTCTTCATCGAGGCCAACGCGATGAAGGGCAAAGGCGGCCTGACCCTGACCGGCCAGCTCGGCGACGTCATGAAGGAGTCCGCGAAGATCGCGCTGACGTACGTCCGCGCGCACGCCGAGCAGCTCGGCATCGCCGAGGACGCCTTCGACGAGCGCGAGTTCCACGTCCACGTCCCCGCGGGAGCGATCCCCAAGGACGGCCCCAGCGCCGGTGTCACGATGACGACCGCCCTCGCCTCGCTGCTCAGCGGCCGCGCGGTGCGCCACACCGTCGGCATGACCGGCGAGGTGACGCTCCAGGGCCGGGTCCTGCCGATCGGCGGCCTGAAGCAGAAGGTGCTCGCCGCGCACGCGGCCGGGCTGACGGACGTGATCCTGCCCGAGCGCAACCGGGCCGACCTCGACGACGTCCCGCAGGACGTGCGCGAGGCGATGACGTTCCACCCGGTCATGACGATCGACGAGGCGCTGGCGGTGGCTCTCGAGCCCGTGCCGGCCACGGCGATCAACGCCTGACGATCCCCTCCCTCCCGGATCGACAGCACGACGGGGGCGCTCTGGGCGCCCCCGTCGTCGTTGAGGAGCGAGCGCGCGTCGAAGGCGGGAAGACGACCCGAGGCCGGCGGCGCGGCGAATGAGCGCCACGTGCCGGGCCTCGCTACGCGACTGCCGCGCGGGGGAGCGTGCGGCTGAAGCGCGGGGAGCGGGGCGGCGGCATCGGTCCGCCGCCCCACAACCCTCGCGGTCTGCGGTCGCGTCAGGTATCGGGAGCGCGAGCCGCGGTTCCCTGCTCACAGCTCCGGCTTGGATCCCGGAGCGTGAGCGGTCGGCCTGGATGGGGGAGGGGTCTCCAGATCGACGGAAGAGGAACCTGCGGAGCATTGTCCGTCTCGGACATCAACCCCCGGTAAGGCGCGGATGAGGTTTCCTTTAACTTTCGGGACGCGTGGCGCGCAGCGCCCACGACACGAGCAGCGCCTGCAATGGAAGGCGCACCCACAGCAGCGGTGCCGGAATCGCGCGATAGCGCCGCGCATGCAGCGCCATGTGGACGTTCGCCGGGAAGATCGCCAGCAGCACGGCCGTCAGCCAGAGGCCGGCGCGCGAGCGCGTCGCGGGGAAGGCCACGCCGACCCCGCCGGCGATCTCGGCCGCGCCGCTGAGCAGCACGAGCTCGCGATGGGCCGGCAGCCACTCGGGCATGATCTGCTCGTACGCTCTCGGACGCACGAAATGCAGCGTGCCGGCGGCGACGAAGAAGACGCTCAGCAGGCGCCGCGACCAGGTCACCGTGCGCGCAGCCCGTCCAGCGCGACGGCGAGGTAGCGCTGCCAGTCCAGCCGCGCGCCCGCGCGCTGGGCCGCGGCGACGTGGCCCAGCCCGCACATGATCGCCTGCAGGTCCTGCACGCCCGCATCCGCGCGCATCTCGCCGGCCTCCTGGGCGCGCGCCATCAGCGCGCCGGCCGCCGTGGCGAGGCGCCTCTGGCCCTGCAGCTCGCCGGCGGCCGGGGCCTGGCGCCCGGCGATGATCTCGCACCACGAGAGGTCGGCGGCCGCGGGCTTCGCGGCACGGAAGATCGCCGTGGTGAACACCTCCCAGGGGTCGCCCGGCTCGTCGAGGGCGGCCTCCACGATCGCGGCGAGCCGCTCGAAGTGCTCCTCGGCGAGCGCCGTGACGAGCGCTTCCTTGGTCGGAAAGTGGCGATAGACGGTCCCGACGCCGACCGCGGCGCGCCGTGCGATGTCCTCGACCTGGCTCTCAAGACCCGAGGCACCGAAGACGGCGGCCGCCGCGGCGAGGATCTTCTCGCGGTTGCGGCGCGCATCGGCGCGTAGGGGACGGGCCGCGCCGTCTTGTCGGGACGTGAGTGTTGACATCCGGAATGACTCTTCCATATGCTGGCGCCGCGCCAAGCGGAACCTCCCCTCATGTTAACGCCCCGACCCCTGGAGCACCACCCATGACCGACGCCCAGGCAGCCGAACGACGCAAGTGGCTCGCCCTCGCCCTGCTCGCGACGACCCAGTTCGTGATCGTGCTTGACGCCGCGATCGTCAACGTCGCGATCCCCTCGATCGGCACGGACCTCGACTTCTCGCCCGAGAACCTGACGTGGATCCCGAACGCCTACGCGCTGACGTTCGGCGGGTTTCTGCTGCTCGGCGGCCGGATGGCGGACCTGCTCGGTCGCCGCAGGCTCTTCATGGCGGGCCTCGTCCTGTTCTCGTTCGCGTCCCTGCTGGGCGGGCTGTCGACGAGCGAGGGGCAGCTCATCGCCGCGCGGGCGCTGCAGGGCCTGGGCGCCGCCCTGCTCGCGCCGTCGGCGCTGTCGATGGTCACGAACATGTTCGCGGAGGGCGCCGAGCGCAACAAGGCGCTGGGCATCTGGGGCGCGGTCTCGGGCTCGGGTGGCGCGGCCGGCGTGCTGCTCGGCGGCGTCCTCACCGAGTACGCCGGCTGGGAGTGGGTCCTCTGGGTCAACGTGCCGATCGGCGTGATCGCCGCGTTCCTCGCGCCGCGGCTGCTCGTGGAGAGCCGCAAGGAGGCCGAGACCAAGACCTTCGACGCGCTCGGCGCCGTGACCGTCACGGCGGGCCTGTCGCTGCTCGTCTACGGGCTCGTCGACACCGTCAACTCGGGCTGGGGCTCGGAGAAGACGCTCCTGCTGCTGGCCGCGGCGGCCGTGCTGCTCGCGATCTTCGTCGTGACCGAGCTGCGCTCGCGCTCGCCGCTCATGCCGTTTCGGATCTTCCGCCTGCGCACCCTGAGCGGCGCGAACATCGTCGGCCTGCTCGTCGGCGCGTCGCTCTTCGCGATGTTCTTCTTCCTGTCGCGCTACATGCAGGAGGTGCTCGGCTACACCGCCCTGAAGGCGGGCCTGTGCTACCTGCCGCTCGCGCTCGCGATCATCGCCTCGGCCGGCGCGGCGTCGGTGCTCGTGACGAGGCTCGGATTCAAGCCCGTCCTGATCGCGGGGATGGCGTGCGTCGCGATCGCGCTCGTGTGGCTGTCCCGCGTGCCGGTCGACGGCAGCTACGTCTCGGATCTGCTGGGGCCGATGATCATCGCTGCGATCGGCCTCGGTCTGGCATTCGTCCCGGTCACGATCGCCGCCGTGAGCAATATCTCGCCCGACGACTCGGGGCTGGCGTCGGGGCTCATCAACACGTCCCAGCAGGTCGGCGGGGCGCTCGGCCTCGCGATCCTCGGCACGATCGCCAGCTCGCGCACGAACGGCCTCGTCGCCGGCGCGGGCGGCGACCCCGGGGCGCTGCCGAGCGCACTGACCGAGGGCTTTCAGCGCGCGTTTCTGGCCGGCGCCGGGTTCGCGGTGCTCGGCATCATCGTGACGCTCGTCCTCGTGCGCGGCTCCGATTCGCGGGCGATCGTCGGTGCGAACCCCGCGGAGCTGCCGATGGCCTGAGTGCGCGATGATCCGCGCATGGAGCCGGGCAGCAACCCGCCGCAGCTCGCCATCGGGCGCTCGGAGCAGGACGGGGTGCAGATCGTGCAGCTGGCGGGCGAGCTGGATCTCAACGCGGTCCCCGAGCTCGACGCGGCGCTCACCGGCGCATCCGAGGGCGATCACCCGCACGTCTGCCTGGATCTCTCCGGCCTGCGGTTCATCGACTCGACCGGCCTCGCCGCCGTCATCCGCGGCCATCAGGGGACGGCCGCCGGCGGCGGTGCGCTGACGATCGTCGCTCCCGGCGGCAGCATCGTGCGCCGCACGCTGGAGACGAGCGGGCTCGTCGGGCTGCTGAGCGTCGTCGAGGACCGTGCGACCGCACTGCGCGATCTCGCCTGACGTCGCTCAGCAGTCCAGCGCGAACTCCTCGTCGCCGATCAGCACGACGAGCGGCTCGGTCCCGCGCCCGGCGATGCCGAGCGGCGTCTGGGGGTCCGTCGTCTCGTAGTCGGCGGCCACGACGCTGCGGCCGGGCAGCAGCGCCGCGATCCCGCGGACCGCACGACCGAGCATCTCCAGGCCGCCGAGCAGCCCGGCGACGACGCCACCCCCCGGGTCGACCTCGAAACGACCCACGCGATGCATCGGGGGCAGCTCGGGCAGCACGACGTCGCACGCCGCGTCGTGGGGCAGCTCGCGCCGCCCGTCGTCGTCGTGGACGATCATCGCGCTCAGCCGCGCGCACTCGACGACGGCCGGATGGTCGCCGTCGAGTGCGATGCTGACGCGCAGCGCGGCCGAGCCGTGCAGGAGCTCGCGCGCGAGCGCGACGGCGAGCGCGAGCCCCTGGCTGTCGGCTGACGGGTGCGGGCCGGTCGTCAGCTGGTCTTCGTCGTGCTGAGCTGCCCGCGGATCGCGCCGGCGCCGAACTTCGCGTTGTGGATGTTCACGTAGTACCTGGCGGGCTTGGCCTTGATCTTCGCGAGGAGCGCGGCCGCGACGGTCGGCGAGCATCCGACGAGCTTGCCGGACTTGACCTTCTTGGGCGCCTGGAAGAGCGGGACGGCGACGTCGCCGGCCTTGCCGGCCGCGCCCGCGTGGATGTGGCCGGCGGCGAACGTGAGGCCGGCCTTCTTCGGGCGGATGTCGTAGCAGACCTTGTTGGACTTCACCGTGATGACGGCTGTGCCGGTGCCATCGGGATCGCCGGCGGCCGGCTTCTCCTGCTTGCCGGTCATCGTCGCGTAGAGCTTCTTGTCGGCGGCCGAGGACACGGTCGCGAGTGCAGCAAGTACGACGATCGCGGTACCGAACGCGATCAGGATGCGAAAACGGCTCATACAGATCCTCCTTCTAGGTGCTGCCCCCTGGATGCGCCGGAGGCTAACACCGCGCGGTATGCGCTCATAGCCCGCCGCGTCGCGCATGCGCGAAACGCCAGGCCGGGCTCTGGATCCACGGCGCGTCGCCGTAACGCTCGCGCAGCGCCGCGGGCACGCTCGCGTGGTCGTAGGCGACGCGGCGGTGCTCGATCGCGCCGTCGCCGCAGAGCAGGGCATAGGCGGCGCGGTGATCGCCGTCGAACGGCATCCCGACGCTGCCCGGGTTGACGAGCTCGATCGCGCCCGTGACAGCCGTCCGGCGAAACGGCAGGTGCGTGTGACCGAAGATCAGCCGCTGCTCGGTCACCCCGTCCAGCAGCTCGGCCTCGTCATCGCCGGGCTCCGGCGTGAAGGAGCGCACGTCGCTGACAGGCGAGCCGTGCCAGGCGCGGGTGCCCGGTGCGACCGTCGCGCTGGGCGCGAGCGCGTCGAGCTCGTCGACGACCGCGTCGCCGAGCGCTGCGCGTGCGGCGGCGGTCGCGCCGCGGACCGGCTCGGGCGCGGTTTGCGGCGCGGCCGTCCAGCGCTCGCCGTTCCCGCGGATCCAGGTGGCCCGCGGCAGCTCGCGCAGGCGTGCGACCGTCGCCTCGGGCCACGGGCCGAAGAGGGCGACGTCGCCGCCGATGAGGTATGCGTCGGCGGCCCGGTCGGCGGCGTCGGCGAGCACGGCCTCGAGCGCGGGGAGGTTGCCGTGCACGTCGTAGATGAGCGCCAGCATCCTCGTAGTCTTACGCCCCGTGATCGACCTCGCCGTCACGGGCCCGACCCTGCGCGTGCGCATCCCGCGCGCCTCGGATGCGCCCGCGCTGTACGCCCAGGCATCCGATCCCGAGGTCACGCGCTGGTTCTCGTGGGGCCCGTACACCTCGGAGGCCGAGGCGTGCGCGTACCTCGCGCGCCTGCCCGCGCAACGCGGGCGCGGGGAGCAACTCGACCTCGTCGTCGAGCACCTCGAGGCGGGCCCGATCGGCATCACCGGCCTCGCCGAGCTCTCCGCGCGCGATCGCCGCGCGACGATCGGCACCTGGCTGGGACGCGAGTGGTGGGGCACCGGCGCCAACCGCGAGTGCAAGGCGCTCATGTGCCATGTCGCGTTCGCCCTCTGCGGCCTGGAGCGCGTCGGCGCGTACGCGAACGTCGAGCACGCCCGCTCGCAGCGCGCGCTGGAGCGCGTCGGCTTTCAGCGCGAGGGGCGGCTGCGCGCCTTTCACCGACACCACGAGCGATCGCTGGACGTCGCCGTCTTCAGCCTGCTGCGCGACGAGTGGCTGGCCGGACCGCTGCGCCAGGTGCCGATCTCGGTGACCGGCGTCCCGCCGCATACGTTCGTGGTGGCGGTGTAACGGGGTCGGGCACCAGGCGGGTCCGCCGGCCGGCGCCGCACACGTCGCGCTACCCGCGCCGCGCCTCCCAGCTGAACCCGCGGATCGCGAACACGATGCCGACGGCGGCCCAGACGAGGACGACGGCGAGGCCGGAGAGCTCGTCGGCGAAGGACGTCCCGGTCACCATCGCGGCGGACAGCCCGTCGATGAGGTGCGTCAGCGGGAGGACCTCGGCGATGTCGCGCAGGAACGTCGGCGCGTTGCCGGCGTCATAGAAGACGCCGCTGATGAAGATCAGCGGCAGGAAGATCGCGTTGACGTACGCCGGGGCCGAGTCGAAGTTCGGGATCGCGTGCGACAGCGCCACGCCGAGGCTCGCGAAGCACACGACCCCCGCGCCGGTGAAGACGATCAGCTCGATCCAGTCCTTCGGGAGCCCGACCCCGAAGACGGCCGCGCCGGCGCCGACGACGATCGCGATCTGGATCGCGGTGTTCGTCACCGCGTTGCCGGCGAGCGCGCCGAGGTAGGCCCCCGACGGCATCGGCGTCCCGCGCAGGCGCTTGAGCACGCCCTGCTCGCGCAGGAAGACCATGTTCATCGCCAGGGCCGAGAACGTCGTCGACATGATGCTCATCCCGGCGATCCCGGGGACGATGACGTCGAGGTCGCTCTGGCTGCCCGCGAAGATCGCCCCGAAGAGCGAGAGGAACAGCAGCGGCAGGAGGAAGTTGAAGAACGCGGCGCTCGGATTGCGCCAGAACATCTTGCGCTCGAGGCGATACTGGCGCCAGGTCAGGGCCGCTGCGTCGGTCATGCCGGCTGCTCCTCGGCGGCCGGTGCGGCCGTGAGCTCCAGGTAGACGTCCTCGAGCGACGGGCGGCTCACCGACAGGTCCGTGACCCCGACGCCGCGCGCCAGCGCGGCGCTGGTCAGCTGGTGCAGCAGCGCGGTGGGGTCATCGGTCTCGCGGGTCTGCATCGCGCCCTCCTCGTCGCGCCAGCCGATGCGGTAGCGCGACGATGCGCCCACCCCGAGCTCGGCCGGCGCGCCGACCGCGAGGATCCGCCCGTCCTTGATGATCGCGACGCGATCGCACAGCGCCTGCGCCTCGTCGAGGTAGTGCGTCGTGATGAGGACCGTCTTGCCGAGATCGGCGAGCGCGCGGATCGTCTCCCAGGCTGCGCGGCGGGCGGCCGGGTCGAAGCCGGTCGTCGGCTCGTCGAGGAAGATGAGCTCGGGGTCGCCGATGAGCGCGAGCGCGAAGTCCAGGCGCCGCGCCTGGCCGCCCGAGAGCTTGCGCGCGCGGACGTCCTCGGACTCGCGCAGGCCGGCGAGGTCGATGACCTCCTCGACGTCGCGCGGCGCCGGGTAGAAGCCGGCCCAGTGCGCGACGAGCTCGCGGACCGTCGCGTGACGATAGGTGCCGCTGTCCTGCAGGACGATCCCGACGCGCTCGCGCATGGCGCGCGGCCGCCCGCCCGGGTCATAGCCGAGCACCGACACGATCCCGCTCGAGCGCTCGCGGTAGCCCTCGAGCATCTCGACCGTCGTCGTCTTGCCGGCGCCGTTGGGGCCGAGCAGGCCGAAGACCTCGCCGCGGGCGACCTCGAAGTCGACCCCGCGGACGGCGTGGACCTCGCCGTAGGACTTCTTGAGGTCGCGAACGAGAATGGCCGGAGCGGCGGAGTCCATCGCGAAACCCATCATGTCAAGATCGCCAGGCACGCCGTGCCCCGCTGCGCCTGCATCGACGTCGGCTCGAACACCACGCGCCTGCTCGTGGCGATGGACGACGGACCCCGGCTGCGCGAGCTGTTCTCCGAACGCGCGTTCACGCAGCTCGGAGCGACGGCGGGGCTCGACGGCCGGATCGAGGACGGGAAGGTCGAGGAGGTGGCCGCGATCGTCGCGCGCCAGGCGGCCATGGCGCGCCGCCTCGGCGCCGGGTCGCTGCGCATCGTCGCGACCGGCGCCGTCCGCCAGGCCGCCAACGCCGCCGCGCTGGAGGCGGCCATCGCCGCCTGTGGGCTGGAGCTCGAGATCCTCGCGCCCGAGGACGAGGCCCGGCTGGCGTTCGCCGGCGCCGTCGGGATGCTCGCCCATCCGCCGGCGGGCAGCCTCGGGGTGGTCGACGTCGGCGGCGGCTCGACCGAGCTCGTCGTCGGCACCGCCGCGCACGGCGTCACGTGGTCGGTCTCGCTGCCCGTGGGCTCGGGCGTCGTCACCGCCTCAGACCTGCCGACCGACCCGCCGTCGGGCGCCGAGCTCGCGCGCCTGCGCCGCAGGCTCGCCGGCGTCTTCGCCGCCGTCGACGCGCCCCAGCCGCTGCTGGCCTACGCGGTCGGCGGCAGCGCGACCTCGCTGCGGCGCCTCGTCGGCGGTCTCATGCTCGAGCAGGCGGCGCTCGCGCGGGGCCTGCAGGCGCTCGTGACGCGCCCGTCGGCGGAGATCGCGCTGGCGCTGGGGTTGCATCCCGAGCGCGCGCGGCTGCTGCCGGCCGGCATCCTGCTGCTCGACGCCGCCTCGCGGGCGCTGGGGGCGCCGCTGCAGCTCGCGGGCGGCGGGCTGCGTGAGGGCGTCGTGCTCGAGCAGCTCACCGCGTTCACAGGAAGGTGACGCGCCGCGCGGGGGCGCGTAGTCTCATACGGATGCGCGCGTGCGCCCGACGATGAGCGATCCCGCCACCGACACCGAAACACCGCTGCAGGACTCCGTGAGCGCTTCGGAGCCGGCTCCCGAGCCGCCCGCGCCCGCCGACCTCGACCTCCACGACAAGTCGCTGTACTTCGGCCGCGAGCTGTCGTGGCTGGACTTCAACGATCGCGTGTTGCAGCTCGTCGAGGACCCGGTGCAGCCGCTGCTGGAGCGCGTCAAGCTCGCCGCGATCTGGAGCTCGAACCTCGACGAGTTCTTCCAGATCCGCGTCGCCGGCGTCCACGACCAGATCGACGCCGGGCTCGTCGATCAGGGGCCCGACGGCCTCACGCCCTCGCAGACGATCGACGCGATCCGCGAGCGCGTCCTGACCCAGCAGCAGCGCCTGGAGGAGACCGTCCTCGGGACCCTCTTCCCGGCGCTCGCCGAGCACGGCATCCGGATCGTCGGCATGGAGGATCTCAAGAAGGGCCAGCGCAAGGCCCTGGCCAAGCGCTTCCAGCGCCAGATCTTCCCGGTGCTCACGCCGCTCGCCGTCGGCGCCGGGCGACCGTTTCCGTACATCTCGAGCCTGTCGCTGTCGCTCGCCGTGCTCGTCCGCGACCCCGTCCTGGACGAGCAGACCTTCGCGCGCGTGAAGGTGCCGACCGAGATGCTGCCGCGCTTCGTCGCGCTCGACGACGACCCGCTGACCTTCGTCGCGCTCGAGGAGGTGATCGCCGCCAACCTCGACACGCTCTTCCCCGGGATGGAGATCGTCGAGCACGGCTTCTTCCGCGTCACGCGCGACGCCGACTTCGAGGTCTCCGACGAGGCCGACGACCTCCTGCAGGCCGTCGAGGCCGAGCTGCGCCGCCGGCGCTTCGGCGAGGCGGTGCGCCTGGAGGTCGGCGTCCGGCTCGATCCCGGCGTCCGCCGGCTGCTCACCGAGGCGCTGGACCTCGAGGAGCGCCAGGTCTACATCGTCGACGGGCTGCTGGACACCGGCGACCTGTGGCAGATCCACGGCCTGCGCGGCCTCACCGAGCTGCGCGACGCGCCCTGGACGCCGGTGACGCAGCCGCGCCTGCACGGCAAGGAGTCCGAGCACGTGGGCTTCCTCGCCGAGATGCGCCGCGCGGACATCCTCGTGCATCATCCCTACGACTCCTTCGCGACGTCCGTCGAGCGCTTCGTCGAGCAGGCCGTCGCCGATCCGGACGTCCTCGCGATCAAGCAGACCGTGTACCGCACGTCCGACGACTCGCCGCTCGTGCCGGCGCTGATCCGGGCGGCCGAGAGCGGCAAGCAGGCGGTCTGCATGGTCGAGCTCAAGGCGCGCTTCGACGAGCGCGCGAACATCACCTGGGCACGCGCGCTCGAGCAGGCGGGCGTCCACGTCGTGTACGGCCAGCCCGGCCTGAAGACGCACGCCAAGTGCATCCTCGTCGTGCGCCGCGAGGGCGACGGGGTGCGTCACTACGTCCACATCGGGACCGGCAACTATCACCCCAAGACCGCGCGCCTGTACACCGACTTCGGCCTCTTCACCTGCGACGAGGAGATCGGCGCCGACGTCGCCGACATGTTCAACTTCCTCACCGGGCTGGCGCGCCCGGAGGGCTGTCGCAAGGTCCTCATCGCGCCCAACGGGATGCGCGAGGGGATCGTCGAGGAGATCGACCGCACGATCGCCGCGCACGAGGACGGCCGGCCCGCGCGGATCCGCCTGAAGATGAACTCGCTCGTCGACCGCCGCGTGATCCGGGCGCTGTATCGCGCGTCGCGCGCCGGCGTCGAGGTCGCGCTGAACGTGCGCGGCATCTGCTGCCTGCGTCCGGGCGTGCCCGGCATCTCGGACAACATCTGCGTCGTCAGCGTGCTCGGGCGCTTCCTCGAGCACTCGCGCATCTACAGCTTCGAGCGCGCCGGCGAGGCGCGGATCCTCATCGGCTCGGCGGATCTCATGCCGCGCAACCTCGACACCCGCGTCGAGCTGCTGACGCCCGTCGAGGACGAGCTGCTGCGCGAGGACCTGCTCGACACGCTCGACCGCTCGCTGGCGACCGACACCGGCGCCTGGGAGCTGCGCTCCGACGGGCGCTGGCGCAAGCGCAAGCCCGGCAACCCGTCGCACTCCGTCCAGCGCGAGCTCATGCTCAAGCACGCCGCGCGCGCCAGCGAGGGCGCGCAGTCCGGCGAATGACCGGCGCGTGACCGACGAGCCGCTCGTCCCGGTCGCGCGGCCCGGGGACGCGCGCGTCCACGCGCCGGCGCGCGGCAACCGGCGCCTGCAGCGCCTGCTCGATGCCGTCGACGCCGACCTGCAGGTCAAGGCCTGGTGGCATGCCGCCGGGATCAATGCCGAGCGGCTGCACATGTCCGACCACTCGTGGGTCCACATCCAGATCGTCCTGAACATGGCGCTGCGGCTCTCGCGCCTGCTGTTCGCGCGCGGCGTCGAGCCCAACATCGTCGCCGACCATGGGCTGGAGGTCCGTGACGCCGAGGTGGTCATCGCCGCCGCGGCGCTGCTGCACTGCGTCGGGATGTCGATCCACCGCACCGATCACGAGACGTACTCGCTGTTTCTCACCGCCGACAAGCTCCCCGCGCTGCTGGAGGACATCTACACCGAGCCGACGCGCTCGATCGTCGTCGCCGAGACGATGCACGCGATCATCTCCCACCGCTCCAAGGGCGACCCGTTCACCGTCGAGGGCGCGATCCTGCGCGTGGCCGACGCGCTCGACATGGCCCGCGGGCGCTCGCGGGTGCCGTTCGAGGCCGGGCACACGAACATCCACTCGCTGTCGGCGTACGCGATCGAGAAGGTCTCGATCGGGCCGGGGGAGGACAAGGCCGTGCGCGTGGAGATCGAGATGTCCAACTCCGCCGGGATCTTCCAGGTCGACGAGGGCCTGGGGACGAAGCTGCGCGGGACGCCGCTGGAGGCCCACATCGAGGTCGTCGCGCGCATCGAGGCCGAGCACGAGCAGCGACTCGTCCCGATCTTCCGGATCTGACGTAGCGGCTGCGCGCCACCGCGTGATCTGAAACGCCCGCCTTTCCGCTAGGGGAGGTGAACATGTCAGTTCCTCTTAATCGGAAGGCAGTATTTTCGTGACCGACTCTGCACTGCGGGAGCTCGCGGACGACCCGTCCTCGCGCAAGCGCTTCTTCAAGATGCTCGGCGGGGCCGGCGCAGTCAGCGCGGCCACCGTCCTGATCGCCGCCTGCGGCGACGACAAGAAGGACAAGACCACCGCGGCCGCCGGCGCGGCCACCACGCCCGAGGCCGACAACGCGGGCGATCTGAAGATCGTCAACTACGCGCTGACGCTCGAGTACCTCGAGGCGACGTTCTACCAGCAGGTCCTCGACAGCGGCGTGATCACGGACAAGAAGATCGGCGACCTCGCCAAGGCGCTCGCGCAGGCCGAGCAGGAGCACGTCGACGCGCTCATCGCCACGGCCAAGTCGCTCGGCGGCACGCCGGCGGCCAAGCCCAAGACGAAGTTCGAGGACACGATCGCCAAGGGACCGGAGACGATCCTCATGACCGCCGCGACCGTCGAGAACCTCGGCGCCGCCGCGTACCTCGGCCAGGCCGGCAACATCAAGAGCAAGGACATCCTCGCCGCCGCGCTGTCGATCCACTCCGTCGAGGCCCGCCACGCGGCGGCCCTCAACCAGCTCGTCGGCCGCGGATTCGGCGACGGCAAGGGCGGCCTCGAGGGCTCGCTGCCCGACGGCGCCTTCGGCAAGCCGATGGACATGGACGCGGTGCTCAAGGCCGTCGCCCCGTTCATCGCCAGCTAAACCCCACTCGGACGAAAGCGAGAAACGCAATGGCTTCATCGCCCCAGGTGGCCGGAGAGCTGGCCGCCATCAAGATCCACGGTATGACGCGGGAGTCCTTCCTCCTGCGCTCGACCCTTGCCGCGGGGACCGCCTACGGCGCCCTGTCGGCGACCCCGTACATCGCCCGGGCCCTGGCCCAGAGCGGTGCCGGCGACATCGACATCGTCAACTACGCGCTGACGCTCGAGTACCTCGAGTCGACGTTCTACACCGAGGCCCTCAAGCAGGTCAAGGGGCTCAGCGCCGACGACACGAAGCTCGCCAAGAAGATCCGCGACGACGAGGACGCACACGTCGACGCGCTGATCGCGACCGTCAAGAAGCTCGGCGGCAAGCCCGCAGCGAAGCCGACGTTCGACTTCGGCGGTGCGTTCGCGAGCTCCGCGACGTTCCTGAAGACGGCGAACGTCCTCGAGGACACCGGCGTGAGCGCCTACAACGGCGCGGCGACGGCGATCGAGTCCGTCGAGGTCCTCGGGGCCGCCGGCAGCATCGTCCAGGTCGAGGCGCGCCACGCCGGGCTCATTCGCCTGACCCGCGGCAAGTCGCCCGCGCCGCTGGCGTTCGACAAGGCGTCTGAGATGGCGGCCGTGCTGAAGGCCGTCAAGCCGTTCATCGCGGCATAGCCCGCAGGCTCGCGGCCCCCTGCCGCGCGTGACGTCCGCCTCCGAGCGGGATGGTGCCCCCGCGCCAATCCCCTCGGCGGGCGGCGTCGCTGCCTGCCTGCTACCAGTGCACGCCCTTCATGATGTTGGCCATCGCGATCTGCTCCACGCTCGCCTTCTCGGCCGCGGCCGGGTCCTTCTCGCCCTTGGAGGCGGCGGAGTCCGGGAAGACCTTGTAGGCGACGTGCAGGATCTGGTCCATGACCTTCGGCGCGAGCGCGTGCAGCACCTCGCCGGCGGTACCCAGGCGCGTGTTGATCTCCTTGGGCCGTGAGCGCATCGCCTCGCAGATGAGGTCGGCGGCCTCGTCGGGGCTGATCGTCGGAAAGTGGTCGTAGAGCTTCGTCGGCGCGATCATCGGCGTGCGCACGAGCGGCATGTGGATCGTCGTGAACGTGATCCCGTCCCCGACGGTCTCCGAGGAGACGACGCGCGTCCACGCGTCCAGCGCGCCCTTGGAGGCGACGTAGGCGCTGAAGCGCGGCGGGTTGGTCTGCACGCCGATCGACGACACGTTCACGACGTGGCCGAAGCCGCGCTGGCGCCAGTGCGGCAGCAGCGCCATGATCATCTTGATCGCGCCGAAGTAGTTCAGCTGCATCGTGCGCTCGAAGTCGTGGAAGCGGTCGGTCTCCGAGAGCTTGATCGAGCGCCGGATCGAGCGCCCGGCGTTGTTGACGAGGACGTCGATCGAGGGGTGGTCGGCGAGCATCCGCCCGACGACGTCGTCGATCGCGTCCATGTCGGAGAGGTCGGCGCTGTAGACGTAGGCGTTGGCGCCGGCGGCCTCGATCTCGTCGCGCAGGGCCTCGAGCTTCTCCATCCCGCGGGCCACGAGCAGCGGGATCCCCCCGCCCGCGGCCACCTTCAGCGCGGTCGCCCGGCCGATGCCGCTGGACGCGCCCGTGATGACGACCGTGCGCCCGTTGATGAAGTGCGCGAACGAGCGGTCCTTGTAGAGGTCGGGATCCAGCGTGCGCTCCCAGTAGTCCCACAGCCGCGTGGCGTAGGTGTGCAGCTCGGGGACCTCGATGCCGGTCCCGCGCAGCGCGCGCTCGGTGTCGCGCGTGTCGAACTGCGGCCTGAGGGCCATGTGGTCGATGACCTCCTCGGGAATCCCGAGGTCGGCCAGGAACGTGCGCCTGATCTCACGCACCTGCGGCAGCTTCATGAGCATCGAGAGCGTGCCCTTGGGCAGCGCGTCGATGATCCGCTTGTCGACGCGGATCGCGAGCTTCGGGGCGTGCGCGGCCTCGGCGAACGCGTTCAGCGACTCCCCGACGCGCATCGACTTGGGGTTGGTCAGGTGGAAGGCCTGGAAGTTCAGCCCCGGCTCGTGGGCGATGTGGTCCATCGCCGCGGCGACGTAGTCGACGGGCACGATGTTCGTGTAGCCGAGCTCGGGGCCGACGAGCGGCACCCACTCGGGCAGCGCGAAGCGCGCCTTCTGGATCGCCTTGAAGAAGTAGTAGGGCCCATCGATCTTGTCCATCTCGCCGGTCTGCGAGTGGCCGACGACGATCGCCGGCCGGTAGACGCGCCACGGCACCTCGGCGCGCTCGCGCACGAGCTTCTCGGACTCGAACTTCGTGCGGTGGTAGGCCGACGGCAGGCGCTGGCCCTCGTCGAACATGTCCTCGCGGAAGAAGCCCTTGTACTCGCCTGCGGCGGCGACCGACGAGACATGGTGCAGCGCTCCCGCGCCGAGCGCGTTGGCGAGCTCGACGGCGTGGCCGGTGCCCGTCACGTTGAGCAGCTCGTTGGCCTCGTCGGGGGCCGTCATGTCGTACATCGCCGCGAGGTGGAAGAAGTGGTCGACCTTTCCGCGCAGCGCCGCGACCTCCTCGTCGGAGACGCCGAGCATCGGCTGCTGCAGGTCGCCGACGACGCGCTTGATGCGGTCGGGTCGGCCCCAGCGCTCGACGAGGGCATCGAGGCGGCCCTGCGAACCCTCGCGCACGAGGACGTGGATGTCGCCCTCCCGCTCGAGCAGCCGCTCGACGAGGTGGCGCCCGATGAACCCGGTCGCGCCGGTCACGAAGTACGTCATCGCTCTCCCTCTCGGTGGTGCCCGCGGTACCCGGGCAAGCCTACTGCCAGCCGCGCGCCGCGCAGCCGGTACGCGCTACCAGCCGCCGGCCGGCTCGGTGCGTGCCTTCTCGGCGGCCTTGCGCGCGTACTTGCGCTTGTCCAGGCGCCACTGGATCAGCGACGCGACGAGGCAGAACAGCGGGAAGAAGATGATGAGGATGAAGCCCGCGTTCGTGACGACCTGGTCGTTCGTCTCGCCGTAGGTGCCCTCGCCGCCGTCGTGGGCGAGCACCGGCGCAGCCACGACGAGCAGCGTCGTCAGGGCGAGCACGAGGGTGGCGGGCAGGCGGCAGATCACGCGCGGCAGTTTACCGATGGCGCCCGATCGGTAGTGGGTAGGGCACACCTGCATCCGACGATGGAGAGCTGCGATGGAGCGCTTCGAGGACAGCGACGACGAGCCGGACCTCGCGACCCGCGAGGAGCGCGCCGCGGCCGCGGAGGCCCGGGCGATCGGTGGCCCCCCCGAGCCCGATCTCGGGCCTGCCGGCAGCGACGAGCGCGTCGACGAGGCGATGCGGCCGGTCTACGAGGCCGGTGGCGGCGATGCCGAGGGCTTCGAGCTCGCCGAGCGCGACCTCGAGCGCAACGCCAGCCACGACGACGGTGCCGCGTTTCCCGAGCGCGACGCGTTCACGCCCGAGCGCGAGTCCGACCTGTCGCCGGCCGAGTATGCCGAGGCCGACGAGGAGGAGCCGGCCGACCGCTGAGCGCGGTCAGGTCGGGGAGCCGCAGACGACGAGTCCGTAGGCGCGCGCCCGCGCGCGCGCCTCGGCCGTGACGGCGTCGATGCTGCGGCGCGCGTCGCCGGCAGCACCTTCGTCCCTGCGCGCGGTCGCGTCGGCGAGGCGCTCGAGCAGCGCGCGCTGGTCGACGAGGCGCAGGAGGTAGGCCCGCAGCGCCGGCCTGTCGGTGCGCGGGCGCGGGTGCGTCGTGAGCTGCTGCACCGCGGCGCCGAAGAGATCGGCGAGTCGCCGCGCGCGATAGGCGGGCTCGTTCGCGCGCTGGGAGCTGTCGATCGCGGCCACGTCGGAGCGAAAGCGCGTGCAGACGCCGTCGGCGAAGGCGATGAACGACGCCTTGCTCGGCCCCGCCGGCTCGGCGGCGAGCGGCGGCGAGGTGCCGGGATCGCCGGTCGCGGCAGGGTCCTCGGCGGTGGCCGAGGGCTGCACCTCGGACGTGGCGCTGCCCGGCCGCGGCTCGGGCGTGGCGGTGGTGGTCGCCGGCGCGTCGTCGTCGTCGTCGTGGCCGCCGATCTCCGCCGAGGGCGCCTGGGAGTCGCCGGCCTCGTCCTGCACCGACGTCGCCCGCGCGGGGGCGCCTGTCGTGGTCGAGGGCGTGTCGCCGGAGCCGCAGGCGCTCAGCAGCGCCGCTGCCGCGAGGACGGCGAGCGCGGTGCGAATGGGGGTCAGGGGCGGGACGGTCATGGATGCGAGACCAGGAGGCCGCCGCTGCGGCGGCCCCCTGGGCGCATCATGACTGGCGGGCTAGAGCCCGGTACCGGACGCGCTGACGTGCAGCACGTCGACCAGCAGGCCGCAGTTGATCTCGTCCACGAGATCGGCCAGCGGTGCACCGCCGGCATTGCGAATGCCGTCGGACACGGACTGGACGACGCCCGAAAGCGGACCGGTCGCGGGCGGGCACGCCTCGGCCGGCGGGTTGTCGTCCGGCTTGCAGTCGCCGCCGGGGCCGCTCTTGTCGCAGTCCTCGCCGCCGCCGTTGCACGGGCTGCCGGGACCGCTGTTGTCACAGCCCCCGCCGCCGGGGCCTGAGTTGCCACCGCCGCCGGGGCCCGAGTTTTCGCTCGGTCCGCTGTTGCCGCCGCCGCCGGGTCCCTGGTCTGCAAATCCCGCCGCGGCGCCGACGCCCATGAACGCCAGCATGGCCAGCAGCATGAGCAGCACTTTGCGCATACATCCTCCGTTCGCGATTGCGCGCTTCCTTGCACGCGTCCCCCATCTTGGTTCGCACCGGCCTCCTGCCCGCGCGCTACACGCATCTTCCGGTGGTCATGAGCGCATTGCCACAGAACATGCGCGACCGACCCTCACATCTGCGAGTTCCGGCAGCGGGGACTCAGACGTAGGTCGCAAGAACCCGTCGCCTCCTACCATTGATGCATGGCCGTTCTCATCGCATCCGACCTCAGCAAGGACATCGCGGGCTCCCCGCTGCTGCGTGGGGTCTCCTTCAAGCTCGAGCGCCGCGAGCGCCTGACGGTCGCCGGGCGCAACGGCGCGGGCAAGACGACGCTGCTGCGGATGCTCGCCGCGGAGACGTCCGTCGACGGCGGAGATCTGTCCTTCCAGAAGGGCTGCAAGGTGTCGCTGCACGACCAGCGCCCGCCCCGCGCGCGCGACCTCTCGCTGCGCGACTACGTGCTCAGCGGCTGCGCCGAGCTCATCGAGGTCGAGCGGGATCTGTCGCGTCTGGCGCAGGCGATGGCCGACGGCGACGAGGCCGCCTTCGCCGCCTACTCGCGTGCCGAGGCGCGCCTGGAGCACGCCGGCGGCTGGACGTGGCGCGACCGCGCGACCGCGATGGTCCGCGGCCTCGGCTTCACCGACGCGGCCGATCTCGACCGCTCGCTGAAGACGTTCTCCGGCGGCGAGCTCACCCGCGCCTCGCTCGCCCGCGCGCTGGCGGGCGACCCCGACCTGCTGCTGCTCGACGAGCCGACGAACCACCTCGACATCGAGTCGCTCGAGTGGCTGGAGAAGACGCTGACGTCGCTGGACGCCGCGATCGTGCTCGTCGCCCACGATCGCTGGTTCCTCGAGGCCGTCGGCACGTCGGTGCTCGAGCTCGAGGCCGGCCGGTCGCGGTTCTTTCCGGGAACCTGGACGCAGTGGCGCAAGGAGCAGGCCGCGCGCGAGATCGCCCTCGGCCGCCAGATCGACAAGCAGCAGGCGGAGATCGCGCGCCTGGAGCAGTTCGTCGAGCGCTTTCGCGCGAAGGCGACGAAGGCCAGGCAGGCGCAGTCGCGCGTCAAGCGCCTGGACAAGATCGAGCGCATCGAGCGCGACCCGCGCGACCGCGCGGGGCTGAAGTTCGAGTTCAAGGCGCCCGCGCGCTCGGGGCGCGTCGTGTTCGAGATGACCGGCGGGCGCGTGGAGGTCGGCTCCGACCCCCCGCGCGTGCTGCTCGACGACGCCGAGATCTGGCTCGAGCGCGGCGAGCACGTGTCGCTCGTCGGCGCCAACGGGACGGGCAAGACGACGCTCATCGACACGCTCGCCGGCCTGCGCCCGCTCGCCGCCGGCAAGCTCAGCACCGGCCACAACGTCAAGCTCGGCCACCTCTCCCAGCACGCCGACGAGCTCGGCAAGGGGCCGGGCGGGAGAGCGCGGACCGTCGTCGAGTCGTGCGTCGTGCACACCGGCCTGACCCCCGGCAAGGCGCGGGCGCTGCTCGGGCGCTTCCTCTTCAGCGGCGAGGAGGCCGAGAAGCCGCTGGACGGGCTGAGCGGCGGCGAGCGACGGCGGCTGTCGCTCGCGATCCTCGTCGCGTCGGGCGCGAACGTCCTGATCCTCGACGAGCCCACCAACCACCTCGACATCGAGAGCCGCGAGGCGCTCGAGGACGCGCTGCGGGCCTACGAGGGCACGCTGCTGCTCGTCTCCCACGACCGCGCCCTGCTCGAGGCGGTCGGGACGCGCACCGTCGCCGTGCAGGACGGGACGCTGCGCTCCTACGAGGGCGGCTGGCAGGAGTACCTGCGGGTGCGCGAGGAGAAGCGGCTGGCCGAGCGCGCGCCCGCCGCCGCCGCGGCGCAGGCCGCGGCGCCCGCGGCGCCGGTGGTCTCGCAGGCGAGGCCCAGGGTCAGGGCACAGGCCGGGCCCAAGGCCGCTCAGGCGCCCGGTTGCGCGAGCGAGAAGCTCGCGGCCGCCACCGTCGCGGGGCTGAAGAACGCCAACGGCAACGGCGCGCCGAAGGGGATGTCGAAGAACGCCCGCCGGCGCGTGAAGGACCTCGAGCGCGAGATCGAGCAGGCCGAGGCGGCGCTGACGGCGCTGGAGGAGGAGCTCGCCCTGCCCGCGGCCTGGGCGACGCCCGATCGCAGCGCCGCGTCGAGCGAGCGCCACGCGCACGCCAAGCGCGCCGTCGAGGAGGCCTTCGCCCGCTGGGAGGCGGCGGCTTCCTGACGACGCGCCGGTGCGCGAGACGTTCTACGCGTCGTCGCTGCCGATCTTCGTGGTGCAGCGCGTGCCGGCGCAGGCGCTGACGCGCAGCGTGACGACGGTGTCGTTGCGGTCGCCGCCACGGGCCGTGACGGTGCGCGCCCAGGTCGTGCCGGTCGTGCGGGTCGCCTTGTAGCTCACGCTGCGGTAGCGGATTCGCACCGACGTGACCTTCGCCCCGCGGGGGGCGACCTCGGTGCGCAGGCGCAGCTTGCCGCCGGCGAGGCTCGAGACCTCGATGTCAAAGATCAGCGGCGCCCGCGGCGTCCCGGACGTGGTCCCGTTCGTCGTGGTCCCGGTGGTGGTGGTGCCGTCGTCGGCGCCGTTCTTTCCCTGCGCCGTCGTGACAGCCGTCGCGGCCCCTGCGGAGCAGAGCAGCAGCGAGAGCGCGCCGATGCGCAGCTTCTGGGCGAATGTGGAGTGGTTGGACATGCCATCAGTGTGCGCAATGCCCGGTCGCAACCACACCTGGACGTTGGTCGAGGGCCCATGTGGACCGGCAGGCCCATGCAAACGAAGCGAAGATGGACCCCCGGTCCACAAGGCGTAATCTTGTGCAAGACTGGAATATTCGTTCGATTCTTGCGTATAGACGCAAGAGGGCGATCTTGGCGGGGAAGCGCCCGGCTGCCACCGTGTAGGCATGAGCCTCCAGCTTCCGTGGGGCCGGCGCTACCTCATGTGTGCGCCCGCCCATTTCGACGTCGCCTATGCGATCAACCCCTGGATGGACGTCGCGGTCGGCGTCGATCGCGATCGCGCGCAACGCCAGTGGGACGACCTCGTCGCGGCGCTGCGCGATGCGGGGGCCGAGATCGAGCTGCTCGATCCCGTCGACGGCCTGCCGGACCTCGTCTTCACCGCCAACCTCGGCCTCGTCGACGGCGACACCTTCATCCCGGCACGCATGCGCCACCCCGAGCGGCGGCCCGAGCCCGCGCACGCCGAGGCCTGGTTCGGCGCCCAGGGGTTCGCGATCCGCCGGCTGGGCGACGGCGTCGTGCAGGAGGGCGCGGGGGACGCGCTGCCGTTCGGCGACGCGCTCGTCGGCGGCCATCGCACGCGCTCCTCGGCCTCTGCGTACGCCGAGCTCGCACGGCTCGTCGCGGGGCGGATCCTGCCGCTCGAGCTCGTCGACGAGCGCCTGTACCACGTCGACATCGCCTTCTGCCCGGTCGACGCGCGCACGGCGCTGGTGGCGCCCGCCGCGTTCGACGCCGACGGCCTGCGGGTGCTCTGCGACCTCGTGCCCGACCCGATCATGCTCACGGACGCCGAGGCACGAGCGTTCTGCGCCAACGCCGTCGTCGTGGGGCGCACGATCGTGATGGCGGCCTGCACGCCGCGCCTGGAGCTCGAGCTGCGCGAGCGCGGCTTGGAGCCTGTCGTCGTCGACGTGTCGGAGTTCCTCAAGGCGGGCGGCGGCCCGCGGTGCCTGACGCTCGCGCTCGACGTGCGCCTCGGCGCCGAGGAGGACGCGGCCGAGGTCGCCGACCGCCACACGGCGCACAACTACCACCCGCTGCCCGTGACCATCACCCGCGGTGAGGGCGCCTGGGTGCACGACGACCGCGGCCGGCGCTACCTCGACGCGCTGTCGGCCTACTCGGCGCTGAACTTCGGGCACCGCCACCCGCGCCTGGTGGCCGCGGCGCGCGCCCAGCTCGACCGCGTGACGCTCACGAGCCGTGCGTTCTCCAACGACCAGCTCGGGCCGTTCGCGCGCGACCTCGCGGCGTTGTGCGGCAAGGACCGCGTGCTGCCGATGAACACCGGCGCCGAGGCCGTCGAGACCGCGATCAAGACGGCGCGCAAATGGGGCTATGACGTCAAGGGCGTGCCTCCCGGCAGGGCGACGATCCTCGTCTGCGACGGCAACTTCCACGGCCGCACGACGACGATCGTGTCGTTCTCCGGCGATCCGCTCGCGCGCGCCGGCTTCGGCCCCTTCACGCCGGGCTTCCGCCGCGTGCCGTTCGGCGACGAGGATGCGCTGGCGGCGGCGCTCGCCGCCGACGAGAACGTCGTCGGCTTCCTCGTCGAGCCGGTGCAGGGCGAGGCGGGCGTGATCCTCCCGCCCGACGGCTACCTCCGCGCGGCCCGGCGCCTGTGCAGCGAGCACGGAGCGCTTCTGATCGCCGACGAGATCCAGTCCGGCCTCGGGCGCACCGGGCGCACGTTCGCCTGCGATCACGAGGACGTCGTGCCCGACCTCTACGTGCTCGGCAAGGCGCTCGGTGGCGGGATCCTCCCGCTGTCGGCGATCGCCGGCGACGACGAGGTGCTCGGCGTCTTGCGCCCCGGCTCGCACGGCTCGACGTTCGGCGGCAACCCGCTCGCCTGTGCCGTCGGGCGCGCGGTGCTCGAACTGCTGGCGACGGGCGAGCCGCAGGCCAACGCGGCGCGGCTCGGGCGGCGACTGCGCAGCGCCCTGGACGCCGCGGCGCCGCCGGAGCTCGCGGCGGTGCGTTCGCGCGGGCTGTGGTTCGGCCTGGACCTGCACGCGGGCGTCCGGCGCGACGCCCGCGCGGTCTGCGAGGGCCTGCTCGGCGCAGGCGTGCTGGCCAAGGACACGCACGAGCGCACGATCCGCCTCGCGCCGCCGCTGACGATCACGACCGGCGAAGCCGACTGGCTGCTGGAGCGCCTGCTCGACGTCCTCAGCGCACCCGAGCACCTGCGGGTCCCCGCGCCGCCGCAGCGCCCGGCATCCTTCGCGGCATAGACGCGATCGACCGCCGCATCGTCGCCGAGCTGCTCGAGGACGGGCGCATGAGCCTGGCCGAGATCGGAGAGCGCGTGAACCTGTCCTCGCCCGCGGTCAAGCGGCGCGTCGACCGCCTGCGCGCGACGGGCGTCATCACCGGCTTTGCGGCGCGCGTGGATCCGGCGGCCATCGGCCAGAACACGGAGGCCTTCGTGGAGGTCCATTGCGTGGCGAACATGAGCCCGGTCGCGCTGCGCGAGACGCTCGCCTCCGAGCCCGAGGTCGTGGCGGCCTACACCGTGAGCGGCGAGGCCGACGCCCTCGTCCACGTGCGGGCCAGCGACGTCGGGCATCTCGAGGCCACGATCGAGCGCATCCGGACCAATCCGGAGATCGCGCGAACGAAGACGATCATCGTCCTGAGCAGGCTGATCGACCGCGACGGCTGACCGGCCGATTTCCGGTCCCTCGCGGGATATTTCCCCTGGCGCAGCGGGTAGGGATGCTGCGGCGACACGAACGGGGGCGATGGTTGAGGCAGGCACGGCTGCGCAGATCGCTCCCGGCTGTTGCCGCATCCGTGCCGGTGCTGCGCGCGGCGGTCGCCGAGTTCGTGATCGCCGCCGGCGTGGGGCCGCCGCACGTGGATGCCGTGAAGCTCGCCGTCTCGGAGGCCGTGACGAACGCCGTCATGCACGCCTACGTCGGCGCCGAGGAGCCAGGTGAGGTGCACGTCGTGACGTGTCTGCGCGAGGACACCGTGCACATCGTCGTCAGCGACGACGGCGTCGGGATGATGCCGCGCCTCGACAGCCCTGGGCTCGGCGTCGGCCTGCCGTTCATCGCCGACACCGCCGACACGCTCGACATCGCCAGCGGCGCGCGCGGCGGCACCGAGCTGCGGATGTCCTTCAGGCTCGCGCCGCCGCCGGCCTGAGCGCCGCGCACTCAGCCGCGCGAGCGGCCGCCGACGCCGGTCAGCAGCTCGCGGACGCGCAGCGGCCCGGCGCTGCCGGGCTCCAGCGGCGCGGTCGGCAGCCCGTCGCCGCGGCGCATCGCGTCGATGAGCTCGAGGAGCGCCTCGCCGGAGGTGCGCGTCGGCGCCCACCCCAGCTCGCCGCGAGCTCGCGCGGTGTCCATGAGCGGCACGCCGAGCGCGAGATCCAGCCAGCCCGAGGGCGTCGGCTGCAGGCGCAGCTTCCACGACGCGTCGACGGCGGCGCGCAGCATGCGCTCGGAGACCGGCACCGGCCGCGCGCCGAGCAGGCGCCCGAGCTCAGGCGGATCGAGCACCGGATCGGCGGCGACGTTGAACGCCCCGCGCACGTCGCGCATGACGGCCAGGTGGTAGGCCTCGCCGATGTCGAGCGAGTGCACCGCCTGAAAGCGCAGCCGCGGAAGCGAGGGCACGATCGGGATGAGCCTGCGGCGCAGCAGCGCGGTCGGCAGCAGCGGCCCGGCGAACAGGCGCCGTATGCCGGAGGCTGCCTCGGCCTTGAAGATCAGCCCGGGCCGCAGGCGCACGACCCGCATCTGCGGATGGGCCTCCTCGAAGCCGTCGAGGATCGCCTCGACGTCGGCCTTGTCGCGCGAGTAGAACGACGTCGGGATGCCGTCGGTGGGCCAGCTCTCGTCGACGGCGCGGTCCTTCGGACCGGGAGAGTAGGCGCCGACCGAGGAGGCGTACACGAGCGCCGGGACGCCCGCGCTCACCGCGGCCTCGAACACGCGCCGGCTGCCGTCGACGTTCACCGCACGCGTCGTGGCGCGGTCGTGCGAGGGCTGGATCAGCCACGCGAGATGGACGACGACGTCGGCGCCGGCGAAGAGGGGGACGAGGTCGTCGCGGACGATGTCGGCGCTCACCCAGCGCGTGCGGGGGAGCTCGAGCTGCGGCCGGCGCCGCGCGAGCCCGACGATCTCCGCGACGGCGGGATCCTCGACGAGCTTGGACAGCAGGCTCGTCCCGACGTTGCCCGTGGCCCCGGTGACGACGACGCGCATGGGCGTCCGGCTACCCGGCCGGCGGTGGCGGCGAACGCCGGGCTCGCAGATACCCCCGCGGGCCGGGCGGGTAGTCCCGCCGTCATGTCCCCATCCCCTGAGCACGAGGCACCGCCCCACGACGACGAGGCCGACGAGCCGCTCGGCCCGTTGACCCCGGACGACGAGACGCCGCTGGGCGACACCCCCGAGGCGCACGACGAGATCAACCCGCACGACCTGCCGCCCGACCATCCCGGGCGCGAAGAGGCCGAGCGGATCGCCGGCGGCGAGGACGGCACGACGCGCGGCAACGCCTGAGCACCGCGGCACCGCGGCACCGCGGCGCGCTGGCACACTGTCGCGCATGACGCCGCCGGCGATCGAGCTGCTGCTGCCCGACGGCCTCGCCGCCGCGGCCGTCGCCGACGCGCTCGCCGCCGAGCTGCCGATCGTCACGCAGCGCGCGCACACGATCGAGAAGACCTACTGGGACACGTTCGACGGGCGCCTGCATGCGGCGAAGCTCACGCTCGCGGCGGGCGGCGGGCGCCTCGTGCTCGCCGGCGCGACATCGTCGGCGGAGCAAGCGTCCGGCGCGCTCCCGCGCGGCACGCGCCGCCTGCTCGCCGGGGACCTGCCGCCGGGCGCGCTGCGCGACCGCCTCGCGCCGTTGGTCGAGATGCGCGCGCTGACGCCGATCGCGCGCGTCCGCAGCCGCCACCTGCCGATCAACGTCCTCGACGAGCTCGGCAAGATCGTCGTGCGAATGCGCGTCGAGGAGCCCGTCGCGCAGCTCGGAGGCGAGCGCACGAGCCCGCTGGCCGCGCGGCTGCACGTCGCGGGCGTGCGCGGCTACGACGGCGACTTGCAGCGCATCCGCGTGCAGCTCGAGCGCCTCGGTCTCGTGCCGGCGACGCTCGCCGTCCAGGACGAGGCCGCCGTGGCGGCGGGCGGCCGGTACGGCGGGAGGTCGTCGAAGCTCAAGGTCCAGCTGCGCGCGGAGGACCGGGCCGACGGCGCCGCGGTGGTGATCGGGCGGCGCCTGCTGGAGGTCATCGAGCTCAACCTGCCCGGGACGCTCGGCGACGTCGACAGCGAGTTCCTGCACGACCTGCGCGTCGCCGTGCGCCGCTCGCGCGCGCTGCAGCGCGAGCTCGCCGGCGTCTTCCCGCCCGAGCCCCTGCGCGTCTTTCGCGACGGCTTCCGCGGGCTGCAGGCGATCACCGGCCCGACGCGCGACCTCGACGTCCAGCTCCTGGAGTTCGGCGAGCTCGCCGCCGGGCTCTCCGAGGCCGAGGCGGCCGACGTCGCGCCGCTGCGCCGGCTGCTCGAGGAGCACCTGCTGCTCGCCCGCGCGGCGATGGTGCGCGAGCTGCGCTCCGAGCGCACGGGGGCGCTGCTGCGCAACTGGGGTGCATTCCTCGACGGGCTCGTCGACAGCGACGACGCCGCACGCCCCGACGCCGCCCGGCCCGTCGCCGACGTCGCCGGCGAGCGCATCGCGAAGGTCTATCGCCGCATGGTGAAGATGGGGCGCGCGATCGGCGAGTCGAGCCCGCCGGAGGCGCTGCACGATCTGCGCAAGAAGGGCAAGGAGCTGCGCTACCTGCTCGAGTTCTTCGCGAGCGTCTTCCCGGCGGAGGTCGTCAAGCCGATGGTCGCCTCGCTGAAGTCGCTGCAGGACGTCCTCGGGCGCTTTCAGGACCGCGAGGTCCAGGCCGATCTGCTGCGCTCGCTGGGCGACGAGGTCGCGGCGCTGGAGGGCGGCGCGGCAGCGCTGATGGCGATGGGCGTGCTCGTCGGGCGCCTGCTGGCCGACCAGACCGCCGCCCGCGCGGAGTTCACGGCGAGCTTTGCCGGCTTCGCGGCGAAGGAGCAGCGCGCGCTGGTCAAGCAGACGTTCGCATGACCGTCGTCGCCGCCTACAACATCAAGGGCGGCGTCGGCAAGACGTCGGTGTCGGTGAACCTCGCCTGGCTGGCTGCCGAGGGTGGCGCGCGCGTGCTGCTGTGGGACCTCGACCCGCAGGGCGCGGCGAGCTACCTGCTGCGCATCCGGCCCAAGGTCAAGGGCGGCGGGCGCAGGCTCGTGCACGGCAAGAGCGATCCGGCCGCGCTGCTGAAGGGCACCGACCACGAGCGCCTGGACCTCCTGCCCGCCGACTTCTCCTATCGCAACATGGATCTCGCGCTGGATGAGACCAAGCGGCCGACGCGCCGCCTGGCGCGCGTCATCGACCAGCTCGCAGGCGACTACGACCATGTCTTCCTCGACTGCCCGCCGGCGATCTCGCTCGCCTCGGAGAGCATCTTCGGCGCTGCCGGCGTGCTGCTCGTCCCGCTGATCCCGTCGCCCCTGTCGCTGCGGACGTTCGAGCAGCTGCGCGCATTCGTGGCGGCGCAGGTGCCCGATCCGCCGCAGATCCTCGCGTTCCTCTCGATGAGCGACGGGCGCCGGCGCGTGCACCGCGAGGTCATCGAGCAGCTGGCCGGCGACGACGGCGTCCTCGCAACGGCGATCCCCTACGCCAGCGACGTCGAGCGGATGGCCGTCAACCGCCGGTCGCTCCCCCAGTTCGCCGCGCACGGCGCCGCCGGGCGCGCGTACGCCCAGCTCTGGGCGGAGCTGCAGGAGCGGATCGTGGCGGCGCCGTAGCACCGCCACGACGCTAGATCGACCCGTGCAGCGGGTTGTGCGGCGGTCGCGGGTCGTCGCGCGGCGGGTCGGCCGCCCCGCGCTCCTCGGTGCCGCTGGGCTCGATGCGCGGCTTCATGCCGGGCAGCTTGAGCTTCACCTTGCGGCCGTCCTTCATCGTGACCTCGTGCGGCTTGGGCGTCAGTGGCTCACCTGGAATGGGGCTCATGCTTCGAGACTAGATGGTCGGGCAAGCCGCGCGATGGGATAGCGTCGTGGCGTGCCCGTTGGACGCTTCGGCGAGTGGTCGTCGGCCCTCAGCCCCGAGCTCGTGGCGCGCGGCGCGGGACGGCACTTCTCGGCGGCCTTCTGCGAGGCGGAGAGGCTGCGGTGGCTCGAATACCGGTCCGACGAGGGCGGCCGGGGCGTCGTGGTGCAACGGGCTCGGTCCGGCGAGACCGTCGACGTCACGCCGCCGACGCGCAACGTCCGCTCGCGCGTTCACGAGTACGGCGGCGGCGCGTGCTGGTGTGACGGTGACACGGTGTTCTTCTCGGATTTCGGTGACTCGCGCCTGTATCGCCAGGACGGCCTCGGCGCCGAGCCGCAGGCGCTGACGCCTCAGCCGCAGACCCCGCATGCGCTGCGCTACGCGGACGGGTGCGTGATCGCCGCCGGCGCGACCGTGCTGTGCGTGCGCGAGCGCCACGAGGACGACGGCACGGTGTCCAACGAGCTCGTCGCGCTTCCCGCCGACGGCTCCGCGGAGCCACGGGTCGTCGTATCCGGGACGGACTTCGTGTCCAGCCCGCGGCCCGATCCCGACGGCGGACAACTCGCATGGCTGACCTGGGATCACCCGCAGATGCCCTGGGACGGCACGCAGCTCTGGCTCGGCGCGCTCGATCCCGACGGCGCCGTGACCGGCGCGCGCTGCGTCGCCGGCGGCACGCAGGAGTCGGTGTTCCAGCCGGAGTGGAGCCCCGAAGGGGTCCTGCACTTCTGCTCTGACCGCAACGGCTGGTGGAACCTGCAGCGGCTGGAGCCCGATGGCACCGTGACGGCGCTGACGGATCTCACGGACGGCGAGATCGGCCATCCCAGCTGGGTCTTCGGCATGAGCCGCTATGCGTTTCTCGACGACGGCCGCATCGCCTGCGTCATCACGCGGGCGGCCGTCGACGCGCTCGAGCTGCTGCATCCCGGCAGCGGCGCCCTGGAGGCGCCGGCGCTGCAGTGGACCGCGTACGACCCGACGGTGTTCACCGCCGGTGGCGGCCGGCTGGCGTTCGCGGCGCAGTCGCCGCAGACGCCCGCGACGCTCGTCGTGCTCGATCCCGCGTCCGGGACCGAGGAGGTCGCCGCCCGCTCGCTCGAGGAGGAGCTCGACGCGACGTCCGTCAGCGTCCCGCAGCCGATCGTGTTTCCGACCGGCGACGGTGATGTCGCGCATGCCTTCTACTACCCTCCGGCGAGCGCCGAGTGGACGGGGCCCGCGGACGAGCGGCCGCCGCTGCGCGTCATCTGTCACGGCGGGCCGACGGCCCACAGCGGACCGGCGCTCGCGTTCACGGTCCAGTTCTACGCCCAGCGCGGGATCGGCGTCCTCGACGTCAACCACCGCGGCAGCAGCGGCTTCGGCCGCGCCTACCGTCAGGCGCTCAACGGGCGCTGGGGCGACATCGACTGGCGCGACTGCGTCGCCGCGGCCCGGCATCTCGCCGAGGCCGGCAGGACCGATCCCGACCGCACGTGGATCAAGGGCGGCAGCGCGGGCGGCTACGTCGTGCTCTGCGCGCTCGCCTTCGAGCCCGAGGCCCTGGCCGCGGGCGTGTGCCTGTACGGCGTGGCCGACGCCGAGACGCTGGCCCAGGACACGCACAAGTTCGAGTCGCGCTACCTCGACACGCTCATCGGGCCCTATCCCGAACGGGCCGACCTGTACCGCGAGCGCTCGCCGATCCACGCAGCCGACCGGATCGCCCGCCCGCTGCTCGTCCTGCAGGGCACCGACGACGAGGTGGTCCCCCCGAGCCAGTCCGAGGTGATCGTCGCGGCGCTGGACAGCAGGCGCATCCCCCATGCGTACATCCTGTTCGAGGGCGAGGGGCACGGCTTCCGCAAGGCCGGGAACATCCGCCGCGCGCTCGAGGCCGAGCTCAGCTTCGCCGGTCAGGTGTTCGGATTCGCGCCCGCCGACGAGCTCGCGGCGCTGGAGGTCGTCCACCTCGTGTCGTGAATCGGCGGTTCGTGCGCGCGAGCCTGCGCCGCACGACGCTCGGCCGGGTGAGCCGCGGCGCTCGGGGCGCCGTAGACCGGTCATGGAGCGCGTCTGGGACTACCCTCGCCCGCCGGTCGTCGCCGCCTGCGAGCGTCGCGTCCGCGTCGAGGTCGCCGGGGAGCTGCTGGCCGACTCCGGGCGGGCGCTGCGGGTGCTCGAGACAAGCCACCCGCCGACGATCTACGTGCCGCCCGGCGACGTGCGCCGCGACCTCCTGATGCCGAGCAAGGCGCGCACGACGTGGTGTGAGTTCAAGGGGATCGCCCGCTACGTCGACGCGCTGGTCGGCGAACGGCGCGTGCGGATGGTCGGCTGGAGCTACGCCGACCCGTCGCCCGGCTACGAGGCGCTGCGCGACCACGTCGCCTTCTACCCGGGGCGCGTCGATGCGGCCTGGGTGGGCGACGAGCGCATCGCGGCACAGGAGAGCGACTTCTACGGCGGCTGGATCACGGCCGACCTCGTCGGGCCCTTCAAGGGACCGCCCGGCACGCTCGGCTGGTGAGGGCGCCCGCGCCTGAGCCCGCACTACGCTGGGGCGCCATGCACCTGCCGCAAGCGGAGATCTCGAGCTGGATCGCCGAATGGGCGCAGCGCGCCCCGGACAAGCCCGCGATCCGCTTCGAGGACCAGGAGATCAGCTTCGGCGTGCTCGAGCAGCGGGCCGCACGGCTCGCCGGCGCGCTCGCCGCCCGCGCCGCGATCGCCGAGGGCGATCGCGTCGCCTACCTCGGGGAGAACGCGCCCGAGCTGCTGGACCTGCTGTTCGCCTGCGCCCGGCTGGGAGCGATCCTCGTCCCCCTGAGCGCGCGGATGCCCGCCCCCGAGCTCGCGGTGGTGCTCGCGAACACCGAGCCCAAGGCGCTGCTCGCCGAGGCGCCGTTCGCGCAGACCGCGAACGAGGCGGGGGAGGGGACGGCGCTGCGGATCGTCGCGTTCGGCGGGCGCGACGCGGCGGCGCCCGGCGGGCTGCAGGCGCTGCTCGACGGCGCGCCGCAGCTGACGTGCGATCCCGCGCGGTCGCTGCGCGCGCCGCTGCTGATCGTCAACACGTCAGGCACCACGGGCCCGGCGAGGGGCGCGGTCCTGACGCACGAGATGCTGCGCTGCAACGCGCTGAACGTCGCCGCGGCGATCGGGATCACGGCGGCCGACGAGGTGCTGACCAACGGCCCGCTGTTCAACACGGGGCCGCTGAACATCCTCACGACGCCGGCGCTCGCGGCCGGCGCGACCGTGACGATCCAGCGCGAGTTCGACCCGGGGGCGATGCTCGAGGCGATCGAGCGGCGGGCGATCACGCTTGCCATCTCGGCGCCGGCTATGACGAAGGCGCTGACGTCCGATCCGCGCTGGCCGACGACCGATCTGGCGAGCCTGCGCTGCGTGATCACCGGCTCGGCCCCCGTGCGCGAGGACGTGCTGGCGCCGTGGTTTGAGCGCGACGTGCGGGTCCTGCAGGACTACGGCCTCACCGAGGCGATGCCGGTCGTCACGATCGTCGCGCCCGAGCATGCCCACCGGCTCCGCCACACCGCGGGGCGACCCGTGCCGCACTGCCGCGTGCGGATCGCCGCCGACGACGGCTCGGCGCTGGGCGACGGCGAGGTCGGCGAGGTCCTCGTGCAGGGCCCGACGGTCATGCCCGCGTACTGGCGCAACGAGCAGGCGACGGCTGAGGCGTTTCACGCGGACGGCTGGCTGCGCACGGGCGACGCGGGGTTCTTCGACGACGAGGGCATGCTGTCGATCGTCGATCGCATCAAGGAGGTCATCATCGTCGGGAGCTGCAACGTCTATCCCGCCGACGTCGTGGCCGTGCTCGAGAGCTGCCCGGGGATCGCCGAGGCCGCGGTGATCGGGCGGCCCGACGACGAGCTCGGTGAGGTGCCGGTGGCGTTCGTCGTGCTGCAGCGCACCGGCGCGATGGGCGCCGACGACGTCCACGGCCTCTTCGAGGGCCGCCTCGCGGCCTACAAGCACCCGCACGACGTCGTGTTCATGGATGCCCTGCCGCGCACCGCGAGCGGCAAGGTCGAGGTGGACGAGCTGCGCAGGTCGCTGCCGGCCACCTGACCCCATGGCGCAGCAGACGTGAGCGGTTAGGGTGGTGCTGCTCGCTCACAAGCTCGTCGGGAGGGCCGTGTGGAGATCAACGGCGTCGCTCATGTGGTGTTGCGCGTCACGCGCCTTGAGGAGTGCATCCGCTTCTACGACCAGCTCATGCCCGAGCTGGGCCTTCAGGCCGTGCATCGCGACGACGCCTTCGTCTACTACATCGGCGGCAGGACCGCGCTCATGATCCGGCGCGTCGCCGACGGCTGCGGCGAGCATCCGCATGTCGAGGGCGGTCCGGGCCTGGAGCACCTGTGCTTCCGCGCCCGCAGCCGGCGCGACATCGACGACCTGCACGCGATGCTCGTGAGCATCGGCGCCGACATCGTGCGCCCCCCGGAGCAGGGCCCGTGGGCGCCGGGCTACTACTCCGTGTCCTTTCGCGATCCGGAGGGGATCCGCCTCGAGGTCAATCACGTCCCGGGCAAGGGCGTATTCGCCGAGGACGCGTCCTTCGACCCGGCGCCGGAGTACCCGCTTGCCGGCCGCGGCGATGAGGACGAGGGCTGACGCTTGCCGCGATGATCGACAGCGCCGCATCGGATCCTCTGCTCGTCAGGTAGCGCAGCGCGATCCACCCGCCGTTGCACCGATACTCCCCTCATGAGCGAGCGCAACGTCCTGGGCGGCCGGCTGGAGCCGTGCGGCACCGACCCGATGACGGGCTTCTATCGCGACGGCTGCTGCAGCACGGGCGCCGAGGACCTCGGCAGCCACACGATCTGCGCGGTGGTCACCGCCGAGTTCCTCGAGCATCAGCAATCGATCGGCAACGACCTCAGCACGCCGATGCCGCACTACCACTTCCCCGGTCTCGTTCCGGGCGACCGCTGGTGCGTCACCGCCGCGAACTGGCTGCGCGCGCACCGCGACGGGTCGGCGGCCTTCGTCGTGCTCGCATCGACGCACGCGCGCGCGCTGGAGATCGTGCCGCTCGACGTGCTGCGCGAGCATGCCGTCGACGTCCCCGCCGATCCCGGCGCGTTCGGCGGCTGACGGCGCCCGGGGCTACTCGCCCCGGTGCAAGGCCGAGGCACGCGGCACGGGCACCCGGATCGCGTACTTCGACGCCTTGAGGCTCACCGTCGGGTTGTCGATGTGCCCGATGCGGTCGATGAGCTTGATCCACTGCGTCGGCTTGAGGACCGCGTCGAGCTGACGCGCGTCGGGCGTGCCGGCCTGGTACTCGGGATGGAAGCCGACGTGGATGTGGTCGGCGTGGTCGGGCAGCGCGAGCGTGTTGTCCGTGCCGTCGTAGGTCATGAGGCTGATGATCTGGTGGGGCTTGCTCGTGCCCTGCAGCGTCAGCAGCCGGCGGATCGTGATGTCCGTGATCGAGCCCTCGCCCTGGTGGCCGAGGATCGGGATCCCGTTGATCTTCGCGATGTCGACGGCGTTGCCCGAGGAATGCTCGGAGATGTTGCCGCCCGCGGTGTAGAAGCCGTGTCCGCAGGTCAGCGACGTGACGCTCGGCTTCAGGCCGCTGGCGGCGAGGAACTCGAGCGTCGCCAGCACGCGGCGGTCGACGGCGCCGGCCTCGATGTCGCGGCGGCCGCAGGAGTACAGCTCGATGCGCGGGTTGGAGAGGACGCGCTGGACGAGGTCCTCCTTGCTCATGAGCATGATCTGGCCGATCGAGCTGCCGGCGGAGCCGTCGACGAGGGCGTTCTTGCCCTGCGCGCGGTAGAGCGCGGTGGACTCCAGGAGCTTCCAGCCGTCGAGGATCGGCTTGGGGTCGATGCGCGGGGCGCCGCGACCGGCGGGGCGGACCTCGAAGTACATGCGCGGGGAGACGCCCGCGCTGGTCTGGCCGATGCGCCCGAGGATCGTGCCCGCGATGACCCTGCGGCCGATCGCCATCGGCTTGAGGACGACGTCGTCGGCGTCGAGGCCGTAGACGCCTGTGAAGTAGGACTTGAGGCTTGCGTCGGCATCAAGGCCGGACTCGAGCTCGAGGATCTGCGCGGCGCCGCCGTTCGCCATGGCGTTGGGGCGGGCGGGGTGGGCGAAGAGCCGCTCCTTCGCGACCGGGCTCGGCGCGGTGGCGCCGGGCGCGGTCTGTGCGGCGACGGGTGCGGCGGATGCGGAGGCGGCCTGCGTGCCCGCCGACGCCGGCGTCCGCGGCTTGGGATCAGCGGGCAGGGCGAGCTCCTTGGCGATCGAGGCCCTGCTCTGCGTCCTGGTCTTCGGGACCGGCACGCGCGTCGCGACGGTCTTCAGGTGGGCGTACGTGTAGGTGTTGCCGAAGGCGTCGCGCAGCTTGACATAGCGCCCGAGGCGCGCGCTCCTCCCGATGTCCGTGATCCTGCCGTCCTGTACGGCGATCACGGGGGAGCCGGCGGCGGCGAAGATGTCGATGCCCCGGCGGGCGGCGTCGGACTCGACGGGATCGGCGACGTTCGTCGTCGCGGGGACGTTGCCCGCCGCGGCGGCGCGGGTCGCCGCGCGGCGCTCCGCGAGATCGTCGGCGTAGCGCGCGCGGGCGAAGACGGGGAAGTGGCCCTGCGTGAGGCCGCTGAGCGACCCGACGAGGTCGGCCGGGAGGCCGCCGATGAGCCGCGCGCGCATGAGGACGGACTCGACGTACCAGTCGGCGTGGTTGTAGGCGAAGATCGCACGGCGCAGGTCGGTCTCTGCGCCCGCGGCCTTGAGGTAGCGCGCGGCGGCGAAGATCGCGTCGACGGGGTTGAACGGGTCCTTGCGGCCGTCGCGGTTGGCGTCGGTGCCGTAGGTCTCCCAGGTCTGGGGCATGAACTGCATCCAGCCGAGCGCGCCGGCCGAGGAGATGTTGAGGTTGCGCCCGTAGTCCGTCTCGATCTCGTTGATCGCCGCCAGGACCTCCCAGCGGACGCCGTACTGGATTCCGGCCGCCTGGTAGATCGGCAGCAGGAACGGCGGGATGCGGAACTTGTCGATGAAGAAGTTCGGGACGCCGACGGGAACCGGGCCCGGCAGCGCGAGCGACGTCGTCGGGTTGACCACGGTCGGGACGCCCTCGTCGTTGCGCAGCGGGGCGGGCGCGTCGTCGTGCGGGATGCGGTCCGGGGAGAGCGTGTGCTGCGAGCGGGCGGGGCGGCGATCGCAGTCGTCCGTGGGCTCGGCCGCCGTCGCGCCGCCGCCGCTGAACGTGGCTGTCGCGGCCTTCCCCTCGCGCCCCCCGGCGCCGGGGTTTGCGGTGCACCGGGCGCTGCGGCCGGTCACCGCGGGGCCGGCGACAGCGCCGAGCGGCAACGGCGCGGCGACAGCGGTCGCCGGCCCTGCAGCCGGGGTCTTCTGTGGGCCCGGGCCCGGGGCGGCCGGCGCGGCGGCGGCGGGTTCGGTCGGCGGGAGGACGTCCGACGACCGCCGGCGCCGCAGTCGCGGGCGCGCCGGGCTGCGCCTCGGGCGCGGGAGTCGTGGTGGCCGGGGCCGGCTCGGTCGCGGCGGGCGCGTCGGCGGGCGTCGTCTCGGCGGCGCTGCCGGCGGCGGCGGAGTCCGTCGTGCTCGTGCTGGTCGTGGGCGCGGCCTCGGCCGGCGGTGCCTGCGGCGCGACCTGCGTCGGAGGCGCGGCGACCTGCTCGCCGGGAACCGGCGCCTGCTCCTGTGCGCCGGCGCCGAGGAGGTTGCTGCCGAGGCCGACGGCGATGACGCCCGCAGCGCACAGCGCGACGGCAGCCCGCGTTCGACTTGCGCGCGCTCTGGTGGCCGTCACCTGCTGCGACGTCATCTCGGTGGGATCTCGCTCATTCACGTGTGCCGGCCCTTGCAGGACAGTGGGCCTGCCATCGGCTGGTACCGGTCGCCTCTTGATGCTGCACAGCCGAATGTCGGTCGACCGTCCGAAAAAAGGCTAGCCACCGTGAGATCGCGGTGCGGCGAAGTCTGCGCAGTCTGACCGCGCCCGGCTGCAGGGTCTCGCATCCTGTTGAGAGGCTCCAGCCGGTCCGGCGGCTCGCCTGGACCTGAAGTCGAGGTCGAGCTCGGGGCGTCTCCCGGCCGGCCTGCTCGCCGCGCAAGAACGCATCGCGATCTTCACAGCGGCGTAACACCCTCATCGGGCGCGCGAGCACAATCGGGGCGGTGAACGTCACCTTTCCGAGCCATGACGTCATACAGATCGGCGAGCTCACGATCCGCCCGCCCGACGGTCTCGTGTCCGTCAACGGGCGCGCGCTGATGCTGTCGATCCGCGAGTTCGGCCTCCTGCTCGCACTCGCGCGCGCGCCGGGACGCATCCTCTCGCGCGAGCAGCTCTTCCTCGAGGTCTGGGGCAAGCGGCTGAGCAAGGGCGACCGTTCCGTGGACGTCTACGTCCACAAGCTGCGCCACAAGCTCGAGGAGGCGCAGCCCACCGTGCGGTTCATCCACACGCACGTCGGCTTCGGATACCGCCTTTCCCGTGAGCCGTCACAGGATCTTCACAACTCGACCACGACCCCGTAACAAGCTGCAGTCCCGCTCGCGATTGGCTGACCGCGCTATGGGACACCACAAAAAGGAGTGGCTGTGAGGCCATCGGGACGATTCATCGCGACCATCGCGTCGTGCGGGGTAGCCGCAGCCGGGCTGGCGGCATGCGGGAGCAGCGACGACAGCAGCGATGACAGCGCAGCCACCGGCGGCGGATCGGCGACGCAGCTGTCGGGCTCCATCAAGCTTGACGGGTCCTCGACCGTCTTTCCCTTCGCGCAGGCCGCCGCCGAGGCGTTCCAGGGCGCCAACCCCGACGTGAAGATCTCCGTCGGCGAGTCCGGGACCGGTGGCGGCTTCGAGAAGTTCTGCGCCGGCGAGACCGACATCTCCAACGCATCGCGTCCGATCGACGCGGAGAAGGAAGTGCCGGCGTGCGAGAAGAAGGCGGTCAAGTACTCCGAGGTGCAGGTCGCCAACGACGGCATCGCGATCGTCACGAACAAGGACCTGAAGATCGACTGCATGACGACGGCGCAGCTCAAGGCGCTGTGGAACGCCAAGTCGAAGATCGGCAACTACAAGGACCTCGATCCCTCGTTCCCGGACCAGAAGGTCGCGCTCTTCGGCGCCGGCACGGACTCGGGAACCTTCGACTTCTTCACCGAGGAGATCAACGGCGAGAAGGGCGACACCCGCAAGGACTACTCGCCGACCGAGGACGACAACGTCACGGTGCAGGGCGTCTCCGGCGACAAGGGCGGCCTGGGCTACTTCGGGTTCTCCTACTACGAGGACAACGTCGACAAGCTCAACCTCGTGAAGGTCGACGCCGGCAGCGGCTGCGTGGCCCCGAGCAAGGACACGATCCAGGACGGCTCCTACAAGCCGCTCGCGCGGCCGCTGTTCATGTACCCCAAGGCCGCGTCGATCGCGCGGCCGGAGGTCAAGGGCTTCCTGGACTACATCCTCGCCAACGCGACGACGATCGCCGACACCTCGAAGATCGTCCCGCTCACGGACGCGCAGCTGACGAAGGCCAAGGGCGACCTCACCACGGCGGAGCAGTAGGCGCATCCGTGGAAGCCGCGACGCCAGCAGTCCGCGCAGCCGCGCCCGGGACCTCGGTCCTGGGCGCGGCGCGGCGCCACAACGGCGAACGCGTCATCCGCGGCGTGCTGTTCGGTGCCGCGATGCTGTCCGTGCTCACGACGCTGGGAATCGTCTTCTCGCTGCTCACCGAGACCGTCCGCTTCTTCGGTGAGGTCGGCGTCTGGGGCTTCCTCACCGGTACCGAGTGGTCGCCGCTGTTCGCCGACCCGAAGTTCGGCGTCCTGCCGCTCGTCACGGGCACGCTGCTGGTCACCGGGATCTCCCTGGTCGTGGCGATCCCGCTGGGCCTGGGCACCGCCATCTACCTGGCCGAGTACGCCCGGCCCCGCACCCGCAAGATCCTCAAGCCGGTCATCGAGCTGCTCGCGGGCATCCCGACGATCGTCTTCGGCTACTTCGCGCTGACGTACTTCACGCCGACGATCCTCAACGGCCTGCTCGGCATGGACGTTCCGGTCTTCAACGCGCTGTCGGCCGGCATCGTCATGGGGTTCATGGTCCTGCCGACCGTCGCGTCGATCTCCGAGGACGCGATGTCGGCAGTGCCCGCCGCGCTGCGCGAGGGCGCGTTCGGGCTCGGCGCCAACAAGCTGCAGGTCTCCCTGAAGATCGTCTTCCCGGCGGCCCTCTCGGGAATCGTCGCCGCGATCGTCCTCGGCGTCTCGCGGGCGATCGGGGAGACGATGATCGTCCTCGTCGCGGCCGGCCAGCAGCCCAACCTCACGGCCGACCCGCGCGAGTCCGTCGAGACGATCACGACGTTCATCGCCGCGACCGCGAAGGGCGACATCGCCAGCGGCTCGACGGCCTACCAGACGATCTTCGCCGTGGGCATGACGCTCTTCGTCATGACGCTGCTCATGAACACGATCGCGATCCGCTTCGTCCGCCGCTACCGGCAGGTCTACGAATGAGCGCGGCGCCCACCTCGCTGCGAACGCCCTCGGGGGCGGCGCGCACGAAGGACGTCGCCTTCCGCCTGGCGATGCTCACCTGCCTGGCGGCGAGCGCCGGCGTTCTCGGCCTGCTGCTCTTCGACGTGCTGCGCGACGGCCTGCCGAAGCTCACGACGCAACTGGTCTCGAACTTCCCGTCGTCCCAGTCGGCGCAGGCGGGGCTGCAGCCGGCGCTGTTCGGGACGATCTGGATCATCGCCGTCTGCCTCGTGTTCATCGTCCCGGTCGGCGTCGCGACAGCCGTCTATCTCGAGGAGTACGCCGACTCGACGAAGTGGTGGAACCGCCTCATCGAGGTCAACATCCAGAACCTCGCGGCCGTCCCGTCGATCGTCTACGGCATCCTCGGGCTGGCGTTCCTCGTGCGCGGCCCCCTGAACCTCGGCCGCGTCGTGCTCGCCGGTGGCCTGACGCTCGGCCTGCTCGTCCTGCCCGTCGTCATCATCTCCGGCCGCGAGGCGATCCGTGCCGTGCCACCGTCGATCCGAGAGGGCTCGATGGCGCTTGGTGCCACGCAGTGGCAGACGATCTACAAGCAGGTCCTGCCCGCCTCGATCCCGGGTATCGCGACCGGAGTCATCCTCGCCCTCTCGCGAGCGATCGGCGAGACCGCGCCGTTGATCGTCGTCGGCGCGGCGACGTTCATCACGTTCAACCCCAGCGGCCTCACAGGCGACGGCGGCGGGTTCAGCGCGCTGCCCATCCAGATCTTCAGCTGGATCTCCCAGCCCCAGGACGAGTTCAAGCAGCTCGCTGCCGCCGGCATCGTCCTGCTGCTCGGCCTGCTCATCGTGATGAACGGCATAGCGATCTACCTGCGCAACCGCTACGAGAACACGTGGTGACCCTCAGTGGACGACATGGAGCCCGATGACATGATGGATTTCGCCAAGACCGAGACGACCCCAGAGGCTGCCGCGGGCGACGCGAGCAGCGGCCAGGCCACGGTCAGCGTCACGGCCGGGCTGAGCGAGAGCACCGCCCCGCTCTCGACCGACAAGGTCTTCGAGCTCGAGGGCCTGGGCGTGTCCTACGGCGGCAAGCCGGCCGTCAAGGACGTGACGATCGATCTGCATGCCAAGGAGATCACCGCGTTCATCGGACCGTCGGGCTGTGGCAAGTCGACGATCCTGCGCTCCCTGAACCGCATGAACGACCTCGTCGCGAGCGCCCGGGTCGAAGGCTCGATCCGCTACCACGGCGAGGACCTCTACGCGCCCAAGGTCGACGCGGTCGAGGTGCGCAAGCGCATCGGCATGGTCTTCCAGAAGCCCAACCCGTTTCCCAAGTCGATCTACGACAACATCGCCTTCGGCCCCAAGGTCCTGAGAATGAAGGGCAGCATGGACGAGATCGTCGAGACGGCGCTGCGCCGCGCCGCCCTGTGGGACGAGGTCAAGGACCGCCTGAAGACCAACGCCTTCGGCATGTCCGGCGGCCAGCAGCAGCGGCTGTGCATCGCGCGCTGCATGGCGGTCAACCCCGACGTCATCCTCATGGACGAGCCGTGCTCGGCCCTGGACCCGATCTCCACCGGCAAGATCGAGGACCTCATGATCGAGCTCAAGAAGGACTACTCGATCATCATCGTCACGCACAACATGCAGCAGGCCGCCCGCGTCTCGGATCGCACGGCGTTCTTCATCGTCGACCTGTCGGCCGGCGAGAGCAACCGCATCGGGCGCCTGGTCGAATACGACGCGACGCACACGATCTTCACCAACCCCGCCGACAGCCGCACCGAGGACTACGTCACCGGCAAGGTCGGCTGAGCACGATGGCGGCGGGACGCCCCCACTTCCAGGTCGAGCTGCAGCTGCTCGAGGACAGCGCGCTCGGCGGGCTGGACCTCGTGGTCGGCCAGCTCGACCGCACGATCGAGGCCGTCGAGCACCAGGACCTCGAGCTCGCGCAGTTCGTCATCGCCGACGACGATCGCCTGGACGGTCGCTACCTCGAGGTCCACCAGGGCATCCTCTCGCTGCTGGCGCTGCAGGCGCCGGTGGCGGGCGACCTGCGGCTCGTCGCCGCGCTCCTGCACCTCATCAAGCACGTCGAGCGCATGGGCGACCAATGCGTGAACGTCGCCAAGCTCATCCCGCTCGTCGGCCACGAGCCGCCGGTCCGTGGCGAGATCGTCGCCAAGCTCGTGCAGATGGGCCGGTCCGCGCGCGCGGAGGTCGTGCAGTGCAAGCGTGCGTTTGCCGAGCGCAACGTCGCGCTCGCCGAGGACCTCGTCGAGCGCGACCGCGACGTCAATCGCCTCAACCGCGAGATCTTCCGCCTCGCGGTCGAAGCGGGCGACGACCCCGACACGCGCGAATGGGCGATGCTCATGACGCTCGTCGCGCGCGCGTTCGAGCGCGTCGGCGACAACGCGGTCGACATCGGCGAGCAGACGGCCTTCGTCGTCACGGGCCTTTTTCGCGAGTTCGCGGTCGGCTCGCACGTCGGGCGCCACTGATGTGCCGGAATCGGCCGCAGCTTGCGGGCAAAGCACTGTGAAGATCCGGTGACCGGCACTGGGGTGCCGCCGGGCATGCCACCTACACTTCGCAGGACATGAACGACACGAACACCCAGGCCGCATCCGGCGGCTCGTTGCGCGTCGCGATCTGTGACGGCGACAGCGGCTTCGTGGCCGTGCTGGCCAAGCGGCTGGACCGGCTCGGATACGAGCACCGCGTGCTGTCGGGCGCCGTGCCCGTCGACCGGCTCGTGGCGATGCGCCTGGGCGCACTCGTCCTCGACCTCGCGCTGCTGGGGCCGCATGCGTGGGAGTACCTCGAGCGCGTGACCCGCGAGCTGCCCGCGCTCCCGGTCATCGTCTGCACCGGCCAGTCGACGGTGTCCCAGCGGGTGCGCGGCCTGCGGATGGGGGCCGACGACTGGCTCTCCAAGCCCTGCCACCCGGAAGAGCTCATCGCGCGGATCGAGGGCGTCGCGCGCCGTCGCCGCCAGGCGGACGGAGCCGGGGTCGAGACGACACAGGCCGGCGAGATCGAGGTGCGCCCCGACCAGTTCCAGGTCTTCGTGCGCGACGCTTCGATCGACCTCACGCGGCGCGAGTTCGAGCTCATCGCGCTGCTCGCCGCAGCCGACGGCCGCGTACTCGAGCGCGAGGAGATCTACCAGCGCGTCTGGGGCTACACGATGGCCCATGGCGATCGCTCGGTCGACGTCTTCGTGCGCAAGCTGCGCTCCAAGCTGCAGCAGGCCTCGCCGGAGTGGAACTACATCCACACGCACTTCGGCGTGGGCTACCGGTTCGCGGCCGAGGCGGCCGGCGATCAGGCCGTGCCGCCCGTCATCGCGACGGTGGCCGCGCCTCTCGTCGAGGGCGTGGTGGCGCCCGAGGCCGTGCCGTCTCGGCGCGTTCACGCCTAGCGTCGAGCACCGTCTTGTGAGCTAGCCTCTGGGCATGTCCGTCGAGACAGCGCGCAACATCGGGATCGTCGTCCTCATCGCGCTCGTCGTCTGGCTCGCGCCGGGCGGCGGCGAGGGCGCGTCGTTCATCCAGCAGCTGCTCAACGCGCTCTTCATCGTCGCGATGGCGGTCATCTGCGGGATCCTGTACCGCCAGTACCGCGGCGAGATCTTCGCGCTCGGGGACCAGTGGCGGCTGGCGCTCTACGCCGCCGTCGGGACGGCGATCGTGACGATCGCCGCGTCGCGCCGGCTGTTTGAGAGCGGGGCCGGGACGCTGTTGTGGTTCGTCCTGGTCGGTGGCGCCTCGTACACGCTGTACCTCGTCTGGCAGCAGCACCGCTCGTACACCTGACGCGCCCCGCGTGACAGCTTCTCGCGCGGATTGGAACATCCGCGCGTAGTCTCGTCACACCCGCCGCGCGAGGCTGCAGGCATGACCCGGCCGCCCACCTCTCAGCTCGCGCGCGAGCGCGGCCAGGCGAGCGTCGAGCTCGTCGCGCTGCTGCCGCTCGTCGCGATCCTGGCGTTCTCGATGTGGCAGGCGACGGTCGCCGGGCAGGCGGTCTGGCTCGCGGGCTCGGCCGCGCGCGCCGCCGCGCGCGCGAGTGCCGTGGGGGCGGATCCGGGCGCCGCGGCGCGGCGCGTGCTGCCCGAACGCCTGGAGCGCGGGCTGCTCGTCACGCGCGTGGACGGCCGCGAGGGCGTCAAGGTCGCGATCCGGATCCCCGCGGTCGTCGGTGGCGGTGGCCTCGGGAGCGTGTCTGCGCGGGCGGCGCTGCGAGACCAGACGTCGTGAGGGGCGAGGACGGCCAGGCGACGGTCGAGCTCGCGGTGCTCGCGCCGCTGCTGGTGGCCGTCGTGCTTGCCGCAGCGCAGCTGCTCGCGGCCGGGGCGGCGAACGCGCTCGCCGACCACGCCGCGGAGGCGGCGGCGATCGCGCTGTTGCAGGGCGGCGATCCCGTCGCGGCCGCTCGGGGCGCGCTCCCCGGCTGGTCGCGCGACAGCGTCGCCGTCGACGTGCGCGGGCGCCACGTTCGCGTGCGGCTGCGCCCGCCCGCTCCGGTCGCCGCGCTGGGGCGCATGCTGGAGGCGACGCGCGAGGCCGACGCGGGACCGCCGCCATGAGCCTCGCCCGCAGGCTGTCGGAGCACTTCGTGATCCCGTCGGGCGACGCGCGACCGGCGCCGTGCGAGGACGTCGAGGCGCCCCGCGCTGCGCCCGCCGCCGGGCCGCCGCCCGCGGTCGCCGTGCTGGCCGCAGCCGGCGACGCGGCGGCCCTGGGGGCGGCGCTGGGCCTCGCACTGGCGCGCCTGCAGCGGGCGCCGGTGGTCGCCGTCTGCGTCTGGAGAGAGGCCGATCTGCACCGCAGCGCCTGGCGTGCGCCGGGCGTGCCGGCGGCGCGCCGCCTGGCCGCTGCCCTCGCTGCTCGCGGGCACGACGCGCGACCGGCAGGCCGGCTGGTGCTCGTCGACCTCAGGGGACCGGCCGCCGAGGCCGCGCCGGCGGCGCGCCGGGTGCTGGCCGCCACGGGCGAGGTCCCGGGCGTGCTCGCGCTGGGCGGGGCGCGGACGGCCGCGTTCGACGCCGTGCTCGCCGACCAGGACCTCGTGGTCGTCGGAGCGCGGACGGACGCCGACCCGTGCCTCACGCGCCTGGCGCTCGCAGGATCTGCCCGGTCTCACGCGCGCGTGCGCGTGCGCGTGCCCGCGGCGCCGCTGGCGCGCGGGCTCGCGCTGGCCGGGGTGGCGCTCCTTCCGTCGGCGCGGCGGGCGCTCGCGCAGCCGATCGCGGAGCTCTCGTGAGCGCGCGCCTGCGTGACGCGTCGGGACAGGCGACGATCCTGCTCGTCGGGCTGGGAATGGCGTTGCTGCTCGGGGCGCTCGTGCTGGGCGCGGTCGCGCAGGGCGTCGGGGAGCAGGGCGCGCGCCAGCGGGCCGCGGACCTGGCGGCGCTCGCCGCGGCCCGTGCGATGCGCGAGGCCTACGCCGGGCTCTTCGAGGCGCCCGCGATCGGCGGGCGCCCGAATCCCGCCCACGTCGAGCGCGCCCGCTACCTCGCGGTCGGCCGCCGCGCGGCGCTCGCGACGGCGGCGCGCAACGGCGCAGAGAACGCGACGGTGAGCTTTCCGGACGGCACGACGTTCGCGCCCGTGCGCGTGCGCGTCGAGATCTTCGACGACATCGTGGTCGGCGAATCCGCGCGCGTGCCCGCCGGCGTGCGCGCGGAGGCCGAGCTCGCTCCGCCTGCCGAGACGGCGGCGAGCGCCGCGGGCGCCGGCGAGTACCGCGGGCCGCTCGCCTATCGCCAGGGCAGGCCGATGCGGCCCGACCTCGCCGCCGCGCTGGACCGGATGACGGCCGCGGCGTCGCGCGACGGCGTGAGCCTCGTCGTCGTCAGCGGGTTTCGCACGAACGCCGAGCAGGCGGTGCTGTACGCCCGCCATCCGGACCCGCGCTGGGTGGCGCCGCCGGGGCAGTCGCTGCACCGCCTCGGCACCGAGCTCGATCTCGGTCCGGCGACGGCCTACGGCTGGCTCAGGGCCAACGCGCCGCGCTTTCACTTCGTGATGCGGTACGCCTGGGAGCCGTGGCACTGGGGCTTCGTCCTGAACGCCGGCACCTCCTCGGTCGGCTTCGGGCGAACGGGCGCCGACGGCGAGACCGGGCGCGGGCTGCCGTCGTTCGTCCCGGCGCGGTTCGCGGCGCCGCTGGCGCGCGCCGCGCAGCGCTGGAACGTGTCCGCGGCGCTGCTCGGCGCGCAGCTCTACGCCGAGTCGAACTTCAACCCGTTCGCCCGCTCGGCCGCGGGCGCGCTCGGGATCGCGCAGTTCATGCCGGCGACGGCGCGGCAACTTGGGCTCGGCGATCCGTTCGACACCGACGCGGCGATCGACGCGCAGGCGCACCTCATGCGCGACCTGCTGCGCCGCTTCGGTGCGGTGCCGCTCGCGCTCGCCGCGTACAACGCCGGCCCGGGGCCGGTCGCCGCCTGTGGGTGCGTGCCGCCCTACCCCGAGACCCGCGGGTATGTCGCGCGGATACTGGGGCTGCTCGGCGGCGCGGGGGAGACGGTCGCCGGCGGTGGATTGGAGGTGCGGCTCGTGAGCTGAGGCCTGTCACGCGACGACGCTGCGCGGCGACACGAGAGCACCGACGCGGGCTGGGGTGCGTCGGGCCCCATGGCCACTGCGACCTAAGGTCCACCGGCAGGTGCGAGTTCTTGCCAGCTGTTGTGCAGTCGCACGACGCGGGCGTGCGTATCTCGACGCTGGTATCGCGCTCTCAGGAACGGCACGATGCTCGAAGTCGTGTCTTCCCCCGCCGACATCCAGCCCGATCAGCTGCCGACGCAGGTGCCCATGCTGCTGTTCATCGGCCCTCCGGGCGCAGGCAAGAGCTCCGCGGCGCGTGCGGCCGCGCAGCTGCTCGACGACGCCGGGATCGCCAACGCGCTCGTCGACCGCGACGACTTCGGCACGAACGGCCTGCTGCACGAGGACCCCTTGCTCGGCCTCAACGAGCTGCTGCACTCCCGCGTCGCGGCCGGCGCCCGGCGCCTCGTCGTCGCGTGGCGCGTCGAATCCGGCTTCGAGCTCGCCCGCTTTCGCTCGGCTCTGGGCTGGGCCGAGATCACCGTCTGCCGGCTGCACGCCGAGCCGGCCACGCTGCTGGAGCGGATCGCCGCCGGGCAGCCGACCTTCCAGAGCCTGCACCTGCAGACGATGGCGCTCGAGATGGCGCCGCGCCTGGAGCGCCAGGTCGCCGAGAACATCCTGCTGGGGACCGACGACGCCCCTCCGCGCGCGGTCGCCATGCGCGCGCTGCGCCAGTGGTCGATGCAACGCGTGGCGATGGGCAGCGAAGCCGCGCCCGCCGAGCAGGACGAGCTCGCGCGCGTCGGCCGTTCCGCCGTCGCCTGAGAGGGCACGGGGCGCCGGCTCGCGCGCGAACGCGGCCGCCATGCGGCGATCAGACGATCTCGACCGGCGTGCCGACCGCCATCAGCCGCGCAAGCGAGCGCATCTTCGCGTTGGGAACACGGACGCGTGCGCGTGGGCCGCCCCGGGATAGCCGCGGGGCGTTCGTCCCGTGGATGCCGATGACGCCGCCGCCGGGCCAGTCGCTGAGCTTGGAGTAGGCGGCGGTGCCGAACGCCCACGGACCGTAGGACGTGCCGCCGGCGAGGTTGCGCAGCCGTTCCCGAATCCAGAACCGGCCGGCCGGAGTGGGCGTCGCGGCCTTGTCGCAGTCGCCGCTGTAGGTCGCGGCGTAGCCGGCCGGTCCGCCGGTCTCATTGACGCTGTAGTCGCCTGCCGCGACGGTGTACGTGGCGCCGGCGGTCGCGCCGGGCTGCGGGCTGCCGGCGACATCGGCGGCGCCGCCCTCGAGATGCAGGCTCCAGTCACCGGGGCCCGCGCTGCCGCCGTTGTCGTTCACGACGCGCTCGACGACCTTGACGCGGCCCTTGTGCGTGTTGCGAAACGTGCAGTACCAGTCGTCGTTGCGCCGCAGGACGAGCGTCCTCGTGGCCGCGCCGCCGCTCGTCGCGCCGGCGAAGCCGGTCGTGACGCAGTCCGACGCGACGAACGCGTAGCCGGGCTGCTGGGTCTCGGCGACGGTGATCCCCGAGACGCCGCCGGCCGGGATCCTGTCGACCGCGATCACCGCTTCTGCGGGCGTTCCGGCCGTGGTGACCGGGCCCGTCGCCGGCGAGAACGTCGCCGGTGAGCCGGCCGGCTTGCCGGGCGTGAACTGCCACCCGGCCTTCGGCGCGGAGGGATCGCCGTCGTCGGTGAGCTTGCGGACGTGGATCCGCGCGCCGCAGAGCTGGTTGGCGATGCGCTGCAGCTCGGCGCCGAGCCCGCTGACGCTGGACGTGAAGTAGTCGGTGCCCTCGGCCGGTCCGGAGACGGCCGCGAGGTTGGATGCCGTGACGCCGGTCCCGGACCCGACGCCGAGGATCGTCGCGCCCGCGGCGAGCACGGGCCCGCCGGACTTGCCCTCGGTCTTGACCTTGTTGGCCGCGGCGATGCCGGCGGTGAGGTCGAGGAGGTCGACGGTCCCGCCCGCGTCGTCGTTGGCCCCGGCGCTGGAGGAGTCGCGGTAGGTCGGGTTGCCGTCGGTGATGAAGAGGACGGTGTCGACGGCGGCGCCGGCCGCGAGCTTCATACCGGCATCCCAGTTCGTCGCGCCACCGGTGCCGGCGTACACGGCGTTGATCACGCTGTTCGCCGTGGCGACGTCCGCGGGCGTGTCGAGCTCCAGGAAGGCGCTCTGGTTCGCGGTCGCGCTCTGAGCGAAGCTGTAGATCTTCAGGCGCGTCGGCGTCCCGCTGAGCGTGCTGACCAGCTGCTGGGCGGCCGCGCGGTAGGTGTCGCGCTGCGCGGTGATCGAGCCCGAGCGGTCCAGCAACAGCAGGACATCCAGGCCGCACCGCGCCGGAAGCGTGGGGTTGGCCTTCGCCACGACGAAGCGACCGGAGGCCGACGACGGGGCCGTCGGAGACCAGGCGGTCGACGGGCGCACCGTGAGGGCCGAGCCGTTCGCGACCGTGACGTCGCCCACGTGGTCGCGGGCGGGGCTGGCGCCCGCGGACCCGCCGCCCCAGGCCAGGCGGCCGAGCGCGCGCCAGCCCGCCGGCGCGCCGTTCGGGGCCTGGCGGACGAGGTAGCGACCGTTCGCGAGGCTCGCCGACGTACACGCTCCCGTCGCGTCGGTCGTGCACAGCGCCGACCACGACGCCGTCGCCGCGTCGCTGACCCAGGAGGCCTTCTCGAACGCCACACCGGACAGCGCGTTCACGGCGGCGCCGTCCGTGTCGATCACGCTGCGCACGCCGCCTGCGGTCGCGGTGATCGTGCCGCTCGCCTTGGCCGCGGCCGGCAGGCAGAACGCCAGCAGCAGCACGAGCAGGGCGGGCCCGACGAGGCGACGCGGGGAGTGCAGCATGCAAGTTCCTTTTCTCGACATCCGGATCCGGCGTCCCTGCCGCTGCCCGAGGCCCGCTGGGCGTCGCCGGGCGGCCTGCGGTCGCTGGTACACAAGGACATCGGACCGACGACGCGCTTCTGAACGAAGTCGGCAACCTGACGACCCGCGCAGGGTTCGGCGCCGGACGGACATCCGAGCCGGTGCAGGAATCGTGCTGGACGATCGGGCACCCCCGACCCGATGTCCCGGCGCGCGCTGCCGGCAGCCCGGCGCGGCGCTAGGAGCGCTGCGTGGCGCTCGCCTCGCGCCGTCCCGCCCGCGGGTCGGGCAGCGGCGTGAGGCGTGCGGCGATCTCATCGCGGCGCGGCTCGAGGAACGGCGGCAGGATGAGCTTCGTCCCGAGCTCCTCGACGGGCCCGTCCACCGTGAAGCCCGGCTCTCGGGTGGCGAGCTCGTAGAGCACGCCGCTGGGCTCGCGGAAGTACAGCGAGTGGAAGTAGTGGCGGTCGACGTAGCCGGAGTTCGGGATGCCGGCGGCGGTGACGCGCTCGATCCACCGCGGCATGTCGGCATCGGTGGTCGCCCACGCGATGTGGTGAATCGTCCCGGCCGACGTGCGGCCGCGCTCGGCGGGCGGCTCGTCCCAGGCGATCCAGCCGCCGCGGGCGTCGCCGCGCAGCTCGTAGACGTTCTCGTCATCGTCGCGTTCGCGCGCCTGCGCGCCCATGAGCTTCTCGAGCACGAGGGCGCTGTTCTCCAGGCTGCTGCTGTAGGCGCGCACGCCCTCGAACCCCTGCAGCGCGACCGCGGCCGGCACCTCGGGGTGCTCGGCGATCAGCGGCGGGTCCTCGGTCGTGGCGACGACGAGCTCGTGCGCGAGGCCCTCGGGATCGGCGAAGAGCAGCGAGCCATCGCCGCCGCGCTCGGTCGCGACGCCCTCGTCGCCGAGCCGCGCCGCCCAGAAGTCGATCGCCTCGGCCGACGCGACGCGCCACACGATCCGGTGCACCATGCCCGCGCCGGCGCGGCCGGGGATGGCACCGGGGTACTCGAAGAACGTGAGGTCGGCCCCGGGCTGGGCCTCCTCGTCGCCGTAGAAGAGGTGATAGACGCTCGGGTCGTCCTGATTGACCGTCTTCGCCGTCATCCGCAGCCCCAGCACGCGCGTGTAGAAGTCGACGTTGCCGGGCGCATCGCCCGTGATCGCGGTGATGTGGTGCAGGCCGTCGAGGTTCACTTCGGCTCCTTCGCGGGACGTGTTCGGAGGCTGTCGGTCACCCAACCATAGCGCAGATGATTGCGCATACAACTACTAGCAGAGGGCTCCGATGCAGCCGATGCTCGCACGTGCCGCGCGCGCCGCCACGAGCGCGCTGCCGCCGCCCCGGCGCACGGGCTCGGCTGCCGCCTGGATCCGTCCTCCCGCGAGGAACTCGACGCCCGTCGCGGCGCCGATCTCGGACATCGAGGTGAAGGCATGTCCGCGGACGCGCAGCGCCTCGGCCTCGGGCGAGGCGATGAAGGCGGGCTCGGCGGCGGCCGACGGCGTGTTGCGCTCGCTCGAGCGCGGGGCGGCGATCGCGTCCGGCAGCGTCCGCCCGAGGTCGACGCGATCGACGAGCAGGCCGAGCACCGTGGCGATGATCGTCGAGCCACCGGGCGAGCCGAGCCCGAGGAAGGGCCGGCCGCCACGCAGGACGATCGTCGGAGAGATCGAGCTGCGCGGGCGCTTGCCGCCCTGGACGCGGTTGGGGTGCGTCGTGGAGTCGATGTTGAAGTCCGTGAGCTCGTTGTTGAGCAGGAAGCCGTAGCTCGGAACGACGAGCCCCGCGCCGCCCGTCGACTCGATCGTGAACGTGTAGGAGACGATGTCGCCGCCGCGGTCGGCGACCGTGATGTGGGTCGTGGAGCCCGCGCGCGTGGTCGTCGCCGACGCCGCGCCCGCGCCGCCACCGGCGTCGTCGAAGGGCGCCGGGTCGCCGGGAGCGACCGGGCTCTTCGCGGCGAGGTCGCCGATCAGCGCGCGCCGCGTGGCGGCGAAGCCCTTCGAGACGAGGCCTGCCAGCGGCACGTCGAAGTAGCCGGGGTCGGCGAGGAAGGCGCCGCGGTCGGCGAACGCCAGGCGCGAGGCCTCGTACTCGAGGTGCAGGGCATCGGCGCGCGACATCGAGCGCAGGTCGTAGCCCTCGAGGATGTTCAGCGCCTCGGCGACCGTCGAGCCGCCGCTGGACGGCGGCCCCATGCCGAAGACGTCGAGGCCGCGGTATGTCGTGTGCACGGGCGCGCGCTCGGGCGCGGTGTAGCCGCGCAGGTCGGCGGCGTCCATGACCCCGGGCCGCCAGACGTGCGTCGCGCCCGCGATCACCGGCGGCGTCCGGACCGTCCGCAGGATCGCCTGCGCCAGCGGGCCGCGGTAGAAGCCGCGCGAGCCGCGGCGCGCGATCAGCCGGTACGTGCGCGCGAGATCGGGGTTGCGGAAGGTCGTGCCGACGTCCAGCGGCGTGCCGTCGGCGTCGAGGTAGAGCGCCGCCGCCGCGGGAACGTCGACGAAGCGCGCGGCGTTCTCCCCGATCTGCGCCGCGAACGTCGCGTCGACGGGGAAGCCCTGGTTCGCGACGCGGACCGCCGGCGCCAGCGCCTGCGCGAGCGAGATCGTCCCGTGCTCGCGGAGCGCGCGCTCCCACCCGCGGACCGTGCCGGGAACGCCGACCGACAGGCCGCTGTAGCGCGCGTCGTCGAAGGGCAGCACCGCGCCGTTCTCGACGAACGCGTCGGGGCCCATCGCGGCGGGGGCGCGCTCGCGGTGGTCAAGTGTCGTGACGCGGCCGCGTCGCGCGTCGTAGGACACCATGAAGCCGCCGCCGCCGATCCCGCACGAGAACGGCTCAGTGACGCCGAGCACGGCGGCGGCCGTCACGGCGGCGTCGGTGGCGTTGCCGCCCCGGCGCAGCGTGGCGATCGCGGCCTTCGTCGCGAGGCGGTCGACCGTCGCGGCGGCGCCGTCGCGGCCGGTCGAGGTCGCCGGAAACGAGGCGCGGGCGGCGGGTGCGAGCGCGAGGGCGACCAGCAGGGCAAGGGCGAGGGCCGCGGTCGGCAGGCGCATGCCGACCCTCATGCCCGCGGCGGCGTCCGGACAACCCTCCCGTCTGGCCTATCTATCCTCGAACGGTGGCCACCACCCCCGCATCCAAAGCCTCGACCCGCATGCGTGAGCAGCGCCGCAGCCTGCCCGACGGGCCGGGCGTCTACCTCTTTCGCGACGAGCGCGGCAAGGTCATCTACGTCGGCAAGGCCAAGTCGATCCGCAAGCGCGTCGCCGGGCACTTCTCCAATCGCGTGACCCGCGGAGCAGTGGAGATGGTCGATCTCATCCACCACATCGACTTCCTGCTCGTCGCCTCCGAGGCCGAGGCGCTGCTGACCGAGCAGAGCTTCATCAAGCAGTACAAGCCGCGCTTCAACATCCGCCTGCGCGACGACAAGTCCTATCCGTTTCTCGCGATCTCGATGGACGAGGACTTCCCACGCGTGTACTTCACGCGCGAGCGCCATCGCAAGGACCGCGCGTACTTCGGCCCGTACTCCAACGCCAAGAAGGTGCGCGGCACGCTCGACCTCCTGCAGAAGGTCTTCGCCTTCCGCTCCTGCCCGGGCCCCGAGCCCGGCCGGCGCAGCGGCTCGCCATGCCTGGACTTCTACATCAAGCGCTGCGGAGCGCCGTGCGTCGGCTATGAGTCCAAGGAGGAGTACCGCGCCGCGATCGACGGCGTCGTGGACTTCCTCTCCGGCCGCTACCGCCAGATCGAGCGCGACCTCGAGCAGCGCATGAAGGACGCCGCCGCCGCCGAGGAGTTCGAGCAGGCAGCCCTGGAGCGCAACCGCCTGCGCGCGGTCAAGAGCCTGCTCGAGCGCCAGCGCGTCGCCAACGAGGCGGTCGGCACGCTCGACGCCGTCGCGATCGCCGTCGACGGCGTGGACGCCAACGCCCAGGTCTTCCAGGTCCGCGACGGCGTGCTCTCCGACCGCCAGTCCTTCTACCTCTCCAACGAGGCGGGCTATGACATCGGCGAGGTCGCCGAGGAGTTCATCCTGCAGTACTACGGCGACACGATGGCGATCCCGCCGCAGATCATCGTCCAGCCCCACGTCCCCGACCGCGAGACGATCGGCGAGCTGCTCGGCGCGCTGCGCGGCACGCGCGTGGAGGTGCGGGCGGCCGAGCGCGGCGACAAGCGCCGGATCCTCGAGCTCGCCGAGCGCAACGCCGCGCTCGCGCTCGACCAGGAGCGCCTGCGCGACGAGCGTCGCCGCCAGCAGCGCGTCGAGGCGCTCGACGGGCTGCAGGAGGCGCTCGGCCTCGACGCCCTCCCGCTGCGGATCGAGTGCTTTGACATCTCCAACCTCATGGGCACGAACACCGTCGCCTCGATGGTCGTCTTCGAGGCCGGTGCGCCGAAGAAGAGCGACTATCGGCGCTTCAACATCCGCTCGACGACGGAGGGCGTCCCCGACGACTTCGCGGCGATGGAGGAGGTCCTGTCGCGCCGCCTCGCGCGGTGGGAGTCCGAGCAGGACCTCAGCCCCAACGACCCCAAGCGCAACGAGTCCTTCGCGACGCTCCCGAGCCTCGTCGTCATCGACGGCGGCCCCGGCCAGCTCGCTGCGGGAATGCGCGCACTGCAGGGATTTCGCGAGCGCGGGGTGGCGGTCATCAGCCTCGCCAAGCGGATCGAGGAGGTCTTCATCCCGGGCCGCCGAGCACCGCTGCTGCTGGCCCACGACACGCCCGAGCTGCAGCTGCTGCAGCGCGTGCGCGACGAGGCGCACCGGTTTGCGATCACCCATCACCGCGCGCGGCGCGACAAGCAGATGACGGCGTCGGTCCTCGACGGCCTGCCGGGCGTCGGTCCCAAGCGCAAACGCGCGCTGCTGCAGCACTTCGGGTCGCCGGAGGCCGTGCTCGCGGCCTCGCGCGAGCAGCTCGAGGCGGTGCCCGGGCTGCCGTCGAAGACCGCCGGCGACCTCTACTCCTACCTCAACCGCACCAGTGGCTGACCGCGACCCCCGTCAGACTGCAGGCGTGACCGTCGCCGCCGCTGACGTGACCCCGGTGTCCAGCCTCGAGGATCTCGTGATCATCACCGGCTACTCGGGCGCAGGGAAGTCGACGGCGATGAACGTCTTCGAGGACGACGGCTACTTCTGCGTGGACAACCTGCCGCCGGAGATGATCCGCGGGCTCGTCGACCTCTTCGTCCACGGCGGCTCGAAGGTCCGCCGTGCCGCCGTCGTCTCCGACGTCCGCGGCGGAGCGCTGTTCGACGCGCTGAGCGCCGTGCTCGACGACCTCGGCCGCCTCGGCGTCCCGCATCGCGTGCTGTTCCTCGACGCCGACGAGGAGACGCTCATCGGGCGCTACAAGGAGACGCGCCGGCGCCACCCACTGAGCCCGGCCGGCTCCGTCGCGCAGGGAATCGCCGCCGAGCGCGCGGCGCTCGAGCCGTTCAAGGCCGCCGCCGAGCTCGTCCTCGACACGAGCGGCATCGGCGCGGCGACGCTGCGCCGGCGCATCGCCGAGGACTTCCTGCCGCGCCACTCGCGCTCCAAGCTCTCGGTCACGTTCTCGTCCTTCGGCCACAAGCACGGCGCCCCGCGCGACGCCGACATCGTCCTGGACGTGCGCTTCCTCCCCAATCCCCACTGGGAGAGCGAGCTGCGCGCGCTGACCGGCTTTGACCCGCAGGTCGTGGAGTACATCGCGCGCGAGGGCAAGCTGGAGGACTTCTACGAGCATCTCCATCCGCTGCTGGACTTCCTCGTGCCCGAGTACATCGCGGAGGGCAAGGCCCACCTCGCGGTCGCGATCGGCTGCACCGGCGGGCGCCACCGCTCGGTCGCGATCGCGGAGGCGCTCGCCGAGCGCTACCGCGGCCGCGAGGACGTCGACGTCGACGTCGCCCACCGCGACGTCGGCCGCCTCGCGCGGTGAGGCGATGATCGTCCACGTCGCCTTCGAGGTCGGCGACCTGGCCCGGTCGGCGCGCTTCTACGACGCGGTCTTCTATGCGCTCGGCGCGCGCCGGCTGTTCGAGAGCGCGGGGGCCGTCGCCTACGGCCACGACCACGAGCAGTTCTGGATCGTCGCGCGCGGGCGCACGCCGGCGCCGGGGTACGGGCACGTCGCGCTCGCGGCATCCGGTCGCGCCGCGGTCGACGGTGCGCATGCGGCGGGGCTCGCCAGCGGCGGCACGGACGACGGCGCCCCGGGACCGCGGCCGCGCTACGGGCAGCGCTACTACGCCGGCTATCTGCTCGATCCGGACGGGCTGCGCGTGGAGCTCGCGACCGGCGCCTTCTAGAGCCGGCGCGTCGGCCCGGTCGGACCGGCCGGGTCGATCGGATCGACCGGCGGCGTCCTGGCGACCGGGGCGGCGGGCGACGCCGGCGACGCGATCGGGTTGTCGCGCAGGTGGTCGTGGCGGTGGGAGCCGGCGTCGAGCGCGACGGAGATCCGCGCGACCGACAGCAGGGTGCCGGCGAGCATGAGGATCGAGGCGACGAGCGCGAGCCAGAGGCCGGTCGACGGGTCGTTGCCGGGCCCGTCGGCGGCCGGCGGGTGGTCGAGCAGCGCCGCGACGACGACCACGAAGGCGACGGCGGCCGCGACCACGAGCCAGCTGCTCGGCCGCGGCGGGCCGTAGCCCATGCGCCCGGCGACGGCGACGAGCGCCGCGATCGCGAGCGCCGCGAGCACGAGGTCCCAGACCTCGAAGACGTCCCACGCCTCGATGCCCGGCTCGAACCACTCGAGGAAGAGGCTCACGAGCAGGAGGATCGCGCCGAGCGCGATCAGCAGCAGGCCGGGGTCGGCGGTGCGTGCGCCGGGCCGTGCGGTGTGTGCCGGGGGGATCGCCATGGTGCGCTCTGCCTACCCACTCGCCCGCGCGCCCGAACACCGGTGTGCCCGGCGCTACGCTCCGCGTCCATGCGCGGCGGCATCGATCTCGGCGGCACGAAGATCCAGGCCGTCGTCGTCGATGCCGACAACGCCGTCGCCGGGCAGGCGCGCGCGCCGACGCCGACGGCCGGCGGCCCGGCCGGCGTCGCCGCCGCGATGACCGCTGCGATGGCGGCGGCCGCCGAGCAGGCGGGGGTGAGGACGGCCGAGCTCGAGCACGTCGGCGTCGGCTCGCCGGGCAACGTGGACGCCGCCACGGGCGTCGTGGCGAGCGCGCGCAACCTCCCCGGCTGGGAGGGCTCGTTCGCGCTGGGTCCCGCGCTCGCCGAGCAGCTCGGCACCGCGGTCGCGCTCGGCAACGACGTGCAGGTCGCCACGGACGCGGAGGCGCAGCTCGGCGCCGGCCGCGGACACGACTCCATCCTCGGCGTCTTCTGGGGCACCGGCGTCGGCGGCGGCATCGTGCTCGGCGGCAGGCCGTGGCTGGGCCAGGGCGCGGCCGGGGAGATCGGGCATGTCGTCGTGAAGATCGACGGCGCGCACTGCCCCTGCGGGCGCAGGGGCTGCATGGAGGCCTACGCCGGGCGCAACGCGATGGAGCACCGCGCGCGCGAGCTCCACGACAAGGGCGAGCACACCGACCTGTTCAAGATCGCGCGCAAGCGCAACCGCGAGCGCCTGACGAGCGGCATCTGGGCGGCGGCGCTCGAGCGCAGGGACCCGCTGGCGACGAAGCTCGTCGACCGCGCGGTCGAGGCCCTCGGCGCCGGCGTGGCGTCCGTCGACAACGTGCTCGACGTCGAGGTCATCGTCCTCGGCGGCGGCCTCGGCGTGCGCCTCGGCCAGCCCTACGCGGACAGGATCGCGGCCGCGATGCTGCCGCACCTCTTCCACGACCAGCGCCCGCCGCCGGTCGTGGTGGCCGAGCTCGGAGACCTCGGCGGCGCGATCGGCGCCGGCCTCCTGCAGCCGCCGGCCTAGTGTCCGGTCGGCCAGACGACCTGCTGCGCGGCGCGCAGCTCGTCGTCGGGCACGAACTCGAAGCGCATGCGGTGCAGGTCCTCGGGCTCGACCGCGATCCCGCGCTCGGCGAGCTGCTGCGCGATCCGCTGCCAGGCCTCCAGGCGCGGGCCCGTCGGCGCCTGGCGCAGGCGCAGGGACATCTGCACGGACAGCTCGACGGCCGCGAGCTTGGAGCGCTCGACGCGCACGCTCGTCGACGGCGCCTCGGGATCGCTCACGCGCTCCCCGCCGTCGATCGTCGCGAAGAGGCACAGGTCGACGGTTGCGAAGTCGCCGTCCTCGGGGCCGTCGTGGTTCAGCGAGGCGGCGGCGCCGACGCCGCGGATGGGGGCGGACATGCCCTCACGGTAGTCAGGAGCGGGCGACCGCGCTCTCCCGGCGGCCGCGGTCCTTGAGCTTGCCGGCCGGCTCGGGCGCCGGCAGCGGCTCCTCCGGCGGCCGCCGGCTCTCGCGCCAGTGGTCGAGCAGGATCTGGATCGTGCCGCCGACGGGGATCGCGGCGAGCGCCCCGATGACGCCGGCGACCTCCGCGCCGATGAGCACCGACAGCAGGATCGCCAGCGGCGAGAGGCGCACGGTGCGGCCGTAGATGAGCGGCTGCAGCAGGTGATTCTCCAGCTGCTGGTAGACGACGAAGAAGACGAGCAGGACGATGCCCGTCGTCGAGGAGTGCGTGAAGGCGACGAGCGTGACGACGACCGCGGCAAGCGTCGCGCCCGCGAGCGGGATGAGGTCGAGGATCGCCACGAGCAGGCCGAGCGCGAGCGCGAACGGGACCCCCGTCGCCAGCAGCACGATCGTCGTGACGACGCCCGCGATGAGGCTGATGAGGAGGTTGCCCGTGACGTAGCGGCCGACCATCCGGTAGACGTCGTCGGCGATCGCGCGCCAGCGCGCCCGGCGTCCCTCGGGCAGCATGTCGATCGAGCCCTGAACCCAGCTCGGGCCCTCGAGCAGCATGAAGAGCGTCATGAACGTGATCGTCACGACGCCCGCGATGAAGGTCACGACGCCGCGCGTGACGTCCAGCGCGGTGCTCGCGCCGCCGGCGAGGGAGGTCGCGCCCGAGGACCCGCCCTTGCCCGAGACCGCGTCCTGGACGCGCTCGACGACGTGGTAGTCGCGCTCGAGGAAGCCGAGCGGCCCGCGGCCGGCCGTCAGGTCGCGGACATAGCCGGGGACGGCGTCGATGAAGTCGCCGACCTGCTGCACGAGCGTCGGGATGATCAGCGCCCCGACGCCCGCGATGAAGGCGACGACGAGGAGGTAGACGATCGCGGCGGCGGCGCCGCGGCGGCGGACCCCGTGGCGCTGGAGCAGCTCCACGCCGGGGTTGAGCGCGAGCGCGAGCAGCAGCGAGACGAACGCCCAGATGAGCACGCGCTCGGCCGCGAGGACGACCAGCACGAAGACGACCGTGCCGAGCAGGATCGCGACGACCTGCAGGACGGTGCGGGGGCGGACGGTGACGGCGTGCTCGGAGTTCATGGCCTGAGCATCAGCCGATACCCGCGATCGGGCACCCGCAGCCCGCATGCCGAGCGGCCCGGTGCCTTCACGCGCGGACATATAGGGTTGCGCGTTCCCGCAGGAGGGGGTAGGACCCCGCCCGCCCGCGACGACGCCGAGCTTCGAACACCCGAGGAGGGACAAGACCCCCGCATGTCAGTACGAGTAGGGATCAACGGCTTCGGCCGCATCGGCCGGAACGTCTTCCGCGCAGCGCAGGCCGCGGGCGCAGACATCGACTGGGTCGCCGTGAACGACCTGACGGACAACGAGACGCTCGCGCACCTGCTGCGCTACGACTCGATCCTCGGGCCCTACCCCGGAACCGTCGAGCTGTCCGGCGAGGGCCTGGTCGTCGACGGCAAGCAGATCAAGGTCTGCGCCGAGCGCGATCCCGGCGCCCTCCCGTGGGGCGAGCTGGGCGTCGACGTCGTCCTCGAGTCGACGGGCTTCTTCACCAAGCGCGACGGCGCCGCGAAGCACCTGGACGCCGGCGCGAAGAAGGTCGTCATCTCCGCGCCCGCGACCGACGAGGACATCACCGTCGTCCTCGGCGTGAACTTCGACAGGTACGACGCCGATTCGCACGACGTCATCTCCAACGCGTCCTGCACGACCAACTGCCTCGCACCGTTCGCGAAGGTCGTCAACGAGGCGGTCGGCATCGAGCACGGCCTGATGACGACGATCCACGCGTACACCGCCGACCAGAACCTCCAGGACGGGCCGCACAAGGACCTGCGCCGCGCCCGCGCCGCCGCGATGAACCTCGTGCCGACGTCGACGGGCGCCGCGAAGGCCGTCGGCCTCGTGCTGCCTGAGCTCAACGGCAAGCTGCACGGGTTCGCCGTCCGCGCGCCGGTCCCGACGGGCTCGGTCGTCGACCTCACGTTCGTCGCCGGCAGGCCGACGACCGTCGAGGAGGTCAACGCGGCGTTCGCCGCCGCCGCCGAGGGCGAGCTGTCGGGGATCCTGCAGTACACGGAGGACCCGATCGTCTCCAGCGACATCGTCGGCAACCCGCACTCGTCGATCGTCGACGGCCTGCTGACCTCGGTCATGGAGGGCACGCTCGTGAAGGTCGTGTCCTGGTATGACAACGAGTGGGGCTACTCCAATCGCTGCGTCGACCTCCTGCAGAAGGTCTTGTAGGTGCGGACGCTCGACGACCTCGGAGACATCGAGGGAGAACGGGTGCTGGTCCGGGTCGACTTCAACGTCCCGGTCGACGAGGGCAGGGTCCGCGACGACGCGCGCATGCAGCGGGCGGTCCCGACGCTCGAGGAGCTGCGCGGGCGCGGCGCGAAGCTCCTGCTCGTCTCGCACTTCGGCCGGCCGAAGGACCACGAGCCCGAGTTCTCGCTCAAGCCGATCGCCGCGCACACCGCGAAGCTCCTGAACACGGAGGTCCTGTTCGCCGAGGACATCGACGACGTCCCCGAGGGCGACGTCGTCATGCTCGAGAACATCCGCTTCCAGCCGGGCGAGACGGAGAACGACGACGAGCTCGCAAAGAAGCTCGCGGGCCTCGCCGACTACTTCGTCAACGATGCGTTCGGGACCTCGCACCGCGCGCACGCGTCGACCGAGGGCATCGTCAAGCACGTCAAGCACTCGGCCGCCGGGCGGCTGTTCGAAGCCGAGGTCGAGACGATCAACCGCGTCATGGCCCGTCCTCACCGGCCCTTCCTGGCGATCATCGGCGGCGCCAAGGTGACCGACAAGATCGGGGTCATCGAACGGTTCCTCGAGCGCGCCGACGTCGTGCTGCTCGGCGGCGCGATGGCGACGCCGTTCCTCAAGGCCCTCGGCCACGAGATCGGCAACTCGCTCTGCGAGGACAGCGGCGTCGTGCCGGCGCGCGAGGCGCTGAAGAAGGACGGCTACCCCAACGGCAAGATCCGCCTCCCGAGCGACCTCGTCATCGCCGAGAAGTTCGCCAGCCGCGCCGAGGTGAGGATCATCCAGGGCGTCGACGTCCCCGAGGGCTGGATGCAGCTCGACATCGGCTCGCGCACGCGGACCTCCTACGTCGCCGAGATCCGCAACGCGCGGACGATCTTCTGGAACGGCCCGATCGGCGCCTATGAGTACAAGTCCTTCGCGGCGGGCTCGCTGGCGATCGCGCAGGCGATGGCGCAGACGGACGCCATCACGGTCATCGGCGGCGGCGACTCGGGGGCCGCGGTCGCGGAGTTCGGGCTGGCGAACGCCGTGACGCACCTCTCGACCGGCGGTGGCGCATCGCTGTCGCTCATCGAGGGCGAGCCGATGCCGGGCCTCGAAGCTCTGTCAGGATAGATCGCCGAGCCGATGAGCCGCATCCCCTTCATCGCCGGCAACTGGAAGATGCACAAGACGGTCGCCGAGGCCGAGGAGTACATCCAGGGCCTGCTGCCGCGCGTCTCGTCGGTCGACGGCGTCGACGTCGCGATCTGCGTGCCGTTCACGGCCCTGCAGGCGATGGTCGACTCCACGCGCGGCTCGCGCGTGGAGGTGTTCGCGCAGAACATGCATGAGGCAACGCACGGTGCCTACACCGGTGAGGTGTCGGCGCCGATGCTCACCGAGCTCGACGTCCACGGCGTCGTGCTCGGCCACTCCGAGCGCCGCCAGTACTACGACGAGACCGACAAGGCGCTCTCGCACAAGCTCGTCGCGACGCTCGACGCGGGGATGAAGCCGATCCTCTGCGTCGGCGAGACCGAGGAGGAGCGCGAGCGCGGCGACACCGAGCGCAAGCTGCGCCACCAGGTCCAGGAGGGCCTCGAGCGCCTGACGCCCGAGCAGATCGCGCAGGTCACGATCGCCTACGAGCCGATCTGGGCGATCGGGACCGGCAAGGTCGCCACGCCCGAGCAGGCACAGGAGGCGATCGCGTTCGTCCGCGCGCTCGTCGGCGACAAGGCGCCGGACGCGGGGCCCGTCGTGCGCGTCCTCTACGGCGGATCGGTCAACGCCGACAACGCCGAGGAGCTGCTCGCGCTGCCCGACATCGACGGGGCGCTCGTCGGCGGGGCGTCGCTGGACCCGGGCTCGTTCGCGCAGATCGTGGCCGCGGCGGTCACGCTCACGGCGTGACCGGGCTGCCCTCCGTCTGCCTGGTCATCCTCGACGGCTGGGGCCGGGCCCCGGATGGGCCCGGCAACGCGGTCTCCCTGGCGCGCACGCCGGTGTTCGACGGGTTGTGGGCGCGCTGCCCGCACACGACGCTGACCGCGTGCGGGCGCGCCGTCGGGCTTCCCGACGGCCAGATGGGCAACTCGGAGGTCGGCCACCTCAACCTCGGCGCGGGCGCCGTCGTCAAGCAGGACCTGACGCTGATCGACGAGGCCGCCGCGCTGCCGGACTTCGGCGGCAACGAGGTGCTGATCGCGGCGATGGAGGCATCGCAGCGTGTGCACCTCGTGGGTCTCGTGTCCGACGGCGGCGTGCACGCGAGCATCGACCATCTCGGCGCGCTCATCCGCATGGCCGCCGCACATGCTGTGCCGGACCTCGTGATCCACGCCTTCACGGACGGCCGCGACACGCTGCCGACCTCGGGCGCGGAGTTTCTCGAGACCGTTGAGCGCTGGTGCGCGGACGCGGGCGTGGGCCGCGTGGCGAGCGTCATCGGGCGCTTCTACGCGATGGACCGCGACAACCGCTGGGAGCGTGTGCAGGCCGCCTACGACCTGCTCGCCCACGGCCTCGCCGAGCACGCGGCGCCGACCGCCGCCGACGCCGTGCGCGACGCGCATGCCCGCGGCGAGACCGACGAGTTCGTGGGCTCGACGACCGTCGGCGAGGAGGGCGCGATCCGCGCGGGCGACGCGGTCATCGCCTTCAATTTCCGGCCCGACCGGATGCGCGAGTTGTCGGCCGCCCTGGCGGCGCCGGAGTGCCCGCAGATCGACCGCCGCGGCGCGCCCCCGGTGGCGCGCTACACGACGCTCACGGACTATGGCGGGATGGTCAGCGGCCACCCGGTCGCGTTCGTCTCGCAGCGGCCGGCGGTCACGTTGCCGAGCGTGATCGCCGCGCGCGGCGGCCATCAGCTGCACGTCGCGGAGACCGAGAAGTACCCGCATGTGACCTACTTCTTCGGCGGCGGCAAGGAGCAGCCCGAAGCGGGCGAGCGGCGCGAGGTCGTGCCCTCCAAGCGCGACGTGGCGACCTACGACAAGGAGCCTCAGATGAGCGCGCCCGAGGCGACGGCGGCGTTCGTGCGCGCGTGGGGCGAGGAGGCGTTCACCTTCGCGATCATCAACTTCGCCAACCCCGACATGGTCGGGCACACCGGCGTCATCCCCGCCGCCGTCACGGCGATCGAGACCGTCGACGCCTGCCTGGGCCAGATCGTCGCCGCCGTGCAGGCGAGCGGCGGCGCGCTGATCGTCACCGCCGATCACGGCAACGCCGACCACATGCTCGAGCCCGACGGCTCGCCGAACACCGCGCACTCGCTGAACCCGGTGCCGTTCATCGTGACGGTCGAGGGCGCCGCGCTCGACCAGGCCGGCGGCATCCTCGCGGACGTCGCACCGACCGCGCTGGACCTGCTGGGCATCGAGCAGCCGCCCGAGATGACGGGCCGGTCGCTGCTGCTGCCGGATTGACCCGCGGCGTGCCAGGAGCGCGCCGGCGGCGCCGGCGACGAGCTCCTGCTAGACCTCGTCCGGGGGCGGTGCGCCGTCGATCCCGTGGCCGTTTGAGGAGAACCCCCGCCGCAGCGAGCTGCCCGGCTGTGGCGACTGCGCGGTGCCATCCGGCACCCCGACGCCCCAGCCGTCGAAGCGGCATCGGCCGTGCTTCGCGCCGAGCGTGACCATGAACGTCACCCAGTCGTTCAGCATCGCGACGGACGCCGTCGATGGGCGCGTGCGGCCCACGACACGCCAGTGGCGCTTCAGCGGCCTGCCCTCGCGCAGCACCTCGGCGCTGAACGTCGTCCGCGCGCGCAGGATCCCGAGGAGCTCGTGCGCCTCGCGCCTGCCCGGCGCCGTGAAGGAGAAGTCGATGACGATGAGCGACTGCTCGTCGACGCCGTGCTCCTCCAGCGCCGCCCACGTGCGCGGGTTCATCCCCAGCTGCTGGGCGAGCAGGTTCTTGAAGCGCTCGTCGTCGGCTGCGGTCACGCGAACTGCTCGACGCGCTGCGCCACCCAGGCGGTCATGAGCGCCAGCGTACGCGGATCGAGATGGTGGCCGCCGTCGTGCTCGTGGTATTCCACGGCGAGGCCCGCGTCCTGCAGGCGCGCCCGGGCGTCGCGGGCGAAGTCGACCGAGATCACGGGGTCGCGGGCGCCGTGGGTGATGAAGACCGGCAGCGCGCCGCGCGACTGCAGCTCGGGCTCCCAGCGCTCGACCGTCGGGATGAACCCGCTCATCGCAAGGATGCCCGCGGGGGAGGGGCGGCCGGGGCCCAGGCCCGTCGCATAGGACATGACGCAGCCCATCGAGAAGCCGCCGAGGACCGTGTGCGACCAGCTCATGCCGCGCTCGGCGAGCCACCCGTCGAGGAAGCCGGTCAGCCGCGGGTACGTGTCGTGGAAGGTCACCGGGTCGGGATAGCCGACGCGCGGCACCTGATACCACCAGCGCCCGCCGCCGGGGCCGGGGAGTGGCGCGCCGGGGGTGAGGCCGACGAGCCGGCGCTCGGGATCGAGGGCGTCGAGCACAGGCTGCAGATCGTGCTCGTCGGCGCCGCGCCCGTGCAGCAGGACAAGGGCGCCCTGCGGGTCGCCGGCGGCCTCGCGGACGACGTGGACGAGCCCCTCGCTCACGAGCCCGCGCCGCCGCGATGTGCATCCCGAAGCGTCATCTCCGGGCGGAGGTTATGCCGCGGCGCGCACGCGCGCCGCGCCGAGAGCGCAGATCGTTGCGTATGCAACCAGAAGGGGCTATCGTTGTGAGCATGGCGACCATGAGCGATACCCCGCAGGCGCGGTTGCTCACCGCGCACGAGCTGCGCGCCTGGCGCGGGATGTTGCGCGCCCACGCGGCGCTGGCGAAGGCGCTCGACACGCAGCTCGAGGCCGCGCACGGTCTGCAGCTGAGCTCCTACGAGGTGCTCATGTACCTCGCCGACGCCGAGGATCAGCGCATGCGCATGTGCGACCTCGCCTCGACGATCCTGCTCAGCCGCAGCGGCCTCACACGGCTCGTCGACCGCCTCGCGCGCGAGGGGCTGCTCGAGCGGGTCGCCTGTGCGGACGACGCCCGCGGCGCGTTCGCGAAGCTCACGCCGCTCGGGCGCGAGCGTCTCGCCGCCGCGCGCGTGACGCACCTCGCCGGCGTGCGGGCGATGTTCCTCGACCTCTTCACGGCCGAGGAGCTCGAGGTCCTCGGGGGCGCCTGGGATCGCGTGCTGGAGACGGCAGGCTTCGGCTGCTGCAGGACCTGAGCCACGACGGCTTAGATCTTCTGGTGCAGGACTTGACAGAAGGGGACTCAGGTTTTGTACAATTGCAGCACCGAACACCGCACCGCAGGAGGTACGACATGGCACTGGTACGTTGGGATGCCGCGCGTGAGCTCGACACGCTGCAGGGCGAGATGAACCGCCTCTTCTCGAGCTTCTTCGACACCCCCACCACGCGCAACGGCGCCGCGACGCGACGCTGGGTCCCCGCGATGGACCTCGTCGAGACCGAGCAGCACTTCGTCCTGACGGCCGACCTTCCGGGGATGACCGACGGCGACGTGAACATCGAGGTCGAGCGCAACGTCCTCACGATCTCGGGTGAGCGCAAGACCGAGCACGAGGCCAAGAAGGACGGCTACTACCGCATCGAGCGCAGCGTCGGGGCGTTCTCGCGCTCGCTGACGCTGCCCGAGGGCGTCGACGCCGATGCCGTCACCGCGAGCTTCGCCCACGGCGTGCTCGAGATCCGCATCCCCAAGCCGGCGCAGGCCCAGCCGCGCCGCGTCCAGATCGCGGTCGGCGACAGCGCGCCGAAGACGATCGAGAACGAGTAGGACGTACGCTGCGGGCGCATGAGCGCCCTGCAGATCCTGCATCGGGACCCCGGTTCGCGCGCGCGGGCCGGGGTTCTTCGCACGGGGCACGGGGAGGTGCGCACGCCGGCCTTCGTCCCGCTGGCGACGAAGGGAACCGTCAAGGGCATGGAGGCACGCGAGGTCGCCGACCTCGGCTACGACATGGTCCTCGGCAACACCTTCCACCTGTTCCTCGACCCCGGACCCGAGCTCGTCGAGCACTTCGGCGGGCTGCACGAGTTCATGGGCTGGCGCCGGCCGATCATCACCGACTCCGGCGGCTTTCAGGTCTTCTCGATGGGCTACGGCACCGTCGCCGACGAGATCAAGGGCCGCGCGCCCGCCGGGCCCCAGCGCCGGGGACGCGTGCTGGAGATCACCGAGGACGGCGTGCGCTTTCGCTCCTACATCGACGGTTCGGAGCGCTTTCTCGGCCCGGAGGGTGCGATGGCCGTGCAGGCTGCGCTCGCATCCGACCTCGCGCTCGTCTTCGACGAGTGCACGCCGTTTCACATCGACCGCGAGTACACCGCGCGCTCGACCGAGCGCACGCACCGCTGGCTGGACCGCTGCCTGGCCTGGCATGACGAGCATGGCCCGCCCGGCCAGCTCGTCTACGGGATCGTCCAGGGCGGCGTCCACGAGGACCTGCGCGTCGAGTCCGCGCAGGCGATCGCCGCGCGGCCGGTCGACGGCATCGCGATCGGCGGGTCGCTGGGAGCCGACAAGCCGCAGATGTACGAGGTCGTGTCGTGGGCGGTCTCCGCCATCGACGACGCCCGGCCGCGCCACCTGCTCGGCATCGGCGACGTCGACGACCTCGTCCGCGGCGTCGAGCTCGGCATCGACACGTTCGACTGCGCGATGCCCACGCGCCTGGGGCGCCACGGCGTGGCGATCGTGCCCGACCCCGGCGCGCGCTGGCGCGTGGATCTCACGGGCGCGCGCTGGCGCGAGAGCGACGAGCCGATCATGGACGGCTGCCCCTGCCCGGCCTGCAGCGGTGGGCACACGCGCGGCTACCTGCGCTACCTGCTGCGCAATCGCGAGCTCACGGCCGTACGGCTGCTGACGATGCACAACCTCGCCTACATCCAGCGCCTCATGGCCGACCTGCGCGCCGCGATCGCCGCCGGCACGCTCCCCGAGCGCGCCGCGGCACTGCGTGCGGGCGCGGCGCCGGCGGTCTAGGAGCCGGTCAAACATCGCGCCGGGTCCTCCCGGCGGACACCTAGCGCGTGTTGTCCTCCACGAGCTGCGTCAGCTGGTCGATGATCGAGTCCGACGAGCGGCCGTCGACGGGTGAGACCCGCACGTTCGTCGCTGCGCCCTGAGAGCTGCCGACGGCGTAGGCGATCGCGCCCGCGACGAGCGCGGCGAGCACGAGAAACAGGATGATGCGCCCCGTTGCGCTGCCGCCGCGGGGACGGCCGGCGACGGGCTCGGCGCGCTCGCGCTCGTAGACGGGCTGCCCGGGCGTGGGCTCCAGGCGCCGCGGGCGCGGCGGCGGCGTCGGCGGCGAGGCGGGGGCGGCGCGCGTGGCCGCGGCCGGGCGGCTCGTCATCAGCGACGTCGCGCCCGTGGCCTCGCCGGCCATGCCGGCCGGCGCGATGCCGCGCGCGCCGTCGTCCAGCGCTTCGCTGAACTCGTCGGCGCTGGCATAGCGCTGCCGAGGGTCCAGCGCGAGCGCGCGTTCGACGGCCAGCGCCAGCGCGCCCGGCACGTCGTTCGTCAGCTCGTCCAGGCGCGGCGGGCGCTGGCGCTCCTGCATCATCGCCAGCTGGGTCAGCGACGACGCGTCGTAGGGCAGCCGGCCCGCGAGCAGCTGGTAGGTCACGACGCCGAGGCCGTAGATGTCGGCGCGCGGGCCGACGTCCCCGCCGGTGGCCTGCTCGGGCGCGAGGTAGGCGGCCGTCCCGAGGACCGAGCCCGCCTGCGTGATCTGCGACGTCTGGCCGACGAGCGCCTTGGCGATCCCGAAGTCGGCGAGCTTCACGGCGCCGTCGTCGGAGCACAGGATGTTGCCGGGCTTGACATCGCGGTGGATGACGCCGGACCGGTGGGCGTGCGCGAGCCCCGCGCACGCCCCGCCGACGAGCGTGAGCGTGTCCGCGACGCTCAGGCGCGTCTCCTCGCGCAGGATCTCGGCGCCCGAGCGCCCGCGGATGTACTCCATGACGATGTAGTAGCGCCCGCTCGGCTCGTCGAGGCCGAAATCGAAGACCTGCACGATGTTCGGGTGCACGAGCTTGGCCGCGGCGAGCGCCTCGCGGCGGAAGCGCGAGATGAACTGGCTGTCGTCGGCGAGGTGCTCGGCGAGGAGCTTGACCGCGACCTCGCGCTCGAGCCGCCGGTCGACGGCGATCTGGACGGTCGACATGCCGCCGTAGCCGAGGCGGTCGCCGAGCTCGTAGCGGCCGGCGATCAGCGAGGAGTCGGCCATCAGGGACTGTCGGGGGGCGTTCCGCCGCCCGGCGTCACCACGGGCGGCGGGGGCACGGGGGCCGGCTCGGGCGGCGGCACCGGCGTCACGGTCGCCGTGGGCGGCTCGGTCGTCGCCGGCGGCTCGGTCGTGGTCTCGGCGGGCGCCGTGTCCGTCGTGGTCTCCGGCGGCGGCTGCGTCTGGGTCGCCGTCGGGACCGTCTGGGGCGGCGGCGCGGTGGTCTGGGTCTCGGTCGGCGTGTTGTTGTCGTTGCAGTCCTGGACGGCGCGGCCCTGCAGGCGGTCCGCGCCGTCACGCAGCGCGGAGACGAGCCGGTTGTCGACGGACCGCGGCAGCGCGTCGATCGCCGAGCTGACCTGGCGCAGCTGCCCCGGCAGCTCGTCGCAGTTGCCGTCGGCGACGCGCGAGCGGACGTCCTCGAGCTGGCTCTTGATGTCCGACGCGTCGGCCTGCGGGATCCCGCCCTTGGTGCTCGAGCCGCAGGCGGCCAGCAGCGCCGCCGCGATGCCGAGCACGAGGGCGACGAGGTGGGGGAGGCCGCGGCGCATGCTCATTGACCGTACCCCAGCCGCTCGGCCAGGGAATCAGGCAGCCGCGCCGCCCGGATCGCAGCGGCGGCGCCGGCGACGTCGTACTCCACGCGCCGCCAGCTCGCACGCCAGCCGTCGAGGTCGAGCAGCAGCCACGCGGCCCGCGGATCGCCGTCGCGCGGCTGTCCGACGGAGCCCGGGTTCAGGAGCCATTCGCCCGAGGCGATGTCGAGCTCGTCGCCCTGGCGGCGCGGCTCGCCGGTGGCGACGTCGCCCTCCGGGCGCACGAACGACAGCGCGACGTGCGAGTGCCCGATCAGCGCGACGCGCTGGCGCTGGACGTCGAAGCACAGCTCGGCGAGCAGCGCGCTGAGGACGTACTCCCAGACCGGGTCGCGCGGGCTCGCGTGGTAGAGGCCGACGGCCCCCTCCTCGCCGTGGGGCTGCAGCGCCTTGAGGAACTCGAGGTTCGCGTCGGTGATCGTCTCCTGGGTCCAGCGCGCGGCGATCGCGGCGCCGGTGGAGAACTCGTCGAGGCCGATCCCCCCGGTGACGCCGAGATCGTGGTTGCCCGCCAGGCAGATCGCCGCGTGGCGCCGCGCGAGCTCGACGCATGCGTCGGGCTCGGCGCCATAGCCGACGAGGTCGCCGAGGCACCACATCTCCTCGGCGCCGGAGTTCTCGGCGTCGGCGAGCACCGCCTCGAAGGCGTGGCGGTTGCCGTGGATGTCGGAGAGGATCGCGACCTGCATCTCGTACAGTGAGATCGTGGACCGGGGACGCCTGCGCTGGGCGGTGGCCGTTGGGGCCGCTGTGGTCGTCGCCGAGCTGGCGGTGGTGCTCATGCGACCCCGCGACGGCGTCATCGAGCCCGCCCCTGTCAGCGCCGAATCGTACTTCAGCGACTCGCAGATCGAGCACGCGCGCGACTACCGGCGCCCACAGCTCGCCCTCTACGGCGGCGTCATGACCGTCGAGCTCGGCCTCCTTGCGCTCCTGGCGGCGCGCCCGCCGGCCCGCCTGCGCGGGCCGCACCGGCGCCCGGTCCTCGCCGGCGCGGTCGCCGGGGCCGTGCTCTCGATCGGCGTGTCGACGGCCGTCCTGCCCCTGAAGATCGTCTCGCGCGAGCGCGCGAAGGACGTCGGCCTCGTGACGCAGTCGTGGCCGGGCTACGCCCGCGACACCGCCGTCTCCTGGGGAATCGGGGCCGTCATCGCCGGCGCCGGCGCGGCCGCCGGGCTCGGGCTCCTGCGCCGCTACCCGCGCGGCTGGTGGGCGCCGGGCTCGGTGCTCGTCGTCGCCTTCGGGGTCGTGAGCATCTACGCCGGGCCCGTCGTGCTGGACCCGCTGTTCAACACGTTCAAGGCGCTGCCCGCGGGGCAGGCGCGATCGGACGTCCTCGAGCTCGCGCGCAAGGCGGGCGTCGACGTCGGCCAGGTCCTCACCGTCGACGCCAGCCGCCGCACGACCGCCGCCAACGCCTACGTCACCGGCCTGGGGCGGACGAAGCGCGTCGTGCTCTACGACACGCTGCTGGAGAACTTCTCGCGCGACGAGCTGCGCCTCGTCGTCGCCCACGAGCTCGCGCACGTGCACCACCGCGACGTGCCCAACGGGCTGCTCTACCTCGCGATCGTCGCGCCGTTCGGGCTGTTCGCCGTCGCGCGGCTGACCGCCGGGCTGGCGCCCGCGCAAGCCGAGCGGCCGGGGCCCGCCGTCCTGCCGGCGCTCGCGCTGAGCATCGTCGTCATGACGACGACCGTCACGACGATCTCCAACCAGCTCAGCAGGGCGGTCGAGGCGCGTGCGGACTCCTACGCGCTGCAGCTCACGGGCGAGCCGGAGCCGTTCATCTCCTTCGAGAAGCGGATCGCGCTGCGCAACCTCGCCGATCCCGACCCGCCCGGCTGGCAGACGTTCCTGCTCGCGACGCACCCGCCCGTCCTGGAGCGGATCGGCATCGGCGTCGCCTACGAGCGCGCGGCGACCGGCAGCTCGGATTAGCCCGAGATGATCTCGATGCGGCTGGGATGCGGGCGCTCGGTGCGCGCGAGCGCGTAGAGCCACACCGCGTCGTGATCCTCGGGCGGGAGGTTCGCCGGATCGATGAGCTCATGCTCGATGTCGTCCATGCCGAGGCCCTGGGCGGCGGCCGCCTCGATGAGCGTGCGCAGCTGGGGTGGGATTCCGTTCATGTCGGCGATGCTCTCGCACCGATCGACATCATGCAAGCAGCGATAACGACATCTCTACGCGTCGTCGGCGCCGGGGTCGCCGCCGCCGAACTCCGGGAGGTTCTTGATGCCCTCGCGCGTGCGGTACTTCGACCAGGAGTCCTCGAGCGCGTCGGCGAGCTCGCGCAGGAACTTCGGCGACAGGTTCACGCGCGACACGACGATGCCGGGGATCTCGTCGGCGTCGATCTCGTGGTCCACGCGCGCGAAGGTGATCGTGAACTCGTAGTCCGAGAAGGACACGTTCGCGAAGTTCGCGTAGACGCCGCCCATGTCCTCGGGCGAGAAGTGGATGTTGATGTGACGCTCGGGCGGTTCTTCGGCTGCCATCGCGCGAACTAGTATCGCAGCGTGCGCATCATCGTCCTCGCCGTCGGGCGGCTGCGTCCGCCCTACTCCGACGACGTCCAGCACTACCTGAAGATGCTCGCGCGCCACGCGCGCGTGGAGTCGATCGAGGTCCGCCAGGAGGAGCAGCTCGCCGCGCGGATTCCGGAGCGCGCCTTCGTCTCGCTGCTGGATCGTGACGGCGACCAGCTGGACTCCGTGGCCTTCAGCCGCTTCCTGGAGGACCGCCGCCAGGCCGGCCGCGACGTCTGCTTCGTCGTCGGCGGCCCGCTCGGGCTGAAGCTCGACGACGTCGACCACCGCTTCTCGCTCGGGCCGCTGACGCTCCCCCACCAGCTCGCCCGCGTCGTGCTGCTCGAGCAGCTCTATCGCGGCCACAAGATCCTCGCCGGCGAGCCGTACCACTACTAGCCCGCCGTTAGGCTGGCTCACATGCCAGGTCCCCTCGCAGAGCTGCGCGCCGCGGTCGAGGCCGCCTCGGGCGCCGTCGCCGGCGCGAACGGCAAGAGCCGCCCGCGCCCGACCCTCGAGCGCCCGAAGAAGGCCGGCTTCGGCGACTACGCGACGAACGCCGCGATGCTGCTCGCGCCCGCCGCGGGCGCGCCGCCGCGTGACGTCGCGGCACAGCTCGCGACCGAGCTCGAGTCGCGCCTCGGCACGTCGCTGGACCGCGTCGAGGTCGCCGGCCCGGGCTTCCTGAACCTCTTCCTCTCGGATCGCTGGTGCGTCGGCGCGCTCGCGCACGTGCTCGAGGCCGGCAGCGCGTTCGGAGCAGGGTTCGCACAGGCGCCAGAGCGCATCGACGTCGAGTTCGTCTCGGCCAACCCGACCGGTCCGATGACCGCCGCCGGCGGCCGCCACGCCGCCTACGGCGACTCGCTCGCACGGCTGCTGGAGTTCGGCGGTCACGACGTGACCCGGGAGTACTACATCAACGACTTCGGCAGCCAGGTGTGGCGGCTGGGGGCGTCGATCCAGGCACGCGCCCGGCACGAGGACGTGCCCGAGGGCGGCTACGAGGGCGCGTACGTCGCCGAGCTCGCCGAGCGGATCCCCAACGCGGCGACCGATGACGTCGAGGTCGTCGCCGAGCGCGGGATCGCGCTGCTGCTCGGCGGCATCCGCGCCTCGATGAAGGCGATGCGGATCGATTTCGACGTCTGGTTCTCCGAGCGCTCGCTGCACGAGGGCGAGCCGACGAAGGTCGCGCATGCGTTCGACGAGCTCGAGGCGCTCGGCGAGACCTACCGCAGCGAGGGCGCCCTGTGGCTGCGCACGACCAGCCATGGCGACGACAAGGATCGCGTCCTGGAGCGCTCGACGGGCGAGCACACGTACTTCGCGTCGGACATCGCCTACCACCTCGACAAGCTCGAGCGCGGCTTCGACCGCCTCATCGACGTCTGGGGCGCCGATCACCACGGCTACACCGGCCGGATGCAGGTCGCCTTCGCGGCGCTCGGCCGCGGCCGGGGCGCGCTGGAGCTCATCATCATGCAGTTCGTCAACCTCGTCGAGCGCGGCGAGCGGGCGTCGATGTCCAAGCGCCGCGGCGACTTCGTCACGCTCGACGAGCTCCTCGCGCTCATCGGCGTGGACGCCGCGCGCTTCTTCATGCTCCAGCGCTCGCACGACACGACGGTCGACCTCGACCTCGACCTCGCGCGCGAGCAGTCCGCCGACAATCCCGTCTACTACGTCCAGTACGCGCACGCGCGGATCGCGTCGATCCTCAAGAAGGCGGGGACGCCGCGCGTGAACGCCGCGCTCGGGGAGGCACCCGGGTACGAGGGGGCGCTGGATCCCTCCGAGCGCACGCTCGTCAAGAAGCTCCTCGCGTTTGCCGACGAGGTCGCCGAGGCCGCCGAGCGGCGCGCGCCGCACCGGATCGCCGCGTACGCCGTCGAGCTCGCGCAGACGTTCACGGCCTTCTATCGCGACTGCCAGGTGATGGGCGCCGAGGGCGACGGGGTGGAGTCCTTCCGTCTGGCCCTGAGCGTCGCGGCGCAACGGACGATCGCGCGCTCGCTCGATCTCCTCGGGGTCAGCGCTCCGCAGCAGATGTAACCCTGCGTGCGCCCCGCGGCCCTCGCCGGCGCGGACCTGCGGACGACGTCACGCGCGGTAGCGCGCGAGGTCCTCGTCGAGGCGCTCCGCATCGCTGTCGGCGAGCGCGGGCTCCGCGGGCTCGGCCGGCTGCTCGCCCGCCGCAGCCGCCGTGCGGCGGCGCCAGCGCGGCAGCAGCAGCGCAAGCCCGATCACGAGCGCCGCGAGGAGCGCGAGCGGGACGAGGTATGCCGTCCGGCCGACGCCGCGGTTGTCGGGCAGCGCGAGCACGTTGGGCCCGTACTCCGCGACGAGCGCGGACTTGATCTGCGACTTCGTCCTGCCCTGCGCGATGAGGGTGCGGATGAGCTCGCGCTCGCGGTTGGGCTGGGGCCCCTCGGCGATGTTCAGCGGGATCTTGCAGGTCACGCACATGACCTCGTCCTCGATGTCGACCAGCGACGCCCGCGGCGTGGCCGCAAGCGCGCCCGCCGGCAGCGCGAGCGCCACGGCGAGCACGAGCAGCGCCGCCGCGCGTCTCATGCCTTGGCCTTGTCGAGCGCGCGGTCCATGAACGCCTGGTCGATCTGTCCGCGGAAGAGGTCGACGATGCGCCCGTCGCGGCCGATCACGAACGTCTCGGGGACGTTCTTGGTCCCGTATTCGCGCGCGAGCTTCGTGCCGACGTCGCGGAGGTTCGGGTAGTCGAGCTTGTGGTCGCGCACGAACTTCAGCGAGTCCGGCGTCGAGTCGTCGTAGGTGATGCCGAGCACCGTCCCCGCGCCGGAGCTCTTCAGGCGCTTCTGCGCGGAGGCGAGGACCGGCGCCTCGGCGACGCACGGCCCGCACCACGAGGCCCAGAAGTTCAGGACCACGACCTTGCCGCTGAGGGATGCGAGCGACATCGTCGTGCCGTTGCCCCCGAGCACGGGCAGCGGGCTGTCCGGCGCCCGCGGGGGATCGCCGTTGGCGACCGCCTGATCGATCGACGTGTCGGCGGAGCCCGCCGAGAGGCCGTAGACGAGCAGGCCCACGAGTCCGAGCGCTACGACGGCGGCGAGCAGCGGGATGACGAGGCGGCGCATCACCACAGGGTAGAAGTCCGAGCGCGGCTGGTCGGCAGGAGTCCTAGAATCCCCGACGCTGCGGACGTAGCTCAGTTGGTAGAGCGCAAGCTTCCCAAGCTTGAGGTCGCGGGTTCGACCCCCGTCGTCCGCTTCGCCCGGCGTCGTCGGATCGGCGGGCGGCGCTGCGCGAACGCCCCCGCGCCGTACGCGATCATGCAGCACGAGCGGCCCGCACTGCTCTGACGGCGCGGCAGGGGCAGCGACGACACTCCGGCGAGGATGACCAAGCTGCTGGTGATCGACGACGAGCCGCGGATCGTCGACTTCCTCGCCCGGGCGCTGACCGCGCACGGTTTTGCGGTCGATCGCGCCCACGGCGGCGCCGAGGGGCTCGCGCGTGTCTGCGCCGAGCCCTACGACCTCGTCGTCCTCGACCTGCGGATGCCGCACGTCGACGGGCTCGCGGTGCTGACGGGCGCGTTGTCGGTCCGGCCCGATCAGCGCGTTCTCGTCCTGTCGGCGCTCGCCGACGTCGAGACGAAGGTGCGCGCGCTGGAGCTCGGCGCCTGCGACTACCTCACCAAGCCGTTTGCGACCGCCGAGCTCCTGGCACGTATCGGCGCGCAGCTGCGACGCGCAGCGGTCGCGCCCGGCCAGACGGCTCCGCGCGTCGAGCGCGTCGCCGGCCTCGAGCTCGACCTCGACCGGCGCACCGCCGATGCCGGCGGCGGTCCGGTCTGCCTGTCCGTGCGCGAGTTCGAGCTGCTGCGCCACCTCATGATCCGCGGCGGCGACGTCTGCACGCGGGAGGAGCTGCTCCGGGAGGTCTGGGGCTGCGAGTTCGACCCCGGCACGAATGTCGTCGACGTCGGCATCCGGCGCCTGCGCTGCAAGCTCGGCGCCGACGTCGTCGCCACGATCCGCAACGTGGGCTATGCGCTCGAAGCTGCGTAGCCGGCGCCCGGAGCTCATGTGGGCGCTGTTCGCGCTCGCCAACGTCGAGGTGATGTTCATGCTCGACGAATGGCAGACGGTGCCGTTTCACTTCATCTGGGTGAGCCTCACGATCCTCTACGGCTTCCGGCTCTGGCGGCCGTGGCCCACCGCCCTCGTGCTGCTCGTCGTGATGGTCGCGACCGGCACCGCGCTCCTGCACGCGTCGGTGTCGCACGGACAGGGTTTCGACGAGCTCAGCGAGGTGCCGCTCATGGCCGCGATGTTCCTCGCGATGGTCTGGCACGCCCGCCGGCGCCAGGTTGCCGTCGACGCGCTCGCCCGCGCTTCGGAGCGCGAGCGGGAGTTCGCCCGCGACGCGTCGCACGAGCTGCGCACGCCGATCACGATCGCTCGCGGCCACGCCGAGCTCGTGCGCCACGCGGTCACGGGCTTCGACGAGGAGGGCGACGTCGACGTCATCCTCGACGAGCTCGACCGGCTGGAGGCGATCACCGCGCGCCTGCTCGCCCTCGCCGCCGCGGAACGCGCCGATGCGCTCGTCCGCGGGCCTGTCGACGCGCGGGCGCTCGTGCGCCAGACGCTCGACCGCTGGAGCACGACGGCCGCGCGCGATTGGAGCGCCGGGGTGCTGGCAGCCGGGACGTTGCAGGCCGACCGCGCCCGTCTGGCCACGGCGCTCGACGCGCTGGTCGAGAACGCCATCGCCGCGACCGGCGACGGTGACCCGATCACGCTCGGGTGCCGGGCCGAGGGCACGACGCTGCACATCGAGGTCTGCGACGGCGGCCGCGGCATCGCGACCGCCGACATCGATCGCGTCTTCGAGCGCTTCGCGCGCATCGTGCCGTCCGCCGGCGAGGCGGCGGAGGGCACCGGCCTCGGCCTGGCGATCGTCCGGGCGATCGCAGCGGCGCACGGCGGCCAGGTCACGGTGACCAGCCGCCTGGGCGCGGGCGCGTCGTTCGTGCTCTCGCTGCCGGGCTTCGCCGGCGCTGCATCCGCGACCGCGGATGACCGCGTCGTGACCGCTGCGTGACGGCGTCGCCTTCTCGACCACGGCACCGTCGCGCGCGTTATCCTCGCGCCGCGGATGGCCGCCTACAGCTTTCTCACCACGTGGTGCGTCGATGCTCCGATCGAGCCGGTATGGGATCTGATCTCGGCCAGCGAGCGCTATCCGGAGTGGTGGAAGGGCGTGCGCCGCGTGACCGAGCTCGAGCCCGGCGGCGAGAACGGGGTCGGCACCCTGTCGCGCTTCGAGTGGCGCAGCAAGCTGCCGTACTCGCTGGAGTTCGACATGCGCGTGACGCGCTCGCAGCCGCCGTTCCTCCTGGAGGGGCACGCGAGCGGCGAGCTCGAGGGCGTCGGCATCTGGCGGCTGTACTCCAGCCCGCTCGGGACCGCGATCGTCTACAGCTGGGACGTGTCCACGACGCGTCGCTGGATGAACCGGTTGGCGCCGATCGCGCGCCCCGCGTTCGCGTGGAACCACGACTACGTCATGCGCAACGGGGCGCAGGGTCTCGCCACGCAACTGCATGCCGAGCTCCTCGTCCTGGACTGACATCCGGGCGATGCGTTCGTAAGCACCTCATAAACGTTCTCGCTATTTCCTGGACAAGCAGGGCACAACGCCTCACCATGCAGCGTCAACGCGCCGACCGTCCGACTGCGAGGGAACTCATGGCTGTGCAGATCCAGAGTCCCAACCTCTTTGAGCTGAGCTACGAGGACACGAAGATCGTCTACGCCCTCGACGAGGGAACCGGCGCTCCTCGCCTCGAGTACTCCGGCCCGATGGGCCGCCACAGCTTCGAGGGTGATGCAATCCGCACGCAGAGCAGCGCTCGCGGGCGAGAAGTGAGCGTGACGCTCGAGGGCGTCTCGCACCTGCGCACGATCACCCTGACGGTCTTCCTGCCGGACCTCGAGTTCGCCGATGCGACGGAGGCGAGCTTCCGCACCGTCGGCATCCATGCGACGCGGCGGCGCAGCATGCGCGAGGGACCGGGCGCCGAGTTCACGACCGAGCCGCTCGAGTTCGACGGGACCGCGAAGCTCATCGAGTTCCGCGCAGCCGAGTCGCCCGCACTGCTCTAGCCGCCTACCAGGCCTGTTCGGTCCGGCAGTTGGGGCACTGCACCGACGCCGAGACGTGGGCCTCGAACAGATACCCGCAGCCGCAGGAGTAGCAGGCCCGATCGTGCGGGCCGCCGGCGTCGCGCAGACGCCGCTCGTCGGCGTGCATCGGCTCGGGCCGCGGTTGCGGGCTGGGGACGATGTGCAGGCGTCTTGTAGCCGGTTTGCGGGGGGTTGTGGTCTGTCTGACGGACATCGGTGTCATGGGTCTATCGGCAGAGACTCGCGGACATGGCAAAGGTTTCGATGTCGGCCCGTTTTTTCCTAGACGAACGTCCGGACCGGCGGCTCGATCGGTGTTCCCGGGGTGCAGCGGGTGCGATACTCGGAGTGCATGCAGCCGTCCCGCAAACGCAAGATCAGACTCGTCGTCGCCTTGTCCGCCGCACTCGTCCTCGCGACGGCGCTGATCGTCACGAGCTTCAGCGCGTCGAGCGAGGCCGTCTCGCCGAGCGGCCTGCGCAGCGCCCACACCGGCGTCGCCTACCAGCTCACCGGCAAGGTCCTCAAGGGCTCCGTGCGCACGACCTCGGGTGGCGTCGACTTTCGTGTCCGCGATCGCAACGGGACCAACTCGGTTCCCGTGACCTACGAGGGCGCCGTGCCCGACCCGTTCCGCGAGGGACGCGAGGTCATCGTGACCGTGCGCAAGGAGGGGGCGACGTTCGTCGGTGAGCGCGACTCGCTCATCACGAAGTGCCCGTCGAAGTTCACCGAAGACGCCACGCCCGCCTAGGCTGAGCTGAATCATGGCGACCGTCGGCCGCGCGCTGCTCATCCTCGCCCTCGCCACCGCGGCGTACGGCATCTTCGCCTCGATCTACGGTGCCCGCAGCGGACGCTCGCAGTGGGTCATCTCCGGCCGCCGCTCGGTGTACGCGGTCGCCGGGCTGTGCACCGGCGCGTTCGCGATCCTCGAGTTCGCCTTCCTGCGCTCGGACTTCACCTTCGCCACCGTCGCCAGCCACTCCTCGACGACCACGCCGACCTTCTACAAGGCCGCCGCCGCCTGGTCCTCGCAGGAGGGCTCACTCATGCTCTGGCTCTGGCTGCTGTCGCTGTGGTCCAGCCTCGTGCTCTTCCTGACGCGCCGCAGCCTGCGCGTGGTCGCGCCCTACGCGACCGCCGTGCTGCTCGGCTTCGCGGTGTTCTTCGCCAGCCTGCTCGTGTTCCTCGAGACGCCCTTCGGGCTGTCGGCGGTCGTGCCGGACGAGGGCAGTGGGCTGAACCCGCTCCTGCGCCACCCGAGCATGATGATCCACCCGCCGATGCTCTACTCGGGCTACACGCTGTTCGCGATCCCGTTCGCGTTCGCGATCGGTGCGCTCGTGACCCGGCAGGTCGGCGCCGCCGACTGGATCCGCTCCACGCGCCGATTCGCGCTGGCCGCCTGGTTCTTCCTCGGCATCGGGATCCTGCTCGGCGCCCGCTGGTCCTACACCGAGCTCGGCTGGGGCGGCTACTGGGCCTGGGACCCGGTCGAGAACGCATCGCTGCTGCCGTGGCTGACGGGCACCGCGTTCATCCACTCGATCATGCTGCAGGAGAAGCGCGGCATGCTGAAGATCTGGAACGTCTCGCTCGTCCTCGCGACCGGCATCCTGGCGATCCTCGGCACGTTCCTCGTGCGGTCGGGGATCCTCGACTCGATCCACGCCTTCGGCGCGTCGACGCTCGGCATCCCGTTCGTGACGCTCATCGGCACGATGATCGCCGGCTCGATCGGCCTCGTCGTGTGGCGCCGCAGCGCGTTGCGCTCGGACAACAAGCTCGACTCGATGCTCTCGCGCGAGGCCGTCTTCCTCGGCAACAACCTGATCCTCGTCGCGATGGCGTTCGTGGTGTTCTGGGGCACGTTCTGGCCGCTGATCGCCGAGGCGCTCACGGGCACGCGGCGCTCGCTCGGCCCGCCCTGGTTCGACCGCTACACCGTGCCGCTCGCGCTCGTGCTCGTCCTGCTCAGCGGAATCGGCCCCGTGATCGCATGGCGCCGCGCGACGGCCGCCAACGCGCGGCGCAACTTCGTCTTTCCCGTCGCCGTCGCCGTCGCCGTCGCCGTCGTGCTCGCGGCGTTCTTCGGCGTCGCCGAGCGGCCGCTCGCGCTCGCGATGTTCATGGTGGGCGCGTTCGTCTTCGCGACGGTCGCCCAGGAGTTCTGGCGCGGCGTCGCGGTGCGCCGCACGATGACCGGCGAGGGCGTGATCTTCGCGCTCTGCTCGCTCGTGGCGCGCAACCGCCGCCGCTACGGCGGCTACATCATCCACGTCGGGATGGCGGCCCTCTTCATCGGCGTGGCCGCCTCGAGCGCGTTCAACGACGCGCGCGACATCCGCCTGGACGTCGGCCAGTCCGCGAGCGTCGGCGGCTATGAGTTCACCTACCAGGAGCCGACCGGCGGGATCTCCACGATCAGCGGCGGCGAGCTCGAGAAGATCTCCTTCGGCGCCGTCGTCGAGGTCCGCCGCGACGGCAAGCTCGTCACGATCCTGCGCCCGGAGCGCGGCTACTTCCCCTCGCGCGACGCCAACGGCCTCGGGGCGCTCGGGCGCTTCTTCGAGGGCGAGGCGACAAGCGAGGTCGGTCTGAAGGCCGGACTACGCCGCGACGTGTGGACGGCGATGACGCCCGACATCCGCGCGCTGCTCCCGGTCATCCAGCTCGGCGACAAGGTCTTCGCGGACGCCGCCGGCAAGATCACCCCCGACGCGGCGTCGGCCGCACTGGGCAACGCGCTGAATGCGCTCGTGGAGCGCTATGTCAAGGACCCGCCGCCCGCGACGTTCCGCATCATCACGTCGCCCCTGGTCACCTGGATCTGGCTCGGCGCGATCATCGTCTTCCTCGGCGCGCTGATCGCGATGTGGCCGGGAACGGACTCGACCAGCCGCCGCGAGCGCGCCGAGCGCGCGGCCCGCCTCGCGCGCGAGCTCGCCGCCGCCGGCAACGGCAACGGCAACAGCCCGGACGCGCCGAAGCCCGGCGAGCGCGAGCCCGCCGTCGTCGGCTAGGTCGCCGGTGGACGTGCTCGCGCTCCTCGTCATCCTCGCCGCGCTGGGCGCGGTCGTGGCGGTCGTCATCGCGCCGCTGCGCCGCGACCGCGAGGATCGCGAGACCGCCGCGTCGGCGGACCGCGTCGCCGAGCTCGAGGCGCGCAAGGAGGCCAAGTACCGCGAGATCCGCGACGCCGAGATGGATCTGCGCACGGGCAAGCTCTCCGAGGACGACCACCGCGTGCTCGATCGCCAGCTGCGAGGCGAGGCGATCGAGGTCCTGCACGCGCTCGACGAAGCTTCCGAGCGGTAGGCTGCACCCGTGCAAACGATCCTCGAAGTCGTCCAGGTCGCGCTCTCGATCACGCTGATCTTCCTCGTGCTCATGCACTCCGGGAAGGACGCAGGCCTGTCGGGAGCGTTCGGCGTCGGCAGCGGCGCAGGCCCCTTCGGCGGTGGCTCGCTCGTCGAGCGCAACCTCAACCGCTGGACCGTCGCCTTCGCGATCGTGTGGGTCCTGAACACGATCATCCTGCTGAAGCTCTAAAACGGCGCGCCGCCGCCTACGGCGTCGCCCCCGTGATCCGGAAGCCGCGCGCCCGCAACGCGGGGCACAGGACGCCCGCCGCGAAGCGGCGCCCGTAGAACTCGCCCTCGCTGACGAGCCGCCGCGCGGTCGTCAGCGCCTCGGTCTCGGCGAGCAGTCGCAGGACGGAGTCTGTGAAGCGCACGTCGCGCAGCGGGCGCGTGACCTTGCCGTCCTCGATCAGGAACGTGCCGTCGCGCGTCATGCCGGTCAGGAGCGTCTCCTTCTCGCGCACGGTGTTGACGTACCACAGGCGCGTCACGTAGATGCCGCGCTCGATCGGTGCGGCCAGCTCGGCGATGTCGGCGGCGCCACCCCCGGCGAGCACGAGGTTCGTCGGCGCGGGCCCGTGCGGCGAGCCGCCGGGCGCGATCGCGTGGCCGGTCGAGCGCGCGCCGGCGCCCGCGACGGCGGCCGAGCGGCGGTCGTGCACGACGCCCGCGGCGACGCCCTCCGCGATCAGGCGGACCGGCGCCTTCGGCACGCCCTCGAAGTCGAACGCGCGCGGCAGCGTGCGCGCGACGCGGGTGGTGTCGGCGAGGTCGATCGCGGGCGCGGCGACGGCCTCGCCGAGACGCCCGCTGAGCGCGCCGCGGCCCTCGGCGTGGTCGAGGCCGTTGAACGCGAGATCGCCGAGAAACTCCAGCAGCAGGCCGAGCGCCTCGGGTTCGAGCACGACCGGGTAGGAGCCCGGGCCGAGGTCCGACAGCGCCTCGTCGCGCACCTTCCCCGCGGCGCGCCACGCGAGCGCCCCGGCGTCCACGTCGGCGGCGGCGGTCGCGCTGCCGGCGGCGTACCCGCTGCGGCCGGCGGCGTCGCGGCAGACGATCTTCATGAACGCATCGGTCACCTCGTCGTCAAGCGCGAGCCCCGTCGTCGAGGCGATCGCCGTGCGCACCGCCCCCGCCGTCCAGACGCCGAACGCCTCCAGCCCGTGTCGGCCCGCGATGGCGAACGCCTCGGCGAGCGCGGCCCCGGCCTGCGCCGGGTCCAGCAGGGCGGTCGCGGCGTCGAACCCGTCGTGCGATCGCACCGGCGCAGGCTCGGCGAGGCCCGGGTGGCGACCCGGCCCCGAGCGCGCGCTCGCCAGCGCGCCGGCCTCCGCGCGCCGGGCCGCCGTGCGCAGCGAGTCGTCGTCCAGGCGGTTCGTCGTGGCCGACGCGGTGTGGCCGTCGCGCAGCGCCAGGATCTCGACCGACGTGTCGCCGACCTCGGTCGCCTGCGTCGGCGCCGAGCGCGCGAAGCGCGACATGAGCGAGCGCTCGCTGATGACCGTGACCTGCATGTCCGGACCTGCCAGCGCGAGCGCGCGCTGCGCGATCTCGGGCGCCCCGGCGCCCGTCATCAGGCCACGCCGACCTGGACGTCGCGAAAGCGCGCGGGCGCGGTGCCGTGGGAGACGCGCATCAGCTGGCCGGGCTCGCCCTTGCCGCAGTTCGCCACGCCCCACAGCCGCCACTCCGACGCCGAGCAGACCGCGTCCAGGCCGCTCCAGAAATGCGGCGTGATGCCTGCGTAGCTCGGGTTGCGCAGCAGGCGCCCGAGCTCGCCGCCGCGGATCTCGCGGGCGATCTCCGTCGAGAACTGGAAGTGCAGGCGGCGGTCGTCGATCGACCACGAGCGGTTGCACTCCAGGTAGAGGCCCTCGCCGGTGTCGGCGAGCAGGTCGTCGAGCGTGCCGGCGTCGCCGGCCTCGAGCGAGACGTTCGTCATGCGCACGATCGGCTGACGGGCGAAGCCGTCGGCGCGCGCGCAGCCGCCCGAGCTCTCCAGGCCGATCGCCGCCGCCGACTGGCGGTCAGACAGCGCCGCCTGCAGGACACCGTCCCGCACGAGCGTCGTGCGCGCGGCTGCGACGCCCTCGTCGTCCCAGCCGAACGAGCCCAGGCCGCCGGGCAGCGTCGCGTCGGCGGTGACCTGCAGCTGCTCGGACCCGTATCGCAGCGTGCCGAGGTCGGCGGGGGAGACCCAGCTCGTGCCGGCGTAGGCGGCCTCGCCGAGCAGCATGCGGTCGAGCTCGAGCGCATGCCCGATCGACTCGTGCACCTGCAGCGCGAGCTGCTCGCCGCCGAGCACGACGGTCGCGCGCCCGCTCGGGCATGGGGGCGCGGTCAGCAGCTCGACGGCCTCGGCGGCCACTCGCGGCGCGTTGCCGGCGAGGTCGAAGGCGAGGACGTGCTCCCAGCCCGCGCAGGCCGCCGACCCGCCGTGGGCCCCGGGATGCGAGCGCACCTGCAGCTCCTCGCCGTCGACCGCGATCGCGGCGATCGCCGCGCCACATTCGACGCGCACCTGCGTGCACGCCGCGCCCTCGGTCGAGGCGAAGGCGCTGCGCACGCGCCGGCTCGAGCAGCCGGCGTCCGAGCGCACGATCCGCGGATCGCCGCGCAGGGCGGCTTCGGCCGCGTACAGCATCTCGAGCTTGTCCTCGAGCGAGACGTCGAAGGGATCGAGCTCGTGCTCGCAGGCCCAGTGCCCGCGGGCGGCCGCCACCGGGGCGAGCGGCCCCGCCGGGGCGGCGGGCTGGCTCTCGGCGATGGCGAGCGCCCGCGCGAGCGCATGCTCGGCGCCGGCGAGCGACACGTCGCGCGTCGCGGCGAAGCCCCAGCCGCCGCCGGCGCGCACGCGCACCCCGATCCCGCCGACCACCTCGCTGTCGACCTGCTCGACGTGGCCGTTGCGGACGAGCAGGTCCTGCGTATCGGTGGCGACGTGGCGCGCCTCCGCATACGTGCAGCGGCGCGGCGCGCGCCCCATGAGCTCGGTCAGCAGCGCGAGCACGCCGGGCTAGATGCCGGCGGCGGCCGCGAGCGCGCGATACGTCTCCGCCGCGGAGTGCCGGACGCGATCGATGTCGTCCCCCGTCACGCCGGCGCCGGACTCGGCCGTCGCGCGCAGCCCCTCGCAGACGGCCGCCAGGCGCGTCGCGCCGAGGGCGAGCCCTCCGCCCGCGGTGCGGTGGGCGACGCGCGCGACCTCGGCCGGGTCGCCGCGCCTGCGCGCCTCCTCGATGAGCTCGAGCGCCGAGGCGACGTCCGCATGCCATTCCGCGATGACGTCGCGCATCTCGTCGGCATCGAAGAGATCGGCGAACTCGTCGAAGAGAGCGCGGTCCAGGAGCGCGCTGTCGTTGCTCACCAAGCTGATTGTGGCAGGTCACCAGGCCGAGGCGTACAGCTCCCGCAGCTCGTCGCGGTCCGGTCGCGGCGGGATCAGATCGAGGTCCGCGCGCGCCGCGGCGGCGTCAGCGCAGGCGTCCAGCGCGGCCTCCTCGACGCCGAGATCGCGCAGGCGCACCGCCTGCGCACGGCGGGCGAGGTCCGTCGCGAGCGCCACGAGACCGCCGGCGCCGGGGGCGCCGCGGCGCTCCAGCGCGCGCAGCGTGTGCGGCAGCATCGCGGCGTTCGCCTGGCCGTGGCCGACGCCGGCGAAGCGGGCGAGCGTCTGCGACAGGACATGGTGCAGCCCGTAGCCGCAGCCGTCGATCGCGTAGCCCGACAGCAGCGCCGCGAGGGCGAGCGTGTCGCGGTCCGGATCGTTTGCGTCCTCGTAGGCGACGCCGATGAGGCGCGCGGCCTCGCGCCCGGCGAGCGCCGGCACCGGGCTCGCGCGGATCGTCGCGGGCCCCTCGGCGGCATGGCCGAGCGCGTTCGCGGCGCTCGCCGCGAGCGCGACGGCGGGCTGGGAGGCGCTCAGCGCGGGATCGTTGACGACGATCGCCGGGCGCGCGCCCGGAAGCGAGCCGTCCGCGCCGGCGGCGCGGCGGTGCCCCCCGGTCATCTCGGCGGCGCTGAGCGTCGTGGGCACGGCCGCGACGCGCGGTCGCGACCCGGGCGGCTGCGCTGCCGCGAGCGCCTTCGCAACGTCGATGACGCGGCCCCCGCCGAGCGCGACGATCAGCTCGCCGGGCTGCACCTCGTCGAGCAGGTCGCCCGCGAGCTCGTCGACGCGGCCGGCGCCGACCTCGTGGACCGCGTTCGCGCGCTCGGCGAGCGCGGGCGCCATCGCCTGCGCGCGCGGCGTCGTCAGCAGCGCGTAGCCGTGCCCGAGGATGTCCGGCGCGTCGGCGATCGTGCCGCGCCCGAAGTGCATCGTGCGCTCGCCGTCCTGCCAGGTGAAGCGTCGCTGCGTGATCGCGACATCACATCACGCCGACGGCGCGCGCGCCGCGCTGGTCGGGCCTCCGTGCCCCGACCAGCTCCGCGTGCGGCTGCCCCCGCAATGCCACCCCTGGCCTCTGCGGTGAAGCGCGCCCGGACCGTCCGAGTCCGTGACGAGCATGATGCGCGACCGTCGGGCCGCTGCCCATCGCCCGACGGCATCATCGTGAGGACGGACTTCGCCTCGTCCGACCGCGCGCACGGCCTCATCCGATCGGACGAGGCGGCGCCTATTCGAGCAGCCCGCGGCGCATGGCCTCGGCGACCGCCGCGGCGCGCTCGGAGACGCCGAGCTTCTCGTAGATGTTGCGCAGATGGGTCTTCACCGTGGCGGCGCTGATCTGCAGCTCGCGGCCGATGTCGGGCGCGCTGAGCCCGAGAGCCATCTTCTCGAGCACCTCGTGCTCGCGCGTGGACAGCGCGGGCCGCGCGTCGTGCTCGCGCAGGCGGACCTCGCCGGCCAGGCCGGCCTGCACCTGCGGCGCGATGACCGTCTGGCCGCGCGCGACCGCGGAGACCGCGTCGCAGATCGTCGCGCGGTCGGAGTCCTTCGTCAGGTAGGCGCTGACGCCGTTGGCGACGGCGCTGAAGACGACCTGGCTGTCGACGGACGCCGAGAGCATCACCACGCGCGTCGCGAGGCCGTCGCGGCTGATCGCGTGAAGCACCTCGTTGCCGGTCAGGCCGGGCATGTTGACGTCGAGGATCGCGACGTCGGGGCTGAGCGCGCGGATCTCCTCCAGCGCCTGTCGCCCGTCGCGCGCGGTACCGACGACCTCGAACTCGGGGCGCTGGCGCAGCGCGCGCACGAGGCCCTCCAGATAGATCGGATGGTCCTCACCGAGGTAGACCGACACGCGTGGCGCCATCACCGCCACCAACCGTACGCGATGGCCGCCGCGGGCGGGTGGGGCGGGCGTTCAGGCCGCGGGCGGCGGGGGCGCTTCGGGTGCCGCGGCGAGCAGGTCGCAGATCTGACGACGCGGCGTGGTCTTGTCGAGCTGGTGGTCCATGCCGCAGGCGCTCGCCCGGGCGATCACGTCGTCGCTGAGGAACGCGCTGACGAGGACGAAGCGGATCCGGTGCTGCGGCGGGTCGGCGTGGACGCGGCAGCAGACCTCGACGCCGTCGAGCGCCGGCATCTGGAAGTCCAGCAGCGCGACGTCGGGCTGGTGGAGGCGGATGGCCTCCAGCGCGGCGGCGCCGTCGGCGACCTCGGCGACGAGCGCGAGGCGGTCGTCGGCCTCGATGGCGCGCTTCATGCCGCGACGGTAGACCTCGCTGTCGTCGGCCAGCACGACCGTCACCGTGCGGGGAGGCGCCTCCGCCGATTCGGCCGTTGTCGCACCTCGGAGGCTCACCGTTGTAAGCATGACCGGCGCGTCGTCGTTTGGCCATACCTCCGGCGCATGAAAAAGAGGGGATGTCCGGGTCATCCGATCGGATGACGAGCGAACGACATGGTCCGTCGGCAGCGGTACCGTCTAGTCTCCGTGGGCAACAGAGAACCGGGACGAGTCTGGAGCTCGAGGCCATGGAACGGCTGAACCGCAGGGCGCACCGATTCAGCTCGGCAGAGGCCGTCGCCGTGTTGCGCATCGGTGCCGCGTGCGCGGTCGCGGGCGCCGTCCTCGTGGGTCGCGCCGACTACGGCGCCGGCTTCTTCGCGACGCTCGCGCTGGCGCTCGCCTATACCCTCGTGCTCGGCGTCCGCGCGGTCCGCTGGCGCCCGGAGCCGCGCGGGCTCGCGATCCCGCTGGCCGACGTGACGCTCCTGCTCGCGCTGGTCGCCTTCAGCGGGGGCGCCGCGTCCGAGGCCCGGCTCGCGCTCGTCGTCTATCCCGTCGCGATGGGGCTCGCCCGCCCGGCGCGCGCGATCGCGCTCGCCACCGCGTACGCGGGCATCGGCTTCGTCGTCGCCTCGGCCTCCTCGCTCGGATCGACCGCCGCCGACACGGCCTTCGCGGAGACCCTCGCGGCCCTGCTGGTCGTCGGAGCGATCGGCGTGGCGCTGGCCCGCGCGGTGCAGCGCCGTACGGCGCAGATCAAGGAGCTCGGCGCCGAGCGCGCCGCGCTGCTGCACGAGGCCCTGGATGCCGAGGAACGCGAGCGCGCGCGGATCGGCGAGCGGCTGCACGACGACACCCTGCAGTCGCTGCTGGCGGCGCAGCAGGACGTGCGCGAGGCGCGCTCGGGCTACCTGCAATCGCTCGAGTACGCCGACGAGGCGCTGTCGGAGGCCGTCCGCGCCCTGCGCGACACCGTGACCGGGCTGCACCCGGCGTCGCTGGCCGACCGCGGGCTCGCGGTCGCGCTCGACGTCGAGCTGGACCGCGCCGCGCGCCGTACGCAGCTCGAGGTGCAGCTCCACGTCGATCCGGAGGCCGCGGGGCCGCACGACTCGCTGCTGTACGCGGTCGGGCGCGAGCTCATCACGAACGCCGTCAAGCACGCCGCGGCGACGCGGTTGGAGGTGCGCCTGGAGCGCACGGCGGAGGGGATCGTGCTGACCGTCGGCGACGACGGTCTCGGGATGGTCGCCGAATCGCGGCCGGAGGAGGCGCTCGCCGCGGGCCACGTCGGGCTCGCCTCGACGCGCCAGCGCGTCGGCGCCGCGGGCGGTCGCCTGACGGTCGAGTCGGCTCCCGGCGAGGGCACGACCATCTGCGTATCGCTTCCCGTCCAGGTCGCCGAGCGCGACGCCGTCGAGCCCGGCGGGCAGGACGATCCGGCCCGTATCGAGGCGCTGCGCGCGACCGGCTTGCTCGACGGCCCGGTCCACGAAAGCTTCGACGGCATCGCGCGGCTCGCCGCCCGCCTGCTGGACGCGCCGGTCGCGATCGTCTCGCTGCTCGACGTCGATCGCGAGTTCCTCGTGGCCCACGTCGGCGTTCCCCAGCCGCATGCCGCCCGGCGCGGCTGGCCGCTGACGCACTCGCTCGCACGCTACGCGATCGCCAACAACGCGCCGCTCGTCGTCACCGACGCCCGCGCTGACCCGGTCCTGCGCGACAGTCTCGCGACCGTCGAGCTCGGCGTCGTGGCGTACGCCGCCGTGCCCCTGACGACGGCAGCGGGCCATCCGATCGGCGTGCTGAGCGTCGCCGACCGCCGGTCGCGCGGCTGGTCGGAGGAGCAGCTCGAGCTCCTGCACGAGCTCGCCCGCGTCGCGCGGCGCGAGATCCTGAGCGCCGGCGAGCGCGGCACGCGCGGCGATCGCGGCGGCGACGAGGTCGAGGCCGAGCGGCGCTTCATCGCGGCCGTGCTCGAGAGCCTCGGCGAGGGCGTGATCGCCTCCGACGAGCGCGGCGAGCTGCGGATCGTCAACGCGGCGGCGCGCCGCTACGGCGACGAGGATTCCCTTGCGCTCGGCGGCCTCGCGGATCGCGGCGAGCTCTTCCGCGCCGCCACGGGCAAGCCCGTCACGCGCGACGAGCTCCCGCTGCCGCGCGCGCTCCGCGGCGAGGACGTCGCCGACGAGGAGTACCTCGCCGGCGACCCGGCCGGCCGGCGCCGCTGGCTCGTGCTCGCCGGGCGCCCGATCGCCGCCTCCAGCGGGGCGCGCGGCGCGATCATGACGATCCGCGACGTCACCGAGCAGCGCCTGGCTCAGGCGGCGTCGCTGGAGGCCGAGGAGCGCTTCCGCGTCGCCTTCGACCACGCGCCGGTGGGCATGGGCATCGCGGGCCTCGACGGCCGATTCTGGTCGGCGAACCTCGCGCTCGCCAAGCTCACCGGCTGGCGCCTGGAGCGGTTGCGCGACCGCGCCGCTCGACGCGCTGCTGCATCCCGACGAGATCGAGCCCAGTGCCGCGCGCCTGCAGGCGCTCGCGGAGGGCAGCTCGACGGCGGATGTCACCGAGACGCGCCTGCTGCACGCCGACGGCCACGAGATCTGGGCAGCGGTCCACGTCGCCGTGATCCGTGACGGGACCGGCCGCCCGCAGCACCTACTCCTGCAGCTGCAGGACCTCACGGAGCGCCGCCGCGAGGAGGCGCGCCTGCGCACGCTCAGCGACCGCGACGAGCTCACGCTGCTGCTCAACCGCGAGGGTTTCGCGCGCGAGCTGCGCCGCCACGCGTCGCGCATCGAGCGCTACGGCACCGAGGGCGGCGTCCTCGTCATCGACGTGGACGGGCTGAAGGCGATCAACGAGGCGCTCGGGCGCGGCGGCGGTGACGACGTGCTGCGGCGCTTCGGAGGCGCGCTGGAGTCACGCGTGCGCCGCAGCGACTTCGCCGCGCGCGTGGGCGACGACGAGTTCGCCGTGCTCGTGCCCCACGGCGGCGCCGACACCCTCATGACGCTCGCCGGGGACCTCGTCCTGCGCCTCGCGAGCGCACAGGAGGAGTCGGCCGGCCGGATCGGCGCGCCGGTGACCGCCAGCATCGGCGCGGCGATCTTCGGCGCTGGGGCGACGGAGGCCGACACCGTCTGGCAGCGCGCGACCACCGCGATGGAGGCCGCATCGCGGGCCGGCGGCGGCCGCGCCGTGCTGTTCGGCCCGGCGGTGCTGGCCTCGCCGCTGGACTAGGTGCGCGCCGACAGCGCGCCGAGCGGACGGCGCAGGAGCGTCCGCGCGCGGTCGCGCAGCGAGCGGTCGCGCCGCTCGCCGCGCAGGCGCGCGGCGCGCAGGCGCAGCATCTCGACGACCTCCGCGGTGCGCACGAACGGGTCGGCCGCGACGCTGCCGTCGGAGAGGTCCAGGGCGGCGCTGACCGTGCCGTCGATCTCGGCGAGCATCGCCGGGCCGGCGAGCGGCAGCCGGCTGTCGAGCGCGGCCAGCTCGTGGAGCCGGCGCGCGTCGCCGTGGTCGGCGAGGCGGATGATGATGGTGGGCGAGAGGTTCATGGCGGTGGCTCCTGGCGGTGGCTCCTGAGTGTTGAACTGCATCCAGCGTCCCAGCGTGAGGCCATGAGCACAAATGACATTCCTGCGTGTGAGCGATAAGGTGCGCTAATGCTCGATGTCAAACGCCTGCGCGTGCTCCGGGAGGTCGCGGCGCGTGGCTCGTTCTCCGCCGCCGCCGAGGCGCTCGCCTACACGCAGTCCGCCGTCTCCCAGCAGATCGCCGCGCTGGAGCGCGAGGCCGGGACGGTCCTCGTCGACCGCCAGGCGCGCGGCGTGCGCATGACCGAGGCCGGCCACGCCCTCGTGCGCCACGCCGACGTGATCCTCGCGCGCCTCGCCGACGCCGAGGCCGAGCTCGAGGCGATCGCCGGGGCGCGCGGCGGGCGGCTGCGGATGGTCTCCTTCCCGACCGCGGGGGCGACGCTGGCTCCGCGCGCGATCGGGCGCTTTCGCGAGCGCTTCCCCGGCGTCGAGGTGACGCTCGCGCCGCGCGAGCCGCACGAGGGCCTGGAGTGCCTGAAGACGGGGGAGTGCGACATCGCGCTGACCGTCGAGGCCGGCTTCCGCCGGATCGACGACAAGGCGATCGAGTGCCACCATCTCCTCGACGATCCGATGTACGTCTGTCTGCCTGCCGCGCACCCGGTCGCGGCCAAGCGCCGCATCAAGCTCGCCGACCTCGCCGACGAGATGTGGATCACGAGCGTTCCCGGGACCTGTCCGGACTCCGCGATCCTCGAGCGCGCCTGCCAGGCGGCAGGCTTCGAGCCGCGGGTGGCCTTCCAGTCCGACGACTACGTGGCGATCCAGGGCTTCATCGCGGCGGGCGTCGGCGTCTGCCTTATCCCCGACCTCGCGCTCGTGGCCGTCCGCGACGACCTCGTCGTCCGGCCGCTGCACGGCCGCGCGCCGGTGCGGCGCATCATCGCGGCGACGCTCGCGGGCGGGTTCATGTCCCCCGCGGGCATCGCGATGCTCGAGATCCTGGCCGAGGTCGGGGCCGAGTTCGAAGCCGGCAACGGCTCGCTCGCCCTGGCGAGCTGAGGCGCACGCGCCGGCGCGCACGAGCCCACCGGCTCTTCGACGATGACCACGGCACCGCCGACAGGCTGATCGGTGGTGGCGAGGACGACGTGCTGTTCTCCGCGAACGACGCCGCGGGCTCGGACAGTCTCGGTCGACGCGGGGGACGGCGACGACCAGATCCTGCTCGGCGCGGGCCGTGACAGCGCGAACGGCGGGGAAGGTGCGGCCATGATCTCGACGACGACGGCGAGACCGACCGCATCGACGCAGGCGCCGGCGACGACACGATCGTCGCGACCAGCGATCTCAGCTCCGCCGATCAGACAGCTGCGGCACCGGCACCGATGACGCCGCCTACGCCGACTCCTCTACACCGTCGCCTAGGACTGCGAGACCCTCTGGGTCGACAACGAGATCGTCCGGCCCGACTCGCGGTGACGACGCTCGCTCCGATGTCGGGTGGCGGCGTAACCCCCAACGACGAAAGGCCCGCATACGCAGGCCCTTCATCGATGCGCCGAAGAGGACTCGAACCTCCACGGGGGAATCCCCCCACAAGGCCCTCAACCTTGCGCGTCTACCAATTCCGCCACCGGCGCGCGGGGTCCGGAGTATAGGCAGCTTGATTCCGTCCGCCGGCCTCGTTAGCTTATGCGAACAGATGTTCGCTTTCGCCGCAGCCACCTCCCGCGCCAAGGAGCCCGCCTGATGGACCTGGACCTGACCAAGCGCCAGCAGGAGATCTTCGACTTCATCAAGCACCACTCGACGAAGTACGGCTATCCGCCCACGGTGCGCGACATCGGCAAGGCCGTCGGCCTCGCCTCGTCCTCGACGGTGCACGCGCATCTCGCAAACCTCGAGAAGCTCGGCCTGCTGCGCCGCGACCCCTCCAAGCCGCGGGCGATCGAGATGCTCGATCGCGCGGTCGAGCAGGTCAAGTCGATCGTGGCGCGGCCCGACGGCCTGCCGCTCGTGGGCCAGGTCGCGGCCGGCTCGCCGGTCCTCGCGGAGGAGAACATCGAGGAGTACGTGACCGTGCCGTCGCTGGCCGGCGGCGAGGAGGGCGAGTACGTCCTGCGCGTGCGCGGCGAGTCGATGATCGAGGCCGGCATCCTGCCCGACGACTACGTCGTCGTGCGCCCACAGGACACCGCGGCCGACGGCGAGATCGTCGTCGCGCTCGTCGGCGAGGAGGCCACGGTCAAGCGCTTCTTCCGCGAGTCCGACCACATCCGCCTGCAGCCGGAGAACGCCGCGATGGAGCCGATCCGCTCCCGCGACGTACGCGTGCTGGGCCGGGTGGTCGGTGTCTTCCGGAGCGTGCCGTGATGGTCCCCGTCGCGGCGCTCGAACGCCCCTTGTACCTGTCACCCGTGCCGCGCGAGGGCCGGACGCTGGAGGACCTTCTCTCCGGCGCCTGGGAGGACCTGAGCGCGGACCGCACCGCGACGTGCCCGATCTGTGACGGGGCGCTGGAGCCCCGCTACGGATCCGGGCCGTCAGCGGTCGGCGGCCGCTGCCGCGAGTGCCGGACCCATCTGAGCTGAGACGGCGGCGTCGGCGGCCGGTCAGCGCCCGAGGACCTGCGCGAGGACGGTGTCGTCGTCGGGGCGGTCGGGCGGCGGCGGCGGCGGAGGCTCGTCCTCGGCGACGACCTTCGTCTTGGCGGCCATGTCGCCGAGGCGCTGGGTCTTGTTGCCGAAGGTGAACAGCACGATCGCGCCGATGATGTACAGCGCGGGGAAGGCGTCGACGAAGCGCACGATGTTGCGGATCGCCGCCGGCCCGGCGCCCAGCCGGCTGCCGTCGACGCGGACGACGCGCAGCTTCATGACGCGCTTGCCGATCGTCTGTCCCCAGGCGAGCTCGGTCGCGAAGAAGTAGGCGAAGGTCAGCAGGATGAAGATCGTGCGGGGGCTGCCCTCGGTCTCGGCCCAGAGGGAGCGCTTCGTGTCCCCCTCGTCGCCGAGGGTCTTGGCGACGACGACCAGCAGGATCAGGACGATCAGCGCGTCGATGACCGCTGCTGCGACCCGCCGGCCGAGGATCTGGCCTCCTTCCATGGGCGGACCCTACCGCCGCTTGCGCCCGGTGGGCGCGCGCCTTGCGCCCGGTGGGCGCGACGCTAGGCTGGACCTGCAGGCCAAGCAGCCGCGGAGGCTCGCCCTTCGAGGAAAGTCCGGACATCACAGGGCAGGGTGGTCGGGAACCCGACCCGGGGAAACCCGCGGGAAAGTGCCACAGAAACACACCGCCGATGGCGCGTCTGCACGTGTGACGCGCACAGGCAAGGGTGAAAAGGTGCGGTAAGAGCGCACCGGCGTCGTGGCGACACGGCGGCCAGGCAAACCCCACCCGATGCAAGGCCAAGCAGGACCGCTCGTAGGCTGCCCGCCGAGGTCCAGGTCGGCCGCTCAGATGGATGGTTGCTCACGACAGAATCCGGCTTATCGGCCTGCTACGGATCGGGCCCCCACTCCGGTGGGGGCCCGCTCTATGTCGCGCGGCGCCGGCCGCCGGAGCGTGCTGGAAGCGACGCGGCGCCGAACGTCGCTTGCCATGATCGGCTGATGCGCCGAATGGTCCTCCTCGTCCTGGTCCTCGGACTGACCCAGGCCGCGGCCGCGGACGCGGGGGTGCGCCCCGCGGCGGTCCCGGGCCCCTTCGGCAACGAGCAGCTCTCCGACGAGGCCACGATCACCCGGTGGGCTCATGACCTCTTCCCCGGGGTGATCTACCGCAGCCCCGACTTCGCCGCCCGCGGTCTGGGTCGGTTGCGCGTGTTCACCGAGGACGGGGAGTTCGAGATCTACCTCATCCTCGGGAGCCACATCGACGGCGATGGCCGGACGTGGTTTCACATCCGGATCCCCGGACGGCCCAACGGTCGCACCGGCTGGACGCCCGCCGACAACCTCGGGGACGTCAAGCTCGTGCGAACGAAGCTGCGCATCGATCGCCGGGCCCTGCGCGCGACGCTGTTCAGAAACGGGATCGCGATCTGGCGGTCGCGCGTCGGCATCGGCAAGGCCGCGACGCCGACGCCGACCGGCCGGTACTACGTCCGCGAGCGCCTGCGCAACCTCGGCGGCAGCGGCGTCTACGGGCCGTGGGCGTTCGGAACGAGCGCGTACTCGGTGCTCAGCGACTGGCCGCGCGGCGGCGTCGTCGGGATCCACGGCACGAACGCGCCGCGACTCATCCCGGGCCGGCCCTCGCATGGGTGTGTTCGCGTGCCGAACGCGCGCATTACCCAGCTCGCTCGGCTGATGCCGCTGGGCACGCCGATCGAGATCGTGTAGCCGGCTCGGAGCGCCGCGGGGCGGGCTGCGCGCGCGCCTGGAAGCGCGCCGGGGCCGGCTGCGTGAGCAGCCGGCCCCGAGTCGCTGCGTCCTCGGTCCCGCGTCAGCCGGTGAACACGGGCGCGGCAACCGCGCGACCGCAGCGCTGAAACGGCAGCGACTGCGTCCGCTGTGCCGTCTGCGATGCGGCCGTGAACTGGATCCTCGCGACGATGCGGTGCTTGCTCGCGCGGTACGACGCCGGGCTGACCCGCAGAACGAAGCGGCCATTGGAGGCGTTCGCCCTCGTCAGCGTCGACTTGAGCCTGCCGTCGACGTAGAACCGCACGCGGGCGATCTTCGTGCCCGTGACGGTCGCGGTGAAGGTGCGCGACACGCACCTGCTCGGACCGCGCAGCCTCGCGGTGCCCGCCGCCGCCCCGCTCTGGCCGGTGACGGCCGCCAGCGTGCCGCTCGCCGGCGGAGCCGGCGCGGCCGCTGCAACCAGCGGCGTCGGTGCGACGGGGGTGACCCCGATCGGCTGGCTGAGCGCCGTCACCGCGTTGTCGGTCGCGGTCACCACGCGCTGGAACTCGTCGCTCGCGCTGACGTTCGCCACGTTGTCGACGGACGTCTGCCCGGCCTGCGTCTGCACGCTGCAGGTGTACGTCCAGCGGTCGACGGTGGGATCCAGCGTGGTGGGCGACGGGTCGCCGTTCTTGCTCACGAGCGTCGGCGCGGCGGTGCACAGCGGATCGGTCACGACCACCGCCGACAGGGGCAGCTCGCCGTTGTTCGTGATGTTGATCGTGTACGCCACGATGCTTCCGGCCTCGGCGGTGGCAGGCCCCGTCTTGTCGAGCAGGATGCTAGGGGTGAGCTGATGGTTGCCGAACACGTTGCCCGTGGACGCGTCGCCGCTGAGCGTCACGGCGTACGTGCACGGGGCGGGCGTCGTGCAGACCCACGCCGCCTGCGCGACCTCGCGCAGCGTGAACGTGCCCGGCCGCACGCCGGCGATCGTGAACGAGCCGTCGACGGCGCTCTGCGCCGAGGGCTCGCCCGCGTCGAGCGTGCCGTCGTCGTCGTAGTCGACGAAGAACGTCCAGCCCGACAGGCCCGGCTCGCCCGCGTCACGCGTTCCGTTGGCGTTGACGTCGTTGAACTTCGCGCCGCTCACCGTTCCGCAGCCGACGGCCTGGATCGGCGTTTCGGCATGCGCGGTCACGGCGCCGGTGTCTGCCGGCTGGAGCGTGGCGTCGTCGGAGAGGACCCCCGAGGTCGTGACGCCCGGGGCGGCGTGGACGAGCTTGGTGAACGTCACCGAGCCGGACCGGTCGACCGTGCCCGATGTCCAGGTGAGCGGTCCCGTGGTCTCGGTCCCAGGGACGTACCCGCCGGTGAAGCCGTCATCGGGGAGCGCCGGGTCGGCGACGACATCCTCGACCGAGAACGTCAGGGCACCGGTGATCTGCTCGACGTCCGTGATCGTCGCGGTGTCGTTGATCGCCGCGCCCACAGCGGTCGTGACCGCACCCGTGTCCGTGGCCACGATCTGACCCATGACGTCGTCGGTGCGCGGATCGGTGTACGTGGCCGTGGCCGTGTTGAACAGCGTGTCGGCGGCCGTCGTGACGTCGCGCGTCACGGAGAACTCGTGGTGGCCCGGGTTCACCGCGAACGTCTCGGTGAACGGCCCGTCGATGACGGCGCCGGCGGCAGTGTTCTCGCGCAGCGTGTCGGAGACGGACACGTCGAGCCGGCGGTGGGCCGGGTTGTCGAACGCGAACGTCGTCGTCACGGCGACGCCTCCGCCGGGGATCTGGGTCTTCGTCCACTCGACGCGAATGCTCACCGGCTCCGACGTGGTCGCTGCGGTGCACGTGTCGGGGAGGCTCGCCGGGCCCGAGCTCTTGGTGACGCTCCAGCTGAAGCCCGTGCCACGCAGTCCTGCAACGGTCTTGGCGAAGCCCTGCGCCTGGTCCACCGGGAGCGGCACGCGCCGCTGTCCGACGCCCGCGGAGCCGAGGTCCTGGTTGAGCAGGTAGGCCTGCAGCGAGGATCCCGGGAACGACGAGGCTCCGAGGGGGGCCGCTACGCCGCTCGCAGCAGCCGTGCGGCCGGGAAATGCCATCGCCAGGCGCTGCGCGTAGTCGTAGACGCAGGTCGCGCCGGCGGGCTGCGTGATCGTCAGCGTGCGGAAGATCGTCTGATCCGCGCCACCGACGATGGCGGCGGGCGTGTGCTGCACCGGTCCCGCGACCGGGGTGTTGCAGCCCGGATCAGACAGGCCGGCGTTGAGCGCCGGTGCGGTGATGTCGTCGAAGCCCAGCCCGGAGCCACGCCGGTAGTCCCCGGCGATCACGACGTTGTACGTCTGCGTGCCGTCGCGGTTGTCGGCCGTGAGCCGGAAGGGGACGTAGTCGCCCTCGTTCCACGACTTGCCGAGGTTGCCCGGCGTGTAGTCCGCGTCGGGGCAGACGAACGGCCCGGCGGCCGGGAAGGTGAGCGCGGCGCCTGGCCGGCAGCCCTGCAGGCCGAACGTCACCTGGTTGGGGTCCGCGACGGGCGTCTGCGCAGCGGCTGAATCGGCGTATACGGCCGCAAAGGCCCACACTGCCACCAGCGCGAGCACGAGCGAGAGGATCTTGGGACTGCGGTGCCGCTGGTCCGAGACCTGCGCGCGATACGTCGAACAATGCTGTGCAAGCACGTTGCCATTCCTTTGGTTGTAGCCGGCGGATCCGTCCGCAGGTGGGCCCTCGCCGGAGGACCCGTACTGGACGTATGTCTGATCAATTGTGCAGATCTCTGCAGATCGCACAAGACCCGGATGGGGGGCGGACGTCGCGGTCAGATTCCCGATCCCGTCCAGTTCCATGCGCCGGCGACGGATCTGCGCCGCTTTCCTGACCATCGTGGCGCGGCGGGGCTCCACGCCAGGGCGCGCCGTCGCGCCACGTGGTGCCAGGGGTCGCCTCCGTCGCGGCGCCAGGCCGCCCCGAGTGACCCGGCGGGCCGTCAGCTCAGGCCACGGTGCCGCTGGCCCCGAGCTCGGCCAGCGCATCCTCGACCGAGGCGTGCAGGGGCGCCGCGCGCGAGAACTCCACCAGCTCGAGCGTCCGCAGGACGATGCTGCCGCCGGGCGTCACGACGAGCACGCGCTGACGGCGCTCGCGCAGCCGGCTCGTGAGCGCGAAGAGCTTGCGGATCGCCGTGGAGTCGAGAAAGCCGACGCCGGTGAGGTCGATGACCGCGCCGTGCGCCTCCGACGGCACCGAGGCCTCGATCTCGGCTGCGATCGTCGCCGCGTTGAACACGTCGAGCTCGCCGGTCACGCTCACGACGACGTTGGCGCCATGGCGCTTGGTCTCCAAGGATGCGGGCGCCATCATGCGCGCACCGCCGGCTCGGCCAGTCGCCGGCGCAGCCGGACGGTCGTGCCGTCGGGGGTGGTCTCGAGCTGGACCTCGTCCATCAATGCGCCGATCAGGTCCAGGCCGCGGCCCTGGTCGCTCGGCGGGCGCTGGTCGCGCCAGTGGCCGTGGTCGCGCACGGTGATGTCGACCTCCCCGTCCTCGAGGATCGCGAGGAAGGAGATCGTCTCGTCGGGCCCGGCGCCGGCGTGCTCGATCGCGTTCGTGCACGCCTCGCTGCACGCCATGACGATCGCGTGGACGTCGACCTGGGCGGCGTCGGCCTGTGCGAGCCAGCGGCGCATCAGCGCCCGCAGCGAGCTCAGCGCGCTCGGCTCGCTCGGCATCTCGAGCGCCAGCCGCGCGCCCAGCGGCACGTGCGAGAGCGCGAGCAGCGCGATGTCGTCGCTCGCCGCGCCCGTGGGCGCGGCAGCCGCCAGCAGCCGGTCGCACAGCGCGTCGGGCTCCAGCGGACCCAGTGCGGCGATGCGCAGCAGCAGCTGCATGCCCTCGTCGAGATGCTCGCCGCGGCGTTCGATGAGGCCGTCGGTGTAGAGCACGAGCGCGCCGCCCGGCTCGATCGTCGTCGTGGCGACGGCGTAGCCGGGGAACGGCAGGACGCCGAGCGGGACCGAGCGCCCGCCCTCGAGCAGCGTCGCCACGCCTTCGGGCGAGATCAGCAGCGGGGAGGGATGCCCGGCGTTGACCCACGTCAGCTCGCCGCCGACCGGATCGAAGACGGCCAGCACGAGCGTCGCCATGTGCTCGCGACCTGGGTCGGCGAGGACGAACTCGTTCAGGCGGGCCGCGATCTCGGCCGGCCCGTGCCCCTCCAGCGCGTAGGCGCGGATGGCGTTGCGCAGCGCACCCAGCGTCGAGGCCGCGGCGAGGCCCTTGCCCGACACGTCGCCGAGGACCAGCAGCGCCCGGCCACCGGTGAGCGCGATCGCGTCGTACCAATCGCCGCCGACCTCCGCCTCCGACGCCGCGGGCAGGTAGCGGGCGCCGAGCGCGACGCCCGGCAGCGACGGCAGCGTCTGCGGCAGCAGGCTGCGCTGCAGCGTCTCCGCAATCCGGTGCTCGCGGCCGAAGGCGCGCGCGTGATCGACCGCGAGCGCGACGCGGTCGGCGGTCAGGCGCAGCAGATCGACGTCCTCGGGCCCGAGCTTGCGCGGCTTGCGCGTCCCGATCTCGATGACGCCGATGATCTCGTCGTGGGCGATGAGCGGGACGCCGATCATCGACGAGATCCCGGCTTCGAGGATCGACGGGTCGGCGAGCTCCTCGGGCGGCGGGTCGTCGAGGATCACCGGCGCGCGCGTCGCCAGGACGCGCCCGGCGATCCCGGCATCGCCCGGGACGTTCGCGGGGCGGCCCTCGCTGGTCGCGGGGTCGGAGGAGAGCAGCGACAGCGTGCCGTCCTCCTGCAGGAGCAGCAGCGCGGCCGCCTCGGCATCCATGACCTCGCGCGTGCGGGCCAGGATCACCGGCAGCAGCGCGTCGAGGTCGCGGTGCGTCAGCGCGGCGTCGGCGACCGCCTGCAGACGGCCGATGGTCTGCGTCGCGCGCTCGGCCTCGGCCCGCTCGGCCTCGGCACGCACTCGCCGCTCGCGCTCCTCCTCGTCGCGCAGCCGGTCGCCGATGTCCGTCAGGCGCGCGTTGAACATCCATTCGCCCTCGCGCTCGACGACCCAGATCATCGTCTCGCCGCGCAGCGTCGTTCCGTCCGGGCGGTCGATCGTCACCTGCAGCGCGAGGTGGCGCAAGCCCTCCTCGCGGGCTCCCTCCAGCAGCGCGAGGCGGCGCTCGTCGAACTTCGCGCGCGCCTCCGCAGGGATGCCGAGGTCCTGGAAGGGCCGCCCGAGCACCTCTGCGCGCGGGCGCCCCAGCAGGCGCTCCGCGGAGTGGTTGATGTCCAGGACGCGCCCCTCGGCGTCGGTCGAGATGAAGCCGTCGCGGGCGCTGTCGACGATCAGCCGCGTGCGGCGCTCGCTGCTGCGCAGCGCCCGCTCCTGGCGCGCGCTGCGCTCGATGCCCGTCCGCACGTACCCGAGCAGGCGCGAGATCAGCATGCCGACGACGAGCGGCGTCCCGACCACGAGCACGAGCCGGACGGTCGTGTCCATCGTGTCGTCGACGTAGAGCACGGTGGCGTAGGAGACGCCGATGAAGGCGAGGTGCGCCACGGCCTTCCACGTCGAGAAGAAGAAGAACGCGTAGAGCGCCGGCCACATGTAGATGAGCGGATACAGCCCGGTCTGCTGCGTGTAGTGGATGACGAGGCTGAGGATCACCGTCACGAGCGCGAGCGCCAGATGCAGGAAGTGCTCGGTGATCCGCGCCGCCCAGCGCAGGAAGACGAATGCGAGCAGCAGCGAGACGGCGCCGGTGGCCAGCACGACCCAGGTGGTCGTCGCCTCCCCCTCGGGAAGCGCGATCGTCACCACGCTCACCAGCGCGCCTGCGGCGAAGAGGAAGGCCAGCGAGCGGGCTTTCGTCCGGCTGTCGAACATCGAGGGGCCGCGCATCGCGATGCCAGAGCTTACGAGCGCGCCCGACGACAATCCAGCGCTTGCGTATAGGGATGATCGATGCGAACATGTGTTCGCAGATGATCGTATGCGTCCTGCTGGACAGATTCGAGCTCGCGGTGGCTGCCGGTGGTCGCGCGGGCCTGCTGAGGGAACCCTCGGCGCTTGCTCCCGAACCGGGCCGCGAGCTCTTCGTCGGCGAGGCCTCGCGGGCGGCCGAGGCCTTCGGGGTCCACGCCGGGATGCGGATGGGCGAGGCGCTGTCGCGCTGTCCCGGGCTGGCGCTCGTGCCGCCCGACCCGATGGGCGTCGCGGAGGCCTGGGAACGCGCGCTGGGACGCCTGGAGGGGCTCGGCGCGGCGGTCGAGTCGCTGCGCCCGGGGGAGGCGTGCTTCGATGCGAGCGGGCTGCAGCGGCTGCACTCCGGCCAGATCGTGCGCATGCTCGCCGAGGGGCATCTCGCCGCCCAGGGGCCCGACGAGCGCCTGCGCCGCGTGCTCGCCGGCGCGCGCGTCGGTCAGGGGCCGACGCGCTTCTGCGCGATGGTCGCCGCCCACGGCGCCCGCGTCCGGCGCCCGGGCCGCGTCGCCGGCGAGCAGGACCTCGCGCCGCGGCCGGTGGAGCTCCTGCGCCGCCGCGCCGAGACCGCGGCGCTCGTCGAGCCGCTCGAGCGCCTGGGGATCGCGACCCTCGGCGCACTCGCCGCGCTGCCGCGCGCCGCGGTCGCCGACCGCTTCGGCCGCCCGGGCCTGCTCGCCCACGACCTCGCCCGCGGGCGCGACACGCCGCTGCGCCCGCGCCTGCCCGGCGAGCTGCTGCGCGAGGCGCTCGAGCTGCCCGAGGCAGGCTCGGGCGAGCAGCTCGGCCGCGCGCTGGGACTGCTCATCGACCGCCTGCTGGCGCGGGGCGAGCGGCGCGGGCGCACGCTGCGCGCGGTCGTCCTGTCGGCGCGCCTCGTCGAGGGCGGGACCTGGCGCGAGCGCGTCGTCTTCCGTCAGGCGCTCGCCGACCCCGAGCGGATGCGCCTCGCGCTCGGCGGGCGCCTGGCGCTGCTGCCCGCGCCGGCCGAGATGCTGCTGCTGACGGTCGAGGGCTTCGGCCCGCCCGCGCCGGAGGTGCGCGCGCTGTTCGACGACGGCGCCGCGGCCCGCGACGAGCGCCTGCGCGAGGCGGTCCGCCAGGCGCGCGCGGCAGCCGGGCCCGGCGCCGCGCTGCGCGTCCTCGAGATCGACCCGGACTCGCGCGTGCCCGAGCGGCGCGTCGTGCTGACCCCGATGGACCTGTGAGCGGCCCGCGCAGGATCGGCGAGCCGCGGCCGGTGGCGGTCGGCGCGGACGCCACCGGGACGCCGCTGCTCGTCGACGGCCGAACGGTCGATGCCGTTCGCGAGTCCTGGCTCGTCGAGGACCGCTGGTGGACCGACCAGCCGCTGCGCCGGCGCTACTGGGAGGTCGTCACGACCTGCGGACGCAACGACGTCGTCTTCCGCGAGCTCGCGGAGGGCCGCTGGTACCGGCAGCGCTAGACGCGCGACGAGTTCGCGCGACGATCGGCACACCCGCGCGCTGTCTCGTCACGCCGCTTGCGCGAGCCTCGGCGGCATGCGATCCAGGCGCGGCGAGCGCGGCCAGGCGACCGCCGACTACGTCGCCGTCATCGCCCTGCTCACGGTGCTCCTCACGGCTGCCGCGGGGGCCGCGGCGGTCGGCGCGCCGGGCGTGGCGAACGCCGTCGCCGGCCAGCTGCGGCACGCGCTGTGCCTCGTGGGCGGCGGAAACTGCCCGAGCGCGCCGCGCAGGCCCTGCACCGTGGCGAGCACGCGCGACAGCCGCCGGTTCACCGTCAGCCTCGGGATCGTGCGCCTCGACGAGGATCACGTCGTCCTGCGCGAGCGCCTCTCGGACGGCACGATCCGCCTGACGCTGTCCGAGCGCGACGGCGGCGGCGTCGAGGGCGGGATCGGCGCCAAGGCGAAGATCGACCTCGGGCGCCGCCAGATCGGCGTCGACGCGGAGGCCCGCGGCGGCGTCCAGGGCGTCCTCGGGCACGGCGACGTCTTCTATGCGCGCGGCGACCGCGAGGCCGACGAGCTGTTGCGGACGATCGAGCGCCGGCGCCCGGACGAGGTCTTCTACGAGGGCGGCGTGCGCGGGCTCGGGCGCGCGAGGGGCGGCGCTGCGCGCCTGCTCAGCGGGCGGCTGGACGGCAGCGCGGACGAGATCCTCGGCGTGCGCCACGACCGCCGCACCGGCACGCTGACGATCTCGCTCGGGGCGGGCGGCGCGGGGAGCGGGCTCGTCTCGATGGTGATCGGCGCCGGCGCCGGCGCGCTCGACGGGCAGGTCGTCCTCGGCCTGACGCTCGACCGTCACCGGCGGCCGGTCGAGCTGTCGCTGTCGGCGCGCGGCTCCGTCGGGGCCGGCGGGACGCTGCCCGCCGCGATCGCCGACGCGCTGCGGCAGGCGGTCGACCCCAGGATCTCGGCGAAGACGGGCGGGCAGCGCTGGGAGCTCGGCGCGCGGGCGGACCTGCGCGATCCGGCGATCGCCGCTGCCTGGCGCGCCTTCCGCGGCGCACCCGCCGGAACCGCCGCGATCCGCGAGCTCGGCGAGCAGCTGCGCAGTCACGCGACGGTCGACGTGCGCACCTACCGGGTCGACGGCTCGACGACCGGCGGCGGCGGCGCGGTCGCGCTGGGGATCCGGCTCGGCGGCGAGTACGAGCACGCCGTCGCGCGCGCGCAGCTGCTGGCGGCGGCGACGCGCCCGCCGCTCGGGTTGTGGGAGGCGCGCACGGACTGCGTGCAGGCGTAGGAGTCATCCGCCGGGTCTGCGAACATGTGTTCGTATGCCGCCCTATGTCGAGCTGCACTGCCACTCCGCCTACTCCTTCCTGGACGGCGCCTCGCAGCCCGAGGAGATCGCCGCGGCGGCGGTGGCGCGCGGACATGAGGCGCTGGCGCTGACCGATCACGACTCGCTCTCGGGGTCGATGGAGTTCGCGCAGGCGGCGCGGGCGCTCGGGCTGCGGGCGATCCACGGGGCGGAGATCACGCTCGACGACGGCCGCCACCTGACGCTGCTCGTCCGCGACGAGACGGGCTGGCGCAGCCTCTGCCGCCTGTTGACGGGCGCGCATGCGCACACCCGCGACGGCCCGCAGCGCGATCGCTCGGAGGCGGCGGCGAGCCTCGAGGACGTCGAGTCCCACCACGAGGGCCTCGTCTGCCTCAGCGGCTGCGCGGCCAAGGGCGTGCGCGACGAGCCGACGATGCGCCGCCTGCTGGCCGCCTTCGGCCGCGACGCCTTTCGCGTCGAGCTGCAGCGCCCGCTCGCCCGCCACGACCGCGCGCTGAACCGCGGGCTGGCGGGGCTCGCCGGGCGGCTGGGGGTCCCGGTGGTCGCGACGGGCAACGTCCACGCCCACACGCCCGAGCGCGCGCGCCTGCAGGACGCCTTCGTCGCGATCCGCGAGCACACGACGCTCGACGCGTCCGAGCCGCTGCGGCGCGGCAACCACGCGCACGTGCTCACGACGCCGCAGGCGATGGCCGCGCGCTTCGCCGATCATCCCGACGCGGCCGCCGAGTCCGTGCGGCTGGCAGAGACGCTGACGTTCGACCTCTGCAAGGACCTCGGCTACCGCTACCCCGGCGCCGAGGACGCGACCGCCGGCCGCGCGCTCGCCGAGGTCTGCCAGGCGCGCTTCGACGAGCGCTATCCGCACGGGAGCGCGCACCGCGCCGAGGCGACCGTGCGCCTGGAGGAGGAGCTGCGCGTCATCGACGACCTCGGGCTGGCCGGCTTCTTCCTCCTGCACCGCGACCTGCTCGAGCTCGCGCGCGAGGTCGCCGTCGAGGTGCGCGGCGCCTCGGCTGCGCGGGCGCTGCTGCCGCCCGGGCGCGGGCGCGGGTCGAGCGTCTCCTCGATCGTCTGCCACCTCACCGGCCTCAGCCACGTCGACCCGATCGCCAACAAGCTCCTGCTCGGCCGCTTCCTCAACGAGGAGCTCACCGCGCTGCCGGACATCGACCTCGACTTCCCGCGCGACATCCGCGAGGTGCTCATCCCGCGCGTGCACGAGCGCTACGGGCGCGAGCGCTCAGCGCTCGTCGCCGCCTTCCCGACCTACCGCGCGCGGGGGGCGATCCGCGAGCTCGGCAAGGCGCTCGGCCTGCCGCCGGGCGAGATCGAGCGCGTCGCGCGCGGCAGCGAGGGCTGGTCCTCGCGCGACGTCGACCGCGACATCGACAGCTCGCTCGGGCCCGACCGGCGGACAGGCCGCTGGGCCTGGCTGGCGCGCCTGGCCGACGAGGCATACGGCCTGCCGCGCCACCTCTCCCAGCACTCCGGCGGGATGATCGTCGCGACGCGGCCGCTCGTCGACTGCGTCCCGCTCGTCCCGGCCGCGATGGAGGGCCGCCAGCTCGCGCAGTGGGACAAGGACTCCTGCGCCGACGCCGGCTTCCTGAAGATCGACCTGCTCGGCCTCGGGATGCTCAGCGCCGTCGAGCGCTGTGTGGAGATGATCGCCGCGCGCCGCAACGAGCGGATCGACCTGTCGCGGATCCCGTTCGACGACCCCGCGACGTACGAGTGCATCCAGAACGCCGACACGACCGGCGTCTTCCAGATCGAGTCGCGGGCGCAGATGGGCTCGCTGCGGCGCACGCGCCCGGAGAACCTCGACGACATCACGATCCAGGTCGCGATCGTGCGCCCCGGCCCGATCGTCGGCGGTGCGGTCAACCCCTACATCGAGCGCCGCCAGCGCCTGCGCGAGGACCCCTCCTTCGAGGTGCCCTACCTGCACCCGTCGCTCGAGCAGCCGCTGCGCGACACGCTCGGGACGATCATCTTCCAGGACCAGGTGCTCGAGGTCGCGCAGGCGTTCGCCGGCTTCAGCGTGGGGGAGGCCGAGGGCCTGCGGCGGGCGATGAGCCGCAAGCGCTCCGCCGAGGCGATCGAGGCCCACCACCGGCGCTTCGTCGAGGGCGCGATGGCGCGCCATCCCGACGTGACGCAGGAGCGCGCCGAGCAGGTCTTCACGATGGTCTCGGGCTTCTCGGGCTTCGGCTTTCCCAAGGCGCACGGCGCCGCCTTCGGCCTGCTCGCCTACCAGTCGACATGGCTGCGCGTGCACTACGGCCCGGAGTTCCTCTGCGCGCTGCTCGACGAGCAGCCGATGGGCTTCTATCCGCCCGACGCGCTCGTCCACGAGGCGCAGCGGCGCGGGATCGACGTCCTGCCGCCGGAGGTCAACGCCAGCGACGTCGGCTGCACCGTGACGGGTGGCCGGGATCGGGCTTCGGTGCAGGTCGGGCTGGGCTACATCCTGGGCGTGCGCGCCGACGAGGTCGCGGCGCTCGTCGCCGCCCGCCGGGCGGGCGGGCCGTTCCGCTCGCTGGAGGACCTCGCATCGCGCGCCGGCGCCGGCCGCGCCGCGCTCGAGCGCCTCGCCTGGTCGGGCGCCTGCGACGCGCTCGCCGGCGGCGACCGGCGCGTGGCGCTCTGGCAGCTCGGGGTGACGGCACCGGGACGCACGAGCGCGGAGGGCACCCAGCTCGCGCTCGCGCTGGACCTGCCCGAGGCGCCCGAGCTGACGGCGCTGTCGCGCTGGGACGCGATGGTCGCCGACTACGCGACGACCGGGTTGACCGCGACCGGCCACCCGCTCGCGCTGCTGCGCGAGCGCCTGCGCGCCGAGGGCGCCGTCGACGTGCGCGCGCTCGAGCGCCTGCCGCACGGCTCGCCGGTGCGGGTGGGCGGGCTCGTCGTCGCGCGCCAGCGGCCGGGAACGGCGAAGGGCATCACGTTCATGCTGATCGAGGACGAGCGGGGGACGGTCAACGTCATCGTCTCGCCGCAGATCTACGAGCGCGATCGGCTGACGGTGCGCACCGAGCCGCTCGTGATCATCGACGGCCGTCTCGAGCGCCATGCGGCGGCGGGCGGCGCGATCAACGTGGTGGCACGACAGGTGGCCCAGCTGGAGGTCAGCGACCGCGTCCAGGCCCAGGTCAAGGACTTCTCGCTGCTGGACGCGCTCGCGCTCGCGCGCGCCCAGGAGCAGGAGGCGCTCGGCGCGACCGGCACCGACGACTTCCGCGCCGTCGCGCCGCCGGTCATGAACTTCGGCGCCGGGCGGCGGCGGTGAGGCCATCTGGCGACGCCGTGAAGTAGATTGCGCGCCGCATGGCGTCACTGATCTTCCTCGGGTTCTTCCTCGTCCTCGGCTTGGGCGTCGTTCTCCTGGCGATGCGCGGGGGCCCGCGGGGCGTGCGCGACAGCCTCGAGCGCGGCCGGCGCCGGCCGCTGCACGTGGCCGAGTTCGCCGTCGCGGGCGTCATCGCGCTCTTCGGGCTTGCGGTGCCGGCGATCGTCCTGCTGGGCGACCAGGCGTCGGCCGGGCCCGGCGGCGGCAAGCTGAGCACCGCGCAGGCGGACGGGCGCAAGCTCTTCAACGCCAAGTGCGCCACCTGCCACACGCTCGACGACGCGAACGCCGTCGGTCGCGTCGGTCCCGACCTCGACGCGCTGGCGCCCACCTCCGGGCTGACGCTCAACGCGATCAAGGAGGGGCGCGCGCGGGGCACGGGCCAGATGCCCGCGCAGCTGCTCGACGGCCAGGACGCCAAGAACGTCGCGACCTACATCGAGGACGTCGCGGGGCGCTGACGCGCCCTCCGCCTGCCGCCTGCGCGGTGGGCATCTGCACGATCTCACCGCCGCGACCCCGCAAACTGCGCGGTTTCCGTCCGGAGTCTCCATAAGACTGCGCATATGCAGGGAAATCGATCGGTGTTACGATGGCGCCGTCAGACAGCCGAATGCCGGGGCCCGCAGGGCCCCGGGAGCGGGGGAACCACACACAGGGGCGAATCGTCCGGTCTCCGGACGTAGCGCAGCTCTTTCAGCGCGAGTCCGTCAGCTAACCCCGTAGGCCACAACAGAAAGAGGACCAGATAGGCATGTCACAGACGGGGACCAGCGCCTGGTGGGCAGACGTCCAGCATCTTCGCGACTCCGCAGAGCGCACCGACGAGGCACGCCGCCGCGCCGATCAGGCCGATCTGGCGGCACGCCGCCAGAGCCGTGAGCGCCGCGACGTCGAGGCCGAGGTCGCAGCCGCGCCGCGGCCGCGCTTCGCGCCCGAGGCGATGCCCGCACCCCGCCGCCGCGAACATGTCGAGTCTCCTGTCGCGCCGCGCCGCCTCGACACCGCTCCCGTCGCCCGCCGAGGTGGGTACGCCGGCGCCGGCGCCGTGCCCGGCCGGCGCACCGTCGAGATCCGCGGCCGCACCGTCCCGGCCCCGCCGGTGCCCCGGTCGGTGGAGCTCGATCGCACCCGCCGTCCCCGCCGCTCACTCGAGCGCGTCGGCCCGCGCCCCGATCGCGTCGCGATGTGGGCGCTCGTCATGGGCCTCATGCTGATCGCCATCGCGATCAGCACCTCTTCGCCCACCTGAGCATCCGGCGGGCGCCGCGCCCGCGCGGCGGTTGAGAGACATCGATCACACAGCGCGGCACGCAGATTGCATGCGCGCCGACGTGGGCATCCTGCCTTCGGTGCCCGAGTTGCGATGAGCCGCACCTCCCGCACGCGCGTAGTGGGTGGTAGGGGCTTGTGCGGGTACCCCGTCCGGCCTACACTTACATCGCGTAAGCAACGAGCTGCAAGTAAAGCACGGGCGGGAACGACCCCCGCCCTTCCATCGCCATACCAGAAGGCCACCCCCATGAAGACACCGATGAGCAGATTCCAGATCCACGACGACCTCACAGCCCCCGAGGGCTCCATTCCCGTCCTGCGCGGCGCCCTTGCGACCGGCGGCCAGCTGCCGAACTTCCTCGGCGCGCTCGCCGGCTCGCCGGCGGCCCTGCGCGGCTACGCGCGCTTCCGCTCCGAGCTGCGGCGCGGCGAGCTGGACGTCTCCATGCTGGAGCGCATCTCGCTGGCCGTCGCCGAGCACCACGGCTCCCAGCCGGGGGTCGCGCTGCACAGCCGCACCGCGCGCCAGGCGGGCCTCGCGCTCGACGAGGTCGCGCTGGCACGTGAGTTCGGCTCCCGCGACGAGCGCGCCGCGGCCCTGCTGGCCTATCTCAAGGCCGTCGTGGACAACCCCGGGCGCCCGCCGATGCACCTCCACGAGGAGGCGCGCGAGGCCGGGTGGACCGACGAGCAGATCCTCGAGGCGATCGCCTACGTCGCCCTCGAGCGCTTCACGGCGATGGTCAACGTCGCCGGCGACGTGCCGGTGGACGGCTCCGTCGAAGACACGCGAACCCTGCGGGCGGCGTAGGGCGGACCGCATGGCGGTATCTGAGGAAGGCCGGGAGCCGGCGTGGCGCGAAGCCGCGCCGGCACAGCCCTCCTGCGGAGCAGCCGGGGAGGGCCGGCCGCCCTGCTGTCCCTACTACCACGAGGCGATCGAGCTCATCGGCAGGCGCTGGACCGGGGCCATCGTGAGCGTCCTGATCCATCGCGAGACGCTGCGCTTCGGTGAGATCGCGGAGGCCGTCCCCGAGCTCTCCGACCGCCTGCTGTCCGAGCGCATGAAGGAGCTCGAGTCGCGCGGCATCGTGTGCCGCACGGTCCGTCCCGGGCGTCCCGTGCGCGTCGAATACGCCCTGACGGAGATGGGCCGCGAGCTGGCCCCGGCGGTGCACGAGCTCGAGCGCTGGGCGCGACGCTGGCTCGCATAGTTTCTGTCGCGAACGCGCAGGATCCGCGGCCGGTGATCTAGGCTCCCGCGCCATGCCCGCCGACCGCCCACAGACGCCCGACGACGTCAAGGCGCTCGTCGCAGAGCGCGACATCCGCTTCATCCGCCTCTGGTTCACCGACATCCTCGGTCGGCTCAAGTCGTTCTCGATCAACCGGTCTGAGCTCGACGACGCCTTCGAGGGCGGCATGGGCTTCGACGGCTCCTCGATCACCGGCTTCAACGCGATCGAGGAATCGGACATGCTCGCCATGCCCGATCCGTCGACGTTCGCGATCCTGCCGTGGCGCCCGGAGGAGCAGGGCGTCGCCCGGTTGTTCTGCGACGTCCTCACGCCCGAGCGCACGCCCTACGAGGGCGATCCGCGCCACGTCCTGCGTCGCGCCCTGCAGCGCGCGACCACGATGGGCTTTGAGACGTTCAACGTCGGGCCTGAGCTGGAGTACTACCTCTTCCGCGACTCCAAGGGGACCGAGGTCCTCGACAACGGCGGCTACTTCGACCTCACGACGCTCGACGCCGGCTCCGACGTGCGTCGCGAGACGGTGCTGGCCCTCGAGCAGCTCGGCATCCACGTCGAGTACACCCACCACGAGGTCGGCCCCAGCCAGCACGAGATCGACATGCGCTTCACCGACGCGCTGAAGATGGCCGACGACTGCATGACGTACCGCATCACGGTCAAGGAGTACGCGATGAAGTACGGCTGGCACGCGACCTTCATGCCCAAGCCCCTGTACGGCGAGAACGGCTCGGGCATGCACACCCACATGAGCCTCTTCAGGGACGGCCGCAACGCGTTCTTCGACGAGGACGACCCGTACTTCCTGTCGGACGTCGGCAAGGCGTTCATCGCCGGGCAGCTCAAGCACGCCCGTGAGATCTCGTCGATCTTCGCCCAGTGGGTGAACTCCTACAAGCGCCTCGTGCCGGGCTTCGAGGCGCCCGTCTACGTCGCCTGGAGCCGCCGCAACCGCTCGGCGCTCGTGCGCGTCCCGCTCTATCACCCCGGCAAGGAGGGCGCGACGCGCATGGAGCTGCGCTGCCCGGACCCGGCGTGCAACCCCTACCTGACGTTCGCCGCGCTGCTGCAGGCGGGCCTGGAGGGGATCGAGAAGGGCTACGAGCTGCCCGAGCCGATGGAGAAGAACCTCTACCACCTCTCGCCCGACGACCGCCGCCGGCTCGGCATCGAGCAGTTGCCCGAGACACTCGGCGAGGCGATCGAGCTGACGGCCGAGTCCGAGCTCGTCCTCCGGGCGCTCGGGGAGCACACGTTCAACCGCTTCGTGGAGATCAAGCGCCGCGAGTGGGAGGACTACCGCGTCCAGGTCAGCCAGTGGGAGCTGGATCGCTACCTGCCGGTGCTGTAGGCGCCGCCGGGAGCGCGAGGCTCGAAGGCCACCAGATCCGCGCGCCGCGGCGTCGCCGGTGACCTTGACCTCCAGCCCGCTGCCGGGGTGGCGGACCGCGTCGCGCACCACCCCGACGCGATCGACGAGCCGGTTGGAGATCGGCTTCTGGCCGGTCGTCTTCGTGGCGTCGAGGCGGATCTGCGAGCGCAGAAGCGCGGCGGTCCCGTCCCCGGCGAGCTGCGGCGGCCCGAAGCCGGCGGTGTGGGCGGTCCGCAGCGTGTTGAGTCGCAGGCGGTCGCGGGCGATCTCCGCACGGTCGGCGGCCGTCAGCCCCCGCCCTCGCCGGTAGACGACGACGACCGGCTGCTGATCGCCCTTGAGTGCCTGGATGAACCCGAGCGCCTGCGTCGATTCCGCGTCGCCCGGGAGAAAGGACTGCTGCCCGTTGCGCTGATCGCCGGCGAACCGCGCGGGCAGGTGCGCCGCCGAGGCGACCGCGAAGGCGACGAGCCAGACGCCGAGCGCCACCCACCGTGCCCGCCGCCGGCGGATCTCGCGAGAAGCGAGCCCATGAGTCCAGCTTCTACCAGTCCCGGGGGCCGACGCAGCGACGTGGCATCCTCTATGCGCCCATGGCGGACGTCACCGTGCTGATCATCGATAACGGCCCCCTCGCGATCATGCGGTCGGCGTGAGCGCCGTCGACGCCAGCGGCACGCTGACCATCGGCGGCGACATCGAGGTCCATCGCCTCGGCTACGGCGCCATGCGGATCGTGGGCGAGGGCACCTGGGGCCCGCCGCGCGACCGCGACGCCTCGCTCGCCGTGCTGCGCCGCGTCATCGATCTCGGCGTGAATCTCATCGACACGGCCGACAGCTACGGCCCGCACTTCAGCGAGCAGCTGATCGCCGAGGCGCTGCATCCCTACCCCGACGGGCTGCTGATCGCCACAAAGGGCGGCCTGGAGCGCACCGGCCCCGGCCAGTGGCCACGAAACGCGCGTCCCGAGCACCTCCGCGCGGCCTGCGAGGGCTCGCTGCGCGACCTGCGGCTGGAGCGCATCGACCTCTACCAGCTACATGCGCCCGATCCCGACGTGCCCTACGAGGAGTCGGTCGGCGCGCTGGCCGAGCTGCAGGAGGAGGGCAAGATCCGCCACATCGGCGTCTCGAACGTCACCGTCGAGCAGCTCGAGGAGGCCCGCTCGATCGTGGACGTCGTCACGGTCCAGAACCGCTTCAACCTCACCGACCGTGCCTCGGCCGAGGTGCTGGCTGTCTGCGCGCGCGACGGTCTGGGCTTCTTTCCGTGGTTTCCGCTGGCCGCGGGCAACCTCGCCCGTCCCGGCGGCGTGGTCTCCGAGATCTGCGAGGCCCACGACGCGACCTCCGGCCAGGTCGCGCTCGCCTGGCTGCTCGCGCACTCGCCCGTGATGCTGCCGATCCCCGGCACGAGCTCGATCGAGCACCTCGAGGAGAACCTCGCGGCCTCCGAGCTGCGGCTGACCGAGGAGGACATGGAGCGGTTGACGGACGCGGCGTAGGCGCCGGCTCGCCTGCGGCGACCCCGGTTCGGCTGCGGCGCCCGGTTCGGCTGCGGCGGCCCGTTGGGCTGCGGCCACCCCGGTTCGGCTGCCGCGCCCCGGTTCGGCTGCGGCGCCCGGTTCGGCTGCGCTTTCGCTGCGCGGGCCTTTGCGGTACGGCATCGATGACGAGCCGGGCGCCCGCCGAGCTGCGTTCTACGGCTTGGCGGGTGCGCGGCCGCGGTTTCGCGCGAGGGCTCCACGCGGGCGGTCCGATCCATCGAGACGCGATTAGCACGTCCGCGAGGGCCCCACGCGGGCGGTCCGATCCATCGAGACGCGCTACCTCCCTCCTCGAGGGCTAGCGAATGCCAGCCCGGGGCTAGCAGTCGCTAGCACACGCGGCAAGAGGGGTGTGCGTTTGCCTGCGGGCGAACGAGGATCGGCCACCGAGGCGCCCAGGCTATCCGGCGTGACGCAGGCCGAAGCGGCGCAGCAGCGGCCCGTATTCCCACCCGGCGCGGGGGTCCGCCGCTGAGATCGCGCCCGCGCTGCGCGCGACGAGCGCCACCCGCCGCCCGCCCAGGCGGCCGCTGATCTGTTGCGGTGTGATGACGAGGCTGCCGTGGGCGGCCTTCGCGCCGCCGACGGTCAGGCGCTGCGCGCCCCTCGCATTCAGCGGCACGGTGCCCGAGATCTCGGCACCCGGTGCATAGACGACGCGCGTAAGGGTGATGGTGCCGCGCGATCCGACCGTCGCGTGCCCTCCGCGCAGGCCTCCGAGCCGCCGCGGAAGCCGCCCGGCCTCGAGCAGGTCGCCGATCACCTGGCGGCGGATGTCGTCGGCCGTCCTGATCGCGGCCGTGACCGTGCGCCCGACCCTGCCCGCTCCGCCGGTTCCGGGGAGGCGCTGGACGCGCGTCGGCGCGACCGGGGTCGGTGAGAACGGGTTGCCGCCCACCGCACACGGCGCGACCGGCACGCCGGCGAAGAACTGGGCGACTCCCCGCTGCCCGCACTTCTCCGGCGTCTGGTCGCCGCCGAGCGCGGAGTGCCCCGTGTAGGGGATCGCGAGTACCTGCGCGGCCGGGATCTGCGCGGCCAGCTTGGCGGCGTCCTCCAACGGCGTGCGGACGTCGGCGGTGCCGTCGATCACGAGCGTCGGGACGTTCGGCAGCGGGCCGGGCGGGGCCGGCGGCGCGGTGATCGCCGGCCAGCCGAGGCACAGCTCGATGATGTCCGTGTCCAGCGCGCTGGCAGCGAGGAACGGGTAGAAGGGCCCGTCGCCCAGCGACCGCACGAGCGCGCGCGCCTGCTGGGACCGGACCTGTGCGCCTGCGGAGCGCTCCCAGGGGAACGTGCCCTCCTCGCACAGCGTGGCCGCGAAGACGGTGTCGCTGAACTCCTCGCCGGCGGCCTGACTGCCGAGCTCGATGATCCCCGCCGAGCGTGCGGCCAGGCGGATGAGCGGTGCCGTGTCGCCGCGGCGCGCGGACGTCAGCGCGCCCGGCAGCTCGGCGCGGAGCGTCGGGTTCAGATCGCCCGACAGCAGGATGTTGAAGAGGTCGCGGCTGTTCATCGACACCTTCACGCGGCGTCCGCGGCCGTCGGTCAAGCGCCCGCGCAGCGCGCGCCGCGCGAGGCGCCGGACCTGCCCGTTGAGCTGGCCGATGGTGTTCGTCGAGATGCCCGCGCACTGCGCGCCGGCGCAGAGCTCGGCGAGGGCGCGGCGCATCGCCGCGAAGGTCGAGCGCTGCAGGGTGTCGGGCCCTGCCGGCAGCACGACGGAGTCCAGCACCATCGACTCGACGCGCGCCGGATAGCGCGCCGCGTAGTCCAGCGCGACCTTCGTGCCGTAGGAGACGCCGTAGAGGACGAGCTTCTCGTAGCCGCTGGCGGCGCGCAGCGCCTCGAGGTCGTCGACGCTCGCCGACGTCGTGAACTGCCCGCGGCGCAGTCCGAGCTCGGCGGCGCAGCGGCCCGCCACGACGGTCAGCGAGGGCCCGCCCAGGCGGCAGGTCAGCGGCGTCGAGGCGCCGGTGCCGCGCTGGTCGAAGACGAGCAGGTCGCGCGTCGCGAGCGCCGGGGCCATGACCGCCGCGAAGTCGAGCGCGAGCGGGGTCGCCGCCTGGCCCGGTCCACCTGCGAGCGCGACGACCGCGGTGCGCGTCGGGTTGGCCGCGGCGACGCGCCGCACCGCAGCCAGCCGGATCGCCCCGGGCACCTGGCCGGCGCGGTCGAGCGGCACGTCCAGCGCGCCGCATTCCAGGCCCGGCGTGGAGGGGCACGGCCCGAAGGCGACCGCAGCGCGGGCGGACGTCGCCGCCAGGAGGAGGAGGCCCGCGGCGAGAAGCAGTCCCTGCAGGGCCTTGGCGCGCATCCGCGGTTCACGGTAGCAGCGCGATACCGTGCCTCTCGCCGCATCGTCACCCTGCGAACGAGGAGCCTGAAAACCGTGTCAAAGCACCGTGAGCTGGTCACCGCACTCGGTGCGCCGGCGGCGCTCGGCCCGTACAGCCACGCCGTCCGCACGGGCTCCCTGCTGTTCTGCTCAGGCCAGGTCGCGCTCGACGCCGAGACCGGGGAGCTCACAGGCGACACGCCCGGCGAGCAGACGCGGCAGTGCCTCGCGAACCTGCAGGCGGTCTGCGCGGCCGCGGGCGGCTCACTGCACGACGCCGTGCGCTGCACGATCTACCTGACGGACATGGGCGCCTTCGCGGACGTCAACGAGGCCTACGGCGAGCTCTTCGACGCCGATCCGCCGGCACGCGTGACGATCGGCGTCGCGGCGCTCCCCAAGGGCGCGCAGGTCGAGATCGAGGCGATCGTCGCCCTGTCGGACTGAGTCGGGCTAGTCCCCCCGCAGCAGGGCCCGCCGCACCTTGCCGCTGGCCGTCTTGGGCAGCTCGTCGGCGAACTCGACGATCCGTGGGTACTTGTAGGGCGCCGTCTGCTCCTTGACATGGTCCTGCAGCGCGCCCGCGAGCTCGCTGGACGCTGCGAAGCCGTCGCGCAGGACGACCACTGCGCGCACGACGGAGCCGCGCTCGTCGTCGGGGGCGGCGACGACCGCTGCCTCGGCGACCGCCTCGTGCGCCACAAGCGCCGACTCGACCTCGAACGGCCCGATCCGATAGCCCGAGGAGATGATGACGTCGTCGGTGCGGCCCTCGAAGAAGAGAAAGCCGTCCTCGTCCTGCACGACGCGGTCACCGGTCCGCCAGATGCCGCTCGGCGGCTCGTCGCCGCGGTAGCTCAGGAAGAACGTGGGGACGGTCGCGGGATCGACGACGAGCTCGCCGTCGTCGATCGACAGGGCCATCCCGGGGAGCGCGCGCCCCATCGACCCGGGGCGGACCTCCTCGCCGGGCGGCATCCCCGTGAGCTGCCCGGTCTCGGTCTGGCCGTAGCCGTCGCGGATCTGCAGGCCCGTCGCCTCCTCCCAGGCGCGCAGCACCTCGGGGTTCAGCGCCTCGCCGGCGGCGACGAGGCCGCGCAGCGAGGAGAACGACCGCAGCGTCGCCCGCTTGGCGATCACGCGGTACTCCGTCGGCGCCATGCAGAGCACGTTGACGCGCTCGCGCTCGAGCAGCTCCACGCGCTCGGCCGGGTCAAAGCGCGCATCGTGCAACAGCGCCGCCGCGCCGCGGATCCAGGGTGCGACGAACGCGTTGCGCGCGGACTTGCTCCAGCCGCTGGCCGCCGTGCACCAGACGAGGTCGCCCGGGCGCGGGGCGAGCCAGTGCTCGGCCTGCACGCGCTGGCCCGCGAGGTACCGCTGGCCGTGGACGACCGCCTTCGGCTCGCCCGCGGTGCCGCTCGTGAACGTCACGAGGCACGGGTCCAGCGCCGAGAGCTCGGCAGGGGCGGGCGGTGCTCCGCCGGCTCGCACATCGCCCGGGAGCAGGATCGTCGGCCCCGTCCAGCCGGCTGCGCCGAGCACGTCGCCGTTGCGCTCGTCGCAGATGACGAGCGCCGGCGGGCAGGCGTCCAGGCGCAGGCGCAGATCCTTCGGGCGAAGCTGCTCGTTGCACGGCAGCACGACGTAGCCCTGGCGAAAGCAGGCCACCATCGCGGCCACCCACTCCGGGCGGTTGCCGATCAGCGTCAGCACGACGTCGCCGCGCCTCACGCCCTCGTGGTGCATCGCGGCCGCCAGCGCTCGCGCCGCGTCCGCGACGGCCCCGAAGGACCATTCGCGACGCGCCCCGCCGCGCGCCAGCTCGACGATGGCCAGACGGTCTGAGGGAGCCGATTCGACGACGTCGACGGCGAAGTTGCTCATGAGCGCGGGCAGTCTCGCACGGGTAAGCTGCCCGGCGAGTCGCCCGCGAGATCCTCACCCTGGGAGAACGTCACGCCATGGCCGTAGCCGCACCGTACAGCGAGTACACCGACGAGCAGAAGGACATCATCGCGATGGTCCGGCAGTTCGCCGACGAGCAGATCCTGCCCAACGCCGAGCATTACGACCACGAGGACGAGTTCCCGCAGCCGATCGTCGATCAGATGAAGGAGCTCGGGCTGTTCGGGGTCACGATCCCCGAGGAGTACGGCGGGATGGGCCTGGACCTCACGACCTATTGCATGATCGTCGAGGAGCTCTCGCGCGGCTGGATCTCGATCAGCGGGATCATCAACACGCACTTCATCGGCTCCTACCTCCTCATGAAGTTCGGCACCGATGAGCAGAAGCAGAAGTACCTCCCCGAGATGGCGACCGGCGAGTGCCGCGCGGCCTTCAGCCTCTCCGAGCCCGAGATGGGCTCTGACGTGCAGGCGCTGAAGTCGACGGCGAAGAAGCTCGACGACGGCGACTACGAGATCAACGGCCAGAAGATGTGGGTCACCAACGGCCTGCGCTCGACGATCGTCTTCACGCTCGTGCGCACCGATACCAAGGCCGACCCGCCGTACAAGGGCATGTCCTGCTTCATCTGCGAGAAGGAGCCGGGCGTCTCGGTGAACACCGGCGAGTACGCGGGCTTCACGGTCCCGCCGCCGCTGAAGAAGATGGGCTACAAGGGCGTGGAGTCGACCGAGCTGGTCTTCGACGGCTACAAGTGCCCGGCGGAGAACATCCTCGGCGGCGAGGACGCCGGCCTGAACCGCGGCTTCCAGCAGATGATGGACGCGCTCGAGGTCGGGCGCGCGAACGTCGCCGCCCGCGGCGTCGGCATCGCCCAGCGCGCGCTGGAGCTCGCGCTGCGCTACTCCCAGGAGCGCAAGACGTTCGGCAAGCCGATCGCCCAGCATCAGGTCATCCAGTTCAAGCTCGCCGACATGGCGACGCAGATCGAGGCTGCCCGCCTGCTCACGCGCAAGGCTGCGCGCCTGAAGGACGCGGGGGAGAGCTCCGAGCTCGAGGCCGGGATGGCGAAGCTGTTCGCCTCGGAGGCCGGGCGCTTCTGCGTCGAGGAGTGCTTCCGCATCCACGGCGGCTACGGCTACTCCAAGGAGTACGAGATCGAGCGCCTCTACCGCGACGCGCCGCTGCTGCTGATCGGCGAAGGCACGTCGGAGATCCAGAAGATGGTCATCGGACGCAAGCTGCTGCAACGCAACAAGATCTGAGAGGGAGAGCGGTCGCGCTCGTCGTCTAGGGTCTCCCGCACATGTCGACGGACGACGCCAAGACCCTCATCGAGACGGCCATCTCGCGGTTCCTCAAAGAGGTGCCGGCGCTCGCCCCGCTCAAGCTCATCTTCGCCGTCGAGTTGCGCGGTCGGGGCGACGTGCAGATGTACCGCGTCGAGCTGGATGGGCGGGATTCGGTCAAGATCACGAAGGGCATCGCCGAGGATGCCCGCGTGCGGGTGGAGATGCCGCGCGCCTTCTTCAACATCATGGCCCAGGAGGCCGAGCTTCCCGACTGGCGCGAGGCCTTCATGTACGGCAAGGCCAAGGCGACGGGCGTTCAGGAGATCATCAAGCTGATCGTCCACGTCGTCGAGAAGCAGGAGGAGCGCCAGCGCACGCGCAGGGCGCGCAGCTGACGCTCACCCGCGCGCTTCGGATCAGGGCTTGCGGCCGTAGGGGTCGACCCAGACGTCGTCGATCGACCAGTCGCCGCTCTGCGCGGTGAAGCGGAACGCGACCGCGGTGTGCTCGCCCGGCAGCAGCGGCAGGAGGTTGCCGACGATCGCCATCGGGAGGGTCGGCTGCCAGCTCGCAACGCCGGCGACGATGCCGACCGGCAGCGGCAGGACGGTCCCGTCGGCGAGCTCGATCAGCGCGTCGACGCGCAGCGTCGACAGGGAGGCCAGCAGGCCGGTCGAGCGGCGCTTGGCGAAGAAGCGGATCGTCGGATGCTCGATGCCGACGCAGACGGCGGGGCTCGTGACCGAGCTGTTCGCGTTGATCGCCATCGACTTCGAGTCGGCCGAGCCGCCGACGTGGAAGCCCTCGTTGCCGCCGGTGACCGCGGCGGCGCCGTTGGTCCACCAGGCGGGCGAGCCGCTCTCGAAGTCTCCGCCGGCGAGGGCCGCGTAGTCGGCGACGTCCAGCCACGGCATGAAGGTCTTGGACACGGCCTGGCCGTCGCAGGCGGCGGCGGAGGCGACGAGCACGCCGGCGCTGGCGGCCGACGCGCTGACGGCGAGCGCAGCGATCGCGACGACCGCGGCAGTTGCGACGCTGCGAAGGGAGAGGCGGCTGGCGTGCACTGGCGGCTCCTTCGGTTCGAGGGGATCGGCGTCCTGGCGCTCCCTGAAGCGTCGGCGTCCCTCTCCTCATCGTCATGAGCGCGTCCGGGCTATGTAGAACATCCGTCCTGAGGTCAAGGCGCGATCGATCGCCGCCGATAGGGACGTCAGGGTGAACGTGCGCGACCACATGCCCGCCCTCTCGCGTCTGCGCGGGAGCGCGAAGCCGCATCTCAGCAGCGCCGCCGAACGCCTGGTGGTCGTCGGAAAGAACCGCCGCAGGCAGCCCGTCGCCAGCCGCGACGCCCTCGTCGAGGTGAGCTCCCTGCTCATGCTCCTCGCTGTCGCGGTCGGGCTGCCGGTGCTCTCCGGCGCCGCGACGCCGCCGGCGGCCACCACGGCGGCCCTCGTCGTCGCGCTCGCGCTCGTCTCGCGGGTCGAGTTCCAGGTCGGCGCCGGCGTCACCTACCCATTGCAGCTCGTCTTCCTGCCCGTCCTGTTCGTCATCGATCCGGCATGGGCGCCGGCGGTCGTCGCGGCGGGCCTCGTCCTCGGCTGCGTGCGCGACCTCGCCCGCGATCACGGCCCCGGGCGCCGCCTGCTCGTCGCGGCCGGCACGGCCGGCAACGCGTGGTTCGCCGTCGGCCCGGCGCTCGTGCTCACGCTCGGCGGCGTCCACGGCCTGGCGTGGGAGTTCTGGCCGCTGTACCTGCTGGCGCTCGCAAGCCAGTTCGCCGGGGACACGATCACGGGCGCCGCACGCGAATGGGCCATCCTCGGGGTCCCGCCGCGCCTGCAGCTGCGCATGACGAGCCTCGTGTTCCTCGTCGACATCCTGTTGACGCCGGTCGGCCTGCTGGCCGCGCTCGTCGCTCAGGACGAGCCGCTCGCGTTCCTGCTGGCCCTGCCGCTCGCGGGGCTGTTGCGCGTCTTCGCCCGCGAGCGCGCGGCACGCATCGAGCAGGCGATCGAGCTGAGCGCCGCCTACCGCGGCACCGCGCTGCTGCTGGGCGAGGTCATCGCCCACGACGACGAGTACACCGGCGAGCACAGCTACGGCGTCATCTCGCTGTCGCTGGAGATCGCCGACGAGCTCGGGCTCGACGAGGACGACCGCCGGCTCGTCGAGTTCGGCGCGCTGCTGCACGACGTCGGCAAGATCGCCGTGCCCAAGGCGATCGTCAACAAGCCGGGCCCGCTGGACGACGCCGAATGGGCCGTCATGCGCCAGCACACGATCGCCGGGCAGCGGATGCTCGACAGGATCGGCGGCGGGATGACCGAGGTCGGGGCGATCGTGCGCGCGTCCCACGAGCGCTGGGACGGCGACGGCTACCCCGACGGCAAGGCCGGCGAGGATGTCCCGCTGCCGGCCCGCATCGTCTCGGTCGCCGACACCTTCAGCGCGATCACGACGACGCGCCCCTACCGGCGCGCGCAGTCGCCCGACGCCGCCGTCAAGGAGCTTCGCCGCTGCGCCGGGACGCAGTTCGACCCCTCGGTCATCGACGCGCTCGTCGCGGTGCTCGAGCGTCCGGCGGCCACGACGCCGGCCGAGTTCTTCGCCCGCACGGCCTATCCCGAGCCGCCGTCGCTGATGCTCGTCCCCGACATCGACAAGCTCCTCGAAGAGCAGCTCAGTCGCGTCCTGAGCGGAAGCGACGGACCGCCCGCGGCCTGACGCCGCGCCCCCGACCGGGTACAACATCAGGGGATGGAGCCTGCCGACCTGAGGAGGCCGGATCCCGCCGATGGCGTCGCGTCCGACGTGGCCGCCACCGCGTTCGCGGCGCTCGACGAGCTGTCGGACGCCACCGTCGTGCTCGCACCCCTGCGCGACGCCGCCGGCGCGATCGCCGACTTCGCGCTCGTGTACGCCAACCGGACGGCCGCCGCCGCCTTCCGGAAGAGCCCCGACGAGCTGCGCGCGCTCAGCCTCCTCGAGGCGCTGCCGGCGTTCCCGCCCGGCCTCCTGCACCGCCTCGTCGCCGTGGCCGAGGGCGATCCGCCGCTGCGCACGAAGCTCGACCGGGCCGAGGACTTCGGCGGACCGCCCGACGCCGACGGCCGGTTCGAGCTGTCCGCCTCCCGGATCGGCGGGCGCGTGCTCGTCGTCTGGGAGGACGTCGTCGGCCGCGCCCGCGCCGAGACCGCCGAGCGGCGCTTCGGCGCGGTCATCGAGGCGACCTCGGACTGGGTCTCGATCGCCGATCGCGACGGCGAGCTCGTCTACGTCAACGCCGGCGGGCGGCGGATGGTCGGCATCGGCGAGGACGAGGACATCCGCGGCGCGCGCGTCGGCGAGTTCTCCCCGGCGTGGGCGCGCGAGCGCGTGCTGACCGAGGCGCTGCCGGCCGCGCTGCGCGACGGCGTCTGGCGCGGCGATCTCGCGCGCCTGCACCGCGACGGCCACGAGATCCCGGTGTCGCAGGTCATCGTCGCCCGCACCGACGACCTCGGTGACGTCGAGTTCTACGCCACGATCGCCCGCGACATGACGCGCGAGCGCGCGGGGCAGGACGCGCTGCGCGCGAGCGAGGAGCGCTTCAGGATCGCCTTCGAGCAGGGGCCGGTCGGGGTCGCGCTGCTCGATCTCGACGGCAACTTCGTCCAGGCCAACGATGCCTACTGCGCGACCGTCCGCCGCTCGCGCGAGGAGCTCCTCGCCATCGGAGCGGTCGCGATCACGCATCCGGACGACATGGCCTACACGCGCTACGCGCTGCGATCGCTGCTCATCGGCGAGGTGCCGGTGTTCCGCTACGAGAAGCGCTATCTCGCACCCGACGGCGAGGTCATCTGGGCCGAGGTCAGCACGACGCTCTTCCGCGACGCCCAGGGACGCCCGCAGTTCATCATCGGAATCGTCCTGGACATCGGGGAGCGGCGCATCGCGCACACCCTGCAGCGCAGCATGCTCACGACGCAGCTGCCGGAGATCGACGGCGTCGAGCTTGCGGTGCGCTATCTGCCCAGCGGGTCGGACGCCGAGGTCAGCGGCGACTGGTACGACGTCATCCCGCTGCCCGACGGGCGCGTCGGGATCGTCATCGGCGACGTCGTGGGCCGCGGCGTCGAGGCCGCGGCGACGATGAGCCAGCTGCGCACGGCGCTGCGCGCGTACGCGGTCGAGGGACTGGCGCCGGCACAGGTCGTCGCGAAGCTGCACCGGCTCGTCGGCCACCTGCGCGTCGGCCTCAGCACGACGCTGGCCTACCTCGACCTCGACCCGTTCACGCTCGAGCTGCGCTACGTCAGCGCCGGCCATCTGCCGGTGATCCACACGCCCGCGGCCGGCGTGTCGCGCTTCCTGGACGGCGCGCGCTCGACCCCGCTCGGCGCGGCGCCGGGCGAGACGGCGATTCCGCAGGCGCGGCTGATGCTCGCGCCCGGCGACACGCTGCTGCTCTACACCGACGGTCTCGTCGAGCGTCGCGACGCGCCGATCGACACCCGCCTCGAGCAGCTGCGCGCGACGGTCCAGACGGCGCCCGCCGACCTCTCGGCGCAGCTCGAGCTCCTGACCGCGACGCTGGCCGACGGCGCGGTGCGCGCCGACGACATCGCGCTGCTGGCGTTGCGCGCGAACGGCCCGCCGCCGGGCTCCTTCGCCGCCGAGATCGCCGGCCGCGCCGAGGGCCTGCGCGCGCTGCGCCGCGACCTGCGCGCGTGGCTCGCCGGTGCCGCCGCCTCCCCGAGCGAGGTCAACGACGTGCTGATCGCGGTGGGGGAGGCGTGCTCCAACGCGATCGAGCATGCGGGCGCCGCCGCCGGTGCGACCGTCGACGTCCGGGCGCGCGTGAGCGACGGCGAGCTCATGGTGAGCATCGGGGACGGCGGCGTCTGGCGCGCGGCGTCCGCGCCCGCCGACCGCGGGCACGGACTGCGGCTCATGCGCATGTTGTCTCGAGGCATGAAGCTCGCGACCACGGAGAACGGGACCCGCGTGGAGCTGCGCTTCCGCCTCGGCGCGGGCGGTGGCGCTCCCGGGGAGCCCGAGCCGCAGGCGCCGGACCCGGCGCTGCTGCTCGCCCGCGAGGGCGAGGTTCCGGTCGCCCGGCTGGAGGGCGAGGTCGATCTCGGGCGCAAGGCGCAGCTCGCCGCGGCGCTCGCAGCGGCCGTCGAGCCGCGCGACCGGGGGCTGGTGCTCGACCTCAGCGCGGTCGCATACCTCGACAGCGCCGGGGTGCACCTCGTGCACGAGCTGATGCTGACGCTCGAGGAGCGCGGCCAGGCGCTGCGAGTGGTCGCCGCGCCGGGGGCCGCGGTGCTGCGCGTGCTCGAGCTCGTGGACCTCCGGCGCACGGTGCCGCTGGACGCGTCGGTGGCCGATGCCGTCGCGAAGCTCACCCCGCCCGCATGGAAGTAGGCGGGACATGAGCTCCCTGCAGCAGTCCAGGCCCGGGCCCGGCATCGTCCTGCTGCGACTCGATCGCCCCGACCGGCGCAACGCCCTCGACACGGGGCTGCTCGACGAGCTCGTCACGGCGCTCGAGCGCCTGCTGATCGACGAGGAGCTGCGCGTGCTCGTCTTCTCGACGACGTCGGTTCGGGCGCTGTGCTCGGGCGTCGACGTCACCGAGGAGCTCGACTACGTCGGCGGCATCGCCCGCATGAAGGCCTTCTCGCAGTTCCTCGCCGCGCTCGAGCGCTTCCCGCTGCCGACGATCGCCGTGTGCGTCGGCAACTGCGTCGGCGCCGGCGCGGAGCTCGTCGCCGGCTGCGACCTGCGCATCGCGGGCGACAACCTCAAGCTCGCCTGGGCCGGCGCGCGCCTCGGCGTGCCCGTCGGCCCGGCGCGCCTGACGCCGCTGGTGGGCGTCGCGCGCGCGAAGGAGCTGATCTTCACGGGGCGCGTCGTGGGACCCGAGGAGGCGACGACGATCGGGCTCGTCCACGACACGGTGCCCGCCGAGGAGGCGGAGGCGGCCGCACTGCGGCTCGCCGCGCACGTGGCCGCTCACGCCCCGGAGGGCGTGCGGATCCTCAAGGCGGCGTTCCGCGAGCTCGACGGCGCGCAGGGCCGCGTCGCGCACGAGAACGAGTTGCTCGAGGTCTTCCAGCGCCTCGGCGCAGGCCTGCCGCAGGGCCCGCGCCCCGAGTAGGGCTGCGCCTACAGCGCGACGCCGCCGTCATAGAGCTTCAGGACCCGCACCGCGCCCTCGTCGACGTCGAGCGCCGAGATGTCGAGGCACAGCCGGCACAGCACGCACTCGTCGACGTTCTCGTCGGCGATCCGCAGACCGCCGCCCTCCGCCTCGTGGTAGATGTCGACGGGGCAGACCTGGGCGAGGTGCTTGGCCAGGCGCGGCTCGGCGGCGATCGCCTCGTCCTCGACCTCGATGCCGATGAAGATGCCGTCGGATCTCATCGCGTGCCTCCTCTGGTCCATTCGGGCACCGAGACGCCCGGCGGCTTGCGGTGCTGGACGTGGGCCGGCAGCTTGGACTTCATGATGTCGGGGATCTCGGAGATCTCCTCGGCGACCGTGATGCCGGCGTCGGCCAGGCGCGCGATCTTCTCCGCGGCCGTGTCCTCCTTGCCCTCGACGATCGTGCCGGCGTGGCCGAAGCTCATGCCCGGCATCTCGTCCATGAAGCGCCCGGCCATGAAGGCGACGATCGGCATCCGGCACTCGGTCTCGATGACCCACGCGGCCAGCTCGGCCTCCATGCGGCCGCCGGGCTCGGTGTAGATGACGATGCCCGAGGTGTGGCTGTCGGCCTCGAAGAACGGCATGAGCTCGGCGTAGGAGGAGCCGATGATCGCGTCGCCGCCGATCGACACCGCGGTCGACTGGCCGAGCCCGGCCGCCGTGAGCGTCGAGGACATCTCCGTCGTCATGCCGCCCGAGCGCGAGATGACGCCGATCGGCCCGGGCGAGTAGGCCTGCGCGGCGTTCTTCGCGGGGCCGCCGATGCCGCCCATCTTGATGACGTCGGGCACGATGATCCCGAGGCAGTTGGGGCCGATGATGCGCGCACCGCGCAGCGCGGCGAGCTCGACCATCTGCGCGACGTCGCGGCGCGGGATGCGCTCGGTGACGATGACGATGAGCTTCACGCCGTTCTCGAGCGCCTCGAAGACCGCGTCCTTCGTGAACGCGGGCGGCACCGTGACGACCGAGCCGTCGATCGGCGCCCCGTGCGCCTCGACGGCCTGGGCGACGGTGTCCCAGACCGGGACCCCGTGCACGTCGCGGCCCTTGCGGCCGGGGGTGACGCCGCCGACGATCTTCGCGCCGGTGCCGTAGTCCAGGCACTCGCGCGTGAGGTTGACGGCCTCGCGCCCGGTGATCCCCTGGACGATGAACGTCGTGTCGCTGTCGATGAGGATGCTCATCGCTCGGCGCCCGCGATCTTCGCAACGGCGCGGCGCGCGGCCTCGTGCATCGACACCGACCGATCGGCGTACTCGATGCCGTACTTCTCCAGGATCTTGAAGCCCTCTTCCTCCCACGCGCCCGGGATCCGGAAGATCGCGATCTTCTCGGCCGGGTCCATGCCGAGCTCGAGGCAGGCCTTGATGACGCCGCGCGCGACGATGTCGACGCGCGTGTTGGAGACGATCGACATCATCACCGCGATCTTGTCGACGCCCGGCTTGCAGAGCACGAGCTTCGCGAGCCCGCAGGTCTTGGAGACCGAGGGGTTGCCGCCGATCTCGCAGTAGTTCGCCGGCCGGCCGCCGTGGGCGCGGACGGCGTCGAAGAGCGTCAGCGAGCCGCCGCCCGCGCCGATGACGAGGCCGATGTCGCCGTCGAACTCGGTGACGTTGCCCGCGACGCCGCGGTGGTCGGCGCCGTCGACCTCCTCGCCGGCGAGCTCGAACGGCGTCGGCTCGCGCGCCAGGCGCGTCTCGTCGTCGCCGACGCCGAGCTCCTTCAGCAGCTGCTTGTGGCGCCCGCGCGCCTCGCTCTCCATGTCCATGTGCGCGTCGAGCGCGACGAACGTGCCGTCCTGCATCTCGCAGAGCGGGTTGATCTCGGCGAGCACCATGTCGTTGTCGACGAAGAGCTGCGCGAGGTTGCGGACGATCGGGGTCAGCCGCTGCAGCGCGCGGCCGGTGACGCCGGTCTGCGCGATGCACTCCTTCGCCGCGTAGTCGCTGATCGGCATGAGGTTGGAGATGTGCACGCGGCCGACGTGGTCGGGGTGCTGCTCGGCGACCTCCTCGATGTCGATGCCGCCCATGTCGCTGAAGAGGATCACCGGCTTCTTGGCGATCCCGTCCCAGACGACCCCCGCGTAGTACTCCTGCTTGACGTCGGCCTTGGGATCGACGAGCACGCCGCGCGGCATGTGCCCGTTGATCTCGAGCTGCAGGATGTCCGTCGCGTACTGCTCGGCCTCCTCGGGCGTGTCGGCGAACTTCACGCCGCCGGCCTTCATCCGCCCGCCCGTGAGCACCTGCGACTTGATGACCGTCGGGCCCCCGATCCGCTCGGCGATCGCCTTCGCCTCGGCCGCATCGGTCGTGAAGCCGAAGTCGGTGACGGGGATTCCGGCGCGCTTGACGACCTCGCGGGCTTCGTACTCGAAGAAACGCATTGGCAGGACCCTATAAGACGCTGCTCAGCCGATCTCGTACGCCGCGGCGAGCTCAGGGTCCTTGCGCGCCAGCATCTCGGCGAGATCCACCATGACCTTGCACTGCTTCCACGTCGCGTCGTCCTGCATCTTGCCGTCGATCATGTGCACGCCGCGGCCGTCGGGGATCGCCTCGATGACCTTCTTGGCGAACAGCACCTCCTCGGGATTGGGGGAGAAGACCTTCTTGGCGATGTCGATCTGCACAGGGTGCAGCGACCATGCGCCGACGCACCCCATGATGAACGCGGCGCGGAACTGCGTCTCGCAGCCGGCGACGTCCTTGATGTCGCCGAACGGCCCGTAGAAGGGCAGCAGGTCGGCCGCGGTGCAGGCGTCGACCATGCGCCCGAACGAGTAGTGCCAGAGGTCCTGCTGGGCGCTCTCGCGCGCGGCGTCGGGGTTCTCGGGATCGGGGTCTGACAGCACCCGATAGCCGGGGTGCCCGCCGCCGACGCGCGTGGTCTTCATCCGGCGGCTGGCGGCGAGGTCGGCCGGCCCGAGGCTCATGCCCTGCATGCGCGGGCTGGCGGTCGCGATGGCCTCGATGTTGTTGACGCCGAGCGCGGTCTCGAGCAGGGCGTGCAGCTGGATGGGGCGGTCGATCCCGGCCTTCGCCTCGAGCTGGGCGAGCAGGCGGTCCATGTAATGGATGTCCCAGGGACCCTCGACCTTGGGGACCATGATGACGTCGAGCTTGTGGCCGATCTCCCCGACGATCCGCGTGAGGTCGTCGAGCACCCAGGGCGACTCGAGCGAGTTGATGCGCGTCCACAGCGCGGTCGTGCCGAGGTCCATCTCGCGGCCCACCGTGATGAGTCCCTCGCGCGCGGCCTCCTTGCGCTCCACCGGCACCGCGTCCTCGAGGTTGCCGAGCAGGATGTCGACCTTCTTGGCGATATCGGGCGCCTTGGCGACCATCTTCTCGTTGGAGAAGTCGAGGAAGTGGATCATGCGCGACGGGGTCACGGGGACGTCGCGCATCGGGTCGGGGGCGCCCATCGCGAGCGGCTTGAGGAAGGCACGGGGGTTGCGCACGGGCGGGCTCCAGGTCGTCGGGGACGCGGGACGGCTGGGGGGCAACCTATCGACGCATCGCTCGCACCGTCCTGCCCAGCTGTCGCAGGACGACAGCCGGATGGGATGGTGACCGTCGCGCACGTGCTAAACTGACGTTTACGTAAGATGCTGAATGAGACCGCACAATCCACTCGCCGCCGCCTGGGCGTCGACTCCGACCATCGCCACTACAAGTGGTGGGCGCTCTCCTGCACGAGCCTCGGGATGCTGCTGGCGACGATCAACTCCGGCACGCTCATCATCGCCCTGCCGGACCTCGAGCGCGCCCTGCACACGAGCCTGCTGACGCTCGTCTGGGTGATCCTCGCCTACATGATCGCCTCGACCGTGCTCGTGCTCACCGCGGGGCGGCTGTCGGACCTGTTCGGCCGCAAGACGGCCTACGTCGGCGGCTTCGTCGTCTTCGCGCTGGCGTCGCTGGGCGCGGGCTTCGCGACCGATGCCACGCAGCTGATCCTCTGGCGGATCCTGCAGGGGATCGGCGGCGCGTTTCTCTTCGCGAACGCCGCGGCCCTCGTCACCGACGCCTTCCCGCGCGAGCAGCTCGGCCTGGCGATGGGGACGAACACGATGGTCGCCGCGGTCGGGCTCGTCATCGGGCCGGTGCTCGGCGGGGCGCTCGTCTCGATCGGCTGGCAGTGGGTGTTCTGGTTCAACGTGCCGCTGGGCCTGATCGGCGCGGCCTGGGGCGCGGCGATCCTGCGCGAGCTCGCGCGGCCCGACGCCGCGCGCGGCCTGGACCTCCTGGGCACATCGACGTTCGTCGTCGGCCTCACGGGCCTCGTGTTCGGGATCTCGCGCGGCGGCATCGAGGAGTGGGTCGACCCGCTCGTGCTCGGCGGCCTGGCGCTCGCGGTCGTCCTGCTGCCGGCGTTCGTCGTCATCGAGAGCCGCGTGGCGTCGCCGATGCTCGACCTGTCGATCTTTCGCAACCGCCTCTTCGCCGCCGCGAGCGGAGCGGCCTTCGTCAACGGCCTCTCGCGCTTCGCGCTGATGTTCGTCTTCGTCTTCTACTTCCAGGGCCCGCAGGGCGATGACCCGATCACCGCGGGGATCAAGCTCGCGCCGCTCGCGCTCGGGATGCTCGTCGCCTCGCCGATCGCGGGCGTCTGGGCCGATCGCCACGGCTCGCGCGTGCTCGCGGCGATGGGGATGGTCGTCAGCGCGGTCGGCCTCGCGCTCATGACGACGCTCGAGGTCCATACGCCGTACTGGCAGAGCGGGCTGTGGCTGCTCATCGTCGGCATCGGGTCGGGCATGTTCAACTCGCCGAACACCGCGGCGATGATGGGCACGGTGCCCGCCCAGCGCCGTGGGGTCGCCGCCGGCGCGCGGATGATGCTGCAGAACACGGGGGCGGTCCTGTCGATCGCCTTCGTCCTCGCGATCATCACGGCTGCCGTGCCCAAGGACGTGCTCTTTCAGATCTTCTCGGGACTCGCGAGCGGGCTCTCCGACGCGCAGCTGGATCCCTTCATCTCCAACATGCACATCGCGCTGTGGGTGCTGGCGGCGACGTCGGTCGCCGGCGCGGTCATCTCGCTGCTGCGCCCGTCCGACGAGGAGCCCGCTGCGGTCGCGCTGAAGGAGCGCCGTGCGCTGGAGCGCGCCGCGGCATGAGCACCGAGGCCGCCAGCCCGCCCGGCCTGCGGATCGGTGACGTCGCCCGGCGCGCGGGCACGACCCCGCGCACGATCCGCTACTACGAGGAGCTCGGTCTGCTGCCGTCCGCGCCCGAGCGCGACGCGGGCCGCCATCGGACGTACTCCGAGGACGATGTCCAGCGCCTCGAGCAGCTCATGCGCCTGAAGGACCTGCTCGGCCTGACGCTCGACGAGCTGCGCGACGTGGTCGAGCGCGAGGACGCCCGCAACGCGCTGCGACAGGAGTTCCGTCACGGCACGCCGTCGCCGGATCGACGCCGCGGGATCCTCGACGAGGCGCTGGAGCACATCGGTCATCAGCTCGCGCTCGTGCAGCGCCGCCGCGACAAGCTCGACGTCTTGGAGGCCGAGCTCGAGGAGCGCCGCGAGCTCGTCCTGTCGCGGTTGGCCGAGCTCGACTCCGGCTAGCGACGCTTTCGTGCATCATCCGGGCCTGCTGGCGGCCCCCAAGGAGACTGCATGAGCGACGACTTCACGACCGACCAGGCCGAACGCGAGGCCTCCGGTGCGCACCCCTACGGGCGCTACCTGGAGGAGTTCGAGGTCGGCGCGGTGTACAAGCACTGGCCGGCCAAGACGGTGACCGAGTCCGAGGATCACCTGTTCTGCCTGCTGACGATGAACCACCACCCGCTGCACCTCAACGACGTGTACGCGGCCGCGTCACAGCAGAAGCGCAACGTCGTCGTGGGGCCGATGGTCTACTCGCTGGCCCTGGGGATGAGCGTCTCCGACGTCAGCGGCAAGGCGATCGCCAACCTGCAGACCGAGGAGCTCAAGCACCCGGCGCCGGTCTTCCACGGCGACACGCTCTTCTGCGAGTCCGAGGTCCTGGAGAAGCGCGAGTCAAAGACGAAGCCCGACCGTGGCACCGTCCGCGTCCATACGCGCGTGCTCAACCAGGACGGCGTACTCGTGGCCGAGTTCAAGCGCCTCGTCTTGGTGCCGCGGAAGGAGCACGGGACGCCGGAGGAGTAGCGCCCGGACCGCGCGCGCGGCCCCGAAAACGTCGGAAATTGCGCAGATCTCACCGCTGGAGGGGGCGAATTTCCAGCTCCCGCTCGCTACACAGGTGTGGAAGCGAACGGCGTGATGGGGGAAGCACGATGACGACGAGAGTTGCAGGGTGGCTTGGGCAGACGGCCGGGTCACGCCGCGGATTTCCTAAGACGGTTGGCTGGCCGCGGCGATCGGCCTCAGCGGTTCCGCTCGGGCTCGTCACTTCCCGGAGTCGTCGATCAAGCTCGCATGCCGGCACCTACGTGATGCGCAACTGCGACGTGCCTGGCCACGAGGTCGCCTTGCTCGGGCCCTGGCAGAAGGCTGAGACGGCAACAAATGTTGCGATGGTCGACGCCTGCAGTGGCGGTGGCGGCGTCCGTTTCAGCGCTACCGGCATTTCCCAGTTTCCAGCCCACGCCATGGTGGGCGCCCTCGCGCTGGTGAAGCCTCGCACTGGCCCACAGGGCGAGATCAAGCTGGTCAAGGCGGTGCTCTGGTACGCAGCACGCCTAGGGGGGTCTGGTTCGCCGCTCAACTTCTCATCGCTGGATTTCCACGCAGACAACACCACGATCCTTCGCGGGGTGACAAACGGGCCGCCCGGCGCCGAGAACCTCGTATTGGAACAGGTCTTCGATCCTGCTGAAACGTACGCCTACAAGGCGTTCGTCCTATGCGGACCCATCACTGAGACGGCTCCCGCGCCGGGCGATCCGGATTGCGCAGCTGCCGATCCCACCCCGTTGCTGATCCGCGGGATGGAGGTCACGCTGCGTGAGGACTCGCAACCGATCGTCTCGCAGCCGGCCGGTTCCCTTCTCGCCGGTGGCCAGCAGGCGGGCATTCGAACGGTCACGTACTCCGCGTCGGATCCGCAGTCAGGCGTCGCCAAGGTCGAGATCCTGCTCGACGACTCGGTGGTTGCAACCCGCGACCTGACGGCTCAGTGCTCTAACTCCGATTTCACCGTGTGTCCGCCTGCGGACGCGAACACCCTCGACGTCGACACGCGCGCCGTCGCGAACGGGCCGCATCGATTGACGCTCCGCGTGCAGGACGCCGCAGCGAACACGCGCCTCGTTAGTTCCCCAGTCACGGTTGACGTCGAGAATCCGAGTGTGGCGTTGACGGGTGCCTCGCGAGCGTCCCTCATTGCCCGATTCCGTGGTTCGTCGCGACCGACGCTGATCGTCCCCTACGGGAGGCGAATCGTCGTGCAGGGACGACTGACAGGGGCACCCGGCACTGGTTTCGCGGGTGGCCAGATCGAAGTCGTCGAACGCACGGCTCGTGTTGGCGCGCGAGAGACCCCGCGGGGCGGCTTCAAGACGAAACCCGATGGATCATTCAGCCACGCCATCGTGGCGCGCGGCCCGTCGCGGACGATACGGCTAGAGTACCGCCCGAACGGCGTTGTCCAGGCGGTGTCAACACCTCTAAAGCTGCGCGTACGAGCCGCGTCCACTTTGGGCGCATCACTTCGGGGTGTAGCGCTGCGGTTTCGAGGCGTCGTTCGCAGCCATCCCATCCCGACCCGGGGGAAGAAGGTGCGCCTCGAGGGGAGGGCTCCCGGTTCATCGTGGGTGTCCTTCGCGACTGTCCGCACCGACCGGCGGGGGCGCTTCGCGGGGACCTACCGACTGCGAATACACCGACCCGGTGTGAGGCTCAAGGTCCGCGCGATCGTCCCGACTGAGCGTGGCTATCCGTACTTAAGTTCCCGCAGTCGATCGGTGACAGTCAAGGTGCGCTGAGTGAGCTAGGCCTCTGAATCGACCAGTTGCCAGACCTGCGCAAGCTGTCGCCAACGAGGGGGCGCGCAGGGCGCCCCCTCTTAGCGGACATCGTGGAATGTCAGTTAGCAGTTGACGATCAGGTTGAACGGTCGGTCGGCAGGTGCGCCGGCGCCGTCGAACGTGCGGACGTCCACTGTTGTGTTTCCGGCTGCGACTGCCGGAGTTACGGTAACCAAGCCCGCTGCGGTACCGGTCACGGTCGCCGTCATGGCGCACGCGCTCAGGTCCCCAGTGAAGACGACGAGATAGGTGCCGAGGCCCGGTGCGTCAGTAGCACCGTTCGCCGGCACGCCGCGGTTCGCACCAAGCGTGCCCCCCGCGCTCACCTGCGCGAAGCGCGCCAGGAAGTCCGCCGAGTCGCGCCCGTCGAGCGTGTCGGCGTCCAAGCCGGTCTTGATGCGCGCCGCCGCGATGATCTGCGCCGCGTCGAGGCCGTCGACCTCGTCGGAGTTCAGGCCGGTTGCGACGCCGGTGGCGTTTGTCGTGAACGGGCGGGTCGTGTCGCCGCCGTTGCCGACCGTGATGAGGCCTGCGGTCGTGCCGTTGGAGGCGTTGAACTCGAACGCCAGGCCGCGCGAGAGGTTGTTCGAGCGGATGCACGGGTTCTGCGGGCGCGGCGTGGCGGCCGACCCCCCTGCGTCCGAGCGGCAGCCGTACACGGCGCCGCCGCCGGAGGAGGAGAGGTTTGACTGGCGCGTGGAGTAGCCGCCGGTCGTGGTCGTGGAGGACGCGATGTTCGAGATGATCTGCGTCTCGCGGACCGACGTGCCGTTGCGCACGCCCTCGCGCAGGTTGGACCCGGTGCGGGCAGCCGCGAATGGAGTGATGCCGAGGAGCAGCAGGCCGGTGGCGATGACGACGGAGCGCGTCCTGGGGGAGTTGCTTGCGTGCGGCATGCGCGGCCGCCGGCGACCGCGGGCTGGTTCGTTCTGATGATCCATGGGGTTCCTCCTGTGGGGTGTGTGGACGGGCACGAGCCATCGCAGGCGCCGTGTGGACGCCCGTTTTGGACCGAGGCGGCCCCTGGACCGCCCCCTGGGTTTGCGTGACCGGATCGTCGTCCCTGCGGGTCACGCGCTGTTGTCGTAATGAACCCGCCAGCCCGCATCGAAGTTGCGCGATCGACGTGAGGGGAGCGTGAGGATGCCGCGTGCGGGCGACTTGCGCGACAATCCCCGAGGGAAACACGAGTTGAGAGACGAGGAGAGAGCGTGAGCGACACGACGACCGTGCCGACGAAGAACGAGAAGCTGATCCAGTGGGTCGACGAGATCGCGGCCCTGACGAAGCCGAAGGACGTCCACTGGTGCGACGGTTCCGCCGAGGAGTACGACCAGCTCGCACAGCAGCTCGTCGATGCCGGGACGTTCACGCGGCTCGCCGAGGCCAAGCGCCCGAACTCCTACCTCGCGCGCTCGGACCCGGGTGATGTCGCGCGCGTCGAGGACCGCACGTACATCTGCACCCAGACCCAGGAGGGCGCCGGTCCGACGAACAACTGGACCGACCCCGGCGAGATGCGCGAGAAGCTCAACGGGCTGTTCGACGGCTGCATGGCCGGCCGCACGATGTACGTCCTGCCGTTCTCGATGGGCCCGCTCGGCTCGCCGATCGCCCACATCGGCGTCGAGCTGACCGACTCCGCCTGCGTCGCGGTGAACATGATGATCATGACCCGCGTCGGCGCCAAGACGCTCGACGTGCTCGGCGAGGACGGCGAGTTCGTCCCCTGCGTGCACTCCGTCGGGGCGCCGCTGGCCGAGGGCGAGCAGGACGTCGCATGGCCCTGCAACCCCGAGACGAAGTACATCGTGCACTACCCCGAGACGCGCGAGATCTGGTCCTTCGGCTCCGGCTACGGCGGCAACGCCCTGCTCGGCAAGAAGTGCTTCGCGCTGCGGATCGCCTCCAAGATGGCCCGCGACGAGGGCTGGATGGCCGAGCACATGCTCATCCTCAAGCTCACCTCGCCCGAGGGCGAGGTCAAGGTCGTCACCGGCGCCTTCCCGAGCGCCTGCGGCAAGACGAACCTCGCGATGCTCATCCCGACGCTCGAGGGCTGGACCGTCGAGACGATCGGCGACGACATCGCGTGGATGAAGTTCGGCGACGACGGCAAGCTGTACGCGATCAACCCGGAGACCGGCTTCTTCGGCGTCGCGCCGGGCACCGGCGAGGAGACGAACCCCAACGCAATGGCGACGGTCGAGAAGAACACGCTGTTCGCCAACTGCGGGCTGACCGACGACGGCGACGTGTGGTGGGAGGGCATGACGAAGGACAAGCCCGCGCACCTCATCGACTGGAAGGGCAACGACTGGACGCCCGACTCCGAGACGCCCGCCGCGCATCCCAACGGCCGCTTCACGACGCCCGCCGCGCAGGACCCGGCGATCGCGCCGGAGTGGGAGGACCCCAAGGGCGTCGCGGTCGACGCGATGATCTTCGGCGGTCGCCGCGCGACGGTCGTGCCGCTGGTCACCGAGGCGTTCGACTGGAACCACGGCGTCTTCCTCGGCGCGACGATGAGCTCGGAGATGACCGCAGCCGCCGCCGGCGGCATCGGTCAGCTGCGCTTCGATCCGTTCGCGATGCTGCCGTTCTGCGGCTACAACATGGCCGAGTACTTCCAGAACTGGCTCGACATCGGTGCCCGCGAGGGAGCGGTGCTGCCGAAGCTCTTCTACGTCAACTGGTTCCGCAAGGACCCGGAGAGCGGAAAGTTCCTGTGGCCCGGGTTCGGCGAGAACAGCCGCGTGCTCAAGTGGGTCTTCGAGCGCTGCGCCGGCACGGCCGAGGGGACGAAGACCGCGGTCGGGATCGTTCCCGCGCCGGGCGAGCTCGACGTCTCGGGTCTCGACATCGCCGACGAGGACCTCGAGCAGGTCGTCGCCGTCGATCCGGAGGCCTTCAAGGCGCAGCTGCCGCAGGTGCACGAGTTCCTCGCGAAGTTCGGCGACGACCTGCCGGAGGAGATCTCCTCGCAGCTCACCGCGTTCGAGAAGCGGCTGGACGAGGCAGCCTGATGCTCCAGCTCCTCAAGCGCTGGCTGCGGCAGCGCAAGCGCAAGAAGGCCCGCGGGCGCTAGTTGTGGCGGTTCGCCGGCGCGTGATGGTCTACGCGTCGGCGAATCCGTAGCGCGCCTGCAGGCGGCGCAGCGGGCCGGGCGCCCACCAGTTCCACTCGCCCAGCAGGCGCATGAGCGCCGGTACGAGCAGCGCCCGCACGATCGTCGTGTCGATGATCACCGCGGCCGCCTCGCCGAGCGCGATCTGCTTCATGAAGAACACCTTGCTGACGCCGAACGCCAGGAAGACGATGGCGATCGCGGCCGCGGCGGCGGTGATGACCCGCCCGGTCCGCCCGATCCCGACGGCCACCGCCTCGATGTTGCTCTCGCCGAGGTCGTGCTGCTCCTTGATGCGCGCGAGCACGAGCACCGCGTAGTCGGTGGCGAGGCCGAACGTGACGACGAACAGGAACGCGAGGCTCGTCACCTCGATCGCCGCAGGGCCCGTGTAGGCGAAGACGCCGTCGAGCGCACCGTGCTGGAACGCGACCACGATCACCCCGAGCGAGGCGCCGAGCGTCAGCGCGTTCATCACGAGCGTCTTGAGCGGCAGCAGGATCGACCCGGTGAGCGCGAACAGCAACAGGAGCGTCGTCAGGCCGATGATCGCGCCCACGACCGGCAGGTGGTCGATCAGGCTCTCCTTCTCGTCGATGAAGCGGGCGGTGTTGCCCGAGACGAGCACCTCGCCCCCGCGTGGAAGGTCGAGCCCGCGGATCTCGTGGACCGCGTCCTGCACGCGCGGGTCGAGCGCGTCGCCGGCGGGCGTGAAGTTCGCGTACGCGACGTCCGGGGAGACCCGCACGAACGGCGTGCCGCCGTCGAGGCCCTCGAAGCCGCCGATCCGTCGCTGCAGGGCTGCCAGCTCGGCTCGGCTGGAATCCGAGCGCACGGTGACGCTGACCGCGAACGCCACGCCCTGGGAGAAGTTGGTCTCGATGTATTTGTTGACCGCGTAGGACGGCTGGCTCGGGGGGACCGCCTCCGCGCTCGGGCCCGTGAGCTCCGTCGAGAGCAGCGGCGACGCGATCGCCAACAACAGCACGGTGCATCCGATCGCGACGATGACCGGGCGGCGCATGACGGCCTTCGCGAGCCGGTACCAGCCGCTCGAGGCATCGGACACCGCCGGCCCACGGCGGATCGCCAGTGCGTTGATGCGCGTGCCCAGCAGCGCCAACAGGGCCGGCACGACGAGGATCGCCATCACCGCCGAGAGCATCGCCACCGCGGCGCCCGCCGCGCCGATCGAGTACAGGAAGCGCTGGGGCATGATCATGAGCGACGCCATCGCGACCGCGACGGTCAGGCCCGAGAACAGAACCGTCCGGCCGGCGGTCTGCACGGTGCGCCGATGCGCCTCCTGCGTGGGTCCGCCGGCGCGCTCGAGCTCCTCGCGATAGCGCGAGACGAGCAGGAGCCCGTAGTCCACCGCGAGGCCGAGGCTCAGCGCCGTGGCCACGTTCAGCGCGAACAGCGACGTGTCGACGAAGCCCGACATCACGCGGAGCATGAAGAGCGTCCCGAGCGTCGAGATCACGCCGAGCAGCAGTGGCAGCGACGCCGCGATCACCCCGCGGAAGACGAGCAGCAGGAGCACGGTGAGGATCGGGAAGGCGATCATCTCAGCCGTCGTGAGGTCCGCGCGCGTCTGGTCGTTGACCTCGTTGAAGCTCGCGGCGAACCCGCCCATCCGCACGTCGAGGGGGCTGTCGCCGATGCGCTTCTGGGCGTCCTCGGCCGCCAGGCCGCCGTCGCTCTCGACGTCCTGGGTCGCCAGGCTCGCCGCGATCACGAGGGAGCGGCCGTTGGGCTCGATCAGCCCTTGGCCCTCGCGGCGGTTGCGCAGCGGGTTGACGACGTGGCCGACGAAGGCCGTGTCGGCGAGCGCGCGGCTGATGCGAGCGACCTCCCGGCGCACCGGTGCGCTCCCGACGTCGAGCCGTCCGCCGCCGGGATCGCGCACGAGCACGACGATCCCGGGGCTCGCGTTGTAGCCGAGCCTGTCGAGCAGCAGCGCGGTCGCGCGCTCGCTCTCGGAGGCGCTGTCGGTGAAGCCCGCCGCCTTGAGGTGATGCTCGACGTCATAGCCGAACCCGCCGGCGACGACGACGAACACGCCCGCCAGCGCGAGGATGAGCTTCGGTCGCTTCCAGGTGAGTCTCGCGATGACATCGAGCATCGGCTGCGCGAAAACCTATCCGTGCCGTGCGCGGCACGGCGAGAGATGGCTCACAGTCCGGCGAAGGCGAGCGCCGAGCGCACGATCACGCGCGCGACCGTCGCCAGCTCGGCGACTTCGACGTGCTCGTCGACCGCGTGTGCGAGGTGCAGCCCGCTCGGCCCGAACAGGACGGTCGGAATGCCGTGCTCGCAGTACAGCCGCATGTCGCTGGCGTAGCCGACGCCGACGACGGGAGCCGGGGCGCCGAGCTCGGCAGCGGCCGCGTCCTGCACGATCCGCACCCATGGCGCCTCGACGTCGGTCTCGGAGGCGGCGAACTGGCCGCCGCTCCACGAGATCTCGACCGGCGGCCCCTGGTCGTCGGTTGCCGCCGCGACGGCAGCCTCGAGATCCGCGCGCGCACCGGCGAGCGATGTCCCGACGGCAACCCCGAGGCGCCCCTCGAAGCGCAGCTCGTCCGGAACCTGGCTGGACCAGCTCCCGGCGCGCAGCTGGCCGACGAGCAACGGGTAGGGGAGGCGGTTGCCGGCGAGCAGCGGATGCCGCGGCTGCGCGTTGACCGCTGTCTCGTGCGCGTGCAAGGCGGCATGGATCGGGATGTAGCGATCGATCGCAGACACGCCCTGCAGGCGCAGCGCGGCGTGCGCCGCGCGGCCCCGGACGATCCCGCTGAACGTCAGCGCGCCGCCCGCGGCACAGACGATCTGCAGCTCGGTCGGCTCCGGGATCAGGCATGCGGCGAACTCGTGGTCGCGCTGCAGCGCGGCGAAGGCGCCCAGCCCGCCGTCCTCCTCGGACGGGACGGCCTGCAACACGACGTCGCCGGCAAGCGGCTCGCCGGCTGCACGCAGCGCCCCGAGCGCATGCAGCGCGGCTACGACGCCGCCCTTCATGTCGACCGATCCGCGGCCGTGGACGAGCCCGTCGGCGATCTCGCCCGACCAGGGGTCGCGCTGCCAGGGCTCGGTGCCGGGCCCGACGACGTCGATGTGGCCGTTGAGACACAGGCGCGGCGCGGCTGGGTCGGCGCCGCGCAGCAGGACCTCGGCGCTCACGACCTCGCTGCGCGGCGCCTCCTCGCCGGGATGGCCGGGGTGCGCGCGCAGCGCCGCGAGGTCGTGCTCGACGACGCGGGCGTCGAGGCCGTGTGCGTGGGCGATCTCGACGAGCGTGGCCGCGGCCGCGCGCTCGGTGCCCGTGACGCTCGGGACGCGCACGAGCCGACTCAGGTCGCGCGCGATCGCCGCCGCGTCAACGAGGTCGACCGCCGTGGCCATGCCCTACGCGGGCCGCTCGGCGTCCGCGACCGTCCTGCCCAGCGCGGCGAGGCGGTCGTCCCACTGCGCTCCGACGGCCGTCATCCATGCGATCGCGTCCCCCAGCGCGGCCGGCGTGGCCTGGAAGCGCAGCTCGCGGCCGCGGCGCTCGGCGTCCACCAGCCGCGCGTCCTCGAGCAGCGCAAGGTGCTTGCTGACCGCCTGGCGCGTGACCGGCAGCAGCGCGGCGAGCTCGGTGGGCGTGTTCGCCTCACCGCGAGAGATCGAGCGCAGCAGCGCCCGGCGCGTGGGATCCGCGAGCGCCGCGAAGACGGCCTGCTCGCGGTCGCTGCCCGCGCTCACGCGGAGACGAGCTCCCCGGCACCGCGCAGGAGGGCGAGCACCGGGCCCCAGTCGATGACCGTGAGCACGCCGCCCGCCAAGGCCGAGCCGCAGACCGGCGCGCCGGCGTAGCCGGACTCGACGACCACGATGCGGGTGCCGTCTTCGACGGCGACGAGGCGCACGTCGACGAGCGTCGCCAGCGCGTCGGGAGCGTGCCACCAGAACGCCAGGCGCTCGCCCGGGCGAACGTCCTGCACGGTGGCCCAGCGCGTCTCGCCGTCGCGCAGCGTCAGCTCGCCCTCGGCACCGGCCTCGAGCTCCAGCGAACCCGCATCCGTGAGCCAGCGCTCGAGGTCGACGATCGCGTCCCAGGCTTCTCCGGGCTCGAGGGGGAGGGTGATCTCGCGGGTGACGTCCATCGCTTGCGGCTCCTTCGTACGTGCAACTGAACGGTTGCACGCATGCTACCGTGCGCCGCACCCAAACGCGCAACCAACGGGTTGCTTGACGCAAAGGAGCCGGTCTCATGCCCCTCGTTCCCATGGTCGTCCAGCAGGATCACCGCGGCGAGCGCTCGTTCGACATCTACAGCCGCCTGCTCAACGAGCGCATCGTCTTCCTCGGCCAGCCGATCGACGACGAGATCGCCAACCTCGTCGTCGCCCAGCTGCTGCATCTGGAGTCCACCGACCCCGACCGCGACATCTCGCTGTACGTCAACTCCCCGGGCGGTTCGGTGTACGCGGGCCTCGCGATCTACGACACGATGCAATCGATCGGCTGCGACGTGCAGACCATCTGCTGCGGGGTCGCGATGTCGATGGCCGCGCTGATCCTCACCGCCGGCGCGCCCGGCAAGCGGCTGACACTGCCCAACGGGCGGATGCTCATCCACCAGCCCACCGGGGGCTACCAAGGTCAGTCCTCGGACATCGAGATCCACGCCCGCGAGACGCTGGCGCTGCGCGCGCAGCTCGACGAGCTCTACGCCAGGCACACCGGCCGGACCGCGCAGCAGATCCACGACGACTCCGACCGCGACCGCTACATGACCGCGCAGGAGGCGGTCGACTATGGCCTCGTCGATGCGGTCGTCGGGCCGCGGCAGGCTCGCGCCCGCTCATGACGGCGGACGTGAGTGTCGATACGGTCAGCACATGGCCACGCACGACCTCACCGGCGCAGGCGAGCTCGAGGAGGTCGCCGCGGGGCGCGAGTGGGGGTCGGAGCTCTACCGGATCGCCACCGACCAGTTTCAGCGCGCGTCGGCCCTGCTCGAGCTCGAGCCCGAGTTCCGGACGCGCCTCGGCGAGCCGCGTCGCGCGCTCACCGTGAACTTCCCGGTCCGCCTCGACGACGGCCGGGTGATGGGGCTCACCGGCTATCGCGTGCAGCACACACTGACGATGGGGCCGACGAAGGGCGGCTTTCGCTACGGGCCGGACGTCTCGATGGGCGAGTGCGCCGCGCTCGCGATGTGGATGACGTGGAAGTGCGCGCTGCTCGGCCTGCCCTACGGCGGCGCCAAGGGCGGCGTGCGCTGCAGCCCCAGCGAGCTGAGCATCGGCGAGCGCGAGCGCGTGACCCGTCGCTACGCCGCCGAGCTGATCCCCGTCATCGGTCCCGACAAGGACATCCCGGCGCCCGACATGGCGACGGGCGAGCGCGAGATGGCGTGGTTCATGGACACCTACTCGCAGATGATGGGCCACTCGGTCTTCGAGATCGTCACGGGCAAGCCGGTCGTGCTCGGGGGCTCGACGGGGCGTCAGGCGGCGACGGGGCTCGGGGTCGTCTACGTCCTCGAAGCGGTCTGCGAGCGCATCGGCATGCCGCTGCGCGAGGCGCGGGTCGCGATCCAGGGCTTCGGCAACGTCGGCTCGGTGGCGGCGCGCGAGCTCTATGCGATCGGGGCCAAGGTCATCGCGGTCTCCGATCGCGGCAGCGGGCTCGTCGATCCCGACGGCCTGGACATCGCCGCGGTCGAGCGCTGGATGGCCGAGCACGGCGTGCTGGCCGGCTATCCCGACGCGACCGAGGTGGGCCCGACCGACGTGCTCGAGGTGCCCTGCGAGATCCTGATCCCGGCGGCGCTCGAGCGCCAGATCACCGAGGAGAACGCGCCGCGGCTGCAGTGCGAGCTCGTCATCGAGGCCGCCAACGGCCCCACGACGCCGGAGGCCGAGACGATCCTGCGCGACCGCGGGATCCTCGTCGTCCCGGACGTGCTCGCCAACGCCGGCGGCGTCACGGTCTCCTACTTCGAGTGGGTCCAGGATCACCAGCGCTACGCCTGGGAGCCGCTCGACGTCCAGGAGCGCCTGCGCCGCCAGCTGCGCGCCGCGTTCGGCCGCGTGACCGACGCCGCCGACCGTCTCGGAGCCGACTGGCGGATGGCGGCGCTGTCGGTCGCGATCGAGCGGGTTGCCGAGGCCGCGCGGTTGCGCGGCATCTATCCGTAGGCGGCGGGCGTTTCTCGAGGTGCGGTCGGGCCGGAAGTCACCCGACGGTCTCCCGCCGCGCGCCGCGTGTCGCTCGTCGGGGCTGCCAGCGAGTGCTAGCAGGGGGCTAGCACGCGCTAGCACTCCTGACAGAGGCCCTGCGCGTCTCGCCCTCGCAGCCGGCCGCCGAGCTGACCGCCCCCGAGCCGAGGTACGACCTAGTGCCGGTCGTCGCCGGTCGCCGCCGGCGGGCGGGACTCCTCGGCGAGCGACGTGATCGCCAGCGCGCCGCGGGCGGCCTCCTCGAGGACGGTCGTCGCCTCCTCGGCGGAGCGGGCGTAGAGCTCGACGAGCAGATGGACGACGATCGCGTCACCGTCGTGCTTGTGGAAGCGCACGTGGGTGAAGAACTCACGCGTGCCGTGGTCACCGAAGGCGGCGTAGGACAGCGCGTCGCCGGCTTCGGGCCCCGAGCACGTCTCGACGTCGTCGGCGTCCACGGTCACGGTGCACGAGGCGACCCACGGCGTGCCGGCGATCATCCGCTCCCAGCGGTCCTCGATCGGCTCGACGCGCCCGTGATGAAAGCCCAGGTGGGGCTGGTCGTGCATGCACTCCAGGCACTGCACGACCGCCTCCTGCAGCTCGTCGACGGGCTCGGCGCGCTCGCCGGTCTCGGGGTCGATCTTGTGGATGCCCTCGTAGTGCACCTGCACCTCGAGGTCCGTCGACCAGCAGCGGTAGCAGCGCAGCCACGAGCGCGCTTCGGAGGCTTCCATATGCAGGATCTTAGGGCCGGGTGTGTTCGGGCCCGCCGGGCGGCGGCTAACCGAACGTGAACGCGTAGCCCGTGACGCCGGAATCCAGTCGCAGCGTCAGGACGTGCTCCTCGGTGCGGTCGAGGTTCACCAGCCGGTACAGGCGCTGGCGGCGCACGGTGACGATCCCGTCATGGACGTCCTCGCCGGCGTCGGCGGCGGAGATCGGGCGGCCGTCGAGCAGGACGCGCACGCCCCGCGGCCGGTCGCCGGGCGAGGAGAGGACGAGATAGACCGCGGTGCCGACGACGCGCGCGGTGATCGTCGCGGCGCGCACGGCGCGCGCCGACTCCGGGTCGATCGCCCAGCGCCCGCCGAGGCTGAAGGCGCTCTGGGGCAGCGACTTCGGCGCGGCCGGCGTGTAGTCGCGGGTGCCGTCCTTCGGCCCGATGGGCGAGAAGCCCTGGGCGCGCGCGCTGCCGAGATACGTCTCCGGCGTCGCCTTCGCGCCAACGGTCACGATCTTCCCCTGCGGTCGAGCGGCGCCGCCCAGCCGCGTGCGGCCCGCCTCGGCGAGCAGCGTGCGGATCGCCGCCTCGGTCTCCTTGTAGTCGCCCTCGCCGAGGTGCGCATAGCGGACCTGGCCCTTGGCGTCGACAAGGTACTTGGCCGGCCAGGCGTTGTTGCCCCACGCGTTCCACGTCCCGTAGTCGTTGTCCTGGACGATCGGATAGCGCAGGTGCGAGCGCCCGATCGCGTCGCGGACGTTGGAGGCCTTCTTCTCGAACCCGAACTCGGGCGTGTGCACGCCGACGATCGTCAGGCCGTCCTTGCGATAGCGCGCGTCCCAGGACTTCACGTAGGGCAGCGTCCGGATGCAGTTGATGCACGTGTACGTCCAGAAGTCGACGAGCACGACCCGCCCGCGCAGGGCGCTCATCCGCAGCGGCGCGGTGTTGAACCACGCTCCGGTCTTCGCGAACTCCGGCGCGCTGCCGAGAACCGGAAGCGCGGGCGTCTTCACGCCCGGAAGACCGGGGTCGGAGGCCGCGAACTTCGCCTTCGGCAGGCGCCGCTGGACGGCGTCGGAGCGCTCGATGCCGCCCGTCGGGTTGGTCACGAAGCTCGGGAAGTGGTCCGCGAGGGCCGTCTGGAAGCGCAGGTCCACGCTCGTGAACATGAGCACCGCGGTCAGCACCATGACCGCGCCGAAGCCGCGCTGCAGGGCCGGGCCGCGCCCGCCGCGACGCACGCGGTCGATGATCCGCCGGCCGCCGAGGGCGAGCCCGAGCAGCACGACGGCCGACCCGAGGCCGTACGCGACGCCCACGGCTGCGAGGCGTCCCGTCGTCCCCTGCGAGGCGCTGACGGAGATCACCGCGGCGAGGATGGGTCCAGCACACGGCGCGTAGACGAAGCCCAGCGCGCCGCCGACGGGCAGGCCCGACCAGAAGCCCTCGGCGTCGCTCGTCGGCGCCAGCCGCGACACACCCGACATCCGGTCGGCGATCCAGTGGCCGGCGGGTGGGATGAGCAGCGTCGCGCCGAAGAGGGCCAGCACGACGATCGAGATGGTTCGCAGCGTGCCGTCCGCGAAGCCGACGCCGTCGACCAGCGACGCGATCCCGATGATCGTGATCGTGTGCGTCAGCGTCAGGCCCGTGACGATCCCGAACGGCCGGCGCCGGCCGCCCGTGCCGCTCGCCGACAGCAGGGCTGGGAGCACCGGCAGAACGCAGGGCGTCACCGCGGTCGCGGCCCCGGCGAGGAGGGCGAAGAGGAGCAGAATGATCATCCGTACATGGAGTGTTCTCTCATGCGCGGGGTTTGGATGCACGAGGGGTGCTCGCGCCAGGTTCATTAGGCTCCGCGCCCATGCGCAAGAGCGTCGTCTCGATCCTCACCTGGCCGCTGCGGTTCCTGCGCCGGCTGCTCGCCCTGCTGGCGCGCCCGTTTCGCAAGCGCGACAGGCCTGCGAGCGAGACGCCGGGCACGCCACGACGGCGCATTGCCCTCAAGCGACCCGCCCGGCCCAAGACGCCCCAGGCATCGCAGACATCCGACGCACCGCCGGCGCCGCCCGCACGCACGCGGCTTCTCGCGCTGAAGGGCAGGGCGCGGATCGTCGCCCTCGTGATCCTCGGCGTGATCGTCGTCGTCGCGGTGCTCGCGCTGCGACCCGCGCCCGACGAGGCCAAGGAGGTCCGCGCGACGCTCGATCGCTACGCGCAGGCGACGCGCGAGAAGGACTACCAGACGCTCTGCGACGACCTCTACGCCTCCGACCTCGTCCAGCGCATCCGCAGCGCGGGCCTGCCCTGCGAGGTCGCCCTGCGCACCGGCCTCGAGGATCGCCAGAACCCGCAGCTCACGGTGCTCGGGGTGGAGGTCAGCGGCGACCAGGCGCTCGCCCGCGCGCGCTCGACCGCCGTCGGCGAGGTCGCCTCGGTGGACACGATCAAGCTCGTCAAGCAGGACGACGGCTGGCGCGTGGCGTCGCTGTCGGAGCCCGGCGCGCAGCTGTCGGGCGACGCCGTGCCCTAGCGCCGCACGAGCACGAACACGGCCGCGAGCGCGAACGCGATCTGCCCGAAGGACATCGCCGTGCCGAGGTTCGCGGCCCCCGCGAGTTCGGCCACGACGGTTGCCGCGACGAACGCCGCGACCATGATCGCGAGGTCCGGCGCCCAGGCGGGCCTCATGCGCCGGCCGCCCGCTCGAGCGCGCGCGTGAGGGCCGGCACGTCAAGCGCCGCGTCCTGCTCGCCGAGCAGCTTCGCGGCCTCGCGCCGGCCGCCGAGCGCGCGCAGCCCGCGCTCGCCATGCTCGGCGACGAAGTCCGCCAGGGCGCTCGCGCGCCGGGCGCCGAGCCTGCGGGCGGGCACGTCGAGCCGGGCGCGGTGCCCGTCGAGCGCGGTCATGAGCTCGTCGAAGCCCGTCGCCGGCGCCACCGAGCTGACCGCGACGACGTCGGTGTCGTTCGCCCCCAGCGAGCGCAGCGCCGCGTGCAGGTCGCGCCGCGAGCGCTGGGCGACCGCGCCGAGGTCGGCCTTCGTCACGACGAGGACGTCGGGGATCTCCATGATCCCCGACTTCAGGAACTGCAGGACGTCGCCGCCGCCGGGCTGCACCACGACGGCGACGGTATCGGCCACCTCGGCGACCTCGGTCTCGGACTGCCCGACGCCGACGGTCTCGATGACGACGACGTCGAACGCCGCGGCCAGCGCGTGCGCGGCGGCGCGCGTGGCGGGCGCCAGGCCGCCGAGCCGCCCGCCGGCCGCCATCGAGCGGATGAAGACGCCACGGTCGCCCGGGTCGACCACGATCCGCGCGCGGTCACCGAGCAGCGCGCCGCCCGAGCGCTTGGAGGAGGGATCGACGGCGAGGACGGCCACGGTGCGCTCGTCCGCCCGCCACGCACGCACGAGCTCGGAGAGCAGCGAGGACTTGCCCGATCCGGGCGGGCCGGTGACGCCGACGACGTGCGCGGGCGCCTCGCCGCAGAGGGCGGCGGGGGAGACCGCCTGCAGCAGCGCCTCGATGTCCTCGCGCTGTCCGAGCGCGCGGCTCTCGACGAGGTTCAGGACCGCCGGCGCCGCGCCGAGGTCGCGCTCGCGCAGGCGCTGGCCGAGGTCGTCGCCGGTCGCGGGCACGCCGCGGACGCTAGTACAGGCGCTCAGGCCTCGGCGGCCGCGCCGACCCCGTTGCGCTCGGCCACGAGCGCCACGATGTCGCGCATGATGCGGGTGAGGTCGAAGTCCTTGGGCGTGTAGACGGCCGCGACGCCGGCGCTCTTCAGCGCTCCGACGTCGGCCTCGGGGATGATCCCTCCGACGATCACCGGCGCCTCGACGCCGGCCTCCTCGAGCCCCTCGAGGACGGTCGGGATGAGCTCGCGATGCGAGCCCGAGAGGATCGACAGGCCGATCACGTGCACGCCCTCCTGGAGGGCCGAGGTCACGATCTGCGCGGGCGTGAGGCGGATGCCCTCGTAGACGACCTCCATGCCGACGTCGCGGGCGCGCACCGCGATCTGCTCGGCGCCGTTGGAGTGCCCGTCGAGCCCCGGCTTGCCGACGAGGATCTTGATGCGCCGGCCGAGCGCGTCGCCGACGCGCGCGACCTCGTCGCGCAGCTCCTCGAGCTCGTCGCCGGCGGCGGCGGGCCCGGCGCTCGCCTCGCCGACGCCGGTGGGCGCGCGGTACTCGCCGAAGGCGTCGCGCAGCGCCTGCGCCCACTCGCCGGTCGTGGCGCCCGCGCGGGCGGCGGCGATCGTCGCGGGCATGATGTTCTCCGCGGGCGTCTTGGCGACGCGCCGCAGCCGCGCAAGCGCGAGCTCGACCGCCTTCGTGTCCCTCGTCTCGCGCCACGCCTGCAGCGCCGCGACCTGGTGGGCCTCGACGCCCGGGTCGACCGTGAGGATGCCGCCATCCTCGCCGGTGGCGAGCGGCGAGGGCTCGGTCGACTCGAAGCGGTTCTGGCCGACGACGACGAGGCTGCCGGACTCGATGCGCCGGATCCGGTCGCGATGAGAGTCCACGAGCGCGGCCTTCATGTAGCCGACCGCCTCGACGGCGCCGCCATGCTCCTCGACGACCGTCATCTCGGCTCGCGCGCCGTCGGCGAGCTCGGCGACGAGGCCGTCCATGACCTTCGAGCCCTCGAAGATGTCGGGGTACTCGAGCAGGTCGGTCTCGTAGGCGAGGATCTGCTGGATGCGCAGCGACCACTGCTGATCCCAGGGCCGCGGCAGCCCGAGCGCCTCGTTCCACGCGGGCAGCTGGATCGCGCGGGCGCGGGCATCGCGTCCGAGCGTCACGCCGAGCGCCTCGAGCACGATCCGCTGGACGTTGTTCTCCGGCTGGGACTCCGTCAGGCCGAGCGAGTTGACCTGCACGCCGTAGCGGAAGCGCAGCTCGCGGGCGTCCTGCACGCCGTAGCGCTCGCGGCCGATCTCCTCCCAGAGCCGCGACATCGCCCGCATCTTCGCGTGCTCCTCGATGAAGCGGACGCCGGCGTTGACGAAGAACGAGATGCGGCTGAAGACCTTGCCCATGAGGTCCTCGTCGACGCGCGCGCGCACGGCGTCCAGGACGGCGATCGCGTTGCAGAGGGCGTAGGCGATCTCCTGGACCGGCGTCGCCCCGGCCTCCTGCAGGTGGTAGGAGCAGATGTTGATGGGGTTCCAGCGCGGGACCTCGGTCACGGTGTAGGCGACCATGTCGGCGATGAGCCGCATGGACGGCCCGGGCGGGAAGGCGTAGGTCCCGCGGGCGAGGAACTCCTTGATGATGTCGTTCTGGGTCGTGCCCTGCAGCTGGGAGGCGTCGTGGCCCTGCTCCTCGGCGGCGACGATGTAGAGCGCCAGCAGCCACGCCGCGGTCGCGTTGATCGTCATCGACGTGTTCATCGTGTCCAGCGGGATGGCGTCCATGAGCGCGCGCATGTCGCCGCGGTGGGCGATCGGCACCCCGACCTTGCCGACCTCGCCGCGGGCGAGCTCGTGATCGGCGTCATAGCCCGTCTGCGTCGGCAGGTCGAAGGCCACGGACAGGCCGGTCTGACCCTTCGCGAGGTTGTTGCGATACAGCTCGTTGGACTTCTCGGCCGTGGAATGGCCCGCGTACGTGCGCATCATCCACGGCCGGTCGGGCTCTGGCAGGCGATGCGCAGGGGGCTCGCTCATGAACCGGATCGTACTCTCGGGAAGCGCGCAGCAGCACCCCGCGCAACCTCGCCCCGCGTGAGATCGTTGTCGCCCGTATGGGCAAACGTCACACGCGGCGCCAGTTCCTCAGCAACGGCGGGGCGGCGCTCGCCGCCGCCACCGCGCCGGCGCTGCTGGGCGCCCCGGCCCCTGCTCATGCCGCGCCGCCGCCGGCCGCCACGACGGCCGAGCTGCGCCGCCGCCTGCGCGGGACGCTGGTCACGCCGCACGACCACGGCTGGGCGGCCGCCCGGTCGCTGTGGAACCCGCGGCTGCAGACGTCGCCACGCGCGATCGCCTTCTGCGAGAGCGCGGCGGACGTCGCCGAGGTCGTGCGCCATGGCGCCCGGCGCGGCTGGCCCGTCGCCGCGCGCGGAGGCCGCCACTCCTTCGCGGGTTACGGCAACGCCGCGGGCGGGATCGTCGCCGACGTCTCGCGCCTGCACGGCGTGCGCCTGGATCCCGGCGGCAGGACGGCGACCGTCGGCGGCGGGGCGGACGTCCTGGACGTCTATCGCGGGCTCGTGACGCGCCACGGGGCGGCGCTGGCGGTCGGCACCTGCCCGACCGTCGGCATCGGCGGCCTGACGATCGGCGGCGGCTTCGGGCGCCTCATGCGCCGCCACGGGATCACCGCCGACAACCTGCGCGCTGCAACCGTCGTGCTCGCCGACGGCCGCGTCGTACGCTGCGCGCGCGATCGCCGCCCGGACCTCTTCTGGGCGCTACGGGGCGGCGGCGCGGGCTTCGGCATCGTCACGGAGCTGCGCTTCGACGTCCATCGCCCGCCGGACCCGATCGCATTCTCGCTCACCTTCCCCTGGGCGCGCGCGGCCGCGGCGCTCGACGCCTGGCAGCGCACGCTGCCGCGGGCCGGCAGCTCCCTGTCCTACGGCCGCTTTCGCGCGCTGTGCCTGCCCGACGGACGGCTCACCGCGAGCGCGTCGGGGCACTGGTACGGCTCGCCGGAGGGCCTGCGCGAGCTGCTCGCGCCGCTCGTCGCCGCGGGCCCGTCGCGCGACTCGCGCCGGCGCCGGGCACTTGCCGACGCCGCGCTGCCCGACGGCGCGCGGCGCAGCGCCGACGGGCGCGTGACCGCGACGGTGCAGCGCTTCCCGAACTACCAGCGCTCGGACTTCTTCGCCGCCGAGCTGCCGCGCGGCGCGATCGCGGCGCTGCTGGCGCAGGTCGAGGCCTGGCCCGGCCGCGGTGGTGGCGGGCACGAGGGCGGCGTTCAGCTCGACGCGCTCGGCGCCGCGGTCAACCGCCCCGACGCCGCCGCGACCGCATTCGTCCACCGCGATGAGCTCTATCACTGCGCCTACCTGAGCTTCTGGGGCGCCGGCGACCCACCCTCGCAGGCGCGCGACTGCGCCGCCTGGGTGCGCCGGATCCACGCAGCGATGCGCCCGTATGCCTCCGGAGCGGCGTACCAGAACTACATCGATCCCGAGCTCGCCGGCTGGGAGGCCGCCTACTTCGGGAGCAACCTCGACCGGCTGCGCGCGGTCAAGCGCCGCTATGACCCGGGCGGACGCCTGTCGTTCGCCCAGGGGGTGACCGGGTAGCGTCCCGGGGGTGAGGCCCATCGACGTCTGCCACCTCGGCCAGCCGCACGTCATCTGCTGCTGGCAGGTCGACGACGTCCTGATCGACCCCGGCCCGGAGTCCGCGATCGACACGCTGCTGGACGCGCTCGACGGCGAGCGACCGCGCGCGGTCCTGCTGACGCACATCCACTTCGATCACGCCGGCGCGGCTGGTGCGCTCGTGCGCGAGTGGCCCGACGTCGAGGTCTGGGTCCACGAGCGCGGCGCGCGCCACCTCGTCGATCCGACGCGCCTCGTGGCGTCCGCCAGGCGGCTGTACGGCGACGACTTCGATCGCCTCTGGGGCGAGGTCGTCCCGGTCCCGGAGCACGCCCTGCGCGTCCTGAAGGGCGGGGAGAGCGCCGACGGCTGGGACGTCGCCTACACCCCCGGGCACGCCTCCCACCACGTCAGCTATCGCCATGCCGACAGCGGCTGGGTCTTTCCGGGCGACACCTGCGGCGTGCGGCTGCCGCCGGGCGACCTGCTGCTGCCCCCGACGCCGCCGCCCGACGTCGACCTCGACGCCTGGCTGACGTCGCTGGACGCGATCGAGGCCTGGGAGCCCGAGCGCCTCGCGATCACGCACTTCGGCGACTACGGCGAGGCGGCCGAGCACCTGGACCGCCTGCGCGCGGCGCTCGCGCACTGGAGCGCGCTCGCGGCCCGCGTGGACCGGGAGGCCTACGCCGCCACGCTGCGCGCGACGATCGCGGCGGCGCTCGACGACGAGGGCGCGCGCGCGTTCGGCATGGCGATGCCCGCCGAGGACCAGTGGATCGGCCTCGACCGCTGGTTTTCACGCAAGCGCGAGGATGGCGCGGCGGGCTGAGCGCGCGGTATCCTGCGGGGTCGATGACGCAGACCATCGAGAAGCCGCGCACGGGCCCGCCGGGGGGCGGTCTGGGCGGGCATTGGCGCGTGATCGTCCGCAACGACGACCACAACACCTTCGACGGCGTCGCCCATGCCCTGGCGCGCTACATCCCCGGAATCACCGTCGATCGCGGCTATCGGATCGCCGACCAGATCCACCGCAGCGGCCAGTCCATCGTGTGGAGCGGCCACCGCGAGCCGGCCGAGCTGTACTGGGACCAGCTGCGCGCGGAGGGCTTGACGATGGCACCGCTTGAAAAGGGATAGGGCGATTCTGGGTCCCGGCGGGCCGGCGGGCTCCCGGGTGGCGCGACCGTGAGCGACGCGGGGACGACCAGCGCCGACCGCGCGGCACGCGAGCGCCACCTCCTGCGCCGCTACCACGACGACGGCGACACGCGGGCCCGCGACCTGCTGGCCGAGGAGATGATGCCGCTTAGCGCGGGCGCTGGCCGGCCGTTACTCGGGCCGCGGCGAGCCCCTGGACGATCTCGTCCAAGTGGCCTGCGTCGGGATCATGAAGGCGATCGACGGCTTCGATCTCGAACGCGAGGTGCGCTTCTCCTCCTACGCGACGCCGACCGTGCTCGGCGAGATCAAGCGCCACTTCCGTGACAAGACGTGGGCGATGCGGGTCCCGCGCGGGATGCAGGAGCTGCAGATCAAGCTCGCGAAGGCCCGCGACGAGCTCACGACCGAGCTCGGGCGCTCCCCGACCGTCCAGGAGCTCGCCGACGAGGTCGATGAGCCGTTCGAGGAGGTGCTGATCACGATCCAGAGCCAGGAGGCGCGACGCACGCGCTCGCTCGACGAGCCGACCGGGGAGGATGTGACGCTCGCGGACTCGATCGGCGCGCGCGACCCCGAGATCGGGCGCGCCGAGATCCGCGTGCTGCTCGACGACGCCTTCGACGTGCTCTCCGAGCGCGATCGCGAGGTCCTGCGCCTGCGCTTCGCCGAGGACCTCACCCAGACGGAGATCTCGAAGGTCGTGGGCGTCTCGCAGATGCAGGTCTCGCGGATCATCCGCCAGGCGTTGCGCAGCCTGCGCGCGGACATCGAGCGCAACGACGAGCGCGTCGACGCCTGAGCGGTCACAGGATCGGGGCCCTGACGGCGCCGGCGCGCCGCGGAGGTGTGCGAGCCCGACACCCAGGTGCTCCCCCGGCGATTGCGACCGCGTGCAGGATGTGCGTGGGGAGCAATCGCAACGGCAAGGAGCCGCGCATGTCGTCAATCCGTCCCAGTCGCGTCGCAACGGCGCTCGTCGCCGGCGTTGCGACGCTCGGCCTCGCCGCGGTCGCCGGCGCCGAGGCGCCGCCCGTCGACACGACCATCACCGTCTCGCCGCGCGTCGTCATCGCCGCGCCGCAGAAGAGCCCGATCGACTTCCCGGGCGTCGCCGCCGCCCGCGCGGGCCGGGCGCTGCCGCAGGGCTACGTCGCGGTCGCCCGCACCGTGCGCATCCAGCGCGGCGCCGAGAGCGCGTTCGCCGCGCTGCGCATGACCTGCCCGAAGGGCAAGACCTGGCGGACCGGCGGCTCCTCCGGCGCCATCGGCGTGACGGTCCTGGACCGCCGCGTCGGCGGCAAGCGCTCGGTGCTCGTGCTCGCGAGCGCAGCGCCGTCGGTCGGTGCCGGCGCGGCTGCGACCGGGGCCGTCTACTCGCTGTGCCGCTGACCCGTGCGGCGATCGACCCATTCGCCGAGCGTGCCCACGGCGTTCGCGGCGCCGTGCATGATGCGCCCGCCGATCCCGGGGCTGGCTGCGGCGATCGCGACGTCGGGGACGCCGGCGATCGCGATCGCGGCGGCGCGAACGGTGTCCTCCTGGGCGCGCATCCGCTCGGCCCAGCCATCGAGGAACGCGGCGAGCTCGACGTCCGCGTCGGCGGCCGCGAGGGCGCCGAGGTAGTCCAGCAGCGTGACGACGTAAACGACGTCCAGGACGGCGAGCCGCAGCGCCTGGTTGACCTCGAGCGCGGGGTCCACCAGCGTGCCCTGCGCGGACGCCAGCCGCGTCCCGAGCCCCTGCGCCGCAGGACGGCCGTACAGCCCGCGCGCAGCCGTGACGGTGCTCAGTTCGCCGATCAGCGCTCGCGCGACGTCCGACCCCTCGGCCAGCAGCGCCGCCTGCTCGGGCGCGCCCGCCTCCAGGCGACCGGCGAGCGTGCGCCAGTGCTCGCGCTGGCGGCGCGCCATCACGTAGAGCTCACGCAGGCCGCGGTGCTGCGCCGGATGCACCGCGAGCCCTCCCGGCCTACTCGTGCTCGCCGGCCGTGACCTGCTCGTGGATGGCGCCGCCCGACACGCGGTCGTTCCACACGTACAGCAGGGGCACCGTGAACCAGCTCGAGCAGGAGATGCGCCAGTCGGTGAACTCCTCGCCGAACCAGAAGGCATCCCAGTCGGCGTGGTCGTCGAAGTCGATCGACATCAGGAACTTGTAGCGGTCGTCGCGCGAGCGGAAGACCTCGTAGCGGGTCGCGCCGTAGCGCAGCGACATCGGAGCGAGGACCTGCAGCGACGCCTCGACGTCGTCGCCGCGGAAGCCCGTCGCATACACCGGAAGGTGCACGACGCCGGCCATCAGGCGCCCACCTCCGCCATGATCGCGCCCGGCCCCTCGGCGGTCTTGCCCTGCCCGCTCTCGGTCGCGCCGACGAGGATCGCGATCTTCCCCGAGTGCTTGTTCTCGTACATGAGCTGGTGCGCCTCCGCAACGCCCTCGAACGGCATGGTCTTCCACAGGACGGGCCGGATCTTCGACTCGCGGATGAGGTCGTTGGCCTTCGTGCATTCCCACGCGTTGGCGAAATGCGAGCCGATGATCTGCTTCTGGCGCATCCAGAGGTAGCGCACGTCGAAGTCCAGGTCGAAGCCGGAGGTCGCGCCGCAGATGACGACCTTCCCGAACGGCTTGACGACGAAGACGCTCGTCGGGAACGTCGCCTTGCCGACGTGCTCGAAGACGATGTCGGGCTTGTCGCCGCCGAGCAACTCCCTGACGCGCTTGTCGAAGCGGCGCATCTCCTTGAAGCGGGCCTTCTCCTCGTCGGGGCTCTCGCCGCCCTTGCGCATCATCCCCGCGAACTCGTTGCGGTTGATGAAGCCCTTGGCGCCGAGTTGCGTCACGAGCTCCCCCTTCTCGTCGCTGGACACGACGCCGACGCAGTCGGCTCCCGTCAGCGCGCACAGCTGCGTCGCGAAGACGCCGAGGCCGCCCGCGGCGCCCCAGATGAGAACCTTGTGGCCGGCCTGCAGGTCGACCTGGTCCATGAGCATCCGGTAGGCGGTGAAGTACGTCAGCCCGTAGGACGCCGCCTCCTCCCACGTGAGGTGCTCGGGCTTGGCGAGCAGCTGCTGGGCCTGGACCTTGCAGAACTGCGCGAACGAGCCCCAGCTCGTCTCGTAGCCCCAGATCTTCTGGCTCGGTGCGGCGAGCGGGTCGAGGCCGTGGACCTCGACGTCCTCGTAGGAGGCCTGGTTGCAGTGGATGACGACCTCGTCGCCGAGCTTCCAGCGCGTGACGCCGGGGCCGACCTTCCAGACGATCCCCGAGGCGTCCGAGCCGCCGATGTGGTGGTCCTCCTCGGGGTGGGAGCGAAAGACCGACACCGGCTTGCCGAGCGACGCCCAGACGTTGTTGAAGTTCACGCCGGCGGCCATGACGCGCACGACGACCTCGAAGGCCTGCGGCTCGGGAACCTCGATCTCCTCGATCTGGAAGGCGTCCTTCGGCTCGCCCTCGCGCTCCTGGCGGATGACCCAGGCGGTCATCGTCGCGGGCAGCTCGCCCGGCTCGGTTGCGACGGTTGAGACTTGGCTGACGTCGACGGCCACGGTCGTTGCTACCCCCGGGTTCGCTTGCTGGGCCTGGCGCAGGATCCTACGCGGTCGCCGCTCAGGGCCGCTCGCGCTGGCCGGAGATCGACATGATCGCCCGCGCCATGCTCGCCGCGAGCGCGTTCGGGCGCCGGTCGTCGATCGTCACCCGGGCGCGGCGCGCTCCCGGTGCGGACGTGACCGATCCCGCGCCGCCGCGGCGGGTCGCGACGCGCAGCCTGCGGGCGTTGCCTGCGGGTGCGGTCGCCGACCCGACGGTGACGAGCAGGCGGCGGCCGTCCTGGCGCCCGAACGCCGAGCGCACGGCTGCCGGCCTGCGAGCGGCGCGCGCATCGATCACGGAGACGCGCGTGCCCGGCGCGTGGTTCGCCGACAGCCAGGCGCGCAGGGTGCGCAGCTCGCGGCGCAGCGCCGGCGGGCTGTAGGTGCCGTCCGCGACGAGCGCGACGTTCACCGGGCGCGGCCTGGCCGAGAGGGTGCGCAGCTCGGGCATCGCGACGCCGGGCAGCGAGGGGATCTGAAAGCCGCCGGACGCGGCCGCGGGCTCTCCGCCGCGGCCGGCCGCGGCGCGCTCCCTGTCGGAGGAGCCCAGGAGGCTCAGCAGGGCGAGCGGCAGCGCGAGCGCCAGCAGCCCGAGCAGGACGTAGCGCAGCCAGGCCAGTCGCAGCAGGCGCGCCAGCGCCCGCGCGAGCTCGCGCATGGCGGCGGAGAGATTGCGCGCGAGCTTCGTCAGCGCGCGGGTGAGCGTCGGATCGCGCAGGAACGCGTTGAACTCCGCGAGCAGCAGCTGCAGGCCCGAGAGGCCCTCGAAGGGGCCGGCGGCCGGCTCCCCGGGATCCTCGGCGAGGGCCGTCGCCCGCGAGCGCCCGGCCGCCGCGCGCGCCGAGGCCGTCGTGCGGCGCGCGGAGCGCGCCCGGCCGGCGCTGCGAGCGCCCGCGGGCGTACGCGGCCCCGCGGGCCGGCGCGGCGCGCTCACCGCTGCCGGGGCTTGGGCGACGCGAGGTTGCGGTCCAGGAGCTCGGCGATCAGCGCATCGACGTCGGCGAGCTTGTCCGGGACCGTCAGCCCGCCGAAGCGGGCGAGATCGGCCTGCGCGTGGTGGGCCTCGCCGACCTGTGGCATGGCGAGGAGGGGCGCCTGCGAGCGCGGGCTCCAGGTGCCGTACAGGTGCGGAAAGCGATCGGCGCGCTGCAAGAGCGCGATCTCGGGATGCAGCACCGCCTCCTGGTGCATCTGGCGCACGGCGTTGGCGACCGTGGTCGCGATCTCCGCGCGCTGGGCGACGAGCGCGCCGACCTCGGCGGCGAGCTCGTCGCGGATGGCGTTGCGATGGGCGAGCGTGTCGGCGTCGCGCTCGCGCTCGCGCTGGCGGGCCTCGCGCAGCGGGTCGACGAGCAGGTAGGCGACGCCGATGCCCAGCAGGAACACCGAGGCCGATACGAGGAAGTACACGCCCGGCGCGCCTGCCGACGGCTGCGTGTCCTGCGTGAGGCGCCGGGCGGCCGCGCCGCGGGCGCCGGCGGCCTGGGCGGCCTGCTGGCGGGCGGCGGCCGCGTTGTTGGCGGTCGTGCGCGCGCTCTGCACGCCGTACCAGAGGCCCAGCCCGGTGACGATGATCGCGAGCGCCACGGCGTAGCGCGCGGTGCCGGGGATGTCGCGGTCCAAGAGCGGCCGGCGGCCGTCGCCGTCGCGTCCCGTCGCGCTGGCGCTGCGGGTCGCGCGTATGGGCGAGGCGCAGGTTCTTGCCGGTCGCCTTCTGGCCGACGGCGATCAGCAGGGCGATCACGACCGCCGACAGCGCGGGAGCGCCCTCGCGCAGCAGCGCCGGGTCGCTCTCGCGGAAGCGCGCGAGCTCGCGGAAGCCGTCGTAGGCGAACAGCGCCTCGGCGATCCCGACGGCGAAGAACAGCGCCAGCAGGCCGCCGCCCGCGGCCATGCGAGCGGACATGCGCCCGCGCATCGTCGCCGGCGGCGCGTCCGGCGGCGCCTCGCCCGGCGCGGTCGAGATCTGCTGGGCGGCGGCGTCGGCCTGGATGAGGTCGTCGTCGAGCGCCCGGACGCGGACCGCGCGCTCCAGCAGCGGGCCGATGCGCGCGCCGATGGCGTGGTCGGCGTGCTGGGCGAGCGTCTCGGAGACGATCGTCCCGCGGACGCGGTCGGCGTCGTCACGAGGATGGACGCTCTCCGTCCGCCGCCCGTCGTCGAGATCGGGCGCGGGCAGCGTGCCCTCGGCGATCGGCGGCTCGCCCTGCGCCGGCGCCTCCGCCGGCTCGCCGATCGCGGGGATCGCCAGCAGCGCAGGCGGCAGGTCGGGCGCGAGCGCCTCCCGGGGCTCCTCGTCCTCGTCGGGTTCGATCGTCTGGTCCTCGCTCATCGCTGCCTCACAGCTCTGTCGTCGTCGCGCAGCGCGACGCGCCGGTCCGCTCGCAGGCCGTCCTCCAGATCCGCACGAGCTCGTCGGTGCGCCGCGCGCTCTGGTTCACGCGATCGGGCAGGCGGCCGAGCCCGACGGCCTGCACCACGTCGACGCCATCGGCCCTGCCGAGCAGCTCGCCGAGCCGCTGGGACAGGCGCGCGCCGGAGTCCCCGGCCTCCAGGCGGCGGGCCAGCTCGAGCTGGTCGCTGGCCTGCGCGCCGTCGGAGACGAGCGTCATCGCCCGCGCGCCGGACCCCTGCTCGAGGACCCCGAGCGCGTTGCGCACGGCCCGCGCGATGTCCGACGTGCCGCCGCGCGCCAGCGTCCGCACCCGGGCGGCGAGCGCGCGGTCGGACCGGTCGACGCCCAGCGCGCCGTCGAGCGTCGCGCCGATCGCGTCGCGCAGGTCCTGCTCCAGGGGCCCGCGGCGCGTCTCGTCGCTCTGCTGCAGCGTCGGCACGTCGTCGTCGTAGATGACCTCGACGGCGTTCGCATCCCCCGCGAAGACGACCATCCGCAGCCGGCCGCCTGCGGTGATCGTGTGCTCGGCCGCGCGCAGGGCCGCCGAGCTCACGTCGCGCGCAAGCGCGCGGTCCTGGATCGCGCCGGTGGCATCGACGGCGACGACGGCGCTCACGGGGCAGTCGGACGGCGCCTGCACGGCGCCGGGCGAGGATCCCGGCGTCGCGACGCACGCGGAGTCGCTGCCGCCGCACGCCGACAGCGCGAGGCTCGCGACCCCGAGCACGGCGAGTGTCATCCGGAGAGGTGTCATGGCGGGCGGTCGTCCGTTCGGCTGCGAACGAGATGCGAATGCTAGATACCCGCTGAGGCGCCTTTGCCGCACGGCAGCCGACATGGCGCGGCGCCCCTCGGCGCCCGGGCGCCGCGGTCAGGCCGCCGGGCCGCCGAACTCGACGGTGTCCTGGCGCTGCAGCGCCTTGGCGCTCGTGCTCCAGGTGTACTCGCGCTGGGTGATCTTCGCCGGGCAGCAGACGTCGTCGCCCGGGGCGAACTTCGGCGTGCGGAGCTTCAGCGTCGCCCCGGCGGGCTCGACGGTCGCCCGGTACAGGCGCTGGGACCGGAAGATGGCGCGCAGCGGGCTGTCGGCGGCCTCGCCGTCGGTGCTGAAGACGTAGAAGGCGACCGCGCCGGCGGCGCCGCCGGTCTCGACGAGCACGAGCGCATCGGAGCGATCGTCGCCCGTGATGTCGGCGAAGACGATGTCGGGGGCGACGAAGCCGCCGCGATCGGTCAGCAGCGCCTTGACCGCGCTGGTCGTCCGGTCGTCCTCGAGCAGCGTCTTGCGAAAGAGCTCCTGCGACTTGGAGGGCTCGGCCGAGGAGCCGCTGGTGACGAGGAGGGCGGCGCCGGCGGCGAGGGCAAGCGCCATGAGCGCGGCGGGGAGGTACCGGTGCCGGCGCATGGCGCGCATTGTCGCAACCCCGGCGCCCGCGCGCTACGGCTGCAACAAGCCGTCCGCGCCGGCGCCGCTGCGCGCAGCCCCGACGACGAGCCGCGCGGGATCGATCGCGGACGATCGCGCGGTGACGAGATAGCTGCCGCGGCGCAGGTCGGCCCGCAGCGAGGCCGTGTCGCCGGGGTTGATCGGCCCGGTGGTCTGCTCGAGCGCCTCCGTACCGCCGCCCGAGCCGCTGCTGCGCAGGGTGACCCGCTGGGACGTCCGCGTCTGGTTGCTGGCGATGAGCTCGATCGTGCCCGCCGCCAGCCGCGACGGCGAGACCGTCACGCGGCCCTGCGAGATCGCGGCGCTCACCGTGATGGGCGCGGCCGGCCGCGCGTCGTTGGCGAAGTCGTCGCCGCCGCCGCAGCCGCCGATGGCGACGCCAAGTAGGGCGAGGGCCGCGAGAGCGGCCCTGGGCATCCTGCGCTGAGCGTCGACCTGTCTCACCATCCTCGTGACAACTCCGAGAAACCTACCCGAGCCGCCCGAGGTTGCCCCGCGGGGCCCGCGCTCAGTCGGACGCCGGCGCGGAGGCGAGGGCGGCCCGTTCGGACTCGAGCGCGCGCAGGCTCGCCTGCAGCTGGTCCCACGACGCGGTTTCGGCGATGTCGTAGGGCTTGCCGGAGAGGTCGCGCAGATCCTCCCGGTAGGCGCTCCAGGCCGCGCGGGTGCGGGCGTCGAGCTCGGCCAGCAGGCGCTCGGTCTCGGGCTGTGCGGCGAAGGTCGTCATCACACTCCTCGTTCGGCCTCGGGCTGCGAGTTCTCAAGGCTACCCGGGGGTCCGGTCGGCGTATGACGTAGTCCCGTGCACGGGAACATGCGTTCCGTCGGATGCGCCCGGCACGCTTTCCGTCCGATGGACCTGCTCTTGCAGCCGCTGGCCACGACCGAGTTCCTCGTCGTCGACACGGAGACCAACGGCCTGGGCGGCGACGCCTGCGAGCTCACGGAGGTGGGCGCCGTGCTCGTCGGCGGCGGCGAGCTGCACGATCGCTGGGAGACCCTCGTCGCCGGCGTGGCGCCGCTGTCGCGCTCGATCCAGCGCTTCACGCAGATCACCCAGCAGATGGTCGACGCGGCCCCGCCGGCGGACGTCACGCTCCCCGAGCTCGCCGACCTCATCGGCGGGCGCGTCCTCGTCGCCCACAACGCGTCCTTCGACCGCCGCGTGCTCGCCCAGGCCTTCGCGCGCGCCGGACTGCCCTGGCCCGACCCGCCGACACTGTGCACCGTGGCGCTCGCGCGCCGCTTCGCGCCGCTGGTGCGCCAGCGCCGGCTCGCCGCGCTGGCCGACGCGCTCGGCATCGAGGTCGAGACGACGCACCGCGCGCTCGCCGACGCCGAGACCTGCGCGCGCGTCTTCTGCGCGCTCTTCGGGCGCCTGTGCGCGCACGCCGCCACCGTCGCCGACGCGCTCGCCGCCCTCGCGCCTGCGCGCCGGCGAGCGCGGCCGCGTGCCGGGCGCACGCTCGCCGGCGGCGTGACGAAGCGCGCTGCGCCCTCGACCGCGGGCCTGCCCGACGATCCCGGCGTCTACCTCATGCGCAACGCCGCGGGGCAGGTGCTCTACGTCGGCAAATCGGTCTCCCTGCGCACCCGCGCGCGCTCGCACTTCGCGCCCTCGGCGCCGTCGGAGGGCTGGACGGAGCAGACCGCGATCGTCGACCACCGCGCAACGAACTCCGAGCTCGGAGCGCTCGTCCTCGAGCACCGCCTCATCCGCGAGCTGCGCCCGCCGGGCAACGTCGTCCACAAGCACGACGACGCGTTCGTCTACCTGCGCTGCCGCCTGGACATCGCCTACCCGGTGCTCGAGGTCGCGCGCGAGCCGGCCGCCGGGCACGCGGTCACGATCGGGCCGCTGCGCAGCCGCACCGCGGCGGTCGAGCTCAAGGAGCAGCTGGACTCGCTCTTCGGCCTGCGCCACTGCGGGCGCGCGCTGCGCCTGCGCCCGTGGCCGTCGGCCTACGGCCAGATGGGTCGCTGCCTGTCGCCCTGCCTCAACGACCTCGACCCCAACCTCTATCGCCGCCGGCTCGACGAGGCGCTGGGACTCTTCACCGGCGCGGGCGACGGCGGCGCCGCGCTGCTCTCCCACCTCGACGCGCAGATGCGCCTGGCGGCGTCCGAGCAGCGCTACGAGCGCGCCGCCTGGCTGCGCCGGCGCCGCGACCGCATCGCCACGCTCGTCGGCGCCCTGCAGGGCACGCTGGAGGCGACCCACGCGCGCCCCCGGCTCGTGCTCGCGCCGCATCCGCGCCGGCCGCGCTTCGACGCGTTCTGGCTCGTCGGCGGCCGCGTGGCCGACTGGGACGCGCTCGAGCAGGCCGGCGACCTGCATCCGCGCACGCTCGCGGCGCTGCGCAGGGGCGGCGGCGAGCTTCCGCGCGACGGGGTCGGCGAGGCGCGGATCGTGCAGACCTGGCTCGCCGCGCACGACGCTCCGGCGCTGGCGCTGGACCCGGTGCCGTCCGAGCGCGGGCTGACGGACTTCGTCGCGGCGGCGGGCGCTCAGGCCTGAGCGAACGGCAGCTCGACGACCTCGGCGCTGGCGCCGCCCTCGACGGCGACCGTCTCGCCGACGGCGGCCTCGCGGCGCACGAGCGCGAGTGCGATCGGACCGTGCGCAGGCGAGACGACCGAGCTCGACAACGCGCCGACGACGCGCTCGCCGAGGCGCAGCTCGGCACCCACCGGCGCGGGCTCGGAGAGGCGCAGGCCGCGCAGGTGGCGATTGGGCTTCCCGCGGTAGAACAGGCGCGCGACGGTCTCCTGGCCCACGTAGCAGCCCTTCGTGAAGCTCACGGCGCGCTCGTTGAGCCCGGCCTCCTGGGGGATGGTCGCGTCGTCGAGCTCGGCGCCGTAGCGCGGGCGCCCGCGCTCGACGCGCACGATCTCCACGGCCTCCTGCGAGACCATGATCGCGCCGGCGTCCAGCAGCGCCGCGCGCACCGCGCCGGTGTCGTCGGCCTCGCACAACACGTCGACGCCGAGGTCGGTGGCGATCAGGCGCACCTCGCGGCCGGCGATCGAGCCGCGCCGGTGGGCATGCTCGGCATCCGGCAGGTCCTCGGCGCCGGCGATCGCTCGCGCGCGCGGCCCCAGGAGCGACAGCAGCCCGCTCTGGACGGTGCGCTTGTGCAGCTCGAGCTCGTAGCCGATCTTGAAGCGGCGGATCATGTCGAACAGCGCCTGCAGCGTCGCGCGCTCGGTGTCGAGCAGCAGCTGCGGCTCGGGCTCGGCGGCGGCGAGGACGCGCAGGTCGCCGAGCATCTTGCCCTTCGGCGTCAGGAAGGCGGCGTAGCAGCCGCTGCCCTCCTGGAGGCCGACGATGTCGTTGGTCACCTGGCCGGCGAGGAACTCCCGCGCGCCGGGCCCGGTGAGCGCGAGCTTGCCGCGCTCGGAGCGGTCGAGCAGCCCGCAGCCCTGCGTGAGCACGCCGTATTGCGCAACGAGATCGTCGGTCAGGATGGCGATGCTTCGAGGATAGCCCCCGCCGTCCGTCGCCCCGGGTGCACTAGCCTTGCGCGCCATGGCGCTCGCGGACACGTTCTCGGAGATCGTCGGCTCGCTGCCCGACGACTGGACCGACCTCGAGCTCGACCTGCGGATCGCCGACGAGCGGCGCTACATCGACGCCGCGACGTACCTCGTCACGGTCAACGCCCAGCCCTATTCGCGCAACGACTGGCACTGGCGGCTGCTCGTCGCCCACCGCTTCGGCCATGCCGCCGCGGCGCCGACGACCCACGGCTGCCTGCGGCTGCTCGACGAGGCCGGCATCGAGGGCGAGCTCGTCCTGCGCGAGCTGCGCTCCGGTCGCGTCGAGGTCCAGCAGATGTGGGGCCGGCCGCAGTCCGTGCGCGACGAGTTCAAGCGCAGCCGCGCGCAGTAGCGATGGCGCGTGTCGTCGCGCACGTGAGCGACCTGCTGTTCGGATCGAAGGTCGAGGGGATGCTGCGCGTGGCCGGCCACGACGTCACGCTCGCCGGATCGCCCGCAGCAGCCCGCGAGGCCGCGGGGGGCGCCGACCTGCTGCTCGTGGACCTCTTCTTCGAGCCCGATGCGGGCATCGCGCTCGTCGCCGGCCTCAAGGCCGACGGCACGCTCGGCGACGCCCGCGTCCTGGGCTCCTACGCCCACACCGCGCCCGAGGTGCGCACGGCGGCGCTGGAGGCGGGCTTTGACCTCGTGGTCCCCCGCTCGCGGATGGCGCGCGAGGGCGCGGCGCTCGTCGACGGCCTGGTCGGCTGACAGCCGGGGCGGGCACGAGGCGCGATGCAGATCCGGCGCGCGACCGTGGAGGATGCGGACGTGTTCGCGGAGGTCATCGCGGCGGTCGCCGGGGAGGGTCGCTGGATCGGCACCGAGGCGCCCGTCGACGTCGGGGCGTTCGCCGACCGTGTGCGCGGCACGATCCAGAAGGGATCGGACACGCTCTGGCTCCTCGAGGACGACGACGGGCGCGTCATCGGCACGCTGGGCCTGCACGGGACGCCGGCGAAGGGCGTCGCCCTGCTGGGCATGTGCATCCTGCAGGACGCCCGCGGGCGCGGTGGGGGACACGCGATGATGCGCGCGGCGATCGCCCATGCCCGTGCGGGAGGGCTGCACAAGATCGATCTCGAGGTCTGGCCCGACAACGCCCGCGCGATCGCCTTGTACGAGTCCTACGGCTTCGAGCTGGAGGGCACGCGCCGGCGCCACTACCGCCGTCGCGACGGCACGCTGCGCGACTCCCTGCTCATGGCGCTGCTGCTCGACGACGACGATCAGTCGCGGCCCGACGGCGGTACGTAGCGCCCGTCGAACGCGAGCGCCACGTCGGGCACGCGCGTGACGATCCCGAAGCGCTGCTCCCACGCCGCCCACGGGCGCAGGCGCCGCGGGCTGAGCTGCCCGAAGGCGATCGCACCGGCGGTGAAGGAGGGGGAGATCGCGTCGAGCTCGCGCTCGACGGTCGCGCGCTCGAGGCCCGTCGTGCCGGTCAGCAGGGCGCTCACGCCGCTCTCGGGATCGGCGAGCACCTCGGAGTAGCCGCGGGCGAGCGCGGCGACGGTCGCGCGCACGAGCCCGGGCTCGTCCTGCAGCGTCTCGCGGGTGACGGTCAGCACGAGCTCGGGGTAGGCCGGCGCGCCGTAGTCGTCCACGCGGAACTCGCGGATGCCGGGCCGCCGGGCGCGCAGCGCCACCCCCTCGACGTTCCAGAACGCGGTTGCGCCCGCGACGCGCCCGGACAGCAGGCTCTGCACGGCGCCGAACCCGATCGTGGTCGCGCGGACCCTCTTCGGGTCGCCGCCCGCGCCGGCGACGATCGAACGCAGCACCGCCTCGTCGCTCGGCAGGCCGCTGACGCCGACGCGGCGGCCCTCGAGGTCGCGCGGCGTCGCGATCGAGGGCTGCGCGAGGATCGCCGCCAGGGGCGTCTGGACGAGCGCCATGACGCCGACGATGTCGCGCCCGCGCTCTCGCGCGATCGCGAGGTCGTGGATGTCGAGGACCGCGAACTGCGCCCGGCCGGCCACGAGGAACTTCACGGCGTCGGTCGAGGCCGACGGGACGCGGACGCGCAGCGTGACGCCGAGCGCCTGGTCGTAGCCCCGCGCGACGGCCATGTAGATGCCGGCGTGGACCGCGTTGGGCTGGAAATCCAGCAGCAGCGCCGCTGCGCGGTTGGGCGCGCGGTCGACCTTCGCCGCGCCGCAGCCGCAGAGGGCAAGCACAACCGCGAGGGTGAGCGAGACGAGGAGCTTGCACCGCATGACCTTGGCGAGGATACGTCGGCCTGTTCTGCGACCCGCGCAGGCACCGAGCGCCGGGGGCGTAACCTCCGCGCGGTGCGCCGGCGGGTCACCTTCAGCCGCAACCTGACGCTCTCGCTGTCGCGCACCTGCCGCTGCCACTGCAAGTACTGCGCGTTCGCGACGCACCGCACGCACCTGCACGCCCCCGGCGAGGTGCTCGCGCTCCTCGACCGGGCGGAGAAGCGGCGCGTCAAGGAGCTGCTGGTCCTGACGGGCGAGCGTCCGGAGGTCGACGCCGGCGTGCGGGCGCGCCTGAAGGAGTACGGCCACGAGGACTTCGTCGCGTACGTCGTGTGGGCCTGCGAGCGTGCGCTGGAGCGCGGGTTGCTGCCGCACACGAACCTCGGCGTGATCGGCCGCGAGGACCTCGCCAGGCTGCGTGAGGTCACCGCCTCGCAGGGACTCATGCTCGAGTCCGTCAACCCCGGTCTCGTCGCCCACCAGGGCTCGCCGACGAAGCACCCGGCGCGGCGGCTGGAGACGATCGCGGCCGCCGGCGAGCTGCGGATCCCGTTCACGAGCGGGATCCTCGTCGGCATCGGCGAGAGCGAGGAGGAGCGCGTGCAGGCGCTCGAGGCGCTCGCCGCCGTGCACGGCGAACACGGCCACCTGCAGGAGGTCATCCTGCAGAACTTCGTCCCGCATTCGAGCTACTACGGCCGCGAGCCGGCGCAGATCGCCGACGAGGCGGCGCGCGAGCTGTGGCGGACGGGAATCGGCGCCGGGCCGCGCCTGGATCTCCCGAGCTGGGCGACGCCGGTCACGGTCGACGACATGCGCCGGCTCGTCGGCGAGTGCCGGCGCCTCATGCCCGACGTGGGCATCCAGGTGCCGCCGAACCTCGCCGACTGGTGGCCGCAGCTCGTCGGGGCGGGCGCGACCGACCTCGGCGGGCTGAGCGCCAACGGCGACCACATCTCGCCCGAACATCCGTTTCCGTCACCGCACCAGGTCCGCAAGCGCCTGCGCGGCGCGGGGATCGCGCTGACCGAGCGGCTCTGCGTCTACCCGCAGTACATCGATCCGGAGTGGATGGGGCAGGGCGTGCTCGACGTCGTACGGGCGCGCTACTGGAGCTTCATCCCGCGCCGCGGCTCGGGCCGGCGCGACGAGCGCGTCATCCACCGCGACGGCGTCGCGGCCTCGATCGCGCTGGCGCGCGACGGGATCGCGCTGGACGAGGAGCAGCTCACGGCGCTCTTCGCCGAGACGCGGCCCGAGGCGATCGAGGACATGCGCCAGGCGGCCGACGAACTGCGCGGCGAGCTCGCGGGCGAGACCGTGACGTTCGTCGTCAACCGCAACGTCAACGTCTCGAACGTCTGCGTCGTGGGCTGCGCGTTCTGCGGCTTCGGCCAGGGAAGGCGCTCGCCCGGCGCCTACGAGCTCGCCCGCGAGGAGTTCGTGCGCCGGGTGCATGAGGCGGTGGACTTCGGCGCGACCGAGATCTGCATGCAGTCGGGGATCCATCCCGACTGGTGCCTGGAGGACTACCTCGGCTGGCTGCGGCTGGCCAGGGAGACGGCGCCGCAGCTGCACCTGCACGCCTACTCGCCGATGGAGATCGCGCACATGTGCGACGTCAGCGGGCTGGCGCCCGCCGAGGTGTTCGAGCGCCTGCGCGACGCCGGCCTCGGTTCGACACCCGGGACCGCGGCCGAGGTCCTGCACGACGGGGTGCGCGAGCGCATCAGCCCCAACAAGCTGCCGGTCGCGCGCTGGGTGGAGATCATCGAGGCCTCCCACCGCGCCGGGCTGCGCTCGACGGCGACCGTGATGTTCGGCCACATCGAGGAGCCGTGGGAGCTCGCCGAGCACATGCGCGTGGTCCGCGAGCTGCAGGAGCGCACGGGGGGATTCACGGAGTTCGTGCCGCTGAGCTTCATCCCGTTCCACACGCTGCTGGGCCGCACGCACGGCGTCGAGGAGATCTCGCGCGAGGAGAACCTCAAGCACACGGCGGTCTTCCGCCTGGCGCTCGGGCGCAGCGTGCCGAACCTGCAGGCCAGCTGGGTGAAGATGGGCCTGGATGCGGCGACCGAGGCGCTGCGCTGGGGCGTCAACGACCTCGGCGGCACGCTCATGGAGGAGAACATCAGCCGCCTTGCGGGCAGCTATCACGGCGTGCGCCTGGAGCCCGCCGATCTCGTGGCTGCGGCGCACCGCGCGAGCCGTCCGGCGGCTGAGCGCACGACCCTCTACGAGCCGCGGCGCAGCTATCCCCTGCGAGCGGCCGCGGCGTGACACGATGCGCGCCATGAAACGCCCGACGCTCCTGCTCGCCGGACTGCTCGCCGGCCTCGTGCTCGCCTCCTGCGGCGACGACGACAAGAAGGTCAGCAAGGACTGCCTGCCCGGCAGCGACCCGGCGCTCGAGGCGGCAGCGCGCGCGCACGTCGACAAGATCATCGTCGGCGCCAAGCCGGTGGAAGCCGACAAGGTCGAGGTCGACACCTGTCGCACCTCCGACGAGGACGCCACCGCAACCGTCACGGTGCTCGGCGTGAAGGACAAGTCCGTTCGCGATCAGCGCCATCAGGTCACGCTCGAGAAGCAGAACGCGAAGTGGGCGGTCGTGCGCGACCTCGACACGCAGCGCTGCCGCGAGGGCCACGGGCACGAGAAGTTCTCCAGCGTGCAGTGCAGCTGACGCGGCGCAGGCTGCACGCGGGGCGTTTCGCGGCGGCCGTTACCCTGCTCTGATGCCAGAACCCGAGCAGATCACTCCCGAGGGGCTCGCCGCGCTGCGCGCCGAGATCGAGCAACTCGAGAGCAAAGGCCGCGCGGACATGGCGGAGCGCATCAAGGCGGCACGCGATCTCGGCGACCTGAAGGAGAACGCCGAGTACCACATCGCCAAGGACGACCAGGCGCACCTGGAGACGAAGATCCTGCGCCTCAATCAGCGGCTGCGGGCCGCGCGGGTCGTCGAGCGCAGCGAGGCCGCAGACGTCGTCGCGTTCGGCTCGACGGTCTCCGTCGTCGACGAGGCATCCGGGCGCGAGCTCGAGTTCACGCTCGTGGGACCCACAGAGGCGGACCTCAAGACGGGGCGCCTGTCGGCGGAATCGCCGGTGGCGCGCGCGCTCGTCGGCTCGCGGGCGGGCGATACCGTCAAGGTCGAGACGCCTGGCGGCCAGCGCAGCTACAGCGTCAAGCAGGTCGGCTAGCGGCGCCTCGTCGTGCGGGGGCGGCGCCCGCGGGATCGCGCGAATCGCGCGTGCCGTGACGGCGCGCGCCGGGGGTCTCTTCGCGCGGTGCTAGCCACTGCTAGCACAGAGCTAGCATCCGCTGGCACTCCCGGAAAGACCCGCGGCTGCGCGCCCGCCGCCTCTAGAGGAACAGGTCCTCGTGACGCGCTCGCAGGAGCGCCGCGGCGCCGGGGCCGTCCTCGGCGGTCACGAAGCGCTCGAGGCCGCGGACGAGCACCGCGGGCTCGCGGCCGTCCTTGTCGCGGGCGAGGTCTGCGGCCGCTGCGGCCTCGTCGGCGACGGCGATGATCGTGGCGGTGAGCTCGCGGCCTGCAGCGTCGCGTCGCCCGCGCCAGTCGTCCACGGTCGTGATGCCGGCGGCGCCGATCGCGACGTCGCACTGGCCGATGCGCCAGGCACGGCCGAAGGAGTCCGTGATGACGACGGCGGGGCTGATCCCGGCGAGGTCGAGCAGGCGCGCGCGCAGCGCGCGCGCCGAGGCGTCGGCGTCGCGCGGCAGCAGGACGAGCTCGCCGGCCGCGGCGTTGGACGCGTCGACGCCCGCGTTCGCGCAGACGAAGCCATGGGCGGTGCGGCAGATGAGCACGCCGGGGCGCGAGCGGACGATCTCCGCCGTCTCGCCGAGGATCGCCTCGACGACGCGCGGATCCTTGCCGTGCTCGGCCGCCAGCGCGAGCGCGCGCTCGCCGGGCTGGACATCGGCGAGCGCCACGACGCGGCCCTCCGCCTTGGAGACGACCTTGTGGGCGACGACGAGGACGTCGCCGTCCCGGAACCGGTCGCCCGACGCTGTCAGCGTGTCGAGCAGCAGCGCCGCGAGGTCGTCGCCGGGCACGATCTCCGGCAGGCCGGGGAGCGCGGTGGCGACGATCACGGGTTCGCGGCGGGAGTGCCCCAGCCCTTCAGGCGGCTCAGCATGCCGCGCGTGTGCGCGGCGCCGCCGCGGCGGGCGGCGAGCGCCTCGCGCAGCGCGGCGAGGTCCTCCGCGGTGTCGACGTCGAGCGCGAGCGTCGGGATCTCCTCGACCGTGCAGGGCACCCCGGCGGCGCGTGCAGCCTGCTCGTGGGCCTCGCGGCTGCCGGGCCCGAAGGCGGGCGCGATGACGTCGGGGGGGCTGAGCAGCAGCGCGTTCGTGCCGGTCCCGTGGCGGTCGGGGACGACCGTCACCCCCGGCCCGATCTGCGGGCGCTCCAGCAGCGCCGCGAGCTCGCCGGGGTCCAGCGCCGGGCAGTCACCGGGGACGAGCAGCACGCGCGTGGCGCCGATCTCCAGCGCATGGGCGATCCCGATCAGCGCCGCGGGGCTCTGGCCCTCGTCGAGGTCGTCGTGCAGCACGTTGGCGCCGTAGCCGCGGCCGATCGCCTCGGCTGCCGGCTCGGAGGTGACGACGAGGACCTCGTGGACGGCGTCGGTGCGCCGCAGCGCCATGAGGACGTCGGTGACCATCGCCTCGGTCAGCGCGCGGCGCGTGCCGCCGGAGAGCTCGTCGCCCAGCCGTGCCTTGGCGCTGGCAAAGCGCTTGACGGGCAGGATGGCGATCGTGCGGTCGGTGGCGCGCGCCATCAGGCGATGCCCTCCGCGAAGCTCAGGGTCTCGGCGGCGAGACGGCGGCGCCCCGCGGCGTCGGCCATGAGCGTGTTCGTCCTCAGCACCGGGAGGCCGGGGACGGCCTCGTCGGCCACGAGGCCGTCGATGAGGCCGGCGTAGCAGTCGGCGATGGCCGCGGTCGTCGCCGGATGCCCGGCCCAGCGCATGAACTCGGCCGTCGGGCCCTTGAGGACCTCGCCGCCGACGAGCGGGGAGACCGCGACGACCGGAGCGGGGCTGTCGATGAGCGCCTGGCGCACCCCTGGGATTGCGAGGATCGGGCCGATCGAGATCACCGGGTTGGACGGGCCGATGACGATCGCCCGCGCGTCGGCGAGCGCCGCGAGCACCTCGGCGGTCGGCTGCGCCTCGCCGGCTCCGCGCAGCTGCGTGTCCTCGATCGGGCCTTCGGCGCGGGCGCGGATCATGAACTCCTGAAACGCGATCCAATCCCCGTCCTTGCGCACCCACGTCCGGACCGGGTCGTCGGACATCGGCAGGACGCGCCCGCGCAGGCCCAGCGCGGCGCCGAGCTCCGCGAGCGCCTCGGTCAGCCGTGCGCCGCCGGCGAGGCGCCGTGCGCGCTCGATCCCGATCGCGAGGTCGCGGTCGCCGAGCGCAAACCAGACGTCGACGCCGAGCTCGCGCAGGCCGTCCATGACGGCGAACGTGTCGTCGCGCAGGCCCCAGCCGCGGTCGTCGATGCGGTCGGTGAGCCAGAACGTGCACAGGTCGGGATCGGGGCTGACGTGGGCGCCGTAGATCTCGATGTCGTCCGCGGTGTTGGCGATCACGGTGAGCTCGTCGCCGGCGACGTCGAGCATGCCGCGAGCGAGCTTGGCCCCGCCGGTGCCGCCCGCGAGGACGACGACGGTCGCCATCAGGCCGCGGGCCAGAGGTCGTCCGGCAGGCCCGTGACGCGGATGCCGGCGCGCGTCTTGTAGCGCACGTTCACGGAGATCATGAGCGCGGTGAGCTGCTCGGTGAAGCGCGCCATCTCCAGCCGCCCGCAGTCCACGCAGCGCAGGCCGTCGATGCGGTCGATGAGCGCGGCGGCGCGGCGCTTGTCCGCGCGGCGGTCGCCGGCGACCAGGACGTCCTCGTCGAGCTCGTGGTCGAGATTGCGCAGCGCCGCGGCGCTGACGGTGTGCAGGGCACTGACGACGGTCACGCCCTCGGGCACCATCTCCTGTGCCTGCTGGGCCGCCGAGCCCTGCCAGACGCCCAGGGTGCGCGTCGCCCGGCCGCCGACCGCGGCCGCCAGCGGGACCGTGGCGTCGATCACGAGCTGACCCGGGCGCAGGACGTCGCGCAGGTTGTGCAGGGTCTCGCTCTGGTTTCTGAAGGGGACGGAGAGGATGAGGATCTCGTTGGCTGCTGCGGCGGAGTCGTTGGCGCGGCCGGTGAAGCTGCCCTGCGGCACGGCGGCCCGGGCGCGGTCGGCGGCCTCCTCCGCGCGAGAGGCCTCGCGGGAGCCGATCGTGACCTCGCTGCCGGCGCGGGCGAGCCGCACCGCCAGTCCGAAGCCGAGCGCGCCGGAGGCGCCGATGATGGAAACCGGCTCGGGCAAGGACCGGGCGAGCATATCCGCATGCCCGCCGCGGGCTCAGCGCCCGGCGAAGCGCGGCGGGCGCTTCTCGGCGAACGCGAGCATGCCCTCGCGGAAGTCGTCGCTGCTCGCGCAGAGCTCCTGCGCGGCGACCTCCTGCTCGAGCGTGCCCGCCAGCGCAGGTCGTGCGGCGGCGTTGAGCACGCCCTTGGCGAGGCCGACGGCCAGCGGCGCGCAGGCCAGCAGCTCGCCCGCGAGCGCGTCGGTCGCGATGCCGAGCTCGGCGGCGGGGGCGACGCGGTTGACGAGCCCGATCCGCTCGGCCTCGGTCCCGTCGATGAGCTTGGAGGCGAGGATGAGCTCCTTCGCCCGCCCGAGCCCGACGAGCGCCGGCAGGCGCGAGCAGCCGCCGACGTCGGGGATCAGCCCGACGCGCGTCTCGACGAGCCCGATGACGGCGTCGGCGGCCATGACCCGCAGGTCGCAGGCGAGGACGAGCTCGGCCGCACCGCCCAGGCAGGCGCCGTGGATCTGGGCGATCGTCGGCTTCGCCATGTCCTCGCAGAGGTTCCAGATCGTGAGGATCGCCTCGCGAAGCTCGTGCAGGCGCTCGGGCGCGGCGGCCAGCGCGCCGAGGTCGGCGGTGTCCATCCCGCTCGAGAACATCGCGCCCTCGCCGCGCAGCACGACGCAGCGGACGGCCGGATCGCCGGCGGCGCTGCGCAGCGCCTCGCCGAGCTCGCCGATCAGCTCGCGGCTGAGCGCGTTGCGCTTCTCGGGCCGGTCCAGGACGACATGGCGGACCGCGTCGCGGTCCTCGCAGCGGACGAGGGGCATCGCCGCTGAGGATAGTCTTGCCGCGCATGGCGGCCGCCCCAACCACCGAGCGCCGGGACCTCGCGTTCGCCGGTGTCGCGCGCCAGGCCGAGCTCGTCCGGACCGGCCGCGTCACCCCCCGCGAGCTCGTCGAGAACGCGCTCGAGCGCATCGAGCGCCTCGATCCGCAGCTCAACGCGTTTCGCACCGTCTTCGCCGAGCGGGCTCTGACGGAGGCCGATCAGGCCGGCGGCCGCGCGGGCGCCGGCGACGAGCGGCCGCTGCTCGGCGTGCCGATCGCCGTCAAGGAGGACACGCCCGTCGCAGGCGTCGTGCGCTCGATCGGCTCGACCGCCTACGACACGCCCCAGCCCGCCGATGCCGAGATCGTGCGCCGCCTGCGCGCGGCCGGCGCGATCGTCGTCGGCATCACGCGGATGCCCGAGCTCGGCGTCTGGGCGTTCACGGAGACGGCCGGTGGCGGCGCGACGCGCAACCCGTGGAACCTGCAGCGGACGTCGGGCGGCTCCAGCGGAGGCCCCGCGTCCGCCGTCGCCGCAGGACTCGTCCCCGCCTCGACGGCGTCCGACGGCGCCGGCTCGATCCGCATCCCGTCGGCCTGCTGCGGGTTGTTCGGCCTCAAGCCGACGCGCGATCTGATCCCCACGGACCCGCTCGGCGAGATCTGGAACGGGTTGTCGGGCTTCGGCTTCCTCGCCCGCACCGTCGCCGACACCGCCCTGCTCTACGAGGTCGCGACCGGCCGCCCGTACGCAACGGCGGCGGCCCGGGAGCCGGGAACCCTGCGGATCGCCCTGTCGCTGAAGGTCCCGCCCGGAAGCTCGGCGCGGGTGCACGCGGACTGGCGGCGGGCCGCGGAGGACACCGCCGAGCTGCTGCGCACGCTCGGGCACGAGATCGTCGAGCGCGACCCGCGCTACGGCGCGGCGGGCATCAACACGCTCATGCGCTACCTGGCCGGCGCGCACGCCGAGGTGCGGGCGGTCGACCATCCCGAGCGCCTGGAGCGCCGGACGCGGGCGCTCGGGCGCCTGGGGGCGCTGCCGCATCGGCGGCTCGCCGCGACACGCAGGGCGGAGGCCGGCGACGCGGCGCGCGTCAACGCGATCTTCGACGACGTCGACGTCATCCTCGGGCCGACGCTGTCGCGTTCGGCGATCAAGGTCGGCGCCTACGAGGGCCGCGGGGCCGCATACACGCTCAACGGGGCCACGCGCTGGGTGCCGTTCAACGGCATCTGGAACCACCTCGGCAACCCCGCGGCTGCGGTGCCGGCGGGCTTTGACGGCGAAGGCCTGCCGCTGTCGGTCCAGCTCGTCGGTGCGCACGGCAGCGAGGAGCTGCTGCTGTCGCTGTCGAGCCAGCTCGAGGCTGCCCGGCCCTGGGCCGGCCGGCGCCCGCCGATCTCTTGACGGCGCCCGTCAGCGCCACCGAGCTGCGCGTCATAGCCGCCGAGGCGGCGCGCGCGGCAGGCGCGCTGCTGCTCGAGCGCTTCCTCGCCGGCGGCGAGCGCGCGACCGCGTCGAAGTCCTCGCCCACCGATGTCGTCTCGGAGGCCGACTTCGCCGCGGAGCGCGCGATCCGCGAGATCATCGGCGCGCGCCGGCCGGGCGACGCGATCCTCGGCGAGGAGGGCGGCGAGACGCAGGAGGGCGAGGGGTTGCGCTGGATCGTCGACCCTCTGGACGGCACGGTGAACTTCCTCTACGGCATCCCGCAGTGGTGCGTGAGCGTGGCGGTGCACGACGGGGCCGGCGGCCTGGCCGGCGTCGTCTTCGACCCGCTGCGCGACGAGCTCTTCGCGGGCGAGCGTGGCGGCGACGGGCCGACGCTCAACGGCGTGGCGGTGAGCGCGTCGGAGACGACCGAGCTCGCGCAGTCGCTCGTGGGTACGGGCTTCGCCTACTCCTCGGAGGTTCGTGACCTGCAGGCCCGGGTGGTGGCCGGACTCCTCGGGCGCGTGCGCGACGTGCGCCGCATGGGCAGCGCGGCCCTCGACCTCGCCTGGACGGCTGCGGGACGCTACGACGCCTTCTACGAGCGCGGCGTGCAGCCGTGGGACATCGCCGCGGGCGTGGTCCTGTCGGAGTGCGCGGGCCTGCAGGTCCGCACGCTCGAGCCGGCGGGCACGGCGCCCGCGGGGGTCGTGGTGGCGCCCGCGGGGATCATGGCCGAGCTCGCCGCGCTCGTGGAGTAGGGCCGCCGCGATACCCGGGGTGGGATTCGAACCCACAATCCCTCACGGGCAATCGGTTTTGAGCCGATCCTGTATTCCAGTTCCAGCACCCGGGCGCGGCCCAGATTGTAGGTCGGTCCCGGTCAGGCGGGCTGGGGGGCGGTCGGGCCCGGCCCGCCGCGCTCGACCTCGACGCTCCACTTCTGCGAGAAGCCGCGCGCGGCGACCATGATCAGCAGAAGCTGCAGCGGTACGAGCACGACGGTGAGCAGGCCGAGGATGCTCTCGTCGAGCAGCGGATCGGCGAACCCGTCGCGGTCGCGGGCGAACCACTGCGGCCCGCTGATCGCGGCGAAGATCAGCAGGACGATCGCCAGCGCGGCGGCGACCGGGAGCAGGCCGCTGCGCCAGCGGGCGATGTGAAACGCCAGCACGAGGTAGATGAGGATGTAGACGATCTGCACGGACTTGGCGCCCTGCAGCGTGTCCCAGCCGCCGGCGGTGACGAGCGCCATCAGCGCGGCGCTCACGAGCAGCAGGCCGACGACGGCGGTCTTCGTGGCCCGCGACTCGGCCTTGTCACGGTTGGGATGCTCGATCACCACGTAGCCTTGAGCCATCCCGGCCAATATACGAGCACGGTAGGCGGCACGCGAGGGTTGGCGGGGAGCGTGCGGGCGTGGTGGAATTGGTAGACACGCCGGCTTTAGGTGCCGGTGGCGCAAGCCTTGGGGGTTCGAGTCCCTCCGCCCGCATCGGATCGACCCCGGATCGCCGTCGGACGGGCGCTGGCTGCTGCTGCCCTGGCCGCAGGACGATCAGTGGCTGCTCCCGCGCTAGGCGTTGGGCGTCGTCGACACGATGACCGCGGTCTCCCACGGGTCACGGACGAGGAAGCCGCCCTCGCGCTCCTCCACCGGAAGGCCGGCAGCGCTCACGCGCGCGCGCACGGCCGCGAGGTCCGGGGCGCCGGGCAGCACGATGACCCAGTGGCGCAGCCCGGCCGTCCGGGCGGGCCGGGGCTCGACGTCGTTGCCCAGCCAGACGTTGAATCCGAGGTGATGGTGGTAGCCGCCGGCCGAGACGAAGGCCGCGCTGCCGAGGTTCACCATGACCTCGAAGCCGAGGACGTCGCGATAGAACGCGAGGCCCCGGCCGATGTCTGCCACGTGCAGATGGACGTGACCCATCTTCAGGCCGGGGCCGGCCTGCTCCTGGGGCTCCTCGCCGGCGACCGTATCCAGCAGCGCCTGCATGTCCAGCGCGATCGTGTAGATCTCGATGCGTTCGCCGGGCGTACGGGGGGCGGGCCAGGACACGCGCGGGCGGTCGGCGTACAGCTCGATGCCGTTGTCGTCGGGATCGCGCAGGTAGATGGCCTCCGACACGCCGTGGTCCGCGGCGCCGTCGATGCCGGTGCGCGTCGCGGCGAGGCGCAGGACGGCGCGCGCGAGCTCCTCGCGGCCGGGGAACAGGAGGGCGAAGTGGTAGAGGCCGGCGTGGCGCCCGCCGCTCGCGGCGCCGGGCTCCTCGACCAGGACGACGAGGTCCTCCTCGCCGGCGCCCAGCGTCGCCGTCGCGCCACCGCGGGCGTGCAGCTGCAGACCGAGCGAGCCCTCGTAGAAGTCGATCGAGCCGTCGAGGTCCGACACGGTGAGGTGCACGGGCCCGAGGCGCAGCGCATCGGGAAGCGGGGCGGCCGTGGGCGGCTCGGTGTGGTTCTCGATGGTGCTCATAGAGGAAAGTCTAGGCGGCGCGAGGGCCGGTTCAGATGGCAGAAATGCGCCGATGCATGGACTTCAGCGTGCGGCAGGCCGCGGCCCGCGCGTCAGCTCGCGATAGGCGCTCGGCGAGTGGCCGTGATGGCGCTTGAAGGCCCGCGAGAAGTAGAGCGGATCGCTGAATCCGGTCGCATACGCGATCTCGCCCATCGTGCGATCCGTGAAGCGCAGCAGGCGGGCGGCCTCGAGCATCACGCGATCGGTGACGAGCTCCTTCGTCGAGCGACCGGTCAGCCGGGTGAGGATCTGCGACAGCGCGGCCGGGGGGACGGCGAGCTCGTCGGCGTAGTGGACGGCGTCGTGGTGGGCGGCGAAGTCGCGTTCGAGCACGCGGGCGAAGCGCCGGAAGGTCTGCACCCCGGCATCATCGCCGTCGCGGCGCTCGGTGCGCTCGGCGTCATACCAGCGCTCGATCCACACGAGGATCAGCGACAACAGGTGCAGCTGCAGGTCGGCGCTGTGAGGGTCGGGCGGCGCGGCGGCCTCCTGGGCGAGCATGGCGATCGTGCTCTCGAGTGCCGCGACATGGTCACGTGGAACCGTGACCGTCCAGCGCCCGCAGCCGGCCAGCAGCCAGGACGGGTCCGTGCGGGCGAGACGGCCCTCGTGAAGGATCTCGTCGCCGAAGCGGACCGCCGCGCCCGTCACCGCGCGGGCGCGCTCGAAGACGTGCACCTGGCCGCGGCCGATGACGGTGAGCGTGCCGGGGAGGATCGGCACGAGCTGGCCGTCGAGCAGGTGGTGGCCCGAGCCCGACCGGACCCAGATGAGCTCGTGATAGTCGTGACGATGGGCCTCGCGAGAGGCTTCGCCGTCGAGGCCGACGTCGAAGCCGTCGAACATTTCGACCTGCACGGGGTCGAGTGCGTTCGCGAGGCGGTCGACGGTGAGGTCGCGCCCGGCCGCCGCCCCGGGCGGGGGCGACGGCGGCGGAGCGGGCGTGGCGCTCGGGAGGCTCACGGGGCTAATGATGCTGCACCGCAGAAGCGTGCTCTGAGGGCCGTGCGGGGCGGTGGGGCTAGGAGGCCTTGACCGCCGAGACCTCGACGTTGATGCGGACCTTGTCGCTGACCATCATGTTGCCGCTGCCGAGCGCCTGGTTGAACTTCATCTCGTAGTCGGCGCGGTTGAGCTCGCCGTGGGCCTCGAGGCCGACGCGGGTGTTGCCCCACGGATCCTCCTCGGTGCCGGTGACCTCGGCGTGCAGCGTGATCTCGCCGGTGACGCCGTGCATCGTCAGGTTGCCCGTGACGTGGAACTCGTCCTCGTCGATGATCGTGATCTTCGTCGACTCGAACGTGATGTCGCCGTGGTTTTCGACGTCGAAGAAGTCCTCCCCGCGCAGGTGCTCGTCGCGCTTGGGCTCGCCCGTGTCGATCGAGGCGGCCTTGATCGTGCCGGTCACCTTCGACGAGGTGATGTCGTCGCCGATCTCGAGCTTGCCCTCGAACTCGCGGAAGGCGCCGCGGACGGTCGAGATTCCAAGGTGCTTGACGCGGAACTCGACGCTCGAGTGCGATGGGTCGACGTTCCAGGTGCCGGTGGGGATGGCGGTGATCTGGGTGGTGCTCATGATGCTCTCCTCATGGTCGCTGCGTGCGGGCCAAGTAGTTGTGCATGCAATGATCTCGCACGACTGAGGCCCGCGCCATGGCAGGACCTGCCCGATGCATGGACTTCTCACGCGCGCTGGGGTGGATGGCGTCACGCACCAGTAGGCCGCCGCCCGCCGCGCCCGAGCGCCGCGCCGACAGGGCGCATCTACAATGCCGACCCGTCCCCGGGGGATTGGTGTATCGGTAACACGGCGGTCTCCAAAACCGCAACGGGAGGTTCGATTCCTCCATCCCCCGCTCGTGGCGGCCTATCGGCCGCCGGGTCTAGGGCGCAGCCTCGGACCGAGGCGCTCGCCAGCGTGCGACGATCTCGGCGACGTGCCGGTGGTCGGTGCCACAGCAGCCGCCGAGCAGCCTGACGGACGGGAGCATGTCGCGAATCTCCGCGTTGTCGCGCCCGAGCGCGAGCGGGTCTCCCTCGTCGAGCTGCTCGGCCTCGTCGAGCTCGGCATGGCTCAGCGTCGAGGCGTTCGGCCGCAGCCCGCCGATCCGCTCCAGGGACGATGCACCGTCGAGACCGGCGGCGATGTGGGTCGGATGAGCACAGTTGATGAGGAAGAACTCGGCGGCACCGGCGGTCGCGGCGTCGACGCGCTCGACCGCCTCACCGATCGTCGTGCCGTCCGGAAGGCGGCCGTCGGTCTCGACCGTGAACGCGGGGACGACCGGCAGGCCTCGCGCCGCCGCGGCGCGCACCACGCCGATCGCCTCCTCCGGATAGGAGAGCGTCAGCGCAGTGATCCGCTCGACGCCTGCGTCGTGCAGGACGCCGATCTGCCAGGCGTGGTACGCGGCCGCCTCGTCCGGTGTCATCCGCTCGCCCACGACGTAGCCGTCGCCGCGGGGCCCGAGCATCCCGTTGATCGTGACGTCGTCGCGACCCTCGGCAAGCTCGCGCGCGAACTCGACGGCACGGACGTTGGCGGCGGCGAGGGCGGCGGCGTCATAGCCGAGTTGCGGGCCCCAGTCCGGGTTCGCGCGCCAGGTCACGGTGTCCAGGACGAACGGCAGTCCCTGCTCCTGCGCGACGTCCAGGAAGCCCTCGTAGTACCTGCGCAGCGCAGCTCGCCCACGTTCGTCCTCCAGCAGCGGGAACGCGGCGAAGCACGGAAGGTCGAAGCCGTCACGAAACAGCAGGACGGTTTCGAGACCACCGTCGGTCATCGCCAGCGCGTCAGGATCATCGACGCTCTCCGCCATGGGCGGACGCTACCCGCGACGTGCCGGCGAATGCAAGGCCGATCGCCCGCCGCGCCGCGCCTCGCCGGCAGCCACTACCCTGTGGCGCCGACAGTCGGAAGGAGCCGGGGAGGTGCATGCGGTGGCGGGGCTGACTCGGATCGTGCACGAGGTGCGCGCGCTCGACCTGGGCGAGGACACGAGCTACAAGACGGGGAGCCTCACCGTCGGGGACGAGAGCGTTCGCGGCCTGCTCGACGACCCCGCGCTCGCCGGCGTGCGGCTGCGCTGTGCGTCGCCCGGCGACTCGGTGCGGATCGTCGGCGCGCTGGACGCCATCCAGCCCTGTGCGAAGGGGCCGGGCGGGGGCGGCGTGTTCCCGGGGTTGCTCGGTCCCGCCATGCCCGCGGGGCGCGGTGAGACCCACGTTCTGCGCGGCGCCGCCGTGCTGGCCGCCGGCTACCTGCCCCGCGCCCAGGAGGCGGTCATCGACATGTCGGGCCCCGGGGCGCCGCTTTCGCCGCTGGCCGCGACGCACAACCTCGTCGTCGAGTTCGCGCCCGCCGACGACGCCGACTGGGCCGACGTCGACGCGGCACTGCGGCGCGGGCTCGTGCGGGTGGCGGCACACCTCGCCGAAGCCGCGCTGGACGCCGAACCCGACGCCGTGGAGGAGCTGCCCGAGCCCGGCGGATCGAGCTCGAGCGACAAGCCGCGCGTGGGGGTCATCCTCAACCTGCAGACCCAGGGCAGGTTCAAGGACGTCTTCGTCTACGGGCGCAGCATGTCGGGCGGCCTGGCGACCGTCATCGCCCCCGGCGAGCTCGATGACGGGGCGGTGGTCAGCGGCCAGTACGGCCACCCCTCGCTGAAGAACCCGACCTACCTGCACCAGACGCACCCGCTGGTCGCCGCCCTGCGCGCGTGCGACGAGCTGGAGCTTGCGGCGCTCATCCTGTGCCCCGAGCCCGTCGACCAGGCGAACAAGGAGCTCGTCTCGGCGCACGCCGCGCGGCTGTGCGCGGGGCTGGGGCTCGACGCCGCGATCGCGACGAAGGAAGGCGGCGGCAACGCCGACGCCGACGTCTCGCTGAAGCTCGATCGCCTCGAGGAGGAGGGGATCACGGCTGTGGGGATCCTGGCGGAGATGGCGGGGCGCGACGGGACAGGGCCGCCGCTGGTGGTCCCCCCGACCAAGGCCACGGCCCTCGTCAGCACGGGAAACTACGACGAGCGCATGACGCTGCCCGCGGTCGACCGCGCGCTGGGCCGCGACCGCATCGCCCTGCTCGACCAGGCATCGACCGACGAGGTGCAGCTGCCGGTGGCCGCCATCTACTGTGCGCAGAGCACGCTGGGCTGGGGCCGGCTCACGTGCGCGGAGACCGGCTGATGAAGATCGTCCACTACGTCAACCAGTTCTTCGCCGGCATCGGCGGCGAGGATTCGGCGGGCACCGGGCCGCAGTTGCGTGACGGGGCCGTGGGACCGGGGCGCAAGCTGGCCTCCCTGCTGGGCGCCGAGCACGAGATCATCGCCACCGCCGTCTGCGGCGACGACTACGCCGCGTCGCACCCCGAGTTCGCCGCCGAGCTCGTCGCCCGGGCGCGCGACCGCGGGGCCGAGATGGTGGTCGCCGGTCCCGCCTTCACCAGCGGGCGCTACGGGATGGCGTGCGCGCGGATCGCCGCGGCCGCCGGCGCGGCCGGGCTGCCCGCGCTGGCGTCGATGCATCCCGACAACCCGGGCCTGGGCGAGGCCGCGGGCGCGGCGGTCGTCGAAAGCGGCCTCACCGCACGCCAGATGAAGGACTCCCTCGAGCGCTTCGTGACGGCGGCGCTCAAGGTGGCCGCGGGCGAGGAGCTCACCGCGCAGGACGGGCGCATCGGGGCGGTCGCGCGCATCAACCGCCTGGCGGAGCGCAGCGCCGCCGAGCGCGCGGTGGCGCTCGTGCTCACGCGGCTCGGCGGCGACCGCGACGCCACCGAGATCCCGCTCCCGGACTTCGACAGCGTCACGCCCGCCGCGCCGATCGCCGACGCCGCCGAGGCGGTGATCGCGCTCGTGACCGAGGGCGGCTTCGTGCCGGTCGGCAACCCCGACCGTCTCGAGTCCGCGCGGGCGTCGAAGTGGGTGCGCTATTCGCTCGACGGCCTCGACTCGGCCGAGACCGGCACGTTCATGTCGGTCCACGGCGGGTTCTCCACCCAGTGGGCCAACGCCGATCCCAACCGGATCCTGCCGCTCGACGTCGCCCGCGCGATGGAGCGCGAGGGCGCGATCGGACGCCTGCACGGCGAGGTCCTGGCTACGACCGGCAACGGCACGACGGTTGCCGACGCGCGCCGCTTCGGGATGGAGTGGGCCGCCGAGCTGCGGCAGGCGAACATCCAGGCGGTCATCCTCACCGCCACCTGAGGAACGGGCACGCGTTGCGGGTCAACGCTCACGAAGGAGCTGGAGCGCGCCGGGATCCCCACCGCGCTGCTGTGCAACCTCGTCTCGATCGCAAAGCGCGTCGGCGCGCCGCGCATCGTGCCCACGCGCGGCATCCCGTTTCCGACGGGCGACCCCGACCTCGGGCCCGAGGCAGAGCGCGCGTGGCGCCGCCAACTGCTCGAACGGGCGCTGCGCGCCGTCGCGACGCCGGTCAGCGAGCCGACCGTCTTCGACGGCATTCCAGTTCAATAGGCGCATGCCCGACCCTGTGATCTCGGCCGCGAGCGCGGTGCTCGCCCACGTCCCCGGGCTGTGTCGCCACGGCTCCAAGCCATCTCGCGAGCTGCCGAAGAGCCCGGAGGTCGAGGCCGCGTTCCTGGGCTCCCTGCGGACCTTCGAGCAGGCCGTCGCCTATGCGCCCCACCAGGCCTTCCTCGGCGCGGTGCATCCGCGCGACCTGCCCGCGCGGCCGTGGGTCGGCGCCGCCCCCAACGGCGCGGGCCGCTTCGCGGGCGCCGGCGAGCTCATGCCCGAGGACGAGTTCCTCGGCCTGCTGGCGGCGGTCGACGACTTCGGGCTCGTCAGGCTCGGTTCGGCGGAGGCCGGCGTGATCGCCGAGCGGCTGGCGCGCCATCCGCTCGCCGAGCACCTCGACCTCGAGCGCGTGGCGGCCGCGGCCGGCGACGCCGAGGCGGTGGCGGCCGAGCCCGGGGCGCTGGGTCTGCACCTGGGCGCCGATCGCCTGGCCGCGGCAGTGCGCCGCGCCCATGAGAGCGATGCCGCTCTGACCGCCGGCGTGTTCCTCGAGAACCTCGCGGGCAAGGCGAGCGCCACGCTGGCGCTCCTGCGCCTGCTCGAGGACAACGGCATCGACCCCGCCTCGATCGACTACGTCATCGGCGCGGGCGAGGAGGCGATCGGGGACCGCTACCAGCGCGGCGGGGGCAACCTCGCCAAGTCGGTGGCGGCGGCGGCGGGCTGCGTCAACGCCTCGGGCTGTGACGTCAAGAACTTCTGCGCCGCGCCGATCCCGGCGCTCGTCGTCGCAAGCAGCCTCGTCGCGGCCGGGGTCTTCCAGCGCGTGGCGGTCGTCGCGGGCGGCTCGCTGCCGAAGGTGGGGATGAAGTTCCAGGGTCATCTCAAGCACGGCCTGCCGGTGCTCGAGGACGTGCTGGGCGCGAGCGCGCTGCTCGTCGAGGCCGACGACGGCCGCTCGCCACGCGTGCGGCTGGACTCCGTCGGCAAGCATCCGGTGGCAGCGGGGTCGTCGAACCCGAAGATCATCGAGGCGCTCGTGTTCGCGCCCCTCGACCGTCTCGGCATGGGATCGCTCGACGTCGACGACTACGCCACCGAGCTGCACAATCCGGAGATCACCGAGCCGCAGGGCTCGGGCAACGTCCCGGAGCGCAACTACAAGACGATCGCCGCCCTGGCCCTGCGCCGGGGCGACATCGGCCGGGAGGACATGGGCGACTTCGTCGAGCAGCGCGGGATGCCCGGCTTCGCCCCGACGCAGGGTCACATAGCCTCGGCCCTCTGCTACGTTCCGCACGCACGCGCCCGGTTGATGGATGGCGGCGCGCGGCGGGTACAGCTCATTGCGAAGGGCAGCCTGTTCCTGGGGCGCATGTCCGAGCAATCCGACGGCATGAGCGTGCTGCTCGAGACCAACGACGACGCAGGAGGGTGAGCGCATGGGAGCGGTAGCCGAGGCGACGCGCGAGAACTTCGACACTCTCGTCGAGAGCGGCACGACGCTCGTCGACGTGTGGGGCCCGGAGTGCCGGCCCTGTCTGGCGCTGAAGCCCCACGTCGAGAGGCTGGCCGAGGCGCGCGACGACGTCAGCGTCGTCATGCTCGAGGCCCCCAAGGCCCGCCGGGTGTGCATCCGCCTCAAGGTTCACGGGCTGCCGACGTTCCTGCTCATGCACGACGGCGAGGAGGTCGCGCGGTTGTCGGCATCGACGATCAGCCCGGCCCAGCTGACCGACTGGCTCGAGAAGAGCCTCGACGCGTTGAAGGAGGAGGTGAGGTAGCACCCATGTTCGAGAGCAAGAAGGTGATCGTGCTCGGTGAGCGCGACGGCATCGCGGGTCCCGCGATCGCCGCCTGCGTCCAGAGCGCCGGCGGACACGTCGCGTACACGTCGACGGAGTGCTTCGTCTGAACGGCCTCGGGGGCCATGGACCTCAATAGCCAGGAAGTGATCAAGCGCCTTTCCGATGAGCACGGGGCCGAGCATCTGCTCGTCATCCTCGGAGCTCCGGACGATGAGAGCGCGGAGATCGCAGCCGAGACCGTTGTGCTCGGCGATCCGACCTATGCAGGTGCATTGGCCGAGGCCCAGTTGGGTCTCTCCGTGTATCACGTGCTCGAGGAGGAGTTCCGCAGCCAGATCGGCGACGACGTCTGGGAGGACCAGATCGGCGTGATGGCCGACGTGCTCGACGCCGAGGCGATCTCGGCGGCCGTCAAGGGCATGCGCGAGCAGAAGCCCTAGCGGCGCGACGGCGCGGCGAGCCCACGGCGGGGGGACTTGTAACCGCACACGCCGAGGCGGGACACTCTCTGCGTCGACCGACCCCAGGAGGCTGTCATGCCAGGTGTGCAAGCACGCGATTTCGAGTCGCCGGACGAGACCCGGACCCCGGACAAGACGAAGGTGGACATCGTGCGCATGGATACGACGACGGTCGGGCGGTTCGCGTTCGAGCCCGGCTGGCGGTGGTCTGAGTGCATCAAGCCGGTGGCCGGCACCGACAGCTGCCAGGCGCGCCACGTCGGCGTGGTCCATTCCGGCCGCCTCGGCGTACAGCACGACGATGGCACCGAGCTCGAGCTCGGCCCCGGCGACGCGTACATCATCGAGCCGGGCCACGACGCATGGGTCGTCGGCGACGAGGGCTTCGTCGGCTTCGAGTTCGAGTCCAAGGCGGCGGAGGAGTACGCCAAGGGCTAGAGCGCCGGCGCCGTGATCTCGGCGATCCGCCGCCATGAGCGCGCCCGCCGGCCTCGTACGTCTCGTCACACCTGACCTCGCGCTGCTGGACGCCGCCATCGAGGGTCGCCCGGCACTCGAGCAGGCGCTCGGCTGCGACGTCGCCGGCGGCTGGGACGTCTTCGGCGTCAGGCCCTCGGGCGCATCCGCGACGCCGTCGCCGCCGACCCGGCGAGCACGCGCTGGGGGACGCGGCTGTTCGTCCTGAGCGCGCCCCGCACGCTCGTCGGCTGGGGCGGCTTCAAGGGCCCGCCGCGCGACGGCGCCGTCGAGCTGGGCTACGCGATCTCGCCGGGCTGGGAGGGGCGCGGCATCGCGACTGCGGCGGTCGGCGAGCTGCTGCGCGAGGCGTACGCCGCCCCCGGCGTCTCCAGCGTCATCGCCCACACGCTGCCCGAGACCGGCCCCTCCGTGCGCGTGCTCGGGAAGTCCGGCTTCGCCTACGAGAGCGCCGTCATCACTGACGGGGTCGGCACGACGTGGCGCTTTCGGCACGCTCGCGGGATGCGGGGCGCGCCCGTCGTGCCGTAGCCCGCCGGCGATGCGGCCCGCCGTCAGGCGGACACGACCCAGATGTGGTTGCCGTCCGGATCCTCGATGGAGAACATGCGCGGCACCGGGCCGTCGCCGCCCATCATCTCGCCGGTCTTGACGTCGTCGATTGCCTGGACGCGCGCGTACTCTGCCTCGACGTCGGGCGTCTCGACTCCGATCGCGCTGCCGCCGGGGGCCCCGTCGCCCATCGGAGTGTTGAGCGCGAGGCGGGCGGTCGAGCCCGGCGGGGCGACTTCGACCCAGCGTCCGGCGCCCTCGTCGCCGAATGGGACGTCGGCGCGCAGCTCCCAGCCGAGAGTCTGCGTGTAGTAGGCGATCGCCGCGTCCTGATCGGCGATCGTGAACATCGCGACACCGATGTTCGACATGGTGGTGGATGCCTGCGTGGGATTGCTCATGCCACCAAGACTCTCGCACTCGCGCAAACTCATCGCACGAGGTGGCCGCGGGGGGCTGACGGGTACGCGGCGCGTCGTCGCGACCGGCAACTCGCCCGCACGGATCGTCGCCTTGCCCTGGCGTGTACGCGACCTGTACGGTCGCGCTGGGTCGGTCTCCCGATCCGGCATCCACGGACCAGGAGCGGACATGACTCGCAACAGGGATTGGCTCGCACCGCTGACCGGCGCGGCGTTCATCGTCGTCGGGATCCTCGGCTTCGCGATCGGCGGCGAGCCGGAGGGCGCCGACAAGCCGGCGCCCACGATCGTCAAGTTCTACGTCGACAACAAGGATTCGGTCCAGCTCGGCGCGATCCTCGCGGCCGTCGCGGGTGTGCTGTTGATCTTCTTCGCGGCGTACCTGCGCAAGGTCCTGCACGCCGCAGCGGGCCCGGGGGAGATCCTGTCGCTGGTCGCCTTCGTCGGCCTCGTCATCGTCGCGATCGGGTTCGCCATCGACGCGATGATCTCCTTCGCGCTCGCAGAGGGGGCCGCGGACATCGATCCCGTCGCGGCGCAGGCGCTCCAGGCGCTGTGGGACAACGATTTCATCCCGCTGATCATGGGTGTGATGGCGTTCCTGTGGGCGACCGGGCTCGCGGTCCTCAAGAGCGGCGTGCTTCCGCGCTGGCTGGGTTGGGTGATGATCGCGCTCGGGGTCATCGCCGCGACACCCGTCGGGTTCGTCGCCGCGATCGGCGCCGCGATCCTCGTGCTGGCGATCAGCATCATGCTGACGATGCGCGCCCGCGCCGACGCACCAGCCGAGCCTGCCGTGTAGGTTCGCGCGCCTCCCGATGCTCAGGACAGAAGGAGCTCATCGAGCTTGAGCGCGTGCGGCTGCTCTACGTCGCCGTCACCCGCGCACGCGATCACCTCATCGTGCCCGTCCTCGGCAAGCACGAGCAGATGCTCAAGCTCATCGCATCGTCGCTCCCGGCGCCAGGCGAAGTCGCGCGCGCAGAGGACCTCGGCGTCCACATCCTCGACCGCGCGAGCCTGGTCCTCCCGCCCAGCGAACCGGTCGAGCTCGTCAGCGTGGAGGTCGACGACGACCGCGTCGCAGCGGCCATCGACGAGTTCGAGCACGGCACCAGAGCAAGGCCGCTGATGCTGACCGAGCGTAGTACCGAGCCCGGCAGTGACGGACGCACGGGTCCATCATGGGGCCGCGAAGCCGTCGCGGCGCGAACGGGGTGATCGACCCCAGGGTTCTCAGTGTGCACCCTCACTCTGATTTATCTGATAGTCTGCCGCCGTGACCCGCATGACCGCCACCGAGGCCGCGCGCAGTTTCTCCGACGTGCTCAACCGCGTCGCGTCTGGGGAGGTCGTCGAGGTCACCCGCAGCGGCGCCCCCGTCGCGGTGATCGCACCGCCCCGCGCGCGATTGCTCTCGGCCGAGCGCTTCCGCACGCTGATCGCGAGCGCTCCGCGCCCGGACGACGCGTTCGCCGCCGACGTTCAGTCCGCCCGCGACAGCGTCGGCGCGCCGGGCGAGCCGTGGCCCTCCTGATCGCCACCGATCTACTGATCGACCTTGAGCGCGGCGACGCGACGGCGGATGTCGAACGGCTGCTGGGCGACGAGGATCGCGCGCTCAGCGTGATTACCGTCAGCGAGCTGCTGCACGGCGTCAACCGCGCACACGGCGCGATCCGCGCGCGGCGACGGGCGTTCGTCGAGCACGTCCTGGCCGGCATGGAGGCGATCCCGATCACCGAGCCGGTCGCGCGCGTCCATGCCGACATCTGGGCCGACCTCGGTGCTCGCGGTCAGGCGATCGGCGCGCATGACCTCTGGATCGGCGCGACCGCGCTGGCCCACGGGCTCGGCGTCGCGACGCGCAACAGCACGCACTTTCAGCGCATCGACGGCCTGCGCGTCGTCAGCTCCCACCCCTGAGTCCGGCTGGCCGGCAGCGCAGTGACGCGGCGGGCATCGCCGCCGCGCGGCCTCGCGCACCACCAGACCGAGGCGGCACCTCATCACCGGTGCAGCCCGGCGCTCCGGGTGCGCGTCGGCCGGCTGGACTCCGCGATCTTGGCTTCTCCAACGGCCCCAAGCCGACCCCACATCGCGGGTGGCCATGGTGGGCCTCCTTCTGCTTGTGGCGTGAGACGGCGGGAACGGTCCACGCGGTGTCGGCGAGCACGGGCTCGCCCGCGTCAGGACGGGCGGCCATACCGCGGTCCTTGTAGGCAGCCGGGTCATCACTCGTGAGCATCGGACCGCCGGGCAGCCGCCGGCGAAAGCCGTACTCAAAGCAGTCCATCGTGGCCGGCGTGCGAGTCGGCAGCAGCGGCTCGAGCGCCAGGCGAAGGGGAAGCGATCTCACGCAGAGAGGGTCGCGCGCGCAAGAGCGCATCTGACGCCGAGAGCGCTGTCAGGTCAAGCGCGCCAGCGGCGACCCACAGGCAACGAAAGGATCTCGATGCCCGCCAACCGCCCCCACGCACCAGCACTGCAGGACTACCTCGCCGAGCCTCTGCGCCTCGGCGACCCCGACATCCACGGCCCGCTGTGCGTGTTTCCCATCTACGGGCCCGCCCCGCAACAGGAGTACGTGGCGTTTGCCCAGGGCCGCGACGCCGGCGCGAGCATCAAGGAGCTTGCTCAGATCGCCTCGGTCAACGACCTGCTGGTGCTCAACGCGACCGCCCACGCCGTACTGCTCTACGAGGGCGAGGAGGTCCTTGGCGCCCAGCAGAACCGCACGTTCGACGTGTCCGTGCTCGTCGGCGCACACAGCCAGCTGCAGGTCCCGGTGAGCTGTGTCGAAGTCGGCCGCTGGGACGACGTCCGCCACGACGAGTCCTTCAGCCCCGCGCCGCAGGCCGCCTACCCGTCACTGCGCAGCATGAAGAACCGCGCCGCCCGTGCCGGCGTTCGCGCGGGTACCGGACCTCGCGCCATGCAGGGCGAGGTCTGGGCCGAGGTCGCCGGCAAGTCCGACCGCATGAACGTCCACTCCAACACGGGCGCGATGCACGACATCTACGACGACCGCCGCGGCCGGCTCGACGAGTTCCTCTCAGCGATCTCGCTGCACGACGGCCAGACCGGCGCGCTCGTGCTCGTCGCCGGCCGCCCCGCGGTCCTGGACCATGTCAGCCGCCCCGATGTCTTCGCCGCGCTGCACGCCCCGCTCGTGCAGGGCTACGCGCTCGACGCGCTGGAGCACGCCGTCAGCTCGGAGGCCCCGACAAGGCCCGGAACGCAGACGGCCGACGCGTTCCTGCGCCACGTCCTGCGCGCGCGGATCACTGAACACGACGGGATCGGCCTCGGCCGGGACGTGCGCTTCGCGCAGACCCGGGTGGCCGGCGCAGGGCTCGTCGTCGGCGACGAGCTCGTGCAGCTCACCGCGTTCCCCGAGGAGGAGGCCGCCGGCGGCGCGAACGGCGACCCGACCGCGGCGCGCATTCGTCGCCCCTCGCGGCGGCGGGCGGCGTGAGCGACGAGCGGTTTGACCTTCGCGTACAACAGCACACAGCGACCTGTTGGCTGGACCCGTTGAGTCCCGGCAAATACCAGATATTTCCAGGCGTTTTACCGTAGTCGGGGAGACAGGATTTGAACCTGCGACCGCCCGGCCCCCAGCCGGGTGCGCTACCAGACTGCGCCACTCCCCGTGGCTGATGAAGCGGGCGACGGGAATCGAACCCGCCCTAAAAGCTTGGAAGGCTTTTGTGCAGCCACAACACTTCGCCCGCACGCCCGGGGGGAGGATACCGCGCCTTCCGCGGCGGGCGCTCAGGCGGGCGCCGAGGCTGGTGGAGCCCCGGTGTCCAGGCCTGCAGCGGCCAGCGCCTCGCCGACCGTCCAGTGGATGATCATCTCGGTGATCTGGCCGTCGCGGACGGTCACGACCTCGCCGTGCGGCTCGGGCCGCTCGTCCGCGCCGGTTGGTCGGCGGCGATGCAGGATCAGCACCACGCGGTCACCGGCGTCCACGACGTCCACGAGATCCGCGGAGAGGCCGGCGCCGGGCGCGCGGCGGATGAACGCGATCGCCTCGTCGCGGTCGTGACACCCCTCGGCCGCGTCCGGGTCGTCGGCGGGATACCACCGGACGCTCGGATGCAGTGCCGCGGCGACCGCCTCCAGATCCCCGCCGCAGAATGCCTCCCACGCGCGGCGCACGACCTCCACGTCACTCGCGCCCATGGCGGCGAGTGTCTCAGCCGAAGACGTAGCGAAAGCGCGTGCCGTCGCAGAACCGGCGCAGCTTGCTGCCGAGCGACGAGCCGTGCGAGCGGTTCTCGCCGCTGGGCACGTAGCGCACGTCGGCTCTCCAGCCGATCGGGCCGGTGCCGCGGATCAATCCGTGCGCCGCGCCGTTGCGCCGGCCGCGCCCGACGGCGGCCGGGTACTCGTCGCGGTCGAAGCCGCTGCGGGTCGGGATGCCCCGGAGCAAGCGGTCGCGGCGCCCGTCGGTCCCGCGGCGGTTGAGGACCATGACGCGCGGCCAGCCGCGGGCGATCGCGGCGAGCGCGTGGCGCCTGATGTTCGGATACCTCGCCGCGCTGAAGCGCAGCCGCTGGACAGCTGCGGGCCGGCTGCACGAGCGCGCCGCAGCGGGCGCCGGCGCGCGCTGGCGCGGGGAGGACGGCGACGGTGGGGTCGAGGCGCCGCCGGGCTTCAGGCACGGGCACGGCAGCGACTCGCAGTAGATGCCGTCGCCGTCGGCGTCGCGGGTGTCGGCCGCGCGCTGGGCGGCCGCCTGGGTGCCATACGCGGCGCACGTGGTCGCGCGGGCGACCGACGGTCCGACGAATCCCGCCGGCCCGGGCCCGACCGCGAGGCCGGCCGCAGCCAGCGACACGACGAGCGACAGCAGGCGCAAACGGGTCATCCACCTCGCTATCGGCACGACGGGCGCCGCGCGGGAGCGGCGGCTGGCAGGATTGCGCGACCCATGAGCGATCCGGCATCCGTCGTCGAGCGCTACTTCGCGGTCGTCGCCGACCTGCAGGCGAGCGTCGAGGACCTGCTCGCCCTGCTGCATCCCGATGTGAAAGTCGTCGAGCATCCGAACCTCATCACCCCGCATGGCGCCACCCGCGACCGCGACGCGGTCGCAACCGGCTACGCCGCCGGCAAGGAGCTCTTGTCAGAGCAGTCCTTCGACGTGCACGAGCTGATCGCCTCCGGCGACCGCGTCGCGGCGCGCGTCACATGGCGCGGGCGGATCGCGCGTGACGCCGGGCCGCTGCGCGCCGGCGTCCAGCTCACCGCGCACATCGCCGCGCTGATCACCGTCGCCGGCGGGCTCGTCATCGAACACGAGACCTTCGACTGCTACGAGCCGCTGCCGATCGACGGCATGTAGCGCGGCGTCAGCCGCCGGCGGCGCATGTCGCCGCCGGCATGGCGCACGCGATCGCGCGCACTCGGCGAACCCGTGCGCGGGAGCGTAGCCGCGCCCCTGCCCGGCCCCGCGCGGCGGCCCGCGGCTACGCCATCGACGACGTCAGGAACGTCGCCGACATGTCCTTGTCGCCGTGGTCGGGCACGCCCTCGTCCAGCCGCCGGCGGATCGCCGCGACGAGCGGGAGGTCGAGTCCGTGCTCGGCAGCCGCGTCCTGCACGAGCGCCGCGTCCTTGGCCGCGAGCGCCAGGCGGAAGGCGGGCTCGAAGCTGCGCGCGATCATCGCCGAGCCCTTCATCTGCAGGTACGGCAGGTCCAGCGGGCCGCCCTGGACCGCCTCGAGCACGAGCGCGGGGTCCAGCCCCAGGCCCTCGGCGAGCGCGAGCGTCTCCGCCGCGCCCTCGACGATCGACAGGATCCACGTGTTGACGGCGACCTTCAGCCGGGTGCCGCAACCGGCCTCGCCGACCCACATCGTCCGCTTCGCGACGGCGTCGAACGCCGGCGCGAGGCGCGCCTGCACGCTCTCGGGGCCCGACGCCAGGACGACGAGCTCGCCCTTCTCGGCCGGCTGCTTGGTCCCGAGCACCGGCGCGTCGACGAACTGCAGCCCGTGGCGCTCGGCGAGCTCGGCGCAGCGCGCCGTGCCCTCGAGGCCGATCGTGCTCATCTGCAGCCATACCACGTCGCCGGCGCTGCCCGCCAGCGCGCCGTCGTCGCCCTGCATCACGTCGAGGACCGCGTCGGCGTCGCTGAGCATCGTCAGGACGACGGTCGCGCCCTGCGCGGCCGCGCACGGCGTGTCGCACAGCTCGACGCCGTCGCCGGCCAGCGGCTGCGCCTTCTCGGGGGAGCGGTTCCAGGCGCGCACGATGAATCCGATGCGCGCGAGGTTGCGGGTCATCGGCAGGCCCATGGTGCCGCCGGCGCCCAGGACGGCGATCGTCTCTCGGGATGTCATGCGACACGGGTACCCGGGTGCGACGGCGGGTAGCCCGGGCCCGCCGCGCTACCCTGAGATGCCGGGGCGGAAGAGGGGAGGATCATCGCGATGCAGAGCCGGCCGATCCCGCGGACGCAGCTTGTGATCGTTGCGCTCGTCCTGACGTGCGCGGCAGCCGCCGTCCTCGCCCCGCGCGGGCAGGCGATCGTGCCGCCGAGCGACTGCGGCCGGCTGACGGTCAAGGCCAAGCGCTACGACATCAAGGCCGACCAGCTGCGATGCACGACGGCGCGCACCTACGCGTCGAAGTACCTCTCGGCGCATCGCAGGCCGACGGGCTACACCTGTCGCAACTATGGCCGCGAGACGAAGCTCAAGTTCCGGTGCTCGCGCGGGATCAAGGTCTTCTTCGCCATCCGCCGTTGAGCGCCCGGCCGGTGCTCGTGCGGGTGATCGCGCTGGCGGCGGCGCTGCTCGCGGCTGCTGCGGCGCTGCCGGCCCCCGCCAGTGCGCACGGGCTCATCCAGCGGGCGAACCTGCCGCTCCCGGAGTGGCTGTTCGGCTGGGCGGCCGCGGTCGTCCTCGTCGTGTCGTTCGTCGCGCTGGCGGTCCTCTGGCCCCGGCCGAAGCTCGAGGGCGACCACTGGCGGCCGCTGCCCGCGGGCCTCGGGCGCCTGCTCGCCGGGCGCGTCGTCGAGGTCGGCGCCGGCGCCCTGGGCGTGGCGCTGCTCGTGCTGGTGATCGTCGCCGGCTACGCCGGTTCGCAGAACGCCCTGAGCAACGTCGCGCCGACGTTCGTCTTCATCACGTTCTGGGTCGGCATGGCGTTCGCCAGCGCGCTGTTCGGGGACCTCTTTCGTGCCCTGAGCCCGTGGCGCGCCATCGGGCGGGCGACCGGATGGGTCGTCAGGCGCGGCCGCGGCGGCGGTCCGGCCCGCGTCCGGGAGTACCCCGAGCGCCTCGGGCGCTGGCCGGCCGTCGGGGGGCTGCTCGTCTTCACGTGGATCGAGCTCGTCTCAGGCTGGGGCGAGCACCCGCGCACGCTGGCGATCGCGGTCGCGGCCTACACCGCCCTGACGCTCGCGGCCCAGGCCGGCTACGGCGTCGAATGCTGGACGACGCGCGGCGAGGCGTTCTCCGTCTACTTCAACCTGCTCTCGCGCATCTCGCCGTTCGAGACGCGCGACCGCGTCGTCGGCGTGCGGCCCCCGCTCGGCGGCCTGCCGAAGCTCGCCATCGTGCCCGGGACGATCGCGTTCGTCGCCGTGATGATCGGCACCGTGACGTTCGACGGCCTGAGCCAGGGGCGGACGTGGGCCTCGCTGCGCGGGCCGCTGCAGGACGCCGTCACGGCGCTCGGGGTGAGCGTGCCCACGGCGCAGAAGGTCGCCGCGACGGTCGGGCTCCTCGCCGGCGTGGCGCTCGTGGCCGCCTTCTACGCGCTGGGCAGCCGCGAAGCGCACCGCCTGTCGCCGGCGCTGTCGCCCGAGCGCGTGCGACGCGGCTTCGTGCATTCGCTCGTGCCGATCGCGCTCGTGTACGTGGCCGCGCACTATCTGACGTTCTTTCTCTTCGAGGGCCAGGGGATCGCCTACCTGCTGTCGGACCCGCTGGGACGCGGCTGGGATCTCTTCGGGACCGCGTCGTCGGCCGTGAACTACGGCCTGATCTCCCAGAACCAGGCGTGGTACCTGCAGGTGGCCTGCGTCGTCGCGGGGCACGTGGCCGCGCTGATGCTCGCGCACGATCGCGCGCTCGTCCTCTACGGGCAGGCGCGCGGAGCGGTTCGGTCGCAGTACGCGATGCTCGGGATCATGGTCGGCTTCACGACCCTCGCGCTCTGGCTGCTGGCGCAGGCGGGCACCGCATGAGCGCGCGCGCGGCGGCGCTGATGAGCGCGGTCGTGCTGCTCGCCGTCGCCGCGGGCGGCTGCGGCGCCGCCGACACGTCCGGCGCCGGGGGTCCGCGCTCCAACCGCCTCGTCGACTTCACGAAGAAGCCGCCGTACGTCAACGCGCTCGACATCGACCCCGAGACGAAGGACTTCCTGCTCACGACGAACCGCGGCTTCTTTCGCATCGACCCCGCCTCGGGCGCCGTGCAGCGGATCCGCGGGACGATCAGCGCCCGGGGCCGGCGGTCGACGGTCGGGACGTTCCTCGAGGTCCTGGCGGCGGGCGGGCGCAGGCTGATCGGGTCCGGGCATCCCGATCAGCAGGGCACGCTCCCGTCGTTCCTCGGGTTCATCCGCTCGGATGACGCCGGCCGCACGTGGTCGGTCGTCGCGCGCCTCGGCGACGCCGACCTGCACAAGATCGTCCTCGCGCACGGGCGCATGTACGCGTTCGATGCCGTGCTCAGCGCGCTGTTGATCTCCGCCGACGGCGGGCGGACGTTCACCGAGAACTTCACGCCCCGCGGGCTCATCATCGACTTCGAGGTCGACCCCGCCGACGCGCGGCGCGTCGTCGCCTCCAACGCCGACGAGCTGTTTCGCTCCACCGACACGGGCAGGTCGTGGCGCCCGATCGACCGGCGCCAGGGGATCCGGCTGGCATGGCCGGCGCCCGACGCCCTCTACCGCGCGCTGAAGGACGGGACGGTCGAGCGCTCCTCCGACGGCGGCGAGACGTGGAAGGCGGCCGCGAAGGTCGGCGGCGAGCCCTATAAGTTCCGGGCCGTGAGCCGGGACGAGCTCTATCTCGCGCTGAGCGACGGGACGATCGTGCACACGACGGACGGCGCCGCGACCTGGAAGGCGGTCTTCCGGCCGTGAGGGCGCGCATCGCCATCGCCGTCCTCGTCGCCGCGGCGGCGGCCGGGATCGCGCCCGCCGGCGCCGGCGCGCACTCGCTCGTGCGGCCGGCCGGCGCGCTCGTCTCCTACATCTCCGCCGACGCGACGTCGCTGAACACGCTCGTCGTGCGGACCAACGGCACGCGGATCGAGTTCCTCGACCCGACGGTCGACGGCGGCATGGATCCCGGCTCGTGCACGCCGGGCGACGTCACGCCGGACGCCAACGCGTGGATCATCCAGACCTTCTGCCCGTCGGCCGGGCTGCGGTCCATCCGCCTCGACCTCGGCGACCGCGAGGACAAGGCCACCGTGAGCGTGGACATCGCGACGACGCTGCTCGGCGGCGCCGGCGCCGATCAGCTCACCGGCGGCCCGGCGGCCGATCAGCTCAGTGGCGACGACGGCGACGACGTGCTCGCCGGCGGTGCGGGCGCCGACGTCGCGATCGGCGGCCTCGGCGGCGATGAGGTCTCCGGTGACGCCGGCGACGACGACATCCGCGTCCGCGACGGGATCCAGGACGTCGTGCGCTGCGGCGAGGGCGCCGACAAGGTCGACGCCGACACGCTCGACGAGATCGCGGGCGACTGCGAGACGGTCGTGCGGACCCCGATGCTCGCGCCGCCGGGCGCCGGTGTCGCCAACGACCGCGTCGCGCCGCAGATGCAGGTCGGCGGCGCGCGGCGCCAGCACATCGGCCGCTCGCGCCGCGTGCGTCTGTTCGCGAGCTCGACCGAGCGCGGCTCGGTGGCGGTCTCGGGGGCCCTGCAGATCGACGACCTCGCGCTGCCCGTCAACGTCGTGCGCCGCCGGGTCTCCGTGGCGGGCGGCGGCGCCGAGCTCGTCGTGACGCTCTCTCGCGCGCGCTGGCGCCAGGCGCTGCGGGCGCTGCGCCGGCACCGCCCGGTGTCGATGCGCCTGACAGCCGTCGCGACCGACCGCGCCGGCAACTCGCGCCAGGCGCGGCCCGTGAGCATCCGCCTCGTGCGATAAGGCGCACCCAACATGCGCGGACCCGTTGCATTTGTGCCGAAATGTGCAACCGTGCAGCCCAACACGCGCCGCTGCCGGGCGGGGGACGACCGGCAGGCGCTGGACCGTCATCAGATTCTGGGGGATATGGCCATGAGTGCCACGCTGGTCCTGCCGACGCGCCGCGGGGTACCCGCCGCGTTCCTGTTCGCCTGCCTTGCCACGGCGCTGTTCGCGCCGCCGGCGCTCGCCGTCTCGAAGACCGCGCGCGACGCGGCGCGCTCCGGCCGCGTCGCCGACGGCACGGGTCAAGCCGCCGCGAAGGCGCCTGCCGCCTTCAGCCTCGCGCAGCACGGACCGCTGTTCGGCCATCTGCCGCCGGTCGCCGAGAACGTGCAGCTCATCAGCAAGCTCAACCTCATCGATCCCGGCACCGGGCTGCCCGTCGTGCCCGGCCAGATCGCCGACGTCGCGGTCCATAAGGGCTTTGCCTACCTCAACTCCTGGGACAACGCCGACTGCCGCGGCGGCGGGACCTTCGTCGTGGACATCCGCGACCCGTCCAACCCGCAGCAGATCAGCTTCATCCCGGCCCAGCAGCCCTTCTACCACGGCGAGGGCGCCCAGGTGATCACGGTCAACACGCCGCAGTTCAAGGGCGACCTGCTGGCCGTCAACGACGAGACCTACGGCTCCAACGTGACCAGCGCCTGCTCCACGCCGCTCGACAAGACGCGCGGCGGCTTCGACCTCTACGACGTCACGAACCCGGCGAACCCGGTCGCGCTCGTGCAGGGCGCGGGCGACCGCTCACCTGACGGCTCGCTCGTCCAGGACCCGACGATCGCGGCCAACTCCTTCCACAGCGTCTTCATCTGGCAGAACGGGCCCCGCGCGTTCCTCGTGGCCTCCGACAACACCGAGCTGGCGGACGTCGACATCTTCGACATCACCGATCCCCGCGACCCCGAGTTCATCAGCGACTTCGATCCGCTGACGCTCCCGAACGCCAGCCAGATCGTCGGCCAGTCTGCGCACGGCAACACGTTGTTCCACCACGACGTGGTCGTCAAGAACATCGGCGGGACGATGCGCGCCCTCGTGTCCTACTGGGACGCCGGCTACGTGCAGCTCAACGTCGACGACCCGGCCCACCCGACGTACATCACCGACACGAACTTCGACGACCCGGATCCGCTGACGGGCATCGATCCGCCCGAGGGCAACGCCCACCAGGCGGAGTACTCCGGTGACAATCAGTTCTTCCTCGCGGCGGACGAGGACTTCGCGCCGTTCCGCGCCGTGAGCACGATCACGGAGGCGCCGTTCGCGGGCGTCGCGTTCGAGTCGCTGGTGGCCGACGCCGAGCCGATCCCGGGCGGGACCTCGGTCACGGGCGACACCGTCTATGTCGGCCAGGCGTGCACGCTCGCCAGCGTGCCGCCTCCGCCGCCGGGCGTGACGATTGCGGTCGCCGAGCGCGGGGTCTGCACGTTCCAGGAGAAGGCGGACGCCATCGAGGCGGCCGGCTATGAGATGGGCGTGATCTTCAACAACGAGGTCGGCGGCGACGGCGGTCGCTGCGAGGGCCTGATCAACATGCTGCTCGACCCGGCGGTGACGAACATCCCGATGGCGTTCGTCGGCCGCGCGGACGGGCTGCGGATCCTCAACGTCTTCGACCCCGCCACATACCAGTGCACGGGTGGCGCGGTGGCGACCCCGGGCGACACGCTGCCGCCGCCCATCGGCACGGCCGGTCTGACGATCGACATCGGCACGATCTTCGACGGCTGGGGCTACGCCCACCTGTATGACGCCAACACGAGCGAGGAGATCGACGCGCACGCGATCACCGAATCGCTCGACGACCGCTACGCGCTGGACTTCGGCGCGCTGTCGATCCACGAGTTCGCCACCGACCCCACGACGAACCTCGCCTACGTCGCCTACTACGCCGGCGGGATGCGCGTCATGCGCTTCAGCCGCGCAAACGGCCTGGAGGAGACCGGAAGGTTCATCGACGGCGGCGGCAACGACTTCTGGGGTGTCGAGCAGTTCACCGACAGCGCCGGCAACCGGCTGATCGCGAACTCCGATCGCGACTTCGGGCTCTACATCACGAAGTACACCGGGCCGGGGGCGGTGCTGGCCCAGCCGGCGGCCGCCGCCGCACCAGGCGCCGGAGTGGGCGCCGTCGCCGCACCCGGCGCCAACGCCGGCGCCGGAAAGGCCGCGCCGTCCTCGTTCATCAAGTTCGGCACGATCAAGCGGCTGACGATCCGCAACCGGCGGGCGACCGCCACGATCACCCTGCCGGGCGCCGGCCGGGTCGTCGCGAACCTCAGGGCGGCGATCGGGCGTCGCTCCGTCCGGATCGCGCGGACGACGAGAACCGCGACGAAGAAGGGCAGCCTGCGCCTGACGTTCCGTCTGTCCAGCGCCTCCGAGCGCTCGCTACGGCGCACGCTCGCGCGGCGTCCGACGCACCGCACCGGCGGGGTGATGCAGGTGGCATTCAAGCCCAACGGCGGGACCGAGCGCACGCGAAACAAGTCGCTGGCGATCGCGCTTCGCTCATAGGGAGGCGGGGCGCACCGGCCGGGCCCGCAAGGGCCTGGCCGGCCGTCACGCGGCTGCTCAGCGGCGCAGCTCGATGCGCCGCGTGACCGTGTGCTTGTTGCGTGCGGCGTCGGTGGCTGTGACCCGCACGGTCGCGGCCAGCCGCCGCGCCCCGCGCAGCCGGCGCGTGACCGCGCTCCAGCGAGCAAAGACGTAGGTGCGGCCGGCGTCCGCCAGCGACCAGGTCCCGCGCGCGAGCACGACGCGCGTTCGCGCGAGCCGCGCCCGCCGCGCCGCGGCGGCGGTCGCATCGGCGACGGCATTCAGCGTGCAGGCCTCCGAGCACCTTGCAGTCACGACGAGCGCCGGCCCTGCGTCGCCGAGCCGCTGGCGGCGGCCCACCGAGACCGTGAGCTTCGGCGCCGCGTGGTCGTTCGCGGCCGCCGCGCCGCCCCCCGCGAGGCCGGGCGCGGTCGTCCCCGCGCTGCCCGCGGGCCCGGCGATGAGCTCGGCCGGGTCGCAGGCGCTGCCGATCCCGTCGCCGTCGAGGTCGGCCTGGTCGGGGTTGTAGACGGTCGGGCAGTTGTCGAAGCCGTCGTCGTAGAGGTCGTTGTCGTCATCGCGGTCGCAGGCGTCGCCCTTGTCGTCGCCGTCGAGATCGCGCTGGTCGGGGTTGGGCACCGTCAGGCAGTTGTCGTCCTCGTCCAGGCGCCCGTCGCCGTCGGTGTCCACGGGCGGGCACGCGTCGCCGCGGCCGTCGGCGTTCGCGTCGGCCTGATCGGGGTTGACGACGATGCGGCAGTTGTCCGTGGCGTCGGGGACGCCGTCGTTGTCGTCGTCGGCGTCGCAGGCGTCGCCGATCGCGTCGAGGTCGGTGTCGACCTGGGCGCCGTTGGGCACGGTCGGGCAGTTGTCGACGATGTCGCGCACGGTGTCGCCGTCGACGTCGCCCGGCTCGGGGTGCGCGAGCGCCGGCGTGCTGAGCGGTCCGGGCGCGGCGGCCACGAGGACAGCCGCGCCGCAGCCGAGCGCGAGCGCCGCGAGCAGGATGGTGAGTGCGCGTGGCGCGACCATCGCGATGCAGGATACGCCCGCATGAAAAGCTCTCATCCGTGACCTATCTTCCCGCGCCCGAGCGCTACGACGCGATGACGTACCGCCGCTGCGGGCGCAGCGGCCTGCAGCTGCCCGCCGTTTCCCTGGGCCTCTGGCACAACTTCGGCGACACGCAGCCGATCGAGGAGCAGCGCGCCGTGCTGCGCCACGCATTCGATCGCGGCATCACCCACTTCGACCTCGCCAACAACTACGGCCCGCCCAACGGCTCGGCGGAGGTCAACTTCGGGCGGATCATGCGCGAGGACCTGCGCCCCTGGCGCGACGAGCTCGTCATCTCCACGAAGGCGGGCTACGACATGTGGCCCGGTCCCTACGGGGAGTGGGGATCGCGCAAGTACCTGCTGGCGAGCCTGGATCAGAGCCTCGCGCGCATGGGCCTGGACTACGTCGACATCTTCTACTCGCATCGCTTCGATCCCGACACGCCCCTGGAGGAGACGATGGGCGCGCTGGATACGGCGGTGCGCCAGGGCAAGGCCCTCTACGCCGGCATCTCGTCCTACTCGGCCACGCGCACCGAGGAGGCGGCGCTCATCCTGCGCGACCTCGGCACCCCGCTGCTCATCCACCAGCCGTCCTATTCGCTGCTGAACCGCTGGATCGAGCAGGACCTGCTCGACGTGCTGGGGCAGGAGGGGATCGGGGCGATCGTCTTCTCGCCGCTGGCGCAGGGGATGCTCACCGACAAGTACCTCGACGGCATCCCGCAGGACTCGCGCGCGGCCGAGGGACGCTTCCTCACGAGCGACATGCTCGACGAGTCGCTGCGCCACGTGCGCGCGCTCAACGACATCGCCGCCGCCCGCGGCCAGTCGCTCGCGCAGATGGCGATCGCCTGGACGCTGCGCGACCCGCGCGTCACCTCGGCGCTCGTCGGCGCCCGCAACGTCGCCCAGCTCGACGACACGCTCGGCGCCCTCGAGCGCCTGGAGTTCTCCGACGAGGAGCTCGCCGCGATCGACGGTCACGCCGTCGATGCGGGCATCAACATCTGGCAGGCGTCCAGCGACAGCTGATCAGCGCTCGTCGCGAGCGCTCGCCTCGCGGGCGCGCTCACGGTCCTCGCTCTGCCCGACGGCGAGAAACGCGGCGCACACGAGCAGGACGAACGCCGTTCCGCCGAGCGTGATCGCGACCGCCGTCAGGACGTCCGACGTCGTGGCCACGGCGATGACGATGCTGAGCACGACACAGGCGGCGGCGGCGGCGAGCAGCGCGCGCATCAGGCGGTCGTGTTGGCGCGGGGCATGCCTAGAGGATTGCGCAGTCGCGGCGTAAGCTCGATCTCATGCAGGAAGGCGAGCACCGCGAGCTGATGATGGCGGCCATCGCGGCCGAGGGCCGGGCCCACGCGGCGCTGCTGGACGGCGACCGCGACACGGCCCGCGCGACGTACGCGGCGGCCGCCGACGGCTACCGGCGATCCTGGGCGCTCGCCCCGCCGAAGAGCTACGGGCGCCTCGTCGGGCTGCTGAAGGCCGCGATCATCGGCGGAGCCGCCAAGCCTGCCGCCGAGGAGGTGCGCGAGCAGCTGCGCGAGGATCCCGACGCCGACGGCTCGCCGGTCGCCGCCTACGTCCGCGCGGTCGCCGCCGTCGTCCTCGGCGACGACGACGCCGTCGCGGCCTACGCGGACACGATGGAGACGCGCGGCGAGGCGTTCGCGCGCACCGCCGCCGCGCTGCGCGCGCTCGCCGGCGACGACGGCGATGCCTACGCGGCCGCGCTCTCTGCGATCGAGGCCGACTTCGCCGCGCGTGACGAGCACCTCACGGGGGTCGCGATCGCCGACACGGCGGTCATGCTCGAGCTCCTGGCCGACGACCGCGGCCTGGCGCTGCGGCCCGACAGCCCGCTCGTACCCGCTGCCTGACCGCCACCGGCGCTCAGGCCCGCGGCCCGACCACGCGCTCCTCGCCGCTGTAGACGTTCACCCGGTCGCGGCGCGCGAAGCCGGCGAGCGTCATGCCGCGGTCGGCGGCGAGCGCGATCGCCAGCGACGTCGGGGCTCCGACGCCCACGAGCACCGGCGCGCCCGCGACCGCCGCCTTCTGGACGAGCTCGAACGAGAGCCGGCCGCTGACGCAGAGGATGCGGTCGTGCAGCGGCAGCAGTCCGTCGAGGAGCGCGCGGCCGACGACCTTGTCCATCGCGTTGTGGCGCCCGACGTCCTCGCGCACGATCAGCAGCTCGCCCTCGGCCGTGAAGAGGCCGGTCGCGTGCATCCCGCCCGTGCGGCGGAAGCCGGGCTGGCGCAGGCGCTCGGGCAGCTTCGCGAGCAGCTCGCGAGCGACCTGGGGCCCGGCCGCCGGCGCCGGCGCGTGGACGGCAACCTCCTCCAGCGAGCCCTTGCCGCAGACCCCGCAGGAGGAGGTCGTGTAGAAGCGCCGCGCGCCGGGGTCGCGCAGCAGCGGGCCGCGCACCTCGACGACGTTGGCCGCGAGGTCGTCGCTGAGCCCGGCGGCGCGCGGGCCGTCGATCAGGCCCTCGCCGCGCAGGAAGCCGAGCGCGAGCTCCTCGTCGTGGCCGGGCGTCCGCATCGTCACCGTCAGCGCCGCGCCGTCGACGCGGATCTCCAGCGGCTCCTCGACGGCGACCTCGTCGCGCTCGCCGTCGTGGCGCACGACGGCGGTCATGCGGCCGGCGACCGGGTCGGCGGCTTCGGTCACGGGCTCGCCATGCGCGCCGTGACCCGCACGGTCTCGCCCTCGACGGCGACGACGTCGCCACTGTGCAGCTGCCGCCCGCGGCGCGTCTCGACTTCGCCGTTGACGCTCGCGGCGCCCTCCTGGACGAGCGCGCGCGCGTCGGCGCCGGAGTCGGCCAGGCCCGCGAGCTTGAGCAGCTGGCCGAGCCGGATCGTCCGCTCGCGGATCGCTACGTCGCGGGGCTCTGCCATGTCATGTGGAGTGTCCTGCATCGCACGGCGGCCATCCATCGCGTGAGGTATCGCTGATCCACGCGCGCGTCAGGCTTCGCCGACGGCCGCGCGCAGGCGCGCGAGGCCCTCGACGATCTGCGCCGGCGTGTGGGTCGTGAAGGACAGCCGCAGCGTGCGCGGGTCGGGCTCGACGGCGAAGAACGGGGCGCCCGGGACGAACGCGACGTCGTGGCGCAGGGCGGCGACGAGCAGCTCGGTCGCATCCCAGCCGGGCGGCAGGCGCGCCCAGACGAACATCCCGCCGGCCGGCCGGTTGAACTCCGACCCCGGGGGCAGCGCGGCGGCGAGGTTGTCCAGCAGCGCGTCGCGGCGCAGGCGGTACTCCGACCGGATGCGGCCGATGTGCTCGTCGATGTCGGCGGCCTGCAGGGAGATCCGGGCGGCGTGCTGATCGACGGTCGACGTGTGCAGGTCGGCGGCCTGCTTGGCGATCGTGAGCGCCGGCAGCAGCGTGGCGGGCGCGCGCAGCCATCCGATCCGCAGCCCGGGAGCGAGGATCTTCGACAGCGAGGAGATGCTCACCGTGCGGTCGCCGGCGCCCGGATAGGCGGCGATCGGCGCGAGCGGCTCGTCGTCGTAGCGCAGCTCGCCGTAGGGATCGTCCTCGACGATCCACAGCCCGTGCTCGGCGGCGACCTCGGCCAGCCGGCGCCGGCGTTCTCCGGGCAGCGTGCGCCCGGTCGGGTTCTGGAACGTCGGCACGATGTAAAGGAACTTCGGGCGGTGCGCGGCGATGAGCGCGGGCAGCGCGCCCGGGTCCAGGCCCTCGTCGTCGCAGGGGACGGGCAGCATCCGTGCGCCCGCGAGGGAGAAGCACTGCAGGGCGGCGAGATAGGAGGGATTCTCGACGAGCACGACGTCGCCGCGGTCCAGCAGGACCGTCGTCACGAGCCCGAGCGCCTGCTGGGAGCCGGTCGTGACGAGCAGCTCGGCCGCGCTCGCCTGCAGGCCGCGGAGGATCAGGCGCTCGGCGAGCAGCTCGCGCAGCTGCGGGTCGCCCTCGGTGGAGGAGTACTGCAGCGCGCGCGCGGCGACCGTCGCGCCGAGCGCGGTGGCAAACGCGCCGGCGATGAGCTCGGCGGGGAAGAGCTCGGGGGCCGGCAGGCCGCCGGCGAACGAGATGACCTCGGCGCGCTGCGTGAGCTCGAGGATGTCGCGCACCGGGGAGGAGCGCACGTCGGCGAGCAGTGCCGACAGCGGGGGCAAAGGTTGCGTCATCCAGGGCAATCATCGCGCCTGGCCGTCCAGAGCGAGACGGCGGTGCTGCTACCGTTGTGTGCATGGGCAGCGCCGCTGCCCGTGAGATTCTTTGCTTCGAGTGCGCTCACGCGGTTCGGGTCAGTCGGATCTCCCGAATCGTTTTGCGGTCAGAACACCCGGCCGCTGCTAGGAGCCATTCCATATGTCAGTGCAGTCCTTCGCCGATCTCGGCGTCTCCCGCGTGGTGGCCGATGCGCTCGCGGCGCGCGGAATCACGACCCCCTTCGCCATCCAGACGCTCGTCGTCCCCGACGTCCTCGCCGGCCATGACGTCCTCGCAAAGTCCCCCACCGGCTCGGGCAAGACGCTCGCCTTCGCCGTCCCGATCGTCGAGCGCCTGCAGGCGAGCGACCGCCGCCCCAGCGCCCTGATCCTGGCCCCGACGCGCGAGCTCGCGCTGCAGATCGTCGACGACATGACCGACATCGCCCACAAGCGCGCGCTGTCGGTCGCCGCGATCTATGGCGGCGCCGGCATCCAGCGCCAGATCGCCCAGGCGCGCAAGTCGCACATCCTCGTCGCGACCCCAGGCCGCCTCGAGGACCTCCTCGCGCGCCGCGCCGTCTCGCTCGAGCACATCCGCATCCTCGTCCTCGACGAGGCCGACCGGATGCTCGACATGGGCTTCCGCCCGGCGGTCGACCGGATCGTCGCGCGCACGCCGCGCAGCCGCCAGACGCTCTTCTTCTCCGCCACGCTCGAGGGCATGGCCGGCACGATCGCCGCCGCCTACACGAGCGACGCCCGCCGCCACGCGTTCGTGCCGGCCGTCGACCACAAGGCCGAGACCGAGCATCGCTTCGTGAAGGTCGCCCACGAGCACAAGGTCGACGCGCTCGTCCGCGAGCTCAAGGACGAGGAGCGCGGCCTGACGATCGTCTTCGTGCGCACCAAGCGCGGGGCCGATCGCCTCGTCAAGCGCCTGAAGGACAACTACGTCACGGCGGTCGCGATGCACGGCGACAAGTCGCAGTCCCAGCGCGAGAAGGCGCTCGCGCGCTTCGAGCGCGGCGAGGTCGACACGCTCGTCGCGACCGACGTCGCCGCCCGCGGGATCGACGTCCGCGACGTGACGCACGTCATCAACTACGACGCTCCCGAGGACCGCGACGGGTACGTCCACCGCACCGGCCGGACCGGCCGCGCGGGTCGCGCGGGCATCAGCGTGACGTTCGTGCTCGGCGACCAGGTCCGCGACATGAGCAGGATCGCCGGGGACCTCGGGCTGCACAAGGAGTTCTCGCTCAGCGGCCTGCCGACGCCCACCAGCGGCGGCGGATCGCCCCGCGGCGGACAGCGCGGCGGACGCCCGCACCAGCGCCCCGGGCGCCGTGAGCGCGCGGCTGCCTCCGGTCGCAACGGGCGGTAGCGCGCGTCCGGCGCGGGTAGGGTGCGCGGCCATGGCCGAGGCACCCACCCGCGTCGAAGCGCTGTTCACGCCGTCGCAGGACGGCGCGTTTGAGGCCTCGCCGATCACGCGCGGGCCCTGGGACGCGGCCGCGATGCACGGCGGTCCACCGGCGGCCCTGCTCGCCCGGGCCGTCGACGTGACGCAGCCCGGCCGCGAGCTCGTCGTGACGCGCCTGACGATCGAGTTGCTCGGCGGCGTGCCGATCGGCCCGGTCAGGGTCGCGACGTCCCTCGCGAAGACCGGCCGGCGCTTTCAGATCGTCGACGCCTCGTTGCACGTCGGCGATCGGCTCGCGTGTCTCGCCCGGGCCGTGCGCATCCGGCGCGCCGACATCCCCGGCGCGGCGTCCGCGCCCCCGGGTTATGGCGGCGAGCGGCTGCCGCCGCCCGAGGACTGCGCGCAGATGCCACCGTGGGTCAAGCCCGAGCGCGGCATGTTCTATCCCGACGCGACGGAGATCCGCCACGTCAGCGGTGAGCGCGGATCCGGCCACGTCGTCGCGTGGATCCGGCTTCGCGGCGATCTGCTGCCGGGCGAGTCGCCGTCGCCGCTGGCGCGCACCGCCGCCGCGGCGGACTTCGCCAACGGCATGAGCGCGGGGCTGTCCTTCGACGAGTGGCTGTTCGTCAACACCGAGCTGTCGATCCACATGCACCGCGAGCCCGTGGGGGAGTGGATCGCGCTCGACGCGCGGTCGGTGACCGACGCCTCCGGCGCCGGCCTCTCGACTGCAACGCTGCACGACCTGGGCGGGCCCTTCGGGACATGCGCGCAGTCGCTGTTCGTCGAGCGCCGGTAGGCCGCGCTCGGCGACCGAGCTTCGTCGCGGTGGGGGCTAGAGCCCGAGGTCGGCGAGCGTCGGCGGCGGCCCGACGATCTCGCAGCCGTAGCGCGCGAACGTGCGGGCGAGTTCCTCCGGCGGCGGTAGCACGGCATCGGCGAGCGACGGCGCGCCGTGGCCATCGTCTCGCACCCCGACCTCGACGAAGATCGCCTCGATGCCGGCGGGGCTGAACGTCGCGAGCAACCTCGCGCGCTCGGAGGTGACGATGTACGAGTGCGGTGTGCCGCGGGGGACGAAGACGAAGTCGCCGGCAGTGGCGTCGATGCGCTCGTCGCCGGCCAAGATCGTCATCGCGCCGGAGAGGACGTAGAACGTCTCGTCCTCGGCGTGGTGGATGTGAACCGGCGGCGCGGTGCCGCGCGGATCGTCGAACTCGAGTTGGGCGACGCGCCCGCCCGTCTGCGCGCTGTCGGCCTTGATGGTGACGCGACCGCCGAGCCACCAGACCTCCGCGAGGCCGGCGGCGGGCTTGAATGCGTAGGGCGTGATCTGCGTCTGTGTGGTCATCGTGGCGCTCCTCGTGGTGGTGTATTGCGTGACACCGCCACCGTCCCAGCGCCGCTCGCCCGTGTCTCCTAGGCGCGGCTTACGAATTCCCTATCGCAGCTGCGAAGTCGCTTACGCGGCCCCGTCGGAGCGCGCGTGGGCCGCGCGCATCGGCCCGCTCGTTTCGACCTCGGACAGCGCCAGCGGTCGCTCGACGCGCAGCTCGAGGCGCCCGCGGCCGACGCGCTCGAGGCCGATGCCGCAGCCGGCGACGCCGAGCCGGCGGCGCAGGACGAGCAGCCGGGCTTCGAGGTTGTCGGCGCCGGCGGGCAGGCCGAGCCGCTCGTCGAGGCGCAGCTCGCGGTTCGTGAACGCCGTGCGGCCATCCGCGGCGTGCTCGTTGAGCAGCCGCCAGAGGATCCGGCCGGGCACGCCGCGGATAACGTACTCGCCGCCGACGAACACGCTGTCGTCAGCTTGGTAGTACACGACGGGGCAGCCGCCGGCAGCAGGCTGGGCGGGCGCCTCAGCGGCGGCGGGCGGCCTGTCGGGCGGCGGGGTCGCGGGGGCCGTCTGCGCGCCGTCGTCCTCGAGCGCCGCGAGCGCGGCGCCGAGGTGGGCGCCGACGATCCGCAGCAGCCGCTCGTTGTGCGGTCCGAAGCAGGCGATCTGCTCGCTCTCGAGGTACAGCAGTCCGGTGAGCCCTCCGCGCACGACGAGCGGGATCGCCGCCGCGCTCTGCGCGCGGCCGAGCCCGGGCAGCGGGATCTCCTTCTCGGCGACCTGGTCGCCGCCGCGCTCGACACTGTCTCGCACGGCGGCGCTCATCGTGCGGCTGCGCGCGAGGTTGGCGACCGACACGACCTGGCGGCGCTCGGCCGCGATCCCGATCAGGCCGGTGCCGATCGGGACCTCGGCGCCGGCGCCCGAACGCGGGTAGCCGTTGCTCGCGACGGTGAACAGGCGGTCGCCGCGCTCGTCGGCGGCGAGGAGGATCGCGTACGGGAAGTCGAAGAGGTCCTCGAGCGCGCGCAACGCCGTCGTGGTCGCCTCGGCGTAGCTCTCGGCGAGCGCGAGCCGCCTGGTCAGCTCGTCGAGCGGGCCGATCAGGTCGCGCGCTGGGCGCGCCGGGGCGGGGGCGTCGTCGTCGTGGAGAGCCTCGCAGCGCACGACGTGGTAGATGTCGGCTCCGCGCAGGCGGAACACGTCGCCCATACCGCTCTGCGACGCGATCGCCTCGAGCTCGGTGCGCATCGCCTCGAACACGGGACCCTCGGTCTCGGTGTGGACGTGGCGAAGGTCGAGCACATACTCGTCGAGCGTGGCCGGATCGACGAGAAGCACCTGTGCGACGGGGTTGGCGTCGAGGTTCGCGCGCGTCTTGTTGAGGAACTGGCGCGAGAGCGCGACGCGCTCAGAGTCGACGTACTTCACGATCGACATGTAGGAGATGTTCGGCGTGCCGTCGGGCGAGCAGGTCGCAAGCGGCGACGGGATGACACCCTCCAGGCAGGCGCGGATCGACTCGAGCGCGACGGCGCGCCTGCTCACAGTCGCGTCCCCGCCCCGGGACCGGGTGTCTGCTCATACAGCTCGTGCACCGCAACCGTCACCGCTATCGCCTCACCGCGGGCGAGGCGGCGGGCGAGCCTGCGCTCGATGCCGACCTGCTCGCCCTCGTCGAGGAAATCCTCGAACTGCTCGTCGCGGCGCGCGAGGTCGCGGTCACCGGGCTCGCGCAGGTCCGTCACGACGCCCTTGGCCTGCACGGTGCGATACGTCGTCGGGCTGGAGAACGTGAGCGCGATCGCACCGTTGGCGCGCAGGTTGTCGAGCGTCCGAGAGCCCTCCGCGGCTGTCACACAGATGGTCAGCGCGCTGCCGTCGTCGGCCACGCCGGTGCCCCAGGCCCGCGTGATCTGCGGCCGCATATCGGCGTCGCGGGTCGCCACGACGATCGCGATCCCACCCTCGACGTGGCTCGCCAGCTCGGGTGCGATCGTCGGCACAGGTTCGCTCACGGGTGTCGATTGTCGCGTGGAGCGCGGACTGTTGCCAGTCGACGCGCACAACCCACCGGGGACGCGCTCTGGACCTGGCCGGCCGCGTCGACATGGGCGCGAGGTTGCGGCGAGAGCGGTGGGAAGGGGTAAACGACGCGACCGTCGGCGAGCTGATTGGGGCTAGAACGACCATGGCCCCGATCACCGGGGCCATGGTTGAACTTCAACGAGTTGGTGCGGATGAGAGGACTCGAACCTCCACGAGCTTGCACTCACGGCGACCTGAACGCCGCGCGTCTACCAATTCCGCCACATCCGCCTGCGCCAGCAACCTTAGCGTTCGCCGCGCCGCGCCGATGCCGCGAAGGGCCCAGGTGTTGCGGGCCTCCTTTGCTACCGTGGCACGGCGTCACGCCGCTATCGTCTAGGGGACTAGGACGCCGCCCTCTCACGGCGGAAACCGGGGTTCGAATCCCCGTAGCGGTACTAGAAAAGCCCCGGAAAACCAGGGCTTTTCTCATTTCTAGGGCTCTACGCGAAAGCTGTTGCGAAAGCTCGTCGACGCCGGCGCGGCCGGCTGTGGCGTTTTACGACGCGGCGATCCTGACGGCAGCGGCGGTGCGCTCAACTTCGAAGACCGCGTGAGTCTCCAGGCGCACGAGGCTGGTGTTCGTCCTGCCGGCGTTCTCCGCGAAGCGGGCGAGTGACACCGGACTGGCGTACAACTTGCCGAGCGCGGTGCTGTCGACGATGGCCGGGGCGGGGATCGTCTTGCTGATCCTCTTGTTCAGGCCGAAGATCGTCCCGGGCGCGAAGCTGCCGGCGCCGAACACGTAGTCGTTCGTGCCGCCGGTGATGCCGGACACGAGGACGTCGAGCGCTTCGGCGGTGGCCGCGGGTCAGCAGCAGCGTGTCGGGCATGTAGCCGTTGCCCATGATCGTCGTCATCGCCTTCCTGATCGACACGATCCAAGTAGTCACGCATCGAGCGGCCGTACCCGCTCCTCTTGAGGTCGAGACCTGCTAGGGATGCTCTCCCAAGGCGTTTTCATGCGCGCTGCGGGCTGGGCTCGCAGTTCCGCATTCAGGCGAAAGCAGCAGCGCGCTCGTCCGTGCGTCGAGTCCGGCTGCTCAGCCAATACACCGGGCGTGGGCCAATGAAGGCGCGTACGTTCTTTAACGACGACATCGTCCGCGCAGACGCGGGCCGCAAGGGACCTGCAGGCCGCCGGCGCCGCGTGAGCGCGACGCCAAGTACGCGTGCTGCTAGGTCCCTGCTCGGGCGGGGTACACAGCCGGGGGAGCCGGGGACGGGCCATCGACCGCCCCCGGTGATGCTGGCCCGCGGGACGCACGCCACCAGCTGGATCGTCGGTGGCGAGCGGCCCGCACAGCCAACTGCCGATGAGCCTTGTCAGTCAGCAAACGGCAAGATATTCAGGACGCCGGTCAGCTTGAAAACGCGTTGCACGGTGCTGGGCCCGCGCAGCAGCGTGAGGCGATTTGAGTCCGCACGCGAGCGCGCGTGAGCGCCGATCAGCAGCCGCACGCCCGTGGAATCGATGAACGTCAGGGCCGACAGGTCCAAGACGATCGACAGCGCATCGGTAGCTTCGACGCGGACAAGCTCACGCTCCAGCACATCGGCGGTCGCGAGATCAAGCTCGCCCCGCACGCTGATCGTGTGCAGCACCCCATCGCGCTCAGAACACACGACGAGCCGACCGACCTTCAGCAGTTCAGCGGCTCGCTGAGTGACATGTCGCTCGGGCGTTTCGTCGATCATCCGCATCGCTTCCTCTGCGGGTCCCGCGGGGCCAGCCCCTGCCCGCGAAGCGCGAGCCGACGAACGTCCCCTCGATCGACCATCGCCGACGCGTCCTCCACGAACACATCGACATGCAAATCGTAAACCAATTACAACCCAGCCGCCGAAGAAACGCTGCTTAGGAGGACGACGATGTGACTTCGTGGGCTTAGCGGAAGCACCCCTGGCCGTGGGCTTTGTCTCATGCGCCGTGGGCGGCCGGCGATCGGCCTGGGAGCGCTTCGTCTAACGCGGTCCGCCGTTTCGCCCGGTTAGACAGTCGACCTCTAGTCGGCTGCTGGCCCGTGGAGGCGCTCGTGTGCGATCGCGTAGACGCTGGCTCGGCGGCCGGCCGGGTGGCGCGGTCCGAACGCGATGACGTGCAGGGTCATGTGTCCGGTTCGGTGGTCGCGCGCGAGCTGCATAACGGCGCCCCATTCGCCGACAGGCGGCGGATGTAGACCTTGGCGCAGCCGGGCAGGCGCGTGGTATCGCGAGCGTCGGGGTCGCAGCGGCGCAGCTGCGTCAGGGGCACGCCGTCGTGCTCGACGGCGCTGCGCCAGGCGGTCGCGGCTGTGCGAGCGTGGGGTGTGCTTCTGGTGAGGTCCTGCGCCCAGAATTGCGCGTCGAAGCTGACCCGGCCGTGCCCAGGCTTCGGTTCTCGTGACGGCATCGTTTTAGCCCTCGTCGTCGGGCGGCAGCAGCACGTCGGCGTGTTCTGCGAACCACGCGTCGGCCTCGGCCGGTGTGGCGGCTCGTAGCCCGTGAGCGCGCAGGCTGGCGTCGACCGCGCTCTCGGGCACGAGGACGAGCGTTCCGTCGTCGCGCCGGTCGCTGACGACGTAGTTGCCGGTCAGATCTCCTGTCAGCGTGACATGGGGCATCTGCTGCTCCTTCACTACTCGTAGTGTCGCACGGGATCGACGCGCGTTGCGGTTGCTGGCGGGCGCGGTTATCCGGGCGCGCGAGGGCTGCGGCGAGCTGCTCGGCGACGCGGCGGCTGGCGATCGCAGCGGGTCGGCCGCAGGCCTGGCTGTGCGCGGTGTACTCCGCCGCGAGGCCGTCCAGGTCGGCCTTGCTTTCGACGTGGCGTTCGACGAGGTGGACGCGGTCGTCATGATCGATGGGGACGTCGATGACGGCAACGCGACCGTCGATGCGCTGCGCGTGCAGTGCTCGCTGGCCGGCGGGGATCCGGTACCGGGCGAGCTCGACGATCCGGCCCGCGGGCGTCATGACGCGGGCTCCTGGTTGTCGGTCGGCCGGGTGCGCCCAGCGGGCGCTTGAGCCGTAGCCGCGGACGTGGTCGGCGCGGACGGCGGTCGCGTCGTCAGGGCGAGTCTGCATCGTGCGCTGCAGGTCGCGGCGCTCGTGCTGGGCGTCGCCACCGCTTGACCGCGGCCGCGTCTGCAGGCGCTTGATCTCGCCGCTCGCCTCAGAGCTGGTCTGCGGGTAGATGAACGCCGTGGCGGTCTTCTCGCGAGGCCTCGGAGGTAGGCCAGCCGTTTGCGTGTGGGCTGCCCGTCCGTCCGAGGGTACGCTTGCGGTACGCGAGTTCCAACCGGACGACGCCCGAGGGGTGTTGGCACGAACGGGGAACGCGGGCCGCGCGGACGGGTTCTTCCCGTCTCTCTCCTACTTTTCGCGCGTGCCCGAACCCGAGGGGGGAGGCGAGCCTGGAGGCCAGATATGGCCGGCAGCGACGAAGCAACCCCCCCCCGGAGGGTCCAAGGCGGCCGCGATCTCCAACTTGACGGTGCGGCTGCTCAGTCAGTACACCGGCCGCGGCCCGACGAAGGCCCGCACGTTCTTTAACGACGACGTGGTCACCATCGTGCTGCGGGACACCCTGACGAAGGCCGAGCGGACGCTCGTCGACAATGACCGTCGCGAGCTGGTGCTGGTGACGCGCACGACCTTTCAAGAGGTGATGGGCGATGATCTGATCGCCGGGATCGAGGAGATCCTCGGGCGCAAGGTGATGGCGTTTCTCAGCGCCAACCACATCGATCCGGATATCGCTGTGGAGACGTTCATGCTCGCCCCCGCCGACCAACCCGTCGCCGATCCGCAGCACACGCGCGAAGGCGCGGACTCCCAAGCAGCCTGAAGGCGAAAACGCAATTCGCGTGCGGTTGCGTCTATCGCCTGCCCGATCCTGGGGTACATGACTGCGGTCGGGGGCGGGCGCCCGACTGCCTCTGGTGCTGTCAGGCCTGTGGGACGCACGTCACCGAGACTCGCCGGCGGCGCGCGGACCACAGCACCGCAACACGCGGGCCGCAAATCACCGAGATCAGCCATCTCGCCGTGGCGCTGCTGTTGCTCGACGACCGAAACGACCGCGACTAACGCTTACCAGGCTCCACGCTACGGCGAGCCGTATCGTGAGGTATGGACGAGAAGTTCGAAAACCCCGCTGATCTCTCCGCAGGAGCAGTGGCCGGCTTGCGGCTGTCGGTACCGCCTTCAATGGAAAAGAGAAGCTCGGATTCGGGCGAACGTCCGCCGCGACGCCGGTTTGATCGGGTTTAGCACTCGTCGGTTGTCGGCGCTGGACCCCCGGCGTGGAAGCGGACAACCTGCCGCCGCGCGGGCCCGGGCTATGCCTCGTGCCTCGATGGCGCATCGTGCGACCAGGCGGTCCGAGGGGCGGACGCGGGACGCCACCGCCCGCATACGAGCGATAACGCCTCCGCAGTCCTAGGACAGCCTGGCCGGGCGAACCTAATGCCCTAGAGGCCAGCTGGCCCTGGCCTCGTGAATGCCCGTCACCGCCGCGCATCCAAACGTCCTATTAGCGGGCCGGCCTACGCGAGCATTAGCGCCAGCACCACCTTCACCGCCTGCCCCGTCGAGGCACGAGGAGCGCTCTGTGGGTAACGGCGACGGCGTCCGGTAGCCGTTCGGTTGTGGACCCGCTCACGACGGCTACCGACGCCAGCGCCGCTGATCGATCGCCGCGTTTGAGCCGATAAGACTGATATGGCTCAATCTGCGCCTCGAGGGGCCGTTGGCGCACGCCGCGAGATCACGGTTGCCGGCAACCATCAGACCGCGCGATCGCGCATCGGGCTGTTGTCTGTGAACGGCTACTTCGCCGCGGGACTGGTGGCGTGCGTAGCCCTCATCTGCGCCACGCTTGCGGCAGTTGGACTCACCAGCGCTTCCGGGGCGACAGCCCCTCCGTCCTGCGCATCGGCGGCGAGCCACAGGTTCCGACGCTACGACCTCGGCACGCGCTATCGCCAGTTCATGGCTGTCCGGACCATCCGGCGATGCGACGCCCCGTACCCAGGTGAGCAGATCCGCGCGAACTTCGTCGAACACCAGTACGCGCGATGCAAAAACTGCACCGTCGCCATCGAGGTGCAGAACTGGCCCGCCTGCGAACGCGGCCGCGCCGACGTCACCGCCCCATTTCCAGGAGGGATCCCGTTGCCCCGGATGCGCGAGCTCGAGCTGCGTCAGGTTCCCGCCCTGTACTTCACCGACGACCGCCGCCTGGAGCTCTACACCGGCAAGACAACGATCGTGCTCTTCGGCAACGACTTAGCCAGCTTGCGCCGTGCCGCCCTGAAGCTACGCACCGAACACGGCCAACACCCGGCCGTTGCGCCGGAAGCAGCCCTGCCGGCACCGGTCGCGGGTGCCCTTGACGGCAGCCTGCAGTGCGCCGGCAAGCCGTGACTTGGCTTGGAGATTCACGCGTGCTCAGCGATGCTGAGTGCGAGCGTGTGGGACGCGATCGCGAGCACGACAGCCATACCGTGCAGCAGCCACGACCGCTCGGGAATGCCCTGAGTTGCGACGTTCAGCCCGAAGCACGCGGCAGCTACACCGCCTCCAGCTAGCCCGAGCACCACGGCCTTGCCCAGACCAGTGACGACTGATCCGTCGCCCGTCGCCCACATCGCGAAGGCGAACGCCGCCAGAGCGACGATGAGCGCGAATAACCCGCCGAGTTGTGCCACTTCGCGCCTCATAGCTGCAGTATCGACCGCAGCGGCGTTGTACCGGTCCTCTGGCGCCTGCCCCTAGGCGTAAGCGGGATTGTCTCGCCCGGCGATAGGTTCGCCGATGGACACCGCCGCCGCCCTAGAAGTGATCGCTCGCGCTGACGCCCAGCTACCGGACTTCAACGACCCCCAGCACCGTCCGTGCATCGTCCAATAGCTTGCGCACGTACGCTGCTGATGATGGTGGTGTTGAGCCCGCTCTGGGGGTGCGGCGAGCGAAAGATCTCCAGTCCGAAGGATGCCGCCGCCACGATTAGGCGCCTCGTCGGGCCCGCTGACAGCATTCGTTGCGCGAGAGCTCGAGACGCGTGGCGGTGCATCGTCCGGAACCGTGGTCGCCCCGGCAGCAGCACCTGCACCGTCGCTTTCACAGAACACGACATCGGAACCGTGTTCTGCCGTCCGATCACACAAGGACCGTGACTTGCCGACAGAACGTCAGGTTCATTGCGCCGACCTCTGAGCGAGATCCTCGCCGTCTGCCCCTCCGAGGAGCAGCACCGACGACTCGGGGCCTGGCGAGCCAGACCCGTGTCAGCAGGATTCCGACCGGGGTGACGACGCGCCCTGGCCCGTAGGTCACGCGTCGCCAGCTGCTCCTTGTCACCCCGCAGCTGACCCAAGCGCTCATGTCAGGTTCGTCGCACGACACGGGAACTGGGGCCGTGATCGCCGGTCGCTCGCGTCGTCGCCTACGGTTGGCGTTGCGGTCGGAGGCGAAACGTCCCGAGCTGGCGGCCGGTGGTGGCGTCGCTGACCGTACCGGTCGGTTGACGCTGGCAGAACGGAGGAAGCGGTCCCCGCAGCCTGAGCGTTCGCGGTTGACCGGCGGGAAGCGTTCTGGGTCCATAGACACCGGTGGAGAGCTTGCCGTGGCATCGCAGAACGACGGTGTAGCGATGACCATCGAACGGTGGTGTGAAGCGGATTGCCAAGCCGGGGAACACGGTTATCGGGAGGTTCAGCGCCGGTGGCCGCGCTCCGGTCGGACGGGGCGCCGGCGCGATGCCCGGCGGAAGTGCGGGTCGTTGTTGGCCACCGGCGACGAATCCCGGTGGCGGCCGGCAGCCGGCTGGCTGCTGCAGACTGAATCCTTGTTGGCAGACAAGACCGCCGGGATACAACGTGCGGCGCTGGGGGCTTTGGTGGTCGCGGAAGCTGCCGCGCAGGACGACAACATAGGCACCGCTTTCGCGCGCGCTGGGAACGACGGTGTACGCGTGGTGTTGCACAGTGAGCGTGACCTTTTGCGCCTGGCTTCCATCAAAGCCCCAGAGGACGTCACGCAGGTCGTTTTGCGGGCACAGCGTGATCTTCTGTCGTGCTCGACGCTCGAACCGCGCGATCACGCGGCGCTGGACGCGTGCCGCGGCGTACTCGTGGCGGCGCAGCTGCAGCCGCAGCGCGTCGCGCAGCGTTCGCGGCGTATCCAGCCGCAGTTGGCGGTCGATCTTGGTCTCGCAGCCGCCGACGACATCTGTGCCCGAGCCGTCATAGCCGCTGGCGGTCTGGGCGTTTCCGCCTCCGGTCATGAACATCTGGCCGTTGGCGTCCAGTCCGCCGCATCCATCGGCGGCGACGGGCAGCTCGTGAAAGCGGCCGTCGTCGCCAAAGACGCCGTCCTGGCCGAGCACGCCGAGCTTGCCGTCGACGCTCCGGCCGACTTGGACGCACGCCGCTGCGCTGGTCGTGCGGAACACCCGTAGCCCCCAGGGCGGCCCGCCGTCAGGATCCGGCGCGCGCACCGACAGCACTCGCGCGGTACCCTGGCACGATCGCCCCGAGCGGCTGCGATTGGGCGAGGGGACGTGCCGGAACCGGCTCGCCGGTCGTGATCAGACGCGTCGCGGCGAACGCCGCCCCGCCGGCCAAGCCGACCGTGAGCACGATCAACGAAAACAACCTGCGCGACCCGCGCCGCGGGAAACGCGGGTGTACCAGTCGCTGGCGTCCAGCCGCCGCTCCCAAGGACTCCTCGCGCCGCGCAGCGGCGACGATCTGCTCGCCGAGCGCGCCGAGCACCGGCAGGTCCTCGAACGTGTCGTGGCGATCAGCCATGCGACGGCACCTCCGACAGCTGCGCCGCCAGCGTCCGCAGACCGCGAGAAACCCGCGCGCGAGCGGTTTGCTCGCTGATGCCCAATGCATCCGCCAGATCGGCGTAGGGGCGCTCGTCGACAACACGCAGGCGCACGGCGGCGCGCTGCTGTTCGGGCAGCTCTGCCAGTCGCTGCGCGACGCGTTGGCGCTCCTGCTGCAACCCGCCGAGCTCGATCAGCCGCTCGTGCTCGACGGCATCCAGCTCGGGACGTTCGATCCCCAGGCGCTGCATCGCCCGCAGCTCGATCGCTCCGCGTCGATACCAGCCGGCCAGCAGGTTGCGCGCGATCGCATAGGTCCACGCGAGCGCCGCCTCATCGCCGTCACCGCGAAACGTCCGGCGGTCACGCACGACCATCGCGAACGTCTCGGCCACGAGATCCACGGCGACCTCGGGGTCGTGCGTACGCGCGACGAAGTACCCCGTCATCGAGCGCGCCTCCGAGCGATACAAACGAGCGATGTCATCCGAGGACAAGGGCACAAGAGCACTCACCAACACAGGTGCACAACCAGCATGATCTGTGACCAGACTGCACCACTCCCGCGCCTCAAGCCCTCAATCCGGCGCGTTCGCCGTAACGCGCGGCGCGGTTCAACGCAGGCCTACACTTCCCGCCTCGCAAGCCAGACCTTGGCCGCCCGTTGACCACGGGCCGCGCGGCGCACCGGTGCCCTCCCCGGGCCGGCCTAGCAGCGAGGCGTCGACGTCCAGCCAACCACAGCATCCGGTGCACGCGTAAGCGGCATTCTCTCGCCCGGCGTTAGGTTCAGCCGATGGACCCCACCGCCGCCCTAGACGTGATCGCTCGCGCTGACGCCGAGCTACCGGACTTCAACGACCCTCAGCGCCGCCCGTGCATCTTCCGGTAGCTCGCGCAGGTGCGCTGGTGACGATGGTGGCGTTGAGCTCGCTTTGGGGGTGCGGCGAGCGAAAGATCTCCAGTCCGCAAGATGCTGCCGCCACGATTAGGCGCCTCGTCGGGCCCGCTGACAGCATTCGTTGCACGAGAGCTCAAGACGCGTGGCGGTGCATCATTCGAAACCGTGGTCGCCCCGGCAGCAGCACCTGCACCGTCGCTTTCACAGAACACGACATCGGGACCGTGTTCTGCCGTCCAACCACACAGGGACCGTGACTCGGAGACAGAACGTCAGATTCACTGCGCCGACCTGAGCGAGATCCTCGCCGGCTGCCCCTCCGAGTCGTTCTGCCGGCCGCGCCGGCCCTCCGGGGCCATCAAAAGGCGGGACTTTCGGCGTCCGGAACTGTCGCCATCAGAAGTTCAGGACCTCGTACTTGCGGTCATCGAGCACGGCCTTCGACGCAAGGAGGCTGAGGTTGGGATCCACTTAAAGGGCGTCGACGGTCTCGCTGACGTCTGGACGGGGCCCGTCGAGGGCATAATCGCCCGAATCAGGAGAGAATGGGACGCGCTCGATCGCGACCCACACCCCGGCGAGGTGGCGATGCTCGAGCGTCCACGCTGAATCCCTGTGAGCGGCTTGCGTTCGTGCTGGCGTGGCCGGCGATGCGAGCGTGTTGAGCTCGTCGGCGGGCTCGCCGTCGTTCAGCCCGCGCTCCTCAGTGCTGCGGGCGAGCAGGCCAGGAGTGCTCCTCGGATACGTTGCGCCGGTGACTCCTGACGAGCACAGCATTAGTCTCACCGTCTACTCGGAGTCCTTGAGTGCCGCCGGCCTCGCGGCCCGGATCGGGGTCGATCCCGACGAGCGTTGGGATCGCGGCGACGCGCTCCCCAGCGGACGCGTCCGCCAGCGTTCGGCGGAGCGCTACACGAGCGGGCTAGACCGGCAGGTGGCAGCTACCGAGCAAGTCTCGGCTTTGTTGAGTCGGCTGGTGGCGTCGACGCCGCACATCAAAACGCTGTCGGAGATGCCCGGAGGGGAGGTCACGCTCAGCGTGGGTTACTTCGTCAACGAGCCGCAGTGGCAGGACCGAGATGACGGCTCCCTTGTTCGTGGCCTGGGCGTGGCGCTGGACGAGCGCGAGATCGCTCTGCTTCACGCGATGGGCGCGTCCTTTGACGTGGACTTCTACGTCTCGACTGGGAACGACGCGTAGCTCCGCACAGCGCTCCGCCGAGGCAGACGCGGCACTCGGCGTCCGCGCGGCTTCGCGCAGCACGACGTTACTTCGGCCGGGCAAGCGACCCCGGCCGGTGAGCGGCCGGTCGCGGCGGGTGTGCCTTGCGCCGGCTTATCCAGCGAAGGAACGCACGGTCGCGTAGAGCCCAGGCACCGAGGTGAACGTGTTAGTTCCGACGGACGTGCGGCCCTTGACGCGCAACTCGACAAGCGCGTCGCGCGGTTCGAAGTACCTTGACCGCAACTGAGCTGCTGCGACGGCATACTCCGAGAAGCGTCCGTGGCTGGACGTTCCGGCGGCGACCCGGTAGGCGGACAGCACTACCGGAGTTGGCGTGTTGGGCCCTACTCCGGTCACGACTCCCTCCGAGGTGCTGGTGGGTACCTTCGCCCGGACGTGCGCGAGTGCATCTGTGATGGCCGGGAGGATGCGTATCCGGAACGTCGCCCTCGGACCCGTCGGTCCGGCGCCGCGTTGCTCGACGGTGACGCTCGACGCCGTGCGACGCACGATCCTGATGTCGGCGCGCTCCAGCGACTCAAGTCGCACGCGGTGTCGGTAGAGCACAGCGCCCTGCGCGTCCTTCGCTACAGCCAGAAGGGAGAGTCTCGCCGTGCTCTTACCCGCGACGGTCGAGGTGCGCTGAACTTAGCTCCCGGCCCTCGACGATGGGGCGAGGATGGCGCCAAGGGCAAGACCAGCGGTAGTAACGGCTGCGGCGGCCGTCAGTCGGACAAGGGGGCGGCGGTCATGGCAACGTCCTGGTCGCAGGGAGTGACGCGATTACAACGGTCAAGGCGGGCCATAGTCGCGCCCACTGGACAACTTAGGAGTGCGGGGACGCTCGACACGGAACGCGCCTGCGGCCGGATCGGAGTGTCCCTCCGAGGCAGACGCGGCACCCCCGCCTGGCGAAAGCATCACTCACGTGAGAACCTGCCGCCGTGTGTATTTCGCGCCTTCGGCAGCGACCTCCAGCGCGATTTCGCGTCCCTCGGACGGCGTGGAACCTGGGTCCGGCCACCTGGCGTGGCTGGCACGTGCGAGGAGTGCACGCGCAGCTTCGAGGCTCGGGTGAGCCCGCTGGTCGTTGAGTGGGATCCGGAGAGCGGGACGCGGCTTGCCGATGTGACCGACGCGGGTTCGCCAGCGATTTCGTGCTCTCCGAGCGCGCCGTCGACACCCTCCAACCGTTTTCTTCATGGCACGCCGGGCCGGTGGAAATCGTGAACATCGGCGCGGCTTTCAGCCGCCAACGCCTTTCGGACCTGCTCGCGGATCGAACGGTCAGCGCGGATCTCGATGCGTCCTCGATCGAGCTCGAACGCCGATGCGGGACGTGCGGGATGTCCTTCTGGCACATTCGAGGGGTGGGCCGGCGCGAGTGGAAGCCTGACCAAATCGGGCATCCGACGAGCGTCGAGGTACCCCGCACGGACGTCGGGATCGTGGTTCGCAGTGACGCCTTAGGCACCGCAGACATCTTCAAGGTGGAGCAGGCACCTGCTTGGACGCTCATCACTGACGTGGTGCGCGACGCCATGACCGAGGCTCGCCTTTCGGGTGTCCGGTGCTTTGAGGTCGGCTCCATCATCGACTGACCGCGCTGCCGCGTCGAGGCACGACCAGCGCTCTCGCGGCGCCGCGAACCACGCCGGACGAACGGCTCGCGCCGTTCCCGATGAGCGTTCCCCTGGCGGGACCGGCTCGTGGCTTCGTCGGTAGGGCTCGGTCAGTCCAAAAGCTGTGCTTGTGCGGTCGTGCGGTACGTTTGGTGTCGGTCTGTGGCTGAGCTCATCGAACTAGTCGACGCGTTCGGCGCCACCGCTCTCCGCGGCCGTGAGATCACCGCTGTGCCGGTGGCCGATAGCGGTGAGATCGGCTTTGAGCTTGACATCGAGGGCGTCCGACCGCTGCGCGCCTGGCAGCTTGCAACCCCGGTTTGCCGTGAGCTTGGCGTCTGGCCCTTCGTGCCTGACGAGAGAGGCCAGAACGTCTACAGCCGGCATTTCTATGACGAGGTGCGAGACGGTAGAGACCAGGCACCCCGGGCGATCCTGGCGCGCGCCGACACGCTGGCATGGCCGCTGAAGGAGCTACGTTCAGACGCGACGGAGTACTTCGCGCGCGACTGGCCCAGCGTCATCCGCCTATGTCGGGACGCCACCCTGCAACGCCTCGGGCAGGCGCCCTCTGAGCAAGACCTCCTCGACAAGTTCCCTGACCCTGACTACCTGGCTTTGGAGCACCACCTGCTGACGTGGGAGGAAGCCAGGCGCCCGACGAGCGCCCAGGAACCACCGGGCGCCTTCGACGAGCCGATGCTGGAGCTCGGCGACCGACTCGTGTTGTTACCAACGCCGCATCCGTGGGCGGTGCCAGCCTACTTTCACTTCTGGGGCGCAGGCTCAAGCCGCAGCGAGATGCTGGTCCGCACGCTGCGCAGCTGGTACGAGCGATACGGAGCAGTGCCCTGGGCGGCGACCAGCGTCACGCTGCATCTGCACGTTTCCCGCCGGCCGACCGACGTCTTCGACGCCCTAGCCGTCGCCTCAGAACAACAGCCCTTCTGCAAAATGGATGATCTGCTCAGGGAGCGCGCTCGATCGCTGATCGGCGCAACATTCTGGGAGCTGTACGACCGCCCATAACAGCGCACGGGAAGGTTGCCACCCGTCCGGTCGCCGTTCGTCAGTCGGACGAGCCGGCGCATGTCCGAGTCCGGTCGGCAGCCCCAAAGCGCCGCTGCCCCATCGAGGCAGGCGCGGCACTCTCGCGTCAGGCGAAAGCGGAAGCCGTTGGTGATCAGGACTCGGCCGCGCTGTGAACCCCGTGTGCATGGGAGACGCGCTCGCGGTCCTACTTCGGTCGCTCACCGAGGCGCTCGTGATGATCGTCGGTGGTTTGCACGACTGGTGGGATCGCCTGCACGACGCTAAACGTTCGCATCCCGACTCCGCGGCGGTCGAATGACAGTCACGGGATCGGTCCCACGCCACGGACTGAGGCTGATCGTCGGTCAAGGCGGCCGTATCCGTCAGAACGTAGACCGTTCACGTGCGGCTACAGCACAGGAAGCCTTCTCCGTCGTACGCCTCGGCGACGATCAGGCTTACGCCACGCGCCGCGTCGTGCAGGTCCACCGTCGAGAGGGGGTCGTGATCCGCCTTCGCCGTGACCACGCCGATGCGGCCGGCCGCAAAGGTAGCGCGCTGCCAGGTCGCGAGGATCTGATCGGCGTTTGGATCTCGGCACCAGAAATACACCGCCGCATCGCTGCGTAGGTAGCTGAGGTCGTAGGCAGTAAGGAAGGGGTCGCCTCGTCGTGCCGCCGGGTGGGGGACAAGCCAGACGGCTGATGGGCCTAGAGCGGACATCGCCTCCGAGATAGTCATCGTGGGTAGCGGCGCAGTCCGCTTGCCCCAACCGGTCGTGAACTGTTCCAGACGCTCGGTCGAAGCCTCGTTAGATACAACGGCCCACGGCTCCCAACTATCCGTTGCGAGCTGATCGCGCAGAGGCCCTTCTAGCTCTCGCGTCAGCCACATCTGCTCTGTTAGGTAGTCCACCGCTTGGTGCGAGACGCGGAATCGGCGAACGTGATCGGCCATCGCTAGCGACCCGACTTCTTCGGCGTTAGCGCTCCCTCAGGGCCCCAGCGGTAGCCGTTCGAGCCACGGAGCGCTGCCATCAGGCGATTCTTGCAGCACCCGGAAATAGTCGCCGGGAATCGCAAGGTCGCTGCCAGCTTCCGGCTGGAGGCAGAGCTTCCGCTTGGATGAAGGGCAGCGCCCGGGCCCGCCGGGCCGCTCGGCTGCCCCTCCGAGGCAAGAGCGGCACTCAGGGATACGACGAGACGTTCGAACTGGACGGCAAGGCGGTCATCGACGCTGAGGTCCAGAGGTGCACCATCCACGTCAGTACCGGACTGTAGGCCCCCGGCGGCGCCGTACGCTCAGGCTCAGGCCGCGCGGGGGCTCAGGCGTACCGGCTAGGAGGACCGTATGGCGCAGCTTGAGACCTCTGCGGCGAAGGCTTCTAGCGCCCTAACCGCTTCGCCGAGATGCCCTGGCTGCTTCTCGCAGGGTCGGCGCGTCGCCCTCGTGATAAGCGCAGCCGTGAGGCTTCTGCGACGTGGTGAGGTCGTTGACCATGCCGGCGAACAGGAGCGGCGCCTGCGCGGAAAATCTTGTCAGCCGCTGAGGATCGTTGGCGTCGCGTCGCAACCGGCGCAATGGTCTCACGAAGCCTTCGTGACCATCTGGACCCCCGGCCCAGCCGTGCGTTTCCTGCAGTGGCCGGCCGAGCCACGCCCGCCGCCTCGCCCGCGCTGCGCTCACGTTCCCTGCAATCGCAGGGTTTCGTCGTTCGGCGAGGCGTGTGCGTCCGCGACGGCCAACGGACGGATCTCGCACATCGACTTGTAGTTACCACGGTGGCGCGTCTAGTGTCGCATTCATGCCATACGACCCCGCCAAACTGACGCCGTCGCCGCCGCGGTACCGACCCGCCGAGGACGCGCATGGCGAACAGCAAGCACCCACGTACAGCGACGACAACCCGCCCACGTGGAAGGACTTCATCAAGGCCGCAAATCGGGCGCGCAAGAGCCTCAAGCAGCTCAAGGACTGACTCAAGCAGCTCAAGGACCGAACGGACGCACCCGTGTCCGCGTCGACCCGGTGATAGGCACGGCCGGGAGTCCAGGGAGAATGGCTCCAAGCGCGGGAGCCTGCCCGAGTAGCCTCCGCACATCAGCCTCGAACAAGGCGTCCCTGACTACCTGCGGGCGGCGACCCTCAACTCGCCGATGGGACCGGACCTGCTCGAGGGCATGGTCCATGGTGGGGAGGGCAAGAACATTGATTGGGAGACGATCACGGTATCGCTGCTGGCGTTGGTGAACGCTCAGCGCAACGTGCTCGTGCGTCTGGCGGCGGAGATCGATCAGCTCCACGGCCGACGCCGGAGGGTCTGCCACGCAAGACGCCTCGGCCCGATCGCGGGACGAATGTCCTATTGCCGAAGGACCCCGGGATGGTCCATACATCTCGTATGCGCCGATTGCGCCGATTGGCCCGATCTCCAGGACCTTCACCTCGGGGTTGCGGCGCTCGACCGGCCGTGCGCCTCGTCGTCGGACTGGCACTGATCCTTGCCGGCGCGACCGTCGTCGCCACCCCCGCGATGGCGGCGGTATCGGTGTCGCGCGCGGAGCTCAGCGGGACGAGCCTGCGCCTGGAGGGCAGCGCGACCGCGTCACGCGACATCACCGTCGACGGCGTCGTCATGGGACGCAGCGACAGCGGTGGGAGGTTCCGGATCGACCGTTCGGGCTACACGCGGCCCGCCGACTGCACGATCGACGTCAACGACGGCTCCGCGAGCCCCCGGGTCGCGACGCTCACCGGCTGCAGCGTCAGCACGCCGGCGCCTCCGCCACCACCGGCGCCGCCGCCACCACCGCCGCCACCACCGCCACCACCTCCGCCGCCGCCTTCCGGCGGGCTTGCCGCGCCCGCCCCGCTGACCCCCGGCGCTGGCGCCGGGGTCACGACCCCCCTGACGCTCTCGTGGTCGGCGGTCACCGACCCCTCCGGGATCATCGGCTACAACTGGGAGATCAGCTCGTCGCCGACGTTCTCGCCCACGGTGACGCGCGACTCGACGAACCCCGACGTCACGCAGGAGCGCGTCGGCGGACTGCTGGCGGGCACGTACTACTGGCGCGTGCAGGCGGTCAACGGCGCGTTCGTGCAGGGCGCCTGGTCGGCGACCCGCAGCTTCGTCGTCACCGGCCCCGGGCCCGACGCGATCGGCACGCCCGCGCTGAACCCGCTGCCGTTCGGCACGCAGTACCACCCGATGGAGAGCTTCACGTTCACCTGGACCGCCGTGCCGGGGGCCGCGAGCTACATCGTCGAGGCCGACCAGAACCCGGGCTTTCCCGCCCCGGTGACGCTGCGCTTCGACAACATCCCCGTACCGAGCTACGGCCTGACGATGCACCGGACGCTGATCGGCAGCTGGAACCTCCGCATCCGCGCCGTCGACGCGAACGGCATCGAGAGCGCCCCCTCGAACGTCCGCACGTTCAGCATCTCCTACGCCGCGCCGGTCGGGCCGGCCCCGACGCTCGTCTCACCGGCCGAGGGCGCGACCCTGGAGCTGCCGATCACGCTGAACTGGAACCACGTCCAGAACCCTCAGGATCTCGGCTACGAGCTGCAGGTCGCCAAGACGCCGTCGTTTGCGACCCTCGAGGTCCAGGGGCCGATGTCCAACCCCACCTACCAGCTGCTGGGACTGAGCGCGGGCATCCACTACTGGCGCGTACGCCACTTCCAGGGGGACGCGTCGCCGACGACCGCCGCCCCGACGGCGTGGTCCGTCGTACGCTCGTTCACCGTGAGCAGCGCGCCGCCGAAGGTGGCGTCGATCTCCCTGCTCGGCGCGACCTCCGTGTTCAGCGGGACGTCCCAGACCGGTGAGATCCAGCTCAGCGGCCCGGCGCCCGCGGGCGGGGCGGTCATCACCCTGACGAGCTCGCATCCCGGCGCGACGCCGACGCCCGCGAGCGTCAAGATCGACGCGGGGCTCGCCTACGCCCAATTCCAGTTCAGCTACGGCCAGGTGACGGCGTCGACCGCTGCCACGATCACCGTCGCCTATGCGGGCTCCACGGCCACCGTGGCTGTCACGGTCCAGCCGCCGTCCTTGAAGGCGCTGGGCCCCGCGCCGAACGTCGCCACCGGCGGAACGCCCGCTTCGGGCCAGATCGCGCTCAACGGCTCCGCGCCGGCGGGCGGCGCGGTCGTCAGCCTCTCGAGCAGCTCGCCGCTGGCAGATCCGCCTGCGAGCGTGACCCTCGCCGAAGGCGCCTTCTTCGGCCAGTTCTCGATCCCGACGACCGCGGTCGACACCGCGACGACCGTCACGATCACCGCGACCTGGAAGGGCACGCAGGTGACGCTGCCGATCACCCTGCAGCCCGGGGTCGCCCCCGATGTCTGGACGATCGAGCAGACGCAGACCACGGGCGGGCAGGGCTCCACGGCCCGCGTCGCCATCAACACGCTGCTGACGCGCGACGTCACCTTCAACCTCACGAGCAGCAACCCCGACGTCGCGTTCATGCAGCCGACCGTGACCATCCCGGCCGGCTCGCCGCACGCCGGCGTCCTCATCCAGACCCGCAGCCCCTCGCAGCCGACGACGGTGACCCTGTCGGTGTCGGGCGGCGGCGTGACGAAGACCGGGACGCTCACCGTCAATCCGATCGCGGCCGCGCCGCTCCCCGCGCCCGCGCTCCTCGCGCCCTCCTCGAGCGCCCGAGTCGCGCCCGGCCAGTCCGTCGCGTTCGATTGGAGCGACGTCTCCGGCGCCGCCTCCTACACGCTGCAGGTGAGCTCCTCGAGCGCGTTCACGACCACCGTGCTCGACCGGACCGTCCCGGCCTCCCAGGTCGCCGCGGCGCTGACCGCCACCGGCGACCGGTGGTGGCGTGTCCGTGCCACCAGCGCCGGCGGCAGCCCCGGGACGTGGTCGGCCACGCGCGCGTTGCGCGTGAAGTGAGATCGGTCAGACAGCGCCGGCACGCTGTGCGGAGGGGTCGACCGGCGCGCCACCGGCTCCCGGACTGACGCCGCCTTGAACCCCTGTAGTCAGCGCGGTGGCACGTCTACTGTCGCTGCCACGCCAGACGACCCCGCCAAGGTGAGCCCGGCGTCGTCGCCAAACCGCCTACCGGGCGCTTAAGGATTTCAAGCCCTGAAGGACGCGCCGTGGGTGCCGTCACCTGGCAGAGCCCCGCAGCGAGCGAGGACTCTGCCGGTGATGGACTGCAGCGCTACTTCGCCGGCTTGGCGGGACCCTTGCCGAGCTGCACGTTCGTGACCGTGAAGGCGCCCGGCTGATCGACGATGATGAACGTCAAGGCGTCGGATGCGATCCGGTAGGTCGGGTGCGCGGCGACGAATGCAGCCCAGTTCGCGTACGTCGCACCGAACGCGACCGTGCACGTGGGGTCGTTGATGGCGTCGAGCGTCCCGATGTTCGCGCTGCCGTCGTTGCAGCCCTGTGTGTCGACGAAGGCGTAGGCCTCGGTGCTGCCGTCACCGTTGGTGTCGATCGGGATGCTGATACGCGGCGAGCCGCCGGTGGCACCGGTTCCGTTGTAGGAAAACGCCAGCTTGTTGACTTCGCCGATCAGCTTGCCGTCGAGGTTGCTGTTCTGGATGTAGACGCCCGCGTAGGCGTTGTTCGGGTCGCTGTCGCTGTCGATCGTGTTGAGCTGGGCGCCGTTGGCGGTCAGCGTGCAGTTACCGTTGAACCCTCCATCGGCGGTACCGGAAGCACTGGATCTTGTTGCCATTCGCGTTCGCCGCGAGAGCGGATCCGGTGGGAATAAGGGCTGCGAGGACGAGCCCGGCCAGGAACATCTTCTTCATGTGAAACCCTTCGATTAGATGTGTTCGCCCACGACCGGGGCGGTTCGCCCGCGGCGGCGCCACCAGACAGCACCCCCGGTGACGATGCAATCTCCCGCCTCCCCAAGAGGTTAGGTGTCGCCAAGCGACGCGGGACCGCGCCCCCGGTCGGCGGCGCACTGTGCGCGCGATGTCGGGTCTCCAGTTGCGTGGATAGGCACGAGCGCGATCTCGCTGGTTGCGTGCGCGCGGGCGCTTCCGGCATCGGTCAGGAATCCTGGTCGGGCGCCGCGGTCGTTCGCGACCTGACTGCGGGTGCCGGCGGCGCGACGACATCGACCCCCGTTGTTCTTGCGCGTGCTAGCGGCTGCTAGCAGTGGGGCTATCAGCCGCTAGCACTGTTCACCAGAACTGGGTCATTCACCGTCCGGGCAACTGCCCGCGAGCTCAGCGCCTCACTGCTGCGGGACGCGCTCGGCCCGTGACCGCTCGCGCGACAAGCGGGACGCAAGCGCGGGGTCGCGCGTATCCGCGCACGTGGACAGTGTCCGCCGGCTGACGCCCTTCACCGACGACGTCGCGATCAAGCACGCGTGGGCCCCCGACGGCAGGCGCATCGCGATCACCGTCAACGCCGACCCCAAGCCCGGGACGTCGGCGAACATCGTCACGATCGCCGCCGACGGGAGCGATCGCAGGCAGCTCACGACGTTCGACGACGGCCGCAATGCCTTCGTCGGCTCCTATTCCCCCGACGGCACGCAGATCGTCATGCGCGTTGAGCGCGGCGAGACCTTCAGCCTCGCGACGATCGGCAGCGGCGGTGGCGCGATCCACCGCATCACGACCGGCGCGACGCGGCCGCGGTTCATCGACTGGGGAGCCGCCGGCTGACCTGAAAGCAGAAAACCGCCGTCAACCGTGGTGGACATCCGTCCACCTGCGTTTGACGCGCCCTCGCGGCGGTGAGAACACGACTCGACGCTCACCCGACGAGGAGGCTGTTGTTCATGTACGCCGATGCTGGACCCCCGCTCTTCCTCATGGCCATCGGCCTCGTGCTGTGGCTTGCAGTCACCGCCACGGTCGCGGGCATCTCGATCCAGACCGTCGGCGTGATCCTGTTCCTCGTGGGCGCCGTCTGGCTCGTCGTGGAGATGTTGCAGTCGCGCAAGGTCGGTCCGCGGCGCGGAGCGGTCGTCGAGGAGCCGGTCGTCTACGAGGAGCCGGTCTACCGCGACCGCGTCATCTAGAGGCCATCCCAGTCCACCCGACCCGGCACGGGGAGGTGACCATGCTCACGATCATCCTGATCATCCTGCTCATCCTGCTGCTGACCGGCGGGATCGGCTACGGCCGTCGCGGCCGCCGCCTGTAAGGTCGCCGCAGCTCGCCGCGCTCGCGCTCTGCGAGCGCGGCCTACGCTCCGGCCAGTGCGGCCTCCGGCACGATGTAGTACTTCTTGCCGACGGGCTTGGGCACCGACGTCACGCCGCGGCGGGTCGCCACGACCGGCAGCGTGCGCGTGAGCTCGCCGCCCTTGGCGTCGACCCACGCGGTCACGGCGTCGACGTCGCCGCCGGCCTCCTCGACGGCTGCCTGCATGATCACGACGTTGCCCTTCGGGACCCAGATGAAGGGCGTGGGCTCGATGTCTGCGAGGAGCTTGCGGATGTCGTCGTCGCTCATGCGGCGCGAGGATAGCGATGCGCGCGCGCCGCCGCCGGGATCAGAACTGCGTCAGCGAGAGGGTGTTGCCGTCGGGGTCCTTGAACCACGCGACGCGCGCGCCGCCGGGCGAGCGCCAGATGCCGAGATCGTCCTGGTCGACGCCGTCGATGCGCTCGAAGACGACGCCGCGGCCCGTCAGCTCGCGGATCGAGGCCTCGATGTCCGCGACGTTCCAGCCGAGCACCGTGTAGGGCGCGACGTCGATCTTCTCGACCGCGATGACCCGCAGCGTCGTGCCGTTGGCATCGAACGTGCAGGCGATCGGGCTCTCGCCGGCGAGCGGCAGCGCGAGGCCCTTCTCGTAGAACACGCGTGCCGCGGCGAGGTTCGTCGTCGGCATGAACGCGATGAGCTCGGAGGCCGGCAGCGTCGGCGGGGCCGGCGGCGGCCCGCCCTCCAGCGCCTTGTCGGGCAGGACGAAGAACAGGGCGTCGCGCTCGGTCGCCTCGGGGGGCAGGAACTGCGCCGGCATCCGCCGCGCCCATCCGCCCTGCTCCTTGACCCACGCCTCGAGCTCGTCGCCGTCGCCGCCGGCGTCCAGCGCCGCCGCCACCGGGATCGCCCGCCGGCCGGGCGGGACCGGGATCGCGTCGGAGGGCGTGACGGCGGCCAGCAGTGCGCGGATCTCCTCGTGGTCCATGGCCGTCAGCCCTGGGAGCGCCCCGGCTCCCAGAGCGGCTCGTCGCCGGCGTTGGCGCCGCGGCTGAGGATGAAGAGCAGGTCGGAGAGGCGGTTGAGGTAGCGCACGACCTCGGGGTTGGAGTCCTCCACGAGCAGCGCGCGACGCTCGGCGCGGCGGCAGACCGTGCGGCAGACGTGCAGCTGCGCCGCGGCGGGGGTGCCCCCGGGCAGGACGAAGGACTTCAGCGGCGCGAGCGTGTCGTTGACCTCGTCGCAGACGCCCTCGAGCCAGGTCGTCTGGTCGGGCGTCACGCGCAGGCGCGCGCGGTCGCCGCCGTGCGGGACGGCGAGGTCGGCGCCGACGTCGAAGAGGTCGTTCTGCACGCGCCGCAGCCAGGTCGCGTGGGACGCCGGGAGGTCGGCGAGCGTCAGCGCCACGCCGATGTGCGAGTTGAGCTCGTCGACGTCGCCGTACGCCTCGATGCGCGGGTGCGTCTTGGGCACGCGGCTCATGTCGCCGAGGTGCGTCTCGCCGCCGTCGCCGAGCTTCGTGTAGATGCGGGTGAGGTTGACGGTCATCGCGCTCTCAACGCTACACTGGCGCGGTTCAATGGTCGGTGGTGAAGGGAAGCCGGTGCAACTCCGGCGCGGACCCGCCACTGTGACCGGGGACGCCGCCCGCACGCCCTCGCAGTCCGCGAGGGCACGCCACTGGACTTGCGTCCGGGAAGGCGCGGATCGGTAGGCCCGGAAGCCAGGAGACCTGCCTCCGGCCACAACGCTCATAACGCCCTCGTGGAAAGGGGTGCTCATGTCCCATCGTCTCCTGGCCGTCCTGATTGGTGGCCTCCTGCTGCTTCCGGCTGCCGCGTCAGCCGCGCCGTCCAACGTCACGCTGCGCGTCGAGGGCCTGACGCAGACGCTCGTGCCGCGGACGCCGATCCTGACCGACAACCGGGTGGTCAACAAGGACGCCATCGCCGGCCACGACTGCACGGGCACGAGTGCCGCCGGCGCACTCGAGATCGGCACGGCCGGCAATTGGGGCGGATCGTTCTTCGCGCCCTTCGGCTATTCCGTCGAGCAGGTCATGGGCGAGAGCCATCCCTTCACGACGCCCGACAACTACACGCTGTGGATCAACAACCGCTCCTCGGCGGTCGGCGTCTGCCAGGCCGAGCTGCAGCAGGGCGACGACGTGCTGCTGTTCGTCGATCACTGCGTCTTCGACGTGGTCGCCGGTGCGTGCACGACGCCGCCGATCCTCCCGCTCGGCATGACGGCGCCCACGACGGTCGCTCCCGGCGCGCCGTTCGACGTCACCGTCGTCGAGTTCGCCGGCAACGGGACCGCCACCCCGGAGGCGGGCGCGACGATCGAAGGCGCAGCCGCGCCGGCGACGACGAACGCCGCCGGCGTCGCGACCGTGACGCTCGCGGGCGGGCCGGCGACGCTGCGCGCCACGAAGGCGGGCCGCGCGCGCTCCGCGGCGCAGGGCGTCTGTGCGACGACGGGCGCCGACGGGCTGTGCGGGACGGCCGCTGCGGGCGGGCCGGCGGCGGGGGCCTGCGCCACGAGCGGCACCGACGGGCTCTGCGGCACGCGTGACCGCACGGCTCCGGGGACGAAGATCGAGGGCATCGCCGATCACCACCGCTTCGCGCGCGGCAAGGGCCCCCGCACGCTGCGCGTGAACGTCACGCCGGACCCGTCCGGGCTGCTGACCGTGAAGCTGCGCCTGACGCGGACCGACGGCCCCCGCTGCACGTACTTCAGCGGCAGGTCCGAGCGCTTCCGCACGCCGCGCCAGGCGAAGTGCGGCGCGGAGAACGGCTTCTGGTTCGCCGTCGGCGATCGCGAGCAGACCAGCTACCTGCTCCCGCGGGCCCTGCCGCGCGGACGCTACGTGCTCGACGTCAAGGCGATCGACAAGTCGTTCAACCGCGACGACCGGCGCCGCCCCGGCGTCAACCGGATCGTGTTCGTTGTCGCCTAGCAGCCGCATCCTGGCCGTCCTGGTCGCCGCAGCCGCCCTCGGCGGCTGCGGCGCCGGGCCGGGCGAGAGCCCGAAAGGCGGGATCGGGCTGACCGTGACGCGCGACTTCGGGACGCGGCCGATGAAGGACCTGCGCCAGGCGAAGGTCGCGGGCGCCGACACGGTGATGCGCGTCCTGCAGCGCAACGCGAAGGTCGACACCCGCTTCGGTGGCGACTTCGTGCAGGCGATCGACGGCCTCGGCGGCGGCCGCACCGGCGGGCGTCCGCTGGACTGGTTCATCTACGTCAACGGGATCCAGTCCGACAAGGGCGCGGGCGCCGTCGACGTCCACGGTGGCGATCGCATCTGGTGGGACCACCACGACTGGGGCCTGACGCCGGACATCCCCGCCGTCGTCGGCTCCTTCCCCGAGCCGTTCCTGCACGGCACAGACGGCAAGCGGCTGCCGGTGCGCGTGGAGTGCGAGGACCCGCGCGCGGGCGCCTGCGACGTCGTCGCCAGGAAGCTCATCGCGCTCGGCATCCCCGCCGGGCGCAGCACGATCAGCCACAGCGCCGCCGACAACACGGTGCGCGTGCTCGTCGGGCCGTGGCGCGAGCTGCGCGGCGGCGACGCCGAGGCGGCGAGCATCGACGCCGGCCCGCGCGCGAGCGGCGTGTTCGCGCGCTTCGACACGAGCGCGGCGAAGCTCGTCGTGCTCGACGCCCGCGGCCGCGAGGCGCGCACGCTGGGCGCCGGCACCGGGCTCGTCGCCGCGACCGCGGAGAAGGATCGCCAGCCGGTGTGGTTCGTGACCGGCACCGACGACGCCGGCGTCGCGAGCGCGGCACAGGCGCTGACCGAGCGCACGCTGCACGACCGCTTCGCGCTCGCCATCGCCCAGGGGCTGCCGATGAGCGTCCCGGTGGAGACCGGCGCGCCGTGAACGGACCGGCGAGCCCGCTGCGCGCCGCCCGGGCGCCCGTCGCGGCCGCCTACGCCTGCGCGCTCGTCACCGCCGTCCTGGCCTTCGAGCATCCGCTCCCGCTGTTCGCGCTCGGCTTCGCGATCCTCGGCGCAGGCGTCTTCGCCGGCTGCGGCCGCGCCCTCGCGCGCTCGGCCCTGTTCGGCGTCCCGTTCGCACTCATGATCGCCCTCGTCAACCCGCTCGTCGCGCGCGAGGGCCTCAACGTCGTCTGGCGCTTCGGCGAGATCGGGCCTCTGGGGCAGCTCGACGTCACACGCGAGAGCCTCGTGTTCGGCGCGATCCTCGGGCTGCGCGCGCTGCTCGTCGTGCTCGCCGGCGGCGCGCTGCTGGCGGCGACGGTGGACTTCGACGAGCTGCTGCAGCGCTTCCGGCGCATCTCCGTACGCTCGGCGCTGACCGCGGCGCTGGCGGTCCGGCTCGTGCCGGTGCTCGGGCGCGACGCACGCCGGCTGGCCGACGCCCGCCGCTGCCGCCCCGACGCCGGGCCGCGGCCGAACGCCACCGAGCGGCTGCAGATCGTCCGCGCCGTCGCCACGGGCGCGATGGACCGTGCGCTCGACGTCGCCGCGACGCTCGAGGTGCGCGGCTACGCGACGCCGGCCGCGCTGCACGGCGCCCGGCCGCTGCCGACCCCGTGGTCGCGCCACGACCTCGCCTTCGCGGCGTCGGCGCTCGCGCTCGTCGTGCTCGCGGGCGGGGGGCGCCTGCTGGCCGTGGCGCACTTCGAGGCCTATCCGCAGACGGTTGCCGCCACCGGCCCGAGCGCGTGGATCCTCGCCGCCACGCTGCTGCTCGTCGCCCTCCTGCCGTTCGCCGACCGGCGGGGGATCGGGTGACGATCCTGCGCTTCGAGGGCGTGACGTACAGCTATCCGCACGCGCCCGGACCCGCGCTGCGCGAGGTCTCGCTCGACATCGAGGAGGGCGAGTTCGTCGTCGCGGCCGGCCTGTCGGCCTCGGGCAAGTCCACGTTCCTGCGCGCCGCGTGCGGCCTGGTCCCGCACTTCCACGGCGGCGAGTTCGCGGGCCGTGTCGTCACGGGCGGGCTGGACACCCGCGAGCACGGCCCAGCCGGGATCGCCGCGGTCGCCGGCACGCTCTTTCAGGATCCCGAGACGCAGGTCGTCCTGTCGACCGTGCGCGCGGAGCTCGCGCTGCCGCTGGAGAACCGCGGCCACGGCGCCGCCGCGGTCGCGCGCGGGGTGGAGGAGACGGGGCTCGCGCTCGGGATCGGCGACCTCCTGGACCGCCCGACGCACGAGCTCTCCGGCGGCGAGCTGCAGCGCGTCGCGCTCGGAGCGGCGCTGGCCGGGCGCCCGCAGCTCGTCCTGCTCGACGAGCCGACGTCGCAGCTCGATCCGGTCGCGGGCGACGAGCTCGTCTGGCTGCTGCGGCGCCTCAACGAGGAGTGGGGCACGACGATCGTGCTCGTGGAGCACCGGCTCGAGCGCTGCCTGGGCGCCGCCGACCGCGTGCTCGCCTTCGAGGACGGCGCGGTCGCCTGCGATCAGCCACCGCGCGGCTTCCTCGACTGGGCGGCCGAGCGCGCGCCGGCGCTCGCGACGCCCGGCGCGCGGCTGTTCGCGCGCGCCGGCCTGCGCCCGGCGCCCAGCGGCGTCAAGGAGGCGCGCGCGACGCTGCGCGCGCACGGGCTGCTGGACGCCGCCAAGGCCGCGGCCGCCGCGCCGGCCGGCGGGCCCCGGCCGCGCCGCGGGCTGCGCGGGCGCCGCGGCGGGGCTGCGGGCCCGGCCCCGGCGCTCGCGTTCCGCGGCGTCTGGCACGAGCGCAGCGCCGGCCGCGCCGTCCTGCGCGGGATCGACCTCGCGCTCGCGCCCGGGGAGCGCGTCGCGCTCATGGGCCGCAACGGCGCCGGCAAGTCGACGCTGCTGCGCCACGCCAACGGCCTGATGAAGCCCACGCGCGGGCGCGTCGAGGCGGCCGGGCGCGTCGCGTTGCTGCTGCAGAACCCCAACGACTACTTCCTCGCCGAGCGCGTGGACGAGGAGGTCGAGGCCGCGGCGCTGGAGCGGGCGGGCCTCACGGCGCTCGGCGCGCGGCACCCGCGCGACCTCTCCGGCGGCGAGCGCCAGCGCCTGGCGCTCGCGATCGTGTCCGGCGGCGAGCAGCCGGCGGCCCTGTGCCTCGACGAGCCCACGCGCGGCATGGACCGCGCCGCGAAGGGCGACCTCGGCGCCGAGCTGCGCGCCGCCGCCGCGGCGGGCAGCGCGGTGCTCGTCGCGACGCACGACCCCGAGTTCGCGGCGCTGACCGCCGACCGCGTCGTGCTGCTGGCCGACGGGCGCGTCATCGCCGACGGGCCCGTCGCCGAGCTGCTCAGCGGCGGGTGGTACTTCGCGACCGAGACCGCCCGCATCGTCGACGGGGCGCTGCTGCCCGAGGACGGCGCCGAGCTGCTGCGCGCGCGCATGACGACGGTGGTGCGGCCATGACCTGGCAGCTGGCCTCGTTCGTGCTGCTCGCGCTCGCGCTCGGCGCGGGCTTTGCCTGGTATGAGCGTGCCCGGCCGTCGGCGAAGGTCCTCGCGCTCGTCGCGACGCTCGCCGCGCTGGCGGCGCTCGGGCGGGTCGCCTTCGCGCCGCTGCCGAGCGTCAAGCCGACCACCGACATCGTGCTGATCGCCGGCTACGTGCTCGGCGGCGCGCCGGGGTTCGTCGTCGGGGCGATCGGCGCGCTGGCGTCCAACGTGTTCTTCGGCCAGGGCCCGTTCACGCCCTGGCAGATGGCGGCCTGGGGCGGCGTCGGGCTCTTCGGCGCGCTGCTCGCGCGCGTCTTCGGGCGCGATCTGCGCCGCTGGCCGCTGGCGATCGCCTGCGCGATCGCGGGCATCGCCTACGGCGCCTTCCTGGATCTGCACCTGTGGGTCCTCTACGCCGGCGAGCACACGTGGGCCGAGTACCTCGTCATCGGCGGGCGCGGCGTGCCGTTCAACCTCGCCCACGCCGGCGGCAACCTCGTCTTCTGCCTCGCGTTCGGCCCGCTGCTCGTGCGCGCGCTGCAGCGCTACCGCGACCGGCTGGACGTCGTCTGGAAAGCGCTGCCCGCGGGCGCGGGGGCGGGCGCCACGGTGATCCTGGCGGTCTGCCTCGCGGCGCTCACCATGGGCGCCGGCGGCGACGCCCGGGCCGCCGACAGCGCCCGGGCCCGCGCGATCACCTACCTCGCCGGCGCCCAGAACGCCGACGGCGGCTTCGGGCCCGACCGCGGGCGCCCCTCCAGCCAGCTGCACACGAGCTGGGCGGTGCTCGGCCTCGCCGCGGCAGGGCGCGACCCGGCGCGCGTGCGACGCGGCGGGCGCTCGCCGGTGGACTACATGGTGCGCGGGATCGGCGAGGTGCGCGAGACCGGCGACGTCGAGCGCACGATCCTCGCGCTGCGCGCCGCCGGGCGCTCGCCGCGCTCCGTCGGCGGGCGCGACCTCGTGGCCGAGCTCGCGCGCGGGCGCCGGGCCGACGGGTCGTTCAGCGGTCTCGTCAACCAGACCTCGTTCGCGATCCTCGCGCTGCGTGCAGCGGGCCGCGCGGCGCGCGACCGCACCGTGCGCGCGGCCGCGGGCTGGGTCGCCTCCCAGCACAACGCCGACGGCGGCTTCAACTTCGCCGGCCGGGGCGGGCGCAGCGGCGTCGACGACACCGCCGCGGCGCTGCAGGCGCTCGTGGCGGCGGGCAAGCGGCGCACGAAGACGGTCGCGCGCGCCGCGGCGTTCCTCGCCGCGCGCCAGAACTCCGACGGGGGGCTGCCGCTGCAGCCCGGCGACGATTCCAACGCCCAGTCCACGGCCTGGACGGTCCAGGCGCTCGTGGCCGCCGGGCGCGACCCCGAGCGTCTGCGGCGCCGCGGCGCGCGCTCGCCGCTGGCCTACATCCGCTCCCTGCAGAGCACGTCGGGTGCCGTCCGCTACTCGCGCACGAGCACCGCGAGCCCCGTCTGGGTCACGGCGCAGGCGCTCACGGCGCTGGCTCGCAGGCCGTTCCCGATCCGGTGAGCCCCCGGCGCCGGCGCGGCGCGCGATACCGCGAATTGCCGATCGGATAGGTTGCGCCACGCAATGAACGTCGGGGTTCCGAAGGAGACGGTCGAGGGCGAGCGCCGCGTCGCGCTCGTGCCCGAGGTCGTGCGCAAACTCGCGTCCAAGGGCTTTGAGGTCATGGTCGAGCCCGGGGCCGGTGACGATGCGATGCTCTCCGACGAGGCCTACGAGGAGGCCGGCGCGACGATCTCCGACGACGTCTGGGGCGCCGACGTCGTCGTGAAGGTCGCGGCCCCGACGAGCGAGGAGATCGGCAAGCTCGGCGCCGACACCGTCCTCGTCGGCTTCCTCGGGCCGCTCTCGAACCCGCAGACGACGAGCGCGCTCGCCGACGCGGGCACCACGGCCTTCGCGATGGAGGCGATCCCGCGCATCTCGCGCGCGCAGTCGATGGACGCGCTCTCCTCGCAGTCCAACGTCGCGGGCTACAAGTCCGTGCTCGTCGCGACCGAGCACCTCGGCCGCTTCCTGCCGATGATGATGACCGCCGCGGGGACCGTGCCGCCCGCGAAGGTCCTCGTGCTCGGCGCCGGGGTGGCCGGGCTGCAGGCGATCGCGACAGCGCGCCGCCTGGGCGCACAGGTGACCGGCTACGACGTGCGCGCCGCCGTCGCCGAGCAGGTGCGCTCGCTCGGCGCGATGTTCCTCGAGCTCGAGGCCGGCAAGGGCGCCGAGGGCGAGGGCGGCTACGCGCGCGAGCTCACCGACGAGGAGAAGCGGGCCCAGCAGCAGGAGCTCGCCGACAAGATCGCGACCTTCGACGTCGTCATCACGACCGCGCTCGTCCCCGGCCGGCCCGCGCCGCGGCTCGTCACCGCCGAGAGCGTCGAGAAGATGAAGCCCGGCAGCGTCATCGTCGACCTCGCGGGGGAGACGGGCGGCAACTGCGAGCTCACCGAGCCCGGCAAGGTCGTCGTCAAGCACCAGGTCACGATCGTCTCGCCGCTGAACCTCGCGGCTGCGATGCCGGAGCATTCCTCCGCGCTGTACGCCCGCAACGTCTCGTCGCTCCTGGAGCTGCTCGTCGACGAGGACGGCAACCTCGACCTGAACTTCGACGACGAGATCATCGCCGGCGCGTGCATCACGCGCGGCGGCGAGATCGTTCATGCGGCGGCGAAGAAGACCGTCGAGGCCGCGGCGCCCGAGAAGACCGCCGCGTCCGACGCGAGCGCCTAGGAGCACCGGCATGGACCTCCTGACAGAGATCGCGATCCTCGTCCTGGCCGCCTTCGTGGGCTTTCAGGTCATCTCGAAGGTCCCCAACACCCTGCACACGCCGCTCATGTCGGGGACGAACGCGATCCACGGCATCGTCCTGCTGGGCGGTCTCATCGCGATCGGCCACGCCGACGGCTTCCTCAACAAGCTCGTGATCGTGGTCGCGATCGTCTTCGGCACGATCAACGTCGTCGGCGGCTTCCTCGTGACCGACCGGATGCTGAGCATGTTCAAGCGCAAGCCGGAACCGCCCGCCGAGGCGCCGGCCGAGGCGCCGCCCGCCGAGCCGCCGAAGGCCGAGGCTCCGCCCGCCGAGGCACCGAAGGCCGAGGCGCCGCCCGCCGAGGCACCGACGGCCGAAGCGCCGCCCGTCGAGGCGCCGAAGGCCGAGGCGCCGCCCGCCGACGCGCCGGGGGAGGCGGGGGCGTGATCGCGACCGCCTTCTTCCAGGACGCCGACTTCATCAGCGCCTGCTACATCGTGGCGTTCGGGATGTTCATCATGGGCCTCGCGAAGCTCACGAGCCCGACGACCGCCGTGCAGGGCAACAAGATCGCGGCGGTCGGGATGGCGATCGCGGTCGTCGCGACGCTCCTGAGCCCGGCGCTGAGCGCCGGCGACTTCGTCCTCATCGCGGTCGGCCTGGCGATCGGCACGGCGGTCGGCGTGCCCGCGGCGCGCAACGTGAAGATGACCGCGATGCCGCAGATGGTGGCGCTCTTCAATGGCGTCGGCGGCGGCGCGGTCGCGCTCATCGCGTTCGCGGAGTTCCGCCAGCTCGGCGGCGACCTCTCCAGCGAGCTCGACGTCGGCGTCCCGCTCGTGTTCGCGGCGATCATCGGCTCGATCTCCTTCTGGGGCTCGAACATCGCCTTCGGCAAGCTCCAGGGGCTGATCTCCGGCAGCCCCGTGAAGATCCCGGCGGGCCTGTTCGTGAACCTCGCCCTGCTCGCGACCGCGATCGGCGCAGGCGTCGCGATCCTTCTGGGCTCCGAGAGCCAGGGCCTCTTCATCCTCATCCTCGTCGCGGCCGCGATCCTCGGCAATCTCGCGGTGCTGCCGATCGGCGGCGCCGACATGCCGGTCGTCATCTCGACCCTCAACGCCTTCACCGGCCTGAGCGCCGCCGCCGCCGGCATCGCGCTCGACAACACGGCGCTGATCGTGGCGGGCATGATCGTCGGCGCCTCGGGCACGATCCTCACCGACCAGATGGCGAAGGCCATGAACCGCTCGATCGGCTCGGTGCTGCTCGGCGGGTTCGGCGGCGAGGCGCCTGCCGTCGAGGGCGGGGGCGGCGAGACCGGCGGCACGGTGCGCTCCACGAGCGCCGCCGACGTCGCGATCCTGCTCGCCTACGCGCGCCAGGTCGTCGTCGTGCCCGGCTACGGCATGGCGGTCGCGCAGGCCCAGCACGCGGTGCGCGAGCTGTCCAAGGCGCTGGAGAAGAAGGGCATCGAGGTGAAGTTCGCGATCCACCCGGTCGCCGGGCGCATGCCGGGGCACATGAACGTCCTGCTCGCCGAGGCCGACGTGCCGTACGACCAGCTCAGGGAGATGGACGACATCAACCCCGAGTTCGGGCGCACCGACGTGTCGCTCGTCATCGGGGCCAACGACGTCACGAACCCCGACGCGCGCCTGAAGCCCGACTCGCCGATCTACGGCATGCCGATCCTCAACGTCGACGAGTCCAAGCAGGTCATCGTCCTCAAGCGCTCGATGGCGTCCGGCTTCGCGGGCATCGAGAACCCGCTCTTCTACAACGACACGACCCAGATGCTGTTCGGCGACGCGAAGGCCAGCGTCGCCGAGATCACGTCCGAGCTCGGCGGGCTGTAGCCGTCAGGCCGCCGGCTCGACGGTGATCGAGAAGCTGCGCTCGGCGAACGCGCCCTTCGTGTCCGTGGCGCGCATGAGGAACGAGAACGTCCCCGCCGTGGTGGGCGTGCCGGTGATCCGGCCCGGGCTGGCCTGCAGGCTCAGCCCCGGCGGCAGCACGCCGGAGCGCAGCGTCCAGGTGTAGCCCGGCGTCCCGCCGTCGGCGAAGAGGTTGCCGCAGCAGTAGTCCTGCCCGACCACGCCGTCGGTGAGGAAGCTGCTCTGGTTCGTGATCGTCACGGGCGGCGAGGCGGTGACCGTGAGCCGGAACGCCTCGGTGTCGCTCGCGCCGGTCTGGTCGCGAACGCGCAGGGTGAAGTCGTAGACGCCGATCGTCGTGGGCCTGCCGGTGATGCCGCCGGAGCTCACGCCCTGGGTGAAGAGCGTCATGCCGGGCGGGATCCGGCCGGTGACGACGCTCCACTGCACGATCTTGTTGGACGTCCGGCAGCCCGTCGTCGTGACGAAGTACGTCGTGAGCTGTCCGACCTGGAGGTTGCCCGGCTCCTGCGGCTGAATCGTGCAGGTCGTCGCGGGTGGCGGCGGCGGTGGTGGTGGCGGTGGCGGCGGCGGCGGCGGCGGCGGTGGCGGTGGCGGTGGCGGCGGCGGCGGCGGCGGCGGTGGCGGCGGCGTGCTCACGGGCGTGCAGCCGGAGAGCGTCGCCGTGGCGCCGGCCGTGCGCCCGCCGTCGGAGACCGTGACCTTGCACGTGTCCGAGCGGAAGCCCGTCGCCTCCACGCGGAAGGCTCCGGAGGAGTCGGCGTTGCGCGAGGCCGTCGACGGGCTGCTCGTGACCGTCACCGTGGCGCCGGCCGCAGCGCTGCGGCCCTCCACGCGCAGGGATCCGCCGCTGAGCTCGGCGCGCGAGACGGTGAGCGCCGATGCGCTCGACGGCACGATCAACATCGCGCCTACGACCAGCATCATCCCTGCGCGCCTCATGGATCCCTCCGATACTCGAAGACCTCCCGAGTACAGCGCAGATCGTGTCCCTTGTCTGTAGGACAAACGTCGAAGCAACGACGGCGGCCGCCCGGTGGTCCGGACGGCCGCGTCGGTGCTGCACTGCCTCGCGAGCTAGCGCTTGAGCTTGAGCTTGATGCTGTCGGAGTCCTGGTTCTTGAACACGTCGGAGGCGACCGTGCCGACCGACATCCTCGCGTCCTTGGACCTGCCGAGCGTGCGCTGCGCGGCGCGCGAGAGCTTCACGGTCACGACGAGCCTGCCGGCCTTGCGGTAGCCGAGCACGATCGAGGGGACCTTGATGAGCTTGCGGGAGTGCTTGACGGCCTTGGCGCCCTTCTTCTTGACGGCGGTGCCGGGGCGCACGCTGCCGGCGACGGCGACGATGCCGGGCTCGTTCGTGCGGATCTCCATGCGCATCTTGCCGCTGGAGCCGATCGCCTTGAGCTTCGTGAGGACCTTGACCGTCGGGCGCGGGGCGCTGGCGTCGATGACGATGCCGCCGGGGGTGACCGACCCGCCGGAGAGGACGATCGGGCCGCCGGATGTGCCGGTGCCGGGGGTGCCGGGAGCCGCGCTGCTGTTGGCGAGGAGCGTGCCGAGCAGCGAGTCGAGGACGTTCGCGGGCAGCAGGCCGCCGGTCGCGCCGCCCAGGACGCCGCCGAGCGTCTGGTCGAGGACGCCGGTGACCGAGTCCTGAACGCCGCCGACGACGCCGCCGACGGCTCCGGTGACGCCGGTGACGACGCCGCCGAGGCCGGGCACGACCCCGTTGAGCGTGTTTCCGAGGGTCGCGCCCGTGCCGGTGACGATCGTGCCGACGTTGGGCAGCAGGCCGCCGAGCAGCGAGGCCTGGGCGGGCGCGGCGACGGTCGTGGCTCCGGCGCCGAGCGCGGTGACTGTGAGAAGGGCCGCGACGCGGCGAGAGCGAAGGTGCATGGCCTGCTCATCGGCGCCCCCGGGAGGGCACTTGAGCGCCTGCGAGACTGGCGGACCATGATCTCCCGTGCCGACGCCCTCGACACGCTCGCCTCCGAGCAGTTCGACGTCGTCGTGGTCGGCGGGGGCATCACGGGCGCGGGGGTCGCGTTCGATGCCGCCACGCGCGGTTACAGCGTCGCGCTCGTCGAGCGCGCCGACTTCGCCGCCGGGACGTCCAGCCGCTCGTCCAAGCTCGTCCACGGCGGCCTGCGCTACCTGCAGAACTTCGACCTCGGCCTCGTCCGCGAGGCGCTGCTCGAGCGCCAGCTCATGGTCGCGCTGGCGCCGCACCTCGTCCACCCGCTGCCGCTCGTCGTCGCCGCGTTCCACGGCGCGCGTCCCGATCGGATGACGGGGGTCGGGCTGAACCTCTACGACGTGCTGACCGTCGAGCGCCTGCGCGGCCGACCGCGCGCCGGGCGCGGTCGCGGGCGCGTGCCGGCGGCCCCCGACGCGTCGGAGTGGAGCCCGGAGCGCCACCGCGTGATCTCCGGCGAGGAGGTGCTCGAGCTCGTCCCGGCGCTCGCGGAGCGCGACCCGACCTCGGGCTATCTCTTCTACGACTGCCAGACCGACGACGTCCGCCTCGTCCTCACCGTCCTCGCCGAGGCCGAGCGCTTCGGGGCGGTCTGTGCCAACGGCGCCGAGGTCACCGAGCTCGTGCAGTCCGGCGGGCGCGCCGCGGGGGTGCGCGTGCGCGACACGGCAGGCGGCGGCGAGTTCGTGGTCCGCGCCGCGAACGTCGTCAACGCCACGGGGGTCTGGGCCGACCGGCTGCGACCCGAGGAGCTGCACGACGAGGCCGAGGTGCCGCGGATCCGGCCGAGCCGCGGAACGCACATCACGCTGCGCCACGAGGATCTGCCGCTCGGCGCGGGCGGCGCGATCGTCCCGGCGGGCGGTGGGCGCACGATCTTCGTGCTGCCGTGGCTCGGGCGCTCGCTGGTCGGGACGACCGACAACGACTTCGAGGGCGCGCTCGCCGACCACCACGTGCCGCCGGCCGCCCAGGACATCGCGTACCTGCTCGACGCCTGCAACGAGTACTTCGGCACGCGCCTGAAACCCTCCGACCTGACCGGCGCCTACGCGGGGGTGCGGCCGCTGATCTCGACCGGCGACCCGAAGAAGTCCGTCGACATCTCGCGCAAGGCCGAGCTCTACGAGACCTCCAGCGGGATGGTCACGATCACCGGCGGCAAGCTCACGACCTGGCGGCGGATGGCGAAGATGGCCGTGGACCGCCTCGTCGAGCGCGAGGCACGCGACGCGCCGTGCCGGACGCACGCGATCCCGCTGGGCGCGCCGGTGGACGTCGCAAGCCTCGGGCGCGTCGCCGGCGTGGCCGAGGCGGCCTACAGCGCTCTCGCGGGCCGCTACGGGCATGCCGCCCACGACGTCCTCACGATCGCCCGCGAGCGCGCGGAGCTCGCGGACCCGATCGTCTCCGACGTCCCGGACCTGCTCGCCGAGGTCGTCTACGCGGCGCGCCGCGAGCAGGCGCGCTCGCTCGGCGACGTGCTGCTGCGCCGCACCCGCCTGGGGCTGCTCGCCGCGCGCGAGCTGGCCGCCGACGGGCCCGTCGTCGCGCGCGTCGCGGGCGCGCTCGCCGGCGAGCTGGGCTGGACCCCGGAGGCGACGCAGGCCCAATGTGAGGCATGGCGTGCCGAGGCCCGCGCGGAAGGCGTCGTGGGAAGCGCGTAACTTTGCCGCCGCTCGCCGGTTGAAACTGCCCTGAGGGCCATCCGGCCCCGTTCGTCGTCGTCCGTCCCGAGAAGGAGCCCCAGCCGCCCCGATGCCCCGCCTGCTGATCCTCATCGCCGCGATGCTCGCGTTCCCCGCCGGCAGCGCCCAGGCGGCCCTGTTCCCCGGCGATCCCGTCGACGCCACGGCCCCGGGGGCCGAGATCCAGTCGCTCGGCGACCTCGATCTCGCGCGCGACGGCACGGGCGCGATGGCGTACGTCAAGCGCGTCGACGGCGTCGATGCGATCTTCGTCGCGCGCTTCGTCAGCGGCGCGTTCCTGCCGGGCGAGCGCATCGACGCGGGCCTGCCCGGCGCGAGCTCGCAGCCGGTCGTCGCCGCCGCCGACGCCGAGCGCCTCGCGGTCGTCTACGTCAACGGCGGCATCGTCTACGCCGTCACGCGCCCGACGGGGCAGCCCTTCTCGGCGGCCGTGCCGTTGCTCGCCGGCTCCGATCCCTCGGTCGCCATGTCGATCAACGGCACCGCCTACGCGAGCTTCACCTCCGGCGGCGACGTCCGCGTCGCGCGCCTGGACCGGCGCACGAACGTGTGGGGGGTCGTCGAGCAGCCCGCCGACGTGGACCCGGCGCGGGTCGCGGGCACCGGCACCGCGCGGTCGCGCGTCGCGGTCTCCGCCGACGGCGTCGGCGTCGTGGCCTGGGCCGAGGCCGGGCACGTCTACGCGCGCAAGATGTTCGGATCGACCCTGTCCAACGCCCCGCAGGACCTCACGCCGCCGACCTTCGACGACCGCGTCGCGACGGTCTCCGACCTGCCCGACATCGACGCCGAGGACGACTCGAGCTTCGCCTGGGTCGTCTTCCGCCAGGCCTTCACCGACGGCGGCTCGCGCATCCTCGCCACCCGTCAGCGGGGGACGGGCTTTGACCCGCCCACCGCGATCGACGTCGGCGGAGAGCCCGTCGGCGCGCCGGACATCGACATCAACGGCCGCGGGGTGGGGCTCGCGACGACCTCCGGCGCGATCTCGGGATCGCCGATCGCGGCACTGCTCGATCGCGACGTCTTCGCCCCCGGCGCCGGGATCTTCTCCCCGAGCGTGGCGCCCGCCGCCGTGGCGCCGGGGATGTCCGACAACAATGACGGGCTCGTCGCGGGCGTGGTCGGCGCGCCGGGCGAGGCGCCGGCCGTGCGCACGCTGCTCTACGACGACCGCAAGGCCGGCAAGACCTCGGTGCTCTCGCGCCCCGAGCTGGGGCCGGTCGTCCCCGAGCGCGGCTTCGAGGTGTCGGTCGACCGCGGCAGCGGCGCCGTCGTCGCGTGGGTGCAGGGCGTCCCGGGGGACCTGCGCATCGTGGCCGGCTACCTCGACCGCGAGCCCGGCTTCTTCGCGGGGTTCACGTCGCAGCGCTGCTGTCAGCCGGCGCTGGCGCTGTTGAGCTGGCAGCCGTCGTTCGGCCTCTGGGGCCCGCATCGCTATCAGGTGCGCGTCGACGGTCGGCTCGTCGGTGAGACGACCGACACGAAGCTTCAGCTCACCGCGCCGCTGCAGGGGGCGATCCACCACTGGCAGGTGACGGCGGTCGACGTCCGCGGCCAGACGCGGCGCTCCAGGACGCGCCTGCTGCGCGTCGACAGCGCCGGGCCGCGCATCTCGGTGAGCTACAAGCGCACCAAGCGCGTCGCGACCGTCTCGGTGCGGGCGAGCGACCTCGGCGGCAAGGGGTTCCGCGCCTCGGGCATCCGCGACGTCGTCATCTCCTGGGGCGACCGGACCCCCGGCGCGCGCGGGACCTCGCGCATCAAGGCACGCCACCGCTACGCGAGCCCCGGCACCTATCCGCTGGACATCACCGCGCGCGACAAGGCCGGCAACGTGACGGTCAACAGCCGCTCGGTCGTCATCGGCTAGCGGCGGCGATCCCGTGCGCCGTCATGCCGTCGCCGCCGCGGGCCGCACGCTCGAGCTCGGCGAGCGGCCGTGGCTCATGGGCATCGTCAACGCCTCGCCGGACTCGTTCTCGGACGCGGGCGCCTATCCCGACCTCGAGGCTCGCGTGCGGCGCGCCCGCGAGCTGCTCGCGGCCGGCGCGGACATCATCGACGTCGGCGGCGAGTCGGGGATCACGCTGCGCCCGCCCGTCGAGATCGCCGAGGAGATCGAGCGTGTCGTGCCGCTCGTCGCGCGGATCGCGGGCGATCTCGGCGCCCTCGTCTCCGTCGACACGTACAAGCCGGCCGTCGCCGACGCCGCGATCGCCGCGGGCGCGGTCGTCGTCAACGACGTCAGCGGGCTGCGCGACCCCGAGCTGGCGGACGTCTGCGCGCGGACCGGCGCGGCGCTCGTGCTCATGCACACCCGCGCCGCCCCGAAGCAGCGCCTGCAGGACGCGCACCGCTACGACGACGTCGTCGCCGACGTGCTCGCCTTCCTCGCCGAGCGCATGGAGGTCGCGCGCGCGCGCGGCATGCGCGAGGAGCAGCTCATCCTCGACCCGGGGCCCGACTTCGCCAAGACGCCGGCCCAGACGGTCGAGCTTCTGCGTCGCCTGGAGGACCTGCACGCGCTCGGGCGTCCGCTGCTGCTGGCCGTCTCGCGCAAGGACTTCGTCGGCGCGCTGACCGGCCGCGGGCCGCGCGAGCGCGGTGCCGGGACGCTCGCGGCGATCGGCCACGGCGTCGATGCGGGGGCGCACCTCCTGCGCGTCCACGACGTCGCCGCTACAGCCGACTTCCTCGCCGTGCGGGCCGTGCTGCGCGGCGAGGCCGACGTCGACCCGGGCCTCGCGCTCGACGACACGATCCGGCACGCGCGCTAGGGTTCGTCCCACAAGTCGCCGGCCGCTGTCCCAACGCGGTCGGACGCCAACCGACGAACCCAGGAGATCCACATGTCAGTCCTCTCGCGCTCCGCACTGGAGTCAAGCTCACTCGCCGACCTGCACGAGATCGCCTCCGAGCTCGGCCTCGATGGCTTCCGCCGCCTGCGCAAGGCCAACCTCGTCGACGCGATCATCGAGCGCCAGGGCGCCGCCGAGGAGGAGCCCGCCGACGACCTCGACGCGGGCGCCGTCAACGGCGCCGACCCGGTCGCGGCCGCCGACGCCGACGCCGACGCGGAGGGCGAGGGCGACCGCCCGCCGCGCCGCTCGCGGCGCGGCGGGCGCGGGCGCAGCCGCACCCGCGACCGCGATCCGGGCGACGCCGACGCCGACGCGGACGCGAGCGATCCCGCCGACGCCGAGGCGCGCCCGTCAGCCCGCTCGTCCCGCGCTCCGCGCTCCGCGCGCGGCGGTCGCGACGACGACGACCGGCGGTCGCCGCGCGGCGGCGGTCGCGACGACGACGACCGCGCGCCGGTCGAGGACCGCGTCGCGAGCGGCGTCGTCGAGCTGCTCTCCAACGGCTCCGGATTCCTGCGGGTCGCGTCGCCGGGAACCTCCGACGACGACGTCTACATCTCGGCCGCGCAGGTGCGCCGCTGCGAGCTCGTCGCCGGCGACGAGGTCGCCGGCCCGGTCCGCGCGCCGCGGCGCTCCGAGCGCTACCCGTCGCTCATCCGCGTCGACACGATCAACGGCCGTTCGGCCGACGAGGTCGCCGAGGGCACGAAGTACGACGACCTCGCGTGCGGCTGGGCGAGCGAGCGCATCGCGCTGGACTCCGAGGACCCGACCCTGAAGGCGATCGAGTGGCTGACGCCGTTCGGCCAGGGGTCACGCGTCGTGATCGTCGGCGCGTCGCGGGCCGGCAAGACCGAGGCGCTGCGCCGGCTCGCCGGCGTGCTGACGGGCCGGGACGGCCTCGAGGTCAGCGTCGTGCTCGCGGGCGTGCGCCCCGAGGAGCTCGCCGACTGGAGGGCCGGCGACCTGCAGCCGATCGCCGAGCTCGGCCTCGCCGCGCCCGCCGACGCGCAGGCGCAGGCGCTCGAGCGCGCGGTCGAGACCGGCCGCCGCGTCGCCGCCCGCGGCGGGCATGCCGTCCTGCTCATCGACACGCTCGACCACCTGCCTGCGCCGGTCGCGCGCCGCGCACTCGCCGCGGCCCGCAGCATCGTCGACGGCGGCTCGCTGACGATCGTCGCCACCGCGCGAGAGCCGCTCGGCGGCGAGACGACCGTCATAGCACTGGATGCGACGCTCGCCGGCGCCGGCCGGATCCCGGCGCTCGACCTGCCCGCCAGCGGCACGCTGCGCCCGGAGCTGCTCGTCGGGGAGAAGGGCGCCGAGGCGATCGCCGAGGCGCGCGCCGCCGCGATCGGCTAGTGGTTCCTCCTTGCTGGAGGAACCACTAGGTGGCTGTCGCGAACGTCCGGCGCGACGTTCCCGACAGGCTCCTGGTGCGGGCCCGCGTCCTGCCTGCGCTCGTCGTGCTCATCGCGCTCGTCGCGTTCGTCGCCGCGGCGTCGCTTGCGGGCGCGGCAGCGTCATCGAGCGCGACGCGGCCGTGCTTCGGCGCAGCCGCGCGCGACCCCCAGCGGCCCTGCGTCAACCCGACGCGCACGGTGACGCCGGCGCTCCGAGACATCGGCAACGTCGGCGCGCCGCCCTGCAGGCTCACGCGTCAGAAGCCCGAGCCGGTCTGCGCGCTCGGCGTCCCCGCGGCCCGCGCGCGGGCGCACGTCGCGCTCGTGGGCGACAGCCATGCGCGCCACTGGGGCGCGGCGCTGGACGCCGTCGCCCGGTCGCAGGGCTGGCACGGCTACTCGATCGCCGGTCCGGGCTGCTTCTTCTCGGCCGCGGTCGGCCTCCTGCCCGACGGCCCGCGCGAGCCGTGCGTCGCGTGGTACCGGGCGGCGCTGCGCTGGTTCGGAGATCACCCCGAGGTCCACACCGTGTTCCTCTCCCAGAAGGCGGACACGCAGGTCGCCCTGAAGCCCGGCCAGACGCTGCTCGGGGTCCGCGGCGCCGGCCTGCGCAGCGCATTGCGAGCGCTGCCGAAGACCGTCGAGCACGTGATCGTCATCCGCGACACGCCGCTGCCACCCGAGTCGACGTTCGGCTGCGTGCGCGCCGCCGTCGCCGCCGGGCAGCTCGCCGGCCCGGCGTGCGCCATGCCGCGGGCAATCGCCCTGGCGCCGGACACCGCGGTGCAGACCGTCAGGCAGATCGGGTCGCGGCGATATGACGTGGCCGATCTGACCGACTTCTTCTGCGACCCGCGCGACTGCTACCCCGTCGTCGGCGGTGTCGTGGTCTACCGCGACCTGCTGGGCCACATGACCGAGGCCTACTCGCGGACGCTGGGGCCGTTTCTGCTGCGCAGGGTCCGCTTCCTCATGACGACCTGGGAGCGCGGCTAGCGCGGCATGTAGGCGACCCGGCCCCAGGAGGGCTCGGGGGACAGCTCGATCGCCTCGCCGTCGCGATCGGGCTGGACGTAGCCGAAGGTGTGGGTGTCGACATCGAAGGCAATGTCGAGCTCACCCTCCTTCACACGCTGATCCAGCCAGGCGGAGCGGAAGACGAGGCGGCGCAGCCAGTGCACGAGCGAGCGGTCGGAGGGGCCGCAGAGCTCGGGCCAGCAATCGTTGACGTGCTCGCCGAGGGCCGACGCGGGCGCCTGGATCTCGCCGTTGACGGCGAGGTTCACGAGGTCGTCGAGCTCGGTCTCGCTGAGACGCCCGCTGACGAACCCGAGCTTCAGGGCGGCCTGCTCGCAGCGCTCGCTGAAGTCGCGCTCGTTGAAGGTGAAGCGCAGCTCTCCGTACTCGAGGACGAAGTCCTCCCCCGAGTCGTAATTGCCGCGTCGCTGTGTCTCGTCCATGACGCGTCGGCATCGTAGGCGGGACTCCTTCTCCCGATGGGCCATGCACGCGATGTTTCACGAAATCGGGCGCTCGAGCCACGCTGAGGGGGCGAACCCGGCATGCGCCGGTCCTCATGCAGGCATGACCGACGACGATGCATCCACGATCCTCGTCGTCGAGGACGACGACGCGACGCGCACCTTCCTCGCCGACAACCTCGCCGCCGACGGCTACGACCTGCTCGTGGCCGACTGCGCCGCCGACGGGCTGCGCCTCCTGGAGCGCAAGTTCCCCGACCTCGCGCTCGTCGACCTCGGGCTGCCCGACGCCAGCGGCTTCGAACTGCTCAAGCGCGTGCGCTCCTCCGACGGGCTCGCGACGCGCGTGGACCCCGACACGCCGCTCATGGTCGTCAGCGGCCGCACCTCCGAGCTCGATCGCGTCCGCGGCTTCGACCGTGGCGCGGACGATTACGTCTGCAAGCCGTTCAGCTATCCCGAGCTGCGCGGCCGCGTCGCGGCCCTCCTGCGGCGCGCCGACCGCAGCCCGAGCCGCGGGCGCCTGCGCGCCGGCCCGCTCGAGGTCGACCCGCCGTCGCGCGAGGTGCGCCTGTACGGCGAGCGCGTGCTCCTGTCGCAGAAGGAGTTCGCGCTGCTGCGCACGCTCGTGACCGATCCGACACGCGTGTTCACCAAGGAGGAGCTCCTGCGCTCGATCTGGGGCTTCAGGTCGCTCGGTTCCACGCGCACCCTGGACTCGCACGCCTGCCGCCTGCGCCAGAAGCTCGCGGTGCGCGGCGACCGCTACGTCGTCAACGTCTGGGGCGTCGGCTACCGCCTCGTGGACGGGGTGGTGCATCAGACGCAAGAGCCGGCATTGCGAGCGGTGGCCGACGTCTGACCGGCGACGGGCGCCGTGTCTGCCCGCGGCCGGGGGTCATCGCGTGAACGTGAGGTGCGTGACGCCGCTGGGCGTCGAGACCGCCTCGATGGCGTAGTCCGCCTCGAGCGCCTCGAGGCCGTCCCACAGCCGCACCCCGCGGCCGAGGACGATCGGTACCTGGACCACGTGGATGTGGTCGACGAGGCCCGCCGCGATGAAGTCGCGCGCAATGGTCGGCCCGCCGCCGATGCGCACGTCCTGCCCGCCCGCCGCCTCGCGGGCGACGTCCAGCGCCTCGGCCGGTGAGGCGTCGAGGAAGTGGAAGGTGGTGCCGCCCTCCATCTCGATCGGGGGACCCGGCCGATGGGTGAGCACGAACGTCGGCGTGTGGAAGGGCGGGTCGGGGCCCCACCACCCTCTCCAGTCGGCGTCGTCCTGCCAGCCCGGCGGACCGAACTTCCCCGCACCCATGATCTCGGCGCCGATCCCGGGCTCGTGTTGCTGGGCGAGTGCATCGTCGGTGCCCGCGCTGCCCCCGGCACGACCCACGATCGGCGCACCGAAGCGCGTGGCGATCATCCACTCGTGCAGCCGTCGTCCGGCATGCCCGATGGGCGCGTCCGCGCTCTGGCCCTCACCGGTGCCAAAGCCGTCCAGCGAGATGGAGAGGTTGTGGATCCGTGTGCGTGTCATGTGCCTGCCTCCGGGTCGGATGTCTGGTCGCAATCTCGCAGGCCGCGCTCCTGCGTCGCCTCCCATCGCTCGCGCGTCAGCGCGTACTGCACGGCGTCGCCGTGGCCGCCGCCGCCCTGCAGCTGGAAGCTGCGCACGAATCGCAGGCCGCACTTCTCCATCACCCGCGTCGACGCTTCGTTGCCCGTCAGCGCCGATGCCGTCACGCGCCGGGCGCCGAGCTCGGCGAACGCGCGGTCGATCAGCGCGCGCGAGCCCTCGGTCGCGTAGCCGCGGCCCCAGGCGGACCGGCGCAGCCGGTAGCCGAGCTCGGGCTCGTCGCTCCGCGCGTCCGGGGCGGGGCGCAGGTGAAACCAGCCCAGGAAGGCGCCGTCGAGGCGTTCGATCGCGGCGCAGAAGCCGTAGCCGTCGGAGCGCTCGTCGTAGGCGAGGAACGCGGGCAGCACGTCCGCTTGGATCTCGGCGCGCGTCGTCGGCCGGCCGCCGTTGATGAAGCGCATGACCTCGGGGTCGCTGTCGAGCTCGACGAGGTTGTCGGCGTCGTGCGCGGTGAAGCGGTGCAGGATGAGCCGCTCGGTCTGGAGCAGCACCTCCGTCATGCCGGCGGCGCCGGCGGCGGCGGTCCTCCAGGCGCCCTCGACCTCGCGGCGGAACTCCAGAACCCGCCGTGGTCGGATCCCATCGGGTGCAGTATTCCCGATCACCGATCTGAGACAACCAGGTTGCACCGGAGATTCGATGAAGCACGCCGCCGACTCTCGTTGTCGCGCGGGGGCGAACTCTTCGTCGCCACCTCCTATGTCCTGTGGGTGACGACGCTCCGGACAGCCTGCTTGCTCGCCGCGGTCGGCTACGGCGCCGCGCTGCTCTGCTGCTGGGAACTGCGCCGGCGCCGTGAGCTCGTCGCGCGCGCCTGCCATGAGCTGCGCGGCCCGCTGACGGCCCTGCGCCTGTGCCTGGCGACGATGGAGCGCCGCGCGGAGGCGCCGGCGGAGCGCCTGGCGGCGCTCGAGCTCGAGCTGCGCCGGGCGGGACTCGCGCTGGACGACTTCGCCGCCGCGCGCAGCGGCCGGCGGACCGCCGATCGCGACGAGGCGGTGGAGGTCGACGAGCTGCTCGAGGAGCAGTTGGACACGTGGGAGGTGGTCGCCGGCGCGTTCAACAGCACGCTGACGCTCGGGACGCCGCTGCCGGGCGCCTACGTCCGCGGAGACCGGCTGCGCCTCGCGCAGGCGGTCTCCAACCTCGTCGCCAACGCGTTCGAGCACGGGCCCGGGCGCGTCGAGATCACGGCTCGGCGCGTCGGCCGCGCCCACGTCCGCATCGAGGTCGCCGACGAGGGACCCGGGCTGCCGGCGGCGGTCGCCGAGCTGACGCGGCGGGCGCGAAACGGGCGCGGCCGGCGCGGCAGGGGGCTCGCGATCGCCGCCGAGATCGCCGCGCGCCACGGCGGGAGGCTCGTCGCCGCGCCCGCGCCGCGCGGCGCCCGTATCGGCCTGGAACTGCCGCTCGCGCGGCGGCGGGCGGCATGAGCCGCCGGCGCCGGGCGCTGCTGCTCGGCGGGCTCGCGCTCGTGCTCGGCGGCCTCGCCGCCTCGAACGTCGCCGGGCGCGAGGCGGCGCTGACGCGGCGGATCGGCGGCCTCGTGGACGTCGTCGTCGCGCGCGAGCCGCTCGCCGCCGGCGCACCGGTCCAGGAACGCCGGCTCGCGGTGCGGCGGGTACCGCGGCGCTTCGCCCCCGTGGGCGCGATCGGCTCGCCCGCGGCGGTCGCCGGGCTGCGCGCCGCGGCCGACGTCCCGGCGGGCAGCGACCTCGTCGCGGCGATGTTCGGCGACGGCCGCGCCGCGCCGCCCGGCCCGCAGGTGCGCCGCGGCGAGCGCGTGGCGCAGATCGTCGCACTCGGCTCGCCCGAGCTCGTGGTCGCCGGTGGGCACGTCGACGTGCTCGTCACGCCGGAGCCGCGCGCGGGGGCCGGCGGGGAGGCGGTGCTCGCCCTGGAGGACGTCGAGGTGCTCGATGCCGCTCCGGCGGCGGAGGGCGACGCGCCAGGCGGCGGATCGGCAGGCCGTGCGCCGGGCGCGCGCGTTCGCGCGTCGCTGCGGGTCACGCTGCGCCAGGCGCTCTACCTCGCGGCGGCGCAGGACTTCGCGCGCGAGCTGCGGCTGCTGCCGCGCGCCGCCGGCGACCGGGGGCGTGGCGACGCCGGGCTGCGGGCGGGCGCGGGGCCGCTCTGAGGCCGGCGCCATCCGTCCGCGGCGCGCCGCACAGGTCCAGCGGGTGGGGCCGCGGCCGATGACCTGGTCATGGCCCACGCGCGCGCACTGCGGCTCTTCGTCCTCGCGGCGTTGTGCCCGCTCGCGCTCCACGCGGCGAGCGCGACGGCCGCGAAGAAGGCGTCCCCGCTCCCGGCGATCGCCTCCATCGGGCCAGCGACGGCCTCCGCCGGCGACGCGCTGACCATCCGCGGAAGCCACTTCCTCGCCGGTCGCGGACGCAACACCGTGCTCTTCAGGACCGGCAGCGGCGGGCCCGTCTCCGTGCGGGCCGGCCAGGCGACGCGCACGCGGATGACGGTCGTCGTGCCGCCATCGCTCGAGCGGCGCCTCAGCGTGAAGGACGGCGTCGCGATTCCCACGCGCTTTCGCGTCCGGATCCGGGCGCGCAGGCTCGGCAAGGGTTCCACCGCGATGCGGCGCTCGATTCTCATCCGGCCGACTCGTGCGTCCGGCGGCCCCCCGCCAGGCTGCGCGGACCCCGGCCTCGCGGGCGACCTCCTCGACACGCTCGACAACGCCCTCGGCACCGATCTCGGCGACACGCTGCTCCCCGGCGAGGGCTGTGACCCCGCGGCCGATCCCGCCGTCGCCGCGGCAGCCGGCGACGACCCCGCGGCCGACGACGACCCCGCCGACGACCCCGCGCCCGGAGATGACGATCCCGGCATCGGCGAGCCGCCGACGCCGGACGACGACCCGCTCGGCGGATAGCCCGCGTCTGACCGCGCCCGGGGGCGAATCGTGCGGCGCCCGCGCCTCAGTGGTGCATGGACCCCGCCGCCCGTGACGAGGCGCTCGAGGAGCTCGCCGGCGCGCTGCGCGAGCGGCTGCTCGGCGAGACGGCCGCGGCGGGCGGCGACCTGCACGCGCGCATCCGCGCGCTCGTCGACCGCGAGGCCGGGCTGCTCGACGACGACGGCCGCGCGCGCCTTGCAAGCCGCATCGCCGAGCGGTCGTTCGGCCTCGGGCCGCTGGAGGCGCTGCTCGCCGACCCGTCCGTCGACGAGGTCATGGTCAACGGGCCCGGGCAGGTGTGGGTCGAGCGCGAGGGACGCATCGAGCCGACCGCGGCCCGCTTCGAGGGCGAGGAGGACCTGCGCCATGCGATCGAGCGCATCCTCGCGCCGCTCGGGCGCCGCGTCGACGAGGCCGAGCCGCTGGTCGATGCCCGCCTGCCGGACGGATCGCGTGTCAACGTCGTCGTGGCGCCGCTCGCGCTCGACGGCTCGATCCTCACGATCCGCCGCTTTCGCCCGCGGGGCTTCGGGCCCGACGAGCTCGTCGCCAACGGCACCTGGGCGGCGGCGCTGCGCGACCTGCTCGCGAGCGCCGTCCGGGCGCGCTGCAACGTCCTCATCAGCGGCGGCACCGGCTCGGGCAAGACGACGACGCTCAACGCGCTGACGGAGTTCATCGGCGAGGGCGAGCGGATCGTGACGGTCGAGGACGCCGCCGAGCTGCGCCTGCGCCACGCGCACGTGGTGCGCCTGGAGGCACGGCCGGCGTCGCTGGAGGGGCGCGGCGAGGTGACGGTGCGCCGCCTCGTGCGCAACGCGCTGCGCATGCGCCCGGACCGGATCGTCGTCGGGGAGGTCCGCGGCGCCGAGGCGCTGGACATGCTCAGCGCGATGTCCAGCGGCCACGACGGCTCGCTCTCGACGGTGCACGCCGGGTCGCCGGAGGAGGCGCTGCGGCGGGTGGAGACGCTCGCGCTCATGGCCGGCCTGGGGCTGCCGCACGAGGCGGTGCGCGAGCAGGTCGCGGGAGCGCTGGACCTCGTCGTCCACCAGGCGCGGATGGCCGACGGGACGCGCCGCGTCGTCGCGGTCAGCGAGGTCGTGCGGGTCGCGGGCGGGGCGGCGACACGCGAGCTCTACGCGCTGCGCGACGGTCGCCCGGCGTGGCGCGCGCCGCTCGGTGACGGCCTCGCCGCGCGGCTGGCGCACGCGCAGGCGGCGGCCTGAGCCGTGGCCGCGAGCGCGCTCGCGGCGCTGGCCGCTGCGAGCGCCGTGCTGGCGGCCTGGGAGGCGATCGCCGCCGCCGAGGAGGCGCGCCTCGTGCAGGCCGCCGCCCGCTGGCTGGCGCCGGCCCTGCAGGCGCTGCGCGCCGGCCGCGAGCCGACGAGCCCCGAGCGTCGCCGGCTCGTGCTCGTGGGCCTGCCCTGCCTGCTGGGAGCGGGCTGGCTCGTCGCGGGCGCCTGGGCGGGCGCGGCCCTCGCCGCCTGCGCGCCCTGGAGCGCCCGCGCCGCGCTGCAGGCACGCCGGCGCCGGCGGCGCGAGGCCATCGCAGCGGGCGCTCCCGCCATCGCCCGGGCGCTCGCCGACGCGCTCTCCGGCGGGCACTCGGTGCGCGGCGCGCTCGCGGCGGCCGCGAGCGGTGGGGGAATCCAGGGCCCGGCCGGCGAGGAGCTGCGCGCGGCGGCGGCGCAGCTGGAGCTCGGCGAGCGCACGGACGACGTGCTGCGCGCGCTCGCGCGGCGCACCGCGCCGGGGCCGCTGGACACGCTCGTCGCGGCGGTCCTGCTGCAGCGCGACGCCGGTGGGGACCTCGCCGGCCTGCTGCGCTCGCTCGCCCGCACGCTGGAGAGCCGGGCCCGGACCGTCGCCGACGCGCGCTCGGCGACCGCGCAGGCGCGCTTCACGGCGCTGCTCGTGACCGGCCTGCCGCTCGCGGGGGTCGCGCTCGCGGAGCTCGCCGACCCGGGCTTCGTCCCGGCACTCGTCGCCGCCCCGCTGCCGCGCCTGCTCGCGGGCGCGGCGCTCGTCCTGCAGCTCGTCGCGTTCGCGTGCGTGCGCCGGATCGCGCGCGTGGAGGAGGCGGGATGACCGCGGCCGTCGCGCTGGCCGGCGCCGCGGGGGTCTGCGCAGCGGCCGCGATCGCCGATCTCGCCGCGGCGCCGCGACGGGCGCGCCCGCAACGCGTGATCGCCGGGCATCTGGGCGGGATGACGGTGTCCTTCGCCCGCCTCGCGCGCCGCGCGGGCGTGCGCGCCGCGCCGCGCGATCTCCAGGCGCGCATCGCCGCGGCCGGCGCGCCGCTCGGCCTCGGCCCGGCGGACGTCATGGCGCTCAAGGGCGCAGGCGCGGCCGCCGGGCTCCTGCTCAGCCTGCCGCTCGCAAGCGCGCTGCCGGGCCGACTGGGGATCGTGCTCGCGCTGTGCGCGCCCGCCGCCGGCTTCCGCGCACCCGATGTCGCGCTCGCCCGCCGTGCTCGCGCGCGGGCGCGCCGCCTTCGGGGCGAGCTCGCCGACGTCCTGGATCTGTTGCGCGTCGCGATCGACGCCGGTCTTCCGGTGGGCCGTGCGCTGGCCGAGGTCGGCCGGCGGCTGGGGGAGGGGGGCCGGCTGCTCGGCGCGGAGCTCGGGGCGGCCGCGGCGCGCATGGAGCTCGGCGTCGCGCGCGCCGACGCGCTCGGGCTGCTCGTGGCGCGCTGCCCGGCCGACGGCGTGGCGGCCCTCGCCGCCGCCATCGCGCGCGCCGATCGCCACGGCGCGCGGCTGGCGCCGGCGCTCGCGGCGCTCGCCGCGGAGGCGCGCGCCGAGCAGGCGCGAGGCGTCCGCGACGGGGCCGCCCGCGCGGCCCCGAAGATCCAGCTCGTCGTCGCGCTCGTGCTCGTCCCGGCTGTCATGCTCCTGGTCGCGGCCGTGCTCGTCCGGGTGCTCGCGGCGCCCGGCTGAGCCTCCCACCGCCACCCACCGCCAATGCACATCGGGCGGCGGAATCCTGCCCGGCGCGCAAGAACGCGCCCATCCACGGGCGTTGCAGCGGGCCCTGCAGATCCGGCCCTCGCGAGGGGACTCGGATCCGGCGGCGAAAATCCCTGCTCACGAGCACATTGGGAACGGACGTCCGCCCGGTCGAACACGAAAGTGGGAAAAAGGGTGCAGCTAGAGTTGTGTGGTGGGAAGGAGTGGGGTACTTTCCTCGCAACGAGCCGGGGTGGAGGGGCTCCTCCCACCCCTCCACGTCGGCTCGGTCTTCCTCTCCCGCCAGTGCACCCATGGTATTTCGCGGCACCTTCGACTATTCCCTCGACGCAAAGAACCGCCTCACGGTCCCGGCACGCTTCCGCGCCGCGCTGGCCGAGGGCGTCGTCCTCGCCAAGGGCCTGGAGCGCTGCGTCGCGCTGTGGACGCCGAAGGGCCACGACGCGTACACCTCGGCCGCGCTCGCCGGCTTCCATCCGCTCTCCAAGGAGGCGCAGAAGCTCAAGCGCTTCTTCGCCGCCAACTCGCTGGACACCGAGCTCGATGCTGCCGGCCGGGTCGGGGTGCCGGCCTTTCTGCTCGAGCACGCCGGGCTCTCCAAGGAGGTCGTCGTGACCGGCTCCGGCGACGCGCTGGAGATCTGGGACCGCGCGATCTGGGCGGACTACAACGCCGTGCTCGCATCCGACGTCGACGACATCACCGCATCCCTTGGCCACACTGCTTGAAATGACCCTTCCTCACGTGCCGGTGCTCGCCGGCGAGGCCATCGAGCTGCTCGACCCGCGGCCGGGCCAGACCGTGGTCGACTGCACCTTCGGCGCGGGGGGTCACGCGCGCCTGCTCGGCGGGCGGATCGGCAGCACGGGCACGCTGATCGCGATCGACCGCGACCCGATCGCCGCGGAGCGCTTCGCGGAGCTCGCGCCCGAGCTGAGCTGCGCCACGCGCTTCATCCGCGCGTCCTTCGTCGACGGTCTCGCCCAGCTGGCCGAGGAGGGCGTGCGCGCGGACGTCGTGCTCATGGACCTCGGCATGTCCTCCATGCAGATCGACACGTGGCAGCGTGGCTTCTCCTACGCCTACGACGCGCCGCTGGACATGCGCATGGACCCGGATATCGAGCTCACCGCGCACGACCTCGTCAACACGTCGCAGTCGCGCCAGCTCGAGACGATCTTCCGCGACCTCGGCGAGGAGCGGTACGCCCGCCAGATCGCCCGTGCGATCGTCCGCGCCCGCGGGCGCAGCGAGATCGCGTCGACGATCGCCCTCGTCGACATCATCTCCTCCGCGGTGCCCGCGCCCGCGCGCTTCGCGGCCGGCCATCCGGCCAAGCGCGTCTTCCAGGCGCTGCGGATCGCCGTCAACGACGAGCTCGGCCAGCTCGACGCCGCGCTGCCGCTCGCCTGGTCGCTGCTGACGATCGGCGGCAGGCTCGGCGCGATCTCGTTTCACTCGCTCGAGGACCGGCGCGTGAAGCGCTTCCTCGTCGCGCGGGCCCAGGGCTGCATCTGCCCGCCCGACCTGCCGGTCTGCGGCTGCGGCCGCGAGCCCGAGGCAGAGCTCGTCAGTCGTCGTGCGATCGCGCCGACGCCCGGCGAGATCGCCGCCAACCCGCGGGCGCGCTCGGCGCGCCTGCGTGTCGCATCCAAGCTCAGGGAGGAGCAGGCATGAGCCGTTCAGCCGCAGCAACCGACGCCGGGCGCGGGCGCGCCCTGCCACGCGGGCCCGCACCGCGCCACCCGCGCCGGACCTCGGGGCCCGCGGCGCCGCCGCGCCGCGCGCCGCGCGCCCGCATCGACGCGGCGGCCCTCACCGCCTCCGGCGCGATCGCCTACCCCCGCCCGCAGCGCCCGCCCGCCCGGCCGCCGCTGCGCGTCGTCGCCGGCGGGGCCGCGCTCGCGACCCGCGTCGCCGACATCGCACTCGACGTCTCCAGCAGCCGCCTCATGGACCGGCTCGTGCGCAGCCGTCTGTGGATCGGCATCATCGCCTTCGGCCTCATCGGCATCGTCGCGATGCAGGTCTCGATGCTCAAGCTCAACGCCGGCATCGGCCGCGCCGTCGAGACCGCGAGCACCCTCGAGCGCACGAACGCGTCGCTGCGTGGCGAGATCTCGCGCCTGAGCAACGGCGATCGCATCCAATCGCTCGCCGGCGACCGCGGCTTCGTCATGCCGGCCCCGGCCGACGTGACGTACCTGCGCTCGCGCGACCCGCGCGCCGACGCCGCGCGCGCGGCCCAGCGGATGCAGTCGCCCGACCGCTCCGTCGCCGGGCCCGCCGGCGCGGCAGTCGAGGCCATCGCGGCGGAGAAGCCCCCGGCGAGCCAGGCGACGGGGGCGACGCCGACCGACACCACGACGCCCGCGCCCGTGGCGCCGGTGAACGCCACGACGACCGCGCCCGCGCCCGCGCCGGTCCAGCCCGCCGCGGCGCCCGTCCAGGCCGCCACTCCGGCGCAACCGGCCGCCGCGCCGGCCCCCGTCGCACCGGCCACGGCCGCGTCGACGGCTGGCGGGGTCGCGCCCGCAACGACGCTCGGCGCGCCGTAGCCGATGGGTCTGACGCAACGGCGTATCGGCCTGCTCTTCGCGATCTTCCTCGTCCTCCTGCTCGCCGCCGGCGGGCGCACGGCCTGGCTGGGCGTCGTGAAGGGCGCGTCGTTGCAGCGCGTGGCCACGACGCAACAGGTCGTCGAGCTCGACGTCCCCGCGCGCCGCGGGGGCATCGCCGATCGCAACGGGATCGAGCTCGCGGTCTCCGCGCCGGCCGCCGACGTGGCCGCGACGCCGTACCTCATCACCTCCAAGCTCAAGGTCGCCAAGCGGATCGCGCCGCTGCTCGGCATGGGCGAGATCGCGGTCCTGCGCAAGCTCAGCGCCGACGGAGGGTTCGTCTACCTCGCGCGCAATCTCTCCGGCACGCGGGCCGAACGGCTGCGCCGGCTCGACGTCCCCGGCCTGCAGTTCATCCCGAGCTCGCGGCGCGACTACCCGCGCCGCTGGCTGGCATCGCAGGTGCTCGGCGTCGTCGGGGTCGACGGCGAGGGGCGCACGGGCTTGGAGTACGCCCGCGACGACGTGCTGCGCGGCAGCGACGGCAAGCGCCGGATCGTCAAGGACCTGCGCGGCGATCCGATCGTCGTCCAGGAGACCAGGCGCGCCAAGCCGGGGAAGGACATCCAGCTGACGATCGACGCCGAGCTGCAGGCCAAGGTCGAGGACGTCCTGGCGCGCGTCGGGCAGGCGTGGCGCCCCAAGGGCGCGACCGCGCTCGTGATGGACCCGCGGTCGGGCAAGGTGCTGGCGCTCGCCAACTGGCCGCGCGTGGACGCCAACGACCTCGGCGGAGCGCCTGCCTACGCCGGTCAGAATCGCGCCGTCGGCTTCAACTACGAGCCGGGGTCGACGTTCAAGGCCTTCACCGTCGCCGGCGCCCTGGAGGACGACGTCGTCAACCCGCGGGAGTACTTTCACCTGCCGCCCTCGATCACGGTCGCCGACCGCGAGATCAACGAGGCCGAGCCGCGCGGGACGGTCGACCTCACGACCGCGCAGATCCTCAGCACGTCGAGCAATGTCGGCACCGTGCGCATCGGCCAGCGCCTCGGCGCGGCGCGCTTCGACCACTGGGTGCGGGCCTTCGGCTTCGGCCGCCCGACCGGGATCGAGCTCGCGGGGGAGGAGACCGGCCAGGTGCTCAAGCTCGACCGCTACTCGGGCTCCTCGATGGGGAACCTGCCGATCGGCCAGGGCGAGTCGGTCACGCCGATGCAGCTTGCGACCGCCTATGCCGCGATCGCCAACGGCGGAGTCATGCGCACGCCGCGGCTCATCGAGCGCGTTGCAGGCAAGCCGACGCCGCAGCCGCGCGGGCGGCGCGTCATCTCCACGGCAACGGCCGCGACGGTGCGCAGCATGCTCAAGGGCGTCGTCGCGGTCGGCGGCACCGGCGCGGCGGCGGCGATCCCGGGCTACTCGCTCGCCGGCAAGACCGGCACCGCGAACAAGGTCGATCCCGCGACGGCCACGTACTCCAAGACGCGCTTCATCGCGTCGTTCGTCGGCTTCGCGCCGGTGAAGTCGCCGAAGGTCCTCGTGACCGTGATGGTCGACGAGCCGAAGGGCGAGATCTTCGGCTCCGAGGTCGCGGCGCCCGCCTTCCAGGAGATCATGCGCTTCGCGCTGCCGTATCTCGGCATCGCCTCCGATCGCTGATCGCGCGGGACTATCCTGGCGCCATGAGACGCCCGAGCCGCCCGTGACCCTCCGCGAGCTCTTCGGCGACGCCGCGCCCGAGGCCCCGCCGATCGAGGTCGCCGCGCTCGCGTACGACAACCGCCGCGTGGTGCCCGGCACGGTCTTCTTCTGCGTCCGCGGCTTCACGCGCGACGGCCACGACTTCGCCGCCGACGCTGTCGCGCGCGGGGCCGCCGCGCTCGTGGCCGACCACCCGCTCGGGCTCGGCGTGCCCGAGGTCGTCGTCGACGACGTCCGCGCCGCGATGGCGCCCGCAGCCGCGCGCCTGCACGGCGACCCGACGGCGACGCTGCAGACGATCGGCGTCACCGGGACCAACGGCAAGACGACGACCGCCTACCTCGTGCGCGCGCTGCTCGAGGCGGCCGGGCACCGGACCGGGATGCTCGGCACCGTGACCTCGATCGTCGGCGGCGAGGAGCGCGCGGTCTCGCGCACGACCCCCGAGGCGATCGACCTGCAGGCGACGTTCGCCGCCATGCGCGAAGCCGGCGACACGCATTGCGTCATGGAGGTCTCCAGCCACGCGCTCGCACTGGGGCGCGCCGGCGCGATCCACTGGGCCGGGGCGATCTTCACGAACCTCACGCAGGACCACCTCGACTTCCATCCGACGATGGAGGACTACTTCGCGGCCAAGCGACTGCTCTTCGAGGCCGGCCCCCGTGTCGCCGTGGTCAACGTCGACGATCCCTACGGCGCGCGCCTGGCGGCCGAGTTCCCCGCCGCAACGACGATCGCCATCGACGATGCCGGCGCCGCTCTGCGCGCCACCGGCGTCCGGGGCGACATGAGCGGCTCGACGTTCTGCGCCGCCGGCCTGCAGCTGCGCTCGCCGCTGCCCGGGCGCTTCAACGTCCTCAACGTGCTGGGCGCCGTGGCGGTCGTGCGGGCGCTCGGGGTCGACGACGAGACGATCGCGGCGGCGCTGCCCGAGGCGGGGCGCGTGCCGGGGCGCTTCGAGCCCGTCGACGAGGGCCAGGACTTCGCCGTGCTCGTGGACTACGCCCACACGCCCGACTCGCTGGACAACGTCCTGCGCGCCGCGCGCCCCCTGACGCGGGGGCGCCTCGTGTGCGTCTTCGGCTGCGGCGGCGACCGCGACCGCGGCAAGCGCCCGCTCATGGGCGAGATCGCCGCGCGGCTGGCCGACCTCACGATCGTGACCTCCGACAACCCGCGCTCGGAGGACCCCGAGGCGATCGTCGCCGAGATCCTCGCCGGGATCGACGACCGCGGCACGACGGAGGCGATCGTCGACCGCCACGTCGCGATCGAGCAGGCGGTCGCCGGGGCCGGGGCGGGCGACGTCGTCGTCATCGCGGGCAAGGGCCACGAGCAGGGCCAGGAGTTCGAGGGCGGCCGCAAGATCGCCTTCGACGACGTCGCCGTCGCTCGCGAGGCACTGCGTGCTCGACTGGTCGCCTGACGAGGTCGCGCGCGCCGCCGGTGGCCGCCTCGTGCGCGCGGGATCCGCGGACGGCGGGCCGCGGCGCGTCACGATCGACTCGCGCGACGCCGGCCCGGGGGACCTGTTCGTCGGCCTGCCCGGCACCCGCGCCGACGGCGGGACCTTCGCCGCGACGGCGCTGGGCGCCGGCGCGTGGGGCGTGCTCGTGACGCCCGAGCACGCCGCCGGCGCCGGCCTGCCCGGCGGCGTCGTCATCGCCGCGCAGGACCCGCTCGCCGCGCTCGGCTCGCTCGCGCGCGGCTGGCGCAGGGCGCTCGGCGCGCAGGTCGTCGGCATCACCGGGTCGACCGGCAAGACCTCGACGAAGGACCTGCTCGCCGCGATGCTCGCCCAGGACCGGCGCGTCGTCGCGACCGATCAGAACCTCAACACGGAGATCGGCCTGCCGCTGACCATCCTCGGCGCACCCGCCGGGACCGAGGCGCTCGTCCTCGAGATGGCGATGCGCGGGCCCGGCCAGATCGCCGAGCTCGCCGCGATCGCCGAACCCGACGTCGGCGTGATCGTGAACATCGGACCCGTGCACCTCGAGCTCCTCGGGTCGCTGGAGGCGGTCGCCGCGGCGAAGGCCGAGCTGCTCGCGGGCCTGCGCCCGGGCGCGACCGCGGTCCTGCCGGCGCGCGAGCCGCTGCTGGACGCGCACCTGCGCGAGGACCTGCGCGTCGTGACGTTCGGCCCCGGCGGCGATGTCGCGGAGCTCGGCGACGTGCAGCTCCCCTTCACCTCGGCGCACATGCGCTCCAACGCGCTCGCGGCGCTGGCGGCCGCGCGCGCTCTCGGGTCCCGCCCGCAGGGTCCGCTCGACGTCGCGCTCAGCGCCATGCGCGGGCAGCGCATCGAGCTGCCCGGGCCGGTCCTCGTCATCGACGACTGCTACAACGCCAACCCGATGTCGATGCGCGCAGCCCTCGACGATCTCAGCGCGTCCGCGCCCGGGCGCCGCGTCGCCGTGCTCGGGGACATGCTCGAGCTCGGTCCCGGCGAGGGCCGCTATCACGCCGAGATCGGCGCGTACGCGGCGGCCGCCGGCGTCGACGTCCTCGTGACGGTCGGCCCGCTCGCCGCGCGGATGGGGGAGGCCTTCGGCGGCAAGCGCCACGAGGTCGCCGACGCGGGGGGCGCCGCCACGCTCGTTCGCGAGCTGCTGCGCCCGGGTGACACCGTCCTCGTCAAGGGCTCCCGCGGGGTCGGCCTCGAGGTCGTCGCGCAGGACCTGCAGGGCGCAGCGGCGAGCGGCGGGTGAACGCCGGCATGGGCGAGGTCCTCATCGCAGGCACGGCGTCGCTGCTCATCTGCATCTTCCTGTCACCGCGGTTCATCGCGTTCCTGCGCGACCGCGAGTTCGGTCAGTTCATCCGCGCCGAGGGACCGGAGGGACACCACGCGAAGGCGGGGACGCCGACGATGGGCGGCATCATCATCTTCACCGCGATCTCGATCCCGTTCTTGATCCTGTCGGAGTACGACTGGCGCGCGGTCGGCGTCTACGGCGCGGCGATGGGCTGTGCGGGGATCGGCTTCATCGACGACTACATCAAGATCGTGCGCCGCCGCTCGCTGGGCATCAGCGCGCGCATGAAGCTCGGCCTGACGATCCTCATCTCGGTGGGCCTGTGGTGGATCGCGACGGAGAAGGCAGGGCTGCCCGAGACGCTGCGCCTGCGGATCGTCGACTACCAGGTCGACCTCAGCTTCCTCGGCGGGATCCCGTTCCTCGTGATGATCTACATCGTGGTCGCCGGGACGACGAGCGCCGTGAACCTCACCGACGGGCTCGACGGCCTCGCGGCGGGCTGCGCGGCGATCTCGCTGCTGACGTACATCGGCATCACGTTCATCAGCACGGGCCAGCACGACCTCGCGCTGCTGTCCTCCTGCCTGGTCGGGGCCTGCGTGGGATTCCTCTGGTACAACGCGTTCCCGGCGACGATCTTCATGGGCGACACGGGCTCGCTCGGTCTCGGCGGGGCGATCGCGGGGCTCGCGGTCATGACGAAGACCGAGACGCTGCTCATCCTCATCGGCGGGATCTTCGTCGTCGAGGCGCTCAGCGTCCTGATCCAGGTCTTCTCCTTTCAGACGTTCCGCAAGCGCGTCTTCCTCATGGCGCCGATCCACCACCACTTCGAGCTGCTGGCCTGGTCGGAGACGAAGATCATCCTGCGCTTCTGGATCGTCGCCGCGATCTGCAGCGCGATCGGGTTCACGCTGTACCAGCAGTCCGTTGTCTGAGCGCCCGCGCCCGGCGCTGCCGGCGGGGCCGTGGCTCGTCGTCGGGCTCGCGCGCTCCGGGATCGCCGCGGCGAGCGCGCTCACGGCGCTGGGCGAGCGGGTGGTGGCTGTGGATGCGGGCGCGCCGGAGGTGCCGGAGTGGCTGGACGCCGACGTCCACCTGGGCACGGACGGGATCGCGCACCTGCCGCACGCGCGGGCGGTCGTCAAGTCCCCGGGCGTCCCGCGCGAGGCGCCGGTGATCGCGGCCGCCCGCGGGCGCGGGATCCCGGTGCTCGGCGAGATGGAGCTCGGCTGGCGGCTGCTGCCCAACGCGTTCGTCGCGGTGACCGGCACCAACGGCAAGACGACGACCGTCGAGCTGCTCGGGCACATCCACCGCGAGGCGGGCCTGGCGGTGGCGGTCGCCGGCAACGTCGGCACCGCGCTGAGCGGCCTTGCCGGCACGCTGGACCCGGCTGCGGTCGTGGTCTGCGAGGCCAGCTCCTTTCAGCTCGAGGACGCGCTGGAGTTCGCGCCCGAAGGCGCGGTGCTCGTCAACGTGCAGGCCGACCACCTCGACCGCCACGGCACGTTCGAGGACTACCTCGCGGCGAAGCTGCGGATCTTCAGGCTCCAGGGCAACCATGACGTCGCCGTCGCGCCCGTGGACCTCCGCGTCGAGGATCTCGGCGGCTGCGCGCGCCGCGTCCCGTTCGGCCCCGGCGGCGAGCTCGACGATCGCGCGGGCTGGCTGTGGTGGGACGACGAGCCGCTGATCGCCCACGACGAGATCGCGTTGCCCGGAGCCCACAACCGCTCCAACGCCGCGGCTGCGGCGGCCATCGCGCTCGCGCGCGGGATCGACCGCGACGCGGTCCGCGCGGCGCTGCGGTCGTTCGCCGGCGTCGAGCATCGCCTGGAGGAGGCGGGCACGGTCCACGGGGTGCGGTTCGTCAACGACTCCAAGGCGACGAACGTCGCCTCGACGCTCGTCGCGCTCGCGAGCTTCGAGGTCCCGGTGCACCTGATCCTCGGCGGGCAGGGCAAGGGCCAGTCGTTCGCGCCGCTGCGTGGGCGGGCGGCGCAGACCTATCTCATCGGGGAGGCCTGCGCCCAGCTGGCGCGCGAGGTCGGGGGGATCGCGTGCGGCGACCTGCAGACCGCGGTGGCGCGGGCGCGGGCGGCGGCGCAGCCGGGGGAGGTCGTGCTGCTGTCGCCGGCGTGCGCGAGCTTCGATCAGTACGAGGACTACGAGGCGCGCGGGCGGGCGTTCAAGGCGCTGGTGGGGCTCGCCGGCTGAGGGTTCAGCGTTCCCGCCGGGCCGGGATCGTGTGACCCACGAGCCCGGCAGCGACGTCCAGCACGCCGCGAAGGTCCTCCACATAGGCGTCGGCCCCCGCGAGCTCTGATCGCGCATGGGACGTCAGCACCGCGATCACGCGCATCCGCGCCGCCCGTGCCGCCGCCACGCCGGCCGGCGCGTCCTCGAGCACGACGCACGCCTGCGCCGGGGCGCCGAGCAGCTGCGCCGCGCGCTCGTAGCCCTCCGGGTCGGGCTTGCCGCGCGCGACCATCTCCGCGGTGACGAGCGTCGGCGGGACGGGCAGGCCCGCGGCGCGCAGGCGCGTAGCCGCCAGCGTGTCCGAGCAGGAGGTCACGACCGCCAGCCGCTGCGGCGGGGTCGCCGCCAGCAGCTCGCGGGCGCCCGCGATCGCCACGACGCCGTCCTGGTCGCCGACGTGCGCCGCCTCGATGACGGCGCTCTCGGCGGCCGCGTCCAGCTCCGGCGCCACGACGCGCACGACCTCGCGCGAGGGGCGCCCCTGCGCGGTGGCGACGACGAGCTCGGCGTCCAGGCCGAGGCGCGCCGACCACGCGACGTAGACCCGCGCGATCGCAGCCGTCGAGTCGACGAGCACGCCGTCGAGATCGCAGAGGATGAACGCCGCGGTCACGGGCGCGGATGCAGCGCCGGGTACAAGGCGCGGAAGTGCTCGCGCGCCTCCCGGTAGGGCTCGATCCAGGCCTCGACGGGCTCGACGATCTCGCCCGGGCGCACGCACGCGGCGACCGCCTCGTGGACGTCGGCGAACACCCCCGCCGCGACGCCGCCGAGCAGGGCGGCGCCGAACGATGCGCCCTCGTCCACGGCGGTGCGCTGCAGCGGCAGCTCGAGCACCGACGCGACGATCTGGAGCCACAGCCGGCTGCGGGCGCCGCCACCGGACACGCGCCCGATCGCGGGGGGGCCGGAGACCTCCGCCACGAGGTCCAGCCCGTCGCGCAGCCCGAACGCCACGCCCTCGAGCACCGCGCGCACGAGCGCGCCGCGGTCGTGGCGCAGCGACAGCCCGGCGAACGCGCCGCGCGCGTCGGGATCGGCGTACGGCGTGCGCTCGCCCGCGAGGTAGGGCAGGAACGTCAGGCCCTCGGCGCCGGGCTCCCACGCCCGCGCCTCGCTCACCAGCGTCCCGACGTCGCCGCCGGGCGACACGACGTCGCGCAGCCAGCGCAGCGAGCCGGCGGCCGAGAGCATGACGCCCATCGCGTGCCAGGCGCCGGGGAGCGCGTGGCAGAAGGCATGGATCCGCGCGGCCGGGTCCGCCGCGTACGCCTCGCTCGCCGCAAAGACGACGCCCGACGTCCCGAGGACGACCGACACCGGCCCGCCCGCGCGGTCGACGCCGACGCCGACCGCGCCCGCCGCCTGGTCGCCCGCCCCCGCCGCGACGGCGATCCCGTCGGGATCCAAGCCGCTGACCGCCGGCGACTCGAGCGCCCGCGGCAGCCAGGCCGGATCGACGTCCAGCGCCTCGAGCACGGGCGCGCTCCAGCGCCGCGCGCGCACGTCGAAGAGCAGCGTCCCCGAGGCGTCGGCGACGTCGGTGGCATGCTCGCCGCAGAGGCGCAGGCGCACGTAGTCCTTGGGCAGCAGCACGTGCGCGATGCGCGCGTGGATCTCGGGCTCGTGGCGCGCCAGCCAGCGCAGCTTCGGCGCCGTGAAGCCCGGCAGGGCCCGGTTGCCGGTGAGCGCCACGAGCTCGTGCACGCCGATCGTCGCCTCGATCTCGGCGCACTGCGCCGCCGTGCGCCCGTCGTTCCACAGCATCGCCGGGCGCAGGACGCGGTCGGACGCGTCGAGCGCCACGAGCCCGTGCATCTGGCCGGCAAGCCCGATGCCGGCGATCGGCCCCGCCCGCCGCAGCTGCTCGAGAACCGCCTGCGCCCCTGCCCACCAGTCCTCGGGATCCTGCTCGGCCCAGCCCGGCCGCGGGGTCGACAGCTCGTGCGGGACCTCGGCGCGCGCGACGATCTCGCCGTCGGGGGCGATCAGCAGCCCCTTGACCGACGAGGTGCCGACGTCCAGGCCGACGAGCAGCGTCACGCGGCGGCGCCGAGCGCGGCGTAGACGAGCTCGTAGGCGCGGATCGCGTCCTTGGCCTGCTGCGCCTTGCGCAGCTCGGCGTCGTCGATGCGCCCCGCGGCGGCGTCGATGAAGCGCCACTGCTCGACGCTGCGGCGCACGATCGCGACGGCGTCCTCGGTGTACGGGTACAGGTCGAAGCCCAGCCGCTCGCCGCCGGCGCCGTAGTTCGCGCGGCGCAGCTCGACCGCGAGCTCGAGCGTCTCCATGAACGCCGTCGCGCCGACCATGTTGTCGTCGTCGAACGTGCCCCAGCCGGAGTTGCCGTGCTGGTGGCCGAGCAGCCCCTCGGCGGCCAGCAGCGCCGCGTACTCGGCGAGGTTCTCGCCGTTCATGATCAGGTGCTGCCAGTCCATGTTGATCTGCACGTTGTCGATCCCGCGGGCGCGCAGCGTGTGGATGACGTGCAGCGTCATGCCCACGTTGCCCATGTGGATCTTCATCGCGGGCTCGGAGTTCTTGTGCTCGAGCAGGACGATCCCGCCGTGCGCGGCCATGCGCTCCGCGGCCTGGCCGATGCCGTCGATGAGCCGCGCCCAGCTCTGCGCGTAGGGTGTCTGGAAGGGGTAGTTGTAGCCCTCGATCCCGGGCCAGATGATGAACTTCGCACCCAGGCCGCCGGCGAAGTCGGCGGCCGCCAGCGTGAGCGTGACCGCCTCGTCGCGGATCGCGTCGTCGGGCGAGGAGAGCCCGCCGCGCGCGAAGCGCGCGTCGAGGTGCAGACCGCTTGCGATGGCGTAGATGCCATGGCCGCCGAGCGCCTCGCGGACGTCCTCGAGGTTCTCCTCCGACAGCTCCTGGGGATAGTGGAACTCGTAGTCGTCGATGACGTCGCCGAGGCCCGCGACCGCGGTCCGGACGTGGTCGGCGGTGCTGAGCCCCGCGAGCTCGGGCTTGTAGCCCGCCGGGTTGAAGCGGGTGACCATCGGTCCCATCGCCCAGATGCCAAGGCTCGTCTTCATGTGCTGCCCCCAGTGGTGATCGCTTCGATGACGGTTGCCGTCGCGGCGCTGCGGCGCGCCGCGTCGATGACGCGCAGCGCCGCGACGCTGTCACGCGGGTCGACGGGCACCGGCCCCTCGCCGCGCAGCGCGTCGCGCACGCTCGCGTAGTACTGCTCGTAGGCGCCCGGCGAGATCGCCAGGCGGCGCTCCTCGCCACCGCGGCCCGCCAGGCGCGCGGGCGCGCCCTCGCCCCAGCCGTCGTCGCCCGGGCGCATCCCGGCCGCGAGCTGCTCCTCCTGCGGATCGAGGCCCGGGGTCTCGATCCCGCCGCGCGTGCCGCTCGCGCGCAGCGACCGCCCGCCGACGGGCGCCAGCGCGCTCATCCACAGATGCGAGCGCACGCCGCCGGCATGCTCGAGCGCGACGAAGACGTCGTCGTCGACCTGCGCGCCGGGACGGCGGACGTCGATCTCGGCGTACACGCGCAGCGCCGGCCCGAAGAGCGTCAGCGCCTGGTCGACGAGGTGCGCGCCGAGGTCGAGCAGCAGGCCTCCGCCCTCGGCGGCGGCGGGCAGCTCGCGCCACGCGTCCTCGCGGACCTCGGGGCGAAAGCGCTCGTAGCGTGACTCGAAGCGGCTGATCTCGCCGAGCTCGCCGGACTCCACGACGCGCCGGACCGTCAGGTAGTCGCCGTCCCAGCGGCGGTTCTGGAAGACCGTCAGCGGCACGCCGGCGGCGGCGAAGTCGTCGGCGAGCGCCTGCGCGGCGCCGGCGTCGGGCGCCAGCGGCTTGTCGACGACGACGGGCAGCCCGCGGTGCAGCGCCGCGCGGGCGATCGGGACGTGCATGCGGTTGGGAGTCGCCACGACGAGCGCGTCGATGCGCGCGCTGTCGGCGAGCAGCTCGTCGGCGTCGGCGACGACCACGACGCCCGGGTACTGCGCCCGGGCGCGCGCCGCGCGCACCGGATTGCTCGTCGCGATCGCCGCGACGCACAGCCCCGGCGTCGCGTCGACCAGCGGCGCGTGGAAGACCTCGCCCGCCAGGCCGAAGCCCGCGATCGCGATCCGCAGGTCTGCGATCACAGCGCCACCGCGCAGCCTTCGGCCGCCGAGCGCTCGAGCGCCGCGATCGCACGCGCCTGGCCGAGGGCGTCCTCGCGTCCGAGCAGCGGTGGCCGCTCGCCGCCGATCGCGGCCGCCATGTCCTCGAGCTCGAGCCGGTAGCTGTCGGCGGGCTCGATCGCGACGCGCTCCGAGTCGCCGTCGCGCTCCAGCACGATGCCGGGGTTGCGGCAGTGCCAGGGGTCGGCGAGGACCATGCGGCCCTGCGACCCGGCGACCTCGAGCTCGTGGCGGTTGGCGACGTCGATGCCGCAGTCGAGCATCGCGAGCAGGTCGCCGTCGAAGCGCAGCATGCCGGTGAAGCGGGTGTCGACGCCGCTCGTGCCCCTCACCGCCGCGCCGAACGCGCTCACGGGCTCGCCGCCGGCGACGAGCCGCGCGCCGCTGACGCAGTAGCAGCCGACGTCGAGCATCGCGCCGCCGTCGAGCGCCGCGTCGAGCCGGACGTTGGGCTCGCCCTGGGTCAGCGCAAACGAGAACGAGGCGCGCACGAGGCGCACCTCGCCGATCGCCCCCTCGTCGAGCAGCTCGCGCAGGCGCCGCGTCTGCGGGTTGTGGCGCCACATGAAGGCCTCGCTCAGCACGAGGCCCGCGCGCTCGGCGACGTCGTAGGCGCGCGCGACCTGCTCGGGCCGGCGATCCATCGGCTTCTCGCAGAGCACGTGCTTGCCCGCCTCCAGCGCGCGGATCGACCACTCGACGTGCAGGCCGTTGGGGAGGGAGACATACACGGCCTGCACGCCGGGGTCGGCGAGGAGCTCCTCGTAGGAGCCGTGCGCGCGCGGGATGTCGAACCTGTCGGCGTACTCCCGCGCGCGGGCGCCGTCGCGGCTGGCCACCGCGACGACGTCGGCGAGCTCGGACTCCCGCGCGCCGGTCAGGACGGCGCCGTTGATGCGGGCTGTCGAGAGCAGGCCCCAGCGGACGGAGGCGGTCACGCTCTGCCCGACTGCTCCCGGCCTCGACGGGAGATCGAGTCGACGGCGACGGCGAGCAGCAGCACGAGCCCGGTCACCACGAACTTCGTGCCCGAGCTCAGCCCCAGCAGGCCCAGCCCGTTGTCGATGCTCGCGATCACGAGCGCGCCCAGCAACGCGGCCTTGATGTGGCCGCGGCCGCCGAACAGCGAGGTGCCGCCGATGACCGCCGCCGCGATCGAGTACAGGAGGATCGCGCCGCCGCCGGCGTTCGTGTCGACCGAGCGCAGACGCGATGCGAGCACGATCCCGCCGACAGCCGCCATCAGCGAGCAGATCGCGAAGCAGGCGATCCGGATGCGGTCGACGTCGATGCCGGCGCGCCGCGCCGCCTCGGCGTTGCCGCCCACGGCGTAGACATGGCGGCCGAAGGTCGTGCGCCGCAGGACGTAGGTCCAGAAGACGAGCAGCACGCCGACGAGCACCGCGACGTACGGCAGGCCGCGATCCTGGTTGACGATGTAGACGACGGCTGCGAGCGCGAGCAGCAGCCCGCCGATCCGCAGCGCGACGATCAGCAGCGGGTCGTTCGTGAGCCCGGCGGCCGCGCGCTTGCGCAGCCCGAGGACCTGTACGACGCCGTAGCCGCCGACCGCGACGATCATCAGCAGCCAGGAGGTCGCCTCGGGGAGGAAGTCGTTGGCGAAGCCGATGACGAAGTCGTCCTGGAGCACGACGGTGCCGCGGCTGCCGATGAGCAGCAGCACGACGCCGTTCCATGCGAGCAGGCCCGCGAGCGTCACGACGAACGAGGGGATGCCGACCTTCGTGATGATCACGCCGTGCAGCGTCCCGATCAGGACCCCCGATCCGAGGGCGGCGACGATCGCGACCGAGGTCGGCACGGTCGAGCCGTCGGGCAGCAGCAGCAGCGCGGTGATGACGCCGGCGACGCCGCTGACGTAGCCGACCGAGAGGTCGATCTCGCCGAGCAGCAGGACGAAGACGATGCCCATCGCCACGAGCGCGAACGCCGCGCCCTGGACCATGAGGTTCACGAAGTTGCCGGCGGTCAGGAAGCGGTCGTTCTGGACCTGGAAGACGACGCCGATGATGAGCAGGCCCAGGATGATCGGCAGGCTGCCGAGCTCGCCGCCCTTGACGTCGTCGACCCAGCGCTTGGCGTAGGCGCCGATCGTGGCCGTGGGAGCGGCCGCGGGCGTGGGGAGTGGAGGCGTGATGGCGCTCATGAGAGGTGCACCTCTTCCTGGCCCGGGATCGTGCTGAGCTTGCCCGCCGTGATCGCCTCGACGACCTCGCGCTGGGTCGTGTCGGAGGTCTTGAAGCGCGCGACGTCCTCGCCGAGGCGCAGGACGGTGATGTCATCGGCGACCTCGAAGACGTCGTGGAGGTTGTGGGAGACGATGACGACGCCGAGGCCCTGCTCGCCGAGGCGGCGGACGAGGTCGAGGACCTGGCGCGTCTGGGCGACGCCGAGCGCCGCGGTCGGCTCGTCGAGGATGACGAGCTTCGAGTTCCACATGACGGCCTTGGCGACCGCGACGGACTGGCGCTGGCCGCCGGACAGGCCGGCGACGGTCTGGCGGACGGAGCGGATCGTCGTCACGGAGAGCGAGGCGAGCGTCTCGACCGCGCGCTGCTCCATCCGGGTCTCGTCGAGCGCGCGAAACGGGGTCGTCTCCTCGCGCCCGAGGTACATGTTCTGGACGACGTCGAGGTTGTCGGCGAGCGCGAGATCCTGGTAGACGACCTCGATGCCGAGGTCGGCCGCGTCCTTCGGGCCGCTGATCGTCACCGGCCTGCCGTCGAAGAGGACCTCGCCGTCGTCGAGCGGGTAGATGCCCGCGACGCACTTGATGAGGGTCGACTTGCCGGCCCCGTTGTCGCCGACGAGGGCCATGATCTTCCCGGCGTCGACCTGGAAGTCGACCTCGTGCAGGGCGCGCACGGCGCCGAAGCGCTTGGACACGCCGCGGAGCTCGAGAATCGGCCCCGCGGCGGGGGGCCGCGCCTGCGGCCCCCCGTCGGTGGTGGCGGTCATCACAGCCCGATCGCCTGGCACTTGGAGGCGAGCTTGCCCGCGCAGACCTCTGCCTGCTTGGGGAAGTCGGCCTCGCCGAAGTACTGCTTGATGTTGTCCTTCGTCACGGCGACGGGCTGCAGCAGCACGGCCGGGACCTTCTTGGTCTCGTTGTCGACCGAGTCGGTGACCCCGGTCGGCGACTCGCCCCTGGCGAGCGCGGTTGCGAGCTTGGCGGCCGCGTCGGCCTCCTTCTGGATCGCCTTGTAGACGGTCATGCACTGATCGCCGTTGACGATGTTCTGGACGCCCTGCAGCGTCGCGTCCTGGCCGGTGACCGGGATCTGATCGAGCTTGCGCGCCTTCAGCGCCGAGATCGCCGCGTTGCCGAGGCCGTCGTTGGCGGCGAGCACGCCGTCGACGTTGTTGGATGCCTTCTGCAGCATCTGCTCGAAGATCGTCAGCGCCTTCTGGTTGTCCCAGTCGGGCACGGACTGGTCGTCGACCTTGCGCCACTCGCCGGACGTGAACTTCGGCCCGATGACCGAGTTGTAGCCGGCCGCGAACAGCGTGGCGTTGTTGTCCGTCGGGGAGCCGTTGAGAACCGCGACGGCGGGCTTGTCGGCGTTGCCGAGGCAGGACACGAGGCCCTGGCCCTGGAGCTTGCCGACCTGCTCGTTGTCGAAGGAGACGTAGTAGTCCGAGTCGCCCTTGAGCGTGAGGCGGTCGTAGTCGATGACCTTGACGCCCTGCGACTTGGCGTTCGCGGCGATCGCAGCACCGCTGCCGGAGTCGAGGTTCACGAGCAGCAGGACCTTCGCGCCGTTGGTGATCGCCTGCTCGGCCTGCTGCTGCTGGGCGGACTTGTCGCCCTCGGCGTTCTGGATCGTCGCCTCGACGCCCGCCTTGTCGAAGGCGGCCTTGAGGAACGGCCGGTCGACCGTCTCCCAGCGCACCGAGGACTTGGAGTCGGGAAGCAGCACGGCGACCTTGCCGGCGGACTTCGCGCTGCCTCCGCCGCCGCTGTCGCTCGCGCTGTCGTCGCTGCTGCCGCAGCCGGCAACGACGAGCGCGAGCGCTGCCGCCCCGGCGGTGAGGGTCAGCGGCAAGTGCCGCCGGTGGATATGTCGTGGTGCCCGCATGGGCCTCCTCCTGTCGTGGTCTTCAGACCTGATTGGACGTCGCCGGGATGGGAACGTCGGACTGCCGCGCAGCGAGCTCGAGCGCGCCGAGGACCTCGGCGCGCTCGCCCAGGACGCCGCCCGTGATACGGACGTCCTCGGCCGCGGACGGGATCGCGTAGCGGTTGACCGCCTCGCGAAGGGGGTCGAGCAGGACGTCGCCCGCGGCGCTCATGTAGCCGCCGACGATGATCAGCTCGGGGTTGAAGGCATTGACGATCGCCGCGACCGAGCGGCCGAGCACGCGCCCGGCGTCGCCGATCGCGCGACGCGCGCCGGAGTCGCCATCGACGGCGAGCTCGATCACGCGCTCGAACGTGAGGCCGTCGTCGTGGCTGCGGCGCAGCAGCTCGACGATCGCGGGGCCGCCGGCGAACGTCTCCAGGCAGCCGCGGTTGCCGCAGCGGCAGATCGGGCCGCTCTCGTCGACGAGCACGTGGCCGAGCTCGCCGGCGGTGCCGCCGGTGCCGCGGTAGATCTGGCCGTTGAGGATGAGCCCCGCGCCGATGCCGCCGGAGACCATGAGGTAGACGGCGTCCTGGGCGCCGATGCCGGCGCCGAGCGTGACCTCCGCAAGCGCGCCGAGGTTCGCGTCGTTGTCGAGGTGGACGGGGACGCCGAGGCGCTCGGTGAGCTCGGCGACGGGCCGGATGGCGCCCCAGCCCGGCAGGATCTTGCCCGCGTGGACGGTGCCCGTCGCACGGTCGATCGGGCCCGACAGGCCCACGCCGGCGCAGAGGATCCGATCGGGCTCCAGCCCGGCCTCGGAGACGGCCTCCTCGGTGAGCGCCACGGCCGCGGCGAGGGCCTCGCGGGCGGCGTTGTCGACGTCCAGCGGCTGCATGCGCTCGGCGAGGATCGTGCGCGAGAGGTCGGCGATCGCGACGTGAACCTGCTCGTGGCCGAAGTCGATGCCGAGGATCAGCCCCGCGGACTGGTCGAGCGCGAGGAGCGTCGGGGGGCGCCCCTGCTGCGACGGGCGTCCGTCGTCGGGCTCGCGCTCGACGACGAGGCCGCTGGACTGCAGATCGGTGACGAGCGTGGAGACCGTCGACCGCGACAGCCCGGTGGAGCGGGCGAGGTCCGCGCGGCTTGCGCTCCCGCGCTCGCGCAGCGCGTTCAGCAGCTGGCGGCGGTTGCGCTCCCGAAGCGAGCCGAGCGAGCCGGCGCCGGAGGATTCCATGGCGCGACTGTGACGCAGGTCACAATCATTTGTCAAGACTTCGGCAAAAAGAATTGCCAAAGGTGCGTGTTTAGTGCGAAGCTCGGCCGGTAGGCCCAGCAGCGCGCCGGCGGGCCGCGCTCAGCGCGTACCGCGCGAGAGGTCGCGGCGATCGACGTCGCGCCCGATCGTGCTGGGGATGTGCGCACCCGGCGCGTCGCCGTACTCGTCGCTGTAGGAGCGCTGGTTGATCGCGCTGCCCGAACGCGAGTAGTAGCCGTGCGCGACAGCGAAGAAGAGGACGAAGATGAAGCCGAGAAAGGCCCAGGTCCCGCCGGCGAGGATGATTGCGAGGGGCATGTCCGGTGAGCATGCCGAGCGGGCGCGCGCCACGCTGTGACATGGGCCACACCCGCATCGCGCCGAATCGCGTAGGAGTCGGGTCGCGGCCGTCGAACGCCGGTCCGATGGCCTCTGCCGCCAGGCGAACCCGCCCAGCCGTCGCCGCCGACCGCCCCCGGCGCGCGGCCAAGCCCGTCGAGTACAACATCCTGCTCACCGCGACGCTGTGCCTGCTCGCGGCCGGCGCGGTGATGGTCTACAGCGCCTCGTCGGCGCGCACGCTGCTCGAAGGCCAGGGCGACGGGACCGTCTACCTCGTGAAGTACATCGCCTACGGCGCGATCGGGCTCGTCGTCCTGCAGGTCCTCGCGCGCGGCGGCCTGGAGCTGCTCCCCCGCCTCACGCCGGCGCTGCTCTTCGGCTCCTTCGTGCTGCTCGTCGCCGTGAAGATCCCCGGCATCGGCGTCGAGATCAACGGGGCGCGACGCTGGATCGGCGCCGGGCCGCTGCAGTTTCAGCCGTCCGAGCTCATGAAGCTCGCGCTCGTCCTCTACGCCACGAGCCTGCTGGCGACGACGCCCACGCGCCTGCGCACCCTCAACGACAGCGTGGTCGGGCCGCTGCTGCTCGTCACCGGCGCGGCGATCGCCCTCGTGGCGTCCCAACCGGATCTCGGCACGGCGCTCGTCATCGCGTTCACCGTCGGCGCGCTGCTGCTCGTGGCGGGCGTCCCGCTCTCGCTGCTGGGGAAGGTCGCGGGCGTCGGGATCGTCCTCATCCTGGTCTTCATCCTCGTCGAGCCCTACCGCGCGGCGCGGCTGACCGCGTTCATCAACCCGTGGGCGCACGCCGATTCGAGCGGCTTTCAGTCCGTCCAGGGTCAGATCGCGCTGGGCTCAGGCGGGCTCTTCGGCGTGGGGCTGGGCGAGTCGGTGCAGAAGGTCTTCTATCTCCCGGAGGCCCACACGGACTTCATCCTCGCCGTCATCGGCGAGGAGCTCGGCGTCGCCGGCGTCTGCGGGCTGCTGTTCCTCTACGGCCTCATCGGCTACGCGGGGCTGCGGACCGCGAAGGCGGCGCGGACGCGCTACACGTCGCTGCTCGCGGCGGGGCTGACGGCGCTCATCGTCTGCCAGGCGCTGCTGAACGTCTTCGCGGTGCTCGGGATCGCGCCGCTGACCGGCGTGCCGCTGCCGTTCATCTCATCGGGGTCCAGCAGCCTGCTGGTCCTGCTCGCGACGATGGGCCTGCTGCTGAACGTCGCGTCGCGCAGCACGAGCCACCTCGCCTCGCTGCCGGCGGCGGACCCGCTGGCGGGCGATGCGCGAGGATCCGCCGATGCGCAAGGTGCTGATCGCAGCAGGCGGGACGGCGGGGCACGTCGTGCCCGCGCTGGCGGTCGCCGAGCGGCTCCGGGCCACGGGCGCTGAGGTCGTCTTCGTCGGCGGCGAGCGCGCGGAGGCGCAGCTCGTCCCGGCCGCCGGCTACGAGCTGCGCACGATCCGCGTCGAGGGCCTGAGCCGGACGAACCCCCTGCGCGCCGCACGCGCCGGGCTGCGGGCGGCCGCCGCGGTCGCGGCCGCCGGCGCGATCGTCCGCGATCTGGCTCCCGACGTCGTCCTCGGCGGCGGCGGGTACGTCGCGGGGCCGGTGGGGCTGGCCGCGCTCCTGCGCCACGTCCCGCTCGTGCTGACCGAGGCCGACAGCCATCTCGGCATCACGAACCGGCTGCTCGCGGGCCGCGCGCGGCGCGTCTGCCTGGCGTTCCCGATCGCCGGGCGCGACGGACCGCGCTATCGGGTGACCGGCCGCCCGGTGCCGCCGCCGGCCGCGGACCCGATCGCCGCGCGGGCGCGCTTCAACCTGGCGCCCGGCGAGCTGTGCGTGCTCGTCTTCGGCGGCTCGCTCGGCGCCCGCACGATCAACGAGGCCGCCGTCGAGGCGTTTCGCGCGGCGAACTTCCGCGTCCTGCACGCGGCCGGGGTGCGCGACCACGAGGCGCTCGCGGCGCGCGCCGGCGGGCCGCACTACGACCTGCGGCCCTACATCGAGGACTTCGGCGAGGCGCTCGCCGCCTGCGATCTCTGCGTCGCGCGGGCGGGCGGCTCGATCTTCGAGATCGCCGCGGCCGGCAAGCCCGCGATCCTCGTGCCCTACCCGCACGCCAGCGCCGACCACCAGACGTCCAACGCGCGCTGGATGGCCGACGCGGGCGCCGCGGTGATCGTGCCCGATGGCGAGCTGACCGCCGCGCGGCTGGGCCAGGAGGTCGGCGCGCTGCTCGGCGACCCGTCGCGCCTGACGGCGATGGCGGCCGCGTCGGCGGCGCTGGCGCGGCCCGCGGCGGCGCAGGCCGTGGCCGACGAGGTCCTGGCCGCCGCCGGAGTCGCGCGCTCGTGAGCGCCGAGTGGGCCGGGCGCCGGCTGCACTTCGTCGGGCTGGGCGGGGCCGGGATGAGCGGGCTGGCGCTCGTCGCGGTCGCCCTGGGCGCCGACGTCACGGGCTCTGACCGCGCCGAGTCGCCCTACCTCGAGCGCGTGCGCGCCGCCGGCGTCCTGCCGCGCATCGGCCACGACGCCGCGAACGTGCCGGAGGGCGAGGACGTCGAGCTCGTCGTCTCGACGGCGATCGCCGCCGCCAACCCCGAGCGCGCGGCGGGGCGCGAGCGCGGCCTGCGCGAGATCCACCGCGGCGCGCTGCTCGGCGAGCTCAGCCGTGTGCGGCGCACCATGGCGATCGCGGGCACGCACGGCAAGACGACGACGTCCTCGATGGCGGCCCACGCGCTGCTGGCGCTCGGCTGGGACCCGTCCTACGTCATCGGCGGCGAGCTCACGACGACCGGGACGAACGCCGCCGCCGGCAGCGGCGACTGGCTCGTCGTCGAGGCCGACGAGTCCGACCGCTCGTTCCTCGAGCTCACGACGGAGATCGCGGTCGTGACGAACATCGAGCTCGACCACCACGCGACGTACGCCTCGGTCGCCGAGCTCGAGCTCGCGTTCGGGGAGTTCCTGCGCGCCGGCCTGCGCCGCGTCGTCGCCGACACGCGCGCGGCGGAGGCGTTCCTCGATCGTGTCGGGATCGTCGAGGCGGGCTTCTACGGCGCGTCGGAGATCCAGTTGCACGGCGGCGGCTCGCGCTTCCGCTGGGCCGGGCAGGACGTCGCGCTCTCGGTGCCCGGCGCGCACAACGTCGACAACGCCGCCGCCGCGCTGACGGCCTGCGTCATCGCGGGCGCGCAGCCCGCCGAGCTCGCGCGCACGCTCGCGGACTTCCGCGGCGCCGGCCGGCGCTTCGAGCGCCTCGGGCGCACGGGCGCCGGCGCGCTCGTCGTCGACGACTACGCGCACCACCCGACCGAGCTGCGCGCGACGATCGCCGCCGCCCGGACGCTCGGCTGCCGGCGCGTCGTCGCGGCCTTCCAGCCCCATCTGTACTCGCGTACGCAGCTGCTCGCGCGCGAGTTCGGCGCGGCGCTCGCGGGGGCCGACGTCGCCGTCGTGCTCGACGTCTACCCGGCGCGCGAGCGCGCGGAGGACTTCCCGGGCGTCAGCGGGCTGCTGGTCGCCGAGGCGGCGGCCGACGCGGGGCGGGGGCGGATGGTCGCCTGGGCCCCGGGATTCGACGAGGCCGAGCGCGTGCTGGTCGGGGTGCTGCGCGACGGTGACCTGTGCCTCGTGCTGGGCGCGGGGGACGTCGACGCGCTCGGGCGGCGGCTGGTGGGGTAGGCGTCTGCGGCCGGCCGCGTCACCACGAGTGCCCGACGAACACCGGCTCCGGCGTCAGCGCCACCCCGAACGCCGCCTCCACGCCACCGGCGATCTCGCGGGCGAGCGCCACGAGCTCCGTCGTGGTCCCAGCGCCGCGGTTGGTCAGCGCGAGCGTGTGCTTTGAGGAGATCGCGATCCCGTCCGCGCGCCCGTACCCGCGCGTGAAGCCCGCGCGCTCGATGAGCCAGGCCGCCGACGTCTTGACGCGCCGCTCGCCCGCGGGCCACGCCGGCGGTGCGACGTCGGCGCCCAGGCGCTCGGCCACCCGCGCCGCGAAGGCGGTGAAGTCCCGCTCGCGGAGCACGGGGTTCGTGAAGAACGAGCCGGCGCTCACGGAGTCCGGGTCGCCGGGGTCGATGACCATCCCCTTGCCGCGGCGCAGCTCGAGCACCGCAGCGCGGACCTCCGCCGGCGGCGCCCGCTCGCCGGGCTCGATTCCGAGCACGCGCGCGAGCTCGGCGTAGCGCACGGGCTCTGACAGCGACGAGTGCTCGAGCGCGAAGGTCGCGCGCAGGACGACCCAGCGGCCGGGGTCGCGCTTGAAGACGCTCGAGCGGTAGTCGAACAGGCAGGCCTCGGCGTCGAGCGTGTGGATCTCGCCGGTGCTGCGGTCCAGGGCGCGCACGTCGACGAGGACGTCGGCGACCTCCTGCCCGTACGCACCGACGTTCTGGATCGGCGTCGCGCCGACCGAGCCGGGGATCCCCGACAGCGCCTCGACGCCCGCCAGGCCGGCGTCGACGCAGGCGGCGACGAACGGGTCCCACTCCTCGCCGGCGGCGACCTCGAGCCAGGCGCGTCCGTCGGAGCGCTGCAGCTGCTGCACGCCGCGCGTGCCGACGCGCACGACCGTGCCCTCGAAGCCCTCGTCGGCGACGACGACGTTGCTCGCGCCCGCCAGCAGCAGCAGCGGCTCGCCGGCATCGTCGGCATCGCGCACCGCCGCGAGCAGCTCCTCGTCGGTCGCCGCTGTCGCCATCCGCCGCGCGGGGCCGCCGAGGCGCAGCGTCGTCAGCTCGCTCAGTGGGGGAGGCCCGGGCACGGCGACAACCCTAGATGGCAGGGTCCGGGCCGCACGCGCCGAATCAGACCCCGGATGTCCCTGCCTCGGCGACGCACGCGCGTGATCCTCGCAATCGTCGTGGTGGCCGCCGTTCTGGCGCCGCTTGCCATGTGGGCTCGCAACAGCTCCCTCGTGCGCGTCGAGCAGGTCACGGTGACCGGCATCGAGGGCCGCCAGGCGCGCGCGATCCGCGGAGCCCTGACCGAGGCCGCGCTCGACATGTCGGTGCTCGACGTCCGCCGCGACGCGCTGCGGAGCGCCGTCGAGCCCTACCCGATCGTGCGCAGCCTGCGCACCACGACCGATTTCCCGCATGCGCTGACGATCACCGTCAACGCCTACGAGCCCGTCGCCGCCCTGAAGGCCGGCGGGCGCCTGATCGCGGTCGCCGGCGACGGCACGATCCTGCGCGGCAGCGCAACCCGCGGGCTGGCGACGGTCGGCGTGCGCTCGCCGCCGGGCGGCAATCGCGTCGGGGACACGCAGACGCTCCACGCGATCGGTCTGCTGGCGGCCGCGCCGCCGGCGCTGCGCACCCGCGTCGCGCGCGTGTACCGCGGGCGCCAGGGCCTGGCGGCCACGCTCGAGAACGGCCCGAAGCTCTACTTCGGCGGCACGCTGCGCTACGAGGCGAAGTGGGGAGCAGCCGCCCAGGTGCTCGCGCACCGCAGCTCGCGTGGCGCGGCGTATGTCGACCTGCGCATCCCCGAGCGTCCGGTGGCAGGAGGACTTCAGCCGCGCGGTGCACAGTCTGAACCTCAACTTTAGGTTGATGGCACCCCAGGGCCCTTTCTCCTGCAGAGGTCGAGACTCCGGGGTTCTGCAACAGTTCTTGCGCGGGTAGACTTCGCGTTGACATCCGTTCCAGCCCGTGCTTACTGTGCTTTCCGCAGGCTCGGGCCGGAGAGACCAAATCTCTCAACGCTAACTCAAGGGTCGGACGCTCCCTCATGGAATCCAGCAGCAGCTATCTCGCGGTGATCAAGGTCGTCGGTGTCGGCGGCGGCGGCACGAACGCCGTGAACCGCATGGTCGACGCGGGCCTGCGCGGCGTGGAGTTCATCTCGGCCAACACGGACGCCCAGGCGCTGCAGATGACGGACGCCGACATCAAGCTCAACATCGGCCACGACCTCACCAAGGGCCTCGGCGCGGGCGCCAACCCCGAGGTCGGCTTCGGCGCGGCCGCCGAGTCGCGCGATGACATCAAGGAGGCGCTCAAGGGCGCCGACATGGTGTTCGTCACCGCGGGCGAGGGCGGCGGCACCGGCACCGGCGCGGCGCCCGTCATCGCGGAGATCGCGAAGAACGAGATCGGCGCGCTGACCGTCGGCGTCGTCACCAAGCCGTTCGAGTTCGAGGGCAGCCAGCGCACCCGCCAGGCCGAGGAGGGCATCGAGCGCCTGCGCGAGGTCGTCGACACGCTCATCGTCATCCCCAACGAGAAGCTCCTGTCGGTCATCGAGCGCCGCACGACGATGCTCGACGCATTCCGCGAGGCCGACAACGTCCTGCGCCAGGGCGTGCAGGGGATCACCGACCTCATCACGATCCCCGGGCTCATCAACCTCGACTTCGCCGACGTCCGCACGATCATGGAGAACGCCGGCTCCGCGCTCATGGGCATCGGCACCTCCAACGGCGAGAACCGCGCCGCCGAGGCCGCGCGCATCGCGATCTCCAGCCCGCTCATCGAGGAGAACGTCGAGGGCGCGACCGGGATCCTGCTGAACATGACCGGCGGCCGCGACCTCGGGCTCTTCGAGGTCAACGAGGCCGCAGAGATCGTGCGCGAGGCCGCCTCGCCCGACGCCAACATCATCTTCGGCGCCGTCATCGACGAGGCGCAGGGCGACGAGGTCCGCGTGACCGTCATCGCCACGGGCTTCGACCACGGCCGCGCGCGGCCCCGCTCCGCCGCGCAGGAGACGCGCTCGAGCGCGCGCGAGCGCGACCGCGGCCCGCGCTACGACGATCGCCAGCGCTCCTCGCTGGAGATCCCCGACGACGAGATCGAGATCCCGCCCTTCCTGCGCTGAGATCGCCCGGCGCCGCGGCGCCGGGATCGGCCTCCTCCTTCGCTAGCCTCACGGAGGTGGTCGCCACCCCCGCCCTGAAGCGCACGCCCCTGTTCGAATCGCACGTCCAGGCGGGCGCGAAGCTCGTGCCGTTCGGCGGCTGGGAGATGCCCGTGCAGTACGGCGAGGGCATCCGCGCCGAGCACCTCGCCGTGCGCAACAAGGTCGGCGTCTTCGACGTCTCGCACATGGGCGAGGTGGACATCAGGGGCCCCGACGCCGAGGCCTTCCTCCAGCGGCTGTACTCCAACGACGTCGCGAAGATCGCGATCGGCGGCGCGCAGTACGCGGTGATCTGCAACGACGACGGCGGCGTACGCGACGACCTCTTCACCTACCGCCTGGACTCCGACCGCTACCTCACGGTCACCAACGCCGCCAATCACGACGCCGACCTTGCGTGGCTCAGCGAGCACGCCGACGACTTCGACGTGGAGGTCAGCGACGCCGCCGACCGCTACGCGATGCTCGCCGTCCAGGGCCCGATCGCGCGCGAGATCGTGCAGGCCCTCGCCGACCACCCGCTGCCGGCGCGCATGCAGGCCGCCAGCCGGATCGTGCTGGGCCGCGAGGTCCTCGTCTGCGGCACCGGCTACACGGGCGAGGACGGCGTCGAGCTGCTCGTCGATCCCGGCGACGCGCCCGCGATCTGGGACGAGATCGTCGCCCGCGGCGCCGTGCCCTGCGGGCTGGCGGCGCGCGACACCCTGCGCCTGGAGGTCTGCTTTCACCTCTATGGCAACGACCTCTCCGCAGACCGCAACCCGATCGAGGCCGGCCTCGGCTGGGCCTGCGCGGAGCACACCGGCTTCATCGGCTCCGACGCGGTCGCCGCCGCGCGCGAGAACGGCACCGCCGAGAAGCTCGTCGCCTTCACCCTCACCGGCCCGGGCATCGCGCGCCAGGGCAACCCGATCGCCGGCGGCGGCGTCGTGACGAGCGGGACGATGTCGCCCTCGCTCGGGATCGGCATCGGCATGGCCTACGTCCCGGCGCAGTCGGCGACCCCCGGCACCGGGTTGGAGATCGACGTCCGCGGCAGGCCGCGCGCCGCCGTCGTCGCGAAGAAGCCCCTCTATCGCCCCCCGAGCAAGGAGCACGATGGCTGACGCGAGCTACCCGGACGACCGGCTGTATCACCCCGATCACGACTGGGCGCTCGTCGAGGACGGCGTCGGGACGTTCGGGATCACCTGGTTCGCCCAGGACGCGCTCGGCGAGGTCGTCTTCTTCGATCCGCCCGAGGTCGGCACCTCGGTGACGGCCAACGAGTTCTACGCGGAGGTCGAGTCCGTCAAGGCCGTCTCGGACGTCATCGCGCCGCTGTCGGGGGAGATCGTCGAGGTCAACACCGCGCTGGCCGATACGCCCGAGGCGATCAACGACGACCCCTACGGCGACGGCTGGATGGTGAAGGTCAAGCTCTCGGACCCGGCCGAGGCCGAGGGCCTGCTGGCCCGTGACGCCTACGTGGAGAGCCTCGCTTGAGTCGCTACACCGGCGTCACCCCGCAGGACCTCGAGATCATGCTCGCCGCGATCGGCGTCGAGTCCGTCGAGCAGCTGTTCGACGCGATCCCGGCGGGCGTGCGCCTGCGCCGGCCGATCGACCTGCCGCCGGGCGAGCCCGAGCAGGCCGTCTACGCCGAGCTGCGCCGCCTCGCGGCCCGCAACGTGTCGGCCGAGGACGAGATCACGTTCCTCGGCGCCGGGATGTACGACCACTACGTCCCGGCGATCATCGACATGCTCATGTCGCGCTCGGAGTTCCTGACGCCGTACACGCCCTACCAGCCGGAGATCAGCCAGGGCGGCCTACAGGTGATGTTCGAGTACCAGACGGCGATCTCCGAGCTCACCGGCCTGCCGGTCTCCAACGCCTCCGTCTACGAGGGCCCGAGCGCCGTCGGCGCCGCCGCCTACCTCGCGAAGCTCGCGAACAGGCGCACCCGCGTGCTCGTCAGCCGCGGCGTGCACCCCGACAGCCGGGCGACGCTCCAGACGCTCGCGGCCGGCTACGGCACGACCGTCGAGGAGATCGCGCTGGACGACGGCAGCACCGACCTCGACGCGCTGCACGGCGCCCTCGGCGACGACGTCAGCGCCGTGATCGTGCAGCAGCCGAACTTCCTCGGCGCGATCGAGGACGTCGCCGCGATCGCCGGCGCCGCCCACGAGCACGGCGCGCTCGCGATCTGCGCCGCCGACCCGCTGACGCTCGGCGTCCTCGAGGCGCCCGGCAACCAGGGCGTCGACGTCTGCGTCGGCGAGGGCCAGACGCTCGGCAACCGCCTGGACTTCGGCGGGCCCTCGTTCGGATTCTTCGCCGCCACCGAGGCGCACCTGCGCCGGATGCCGGGCCGCATCGCGGGCGAGACGACCGACGTCGACGGCCGCCGGGGCTTCGTCCTGACGCTGCAGACGCGCGAGCAGCACATCCGCCGCGAGAAGGCCACCTCGAACATCTGCACCTCGCAGGCGCTCAACGCCCTCGGCGGGGTCGTCTACCTCAGCTGGCTGGGCCGGCGGGGGATCGTCGAGCTCGCCGAGCTCATGCTGCAGCGCACGCACTACGCGCGCGAGACGCTCGCCGCGCTCGACGGCGTCGTTAAGCTGCACGACCGCCCGGTCGTGCGCGAGTTCGCGCTGAGGCTCGACGTCGGCTCGGTGTCCAACGTCCTGGACCGCTGCGCGGCGCAGGGCGTCAACGCGGGCTACGCGCTGGGCCGCACGTACGAGGAGCATCCCGACGGCCTGCTCGTCGCGATCACCGAACAACGCTCGCGAGCGGACATCGACCGGCTCGCCGACGTGCTCGGCGAGGCCGTCGCCGCGGAGCGCGCGACCGCGGGGGTGACGGCATGACCGTCCCCGACGGCGGCAGCACGCCGCAGCAGCGCGAGCGCGCGACCACGATCTTCGAGAAGGGCGCCGCGGGGCGGCGTGCGTTCGTGGCGCCCGGCCTCGACGTGCCCCAGGTCGACGGGCTCATCCCCGCGGGCTCGCGCCGCGCGCAGCCGCCCCGGCTGCCCGAGGCGACCGAGCCCGAGATCGTCCGCCATTACGTCAACCTCTCCAAGCGCAACTTCGACCTCGACTCGGGCTTCTATCCGCTCGGCTCGTGCACCATGAAGCACAACCCGCGCCTGCACGAGCGCGTCGCGGCGCTGCCCGGCCACGCGCGGCTGCATCCCGCGCAGGACCCGCGCCGCGCCCAGGGCGCGCTGGAGCTCATGCACGAGCTGCAGGGCGCGCTCGCGGAGATCGCCGGGCTGCCGCACGTCTCGCTGCAGCCGTCGGCCGGCTCGCACGGCGAGCTCGCGGGCGTCCTGCTCACCCGTGCCTACCACGCCGACCGGGGCGAGGAGCGCACGAAGGTCCTCACGCCCGACAGCGCGCACGGCACGAATCCCGCGACGGTGACGATGGCCGGCTACGAGGTCGTGAAGGTCGCGCTGGATGCCGGCGGCGGGGTCGACGTCGAGGACCTGCGCTCCAAGGCCGGCGCGGACGTCGCCTGCCTCATGCTCACGAACCCCAGCACGCTGGGGATCTTCGATCCGAACATCGAGGAGATCGCGCGGATCGTGCACGACGTGGGCGCGACGCTCTACTACGACGGCGCGAACCTCAACGCCGTCATGGGCTACTCGCGGCCCGGCGACATGGGCTTCGACATCGTCCATTTCAACCTCCACAAGACGTTCACGCAGCCGCACGGCGGCGGCGGCCCGGGCGCCGGCCCGATCGCCGTGAGCGACCGGATCGAGCCCTACCTGCCGCGCCCGCAGGTCGTGCGGCGCGAGCCCGCCAACGGCGGGCCGCCGATCTACGACCTCGACGAGGACCGGCCGAAGTCGATCGGCAAACTGCGCGGTTTCCAGGGCAATTACGGCGTCTTCGTGCGGACGTACGCCTACATCCGCTCGCTCGGCGGGGAGGGCCTGAAGGACGTCAGCGAGGTCGCGGTGCTCAATGCCAACTACCTGCTCGCGCGGCTGCGCGAGCGCGTCGGCGAGCATCTGCCGCTGGCGTTCGGCGAGCGCTGCATGCACGAGTTCGTCCTCAGCGGCGCGCCGATGAAGAAGGAGCTCGGCATCCGCACGCTCGACCTCGCCAAGCGCCTGCTCGACCACGGCATGCACCCGCCGACGGTCTACTTCCCGCTCGTCGTCGACGAGGCGCTGCTCGTCGAGCCGACGGAGACCGAGACGCGCGAGACCCTCGACGCGTTCGTCGACGCGATCGCGGCGATCGTCGCCGAGGCCGCCGAGGACCCCGAGATCGCCCGCAAGGCGCCCTACACGACCCCGGTGCGCCGCCTCGACGAGGCGGGCGCCGCGAAACGGCCGAAGGTGCGTGAGACGTTCTAGCGGCGCGACGGGACGGCGCCGCACGTCGCCGGGGTCGCGGCGGTCATCGCCGCGCGCTTCCCGGCCGGCGGCCCGGCGGCCTGGCGCACGAGGCTCACGACCGGGGTCGACGACCTCGGCCCGCGCGGGCGCGACGCGCAGTTCGGCTTCGGCCGCGTGAACCTTGCCAAGGCGCTCGCGCCCTGACCGGTCGCGCCACCCGCGCCGACAGCCCGCGGCAGTAGCCTCCGGCGCCGTGGCACACGTCATCTTCTCCGGCATCCAGCCGACAGGAAGCAAGCACCTCGGCAACTACATCGGGGCGATCATGCAGTACGTCGCCGGCCAGGATCGCGGCGATCCCGCGATCTACTGCATCGTCGACCTGCACGCGACGACCGTGCCCTACGAGCCCTCCGAGCTGCGCGCCCGTGTCCACGACACGACGGCGATCCTCATGGCGGCCGGCCTGGACCCCGGGCGCTGCATCCTCTTTCGCCAGGGCGACGTGCCCGAGCACACCGAGCTGAGCTGGCTGCTGAGCTCGGTCACGCCCGTCGGCGAGCTCGACCGGATGCACCAGTTTCGCGACAAGTCCCCGGGCCAGCGCGAGCTCGCCGCGGCCGGCCTGCTGTTCTACCCCGTCCTGCAGGCCGCCGACGTGCTGGCCTACCGTGCGCACGAGGTGCCCGTCGGGGAGGACCAGCGCGAGCACCTCGAGCTCATGCGCCGCACGGCGAGGCGCTTCAACGCGCGCTTCGGCGACCTGCTCGTGGTGCCCGAGCACCGGATCCCGGCGGTCGGCGCGCGCGTGCGCGACCTGCAGGAGCCCACCCGCAAGATGTCGACGACCGGCGGTGCCGAGCAGGGGACGGTCCACGTCCTCGACGAGCCCGCCGCGATCCTGCGCAAGTTCAAGCGCGCGGTCACGGACTCGGGCACGGAGATCGTGCGCTCCGAGGGCAAGCCGGGCGTCACGAACCTCATCGAGATCCTCGCCGCGGTGCGCGGCGTCAGCCCGGAGACCGTGGAGGAGGAGATGCGCGGCGCGCGCGGCTACGGCGACCTGAAGGTCGCGGTCGCCGAGGCCGTGACGGCTGAGCTCGCGCCCGTGCAGGAGCGCTACCGCGCCATCCGCGAGGACACCGATGCGCTCGAGGATGTGCTCGCCGCGGGTGCCGAAAAGGCGCGCGCGATCGCCTCGGCGACGCTTGCCGACGTGCGCGCGGCGATGGGCGTCGGACCCGCGCGACATTGACGGCGCACCGGCGCTAGGGTCGCCGGATGCCCAAGAACAACGAACGCGGTGCCCTCAGCGGACTCGACGTCATCCTCATCCTCGTGATGGCGTTCCTGCTGCTCGGCATCTCGCTGCTCATCGCGCTCTAGTAGCACCTCAGGGGAGGGGCTCCACGCACCAGACGTCCACCGTCGGCAATAGCCTGCGCTGATGGACGTCGCCTCGTTGCAGCTCGATCTCGAGGTCTTCTCGGGGCCGTTCGACCTGCTGCTCACGCTTGTGCTGCGCGAGGAGGTCGATCTTTTGGAGGTCTCCCTCGCCGACGTCGTGCTGACCTATCTCGACCACCTCGAGGCGCGCGGCGAGCTCGACCTCGACGTCGCCACCGAGTTCCTCGTGCTGATCGCCGCGCTGCTGGAGCTCAAGTCGCGCCTCATGCTCCCGCGCGCGGACGACGAGCCGCTGGACTTCGAGCCCGGCGAGGCGGCCGAGGAGCTCCTCGCCCGCATGCTCGAGGCGCGCCGCTACCGCCACGCCGCCGAGCATCTGACGGGGCGGCTGGCGGGCGAGCACGGCGTGCGCTATCGCTCGGCCGCGCTGCCGCCGGCGCTGCGGCGCAGAAACCTCGCCGAGGCCGGCGCCGTCTACGACCCGCGGCGCCTGGGCTCCGCCCTCGGCGGGCTGCTGCGCCTGCCGCCGGAGCTCAGCCTCGAGCACCTCACGGTCCCGCGCGTGACGACCGCCGAGCGCCTGTCGCACCTGCGCACCCTCCTGCGCCGCGGAGCCTGCACGTTCGACGACGCCGTCCGCGGCGCGGACCGCGTCACGGTCGCAGTCACGCTCTTCGCGCTGCTGGAGCTCTACAAGCAGGGCGAGGCGACCTGGACGCAGGACGAGCCCTTCGGGGAGATCGCGATCGCGCGGTGCCGCCCGCGCGCGGTTACGGTTGTGGGCCTGTGAGCGAGCTCGCGCGGATCGTCGAGGCGTTGCTGTTCCTGTCTGCGGACCCCGTGGCGGTCGCCGACCTCGCCGACGCCGCCGGCTGCGGCGAGGACGAGATCGCCGCGGCGCTCGCCGAGCTCGACCGTGCGTACGCGCCCGGAGCGCGGGGACTGCAGCTCAAGCGGGTCGCGGGCGGCATCGCGCTGGCGAGCGATCCTGTCGCCGAGGACGCCGCCCGGCGGCTGCTCGCCAAGCCGCGCACGCCGCCGCTGACGCCCGCGCAGGCCGAGACGCTCGCGATCGTCGCCTACCTGCAGCCCGTCTCGCGCCCCGAGATCACGCGCATCCGCGGTGTGGCCGCCGAGTCGGCGAGCGCGACGCTCGAAGACCGCGGCTTCATCGAGGAGGCCGGGCGCTCGCAGTTCGGCGCGGTGCTCTACCGCACGACGGACCTCTTCCTGCGGCTCTTCGGGATGGACTCGCTGCAGGCGCTGCCGAGCGTCGGGGAATGGGATCCCACACCCGCGGAGGAGGCCGACCTGCGCGACCGCCTGCTGCGCGCGGGCGAGCAGCGCGCCGGCGACGCGACGCCGGCGTAGGAACCCTCAGGCCGAGGCGGCGGCGAGCTGCCCGCAGGCGGCGGCGATGTCGCGTCCGCGCGTGAGGCGCACCGTCGCGCGCACGCCGTGCTCCTCGAGAACCGCACGGAAGGCGTCGATCGCGTCGGGGCCCGAGCCGTCGTAGGAGCCGGTCGGGTTGTAGGGGATGAGGTTGACCTTGAAGACCTTCGGGTCCAGCACCCGCGCGAGCGCGACCGCCTGCTCGTAGCGGTCGTTGACGCCCGCGAGCATGACGTACTCGATGAAGACCCGGCGGCGCTTGGCGTCGTGGAAGCGCCGGCAGGCGGCGAGCACGTCCGCCAGCGGATAGCGCTCGTTGACGGGCATGATCTCGCTGCGCAGAGCGTCGTCGGCGGCGTGCAGCGACAGCGCGAGGCGGATCGGCATGTCGATCTCGGCGAGGCGGTCGATGCCGGGGATCCAGCCGACCGTCGAGATCGCCGTCCGCCGGTGGGTGACCCCGATGTCGGGCAACCGCCGGCAGGCGGCGAGCACGCTGTCGAGGTTCATCATCGGCTCGCCCATGCCCATGAAGACCACGTGGTCGGGCGCCTCGATGCGGCGGAAGTGCAGCGCCTGGTCGAGGATCTCGGACGCCGTGAGGTTGCGCCCGAACTTCATCGCGCCGGTTGCGCAGAACGTGCAGGTCAGCGGGCATCCGGACTGCGAGGACAGGCACAGCGACCGCCGGCCGTCGCGGTAGCGCATGAGGACCGCCTCGATCGCCCGTCCGTCCTTCGTGTGCAGCAGCGCCTTGACGGTGCCGTCCTTCGCGTGCGCCTCGTCGGCGAGCGTCAGCGTCGAGAAGGGCACGTCGGCGGCCAGCCGATCGCGCAGCGCGAGCGGCAGGTCGGTCATCGCCTCGTAGCCGTGCGCGCCGCGCGCGGCCCACGACCACACCTGGCGGGCGCGGAAGGCGGGCTCGCCGGCGTCGGCGAGCGTCCGCTCGAGGAGATCGAGGTCCATCCGTCAATCGTAGGGCGGTCGCCGCCCCGCCCTCAGGGCAGATCGTCGAACTGAAAGTAGGCGTAGCCCACGGCGGCGAGCATCCGGACGCCGTCCTGGGCGAGGTCGCGGGCGCCCTCGGTGTAGCAGTGCTCGGGGATGTACCGCCGCCCGCCGCGCTCGGGATCGACCGCCCACGCCCCCGCGGTGACGTTCGCGAGCTCCTCGCGCACGAGCGCGACCCACCAGCGCAGCGCGTCCTCGTCGCCCATCCGCGAGGTCAGCGCGGTCGCGCGCAGACCGTCCTCGGTCAGCGGCTCGAGGACCATCACGAAGGACTCGGGATTTGCGACGAGGTGCTGCATCTGATTGACGGCGTGGACGTAGAACTCACCCCTGCGCAGGCAGATCCGGCGCACCGGCTCGAACTGCGCGATCGCCGCCGCGAGGTCGCCACCGAGCGGGACCGCGGTCGCCCCGTAGATCGGATACCAGCGTTCGATCGCCATGTGCAGGTCGTGCTCCAGCGCCCACCGCGCAGCCATCTCGATGAGCTCCTCGCGCGTGGCGTGCAGCGGCAGCGCGAAGTGCGTCATCTCCGGGAGGAAGGGGTTGGGGACCACCTGCGACCATCGTAGGCGTGCGCCTTGCCAAGTTCCTCGCCCACGCCGGCGTCGCCTCCCGACGTGGCGCGGAGGAGATCATCCGCGACGGCCGCGTCACCGTCGCCGACAGGATCGTCACCGATCCCGCTCGCGACGTCGACGCCGACAGCGGAGTGGCGGTCGACGGAAGGTTCCTGGAGGGCGTCGAGGAGCGGATGGTCTTCGTCGTCCACAAGCCCTCGGGCGTCCTCTCGACGGCCCGTGACACGCACGGGCGCAAGACCGTCGTCGACCTCGTTCCCGCGCGTGGGGCGCGCCTGTATCCCGTCGGGCGACTGGACCAGGACAGCACCGGGATCATCCTCGTGACGAACGACGGCGACCTCGCGCAGCGCCTGACGCATCCCTCCTACGAGGTCCCGCGCGTCTACCGCGCGACGGTCTTCCCGGCGCCCGTGCCGGAGCGCGCGCTGCGGATGCTGCGCGAGGGCGTCGAGCTCGACGACGGGGTGACGGCGCCCGCGAAGGTGCGCCAGCTCAAGCCCGGCGTGCTGGAGATCACGATCCACGAGGGCCGCAACCACCAGGTCAAGCGCATGTGCGAGGCCGTCGGGCACCGCGTGCGGACGCTCACCCGCGTGCGCTTCGGGCCGCTGCGCCTCGACGATCTGCCCGAGGGCGCCCACCGGCGTCTGAAGCAGGCCGAGGTCGAGGGGCTGCGGCGCGGAGTGAAATAGAGTCGCGCCATGCGGCTCTTCGCTCTGCGCGGGGCCTCGTCGGTGGACCGCAACGACGCCCAGGCGATTCTCGGGGCGACGGAGTGGCTGCTGCGCGAGATCCTCAAGCGCAACGACCTGCACCCCAGCGACGTCGTCAGCTGCATCTTCACGCTGACCGACGACCTCGACGCCGAGTTTCCCGCCGTCGCCGCGCGCAACATGGGCTTCTCGCAGGTCCCGCTCCTGTGCGCGCGCGAGGTCCCGGTGCCCGGCGCGATGCCGCGGATCATCCGCGTGCTCATGCACTACCACTCGCTCGACGCCCACACGCCGCGCCATGTGTATCTCGGCGAGGCACGCGGGCTGCGCCTGGACCTCGAGGGCGCTCAGTAGCGTTCTGAGCATGGCGATCGAGTTCTCCGAGCGCATCAGGCGGATTCCCGTCTATCCGGTCGCCGACGGCTACGCGCTCGGCGACGACGTCGCGATGCTCGCCTCCAACGAGTCGCCGGACCCGCCACTGCCCGCCGTCGTGCGCGCCGCCCAGCGCGCGCTCGAGGGCGCCAACCGCTATCCGGACCCCTCCAACTCCAAGCTCCGGGGCGCGCTGAGCCGGCGCTACGGCGTGCCGCCCGCGCGGATCGCGATCGGCAACGGCTCCTGCGACATCCTGCTCGCGGCCGGCGAGGCGCTGCTGGAGCCCGGCGCCGAGCTCGTCTACGCCTGGCCGTCGTTCAGCGTCTACCCCCACCTGGCGGCGGCGTCGGGCGCCACGGCGATCACCGTCGACCTCGACGACCAGCAGCGCCACGACCTCGGCGCGATGGCCGCAGAGATCACCGCGGCCACGCGCCTGGTCATCGTCTGCAACCCGAACAACCCGACGTCGACGGCGCTGCCGTTCGCCGAGATCGCAGCGTTCGCGGCGCAGGTCCCGCGCCACGTCGCGCTGATCGTCGACGAGGCGTACTGCGAGTTCAACCTCCTCGACGACCCCGATACGACGCTCGACCTGCTCGCCACGCACCCCAACCTCGTGCTCCTGCGGACGTTCTCGAAGGTCTACGGGCTCTGTGGGCTGCGCGTGGGCTTCGCGCTCTGCGGCAGCGAGGACTTCCCGCGCGCCGTCGACCAGGTCCGGCAGCCGTTCTTCTGCAACGTGGCCGCGCAGGCGGCGGCGATCGAAGCCCTCAAGCACCAGGACGCGGTCGCCGAGCGCGTGGAGCGGGCGATCGTCGCGCGCGTGGAGATCGAGGCCGGCCTCGACGCGCTGGGCATCCAGGCGGCCGCCTCGCAGGCGAACTTCTGCTGGTTGCAGCTGCCCGAGGATCGCGACGAGCAGGCGGTCGTGCGCGGCCTCGCCGAGCGCGGCGTGCTCGTCCGCGCGGGCGGGGCGCTCGGCCGGCCGGGCGCGCTGCGCGTCACGTACGGCACACCTGGACAGAACGCCAGGTTCCTCGACGCGCTGGCCCAGGTCCTCTAAGCTCCCGGTCGCATGATCCGATCTGACGACAGCGCCCGCACCTCCTTCGTGGTCTTCGCGCGTCGTTATTTCGCCTGGCGATTTATCTAGGCGCTCGGCTCACCGCACCTTTTCCCGCACCTTTCGCCGAGCGCCCCGCAGCACCCCCGTCTCCAGGCGTCTCTCTGAAAGGACTTCAAGCCATGCTGATCGTCATGAAAGCGACGGCCTCCCCCGAGGAGATCCAAGCCGTCATCGAGCGCGTCGAGTCGATCGGCGCCCGCTCGCACGTCGTGCAGGGCGAGGAGGTCGCGGTCATCGGTGCGATCGGCGACCGCGAGCACGTCGCCCGCCTCGGCCTCGACGCCAGTCCCGGCGTCGACAAGGTCGTCCCGATCCTCAAGCCCTACAAGCTCGCCTCCGCCGAGCTGCACCAGGGCGGGCGCAGCGTGCTGGACATCGGCGGCGCGAAGATCGGCGGCGAGCACTTCGCGCTCATCGCCGGGCCCTGCACGGTCGAGTCGCGCGAGCAGACGCTCGCGACCGCGCGGGTCGTCCGCGACGGCGGCGCGACGTTCCTGCGCGGCGGCGCCTACAAGCCGCGCACGAGCCCGTACTCCTTTCAGGGGCTCGGCGAGGCGGGCCTGAGGATCCTCGCCGAGGCGAAGGCCGAGACCGGCCTGCCGATCGTGACCGAGCTCATGGACGTCCGCGACGTCGAGGCGGTCGTCGCGGTCGCCGACGTCGTCCAGATCGGCGCGCGCAACATGCAGAACTACACGCTGCTGACCGAGATCGGGCGCTCCGGCTGCCCGGTGATGATCAAGCGCGGCCTGGCGAGCACGCTCGAGGAGCTGCTCATGGCGGCGGAGTACGTGCTGAAGGAGGGCAACGAGAACGTCATGCTGTGCGAGCGCGGCATCCGCACGTTCGAGACCGCCTACCGCTTCACCCTGGACCTCATGGCCATTCCCGTGCTCAAGCAGCTCAGCCACCTGCCGGTGATCGTCGATCCGAGCCACGCGGCCGGCCGGCGCGACCTCGTCGAGCCGCTGTCGCTCGCGGCCGCCGCAGCCGGCGCCGACGGCATCATCGTCGAGGTGCACCCCGATCCGGAAGAGGCGATCTGCGACGGGCCGCAGGCGCTGCACAGCGACGACTTCGCGCGCTTCGCCGCGAAGGTCGAGCGGGTCGCGGCGATCGCGGGCAAGCGCATGGGCGCGGTCGTCTGAGCATGGTGCACACGCGCCCCGAGCAGACGACCGGCGTGCGCGACACCCGCATCGCGCGGGTCTCGCCGCTGACCACCCCGGCCGACCTGCTGGAGCGCCTCCCGCTGGAGCCCGACCTCGCCGACGTCGTGCTGCGCGGGCGCGCCACGACGACCGCGATCCTCGACGGCGCCGACGACCGCCTGCTCGTCGTCGTCGGCCCGTGCAGCGTCCATGACCCCGAAGCCGCGCTGGAGTACGCGCGCCGGCTCGCCGAGCAGTCCTCGCGCCTTGGCGACGACCTCTTCATCGCGATGCGCGTCTACTTCGAGAAGCCGCGCACGACGACGGGCTGGAAGGGGCTCATCAACGACCCCCACCTCGATGGCACCGGCGACGTCGACGCCGGCGTGCGCGCAGCCCGCGAGCTGCTGCTCGAGGTCCTGCGCCTCGGCTTGCCCGTCGGCTGTGAGTTCCTCGACCCGATCACGCCGCAGTACATCTCCGACGCCGTCTCCTGGGGCGCGATCGGCGCGCGCACGACCGAGAGCCAGATCCACCGCCAGCTCGGCTCCGGCCTGTCGATGCCGGTCGGCTTCAAGAACCGCACGGACGGCAACGTCCAGGTCGCGGTCGACGCCGTCCGCGCGGCCGCGGCGACGCACTCCTTCGCAGGCGTCGACGTCAGCGGCATCCCCGCGATCCTGCACACGACCGGCAACCCCGACGGCCACGTCATCCTGCGCGGCGGCAGCGGCGAGCCCAACCACGGCCCGGCGAGCGTGCACGCCGCGCTCGCGCGCCTGCGCAAGGCCGGCCTCGCCGAGCGCCTCGTCGTCGACGCGTCGCATGACAACAGCGGCAAGGACCACGAGCGCCAGCCCGCGGTCGCGGCGCAGATCGGCGCCCAGGTCGCCCGCGGCGAGAGCGCGATCGCCGGCGTCATGCTCGAGTCCTTCCTCGTGGCCGGCCGCCAGGACATCGTGGAGGGCGTCGAGCTGACCTACGGGCAGTCGATCACGGACGCGTGCATGGACTGGGACGCCACGGTCGGCGTCCTCGATGGGCTCGCCGCATCCGTGCGCGCTCGCCGCGCAGTGGCATAACGTCGCGCCGATGCGGGTCGCGCTCCTTGGCGTCGGGCTCATCGGCGGATCGATCGGCATGGCCGCGCGCCGGCGCCTCGGTGCGCACGTCATCGGCTGGAACCGCAGCCCGGCATGCGCTCGAGCTCGCCCTGGAACGCGGCGCGATCGACGAGGCCGTCGCGAGCGTCGCGGACATCGGCGGCGCGGACATCGCGATCGCCGGCGTGGCCGTCGATGCCCTCGGCGACGCCGTGCGTGAGCTCTGCGACGCCCTGCCGGATGCCGTCGTGACCGACGTCGGCTCGACGAAGGGCGCACTCGTGGGCGCGATCGACTGCTCGAACTTCATCGGCGGCCATCCGCTGGCCGGCGCCGAGGCCACCGGCGTGGCCCATGCCCGTGACGACCTCTTCGAAGGCGCCACGTGGTATCTCACCCCGCGCGCGCAGACGCCCGGCGTGCTCTACGAGCGCCTCGCCCGCTTCGTCGCCGGCCTCGGCGCGGTGCCGACCGCGATCGCGCCCGACGACCACGACCGCCTCATGGCCGCGGTCTCGCACCTCCCGCATGTCGTCGCCAACCTGCTCGTCGCCCAGGCGGCCGAGGCGCTCGGCGGCGAGACGCTGCCCGCGACCGGGCCGAGCTTTCGCGACGCCACCCGCGTGGCGGGGTCCAACCCGGAGCTGTGGGCGCAGATCTACACCGCCAACCGCGGTGCGCTCGGGGCCGAGATCGACGATCTCGTCCGGCGCCTGGGGGAGGTCCGCGCGCTCCTGGACGGCGGCGGCGAGGACCTGCGTGCCTGGCAGGACGCCGCGGGCCGCCGGCGCCAGGAGCTGCTCGACGTCGGGCTCACCGGCGGCGGAGGCGCCGTCCGCGAGATCCGCGTCGCGGTGCCCAACAGGCCGGGCGTCGTCGCGCAGATCGCGCTTGCCCTCGGGCGCGCGGGCATCAACATCTCCGACATGTCGCTCGCACCCGAGGCCGACAACCGGACGGGCCTCATCGGCCTGTGGGTCGGCGCCGGGGACGCCGATCGCGCGATCGGGCTGCTCACCGGCCTGGGCTATCCCGCGGCATGACCTTCTTCGCTCCGTCCGCGCGGCTGCGCGGAGAGGTCGTCGCGCCGCCCGACAAGTCGATCTCGCACCGCGCCGCGTTGCTTGGTGCGATGTCGCTCGAGCCCGTGCGGATCACGAACTACCTCAACGCCGCCGACACGAACTCGACGCTCGGCGCGCTGCGCGCCGTCGGCGCGCTCGTCGAGCAGCACGCCGACCACGTCATCGTGCGCGGCGCCGGGCTGCGCGAGGCGCGCGAGGCGCAGGGCCCGATCGACGTCGGCAACGCCGGGACGCTCATGCGCCTGCTGCCGGGCTGGCTCGCGGCGCAGGACGGGCGGACGTTCCAGCTCGACGGGGACAGCTCGATCCGCCGCCGCCCGGTCGACCGGATCGCCGAGCCGCTGAGGCTCATGGGCGCGCGGATCGAGGCCACCGACGGCCGCTTTGCGCCGTTCACGGTGCACGGCGCGCGGCTGCGCCCGATCACGTATGAGATGCCGGTCGCCAGCGCGCAGGTGAAGTCCTGCGTCCTGTTCGCCGGCCTCGGCGCCAGCGGCGTCACGAGCGTCATCGAGCCCGCGCCCAGCCGCGACCACACCGAGCGGATGCTCGCGGGCGCCGGCGTCGTCGTGCAGCGCGACGGCGCCACCGTGAGCGTGACCTGCACCGACGAGCTCGACGCCGAGAGCGTCCACGTCCCGGGCGACCTCTCGTCGGCGGCGTTCATGATCGCCGCGGGCGTGCTCGTCAGGGGCTCGCGGCTGCTGGTGCGCGACGTGGGCGTCAACTGGACGCGGACGGGCTTCCTGCGGATCCTGGAGCGGATGGGCGCGATCGTCCTCGGGGAGCTCGAGGCGCCATCGGCGACCGTCGCGCTCTCCGAGCCCGCCTCCGACCTCGACGTCACCGCCGGCCCGCTCGAGGCCACCGTCGTCGAGCCCGGCGAGGTCCCGCTGGCGATCGACGAGCTGCCGCTCGTGGCGCTGCTGGGCTGCTTCGCGGAGGGGGAGACGATCGTGGGAGGAGCGCAGGAGCTGCGCGTGAAGGAGTCCGACCGGATCGCGGGCGTCGTCGAGGGCCTGCGCGGGCTGGGCGCGACGATCGAGGCGACGGCCGACGGCTTCGCCGTGACCGGCACCGGAGGGCTGCGCGGCGGCACGATCGACGCCCGCGGCGATCATCGGATGGCGATGCTCGGCGCGGTGGCCGGGCTGGCGTCGCGGGAGGGCGTGGAGGTCGTCGGGATGGAGGCCGCGGCGGTGTCGTACCCGGGATTCGCGGAGGATCTGGGACGGCTGGCGTAGCGGTTGTCCTGCGACTCGCCGCTCCGTCGAAATCGAGCTGTCTTCTCCGCGATGTGCTAGCGGCTGCTAGCCCTGTGCTAGCAGCCGCTGGCACTCCCGAATGACCTATGGGCGATGGGCGCGCCCGCCCGCCCCGACACCCGTGGCCCCTCGCCGGCCCCTCAGCCCCCGCGCATCGGCCGATTGAGCGTGTCCTCGAGCGCGACGCCCTCGTCGAGCTCGCGCTCGCGCTCGATCTCCGCGTTGAGCTCGGCGCCGAAGAGCAGCGCGACGCTCGTGAGCCAGAGCCACACGACGAGCACGATCGCGCCCGTGAAGGCGCCGTAGATCGCGCCGACGTCGGCGATCCGCGAGATGTACGACGCGAAGCCGAAGGATGCGATCAGCCACAGCACGACCCCGAGCGCGGCGCCTGGAAGCACGGCGTGGAAGGAGCGCTGGCGGACGTCGGGCGTCACGTAGTAGACGAACGCGAACACGAACGTCGCCACCGCCAGAGCACCCGGCCAGCGCGCGACGTTCCAGACGTCTGCGACCTTCGGGCCGAGGCCGAGGAAGCCGAGCAGGTCCTGCGCGAAGCCGCCGCCCACGAAGACCATCACGAGGCTGACGAGCACGAGCAACATGAGCGCGAACGTCGACAGGATGTCGATCAGCTTGCGGCGGACGAAGCTGCGACCGCCGTCGGCTTCGAGGACGACGTTCAGCGCGCGCCGCGCCGCCTCCAGCGCGCCGGTCGTGCCGTAGAGCGCGAACACCACGCCGATGGCGAGCGTCGTGGCCGCCGTGCCCTCGCTGCGCAGCGCGGCACGCAGCGAGCGGTCGAGCGGCTCGAGGGCGGACTCCGGCGCGACGCCCTGCAGGTAGCCGATGATCGCGTTGTAGGTGCGCGGGTACTCGCCGACGAGGCCGAGCAGCGACAGCGCCAGCAGCACCGCCGGGAACAGCGACATCAGCACGTAGTACGTCAGTGCGGCGGCGTGCTGCGTCATCTGGTCGTTGTAGAACGCCCAGAGCGTGCGTTTGACGATCGCGCCGGTGCGTTTCACCGCGTGATGCTTACCAGTGCGGACCGTACGGTGTTCCGCGCGAGCGCCGGAGCCGACCGCCGAGAGATCGCGACCCTATGCTCAGGCGATGCTCATCGCCATCGACGGCCCCGCGGGCGCGGGCAAGTCCACGGTTGCGCGCGCCGTCGCCGACGCGCTCGGCTTCACGTACCTCGACAGCGGTGCGATGTACCGCTGCGTGGCGCTCGCCGAGCTCACCGGCGTCCCCGATCCGCTCGATTGCCGGATCGAGCTCGGCGGCCGGGTGACGCTCGACGGCGAGGACGTCACCGACCGCATCCGTGCCCCGGAGGTCAGCGAGCGCGCGTCGGAGGTCGCCGCACGGCCGGAGGTGCGCGGGCACCTCGTCGCGCTGCAGCGGGCGATGATCCGCAGCGGCGACTACGTCGCGGAGGGCCGCGACATCGGCACGGTCGTCGCCCCCGACGCCGAGCTGAAGGTCTTTCTCACCGCGTCGCCCGAGGAGCGCGCCCGCCGGCGCGCCGAGCAGCTCGGCGCCGACGCCGAGCAGGTGCTGCGCGAGCAGCGCGAGCGCGACACGCGCGACGCGACGCGCGAGCACTCGCCGCTGCAGCCCGCCCGCGACGCCCTGCGGGTCGACACCGACGGGCTCGGGGTCGACGAGGTCGTGCAGAAGATCGTGCGCCTCGCCCAGGCCGTGCGATGAAGGTCGCGGTCGTCGGCTATCCGAACGTCGGCAAGTCCTCGCTCGTCAACCGGCTGACGAACTCGCGCGAGGCGGTCGTGCACGAGCGCGCGGGGATCACGCGCGATCGCAAGGAGATCGCCACGGAGTGGAACGGGCGGCGCTTCACGCTCGTGGACACCGGCGGCATGGACAACGAGGACCCCGATCCCATCTCCGGCTCGATCCGCGACCAGGCGCGCGCGGCGCTCGCCGACGCCCAGGTCGCGCTCTTCGTCTTCGACGCGCGCGCGGGGCTGCGGCCCGGCGACGAGGAGCTCGCCGATCTCCTGCGCCGCACGAAGATGCCGATCGTCGTCGCCGCGAACAAGATCGACGCCGCCGTCGACATCCCGCTCGCCGCCGAGGCCCACCGCCTCGGCTTCGGGGAGCCGATGCCGGTGTCCGCGGCGCAGGGCCTGGGCACCGGCGACCTGCTCGACCGCCTCGTCGAGCTGCTGCCCGAGGACGACGAGGAGGTCGACGACACGGTCATCCGCCTGGCGATCATCGGGCGTCCGAACGTCGGGAAGTCCTCGCTCGTCAACAGGTTCGTCGGCGCCGAGCGCGTCATCGTCTCGGAGGTCGCCGGCACGACGCGCGACGCGATCGACCTGCCGCTGGAGGTCGACGGACGCAAGATCATCGTCGTCGACACCGCCGGGATGCGGCGCCAGTCGAAGGTCTCGGAGTCCGTCGAGTACTACACGACGCTGCGCTCCCAGCGGGCCGCCGAGCGCGCCGACGTGGCGCTCGTCGTATGCGACGCGGCCGACGGCGTGACCGCGCAGGACATGCGCGTCGCCGAGCTCGCCATGCAGTCGGGCTGCGCCACCGCGATCGTGCTGAACAAGTGGGACATCGCCGAGATGGACGAGTCCGATCTCGACCACGAGCGCGCGAAGGTCGCCAACAAGCTGCGTCTGCGCCCGCGCGTGCTCACCGCAAGCGCGCTGACGGGCCGCAACGTCCAGCGCCTGCTCACCGAGGTGCTCGCGCTCGGCGACCGGATGCAGGGCCGGATCCCCACGCCCGAGCTCAACCGCTTCCTCGGCGAGGCCGTCCAGGCGCGCCAGCCGCCGGCCCGCCAGGGCCATCGCCTGAAGCTCCTGTACGCCGCCCAGATCGGCGAGCGCCCGCCGCGCTTCGCCATCCAGGTCAACTCGCGCCAGCGCGTGACGCGCGACTACGCGTACTTCCTCGAGAACCGGCTGCGGGCCCGCTTCGCGATGGACGGCGTTCCGCTCATCATCGACTTCAACGAGCGCAAACCTCGGCGCTCCGACGCTCGATAGCCTGTCGCGCATGACCAACTTCGCCGAGAACGAGTACCTGTTCACCTCCGAGTCGGTGACGGAAGGCCACCCGGACAAGGTCGCCGACCAGATCTCCGACGGTGTCCTGGATGCCGTCATGCGCGACGACCCGACCGGCCGCGTCGCCTGTGAGACGCTCGTGAACACCGGCCTCGTCGTCGTCTCCGGCGAGATCTCGACGTCGACCTTCGTGGACATCCAGGAGGTCGCGCGCGAGACCATCCGCGGCATCGGCTACATCGACGCCGAGCTCGGCTTCTCGGCCGACTCCTGCGCGGTGCTCAACGCGATCGACAAGCAGTCGCCGGACATCGCCCAGGGCGTCGACCATTCCTACGAGACCCAGACCGACCCGTCCGACGACGACGAGCTCGACATCGCCGGCGCCGGCGACCAGGGCATGATGTTCGGCTACGCGACCAACGAGACCGCAGAGCTCATGCCGCTGCCGATCTCGCTGGCCCACCGGCTCGCCAAGCAGCTGGCGACGGTCCGCCACGACGGGACCCTGGACTACCTGCGCCCGGACGGCAAGACGCAGGTCTCCGTGCGCTACGTCGACGGCAGCCCGACGGCCGTCGAGAAGCTCCTGATCTCCACGCAGCACGCCGAGCGCGCGACGCGCGACCAGATCCTCGACGACCTCTGGGAGCACGTCGTGCTGCCGGTCCTGCCGGCGGACATGTACGACGCCAACAGGCTGCGTCAGGAGTTCCTCGTCAACCCGACCGGGCGCTTCGTCATCGGCGGGCCCGTCGGCGACTGCGGGCTGACCGGCCGCAAGATCATCGTCGACACCTATGGCGGCATGGCCCGCCACGGCGGCGGCGCGTTCTCCGGCAAGGACCCGTCGAAGGTCGACCGCTCGGCCGCCTACGCCGCGCGCTGGGTGGCGAAGAACATCGTCGCCGCCGGCCTCGCCGACCGCTGCGAGGTGCAGGTCGCCTACGCGATCGGCGTCGCGCATCCCGTCTCGGTCATGGTGGAGACGTTCGGCACGGAGAAGGTCGGCAAGGCGACGATCGCGTCGCTCGTCGACGAGCACTTCGACCTGCGGCCCGGCGCCTTCCGCAAGGAGCTTGACCTGCACCGGCCGATCTACCAGAAGACCGCCGCCTACGGCCACTTCGGCCGCGACGACGCGGACTTCACCTGGGAGAACACCGACAAGGCCGCCGGCCTGCGCGAGGCCGCCGGCGTCGGCGCCGCAGCCGCGTAGGACCAGGTGGCAGCCGAGCGCCACTACGACCCCGCCGAGATCGAGCCCCGCTGGCAGCGCGTGTGGGCCGACGAGGGCACATGGGAGGTCGCGAACGATCCGGCCGACCCGCGGCCGGCGTCCTACGTGCTCGTCATGCTGCCCTACCCCAGCGGCGAGCCGCACATCGGGCACCTGAAGGTCTACTCCGTCGGCGACGCGGTGGCGCACTTCCACCGCCGCACCGGCCGGCGGGTGCTCAACCCGATGGGCTATGACGCCTTCGGGCTGCCCGCCGAGAACCACGCGATCAAGACCGGCCAGCACCCGCGCGACTCCACGCAGGCGGCGATCGAGGAGTTCCGCCGCCAGTTTCGCCAGTGGGGGCTGTCGATCGACTGGACGCGCGAGTTCGGCACGCACGAGCCGCGGGTGTACCGCTGGACGCAGTGGATCTTCCTGGAGCTCTTCAAGCACGGCCTGGCCTACCAGAAGGAGGCGGTGGTCAACTGGGACCCCGTCGAGGAGACCGTGCTCGCGAACGAGCAGGTCGTCGACGGTCGCGGCGAGCGCTCCGGCGCACTCGTCGAGGTGCGCCAGCTCACGCAGTGGTTCTTTCGCATCACCGACTACGCCGACCGCCTGCTCGACGACCTCGACACGATCCGCTGGCCGCAGCACGTCAAGACGATGCAGCGCAACTGGATCGGCCGCTCCAACGGCGCCGAGGTCGTGTTCCGCTGTGAGGACCTCGGCGTCGACTACCCGGTCTTCACGACGCGGCCGGACACGCTGTTCGGCGCGACGTTCTTCGTCATGGCCCCCGAGCATCCCGACGTGCTGCGCCTCGCCGAGGGCACCGAACACGAGGCGCAGGTGCGCGAATACGTCAACCGCGCGCTGACCTCCGACACGCAGCTGCGCGGCGACGTCGACAAGCAGAAGACCGGCGTCGCGCTCGGCCACACCGTCACGAACCCCGTCAACGGCGAAGGGCTGCCGATGTACGTCGCCGACTACGTGCTCATGGAGTACGGGACCGGCGCGATCATGGCCGTGCCCGCCCACGACGAGCGCGACCACGCCTTCGCGCAGGCCTACGGCCTGCCGATCCGCCGCGTGATCCAGAACCCGGCCGACCCCGACGACGAGCTGCCCTACACGGGCGACGGCCCGCTCATGAACTGCGGCCCGCAGTTCGACGGCCGGCACAACCGCGAGGCGCTGGAGGAGATCGTGCGCTGGCTGGACCGCGAGGGCAAGGGCCACGCCTCCGTGAACTACCGCCTGCGCGACTGGCTCATCTCGCGCCAGCGCTATTGGGGCACGCCGATCCCGATCATCCACTGCCCGCAGTGCGGCGCCGTGCCGGTGCCCGTCGAGGACCTGCCGGTCGTCCTGCCCGACGTCGAGGACTACAAGCCCCGAGGGCGCTCGCCGCTGGCGGCCGCCGAGGACTGGGTGCACGTCGCGTGCCCGCGGTGCGGCGGCCCCGCCGAGCGCGAGACGGACACGATGGACACCTTCGTGGACTCGTCCTGGTACTTCCTGCGCTACTGCGACGCCCACAACGACGAGGCCGCCTGGGATCCCGCGGCGGTCGCGATGTGGATGCCCGTCGACCAGTACATCGGCGGCGTGGAGCACGCGATCCTGCACCTGATGTACGCGCGCTTCTTCACGAAGGCGCTCGCCGACCTCGGCCACCTGCCCGCCGAGATCCAGGAGCCGTTCGCCGCGCTGTTCACGCAGGGGATGATCCTGCGCGACGGCGACAAGATGTCCAAGAACAAGGGCAACGTCGTCTCGCCGAAGGTGCTCGTCGAGCGCTACGGCGCCGACACCGCCCGCGCCTACATCCTCTTCATCGGCCCGCCCGACCAGGACGCCGACTGGTCCGACAGCGGCCTGGAGGGGATGTACCGATTCCTCGGACGGCTGTGGCGCACGTCCGCCGAGGCGGCCGCCGAGCTGCCCGACCATCCGGTGCCCGACGAGCTCAGCGCCGACGACGAGCGCCTGCTGCGCAAGGCCAACTGGGCGATCGAGAAGGTGACCGGCGACATGAGCGAGCGCTTCAACTTCAACACCGCGATCGCCGCCGTCATGGAGCTGCTCAACGAGATCACGCCCGCCAAGCGCGGCGACGCTGCGCCCGGCACGGTGCGCTTCGCGCTCAGCACCGCCGCGTCGCTGCTGTTCCCGTTCGCCCCGCACACCGCGACGGACGCCTACCACCTCCTGACCGGCGAGCGCGTCTGGGAGCAGCCGTGGCCCGACGCCGACCCGGCCTGGTTGGAGACGGACACCTTCGAGCTCGTCTGCCAGGTCAACGGCAAGGTGCGCGACCGCGTCGAGGCGCCGACGGGCGCGTCGCGCGCCGAGCTGGTGGCGCTCTGTCGCGCCGCCCCGCGGATGCTCTCCTACCTCGACGGCAACGAGGTCGTCAAGGAGGTCGTCGTGCCGGGGAAGCTCGTCAACATCGTCGTCCGCTGACTCGTCCGCGGGGACGGGACCCGTCGCAGGTGGCGCGCGGGCATTTGCGCGAAATCGTCACGATCCGCGTGACGAACTGCGCGGCGTGCCTCCTAGCCTCGGCACGTGTCCGAGCTCGATCGCCCACGTCTGGCGCTGTACGTCGTCCTCGGCGTTCTCGTCTGCTTTCTCGGCGCGCGCTACCTCGGCTCCCAGGCGACGCGCGCGGACGGGGGCACGGCGACTCTCGCGCCCGGCGGGACGGGAGCGCCGGCGGCGCCCCGGGCGAGTGGCGAGCCCGAGGCGGCGCCGGCACCGGCCGCGAGCGTGAGCGTCGGGCGCGCCGCCGGCGGACGGGTGATCGTCCACGTCGCGGGCGCGGTGCGGCGGCCCGGCGTCTACCGTCTCGCACCGGGCGCGCGGGTGAACGATGCGTTGCGGAGCGCGGGCGGTCCGCGCCCGCATGCCGACCTGGACGCGGTCAATCTCGCCGCCAAGGTCGAGGACGGGCGCCAGGTCCTCGTCCCCCTGCGAGCCGCGGCGAGCACCGGCGGCGCGCCCGCGGGCGCCACCGCCGCGGGACCCGCGACCGCGCCCGCCGCCCCCGTGAATCTCAACACCGCGACGCTCGAGCAGCTCGACACGCTCGACGGCGTCGGCCCCGGGATCGCCCAGCGGATCCTCGGCTACCGCGAGCAGCACGGCGGCTTCAGCCGCGTCGAGGAGCTCGGCGAGGTGCCGGGCATCGGCGCCAAGCGCCTCGCGACGCTGACGCCGCTGGTGACGGTGTGACCGCGCGCCTCACGCGCGTGCGCCGGGTCGCCGGACGGCACCCGCGCCACCTCCTGCTCGCGGCGCTGACCTGCGGTCTGCTCGCCGGGCCGCGCTGGCCGGCGGCGGTCCTCGCCCTCGCGGTGCTCGTGCCGGCGCTCGCGTCCGAGACGGCGGTCGCGCTCGGCGCGCTCGCGCTCCTCCTGCTCGGCGCGGGCATGGCCGACGCGCGCCTCGCGGCACTGGACCGCAGCGCGCTCGGCCCGTTGCTCGACACGACCGTGAGCGTCCGCGCGATCCTGCTCGACCATCCGCGCACGCGGGCCTTCGGCACCCGCGTCGCGCCCGCGCGCCTGGAGTCCACACCCGCCCGCGGGGAGCGCGTGCTGCTGCGCGTGCCGGCGCGCGCCCGCTGGCCGCCGGGTGTCGGGCCGGGCGCCGTGATCGCCGTCCACGGGCGCCTGGAGCGCCTGGGCCCCTACGACGCCTACGAGCGCCGCCGCAACGCGCACGCGCTGCTGCGCGTCGAGTCCGGCCGCGACACCGGGCGGCGCCGGGGCGGGCTCCTCGGCGCTCTGGACGGCGTGCGCACGCGGGCCGAGCAGGCGCTGACGGACGGGGTGCCGGCGCCACAGGGCGCGCTCGCGCGCGGCATGGTGCTCGGTCAGGACGGCGCGCTGAGCGAGGCGGCGCGCGACGACTTCCGCGCCACCGGCCTCGCGCACCTCGTCGCGGCGAGCGGCGCCAACGTCCTGCTGCTGGCGACGCTCGTGCTCGCGCTCGCGACGGTCGCCGGGTGCGGCCTGACCACGCGCCTTGCCCTCGCGCTCGGGCTCGTCGCCGCCTACGTCCCGCTCGCGGGCGCCGGCCCCTCGATCCAGCGCGCCGGCGTGATGGGCGCCGCCGGGCTCGTCGCGGCGCTCGCGGGACGGGCGGCCTCGCGCTGGTACGCGCTCCTGCTCGCCGCCGCGGTCACGCTCGTTTGGAGCCCGCGCGCCGCCGAGGACGCCGGCTGGCAGCTGAGCTTCGCGGCCGTGCTCGCGCTGCTCGCGCTCGCGCCCGCGCTGCGCGCGCGGCTGCGCCGCGCGGGGCTGCCGGCCGGCATCGCCGAAGCGCTCGCCGTGACGGCCGCCGCGACGATCGGGACGGCACCGCTGATCGCGCTGCACTTCGAGCGCCTCTCGCTCGTCTCGCTGCCGGCGAACCTGCTCGCCGCGCCCGCGGTGGCGCCCGTCATGGGCCTCGGGACGATCGCGAGCGCCATCGGCCAGGTCGCGCCGGGGCTCGCGGCGCCGGTGGCATCGCTGGCCGCGCTGCCGCTGGGCTACCTCACGTGGCTGGCACACCGCGCGGCGCACCTGCCGTCGGCGCAGATCGCGGTCCCCGATCCCGGCGTCCTCGGCGTCGCCGGGATCTACGCGGGGGCGGTGCTGGCGGCGCTCGCGTGGCGGCGCCTGCAGCCGCGGACCCGGCGCCCGACCGCCGCCCTCGCCGCCGTGGCGGCCACGGCGGCGAGCGCCGCGCTGGCGCTCGGTGCGCGTGCGCCGGGTCCGCCGCGGGACCTCACGGTCTCGTTCCTGGACGTGGGGCAGGGCGACGCGACGCTCGTCCAGCACGGGCGCGCGGCGGTGCTCGTCGACACCGGACCGCCCGACGGCGCGATCCTCGCGCGGCTGCGCGACGCCGGCGTCCGGCGCCTGGACCTGCTCGTGCTGACCCATGCCGCCCTGGACCACGACGGCGCGGCCCGCGCGGTGCTCGGCGCGCTTCCCGTCGGGCTCGTGCTCGACGGAGAGGAGGCGACGGCTGTGCCCGCGCCGGGCCCCTTCGGGGCTCGCGCGGCGGCCAGGGTCGGCGACCTGACCGCGGCGCGTCGCGTGCGCCGTATCGCCTCCGACGCGGGCCAGGTCCTGCGCGCCGGGCCGCTCGAGCTGCGCGTCCTGTGGCCGCGGCGCGAGCCGGCGGCGCCGCGCGGCGCCGAGCCCAACGATCGCGCCACCGTCATCCACCTGCGCGACGGCGCGTTCGACCTCCTGCTGACCGCCGACGCCGAGTCCGACGTCACCGCGGCGCTCGACCTCCCGGCCGTCGACGCGCTGAAGGTCGCCCACCACGGCAGCGACGACCCGGGGCTTCCCGGCCTCCTGCGGCGATTGCGCCCGCGCGTGGCGGTGATCGAGGTCGGTCGCCACAACATCTACGGCCATCCGACGCCGGCGACGCTCGCCGCGCTGCGGGTCGTGCCGATCGTCCGGCGCACCGATCGCGACGGCACCGTGCGCCTCACGCTCCACGACGGCCGCATGGCCGTCCGGTCCGCCCGCCGGCCCGCCTAGACTCGCGAACATGGCCGCCTTCCAGCCCGCCTATCTCATCCACGGCGACGACCACGGGCGCATCTCCGAGCGCCGCGGCGCGCTGCGCGCGCTCGCCGAGCGCGAGTCCGGCGCCAACGGGGTCGAGTGCCTGGAGGGCGACGCGGCCACACCGGCGGCGGTCGCCGCGACGCTCAGCGCCATGACGTTCGCGATCGGGCGGCGCTTCATCGTCGTGGACGGCGCCGAGCGCTGGAAGGAGGCCGACGTCAAGGAGCACCTGGCACCTGCGCTGCAGGCGATCGCGCCCGAGACCACGATCGCGTTCTTCGCGCGCGAGGAGGGGCGCTTCAAGGTCCCCCCGGCGCTTGCGACCGCCGTCCAGGACGCGGGCGGCAGCGTTGCCGCCGAGCGCACCCTGAAGGCCAGGGAGCTTCCGCGCTGGCTGCAGGCCGAGGCCGGCAGGCTCGGCGTGCAGCTCGAGCGCGGGGGCGCCCAGGCGCTCGTGGCGCTCGTCGGCGAGCGCCAGCAGCGCCTGCTGCGCGAGGTGGAGAAGCTCGCGCTCGAACTCGGCGACGGCGCCCGCATCGGCGCCGAGGAGGTCGAGCAGGCGGCCGCGCACTCCTCCGAGCGCCAGGTCTGGGGCCTCGTCGACGCCCTCGTCGCCGGCGACGGCCAGGCCGCCACCCGCGCCTTCCTCGAGCTCGAGGCGCAGGGCGAGTCGGTCGGGCGCCTCGTCGGGCTGCTCGCGCGTCGCGTGCGCGACGTCCTCGCGATCGCGACGCGCCTGGAGGCGGGGGAGAGCGCCGCCGAGATCAAGGCCGCCATCAAGGGCAGCCCCTGGGCCGCCGACCGGCGCATCGCCGAGGCGCGCCGCTCCGACGCCGACCGGCTGACGCGCGCACTCGAGACGCTCGCCGACCTCGAGCTCGCAAGCCACGGCGCCAGCGAGCTCAGCGACGGCACCGAGGCGATTCGCGCGATCGCGCGGATCGCCGCCTGACCCGCCTAGCCCAGCGCGCGGCGCAGGATGTCGCGCAGCGCGCGCTGGTCCTCGGCGCTCAGCGACGCGATCGGCGCGGGGACCTCCTGCATCGCCGCCTGCAGGCGCGCGCGGATCGCGGCGCCCCGCTCGGTGACGACGAGCATGCGCACGCGCCGGTCGTGCTCGGCCTCGCGGCGCTCGACGAGCCCCTGCGCCGCGAGGCCGTCGACGAGGCCGGTGACGTTCGAGCTGTCGCAGTGCAGCGCCTCGGCGAGGGCGCGCATCGGCACCGGTCGCTCGGGGTCCAGCTGGCGCAGCGCGAACAGCTGCGGCGGGGTGAGCCCGAACTCGCCGGCGACCCGCAGCATCCGCGGGCGCATCTCCCAGAACAGCCGCGAGAGCAGCGACCAGGCCTCCTGGGCGGGCGGCAGACGCTTGACATCCGAAGCCATTGACGTACAGGATAGTAGATCAAGGCAACAGTTGACAACCTCAACTAATACGGATTATCCTGCCCGCCATGACAGAGGATCGAGGAATCGACGTCGCGGGTCTCGTCCGCGAGTTCAAGGGCGGCGTCCGCGCCGTCGACGGCATCGACCTGCACGTCGCGGCAGGGGAGATCTACGGCTTCCTGGGCCCCAACGGCGCCGGCAAGTCCACGACCGTGAAGGTCCTCACGACGCTGCTGCCGCCGACCGCCGGCTCGGCGACGGTCGCAGGCTACGACGTCGCCAAGGAGGGCGCGAAGGTGCGCGCCTCGATCGGCGTCGCGCTGCAGGACGTCGCGCTGGACCCGATGCTCACCGGCCGCGAGCACATGCGACTGCAGGGTGGGCTGCAGGGCATGCCGCGCGCCGAGCGCACCCAGCGCGGCGACGAACTGCTCGCGCGCGTCGGCCTCAGCGACGCCGCCGACCGCAAGTCCGCGACCTACTCCGGCGGGATGAAGCGCCGCCTGGATCTCGCGCTCGCGCTGCTGCACAGCCCGCGCATCCTGTTCCTCGACGAGCCGACGACCGGCCTCGACGTGCAGTCGCGCACCGCGCTGTGGGACGAGGTCGCAAGGCTCGCGCGGGAAGAGGGGACGACGGTCTTCCTGACGACGCAGTACCTCGAGGAGGCCGACGTGCTCGCCAACCGCGTCGGGATCATCGATCGCGGCAAGATCGTCGCGGAGGGCACGCCCGCCGCGCTGAAGGCCCAGGTCTCCACGCCGACCGTCGAGGTCGTCCCGCGCGACGCTGCCGACTGCGCGGCCGCGGGTGCCGCGCTCGCACCGTTCGGCGACTCCGTCGCGGCCGGCCACGCGGGCTCGATCGCCGTCCGCCTGACCTCCGGCGCCGAGCAGCTCGCCGACATCGTCCGGGCCCTCGACAACGCCGGCATCGCCGTCGTGAACCTCGCGCTGCACGAGCCGACGCTCGACGACGTCTTCCTCGCGAAGACCGGCCGCAGCCTCGAGGGCGCCGCGCAGGAGGCGCCGGCCGAGGCCGTCGCGGCATGACGGCCCTCGCCCACAGCTCGATGCCGACGCAGGTCGGCCTGCTCGCAGGGCGGGCGATCAAGCGCGTGCTGCGCAACCCCGCGCAGATGATCTTCCCGATCCTCTTCCCGCTGATCCTCCTCGCCGTGAACGCGTCGGGCCTCGAGGCCGCGACGAGCCTCCCGGGCTTTCCGACCGCGAGCTACCTCGACTTCGCGCTCGCGATCCCGTTCATGCAGGGTGCGCTGTTCGCCGCGCTCAACGGCGGGCAGGATCTCGCCCGCGACATCCAGGGCGGCTTCCTCGACCGGCTTGCGATGACGCCGATGTCCGGCGCCGCGCTGCTGGCGGGGCAGCTCGGCGGCGCGCTGTTCATGGGCGTCATCAGCGCGGTCCTCTACCTCGCGACCGGCGTGCTGTTCGGCGTCGGCATCGCGGCCGGCCCCGGCGGAGCGATCGTCCTGCTGCTCCTGGCGGTCTCGATCTCGTTCGCGTTCGCGTGCTTTGGGATCTTCGTGGCGTTGCGCGCGGGCACCGGCGAGGCCGTCCAGGGCTTCTTCCCGCTGTTCTTCGTCCTGCTGTTCCTGAGCTCCGCCTTCTTTCCGCGCGACCTCATCGAGCAGGACTGGTTTCGCACGATCGCGACGTACAACCCGGTCTCCTACATGGTCGAGGGCATTCGCAGCCTCGTCATCGCCGGCTGGGACGGGCAGGCGCTCGCGCAGGCGTTCGCGATCTCCGCGATCGCGATCGCCGGCTTCCTCGCCCTGAGCGCGCGGGCACTGCGCACGCGCCTGGTGCGCACGTGAGCTCGCTCGCCCGCACCCGCTCGGTCGCGCTGGCCGTCGCCTGGCGGTCGATCCACAACGCCTTCACCAACCCGGCCTTCATCCTGCCGAGCGTCCTGTTCCCGCTCTTCTTCTTCGTCGCCTTCGCCGGCGGGCTGTCGGGCGTGCAGAACGCGCCGAACTTCGACTTCAGGTCCGGCTACACGTCGTTTCAATTCGCGTTCGTCGCGATCCAGTCGGCGGCCTTCGGCGGCGTCTTCACGGGCTTTGCGATCGCGGCCGACTTCGAGTTCGGCTTCGCGCGGCGGCTGCTGCTCGCCGCGCCCAACCGCGGCGGGATCGTCATCGGCTACATGATCTCGGCGATGACGCGAGCGATGTTCGTGCTCGCGGTCGTCTTCGTCGCCGGCCTGATCAGCGGGATGCGCGTCGACGGCTCGATCGGCGACCTGCTGGCGCTCGTCCTGCTCGGGCTCGCCGTGAGCGCCACGAGCACCCTGTGGGCGGCCGGGATCGCGCTGCGGCTGCGCACGATGCAGGCCGGCCCGGTCATGCAGATGCCGGTCTTCATCCTGCTCTTCCTCGCGCCGGTCTACGTGCCGCTGAACCTCGTCGCGGGCTGGGTGCACGACGTCGCGCGGTACAACCCGTTCACGGCGATGCTCGAGTCCTCCCGTGGCTTCGTCTCCGGGGAGCCGACGAAGGTCGCGATCACCTCCGCCTGCCTGGCCGGGTTGTTCGCGCTCACGCTGCTGTGGGCGCGGGGTGGGCTGCGCAGCGCCGAGCGCGCCGGTTAGTCTGCGCTCCATGGAACTCGAGCCCGGCGAGCACCTCATCTTCGAGGGCCATCCTTCCTGGCGCTCGATCCTCGGCTTCTACGTCAAGGGCCTGCTCGTCGTCGCCGTCCTCACCGCGATCGCGGCCGTCGCCGCCGACACGGGCACCGCGGTGCTCGTCGCGCTGCTGCTGCTCGCGGTCGTCCTCGTGGCCGGCTGGGTCAAGCGCCTGTTCACGACATACACGATCACCGACCACCGGCTGCACATCCGCCGCGGGATCATCGCGCGCGCCGAGCAGCAGACGCTCGTCAACCGGGTGCAGAACGTCAACACGCGCCAGTCCGTCCTCCAGCGGATGCTCGTCATCGGCACCGTCGACTTCGACACCGCCGCGGGCGACGACTACGAGTTCTCCTTCGACGGCGTGGCGCAGCCGCACGAGGTCGTCGAGGCGGTCCACCGCGCGCAGCGCGAGGCCGACGCGGGCGCGACCGCGCCGCGGTAGCGCGCTACTCGGAGGCGCCGCGGCGCACGCGCGATGCGCGGGACTTCTTGCGAGCGCCGGTGTTCCTGTGCATCGCGCCACGCTTGACGGCCTTGTCGATCAGGCTGACGAGCTCGCGATGCTCGGTGTCGGCGACCTTGTCGTCACCGGCGGCGACGGCAACCTCGAGGCGGCGGAAGTACGTTCGCACCGCGGAGGTGTAGTGGCGGTTCTCGAGGCGCTCGCGCTCGGAGCGCAGGATCCGCTTCTTCTGTGAATGAATGTTTGCCATGAGCGTAAAAGCGCCGCGGCATCGGCCGCGGCGGTCCCTAGAGTAGCGCACCGATGGCGGACGACACACCCGCGACACCGGGGGCCGGGCCCCGGGCGAGCGGCGCAATCGCACGGAACACCGCGATCTTCTCGGTCCTGACGGGCTTCTCGCGGATCGCAGGGCTCATCCGCGAGGTCGTCGCATCCAGCTACTTCGGGACGGGCGGCCCGTTCTCGGCGTTCACGCTCGCCTTTCAGGTCCCGAACCTCATCCGCAGCCTGTTCGCCGACGCGGCCCTGAGCGCGGCGTTCGTGCCGGTCTTCACCGAGCTGCTGGAGCGCAACAAGCGACGCGAGGCCTACCAGCTGGCGTCGACGTTCGTCTTCCTGATCATCGCCGCGCTGACGGTGATCTGCACGTTCTTCATCCTCGTGGCGCCCCTGATCATGCCGGCGCTCACCGGCAGCGAGTTCGACGCACAGCTCGACGAGCTGACGGTCGGCCTCTCGCAGGTCCTGTTCCCGATCGTCCTGCTGCTCGGGCTCAACGGGCTCCTCGTCGGGATCCTCAACGCCTACGACGAGTTCACGATCCCGGCGCTCGCGCCGCTCGTCTGGAACATCGTGATCATCGCGGTGCTCATCGTCCTCAAGCCGAGGTTCGAGGGGCCCGACGAGCTCTACGCGTACGCGATCGGCGTGGTCGCGGGCACGCTCGTGCAGCTGCTCATGTGCGTGCCCGTCCTGCTGCGGCTGGACTTCAAGCTCCCCCTCAAGGTCGACCTGCACGACCCGCGCGTGCGCCAGGTCCTCGAGCTCATGCTCCCGGTGACGCTCAGCCTCGGGCTCATCAACTTCAACCTCATCATCAACTCCACGCTCGGCTCGTCGGTGTCCGAGGCCGCGCCGCGCGCGATCGACGCCGCGTTCCGGATCTACATGCTGCCCCAGGGGATGTTCAGCGTCGCGGTCGCGACCGTGCTGTTCCCCGCGCTCGCGCGGCTCGCGACCCGCAAGGACCACGACGGCCTGCGCGCGCTCAACGCGACCGGCACGCGCCAGATCCTCCTGCTGCTGATCCCCGCCGCGATCTGCACGCTCGTCCTCTCCGAGCCGATCACGCGACTCGTGTACGAGCGCGGCGAGTTCGACCCGGACTCGACGAAGCTCGTCTCCGAAGCGCTCTTCTGGTTCTCCTTCAGCCTGCCGTTCGCCGGCGTCAACCTCCTGCTCACGCGGACGTTCTTCTCGCTGCAGCGGCCCTGGCTGCCAACGGCGCTCGGCGGCGCCACGCTGATCGTGAACCTCGTCGTCGCGCTCGCGCTCTACAAGCCGTTCGGCGTCGGCGGGATCGTCATCGGCACGGCGCTGGCGAGCGCCGCGATGACGGTCGGCCAGCTGCGCTATCTGCGCCGCGAGCTCGGCGGCGACCTCGAGATCGCGCGAACGGTGATGATGACCTGCCGCATGCTGCTGGCGTCGGTCGCGCTCGCGGCCGTGGCCTACGTCCTGTGGTGGGCGCTGGACGCGGTGCTCGGGCGCTCGCTCCCGGCCCAGATCCTGTCGGTCGGGACGGGCCTCGCCGCCGGCCTGGCGGTCTACGCGCGCGTCGTGCTGGCGCTGCGCGTGCCCGAGGCCCATCAGATCGCCAAGCTCGTCCGGGACCGCCGGCGGCCGGCGGCGTAGCCCTACGCTGTAGGCCGTGGCAGACCAGGCCCATATCCGCAACTTCTCGATCATCGCCCACATCGACCACGGGAAGTCGACGCTCGCCGACCGCATCCTCGAGATGACGAAGACCGTCGATCCGCGGGCGATGCGCGCGCAGGTCCTGGACTCCATGGACCTCGAGCGCGAGCGCGGGATCACGATCAAGGCGCAGGCCGTGCGCGTCCTCTACGACGCCCGCGACGGCGAGACCTACCAGCTGCACCTCATCGACACCCCGGGCCACGTCGACTTCACCTACGAGGTCAGCCGCTCGCTCGCGGCCTGCGAGGGCGCGCTGCTCGTCGTCGACGCATCGCAGGGCGTCGAGGCGCAGACGGTCGCGAACACGTACCTCGCGATCGAGAACGGCCTCGAGCTCATCCCGGTCCTCAACAAGCTCGACCTGCCGGGCGCCGAGCCCGAGCGCGTGGCCGAGGAGGTCGCCGACCTGCTCGGCGAGCCGATGGACGACATCCTGCGCATCTCCGGCAAGACCGGCGACGGCGTGATCGACGTCCTCGAGGAGCTCGTGGCGAAGGTCCCGCCGCCGGCGGGCGACCCTGCCGCGCCGCCGCGCGCGCTGATCTTCGACTCCGAGTTTGACCAGTACCGCGGCGTCATCGCCTACATCCGCGTCGTCGACGGGACGTTCCGCAAGGGCGACGTCATCCGCGCGATGGCCGGCCATACCGTCGCCGACATCGACGACATCGGCTTCTTCACCCCCACGATGGTCGTCACCGACCAGCTCAGCGCGGGCGAGGTCGGCTTCGTCATCACGGGGATCAAGGAGGTCTCGGCGCTCGCCGTCGGCGACACCCTGACGACGAAGGACGGCTGGGCGCGCAACCCCGATCTCGAGCCGCTGCCGGGCTACCGCGACGTGCAGCCGGTCGTCTTCTGCGGCCTGTTCCCGATCGACTCCGACGAGTACCCCGACCTGCGCGACGCGCTCGAGAAGCTCGAGCTCAACGACGCGGCGCTCTCGTGGGAGCCCGAGGTCTCCGAGGCGCTGGGCTTCGGCTTCCGCTGCGGGTTCCTCGGCCTCCTGCACATGGACATCGTGCGCGAGCGCCTGGAGCGCGAGTACGACATCGAGCTCATGGCGACGATGCCGTCCGTGCGCTTCGAGGTCACGCTGACCGACGGCTCGGAGACCGAGGTCCACATCCCGTCGGACTTCCCCGACCCCGGCCGCATCGCCGAGATTCGCGAGCCGATGATCGAGGCCTCGATCCTCACGCCGAAGGAGTTCATCGGGCCGATCATGGAGCTCTGCCAGGAGCGCCGCGGGACGCACAAGGGCATGCACTACCTCTCCGCCGACCGCGTCCAGCTGCAGTACGACCTGCCGCTCGCGGAGATCGTCATCGACTTCTTCGACGCGCTGAAGTCGCGCACCCGCGGCTACGCGTCGCTGGACTACGAGCTGCGCGGGATGCAGGCCTCCAACATGGTCAAGCTCGACATCCTGCTCGCCGGCGAGCAGGTCGACGCCCTGTCGATGGTCGTGCACCGCGACAAGGCCTACGAGGTCGGGCGCTCGCTGACCGAGAAGCTCAAGGCGAAGATCCCGCGCCAGCAGTACGACGTCCCGATCCAGGCCGCGATCGGCGCCAGCATCGTGGCCCGCGAGACGGTCAAGGCCTTCCGCAAGGACGTCATCGCCGGGTGCTACGGCGGCGACATCTCGCGCAAGCGCAAGCTGCTGGAGAAGCAGAAGGAGGGCAAGAAGCGGATGAAGAAGGTCGGCCGCATCGAGGTGCCGCAGGAGGCGTTCCTTGCGGTGCTCGAGCTCGGTGACTGACGCCGGCGCGCGGTCGCCCGACCGCACCTGCAAGCACCGGACTTGAGATGACGCTGCACTGATTGCGCAGTGCGGACGACTCACCTTGAGCTAGCGCCCCCCGGTGTCGATAGCTCCCGCAGGCGCACCCGCGCCGACCTCTGAAGCGGCGCCTGAGCGCGCCCGACGGCGGACCTCGAGGCAGATCGCCCCGCGGCGCTTTCGCCGTGACAACCGTGGAGGAACTCATCACCATGAAACGCCTCATCTACTGCAGCCAGGCGACCGGCGACGCCAGCCCTGACGAGCTCGTCACGCTGCTGGAGCTGGCGCGTGCGCGGAACACCCGCGAGGGTCTGACGGGCATGCTCCTGTACTGCAGCCAGAGTTTTCTGCAGGTCCTGGAAGGAGACGAGGACGCGGTGCAAGAGGCGTACGTCCGCATCAGCGCTGATGCGCGGCATCGCAATCTGCGACGGCTTCAAGTGGCGGAGATCTCCGCCCGCGCATTCCCGGACTGGGCGATGGGCTTCGAGCACGTCGACGAGGATGAGCTCGCCCGCAACCTCGACGGCTTCGCGCCCGAGACCGACCGTCCGCTCGTGAACCCCGACCTCATCACCAACGGCGGCGTCGCGCTGACCCTGCTCAGGTCCTACGCCCAGAACAGGGTGGGGTAGACGTGGACGACTCCGCCGCGGGCGCCGGCCAGGGCGGGCCCCCTGCCGCGCAGGCGGCGGAGGTCGAGCTGTTCTCGGCGACCACGCGCGACGGCCACCTCGGACAGATCAACGAGTCCTTTGCCGGCCTGCTGGGGCTGCAGTCGAGCGAGGTCGACGGGCTGTCCGTCCTCGAGCTCGTTCATCCCGAGGATCTTGAGGGCATCGTCGCCGGTCTCGCCGAGATCGACCGCGGCTCCGGCGAGGCGCTGCTGGACTGCCGCTTCATGCAACGCGGGGGAGCCGGAGTGCGCCTGCAGTGGGTCGCAAGGTCGGTCCCCGGGACCGACACATGGATGGCAGCCGGCAAGGACGCCGCCGAGTTCGCCAGGCTGCTGACCCAACAAAGCGACCTGGAGACGCGGCTGGACCTCGCGCTCGGCCAGGCGACGGCGACGATGTGGGACCTCGATGTGGTCAGCGGGCGCTTCACGTGGGAGCCACAGGCCGTCCAGGTGCTGGGCGTGACCGCCGAGTCGATCCCGGCGACCGCGGCCCAGCTGGCCGCCGTCGCGCATCCCGACGACGCCGAGAGCGTCCTGGCGGGGCTGGCGCAGCTCATCGACGCGGGCTCGACCGAGACGGCGCTGCGCGTCGGCCAGGATGCCGAGCTGCGCCACCTGTCCCTGCGCGGCAGGGTGCTGGATCGCGACGAGCACGGGCTGCCGCGGCGCGCGGTCGGGCTCGTCCTCGACGTGACGACCGAGAAGGCGATGGAGGACCAGATGCTCCGCATGGTCCTGACCGATGCGCTTACCGGCACCCCGAACCGCCGCGCATTCGACCGCGCGGTGCGCAGTGAGTGCCGGCGGGCCACCCGTGCCATGCTGCCGCTGTCGATCCTGATGGTCGACATCGACGACTTCAAGCGCTTCAACGACACCTTCGGCCACCTCGTCGGGGACGCGGCGCTGTGCACAGTGGCGCGAGCCCTGGCCTCCGCGCTACACCGCGAGGGCGACCTCTTGGCCCGCTTCGGCGGCGAGGAGTTCGCCGTCGTCCTGCCAAGCACCGACGCGCGCGGCGCGCTGGCGGTCGCGACGCGGCTGGTCGAGGCGATCCGCGCGGTCACGGTGCGGCAGGCCGCAGGCTGGGGCCTCAGCGTCTCCGTGGGCACCGCGACGTGGCTGCCCGACGGGCCGCCCGCCGCTTCCGGCGAGGTGGTGGCGCGGGCCGACGAGGCCCTCTATGCCGCCAAGTCCGCCGGTAAGGACCAGGCTGTCGCGTACGAGCGCGACCTGGCTGCGCGCGCGGCGTTCAAGGCGGACATCGCACGCGCGCTTGACGCCCACGAGTTCGAGCTGTACTACCAGCCCCTGATCGACCTGCGCGACGGCGACGTCACAGGGTTCGAGGCCCTGATCAGGTGGAACCGGCCGGGCGAGGGGCTCGTCGCGCCCTACCGCTTCATTCCCGTCGCGGAGGACTCGGCGCTCATCTGCGACATCGGGCGCTGGGCGCTCAGCGAGGCCGCCTGCCAGATCGCGACGTGGTCGAGAGAGGGCACCGGCGCCGCGCTGCGGGTCGCCGTGAACGTCTCCGGCCGCCACGTCGTCGCAGCGGCGATCATCGACGACGTCCGGGACGCGCTCGCCGCGTCCGGGATCACGCCCGACCGGCTCGAGCTGGAGCTGACCGAGACGACGGTCACGGACGACCCGCAGGCTGGCGCGCACCTCGCGGCCTTGCGCGCCCTGGGCGTGACCATCGCGATCGACGACTTCGGTACGGGGTATACGTCGATCGGGCAGCTCGCGAACCTGCCCGCCGACACGCTGAAGATCGACCGCAGCTTCATCGGGACCGCCGGCGCGGGCCAGTGGGAGCTCGTCTCGCTCATCACCGCAGCCGCCCATGCCTGCGACCTGCGGGTCGTCGGCGAAGGCGTCGAGGACGCCGAGACGCTGGGGATCCTGTGCGACCTCGGCTGCGACGCCGCACAGGGCTACCTGATGGCCCGGCCGATGCCCGCGAAGCTCGTCACGTCTTGGCTGACGGGCTGGCGTTCGCATGCTCGCGACGCACTCCTGGGCGGGCACGCCGCCGAGCTGCAGGCGCCGGGCTGACGCTCGCTCGAGCGGCGTGCGGCCAGGCGACGAACGAGTCCTCGGCGTCAGCGACGCTTCAGTGTCCGCTTGCCCGTCGCGGCGCCCACGTTGTCGGAGCCGTCGTGGCCCGTGATGCTGATCTTCAGGTTGACCCGCGACCGCTTGCGGATCCCGCGCAGGCCGGCCGACGTGAGCTTCAGCACGACCGCGGTGGCGCCGGCCGCGAGCGACACGGTGCGGCGCGCCAGCGTGACGCCGAACCCGCGGACGGTGACGCTCGCGGTGACCGTCTCCGACGACGTGATCGTCGCCAGCAGCGCCCCGCGCTGCTCGAGCGCCCGCAGGCTTCCCGAGTCGATGCGCGCGCCGAGCGCCGGCGGCGTCGTGTCTCCGGCGACGGGGTCGCCGGCGACGGTCAGCGTCCCGTTCATGATCGTCGGGTGGATCGTGCAGAAGAAGCTGTAGGCGCCGGGCTCGAGCTTGTCGGTGCCCTCGACCGGTGCCGTGTCGCCGCCGCCGATCGTCGCCGACGAGAACAGCGGCCGGCCGTCGGCGCCGTTGTCGCGCGCCGTGACGTTGTGCGGGGCGATCGGGTCCTGGCTGGCGAAGGTCAGCCGCTCGCCGGGGGCGATCGTCACCGAGGTGTTGACGTAGCGATCGACGGGCGCTGCGGTGATCTGCTGGTCGGCCTGGGCCGGCACGACGCCGAGGAGGGCGAAGGCGAGGGCGGCCGGAGCCGCGAATCGAAGAGAGCGCACGAGCCATCCCTACACCCCGCGCGTGGGCCGGGTCAAGTCGCTTCGGGCGTGGTGCTCACCGGCGCGCCGGTGCGCAGGATCCACAGCGCCGGCGCTGCGACGAGCGCGGCCCCGCCCAGCGCGAGCGAGGCGACGCCGAGCGCCGTCAGCGCAAGCCCCCCGAGCAGCGCCAGACCGGCGCCGGTGATCCCCGCGAGCAGGTCGTTGAAGCCCAGGAGCTTGCCGCGCTCCCACGGGGCGCCGGAGTCCGCGAGGACGGCCGTCGCCGCGACGTACGAGAGGTTCCAGCCGAGCCCGAGCCCGAAGAGCACGACCGCCGTCGCGGGCACGCTCGACACCCACAGCAGGCTGATGACCGACGCCGACATGAGCCCGAGGCCGCCCGCGAGCGCGGGCGTCCGGCCGATGCGGTCGACGACGTCGCCGACGACGACGATGAGCCCGAACATCCCGATGACATGCGCCCCGATGATCGGGAAGACGTTGTCGGCGCCGTGATGGTGATGGTCGACGACGATCGCCCCGGTCAGCGTCATGACGGCGACCATGACGGCGAAGCTCGCCTGTGCGGCGATGAGGGCCGGGACGACGCCGGGGGGGCGAGCATCGTGCGCAGGGGCGCGGCCGCGGAGCCGGGCCCAGCCGGCAGCCGCTGAGGCTCGTGCCCGAGCGCCGCGGCGATCTTCGTCGGGTCCGGGCGCACGCACGCGACGATCGCCGCTCCGGCGACCATGAACACCGCCGCTGCGAGCCACAGCGTGCGCAGCGCGTCGCCGTCGAGCTCGCGGCCGGAGAGCAGCGGGCTGAAGACCGCCGGCCCGAGGATCGCCCCGAAGACCGACCCGAAGAGGACGAGCGCGATGCCGCGGGCGCGGCGCTCAGGCGGGTATATGTCGCCCGCGGCCGTGCGGGCGAGCAGCGCGGCGGCGTTCGCCGCGCCGACGAGCATGAGCCCGGCGAGCACGAGCGGCGCCGACGACGCGGCGCTTCCGAACGCCGCCAGGACGCAGCCCAGGACGCCCGTGGCGAGCCCGCCACGAGCACCGGGACGCGGCCGACGCGGTCCATGAGCAGCCCCGCCGGCAGCGCGACGAGGGCGCCCGACCCAGCACGATCGCAGGGCCGAGCCCGAGCAGCCCCTCGACGTGCAGGACGCGCACGAGCGTCAGGGAGGCCACGGCCGCGGCGAGCTGCAGCGTCGCCGAGTTCATCGCGAGCGAGCCCGACAGCAGCGCGGTGTTGCGGCCGATCGGGAGGGCGGGCGGCGCGCCATCGCCGTCCACGGTAACGGCGCCTATGCACGCGCTACGTTTGTGGCTGTGCGCAGGCTCCTCCCCGTGGTCGCCCTCCTCGCGGTCGCGGCCGTCCCGGCGCCCGCCCGCGCCGCGACGGCGATCCCGCCGACGACCTCGCTGCAGACGATCGGCGGCGAGCCGAGCGCGCCCTACTCCCGCCTGAAGCTCCTGCCGGGCTGGAAGCGCGTCGTGCGCGACGACCTCGGCGCCAAGCCCCGCAAGCGCCGCCACTTCCGCCGCCGCTCGCTGCTGTACTTCGCCCAGCTGTCGGACTTCCAGCTCTCCGACGAGGAGTCGCCGGCGCGCGCGGAGGTCCTGGACATCTCCGGCTCGCCGTTCGAGTCGGCGTGGCGCCCCCAGGAGGCGCTGGAGCCGTTCACCGTCGACGAGGTCATCCGCGAGGTCAACCGCTTCGACGCCAGCCCGATCCGCAACCAGCGCCGCCGCCGCGCCCGACTGGCGCTGACGATCACGTCCGGCGACTCTGCCGACAACCAGCAGATCAACGAGGTCAAGTGGGTCGTGCAGCTTCTCGAGGGCGGCCGCGTGGATCCCAACTCCGGTGTCGAGGGCGGCGTCTGCGGCGCGCTGACGGCCGCGCGCGGGGAGGCGGCCCGCTACACGGGCGTCCAGGACGACAGCGACGTGCTCGAGTCCGGGCGCTTCTATGACCCCGACAGGCCGGCCGGGGCGTTCGCCGCGTGGCCGAGCTACCCCGGCCTCATGGATCGCGCACAACAGCCCTTCGAGACGCCGGGCCTCAAGCGCCCGAGCTACGTCGCGTTCGGCAACCACGACGGCACCGTGCAGGGCAACCTCCACGCCCTCAAGCTGCTCGACGACCTCGCGAAGGGGTGCGTCAAGCCGCTGGCGATCACCGGCGTGCTCGGCCTGGGCGCGCTGACGACGAGCCCGGGTCGCTCGATCGTCGTCCCGCCCGACCCCGAGCGCGGGTTCGCCGACCGCCCGTCCTACAAGGCGCTGCACTCCACGGGCCATCAGCAGGACGCCCACGGCTTCGCCTACGTCGACGACGCCGAGCTGCGCGCGTCGCGCGGGCAGGCCGCCTACTACGCCTTCAGTCCCAAGCCGGGGATCCGGATGATCGCGATCAACACCGTCGCCGAGGGCGACACGATCAACTCCAACGGCAACCTCGACGACCCCCAGTTCCGCTGGCTTCAGCGCGAGCTGAAGGCCGCCGGCGAGCGCGACGAGCTCGTGGTCCTCTTCGGCCACCACCCGATCCGCAGCCTGACGAACAACGCGCCCGACGAGGACGCGGGCAGCTGCGCGTTGCGAGTCGTCACCGGCCCGGGCTGCGACCTCGACCCGCGCGACTCCAAGCCCCTGCACCTCGGCGCCGACCTGCGGGCGCTCCTGCTCGCCAACCCGCACGTGATCGCATACGTCGCCGGTCACACGCACAAGAACCGGGTCACGGCGTTCGACCGCGCCGGCGGCGGGGGGTTCTGGGGCATCGAGACCGCGTCGGAGATCGACTGGCCGATCCAGTCGCGCCTGCTCGAGGTCATGGACAACCGCGACGGCACGCTGTCGATCTTCGGCACGCTCATCGATCACGGCGCGCCGCGCGCCACGCCGGCGCCCGGCACCGGTGCCCTGGGCTTCGCGCCCGAGACGCTCGCGGCGCTGGGCCGCGAGTTCGCCTACAACGACCCACAGGTCGGCGTCGAGGAGGGGGCCGAGGGCCGCCCAGAGGACCGCAACGTCGAGCTGCTCCTGCGCGACCCTCGGCGATAGCCACACCATTCATAGAAATTAGGCGTTCCCACCGGTGCATGTGGCACCATGGCACACTCGATGCCATTGACTGAGACGACCCCCGGTCGCCATCCGGGCTGGATTGGTCACGCCAGTGGTGACGCGTTCGGCCAGGTCGTCGACGCGCCGATGGGCTTCGGAAACATGAAGCGCAAGGAGGACGCGCGCCTCATCCGCGGCCTCGGCGACTACTGCGACGACGTCCGTCTGCCAGGCATGTTGCACGGTGCGCTGCTGCGCTCGCCCCATGCCCATGCGCGCATCGTGTCGATCGACACGTCGGCGGCGCTCGCGCATCCGAAGGTCGCCGCGGTCGTCACCGCGAAGGATCTCGAGACGCTGGGCCTGGCCTGGATCCCGACGATCTCCTATGACACGCAGGCCGTGCTCGCGGGCGACAAGGTCCGCTTCCATCTGCAGGAGGTCGCGTTCGTCGTCGCGCGCGACGCCTATTCCGCGATGGATGCGCTGCGCCTCATCGACGTCAGGTACGAGGTGCTGCCGGCGATCGTCAACTGCCGCGATGCGCTCGATCCCGAGGCGCCGCTGATCCGCGACGACAAGGTCGGTCAGGAGGACAACATCGCAAGCCCGATGTGGGAAGCGGGCGACAAGGCCCTCTGCGATCGCGTGTTCGCCGACGCCGACAGCGTCGTCACGCGCAACATCGAGCATCCGCGCTGTCACCCGGCGCCGATGGAGACGTGCGGGATGGTCGCCGACATGAACCCGCAGACGGGTCAGCTGAACATCTACAACGGCAACCAGGCGCCGCACGCGCACCGCACGGTGTACGCGCAGGTCGCCGGATTGGCCGAGCAGAACATCCGCATCATGTGCAACGACATCGGCGGGGCGTTCGGCAACAAGGTGCCCGTCTACCCGGGTTATGTCTGCACGATCGCGGGATCGATCATCGCCGGGGCGCCGGTGAAGTGGATGGAGAGCCGGACCGAGAACCTGGCCGCCACGGGGTTTGCGCGCGACTACTCACACCGCGCGCAGATGTGTGCGAAGAACGGCCGCATCACCGGGTTGCGCGTCGACACGATCGCCGACCACGGCGCGTTCGACGCCACCTCGCAGCCGACGCGGTTCCCGGCCGGCTTCTTTCACATCGTCACCGGCTCCTATGACCTCGACGGCGCGCACTGCCAGGTGAAGGCCGTGTACACGAACAAGGCGCCCGGTGGCGTCGCGTACCGCTGCTCCTTCCGGATCGCCGAGGCGGTCTACCTCGTCGAGCGCATGGTCGACGCGCTCGCCATGGAGATGCACGTCGATCCCGTGCAGCTGCGGTTGCGCAGCTTCATCAAGCGCGAGCAGTTCCCGTACGAGACGGTCACGGGCTGGACGTATGACTCGGGCGACTACCACACGGCGATGAAGCTCGCGATGGAGATCGCCGACTACGAGGGCCTGCGGCGCGAGCAGCGGGAGAAGCTCTCCAGGGGCGAGATCATGGGCATTGGCTGCGCCTTCTTCACGGAGGGCGTCGGCGCCGGTCCGCGGCGGTACATGGACATCCTCGGCCTGGCGATGAACGACGGCGCCGAGCTGCGGGTCCACCCGTCCGGCAAGGCCGTCGTCTCCATCTCCGCCCAGACGCAGGGGCAGGGCCATGAGACGACGTTCGCGCAGATCGTCGCCGAGGAGCTCGGCATCTCCCCCAACGACATCATGGTTCGCCACGGTGACACCGACAAGACGCCCTACGGCCTGGGCACGTACGGCAGCCGCTCGACGCCGGTCTCCGGCGGGGCCGTGGTCATCGCCGCCCGCAAGGTCCGCGACAAGGCGCGCCGGTTCGCGGCGCTCATGCTCGAGACCCGTCCCGAGGACCTCGCATGGGAGAAGGGCAGCTGGTACGTCAAGGGTGACCCCGAGCGTGCGCAGACGATTGACGCGATCGCCCGGTTCGCCTACGGCCCGGCCCTGCTGCCCGACGATCTCGAGGGCGGCCTGGACGCCCGCGCGGTCTACGACCCGCCGAACCTGACGTACCCGTTCGGCGCGTACCTCGCGGTCGTCGACATCGACCCGGGCACCGGCGGCGTCAAGGTCCGGCGCTTCATCGCGGTCAACGACTGCGGCGTGCGGATCAACTCGATGATCGTCGAGGGCCAGATCCATGGCGGGCTGACGGAGGGCATCGGCCAGGCGCTGTCCCAGGTCATCTCCTTCGACGCCGACGGCAGATGCCAGAACGCCTCGTTCTCGGACTATCTCCTGCCCTCGGCGCTGGAGTGCCCGGAGCACGGGTTCGAGCTCGGCGAGACGGTCACGCCGTGCCCGCACCACCCGATCGGCGCCAAGGGCGTCGGCGAGTGCCCGGGAGCGGGCTCGACTCCGTGCGTCGCCAACGCGGTCGTCGATGCGCTCTACCACGCGTCGGGCATCAGGCACATGGACATCCCCTGCAGCCCCGACCGTGTATGGGAGGCCCTGCAGGGCGCGCGGCCGGCTACTCGCCGAGCACCTTGATCACGAGCCGCTTCGGCCGGCCGCCGTCGAACTCGCAGTAGAAGACGGCCTGCCAGGGGCCGAGGTCGAGCGTCCCGCCGGTGATCGGCAGGATCACCTGGTGGTGGACGAGCAGGTTCTTCCAGTGCGCGTCGCCGTTGTCCTCGCCGCCGCGGTGGTGGCGGAAGTCGCCCGGGTCGGGTGACAGCTGCGCTGCGACGTCGTTGGCGGCCGGGCGCCAGGACGGCGGCGCGAGCTTGTCGAGCCATTCGAGCGTGTCCTCGAGGATCCCGGGCTCGTCGTCGTTGACCCAGACGGCGGCGGTGATGTGCTGCGCGGACACGAGCACCATCCCCTCCTGCACGCCGGACTCCTGGACCGCGGCCTCGACGTCGTCGGTGATCCGCACGAACTGGCGGCGCTGCTGCGTGGTGAAGGTGCGATAGACGGTGTGGGAGCGCATGACCGGGCATGATCCCCGGCGTGGACCTCGGGCTCACGGGCAAGGCATGCATCGTCACCGGCGCGACGCGCGGCATCGGCCTCGCGACCGCACGGATGCTGAGCGACGAGGGGGCGCGCGTGCTGCTCGTCGCGCGCGACGGCGACGAGGCGGCGCGCGCTGCCGCCGAGCTCGGCGGCGAGGCGCTCGGGGCCGACGTCACCGACCCGGCCGACGCGCAGCGCATCGTGGCGGCCTGCACGGAGCGCCTCGGCGCCATCGACGTCCTCGTCAACAATGCCGGGACGAGCTTCGTGCGCGCGCTCGAGGAGCTCACCGACGACGACTGGCAATCGCAGTGGGAGCTGCACGTCATGGGCCCGATGCGCCTCATGCGCGCGGCCGGGCCCCTGATGGCGGCCGGCGGCGGTGGGCGGATCGTCAACGTCTGCTCGTCGGCCGGCAAGCGCCCGTCGCTGACGAACCCCGCCTACGCCGTGACGAAGGCCGCCCAGCTCTCGCTCTCGCGCGTGTTCGCCGACCGCTACGCCGCCGACGGCGTGCTCGTCAACGCCGTCGCGCCCGGAGCGGTGACGTCGCCGCTGTGGACCGCCGACGGCGGGCTCGCCGACCAGGCGGCGGCCGTGCGCGGCATCACGCGCGAGGAGGCGCTGGCGGCGCAGGCCGCCAAGATCCCGCTCGGCCGGCTCGCGGAGCCCGAGGAGGTCGCGGCGGTCGTCGTCTTTCTCTGCTCGGCGCTCGCGAGCACGGTCACCGGCGCCGCGTGGTCAGCGGACGGCGGCACGGTCGCCACGATCGTCTAGTTGCTAGAACTGGGCGCCGTGGCCCCGAACCTCGACGTCATCGGCAAGATCTATCCGCCGACGACCTACGCCGTCGGGCGCGAGAAGGTGCGCGAGTACGCGCACGCCGTCGGCGAGACGGACGCGCTGTACCTCGATGTCGCGGCCGCCCGCGCGGCGGGGCACGACGACGTCGTCGCGCCGCCGATGTTCGCCGTCGTCTACAGCCTGCCGGCGGTCGCGCAGGGGATGTTCGACCCCGAGGTCGGGATCGACTTCGCCCGGCTCGTCCACGCCGGGCAGGAGTTCGAGTGGGGCCCGCTCGTCGTCGCCGGCGACGAGATCACCACGACGACGGCCCTCAGCGACATCAGCGAGCGCGCGGGCAACGGGTTCTTCGTCTTCGCGTGCACGTCGGTCAACCAGCGCGGCGAGATCGTCTGCGTCGGTCGCTGGTCGAACATCGTGCGAGGAGCGTGAGATGGCGCCGGCGCCGGGCGACGAGATCGAGCCGCTGGCGGTCACGCCGGACCGCTACCTCACGATCCGCTACGCGGGCGCGTCGGGGGACTTCAACCCGATCCACATCGATGAGGACTTCGCGAAGGCCGTCGGCCTGCCCGGGCGCATCCTGCACGGCCTCTACACGATGGCCCAGGTCGCGCGCGCCCACACCGACGCCGGCGGTGGCCCGCAGTCGCTGCGGCGCCTGAAGGTGCAGTTTCGCGGGATGGGGCTGCCCGAGCACGAGCTGACCGTCACCAGCACCGTCGGCGAGGTGGCGGACGGCATCGCGACGCTGTCGGCGCACTGCGAGCAGAACGGCAGGCGGATCATCCGCAACGCCGAGGTCGAGCTCGTCCTGGGCGACGAGGGCTAGCACAAAGGCCCGACCCGCGGCGCTCGTACAATCGAGCGGATGCTGACGCCGCGCCAAGAGCTCATCCTGCGCAAGGTCGTGCTCGCCTACCAGGCGACCGTCCAGCCCGTGGCGTCGCGCACGCTGGCCGCCGACCCCGAGTTGCAGGCCGGCCCGTCGACCGTCCGCCACGAGCTCGCCCAGCTCGAGGAGCACGGGTTCCTGGCCCATCCCCACACCTCCGCGGGCCGCGTGCCGACCGATTCCGGCTATCGCTACTTCGTCGACTACCTGCTGCCCGCCCGCCGCGCGGGCGCAGCGATCGAGCTCGCCCTCACCCGCCGCGAGGTCGACGAGGCCATGCGCGTGACGACCGCGACGCTCTCGCAGGTCACGAACCTCCTCGCGGTCGTGTCGGCGCCGCCGCTGCAGACCGCGACGATCCGCCACATCGAGGTTCTCCCGCTGCAGCCGCAGATCGTGATGGTCGTGATCATCACCTCGACCGGCGGCGTCTCCAAGCGCGTCCTGGCGTTCGAGTCGCCCGTCGACAACGGTCTCGTCGGCTGGGCCGCGGAGTTCCTCAACGAGGAGCTCGTCGGGGTGGGGCTCGGCGCGCGCAAGCTGCACACCCGCCTCAACGACCCCGCGCTGCCGCACACCGAGCGCACGTTCCTGGACCGGATCGCGCCGGCGTTCACCGAGCTCGCCGCGACCGCCGAGGACTCGCTCTACGTCGACGGCGCCGCGCGCCTGCTGTCCGAGCACCGCTTTCAGGACCTCTCGCAGATCAACGAGCTCATGACGCTGCTGGAGGGTCGCGTCGCGCTGCTGGAGATGCTGCGCAGCGCCCTGGAGGAGCGCGACGTCATCGTCCGCATCGGCACGGAGAACTCGGCGCCCGCGATGCGCTCGCTGGCGATGGTGACCGCCGGCTACGGCCTGCCGCTGCGCCCGCTGGGCACGGTGTCGCTCATCGGCCCGCTCGCGATGGACTACGGCGAGACGATCGGCGTCGTGCGCGACGCCGCCTCGCAGCTGTCGCGCTTCGTCCAAGACGTCTACGACGCATCGTGAAGCGCGACGCCTACGACGTGCTCGGCGTGCAGCGCAACGCCGACGAGACCGAGGTCAAGAAGGCGTTTCGCAAGCTCGCGCGCGAGCTGCACCCCGACGTCAACAACCACGATCCCGACGCCGAGGAGAAGTTCAAGGAGGCCGCGGAGGCCTACGAGATCCTGTCGGACGCCGACCGCCGTCAGATCTACGACCGCTACGGCCACGACGGCCTCAAGCGCGGCGGCCAGAGCCCGAACTTCGAGGGCTTCGGCTCGATCTCGGACCTTTTCGATGCGTTCTTCGGGGGTGGCGGGTTCGGCGGCGGCTTCGGCGGCGCGGCACCGCGGGCGGGTGGCGACGCCGCCGTCGACGTCGAGATCGACCTCGAGCAGGCGGCGGCCGGCGCCGCGATCGACGTCACCTACGAGGTCGTCGACCGCTGCGAGCGCTGCCACGGCAACGGCGCCGAGCCCGGCACGCCGATCACGACGTGCGAGCGCTGCGCCGGCAACGGCGTCCTGCAGGCCGTCAGCCGCACCCCGTTCGGACAGGTCGCGCGGACGATCGCCTGCGACGTCTGCGGCGGCGACGGCAAGGTGGCCGAGAAGAAGTGCACGCGCTGCGGCGGCCGCGGCCGCGAGGTGCTGACCCACGCCGTCAGCATCGACATCCCCGCCGGCATCGCCGAAGGCCAGCGCATCCGCGTGGGGGGCCGCGGCCACGCGGGCGAGTCCGGGGCGCCGTCGGGCGACCTGTACGTCAACGTCAGCGTGCGCCCGCACGAGCGCTTCATCCGCGACGGCAACGACCTCGTCACCGTGCTCGACGTCCCCGCCCCGCTGGCCGCCCTGGGCACGAAGCTCGCGGTGCCGACGCTCGAGGGCGAGGAGGACGTCCACGTCCGCCCGGGCACGCAGCCGGGGGAGACGATCGAGCTGCGCGGCCGCGGCATGCCGCTGCTGCGCCGGCCGGGCCGCCGCGGCGACCTGCGCGTCGTCGTCAACGTCGTCATCCCGCGCCGCCTCGACGAGCACCAGCGCAAGCTGCTGACGCAGCTCGCCGAGTCGATGACCGCTGCGAACACGAACTCCGAGGAGGAGTCGATGTTCGCGAAGCTCAAGCGCGTCCTGCACGTCTGACCGGGGGGCGCGTGATCCGCCTCGCGATCCGGGTCGCCCGCGCCGATGCCGAGATCGCGCTCGCCGAGCTGCTTGCGCTCGTGCCCGCCGGCGTGGAGGAGGTCGATCGCGGCGACAGCATCGAGTACGCCGTCTACGGCGCCCCCGGCGAGCTGCCCGCGCTCCCGGACCTGCGCGCCGCCGCCGGGGACGCCCTCGTCGACATCGCGACGACCGAGGTCGCCGACGACTGGGCACAGCGCTGGCGCTCCTTCCATCGCCCGCTGACGATCGCAGGCCGGCTGCACGTGCGCGCGCCGTGGTGCGATCCGCCGGCGGACCCGGGGCTGCTGGAGGTCGTCGTCGATCCCGGCCAGGCGTTCGGCACCGGCGCGCATCACACGACGCGGATGTGCCTGGAGGCCCTGCTCGAGCTCGAGCCCGGGGGCGCCTTCATGGACCTCGGCTGCGGCTCGGGCGTCCTGGCGATCGCGGCGTGCAAGCTCGGCTGGACGCCCGTGGCGGGCGTCGATCACGAGCGCGCGTCGATCGCGGCGACGCGCGACAACGCGGCCGCCAACGGCGTCGCGGTCGCCACCTGCCGCTTCGACCTGCTGCGCGGCGGCCGGATCCCGAGCGCGCCGACCGTCGCCGCGAACCTCGTGCGCCCGCTGCTCGCACAGGTCGCCCGCGCCGGCTTCGACGGCGAGCCTCCGCGGGTGCTCGTCGCCGGCGGGCTGCTGCACGCCGAGGCCGACGCGATCGCCGCGGCCTTCGAGCGCCACGGCCTGCGCGAGCGCAACCGGCGCCACAGCGGCGAGTGGGCCGCGCTGACGCTCGTGCGCTGAGCGTCAGGCCCGGCTCGGGCCGCCGGTAGCCTCCTGCAATGGCCTGGAACGTCGTCATCGCCGGCGGAGGGTTCGGCGGCTTCTACACCGCGCGGACGCTTGCGAAGGTGCTGCCTCCGCACAGCGCGCACGTGCGCCTCGTCACCGCTGACAACTTCATGCTCTACACGCCCCTGCTGCCCGGGGCGGCGGCGGGGACGCTCGAGCCGCGCCACGTCGTGGTGCCGCTGCGCGAGGAGCTGGACCCCTCGATCCACCTGCGCCTGGCGCGCATCACGGGCGCGTCGCCGGAGCGCAACGTCCTCCACATCCGCTCGCTCGACGGCCAGGACGAGGACCTGCGCTACGACCAGCTCGTCGTCGCGCTCGGCTCGGTCAGCCGCACGCTGCCGATTCCCGGCCTCGGGCAGCACGGCAAGGGCTTCAAGTCCCTGCCCGAGGCGATCGCGCTGCGCAACCATGTCATCCGCACGCTCGAGCTCGCCGAGACGCTCGAGGACGGCGACGCGCGCCGCGAGTTCCTCACCTACGTCTTCGTCGGCGCGGGCTACGCGGGCCTGGAGGGCCTCGCCGAGCTGCAGGACTTCACCGCCGACGTCATCGACCTCTACCCGCGCTGCCGTGTGACCGGAATGCGCTGGATCCTCGTCGAGGCGACCGAGCGCGTCATGCCCGAGATCGGCCCGAAGCTCGCCCAGTTCGCGGTGAACGAGCTGCGCGGCCGCGGGATCGAGATCCGCACGAGCACAACGCTCGACGCGGTCACCGCCTCCAGCGCGACGCTCAGCGACGGCGAGGTCGTCCCGACCCGGACGGTCGTGTGGACGGCGGGGGTCAAGCCCCACCCGGTGCTCGCGCGCTTCGGCCTGCCGCTGGACGAACGCGGGCGCATCCGGTCCGACCGCCACCTGCAGGTCCCGGGCTTCGAGAACGTCTGGGCGATCGGCGACGGCGCCGCCGTGCCCGATCCGGCGCGCAAGGGCGCGCTGTGCCCGCCGACCGCCCAGCACGCGATCCGCCAGGGCCGTGTCGCGGCGCGCAACGTCGCCGCCGCGCTCGGCGGGACCGGCCGGCGGCGGAAGTTCAACTACAAGACCAAGGGCGTCTTCGTGGACATGGGCCGGCGCAGGGCCGTGGCGACGACCGGCCCCATCACGTGGAGCGGCACGCCCGCGTGGCTGCTCGCACGCAGCTACCACCTGGCTGCCATGCCGGGGGCGGGCCGCCGCGCGCGGCTGCTCGTCGACTGGAACATCGGGCTGCTCTTCGGCCGCGACACCGCAGAGCTCGGCAGCCTCGGCACGCCGCTCACGCTCGCCGACGAGATCGCGCCCGACGGCTCGGACGGCGCCGTCGCGCAGGCGAGCGCGCCCGCCGTCGTCAGCGCCTGAGGCGTTCCGCCGCACGCTGCGTATGCTGGACGGCAGATGAGTTTGGCCGACACGGTGAAGCAGGATCTCGCCACCGCGATGAAGGCGGGTGAGAAGGATCGTGTCGGCGCTCTGCGGCTCGTGCTCAGCGAGCTGCAGAAGACCGCGAAGGAGGGCACGGGCGACGAGCTGGCCGTCCTGCGCCGCGAGCGCAAGCGCCGCCTGGAGTCCGCCACCGCCTTCCGCGATGCCGGCCGCGACGAGCTTGCCGCCGGCGAGGAGGCCGAGGCCCGCATGATCGAGAGCTACCTTCCGGCACAGCTCGATGACGACGCGCTGCGCGCGATCGTCGCTGCCGCGGTCGCCGAGACGGCCGCCTCGTCACCGAAGGAGATGGGGGCCGTCATGAAGGTCGCGATGGCGCGCGCCGAGGGGCGGGCGGACGGCAAGCGCCTTTCCGCGCTCGTCCGGGAGGCGCTCGGTGCGTAGCCGGATCGAGCTCTCCAACGAGGCCGCGACCGAGCTCGCCGGCAGCGGTGATGCGGTCCTGCGCGCGCTCGAGGGCCACGTCGACTGCGACCTGTTCCTGCGCGGCAACGTCGTGACGCTCGACGGCGACGACGAGGCCGTCGCCGCGGCCGCGATCGTCGTCCGGGAGCTTGCGGCGCTCATCGAGCAGGGCCACGACATCGCGCCCGGCACGATCGCGGCGGTCACCGGTGCCCTCGACCAGAAGCGCTCCCCGGCCGAGATCCTCGAGGACGTCGTCTGGCGCCACCGCTCCAAGCAGGTGGCGCCGAAGACCGTCAACCAGAAGCGCTATGTCGACTCGATCCGCAGCAACACGATCACGTTCGGGATCGGTCCGGCGGGTACCGGCAAGACGTTCCTCGCCGTCGCGCTCGCGGCGGCGGCGCTGAGCCGGCGCGAGGTCAACCGGATCATCCTCACGCGCCCGGCCGTCGAGGCCGGCGAGCGGCTGGGCTTCCTGCCCGGCGACCTCATGGCGAAGATCGATCCGTACCTGCGCCCGCTGTTCGACGCGCTGCACGACATGCTCGACGCCGAGAAGGTCGCGACCTACCTGGAGCGCGGGCAGATCGAGGTCGCGCCGCTCGCCTTCATGCGCGGCCGGACGCTGAACGACAGCTTCATCATCCTCGACGAGGCGCAGAACACGACGCCCGAGCAGATGAAGATGATCATGACCCGGCTGGGCTTCAACTCCAGGATGGTCGTCACCGGTGACGTGACGCAGATCGACCTGCCCAAGAACGAGGGCTCGGGCCTCGTCGTCGTCGGCGACATCCTGGAGGGCATCGAGGGCATCGAGTTCGTCCGCTTCGGCGGCGAGGACGTCGTCCGCCACCGGCTCGTGCAGAAGATCGTCGAGGCCTACGCCGTGCACGCCGAGAGCAGGACGTCCGAGCTGCGGCCCGCCGACCGCCGACGCGCTTGACGCCCGGCGCCGCCGATCAGCCGCTCGAGATCGAGGTGCTCGGGCAGGCGGGGCCGATCCTCGTCGCGCTGGAGGAGATCGAGCGCCTCGTGGCGCTCGCGCTCGCCTCGGCGGGGATTCAGAGCGGCCACGTCGCGATCGAGTTCGTCAGCGCCGAGCGGATCGCCGAGCTCAACGCCGAGCATCGTGGCAAGGACGAGCCGACCGACGTCCTGTCCTTCCCGATCGACGGCTGCGATCCCTCGCCGGGGCCGCCCGAGCTCGGCGACATCGTCATCTGCCCGCCGCATACGGCCGACGTGCGCGAGGCGATCGTCCACGGCGCGCTGCACCTCGCCGGGATGGACCACGAGACCGACGACGGCGAGATGCTCGTGCTGCAGCGCGAGCTGCTGGCCTGGGTGACCCCCGGGCCGCCGCGATGACGCGGGCCGGCTTCGTCGCGCTCGCCGGACGCCCGAACGTCGGCAAGTCGACGCTCGTCAACGCGATCGTCGGCTCGAAGGTCGCGATCGTCTCCGACAAGCCGCAGACGACGCGCCGGGCGATCCGCGGGATCGCGATGCGCGACGACGCGCAGCTCGTGCTCGTCGACCTCCCGGGCGTCCAGCGCCCGCGCGACACCCTGACCCAGCGCATGCAGAGCCGCGTCGAGCGCGAGCTCGCCGACGCCGACGGGGCGCTCCTGATCCTCAACGGCCAGCAGGGCATCGGCCCCGGCGATCGCTTCATCGCCGCGGCGCTCGCGCGCACGAAGGTGCCGGTCGCGATCGCCGTCAACAAGATCGATCGCATGGACGAGGCGCACACGCTCGAGGCGCTGCATGCGGCCTCCGAGCTCGGCGTCTCGGAGGAGATCTTCCCCATCTCCGCGCGGAAGGGCACGGGCGTCGGCGAGCTCGTCGAGCATCTCGTCGGCCTGCTGCCGCAGAGCCCGTTCCTGTTCGACCCCGCCGACGTGTCCGATCAGGCCGAGAGCGTCGTGCTCGCCGAGCTCATCCGCGAGCAGGTCCTGCGCCGCACCTTCCAGGAGGTCCCGCACGCCGTCGAGGTCGTGATCGAGGACGTCGACGACACGCGCGAGGACGGGCTGATCCGCATCCGCGCGCTCGCGTGGGTCGAGGCCGAGTCGCAGAAGGGGATCCTGATCGGGGCGCAGGGCGCGATGATCAAGGCGATCGGCACCGCCGCCCGGCGCGAGCTCGAGCGCCATGTCGGCAGGCGCGTGCATCTGGACCTGTCGGTCCGCGTGCGCCGCCGCTGGCGCGCCGACGACGCGCTGCTGGACCGTCTGGGCATCGAGTAAGGATCCCGCGGGCGCGGCCACGAAGAGGAGCAACCATGACGCAGCCCACCACAGACATCCTGCTGCTCGGCGGCGGGATCGCGTCCGCGAATGCCGCGGACGAGTTGCGCGCGCAGGGCTTCGACGGCTCGATCGTCCTCGTCACCCGGGAGATGGACGCGCCCTACCACCGCCCGCCGCTGACGAAGGGCTACCTGCAGGGCAGCGAGGATCGGGCGTCGACCCTCATCCACCCCGAGGGCTGGTGGTCAGAACACGATGTCGACCTGCGCACGCGCACGCCGGTGATGGACTTCGACGTGAACGCGAGGACGGCGAAGCTCGGGCGCGAGCAGATGGGCTTCGGCCAGGCGCTCCTGGCGACCGGGGCCGGCATCCGCCGGCTGCAGGCGCAGGGCGGCATGCGCGACGGCATCCACTACCTGCGGGCGCTCGGGAACGCCGACAAGCTGCGCCTCCAGCTCGACGCGGCCGAGCGGGTCGTCGTCGTGGGCGGCTCGTACATCGCGACCGAGGTCGCCGCGTCGATGGCGCTGCTGGGCAAGCGCGTGACGCTCGTCATGCAGGAGGCCGAGCCGCTCGAGCGCGGCTTCGGAGCGGTCGCGGGGCGATTCGTGCGCCGGCTGCTCGAGGCGCACGACGTCGAGATCCTCGCGTCGGCCGACGTCGCCGAGTTCGCGGGGGAGGGCGAGGGCGACGAGCCCGTGACCGCGGTCGTGACCGCCGACGGGCGCCGCGCCGACGCGGACCTCGTCGTCGTCGGCGTGGGCGCCAACCCCGACGTCCTGCTCGCCCGCAAGGCGGGACTGCAGCTCGGCGAGACGGGCGGCGTGCTGTGCGACAGCGCGCTGCGCACGTCGGCCCCCGGCGTCTTCGCTGCCGGCGACATGTGCGAGTACGACAGCATCGTGCACGGCCGGCGCCTGCGCGTCGAGCACGAGGAGGTCGCGGCGGCGCAGGGTCGCCACGCCGCTCGCGCCCTGCTCGGCTCCGAGGAGCCGTACACGGAGATCCCCTACTTCTGGTCGGACCTCGCCGACTGGGCGACGCTCGAGTACGTCGGCCCGGCGCCCGGCTGGGACGAGGAGCTCGTGCACGGCGACCCGGCCGACGGCGCCTTCAGCATCTGGTATCTGCACGACGGCCGCCTCGGCGGTGCGCTCGCCGTCGGGCGGTCGGGCGATCTGGACGTCGCGCGCGAGCTGCTGGCCGCACGGGCGGGCGCGGACGAGGTCCGCGACGCCCTGGCGGCGCTCAGCTGATCAGCGCGCCGACGAGGATCGCCAGCCCGCTTGCGAGGATCAGCGGGGGGCCGGGGCCCGTGGAGCTCGTCAGGACCGCGTCGGACACCGCGCGCTTCAGCGCGCTGCCGCTCGTCTCGATGTCCAGCACGTTCGCGCAGTAATAGAGCAGGCCCGCGCCGGCGAGGGTCACGAGGAGGCCGACGATCGCCAGGAGCTTCGTGGCGACGTTCAGCACGGTGAGGACGAGGATGAGGACGGCGATGCCCACGGCGAACGGCCACAGCGACGTCTCGACCCCCGCGACGGTCCGCGACCCGGTGCTGACGTGCGCGCCGCCGATGACGTCCAGGTCGATGTTCAGCCCGGGCCCGTTCACGGTCACCCACGGCAGCAGCACCGACAGCGCGAGCCCCGCGGCACCGGCGAGCAGCAGCATCCGTCCGGCGGTCTTCACGTCAGGCACCGTACCCCCGGCGCGACCCACCTAGACTCCCGCACCCATGGATATCGCCTACGACGAGCGCGGCCTCGTACCCGTCATCGTGCAGGACTGGCGCAGCGGCGAGGTGCTGACCCTGGCCTACGCCAACGCCGAAGCCGTGCGCCGCACGCGCGCGAGCGGCGAGCTGCATCTCTACAGCCGCTCGCGTCAGGAGCAGTGGCACAAGGGGGCGACGAGCGGCAACACCCAGGCCGTCCGGGCGCTGCGGCTGGACTGCGACGGCGACGCGCTGCTCGCGCTCGTCGAGCCCGCCGGCCCGGCCTGCCACACCGGCGAGCGCACGTGCTTTCACAACGGCGAGCTCGAGCCTCCGGCGCCGCACGAGGCGCTGGCGATCCTCGAGCGCACGATCGCCCAGCGGGCGACGCAGCGCACGGCGGGCTCCTACACGGGCCAGCTGCTCGAGGACCCGGTGCTCGCGGGCGAGAAGGTCCGCGAGGAGGCCGAGGAGGTCACGCGCGCCGTCCGCGAGGAGACCGACGAGCGCGTCGACAACGAGGCCGCGGACGTCCTGTACCACCTCGCCGTGCTGCTGCGCAGCCGCGGCCGCTCGCTCGCGGATGCGGGAGACGTGCTCAATGGCCGTCGTCGCTGAGCACGCGCTCCCGGTGCAGCCGAGCCTCGAGGAGGTTCGCGAGCTCGCCCGCGAGTACAACCTCATCCCGCTGCGCCACAGCTTCATCGACGACACCGAGACGCCGGTCTCGGCGTTTCTGAAGCTCCGCGGCAGCGAGCCGCAGACGCCCGCCTTCCTGCTGGAGTCCGCCGAGCGCGGCCAGCAGGTCGGGCGCTACAGCTTCATCGGCATGCGCCCGCGCAAGGTGGTGCGCTGGTCGCTGGGCGACGAGCCCGCCGATCCGTACGCCTTCGCCGCCGCGGAGGTCGCAAGCCTGCGCCAGGCGCCGTGGCCCGACATGCCGCCGTTCGCCGGCGGGGCGGTCGGCTACTTCGGCTACGACCTCGTCCGCACCGTCGAGCCGCTCGGCGAGCCCAACCCCGACCCGGTGGGCCTGCCCGACATGGCGCTCATGCTCTCCGACGTGCTCGTCGTCTTCGATCACCTCAAGCACACGATCAGCGTGCTCGTGAACGTCTACGCCGACGACGACGACGGCAGCGACCTCCAGAACGCCTACGCCGACGCCGTCGCGACCATCCACAAGGCCCGCGAGCTGCTGGCCGGGCCGGTTCCCCGCCCGGCGCCGACGCCCGCGCGCCCGCGCCCGGAGTTCGTCTCGAACATGACGCGCGAGCAGTTCGAGGCCAACGTCGCGCGGATCGTGGAGTACATCCACGCGGGCGATGCCTTCCAGGTCGTGCCGTCCCAGCGCTGGTCGGCCGATCTCGACATCGACCCGTTCTCGGTCTATCGCGGGCTGCGCGTCGTCAACCCCAGCCCGTACATGTACTTCCTGGACTTCCTCGACTTCCAGGTCGCCGGCGCCTCGCCCGAGCCGGTGCTGACGGTCACGGGCCGCCACGTCGCGACGCGGCCGATCGCGGGCACGCGCCCGCGCGGCGCCACGCTGGCCGACGACGAGCGCATCGCCGAGGAGCTGCTCGCCGATGAGAAGGAGCGCGCCGAGCACGTCATGCTCGTCGACCTCGGCCGCAACGACCTCGGCCGCGTGTGCGAGTACGGCAGCGTCTCGGTCGACCGCTTCATGGCCGTCGAGACGTACTCGCACGTGATGCACATCGTCTCCAACGTCTCGGGCACGCTGCGCGCGGACGTCACGGCGATGGACGCGCTGCGCTCCGTCCTGCCGGCCGGCACGCTGTCGGGCGCGCCGAAGGTGCGGGCGATGCAGATCATCGACGAGCTCGAGCCGATCAAGCGCGGCGGCTACGGCGGCGCGATCGGCTACCTCTCCTACACGGGCGACCTGGACACCTGCATCCACATCCGCACCGTCGTCGTCAAGGACGGCCGCGCGCACGTGCAGGCCGGCGGAGGCACGGTCGCCGACGCGCAGCCGGCCTACGAGTTCGCCGAGTCCGAGGCCAAGGCGCGCGCCGTCCTGCGCGCGGTCGAGCTCGCCTCCCAGCAACCGGACTGGCCCTAGAGCCATGACCTCGGTCCTCGTCGTCGACAACTACGACTCGTTCACATACAACCTCGTCCAGTTCCTCGGTGAGCTCGGAGCGCAGATCGAGGTCGTGCGCAACGACCGCGCGACGGTCGACGAGCTGCTCGAGCGGGCGCCCGACCGGGTGGTCGTGTCGCCGGGCCCCTGCACGCCCGACCAGGCCGGGATCAGCCTCGAGACGATGCGGCGCTTCCCCGAGGCCGGGATCCCGACGCTCGGCGTCTGCCTCGGCCACCAGTCGCTGGCGCAGGCCTTCGGCGGCACCGTCATCCGCCACGAGCCCAGTCACGGCAAGACGACCGCGATCACCCACGACGGCCGCACGATCTTCGCCGGCCTCTCCCCGACGCTCACCGTCGGGCGCTACCACTCGCTCGTCGTCGATCCCGGCAGCCTGCCCGGGGTCTTCGAGGTCTCCGCCCGCGGCGGCGGCGTGATCATGGCGATCCGCCACCGCGAGCTGCCCGCCGAGGGCGTCCAGTTTCACCCCGAATCCGTGCTCACGGACGAGGGCAGGAAGCTGCTGCACAACTTCCTCGGGAACAATGGCGGGGCATGAGCGACCGCGAGCCGATGACCCGCACCTACCGCGTCGCCCTCGGCATCTGCACGCCGATCGTGCGCTGGTGGGGTCGCCTCGACGTCGAGGGCCTCGAGAACGTCCCCGCCGAGGGGCCGCTGCTGATCGCCGGCAACCACGACAGCTACTGGGACCCGGTCGTCATCGGCATCGCGGCGATCAGACGCCGGCAGATCCGCGCGCTGTCGAAGTCCTCGCTGTGGAAGGTCAAGGGCATGAACAAGGTCCTCGACGGCATGGGCCAGATCCCGATCGTCCGCGGGACCGGCGACGCCGACGCGCTGGACCGCGCGATCGCCGAGTTGCGGGGCGGCTCCTGCATCGGGATCTTCCCCGAGGGCACGCGCAGCCTCGGGCGCCCGCTGCGCCCGCGCAGCGGCTTGGGCCGCCTCGCCGCGGCGGTCCCGGACGCGGTCGTCGTGCCCGTCGCCGTCACGGGCGCGACCGACATCCCGCGCTTTCCGCGGCGCCCGCGCCTGCGCGTGCGCTTCCTCGAGCCGACCGGCCTGCGGCCGGGCGAGTCGCCGGCCGACCTCGCGGTCCGCGTCATCGCCGACCTGCGCGAGATCGCGCCGATCACCATCGCCGGCCGGCGTCCGAAACCCCCCGAAGCGCTGTCCGAGGGTTAGTCTCCGCCCGCGCCGTGCCCGACCCCGTCCTCACCCGCGCGATCGACTCGGTCGCCTCGGGCCACGACCTCAGCGCCGACGAGGCCGCCGAGGTCCTCGCGGTCATCATGGCCGGCAACGCCTCCGACGCGCAGACCGCGGGCTTTCTCATCGGCCTGCGGGCGAAGGGGGAGACGGTCGAGGAGATCGCCGGCCTGGCGCGCACGATGCGCGCGCTCGCCGTGCCCGTGACCACGAGCCGCGAGACGCTCGTCGACACGGCCGGCACGGGCGGGGGGCGCTCGACGTTCAACGTCTCCACGACGGCGGCGCTGATCGCCGCCGGCGCCGGCTGCGCGGTCGCCAAGCACGGCAACCGCTCGGCGACCGGGCGCTCGGGCTCGGCCGACGTGCTCGAGGCCCTCGGCGTGCGCATCGACCTCGATCCCGAGGCCGTCGGGCGCTGCATCGACGAGATCGGCTTCGGCTTCATGTTCGCCCCGGCCCATCACAGCGCGATGCGCTTCGTGGTCCCCGTGCGCAAGGAGCTCGCCGTCCGGACGATCTTCAACTTCCTCGGGCCGCTGACGAACCCGGCCGGCGCGCGGCGCCAGGTGATCGGGGTGTCCGATCCGGGGTACGTGGAGACGATCGCGGGCGCACTCGCACTCCTTGGCGCGGAGTCCGCGCTCGTCGTATCCTCGGGTGACTCCCTCGACGAGATGAGCATCTCGGCCCCCACCACGGTCGTCGAGGTCGACGGCCCCGACCTCACGACGTACACCGTCCGCCCGGAGGATGTCGGCCTGACGACCGAGCCCGACCAGGACGCGACGGCCGGCGGATCCCCGGAGGAGAACGCCGCCACCGCGCGCGCGATCCTCGGCGGCGAGCCGGGCCCGCGCCGCGACCTCGCCGTCCTGAACGCCGCAGCCGCCATCTACGCGGCCGGGCGCGCGGGCGATCTCGCCGAGGGCGTCGCCGCCGCGCAGGCCGCGATCGACGACGGCGCCGCGATGCGGACGCTCGACGCGCTCGTCGCACGCACCCAGGAGCTGGCGGTGGCGCCGGCGTGAACGTCCTCGAGCGGATCGTCGCCTCCACGCGCGAGGACGTCCGCCGCCGCCGCAAGGCGGTTCCGCTCTCCACGCTGGAGTCCGCGCTCGCCGCCCCGCGCGACGACCGCCCGTTCTCGGAGGCGCTCACGCGTCCCGGCGTGTCGGTCATCGCCGAGTACAAGCGCCGCTCGCCGTCGGCCGGGACGATTCGCGAGGGCTCGACGGTGTCGGACATCTGCAGCGCCTACGAGCGCGGTGGCGCGGCCGCGCTGTCGATCCTCACCGAAAAGCAGAACTTCGGCGGCTCGCTGGACGATCTGCGCGAGGCGCGCGCGGCGTCGGGCCTGCCGATCCTGCGCAAGGACTTCATCGTCGACCCCTACCAGGTCTACGAGTCCGCGGCTGCGGGAGCCGATGCGATCCTGCTGATCGTCGCGGCGCTGGAGCCCCAGGTCCTCGCCGAGCTGCACGAGGAGGCGCGGTCGCTGGATCTCGACGTGCTCGTCGAGGTCCACGACGAGCCTGAGCTGCAGTGCGCGCTGGAGGTCGTCGACGCCGACGTCATCGGGATCAACAACCGCAACCTGGCGGACTTCAGCGTCGACCTGCAGCGGACGTTCGAGCTGCTCGCGGACATCCCGGCCGGCAAGACCGTCGTGTCCGAGTCCGGCTTTCACTCGCGCGCGCAGCTCGACGAGCTCGAGCGCGTCGGCGTCGACGGGGTCCTCGTCGGCGAGTCGATCATGCGCGCCGCCGATCCCGAGGCCGCGCTGCGCGCGCTCAGCGGCGGGCACCCGGACGACACGAACGAGCTGCAGTCGTCGTAGGGCGGCCGCGGCGGGCTGAGCTGGAAGCGCGCGGCGATCGTCACCTGCGTCCTGGTCATCGCGGCGACCGCGCTCGTCCTGCTCCTGCGTGAGCGCGACCCTGCGAGCGCCGCCGACCGCGGGCGCGCTTTCACCACTTCTCCCGAGCAGGGCTGGGCCCGCTGTTCAACGAGCGGTCGTGCGCCGCTCCACTCCAGCCACGCGCCGGCGGGGTGGGGCGCGATGGCCTGGCGACGGTCGTGCGGGTGGGAAAGCTGACGAACGGAGCCTTCGTGGTCGGGCGGCGCGGGCCCGTCGCGCCCGCGCACGCGGTGTCCAGCTCGGCGCCGCCTGCGATCGCGAGGCCGGGATTCCCGCGGGCGTGAACGTGACGTCGGTGCGCAACGCGCCGCCGCTGTTCGGCAGCGACCTCATCGATGCGATCCCCGACGCGGTGATCCGCGCCGGCGCGGTCGATCGCGGCGACGGCGTGCGGGGACGGCCGAACGTCGTGCGGGGCATCGACGGGCGCAAGCGCGTCGGGCGCTTCGGCTGGAAGGCGCACGTCTCCACGCTCGAGCTGTTCGTGGCGGAGGCGTTCCGCAGCGAGCTCGGGCTCACCAGCCCGCTCGCCCCCGCCGGCGTGCGGTCCGCGGCGCCGCCGACCCCGGCGAGGAGCGACCCCTGCGCCGAGCAGCCGGCCGAGGTCACGCGCGACGACCTGACCGCAGTGGTGGCGTTCCTGTCGGCGCTGCCCGCGCCCGCGCCGGCCGCGCCGACCCCGCCGGCGAGGAGGTGTTCGCGCAGACCGGCTGCGCCGCCTGTCACGTTCCCGCGCTGCGGGCGGGCGGGCGCGAGGTCGAGCTGTACTCCGATCTGCTCCTGCACGACATGGGCCGGTCCCTGGACGACCGCGTGATACAGGGGTCCGCGGCGGGCGCGGACTGGCGCACCGCGCCGCTGTGGGGGCTGCGCGATCGACCGCGCTTGCTGCACGACGGCCGGGCGAGGAGCGTCGCGGCCGCGATCCTCGACCACGGGGGCGAGGCGCAACGCGCGAGGGAGCGCTTTCGCGCCTGTCCGCCGCGGCGCGCGCCGAGCTGCTGGCGTTCCTGCGGACGCTCTGATCCTCAGCGCGAGGCGCCGAACGACGGGATCTCGATGACCGAGCCGTGCGCGCCGCTCAGCGACAGCCAGATCCGCTCCCCGTCGGGCGAGACCGCGATCCCGTTGAGCCGGCCGGCGCCGACCGCGCCGCGTCCCGCCAGGGCGATCCGCGCCACGGCGACGACGCGGCCGTCCTGGCGCATCCGCGCGACCGTCCCCGAGCCGCGGTTGGCGACGAACAGGTCCGCGCCGCCGGCGACTGTCGTGTTGCTCGAGAACGCCGGGTTCGCGATCTCGGGCACGGCCGGAGCGAGATCGACCGGCGTGGAGAAGTGGGGGCTCTGCAGGCGGCGCGTCCCGACGACCTGGAACACGCGGAAGTCGTCGTCGAGGTGCAGCTGCACGACGGCATCGTTGCCGGGGTCCGCCACGTAGAGGAAGCGGTCGGGGACCCAGTTGAAGACCATCCCGGAGCGCGTCGGCGGCCCCGTGGGACTCGACGCGCCGGTCCGGCGCCGCACGAGCGGCGCGAGCGTGCCCGGCGGAGCCAGTCCGTCGACGCCCTTCTCCACGTGGACCTGGGCCAGCGCGCCGTTCGCCGTCGCGACGGCGAACACCACGCGGCTGGACGCGTCCGGCGACGCGCCCAGCAGCGCGTTGCCGACGGCCCCGCTCAGCAGGTCTCCGGGCTGCCGTTGCCGCGCGCGGTTGGTGAGCGCGCCCGCGAACACGCCTCCGGCGCGCCGGCTCGGGGGATCGGCGAGCGGGCGCCCGTCGGGGTCGAGCACCGTCTCGGTTCCGATGCCCGTGCCGCCGGCGGTCGGCGCGTTGGCGAACCATGGCCGGCCGAAGGCGTTGTTGACGGAGATCCCGAGCGGCGCGGACACGGCCGGCAGGCCCGCTGTCCTCCCGTCCCTGTTGACGAAAGGCGGGGCCTGGGCCGTGTAGAGCTGCACCGCGCGGCCGCGCACCGCCGGCTGCGTGCCCGCCGCCGCGAGGTCCGCCGGCACGTCCAGCGGGCGGCGGGTGTTCGTCGCGAGCGAGAGGATGGCCCCCGGGGCCCAGTCGGCGCGGGCCAGGGGCGCTCCGAAGTTCGACGTGCTCGCCACCAGCAGGCGCGTCGGGTCGAGCACCCTGCCCGCGCGCGTGGTCGCCGCGAAGGCCCGCTTGTCGTGGATCGGGCTGCCGGGATGGAAGCTCCCCACGGGGCTCAGGGCACCGGCCCCGGGGATGCCCGACGCGAGCACGCGCGCTGTCAGCCGAACCGTACGCACACCGGGCTCCGCCGCGCCCGCCGGTGAGATCGCTCGCAGCGGGGTCGCTCGCGCATCCGCGGGCGGCGCGACCGCGGGGCCAACCCAGGACAGCAGCCGCGATCCGCCGATCGCCCAGCTGCGCCGCCCGTCGGTGAACGCGACCTGGCCCGATCCGCGGCTGAGCTTCGCCACGCCGCGCGTGGTGCGCTGGATGGTGTCCCCGCCGGCCTCGTCGACCGCGGCGCACGCCAGCGGCCTGCCCATGCCGGTCGAGAGCTGTTGGGAGAGACGGACGAATGCCCCCGCGAAGGCCGGCGCCGCGCCGGGCTTGCACACCGTCGTCCAGACCCCCTGCGGCCGCGGATCGCGGGCGCCGACGACCTTCGTGCGAGCCGTCCCGAGGCCGAGAGCGAGGATCGCCGCGAGGCTTCCGCCACCGACGAGCGCGGCCGTCCCGAACCCGAGCAGGAACGGTCGCGGCCCCAGGGCGCGCAGGTCGCCGAGCTGCGTCTGCATTCCCAGGCCGGCCAGCGCGACGAGGAAGCACGCGCGCGTGCCGACGTCGACATCGGCGACCGTCTCGGGATCGACGAGGTGTGCGCTGCGGACCATCGCCAGTGCCAGGAAGCCGAGCAGGAAGAACGGGAAGGCCTTGACGGCGCCGCGCCGCGCCGCCTGCGGAGACACGCGGGCGTCGTCGCCGTAGCGGCTCCAGCCCCACGCGATGAGCAGCAGCAGGGGCGCCATCAGGACGTTGCGCACGAGCTTGACCACGGTCGCGACGTCGCGCCCCACGGTCGAGTACCCGGCGCTTGCCGCGATCGTCTGCGCCGTGTCGGGGACCGCGGTCCCCGACCACAGGCCCTGGACGAGCACGTCGAGGTCGAGCAGGTGCCCGACGAGCGGGAACACGAAGACGGCGATCGTGCCGAAGATCGTGATGGTTGCGACCGCCGAGCTGATCTCGCGATCGCCGGCGTTGAGGACCGGCGCGGCCGCGACGATCGCAGAGTTGCCGCACACGGCCGTCCCGACCCCGATCAGGACGGTCAGGCGGCGCCGGACCCCGAGGCGGCGGCCGACGAGCACCGCGAAGGCCAGCGACGCGCACATCGTGACCATGACGAGCCCGATCGCATCCGCGCCGATGACCGCGATCGTCTCGAGGTTCAGGCGCAGCCCCAGGAGGATGATCCCGAGCTTCAGGACGTTGCGGACCGCGAAGCGGATGCCCGGCATCGCCCAGCCCGGGGCCCCTCCGGCGTTGATCACGATCAGCCCGAGGATCATCGCCAGCGGAACCTCGAAGCCGACCGCGAGCGCGTAGGGGAAGAAGTGCGCGGCCGTGAGGTGGGCGACCAGGCCGACGGCGGCCGTCAGCGTCAGGCCGGGCAGGATGCTGCGGGCTGAGCGCCCGATGCGAGCAGCGCTGTCACGCGGCGCGAGCCATGCCGCAGCCCCCGCGGCGCCTCCGGTCATGCCAGGCGGAGCTCGCGGCCGAGGATCATGCCGGCGCCGGTGGTGTCGTTGGTGGTCTGGTCGATGAGGATGAAGGAGCCGGTGGCGCGGTTGTGGGTGTAGGGGTCGTGGGCGAGCGGCTGGGCGGTGCGCAGGTGGACGCGACCGATCTCGTTGAGGCGCAGCTCGGTGGCGTCCGGGTCGGGGGTGAGCGTGTGGATGTCGGTGCGGTCGATGATCTCTTGGATGATCGCGTGGGTGGTGTGGGTGGCGTGTTTGAGGGTGTAGCGGCTGCCGGCGCGCAGTGGCTGGTCGGTCATCCAGCAGACTGTGGCGGTGATGTCGCGGGAGAGCTGCGGCGCGTCCTCGGGGTGGCTGATGAGGTCGCCGCGTGAGACGTCGAGGTCGTCCGCGAGCAGGAGCGTGACCGACATCGGCGCGAACGCCTCGCCGACGGGCCCGTCGAAGGTGTCGATGCTCGTGATGCGCGTGCGCTCGCGCGAGGGCAGGACGAGCACCTCGTCGCCGGGGTGCAGGGTGCCGCCGGCGAGTTGGCCGGCGTAGCCGCGGTAGTCGCTGTCGGGTTCGCGGATGACCCATTGGACGGGAAAGCGCGCGGGGTCGTCTGCGCTGCGGGCGGTCGTTCGGACGGTTTCGAGGTGCTCCAGCAGCGGCGGGCCGTCGTACCAGGGCATGTTCTCGGAGCGCTGCACGACGTTGTCACCGTGCTTGGCGCTGATCGGGATGTAGGCGATCTCGTGGGGATGCAGCTTGCGGGCGTAGTCGCTGAAGTCGCGGACGATCGCGTCGAAGGTGGTTTCGTCGTGGTCGATGAGGTCCATTTTGTTGACGGCGACGACGAGCTGGCCGATCCCCAGCAGGGTGGAGATGTAGGCGTGGCGTTTGGATTGTTCGAGGACGCCTTTGCGGGCGTCGATGAGGATGATGGCGAGGTCGGCAGTCGAGGCGCCGGTGACCATGTTGCGGGTGTATTGCAGGTGGCCGGGGGTGTCGGCGACGATGAACGTGCGTTTGGTGGTCGCGAAGTAGCGGTAGGCGACGTCGATCGTGATGCCCTGCTCGCGTTCGGCGCGCAGTCCGTCGACGAGGAGCGAGAGGTCGACGACGCCGGCGCCGCCACGGCGCCTGGAGGCCTCCTCGACGTGCTGCAGCTGGTCGGTCAGGACCTGCTTTGTGTCAAACAGCAGCCGGCCGATCAAGGTCGACTTCCCGTCGTCGACGGAGCCGGCGGTGGCGATCCGCAGCAGGTCTCCCTGGGCGAGCGCCATACCTAGAAGTACCCGGCGATCTTGCGGTCTTCCATCGCGGCCTCGCTGACGCGGTCATCGGCGCGTGTCTCGCCGCGCTCGGTCACGCGCGTGGCGGCGATCTCGGCGACGACGCTGTCGAGGTCAGCGGCGGTCGAGCGCACCGCCCCGGTGCAGCTCATGTCCCCGACGGTGCGGTAGCGCACCGACACGCGGAAGGGGATCTCGTCGCTGAGTAGCTGCATGTGGTCTGAGGTCGCGTAGAGCATGCCGTCGCGGGCGAACACCTCGCGCTCGTGCGCGAAGTAGATCGACGGCACCTGCAGCTGTTCGACGGCGATGTACTCCCAGACGTCCAGTTCGGTCCAGTTGCTGATCGGAAACACACGCACGCTTTCGCCGCGGCGGATGCGCCCGTTGTAGAGGTTCCACAGTTCGCGGCGCTGGTGTTTGGGGTCCCAGCCGCCGAAGTCGTCGCGAAAGGAGAAGATGCGTTCCTTCGCGCGGGCGCGTTCCTCGTCGCGGCGCGCGCCGCCGAACGCCGCATCAAAGCCGTGGGTCTCGATCGCGTCCAGCAGCGTCGTGGTCTGCAGGCGGTTGCGTGACGCGCGCGGGCCGGTCTCCTCGGCGACGCGGCCGCTGTCGATCGAGGCTTGGACGGACGCGATGATCAGCTGCTCGCCGAGCTCTGCGGCGCGGCGGTCGCGAAACGCGATCACCTCCGGGAAGTTGTGGCCCGTGTCGACGTGCAACAGCGCAAACGGGAAGCGCCCGGGCCGAAACGCCTTTTCGGCGAGGCGCAGCAGCACGATCGAGTCCTTGCCGCCGCTGAACAGCAGTACGGGCCGCGACAGCTCGGCGGCGACCTCGCGCATGACGTGGATCGCCTCGGACTCCAGGACCTGTAGATGCGTCAGGCGGGCGGTCATGCCGGCGCCGCCTTCAGCTCGGGGGTGGCGCTGCGTGAGCGCTGGATCAGCCAGGCTGCCAGGCCGACGGTCAGCGGCACACCGATCAGCGCCGCCGGCGGGACGGCGACACCCGCCTTGGACAGCACGCCGAGGGCGGACCCGAGCAGCACACAGCCCAGCACCGGGCGCAGCCCGGCCGCCGGGACATGGGTGATCAGGGCGCTGCCGACGAGCACGCCCGGCAGCGAGCCGACGAGGATCGTGCCCATCAACACGACGTCGACGTTGCCGCTGACCAGGTGCGCCAGACCGGCCGCCCACAGCAGGATCGCGGCATGAAAGACGTCGGTGCCGACAACGCGGTGCGGCGTGAGCTTGAAGACAAGAATCAGCGCCAGGCCGATCAGCGCGCCGCTGCCGACCGACGTCACGCCCAAGATCAGGCCCAGCACCGCACCAATCGCGATCGCGGTGAGTTTCGTGCGGCGCGTCTGCGTGATCGACTGCACCTCGCGCGCGACGAGCTTGGGCATGAACAGCGCGCGACAGAGGATCGTCATCGCGACGATCAGCAGCGCGACGGCGATCGCGCCCAGCAGGACGGGCTGAAAGCTCGTGCCGTAGGCGTCCAGCAGCACGTTCAGCAGCCAGACGCCCACCAGCGCGCCCGGGACGCTGCCGACCGCCAGCCACTTCGAGACACCCAGGTCGACGGTTCCCTTGCGCAGATGCCGCCAGCCGCCCAGCGTCTTGGTGATCGCCCCGTACGCCAGATCGGTGCCGATCGCCACGACCGGCGAGATCCCCGCGAACAACACCAGCAGGGGCGTCATCAGCGACCCGCCGCCGATCCCCGTCAACCCGATCAGGATCCCGACGCCGAACCCGAATGCGATGACCATCAGATCCATCAGACGTGCAACCCGCACTCGGTCTTGTCAGTCCCCGCCCAGCGCCCCGCGCGGGCGCTGCCCGGCCGCGTGCACGGCGCGCAGCCGATCGACTCATAGCCCATGTCGTGCAGCGGTGGTAGAGCAGATCGCGCTCGTGGATGCGCGCCCACACGTCACGCGCGCTCCAGTGCGCCAACGGGTTGTACTTCGCGATCCCGCCACGCTTCGCATCCACCTCGACGCACGCGATGCTCGCGCGCGTCGGGCCTTGCCCGCGCCGCAACCCTGTCACCCACGCATCCGCGCCCGCCAACGCACGCTCCAGCGCCGCGACCTTCGCGCCCCCACAGCAGCGATCGAGCCCCGTCCAGTCACCCATTGCCTCCTGCACCTCGATGCGCACCCCGAAGCGCGCCTCGAACACCCGCCACGTCGCACGCGTCTGCTCAAAGAGCACGCCCGTATCGATCGTCACCACACGCACACGCGGCGCGACCACGACCAACTCGTCGAGGATCACCGACTCCTCCTTCTGAAAGGAGCACAGAAACACCAGCCGCTCATGCGCCGCCGCGAGCTGCAGCGCCGCGGTGAGCGACCCCGCAAGGTCGGTGCTCGATGTCAGCCTGGACATGCGCGCACCATGCATTGCGCCGTTGGACCAATACGCGGCAGACTTCGGAGACCAAGGCGAAGAAACCGAGCCGCGGATGTCCGAGCAGGCGCTGTCCGAGCTGTTGGTCGTGCTCAACCGAGAGTCGGTGGGCACGCTGCGCTCGCAGCTCAGCGCGGCGCTGCGCGAGGCGGTCACCAGCGGGCGGCTGGCCGACGGCACGCGCCTGCCGCCCTCGCGCATCCTTGCCGCGCAGCTGGGCGTCTCGCGCGGGGTCGTCGTCGCCGCCTACGAGCAGCTGACGACCGGCGGCTACCTCGTCGCGCGGCCCGGGATGGGAACCGTCGTCTCCAGCGGCGCGATGGTCCCCGACGCCGAGGTCGACTTCGTTCCCGCATATCTGCCCACGCCGCGCAACCCGCGCTGGAACATGCATCCCACCTGGCCCGACGTCTCCGCGTTCCCGCGCGCAGACTGGCAGGCGGCGGTGCAGCGCGTGCTGACGCGGATGGACAACCAGGCGTGGGGCTATGCCGATCCGCGCGGCGCCGTCGAGCTGCGCGAGGCGCTCGCGCGGCGCGCCGCGCGCACACGCGCGTGCCAGGCGGCCGCGGACTGCATCGTGATCACCAACGGCTCGCGCCAGGCGCACCATCTCGCGCTGCGCCTGCTCGCAGAGCGCGGCGCGCGCAGGGTCGCAGTCGAGGACCCCGGCTGGGTGATGCAGCGCCTCGCGACGGCCGACGCCGGCATGGAGGCCGTGCCGGTCGCGGTCGACGAGCTGGGAATGCGCGTGCAGGAGCTCGGTGACCTCGACGTGCAGGCCGTCGTCGTCACGCCCGCCCACCAGTTCCCCAGCGGCGTGACGCTCGCGCCCGAGCGCCGCGCCGCGCTGCTGGAGTGGGCGCGCGACACCGACGCGATGATCATCGAGGACGACTACGACGCCGACTTCCGCTATGACGGCGAGCCGCTGCCGGCGCTGCAGAGCCTCGATCCCGCGCGGGTGCTGACGATCGGATCGCTGAGCAAGACCTTTGCGCCCGCGCTGCGCCTCGGCTGGATCCTGGCGCCGCGCGAGCTCGCCGGCGCGGCCGCGCGGCTGAAGGAGCGCATGGACAACGGGTCGCCGACGCTCGAGCAGCTCGTGGTCGCCGACCTCGAGGAGTCCGGCCGCCTGGACCGCCACATGCGCCGGATGGCGGCGTCCTATGCGCGGCGCCGGGCGACGCTGGTGGCCGCGATCGAGCGCGACCTGCCCGGCGTCCGCGTGCGCGGGATCGCCGCGGGCCTGCACGCGGTCGTGGAGCTGGCCGACGACCTCGAGGAGGCCGCGGTCGTGGACGCGGCGCGGGCGCGGGGCATCGCCCTCGAGGGCGTCTGCGCCTACCGCGTCGTTTCGACGCCGCCGCCCGCGATGCTCGCCCTCGGTACGCCAACGTCTCCGAGCCGTCGATCGCGAAGGCGATCGGACGCTCGCCGAGGCGGTTGGCGCCGCGCGCGCGACGCGCTGACGGCCCGGGGGGACTCAGCCCAGGCGCGCCGCGAGCCCGTCTCGCGGCGCGGCGAGCCGGGCCCGCAGTCGCGCCTGGACCACGGGCCAGTCGTCGTCGATCACGCTGTACCAGGCGCTGTCGCGCACGCCGATGCCGGCACGATCCGCTGCTTGCGGTGGATGCCCTCGAACGTCGTGCCCAGCGCGAGCAGCGCCGCCCGCGCCCGCGCGTTGGAGGGGTGGGTCTTCAGCTCGACGCGGCAGCAGCGCAGCTGCTCGAACGCGTGGCCCATCAGCAGCAGGCAGGCCTCGACGGTCGCTCCGGTGCGCCACGCCCCCGGGGTCAGCCAGACCGAGCCGATCTCGACGCTGCGGTCCGCCGGGCGCAGCGCGAGCAGGCGCACCATGCCGATCGGCTCGGCGCTCGGCATCGAGGACCGCGAAGGCGCTCTCCGCGCCTGCCGCGGTCGCCGCCAGCGCCGCCGTGTACCAGCTGCGCCAGGCCGCGAGGCTCGTCGCGGGGGGCTCGTGGACCCACGTCCAGATCTCGGGCGGCTGCGCCGCCACGTAGAGGCCCCGCGCGTGGCGTTCGGCGAGCGGCTCCAGACGCACGACGACGCCGGCGAGCGCGACGGCGAGCGGCGCCGGCCAGTCGCCGCCGTTGCCACCGCCGATCTCTGCACGTCCGTGACCTGTCACCCGTCGCAAGGATGCAGGACCGCATGGGACCAATCGCGTGCCCGCAGGCCGGACCAGCGCCGGCAGCCGGCGCAGGCCGCCGCCGCTCTACGATGACTCGGCATGGCCACGCGCATCAAGCACTGCGGGATCACGAGCCTCGAGGACGCCCAGCTTGCCGCCGAGTCCGGCGCCTGGGCGCTGGGGATGATCTTCTGGACCGGGTCGCCGCGGCGCTGTGACCCCGCCGAGGCGCAGCTCATCGGCGCGTCCCTGCGACGGACGCTGAACATCGTCGGCGTCTTCGTGAATGCGACGCTTGCCGAGATCGAGGAGATGACGCGCCTCGCCGGGCTGACGCACCTGCAGCTGCACGGCGATGAAGGGCCGGTGTTCGCCACGGAGGTCGCGCGCCGCACCGGGGCCAAGGTCATCAAGGCGACGCGGGTGCGGTCGCGGGCCGACCTACAGGCGGCGACGGCCTTCCACACGGACTTCCACCTCCTCGACGCGCACGTCGAGGGCGTCCCGGGCGGCACCGGCGCGACGATCGACTGGGACCTCGTGCGCCGCAACAACAGATTCAGCGCGCCACTCATCATGAGCGGCGGCATGACGCCCGACAACGTCGCCGCCGCGATCGCCATCACCGAGCCGTTCGCCGTCGACGTCGCGAGCGGCACGGAGAGCAGCCCGGGCGTCAAGGACCCCGAGAAGCTCAGCGCGTTCGCCGAAGCCGTCCACGCCGCCGACGAGGTTCCCGCGTGAAGCTCGAGTCCGGCGTCGAGCACCGCTTCGGCCCCTACGGCGGCCAGTACGTCCCCGAGACGCTGATGCCGGCCCTCGCCGAGCTCGAGGCCGCCTGGGTCGCCGCCCGCGAGGATCCCGGCTACCGCGCCGAGCTCGCCGGCCTCCTGCGCGACTTCGCCGGGCGCCCGACGCCGCTGTACCTCGCCGAGCGGCTCTCCGAGCTCGCGGGCCGTGAGATCTGGCTCAAGCGCGAGGACCTCATGCACACGGGCTCGCACAAGCTCAACAACGCGCTCGGCCAGGCGCTGCTGGCCAAGCGCATGGGCAAGCACCGGATCATCGCCGAGACCGGCGCCGGCCAGCACGGCGTCGCGAGCGCGACGGCCTGCGCCCTGCTGGGCCTGGAGTGCGTCGTCTACATGGGCGCCGAGGACATCCGCCGCCAGGCGCCCAACGTCCAGCGCATGCGGCTGCTCGGCGCCGAGGTGGCGAGCGTCGACGCGGGCGCGCGCACGCTGAAGGAGGCGGTGAGCGCCGCGATCCGCGACTGGGTCGCGACGGTCGCCACGACGCACTACATCATCGGCTCGGCCGTCGGCCCGGCGCCGTACCCCGCGCTCGTGCGCGACCTGCAGCGCGTCATCGGCGACGAGGCCCGCGCCGACCTGCTCGCCCGCAGCGGCCGGCTGCCCGACCGCGTGATCGCCTGCGTCGGCGGCGGCTCGAACTCGATCGGGATCTTCACGCCCTTCGTCGCCGATGCCGGGGTCGCCCTCATCGGCGTCGAGGCGGCGGGGGAGGGCCTGGAGAGCGGGCGCCATGGCGCCCCGCTCACCGTCGGCGGGCGCGCCGGCGTCCTGCACGGATCGCTCTCGGCGATCATGCAGGACGAGGACGGCCAGGTCACCGAGGCGCACTCGGTCTCCGCCGGCCTCGACTACCCGGGCTCCGGCCCCGAGCACGCCTATCTGCGCGACAGCGGCCGCGCGCGCTACGTCGCCGTCAGCGACGCCGACGCGCTGCGCGCCTTCAAAACGGTCACGAGGCTGGAGGGCATCATCCCGGCGCTCGAGACCGCCCACGCGCTGCACCATGCGCTCCACGAGGACGGCGAGGAGTCGGCGCTGGACCTCGTCTGCCTCTCGGGGCGCGGCGACAAGGACCTCGCCGAGGTCATCGCGCAGGATGCCGTCTAGGTCCGCCCGGGACCGCGTGCCCGCGGTGCCGAAGACCGGCGAGGACCGCATCGCCGCGGCGTTCGCGCTGCGCCGCGGACGGGCCGCGCTCATGCCCTACCTCATGGGCGGCTTCCCCGACATGCCCACCTCGCGCGCGATCGGCGAGGCCTACGCCGCCAACGGGGCCGACCTCGTCGAGCTCGGCGTCCCGTACTCCGACCCGCTCGCCGACGGGCCCGTCATCCACGCGGCCGGCACGGCGGCGCTCGCTGCCGGGGCGACGATCGGGGGCGTGCTGGAGGTCTGCGAGGCGCTCGCACGGCGCGTGCCGGTGATGCTCATGGCGTACGTGAACCTCGTTCTCGCACCCGGCGCCGAGGCGTTCGCGCAAACCGCCCGCGCGGCCGGCGTCAGCGGCCTGATCGTCCCCGACCTGCCATTCGAGGAGGCGCCGGAGATCGAGGCCGCCTGCCGCGAGCATGCGATCGCGCTGATCCCGCTCGTCGCGCCGACGACGACCGACGAGCGTCTGGAGCTGATCGGCCGCGGCGCCCGCGGCTTCGTCTACACCGTCGCCGTGAGCGGCACGACCGGCGAGCGCTCCAGCGGCGAGGACGAGTTCCGACCGATCCTCGACCGGGTCCATGCGCACACCGCGGCGCCCGTCGCGCTGGGCTTCGGCATCGCCACACCTGAGCAGGCAGCCGCCGCCGCGCGGGCCGGCGCGGACGGCGTGATCGTCGGCACGCGCCTGGTCCGGGCCGCCGCCGAGGCCGCCGACCCGGCGGCCGCGACCGGCGAGCTCGTTGCAGCACTTGCCGCCGGGCTCATCCGTTAGTCTGGCGCACTGCTCATGGGCCTCGTCCTCGCCGTCACGTCCGCGCTCGTCCTGTGGATCGTCCTCTGGGCGACCGGCGAGAAGGCGTTGGTCGCCTTCCTGATCCCGACGGTGATCATCACGCTGGGCGCGACCGCCAGAATCCTCGCCCCGTACCTTCCCGGCCGGGAATAGCCCCAATGCACGGCGGGCTTCGGGCGGCCAGCGCCTGCGTCCTCGCCGCGATGGCCGTCGCGGGAACGGGCTGCGGCGGCTCGGGCGACGACCCCGGCCCCAAGGACGGGCCGCGCACGCTGACGATCTACTCGAGCCTGCCGTTGCACGGCCCCGACCGCGAGCGCTCACGCGACATGGTCAACGCGATCAAGCTCGCCCTGCAGGAGTCCGGCGGCAAGATCGGCGCGCTGAGCGTCACGTACGTCTCGCTGGACTCCTCGACGGCCGAGGACGACACGTGGACGCGCGACCGTGTCCTCGACAACGCCCGCACCGCGGTGCGCGACCTCAACGCGATCGCGTACATCGGCGACCTCGACTCGGCGGCGACGGCGCTGTCGCTGCCGCTGACCAACGAGGGCCACGTGCTGCAGGTGAGCCCCTCGAGCACCTATGACGGGATCACCCGCGCCGGCGGCCGGCGCCCCGCCGAGCCCGAGCGCTTCTACCCCTCCGGAACGCGCACGTTCGGGCGCGTCGTGCCCGCCGACCACGTCCAGGCCTCGGCGCTCGTGGGCTACATGAAGGCCGAGGGGGTCGGGCGCCTGGCGCTGCTCGCCGATCGCGACCTCTACGGCGGCGGTCTGGCCGACCAGATCGAGAAGGCCGCCGGCCGCCAGGGCATCGAGGTCGTCGACCGCGGCCGGATCGACGCCCGGACGCGCGACCTCGCCGACACCGCGACGGACGTCGCCAGGCAGGGCGCCGACGCCTTCCTCTTCGCGGGCGGCGACGACGCCGGCGCGGCCCGCATCTACGATGCCGTCGCCGCGGCCGATCCCGGCCTGCGGCTGTTCGGCTCCGGGGACGTCGCCGACGATCCGGCGGTCCCCGAGCTGCCGGCGGCCGTTCTGCGCAGGATGCGGATCACGTCGCCGCTGCTGCCGCTGCGGCTGCTGCCGGCCGCGGCGCGCCGCTTCGACGCGCGCTTTCGCACGACCTTCGGCCGCCATCCTGCGCCCGGCGCGCTGCAGGCCTACGAGGCCACGAACGTCGTGCTCGGGGCGATCCGCGCCGCCGGGACGAAGGGCAACAACCGCCAGGCGGTGACCGATGCCTTCTTCGCCACGCGCAACCACCGCTCCGTGCTGGGGACCTACTCGATCGACCGCAACGGCGACACGACGCTCAGCACGTTCGCGGGCAATCGGCTGACGCCCGCCGGGCCCGTCCTCGACAAGGTGTTGAAGGTTCGCCGCTGAAAGCTCCTGCAGGGAGGCAGTCAACCTGTGCGGAGTTGGCACGTCCGGGTGTACGATCGGCCCGCTCTCAGTTTCAGTCTCATCGAGGAGGGATCCATTTTGCGTTTGAATCGAGTAACCGTTGCCGGCGCGCTGCTGCCAGTGCTGGCTTTCGGTGTTGCTGCCTGCGGATCGGATGACGACAAGTCCTCCGGTGGCGGCAGCACGGCATCGGGCACGACGCTCACGATCTACTCGTCTTTGCCCTTGCAGGGCACGTCGCGAGGCCAGTCGACGGACGTCATCCAGGGCGAGAAGCTCGCCCTCGAGGAAGCCGGCGGCAAGGTCGGAGACTTCTCGATCAAGTACGTCTCGCTCGACGACTCGACCGCGCAGAACCCCGGGACCGCGGATGAGGGCAAGACCGCGCAGAACGCCCGCCAGGCGGTGCGCGACAAGTCCACGATCTTCTACCTCGGCGAGTTCAACTCGGGCGGCACGAAGGTCTCGCTCCCGATCCTGAACAAGGCCAACATCCCGCAGATCAGCCCGTCCAACACGTACATCGGGCTGACCACGAACGAGCCGGGCTCCGAGCCGGGCGAGCCGCAGAAGTACTACCCGACCGGCAAGCGCACGTACGCCCGCATCGTGCCGCGCGACAAGATCCAGGGCGCCGCGATCGTCGCGACGATGAAGGAGGACGGCTGCAAGACCGTCACCCTCTGGAACGACAAGTCGACCTACGGCGCAGGCCTGGCCCGCAACATCAAGCAGTCCGCAGCCACCGCCGGCCTGACGGTCGAGAACGAGCAGGGCACGGACAAGAACGCGCCCAACTACCGCGCGATCGCGTCGAAGATCAAGTCCGACTGCTTCGTCTTCGCCGGCGTCACCGGCGAGAACGGCGTGCAGGTCGTCAAGGACGCCGCGGCGGCGTCCCCGACGCTGAAGCTCTACGGGCCCGACGGCCTGTCGGAGGCGGCGTTCACCGATCCCAAGGAGGGCGGGATCCCGGCTTCGATCGCCAAGCGGACGAAGCTCACCGTCGCGACGCTCGGCATCAAGGACCTGCCGGCCGCCGCTCCGGTCCTCGAGAAGTACAAGGCGAAGTACAAGACCGATCGCGTGAACCCCTACGGCATCTACGGCTACGAGACGATGTCGCTCGCGCTCGACGCGATCAAGCGTGCCGGCGCGCAGGGCAATGACCGCGACGCCGTCATCAAGGCGCTGCTGGCGACGAAGGACAAGGACAGCGTCCTCGGCACGTACTCGATCGATGCGAACGGCGACACGTCGCTGACCGACTACGGGCTCTACACCATCGAGGATGGCGAGCTGACCTACAGCAAGAAGATCGTCGCGGCCACGAGCTAGGGCGATCTGGTGGAGGCCTCCGGGGCGGGCGGCATCGCCGCCCGCCCCGTCGCCTTCAACGCCATGAGAACTCACGGATGAGCGTCGAGACCGCCACCGTCAAGCCCGCCGGCCGGAGAACGTCCGACCAGCTGCGCGAAGCCGTGAGCAAGTACGGGCTCATCCTGGTGCTGCTCGCGCTGCCGCTGTACCTGGGCGTGCGCGACCTCGCCGAGGACGGCAGCCTCACGCAGCTCGGCAACAACCTCGTCCTGGGGCTGTCCAACGGGGCGATCTACGCGCTGATCGCGCTCGGCTACACGCTCGTCTACGGGATCATCGAGCTGATCAACTTCGCCCACGGCGAGGTCTTCATGATCGGCTCCTTCGTCGCGTTCGGGCTGTGGGGCACGATCGGGCTGAGCCTCACCACCGGCCCGGCGGGAGTGGCCGTCGGCCTGTTCCTCTCGCTGCTTTTGGCGATGGTCGTCTGCGGCGTGCTCAACGTGATGATCGAGCGGGTGGCATACAAACCGCTGCGCAACGCGCCGAAGCTCGCGCCGCTGATCACGGCGATCGGCTTCTCGTTCATCCTGCAGAACGTCGGCGTCCTGTGGCTGGGGTCCTCGCCGTCGTCGGTCCCGGACCTGATCCAGTCCCAGCGGGTGCTCTTCGACGTCGGCGGCGTGAACGTCCACCGCGGCGACGTGCTCGCGGTCGCCGTGACGGTCCCGCTCGTCTTCCTCCTGACCACGTTCATCGGGCGCAGCCGCCTCGGCAAGGCGATGCGCGCGACGGCGCAGGATCCCGACGCCGCGCGCCTCATGGGCATCAACGTCAACACGACGATCTCGATGACCTTCCTGCTCGGCGGCATGCTCGCCGGCGCGGCCGGCCTCATCAACCTCCTCTACCAGACGAGCATCTGGTACTTCCAGGGCTTCACCGCCGGCCTGATCGCGTTCACCGCGGCGGTGATGGGCGGCATCGGCAACCTCAAGGGCGCCGTCCTCGGCGGGCTCATCATCGGCTGCATCCAGCAGCTCGCCGACAACCGGATCGGCGCCCAGTGGACGACAGCCGTGGTCTTCGCCTACCTCGTGCTGATCATGGTCTTCCGCCCGCAGGGCCTCATCGGCGAGGTCACGAGGGAGGCCGGATGACCGCCGTGCAACAGCTCGTCAAGGGCCGCGGCAACCTCGTGGGCGCGATCGTCGCTCTCGGCTTGGCCGCGATCCTGCCGCTGTTCATGGACCCGCTGTCGAACATCACCGACAACTGCATCATCGCCGGGGCGTATGTGGTCATGGCCCTCGGGCTGAACATCGTCGTCGGCTTCGCCGGCCTGCTGGACCTCGGCTACGTCGCCTTCTACGCCTTCGGCGCGTACACGATCGGCTGGTTCGGCTCGGACCACTTCTCGTCGATCAACGGCGAGAAGGGCATCCACGTGCTCGCCGGCGACTTCGCCAGCACGCTGCCGGGGATCCACCTGAACTTCCTGCTCATCGTCGCCATCGCGATCGCGATCACCGGACTGGCGGGGATGCTCATCGGCTTGCCGACGCTGCGCCTGCGCGGCGACTACATCGCCATCGTCACGCTGGCCTTCGGCGAGATCGTCTACCGCTTCGCCGTCAACGGCGACCAGATCACGTTCGCGGAGGGCTACAAGCTCACGAACGGCCGCCAGGCGATCTCGCCGATCGACTCGATCGACCTGCCGGGGCTGGCGGGCTTCGACTCGGCGGTGAGCCTCAGACCGTATTTCTGGTTCGTGCTCGTGCTCGTCGCGATCGTGCTGCTCGTGAACTTCCGGCTGCGCGACTCGCGCCTGGGCCGCGCCTGGATCGCGATCCGCGAGGACGAGGTCGCCGCCGCGTCGATGGGCGTCCCGCTCGTCAAGACGAAGCTCATGGCGTACGCCACCGGCGCCGCCTTCGGCGGGATCTCGGGCGCGTTCCTGGGCTCTTACCTGACATCGGTCAACGCGGGCAACTTCCAGTTCGGCTTCTCGATCTTCATCCTCGCGATGATCATCCTCGGCGGCCTCGGGTCGATCTGGGGCGTGGCGTTCGGCGCGATCCTGCTGTCGTTCATCAACAGCTACTTCATTCCCGAGGTCTTCAACGACGTGCCGAGCAAGCTCGGGCTGGACTTCGACCTGACGGTGCTGAACTTCGGCATCTTCGGGTTCCTCATCCTGATCGTGATGGTGCTGCGCCCGCAGGGCCTGTTCCCCGAGCGGCGCCGGGCGCTGGAGCTCACCGAGGGCGTCGGCGCCGGCGACAGCACCTTCGAGGTCAAGGCACCATGACCACGCCCGTCGAGGCGCCGCCCGCCCCGTCCGGAGGCGGCAGCCGCAAGTCGCTGCTCGCGACGGAGTCGGTCTCGAAGACGTTCGGCGGCCTCGTGGCGGTCAACGACGTCTCGTTCGCGATCCCCGAGCACTCCATCGTGTCGATCATCGGCCCCAACGGCGCCGGCAAGACGACGTTCTTCAACATGCTCACCGGCCTCTACAAGCCGTCCGTCGGCCGGATCGTGTTCGACGGCGAGGACATCTCGCGCACGCGGCCGGACCGCATCACCTCGCTCGGGATCGCGCGGACGTTCCAGAACATCCGGCTGTTCGCCACGATGAGCGCGACCGAGAACGTCATGGTCGGCCAGCACGCGCGCATGGGAGCGGGGCTGATCGGCTCGATCGTGCGCCCGCCGAAGGTGCGCCGCGAGGAGCGCGACGTGCGCCAGAAGGCGCGCGAGATGCTCAGCTACGTCGGGCTCGACGAGCGCGTCCACGACGAGCTCGCCGTCAACCTCGCCTACGGCGATCAGCGGCGCGTCGAGATCGCGCGGGCGCTGGCGTCCGAGCCGCGGCTGCTGCTGCTCGACGAGCCCACCGCCGGGATGAACCCGCAGGAGTCCGACCGCCTGACGGACTTCATGCGCCGGCTGCGCGAGGAGCGCAACCTCACGATCCTGCTCATCGAGCACGACATGAAGGTCGTGATGGGCGTCTCGGAGCGCATCACGGTGCTCGACCACGGCGAGAAGATCGCCGAGGGCGACCCCGCCGAGGTCCGCGCCAACCCGGTCGTCGTCGAGGCCTACCTCGGAAAGCAGGGCTAGCGCCGGTGGCCCTTCTCGAGATCGAGGACCTCCACACGTTCTACGACAACATCGAGGCGCTCAAGGGCGTCACGCTGGCCGTCGAGGAGGGCGAGGTCGTCACCCTCATCGGCTCCAACGGCGCCGGCAAGTCCACGACGCTGCGCTCGATCTCGGGCCTCACGCCGCCGCGCGCGGGCTCGATCCGCTTCAACGGCCGCGAGATCTCGCGCATGCCGCCGCAGGACATCGTCCGCCTCGGCATCTCGCAGTCGCCCGAGGCACGGCGCTGCTTCTCGCGCATGACGGTCGCCGAGAACCTCGACATGGGCGCCTACCTGCGCCGCGACAACGAGGTCGGCTCCGACCTGCAGCGCGTCTTCGACCTCTTCCCGCGCCTGAAGGAGCGCGAGCGCCAGAAGGCCGGCACGATGTCCGGCGGCGAGCAGCAGATGCTCGCGATCGGACGCGCGCTCATGGCCCGCCCGAAGCTCCTGCTGCTCGACGAGCCCTCGATGGGGATCGCCCCGATCCTCGTGGACCGCATCTACGAGACGATCGCGGAGATCAACCGCCAGGGGACGACGATCCTGCTCGTGGAGCAGAACGCCAACTATGCGCTCGGCGTCTCCGATCGCGGCTACGTGCTCGAGACCGGAAGCGTCGCGCTCACCGACGCGTCCGACGCGCTGCGCACCAATCCCGAGGTCCAGAAGGCCTACCTCGGCGCATGACGATCATCGCGAACATCGGCGCGCTGGCCCTGTACCTGCTGTTCATCTGGCTGGGCTCGGCGATCATCTGCGCGTACCTGGCCGAGCGCAAGGGCTACGGCGAGAAGGTCGGGCTCGCGTCGGGGCTGCTGCTGAGCGTCGTCGGCGTGCTGGTCTGGCTCGTCGTCCCGCCGAAGGACGGCTCGATGTGGCGCATGGTCGGCCCGATGCCCTGGCATCGCGAAGAGCTGTAGACGGGCTTGGCGCCTCCGGCGCTATGCAGCCAGCGTGTCGCGCAGCGCCTCGTCGAGCTCGGGGTGCGCGAACTCATATCCGAGCTCGGCGGCGCGGCCGGGGACCATCCGGGCGCCCGTCAGGACGATCTGCGCCATCTCGCCGTACATCGCCTTGAGCGTGAAGCCCGGGATCGGCGCGACCGCGGGCCGGTGCAGCGCCTGGCCGAGCGCCCGCGAGAACTCCTTGTTGGTCACGGGGTTGGGCGCGGAGGCGTTGATCGGCCCGGCGAAGTCCGCTGAGTCGAGCGCCGCGAGGTAGATGCCGACGAGGTCGTCGCGGTGGATCCAGGGCATGTACTGCTTGCCGCCGCCGACCGGCCCGCCGATGCCGGCCTTGAACGGCGGCAGCATCTTTGCGAGCGCGCCGCCCTCGGCGTCCAGCACGATCCCCGTGCGCACCTTCACGACGCGCGTTCCGAGCTTCGCCGTGTCCGCCTGCGCCTCCCAGCGCACGACGACGTCGGCGAGCCAGTCGCGGCCGGGCGGGCTCGTCTCGTCCACGGGCTCGTCGCCGCGGGCGCCGTAGAAGCCCGCGGCCGACGCGCAGACGAGCACCGGCGGACGTGGCTTGGCGTCGAAGATCGCGTGGACGAGGCTGCGCGTGCCGCCCTCGCGGCTGCCGAGGATCTTCTGCTTGGCGTCCTTGCTCCAGCGCTGGGCAACGTCCTCGCCGGCGAGGTGGACGACGCCGTCGCGGCCGACCAGCGCCGGGAGCGGCGCGCCCTCGTTCTCGGGATCCCAGGCCAGCGCCTCGACGCCGAGCAGCTCGCTCGCGCGCTCGGGGTTGCGCGAGAGGACCGTGACCTCGTCCCCGCGTGCCTTGAGCGCCGCGACGAGGTGCGAGCCGATGCGACCGGTCGCGCCGGTCACCGTGACCTTCATGTGGGCGCGACCATAGGCTCGCCGCTGGCTGTCACGACCATGGCCACGAGCATACGACCCGTGGCGCGCGCGCCGCTACCGGGCGGTGTCCCCCGGCCCGTCATCGGCGGGGCGGTGCCGGCGCCGGCGAGCGGCGATGAGCTGCGAGCTCGCGGTGGGGATCGAGTCCAGCCGCGGCCCCCACTCGTCGGCGGCGCGCACGACGTCGACGATCCGCGTCCAGCAGCCGACGGCGGGATCGGCGTGGTAGTGGCCCACGTAGCCCGACTTCCAGTAGCCGCCTGAGCGATCTCCGTTGCCGTTGAGGGTGACGTACGGCGCATCGCGGTCGATCGTCTCACCGCAGAAGTTGCATGTGTAGATGAGGCTCATGGCGCGTCCTTGCCGATGGGGGACTGCGTGGCGCCGGCACCTTGCGCCACATGTGGTTTCCGAGAATGGTACGCCACCGCGCGGACCATATCGACGGATCGACGGGCCATCTAGAGTGCGCGATCGATGGCCGATCGCCCGGACGAGCTGTATCTCATCGACGGAAACTCGCTCGTGTACCGCGCGTTCTTCGCCCTCCCGGAGTCGATCGCGACGTCCACCGGCTTCCCGACGAACGCGATCTTCGGCTTCGCCTCGATGCTCGTGAAGATCCTCACCGAGCACGGCACGAAGCCGACGGTCGTGGTCTGGGACGCCGGCTCCAGCGGGCGCAAGGAGGTCTACGCGGAGTACAAGGCGCAGCGCAGCTCGCGGCCTGACCTCCTACGTGAGCAGTGGCCGCATTTCGAGCCCCTGGTGGAGGCCTTCGGCTACACGAACGTGCGCCTGGACGGCTACGAGGCCGACGACGTCATCGCGACGCTCGCCGAGCGCGCACGAGACCAGGGGATCCCGGTCGTGATCGTGACCGGCGATCGCGACGCCTTCCAGCTCATCGACCCCGAGGGCATCGTGAAGGTCATGGCGACCTCGCGCGGGATCACCGACACGAAGCTCTACGACCACCAGGCCGTGGTCGATCGTTACGGCATCGAGCCGGCGATGATCCCCGACTTCTACGGCCTGAAGGGCGACACGAGCGACAACATCCCGGGTGTCCCCGGGATCGGCGACAAGACCGCGTCGCAGCTGCTGCAGACCTACGGCGACCTCGAGACGGTGCTCGGCTCGATCGACCAGATCTCGGGAGCCAAGCGCAAGGAGAACCTCACCAATCACGCCGAGGACGCGCGCGTCTCCAAGGTCCTCGCGACGATGCAGCGCGACCTGCCGGTCGACCTGGACGTCATCGAGGAGGCCGCGCGCAGGCCCGACCGCTCGAAGCTGCGCGAGGTCTTTCGCGAGTTCGAGCTGCGCGACCCGCTGCGGCGCCTGGAGGAGTTCCTGGGCACCGAGGAGGCCGCGCCCGCGCCCGTGGCCGAGACGACCGTCAGCGCGCGCGTGCGCGCCGGCTCGCTCGCCGAGGTCGCGGGCCTCCCCGGTGACGAGCTCGTCCTCGCCGCGCACCCGCCCGCCGTTCCCGAGGGAGAGCTCTTCGGCGAGGAGACCGCCTGGCGCTTCGCCGCGGCCGGCGCCGACGAGGTGCTGACCGGCGCGATGGCGTCGCCGGCCGAGCTCGTCGCCGCCGCCGGCGCGCGCGCCGTCGTCGCGTACGACGCCAAGGCGCTCGGCGTCGTCCCGCCGAAGCTCGTCCACGACGCGCTGCTGGGCGCCTACCTCCTGGAGCCCGCGCGCCGCGGCTACCCACTGCGCGAGCTGCTCGAGGAGCGCGGGCTCGCCGCGGCCGGCGTCGAGGATCCCGTGGCCGCCGAGGCGCTGCTGGTGGGCGAGCTGTCGGCGTGGCAGCGCGAGCAGATCGTCGCCCGCGGCCTGACGGCCGTCATGGAGGAGATCGAGCTGCCGCTCGTGGCGGTCCTGCGGCGCATGGAGCTCGAAGGCGTGCGCCTGAACACCGATCGCCTGCAGGAGATCACCGGGCGCGTGCGCGAGGAGATCCGGACGCTGGAGCTCGAGATCTGGCGCCTCGCAGGCACCGAGTTCGTGATCGGCTCCCCGCAGCAGCTCGGCGAGATCCTCTTCGAGACGCTCGGTCTCTCGCGCAAGCGCCGGGGCAAGACGGGCTTCTCGACGGATGCCCGCGTGCTGCAGGCGATCCGCTCCGAGCACGAGATCGTCGCGCTGATCGAGCGCTGGCGCGAGCTCAACCAACTCGACAAGACCTACCTCTCCGTCCTGCCCCAGCTCGCGCGCGCCGACCCGCGCTCGCGCATCCACACGACCTTCCTGCAGGCGGCCGCCACGACCGGGCGGCTGGCATCGACGGACCCGAACATGCAGAACGTCCCGATCCGCACGTCGCTGGGCCGCGAGATCCGCGGCTGCTTCGACGCCGAGCCCGGCAACGTGCTGCTGAGCGCCGACTACTCGCAGATCGAGCTGCGCGTGCTGGCCCACATCGCCGACGAGCCCGTGCTCAAGGAGATCTTCGTCCGCGGCGAGGACGTCCACACGGCCACCGCGTCGAAGGTCTTTCAGACCGCTCCCGAGGATCTCGACCTCGGTCAGCGCTCGAAGGCCAAGATGGTCAACTACGGGATCGTGTACGGACTCAGCGACTACGGCCTCGCCGACCGCCTCGGCATCCCGCGCGAGGAGGCCAAGGAGATCATCGACACCTACCTCGATCGCTTTCCCGCGGTGCGGGCGTTCATCGAGGCGACGATCAAGCAGGCGACCGAGCAGGGGCACGTCACCACGCTCTGGGGGCGCCGGCGCCAGATCCCGGAGCTCAAGGCGCGTAACTGGCAGGTGCGCACGCTCGGCGAGCGCCTGGCGGTCAACACCGTCATCCAGGGCACCGCCGCGGACGTCATGAAGCTCGCGCTCGTCCGCGTCGACGCGGCGCTGCGCGACTCGCCGGTGCGCCCGATCCTCACGGTCCACGACGAGCTGCTGTTCGAGGGCCCGGAGGCCGAGGTGCACGCCGCGAGCGCGCTGATCCGGCGCGAGATGTGCGCGGTCTGGGAGCACGACCCGCCGCTGGCGGTGGACGTCGGCATCGGACCGACCTGGATGGAGGCGAAGTAGGAGGTGGACCGCGGCGCGGCGGTCCTGCTGACGGCGTTCACCGGCGGCCTCGTCGCGCTGCAGGCACCGATCAACTCCGTCCTCGGGCGCTCGATCGGGACCTGGCAGGCCGCGTTTCTCTCCTTTGCCATCGGCACCGCCGCGCTCGCGGTCATCGCCGCGCTGGCGACGGGCGGCCTGGGTCAGATCGGCGAGGTGCGCCACGTGTCGGTGCTGTACCTCACGGGCGGGCTGCTCGGCGCGGCCTACATCACATCCGTCCTCGTGACGGTCCGCACGCTCGGGCTCGGGGGCGTCACCGCAGCGACGATCGCGGCCCAGCTCGCCGTCTCGATCGTCGTCGACCAGCTCGGGCTGCTCGGCGTCGCCAGGCAGCCGATCACCGCCGCCCGCGTGGCCGGCGTCGTGCTGCTCGGGCTGGGGACGTACCTCATCGTCCGCGACTGATCCCCAACGGACGACGGCCCGCGCCGGATGCTCCGGACGCGGGCCGCCTTCACCCTCGGGGGCTCGAGGGCGATCTCGTGGGGGCTCGGGCCAGGAGCCTGTCGTTCGCGACAGGCTCCTAGATGCCGTTGCCGCTCATGTTGATCTTCAGCGCACCGGTCGGCGCGTTGCTGTTGACCGTGAGCGCCGCGTTGCGCGCACCCCGGGCCTTGGCCTGGAACCGGATCGTGATGCCACACGGCGTTGCCGCGACGGTCGGCGTGCCCGGAGCGATCGTCTTGTTCAGGCAGCCGTTGCTCGTGATCGTGTAGTCGGCCGGGAACGAGCTGGTCGTCGCGGCACCGATCGTCGCCGTCGTGATCGTCAGCGGCGCGGTGCCGGTGTTCGTCACCGACAGCGTCTTGCTGACGGGCACGCCCGGCCTCGACCCGATTCCGAGGAATCCGGTGACGGGCACCGTGCTGTTGCCGAAGGCCAGCGGGTTCGGCGTCGCCGCGATCCCCGGAGCGGTCGCCGGAGGCGCCGTCACGCCGTTGCCGCTCAGGGCGATGGTGTTGGTGCCCGCGGCGTTGCTGTTGATCGTCACCGTGCCGGTGCTCGGGCCGCCCGTCGGCAGGAAGCGGACGTCGATCGTGCAGGAGGCGGTCGCCGTCGCGGCGATGGTCTTGCCTGCGCAGGACGTCGGCGTGGCGGTCTCGGTGAAGTTCGCCGAGCCGGTGATCGGCGTCGTGCCGATGACGAGATCGGCGGTGCCCGGGTTCTTGACGAGCACCTGGCGGGTGACGGCGGTCCCCGTCGCCTGGTCGCCGAACGCCACGGTGGCGGGCGTGATGGAGATGCCAGGAGTCCCGGCGGGCGGCGGGGCCGTTCCCGTGCCCGTGCCGCTGAGCGGCACCTTGTGCGGGGTTCCGGCGGCGTCGTCGGTGAACGCGAGGTCCGCGTTGCGGGCCCCGAGGCCCTTCGGAGCGAATGTCACGGCGACCTTGCAGCTGGACTTGGCGGCGAGCGTCGCCGGCGCGATCGGGCAGGGGCTCACGGTGCTCGCCGTCGCCGCGAAGTCGCCGCTGTTTGCGCCGGTGACCGCGATCGACGAGATCTTCATGGCTCCCGTGCCGCTGTTCGTGAGGGTGACCTCCTGTGCGGCGCTCGTGGTCCCGATGTCGCGCGCGGAATATCCGAGGCTCGTCGGCGCGAAGCTCGCGGCCGGCGCGGCCGGGCCGGGCGGCGCCGGATCGGGCCCGGTGTCGATCTTGCCCTGGATGGCGAACAGCTCGGTCTGCACCCCGCCGGGCGAGGTGCCGGAGGGCTGCGGCAGGCCGGTGTTGCCGCCGCCGGTGACGCGCAGGAGGTTGTTGCCCGTCGGGCTGCCGGTGATCTTGTGCAGGACGTTGGGGTTGCCGAGGTAGCCGGCGGGCGCGGCAGGAGCCACGGCGGGATCCCACTTCAGCCACGGTCCGACCTCGCCGCGCAGGACCTGGCTCCAGTCACAGGGGAACGAGAAGCAGCCGATGTCGGAGGTGAAGCTGGCGATGCCCTTGGCGTCGGTCTTGATCTTGCGCGAGCCGTAGGGGTACGTGAAGGTGTAGTCCTGGTTGGGGAAGCCGCCCCGGATGCGCAGCCGGATGCGGCTGAAGGCGATCTGGTCGCCGTCGGCGACGGCGGTCCCGAAGGCGGCCTCGGTGGCCATGATGAGCAGGGCCTCCCCGGGGGTCCCGTTCGGACCCGGGATCGGCACGGTCGCCTCGCCATCGAACCAGAAGCTCTCGTCCGGGAAGTTGTCCGGGAGGGACGGCGGCGCCCCGGGGTCGGGGAACTGCGCGAGGCAGTTGCCGCTCTGGTCCAGGCAGAGCTCGAGGCGCTGACCGCTGCTGTCGGCGAAGTAGCGCGGGAAATTGCCGGTGGGCTGCGAGGTCGGACCGACGGCTGAAAGCGTGGCGTCTGCGTTGGAGACGCCGAAGCCGACCGCGGCGACGGCGAGGATCGCCGGGATCGCGGCGCGCCTATCCAGGAGCTTCCGTGCGTGGATGAACATCTGGTGAATCCCCTTGTCCGGAGGCCGTACCGGCCTCGATGCGTGCTTTGGACCCCCGCAGTGGTGGGGGTCGGCCGGGGTCCGTTCCCCGGCTGCATCCAAGGTCACAGCTCGCCGGCGGTCGCGACAGAAGGGATCCGGTAGGCCTCGCAGCGCGTCGCCGCACACCTCCTCCGACCTGCGTCAGCCCCCGGCTCAGACGTAGGTCGGGTCGTGCGTCCGCTGCGTGGACGAGAATCGCAGTCGCGCGCCGGTCGGCGCTTTGCGAGTTTCCGCACGAAGCCCTGCTGCAAGGGACCTGCCCACTCCGACTCCTGACTGAGACCGTTCACCTATGTCCTGGCCACGCCGGCTGCCCAACGCCGAACGTGAGGCTGCCCGCGACGCCGGCCCACCGCCGCGCATCGGCACCGCGGTCGCGCGCTTCATGCTCGGCAGCCTGCTTGCGATCGCCGTCGTCGTCATCGGCGGCTTTTTCGCGCTGCGCTCGGTGACGATCAACGAGGCCGTCAACAACACGCGCGAGAGCGTGCAGGCCCAGGGGGAGGTCGTCGCCGCCGCCGGCCTCTCGGACGCGCTGCTGCGCGGCGACCCCGCGGCCGTCGCACGGGTGGACGCCGTCGTCCGCAGCCAGGTCAAGACGGGCGACGTCGTGCGCGTGAAGCTCTGGTCGCACGACGGCACGGTCCTGTACTCCGACGAGCCGCGGCTCATCGGCCGCCGCTACACGCTCGCCGCCGACGATCTCGAGCTGTTCGAGCACGGCGAGGCCGAGGCCGAGCTCAGCGATGTGTCGGCGCCCGAGAACCAGTTCGAGCGCGGCCGCGGCAAGCTGCTGGAGGCCTACGACATCGTCAAGACCCCGAACGGCACGCCGCTGCTGTTCGAGATCTACCGGCGCTTCAGCTCCGTGACCGCCGACGGGCAGCGACTGCTGCGCGCGCAGGCGCCGCCGATCCTCGGCGGCCTGCTCGTGCTCATGCTCTTCCAGGTGCCGCTGGCATGGTCGCTCGGCCGCCGCCTGCAGCGCGGGCACCGCGACCGCGCCAAGCTGCTCGCCAACGCCGTCGACGCATCCGCACAGGAGCGCCGCCGGATCGCCTCCGACCTCCACGACGGCGTGGTGCAGCACGTCGCGGGGGTGGCGTTCGGACTCGCCCCCGTCGCGCAGAACGCCGAGCGCCGCGGTGAGACCGAGGACGCCGCCGTGCTGCGCGAGTCGATCGCCCAGCTGCGCCAGGGCGTGCGGGACATGCGCACGCTGCTCGTCGAGATCCACCCGCCGAACCTCGACGCGGTGGGGCTCGAGGCAGCCCTGCACGACCTGCTCAGCCCGCTCGAGACCCGGGGCATCACGACGACGCTGGCCATCGACGCCGAGCATGTGCCGGGCGACCCGGGCGAGGCGCTCGTCTACCGCACGGCGCGCGAGGCGATCCGCAACGTCCAGGCGCACGCCGAGGCCCGCTCCATCCACGTCGCGGTCACGCGCCCGAGGCCGGGCACGATGCGGCTCCTCGTGCGCGACGACGGCAAGGGCTTCGCGCCCGCCGACCGCCACCGCGCAGGCGACGCGGGCCACGTCGGGCTCACCCTCCTGGAGGGGCTCGTCGAACAGGCCGGCGGGCGGCTGCTCGTCCGCTCGGAGCCCGGGGCCGGGACGAGCGTCATCCTCGAGTGGCCGGCGCCGGCCGCAGGCTCAGGCGGCAACGGCCGCGCGGGGCGCGCGCCAGAGGCGATGCCCGCCGTCGGTTTCGAGCGCGAACTCGGGCGGGCAGATGTCGAGGTAGCCGCGAAACGACCAGTCGACGAAACGCTGGAAGTCCAGTAGCCGCAGCCCGGGCGTCAGCAGGCGCGTCGGGGTGACGCGGCCGACGATGTGCTGCACGCGCAGGAGCCAGCGGTACTGCCACTCGTGCTCGGCGGTGAACGACCCGTAGCGCGCGAGCGCCTGCGCGCGCGTCTGGCGACCCGCGACGACGTCGGCGAGCTCGCGGCCGAGCGCGAGGCCGAAGTAGAACGCGGGGCGGATGCCCTCGGCGGTGGTCGGCAGGCAGTGGCCGGCGCTGTCGCCGACGAAGAAGATGCCGTCCTCGGTCCCGGGGCGGATCTGGTGCGGGATCCAGTTGCCCTGCCAGCGCTCGGCCGGCACCCCGACATCGGCGGCGAGCTGGAGCGTCGGCTCCTTGACGTGGTCGCGCGGGTCGAACGAGCCGACGCCGACGCGCAGCTCGCCATCGGCCGGAAAGGCCCAGGAGTAGCCGCGCCGGACGTACTTCGGGTCGATCCAGAGCTCGAGGTCCTCACCCGAGGCGTGCGGGTGGACCTCCAGGCCGCGCGAGAGGCGCGCCGCGGGCGGCTGGACGTTGGCGCCGGCGCCCAGGATGCGCCGCCAGCCGAGGCCGTCGACGATCAGCGGCGCGCTCAGGTCCCCGCGGTCGGTGTGCACGGTGAAGCCGGTACGGCCTTGGACCTTCGCGGTCTCGAACTGCGCCGAGCCCTCGGACTGCTCGCGCAGCAGCGCGCAGATGCGGCGATAGTCGAAGGTCGAGAACGTCCACGGCAGCGTCCAGCGCATGCTGCGGCCCGGCACGTGGATGACGAGGTCCGAGAACGTCTGCTGCACGGCGCCCATGAGACCGAGGTGCTCGAGCCACTCCGTCGGCGCGGCGCAGGCGCTCGTCTGGCGCTCGCCGATCTCGTAGCGGTCGACGATCAGCACGCGCGCCGACGTGTGCGCCAGCTCGCGCGCGACCGTGAGGCCCGCGAAGCTCGCTCCGCAGATGAGCACGTCCCATTCCCCGTGCAGGGGGGTGCGCGCGTCGCCCCGCTTCGTCGCTCGAATCGGCATGTGCGGCGGGATTGTAAGGGCGCTAACCTCCGCTCTACATGTCAACCATCACCAGCGACGTTTCATCAGACGCGAAGGTCGTCGAAGGGTCAGACGGCCTGCTGCTCGAGATCGACGGGCAGATCGTCCCGAACTACGACGCCACGTTCACCCTCTTCGAGGAGGGCGAGGTCGTCACCGGCATCGTCGTCCGCATCGACAACGACGAGGTCCTCGTCGACATCGGCTACAAGAGCGAGGGGGTCATCCCCTCCAACGAGCTTTCGATCCGCAAGGCCGTCGACCCGCACGACGAGGTCGAGATGGGCGAGGAGGTCGACGCCCTCGTCCTGACGAAGGAGGATCAGGACGGCCGCCTGATCATGTCCAAGAAGCGCGCCCGCTTCGAGAAGGCGTGGCGGCGCATCGAGGCGGCGGCCGAGTCCGGCGAGCCCGTCGAGGGCACGGTCATCGAGGTCGTCAAGGGCGGGCTCATCATCGACCTCGGGGTGCGCGGCTTCCTGCCCGCCTCGCTCGTCGACATCCGCCGCGTGCCGAACCTCGACGAGTACCTGCACACGAAGATCGAATGCAAGGTCATCGAGCTCAACCGCTCGCGCAACAACGTCGTCCTGTCGCGTCGCGCCGTGCTCGAGGAGGAGCGCAAGGAGCAGCGCCAGGAGATCCTCGACCGCCTGCAGCCCGGCCTCATCGTCGAAGGACAGATCTCGAACATCGTCGACTTCGGCGCGTTCGTGGACCTCAATGGCATCGACGGCCTCATCCACATCTCCGAGCTGTCGTGGTCGCACGTCAACCATCCGAGCGAGATCCTCAACATCGGCGACACCGTCGCCGTGAAGGTGCTCGACATCGACCGCGACCGCCAGCGCATCTCGCTGGGCCTCAAGCAGACCCAGGAGGACCCGTGGCAGCGGGTCGTCGACACGTACAACGTCGGCGACGAGCTCGAGGGCACCGTCACCAAGGTCGTGACGTTCGGCGCCTTCGTCGAGATCCTCGACGGCGTCGAGGGCCTCGTCCACATCTCCGAGCTCGCACCGCATCACGTCGAGAACCCGCGCGAGATCGTCGCGCCCGGCGACGACGTGAAGGTCAAGATCCTCGAGATCGACTCCGAGCGCCGCCGCCTGTCGCTGAGCGTCAAGCGCGTCGAGGGCCAGGTGCTCGAGCCCAAGGTCCTGCCGCCCGAGGAGCTCGAGGCGACCGATGACGGTGGCGAGGTCGATCCGACCGGCGCCGGCGACCTCGACGACCTGCCCGAGCTCGGCCTGAGCGAGGACGTCTTCGCCGACGCCGACGCGACGCCGGAGCCCGAGGCCGGTGTCGAGACCGAGGTCGTCGCCGAGCCCGTCGCCGAGCCCGAGGCCGAGTCCGTCGTCGAGGCCGCGTCCGTCGTCGACGCCGAGCCCGAGGCCGCCGTCGAGCCCGAGCCCGAGGCTGTCGCCGAGCCCGAGGCCGAGGCCGCCGTCGAGCCCGCGCCCGAGGCCGCTGCCGAGCCCGACGAGGACGCGCCCGCGGCATCCTGACCGCGGGGCCCGCCCCGGTGGCGCGCGGCGTTGCGACGGTCGGGCTGACCGGCGGCATGGGCGCGGGCAAGTCGACCGCGCTCGCGGCGCTCGAGGAGCTCGGCGCCGCCACGCTGTCGACCGACTCCGTCGTCCACGAGCTGTACGCGACGGTGGAGGTCCGCGACGCCGTCGTCGCGCGCTGGGGGCAGGACGTGGCGCCCGACGGGGTCGTCGATCGCGCGGTGATCGCCGCACGCGCCTTCGCGGCGCCGGACGAGCGCGCATGGCTGGAGGGCGAGCTGTGGCCGCGCGTGCGGGCGCGGGTCGCGGCCTGGCTGCGGGAGGTCGCGCGACGCAGCCCGCCGCCGGCCGCGGCGGTCGTCGAGACCCCGCTGCTCTTCGAGGCCGGGATGGAGGAGATCTACGACGCGACGATCGCCGTGATCGCCGGCGAGGACGTGCGCGCCGCGCGCGCCGCGGCACGCGGCCACGTCGCCGTGGGCGAGCGCGCCGCGCGCCAGCTGTCGCAGGACGAGAAGGCCCGGCGAGCGACGTTCGTCGTCGACAACAGCGGCACCGAGGAGCAGCTGCGCGCACAGCTGTCTGAGATCTTGGGCAGACTGAAGTCATCGTGAGCGCACGCGCGATCTCCCGGCCGCAGCGGGCCAGAACCCAGCGACGCGCCGTTGCGCAGCGCCGCCAGCGGCGCCGCAGGCGCATGACGACGGTGCTCGGCGTCGCGGTCCTGGCCGCGCTCCTGGCGACGGTCGTGCTCCCGCGCCTGCCCGACGCGGTGCGCGAGCTGACGCTGCCGCTGCGCCACGAGGACATCATCCGCCAGCAGTCCTCCGAAAAGCGCCTGGACCCGTCGCTCGTCGCGGCTGTCATCTACGCCGAGTCGCGCTTTCGCGACCAGACCTCGCACGCCGGCGCGCGCGGCCTGATGCAGATCACGCCCGCGACGGCGCGCTACATCGCGCATCTGTCGGGGGGCACCGCCTTCGAGCAGGGCGATCTCGCGACGCCGCAGATCAACATCTCCTACGGCACGTACTACCTGCGCTACCTGCTGGACCGCTACGAGGGCAACGAGGTGCTGGCGCTCGCGGCCTACAACGGCGGGGAGGGCAACGTGGACCGCTGGGTCGCGCGGGCGCGGACCTCCGAGCGCACGCTCACGACGAGCGCGATCCCGTTCGCCGAGACGCGCGAGTACGTGACCCAGGTCCTCGACGTGCGCACGCGCTACCGCAGCAAGTACGCCGCCGAGCTCGGGCTGTAGACCGCTCCCCGCGCGTCGCGCGGTAGCCGCGCCGCCGCTCGCATGTCATCCGATCGGTTCGCCGCGCACGCGCGAAGCAGCAGCATGTTGCACGAGGTCGCGCGCGGGGTCATGCGCGCAGTCACGGTGTCGCGGAGGGCGCCGACGACGATCCTTTTCTCACACGGACCTTTCCCGGACGACCGCCTCTCAGACGATCGTCTCCCGGACACGACGAGACAGGGAGCACCTCGCACGGAGCCGCCGGCCGGCTCCGACGGTGAAACTCATGGAAGCCCAGATCGCAGCACCTCACGCCCCCGCCCGACGCAGCGACCAGCCCCTGCCACGTCGGACCGCGCTGATCGTCGGCTACATCGCCGCCGCCGCCGCGCTCGTGGCCATCGGCGGCTACCTCACGGTCGGCCTGATCGCGCACGGCGCTCCCAAGGATCCCGTCATCGCACTTCCGCAGGGCCCGTTCGGCACCGCGCAGGACATCCCGGCGAGCTTCGGCGTCGTCGCCGTCGAGCACGTGGAGAAGATCAACGGCCTCGGCGCCAAGGCGCTGGCCGGCGTCACGCACGGCATATCGGGATTCGTCGCTCCCGACAAGGTGCAGGTCCAGGCGTCCGTGACGCTCACGAATCTCCTCGACCACCCGATCTCCTACGACCCGCGCCAGTTCCGGCTGCTGGTCGGGGAGAAGCGCAAGCCTCTGGAAGAGGTGCAGTCCAACCTGCGGCCCGGCACCCTGCAACCGGACGCGAGCATCGACTCCCAGCTGAAGTTCATCGTGCCGCGCGACGGCTCGAGGCTGTGGATCGAGTTCAGCGACCCCGGTCGCACCAAGCCGATCCTGATCGATCTCGGCCGCACGGGCACGACGCCCGCCGGCGCATTCGACGGCTTCCATCGCGGCCACAGGTAGACACGCATGACCGAGCTCCTCATCCGCACCGTCTCCCGCCTGCCCCTCCAGCGCCTGGCCCGTCCCTCCGCGGTGCTGGCCTTCGCACTGCCGTTCGCCTACCTCGGCGGGCTGTGGCTCATCGCGCTGCATCTCATCGAGGGCGGTCATGAGCGCAACGAGCCATCGCTGCTCGTCCACGCGCTGCGCGACGGCACCGTCGCGCTGCCGCTCATCTGCGTCGCCGTCTGGATCGGCATCGTCCTCGGCCGGCGGCTGATCAACCGCTGGGGCGCCGCGGACTCGCGCCTGCTCGCCGCCGGCGTCCTCGCCGTCTCCGTCGCCGTGGCAGCCAGCCTCGCGCAGGGGCTCACGAACCCCGCCCACGCGAGCCTCTTCGGCGCCCACCACGGCGGCCACGAGCCGTCGCTCGTCGTGCACATGGTGCGCGACGGCCTCCTGGCGCTGTTCGCCAACTCGATCCTCGCCGCCGCCATGAGCGCGGCCCTGCTGCGCACGCGTCCCTGGGCCCTCCCCGACGTCGAGCGCTGGATCGTCCCGCGCGCGAACTGGCCGCGCTGGGCCCTGCACGGCGCCGTCGCACTCGTCTTCCTCGCGCCGCTGGCGATCATGGGCCAGAACCGTGCCGAGGTCGCCGCCGCCGGCGCCGGCGCCGGGCTGCCGTGCCCCTCGCAGGCGCCCGTGAAGTCCTACGACGTCCAGGCGATCGACGTCGACATCCCCCTCAACCGCTTCGGCGACCACGACCCGCAGGGCAAGATGTACGTCCTCAGCAAGGACGTCGCCGCCGTGCGGGCCGAGGAGCAGTCGCGCCATGTCTCGATCGGCCTGAAGGACAACGACCCGATCCAGCCGCTCGTCGTCCGCGCGAACCTCGGCGACTGCGTGGAGATCAACTTCACGAACAACGCCTCGGGGGGCGACTACGGCGCCCACATCGACGGCCTGGCCTTCAACGTCGACTCGTCGGGCGACAACATCGGCGAGAACGATCCCTCGGCCGTCGCCAGGGGCTCGTCGCGCACGTACCGCTTCTGGGTCCCGCGCGATCCCGACCTCGAGGGCGCGCACTACCTGCGCCCCGGCCCCGGCTTCCGCGACCAGGTCGGGCACGGCCTGTTCGGCTCGCTGTCGGTCGAGCCCGCCGGCTCGACGTACCGCGACATGGTCACGGGCGAGCCGATCGACTCCGGCTGGCAGGCGGACATCATGCCCTCCAACGACAAGTCGTTCCGCGAATACGTCCAGCTCTACCACGAGGTCGGCGACGAGAAGTACGACATCCCGACGACGAACGCGGCGCACGCGCCGGCGCTCCCGCGCGTCGATCCGCACACCGAGAGCTATCGCCCCGGCGCCCGCGCGATCAACTACCGCACCGAGCCGTTCATGGACCGCCTCGACAAGGCTCCCGAGGAGGAGGCGCACGGCTACTCCTCCTACACGTTCGCCGACCCGGCGACGCCGATGCCGCGCGGCTACCAGGGCGACCCGACGAAGATGCGCATCCTGCACGCGGGCTCCGAGCTCTTCCACGTGTTCCACCTGCACGGCGGCGGCATCCGCTGGCGGCTGAACCCCCACGCGGACAAGACCTACGACTACAAGGACACGGGGCTCAACAAGCACCCGAAGGTCCAGGACTCCTCGTCCTCGCGCCTGGACTCGCAGGCCTTCGGGCCGGGCGAGTCCTACGACCTCGAGATCGAGGGCGGCGCCGGCGGCGTCCAGCAGGGCGCCGGCGAGTTCCTGTTCCACTGCCACATCGCCGAGCACTACGTCTCGGGCATGTGGAGCTTCTGGCGCGTGTTCGACACGAAGCAGCCCGACCTCGTCGCGCTGCCCGACCGCGCGGCTCCGCCGACGCCGGTCGACTCCACCGGCCTCATCGGCAGGACCATCAACGGCTCGACGATCACGGCCGCCAACCTCGACAAGTGGATCGATCCGCAGCTGCCCGCGCAGGGCACGCGCCTGGACTCCCAGGACGCGACGGTATGGGACTGGACGAAGGACGGCGACACATACCTCGGCGAGCCCGAGGACAAGACCGCCTGGGTCGACTTCACGACCCCGCAGGACCGCGAGAAGGTCGACGGGCACCCGGGCCTCCTGCCCGGTGACACGCCGGTCGGGCCCGAGGATCGCCCGAAGATCCTGTTCAACCCCGAGAACGGACGCCCGGCCTTCCCGCTCATGCGTCCGCACATCGGCAAGCGGCCGCCGTTCTCCGGCAACGGCCACACGGGCGCCCCGTATCTCGGGGAGACCGGCATGGCGCCGAAGACGGCCGACGTCGACCCGTGGGCCAATCGCAACGACGCGATCTGCCCCCAGGGCGCGCCCGTGCGTCACTTCAACATCGTCGCGCTCGACGTCAACTCACCCGTCACCGAGACGCAGAGCGACCCCGACGGCAAGGTCTACGTGCTCGCGCAGGACGTCGCCGCCGTCAAGGCCGGGACCAAGGAGGTCCAGCCGCTGGCGATCCGCGGCAACATCGGCGACTGCATCGCCGTGACGCTCACGAGCGAGATGGCCGACGCGCACGCGTTCGGCGGCTTCTCGAAGGTCAACCTGCACATCCACCACGTGCAGTTCGACACGCAGGCGTCCGACGGCGTCATCTCCGGCATGTCCTACGAGCAGTCCGTCCGGCCGTTCGAGGCCGAGGACCTGCAGCTGTCCGCGGGCACCGCCGCCGGCGCCACGACCCTGCAGCTCACCAACCCCGATGCCCTCCGGTCGATCCGGATGGACAAGATCCGCCCCGGCGTGTCGATCGCGGTCGGCCAGGGCACCGAGGACATCGAGGTCCGCAAGGTCGCCTCGGTCAGCGGGACCACCGTCACGCTGTCCAAGCCGCTCGACAAGGCGCACGCGGCCGACGAGTGGGCCGGCACGGAGTTCGTGCAGTCGCGCTGGTACCCGGACGTCCAGCTCGACAACATCTTCTGGCACGACCACGTGGACGGCATCCACAGCTGGGGCCACGGCCTCGTCGGCCAGCTCATCATCGAGCCCAGGGACTCGACCTACCACGACCCGAAGACGGGCGCGGAGGTCAGCTCGGGCACGTACGTCGACATCCACACGAACGAGCCCGTCGCGCAGGGCCTCATCAACGGCTCCTTCCGCGAGCTCGCGCTGTGGACGCTCGACGAGAGCCCGGTGTCGGACTCGACGATCAACCTGCGAGCCGAGCCGTTCGGCTCGCGCGGCGGCGACCCGTCGCAGCTGTTCAGCAGCTACGCGCACGGCGACCCGTACCCGATCCACCCGCAGGCCTACGCCGGCGACCCGTTCGTGATCAGGACGGTCAACGTCGGGCCGAGCGTGGACACCCTGCACCTCGACGGGCACCGGTTCTTCACCGAGAACCGCTTCCTGGACAACGCGGGCAAGGTCGTCCAGCGCCCGACGGACACCATCCACTACGGGATCTCCGAGCGGTACACGGCGATCCTCGACGGAGGCGCGGGCGGCGTGAAGCAGCGCCCGGGCGACTACCTGTTCTTCAACGGGATCGCACGGCGCTTCCAGCAGGGCGCATGGAGCCTCCTGCGGGTGCTCGACGGCAAGGTGCCCGATCTGAAGCCGCTGCCCGGTCACCCGGCGCCGGCCAACGCTGCGACGGTGCCCACCGGCACGACGCCGCCGGCCGCGAACGGCGCGGGCAACCCGTGCCCGGCGAGCGCGCCGGACACGACGGTCGCCGTCAGCGCGGTGGACGTCAAGAGCGCGGACAAGGGCGTGAAGTCGGTCTTCACGCCGACCGCCTCGGCGGCGTCCGTCGCGGCGAACGGCACGGCTGAGCCGTTCGTGGCGCACGTCGCCGCGGGCGACTGCCTCACGGTCCAGTTCACGAACGCGCGTGCGCAGGGCAGGGCGTCGTTCCACGTGTCCAAGCTCGACCACACATCGGACTCCTCCGGCGTCGACGTCGGCTTCAACTCCGAGCAGACCGTCGCGCCGGGCGGCACGAAGACCTACCGGTACTACGTGGACTCGCGCAAGCTCGGCAGCGTGCTCGTCGACGACATGGGTGGCCAGCAGACCGGCACGCTCGGGCTGTACGGCGCGATCAACGTCGCTCCGCAGGGCGCGACGTTCACCGACCCGGCCACCGGGGAGCCGCGGAGCATCGGCGCCCAGGTCGACGTCCACGTGCCCGGCACGCCCGGCTACCGCGACTACACGCTCGCGCTGGCCGACCAGGACCCGATCATCGGCGGCAGCTTCATGCCCTACCCCACGGCCGTGAAGGACCCGGCGCTGATCAACTACCGCGCCGTGACCGGACGCGGCGACGACGCCAACACCTTCAGCTCGAAGGCGCACGGCGACCCGTCGACGCCGCTGCTGAAGGCGTACGCCGGCGACCCGACGAAGGTGCACTTCCTCGTCGCCCCCGGCAGCGAGCAGATGCACGTCCTCGGGCTCGGCGGCCAGTACTGGGCGTTCGACCCCGAGATCCCGTTCTCGCAGTCCATCGCGAGCCAGGGTGTCGGCCCGTACGAGACGTTCGACGCGGAGCTCGTCGGCGGTGCCGGCGGCCTCGCCCGCAGCCGTGGAGACTTCTTCTACGGCGATATGCGGCGCCCGTTCACCCAGGCCGGCATGTGGGGTCTCATGCGGGTGATGTCCGATCCGTCCTGCCCGATCAAGCCGCTCGACGGCCTGACGTGCAAGGGCCAGGACTCGATCATCTTCGACCCGCCTGCGGATCTGCCGCGCCCGGGCGAGCCCGCCGGCGGCTTCCCGGACGGCGCGGTCGTCGCGGGCGGCGGCGGGGCCCCCGGCGCGAGCGCGTCGAGCAACTCGGGCTCGTCGGCATCGGCGTCCAGCGTCTCGCCGACGAGCGCTCGCGGGCTGAAGATCGCCAAGCGGCTGAAGCTCCGCACCTTCGGGCTGCAGGGCATGAAGATCACGATCGACGTCCCCAAGGGCACGAAGGTCCTCGACCTCAAGCTCACGCGCCGCAGCCACGGACGGGTGCGGACGGTGCTCGCGGGCGGCGTGAAGGTCTCGAAGATCTCGAGCAGCGGGCGCGTCGTGCTGACGTGGAAGCCGGGCCGCAAGGCGGTCTCCAAGCTGCTCGCCGGAGGCGACATCCTGCGGGTACGGGCCGGTCGCGACGCCAGGCACCTGGGCGCCACGCTGTCGGCACCCGTGCGGCTGCTGGGCCCGAGGCTCTCGGCGAAGGCCACCTCGAAGCGCTGAGTCACCGCGACGACATGCACGCGCAGCACCGCGCCGCCCCGTGGCCTGCCACGTGGGCGGCGCCTTGCATCGGGGCCCGTCCGGTTGCGGCTTCTCGCAGTTCCCGCATACTCCCTGCACAACGCCGGGGGTAGGGACCGCCGGACACATGGCAAGGCCGCCACAAGCCCTCAAGGGGAAGCCCATGCAGCGTCCAGTCCTGAAGCTCTGCCTCCTGGCGGGTCTGCTCGCGCTCGCGCCCGCTGTCGCCCGCGCGGACTCCTACCTCGTCACGTCCTGCCACGACCCCGGCGGGCAGGCGAATGCCGCTCTGGGCTGGGTCCCGGCCTCGACGCCCGGCGGCGTGACGAGCAACACCTGCACCGCGGCCAACGGCGCGCTCAATGCGGCGCTGACAGGACCCACTCCGCCTGGGAACGCCACCGCGAACTGGCGCTTCGACGCCCCGGCCGGCACGCGCATCGTGCGCGTCAGCGCGCGCCGGGCGACCTTTGGGCTCGGCGCCGGCCCGACCGCGCAGCCCAAGGACATCTCCTACTTCATGGCCGCCAGCGGGGGGCAGGTGCTCGAGGACTGCACGCCCGCGCCGGTGAACTCCAGCTGCGTGGCCGATCTCACGGCTCCGATCGACAAGCAGGGGCTCGCCGCGACGTTCGCGGAGTTCCGGGTGCTGTGCCTCAACGCCGGCGGCACCTGCAGCCGCCCGCTCGGCGTCTCGGCGACCCACATGTGGCTGACGCTCGAGGACCCGGCGCCGCCGGTGGTCGCCAACCTCAAGGTGCTCGACGACGGCGACGTGTCCGGCACGATGCGCGTCTCCTTCGACGCCGCGGACGTCGGTGGCGGCGTCTACCGCACGCTCGTGAAGGTCGACGGGAAGGTCGCGGGCGCCTTCCCGCTCGCTCCGGCGCCGTGCGCCGACGTCTTTCCCACGGACACCGAGCCCTACCAGTTCAACGTTCCCGTGCCGTGCCCCGCCGCGGTTCCGGGCGCCGTCGCGGCGGTCGACGTGAAGTCCCTGCCCGCGGGCCCGCACGGCGTCGAGATCGCCGTCGAGGACGCCGGCGGCAACCAGACGACCGTCTTCGGCCCCGTCGAGTTCCCGAAGCTCAACGCGACGATCGGATCCGGCGGCGACGGCACCACGGGCTCATCCGCCGGTGTCACCGCCGCGGAGGCGCTGCACGGACGGCTGCGGATGTGGTTCGTCAAGGCGCGCAACCGGGGTCGCCGCTTCACGAGCCGGTACGGCACGCGGGTGGTGACGCGCGGCGTCCTGCGCACCCGCCGGGGCCGCGGCATCCAGGGCGCCCGCATCGACGTCTACCACATCCGCAACGGCAAGCGGCGGCTGCTGAAGACGGGCTTGAAGTCGCGCTCGGGCGGCAAGCTGACGCTGATCCTGCCGATCAACGTCGACACGCGGACGATCGAGTACGACTACCGCGCGCTGCGGCCCGGCCCGGTCACGAGCGGCCAGAAACTGCGGCTGACCGTCCTGCGCAAGGGACGCGTCTTTCACCGCAGGTAGCGGCACGGATCGACGCACGGCGCCATACGGTCCAGGCCAGGGACTGGCCTGGACCGGCGCTATCGTGATCTGCCCGTGCCGAAGCTCAAGCTCGACGACATCTTCACCCCGGCGGCCGACCAGCCCAAGGCGATCACGCAGATCTCCGAGGCGATCCGCGCCGGCGATCGCTACACGACGCTGCTCGGCGCGACCGGGACCGGCAAGACGATGACGATGGCCGGCGTCATCCAGGAGGTCCAGCGCCCGACGCTCGTCCTCGCGCACAACAAGACGCTCGCGGCCCAGCTCTGCAACGAGTTCCGCACGTTCTTTCCCGACAACGCGGTCGAGTACTTCGTCTCGTACTACGACTACTACCAGCCCGAGGCCTACGTCCCGAGCCGCGACCTCTACATCGAGAAGGACTCGGCGATCAACGAGGAGGTCGACCGGTTGCGCCACGCCGCCACCGCCGCCCTCTTCGCGCGCCGCGACGTGATCATCGTCGCCTCCGTGTCGGCGATCTTCGGGCTCGGCTCGCCCGAGACCTACGAGATGAACATGCAGGTCCTGCGCAAGGGCGACGTGATCGATCGCGATGCGCTCCTGCGCAAGCTCGTCTCGATCCAGTACACGCGCAACGACACGGCGCTCGGCCGCGGGACGTTCCGCGTGCGCGGCGAGACGCTGGAGGTCTTCCCCGCCTACGAGGAGACGGCCTTCCGCGCGACGCTCTTCGGCGACGAGGTCGAGCGCCTGCAGCACTTCGACCCGCTCACCGGCGAGCTGATCGCCGACGACCTCGAGCACGTCGCCGTCTGGCCCGCGACGCACTACAACGTCAAGGAGGGCATGATCGAGCGGTCGGTCGAGGAGATCGCGCGCGAGCTCAACAACCGCTGCCTGCAGCTCGAGTCCGAGGGCAAGCTGCTGGAGTCCCACCGCCTGCGCCAGCGCACGCAGTACGACATGGAGATGCTGCGCGAGATGGGCTTCTGCAACGGCATCGAGAACTACTCGCGGATCCTCGACGGCCGCGAGCCGGGCGCCCGGCCGTACTGCCTGATCGACTACTTCCCCGAGGACTTCGTCTGCTTCCTCGACGAGTCACATCAGACCGTCCCGCAGATCGGTGGCATGTACGAGGGCGACCGCAGCCGCAAGCAGACGCTCGTCGACTACGGCTTCCGGTTGCCGAGCGCGCTCGACAACCGCCCACAGAAGTTCGACGAGTTCCTGTCGATCACCCCGACGCTCGTGTTCGTGAGCGCCACGCCGGGCAGGTACGAGAAGGCCAACTCAGGGCGCATCGTCGAGCAGATCGTGCGCCCGACGGGGATCGTCGACCCGATGGTCGAGGTCCGCGAGACGCGCAACCAGATCGACGACCTCATGAACGAGATCCGGGTCGTCGTGGACCGCGGCGAGCGCACGCTCGTCACGACGCTGACGAAGAAGATGAGCGAGGACCTCACCGACTACCTGCTGGAGATGGGCTTCAAGGTCCGCTACCTGCACTCGGAGATCGACACGCTCGAGCGCATCCAGATCATCCGCGACCTGCGATTGGGGGAGTACGACGTCCTCGTCGGCGTCAACCTCCTGCGCGAGGGCCTGGACCTCCCCGAGGTCTCGCTCGTCGCGATCCTCGACGCCGACAAGGAGGGATTCCTCCGCGGGGAGACGTCGCTCATCCAGACGATCGGCCGCGCCGCGCGCAACATCGAGGGCAAGGTCCTCATGTACGCCGACAAGGAGACCGACGCGATGCGCGCCGCGCTGGGGGAGACCGACCGCCGCCGCGCGATCCAGCTCGCGTACAACGAGGCGCACGGCATCACCGCCGCGACGATCGTCAAGGGCATCTCGGACATCGCCGAGTTCCTGCAGTCGGAGTCCAAGGTTCCGGGCAAGGGCGGCAAGCGCCGGCGCCGGGCGGCGAAGAGCGCCGTCGAGACGATGACGCTGTCCGAGCTCGAGCAGACGATCGTGGAGCTCGAGGAGGAGATGCTCGCCGCCGCCGAGGAGCTGCGCTTCGAGTACGCCGCGCGCGTGCGCGACGAGATCCGCGACCTGCGCCGCGAGATCAACATGGCGCAGGCCAACGAGGCGCCCGCCTGACGCACGCGGCGCTCCAGGAGGCCGTCCTGGCCTGGTATGACCGCGCCGGCCGCGACCTGCCGTGGCGGCGCACGCGCGACCCCTACGCGATCCTCGTCTCGGAGGTCATGGCGCAGCAGACGCAGATCGCGCGCGTGCTGCGCCATTACGAGCGCTGGCTGGAGCGCTGGCCGACGGCAGGCGCGTTGGCCGCCGCGAGCCCGGCCGAGGTCCTCGGCGCGTGGAGCGGGCTCGGCTACAACATCCGCGCGCTGCGCCTGCGCGAGGCGGCCGGCATCGTCGCGCGCGACGGCTGGCCGCCCGATGCCGCAGGCCTGCGGGCGCTGCCCGGCGTCGGCCCCTACACCGCCGCCGCGGTCGCGTCGTTCGCGTTCGGCGAGCGCGTCGCCGCCGTCGACACGAACGTCCGGCGCGTCGCGGCGCGCATCGGCGCGACTCCGGCGGCGCTGCTTCCCAGCGATCGCCACGCCGACTGGAACCAGGCGGCGATGGAGCTCGGCGCGACGTTCTGCACCGCACGGGCGCCGGTGTGCGAGGGCTGCCCGGCGGCCCCCTGGTGCGCCTCCCGCGGCCGCGTCGTGGTCGCGCCGCGGGCCGCTCGGCGGCCGGCGGCGAGGTTCGAGGAGTCCGATCGCCGGCTGCGCGGGAGGATCGTCGCCGCGCTCGCCGCGGGCGATCCGCTGCCGGCGCCGATCGAGCCCGCGCGGCTGGAGCGGGCGCTGTCCGGGCTGGAGCGTGACGGGCTCGTCGAGCGCCACGGCATGAACGTGGGTCTCCCGCGGTCTCCCGCGGTAGGGTCTGGCTCGCCCACGTCCCGATGAATCCACGGAGGCATCCGTTGGCCCTCGACCGTCAGTCCATCGAGAAACGAGACTTCCCCATCGGCCGCCGCGGCTACGAGCCTGTGGCGGTCGACGCGCACCTGGCCGCGATCGCCCGGGAGGTCGAGGCGCTCAAGCGCGCGCAGGCCTCCGCGCCGAGCGCCGCAGAGGCCCGCCCCGCCGGCACCTCGCTGGCCGCGGTCGCCAGTGCGCAGGTGCAGGCGATCGTCGAGGCTGCGGAGTCCAGCGCCGCCGCGATCGAGCGCGACGCCCGCGACGCCGCCGAGCAGGTCGCCCAGGACGCCGCCCGCGAAGCCGCGCGTACGCGCGACGAGGCCGTCGAGCGCTCACAGGACCACGTCGGCAAGGTCCACGAGGCCACCGCGCTCATGCTCCAGCGCGTCGACGCGATGGAAAGCGAGCTCGGCGCCCTCGTCGAGTCCCTGCGCACCGGTGCCAACCGCCTGAACGCCGACCTGTCGCTGCTGTCGGGCAACATGGGCGAGCTCTACGCCGCGGCAGGCCGGCCGTCGGCTGCGCCCGCTGCCGGCGCTGCGGCGCCGCCGGCCGTCGAGGAGCTGCCGGTCGCCGAGCCCGAGGACGAGCCCGAGGCCGAGGCCCCCGCCGCCGCGGCACCGGTCGCTGCCGCCGACGACGACGAGGACGTCGAGGGCGCGCGCCTGATCGCGCTGAACATGGCCCTCAACGGCGACCCGCGCGCTGCGGTCGACAAGTACCTCTCCGAGAACTTCGACCTCAGCGACCGCGACGCGCTGCTCGACGAGGTCTACGCGACCGTCGACGGGTAGTCGCCGGCGCGCAATCGGGCGCGCCGGACATCGGACCGGCGGTTTGTCGCCCGCGATCGGCCGGGTAGACGCTCGAGATCGCGCACGGACCGCACACAGACGACTGGGAAGGGCAGACGATGCTCGACCGCGCCGGCAGGAAGATCGGCACGATCGAGGAGATCTACCTCGTCGAGGAGACCGGCCGCCCGGAATGGGCGCTCGTCAAGCAGGGCCGGATCGCGGGCCGCAGGACGCTCGTGCCGCTGGCCGGCGCCGACGAGGTGAGCGACGGCGTCCGCGCCGCGTACGAGAAGTCGGTCATCGACGAGGCGCCGAGGCTCGAGGGCGACGAGCCGTCCGACGAGCAGGTCGCCCAGGTCTACCGCCACTACGGCGTACGCCACGAGGACACGGCGGCGTCCGGCGGCCAGAACGGAGGTCACGAGAACGGCGGCGCGGCCTCCACGGCGCGAGGGCGCCACGAACGGCCCGCGCAGCGCAGCGGGCAGCCCCGGCACGGCGGCGCCGACCGGTCGGCGACGTCGCTGGGCGCGACGCTGAAGCGCACCGTGAAGGAGTTCTCCGACGACAAGCTCACCCACTGGGCCGCCGCGCTGACCTACTACGCGGTCCTCTCGATCTTTCCCGCCCTGCTGGCGATGGTCTCGATCCTCGGCCTGCTCGGCAGCGACGCGATCCAGCCGCTGATCGACAACCTCGGCTCGGTCGCTCCGGGCCCGGCGAAGGAGATCATGACCAGCGCGCTGCAGGGCCTGCAGAGCAGCGGCGGGGGCGCGGGCGTGCTCTTCGTCGTCTCGCTCCTGGGCGCGATCTGGTCCGCCTCGGGCTATATCAGCGCCTTCATGGACGCCGGCAACGCGATCTACGACATCGAGGAGGGGCGCCCGATCTGGAAGAAGCTGCCTCTGCGCGTCGGCATCACCATCCTGATGCTGCTCCTGCTCGCCGCGGGCGCGATCGCCGTCGTGCTGACCGGCCCGATCGCCGAGCAGGCGGGCAAGCTCTTCGGCGTCGGCAGCAGCGCGCTCGCGGTCTGGGACATCGCCAAGTGGCCGGTCCTCGTGATGATCGTCGCCTTCATGTTCGCGGTCCTCTACTACGCCGCGCCGAACGTCAAGCAGCCGGGCCTGAAGTCGGTCGTGCCCGGGGGGGTCGTCGCGGTGCTGCTGTGGATCGCGGTCTCGGCCGGCTTCGCGCTCTACGTCGCCGCGTTCGCCTCCTACAACGAGACCTACGGAGCGCTCGGCGGCGTGATCGTCTTCCTCGTGTGGCTGTGGCTCACGAACCTCGCGATCCTGCTCGGCGCGGAGTTCAACGCCGAGCGCGCGCGCGGCCGCTACATCCAGTCCGGTCACGCGCCCGATCAGGAGCCCTACCTGCCGCCGCGCACCGCAGCGGACTAGGCGTCCTCACCCGGAGGCGCCAGGACCCGGCGCACCACGGCCTCGTCGATCCCGTGCTCGCGCAGGAGCCGCGCCGCCGGCGTGTCGCGTACGAGCATGAGGCCCAGCAGCTCGGCGTCGGTCCGCGGGTGGCCGAGGTCGCCGATCGGGGTCGGATCCTGCCCGAGCGTGACCGTCAGCGGATGTCCGAAGCGCAGGTCCTCCGCATGATCGGGGCGGCCCGCGCGTGTGGGCGCCGGACCGTCCGCTTCGCGCGGGGCCGGGCCTCCCGCCGCTGCGATCGCACGTTCGCGGACGTCGGCGGCGATCAGCTCGGACTCGCGCAGGATGCGCCGCGCATCGCCCGCGCTGTCGAGCACCGCGAGCAGGAGGTGCGCGGGATCGATCGTCGTGTGCCCGCGCGAGAGCGCCTGTTCGTTGGCGCCCTCGAGCGCCGCCTTGGCCTCGGGCGTGAACGCGAGCCATTCGCCGGGCGTGGCGTCGCCGACGCCGTGCAACGCGACGACGGCGGCCCGCAGGCGCTCGATCGCCGCGCCGACGAGCGCCTCGTCGACCGCCGCGATGCCGAGCAGCAGGTGCTCTGCTCCGATCTCGGCGTGGCCGAGCCGGCGCGTCTCCTCCTGCGTGCGAACGACGCACCGGCGGGCGCGCTCGTCGAAGTGCTCGAACATCGCCGACGATCCTCGCAGACGCCACGGCGCTTCCCGCAACGTGCGGATACGCTCCGGGACGAACGTCTGTTCGCCCCTCTACAATGGGAGATGTGGCAAAGCACGAGCACCTCGTCATCTCCGGCGCGCGGGAGCACAACCTCAAGGACATCAGCCTGTCGCTGCCGCGCGACGCGCTGACCGTCATCACCGGGCTGTCGGGCTCGGGCAAGTCCTCGCTGGCGTTCGACACGATCTACGCGGAGGGGCAGCGCCGCTACGTCGAGTCGCTCAGCGCATACGCGCGTCAGTTCCTCGGACAGATGGACAAGCCCGACGTCGATTCGATCGAGGGTCTGTCGCCGGCGATCTCGATCGACCAGAAGACGACGTCGCGCAACCCGCGCTCGACGGTCGGGACCGTCACCGAGATCTATGACTACCTGCGCCTGCTGTGGGCGCGGATCGGGCATCCGCACTGCCACGTCTGCGGCGCGCCGATCGCGGGGCAGAGCGTCGAGCAGATCGTCGATCAGATCATGGAGCTCGAGGACGGCGCGCGCTTCATGGTGATGGCGCCGATCGTGCGCGGCCGCAAGGGCGAGTACGGCAAGGTCTTGGAGGAGCTGCGCGCGGACGGTTACGCGCGCGTGAAGGTCGACGGCGATCTGCGGCTGCTCGAGGACCCGATCGAGCTCGACAAGAAGTTCAAGCACGACATCTCCGTCGTCGTCGACCGGCTCGTCCTGCGCCACGACGTGCGCAAGCGCCTCGTCGACTCCGTCGAGACGGCGGTCGCGCTCGCGGACGGGATCATCGAGGTCGAGATCGTCCCCGGCCGGGGAGCGGAAGGCCCCGGCGAGGTGCTCACGTTCTCCGAGCAGTTCGCCTGCCTGAAGTGCGGCACGTCGATGCCCGAGCTCGAGCCGCGGATGTTCTCGTTCAACTCGCCCCATGGCGCCTGCGAGCGCTGCACGGGGCTGGGGTCGATGCGCGAGATCGATCCCGAGCTCATCGTCCCCGACGCGGCGCTGTCGATCGCCGAGGGCGCGCTCGCGCCGTGGGCGACCAGCAGCTCCAACTACTACGAGCAGATCACTGAGGCGATCGCGGAGCGCTACGGGGTGAACGTCGAGGTCCCGTGGAGCGCGCTGTCGCAGAAGCAGCAGGACCTCTTCCTCTACGGCACCAACGGCGAGCCGGTCCAGGTGACCTACCGCAACCGCTACGGGCGCCGGCGCTCCTACTCGACGCGCTTCGAGGGGATCATCCCCAACCTCGAGCGCCGCTACCGCGAGACCGACTCGGAGTTCTCGCGCGAGAAGATCGAGGAGTACATGAGCGTCCGCCCCTGCCCGGCATGCGGCGGAGCGCGGTTGCGGCCGGAGTCGCGGGCGGTGCTCGTCGCGGGGATGGCGATCAACGAGTTCACCGGGCTGTCGGTGCGCGCGGCGCTCGCATGGCTGGACGCCGTCGAGCTCACGGAGACCGAGCGGCACATCGCGCGCCTGATATTCCGCGAGATCGTGGAGCGCCTGAACTTCCTCGAGAACGTCGGGATCGGCTACCTCTCGATGGAGCGCGCGGCCGCGACGCTCTCCGGCGGCGAGGCGCAGCGCATCCGCCTGGCGACGCAGATCGGGTCGTCGCTCGTCGGCGTGCTCTACATCCTCGACGAGCCCTCGATCGGCCTGCACCAGCGCGACAACCACAAGCTCATCACGACGCTCGAGCGGCTGCGCGACCTCGGCAACACCGTCATCGTCGTCGAGCACGACGAGCAGACGATGCGCGCGGCCGACCACGTCGTGGACATGGGGCCGGGCGCGGGCGAGCACGGCGGCGAGGTCGTCGCCGAGGGCACCGCGGCGGACATCGAGCTCGTCTTGGAGTCGCTCACGGGCCAGTTCCTCGCGCGGACGCGCCTGATCGAGATCCCGAAGAAGCGGCGCACGCCGTCGGGCTACGTCGAGATCCGCGGCGCGGCGCAGAACAACCTGAAGTCCGTCGACGTGAAGATCCCGCTCGGGACGCTGATGTGCGTCACCGGCGTTTCGGGCTCGGGCAAGTCGACGCTCGTCAACGAGGTGCTCTTCAAGGCGGTCGCCAACCGGCTGCACCGCGCGCGCACGCGGCCCGGCCGGCACACGGCGGTCCTCGGCCTCGACCAGCTCGACAAGATCATCCAGGTCGACCAGTCGCCGATCGGGCGCACGCCGCGCTCCAATCCCGCGACCTACACCGGCCTGTTCGACGTGATCCGCGACCTCTTCTCCAAGACGCAGGAAGCGCGGGCGCGGGGGTACAAGCCGGGTCGCTTCTCCTTCAACGTCAAGGGCGGGCGCTGCGAGGTCTGCCGCGGCGACGGCCAGATCAAGATCGAGATGCACTTCCTGCCCGACGTCTACGTGCCCTGCGAGCAGTGCCACGGCAAGCGCTACAACCGCGAGACGCTCGATGTGCGCTTCAAGGGCAAGACGATCGCCGACGTGCTCGGCATGCCGGTCGAGGAGGCGCTGGAGTTCTTCAAGCACATCCCGAAGATCCGCCGGCGGCTGGAGACGCTCAACGCCGTCGGACTGGGCTACATCCGCCTCGGGCAGCCGGCGACGACGCTGTCGGGGGGCGAGGCGCAGCGCGTCAAGCTCGCGACGGAGCTGTCGAAGGTGGCGACCGGGCGGACGCTCTACATCCTCGACGAGCCGACGACCGGCCTGCACTTCGCCGATGTGCAGCGGCTGCTGGAGGTCCTGCACCGGCTCGTCGACGCGGGCAACAGCGTCGTCGTGATCGAGCACAACCTCGACGTCATCAAGACCGCCGACCGGATCGTCGACATGGGGCCCGAGGGCGGGGAGGAGGGCGGCCAGGTCGTCGCCGCCGGCACGCCCGAGGAGGTCGCCGGGACGCCGGGCTCCTACACCGGCGCATTTCTCGCCGAGGCCGGGGTGCAGCCGGCGGCCCCGAAGGCGCGCCGCGGGCGGCGCAAGGTCGCGGCCGCCGCCTGATCGTCAGTGGCGCGCGTGGTGCGCGTGCACGACGGCATGGCCCTTGCCGCGCGCGAGCAGCCAGCGGTTGACCGGGAAGGCGGCGGCGCCCGCGATCAGCAATGCCAGGGCGAGCGCGGCCCAGAACCCGGCGTCGCCGAGGCCGGCCTCCATCGTGCCGGGGATCGCGAGCACGATCGCGTTGTCGACGATCTCCATGATCGCGATCGAGATCGTGTCGGAGGCGAACGCGATCGGCGCGACGGCGGCGAGCGCCATTCCCGCGCGCAGCAGCGGCAGGCTCGTCAGCGCGTAGCCGAAGGCGAAGGCCAGGACGACCGCGAGGGCGATCGTCTCGAGGTTGCCGAGCCCGAGCGCGGTCCCGATGACCATGCCGAGCACCTCGCCGACGGCGCAGCCGGTGAGGCAGTGCACGGTGGCGCTGAAGGCGAGCGCGTTGAGGCCGCTGTGGTGCGGTGCGCTGTCCTGTGTGTGGGAATGTGCTGCCATGAGTGGAGGTTAGCATACCCCCCCGGGGTATAGGCCGCAGCGTGCACGGAGCCGTCGGCTACCCTGCCCGCGTCCACGGACCCGCCAGAGCGCCGCGGCGGTCGCCGCCGTTTGCGCGCTCGCGATCGACGGCTGCGGCGGTGGCGACGACCGCGCCGGCGCGGGCCAGTCACAGCCGCCGCAGCCGGGCAACGGGGCCGACCGCGCATTCGTCCTGCCGCTCCACGAGAAGGCGGTCGCGATCTCGATCCTGGGCCAGACGAAGGGCAGCCGCTCCGTGAAGGGCGGCCCGGTCGACCTCAGGACGACCGCGCGGGCGATGCTCGACGCCGAGCGCGGCCAACCCGCGTCGATGCGCAGGCGGCTGAAGTCGTAGCCTGGGTCGCGTGAGCGACGACCTCGCGCGCCAGGCGCGGCTGTGGGCGCAGAAATGGCGCTGGTATGAGCGCAACAACCTGCCGTGGAACCGCGCCCGGATTCACTGGGAGCTCCTGCGCCGCGAGGCGTTCGCGCGCTGGCCGCTTCATGGCGACGTCCTCGAGGCGTTCGCCGACAACCGCCTGGAGATCGGCGCCAACACGCTGCTCGAGCCGCACGTGTGGATCACCGCGCCCGCTCCCGGCCGCGTGCGGATCGGCGAGGGGACCTTCCTGAACGTCGGCGTCATGGTCGCGGCGGTCGAGCTCGTGGAGATCGGCTCGCACTGCATGCTCGCCAACGGCTGCTTCGTCACGGACGGCAACCACCGCTTCGACGACCCCGACAAGCCCGTGCCGTGGCAGGGCTTCTCGACGAAGGGCCCGACGCGGATCGGCGACAACGTCTGGATGGGCGCCAACGTCGTCGTCACGAGCGGCGTGACGATCGGCGAGCGCTGCGTCATCGGCGCCAACAGCGTCGTGACGCAGGACGTCCCGCCGTTCTCGATCGCCGCCGGCGCGCCCGCGAAGGTCCTGCGCGGCGTGACGTCCTAGTGGTCCCTCCAGCAAGTCCTCGCACGCTTGGATCGGCCCCCAAGCGCACAAGGACTTACCGGAGGAGCCACTAGCCGCCGAAGCGCGCCTGCAGCGCCACGACGTTGTCGACGTAGCGCCTCGTGTCGTCGAACATGCCGCGCGCGCGCACGGAGGACAGGCCCTGGTAGTAGCCGGCTGCGGCGAGCCGCACGTCGCCGGCGGTCTCGCGCAGCAGCCGGGCGAGGTACAGCGACCCGGCGCGGACGTTGTCCTCGGCGGAGCTCGGGTTCAGCGGCGACGACGCCAGGTTCTGCTGGACCCAGTTCCAGGTGCCGGGCATGACCTGCATGATGCCGCGCGCGTTCGCGACCGAGACGAGCCCGTTGTTGAACCCGCTCTCCTGCCAGGCGATCGCCGCCGCGAGCGATGCCGGCGCGCCGTGCTCGGCGGCGAGTTGCTTGACGCGGTCGGCGCTCAGGCGCGCGGCCGTCGGCAGCGGCGCCGCGTCGGGCACGACCCGGGCTGCGGGCGCGGGCAGCGATGCGCCGGCCGGGGCGGGCGCGCCGGCCGGCAGCTTGAGGACCTCGCCGATGAGCAGCCGGGCGGTCGGCTCGACGCCGTTCATGTAGGCGAACTGCGCGACGCTGACGCGCGAGCCCGCCGCGAGCGCGCTGAGCGTGTCGCCCGGGCGAACGGTGTAGGCGCCGAGCGGCGCGGGCGCGCCGGCGAGCGGCGCGGCGACGGCGACGGGGGGTGCGCTCGCCGTCCTGGCGGCCGCGGCCGGAGCGCCGGCACCCGCACCGGCCAGCGCAGCGGCGCCCTCAGCGACGGTCGGGACGTTCAGCGTGCTGCCGAGCACGACCTGCGCGTCGGGAGAGATGGCGTTGTAGGCGGCGACGGTGCGGGTCGTGAGGTTGTTCTGGGCGGCGATCCACCAGAGCGTCTCCCCGGGACCGACCGTGTGAGCGACGTGAGCGCCGGCGGCGGGGGCCGCGAGCAGCGCGGCGAGGATCGCCAGGAGGCTGATTCGCAGGGGGCGCATGGGTTCATCTCCAACTTCGGGTGAGTCCAAGATGCCTCGCGCGTGCGCCCTTTGCACCTCCGCGCGCGTGGTTACGTGTCGCTGCAACCGCGCCTGCAGAAGCGCGGCGCGGACGTCAGTCCTTGGAGATCATGATCACGAACCCGAACACGACCGCCGCCGCGAAGAGGGCGGCGCCGAACAGGGCGACCGCGACGTAGCACCCCGCGGCGGCGCTGCGGCCGTCGCGGCGCGCGTCGGTCGCGCGCGTGACGCCGTTGATGACGAGTCCGTAGGCGACCGTCACCGTCAGCACGGCGAGCGGTGCGGCCCACATGAGCTCGAACAGCGCCTCGGTGTCGATCGCCGCGATCATGCCTCGGGTCCCGCCGCGACCGCCACCGGCGCCGCGCCGTGGCGCAGGCGCTTGCCGAAGATCGCCGCCATGAGCGTCAGCAGCGAGACCGAGATCAGCAGCGGCCCGAGCGCGCCGTCACCGAAGATGTTGCTGATCCCGTACGTCAGCGCGCCCACGGCTGCGGCGGCCGGCAGCGTGAGGATCCACCCGACCACGATGTTCCCGGCCAGCCCCCAGCGCACGGCCGAGAGCCGCTTGGCGGCACCGGCGCCGAGCACGGCGCCCGTGATCGAATGCGTCGTGGACAGCGGGAAGCCGAGGTGCGCCGCCGTCAGCAGGACCGCGGCGCCGCCCGTCTGCGCGGCGAATCCCTGCGCCGGGTCCATCTTGATGATCCGGCTGCCCATCGTGCGGATGATCCGCCAGCCGCCGGAGTAGGTGCCGAGCGCGATCGCGCTCGCGGCCGACACGACGACCCACGTCGGCGGGTCGGGGCTGGCTCCGGTCAGGTCGCCGTGGGCGATCAGCGCGAGCGTGATGATGCCCATCGTCTTCTGCGCGTCGTTGGTCCCGTGCGACAGCGACAGCAGGCTCGCGCTGACGATCTGGCCCAGGCGGTAGCCGCGGTTGACGGGCCCCGGCCGCAGGCGCCCGACCATCCGGTAGGTGATCAGGATGGCGCCGCCGGCAGCGAGAAACGCGATCACCGGCGCGACGATCGCCGGCACGATGACCTTCTCGAGCAGCCCGTCCGAGAGGACCGCCTTCGATCCGGCGGCGGCGAACGCGGCGCCGACGACGCCGCCGATCAGCGCGTGCGACGAGCTCGACGGCAGGCCGAAGTACCACGTCAGGAGGTTCCAGAAGATCGCGCCGATCAGCCCGGCGAAGATCACGGTCGTCGTCACGAGGTCGGCGTCGACGATCCCGCCGGCGACGGTCGCGGCGACCTTCAGCGAGATGAACGCGCCGACGAAGTTCAGGATCGCCGCGAGCGTGACGGCGGTCCTCGGCGCCAGCGCCCGCGTGGAGATCGACGTCGCGATCGCGTTGGCGGTGTCGTGGAAGCCGTTGGTGAAGTCGAACGCGAGCGCGGTCGCGACGACGATGACCAGGATGATGTCGCTGTCCACGAGCGCCTGCGCCGGCCGAGGATGCTAGGAGTTCTTGTCGACGATGTTCGACAGCGTGTTGGCGATGTGCTCGGTGGCGTCCACGGCGTCCTCGAGGCGCTCGAAGATGTCCTTCCAGCGGATCACGATCATCGGATCGATGCCGGTGTCGAAGAGCGACGCGATCGCCTCGCGCGTCACGCGGTCGCCGTCGGTCTCCAGGCGGTGGATCTCGCTCGTGAAGTGCGACACGTTCTGAAATCCGCGCAGCCGGGGCGTCGCGATCGAGATCTGGCGGCAGGCCTCCGTGAGGATGTGCGCCAGCCGCTGGGCCTGCTCCATCGGCGCCTCGATGCGGTAGAGGCCGAGGTAGTCGGCCACCTCCTCGGTGAGGTCGACGATGTCGTCCAGACCCGACGCGAGCTGCAGGATGTCCTCGCGGTCGATCGGCGTGACGAACGTCGAGTTGAGGCGCTGGATGATGTCGTAGGTGATCCTGTCGCCCTCCTGCTCGCAGAGCAGGATCGCCCGGGCCAGGCCGGCCTGCTCCGGATAGGAGCTCAGCATCTCGTCGAGAAGCTCGGCCCCGCGGAGCACGTTGTTGGCCGCCTCCTCGAACAGATCGAAGAAGGCGCGGTCCTTCGGCGCGAAGACCTGCGATAGCCGGGCCACAGCCGCGGCAGTCTACGTCAGGCGGTCACGGAAAGAGGAGAGCTCGGCCTGCTCGATCGCGTAGCCGTGCTGGGGCTCGGGGTAGCGGTGGGTGCGCACGTCGTCGGCAAACGCCGCGACGCCGGCCGTCATGTCGTCCTGCAGGCTCGCGTAGCGCTTGACGAAGCGCGCTCCCAGCCCCTCGCGGATGCCGAGCAGGTCGTGGAAGACGAGCACCTGCCCGTCGGTCGCCGGACCCGCGCCGATCCCGATGACCGGGATCGCGATGCGCGACATGAGCTCGGCGGCGACGTCGGATGGGATCGCCTCGAAGACGAGCGAGAAGCAGCCGGCGTCCTGCAGCGCGAGCGCCTCGGCGGCAATCCGCGCCGCGGCGTCCGCGCTGCGTCCCTGCGCGCGATAGCCGCCGAGGGCGGTCGCCGTCTGCGGCGTCAGGCCGACGTGGCCCATCACGGGGATCCCGACGCCGATGATCGCCCGGGCCCGCGCGACCGGGACCGGGCCGCCGCCCTCGAGCTTGACGGCGTCGCAGCCGGCCTCCTTGACGAAGCGCAGCGCGCTGCGGACCGCCTGCTCGTCGGACGCCTCGTAGGAGCCGAAGGTCAGGTCGCCGACGAGCAGCGGCGTGCGCAGCCCGCGCCGCACGGCCTTGGCGAGGACGAGCATCTCGTCGAGCTCGACGGCGACCGTCGAGGGGTAGCCGAGCACGGTCATCGCGCCGGAGTCACCGACGAGCACGACGTCCACGCCGGCGGCCTCGACCGCCCGCGCGGACGGGAAGTCGTAGGCGGTGACCATCACGATCGGCTCGCCGAGGCGCTTCATCTCCGTCAGGCGCGGCAGCGTGACGGGAAGGCGCTCGGGGGTCGTCGCGGCGAGCGCGATCTGGCTGGGGTGCGTCGACATGGTCAGTGCTCCCGGGGGGTGGTCAGCAGGGTCGCCACTTCGCTGTCGACGTCGAGGATCCGGTTCGTCCCGGCCTCGACGTGCACGACGCGCGGTTCGTGGCGGACCAGCTCCGCCGCGTCGTACTGGGCATATGAGATGACGATGATCGTGTCGCCGTGGTGCACGAGCCGCGCGGCCGCGCCGTTGACCTGCATCGCGCCGGAGCCGCGCTCGCCGGCGATCGTGTACGTCTCGAAGCGCGCGCCGTTGTCGACGTCGACGACGTGCACCTGCTCGTGCTCGAGGATGTCGGCGGCCTCCAGCAGATCGGGGTCGATCGTGATCGAGCCCACGTAGTGCAGGTCGCTGCCCGTGACGGTCGCGCGGTGGATCTTCGACTTGAGCATCGTGCGCTGCATCAGGATCGCGAGCCTCCCTCGAGGATGTCGTTGTCGATCAGGCGTACGCCGCCTACCCGTGCTGCGACCGCGACGAGCACCTCGTCGTCGCCGACGCTGTCGACCGGGGCGAAGGTGTCGGGTGCGACGAGCGCGAGGTACTCCGGCTCGACGTGCAGCGCGCTCATCGCCTCGCGGCCCGCGGCGGCGAGGGCGGCGGGGTCGCGCTCGCCGGAGGCGGCGCGGGCGCGCACGGCGTCCAGCGCATGTCGCAGCGCCAGCGCGCGCTCGCGCTCCTCGCCGCGCAGTCGCACGTTGCGGCTCGACAGCGCGAGGCCGTCGGGCTCGCGGATCGTCGCGCCGATCTCGATCTCGACGGGGATGTCGAGGTCGCGGACGAGATGGCGGATGACGGCGGCCTGCTGTGCGTCCTTCTGACCGAAGAACGCGACGTGCGGCTGAGCCATGTTCAGCAGCTTGCAGACGACGGTCGCCACGGCGGCGAAGTGCGCGGCGCCGCGGACCTCGCCCTCGAGCTGCTCGCTGACGGCGCCGACCGTGACGGTCGTCGCGAAGCCGGGCGGGTAGATCTCAGCGGGCGCGGGGGCGAAGAGGATGTTCGCCCCCGCGCGCTCGGCGAGCGCGGCGTCGCGGGCCTCGTCGCGCGGATAGGCGTCGAGGTCGGCGGGCTCGTCGAACTGCGTGGGGTTCACGAAGAGCGTCACGACGACGACGTCGCAGGTTGCGCGCGCGCGCTCGATGAGCGAGAGATGACCCTCGTGCAGGGCGCCCATCGTCGGGACGAGACCGATTCGGCGCCCGGAGCGGCGAGGCTCCTGCAGCGCGGCGCGCAGGTCGGCGACGGTGCGGACGGTGCTCATCGCACCACCATCCGGGCTCCCGGCGAGGCGGCGCGTCGCCGCGGTCAGCGCGTCGAACAGCGCGAGGTCCTCGGGCACGCGCTCGGCGACCGCCGCGCGCTGGCGGGCGACGGTCTCCTCGTCGCCACGGGCGATCGGTCCGGTGAGAGCGCCCGGCGCGCCCAGCGCAGCCCAGTTGGCGAGGCTGGCCCGCGCGAGCGCCACGAGCGGCTCGCGGTCCAGGCCGGCGGTGGCGGCGAGCCGCTCCGCGAGGTCCTCGACGGCGACGAGGTAGTTCGAGGCGACGGAGGCCGCCGCGTGGTAGGCGGCACGATCGGCGTCGGCGATCCGCAGCGGCCGCATGCCGAGGGCGTCGCAGAGCGCCTCGGCGACGGCCAGCGCCTCCGGTGTGGCGCCGGCGATCGCGGCGGTCGCGCCGGCGAAGGTCGCGCCGGCGAGCGTGGCCGTCATGAGCGGGTGCAGCGAGAACGCCGGGTGCGGCGCGAGGAGGTCGAGCGTCGTTGCGGCGGAGCAGTGGCCGACAACGGGGCCGGGCGCGAGCGCGGCAGCGGCGGCCTCGATCTGTCCGTCGGGGACGCACAGCAGCACGACGTCGCGGTCGGGCGCGGGAGCCTCGGCGCGGCCGAGCGGGCCCTCGACGTCCAGGCCGGCAGCCGTCAGCGCGCCCGCGAGCGCGCTCCCGAGCCGGCCGGCGCCGACGATCGCGATGCGGGCTGGGCCGCGCGCGTGGGAGGGCCGCGTAGGCGTTGTCTGCGTGTCCATCATGTCGGTCCAGTCCTCGGAGGCCGGGGTACCGGTCGCGCTTCGTGTGTCGACGGTGGGTGCCGTCGAGACAGACGATAGCTCACCCGCGGCGACCACTACGATCGGCCCGTGTCGACGAGCGCTGAGCGTCGCGAGGAGCTCAAGGCGGTCTATGCGCAGGCCCGCGGCTGCCCGCGCTGTCCGGAGCTTGCGACCACGCGCACGCAGGTCGTCTTCGGATCCGGCAACGCGGATGCCGATCTCATGTTCGTGGGCGAGGCTCCGGGCGCCCGTGAGGACGAGCAGGGGATCCCGTTCGTGGGCCAGGCCGGCAAGCTGCTCGATCAGCTGCTGGGGGAGGTGGGCCTGGCGCGCGGCGACGTGTTCATCGCGAACGTCCTCAAATGCCGCCCTCCCGGCAACCGCGACCCGCTCCCGGCCGAGATCGACAACTGCCAGGACTACCTCATGCGCCAGGTGCAGCTCATCGAGCCGCGGGTGATCTGCACCCTGGGGAACTTCTCGACGAAGCTCCTGCGCGCGGATCCGACCGGCATCTCGCGATTGCACGGCCAGGCGGAGATCCGCGTCATCGGGCGCCGCGCGGTGCGGCTGTATCCCCTGTTTCATCCCGCTGCCGCGCTCTACACCCGATCGCTGCTGGACACGCTGCGTGCGGACTTCGCGCGGCTGCCCGAGCTGCTGGCGCTGGCGCTGCCCGAGCAGCCCCGGCACAGCGAGCCCGCCGTGCCCGAGCCCGAGGTCGCGCTGGACGCCGAGCCGCCGCCGCCGGCCGTGCCAGCAGGGGCGCTGCCGCCGCCGGTCGGCGAGGAGCCCGCCGACGAGCAGCTGGGCCTCTTCTAGGAGCCGACGGTCGCGCCCCGCAGCGCCGGCAGCACCCGCTCGCCGTAGGTGCGGATCGAGCCCAGCGGGTCGGCGCGGCCGATCAGCTGCAGGCAGATGACGGTCGCGCCCGCGCCCTCCATCGCGCGGATGCGCTCGACGTGCTCGCCCGGGTCCGAGCCGATCAGGAAGCCCTCCTTTGCGAACTCCTCGTCGCTCATCTGCTCGTCGGCGCGACGCTGCATGTCGTGCTGGTCGGCGACGTCCTGGAGGTAGAGCTCGGGGAGCTGCGTCGGCTTCCAGTGGCGCGCGCCCTCGATCGCGGCCTGCTCGTCGTCGGCCCAGGCGAAGCCGGCCTGGAAGATGATCTCGCCTTCCTCGCGCCCGTGGCGGCGGCAGGACTCACGGTAGGCGTCGATGATCTCGGGCGCCTGCTCGGGGTCCCCGAGCGTCCACAGGCCGTCGCCGTAGCGCCCGGCGATCTCCGCCGACTGCGGCCCGAACGCGGAGACGTAGAGCTTCGGGCGCGTCCTCGCCCGCGTCCAGAGCTTGGCGTTCTCGAGCCTGAACCAGCCGGCGTCCATCGTGACGGTCTCGCCGGCCCACAGCCGCGTGATCGCCTCCAGGCCGGTCTCCAGTCGCCGGCTCTGCTCGTCGTAGGGCGGCCACTGCATGCCGAGCGGCGTCTCGTTGACGGCCTCCCCGGAGCCCGCCCCGAGGAACACGCGCCCGGGGTAGAGCTCCTCGAGCGACATGAACGCCTGCGCCACGACGCCCGGGTGGTAGTGGTGCACGATCGGCGTGACCCCGGTCCCGATCGGCTTCTCGGTCACTTGGCCGAGCGCCCCGAGATAGACCCAGGCGTTGGCGGCCTGGCCATCGGGAAACCAGGGGGCGAAGTGGTCGGACGTGCCCAGGGCGTCGAAGCCGGCGCGGTCGGCGGCCTTGGCCTGCTCGATCATCGCCGTCGGCGTGAACTCCTCCGAGGAGGTTGCGAACCAGTACTGCATCGGGCGCTCCTTTCGTCCGGGAGCCCTCGGGCTACCCGCTGGCGCGCCCGGCCGCGCGTCTACTGCTTGGGCTCGAGCTTCAGCGCGCAGCCGTTGATGCAGTAGCGCTCGCCGCTGGACCCGGGCCCGTCGGGGAAGACGTGGCCCAGATGGCCCCCGCAGCGCTTGCAGATGACCTCGGTGCGGGTCATCCCGTAGGAGCGGTCGGTATGGGTCTCGACCGCGTCGGCGACCGCCGGGTCGGTGAAGCTCGGCCAGCCGGTGCCGGAGTCGAACTTCGCGTCGGAGTCAAACAGCGGGGCGCCGCAGCCTGCGCAGCTGTACGTCCCGGGCGTCTTCTCGTCGACGTAGGGCCCGGTGAAGGCGCGCTCGGTCCCCGCCTTGCGCAGCACCTCGTACTGCTCGGGCGTGAGCTCCGCGCGCCACTCGTCGTCGGTCTTCGTGATCGGGGTGAGGTCGGTCTCTTCCATGAGACCAGCCTAGCCCGGGGCTCGCAGGAATACGTCAGTGCTGCAGGCGTCTGCGCGCCAGGCCGCGGGCGAACCACGGCAGCTGCGCGGCCTGGGCGAACGCGTCGAGCACGCGCTCGCCGTGGCTCAGGTCGGCGCGCACGTATTCGGCCAGCGCGCCGTCGCGGTCGAAGTACCGCCACCCGCGCGAGGAGCCGATCGTGCGCAACAGCGCGGCTGTGAGCGGGGGAAACGCGAAGGCTCCGTGCACGAAGAGCGTGCCGCCCGGCACGACGCGTGCCGGCCAGCGCTGGAACATGTCGACCGCTGCGCTGTACGGGCTCGCTGGGCCCATGAAGAGGACGTCGATCGAGCCCTCGACGCCGTCGATCTCGCCGGAGGGCAGGACCACGACGCCGACCCCCTCGGCCGCGCCTGCCTGCATGGCCGCGAGCGCGTCGGGCACGACGTTGCCGGTCATGACGATCCGCGCCGGCGCGCTCAGGACGCGCGCGCAGGCCGTCAGCCGCTCGGCCTGGACATCGGTCAGCACCGCGCGACGGTAGCGCAGCGCAATCGCCCGGGCTCCGCCCGCGTCAGCGTCTAGAGTGCGACCGGTGCCGATCACGCGCGCAATCGCCGCCCTGCTGCTGACCCTGGCGCTCGGCCTGCCCGCCTCCGCGGCGGCCCAGACGACGACCGACCCGCGCGGCAGGGCCGACGTCTCGACGACCCCGCCGGTGCCGCTCTCCAGCGGGGACCCGGGCAGCGCGCCGACCCCGGCGGCGGCGGCTCCCGGCGAGCTTCCGAACACGGGCTCGGACCCGCGCGTGCTGTTCCTGTGGGGCGTCGCGCTGACGCTCGTCGGCGTGGGGCTGCGGCTCCGTACCGTCGATGCCGACCTCTACTGAGACCGGCGCTCCCGAGGAGACCGAGGCGATCGCGGCCGAGCTCGCGCGGCGCCTCGCGCCCGGCGACATCGTGCTCGTCTCGGGCGACCTGGGCGCAGGCAAGACGACGTTCGTGCGCGGCGCCTGCCGGGCGCTCGGCGTCACCTGCGCCGTGACGAGCCCGAGCTTCACGATCGCCCGCCGCTACGACGGGTCGGTGCCGATCTCGCACCTGGACCTCTACCGCCTCGGCGATCTCGGCGACGAGGACCCGGCGCTGCTGGCCGACGAGCTCGCCGCCGACCGCGTCGCGTTCGTCGAATGGCCGGAGGTCGGCTCGCCGGCGGGCCTGGAGCCCGAGCGCGTCGCCGCGCGCGTGCGCCTCGAGCACCGCGGCGGCGACCGCCGCCTCGTCGTCGTCGAGCGCCGGTGATCGTCCTCGGCTTCGACACCGCCACGCCGGCGACCGTCGTCGGCCTGCTGCAGGAGCCGGGGGAGGGGGCTCGCGTGCGCCGCCACGAGCCCGCCGCGGGCGAGCGGCCCGGCCATGCGGCGCAGCTGCTGGCGCTGGCGAGCGAGCTGCTCGCGGAGGCGGGCATCGCCTTCGCCGACGTCGATCGGATCGCGGTCGGCCTGGGCCCGGGCACGTTCACCGGGCTGCGCATCGGGGTCGCGACCGCCCGGGCGCTCGCGCAGGGAACGGGCGCGGAGCTCGTCGGCGTCTCGACCCTGCGCGCGCTCGCCGTGGCGGCCGCGGCAGAGGCGCCCGCCGGGGCGGGCGTGCTGGCGGTCGTCGACGCGCGCCGGTCGGAGGTGTACGCCGCCGGCTGGCGCGACGGCGAGCAGGTGCTCGAGCAGGTCGCGCTGGCGCCGGCGGCGCTCGCCGCGCGGCTGCGCGAGGAGGATGCGCGCTGGCTGGCGGTGGGTGACGGCTCGGTACGCTTCCGCTCTGACCTGGAAGGCGCCGGATGCCTCGTCGCGCCGGACCGATCGCCCCTTCACGGCGTCGCCGCGGAGACGATCTGCCGGCTCGCGCTCGAGGCCTCCCAGGCGACCGCGCGCGACCTCGTCCTCCCCGACTACCTGCGCCCACCCGACGCCGCCCGCCGCGACACCCCGCCATCGTGACCGCCGAAGCGCCCCTCGACATCCGCCGGCTGACGTATGCCGACCTGCCCGAGCTGATGGCGATCGAGCGGCGCGCCTTTCCGACGCCGTGGTCGATGGCGATGTTCGTGCTCGAGCTCTCCAAGCCGGCCGGGGTCTGCCTCGCCGCGCTGCGCGACCGGCGGATGCTCGGCTACCTGATCTGCTCGCGCTACGACACCGTCTGGCACATCATGAACGTGGCCGTCGACCCCGAGGAGCGCCGCCGGGGCATCGCGACCGCGATGCTCGAGGACCTCCTGCGCCGGATCGACTCGCGGACGGCGCGCTTCACGCTGGAGGTGCGCGAGTCCAACCGCCCGGCGATCGAGCTCTACGAGCGCTACGGCTTTCGCGCCGCCGGGCGCCGGCGCCGCTACTACCAGGACAACGGCGAGGACGCGGTGGTCATGTGGCGCACGCAGTCGACGCTCGCGGGCAACCTCGACGACGTCCCGAACGCGTCGCCGGCGTGACGGCCCGATGCTGATCCTCGGCATCGAGACGAGCTGCGACGACACGTGCGCCGCCGTGGTCAGCGGCGACGGGGAGATGCGCTCGAACGTCATCTCCTCCCAGGGCATCCACGACGCCTACGGCGGCGTCGTGCCGGAGATCGCCTCGCGCCACCACCTCGAGCTCGCCAACGCCGCGGTCGACGACGCGCTGTGGCGCGCGGGCGCGACGCTTGCCGACATCGGGCTCGTGGCGGTCACGCAGGGCCCGGGGCTCGTCGGCGCGCTGCTCGTCGGGATCGCGACCGCCAAGGGCCTCGCCGCCGCGCGCGGGCTGCCGCTCGCGGCGGTCGACCACCTGCAGGGCCACGTCGCCGCGAACTTCCTGCGCGTGGAGGGGGGCGAGGCGGTGATGGAGCCGCCCTTCGTGTGCCTCATCGCCAGCGGCGGGCACACGCTCCTGGCGCGGGTGGAGGACCACGCGTCGTTCACCGTGCTCGGGCGCACGCTCGACGACGCCGCCGGCGAGGCGTTCGACAAGGGCGCGCGGATGCTCGGGCTGCCGTTTCCCGGCGGCCCCGCGCTCGAGCGCCTCGCGCGCAGCGGCGACCCGGCCGCGTTCGCCTTTCCGGTCGCCCGGCGCGTGGCGGCCCTGGACTTCTCCTTCGCGGGCGTGAAGACCTCGCTGCTGTACCGCATCCGCGAGCTCGGCGAGCAGGAGGCCGCCGCGCGTGCCGCCGACCTTGCCGCGGGCTACCAGCACGCGATCGTCGCGGCGCTGGTCGAGCGCTGCGAGCAGGCGGTGGACGCGTCCGGGATCGGGCGCCTGGCGATCGGCGGCGGCGTCGCCGCCAACGGGCCGTTGCGTGAGCGCCTGGGGGCACTGGGTATCGCTCTGGGCGTGCCACCCCGCGAGTTGTGCACCGACAACGCCGCGATGATCGCCTCGGCGGCCCGCTGGGCACCGGCGCAGCGATTTCCCTCCTACCTCGCGCTCGACGCCTACGCCTCCGGGCAGCGCGCGCTCGCGTGAGCCCGCGGCTCGTGCTCTACGGGCGCCCCGGCTGCCATCTCTGCGACGACGCGCGCGGCGTCCTGCGCCGCATCGGCGAGCCCTTCGCCGAGGTCGACATCACGACCGACGACGCGCTGCACGCCGCCTACCTCGAGCGCATCCCGGTCGTCACGCTGGATGGCCGAGAGTTGTTTGACTTTCACGTGGACGAACCCGCCCTTCGAGCCCTTCTGGATAGAGTGAACCGTCGATGACGACCGGCGAGCGAGCTGCACCCCAGGTGGACTCGTCGGTTCCGCGTGACGGCGCGATCGGCGGAGGAGAGCGCCTCTCTCTCGGAGTGGCGGCGCGCCTGTCGCGCTACCTGCAGGTGCTCACGCAGGCCAAGAAGATGGGCAAGGAGACGATCTCCTCCCGCGAGCTGAGCGATTACACGCACGTCAATCCGACACAGATCCGCCGCGACTTCTCCGGCTTCGGCAAGTTCGGCAAGCGCGGCGTGGGCTACAACGTCGACGCGCTCGTGTCGCAGATCCGCAAGATCCTGCGCACGTCGGGGCAGCACAACATCGCCCTGTTCGGCGCCGGCCACCTCGGCCAGGCGATCGCGTCCTCGGACATCTTCGCCGACCACGGCTTCCGCGTCGTCGCGATCTTCGACACCGACAAGCGCAAGGTCGGGCAGGCCGTGGGCCCGACGACGATCCGCCACAGCTCCGAGCTGAAGGCGATGGTCGAGGACGAGGACATCGTCGTGGGCGTGCTCGCCGTGCCGACCGCCGCGGCCCAGGCGATCGCCGACGACCTCGTCGAGGCCGGCGTGAAGATCATCTTCAACTACTCCGAGGCGCTCCTGCAGGTGCCGCCCGAGGTCACCGTCCACACCTCGTCGCCGGCGGTCGACCTGCTGTACGCGCTGTACTTCTATCTCACCTGATCCACCGCCCGGCGCCGCGTCCTCCACGCCCATGCCCATCGATCTCGACAGCACGGAGGAGATCTTCGCGTCCTCCAAGGACCTGACGGTGGGGCTCGAGGAGGAGTTCGCCGTGCTCGACCCGGAGTCGCTGGACCTCGTGCCGCGCTTCGAGGAGCTGCGCGACGCCGCGGCCGAGAACGACCCGGTGCTGGCCGCGGCGATCACGGGGGAGCTGATCTCATCGGAGATCGAGATCGTGTCCGGCCGCGGGGAGGACGTCCACGACGCGCTGTCGCATCAGCGCGAGCACCGGCGGCGCCTCTTCGCGCTTGCCGCCGCGCACGGCGTGGCGCTCGGGTCGACCGGCACGCACCCGTGGGCCGACTACCGCGAGCAGCGCAACATCGACACCGAGCACTACCGCCGCGTCGTCGAGGGCCTGGGGTACGTCGCCCGGCGCAACAACACCTTCTCCCTGCATGTCCACGTCGGGGTGCGCGGTGCCGATCGCGCCGTGCTCGCCTGCGACCGGCTGCGGCCGATCCTGCCGGTCCTGCTCGCCGCCAGCGCGAGCTCGCCGTTCCTCGAGGGCCATGACACGCTGCTGCACTCCGCGCGCACCCAGACGTTCACGAAGTCCTTCCCGCGCTGCGGCGTCCCCGATGCGTACGGGAGCTGGCGGACCTTCCGCGAGTACATGGAGCTGTTGATCGCGACGCACTCGATCGTCGAGTACACGCAGGTCTGGTGGTCCGTGCGCCCGCACGCGTCCTACGGGACGATCGAGGTGCGCATCTGCGACGCCCAGGTGAGCATGGCCGAATCCGAGGGTCTCGCGGGGCTCATCGTCGCGTCGGTCGCGCAGGCGCTGCGCGACATCGACGAGGGCGTGCCGTTCGACGACCCGCCGCCGCGCCTCGTCGAGGAGAACATGTGGCGCGCGATCCGGCACGGGATGGACGGGCGGATGATCGACCTCGCGCGCGGGACCGAGATCAGCACCCGCGCCGCGCTGCACCAGCTCTGGAGCTGGTCGGCGCCCGCGCGCGCAGAGCAGCGCATCGACGCGGCGCTCGACGATCCCAACGGCGCCCAGCGCCAGCGGGCGGCGCTGGATGAGACCGCCGACCTGCGCGCGGTCTACGCTGAGACCGTCCGCGAGACCATGACCACCTACGCCCAGGAGGTATCCGGATGAGCACCGAGCTGCCACCCGAGGAGGACCTGTCCGGACTCAGCGAGGACGAGCTGCGTGCCGCCTACGAGGCTGAGCTGGCGCGGATCCGCGTCGAGGACGTGCTCGTGCAGACCGTCGTGTCGCTGCTGAACCTCGCCGCGCGCAGAGCCGGGCTCACCGGCGTCGACGAGGAGCCCGAGTGGGGCCAGGTGGCGCAGGCGATCGACGCCACCCGCGCGCTGCTGCCGCTCGTCGAGCCGACGCTCGGCCCCGAGACCGCGCAGGTCCGCGACGCGCTCACGCAGCTGCAGCTCGCCTACACGCAGTCGGGGGCCGCGGGCGCCGCGCCGCCGCCCGGCGAGCCCGCGCCGGAGGCGCAGGCGCCCGGGCCGGCCAAGTCCAGCGGCCGCCTCTGGGTTCCCGGGCAATAGCGCGCCGCGCGAAGCGCCAACCGGCGCGCCGCGTGCGTCCGCGAGGCCAAGTACACTCGCGGCCGCAATTCCCGCGGTGGGGGCCGTGCTGCGTTCACTCGGGGTGATCGCGGGCTCTCATCACCCAAGACTTCTGGAGGCCGGTTTCGTTGAGTGATTTCCTGTTGGACCACGGCGTCGTCGTCGCACTGCTCTGCGCAGGCCTGGCGGTGCTCTACGGGGCGCTCACGACCAAGTCGCTCCTGGCCCTCTCGCCCGGCAACGAGCGCATGGTGGAGATCTCCAAGGCCGTCCAGGAAGGCGCTTCTGCATACCTGCGCCGCCAGTACACGACGATCGCGATCGTCGGCGTCGTCCTGTTCGTCGTCCTGATCCCGCTGCAGTCGATCGACGTCGCGATCGGCTTCGCCATCGGCGGCCTGCTGTCCGCGGCCGCCGGATTCATCGGCATGAACGTCTCGGTTCGCGCGAACTGCCGCGTCGCCGAGGCCGCGCGCGGAGGCATTCCGCCGGCGCTGAACGCCGCCTTCCGCGGCGGCGCGATCACCGGCATGCTCGTCGTCGGGCTCGCGCTGTTCGGCGTCGCGGCGTACTACGGGCTGCTGACCTCCGTCTTCGACAAGACTCAGAAGGAGGCCGTCGACGCGCTCATCGGCCTCGGCTTCGGCGGCTCGCTGATCTCCGTCTTCGCCCGCCTGGGCGGCGGCATCTTCACGAAGGGCGCCGACGTCGGCGCCGACCTCGTCGGCAAGGTCGAGGCCGGCATCCCCGAGGACGACCCGCGCAACCCGGCCGTGATCGCCGACAACGTCGGCGACAACGTCGGCGACTGCGCCGGCATGGCCGCCGACCTGTTCGAGACGTATGCGGTCACCGCCGTCGCGGTCATGCTGCTCGGCGTCCTGACGTTCGCCGACGCCAACGCGACCGCTGTCGCGCTCTACCCGCTCGTCCTCGGAGGCGTCGCGATCGTGTCCTCGATCATCGGCACGTTCTTCGTCCGGTCGGCCGCCGGCAACGTCGAGCGCGCGCTGTACCAGGGCCTCGTCGCATCGGGCATCATCGCCGCGGCCGCCTTCTACCCGGTCACGCACTGGGTCATGGGCGATCTCGCGACGCGCACCGCGGACGTCAACGTCGCCGCCCCGAGCGTCGGCGACCTGTACCTCTGCTCGCTGATCGGGCTCGGCGTGACCGCGCTGCTGTTCCTCATCACCGACTACTACACGTCGACGCGCTTCAACCCCGTCAAGAAGACGGCCGAGGCCTCGCAGACCGGCCACGCGACGAACATCATCTCGGGCCTCTCGCAGGGCATGCAGGCCACCGCCCTGCCGGCCGTCGTCCTCGCGCTCGGGCTCTTCGGCGCCAACGAGCTCGGCGGCATCTACGGCATCGGCGTCGCCGTCATGGCGCAGCTGGGGCTCTGCGGGCTGATCGTCGCGCTCGACGCGTTCGGGCCGATCACCGACAACGCCGGCGGCATCGCGGAGATGGCCGACATGCCCGAGGAGGTCCGCGCCGTGACCGACCCGCTCGACGCGGTCGGCAACACGACGAAGGCCGTCACGAAGGGCTACGCCATCGGGTCGGCCGTGCTTGCCGCGCTCGTGCTGTTCGCCGCCTTCAAGATCGAGCTCGAGGCCGAGCTCGCCGACAACGGCAAGGACCCCGTCGTGTTCCTCATCGACAAGCCAGAGGTGCTCATCGGGCTGCTGCTCGGCGGCATGATGGTCTACCTCTTCGCCGCGCTGTCGATGGAGGCCGTCGGCCGCGCCGGCGGTGCGGTCGTCGAGGAGGTCCGCCGCCAGTTCCGCGAGAAGCCGGGGATCATGGACGGCACCGAGAAGCCCGACTACGCGACCTGCGTCGACATCGTCACGAAGACCGCGCAGCGCGAGATGATCATCCCGTCGCTGATCCCGATCGTGTTCACGCTGATCGTCGGCGTGCTGAGCGTCGAGGCGCTCGGCGGGCTGCTGATCGGCGTCATCGTCGTCGGGCTCTTCATGGCGGTCGCCATGACCGCCGGCGGCGGCGCGTGGGACAACGCGAAGAAGCTCATCGAGGAGGGCGCGTTCGGCGGCAAGGGCACGCTCGCCCACGAGGCCTCGATCACGGGCGACACGGTCGGCGATCCCTACAAGGACACCTCGGGCCCCGCGATCAACCCGATGATCAAGGTCGCGAACATCGTCGCCATCCTCATCATCCCCCTTGTCGCGTAACGACTGAGGGCGCCTCGGCGCGCCTGAGCGGATCGGCGGACAGGGCCCGTGCCGGCGCACTGTGCCCAGTCCGCCGCTCCACTCAGGCATCGCCGATGCATCCCTCAGTCGTCACGCGACGGCGTGGGGGTGGGACGGTCTTGCGCAGCGGGCTTCGCGGGGGGACGGGATGTGGGCCGGATGAGCGACTACTCGGATACGTTGGCGATCGTCGTGGGCATCCTGCTCGCGGGCGTCGGGTCGTTTGTCGCGTGGTCGTTGTTCTTCGGCGACTACAACGGCGACAGCGGGGGGTTGAAGCAGAAGCCCGGGACCTCCGCGTGCGTGTCGGTCGACGGCACGGGCGGCTTCTCGGACGCCTCGAAGAACGGCGACTGCAGGGTCGCGCGAGCCGTCGGGCTGCCGACGGCGCTCGTGCTCAGCCCCGACGGCGCGAACGCCTACGTCGCCGCGCACCGCGAGGCCGTCGCCGTGCTCGATCGCGACGCGCGCACCGGCGTGCTGACCGCGGCGCCGGGGCGGAGCGGGTGCGTCTCGCGCGACGGCACGCCCGGCGGCGAGCGCGCGCGCAACCTGCGCCAGGGCGCCGACATCGCGACGCGGCGTGCGTGCGCGATCGGCCGCGGGCTGTTCGGGGTCACCGATGTCGCGATCAGCCCCGACGGTCGCAACGTCTACGTCGGATCGGCCGACGGGCTCGCGATCTTCGACCGCAACCGCGCCGGCGGCGCGCTGACGCAGAAGGCCGGCGCCGCGGGCTGCCTCACGCGCACGGGCAACCAGCGCGGCGCGCAGGCGCGGACCCCGGGCTGCGGGCGCGCCCGCGGGCTCTCGGGCGCGAGCTCGGTGACCGTCAGCCCGGACGGGCGCACGGTCTACGCCACGAGCGTCGACGTGCTCGCCTTCGATCGTGACGCCGCGACGGGCGAGCTGCAACAGCTCGAGGGGCCGGCGGGCTGCGTCGCGGCGACGAGCGAGGGCGCCGACGGCGCCCGCTGCATTGCCGATCCCGACGTCGACGGCGCGACGTCGATCGTCGTCACGCCCGACAGCCGCCAGGTCTACGCCGCCTCGGGCACGGACGCCGGCGGGGCGGGCGCTGTCGCGATCCTCGACCGCGACCGCCGCAGCGGCGCGCTGACGCCCGGGCGCGGCAGCGGCGGCTGCATCAGCCAGGACCCCGCCTGCACGAGCGCGCGCGGCCTGCGCGGCGCGGGGGCGATCACGCTCAGCGCCGACGGTGCCAATGCGTACGTCGTCTCGTTTCTGGGCTGCGCGATCGTCGTCTTCGATCGCGATGCGTCGAGCGGCAGGCTCGTTCAGAAGCCCGGCGCGGCCGGCGCCGCCAACCGCCACGCCTCCAGCGGCGCCTGCAGCAACCGCCGCCAGGGCCAGGCGGCCGGCTTCACCGGCGGCGGCATCGCGCTCAGCCCCGACGGGCGCACGCTGTTCGTGAGCGCGCGCGCCGGCCTCGCGATGTACGCCCGCGATCCCAGGGGCGGCGCGCTGGCCTACAAGGGCTGCGTGTCCGACGACGGCGAGGAGAAGTGCGAGGACGTCAAGGTGCTGAACATCCCGATCTCGCCGGTCGTCGGCCCGCGAGGACGCGATCTCTACGTCGGCGTCCAGGGCGGCGACGCGGTCGCCGCGTTCGACGTCCCCCGGCCGGGCACGGGCACGTGAGGGCTACAGTCCGGCTGTGTCCGCGCAGTCACAGCAGCCGGTGAGCTTCCTCGAGCAGCACCTGACGGGCGGGGTCTGGCGCGCCGACCCGCCGTTCTCGTCGGTCACCTTCAAGGTCCGCCACCTCGGCGCGCGCGACTATCGCGCCGGCTTCAAGGAGATCGACGCGACCCTCGACGTCGGCGCCGGGACCCTGACCGCGACGGTTCCCGTCGCAAGCCTCGATCTGAACAACCCGATCATCCGCGAGCGGATGCTGTCCGCCGAGTTCCTCGACGCGCAGCGCTTCCCCGAGGTGAACTGGGTCGTCTCGCAGTTCAGCGGGGACGCCACGCGGGCGATCGTCGTGCAGGGCGCGCTCTCGATCCACGGCCACACCCAGGCGGTCGAGGCGACGGGACGCATCGGCCTTCCCGGCCCAGGGCTCCTGAGCCCCGAGAACCGCGTCGGGATCGAGCTGTCGACCACGATCGACCGCCGCGAGTTCGGCCTGGGCTGGCAGGAGGAGCTGCCCGGCGGCGGCGACACGCTCGGCTGGGACGTGACGCTCGAGGCGCTGCTCGAGTTCGTCGAGCAGGTCTGACCCCGCGCGTGCCCGAGCCGCGCGACATCCACCGCGTTGGGACGATGGTCCTGTCGGCGGCGATGTTCGGCCTCGGGATCGCGATCATCGTCGTGACGGTCGCCAACGGCGGCGGCCCGTTCGCGCTCGGGATGATCATGGGCGTGCTCTTCGCCGCTGCCGGGGCCGGGCGGCTGTACTTCACCTGGCGGGGCCCCTGATGTTCCGCCGCAGCCTCGGGTCGCCCGCGATCTTCGCGATCGTCTGGACCTCGCTGGCCGGCGGGGTCTACTTCTCCCTCGGCGTCGTCGCCGAGAACGCCGCGGGCCTGACGCCGCTGGTCTTCCTCGGCGCCGGGATCTTCTTCGCGCTCGGCGCGATGACCTACGTCGAGGGCGCATCGCTGCACCAGGAGCGGGCGGGCTCGACGGTCTTCGCCCGGTACGCGTTCAACGAGCTGTGGAGCTTCATCGCCGGCTGGGCGGTGCTGCTGGACTTCCTCATCCTCATTGCGATCACGGCGTTCGTGGCGGCCAACTACGTCGCCGCCTACTGGTCGGCGCTCGCCGGCCCGGTGCCGGAGCTCGCGATCGCGCTGGGCATCGTCGTGTATGTCGCGCTGCGCAACATCTCCGGCGTCCGCGGCGGCGCGCTGCGCGAGCGCGTCTCGGCGCTGGTGCTCGTCGACCTCGGCCTGCAGCTCACGATCATCGTCTTCGGGGTGCTGCTCGTCGCCGACGTCGACGCGCTCACCAACTCGATCGACCTCGGCACGACCCCGGCCTGGTCGGACCTCGTCTTCGCGTTGACGGTCAGCACCGTCGCGTTCACGTGCCTGGAGGCCGCGTCGGGGCTGGCGGGCGAGATCCAGATCGGGTCGCGCGGCCTGAAGCGCCTCGTCCTCAGCGCGACCGCCTCCGTGCTCGTCATCTACGTCGGGATCGCGTTCGTCGCCGTCGCGGCCCTGCCCGTGACTCCGGGCGCAGGCCCCCTGACGGGCGAGGCGCTCGACGCGCCGGTGCTCGCCGTCGTCGACACGTTCGAGCCCGACTGGCTCGCCGACGTCTTCGTCTACCTCACCGCGGCACTGGCGACGGTGACGCTGATCGTGGCCGCGCACGCGGCGATGCTCGGCACCTCGCGCCTGGCGTACTCCCTGGCGACCAACAGCCAGATCCCCAGCGGCATCGGCCGGCTGCACCCGCGCCACTCGACGCCGTACGTCGTGATCCTCCTCGCGGCGGTGCTCGCCGCGGCGCTCGTCCTGCCGCGCGATCTCGAGTTCCTCATGGGCATCTGCGCCTTCGGCGCCCTGCTGGCGTTCACGATCGCCCACGTCGCCATCTGCGTCCTGCGCTACCGCGAGCCCGACCGCCCGCGGCCCTACCGGATCCCGCTGTCGATCCGCGTCGGCGGCGGCGACCTCCCGCTGCCGGCGGTGCTCGGCGCGGTGATGGCGGCGCTCGGCTTCCTCAGCCTGCTCGTCTCCCACGAGGGTGCGCGCTACGTCGGGATCGTCTGGATGGCGATCGGCATCGCGCTGTACGTCGCCTACCGGCGCGTGAACGGGATGTCGGTGTTCCGCCGGGTCGTGGTGTCCGAGCAGGCGCTGCGCCAGGAGCCGGTGCGGGCGGAGTACGGCTCGATCCTCGTGCCGATCCTCGGCACGCCGCTGGACGACGACATCGTCCAGACGGCGGGCCGTCTCGCTGCCGCCGAGCAGGACGACGCGACCCGCCCCGAGGGCGCGACGATCGAGGCCGTCTGGGTCTTCGAGGTGCCGCTCTCGCTGCCGCTCGACGCGCGCCTGCCCGAGGCCCAGCTCAAGCGCGCCCGCGCGGCGCTCGCGCGCGCCAAGGCGGTCGGCGAGGAGTACGAGGGCGTCGAGGTGGCGACCGCGACCGTCCGCGCGCGGCGCGCCGGAGAGGCGATCGTCGCCGAGGCTGCCCGCCGCGGCGTCGAGCTCATCGTGCTCGCCGCGGAGGAGCCCTCGCGCATCCGCGGCGGGGCGCTGCTGGGCGGCACCGGGGGCCCGCTGGACAACTTCGTGGGAGACGCGACGAAGTACGTCGTGCGCAAGGCGCCGTGCCGCGTGATCCTCACCGCGCCGCCCGGCGAGCTGCCGCTCGCCGGCCGCACGCCGGATACGCAGGGTGCACTAGCATCCGACGCATGATGGTCCTCGTCGTCGGGGCCGGCCGCGTGGGGGCGGCCGTCGCGAAATCCTCGCTGGCCGCGGGCCACACCGTGTCGGTGCTCGACGAGGATCCGCTGTCGCATGAGCGACTGGACGCCGGCCAGGCGACGTCCTGGGAGGACGCCGGCGGGCGCTTCACCGTCGGCACCGCGATCGAGATCGACGCCCTGCTCGCCGCGGGCATCGAGGAGGCCGACATGTTCATCGCGGCCACGCGCGGCGACAACACGAACATCCTCGTGGCGCAGATCGCGCAGAAGCGCTTCGGCGTCGAGCGCGTCGTCGTGCGCGTGCTCGATCCCGCCCGCTCGGACTGGTATGAGACGCAGGGCCTGCACACGATCTGCGCGGTGAAGCTCGGCATCGCGATGTTCGAGAAGGCCATCCTGGAAGCCTCCGCGGCCTGATGTACGTCGTCATCGTCGGGGGCGGCAAGGTCGGCCTCAACCTCGCGCGCGAGCTCATCCGCAACGGCCAGGAGGTCACGCTCGTCGAGGGCGACCGCCGCGCCTACCTGCGCATCGAGCAGGAGCTCGAGCACGCGATCCAGTACGGCGACGGCACGGAGCTGTGGGTCCTCGAGCGCGCGGGCATCCAGCGCGCGGACCTCGTGGTCGCCGTCACCGGCGATGACGAGGACAACATCCTCATCTGCCAGGTCGCCCAGGAGAAGTACCTCTGCGAGCGGATCATCGCCCGCTGCAACAACCCCCGCAACCTCCAGCACTTCAGGCTGCTCGGCATCCAGCCCGCGGTCTCGGCGACCGACCTGATCCTCAACCTCATCGAGCACGAGGTGCCCGGGCACGGTCTCGTGCACCTGCTCGACCTGCCCGACGAGCAGCTGGAGATCATCGAGGTCGAGGTCGGCGAGGGCGCTCCGGCGGCCGGGCGACGGGTGTCGGACATCCAGCTGCCCGAGGGCAGCCTCATCATCTCGGTGCTGCGGCGCGGCGGCTCGGGCTTCGTCCCCAAGGGCGACACGGTGATCGATCCCGGCGACGAGGTCCTCGTCGTGCTCGATCCCGGGCTCGAGCCGGCCATCACGGCGCAGTTCGCGCCCAACGGCCGCCCGGGATAGGTCGCCGGCGACAATCCTGGACGAACGACCGCTGCCACTGCGCTCGTCGGGGTCGTACCCCTGGACCATGTCCTACGCCGAGGAGCGATCGAAGCTCCGTCCTGCGTTCAGCGACGAGGCACGGGCGCTCGCGTCGGAGTGGCGCAGGCTCGCGCGCTGGGCGACCGTCGTCGCGCTTTTCACGAGCCCCGCGACCTTCGTCTGGCCGAAGGTGCACAGGACCGGCCGACGCTCTGGGCGCTCGTCGGGACGTTCCTCTCCGTGATCGCCTTCCGCGGGCTCGTCGACGTCCCCGCGCATCGCTTCATCCCGCGCGCGTCCCTGTACGGCGCCGAGAAGCCGCTGCTCGAGGAGGACGTCGTCGCGCGCCGGCGGACCTGGTTCTGGCGGACGAAGTGGCGCCGCTGGACCTGGATCGTCGCGAGCTCCTTTCTCACGCTGTGGATCGCGAACCTCATTCACGACGCGATCGACGGCCCCGCGTCGTTCGGCGACACGCTGAGCACGATCGGCGACGCCCTGCCGGCGCTGATGATCCAGCTGCTGCCGCTGATGTTCATCTTCCCGCTGCTGTTTTTCGGCAACTTCCTGATCATGTTCGCTCGTGCGCCCGCTGCGCGCCACCCTGCCCAACCCCGTGCCGACGCCCGACACGATCGACCGGTCGCCCGATACGCCGTTCGTGCACGCCCTCACGTTCGGCAACCTGTTCAAGTTCAGCCTCACCGAGGCCAACCAGGACACCTCGGTGTTTCTCGTGTTGGATCCTTTGCCGACGGATTCATAGAAAGTCGGTGTTTCACAAGCGTGCTCGAGGAGGATGCAGCGGGCGTCATCGCGCTGCGCCCGATCGGTCTCGACGGCGCCCGCGAGCAGATCAGGGCGCTCGCCGCCACCCTCGGCTGAGCAACCCGCCCGGATATACTCGCCAGCCTCCTTGCCGGGTGGAGTAATCGGCAACTCGCCAGGTTCTGGCCCTGGAATTCAAGGTTCGAGTCCTTGCCCGGCAGCTCGCTGAAGCCGCCGCCCGAAGCTATGCGGCGGCCTGCTCCATCCAGTCGCGGTACAGGCGCCAGTAGGCGCCCTCGGCGGCGAGCAGCTCGTCGTGGGTGCCCTGCTCGACGATCCGGCCGTGGGCGAGCACGACGATCCTGCCCGCCTGGCGGATGGTCGAGAGGCGGTGGGCGATGACGATCGACGTGCGCCCCGCGAGCAGGCGGCGCAGGCCGTCCTCGATCTTGCCCTCCGTGTGCAGGTCGACGTTGGAGGTCGCCTCGTCGAGGATCAGGATCCGCGGGTCGGCCGCCAGCGCGCGCGCGAACGCGACGAGCTGGCGCTGGCCCGCCGACAGCTGCGTCCCGCGCTCGCCGACCTCGGTGTCGTAGGCGTTCTCGAGGCTCTCGATGAAGTCCGCGGCGCCGACGGCCCGCGCTGCGGCGCGGATCTCGTCGTCGGTCGCGTCCGGGCGCCCGAAGGCGATGTTCTCGCCGATCGTGCCGCTGAACAGGAACCCCTCCTGGGGCACGATCCCGAGCTGGCGGCGCAGCGAGCGCTGGCTGACCCCGCGCAGGTCGTGGCCGTCGACGAGGACCGCTCCCTGCGTCGGGTCGTAGAAGCGCGCGACGAGCTTGGCGATCGTCGACTTGCCCGCCCCCGTCGTCCCGACGAGCGCCACGGTCTGACCCGGCGGCACCTTCAACGACAGGTCCTGCACCGCCCAGGCACCGTCCTCGTCCGCGCCGTAGCGGAAGCTCACGTCGCGCAGCTCGAGCTCGCCGCGCAGGCGCGCGAGCTCGATGGCGTCCGGCGCGTCGACGAGGTCGGGCTCGACGTCGAGCAGGTCGAAGATCTTGTCGAGCGCGGCCATGCCCTGCTGGTAGGTCGTGTAGAGCTGGGAGAGCTGCTGGATCGGGTCGAAGAAGTTGTTCAGCGCGAAGAGGAAGCCGGCGAGCACGCCGATCGTCATGTCGCCGTGGACGACCTGCAGCCCCCCGTACACGAGGATGCCGACGGTCGCCAGCGCGCTGAGCAGCTCGACCGCGGGGAAGTAGGCGGCGTTGAGATGGACCGTCGTCATGTTCGCGTCGCGGTTTGCGCCGTTGAGCTCGCGGAAGCGCTGGGCGTGCTGGGGCTCCTGGCCGAAGGAGCGCACGATCCGGATCCCCGACAGCGACTCCTGCAGGTACGCGGTGATCGCGCCGATCGTCTCGCGCGTGCGGGCGTAGGCATCGGCCGAGATGACGCGGAAGACCGCCGAGCCCACCGCCATCACCGGGAAGACGAGGAACGTCAGCAACGCGAGCTGCAGGTCGAGCAACGCGAGGATGACGATCGTCCCGATGAGCGTCAGCGAGCTCTGAAAGAGCGTCACGACGCTGTCGGTGACGAGCTGGTCGAGCGCCTGCACGTCGTTGGTCATGCGCGAGATCAACTGCCCGGCCTGGCGGCGCTCGTAGAACCCGACGGGCTGGGACTGCAGGTGCTCGAACAGGCGCAGGCGCAGGTCCTGCAGCGCCCGCTGGCCGACCCAGCCGACGAGGTAGGTCTGCGCGTACGACGCGACCCAGAACACGAGCGCGCTGACGATGAACGCGATGACGACGAGGTTCAGCGTCCCGGTGTCGCCGGTCTTGATGCCGTCGTCGATCGCGATCTTCGCCAGCGGCGCGGGGGCCAGCGACGCCGCCGTCGCAGCCAGCAGCGCCACGAACATCGTGATGACGCGCCCGCGGTAGGGCCGCAGCATCGCGACGAGCCCGCTGAGCTTGCGCCCGCGGTCGCCGGTCTGCCGCCAGCGGCGGCGGACGTCGGCGGCGGTCCAGTGCGGCCGCGCGCTCACAGCCCCGCCACCTCGCGCTCGCGCGGCTTGCGCGTCAGGAAGACCTGGTCGGGCAGGCCCTTCTCGACGATCTCGCCGTAGAACGCCGAGCGCTCCAGCAGCTCCTCGTGCGTGCCGTGGTCCAGCAGGCGGCCGTGCTCGAGCACCGCGATCTCGTCGGCGAGCGCGATCGTCGACAGGCGGTGGGCGATGACGAACGTCGTCCGCCCCGCCATGACCGCCGTCAGCGCGCGCTTGATCTGCTGCTCGGTCGACGCGTCCACCGACGAGGTCGCGTCGTCGAGGATGAGGATCCGTGGATCGGCGAGCAGGGCGCGGGCGATCGCGATCCGCTGGCGCTGGCCGCCGGAGAGGGTGAGGCCGCGCTCGCCCACGCGCGTGTCGTAGCCGTCCGGAAGCGCCTCGATGAACTCGTGCGCCTGCGCACGCCGGGCCGCGAGGACGACCTCCTCGCGGGTCGCGTCCTCGCGCCGCGCGTAGGCGATGTTCTCGTGGACGGTGGCGCTGAAGAGGAAGGGGTCGTCGGTCACGACCGCGATCTCGCGCCGCAGCGCGCGCGGGTCGACGCACCGCACGTCGGCGCCGTCGACGAGCACCTCGCCCGCCGTCGCGTCGTACAGGCGCGAGACGAGCTGCACGAGCGACGTCTTGCCCGATCCGGTCGCGCCGACGAGGGCGAGCGTCGTCCCCGCCTCGACGGTGAGCGTCACGTCGTCGACGGCCGGCTCGTTGGATCCCTCGTAGGCCAGCGTCGCGCCGCGCAGCTCGACGCGCCCGGTGCCGGGCGGCAACGGGCCGGCGTCGGGCGCGGCGACGATCCGCGGCTCGCGGTCGAGCAGCTCGAAGATCCGCGCGCCCGACGCCGTCGCGCGCTGGGACATGCCCAGCAGCATGCCGAGCGTGCGCACGGGACCGAGGAGCGCGAGCAGGTACGTGTAGAAGGCGGTGAACTCGCCGAGGCTCAGGCGGCCGCTGATCACGGCGCGGCCGCCGAGCAGGAGCAGCAGCGCGAGGCCGATCTGCGGCAGGAAGCCGAGGAAGGGGTTGTAGAACGCGCGCAGGCGCGTGGAGATCATCGACTGCTCGAAGACGCGCCCGACGCTCTCGCCGAAGCGCTGCAGCTGGCGCTCCTCGCGTGCGAACGCCTTGACGACGCGCACGCCGCCGACGTTCTCCTCCACATCGGCGGTCAGCTCGGCGATCCGCTGCTGGACCTCCTGCAGCGCCGGGCGCGCCTGACGGCCGTAGCGCGCGGCGATCCAGATGACGAACGGGACGGGCGAGAGCGAGATCAGCGCGAGCTGCGGATCGATGACCGTCATCGCGACCGCCGCGAAGGCGATCGTGAGCGCGGCCTGCGAGATCAGCACGAGGCCATAGCCCAGGAAGAAGCGCACCGCCTGCAGGTCGACGGTCGCACGCGACATGAGCTGGCCGGTCTGCTGGCGGTCGAAGAAGCCCAGCTCGAGCGAGAGCAGGTGCTCATAGAGGCGGTTGCGCAGGTCCAGCTCGACCCCGAGCGACACCTTGCCCGCGATCAGCCGGCGGGCGACGGTCAGTGCCAGCCGGACGATCCCGGCGGCTGCGATGAGGATCGCAAGCACGCGCAGGCGATGGCTGTCGCCGGCGTCGATCGCGTTGATCGCGGCGCCCGTGAGCGCCGGGATCGCCACGGTGGCGCCCATCGCCACCGCCGCGAGGATGCCCGACAGCCAGACGCCGCGACGGTAGTCGCGCAGAAAGCCGAGCAGTCGCAGGAACGTTTGCATCGCCGTCCATTGTAGTTGCTTGGTCAATCAACTGCGGGCACGGGCGCGCGCGCCCGTTTGACCGCGGCCGGAGCTCTCCGGCGGGACGTTCAAGCTCGACATCGAGCAGATCTTCGACAACGGCGGGGACACGGGGGTCGTGCTCGCCACGGAGACCGCGGAGCGCGAGGGCAAGCAGCCGCTCGCCGAGTTCCAGATCCATCTGTGGCGCGTGAAGGACGGCAAGGCCACGAGCTTCCAGGCGTTCCCGGCGACGATTACGTCGTCGACGAGTTCTGGTCCTGACGCGTAGGCGGCGCGGCGCGCGGCGTACGCTGCGCCCGTGCCCTCGCCGCCCGCAGGCCTGTGCGACAGCTGCCGCCACCAGCGCGTGGTGCGCAACACGCGCGGCTCCTCGTTCTCGCTGTGCCTGCGCTCCAAGGAGGACGAGCGCTATCCCCGCTACCCGCGAGTCCCGGTCCTGCGCTGCCCGGGACACGAGCCGCGCCGCTGCTGGGACACGAGCGATCCGCTCTACATCGCCTACCACGACGAGGAGTGGGGGCGGCCGGTCCGCGAAGAGCACCTGCTGCTCGAGCGGCTGTGCCTGGAGGGCTTTCAGTCCGGGCTGTCGTGGCTGACGATCCTGCGCAAGCGCGAGAACTTCCGCGCCGCCTTCGAGCGCTTCGAGCCCGAGGCGGTCGCGCGCTTCGGTGACGCGGACGTGCAGCGCCTGATGGCCGACGCGGGCATCGTGCGCAACCGCGCGAAGGTCGAGGCCACGATCGCCAACGCCCGCGCGACCGCGGCGCTGCACGCGGCCGGTGAGACGCTCGGTGCGCTGCTGTGGTCCTTCGCGCCCGCGGAGCCCGCCCCGGCGCCGCAGACGCCTGCAGAGATGCCCGCGATCACGCCCGAGTCCAAGGCGCTCGCGCGCGAGCTCAAGCGCCGCGGCTTTCGGTTCGTCGGCCCGACGACCGCGTACGCGCTCATGCAGGCGACGGGCATCGTCAACGACCACGTCGCCGGGTGCTTCGTGCGGGGCGCCGTGCAGGCGCAGATCGACGCGGCGCGGGCGGCCTCCTAGTCGTCGCCGCGGATCCGGGCGAACAGGCGTCCGAGGCCCTGCGCGACCTTCGAGCCGAGGTCCTCCTCCTGCACCGGGGCGAGCGGGTCGATCAGCGTGAGCTGGGAGGCCGACGGCTGCGGCGGGTCGCCCGCGACCGTGCTGGCGTAGATGTCGTAGTGACGCTCCCGGTGCAGCGCGACGTCGGTCCGGATCGTCCCCTGGGGCTCGGCCGCGACCTGCTCGAAGGTGTGCGTCATCGGCGGCACGCCCTTCTCGTCGCGCGAGTTGACCGTGACGACGAGCGCCCGCGGGGCGACCGCGCGTGCAGAGAAGTCGTACGCGATCTCCATGCGGTCGCCGCGGCCGCGGGTGATCGCCACATCCGGTGCGCGCGGCGTCGTGCGCAGGATCGGCGTCCTGGCGTTGTCGAGCAGGACGTCGGGGTTGCGCCAGTGCCGCTTCATGCCGGGGCCCGTCGGGCTGGCCTGGTCGAGCCCGTCGTTGCGGTCGCGCGGGACCGTGTCGCCCCAGCGCCCCGGCCAGCGCATCCACGCGTGCTCGCCGTCCTCGTCGACAAGCTCGAGCTCGAGCTTCGGCGCGGGGCGCTTGCCGTCGGCGACGTCGTACCAGGCGTCGGTCTGGTGATAGCCGGCCTCGAAGTACGCCGCGTGTGACCCGCGGCTGACGTAGACCAGCGGCGTGTCGGGCGCGCCGGGCGGGCGCTCGACGTCCTCCCATGCTCGCCGCTCGCCGCTGCGATGCTGGGCGTAGACGGCGACGTCGGGGGCGTCGCCGTCGGTGCCGATCCGCAGCTGGACGGACTCCCAGTCGCCTTCGTGCGTCCCGATCCCGAGCGCCAGCTGGTAGTCGTTGTAGAAGTACCAGGCCCAGTACTGCAGCCACAGGCGGCCGTTGACCTCGACCGCACGCCCGTAGAGATGGTTGTTGAGGTCCGGGCGCGCCTGGCGCAGCGCGACGTACCGGCGGCGGTAGTCCTTGCCGCGCACGCCGATGATGTCGGTCTTCTCGACGGCCTCGCCGGTCACGTACGTCACCGGGTCCAGGAACGCGAGCGTGAGCTTGGGCTCCTTCGCGTCGGACTCCGAACGCGCGAGGATCGCGCCCGGCCTGCCTCCGGCCGAGGCGCGGCGCAGCTCGATCCCCGGGGCGTCGGTGTACTGCGTGGCGTCGTCGGCGAAGAACTGCTCGTTGGAGTCGTAGCGCAGCGCCGGCTGGAAGCGGCGGAGGAGATCCTCGTGCTCGGGCGACACGCCGGACAGGAGACACCGTCGCCCGGGTGCTCGTCAAGCGGGTACGGGCGCCGGGCGCCCTCTTGCACGCCGTTTGCGTCAGCGCACGCGCGGCGCTGCAAGCACCACCGGCGCGGCCTCGTCGAGGCGGCGCGTGAAGTACGCGCCCGGCGCGAGCTCGCCGAGCGCGATGAGGACGATGCGCAGGATTCCCTGATGGCCGACGAGCACCGGGTGCTCGCACGCCGCCAGGGCGTCGGCGGTTGCTGCGCGCGCGCGCTCCAGCGCGGCCGGCAGCGTCTCCATGCCCGGCAACGGCGCGCCGAAGGGATCCTCGCGCCACGCCTGGAAGGCCTGGCCGAAACGCTCGTGCGCCTCGGTGCGGTCGAGCCCCTCGAAGGCGCCGTAGTCGATCTCGATGAGCCGTGGCTCGACGGTCAGCGGCGCGCCGGTCGCCGCGGCGATCGCGGCGGCCGTCGCGCGGGCGCGGACGAGCGGGCTCGTGAAGATCGCGTCGATGCCCGTGCCGACGAGGGCGGCGGCGCAGTCCCGCGCCTGCTCGCGGCCCGCGGCGGTGAGCGGGATGTCGAGCCGGCCGGAGTAGGCCTTGAGCTTCGAGCTCGCCGTCTGGCCGTGGCGGACGAGGGTGACCGTGTGCGCCGGCACCGATCAGACCGGCTCGGGCTCCACCCAGCGGCGCTCGGCGTCCGCGAGGTGGACGGCGTCCAGCAGCGCCTGCACGCGCAGCCCCTCCCGCAGCGAGGGCTCGGGCGGGGCTCCCTCGCGGATCGCGGCGTGGAAGTTGCGCGCGACCTGCGCGAAGGCGTCCTTGGAGCTCGCCTTCAGCGGGCCCTCGCTGCGCAGCTCCTCGCCGGCGCGGCCCCAGTGCAGGACCTTGTCGGCGTCCAGGCGGACCGTTCCCGCGTCGCCGAAGACCTCGACGACGTCCCCGCGCTTGTGGCGCGCCGTCGCGGTCAGGGTGATCGTCCCCAGGCCGCCCCCTCGCAGGCGCAAGACGATCGCGTACGCGTCCTCCGCCGTGACCTCGTGCGTCGTGCCGTCGCGGGCGGCGCGCTCGCCGACGCCGACCTCGGTCGCAGCGGCGACCGCCTCGACGTCGCCGAAGGCCTCGAGCACGAGGTCGAGGTCGTGGACGCCGTAGCCCTGCAGCCGCCCGCCGCCGAGGGCCGCGTCCTGCACCCACGTGAACGGGCGCGATCCCGGCTCGGCGTGGTCGTCGAACACCAGCGAGATCGCGACCATCCGCGGGCGGCCGGCGATCTCGCGCACGAGCTCCAGCAGCCGGGCGCGCGTGGCCTGCAGGCGCCGGCCGTAGTTCACGGCGCCGACGACGCCGGCCTCCTCGACGGCGGCGGCGACGGCGCGCGCCTCCGGGAGGCTCGCCGCCAGCGGCTTCTCGCAGAGCACGTGCAGCCCGCGGCGCGCCGCGGCGATCGCGACCTCCGCGTGCGAGGCCACGGGCGTCGCGACGTGCACGGCCTCCAGGCCCGGGTACGCGAGCAGCTCCTCGATGTCGTCCGTGCCGAGCTGCAGCCCGGCCTCGCCGGCAAGCTCGTCGGCGCGCTCGCGCCGGCGCGACCAGACCGCGACGGGCTCGAACTCGTCGAGCTCGCGGTACACCGGCAGGGGAACCTTCGCGCCGTAGCCGGTGCCGGCGATCGCGATCCTGACGGGCGATCCGGCCACGCCCATCAGCCCTCCGCCGCCGCCGCCAGGAGCCCCGGCGCGACCTGCTTCTTACGGCTCATGACCCCCGGCAGCCCGATCGCGCCGTCGACGACCGGCCGGCCGAACGCCCGCTCGGCGATCGCCTCGCTGCCCGTCACGAGCAGCAGCGTGTCGCGGGCGAGGATGTCGGTGAGCATGAGCGCGGAGAGGACGTGCCCGTCGCGCTCGCGGTTGGCCTCCGTGGCGGCGAGCAGCTCCTCGGCGCGCTCGTGGACGGCGCTGCCGACCGACTCGATCTGCGCGACGCTCAGCGTGCGGTCCTTGTCGACCTCGTACTCCTTGAGGTCGCGCGTGACGAGGTCGACCGCGGAGACCCGGGCGACGTCGGAGGAGCGCTCGAACATCTCGCGCCCGAAGTCGACGGCGCCGACCCCGACGAGCTCCTCCAGGTGGCCCGCGGCGACGCCGTCGCGCTCGGTCGTCGTCGGCGAGGTCAGCAGGACGGTGTCGGAGACGATCGCGCCCAGCAGCATCATGGCGGTCGAGCGCTGCGGTTCGACGTCGAACTGGCGGAAGCGCTCCGTCACGAGGGTCGCGGTCGAGCCGACGGGGTCGAAGACGGCCGTCACGGGCAGCTTCGTCTCGATCGAGCCGATGTGGTGGTGGTCGAGGATCTCCACGATCTCGGCCTCCTCGATCCCCGGGACGCTCTGCGCGCGCTCGGCGTGGTCGACGAGCAGCACGCGGCGCGGGGCCGGGCGGACGAGGTCCGAGCGCGTGACGAGCCCGATCGGCCGGCCCGCGCGATCGATCGTGACCGCGGCGCGGTAGTGGACGTCCTTGATCTGATCGGCGGTGTCGCTGACGAGGTCGTCGAGGCCGACGGTCAGCGGGTCGCCCTCGATCAAGGCGCTGCACGGCTCCGACAGCGTGATCATCCGGCTCGTGACGTAGCTGTCGAGATCGGACGTCACGATCGCCGTGTCGTGCTCGCGCGCGAACTCGAGCATCTCCGGATCGGGCCGCACGCCGTTGCTGAGCGCCAGCAGCGCGCAGCCGAGCTCGATGGCCTGGCGCATCGCGCGCGGGCGGTCGCCGACGACGACGACGTCGCCGCGGCCGACCTTGCTCGGCGACGCGCTGTGCATCGCCTGCACCCACACGCGGCCGCGGATCTCGCGCTCCAGGTCGCCGAGCAGCAGCTCGCCCTCGAGGACGTCGACGATCGATTGCAGCGGCGTCGGGACCTCCAGGCGCGAGGCCTCACGCGACTCGCGGATGTAGCGCCGCGCGAGGGCGCGCTCGGTGAGCACGCCCAGCAGCAGGCCATCGTCGTCGACGATCGGGACGACGTCCTTGGGCGCCATCAGCAGGCCGACCGTCCGCACCGGGTCGGAGGCGCGCGCGATCGCGAAGGTCGTACGCATGACGTCGCGCACGCGCAGCTTGGCGTGGGGCAGAAAGACCGGCAGCGCGGCGCCGCTGCGCTGCAGCAGCCACTCCGTCTGCGCGTTTGCCACCCCGAGGCGGACCGGCACGTACCGGTTGCGCTCGCCGTCGACCTGATTCTTCAGCTCGGCGTAGGCGATCGCCGACGCGATCGAGTCGGTGTCCGGGTTGCGGTGCCCGCAGACGTAGACGCGTGGCAGGACGGCGGGAGATTCGACGGTCGGCATCGGGCAGGCGGGAGGATATGGAAGGGCCGGACGTCAGCCCGTGTTGCGCAGTCCGCCGGCGATCCCGTTGATCGCGAGGAGGCTCGCGCGGACGAGCTCGGGCCGGTCGGCCTCGGCGCCGGGCGCGCGCAGCCGGCGCAGCAGCTCGAGCTGGACGAAGGAGATCGGGTCGACGTACGGCTTGCGGCGCTCGAGCGCGCGCTGCAGGATCGGCTCGCGATCGAGCAGGCGCTCCTCGTCGCGGACGCGGCCGAGCTCGCGCAGGGTCCGCCGGAACTCGGTCTCGATGTGGCCCCAGATGCGCTCGCGGGCGGGCTCGTCGTCGTAGAGCTCGGCGTAGCGGCGCGCGATGTCCATGTCGACCTTCACGCAGGCCATCTCGGCGTTGGACAGCAGCGCGGCGAAGAAGGGCCAATCGCGCTCCATCTCGCGCAGCAGCTCGACGCCGTGCTCCTCGCGGGCCTGCTGCAGGGCGGTGCCGAGCCCGTACCAGGCGGGCAGCACGGTCCGTGCCTGCGTCCACGAGAAGACCCAGGGAATCGCGCGGAAGTCCTCGATGCGCGATGACTGTCGGCGCTTTGCGGGACGCGATCCGAGCTGCAGTCGCTGGACCTCGTTGACGGGCGTCGCGGCATGGAAGAACGCGACGAAGTCCGGGTCGCCGTAGACGAGGCCGCGATAGGCGTGCGTCGAGACGTCGGCCATCTGCGCCACGACCGCCTCGAAGCGCGCGAGGCGCGCCGGCGCGCCGCCGTCGATGCGCCCGAGCGTCGTGACGAGTGCCGCGCTCGTCGTGAGCTCGAGCTCGCGGTGGGCGATCTCCGGCACGGAGAACTTCGCCGACAGCATCTCGCCCTGCTCGGTCACCTTCAGGCGGCCGCCGACGGTCCCCGGCGGCTGGGCGCGCACGGCGGTGTAGCTCGGGCCGCCGCCGCGGCCGACCGCGCCGCCGCGGCCGTGGAAGAACTGCCATGTGACGCCGTGCTCGCGCATGACCTCGGCGATCTCCAGCTGCGCGCGGTAGATGTGCCAGCCCGACGCGACGTAGCCGACGTCCTTGTTGGAGTCCGAGTAGCCGACCATGATCTCCTGCAGACCGGCGCTGTCGACGGCGGCGCGGTAGACCGGGATGTTCAGGAGCGTGCGCATCGTGTCGGCGGCCTCCGACAGCGTCTCGCCGGACTCGAACAGCGGGACGATGCGCAGCTGCGCCTCACCGCCGCCCGCGCGCGAGAGCCCGGCCTCCTTCATGAGCAGCAGCACCTCGAGCAGGTCGTCCGGCCCACTCGTGCCGGAGACGATGTAGGACCCGATCGCGCCGGGGTGCGGGCCGCGCAGGAGGTCGTGCATCGTGCGGAAGGTCTCGACGACCTCGCGCGTCGGGGCGCTGAAGCCGCTGATGTCCAGCGGGATGAGCGGGCGCCGGTCGGCGATCTCGCGGGCGAGGATCGCCAGCCGCTCGGCCTCCTGCAGCCCGGCGTAGTCCTCCTGGACGCCGAGATCGCCCATGATCTCGGCGATGGCGCTGCGGTGGACGTCGGCGTGCTCGCGCACGTCGAGGACGGCGAAGTGGAAGCCGAAGACCTCGACCTGGCGGACGAGGTCGCGCAGTGCATCGGCGGCGACGAAGCCCGCGCCCTGCGCGTGCAGCGCGCGCTCGGCGACGTGCAGCTCGTCGAGCAGCTCCTGCGGGCGTCCGTAGGCGCCGTCGAGGCTCTTGCGCGTGGCCCGCACGCGCTCGGCGATGAGCTTGAACAGCCGCCTGTAGGGCTCCTCCGGATTCGTGCGCCGCACCTCGGCGGCGAGCTCGGGGAACAGCTCGCCGAGGCGCTCGAGCACGCCGTCGAGCTCCGGGGCCTCGCCCGCGACGCGGCAGGAGAGCGTGACCCTGTGCGTCAGGGCGTAGACGCTCTCCTGCAGGTGGGTGAGGCAGGTCTCCTGCATCAGCGCCAGGGCAGCGGCGGTCATCGCAGGCGTCACGAACGGGTTGCCGTCGCGATCGCCGCCCATCCAGGACCCGAAGGTCAGCAGCGGCGGGACGGGGATCGGATCGTCGGGATAGGACTCGGCGATCGTCGCCTCGAGGTCGCGGTAGATCTGCGGCACGACGTCCGCGAGCGTCGAGGTGAAGTAGACGAGCCCGGCCCGGACCTCGTCGAGGACGGTCGTCGAGACCGCCCGCAGCTCGTCGGAGACCCACATCTCCTGCACGGCGGCGGCGATCTGGCGACGGATCTGCTCGTGCTCGTCGCGCGCCGGCCGGCGGTCGTCGAGACCGCGCAGCAGGGCGAAGATGCGCGACAGCTTGCTCACCGTGGTGCGCCGCCGCGCCTCGGTCGGGTGCGCCGTCATCACGAGCCGCACCTCGGCGCCGGCGAGCGTGTCACGGAGCTCGGCGGCGCTCGTGCCCTCGCCGGCGAGCTGGGCGATCGCCTCGTGCAGCGAGCCGCGGCGCGGCGCGGCGGACTCGTCGAGCGCGTGGATGCGGCGCACGCGGTCGTTGTCCTCCGCGAGGTTCATGAGCGCGAACCATGCCGTGAGCATGCGCGTGAGCAGGACGAGGTCGTCGAGCTCGAGCTCGGCGACCATGCGCGCGAGCTCGTCGGCGGCGGCGGCGTCGCCGGCGCGCGAGCGCTGGCCGAGCTCGACGGCCCGTCCGTGCAGCTCGAGTGCCCGCGGGCCCTCGACGGCGCAGATGACGTCGTCGAGGACGCCGCCGAGCAGCTCCCCGTCGTCGGCGAACGCGCGTGCGGTGAGCTGGACTGTGGCGATCTCGGGCACGAACTCACCACGGTACCTGCGCGTGCCGCGATCGCGGTGTCATGAGTGCGCTTCCGGAGCCGATCAGGCGGGCAGGATGCGGCCGCGGACCTCGCCGAGCTCGACGTCTCCGGCGCGTCCGCGCAGCACGACCTCGTCGCCGTCCGCGAGCCAGCGCTCGCCCCCGAACAGCTCGGCGAGCGAGCCCTGCGAGCCGCGGCCGAGGCCGCTGATCGTTCCCGTCGCGAAGAGGTCGCCCGCGCTGATGGACGCTCCGTTGACCGTGAGGTGCGCGAGCATCTGCGCGGGCGTCCAGTACAGGCCGGCGCTCGGCGGGCGCGCGACGATCTCGCCGTTGAGCTCGATCTCGAGCGCGACGTCGAGCAGCCAGGGGTCCGCGGCCGCGAGGTAGGGCGCCGGCCGCGGCTCCTGCGGCCGCGGTGCGGCGCGCGCGTGGGCGAGCGCGTCCAGCGGCGTGATCCACGCGGACATCGAGGTGGCGAACGACTTGCCGAGGAACGGGCCGAGCGGCTCGTACTCGAAGCGCTGAACGTCGCGCGCGCTCCAGTCGTTGACGAGCACGACGCCGAAGATGTGCTCGGCCGCATCGTCGACGGCGATCGGACCGCGCGCGCTCGGGCCGCAGACGTAGCCGAGCTCGCATTCGAGGTCGAGCTGCCCCGTCCGCGCGAGGACGCCGGGGCCGATCGGGCCGCGAGGCCGGCGGATCGGCGTGCCGCTGATGACGATCGTCGACGCGCGTCCGTGGTAGGCCACCGGGATGTGATGCCAGTTCTCGCGCACCGGCGGCGCGCCGGGACGGAAGATGCGACCGAAGTTCGTCGCGTGCTCCAGCGAGGCGTAGAAGTCCGCGAAGTCCGTCACGCGCACGGGCAGGACGGGCGTGCAGTCGCGCAGCGGGATGCGCGCCGTCGTCGGAGCGTCGGCGGCGGCGTCCTGTACTGCGCGCCATGCCGCGGGTCCGAGGTCGATCAGGGCGTTGAGCGCCGGGGCGCTCAGCGCGCGCGCGAGGTCGGGATCGGCGGCGTCGCGCCCGAGCCCTGCGAGCAGGACCACGTCGTCGCCGGCGCGCAGCGCCGGCTGCGGTGGCGTGTCCCCGACGCGCACGACGCCCCAAGACGCGGTTGGCCCCATTGCGCAGGTCAACCTACGCGTTCGCGGCGGCGCCATCGCCTCTTGTATCGACGCCGGGGGCGAATCGGGCGTCCATGTCGACTTGTAACCGGTATGCGACGACTATTCGACACGGTCGCGTGGTTGGCGGCCCGCCAGCACGGTCGCGTGTCACGCGGGCAGCTGCTGGCGGCCGGCGTCGATGCGTCGCGTGTCCAGCGCTGGCTCGCGGATGGGCGTCTGCGCCGCGTGCATCGCGGGGTCTACGCCGTCGGTCACACCGCGCCGTCGGCGCACGGGGGCTACATGGCCGCTGTTCTCGCCTGCGGCGACGGCGCGGCACTCAGCCATCGCGCGGCGGCTTGGGTGCTCGGGCTGTTGCGGGGCGCGCCGCCGCGACCGGAGGTCACCGTGCCGTCGACCGCCGGCCGCCGGCGCCCGGGCCTCACCGTCCACCGTGTCCCGGCCCTGCATCTCCTCGATGTCTCGACCCTCGATGGCATCCCGCTGACGATCGTCCCGCGCACGCTCCTGGACCTCGCGCCCACGACCGCCCCAGAGGACCTCACGCGGCTGTGCCACGAGGCCTGGGTCCACCACCGCACGACGCCGGCACACGTCGACGCCTGCATCGCCCGCAACGCGCGCAAGCCCGGCGCCGCGAAGCTCCGCGGGGCCCAGCGCTCCGACGTCACCCTCAGCGATCTGGAGAAGCACTTCGTCAGGCTCCTCAGACGGCACGGCCTGCCGCGACCGCGCACGAACGTCGACCACGCGGGCGACAAGGTCGACTGCCACTGGCCGGCGCTCGGCGTGACGATCGAGCTGCTCTCCTACCGCTTCCACGGCAGCCGCCACGCCTTTGAGCGCGACGTCGCACGCCGGCGGCGCTCGGACCACGTCGCCTACAGCTGGGGCGATGTCGCCGAGCGCCCCGATCAGACGGCGGCCGAGGTCGGCGCCCTGCTCGCGGCGTGCCAGCTCAGCGCGTAGGCGGGGTCGTCGAGGTCGCGGGCGAGCGTCGTCAGGCGCAGCGGGCGGAACGTGTCGCACATGACCGCGAGCTCGTCGGTGCTCGTCGCGCCCAGCGAGGCCTCGGCGCGGCCCGGCTGCGGTCCGTGCGGCAGGCCGCTGGGGTGCAGCGTCAGCGCGCCCGCGCCGACGCCCGAGCGCGACCCGAACTGCCCGTCGACGTAGTAGATGACCTCCTCGGACTGCAGGTTGGAGTGGTGGTAGGGGATCGGCACGGCCTCGGGGTCCCATTCCAGCCGCCGCGGGCAGAAGGAGCAGATGACGAAGTTCGGCCCCTGGAAGGTCTGGTGCACCGTCGGCGGCTGGTGCAGCCGGCCGGACTTCGGCTCGAAGTCGTGGATGTTGAAGCTGTAGGGATAGACGTAGCCGTCCCACCCGACGACGTCGAAGGGGTGGTAGTCCAGCACGAAGCGCTGCAGGCCACCGCGCACGCGGACGGTCAGGTCGTGGCGCTCGCCGTCGCCGGCGCGGTGCGTCTGCAGCGACCGCGGTGGATGGAAGTCGCGCTGGGAGAACGGGGCGTGCTCGAGCAGCTGCCCGTAGCGGTTGCGATAGCGGTTGGGCGTCTCGATCTCGCCCGGCGTGTGGAACGTCAGCCACGTCTGCGGGCCGTCGTCCATCACCACGCGATACGTCGTCCCGCGCGGGATGACGACGTAGTCGTGCGGCCGGTAGGGCAGCGCGCCGAAGATCGTCTCGAACACGCCCGAGCCCTCGTGGACGAAGACGACCTCGTCGCCCTCCCCGTTGCGATAGAAGCCCGCCATGGCCTCCGCCGGGCGGCAGATCGCCATCTCGACGTCGCCGTTGAACATCAGGACCCGGCGGCCCGAGACGGGATCACCGCCGGCAGCCAGGCCCGCCGTCTGCGTCAGACGGTGCACGTGGGCGGCGGGCACCCACTCGTCGATCACCAGCGGCTCGAACTCCCCGACCTCGGCCACGTCGCAGGGCGACCGCAGGTGATAGAGGATCGACTCGTTGCCCGAGAAGCCCTCGTAGCCCATGACCTCCTCGACGAGCAGCGCGCCGTCGTCGTCGCGGACCTGCGTGTGGCGCTTGGCCGGCACGGCGCCCATCGACACGTAGCGCATCAGAGGTTCCCCCGCAGGGCCTGCTCGCGCTCGATCGCCTCGAAGAGCGCCTTGAAGTTCCCCTCCCCGAAGCCCCGCGCGCCGTGGCGCTCGATGATCTCCAGGAAGACGGTCGGCCGGTCGCCGACCGGCTTGGTGAAGATCTGCAGCAGGTAGCCCTCGTCGTCGCGGTCGACGAGGATCCCCAGGCGCCGCAGGTCCTCGATCGGCTGGGCGATCTCGCCGACGCGCGCGGGCACCCCCTCGTAATAGGACTCCGGGGTTCGCAGGAACCGGACGCCGCGCGCCTGCAGCTCCTCGACGCAGCGGATGATGTCGGTCGTCGAGACCGCGATGTGCTGCACGCCGGGGCCGCCGTAGAACTCGAGGTACTCGTCGATCTGCGACTTGCGGGCGCCCTCGGCGGGCTCGTTGATCGGCAGCTTGACGCGCCCGTCCCCGCTCGTGACGACCTTCGACATGAGCGCCGAGTACTCCGTCGAGATCGCCTCGTCGCTGAAGTGGATGAGCTCGGTCATCCCGAAGACGTCCTCGTAGTACTTCACCCAGCGGTCCATCTCGCCGAGCTCGACGTTCGCCACGACGTGGTCGATGCCCGCCAGCAGCCCGGCGCGGCTCGCGTCGCCGGCGTGCGCGACGTCGGCGAAGCCGGGGAGGAAGGTCCCCGCGTAGTCGGCACGCTCGACGAAGCGGTGCACCGTGTCGCCGTAGGCGGCGATGTCGGCGATCCGCACCGTGCCGTGCTCGTCGCTCAGCTCAAACGGCTCGTGCAGCCCGCGCGCCCCACGCGCGATCGCCTCGCGATAGGCGGCCGCGACGTCCGGCACGCCGAGCGCGACGCGCTTGACGCCGTCGCCGTGGCGGCGCGCGTGCTCGCCGATCTCGCTGTCGTCCGCGGTGAGCGTCCCGGTCAGCACCAGGCGGATGCGGCCCTGTTGCACCACATGCGAGACGCGGTCGCGCAGCCCGGTCTCCAGGCCGGCGAACGCGATCGGCACGAAGCCGAATGCATGCTCGAAGTAGTAGGCGGCCTGGGCGGCGTTGCCGACCCACAGCTCGATGTGGTCGATGCCGTGCAGCGGCATGAAGTCGCGCCGCTCGAGCGCGATTGCGGGGTCAGGCGACAGCGTGCTCACGGCGCAGCTCCTCGATCGATTCATCGGTGCAGGTGTCGAAGAAGCCGCCGGCGACGGCTTCGATCTCCGCGACGGACTCGGCGCGGTACAGGACGGGCTGGTACTGGGTGATGTCGTAGTCCGCGGTGCCCATCGCGCGGAGGTCCAGCGGCTGCAGCTGCATGTGCTGGAACTGGGCGATCTCGCCGGAGCTCGAGAGGATCCCGGCGCCGTAGGCGCGCAGCTCGCCGTCCTCGACGACGACGCCGAACTCGAGCGTGAACCAGAACACGCGCGACAGGAACCGCAGCGACTGCTCGTCGCGCAGCCGCAGTGCGGCGGCGCCCGCACGGCGGTGCAGGTCGCCGAACGTCGGCGTCGCGAGCAGGTGGCCGTGCCCGAGGACCTCGTGGACGATGTCGGGCTCGGGCGTGTAGAGCGGCATCGCCGGGTGGCGCACGTACTGGGTCGAGTGAAAGACGCGGTCGCCCAGCGCGGCGTAGAACGTGCGCAGGTCGACGAGGCCCGCGGCCGGGACGTAGCGCCAGCCGCCGAGGCCGGCGAGGCGCTCGCTGACCTCGTCCAGGTCCGGGATGCGGTCGGCCGGCAGGCCCAGGAGCGCGACGGCCTCGCGGTACTCGCGGCAGGCGAAGTGCTCGTGCAGCCCCGCGAGCTCGCGACACACCGTGCGCCAGACCTCCTGCTCGTCCTCGTGATAGTCCACGGTGGGCGCGGGGTCGCCGGCGCGCCAGGCCAGGGCGGCCGCGGCGATCTCGTTGCGCCTGCGGCGATAGCGGGGGTCGTCGGCGCCGGGATGGCCGTCGTGGAGGTGGACGGTGACCTCGCCGCCGGCGCCGGTCGTGACCGGGGAGTACAGCTGGGCTTCTTCGAACACGTGTGCCTCCTCTCGCGTACGAGAGAGAGTCGGGCACGGACGACCCGAGTGCAAGTCTGAGCACCAAAGCAGGTCAACCGGTGCAGGAAGTACGGCCTCGGGCCTGAAATACTGGTCAAGATGACCACTACTTCGATCGATCGCCTCGACGCCCGCCTCATCGCGACCCTGCGACGGTTCCCGCGCGTCGGCCTGCTGGAGGTCGCCCGCCAGCTCGGCGTCGCCCGCGGGACGGTGCAGGCGCGCCTGGCCAAGCTCGAGGCGCGGGGCGTCATCACGGGCCACGGCCCCGAGGTCGACCCGGCGGCGATGGGCTATGCGATCAGCGCGTTCATCCTCATCGAGCTCGCGCAGGGCGAGCTCGATGCCGCCGTCGCGGTCATGCAGTCGATTCCCGAGCTGCTGGAGGCCGACGCGATCTCAGGGCCGCAGGACCTCATATGCCGCGTCGTCGCGCACGACACCGCGCACCTGCAGGAGATCGTCAATCAGCTCACGGCAACGCCGGCGATCAGGCGGTGCACGAGCTACATCGTGCTCACGCGGCAGGTGCCGCCCCGGACGTCGCCGCTCATCGAGGCGGCGTCACGCGGACGCTGAACGGCGCCTACAGGTTCTGCTGGTAGGTGTAGACGAACTTCTTGGACCCGGCCTTGCACGTGACCCGGCCGCTGTACTCGGTCGGGATCGCGAGCCCGCGCGTCTCGGTGCAGCGGTAGCCCTTCACCCGCGTGCAATGACCCTTGAGGCCGTGCTTCACGCGGCACGTGTAGTGCGAGCGCATGAGCGACCTCCCGGTCTTACAGCTGAGCTTCGTCACCTCGAGGGTCTGGAAGTAGCCCCCCTTGGAGCTCGGGTAGTCCGGCATGCCGCCGCACTTGGAGGCCGCGGATGCGGTCGAGCCCCCGGCAAGCGCTGCGAACGATGCCGTTGCAAGGAGGAGGGCGAGGGTCACCCGTCGCGGCGAGATCTCATGGGTCATAGGCGGACAGGGTATCCGCCGCCCGGACGGCGGCAGCCGCTTCTCATAGGTCTCTCACGCGTTGCCGCGAAGGACCTCCCGGATCGCCTCGTAGCGGTTGGCGCGGTTGAACGTCCCGTTCAGCCCGGCCGTCTTGATCTCCGCGGCGCGCGCCTCCAGGCCGGCGCGGCACTCCTTGGCGCGCGCGAGATGCGCGGCCTCGATGTTCTCCCAGCCACCGGCCTGCAGCGCGAGCGCGCGCTCGGACAGCACGCAGTCGGCGAGCACGCGCTCGTCGGACAGCAGCGAATCGATCAGCGGGCGCGGCGGCCGGGTGATGGCGGCGTCGACCATCCGCAGCATGAAGCGCCCAAGCGTCTTGGCGAAGATCGCGGTGATGTGGTTGGTGTCCTTGTGGACGAGCGCGCCGCCGACGACCGGATAGCAGTGCAGGGCGTCGCAGAAGAAGCGCGTCATGTCGAGCGCGTGCACGCGCGCCGACTGCATCCGCTGCGCGGCGACGATTGCCGGGTCACGGTTCAGCGCGCGGCTGCGCCGGCGCGCGCAGAGGACGGCGGGACGCCCGTGGCGGGCGAGTGTGCGCTGGACGCAGTCGGCGGCGGCGGGCGAGTTGCGCGGGGTGTCGCGGATGACGAAGACGTTCTCGACGGACGCCGGCAGCGCGCGCCAGAGCGCCTGGTAGCCCCGGACCGCGACCTCGAGGTTGCTCGACCCGCGCGGGCGCACGTACCGCGCCCCGGAGCGGTCGGACATGAAGATCGTCGCGACCTCCGGGTGGCGGCCCAGCCAGTTGAGCACCTCGCGGTTCCAGCGCCGGCACGGCCCGTCCTGGGCGGCGGGGATGATCACGCGCGCCTTGATGAAGGGGCAGCCCGAGCGCGTGATCGAGATCGCCGGCCAGCCGCGCGCCGTCGCGACGACGTCGACGGCCGCTCGCCAGTGCGACGCGTGGCTGTCGCCGATCAGCACCGCGCTGTCGTTGCCGGTGGCGCGGGCGGGTCCGAACGTGCAGGGGAACAGCAGGCTCGCGCGGCCCACGGGATTGCAGGGCGCGTTGGGCTCCAGCAGCGCCTCGGACGGCGTGGGGAAGACCGTGCGCTGGAGGCTCGGATCGCTGCAGTGCGTCGACGGGCTGCGCGCCGCCGCGCCGAAGCAGGGCTGCTCGGTCACCGCCGCCTTGACCTCGGCGCGAGCGGCATCCAGCCCCGCAGCGCCGTGCGGGACCACGATGGCGACGCAGAAGCAGAGCAGGACGGCCCGCCTGAGCGTGACGCCCAGCACGCCGGGGAACGGTTTCGGGCGGTCGGAGATGGCGGCGATGTTATTCAGCGGCGCAGCCGGAACGCACCGCTTGGACGATCTTCGAGCTGCGGTAGCGATACCCGTCGGCGTCGGCGTGCAGACCGTCCGGCAGGCGGACGGTGCCACGCCGGACGGCGTGGTCCCAGTTGATGACGATCAGCCGCGGGTCACGCCCGGCCTCGGCGCGCAGCGCACGGTTCATCGCGTCGTAGCGGCCCTTGCGCAGCGGTCGGACGATCGAGAACCAGGCGACGCACGTCTGCGGCGACACGTCGGCCAGGAGCCTGCGGATCCGCGAGGTGAACCGCCGCGGGTCGGGTCCGTCGTTGGACCCGAGGCTCACGGCCACGATGTGCGGCTCGACCTCGTGCAGGTCGAACTGCAGGGACTCGATCCCCTGCGGCGTCGTGCGGCCGTCGACGGCATCCCAGGTGACGTTGACCTCCGACGGCAGCATCTCGTCGAGGTAGGGCATCGTGCCGACGGCGAGCGAGTCGCCGAGCACGAGGACCTCGGCGGCGGCCGTGATCGCCGCACCCTGCGCGGGCGCGGGCGTGCGCACGACGGCGAGCGCGACCGCGGCAACGATCGCCGCCAGGCTCAGGCCGATGCTCATCCTCGTGTTCCGCGCGCTCATGGCTCCCCGGGGCTTCCAGCCCGCCAGACCGTCCTCTACCGATCGCGGCCACCGGATTTTAGTCCACTGGCGCCCGGGCGCGCGTCAGCCGGTCGCCGCCAGTCGCCGGCTGACGGTCGTCGGATCGCCCGCGTCGGCGGTCGCGAGGAGCTGCAGCGTCAGCGTCATCCCCTTGCGCCTGCCGAGCGCGCGACGCAGCCCGGCGACCTGCGCGCGCGTGAGCGTCAGGCGCACGACCTTCGTCTCGCCGGCGGGCAGCTTCGTCGTCACCGGCCGCAGGCTCACCGAGAAGGCCTTCTTGCGCCGGCGCGGCTTGGAGCGCTCGGTGAGGGTCGCGGTCGCCTTCATCGTGCAGACGGTGTCGCAGCCCACGCGCAGCGGCAGGACGCGCGATCCGAACAGGCTCGTGGCCCGCAGGACCCTGACGCTGACCTGCGGCCCGAGGGGCGTCGGCAGCGTCGGGAGCTTGGGCACGGGCGGGTTGGCGATCGGGCCGAGGGGGACGCACGGCGTCGCGGCGGGTGCGGCGAGGGCGAACTGCTGGACGCGGTTGTTCTTCGTGTCGGTCACGGTGAGCATGCCGTTGCAGCTGATGCTCACGCCGGTCGGGTTGATGAACTGACCCGGGCCGATGCCGCGCGTGCCGAAGCTCAGCAGCCGCGCGCCGTCGGGCCCGAACTGCTGCACGCGACTGTTGCCGCGGTCGGCGACCCACAGGTTGCCGGCGGCGTCGAGCGCGATCTGCCCGGGCGCCGCGAGCTTGCCGAGCTTCGAGCCGACGCCCCCGAACTCGGTGAGCACGGCGTCGTTGGCGTCGTAGACCGTGATGCGGCTGTTGGTCTTGGCCACGTACGTCCGCGTGCCGTCGCGCGTCACGGCGATCCCGCGGGTGCGGCCGACGCCTGTCGTCGCTCCGAGATAGCCGCCGTCGAGCCCGAAGCGCACGATGCGCTCGTTGCCGGTGTCAGCGGCGTAGAGCGTGCCGGCGGCGTCGATCGCGAGCGCCGACGGGTCGAGCATCTGGCCCGGCCCGCTGCCCTGGGAGCCGATCGTCCGCGACGGCAGCCCCGTCGCGCGGTCGAAGACGACGATCCGTGCACGGCGCTGGTCGAGGACGTAGGCGTTGCCGACCGCGTCGAAGACGACCGCGACCGGGTTGGGGAGGATCGTCGGCCCGGGCGCGGGGGAGCCCCAGACGGCGGCGAGCGAGCCGTCGAGGTTCAGCAACTCGATGCGGCCGTTGACGGAGTCGACGACCGCGCGGAAGCCGTTGGCGTCCGAGCCCACGCCGAGCGGCGCGTTGAACTGTCCCGGCGCGCGACCGGACTGTCCGAAGGAGCGCAGCAGCGTGCCGGTGCGGTCGAAGACGTCGATGCGGTCGTTGCCGGTGTTCGTGACGTAGATCTCGCCGGCGGGGTCGACGGCGAGCGCGCGCGGGTAGGCGAGCTGGCCGGGCCCCGTCCCGTAGGAGCCCCAGCGCGCCTTGTAGGGGTACTTCGACTTCGGGCCGAAGCGCACGACGCGGTGGTTGAGGTCGTCGGCGACGAAGACGCGACCCTGCGGGTCGAGGGCGACGCCGAACGGGAAGCTCAGCTGGTTGGTGCCCTGGCCCTGGCCGGCGCCGACAGCCTGCAGGAAGCGCCCGCCGGTGTCGTAGACCGCGAGGCGATGGTTGTGGTCATCGGCGACGACGAGCCGCGTGCCGTTGACGGCGAGGCCGCGCGGGTTGTTGAGCTGCCCGGGGGCGATGAGCTCGGCGGCGTTGGAGCCGTCGAGCTGCATCCGTTGCACGCGGTCGTTGAAGCTGTCGGAGACGAAGAGCGTCTCGCCCGCGATGGCGAGGCCGCCGCCCGCGGGCGCGTCGTGGCCACCGCCCGCGCCGAAATGGAACTGGCCGACCTGCGTGCCGCTCGTGCCGAACGCGTTCAGCAGCCGTCCGGTGGCGTCGAAGCGATGGATGCGGTCCCGGCCGTCGGCGACGAGCAGCGTGTTGTCGGCGGCGACGGCGACCGCGCCGACCGGGCCCAGCTCGCCGGGACGCGTCCCCGCGACCCCGACCTCGCGCTGGAAGGTGCCGTCGCGCCCGAAGACCTGGACGAGGTTGGAGGACTGGTCGCCGACGTAGACCGCGCCGTCGGGGCCGATCGCGACGGTCTGCGGGAAGCGCAGGACGCCCTCGCCGCGCTGGCCGATCTGCGCGCTGGACGTGTAGGGGCACGCCGCGGTGGCTCCGGGGCAGTCCGGGCCCTGGGCCGCGGCCGCGGCGGGCAGCGCGAGAGCGAGGAGCGCCGCGAGCGCGGCGCCGCTTCGCACCCGCCCACGGGACCATGAAGGGAGGCTGCGGGGCATCGTCGTCTTCAACACGCGCGACGACGATAGTCGCGGCGCTGCGGGTTGTTGCACGTTCGCGTGCTGCGACGCGTGAAGGTCGGCACGGCGCGTTGACTTCGCCGCCGGCGGCGATACATTCGCGCCGCAGGGACTCATCCCGAGGAACGGAGACCGAGGTTCCATGAACGTGACCGCAGCGGGAGACCTCATTCGCCCGGACAGCACGCTGTTCGCGGTCGACGCGCACTACGACGGGCGCTGTGCGCGCCTCGCGCTGCGAGGCGAGCTCGACATCGCCACGGTGAGGCTGCTCGAGGACGAGCTGCGGATCGTGTGGGCCCGCGACGTGCGCCGCATCGAGATCGACCTGCGCGAGCTGACCTTCGTGGGGTCCGCCGGCGTCGCCGCGCTGCTGGAGGCCAACTCGCGGGCTCGCGGCCTGGGGCTCGCGCTCACGCTCGTACGCGGAACGGTCGCCATCCAGCGCGTCTTCGAGCTCACCGGCGTCGAGGCGCAGTTCGCCTTCCGCTCGGACACGGCACGGCCCGACGAGCGCGGCGCGCGCGGCGGCCCGCTCGGCATCGTTCGCTGAGCGCGAGGTTCGCCCCCGGCGACCGTGCCGCGGCCTATGCTGCGCGACGGTCGTTCGCATGCCTCTCGCTCTCGATGCGCTGAACCTCCGCTCGCTGGCGCGCGGGTGCGCGATCCTCGGGGCGGGCGCGGGCGGCGACACCGACCTCGGTGTCGTCATGGCGCAGCACGCGATCGCCGAGCACGGGCCCGTGCAGATCGTGACGCTCGGCGAGCTCGAGGACGCGGCCTGGATCATGCCGTGCGGGATGGTGGGCGCGCCCGCGGTCGCCCCCGGCCGGATCTGGAGCGGCGACGAGGGCGCCGAGCTGCGCGCCACGCTCGAGGAGCTGCACGACGCGCCCGTGCATGCGCTGATGTGCTTTGGGATCGGCGGTGCGAACGGGCTGCTGCCGGTCGGGTGGGCGGCGCGCTGCGGGCTGCCGCTCGTCGACGGCGACGGTATGGGACGGGCCTTCTCGCAGCTGCACCAGCAGGCGATGCACGTCGCCGGCGTGAGCGCCGGCCCGGGCGTTCTCACCGACGGCCGCGGAAACACGATCGTCCTGCGCGCCGCCGACGACCACTGGGCGGCGCGCCTGGCGCGTGACATCGCCCACAGCCTCGGCGGGGTCTGCGCGGCCTCCCTGTACGTGATGACGGCCGAGCGGGCCCGCGGCGCGATCGTCGAGGGCAGCATCTCGCTGGCCCTGGCGCTCGGCGAGAAGCTGCGCTCGGGCGGCATCGACCGGGCGCTCGCCGCGATGGAGGAGTCGCTCGGGGCGGTCCTGCTGATCGAGGGCAAGGTCGTCGAGCTCGACCGTGACGGCGAGCATGAGGGCGGCGGGACCTTCGCGGTCGTCCAGGGAATGGGCACCGATGCCGGGCGCCACCTGCGCGTGGAGCTGCAGGACGGGTTCCTCGTCGCGCTCGAGGACGGCGCCGTCTGCGCCAGCGTCCCGGACATGATCTGCCTGCTGGCGATGGACACGGGCGTCCCGATCGCCAGCGAGGCGCTGCACCGGGGGCAGGCGGTGGCCGTCGTCGCGGCGCCGGGCCCGGCGCTGTGGCGGACGCCGCGGGGTATGGAGGCGGTCGGGCCGCGGGCGTTCGGCTACGAGATCGACCACGTCCCGCTCGCCGGTCGCGCGGGCTGAGCGCCGCCGTCAGCCGCGGCGCAGGGGTGCCGGGACGCGCGGCATCCGCGCGCTGCGCAGCGCGGCCCGCGCGGCGGCATGCCCCGGAACTCCGTGTACCGCGCCGCCGGGGAACGCGGCCGCGCTGCCGATGAACAGCCCGCGCACCGGCGTCGCGTACGGGCTCAGCGAGGGGACCGGGCGGAAGATGAGCTGATCGAGCCCGTAGCTGCCGCCGCCGACGTCGCCGCCGACGAGGTTCTCGTTGCGCGCCTGCAGGTCACCCGGCGCCATGACGTGGCGGGCGAGGATCGTGTCCCGAAAGCCGGGGGCGAAACGCTCGACCTGCGCCTCGACGACGTCGGCGAAGCGCTCGCGCTCGGCGCTCCAGTCAACGCCCGGCGGCACGTGCGTGTAGGCCCACATCGTGTGCCGACCCGCCGGCGCGCGCGTCGGGTCGGCGACCGACTGCGACCCGGAGAGCAAAAACGGCCGCGCGGGCAACCGGCCGCGGGCGATGTCGAGCACGGCGCTGCGCACCTTCGCGACCGTGCCGCCGACGTGGATGGTCCCCGCGCGGCGCGCGTCGTCGCTGGCCCACGGCACGGGCGCGTCGAGGGCCCAGTCGAGCTTCACCGTCTCCGGGCCGTAGCGGAAGCGGATCGCGCGGCGGGTGTAGGCGTCGCCGAGAGCGTCGCCCGCGAGGCGCAGCAGCCCGTGCGGCGTGGTCGTGGCGATGACCGTCCGCGCCGCGATCGTGCTGCCGTCGGCGAGCGTGACGCCGCTGACGCGCCCGCGGCGGACGTGCACGCGCTCGGCGCGCGCGTCCGTACGGGTCGCACCGCCGTTCTCGTGGAGGCAGGCCGCGAGCGCGGCGGTGATCGCCCCGGCCCCGCCCTCGGGGCTCGGCCAGCCGTCGGCGTGGCCCATGAGGTTCAGCCAGACGCCGGCGATCGCGCTGCCCGCGGCGTCCAGCGGGGCGTCTCCGTGCAGCGCCGAGCCGTACAGCCAGGCGGCGCCGTCGCCCTCGAAGAGCTCGCCGGCGAGCGCCTCGGCGGAGGTCAGCAGCAGCCGCACGAACTCGAGCATCCCCGAGACCCCGAACGCCGCCGCCAGCCGCGCCGGGCCGCGGGCGGGCGGGAAGCCGGCGAGCATCGTCGCCCGCACGGCCTCGAAGTGGCGCAGGTAGGGATCGACGAACTCCTTCCAGCGCCGCCCGTCCCCCGGCGCGAGGGCGTCGAGGCTCGCGAGCGTGCGCGGAAGGTGGCGGGCGAGGACCACGGCGCGGCCCTGCGGCAGCGGATGGGCCATCGCGAGCTCGGGATGGATCCAGCGCAGCCCGAAGCGCTCGAGCCCGAGCTCGCGGAAGACCGGCGAGGCGACGGCCGCCGGGTGCACGGCCGAGAAGACGTCGTGATGAAAGCCCGGGAGCGTGAGCTCGGCCGTGGCTGCCGCGCCCCCGAGCGCCGGCGCGGCCTCCACGACGAGCACCGAGCGCCCGGCGCGGGCGAGCGTGACGCCGGCCGTGAGGCCGTTGGGACCCGAGCCGATGACGACCGCGTCGTAGCGCTCGCTCATCGGGGCGCGGTCCGCAGTGCGATCTGGTGCAGCATGCTCGACTCGGGGCGCTCGTCGCCCCAGAACGCCTGCTGCGCCTTGCGCCCGGCAGAGCGGTAGGCCTGCTCGAGCGTCATCGGCAGGTCGTCCCACGTGCCGGCGGCGCGCAGGTAGGCCTGGCCGTCGAGCTCGTACATGACCAGTCGGTTGCGCCCGCGGCCCATGAAGTGGCCCTCGTGGGTGTCCAGGCACAGCGCCATGAGCGGCCGGCAGCCGTCCGGGAACACGGGCGGCTCGTCGCGCCCGAAGCGCACCATCAGCTCGCTGACGCGCGCCGCGTAGGCGAGCAGCCTCTCCTCGTCGTCCGCGCGCGAGAGCAGACGCGTGACCGTGACGTAGCCGCGCAGGATCGCCGGCGTCCGCGGCGTGAGCGCGCTGATGACCTCGATCTCGAACGTCTGCCCGAGCAGGCCACCGCTGCGGATGGGCGTGAAGCGGCCGAGGTCGCTGGCGTAGTCCGGCCAGGTCTCGGGGCGCACGAGGGCGGCGATCGTCCGGTCCGGCGAGGCCAGTGCAATCGGGTGGTAGGTGTGCCAGACCTGCTCGTTGCGCGGGCGCTCGGGCGGCGTCGGCTCACCGAGCTTCGCGTGCCGCAGGCGATACTCGGGCTTGTAGGCGTCGCGCTCGGCAGCGTCCTCGAAGGCGATCCCGTAGCGGCGGCGATCGTCGTCGAGATAGGCCTCCGCGAACCAGTCGCCGAACAGCCGCTCGGCGCCCTTCAAGAGCTGCTCGCGGGTGAGCGTGCCGCGAGGGCTGTCGGAGCTGTTCGTCAGCCGCGCCCGGCCGAAGGCGCGGTGGAACGCCGCCACGTCGGGGGCGTGCAGGCGGCGGTGGCCGAGGCGGTGCCAGCGCGTCGTGAGGATCGAGAAGGCGATCCGCAGGTCCTCGACGTCGCGCAGCTCGGGGATCCGGGCGTAGTAGGACGCGTTGAGGAAGTCCGTCACCCAGCCGACGGCGTCCGGGGCGCTGATCGACGTGCCGCTCATCCGCGCCAGGTAGGCCGTCGGCGAGCGCCAGGCGCGGCGCGCCACAACGGCCGCGCCCAGGACCCCGAGCGTCGTACTCGCGCTCTGCGCGACGCGCTTGGGATCCATGCCCTCAGGCTACGGGGTCGGCCACGCCACCTGCCCGCGGGGACCTGCCCAGGCGCGGTCGCACATCCGTCCAATCGCGTTGATTGTGCGCGACCGCACGTATATGCCCAACCCGATCGTGTCGATACCTCGTGCAACGACCGAGGACATCGCCATGACCTACTACTGCTCGGAATGCGTCGTGAACTGGTGGCCCTACCAGGCCACGGCCGGCTGCTGCCCGCTCTGCGGCGGCGGCACCGTCCGCCGCCAGGAACCCGCCAGCGACGACGCCGACGACCTGCACCGCAAGGCCCGCGCCGAGGCCGAGCGCCGCGACCGCTACGCCGCCTTCGAGGCGTACTACTCAGAGCGCGAGGAGCAGCGGGAGGCCGCATAGCAGCGGCGCGCTGGGCGCGCGCTTGCGTGCCGTCGGGCGCCGGCGGTAGGACACGCCGGTGCTTCGCGAGATCAAGGACGGCGCGTTCGTGCGCTCTGCGCGCTTGCCGCTGCGCCGGCGCTGGCACTTCGCGCGGGGCGAGCGCCTCTCGGCCGCGTCGTGGTCGGCGCGCCGCGTGCGCGCGCTGATCGCCGGCCAGCGGGAGGCGCCGGTGGTGCTCCTGCGCGAGGGGCGGCGCTGCACGTGGGCGTTCGAGGATCGCTGGTACTGGGAGGAGGAGGGGCTGAGCGCCGGCGACGTCGTGGCGCTCGTCCGCGAGCGCGAGCGGCGCGCGCAGCGCCGGCTCGACCGTGCTCGCGCGGGGCTCGCGCAGTCCCAGCTTCCCGAGCCGCACCGGCGCGAGCCGATCGCGCGCGAGGTGCGCCTCGCGGTCTTCGAGCGCGACGGCGGGCGCTGCGTGCAGTGCGGCGCGAGCTTCGAGCTGCAGTTCGACCACGTCATCCCGTTCAGCCTCGGCGGCGCGGCGAGCGTCGAGAACCTCCAGGTGCTGTGCGCCGACTGCAACCGGCGCAAGGGCGCCGCGCTCGGGTAGAAACGCTCCTGCGAACATGACGGCATGGGCGATCGGCGCAAGCAGCTCGCGCTCGTCGCGGCCATCATGGGCTCCTTCGTGGCCGGTCTGGACGCGACCGCCGTCAACGTCGCGCTGCCGGCGATCCGCGAGGACCTCGGCGGCGGGCTGGCCGGCCAGCAGTGGGTCTCCAACGCCTACCTGCTGACGCTCGGCTCGCTCATCCTCGTCGGCGGCTCGCTCGGCGACGTCTTCGGGGAGCGGCGCGTGTTCTCGCTCGGGGTCGCGGGCTTCGGCCTGGTCTCGTTTCTGTGCGCCGTCGCCCCCAGCATCGAGCTGCTCGTGGCGGGACGCGCGCTGCAGGGCGCCTTCGGCGCGCTGCTGACGCCGAGTGCGCTGGCGGTGATCATCGCCGCGTTCCCGCAGTCCGAGCGCGGCGCGGCGATCGGCTCGTGGACGGCGTGGTCGGCGATCGCGACGGTGATCGGCCCGCTCGCCGGCGGCTACCTCGTCGACGCCGTCTCCTGGCGGCTGATCTTCGCGGTCAACGTCCCGTTCGTCGTCCTCACCCTCGTGCTGATCTCCTTCGCGGTGCCCGCGCGCGAGCGCGGCCTCGCGCACGCCCGCGTCGACTGGCTCGGCGCGGGGCTCACGTTCCTCGGGCTCGCCGGGCCGGTCCTCGCGCTGATCCGCCAGCCCGACGCCGGCTGGAGCAGTCCCGAGGTCTGGGGTCCCGGGATCGGCGGCCTCGCGCTGCTCGGCGTGTTCCTCGCGCACGAGCGGCGCACGCGCGAGCCGATGCTGCCGCTCGGGCTCTTCGCGCGGCGCAACTTCGCGGTCGGCAACATCCAGACGTTCGTCATGTACGCGGGCCTGAGCGTGACGTTCTTCTTTCTCGTCCTCTTCCTCCAGGAGGTCGCCGGCTACGACGCGTTGCAGGCCGGTCTGGCGCTGATGCCCGCGACGCTCGTGATGTTCGCGCTCTCCAGGCGCTTCGGCCGGCTGGCCGACCGCATCGGGCCGCGCCTGCTCATGGGCCTCGGGCCGCTGACGGCGGCCGCGGGGATGGCGCTCATGTTGCGCCTCGGGGCCGACCTGGACTACTTCGCCGAGCTGCTGCCGGCGCTGCTGGTCTTCTCGGTCGGGCTGTCGGCGACCGTCGCGCCGCTGACCGCGACGGTCCTGTCGGACGCCGACGAGCACAACGCGGGGATCGCGTCCGGCGTCAACAACGCCGTCGCGCGCGTCGCCGGCCTGCTCGCGATCGCCGCGATCGGCGCCGTCGTGTCGGCGCAGTTCGCCGGCGCCCTGGACCGCCGGCTCGGCGACCGCGCCCTCGCGCCGCCGGCACGCGCGGAGGTCCAGCAGGCGCGCAGCCGCACGCTCGCACGCGTGGATCCGGCGCGCGCCGGCGCCGACGTGGCACGGGCCGTCGAAGCCTCGTCGGTGCACGCCTTTCACGTCGGGATCGCCATCGCCGCGGCGCTCGTCGGCCTCGGCGGCGTCCTCGGCCTCGCCGGGATCCGCAACCCGCGCCGGGTGGTCAGCTGCGCGGGCTGCGCCGGGGGCCAGCTGGCGGGGCAGCCGCGCGACGTGGCCGTGGCCCACGCGGCGTGAGTTCGAGCGGCGATCGTTTGCGATTGCAGGGCTTTTCTCGATGCCGGAGGAGGGACTCGAACCCCCGACACGCGGATTATGATTCCGCTGCTCTAACCGACTGAGCTACTCCGGCGGGGTCGCGAAGTGTAGCCCGCGCCTGTCGGGCGTCGCCCGCGGGGCCGGAACGGATCGGTCCACCACCCACGCGTCCCGCGGCGCAGGTCCGTATCGTCCCGCAGCGCGGGACCGGCGAACGCGCGCGGCCCGGGCGACGGAACGCCGCCACAACGCTCAACGAGGGAGTTGCGTGAAGCAGTACGTCGGAAGGATCAAGAAGGTCAATCCGCTGTATGCGGGCGCTGCCGTGCTGATCCTCTTCGTCATCGTGCTGATCATCGTCACAAGCGGCGGAGGAGATGGCGACAAGAGCGCCGACTCGCTCACCGTGCCGACGACGACGAAGAAGGGCGACGACGGCAAGCCGGCGCGCAAGAAGAAGACCAAGCCCGTCAAGCAGGCCCCGGTCGGCACGACGGGCGTCATCGACGAGGCCCGCCGCAAGGGCGATTTCGTCGTCGCTCAGGCTCGCGCGACGGTCCGCTCGCCCGGTCGCATCCGCCTGCGCCTCAGCGCCGCGCCGAAGCAGAAGGTCAGCGTGGACTGGCAGCTGTCGTGCTTCAAGAACCGCCAGGTCAAGGTCGGCAAGGGCAAGTACCGCGTGAGGTCGCCCGACGAGCGCGGGATCCCGCTGCCGTTCCAGGGCGCCGAGAACTGCATCGCCACCGCGGGCGCGCAGCTCACGCGCGGGGGCCACGGCCGCGTGAAGATCGCCATCGTCGGCGGGTGACGGCGCGGCCCCGGATGGACGCCCTCGAGCAGGCGGTCGCCAACGTCGTCGAGCGCTGCCTGCGCGTCGGCGAGGGCGAGGACGTGCTCGTGATCGCCGACCCCGGCAACGCGGAGCTCGGCAGCGCGCTGATGGACGCCGCCCGCGCGGCCGGCGGCGACGCGGTGCTGACGATCCTGCCGCCGAACCCCGGCCGCGGCACCGAGCCCCCGGCGACGGTCGCCGCCGCGTTCGCCGCCGCCGACGTCTTCATCGCGCCCTGCCTGCCGTCGCTCTCGCACACGACCGCTCGCAAGCGCGCGAGCGAGGCCGGCGCCCGCGGCGCCACGATGCCGGGCGTCACAGCCGACCTCCTGGCCCGGCTCATGAGCGTTGACTTCGACGCGATGGGCGAGCGCTGCCGCGCGATCGCCCGGCTGCTGTCCGACGCCGACGAGGCCCATCTCGCCTGCCCGCGCGGTACCGACTTCCGGATGGATCTGCGCGGCCGCGACGGCATCCCCGACGACGGCGACCTCAGCGCGCCCGGCGCCTTCGGCAACCTCCCCTGCGGCGAGGGCTTCGCGTCGCCCGCCGGTGGCGAGGGCACGATCGCCGCATCGTCGCTGCCCGGCGCGGGCATCGTCGCCGAGCCCGCGCTGCTGACCGTCCGCGACGGGCTGCTGGCGGGCGCCGAGGGCGAGGGCGCCGCGGAGTACCTCGCCGCGCTCGACGCCCACGGCCCGCTCGGGCGCAACCTCGCCGAGCTCGGGGTCGGCACGAACGACCGCGCGACGCTCACCGGCAACACGCTGGAGGACGAGAAGATCCTCGGCACCGCGCACGTCGCCTTCGGCGCGAGCGCCGGCATCGGCGGAACCGTCACGGTGCCGGTCCACCTCGACGTGGTCGTGCTCGACGCGAGCCTGCGGATCGGATCGACGCAGGTGCTCGATGGCGGGCGCTACGTTCTCTGACGCCGACACGCTGCTCGCCGTCCCCAACGTCTCCGAGGGTCGCGACGCCGAGGCGATCGCGGCGATCGGCGACGCCTTCGCCTCCACGGGCGCGCGGCTGCTCGACGTGCACTCCGATCCCGATCACCATCGCACCGTCTACACGCTGGCCGGTCGCCCGGGAGAGCTCGCCCTCGCGCTCGTCGCCGGGGCCGAGGCCTGCCGCATGTGGATCGACCTGCGCATGGCGCGCGGCAGCCATCCGCACGTCGGCGCGCTGGACGTCGCGCCGGTCGTCCACCTCGACGCCGCACGGCGCGGCGCCGCGTGCGCCGAGGCCCTGATCGCGGGCGAGGAGCTCGGGCGCGCCGGCTTCCCCGTCTTCCTCTACGGCGACCTCGCCGGCGGGCGCACGCGCGCAGACCTGCGCCGCGGCGGCGTGCTCACGCTCGCAGAGCGGGTGCGCGGCGGCGAGCTCGCGCCCGACTTCGGGCCGGCGCGCATCAGCCCGCGCGCCGGTGCCGTGCTCGTCGCCGCGCGCCCGCCGCTCGTCGCCTTCAACGTCGAGCTCGCGCCGCCGGCCACGCTGCAGGACGCGCGCGCGATCGCCGCCGCGATCCGCGAGGGCGGGGAGGAGGGGCTGCCGGGCGTGCGCGCGATCGGCCTCGTGCTGCCCGCCCGCGGCGGCGTCGCGCAGGTCTCGGCGAACGTCGAGGATCACCTCGCCGTGTCGCTCGCGACCGTCGTCGAAGCGGTGGCGCGCCATGCGAAGGTCGCCGGCTGCGAGCTCGTCGGGCTGGCGCCGGCGGCCGCCTTCGACGGCTTCCCCGGGGACGTCCCGGTCCGCAACCGGCGTGCCCTCGAAGAGTCACTAAGCTCGTGACCGATGGCGCAGAAGAAGAAGCGGCGCAGCAAGCATCGCGGGAACGCCGCCGGCGTCATCGAGGCACGCGGTCGCACCGGTCGCAAGCCGACCGAGGAGGAGCGCAAGAAGGCGACGGCCGCCGACCGCCGGCGCGACCGCATGATGCGCGAGCCGACCTGGAAGTCGGCCGCCACCCGCGCGGGCCTCGCGGCGCTCGTCTTCGGCGTCCTGCTCGTCGTCGCGTTCAAGACGGAGATCCCGCAGGCGATCTCGCTGACCGTCTTCGTCTTCCTCTTCTACATCCCGCTGGGCTACTACACCGACATGTGGATCTACAAGCGGCGCGTGCGCACGGAGGCGAGGGCGAAGGCGTGATCGAGGTCGCGATGTTCACCGTCGGCCTGGTCCAGGAGAACTGCTTCCTCGTCCGGCTGCAGGGCGGCGACCGCGCGGTCATCGTCGATCCCGGCGAGGAGGCGCCGCGGCTGCTGCAGGCGATCGAGGACGCCGGTGTCACGATCGAGGCGATCCTGCTCACGCACACGCACTTCGATCACGTGGGCGCGGTCGCGCCGGTCGCCCGCGCGACAGGCGCCCCGGTCTACTGCCCGCGCCTGGAGGTGCCCGTCCTGCAGGACGTCATGGCCTTCGTGCCGTGGCCGGGCTTCGGCCCCTACGAGTCCTGGGACCCGGAGGAGACGGTGCAGGGCGGCGAGACGCTCGAGCTCGCGGGCATGACGTTCGATGTCGTCTTCACGCCGGGCCACAGCCCCGGCCACGTCGCCTACGCGGTGCGCGGGGAGGGCGCGCTGCTGTCGGGCGACGTCCTGTTCGAGGGCTCCGTCGGCCGCATCGACCTGCCCGGCGGCGACGGCCCGACGCTCATGCGCTCGATCGCGATGCTCCTGGAGCGTTTCGACGACGAGACGAGGGTGTATCCGGGGCACATGGGCATCACGACGCTCGGTGCCGAGCGCGCCACCAACCCCTTCCTCACCGCGCTCGCAAAGCGGTGAGCGAGAAGCTCCAGGCGCCGCGCGGCACGTACGACGTGCTGCCCGACGCGGCCGACGCGCGCGCCGCGCTGGAGGCGACGGCCCGCCGCGTGCTCGAGGGCGCCGGCTACCGGCGCATCGAGACGCCGACGTTCGAGACCACCGACGTCTTCGCTCGCGGCGTCGGGGTGTCGACGGACATCGTCCAGAAGGAGATGTACACCTTCGACGACGGCGGCGGGCGCTCGGTCACGCTGCGCCCCGAGGGCACCGCGCCGATCTGCCGTGCGTACGCCGAGCACGGGATGCACAAGCTCCCTCAGCCCGTGAAGCTCTGGTACCTCTCGAGCTTCTTTCGCCAGGAGAAGCCGCAGGCCGGGCGCTACCGCCAGTTCTGGCAGGTCGGCGCCGAGGCGCTGGGCTCCGACGATCCCGCCGTCGACGCCGAGGCGATCCTGCTGCTCGCGACGCTGCTGGAGGAGCTCGAGGTCGGCGGGCTGCGCCTGCGCCTGTCGAGCCTCGGCACACCCGAGGCGCGCGCGGCCTACCGCGACGACCTCGCCGCCCACCTGCGCGCCAACGCCGACCGGCTGTCCGCGGAGGTCCGCGCGCGCATCGACCTCAACCCGCTGCGCGCCTTCGACTCCGAGGACCCCGGCACCCGGGCGGTCATGCAGAGTGCCCCGCTGCTGCTGCACCGCCTCGACCCTCCTGACGCCGAGCACTTCGCCACGGTGCGCGAGCTGCTCGACGGCGCCGAGCTCCCCTACGAGGTGGACCCGACGCTCGTCCGCGGCCTGGACTACTACACGCGCACGGTGTTCGAGTTCACCTCCGACGCGCTGGGCGCCCAGAGCGGCGTCGCGGGCGGCGGGCGCTACGACGGGCTCGTCGCGATGCTCGGCGGCCCGCCGACCCCCGGCTGCGGCTGGGCCGCCGGCGTCGAGCGGATGCTGCTGGCGGCCACGGCGCTGCCGGCCGCGCCGCCACCGGTCGACCTGTTCGTCGCCTACGACGGTGGCGCGCGGGCACGGGCGAGCGCCTTCGGGGTCACCGGCGAGGCCCGCAACGCGCGCCTGAACGCCCAGATGGAGCTCGCGGGCCGCTCGCGCAAGGGGCAGCTCAAGCAGGCCGATCGGCTGCGCGCCCGCTACGTTGCGATCCTCGACGACGACGGGGGCGCGGTGTTGAAGGACCTGCAGGGCGGCGAGGAGCAGGACGTGGCGGCCCACGAGGTCGTCGCGCGCGTGCTGCGCGACCGGGGCATGCGATGAGGCGCGCGCCGCGCGCCAACGGGTACCGCGACGCGTGGTGCGGCGACCTCGACGCCGGCCGCGCCGGGACCCCGGCGCGCGTGTCGGGCTGGGTGAACACGCGCCGCGACCACGGTGGGCTGATCTTCGTCGACCTGCGCGACCGGTCGGGCATCGTCCAGCTCGTCTTTCATCCCGAGAACGGCGCGGAGCTGTTCGCGGCCGCCGAGAGGCTCCGCGGCGAGTACGTCGTCAGCGTCGCCGGCGACGTCGTGCTGCGCGAGGCCGGCAACGTCAACCCGAACCTGCCGACCGGCGAGATCGAGCTGCAGGCGACGGCGATGGACGTCCTCGCGGAATCGCTGACGCCACCGTTCCCGCTGGACGGCGACGTCGAGGTCGACGAGATGCTGCGCCTGCGCCATCGCACGCTCGACCTGCGGCGGCGACAGATGATCGACGCGCTCGCCCTGCGCCACGAGGTCGTGCGCACGATCCGCGAGACGCTCGCCGAGGAGGACTTCCTCGAGATCGAGACGCCGATCCTCACGCGCTCCACCCCCGAGGGCGCACGCGACTTCCTCGTGCCCTCGCGGCTGAACCCGGGAGCGTTCTACGCGCTGCCGCAGTCGCCGCAGCTCTTCAAGCAGCTGCTGATGATCGGCGGCTACGAGCGCTACTTCCAGATCGCCCGGTGCTTTCGCGACGAGGACCTGCGCGCCGACCGCCAGCCGGAGTTCACCCAGCTCGACCTCGAGATGTCCTTCGTCGACGAGGAGGACGTGCTCGACGTCAACGAGCGGCTCATGGAGAAGGTCTTCGCCGTCGGCGGACTGGACATCCAGAGGCCGCCCTATCCGCGCATGGGCTACGACGAGGCGATGCTGCGCTTCGGCTCCGACCGGCCCGACACGCGCTTCGGCCTGGAGATCACGGACATCGGCGACGCGTTGCGCGGCTCGGAGTTCAAGGTCTTCGCATCCGTGCTGGATCGGGCCCACCCACCGGGCGTCGTGCGAGCGATCAACGCCGGCCGGCGCGAGGTCCCGCGCTCAGAGCTCGACGCGCTGACCGAGGTCGCCAAGCGCCACGGTGCGGGCGGGCTCGTGTGGGCCTTCGTGCAGGAGGACGGCAGCTGGCGCTCGCCGATCGCGAAGTTCCTCTCCGCGGAGGAGATCGCGGGCGTGACCGCGGCGCTCGGCGCGCACGCCGGCGACCTGCTGCTCGCGGTCGCCGACGAGACCGCGACGGCGGCCGCCGCGCTGGGGGCGCTGCGCCTGCACCTCGGCGAGCGCTGGGACCTCATCCCGGCCGGCCGCCACGACGTCCTGTGGATCGTCGACTTCCCGATGTTCGGCTACAACGAGGCCGAGGGCCGCTGGGACGCCCTGCACCACCCGTTCACCGCGCCGCTGGGGTCCTTCGACGATCCGGGAGCGCTGCGATCGCGCGCCTACGACCTCGTCGTCGACGGAAACGAGCTCGGCGGCGGCTCGATCCGCAACCACGATCCCGGGGTGCAGCGCAAGGTCTTCGAGGCGATCGGGATGGACGACGCGGAGGCCGAGCAGCGCTTCGGCTTTCTCCTGGAGGCGCTGCGCTACGGGGCGCCCCCGCATGGCGGGATCGCGTTCGGCATCGACCGCATCGCGGCGCTGCTCTCGGGGCGCGACTCGATCCGCGATGTCATCGCGTTCCCGAAGACCGCCAGCGGCTCGGACCCGCTCACCGGTGCGCCTGCGCCGGTCGACGACCTGCAGCTGCGCGAGCTCGGCGTGAAGGTCATCGCCGCGCCGTCGGGCCCCGTCTGAGACCCGCGGACGCCTGTACGACACGGCGTCGCCCGGCTCACGCCGCAGCGCCCGCCCGCCGAACACAGATCGCATGGATTCCGTGTCGCGCCCGCTGCTCATCGCCCTCGGCGCGATGGTCGCGCTGCTCGCCATCTGGCTCGTCGCGCTGAAGCCCAAGCCGGTCGAGATCGACAGCACCCCGCTGGCCCCGACGCAGGCGATCCCGAAGGCGCAGGCCGCCGCGGGCGTCTCGGACGACGCCAACGCCAGGCTGCAGGCCGCCACGGGCGGCAGCGCCCCGGCAGTCGCGGCGCCCGCACCCGCCGGCTCGACCCCCGGGGCGGCGCCGGCGCCCGCATCCGCGCCGGAGCGGGCACGTCATGGCGGCCGGCGCCTCGACGGCCCGATCCTGCGTGACATCGCCGGACGCAAGGTCGTCGTCGTCCTCTTCTGGAACGCCGAGGCGGCCGACGACGTCGCGACGCGCGGCGCACTGCGCGGACTCGACCGCCATCGCGGCAAGGTCACCGTGCACGTCGTCCCGATCGGCCAGGTGGGCCGCTATCCGGCGATCACGAAGGGCATCACGATCGCCCAGTCGCCGACGACGCTCATCATCGGCCGCAAGCGCAGCGCCCGCGCCATCGCCGGTCTCAGCGAGCCGCGCGAACTCGCCCAAGCCGTCGACGACGCACTCGCCGGGCGCTAGATTTCCGCACATAGCAGGCTGCGGCGTTGTGACACGCCGGACCGTCGCAGCGCAAGTTCCCTGCTCCTGCCCCCCTTGCGCTGTCCCGCCGGGGTCACCTAGCATGCGCCCTCGTTAGGGCGACCTAACGTTCTGCGGTGACCGGCTGGGGGCCGGGATCCGCTCTTCGGACAAGGGGGCTGTTGCACATGAAGCGACTCCGGTACCTGCTTGCACTCGGCGCTGCCTGCCTGTCGGTGAGCCTGATCGCGTGTGGAGACAGCGATGACGACAAGGCCACGGCGACGACGACGACGGCCGCGGCCGCGGCGCCGGAAGACGTGATCGCGCCCGATGATCAGGTCGCGACCGGGCTGACGGGCCTCAAGGCGCTCGCGGTGGACGTCAGCGAGGTCGCGGACTCCGAGGCCTCCGAGAAGAAGGCCGAGGGCCTGGAGGGCTTCTGGGAGCCGGTCGAGGGGACCGTCAAGCAGAAGGAGCCGGACATGTACGCGACGATCGAGGAGGACCTGTCGCTGCTGGAGTCGGGCGATGCGGCCAAGACGAAGTCGGGCGCCGAGGAGATGGGCGAGACCGTCGACGCCTACCTGGCCAAGCACCCGGGCTGATCGCATGGCACGCCGGCGACTCGCACTGCTGATCGCGACCGCCGGCGTCGCCGTGCTCGCGCTCGCCGGTCCGGCCCTGGCGCAGACCAACCAGGGATCGGTGAGCCGCGACACCGCGATCGACCAGCTGCGCGAGGCGAGCCTCACGATCGACCGCTCGCTCGCGCTCATGAAGGAGGGCAGGCGCCAAGAGGCCTTCGAGCTCTCGAAGTCGGGCTACCTGACGCACTTCGAGCTCGTGGAGATCCCACTGCGGGCCGCGAACGCCGGCCTGACGCTGAAGGCCGAGGAGAAGTTCGCCGAGATCCGGGCCGCGATGCGCACCGGCGCGCCGACGAGCGAGGTGCGCGCGAGCGTCATCGAGCTGCGCGGGCTCATCACCGACGCCGAGCGCCAGCTGACGGCGAAGGGCATCGCCGCGCCGTCGGTCGTCTTCGGGCAGTCGTTCATCATCATGCTGCGCGAGGGCCTGGAGGCGGTGCTGCTGCTCGCGATCCTGTTCGGCTACCTCGAATCGACGAAGAACGGCCAGTACCGCAAGCACATCCTCTACGGCGTGGGCGCCGCCGGCGTGGCGACGCTCGCGAGCGTGTTCCTCATCGACGAGCTGTTCTCCGTGCTGCCCTTCGGCCGCGAGGTGCTCGAGGCCGTCACGGCGCTGCTGGCGGTCGCGGTCCTGTTCTACGTCTCCTTCTGGCTCATCGCACGTCTGGAGCAACGGCGCTGGCTGGAGTTCCTCAAGGCGCGCATCTGGACGGCGGTGTCGGCCGGCTCGGCGGTGTCGCTCGTCCTGATCGGCTTCACGTCGGTCTACCGCGAGGGCTTCGAGAGCGTGCTGTTCTTCCAGGCGCTCAACACGTTCGGCGAGGGACTCGGCATCTGGATCGCGGCCGGCGCCGCGGCCGGCGCGGCCGTGCTGGGCGTGCTTGCGACGATGATCTTCAAGTACGGGCGCAAGCTCCCGATCAAGGTGTTCCTGACGACGGCCGTGTGCTTCGTCATGGCCACCTCGGTGGCGTTCCTGGGCAACGCGATCAGCGCGCTGCAGGTCGCCGACGTGATCGGCTTCACGCGCATCGACAGCCTGCCGCACCTGCCGATCTTCCTCGCCCAGGCGACGGGCTACAGCCCGACGCAGGAGACGATCATCGCCCAGGCGCTGCTCAGCGCGGTCTACATCGCGGGCGCGATCTGGGTCTTCGGCATCCGGCCCAGGCGCCGGCCCGCGACCCCCAAGCCGGCGAAGGCTCCGCCTGCGACGGCGCAGGTGGAATCCTCGTGAGCGGCGCCGTACGCGCACGCGTCGGCGTCGACGTCGGAGGCACGTTCACGAAGGCCGTCGCCTGCGACCTCGAGACCGGCGCGGTGATCGCGCGCGCCGTGCTGCCGACGACGCACGAGGATCCGCAGGGGGTCGCGGCCGGCGTCGTCAGGGCGGTGGCCCAGGTCGCAGCGCAGATCGGCGGGCAGAACATCGAGCTCGTCACGCACTCCACGACACAGGCGGTCAACGCGCTGCTCGAGGGCGACGTCGGGCGCGTCGGCGTTCTCGGCCTCGGGCGCCGGCCCGACCTGCGCAAGGCGCGCAAGCGCACGTGCCTCGCGCGCGTCGATCTCTCGCCGGGCCGCCGCCTGGATACCGCGCACGAGTTCCTCGACGTCACCGACGGGCTCGGCCCGGACGAGCTCGAGGCGGCGATCGCGCGGCTGCAGGCCGCCGGCGCGACCTCGGCCTGTGTCGCCGAGGCCTTCGCGACGGAGGACGACAGCCACGAGGCGACGGCCGTCGCCGCGATGCGCGCCGCCGGCCTCCCGGCCTGTGCGTCGTGCGAGATGTCCGGGCTCTACGGGCTCGAGCTGCGGACCGTGACCGCCGCGATCAACTCCTCCGTGCTCCCGATCGCCGTGCAGACCGCGGGCTACGTCGAGACGGGCGTCGCCGCGGCGGGCATCCACAGCCCGGTCATGGTCATGCGCGGCGACGGCGGCGCCACCGACCTCGAGGGCTTCCGCCGCGAGCCGGCGCGCACGCTGTACTCGGGCCCGGCGGCGTCGGTCGCCGGCGTGCTGCGCTTCACGCAGGTCGCCGACGGGATCGTCGTCGAGATCGGCGGCACGTCGACGAACGTCGCAGCGATCAAGCGCGGCCAGCCGAAGCTCTCCTACGTGCAGGTCGCCAGCCACGCGACCGCGCTGCGCGCGCTCGACGTCCGCGTCGTCGGGGTCGCCGGCGGCTCGATGCTGCGTGCCCGCAAGAACACCGTCTACGGCGTCGGACCGCGCAGCGCGCACATCTCCGGGTTGTCCTACGCCTGCTACGCGACGCCCGGGCAGCTCGAGGGCGCGACCGCGCGCCTCGAGGCGCCGCGGCCGGGCGACACGGGCGACTACGTCGTCATCACCTGCCGCGACGGAGCGCGCCTCGCGCTCACGAACACCTGCGCGGCGAACATGCTCGGCGTCGTGCACGACACCGACTACGCGGCGGGCGATCGCGAGGCGGCGGCCGCGGCGTTTCAGATCGTCAGCCCGCTCCTGCGCCTGCCGGCCGCCGAGATCGCGCGGCGGATGCTCGTCGCCTCGGGCACCGCGATCGCCGAGCTCGTGGCGGCCGTCGCCGCCGAGCACGAGCTCATCGACCCGACGCTCGTCGCCGTCGGCGGCGGAGCGGGCGGGCTCGGCCGCCACGTCGCGCAGATGATGCAGCTGGACTGCATCGTGCCCGAGGGCGCCGAGGTCATCTCGTCGATCGGCGACGCGCTGTCGCTCGTGCGCGCCGAGCGCGAGCTCGCCGCGCGCGCACCCACGCCCGAGGCCGTCGAGAAGCTCTGCGCCGCGGCGCGCGACGCGGCGATCCGCGCCGGGGCCGCACCGGGATCGATCGACGTGCGCATCGAGCACAGCCCGGAGCGCGCCGCGCTGCGTGCGATCGCCACAGGCGCCGTGGGCCTGCACGCCGGCGCGCTGCCCGGCCGGCGCCCGATCGACGCCACCCAGGCCGGCGAGATCCTGTCGCGCGCGCGCTGCCACGGCGATCCGCGCGCGGTCGGCTCGTTCTGGGTCGGCCACGTGAACTCCGGCTCGGACCGCGTGATCGTCCTCGACCGCTTCGGCGACGCCGTCGTGGACACCGCCGGCGACCTCGTCGACCTGAAGGCCGGCTGCACGGTCGCGGTCTCCGACATGCACAGCGCCGTGCTGCGCAACACCAAGCGCCTGGGCCCGGTCACGCTGGCACCGACGATCTGGGTCATCCATTCCGACTCGCTCGTCGAGATCGCCAGCGGCGACGTCGGCGACACCGCAGAGACGCTGGCCGCCGGCGCCGAAGGGCCTTGCGTGGTCCTCGTCGGCAGGCGCAGCTGATGGCCGTCTACGCGGGCTCGGCCAAGCGCAAGCGCACGACGGGCCTCATCGCGATCGCGACGCTCGTCCTCGGGCTCGTCATCGGCCTGGCGATCGGCCGCGCGACCGCGCCCGCGATCGACGACGAGATCGCCGACGGGCGCAAGGGCGGGCGCGAGCTCGTGACAGCCCTGCAGGTCCTGCCGCTGGAGTACGGCCAGGCGCTGAGCGGCTCGGAGGGAACGGCGCTGATCGGCGACACGGTCGGCCGGTCGGTCGCGCGTCTGGACGCCGCCCTCGACGGCGCACCCTGGCTCGGGCCGGCCCAGCGCAACCAGGCGACCGCGGCCGTCCAGGCGGTCCGCGTGGCGGCGAACAACAAGGTGCCGCCGGCCGAGTTCCAGACCATCGTCGACAGCTCGTCGCGGACGATCCAGACGGTGTTCGGGCTGCCGGCGTCGCCGGGCGCGGGGTAGCGGCGGGCGGGGGGTCTGGTCCAAAACGTCCGCTATGCGGACGTTTTGGACCACACCCCTCGGCGGGCCCCGGCCCGGACGCCGATCTAGACTCGTCGCGATGCCCGACGAGCGCTTCGAGGACCACCTTCGCCACCCGCGCGGACAGGGGCGGGAGATCGCCGGCGCGTACAGCGGCGCCGCCGGCGGGGCGGCCTGCGGCGACCTCGTGCGCATCGACGTCGCCGTCGAAGGCAGCCGCGTGCGGGCCGCATCCTTCGAGGCCTCGGGCTGCGGCGCGACGACCGCCGCCGCGAGCGCGGCAGTCGAGCTCGTCGACGGCGCAGGCATCCTGCAGGCAGCGCGCATCGGTTCCCGGCAGATCGCCGCCGGCCTCGGCGGCCTGAGCGCCGGCAAGCTGCACGCCGCCGACCTCGCGTCCGACGCCCTGCACCGCGCGCTCGGCGCCGCCGTGCGCGCGGACGGCGCTCTCGCCCCCGACGCCGGCCGCACGCTCGTGGCGATGTCGGGCGGCGTGGACAGCGCCGTCGCCGCGCTGCTGTGCGTCCGAGACGCCCAGGACGTCGCTGCCGTGACACTCGAGCTCTGGGCCGATCCCGAGAACGACGGCGAGCGCTCGTGCTGCTCGGCCGCCGCCGTGCGCGGTGCGCGCGTGGTCGCCCACGGGCTCGGCCTACCGCACTTCACGCTCGACCTGCGCGAGGAGTTCCGCGCAGGCGTCGTGACGCCGTGGCTCGCCGAGCACGAGGAGGGCCTCACGCCGAACCCCTGCGTGCGCTGCAACGGCCACGTCCGCCTCGACGCGATGCTCGAGTTCGCCGACCGCGTCGGCGCTGCGACGCTCAGCACCGGCCACTACGCCCGCCGAACCGGCGACGGGCTGCTGCGCCTCGCCGCCGATCCGGCGAAGGACCAGACCTACATGCTCGCCGCGCTCTCACGCGAGGCCCTGCAGCGGCTGCGCTTCCCGCTCGGCGAGCACCGCAAGCCCGAGGTCCGCGTGCTGGCCGAGAACGCCGGGCTGCCGGTCGCGGGCAGGCCGGACTCGCAGGACCTGTGCTTTCTCGCCGGAACCGGACGCGCGGCGTTCCTCGCCCGCCACGGCGGCCTGCGCGAGCGCCCCGGCGACATCGTCGACCGCGAGGGCAGCGTCCTGGGCCGCCACACCGGCCATCATGGCTTCACCGTCGGCCAGCGCAAGGGCCTGCAGGTCGCCGCGACCGAGGCGCTGTACGTCCTGGCGACCGACCCGCGCGCGAACACGGTGACCGTCGGCCCGCGCGCCCAGCTGGCGACCCGCACGGTCCGCGTGCGCGGCCTGCGCATGCACGGCGCCGAGCCCGACGCCGTGCGGCTGCGCTACCGCGCGCCCGCGGTCGGCTGTCGGCTGGATGGCGACGAGATCCACCTCGACGAGCCCTTCGACGGCGCCGCCCCCGGCCAGACCGCGGTCTTCCTGGCAGGGGACGCGATCGTCGGATGCGCCACAATCGCCGCGTGACCACCGACGAGATCCGCGAGACGTTCCTCGAGTTCTTCGAGCGCCACGACCACAGGCGGCTGCCGTCGGCCTCGCTCGTCCCGTCCTCCTACGACCCGTCGGTGCTGCTGACGACCGCGGGCATGCACCCGCTCGTCCCGTACTTCAAGGGCGAGGAGAAGCCGCCCTACCCGCGCCTGACGACGTGCCAGAAGTGCTTCCGCACGACCGACATCGAGAACGTCGGCAACACGGCGCGCCACCTGACGTTCTTCGAGATGCTCGGCAACTTCTCGATCGGCGACTACTTCAAGCAGGAGGCGGTCGAGCGCGCCTGGGAGCTGTCGCTGCAAGTCTTCGGATTTGAGCCCGAGGACATCTGGATCTCGGTCTTCGAGGGCGACGAGGAGCTCGGCCTCGGTCCCGACGACGAGGCGATCGAGGCCTGGATGTCGGTGGGCGTCCCGCGTGAGCGCATCGTCCTGCTGCCGCGCTCGGAGAACTTCTGGCAGGCCGGGACCAGCGGGCCCTGCGGGCCGTGCAGCGAGCTCTACCTGGACCGCGGCATCGCGTTCGGGACCCCCGACGACCTGCCCGGGGGCGAGAACGACCGCTTCCTCGAATACTGGAACCTCGTCTTCACGCAGTACGACCTCGGGACATCCGACGACGGAAGACCGACACTCACGCCGCTGCCGGCCAACAACATCGACACGGGCCTCGGCCTCGAGCGCATGGCCGTCATCCAGCAGGGCGTCGAGACCGTGTTCGAGACCGACACGTTCGCGCCGCTGATGGCGCTCGCGCGCGAGCTGGCCTCGAAGGACCCCGACGAGCGCGCGCTGCGGATCCTCGCCGACCACTCGCGCGCGATGACGTTCCTCATCGCCGACGGCGTCGTGCCCTCCAACGAGGATCGCGGGTACATCCTGCGCCGCGTCATGCGCCGCGCGATCCAGCAGGGCCGGCGCATCGGCATCGAGCCGGGCTTCCTCCCGGCGTTCGTGGAGAAGGTCATCGAGATCATGGGCGCCGCCTACCCCGAGCTGCATCGCGAGCGCGAGTCGATCCTGCTGTGGGCGCGCTCGGAGGAGGAGAGCTTCGGGCGCACGCTCGAGCAGGGCACGAAGCTGCTCGAGGAGGTCATGGAGCGCTCTCGCGATGCCTCGCGCCCGGGCATTCCCGCCGACGACGCGTTTCGCCTGCACGACACGTTCGGCTTTCCGTTCGAGCTCACCCGCGAGCTCGCGGCCGAGCAGGGGCTGAACGTCGACACCGCCGGCTTCGAGGTCCTCATGGAGCGCCAGCGCGCCCAGGGCCGCGAGGGCGCGCGCGGCGAGCAGACCGGCGACCTGCGCGAGCGCGCCCGCGACCTCGCGCGGGCGGCCGGGGCGCAGACGGACTTCACCGGCTACGAGACGCTCGAGCAGCACACGACCGTCGCGTCCGTGGACGGCGGGCTCGTGAAGCTCGCCGAGTCGCCGTTCTATGCGACCGGCGGCGGCCAGATCGCCGACGTCGGGACGATCGAGAGCGAGAGCGGCGAGGGCGCGACGCGCGTCGTCGACGTCGTGCGCATCGGCGACGACCAGGCCGTCGTCGTGGAGTCCGAGCGCGGGTCCCTGCAGGCCGGCGAGCGCGTCGTCGCGCGCGTGGACCGCACGACGCGCAACGCGACGCAGGCCAACCACACCGCGACCCACCTCCTGCACGCCGCGCTGCGCGAGCGCCTGGGCACGCATGTGCGCCAGGCGGGCTCCTACGTCGGCCCCGACAAGCTGCGCTTCGACTTCAACCACGGCGAGCGGATCGCGCCGGAGGACCTGCAGGCGATCGAGGACCGCGTCAACGAGTGGATCCTGCGCAACGACCCCGTCCGCCCGATCACGACGACGCTCGACGAGGCGCGCGCGCTCGGCGCGATGGCGCTGTTCGGGGAGAAGTACGGCGACGTCGTCCGGATGGTCCAGATCGGCGACGGCTCCCACTCGCGCGAGCTGTGCGGCGGTACGCACGTGCGCTCGACCGCCGAGATCGGCCTCTTCAAGATCGCCGGCGAGAGCTCGAGCGCCGCCAACGTGCGCCGCATCGAGGCGATCACCGGGCCGGTCGCCGTCGCGGAGCTGCGCGCCCACGATGCCGCGGCGCACGCAGCCGCGGCGCTGCTGCGCACCGGCGTCGCCCAGCTGCCCGAGGCCGTGCGCGCGCTGCGCGACGGCGCCAGGCAGGCCGCGAAAGCCTCCGCCAACGGCGCGGCCGCCGTGGACGCGGACGCCCTCGCCGGCTCGGCCACGCAGATCGCCGGCGCCGACGTCGTCGCCGAGGTCGTCAGCGGGCCGGGGCCCAAGGAGCTCATGGACGTCGCCGATCGCGTGAAGGGCAAGCTCGGTGAGCAGTCGGCGACCGTGCTCGGGACGGTCGTCGACGGTCGCGTGCACCTCGTCGCCGCGGTCACGCCGGCGCTCGTGGCGCGTGGCGTGAAGGCCGGAGCGATCGTCAAGGCGGCCGCGCAGGTCGCCGGCGGCGGGGGAGGGGGACGCGACACGATGGCGCAGGCCGGCGGTCGCGACCCCGACAGGCTTCCCGACGCGATCGCCGCCGCACGCGCGGCGATCGAGGCCGCGCTCGCGTAGAGGTGGCCTCGTCGCGCCCGATGCGGGTCCTCGCGCTCGACTACGGGAGCGCCCGCTGCGGCGCCGCCCTGAGCGATCCGACCGGCACGCTCGCGACGCCGATCGAGCCGATCCTGCGCCCGGGGACGCGCAAGGGCCTCGCGCGCGTCGGCGACCTCGTGCGCGCGCGCGACGTGCAGCGGGTCGTCGTCGGGCTGCCGCTGTCGCTGTCGGGCGGCGATTCGGCGCAGACGCTGGAGACGCGCGAATGGGCGGCTCGCCTGGCGGAGCGCGTCGACGTGCCCGTCGAGCTCTACGACGAGCGCTTCACGACCCTCATGGCCAGCCGGGACCCCGGCGATCCCACCGCCTCGGAGGACTCGCGCGCCGCGGCGCACCTGCTCGAGGGATGGCTCGCGACGCACGCGCCCCGGGAGGCCGGGTAGCGTTCATGGCGAATTCCAGGGCCACATGAGCAGGCAAGGCCGAGACGATCCCGATGCCGCGCGCGCGCGCTCGGCCGAGGAGCGCGAGCGAGCACGCCTGGAACGTGAGGCCCGGCGGACCGGCACGAAGCCGCCCGCATCGCCGTCGTCAACACCGGCGCCCGCGCCGACGCCCGCCGAACCCCGACCGACTTCGAGGCCCCGTGCCGCAAACCCCCGGCCAGCACCCCAGCGGTCCCCGTCCGCGCCCGCAGGCGCGCGCGAGCGCCCGCTGCGCCGCATCCAGCCCGATCCACCCGCGCCGCCCGCGGCCCCCGCGGGGGCGCTCGACGACGAGCCCGACCGCCCGATCGGCATCCGCCGCGTCCGCCGGTCGGCCCTGCCCCGCGCCGTGGTGACCCCGCCGGCCGACGTCCCTCGCGGCCCGCGCTCGCGCCGCCGCGTCCGCGCCCGCGTGACGGGCTTCGTCCTCGTCGCGCTCCTGGCGATCCTCGTGCTGGGGATCCTCATGCTCTTTCAGCCGTTCGGCAGCGCGGAGGGCTCCCCCGTCGAGGTCACCATCCCGACGGGTTCGAGCGCCCGCGACATCGGCGACCAGCTCGCGAAGGCGGGCGTCGTGGACTCGGGCCTGCTCTTCAGCGTCCGGGCGACGATCTCCGGGAAGCGCGGCGACCTGCGCTCCGGCCCGCACCGGCTGCGCCACGACATGAGCTACGCCTCGGCGATCGCGGCGCTCAGCAAGGCGCCGGTCGTCGTGAAGCCGCAGACCGTCAAGGTCACGATCCCCGAGGGCCGTGCGCGCAGCGAGATCGTGCCGATCGTCCGGAAGGCGGGCCTGAAGGGCAACTACCTCACGGCCTCCAAGCGCTTCGCGGGGGCCCTGAACCCGTTTCGCTATGGCGCGCCGAAGGGCACGCGCGCGCTCGAGGGCTTCCTCTTCCCGGCGACCTACGAGCTGCGACCGGGCGCACCGGCGCGCACGCTCGTCGATCGCCAGCTCGCGGCGTTCTCCGACAACTTCGCGAGCGTCGACCTGCGCCGCGCCAAGCGCAAGAACCTCACGGCCTACGACGTCCTCATCATCGCCTCGATGGTCGAGCGCGAGGCGCAGCTCGCGGCCGAGCGACCGCTCGTCGCGGCGGTGATCTACAACCGCCTCAAGGACGGCATGCCGCTCGGGATCGACGCGACGATCCGCTACGCCGTCGACAACTGGTCGCGACCGCTGCGCGCCTCCGAGCTCGCGATCGACTCCCCCTACAACACCCGCAAGCGCACGGGCCTGCCGCCGACGCCGATCGGCAACCCGGGCCTTTCCGCGATCCGGGCGGCGGCACGGCCGGCGAGCGTCTCCTACCGCTACTACGTCGTGCAGCCGGGCGCCTGCGGCAAGCACGCCTTCTCGACGACGGACGCCGAGTTCCAGCAGGACGTCCAGCGCTACGACGCCGCGCGGGCGCAGGCCGGCGGCAAGTCGCCGACCACGTGCTGACCGATCCCCTCGACGCCCGCTACGGGGTGCTCGGCCGGCCGGTCGGCCACAGCCGCTCGCCGGCGATGATGCAGGCCGCCGGCCTGAAGCGCTATCAGCGCCTGCCCGTCGCCCCGGAGGCGTTCGAGGACACCGTGCGCGCGCTCGGAGCGGCCGGCTTTCGCGGCGCGAACGTCACGATCCCGCACAAGGAGGCTGCGCTCGCGCTCGCCACGAGCGCCGGTGCCGCCGCCCGCGAGATCGGCGCCGCCAACACGCTGTCGTTCGGCGACGACGGCGCGATCCACGCCGAGAACACCGACGCGCCCGGGCTGCTGGCGGCGTTGGGCAGCACCGCGCCGGCGTCGGCGCTCGTGCTCGGCGCGGGCGGCAGCGCGCGGGCGGTCGTCTGGGCGCTCGTGCACGCGGGCGCCGACGTCGCGATCTGGAATCGCACGCCGCAGCGCGCCGAGGGTCTCGGCGCCCGGGTCGTCACGCAGGCCGTCGGCGCCGAGGTGCTCGTGAACTGCACGAGCGTCGGGCTCGACCGTTCGTCCAGTCCCTTCAAGGACCTGCCGTTGGACGCCGATGCGCTCAGCGAGTACGCGACCGTAGTGGACCTGGTCTACAGGGAAGGCGGGACGACGTTGATTCGCGAGGCCGGGCTACGGGGGATCGCAACCGTCGACGGACTCGAGATCCTGGTACGCCAGGGCGCGTTGAGCTTCACCCTCTGGACCGGTCTGGTCGCGCCGCTGGAAACGATGCGCGACGCAGCGCACGATCGGCAGCCAGGCCTCGATGTTCCCTGAACCCATTCCCCTCAAGCCCCTGACCGGCCCCGTCCAGAGCGCGGATGGCATCACGCGCCCGCGTCACGCCGGCGGACCGGCGCGCTTCCTCACCGACGTCATCGTCGATCTCGGGCTCGTCCCCCGCGAGCGCGTCACCGCCTCGATCGAGGAGGCACGGCGCAGCGGGCGCACCCCGGAGGACGTCCTGCTCGAGCAGGGGACGCTGACCGCCGACGGCCTCGCGCGCGCCGTCGCCGAGCGCCACGGCCTCGACCACCTCGACCTCGGCGTCTTCAAGCCCGACATGCAGGCGGCGAACCTCATCTCGATCTCCGCCGCCAAGCGCTACGAGGCGGTGCCCGTCTCGTTCATCGACGACCGCACGCTGCTCGTCGCGATGGCCGATCCCGCGAACGTCCTGGCGGTCGACGACATCGCGCTGTTGACCGGCAAGGAGATCCGTCCCGCGGTCACGAGCCGCGAGGACATCCAGGGCCTGATCTCGCGCCTGTCGCGCCTCGATGACGTCATCTCCGACGCGGACCTCCTCGACGAGGACGAGGGCCCGGCCGAGGTCGTCGACCTGCGCGAGTCCGCCGACGACGCGCCGGTCATCCGCCTCGTCAACCAGATCATCGCCCAGGCCGTCGAGCAGGGCGCCTCCGACGTGCACCTGGAGCCCAACGGCACCGAGCTGCGGGTGCGCTTCCGCATCGACGGCGTGCTCACCGAGTCGGCGACCGTCCAGCGGCGCATGGTGCTCGGCGTCATCAGCCGCGTGAAGATCATGAGCGACCTCGACATCTCCGAGCGCCGGATCCCGCAGGACGGCCGCGTCGGCCTGTCGATCGACGGCCACCACATCGACCTGCGCGTCGTGACGCTGCCGAGCGTCCACGGCGAGTCGGTCGTCATGCGGATCCTCGACAAGGACTCGGTCGTCATGTCGCTCGACAAGCTCGGCATGGCCGCGCCCGAGCACGAGCGCTTCGAGCGCGCCTTCCGCCAGGCCTACGGCGCAGTCCTCGTGACGGGACCGACCGGCTCGGGCAAGTCCACGACGCTCTATGCCGCGCTGGGCAACCTCAACTCGATCGAGAAGAACATCATCACGATCGAGGATCCCGTCGAGTACCAGCTCGACGGCATCACGCAGGTGCAGGTCAACCCGAAGGCGGGCCTGCACTTCCACACCGGCCTGCGCTCGATGATGCGCGCCGACCCCGACATCATCATGGTCGGCGAGATCCGCGACCGCGAGACGGCGCAGATCGCGATCGAGTCCGCGCTCACCGGGCACCTCGTCCTCTCGACCCTGCACACCAACGACGCCGCGAGCGCGATCACGCGCCTCGTCGAGATGGGGATCGAGCCGTTCCTCGTCGCCTCGGCGATCGACTGCGTGGTCGCCCAGCGCCTCGCGCGCAAGCTCTGCCAGCACTGCAAGGAGCGCCAGATCATCACCTCCGACGTCCTGCGCGCCAACGGCATCCGCAGCCAGTTCGACATGGAGGCCTATGCCGCCAAGGGCTGCCCGCGGTGCGGCCAGTCGGGCTACAAGGGCCGCGTCGGGCTCTACGAGGTCATGACGGTCACCGACGAGATCCGCAAGCTCGCCCTCGCCCGCGCCCCGGCGAACGAGATCTCCGAGGTCGCGGTGCGCCAGGGCATGCGCCTGCTGCGTGACGACGGCCTGGAGAAGGTCCGTCTCGGGATGACCTCGATCGCCGAGGTCACGCGCGTGACGGGCTCGGGCTCGCTCGCGGTGGACCTGTAGCTGCGAGCAGGTTGCGGCAGCGCGGGCGCTGCCAGCATCGGTCAGGGATCCGGATCGGTCGCCGCGGTCGTTGCAGACCCGACTGCGGGCCGGGCGGCGCGGCGACGTCGACCCCCCTTGTTCTTGCGCGTGCTAGCGGCTGCTGGCAGGGGGCTATCAGCCGCTAGCACTGTTCACGACAACTGGGTCGTTCACGGTCCGGGCAATTGCCCGCGAGCTCGGCGCCTCACAAGTGGACAGCGGACATCTGTGCGCTTCGACACACATGTGTACGGATCGCCGTGCGCGGCGCTCTACCACGCGTGAGCCACCCGATCCACCTCACCGTCGACGAGACCGCGATCGTCAGCCGCATTCGCTGGCGGATCGCATGCAGCGGGCCCTGGCCGGCCGAGAACACGCTCGAGCCACCATTCGGGTGCATCGCCATCCAGCGCCCCCCGCTGACGGACATCGAGATCGAGGTGACCTGGGACGCAAGCCCGCAGCGGCGCCCGCGCGGGGAGGGACAGCGCCGCGCGGGCGCGCGCAGCCACGCCGCGCCGTTGCTCGGCAACGCGCGCCTGCGCGAGCACTGGCGCCCGGATGCCCGTCACCCCGAGCGCGGCGCCCGCACGGCGGTCTACGTGCTCCCGGCGCTCGCCTGATCCAGCGCGATCTGGTTGGCGTGCGCGGCCATCAGGAGCATCCCGCCGTCGACCACGTAGGACGCCCCGGTGGTGTAGCTCGCCTCCGGTGAGGCGACCCAGGCGATGAGCTCGGCGACCTCGCGCGCGTCGCCCGGCCGGCCCAGCGGGATGCCCGGCCGCTTCTGGGCATGGGGGTCGACGTCCTCCTGCGCGGTCATCGGCGTGGCGATCTCGCCGGGCGCCACCGCGTTGACGGTGATCCCGTGCTCGGCGAGCTCGAGCGCCATGCTCTTCGTCAGGCCGCCGATCCCGTGCTTTGCGGCGACGTACGGCGCGGCTCCGCGGTACGTCACGTGCTCGTGGACCGACGTGACGTTCACGATCCGCCCGCGCGTCCGGGCGGCGACCATGTGCCGCGCGGCCGCCTGCGAGGCGAGGAACGTGCCGGTCAGATCGACGGCGACGACGTCGGCGAAGACCGCGGGGTCCAGCTCGAGGAACGGCGTGTCCGTGCCCGAGCCGGCGTTGTTGACGAGCACGTCGAGCCCGCCGAGCGCCTCGGCCAGCTCCTCGATCGCCCGCTGCACCTCGGCCCCGTCGGCGAGATCGAGGTGGCGGACCTCGGCGCGGCGCCCGTGCGAGCGCACCTCCTGCGCCGTCTCGTCGGCGCCGTCCTCGTCGCGGCTGTAGGTGATCCCGACGTCGTGGCCGCGACGCGCCAGGACGACGGCCGTCGCGCGGCCGATCCCCGAGTCCGAGCCGGTCACGATCGCCGCCATGGCGCGCGGCTACCCGGCGCCGCGGCCGGGTACTCGGCCGCCATGACCCACACCGTCATCCTCCACGCGCTCGACGGCTCAGCCGATGCCGACCGGATCCTGTCGGAGTTCGAGCGCCGTTCCGGCCTGCAGCCGGATGCCCGCGGGGCCGATCGCTACTACGAGCTGCACGACGAGGACCACCGCGAGCGGATCGTCCGGACGCTGACCGACGTCGACGAGCGCTGGACCGACCACATCGGCTTGAAGATCCCGGGTTAGCCGGGCGGCATCGCCGCGGCGTTGAGGAACGCCTCGGCGGCGTCGGCGATCTCCTCGGTGACGGGCGCGTGGTCCTCGGCCAGCCAGCCGAGCAGCGCGGTGCCGGCCGCCGCGAGCGCCTGGCGGCGGGCGACGTCGCGCGTCTCGCCGAGCTCCAGGCGCGACAGGTGGTCGATGAGCTGCCAGGGGTCGCGGGCGCCGTAGGCCGCGAGGACCTCGCGCGCGGACAGGATCGCGAGCGCGTCGGCGAGCTGGGCGTGCAGGATCGGGACCGCGTCGCGCGCGTCGTCGTCGACGTGCGCCTCGATGCTCGTCCGCAGCTCGCCCGCCGCCCAGGCGATGTCCGCGGGACGGCTGGCGGCGTCGTAGTCGGTGACGGAGGCCGCCAGCCGGCCGAGCAGATGATCGAAGCCGGGCCCGACCGTGCGCGCATAGAGGTCGGCGCGCTCGCCGGCCTCCGGTCGCTCGGCGCGGCCGAGCCAGTAGGCGTCCAGGAGCGCGGCGGCCTCGGCGCCGCCGCCGACCGGCAGCCCGCCGCGCATGTAGAGCTCCACCAGGCGGTCGCAGACGGGCAGCAGCCCGAGCTCCTCCAGCTGCGCGGCCGCGTAGAGCGCGCCCGCGACCTCGACGTCGTCGAGGGCCTCGGCAGCCACTACGCCGCCGGGAGCTCGGCCGAGTCAGCCTCCTCGGCGGTCGAGTCGACGTCGGCGGCCTTCGCGGCGCCGTGATCGAAGCCGGCTGCGGCGTAGGCATCGTCCTCGTCGAGCGTCTCGTGCTCGAGCAGCGCCTTCGTCAGCGCCTCGAGGCGGTGGCGGTTGTCGGCGAGCGTGTGCCGGGCGCGCTCGTAGCAGCCCTCGACGATGCGCCGGACCTCCCGGTCGACGAGCTGGCGCGTGTCGTCGGAGACCTGGACGGGCCCGCCGGGGCCGTAGTACTGCTCCTCGCCCGGCGCCGGGATGACCGAGACGAGCCCGATGACGTCCGACATGCCCCAGCGCCCGACCATCTGGCGGGCGATCGACGTGACCTGCTCGAGATCGGATTCGGCGCCGGTCGTGACGTTGCCGTAGATGAGCTCCTCGGCCGCCCGCCCGCCGAGCGCGCCGACGATGCGGCCCTCGAGATAGCGCGCGTCGTAGCCGTAGCGGTCCGTCGAGGGCGACTGGAACGTCACGCCCAGCGCGCGCCCGCGCGGGACGATCGAGATCTTGCGGACGGGGTCGGCGCCGGGCTCGAGCATGCCGAGCACCGCGTGGCCGGCCTCGTGGTAGGCCGTGCGCTCGCGCTCATCCACCGACAGCGTGATGCGGCGCTCGGCGCCGAGGACGATCCGCTCGAGCGCGTCGGCGAAGTCGGCGGCGCTGACCGTGTCGTGGTCGCGGCGCGCGGCGATCAGCGCGCCCTCGTTGACGAGGTTGCGCAGGTCGGCGCCGACCATGCCCGGCGTGGCGGCGGCGATGCGGTCGAGCTTGACGTCGGGGTCCAGCGGGACCGAGCGCGTGTGGATCTCGAGGATCGCCAGGCGCCCGTCCTTGTCGGGCGGGTTGACCGTCAGGCGGCGGTCGAAGCGCCCGGGGCGCAGCAGCGCCGCGTCGAGGATCTCGGGGCGGTTCGTCGCGGCGAGCACGATGACGCCCTCCGAGCCCGTGAAGCCGTCCATCTCCGTGAGGATCTGGTTGAGGGTCTGCTCGCGCTCGTCGTGGCCGCCGAAGCCGCCGCCCCCGCCGCGGGCGCGGCCGATCGCGTCGAGCTCGTCGATGAAGATGATCGCCGGCGCCGCCTTCTTGGCCTGCTCGAAGAGGTCGCGCACGCGGCTGGCGCCGACGCCGACGACCATCTCGACGAACTCCGACGCGCTGAGGGAGAAGAACGGGACATCGGCCTCGCCCGCGACGGCGCGCGCGAGCAGCGTCTTGCCGGTGCCGGGCGGGCCCGACAGGAGCACCCCCTTGGGGAACGTCGCGCCGAGCCTGCGGAAGCGGTCGGGGTTCTTGAGGAAGTCGACGATCTCCTTGAGCTCGTCCTCGACCTCGTCGATGCCGGCGACGTCCTCGAACGTCACGCGCAGCGCGGAGGCGTCGTAGCGCTTGGCCTTCGAGCGCCCGAGCGCGAGCGCGCCGCCGCCGGCCGCCGACGCGCTGCGCCGGATGAAGTAGAGGACCAGGCCGATGATCAGCAGCGTCGGGCCGAAGTTGATCAGGAGCGTCGCGAGGAACCCGCGGCCCTCGTCGATCGGACGCGCGTTGACCTCGACCTTCTTGGCGAGCAGGAGCTTGAGCAGCTCGTCGTCCTGGGCGAAGACCGGCCGGACGGTCTCAAAGCCCTTCTCGGGCCCGGACTTCTCGAACTTCGTCTTCGTGCGGAACTGGCCCTGGATGACGTCGCCCTTGGCGTTGACCTCCTTGACGTTGCCCGCGGTCACCTGCTCGCGAAAGAACGTGTACGGCACGTCGATGCGCTTGTCGGCGCTCGAGGGGATGAGCTGGCCGAGGACGATGTTGAGCGCCAGCACGCCGAGCAAGAACCACCAGATGCGCCGGCTGCCGGGGAGTCGCGGCATCCGCCGCTCGGGCGGCGCGGGGCTGTCGGCGTCCGGTCGCTCGCCCTCGACCTTCCACGGGCGGCGCTCGGCCGGCTCGTCGGGGCGCGTGCGCGGGGAGTCAGGCATTCGTCAGGAGATCATACGGTCGTCCATTTGGCTGCGATAAGCCGCACGGCCGGCCGTTGACGGTCGATAGCGCGAGCAATGAGCCTTGATTTCGCCGATCTCCTGCTCGAGGTCATCGAGCGCAACGCGTCCGACCTGCACCTCACGGCCGGCGCCCATCCGACAGTACGGGTCCGGGGACACCTCCAGCCGCTGGAGGACTACCCCGTCATGACCACCGAGCAGACACGCGAGATCGTCTATTCGATCCTCACGAACGACCAGCGCCAGCGCCTGGAGACCGAGTGGCAGATCGACTTCGCCTACGCGATCCCCGGCCGCGCCCGCTTCCGCGTCAACGCGTACTACCAGCGGGCTGCGATCGGCGCCGCGTTCCGCCTGATCCCCTTCTCGATCAAGTCCGTCGAGGAGCTCGGGCTGCCCTCGGTCATCCACGAGCTCGCCCGCAAGCCGCGCGGCTTCGTCCTCGTCACGGGTCCGACGGGCTCGGGCAAGTCGACGTCGCTGGCCGCGGTCGTCGACGAGATCAACTCCACGCGGGCCGAGCACATCATGACCATCGAGGACCCGATCGAGTTCCTCCACGGCCACAAGAAGTGCATCGTCAACCAGCGCGAGATCGGCTCTGACGCGACCTCCTTCGCCGCCGGGCTGAAAGCCGCGCTGCGCCAGGATCCCGACGTCATCCTCGTCGGCGAGATGCGCGACCTCGAGACGATCCACACCGCGCTGACCGCGGCGGAGACCGGCCACCTCGTCTTCGCCACCCTGCACACGCAGGACACGCCGCAGACGATCGACCGGATCATCGACGTGTTCCCGGCCTCCCAGCAGCAGCAGGTCCGCGTCCAGCTGTCGGTCGCGCTGCAGGGGATCGTCACCCAGCAGCTGCTGCCGACCGCCGACGGCGCCGGCCGCGTCGCCGCCTGCGAGGTGCTGCTCGCGACGCCGGCGATCCGCAACCTCATCCGCGAGGGCAAGACGCACCAGATCTACTCCTCGCTGCAGACCGGCGGCAACCTCGGCATGCAGACGATGGACGCCGCGCTCGCAACCCTCGTGCGCTCCGGGAAGATCACCCAGCAGCTCGCGGAATCGCGCTCGTCCACGCCCGAGGAGCTGCGCCGCCTGCTCGGCGCGGGCTCGTTTGCGGGGCTCTCATGAGCACCTACGTCTTCAAGGCGATCGACCTCCGCGGCGCCCATTCGCGCGGCGAGGTCGAGGCCGAGTCCAAGCAGTCCGTCGCCGATCAGCTGAAGTCCAAGGGCCTCATCGTCCTGGACATCGCCGACAAGGGGCGGGCCAGCCGCGACATCGAGCTGCCGTGGCTGAACCGCGTCAAGCTCGGCGATCTGGCGATCATGACCCGCCAGCTGGCGACGATGATCTCCAGCGGCATGACGATCCTGCGCTCGCTCTACGTCCTGGAGGCGCAGACCGAGAACAAGAAGCTCGCCGAGGAGCTCGTCGCGGTCCGCAAGGACGTCGAGGCCGGCCTGCCGCTGTCGGATGCGCTGGAGCGCCACGACAAGACCTTCAACCCGCTCTATGTCGCGATGACGCGCGCGGGAGAGACCGGCGGCGTGCTCGAGGAGTCGCTGCTGCGGATCGCCGACCAGCTCGAGAAGGAGGAGTCGCTGCGCCGCCAGGTCAAGTCGGCGATGGCCTACCCGATCGTCATCCTCACCTTCGCCATGGCCGTCATGCTCGGCATGGTCGCCTTCATCGTGCCGGTGTTCGCCGGCGTCTTCAAGGAGCTCGGCGACGCGAAGCTGCCCGCGATGACGCAGTTCGTCATGGGCATCTCCAACGTCGTCACGGGCTACTGGTACCTGCTGCTCGGCGGCACCGTGGCCGCCGTGATCGCCTTCATGAAGTTCAAGAAGACCCCGCGCGGGCGCTCCATGTGGCAGCGCTTCCTCCTGCGCATCCCGTTCAAGATCGGCGACATCTTCCAGAAGGTCGCGCTCGCCCGCTGGTCGCGCACGTTCTCCGCGCTCATGGGCGCCGGCGTGCCGCTGCTGCAGGCGATCGACATCACGAAGCAGACCGCCGGCAACATCGTCGTCGAGGAGGCGATGGACAACGTCACGGCGAGCGTCAAGGCGGGCGGCACGATCGCCCAGCCGCTCATGGACTCGCCCGTCTTCCCGTCGATGGTCGGGCACATGGTCAAGGTCGGCGAGGAGACCGGCGCGCTGACGACGATGCTCTCGAAGATCGGGGACTTCTACGAGGACCAGGTCGCGGCATCGGTCAAGGCGCTGACCTCGATCCTCGAGCCGGTGATGATCGTCTTCGTCGGCGGCGTCGTCGGGTTCATCGTGATCTCGATGTACCTGCCGCTGTTCAGCGTCTACGACCAGATCAAGTAGCGCCGCCTCCTCGCGCGTCGGCGCGGCCTGGATGGCGCCGGCGCGGGGACACCCGTGCCTCGCGGCCGTTAGGCTGTTCATGCGGTGCTAACGCGATGAATGTCGGGCTCGGGGCATGAGCCGCGACGCGGGTCCTGCCGCGCGCGGTTCGGGTCGCCTGCGCACGCTCGACGATCTCGGCGACCTCAGCGGCGCCCGCGTCCTCGTTCGCGCCGAGTTCAACGTGCCGTTGCGCCCCGACGGTGAGGTCGCCGACGACACCCGCCTGCGCCTGACGCTGCCGACGATCGTCACGCTGCGCGAGCGCGGCGCGCGCGTGCTGATCGTCGCCCACCTCGGCCGGCCGCGCGATCGTGAGCCGTCGCTGTCGCTGCGGCCGGTGGCCGTGCGGCTCTCGGAGTTGCTCGGCGAGGACGTCGCGCTCGCACCCGACCTCGATCACCCCGGCGACGGCGACGTCGTGATGCTCGAGAACATTCGCTTCGAGCGCGGGGAGACCGACAACGATCCGGCGCTGGCGGCGCGCCTCGGCGCGCTTGCCGATGTCTACGTCAACGATGCCTTCGGCAGCGCGCATCGCATCAACACCTCGACGGTCGGTGTCGCGAGCCATGTTGCGCGGTCCGCGGCGGGGCTGCTGTTCGAACGCGAGATCGCGATGCTGGAGTCTGTCCTGCGGTCGCCCGCGCGGCCGCTCGTGGCGGTGCTCGGAGGGGCGAAGGTGACCGACAAGATCGGCGTCATCGAGCGCTTTCTCGAGCTCGCCGACGCGGTGCTGATCGGTGGCGCGATGAGCTTTCCGTTTCTCGCCGCGCAGGGGCATGGGGTGGGCGATTCGCTGTGCGAGGCCGAGGACGTGGCTGTCGCGCGGCGCGTGCTCGAGCACACGGGCGGCCGCCTGCGCCTGCCGCTCGACATCGTCGTCGCCGAGCGACTGGCCGCGGACGCGCCGGCGCATGTGGTGGACGCCGTCGGCGTCGAGGCGGGCTGGATGGGGCTCGACATCGGGCCGAGGACGTGCGCTGCCTACGCGGACGTGATCGCGCGCGCCGGAACGGTGTTCTGGAACGGCCCGGTCGGGGCCTTCGAGCTCGAGCCGTTCGCGGCCGGCACGCTCGCGATCGCCGAGGCGATCGCGAGCACCGACGCGACGACGGTCGTCGGCGGCGGCGATCTCGTCGCCGCGCTCAATCGCTTCGGGCTCGCCGGCCGCGTGACGCACATCTGCACGGGCGGCGGCGCCGGCCTGGAGTTCATCGAGGGTCGCGTGCTGCCGGCCTATGCGGCGCTTGCCGATTGACGGCCGTTACCGTGCGCTGCGTGCGCATCGCGACGTGGAACGTCAACTCGGCCAAGCAGCGCATGCCGCGGCTCCTGGCGTGGCTGGACGAGCGGCGGCCGGACGTCGTGTGCCTGCAGGAGACCAAGCTCGCCGACGACGCCTTCGCCGCGTTGCTCGGGGCGCAGCTGGACGGTCGCGGCTACGCCGTCGCCGCGCACGGGGAGGCGGCGTGGAACGGCGTGGCGATCCTCTCGCGCGTCGGGCTGGACGACGTGGTCGCCGGCCTCGCCGGCGGGCCGGGGTTCCCGCATCAGGAGGCGCGCGCCGTGTCGGCGACCTGTGACGGGCTCCGCGTGACCTCGGTCTACGTGCCCAACGGGCGCGAGCCGGGCTCCGAGCACTACCGCTACAAGCTCGCGTGGCTGGCGTCGCTGCGCGAGATGGTCGCTGCCGACGCCGAGCGGGCGGTCGTCTGCGGCGACGTGAACATCGCGCCGACCGACCATGACGTGTTCGACCCCGATGCCTACGTCGGCCAGACCCACGTGACCGGACCCGAGCGCGCCGCGCTCGCCGACCTGCAGGCGGTGGGCCTGCGCGACGTCGTGCGCGACCGCTGGCCGGATCACGAGCGGCTGTTCACCTACTGGGACTACCGCGCCGGCATGTTCCACCAGGACCTCGGGATGCGGATCGACCTCATCCTGGCGGGCGAGCCCGTCGCGGTGCGGGTCCGGGCGGCATGGGTCGACCGCCACGCGCGCAAGGGCAAGGGGCCGAGCGATCATGCGCCGGTGATCGTCGACCTCGACGAGGCGCCGGACGGGGACATCGGGCCGGTCGTGCCCCCGCCGTCGGCTCCGCGGGCCAGGCGCAGCGGCAAGCGCCTGCCGCAGGCACCGTGAGCTCGCCCTACCGCGGGCGGTCGCGATCGCGCGACGGCTGTACGCGCTTGGGCTCTCCGGGCATCTTGGGATAGTCGGGCGGATAGGGCATGTCGCCCCGGCCCTCCGCCATGTCGCGCTCGTAGAGCTCCAGCAGCGGCTGCAGGGAGTGCGCGACGTCATCGATCGCGGCGTGGAGATCGCCCCCATCCGCGAAGCGCGCGGGCATCGTCGCGACGGTGAAGTCCTCGGGGACGACCTGGGCGAGCTCGTCCCAGGTCACCGGTGCGGACACGGGTGCACCGGGCCTCGGCCGCACGCTGTAGGCGGAGGCGATCGTGCGATCGCGGGCGTTCTGGTTGTAGTCGACGAAGATCCGCGCGCCGCGCTGCTCCTTCCACCAGTTCGTCGTCACCTGGCCGGGAAGGCGCCGCTCGAGCTCGCGGCCGAAGGCGATGGCGGCATGGCGGACGTCCGTGAACGACCAGCGCGGCTCGATCCGGACGTAGATGTGGATGCCGCGGCCGCCCGACGTCTTGGGGAACCCGACGTAGCCGAGGTCGCCGAGGAGCACGCGCGCCTCGGCGGCGACACGCACGGCGTCGGCGAAGTCCGTGCCGGGCTGCGGGTCGAGGTCCAGGCGCAGCTCGTCGGGATGGTCGACGTCATCGCTGCGGACCGGCCACGGGTGGAAGGTGATCGTGCCCATCTGCGCGGCCCAGACGACGACCGCGAGCTCCGTCGGGCAGACCTCGTCGGCGTGGCGGCCCGAGGGGAACTCGATCCGCGCGGTCTGTACGTACTCCGGCGCCCCGCGCGGGATCCGCTTCTGAAAGAACGCATCGCCGCCCCCCTTCTCGCGCGTCGAGAGCACGATGCCGGGGTGCACGCCCTTGGGCCAGCGCTCCAGCGTCGTCGGCCGCCGCGCGAGCGCGCGCATGATCCCGTCACCGACCGACACGTAGTACCTCGCGACGTCGAGCTTGGTGATCGCGGGCGTGCGCTCGGTGCCCGGGAAGATCACGCGGTCGGGGCTCGACACGCGGACGTCGCGGTCACCGGCCTCGACGACCGTCGCATCTGACGCAGCCATGCGACGGAGTTCTACCGCTCGTGTCGCGCAGACGGGTCAATCAGGCGCCGGCGGGGTATGCCGCGGGCTGTGTATCAGCAGGTGCTCGATCCGGTCGGTGGATCGCTCGGCTTGACGTCGATCTTCGCGGTACTGCCGCTCCTGACGCTGTTCGTCCTCCTCGGCGCCCTGCGGATGCCTGCGCAATGGGCCTCGCTCGTGGCGCTCGCCGTGGCGCTCGTCGTGGCGCTGGCCGTCTACTCGATGCCGCTCGGCCAGGCGCTGGACGCCGGGGCGTGGGGCGCGGCGTTCGGTCTGTTTCCGATCATGTGGATCGTCGTCAACGCGATCTGGATCTACCGGATGACGGTCGACACCGGCCATTTCCAGGTGCTGCGCCGATCGTTTGCGGCCATCAGCGACGATCAGCGCATCCAGGCGATCATCATCGCCTTCTGCTTCGGCGCGCTGATCGAGGCGCTGGCGGGCTTCGGGACGCCGGTCGCGATCACGTCGGTGATGTTGATCGCGCTCGGCCTGCAGCCGCTCAAGGCGGCCGCGGTGGCCCTCGTGGCCAACACGGCGCCGGTCGCCTTCGGTGCGATCGCGACGCCGATCATCACGCTCGGCGAGGTGACGGAGATCGCGCCCGACACCCTCGGCGCGCTGGTCGGCCGGCAGACGCCCGTGCTGGCGCTGGTCGTGCCGCTGATCCTCGTCGGCATGGTCGACGGCGTCCGCGGCGTGCGCCAGACCTGGCCGGCGGCGGCGGTCGCGGGCCTCTCGTTCGCGGTTGCGCAGTTCGTGGCCTCCAACTACATCTCGATCGAGCTGACGGACATCATCGCCGCGCTCGTCTCGGTGACGGCGATCGTCGCGCTGCTGCGCGTGTGGCGTCCATCCGAGCCGCTGCTGGGCGAGCCGGCGATGCCGGCGATCGCCGGAGCCGACGGCCACGACCCGGCGCTCGAACGGCGCCATGGCGCGCGCCCCGGCGGCGACTCGGGCGCCGACGTCGCCGCAGCCTACGCGCCGTACCTGATGATCATCGCCGTGTTCTCGATCGCGCAGATCGGTGCCGTCAAGGAGGCGCTGGACAGCGTGACGTCGGCCTTCGCGTGGCCGGGGATCGACGTCGTGAAGCCCAGCGGCGACCCCTATGACGCGACCTTCAAGCTCAACTGGCTCGCGGCGGCCGGCACGCTGCTGCTCATCTCGGGCCTCGGCACGATGGCGCTGCTGCGCATCGGGGCCGGTCGCGCGCTGCGCGCCTACGGCGCGACGCTCGATCAGCTCAAGTGGGCGATCCTCACCGTGGCCGCGGTGCTCGCGCTGGCGTTCGTCATGAACACGTCGGGACAGACCGTGACGCTCGGGCTGTGGCTGGCAGGCGCCGGCGGGATCTTCGCGTTCCTGTCGGCGTTCATCGGGTGGATGGGCGTCGCGGTCACCGGCTCGGACACGTCCTCGAACTCCCTGTTCGGGGCGCTGCAGATCGCCGCGGCCAAGGACGCCGGCCTGTCGCCGGCGCTGATGGCCGCCGCCAACAGCTCCGGCGGCGTGCTGGGGAAGATGATCTCCCCGCAGAACCTGGCCATCGGCGCGGCCGCCGTCGGGATGGCGGGGCGCGAGGGCGACATCTTCCGCGTCGTGCTCAAGTGGAGCCTGCTGCTCGTCGTCCTCATGGCCGCGCTCGTCTACCTGCAGTCCACCGCGGTCCTGGACTGGATGCTGCCGTGAGCGACGAGGTCCAGGACGTCCGCATCGACGGGTCGCCGGGCGCGCGCTTCGGCGAGATCCTGACGGCCGCTGCGCTGCAGCTCGTGGCGCGGCTGCACCGCGAGTTCGACGCCACCCGCCGCGCGCTGCTGGACGCGCGCATGCAGCGCCAGGAGGAGCTCGACGCGGGCGGCACGCTGGGCTTCCTGCCCGGCAGCGCCGACGTGCGCGCGGGCGACTGGACGATCGCCCCCGAGCCCGACGCGCTGCGCGACCGCCGCGTCGAGATCACGGGGCCGACAAGCCGCAAGATGGTCATCAACGCACTGAACTCGGGCGCGACCGGCTTCATGGCCGACTTCGAGGACTCCAACTCGCCGACCTGGAGCAACATGATCGGCGGCCAGGTGAACCTCTACGACGCCGTACGCCGCACGATCGAGCACGAGGAGAACGGCAAGCACTACGAGCTCGGCGATGCGGTCGCGACGCTACTGGTCCGCCCGCGCGGCTGGCATCTCGTCGAGCGCCACCTGCTCGTCGACGGCGAGCCGGTGGCCGGCGGCCTCGTGGACTTCGGGCTGTACGTCTTCCACAACGCGCGCGAGCTGCTCGACCGCGGCGCGGGCCCGTACCTCTACCTCCCCAAGCTCGAGTCCCACCGCGAGGCGCGCCTGTGGAACGACGTCTTCGACCTCGCCGAGGACGAGCTCGGGCTGCAGCGCGGCGCGATCAGGGCGACCGTGCTGATCGAGACGCTCCCCGCGGCCTTCGAGATGGAGGAGATCCTCTACGAGCTGCGCGAGCACTCCGCGGGCCTCAACGCCGGGCGCTGGGACTACATCTTCTCGGCGATCAAGCGCCTGCGCACCCGCCCGGAGTTCGTCACGCCCGACCGCGCGAAGGTCACGATGACGGTGCCGTTCATGCGGGCATACACCGAGCTGCTCGTGAAGACGTGCCATCGACGCGGCGCCCACGCGATGGGCGGCATGGCGGCGCAGATCCCGAGCCGCACCGATGAGGAGGCCAACGCGAAGGCCTTCGCCGCGCTGCGCGCCGACAAGCGCCGCGAGGCCGCCGACGGCTTCGACGGCACCTGGGTGGCGCACCCCGACTCGGTGGCCGCGGCGATGGAGGAGTTCGACGCGGTCCTCGGCGGGCGGCCGCACCAGATCGCCCGGCGCCGCGACGAGGTCGAGGTGACCGCCGAGCAGCTGCTCGACGTGCCGGCCACCGAGGGCACCATCACCGAGGAGGGACTGCGCAGCAACGTCAACGTCGCCATCCAGTACATCTCGTCCTGGCTGCGCGGCAACGGCGCGGCCGCGATCCACGGGATGATGGAGGACGCCGCCACGGCCGAGATCGCCCGGGCGCAGGTCTGGCAATGGGTGCGCCACGGCGCGCAGCTCGAGGACGGGCGCACGATCACCGCCGAGCTCGTGCGCGAGCTGGAGACCTCCGAGCTGGAGCACATCCGCGAGGAGATCGGCGACGACGAGTGGTTCGAGCAGCAGGGTCGCCCCGGCCTCTCGCGGGAGATCTTCGAGGAGGTCGCGCTGGCGGATGAGTTCGTCGAGTTCCTGACCCTGCCGGCCGGGCGGCGGCTGCCGGAGAACGCGGGGTAGAGGAGCCGCGACAGACCGACGATAGAATCTGCCTTGACAAAAATAGTTGTCGGTGAGAAGGTGCGCCCATGCACGAGGTCGCCGTCATCGAGAACCCCGCGGCCGCCGAGGCGTCGCTGGATCCGATCCGGGCGCGCCTGCTCGCCGCGCTGGCCGAGCCCGGGTCGGCCAGCACGCTCGCGGCGCGCGTGGGGCTCACCCGCCAGAAGGCGAACTACCACCTCCGCGCGCTGGAGCGCCACGGGCTGATCGAGCTCGTCGAGGAGCGCCGCAAGGGCAACTGCACCGAGCGCGTGCTGCGGGCGACCGCCGCGTCGTACGTGATCTCGCCGACCGCGCTGTCGGCGGTCGCGCCGGATCCGTCGCGCGCGCCCGACCAGCGCTCGGCGCGCTGGCTGCTCGCCGTCGCAGGGCGGCTCGTCGGCGAGGTCGGTGAGCTCATCATGCGCGCGGGCGTCGCCGGCAGGCCGCTGGCGACCCTCGGGATCGACAGCGAGGTGCGGTTCGCCTCCGCGAAGGACCGGGCCGCCTTCGCCGTCGAGCTGGCGGACACCGTCAACGGCCTCGTTGCGAAGTACCACGACGAGGCGGCGCCGAGCGGTCGTTCGCACCGCTTCGTCGTCGCACTGCACCCGACCATCACCACGCGGAAGGAGCCCCCGTCATGAGCCGCGCATTCGAGGTCGTCCGCGACATCGACCTGCCCGCCTCCCCCGAGGACGTCTGGATCGCGATCACCGCCGACACCGCGGCCTGGCAGTTCCCGACGGGGATGGAGATCCCCGCCGGGGCCGAGCCGCCCGAGGGAGCACCGATCACGACCTGGGACCCGCCGCACCGCCTCGTGATCCGCATGCAATCGCCGGACGGGACGTTCAACGCCCTGGACTACGCGATCGAGGCCCGCGACGGCGGCACGGCGCACCTGCGCTACGTCCACAGCGGGATCCTCGCCGACGGCTGGGAGGACCAGTACGACGCGATCGGCGGCCACACCGACTTCTACCTCCACACGCTCGGGCAGTACCTCGAGCACTTCAACGGCCGCCAGGTCACGTACGTCGGCCAGCCGTCGTCGGGGATCGAGGGGCCGCAGGCCGCCGGAGCGCCGGACGCGATGGATGCGCTGCGCGCGGCCCTCGGCGTGTCGGGTAACGCCGCTGCCGGCGACGCCGTCCACGCCTCGCTCGCCGGCGCCGGACCGCTCGACGGTGTCATCGACTACGCCACGCCGGAGTTCCTCGGCGTCCGCACCGCCGACGGGCTGTACCGCTTCTTCGGGCGCAACCACTACGGCAGCGTCGTCGGGATGAGCGCGCACCTGTTTGTCGACGGCGTCGACGCCGCGGCGGCCGAGGCGGCGCTCAAGGCGTGGCTGGACGGGGTCTACGCGTAGCGCGCCAGCAGCTTGTCGAGCGTGATCGGCAGGTCGCGGATGCGGACCCCCGTCGCATGGTGCACGGCGTTCGCGATCGCCGCGGCGGCGCCGACGATCCCGATCTCGCCGACGCCCTTCGCGCCCATGGGGCTGACGTACGGGTCGTCCTCGTCGATCCAGCCGGCGTCGATCTCGCCGACGTCGGCGTTGACCGCGACGTGGTATTCGCCGAGGTCCGCGTTGACGTACTCGCCGTAGCGCGCGTCGAGCACGCTCTCCTCCAGCAGCGCCATCGACAGCCCCCAGGTCATCCCGCCGATGAGCTGCGACCGCGCGGTCGCGGCGTTCAGCACGCGGCCGACGGCGAAGACGCCGACCATCCGCGGGACGCGCACCTCGCAGGTGTCCGTGTCGACACGGACCTCTGCGAACTGGGCGCCGTGGGCGTACATCGCGTACTGCTCGGCGTAGGGGTTGTCGCCGGCGTCGGCGGTCGCCTCGGACCCGCCGTCCTCGCGGAGCCTGCGGGCCGCGTGGACGATCGCGGTGCCCCACGACGCCGTTCCCTGCGAGCCGCCCGCCGGCCGCGCGCGCGGCAGGGCGCTGTCGCCGATCGCGAGCTCCACGTCGTCGATGCCCACCGCGAGCGCGTCGGCGGCGATCTGGGTGAGGACCGTCCATGCGCCCGTGCCGATGTCGGAGGCGTCGATCTGCACGCGGTAGCGCCCGTCCCCGGTCGCGCGGATCGTCGCCGTCGCCTGGCTGCGGCCGACCGGGTACGCCGCCGCCGCCATGCCGGTGCCCACGAGCCGGCGCCCGTCGCGCCAGCCGCACGGGACGTCGGCGCGGGGCCGCCAGCCGAAGCGCTCGGCGCCCTGGTGCAGGCACGCGACGAGGCCGCGGCTGGAGAAGGGCAGGCCGCTGTCGGGGTCGCCGTCGGGCTCGTTGCGCAGGCGCAGCTCCACGGGGTCGATGCCGCACTTCATCGCGAGCTCGTCCATCGCGACCTCCAGCGCGAACGACCCCTGCGCCTCGCCGGGCGCGCGCATGATCGTCGGCGGCGGCAGGTCCAGGCGGGCCATGCGATGCGACGTCCGCCGGTTCGGCGCCGCGTACATCATCCGCGTGGGCGCAGCCGCGAGGTCCTCGGTCAGGTCCTTGACCGCCGAGACCTGCAGGACGACGTCGTGCTCGATGGCGGTCAGCCGCCCGTCGGCGCCGGCCGCGAGGCGGACGCGCTGAATCGTCGGGGTGCGGTAGCCCACGAGCGAGAACATCTGCCGGCGGGTCAGCTCGAGCTTCACCGGCCGCTTCAGCGCCCGGGCCGCCATCGCGGTCAGGACGACGTGCGCGTGCGTGAAGTTCTTGGATCCGAACGCTCCGCCGACGTAGGGCGAGATCACCCGCACCTGCTCGCCCTCCAGGCCGAAGGCGTCGGCGACGTCGTCGCTGATGCTGTGCGGTCCCTGGTTTGCGTCGTAGAGCGTCAGCCGTTCGTCGCCCTCCCAGATCGCGATCGTCGCGTGCGTCTCGATCGGGTTGTTGTGCTCGGCCGGCGTCGTGTACGTGTGCTCGATGGATGCGGTCGCCTGCGCGCGGCCGGCCGCGACGTCGCCGTCATCGCTGTCGGCATCGTCGCCGGGCGGCGCGACGAGGTCGCCGCGGCCGGCGCTCAGGACGACGTCGTGGGGCTCCTCCGCGTAGCGCACCTGCACGAGCGCCGCCGCGTGCCGGGCGATCTCGGAGGTCGCCGCCACCGCCACCGCGACGAACTGGCCGCGGAAGGCGACGGCGTCGGACTGCAGGACCGCGAGCTCGGCGTCCTCGGTCTGCAGACGGGGCGCGTTCTCGTGCGTCAGAACGCCGGCGACGCCGTCGAGCGCGAGGGCCGCGCGCGCGTCGATCGCGACGATGCGGCCCCTGGCGATCGTGCTCTGGACGCCGGCGGCGTAGGCGACGTCCTGCACCGCGTGCTCGGAGGCGTACGTTGCCGCGCCCGTCGCCTTCAGCGGACCGTCGATGCGATCGAGGCCGGCGCCCAGGACGCTGTGCGACCGGCTCACGGCTGCTCCACGAGGTCCAGCAGGGTCCGCACGATCGTGTTGCGGGCGAGCTGCACCTTGAACGCGTTCTGCGGCAGGGGCGCGGCCTGGTCGAGCTCGGCGCCGGCGGCGCGATCGAAGGCCTCCTGCGTCGCCTCGCCACCGCGCAGCGCGGCCTCCGCCCGCGTGGCGCGCCACGGCTTGTGGGCGACGCCGCCGATCGCGATGCGCACATCGCGCACGATCCCGTCCTCGACGTCGATCGCCGCGGCGACCGACACGAGCGCGAACGCGTACGACGCCCGGTCGCGGACCTTGCGATAGCGCGAGCGGGCGGCGATCGGGAGCGCGGGCAGGTCGACGGCGACGATCAGCTCCCCGCGCTGCAGCACGGTGTCGCGCTGCGGCTCGTCTCCCGGCAGCCGGTGGAAGTCGACGAGCGCGATCTCCCGCGTGCCGTCGGGCCCCTGCACGCGCACGACGGCGTCGAACGCCGCGAGCGCCACGGCCATGTCGGACGGCTGGGTCGCGATGCACGCCGGCGAATGGCCGAGCACGGCCAGGCCGCGGTGGTACCCCTCGCGCGCCGCGCAACCCGCGCCGGGGCTGCGCTTGTTGCACGGCTTCGTCACGTCCTGGAAGTACACGCAGCGCGTGCGCTGCATGAGGTTCCCGCCGGTCGTGGCGAGGTTGCGCAGCTGGTAGGTCGCGCCGGCGAGCAGCGCCTGCGACAGCGCGGGGTAGCGCTCGCGGATCAGCCGATCTGCCGCCAGGTCGCTGTTGCGCACGCCGGCACCGATGCGCACGCCGCCGCCGGGGAGCTGCACGACCTCATCGGAGGTCACCTGCGTGACGTCCACCAGCAGCTTCGGCCGCTCGACGCCGAGCTTCATGAGGTCGACGAGGTTCGTGCCGCCGGCGAGGAAGGCCGCATCCGGCTCGCGCGCGAGGAGCTCGACCGCCGCGGTCGCGTCGGCGGCCCGCTCGTAGCGAAACGGTCTCATGCGCCCGCCTGCTCGCGGACCGCCGCCACGATGTTCACGTAGGCGGCGCAGCGGCACAGGTTGCCGCTCATGCGCTCGCGGATCTCCTCGTCGTCGAGCGTGACGTCCGTACGGGCGACGTCCGCGGTGACGGCGCTCGGCCAGCCGCGCTGCGCCTCGTCGAGCAGGGCGACGGCGGAGCAGATCTGGCCCGGCGTGCAGTACCCGCACTGCAGGGCGTCGTGCGCGACGAACGCGCGCTGCAGCGGATGCAGCTCGCCGCCGTCGGCCAGCCCCTCGATCGTCTGGATCTCGGCGCCCTGATGCGCGACCGCCAGCGCGAGGCAGCTGTTGATGCGCCGCCCGTCGACGAGGATCGTGCAGGCGCCGCACTGGCCGCGGTCACAGCCCTTCTTCGTGCCGGTCAGCCCGAGCCGCTCGCGCAGCGCGTCGAGCAGCGTCGTGCGCGCGTCGATCCTGAGCTCGTGGTCGGCCCCGTTGACCCGCAGCGCCACGTCGAGCTCGGTCACGCCCTCCGCGTTCCCGCGGTCGTGCGCGCAGAAACGCCGTCTCGTCAGTCCAGGCGGCTGTGGCGGCGGCTGTAGGCGAAGTAGACGACGAGCCCGCCCGCCATCCAGATGAAGAACCGCACCCACGTGTCGGCCGGCAGGTTGAGCATGAGCCACAGCGCCGCGAGCACCGCGAGGATCGGGACGAGCGGCACGAACGGGGTGCGGTAGGCGCGCTCGAGGTCCGGGCGCGTGCGGCGCAGGACGACGACCCCGATCGCCACGACGATGAACGCGAACAGCGTGCCGATGTTCACGAGCTCGGCAAGCGTCTCGAGGTCGACGAGGAACGCCAGCGCGGCGACGGCGAAGCCGGTGAGGATCGTCGTGCGGTACGGCGTCTTGAAGCGCTTGGAGACGCGCGAGAACACCGGTGGCAGCAGGTGGTCGCGGCTCATCGCGAAGAACACGCGACTCTGGCCCATCATGAGGATGAGCGTCACCGTCGTCAGTCCCGCCAGCGCTCCGATCGAGATGATCTGCGCGATGCCCGATCTGCCGACCGAGCGGAAGGCCTCCGCCAACGGCGCCTCGAGCTTGATCTGGTCGTAGGGCACCATTGCGGTGATGACGAGCGAGACGAGCACGTAGAGCACCGTGCAGATCGCCAGCGAGCCGAAGATTCCGATCGGCAGGTCGCGCTGGGGGTTCTTCGTCTCCTCCGCGGCGGTCGCGACGATGTCGAAGCCGATGAAGGCGAAGAACACGAGCGCCGCGCCGGTGAAGATGCCACCGATCCCGAACGTCCCGGTGTTCAGGCCGATGTCCTGCAGCAGCGACGTCGTCGCCTCACCGCCGGGCGCGGGCGCAGATCCGGTCGCAGGGATGAAGGGGTCGAGGTTGCCGCCCTTGACGTAGAAGACGCCGGCGACGATCACGAGCAGGACGACGGTCAGCTTGATCGCCACGATGACGGCGTTCACGCGGCTGGAGACCCTGATGCCGAGGCACAGCACCGCCGTGATCGCAAGCACGAGCAGCGCCGCGATGAGGTTGTGATGCGAGCCGTCGATCCACGCCGGGAGGTTGATCCCGAGCGTGTCGTGCATGACGACGCGAAAGTAGTCCGACCAGCCCGAGGCGACCGTCGCCGCGCCGAGCGCGAGCTCGAGGATGAGGTCCCAGCCGATGATCCAGGCCACGAGCTCGCCGAGGCTCGCGTAGGAGAACGTGTACGCCGACCCGGCGACCGGCACCGTCGAGGCGAACTCGGCGTAGCAGAGCGCGGCCAGCCCGCAGGCGATCCCGGCGAAGACGAACGACAGCGCGATCGCCGGGCCGGCGAGCGTTCCCGCCGCCTTGCCCGTGAGCACGAAGATGCCGGTGCCGATGATGACCCCGACGCCGAAGACGACGAGATCGAGCGGGCCGAGGGTGCGGCGAAGCCCGTTCTCCTCGTCCTGGGTGTCCTCGATCGACTGGTCGATCGACTTCGTCCGCAGCAGTGAGCCGGTTGCCATGGCGAGAGCGGTACCCGCTCGGCCCGCGATTCACTGCTCGGCTGTTCGCTGCTACTGCACCGAGCGCCGCCGGGCGCGCTTCTGGCGGCACAGGATGCAGACGACGTCGCTGTCGTCGGGGCCGGCGGCGTCGGGGTCGGCGTACTCGTGGCGCCGCTCGCCGGCGAACCAGACGTGCCCGCAGTCGTCGCACACGCGCTCCCTGGGATCCGGCCAGCCGTCCGGTGGCGCGGCAGGCCCGGCCGTCATCGGCTCGACCCCGCACGCGCGGCGCCCTGGCGTGCGCTGAGGTCGCCGTCGGCGACCTTGAAGGCGATCGTGTCGATGTAGTCGCGCTTGCCGTCGCGCGTGCGCTTCGCCGCCTGGCCGGGGGTCACCGCCAGGTCGGCGAGATCGCGGGCGGCCTCCGGGTCGAAGCACCGCGCCTCGAGCCACTTCGCCGTCTCCTCGTCGTCGAAGCCCGCGTCCGTCCAGGCCTTCGCGGCGACGGCGGGATCCCCACCGCGGTCGGCAAGCTCGCCGAAGCGCGCGATGGTGTCGACGCTCGTTCCCGATCTGCGCCAGTGGTGCATCGCGGTCGTTGTACCTCAAACACCGGCTCGGTGCGCGCGGGCTATGCGCCCTCGAGCACTGCCATCGCGGCGTTGCGCCCGGGGATCGCGCTCACGCCGCCGCCCCTGCGCGCGCCCGCCCCGCACAGCAGGATCGACGGATCGTCGGTCTCGACGCCCCAGCGCCCGGCGTCGCCCGGGTCCTCCGCGAACGGCCACGCGAGGTCGCGGTGGAAGATGTGCCCGCGCGGCAGTCGCAGCTCGCGCTCGAGGTCCAGCGGGGTGCGGGCCTCGATGCAGGGCTCCCCGCCGGGACCGCGCAGGATGCAGTCCTCGATCGGCTCCGCGAGGACGCCGTCCAGCGAGCGCAGGGTCGCCGCCAGCGCCCGGTCCCGGGCGCCGCGCTCGTCGTCTGCAAACAGCCGCGCGGGCATGTGCAGCCCGAACAGGGTCAGCGTGTGCGCGCCCGTGGCCGCGAGCTCGGCGCCGAGGATGCTGCGGTCGGTGAGCGTGTGGCAGTAGGCCTCGCAGGGCGGCAGCGACGGGATCGTGCCCGCGGCGGCCTCGTCATGGGCGGCCTGCAGCTGGGTCGCGGTCTGGTTGACGTGCAGCGTTCCGGCGAAGGCGCGTGCCGGGTCGACCGCGGGGTCGCGCAGGCGCGGCAGTCGCGCGAGCACGAGGTTGATCTTCAGCTGCGCGCCCTCGGGCGCGGGTGTGGCCGCCGCGCGCCCGCGCAGGCGATCGAGCTCCGCAGGCGCGATCGCGGCGAGGATCCGTGCCGCGCCGACCGACCGCTCGGCGCCGCCGGCGCCGCCCGCGAAGCGGACCTCGCCGTCGCCGACGGCGACCACCTCGGCGCCCGTGCGCAGCTCCGCGCCGGCCCGCAGCGCCGCATCGCGCAGCGCGTCGGTGACGGCGCCCATCCCGCCGGCCGGCACGAGCCAGTCGCCGGTCCCGCGCCCGATGACGTGATAGAGGAAGCAGCGGTTCTGGCGCAGGTCGCGGTCGCCGGCGGCGGCGAACGTCCCGATGAGGCCGTCGGTCAGGACCACGCCGCGCACGAGATCGTCGGCGAAGGCGGCATCGATCGCGGCGCCCAGCGGCGCGTCCACGAGCGCCTCCCACACGAGATCGTCGGCGGCGATCCGCCGCAGCTCCGCGCGCGTGCGCAGCGGCTCGGTGAGCGTCGGAAAGATCCGCCGTGCCACGCCGGCGATCCCCGCGTGGAAGCGTGTCCACGCCGCGAGATCGGCGTCGGCGCCGGTCACGGCGCGAAACGACGCCCGCATGCCTGAGGGGTCCGCGTCGTCGACGAGCAGCCCGCGAGCGCCCGCGGCGCGCGGGTCGGGCGTGTAGGAGGACACCGCCCGGCGGGCGAGCGTCAGGCGCAGCCCGAGCTCGTCGGCGATCAGGCGCGGCAGCAGGCTGACGAGGTAGGCATAGCGCGACACGCGCGCGTCGACGCCGGCGAACGGGCGCGCGGACACCGCCGCGCCGCCGACCGCGTCACGGCGCTCGAGCACGAGGCAGCGCCGGCCGGCGCGGGCGAGGTAGGCGGCGGCGGCGAGGCCGTTGTGACCGCCGCCGACGATGACGGCATCGTAGGAGCCGGCCATGGTCACACCGTATGCGGGCCGGGCGAGAGCCGTCGGGCAGTAGCGTGCGTGCGATGGCCGACCGCCTGGGTCCCGACCGCACGAACGCGCTGGTCCTCGTCGTCGCGATGGTCGCGCTCATGTGGATCACGGAGATCGTCGACGTGATCGCCGACCACAGCCTCGACGCCTACGGCATCCATCCGCGCGACGTCGACGGCCTGCCGGAGATCGTCTCGGCGCCGTTCCTGCACGTCGGCTTCGGCCATCTGCTCTCCAACACCGTCCCGTTCGCGGTCATGGGCGCGGCGATCGCGCTCGGCGGCCTGGCACGCGTGGCGATCGTCACCGCGGTCGTCGGGCTCGTCAGCGGCCTGGGCACGTGGCTCATCGCCCCCGCGAACACCGTCCACCTCGGCGCAAGCGGGATCGTCTTCGGCTACGCGACCTACCTCGTCTCGCGCGGCATCCTGAGCAGGCGGCTCATCGACCTCTCGGTCGGCGCGTTCGTCGTCGTGATCTGGGGGATCGGCCTGCTGCAGGGCCTGCTGCCGCAGGAGCAGATCTCCTGGCAGGCGCACGTCTTCGGCGCGATCGGCGGCGTCTGCGCCGCCTCGATCCTCGCCGGCCGCCGGTAGCGCGCGTTCGCTCTAGGATCCCGGGGATGACGGTCCTGCGGACGATCCGCGTCGCCGCGATCCAGGCGACCCCCGTGATCCTCGACGCCGAGGCGACGGTCCACAAGGCGGTCGGGCTGCTCGGCGAGGCGGCCGCCGCCGGAGCCGAGCTGGCGGTGCTGCCCGAGACGTTCGTGTCGCTCTATCCCTCCAACTCCTGGGCGCACCGGGCAGCGACGTTCGGCGGCGCCGACGAGCTCTGGGAGCGGATGTGGCTGAGCTCGGTCGACGTGCCGGGGCCGCTCGTCGACGAGCTCGCCGAGGCCTGCCGGTCGCTGGGGATCCACGTTGTGCTCGGTGTCAACGAGCGGGAATCCGAGCGCCCGGGGACGCTGTACAACACGATGCTCTGGCTCGGGCCCGGCGGCCTGCTGCACAAGCATCGCAAGCTCATGCCCACCCAGCACGAGCGGCTGTTTCACGGCATCGGGCGCGGCGACGACCTGCGCGCCGTCGACACCGCCTGCGGGCGGATCGGCGGGTTGATCTGCTGGGAGAACCGCATGCCGCTCGCGCGCTACGCCGTCTACCGGCAGGGCCCGCAGATCTGGGCGGCGCCGACCGCCGACGACTCCGACGGCTGGATCGCGCACATGCGCGCGATCGCCATCGAATCGGGCGCCTTCGTCGTGTCGGTCCCGCAGTACATCCCGCGCAGCGCGTTTCCCGCCGACTTTCCGCTCGAGCTGCCCGACCGCGAGGTGTTGGGCAGCGGCGGCGCGGTCATCGTCGAGCCCTCGTGGGGCACGATCGTCGCCGGGCCGCTGTACGGCGAGGAGGGCATGCTCGTCCACGATTGCGACCTGCGGGTGGGACTGCACGCCAAGCGCCTGTTCGACGGCGTGGGGCACTACTCCCGCGACGACGTCCTCGCGCACCTCGTCCCGCCGGAGCCGCCGGCGCCCGCCGAGGACAGCTAGGCGGCGACGGCGGTGCGCCCGCGGACGGGCACGCGGGCGGGGGAGGGGGCCGGCGAGCAGAGCCCGCCGACGTCGGGCGCGCGCTGCAGGACGGCCGGCAGCCGGACGATCGCCAGCGCGCCCAGGAGCGCGGGCAGGCCCAGCTGGAAGGCGCGGTAGGCGAGCACCGCCGCAGCGGCGGTCCCCAGCGGGGTGCCGTAGAGCACGAAGGCCGCGATCAGCCCGCCGTCGGCGCCGCCGACGCCACCGGGCAGCGGGATCAGCCCGCCGAGCTGGCCCAGGACGTAGGCGAGCAGCAGGATCCCGGCGGGCGGCAGCCCGCCGATGGCCCAGAACGCGGCGCCGAGCGCCGCGACGTCGAGGGCCATGAAGCCGATCGCGCCGAGCAGGACCTGCGGGTTGCCGCTGCGCACGAGCAGGCGGGCGTCGGCGAGGCCGCCGCTGAGGGCGGACTCGACGGCGACGAGCGCCCGGCCCAGTCGTCCGCCGCGCTCGCTGGGATGCAGGCGGGCCAGCAGGCGCGGCAGCGCCGGCACGGTGGCGATGACGACCATGGCGGCGCCGGCCGGCCCGGCGGTCCAGAACACGGAGTCGCCGCCGGAGAGGACGCCGACCGCGAGCAGGCTGCCGGCGATCGCGGCGGTCACGAAGTTCACGGAGCTCGTCAGGACGTAGAACGCCACCGTCCGGCGCGCGAGGCGCTCGGCGGGCATGCCCGTGCGCCGCAGCGCCCATGCCGCGACGGCGAGGCCGCCGGCGCCGCCCGAGGGCAGCAGGACGTTCGTGCCCTGCGCCGCCATGCCGACCTCATAGCTCAGCCGCCAGGGCAGACGGCGGCAGAACACGCCGCGAAACGCGGCCACGAAGGCCAGGCACGACGCGACCTGCAGCGCAAGCGCGACGCCCAGCCAGCCCGGCGAGGCGTCGGCGAGGCGCATGCGGACCTCGGCGAGGCCCGGCAGCGAGCTCACGGCGAGGGCGAGCGCTCCGAGGACGCCCGCGACGAGGGCGAGTCGCAGTGCGAGCCGGCGGCGGTCGGGGAGGAAGTCGACCGCCGCCGGCGGTGCGGGGGTGGTGATTCTGGGGAGGGCCAGGGACATCGCTGCCCCTGTAGACCGCCCGCGACGGCGGAACTCATCGGCGTCGCAGATCGAGTGCATGCGCCAACCCTCCCAGCGCGCCGACTCCGCGACGGTAGGGCTTGCCGGTGTCCTGGGGTGCGGCTGGCCACACCCCCGGTGTCCGCCCGGGCGGCTAGCTGCCCTCCAGGTAGGCGAGCACCGCGAGCACGCGGCGGTGACCGTCGGCGACGGTCGAGAGGCCGAGCTTGCTGAAGATGCTCGTCACGTGCTTCTCGATCGCGCGCTCGGTGACGACGAGCGCGCGGGCGATGGCGGCGTTGGAGCGCCCCTCGGCCATGTGCCCGAGGACCTCGCGCTCGCGGGGGGTCAGGCGCTCGAGCGGATCGTTGGCGCGGCGGCGCCCGAGCAGCTGGGAGACGACCTCCGGGTCCAGGGCCGAGCCGCCCTCGCCGACGCGGCGCAGCGCGTCCGTGAAGGCCGAGACGTCGGAGACGCGGTCCTTCAGGAGGTAGCCGATGCCCTCGGCGCTGCCCTGCAGCAGCTCGACGGCGTAGCCCTCGTCGATGTACTGCGAGAGGACGAGCACGCCGACGTCCGGCATCTCGCGGCGGATCTGCTGGGCGGCGCGGAGCCCCTCGTCGGTCTGCGTCGGCGGCATGCGAATGTCGGTGACCGCGACATCGGGCTTGTGGGCGCGCACCTTGCGCAGCAGATCCTCGGCGTCGCTGGCCTGCGCGACGACGTCGAAGCCGGCGTCCTCCAGAAGACGGACGAGGCCCGCCCGCAGGAGGACGGAGTCGTCGGCGATGACCACGCGCACGCCGCAAGCCTCTCACGCGCGGCGGTCGGGGGGTGCGGGCTAGGCGAGCAGGCGATCCAGCGCGGCGCCGCACACGTCGTGCTTGGCCACGAAGCCCCGCGCGCCGCTGCTCTGGGCGCGCTCGGGATACAGCGGGTCGTCGGAGCTCGAGGTCACGATGACCGCCGAGTCGCTGCCGCTCGCCGCAAGGCGACCGGCGACGGTGAAACCGTCCATGTCGGGCAGGCGGACGTCGAGCAGGACGACGTCGGGATGCAGGATCGCCGCGGCGTCGATGCCCGCCTGACCGTCGCCCGCCTCGCCGATGACGTCGTAGCCGTCGGCCTCGAGCACGGCGCGCGCGCCTGCCCGGAATGCCGCGTGATCATCGACGATGAGGATGGTCGGGGTCACACCGACATCATCGGGGAGGGTCAGGACAGGCTCAATACGGCAATCCGTACCCACCGGGGGGTCAACCGAACCGCGATTGGCCTGCCTGCCCCAGTGAGCCTCGCGCACCCCGCTGAGAGCCTGCGCAATCACCGCCCCCCGCAGATCTCCCCAGGAGCCTTCCTCTCATGCAATCCAAGAATTTCGCAGCCCGCGCCGGGCGCTGGAGCGCCCGGCACCGCAAGATCGCGGTGTTCGGCTGGCTCGCGTTCGTCGCGATCACGGTCGCCGGCGGCAGCGCCGCCGGCCTCAACACGTTCATCTGGCAGGAGAACGGCCCCGGCGAGTCCGGTCGCGCCGACAAGGCGATCTTCCAGCACTTCCCGCGTCATGCGGAGGAGACGGTCCTCGTGCAGTCGGCGAAGACGACGGCGAGCGACCCGGCCTTCCGGGCGACCGTCGCCGACGTGCGCCGGCGCCTGGCGAGCACCACGCACGTCACGCACGTCAAGAGCCCGTACGCTGCCGCGAACGCCGGCCAGATCTCCGAGGATCGCCACTCGGCGCTCGTCACCTTCCAGCTCTCAGGCGACTTCGACGTCGTCGAGGACCGCGTCGACGCGCCGCTGAAGACGGTCGCGGCGCTCGCCGCCGACCATCCCGGCATCCGCATCGAGCAGTTCGGCGACGCGAGCGCCGGCAAGGCGCTCAGCAAGGTCTTCGAGGAGGACTTCAAGAAGGCCGAGACGCTCTCGCTGCCGATCACGCTGCTGATCCTCGTGATCGCGTTCGGGTCGCTCATCGCCGCGGGCCTGCCGCTGCTGCTCGCGCTCTCGGCGGTCGGCGCGACGATCGGGCTCGTCTCGCTGCTGAGCCTGGCGTCGCCGGTCGACCAGTCGATCACGTCGGTCATCCTGCTCATCGGCCTGGCCGTCGGCGTCGACTACTGCCTGTTCTACCTGCGCCGCGAGCGCGAGGAGCGGGCCGCCGGCCGCAGCGCCGACGCCGCCCTGGAGGCCGCCGCGGCGACCTCCGGCCGCGCGGTGCTGATCTCCGGCTTCACCGTGATGGTCGCGATGGCGGGGATGTACTTCACCGGCAGCTCGACGTTCTCCTCGTTTGCAACCGGGACGATCATGGTCGTCGCCGTCGCGATGATCGGCTCGCTCACCGTCCTCCCGGCGCTGCTGTCCAAGCTCGGCGACCGCGTCGACAAGGGCCGCATCCCGTTGCTGCACCGGCTGCGCTCCAAGGACGGCGAGTCGCGCGTCTGGGGTGCGATCCTCGATCGCGTCCTGGCGCGGCCGAAGACCTCGGCCGCCCTGGCCGTCGGCGTCCTGCTCGTGCTGGCGTTCCCGGCCTTCTCGCTGAAGACCGGCGTCCCGGGCACCGACTCGCTGCCGCGCGACCTGCCGGTGATGCAGACGTTCGACCGCATCGAGGCGGCATTCCCCGGCGGCCCGCTGCCGGCGATCCTCGCCATCCAGGCCGACGACGTCACGACGCCCGCCGTGCGCGACGCGATCGCGAAGCTGCGCTCCGACGCGCTGGCGACGGGCCAGATCAAGCAGCCGGTGCAGGTCGACATCAGCCCCGACAAGCGCGTCGCCCGCGTCGCGCTGCCGCTTGCAGGCGACGGCGCGGACGCCCGTTCGGAGCGCGCGCTGACCACGCTGCGCGACGACCTCGTCCCCTCGACGCTCGGGCGCGTGGACGGCGTCCAGGCGTCGGTCAGCGGCCAGACGGCCCAGAGCCGGGACTTCAACGACCTCATGAAGGGGCACGCGCCGATCGTGTTCGCCTTCGTGCTGACGATGGCGTTCATCCTGCTGCTCGTCACGTTCCGCTCGATCGTCATCCCGATCAAGGCGATCGTGCTGAACCTCCTGTCGGTGGGAGCCGCCTACGGCGTGCTCGTCTGGGTCTTCCAGCAGGGCCACGGCGAGAGCCTGCTGGGATTCGAGTCGACGGGGGCGATCACGTCCTGGCTGCCGCTGTTCCTCTTCGTGATCCTGTTCGGCCTGTCGATGGACTACCACGTGTTCATCCTCAGCCGTATTCGCGAGGCCTTCGACGGCGGGATGCGCACCGAGGACGCCGTCGCCCACGGGATCAGGTCGACGGCCGGCGTCGTGACGAGCGCGGCGTTCGTGATGGTGGGCGTGTTCGCGATCTTCGCGACGCTGCGCGCCGTCGAGTTCAAGCAGATGGGCGTCGGCCTGGCCGTCGCCGTGCTGCTCGACGCCACGCTCGTGCGGGCCGTCCTGCTGCCGGCGACGATGAAGCTGCTCGGGGACTGGAACTGGTACCTGCCGCGCGGCCTGCACCGCCTGCCGCAGGTCGTCCGCGAGCCCCAGCTCGAGTCCTGATCGGGACGCCGCGTCGCAGTAGCGCCACAGCGGGGCCCGGAGATATCCTCTCCGGGCCCCGAAAGGCGTGCTGACCCTGCTGCGACGGAAGTTCAGAACTCGGATCACCATGCAAGTCGTGACGCTCAGCGTCGCGGCCGGGGTTCTCCTCGGGCTGGCCCTCGTCCTGCTCATCGTGGCCGTGACCGGCCAGCGCGACGCGGCGCGCACGGCATTTCGCTCCCAGCAGGCGCTGAGCCTCGCCAACCAGGTGGAGAAGTCGCTGCTGGCGATCGAGAGCGGGCTGAACCGCTACATCGCGACGCGCGACGACGCGTTCCTGCGGCCCGTCAACCGCGAGCTCGCGGCCTACCCGCGGCGGATGCGGCGCCTGGCCGGCCTGGTCTCCGACGACCCCGGCCAGCAGCGCAGGGCGCGCGCGATCAGCGGCGCGATCGTCGACTACGACCGCTTCTGGGCCTCGCTGCTGCCCGACATCGCGCGCGAGGACTTCGCGAAGGCTCGCAGCCAGGTCGAGACGAACGGCGGCCGCGACCAGATCGACCGCATCCGCGCCCAGTTCGCGGGTCTCTTCGACCGCGAGCGTGCGGTCATCCGCGCCCGCGAGGCCAGCGCGGAGCAGGGCTCCGCGCGGGCGATCGGGTTCGGCCTCGCCGGGCTTGCGCTCGTCATCCTCATCGCTGCGGGCTTCACGCTGTACCTGCGCTGGTCGGTTCTGCGACCCGTGCGCACGGTGGCCGAGGCGACCGGCAGGCTCGCGGCCGGCGACCTGCGCACCCGTGTCCCGGACTCGCGCGAGGACGAGCTCGGCGAGCTCGCCCGCGGCTTCAACTCGATGGCCGACTCGCTCGAACGCGGGCGCGAGGAGCTCGAGCGCTCCAACGCCGAGCTCACGCGCTCCAACGCCGAGCTCGAGCAGTTCGCGTCGGTCACGTCCCATGATCTGCAGGCGCCCCTGACGACGATCTCGATGTACGCCGAGCTGCTCGAGCGCCGCCGCGGTGAGCACACGCGGGACGACCTCGACCTCGTGGACGGCATCCGCGAGGCGACCCAGCAGGCGCGTGGGCTCATCCGCGACCTGCTCGAGTACTCGCGCGCCGGGCGCGGGACGCTCGTCGTCGAGGAGGTGCGGGCCGCGCTCATCGTCGAGGAGGCCCTGGAGCGCCTGGCCGGGGCGATCGAGGAGAGCGGCGCGGAGATCGAGGTCGGCGAACTGCCCATCGTGCTCGCCGATCGCGGGAACCTGTGCCGTGTCTTTCAGAACCTCGTCGGCAACGCCGTCAAGTTCACCGAGGAGCAGACGCCCCAGGTCTGCATCGAGGCCGAGCGCGACGCGTTCGAATGGCGCTTCTCGGTGCGCGACAACGGGATCGGCATGAGCCAGGAGCACGCGCAGCGCATCTTCGAGCCCTTCCAGCGCCTGCACGGCGAGGAGGACTACCCGGGCACGGGCATCGGCCTGGCCGTGTGCGAGCGCATCGTCGACCAGCACGGCGGGCGGATCTGGGTGTCCAGCAGCCCCGGCGAGGGCAGCTGCTTCTACTTCACATTGCCGGTCACCGCCCCTGTCGGCGCCGAGCTCGCGCGCGTGCGCGCGAACGCGTAGCGATGCGCGTGCGGACCGCGGCCGCCGCGGGGCTGATGGCGCTGCTGCTCGCGCTGCTCGTCGCGGGCTGCGGGGGTGACGGGGGCGACACGTCCACCGGCGCGCGGACGACGACCGTCAGCAGCGCCCCGATCCGGATCGGCGCCAAGAACTTCACCGAGCAGGCGATCCTCGGCGAGCTCTACCGCCAGGCGCTCGTGGCCAAGGGCTACCGGGTCCTGCTGAAGCCCGACATCGGCAGCACGGAGATCATCCACCGGGCGCTGCGCAACGGCTCGCTGGACATGTACCCGGAGTACGTCGGCGTCCTGTTGTCGGAGATCGCCGACGTCCGCCAGCGGCCGCGCTCCGCCGACGCGGCCTACGACGTCGCGCGCAGCTTCGAGCAGAAGGGCGGCTTCGATCTGCTGGCGCAGACGCCCGGCTCCGACAGCAATGCGCTCGGCGTCAAGCCGCGGTTCGCCCAGCGCCACCGCCTGCGCACGATCGCCGACCTCAAGCGCCTCCGCGGGACGGTCGCGATCGGCGCGCTGCCGGAGTTCGCCAGCCGCTTCGAGGGGCTCATCGGCCTCGAGCAGGTCTACGGCCTGGAGCACCTGCGCGTGAAGCGGGTCGACAGCGGCGGCCGCTACACGGCCCTGGAGAACGGCCAGGTCGATGTCGCCTCGGTGTTCGCGACCGACAGCCAGCTCGCCGGCGACCGCTACGTGGTCCTCGAGGATCCGCGCGGGCTGTTCGCCTCCGGGCACGTCGCGCCGATCATCAGCCGGCGGGTGCTCAGTGCCCACGGTCCCGCGCTGCGGAGGACGATCGACGCCGTCAGCGCGAAGCTCACGACCGCGACGATGCGGCGCCTCAACAGGTCCGTGGACATCGACAAGCGCAGGCCGAGCGAGGTGGCAGCAGAGTTTCTGCGCTCGCAGGCGCTGGTGTAGCCTGGCGAGCCGAATGGGCGCGACGATCCGGGTAGCGGTGTGCGACGACGCTCGGGCGGTCAAGTACTTCCTGCGCCACGTGCTCGAGGAGGACGGCGACATCGAGGTCGTCTCGGCGACGAGCACCGGGCACGAGGGCCTTGCCGAGCTCGAGCAGTGCAAGCCCCACGTGCTCCTGCTCGATCTCGTCCTGCCCGACGTTCCCGAGCCCGCGGTGCTCGTCCGCAAGGCTCGTGAGTGCTCGCCGCAGACGGCGATCGTGCTGATCTCGAACATGCCGCAGTTCAGCCTCCAGAAGGAGGCCGAGCGCCTGGAGACCGACGGCTGGATGCCGAAGGCCGCCAAGCCCGAGCAGCTGCGCGACGCCGTGCGCCAGGCCTTCGGGGCGGCGCCGGCCGCCCCGCGCCCGGAGTAGTCGGCCGTGGCGCTCGGCGGGCGGGTAGCGTAGGGCCCGTGACGACGATCTCCACGCCGAGCGCGTTCGCCGGGGTCATGGAGGAGCTCACGCGCCTGCTCCCGCCTGACGCCGACGTCATCGACGCGCACACGCACCTGGGCGCCGATGAGGACGGCCAGTCGCTGACGCGCGAGGAGCTGCTGGCCCACCTCGACGTCGTGGGGCCCGCAACGCGCGCCTGCACGTTCCCGCTGCACGACCCCGACCGCGATCCCGCCTACCGCGTCCCCAACGACCGCGTGCTCGAATGGGCGCGCGACAGCGGCGGCCGGATCATCCCCTACTGCCGGCTGGATCCCGCCGACGACCCGCTCGGCGAGGCGGAGCGCTGCCTGGCGCTCGGCGCACGCGGCATCAAGCTGCATCCGCGCGCCCAGGCGTTTGCGTTCACGCGGCCGGAGATGGACGGGATCTTCGCGATCGCCGCCGACGCCGGGGTCCCGATCCTCGTCCACGCCGGGCGCGGGATGCCGCCGATGGATTCCCTGGCCGACGTCGCACTGCGCCACCCCGAGGTCCCGCTCGTGCTCGCGCACGCGGCGATCGCGGGCCAGGGCATGTTCGCCGAGCGGCTCGCCGAGCACCCGGCGGTGCTCTACGACACCTCGTGCTTCTCGACCTTCGACGTCGTCGAGCTGTTCGCGCGCGTGCCGGCCGAGCGGGTCGTCTTCGCCTCCGACGTGCCCTACGGCCGGCCGGCCAACGGTCTCTTCCAGACGCTGCGCGTGGCGGCGCTCGCGGGCCTGGACGACGACGACCGCCGGCTGCTCGCCGGCGGCACGATGGCCGCCGTCCTCGAGCGCCGCCCGCTGCCCGCGCCGCGGCCGCCGCGCCTGGAGTCGGTACCGCCCGTCGCAGGCCCGCTGCTGCGCGTGGGCGGCTACCTGATGATGGCGTTCGGCGCGGCGATCGGCGGAGGCTGGCCACCGGACCCGGCACAGACGGCGCCGTTCATCGCGATGGCGCGCTGCGTCGCGCGCGATCCGGCGCCCGGGGCCGCTGAGCACGCGGTGCGCCGCATCGACGCGATGCTCGAGGACGCCGAGCAGCTCATCGCCGGGCCCGCCGGCGAGTCGCGCGCGGTGCTCGGCCTGCTGCAGGCCGCTGTCGTCATCGCGGCGACCGAGCCGCCGGCGGCCTGACGCGGCCGCGAGCGACGGTCAGCGCTCGGCGACCGCGACGTGGCGGTCGGGTCCGACGGTGAGCGAGCGGCGGCCGTCGAGAAGCTCCAGCAGCTCGTCGCCGACGACCTCGCGGCGCCAGCCCTGCAGTGTGCGGACGTCGGGCTGCGGCGAGCCGTCGCGCAGCGCCAGGACGATCGCCTGCAGGTCGGCCCGCGCGGCGATGAGCTCGTAGGCGAGCTCCTCCTCGAGCGCGCGGGTGCGCACGAGCGCCTCGGCGAGCGAGATGACCGGCGCGTCGAGCGCGCTCGGCTGTGCCGGGCGGGTGCCCTCGACGGCGATCGGCGGGCGATCGCGGCCGCGCTCCACCGCCGCGAGGATCGCCTTGCCACGGCGGCGCAGGGTGGCCTCGTTGATCCCGCGGATCTGCTCGAGCTGGCCGATCTGGCTCGGCCGGCGCTTGGCGACCTCGATGAGCGCGGCGTCGCTGAGGACGGCCGGGATCGGGCGGTCCTGCGTGCGCGCCGTCTCCTCGCGCCACTCGACGAGCTCGCGCGCGATCGCCCGCAGCTTCGGGTCCAGCGAGTTCACGCGCGGCAGGCGGCCGAAGATGATGTCGGGATCGCGCTCGTCGGTCGAGGCCGCGAGCGCGAGGCATTCCTCGCGCGCCCAGTCCAGGCGGCCGCGGGCGGCGAGGCGCTCCTGCAGCGCGGTCGTCGCCTGCAGGATGTGCCGCACGTCGTCGCGGGCGTAGTCGACCTGCTCGGCGCTCAGGGGGCGCGCGTCCCAGCGCGTGAAGCTCGCGCTCTTGCTCAGGCGCACGTTGAGCAGCTCGTGCAGCAGCGCCTCGTAGCCGAGCTGCGCGCGCATGCCCGCGAAGCCCGCGGCGAGCTGCGTGTCGAAGAGGTTCGTGATGTCCGTGTCCCAGACGCGGCGCAGCAGCGAGACGTCCTGGCGGCCGGCGTGCATGACGACCTCGACGTCGGGGTCCGCCAGCGCCGCGGCGAGCGGCTGCGGATCGACGGAGTCGTCGAGCGGGTCGATGACCTCGATTCGCACCTCGCCGCCGGGAAGCTCGGCCGCGACCTGCACGAGGCACAGGAGGGTGCGGTAGCGGCCCTCGCCCATGAACTCCGTGTCGATCCCCAGCCGGCCGCCCGCCCGGGCGAGGTCGGCGAGCTCCGCGATGTCCGTGCTGTCGGCGAGGTCGCTCACGGTGCGAGCGACCTCATCCGCGCCAGCGCTCACTCCGCGTCGTGGTCACGCTCGAGCTCGTCGAGGTACATCTGGCGCAGCAGGAAGATCGTGCACGCGCCGACGATCACGATGAGCGCGTAGAAGACGCCGGTCAGGCTCGGGTTCAGGAGGAAGGCGATGATCGCGAGGACCGCCACCGCCGCCGCCGGTCCGATGTTGGCCATCATGCGGCGAACACCGTCGGATCGCGGGGCAGCGACGCCGGATCGAAGCGCTCGACCAGCTCGTCGAGCGACGGCTGCTCGCCGGGCGCAGCGAGGCCGACCGACGCGGCGAGCCGCGCACGCACCTGCAACGCCGACTCGCCCGCCGCGGCGCGGTCGGCGAGCGTGACGGCGCCGTGGCGCTTGGCCAGGCGCGCGCCGTCGGGACCGAGGACGAGCGGGACGTGCGCGTGCGCGACGGCTGGCCCGCCGAGCAGGGCGCGCAGGTGCAGCTGGCGCGGGGTCGTCTCGAGCAGGTCGGCTCCGCGCACGACCTCCGCGATCCCCTGAGCTGTGTCGTCCACGACCACGGCGAGATTGTATGCGGCGGCGCCGTCGTTGCGCCGTACGACGAGGTCGTCGACGACGCCGCTGTGCTCGCCGAGCAGCATGTCCGTGAACGACACGACCGCGGCCCCGCCGCGCAGGCGCAGCGCCGGCGGGCGTCCCGCGCGCTCGCGCTGCACCCGCTGCGCCGCCGTCAGCTCGCGGCACGTTCCCGGGTAGGCGCCGCCCGGGAGCGGCGCGTGGGGCGCCGAGGCGGCCTCGCGGATCTCGGCGCGCGTGCAGTAGCAGGGGTACAGGAGACCGTCGGCGTCCAGTCGTGCGAGCGCCGCGTCATAGAGCGCGGCGCGCTCGGACTGGCGCACGACCGGGCCGTCCCAGTCCAGCCCGAGGGCCGCGAGGTCGGCGAGCTGGGCCTCGGCGACCTGTGGACGCGACCTCCCGGCGTCGAGGTCGTCGATGCGCATCACGAAGCCGGCGCCGCGCGAGCGGGCGAACAACCACGCCAGCAGCGCGGTGCGCAGGTTGCCGAGGTGCAGGGCGCCCGTCGGCGAGGGGGCGAAGCGCCCGGCGGCGCGGAGCGCGTTCAGCGCGCTGTGGCGCTCTGGCGCGAGGGAACGGGGCGGTCCCCGATCGCGTACACGCTGACCGTCGGGTGATCGCCGGTGCGGACCTCGACGACGACGCCGCCGGTGATCGACAGCTGCTCGCTGACGCGGCGCCCGGTGACGACGCGCTCGGCCTGCGAGACGCCGGCAGCCCGCAGGAAGCCCTCGAGATCGGGGCCCTCGATGTCGAGCACGTCGAGCTTGAGCTGCTCGACCCGGGCGGCCGGGGCGGTCGCGCCGGGAGCGGCGTGCAGGACGACGGCCGCGAGGTCGTCGGGCACGCGGTCGGCGCGCTGCACGACGAGGTCGAGCAGCTGCTTGGCGGACGCGTCGGGGCCGAGCTCGGCGAGCCACTGCGCCAGGCGCTCGGAGCCCAGCTGCTCGCCGTCGATCCGCGCCTCGAGCAGGCCGTCGGAGTAGATCGCGACCGTCGTGCCCTCGGGCATCGGGACGATCGTCTGGCGCTGACCGGTCGGGAACCCGGCGCCGATCGGCGGGGCCGAGGACGCCGTGACCGGGGCGTGCGCGGACGGACCGAGGACGAGCGGCGGCGGGTGGCCGGCGCTCGCGTAGGTCAGCGTCCCGGTCGCCGGATCGTGGATCGCGGCGAGCACGGTCGCGAAGTCGTCGGAGAGCCGGCCGTCGAGCGAGCGCCCCGCGATCGAGATCGCCTCGCGCGGCGACATGCCGGCCTCGAGGTGCGCGCGCACCGTGAAGCGCACGAGCGTCGTCTTGGCCAGCGCGGAGCGGCCATGCCCGGAGACGTCGCCGAGCAGGAGGCCGACACGCCCGTCGCTGAGCGCGAAGGCATCGTAGAAGTCGCCGCCGGCGGCGGGGCCGTCGGCCGGGCGGTAGGCGACCGTCGTCAGCAGGGCGCCCATCCGCGACGGGACGGCGGGCAGCAGCGCGGCCTGCAGGAGGCCGATGTCCTCCATGAGCTTCTCGCGCTGGCGCTCGAGGCGGCGGGTGCGGGCCGCGGCGACCACGGAGTGCGCGCCGAGCAGCAGGACGAGCGCGCCGAGCACGCCGAGGGCGATCCACATCCAGGCCGGGATGACGTTGACGACGTTGCTGATGCGGCTGCCGATCGTCGCCGGCGGCTCGAGCGCCTGGACGTCGTCAGCGGCCGCGGGGCGCGGGCGGGAGGTGGAGGCGTTGCCGGCCGGCCGGACGCCGACGCGGATGATCGCGGCGGTGGCCGGCGTGCGCAGCGGCTCGCTCAGCGCGGTGGCGGGAGCGGTGCCCCCGGTCGTGGGGTCGGTCGCGGGGACCACGCGGCTGACGCCGCCAAGCGGCTGCGCCTGTGCGGGGCCGGACGCGGCGCCGAGGGCGCGGGCCGTGCCGGTCGGACCGCCGGCGGCCGGGCTCAGCGGCGCGACGGTCGCATCCGCTGCGGGAGGCGCGAGCGCCGTGGCGTCGGTCGCGGCGGCGGGCGGCTGGGAGGTGACGAGCGGGGCGTTGGCGACCACGGCCTCGCGGTCGGCCGCGCCGGCGGCCGTGGCCGGCGTCGGCGTCGCAGGGGCAGCGGGCGTCGCGACGAGGTTGTCGCCCGGGGCCGGCGTGCGCGGCGGCGTGGTCTCCGCGGCCGCCGGAGGCGGGGTGGGCGTCGGCGGCGCCTCGGCGGGAGCCGCCGGGGCAGGGGTCGGAGGCGCCGAGCCGGTGGCGCCGTCCTCGGGACCGGGGGTCGTGCCGGGGGGCACGGCCGGAGCGCGGCGGATCGGCCGGAGCGGGATCCGGCGCAGGCACGGCGGGCGCCGGATCGGCGGGTGGAGCCTCGGCCTGGCGGGTCGACGCGCGGCGGACCGCAGCCGCGCTGCGGGCGCTGCGGCGGGTGGCGCTGCGCGCGGGTGTCGCCGGGGCGGCCGCCGGGGCAACTGCCGCCGCGGGAGCGGCGGCGGCAGGCGCGGACTGCGTCACCTGCGCGGCGGGGCCGCTGTCGTCGCGATCGCGGCCCTTGCCCTTGCCGTCGCGCCCGAGCGCGGGCTGCACGGCCAGCGCGGCGACGAGCACCGCGCAGGCCGACATCTCAAGGAGCGAGCGCTTCCGCGAGCTTGTCATGCGGTCAGGCACCTGTCGCGGGTGCATGAGTTCTCCGTTGGCATCCTTACCCTCCGGCATGTGCGCATTGTGCCGTTCCGTCGGCGTCAAGTCCAGCCGGCGTACCCGGACTTCTAGCACGCATGGCGTGCGGTGTCATGCAAGGTGGTTGCAGACTCTCGCAACCCCGCGATCCCAGCCGCTGCTAGCGTGGCCGGGCGCATGGCAACGACCGCCGAGACAGACCGCCCAGAACCCGCCAGGTGCTCTCCGTGCAGGGGCACCGGCCACGTGATCTCCCAGCTGGGAGGGGCTTCTTCGCAGGTCGAATGCCCCTGGTGCGAGGGCACGGGGACGCAGATCCCCGGGCATGACGCACAGGCCGCGCGCCTCGCGGCGGGCGCTCCCGCGTAACGCGCACGCGCGCGTCGAACATGCGTCCAGCGCGCCCGGCGGCGTGCGTGGAGAAGCCCCTGGGAGGACACGTCTCAGGTGATCTCCAGCGCCGCTGGGGACCATTCGTCCAGAACGCCTGAAGTTCCTCCTGCGGCGGCCCAGGGCGGACCGATGAGCGGCATGTGCACCAGCCAAGCATCGCGGCGACTCGCCAGGCCTGCACGCCCTGTCATCCGGATCCTTGGAGGGATTCCCACATGCTGCAGAACCTGCGCAACCGCGCATCTGACGAGTCGGGCTTCACGCTCATCGAGCTTCTTGTCGTCATCCTGATCATCGGCATCCTCGCCGCGATCGCCCTGCCGACGTTCCTCGGCCAGAAGGACAAGGCCAAGGACGCGTCCGCCAAGTCCGCCGTCCGCAACGCGGTGTCACAGATGGAGTCCTGCCTGACGAACGCCGCCACGACCGCCGACGCGACGGCGTGTGCGACCGACACCGAGATGGTCGCCTCGCGTGACTCCGCGGCATCCGGCGGCAGCACGTCGGTCACGAGCGCCAACGTGTACAGCATCACCTCGAAGTCCTCGACGAACAACACGTTCACGATCGCCAAGAGCGCGACCGGCTTCGCCCGCACCTGCAGTGCGGCCGGCTCGGACAAGGGTGGCTGCAACAACTCCGCCTGGTAGCCCGATCGCACCATTCGCGTCGCGGCCGCACCGGCCAGACGACGCATCGAGGGGCGGGCTTCCGAGCCCGCCCCTCGTCGTTTGCGAAGGCGGCTCGATCGTCCGTCCAATTTCCGGCATCGCTGCTGCCGAAGGCCGCCCGAGCGGGCCGATGACGCACCTGACCGTTCCTGTCATTCGGATCCTTGGAGGGATTCCCACATGCTGCAGAACCTGCGCAACCGCGCTTCGGAGGAGTCGGGCTTCACGCTCATCGAGCTTCTCGTCGTCATCCTGATCATCGGCATCCTCGCCGCGATCGCCCTGCCGACCTTCCTCGGCCAGAAGGACAAGGCCAAGGACGCGTCCGCCAAGTCCGCCGTCCGCAACGCGGTCTCGCAGGTCGAGTCCTGCCTGACCAACGACCCGACCCCCACCGCCTGCGCCACCGACACGGAGATGCTCGCCTCGCTGCGCTCCGCGACCGCGACCGGCAGCTCGGCGACGGTCAACAGCTCCAACGACTACACGCTGACGTCGGGGTCCACGACCGGGAACACGTTCACGATCACGAAGACCACGTCCGGCTACTCGCGCACCTGCAGCTCGGCCGGCTCGGACAAGGGCGGCTGCAACAACTCCGCCTGGTAGTCAGCATCAGCACACCCGAGGCTCGGTCATCGGCCGAGTCGCGAGAAGGGCGGGCCTCCGGGCCCGCCCTTCGTCGTTGCCGGTCACGGACGCCGTCAAGCGATCCCGGCCGCCTGCCGATAGGCCAGGAGAGCACCCCGCCGACCAACGAGACAGGACATCCCCTCAATGCCCGTCGCACTTCTGCCGGCCGCCACGTTCGGCCTCATCATCGGTTCGTTCCTGAACGTCGTCGCCTGGCGCCTCCCGCGCGGGGAGTCGCTCTCGACCCCTGGGTCGCACTGCCCGTCGTGCGACGCACCGGTCAAGGCCTACGACAACATCCCGCTGCTGTCGTGGCTGCTCCTGCGCGGCCGCTGCCGCAGCTGCTCGGAGCCGATCGCGCGCCGCTACCCGCTCATCGAGGCGCTCACCGCGGCGCTGTTCGCCGCCGTCGCGGTCGTCCACGCGCACGACACGACGATGCTCGTGCTCGGCCTCGTCCTCGTCGCGTTCCTCGTCCCGATCGCGCTCATCGACGCCGACCACCGCATCATTCCCAACAAGCTCACGCTGCCGGCCGCCGTGCTCGGCGTCGTCCTCGGCACGGCGCTCGACCCGGGCGGCGAGGTCGAGCGGCTGATCGCAGGGGCCGCCGCCGGCACCGTCCTCGCACTGCCCTCGCTGCTGCACCCCAAGGGGATGGGCATGGGCGACGCGAAGCTCGTGGGAGTCCTGGGCCTGTACCTCGGGAGCGCGATCGCGCCCGCGTTCTTCGTGGCATTCGCCGTGGGGACGGTCGTCGGCATGGCCATCATGATCCGCAAGGGCATGTCGGCCGGGCGCAAGACCGCCGTCCCGTTCGGCCCGTTCCTCGCGATCGGCGGCATCGTGGGGATCCTGGCCGGCAACGAGCTGGTCCAGATGTACCTGGACACCTTCTAGTGGTCCCTCCAGCAAGTCCTCGCACGCTTGGATCGGCTGCTGATCACCGCCTGGCGGCGTCCTCGCTCGGTCATGGCCCGAGAGGGCCACTCCCTCACTGCGTCCTTGCCAGCCGGCGCCAGCAGCCCCCCAAGCGCACAAGGACTTACCGGAGGAACCACTAGGCCGTTCGTCCATCCGTCGATCCCCGCGGTCGCCGGTGCGCGACCGGGACGTGGCGGCCGATGACGGGGACATGGCCATGCCTTCACGCGGACGCGCACACGAGGACGGCTTCACGCTCATCGAGATGCTCGTCGCGAGCTTCGTGCTCGTCGTCGGCCTGCTCGGCGTGCTCGCGTTGCTCAACGGCGCGCTGCGCACGACGGCGGTCAACATCGAGCGTGTCGGCGCGACGAACATCGCGCGCGAGCTCGTCGAGCGCACCCGCGGGCTGGACTACGACGACATGAGCGGCGCGATCGTCGAGGATCGCCTGCAGGCGGGCGGGCTCGGCTCGGGCTCGCCCTGGACGATCGAGCGCCGCGGCGTGACCTACACGATCACCGCCTCCTCCTGCACGTACGACGACCCTGCCGACAAGCTCGCGGCCACGCCGCCGGCAGGCGTCTGTACGCCCCAGCCGCCGGGGGTGACCGGCGACAGCAACGGCGAGGACTTCCGGCGCACGACGTTCCGCGTCTCGTGGGTCGAGCGCGGCGGAGCAGCGCGCTCGGCGACCCAGTCGACGCTCGTCGTCAACCCCTCCGGCGGCCTCGGGCCGCGGATCGTGAGCTTCACGCCCGTGACGCAGACGATCACGACGAACGTCGGCACCGCGAGCATCGTCTGGAGCACGACCCCCGCGACGACGCTGCGCTGGGTCGCCGACGACGGCGCCAGCAGCGGCAGCTCCAGCGGGAGCACGAGCTTCACGACGGCGTGGACCATCGGGAGCTCGGGGAGCGGGAGCGAGGTCCTCGACGGCGCCTACGAGATCAGCGCGCAGCCCTACGACGATCGCGACATCGCGGGCGAGGCCAAGCGCGCGAACGTGGTCCTCAATCGCCGGGCACCCTATGCGCCCCCGGCGCTGGACGGCGGCCACGACAAGCGCGTGAACGACTGGGTCGACCTCGAGTGGAGGTCCAATGCCGAGCGCGACGTGCTCGGCTACCGCGTCATGTGGGCGGGCGCGGACCGCGTCGCCGGCAACGGCGACGACACGCAGGTCTGCCCCGCGCCCGCCGCCGGCACGATGCTCGAGAGCACCGCCACGAGCTGTGCGGACCTGTCCCCGCCGTCGGGCGCCACGACGTACTACATCGTCGCCGTCGACCGCGCGCCCGACAACCAGCTGCGCGAGGGCGACCGCCGCACGCTCGCGATCGCGGCCCCCGGCGCACGGCCGGCGGTGCCCACGGGCCCGCTCGTCGCGACGACGGTCAACAGCCAGCCCAAGCTCACCTGGAGCGCGCCGGCCTCGGGGACGGTGAGCTTCTACCGCGTGTACCGCGACGGGACGGCGGTCGGCTACGCCGATCGCTACGGCCGCACCTCGGGCACGACGCCGAGCTTCGTGGACGACAGCGCGGAGACCGGCAGCCACAGCTACTGGGTCACGACGGTCGACAGCTCCTTCAACGAGTCCGACCCCCTGGGGCCGGTGATCTGGGTGCCATGAGGCTCTCGGACGAACGCGGCTTCACGCTCGTCGAGCTCCTGGTCGTGATCGCGCTCTCGACGGGGCTGCTCGGTGCCACGCTGATGACGGCCGACAACATGCTGCACGCGGAGCACGAGAACGACGCCCGCGCCGACACGGTGGAGTCCGCGCGCGACGCCCTGGACATCCAGGCGCGCCAGCTGCGCAACCTCGCCAAGCGCGTGTCGAGCCCGGTCATCGACACCGTCGGTTCCTATGACCTCATCTTCCAGACGTCGGACCCCAGCCGCACGTGGGTGCGCTACTGCCTCGACACGAGCACGCCGGCCTCGCCCGGCCGCGGCCGGCTGTGGACCGGCGAGCTCTCCGTCCCGAGCGCGGCCACGCCGACCGCGGTCACCGCGGGCATGCGCAGCGCCTGCCCGGGGACGGGCTGGACGACGACGCGCGTCGTCTCGGACTACGTGACCAACAGGCGCGGGGGGCAGGACCGGCCCCTGTTCTCCTACGGATGCAGCTCGGGCACCGCGTGCACCTCCAACGCGGCGACCTACGACCAGGTCGTCGACATCACGGCGCAGACCTACGTCGACACGACGCCGGGCACCGGGGCGGCCGAGGTCAAGGTCGTCAGCGGCGTCTACCTGCGCAACCAGAACCAGGCGCCGGTCGCGAGCTTCGCGTCGTCACCGTCGTCGACCTCGCGCACGGTGGTGCTCAACGGCTCGGGCTCGAGCGACTTCGAGGGGCGCACGATGAACTACTACTGGTTCAAGACGGTCCTTCCGACCACGGCGAACATCAACTGCGCGCAACCGACGATGACCGGCGCCGGCGCGGTGCGGACGCTCTGGGGGGCGGCCGGCTTCATCGGCGAGGGGATCACGCTGAGCCACACCTTCGCGGCCGCCGACGGCGCGTCGAACACGGCGGTCGCGTTCGGCCTCGTCGTCTGCGACCCAGGCGACCGCTACGGCACCGCAGGGCTCGCGTCGCAGCCCGCCATCAACGTGAACATCCCGAGCTGAGGAGGACCGATGACCCGCCACGACCTCCGCGACGAGGACGGCTCCATCCTCGTCATCGCGATCGTCCTGATGGCCGTGCTGCTCGCCGTCGGCCTGTCCTCGTTCGCGTTCGTGGACACCGGGCAGCGGCGCGCGCACCAGCAGCGCGAGCGCGAGAGCTCGCTGAACCTCACGGAGGGCGTGCTCTACAGCCAGGGATTCGCGCTGGCGCAGACATGGCCCGGCAGCCTCGCCGCTGCCGCGGCGATCCCGTCGGTCTGCACGTCGGCGTCCGTCCAGGCGCTGTGCCCGGACCCCAACACGCTCGCGTCGGGCAACTCGTCCAACCCCGCGGCCGCCAACTTCGTCAACGCCGACACGAACATCGGCGGCGTCTCATGGACGACGCACATCCGCGACAACGGCGGTCCGTTGGCCGAAGCCTTCGTGTACTCCCAGCTCGATGGTGCCCAGAGCGGCACGAACGTCAAGACGGGCAGCGCCTACACGTGCGCGTCGCCGTGCAAGTGGGACGCCAACGGCGACCTCAAGCTCTGGGTCCAGGCGCGCGCCGTGATCGGTGGCCAGTCGCGCAACGTCGTCGCCCTGCTCAAGCGCGAGCAGTTCGCCGAGTCGATCCCCCGCAACGGCGTGACGGCGGGCAGCTTCGAGACCACGAACAACGGCAACAAGACGATCATCGACTCGACCGGCTCGCAGGTCGTCGTCCGCTGCACCTCGACGGGGGCGGCGTGCACGGATTACAACGCGGCCAAGGATCAGGTCCTGCCGGCCGCGATCATCCGCGACCCCGCGACCCCGCCCGCGATGACCGCCTCGCAGATCGCGCGCTTCATGGCCGTCGCCAAGAGCGCGAGCCCTTCGACGTACTACACGTCCTGTCCCTCGAGCTTCACCGGCACGGTCGTGTTCGTCGATCTGCCCTCATCGGCCTCGAGCTGCAGCGACGACAACAACGGCGTCTACAACTCCGCGACGAGCCCGGGCATCGTGATCATGCCGCGCGGCACGCTGCAGATGAAGGGCACCTTCTACGGCATCGTGTACCTCGCCAACGAGCAGGGCTCGTCGGGCCCGGTCCTCACGCTCGCGGCGAACTCGCAGCTCTTCGGCGGCGTCGCGATCGACGGCCCCGGGCGGCTCGTCGCCGGTCAGGCCAGCGGGCCGCGGGCGACGATCGTCTACGACCCCAACGCCTTCAACTCGCTGGCGAGCTACGGCACGACCGGTCTCGTGCAGAACACCTGGCGCGAGCTGCCGCCGAGCTGACCTGGCGTCGCGGCCGCCGTTGAAGCAGACTCCGGGGAGGTGCCGACGGCTCTCCTCCTGCTGCTCGCCGCCGTCCTCGGCGTCGCCGCCGGCTGCGCCGGCGACGCGGCCGCCGGCCGACTGATTGCCGACCGGGGACTGCCCGCGCAGCCGCCCTCGCGCGGCCGCCGGGCGCTCGTCGCGGCGGTCACGGCCGCGCTCTTCGTGGCGGTCGCGGCCGTGCACCGCGACTCGGCGGCGGACCTCGTGCTCGGCATCGTGCTCGTCGCGTTCCTCGTGCCGATTGCCCTGATCGACCTCGCGCACCGGATCATCCCCGACCGCCTCACGCTGCCCGCGGCGCTGCTCGCGATCGCGCTCGGCACCGTCCTGGACGCCGGGGGCCAGGTCGACCGGCTGCTTGCGGGCGTCCTCGCGGGCGTCGTGCTGGCGCTGCCGGCGCTCCTGCATCCGAGCGGGATGGGGATGGGCGACGCGAAGCTCATCGCGCTCATCGGCCTGTTCCTGGGCGCGAGCGTCGCACCCGCCTTCGTCGCGGCGTTTCTCGGCGGGTCCGTCGCCGGCGTCGCGTTGATGGTGCGCAAGGGCGTGGCCGAGGGGCGCGCGACGCTCATCGCGTTCGGTCCCTTTCTCGCCCTCGGCGGTGTCGTCGGGGTGCTCGCCGGCCACGAGATCGTGCGGCTGTACGTGAGCGCGTTCTAGCACCCCATCGGATATCCGGCCGATCCGGGGCCCGCGTGGCGTGGACGTTCAGGCCAACCTGCGCCCGGTCGTTGCGACAGATCTGTCTCGCTGCCGATTGATCCCTACGAATGGGACGCTCGCGCACCAATCCGGTAGTCGGACTCACGATCGAGCCTGGTCGCATCGCAGCGGCGCAGGTCAGCGTCAACGGGCGCATCGTGGTGCAGGACGGCGCGCGCGCCGACCTCGCGCCGGGCGTGGTCCGCGACGGCGAGGTTGCCGACGGCGAGGCGCTCGCCGAGGCGCTGCGCGACCTCTGGCGCGAGCATCGCGATCTCGACCGCCGCGTGCGCATCGGCGTCGCGAACGCCCGGATCGTCGTACGCACCCTCTACCTCCCGCCGATCGAGAACTCCAAGGAGCTGGCGACCGCGGTCCGCTTCCAGGCCAAGGACGAGATCCCGATGCCGCTGGAGAACGCCGTCCTGGACTTCCACGCCGTCGGCATCGCCGACACGCCCGAGGGCCCGCGGCAGCGGATCGTCCTCGTCGCTGCCCGCCGCGACATGGTCATGGACATGCTGACCGCCGCTCGCGCGGCCGGCCTGAAGCCGACAGGGATCGACCTCTCCGCGTTCGGCATGATCCGCGCGCTGCCGACGACCCGGGGCGACGACGGGGGCCTCGAGCTCTTCGTCTCCGTCGGCGGGCTCACGAACCTGGCGATCGCCGACCGCGGCATCTGCGGCTTCACACGCGTGGCCGGCAGCGGATTGGAGAGCCTCGCCGTCGAGCTTGCCGAGCGCCGCGAGCTCACGCTCGAGCACGCGCGCATGTGGCTGCACCACGTCGGCCTGGAGGAGGACCTCGCGAGCATCGAGGGCGACACCGACATCGTGGGCGACGCCAGGAACGTGCTCGTCGCCGGAGCCCGCCGGATCGCCGGCGAGATCCGCGGCTCGCTGGACTTCCACCAGGGTCAGGCCAACGGCGCGGGCGCCGTGCAGCGCATCGTCCTCACCGGCCCGGCCGTCGCGGTCGCCGGCTTCGGAGCCGCGCTGCAGGCGGAGCTCGGCCTCGAGGTGCAGGAACGCGTCGTCGCAGGCGCCGAGGACCGCGGCCTCAGCAGGCTGGACGCCGCCTGCTTCACCGTCCCGGCCGGGCTCGCGGTCGAGCAGGGCCGGGACGCATGAAGGCCGTCAACCTCATCCCGCAGGAGGGCCGCAGCGGCCTCCTGGGGCGGTCCGTCGGACCCAAGCGCGTCGTCGCCGCTCCCCGCGGCCTCGGCGCCTATTGCGTCCTCGCCGCGCTCGCCGTCGCCGTGGTCATGGCCGGCGCCTGGGCCCTCACGGGCCGCCAGCTCTCCGGGGAGCGCGCGGATCTCGCCCGCGCCGAGGCCTCCGCGCAGAGCGCGGAGGCGAAGGTCGGCTCGCTTGCGCCGTACACCGCATTCGCCGACCTCAGCCGCTCGCGCGTGGAGACGCTCAGCGGGCTCATCCAAGGCCGCTTCGACTGGTCGCACGGGCTGCGCGAGGTCGCACGCGTCCTGCCCGGCGACGTCGACCTCATCTCGCTCGTGGGCACCACCTCGCCCAACTCCGCCGTCCAGGGAGCCGGCGCCGGCGGGCCGCTGCGCGCTGCCCTCCCCGTTCCTGCGATCGACGTGATCGGCTGCGCGCGCAGCCAGAGCGACGTCGCCCGCCTGCTCGCGCGGTTGCGCGCGATCGACGGCGTGCAGCGCGTGAGCCTCGCGAGCTCCGAGAAGGCCGACAGCGCCTCGCTGAGCGAGACCGACTGCCGCGCGTCTGAGCGCATGCCGCAGTTCCAGATCACCGTGTTCTTCCAGGCGCTCTCCGACGGCATCGTCCCCGCTGTGGCGGCGACGACGCCGACGTCGGCTTCCACCGCCGCGGCGGCCACCGCGTCCGCAGGAGGTGCGAAGTGAGCGCCCAGGGCCGCGCACTCGCCGTCGTGGTCGCGTTCGTCGCGATCGTCGGCTCCTATTGGTATTTGGCCCTCGGGCCCAGGCGCGCGGAGATCGCGAAGGTCGGCGACGCGGTCGCGCAGGCCGAGAGCCGCCGCGACAGCGCGGTCGCCCGCGCGGCCTCGGCCGGGCAGGCGCGCGCCGCCTACCAGCGCGACTACGCGACCCTCGCGCGGCTCGGCAAGGCCGCGCCGCCCGACGACGACGTCGCCTCGCTTCTCTACCAGCTGGAGTCCGTCGCACGGGCCAACAAGATCGACTTCCGCGCGGTGAAGCTCGCCGGCGCCGGGGCGGCAGCGCCGGCCGCATCCGCGAGCTCGGGGCGCGAAAGCGCCGCTCCCGCCGGCGATGGCGCCTCCAAGGACGACGCCGCCACGGCCACGGACACCCCGGCAGCGCCCGCGATCGCCCAGGCGGCTCCGGGCTCGGTCGTCGGACCCGCGGGCCTCGTCACCCTCCCGTTCAACTTCACCTTCGACGGCGGCTACCTGCCCATGCAGCGCATGCTCGGCGCGATCGACCGCCTCGCCGATGCCGCGAACGGCGCGATCTCCGTCCGCGGGCGCCTGCTCACGGTCGACGGCTTCGCGCTGACGGCGAGCCGCTTCGGCTTTCCGAAGGTCAAGGCGCTCGTGAGCGCGACGGCCTACATCGTGCCGCCGACCGAGGGCATCACCGGCGCCGCCACGCCGCAGGGGCCCGTCGCGGGCGCCGCGCCCGCCGCCGCCGCCGGGGGCGCCACCGCACCCCCGACCGAGACCGCCTCGATTCAGGCAGCCGGATGATGAGCGAGCGATTCCTCAGCGGACCGCGCGCGATCCTGCGCGACCTCGTCGACAAGCGCCTGTGGCCGATCGCGATCGTGCTCCTGGTGGCGCTCGTGGCGGTGCCCGTCGTCATCGGCCGCTCCGGAGACGGCGCGGTCGTGGCCCCGCTGCCTGCGCCGGCCGCGCCCGCCGCGGGCGGCGACGCGGACACCGCGATCGCCGTCGCGGCGCCCACCGTCCTCGGGCGCAGCCGTGGCGGCGCGGTGCGCGATCCGTTCTATGACCCGCCCGCCCCGAAGGTCGCAAGCTCGGCGACGAGCTCGTCGTCCTCGTCCTCGTCCTCGTCCTCTGCCTCGTCCGCGCCGGCGTCCGCGCCGCCCGAGAACTCGTCGCCCGGTGGCGACGGGACGAGCGACACGGCCGGCGCGCAGCCGCCGGCCGGCTCGCCCGCTCCCGCCGTGAGGACCGCGACCCCCCGCACGGTCACCGTCCATCGCGCCCGCGTGCGCTGGGGACAGGACGACACGGCCGCCGTCCGCGGCCTCCCGCGACTGACCCCGCTCGGCCTCGCGAGCGATCCCGCGCTGCTGTACCTCGGGACGAACGCCACCGGCACCCGCGCCGCGTTCCTGCTCGGCCCGGACGCGACCGCGGTCGGCGAGGGCACGTGCGCGGAGGCAAGCTGCCGCGTCATCTCCCTGAAGCGCGGCCAGTCGGTCACGGTCGCCGTCGCCGGGCAGGACGGCGCCCCGGCGACGAGCTCCACGCTCGTGCTCGACGAGATCGCCGCCGAGCATGTCAGCGCACGAACCGCGCGCGATCGCCGTGCCCGCGTGCACGCCGACGGCCGCAACGTGCTGCGGGCGATCATCAAGGACCAGAAGACCGCCGCCGCGATCGGGCGCTTCACGTACGACGGCGCCCTCGGCGCGGTCGTGTCGATCACCGCTCCGTAGCTCCCCGGCCCGCTCCATAGACTCACGGGCCGTCATGGCCCTCCGCCTCATCACCGCCGGCGAATCGCACGGCCCCGGCCTCACCTGCATCGTCGAGGGGCTTCCCGCCGGGCTCGCGGTCGACCGGGACACGATGAACCGCGACATGGCGCGCCGCCAGCTGGGCCACGGTCGCGGCGGGCGCATGAAGATCGAGCGCGACCGCGCGGAGGTCACCGCGGGCGTGCGCCACGGCGTGACGATGGGCAGCCCGATCGCCCTGCAGATCGCCAACCGCGACTACGCCAACTGGGAGGAGCGGATGAACCCGTGGCCCGTCGAGGCGCAGATCCCCGAGGTCCACCTCCCGCGCCCGGGCCACGCCGACCTCGTCGGCACGCAGAAGTACAACCTCACCGACGTCCGCAACGTCCTCGAGCGCGCGAGCGCGCGGGAGACCGCGGCGCGCGTCGCCGGCGGCGCGCTCGCGCGCACCTTCCTCGCGGCGCTCGGCGTCCAGGTGCGCTCGCACGTCGTGCAGATCGGCAGCGTTCACGCGCCGCTGCGCTCCACGGCCCTGACCGTGGCCGACTTCGAGGGCGTCGACGACGATCCCGTCCGCTGCCTGGACCGCGAGGCCGGCCGCGCGATGGTGGCCCACATCAACGTCCAGCGCAAGGCCAACGAGTCGCTCGGCGGGGTCTTCGAGGTCGTCGCCTTCGGGCTCGTCCCGGGCCTGGGCTCGCACGTGTCCTGGGAGGAGCGCCTGGATGGCCGGCTGGCCGGCGCGCTGTGCTCGATCCAGGCGATCAAGGGCGTCGGCCTGGGCGAGGGCTTCGGCCTCGCCGGCGTCCCCGGCTCCGCGGCCCACGACGAGCTCTTCCACGAGAAGCACCGCGGGTACTACCGCGAGACCAACCACGCCGGCGGCCTCGAGGGCGGGATGACCAACGGCGAGGCGCTCGTCGCGCGCGCGGCGATGAAGCCGCTGCCGACGCTCACCAAGCCCCTGCGCTCGGTCGACATCGCGACGAAGGAGCCCGCGCAGGCGCTGCGCGAGCGCACCGACTCCTGCACCGTCCCGGCGGCCGGCGTCGTCGGCGAGGCGATGGTCGCCTTCGTGCTCGCCGACGCCTATCGCGCGAAGTTCGGCGGCGACCACATGGACGACGTGCTCGGCGCGGTTCAGGCCTACCGCGAGCGGATCCGGTGGCGCTCGTCTTCGTAGGCTTCATGGGCGCGGGGAAGTCGTCGGCCTTCGACGACGTCCTGGACACCGACACGCTCATGGAGGAGCAGCTCGGGATGACGATCGCGCAGTTCTTCGCCGTCCACGGCGAGCAGCGCTTCCGCGGCCACGAGGAGGAGGTCGTCCTGCGCGCGCTGCGCTCGGGGGCGCCCGGGATCGCGCTCGGCGGCGGCGCCGTGCTCTCCGCGCGCGTCCGCGCCGCGCTGCGCGACCACACGGTCGTCTGGATGGACGTCAGCGACGAGACCGCGTGGCGGCGCGCGGCCGGCGAGGACCGCCCGCTCGCACGCGACAGCGACGCGTTCGCCGCCCTGCACGCCGAGCGCCGCCCGCTCTATGAGTCCGTCGCCGACGCCTTCCTGCCCGAGGGCGACCGCCTGATCCGCCGCGCGCTGCCGTCGCTCGAATCGCTGCGCGACGCCCCGGCGGGCACGAAGCTCGTCTACGCCGTGACCGCGGGCGGCGAGTACCCCGTGTTCGTCGGTCGCGGGCTGATCGGCGGGCTGCCCCGGCCGGGGCGCCGCGCGTTCGTCGTCACGGACTCCAACGTCGCCGCCCACCACGGCGCGGCGCTGCAGGGCTCGCATCACATGATCGAGATCGAGCCGGGGGAGGAGCACAAGACGCTCGCGGTGGCCGAGCGCATCTGGCACGAGCTCGCCATGCGCGGGATGGGGCGCGACGACCATCTCGTGGCGTTCGGGGGCGGCGTCGTCGGCGACCTCGCCGGCTTCTGCGCGGCGACCTACCAGCGGGGGGTGCCGGTCGTGCAGGTGCCGACGACCGTCGTGGCCCAGGTCGACTCGGCGTACGGCGGAAAGACCGGCGTCGACCTGCCCGAGGCGAAGAACTACGTCGGCGCCTACCACCAGCCGGCCGCCGTGATCACCGACGTCGACCTGCTCGCGACGCTCCCGCCCGAGGAGCATGCCGCCGGCTACGCCGAGGTGCTCAAGACGGCGCTGATCGCGGGCGACGCGCTCTGGGAGCGCGTCGCGGCGGGCGCGCCCGTCGACGAGGAGATCGTCCTCGCGTGCGCGCGCACGAAGATCGCCGTCGTCAGCGCCGACGAGCGCGACGGCGGCGCGCGACAGCTCCTGAACCTCGGCCACACCGTCGGGCACGCGATCGAGACCGCGACGGGCTACCGGCGCTACCGCCACGGTGAGGCGGTGGCGCTCGGGCTGCTCGCGGCGCTGCGGCTGGGCGGCACCGACGACCTCCGTGCGCAGGTCGCCGAGCTGCTGGCTGCCGCCGGCCTGCCGACGCGCCTGGAGGGCGCCGATCCGGCCGACGTCGCCGCCGCGACGCGGATGGACAAGAAGCGCGTGGGCGACAGCGTGCCGTTCGTGCTCGTGCGCGCGCCCGGCGATGTCGTGTTCGGCCAGCGCGTGGAGGCGGCGGACGTGCTCGCGGCCGTGCAGGAGCTGGTGGACTGAGCGCGCGCGTGCGGCCTCCGGGCCGCCCGCCGCCGCGCCACTCCTGCGAGAGTCCACGCGCACATGGTCAACGCCCGCAACCGCATCCACGTCATGCACGGCGTGAACCTCGACCAGATCGGTCGGCGCGATCCCGCCCACTACGGCGGCATGACGTTCCTCAAGCTCGAGCAGGCGATCGATGCGCTCGCGGACGAGCTCGACCTCGACGCGCGCTTCTTTCAGACCAACCACGAGGGCGAGTTCGTCGAGGAGCTGCACCGTGTCCGCGACCTCGCCGACGGCATCATCGTCAACGCCGGCGCGTGGTCGCACTACTCACGCGCGATCGGCGACGCGCTGGAGTTCGCCGGGCTGCCCGCCGTCGAGGTGCATCTCTCCGACGTGATGGCCCGCGAGGAATGGCGACGCGTCTCCGTGCTCTCGACGAGCTGCATCGCGACGATCTCCGGCAAGGGCGCCGACGGCTACCGCGACGCGTTCGCCGCGCTCAAGGCCGCGCTGGTCAACGCCGCGCCGCGCGACGACAAGCGGGGCTAGCGCGCATGAGCGCCCGCGCCGACGCCGTCCTCGCAGCCGTCGCCGAGCGCGAGCTCGATGCTCTGCTGGTCACGGACCTCGTCAACCTGCGCTGGCTGTCGGGCTTCACCGGCTCCAACGCGGCGGCAGTCGTCGGACCCGGGCAGCGCCGCTTCGTCACGGACTTCCGCTACCTCACGCAGATCGCCGACCAGATCGACGAGGACTGGGAGCGCGAGATCGACAGCGACCTGCTCGAGCGCGTGGCCGACGGCCTTCCGGATGGTCCGTCCAAGCTCGGCTTCGACGACGCGCACCTCACCGTCAAGCAGGCCGCCCAGCTCGCCGAGCACCTCGCCGAGGGCATCGAGCTCGTGCCCGCAAGCGGGATCCTCGAGGCCCTGCGCGCCATCAAGGACAGCTCCGAGATCGACGCCATCCGCGCCGCCGCGAAGGTCGCCGACGCCGCGTTCGAGGAGGTCGTCGCCGCCGGGATCGTCGGGCGCACCGAGCGCGACGTGGCGCTCGATCTCGAGATCGCGATGCGCCGGCGCGGCGCCTCGGGCGCCTCGTTTCCACCGATCGTCGCCGCGGGCGCGCACGGGGCGCGACCGCACGCCGAGCCCCGCGACGTCCCGATCCCGGCCGGCACGCTCGTCGTGATCGACTGGGGCGCGCAGCTCGACGGCTATGCGTCGGACTGCACGCGCACGGTCGCCACCGGCGAGCTCGATCCCCGCGACCGGGCGGTCTACGACGTCGTGCTGCAGGCGCAGGAGGCCGCGCTGGAGGCCGTGCGCCCGGGCCCGACGGGTCGTGAGGTCGACGCGATCGCCCGGACGATCATCGAGTCGGCGGGCCACGCCGAGCACTTCGGGCACGGCCTCGGGCACGGCGTCGGCATGGAGGTCCACGAGGGCCCGCGCCTCTCCAAGCTCGGCAAGGACCCGCTGGCGGCCGGCAACGTCGTGACCGTCGAGCCGGGGGTGTACGTCCCGGGCGCCGTCGGCGTCCGGATCGAGGACCTCGTCGCCGTGACCGCCGACGGCCACGAGGTCCTGACGAGCCTGCCGAAGGCGCTGCGGACCGTCGGCTAGACGCGCCGCGCGCTCAAGCGGCGCCCGCCCCGCGCCGATGAGTTCAGCGTGACCCGGCGACTGCGCGGCGAATGGCAGATCTGGCTCGTGGCGCTCGGCGGCATCGCGCTGCTGGGCTGGCTCGGACTGCAGGACTTCGCCTTCAGCGACTACGACACCGAGGCCTCCGCCGCCTTTCGCTCGCTGATCGCCGGCGACTGGCACGGCTTCCTCGCGCAGGTCCCGGCCTACGGCGGATCCTTGGTCCTGCGCGCGCCGCTGGCGGCCGCGACCGCGGCGCTCGGCGGCGGCGAGCTGGCGGTCTTCCGGGCGGTCTCGATCCCCGGGCTCGTCGCGGTCGCCGTCCTCGCGATCGTCATCGCCCGCCGCATGGGCGAGCGCGGCGCCGCGCTCGGGCCCCGTGTCCTCGTGGTCGCCCTCTGCGCGATCAACCCGATCACGCTGCGCGCGCTGGAGATCGGGCATCCCGAGGAGCTGCTGTGCACGGCCTTCGCGATCGGCGCGGTCCTCGCCGCCGCCCGCGACCGCCCGCTGCTCGCAGGGCTGCTGCTCGGCCTCGCGATCGGCACGAAGGCGTGGGCGATCCTCGCTGTCGGCCCGGTGCTGTTGGCCCTGCCACGGCGCCGGCTGCTCACGCTCGCGCTCGCGGCGGGCGTCACCGGCCTCGTCATGCTGCCGATCCTGTTCGCCGGCTCGGTCGAGCAGATCGCCCACGGCGCGCGTCAGACGGGCATCGTCTTCAACCCGTGGCAGATCTGGTGGCCGCTGGGGCACGTCGTCGACATCGGCTATGACGGCGTCGCGAAGCCCGGCGCGCGTTTCGCGCCCGGGTGGCTGTCGCAGCTCAGCCACCCGCTCATCGCCGCGCTCGTCGTGCCGATGTCGCTGGCCTGGTCGCGGCGCCGGCGCCACGAGGCGGTCGCGGCCGAGCAGGTGCTCGCCCTCCTCGCGCTCCTGCTGCTCGCTCGCTGCATCCTGGATCCCTGGAACACGGTCTACTACCAGCTGCCGTTCCTCCTGGCCCTGCTCGCGTGGGAGGCGCTGTGCCGCGGCGGGCAGCCGCCGGTGCTGACCCTCGGCGCGACCGTGGCGACCTGGGTGAGCTTCCAGACGCTCAGCCGGCAGGACCCCGACCTCGTCTGCGCGATCTTCCTCGCCTGGGCGCTGCCGCTCGCGCTCTGGCTCGGACGCGTGTGCTTCGTGCGTCAGCGCGCGCCGACGGTGAGCGTCGCGCCGCCGCGGAGCGTCTGCGCGACGACGCAGTAGCGCTCGGTGAGCTTCAGCAGGGTCGCAAGCTGCTCCTCGTCGGCCTCGGGCGCGTCGAGGTCGAAGCGCAGCGCGATCTCGCGGAAGCCGACCGGCGCGTCGCGGTCGACGGCGAGCGTGCCGCGAAAGTCGAGCACGCCCTCGGCCGTGATCGTCCCGGCTGCGACGGGGATCTCGAGCGCGGTGGCGACCGCGCGCAGCGTCACGCCCGCGCACGCGACGAGCGCCTCGAGCAGCATGTCGCCCGAGCAGAGCGCCAGCCCGTCGCCGCCGGTGGCGGGGTGCAGCCCGGCGGTCGCCAGCGCGCGGCCTGTCTGCACGGAGCACGTGACGTCGTCGTCGAGCGTCCCGGTCGCGCGCAGCGTCACGAGCGCCGCGCCGGGGTCGGCGCGGTAGCGCTCCTTGAGCGGCTCCTGGAGGGTGCGCAGCGCATCGCGGTCCATGTCGCGCGAACGCTACCGTTGCGCGATGCCAACGTGGGAGGACGTCGTCGAGCTCGGCACGCGGCTGCCGGGGGTCGAGGTGGGCACGTCGTTCGGGACGCCGGCGCTGAAGGTCCGCAAGAAGGGGATGTGCCGCCTGCGCACGAGCCCCGAGGCGCTCGTCGTGCGCGTCACCGACCTCGGCGAGCGCGAGATGCTCCTGCGCAGCGAGCCCGCGGTCTTCTTCTCGACGCCGCACTACGACGGCTGGCCCTACGTGCTGGTCCGGCTCGACGCGATCGCGCGCGACGAGCTCGGGGAGCTGATCGAGGACGCCTGGCGCGTCTTCGCGGCCAAGCGCGTCGTGGCGGCCTGGGACGCGGAGCGCGGCGCGCCGCAGGCGTGACATCCGGCACGGACGCGGGTGGTCTCGTGACGCCGTCGTCGGCAGGCTCGGGCACATGGGGTCCTCGCGCACGGGGGTGTGTCGGAAAACCCGGTCCACGGCCGGGAAATCCGACACACCGCCCGATCTGCGGGCGGCTCGGATCGCCGCGCGGCAACACGGCTGCATCGCGCTCGGGCAGCTCGAGGCGTGCGGGATCGACAACGACGGCGCCCGCGTGCGGGTACGCAACGGGCGCCTGCACCGCATCCACCAGGGCGTCTATGCCGTCGGCCACACCGCGCTGACCCTCGACGCCCGCTTCACCGCGGCCGTCCTCGCCGGCGGCCGCCGCGCGAACCTCAGCCACTGGGCCTCCGTCGCGCTCGCGGGGCTCGTGCGCTGGGACCTCAATCGCGACATCGACGTCACGGTCCGCGGCTCCGCGCCCCGCAGGCGCCCGGGCATCCGCTTCCATCGCGCCCGCTCCCTCGACCCGCGCGACACGACGCGCATCCACGGGATCCCCACCACGACGCCGGCCCGCGCGCTGCTGCAGATCGCGCCGCAGCTCAGCGACGCGCGCCTCAAGCGCCTCGTGCGCCAGGCCCTGGCCGAGCAGCTCACGAACGTCCGTCAGATCGAGGAGACGATCGGGAGAGCCAACGGGCATCGAGCGACGAAACGGCTCGCCGCCCTCATCGCAGACGGGCCCGCCCCGACGCGGAGCACCCACGAGGACATCGTCCTGGACCTCCTCCTCCGAGCCGGCTTCGAGCGCCCCCAGGTCAACGAGCGATACCGCGCGACCCCATACCGACCCGACATCCGCTGGCCGACCCAGCGACTGATCCTCGAGATCGACAGCCCTTGGCACGACGGCCGCCTCGCGCAGGAGCTCGACGCCGAGCGTCAGGCCGAGCTGGAGGCCGCGGGGGAGCGCATCCTGCGGACCACGCTCGAGCAGGCGACGCAGCGCCCGCGCCAGCTCGTCGCCCGCCTGATCGCCGCAGGCGCGCCCTACACTGATCCGCAGGCATGATCAGCACCAACCAGCTGAAGAACGGCAACCACATCGAGGTCGACGGGACGATCTTCAAGGTCCTCGACTTCCAGCACGTCAAGCCCGGCAAGGGCGGCGCCTTCGTGCGCACGAAGCTCCGCCGCACGTCCGACGGCAACGTCATCGACAAGACCTTTCGCGCCGGCGAGAAGTTCCGCGCGGTTCGCACCGAGGCGCGCAAGATGCAGTTCCTGTACTCCGACGGGACCGACGCCCACTTCATGGACGCCGAGAGCTACGAGCAGCTCGCCGTTCCGATGAGCGGGGTCGCGGACGCCCTGCGCTGGACGAAGCCCAACGACACCGTGGACGTCCTCTTCATCGACGACGTGCCGGGCGACCTGCAGCTGCCGACGTCCGTCGAGCTCGCGGTCACCGAGACCGAGCCCGGCCTGCGCGGCGACACGGCCTCCGGCGGCGGCGACAAGCCCGCGACGCTCGAGACCGGCGCGACCATCCGCGTCCCGCTGTTCGTGAACGTGGGCGATCGCGTCAAGGTCCAGACGGCCAGCGGCGACTACATGTCGCGGGCCTAGCCGCCCGGCGCCGGCGTGTCACGCCGATCCGACCAGCGCCGCGACGCGGTCTTCGCGATCTACCAGGCCGACGTCACCGGGCGCGAGCTCGAGGAGGTCCTCGAGCCCAACGCGTCGAGGTTCACGCGCTCGCTCGCCTACGCCGCCGACGATCGCGGGGAGGAGCTCGACGCGCTCGTCGCCCGCCACGCCAAGGGCTGGACGATCGACCGCATCGCCCCGCTGGAACGGGCGATCATGCGCGTCGCGCTGCTGGAGATGTGCCACCCCGACGCCGCGCCCGCCGACACGCCGATCCCGCCCGAGGGCGCGATCGACGAGGCCGTCGAGCTGGCGAAGACGTACTCCGGGACCGACGCGCCCGGCTTCGTCAACGGCATCCTCTCGGCCGTCCACCGCGAGATGGGCAAGAATCCGGCGCAGTGACCGACGACGACGCCACCCTCGACGAGCTCGTCAACCGCCTCGAGCGCGCCGCCGAGCAGCTGCGCTCCGGCGACCTGAGCGCCGACGCGGCGGCGACCGTCGTGGAGGATTGCGCCGCGCTGGCGTCGCAGGCCTCGGCCGAGCTCGAGCGCCGCGCCCGCGATGCCGGGCGCGACCCGCTCCCGGGTCAAGACTCGCTCCTGTAGTGGCCTACCCCGACGAGCTGCGGCTGCTGATCGAGCACGAGCTCGAGGGGCTGAGCTTCGCCCAGGACCCGCTTGCCGACGGACTCGTGCAGGCGATGCGCTACAGCCTGCTCGCCGGCGGCAAGCGCATCCGCCCGGTGCTCGCGCTGGCGACCGCGCGCGCGATCGGCCGCGACGAGCGCGACCTGCTGCCGCTCGCGGCGGCGATCGAGCTCATCCACACGTACTCGCTCATCCACGACGACCTCCCGGCGATGGACGACGACGACATGCGCCGCGGCCGCCCGACCAACCACGTCGCCTTCGGCCAGGACGTCGCGATCCTCGCCGGCGACGGGCTCTACGCCGAGGCCTTCCGTCATCTGCTCAGCCACCAGGAGGGCGCGCCCGGCGACGTCCTCGCCGCCGTCTGCGAGCTCGCGGCGGCGACCGGCGTCAACGGCATGGTCGGCGGCCAGTATCTCGACGTCGCCGGCGTCCACCCCGAAGAGCCCGAGCCGGCGCGGTCGCTGCGGCGCCTGCATGAGCTCAAGACCGGGAGGCTGATCGGAGCGTCGGTAGAGTGCGTACTCCTCATAGCAGGCATGCGCCGCCCCGCGACAACCGCCTATTGCGCGTTCGCCGCCGAGCTCGGAGTCCTGTTTCAGATCGTCGACGACATCCTCGACGTGACGGGAACAGACGACGCGCTGGGTAAGCCCCAAGGCAGCGACGAGCGACACGGCAAGCGCACATACGTCACGGAATTCGGGTTGGAGGGGGCGCGTGAGCTGGCAGAGCGATCGCACCGCCAGGCCCGGGCGTCGCTCGCAGAGGCAGCACCGGCCGGCGCGCCCGAGCTCGAGCAGATCACCGACTTCATCGCCACCCGGACCTCCTGAGATGACCATCCCGATCCTGCACCGCATCAACCGCCCCCAGGACCTGCACGGCCTCTCGGAGGCCGAGCTGGTGCAGGTCGCCGAGGAGGTCCGCTCGCACATCATCCGGACCGTCGGCGAGATCGGCGGGCACTTCGGCGCCAACCTCGGCACCTGCGAGCTCGCCGTCGCCCTGCACTCGCTGCTGGACTCCCCGCGCGACAAGATCCTCTGGGACGTCGGCCACCAGGCCTATCCGCACAAGATCCTCACCGGCCGGCGCGACGCGCTCGCGACGATCCGACAGTACGGCGGCCTCGCGCCGTTCTGCTCGATCCCCGAATCCGAGCACGACATCATGGGCGCCGGCCACGCCTCCACGTCGATCGGCTACGCGGTCGGGCTCAAGGAGGGCATGAAGCGCATGGGCCATGCCGACTCGGGCAAGGTCGTCGCCGTCATCGGGGACGGCTCGATGACCGGCGGCGTCGCCTTCGAGGCGCTGCATCAGGCCGGCGGCGCCGGGACCCCGATCGTCGTCGTGCTCAACGACAACGGCATGTCGATCGCGCCCAACGTCGGCGCCCTGTCGCGCTACTTCACGCGCGTGCGGCTGAACCCGAAGCTCTGGCACACGCGCGAGAACGTCGAGGGGCGCCTGTCGGAGCTGCCCGGCATCGGCCCGCATTTCGAGCGCTTCGGCCCCCAGTTCAAGGAGTCGATCAAGGCGTTCTGGGCGCCGGGCCTGCTCTGGGAGGAGCTCGGCTGGGCCTACACCGGCGTCGTGGACGGCCACGACGTCCACGCCCTGCGCGTCGCGCTGCGCAGCGCCTTCGCGGCGCAGCGGCCCGTGGTCGTGCACGTCGCGACCGTCAAGGGCAAGGGGTTCGCGCCCGCCGAGGACGGCGGGCAGGAGGGCCAGGAGCGCTGGCACGCGGCCAAGCCGCAATCCATCCGCGAGGGCGTGGAGATCCCCGCCGCGCGCCCGGACCCGGCTGCGCCGATCCGGCCGCCGCAGTACACCGCCGTCTTCGGCCGCGCGCTCGTCGACGAATGCAAGCGCGACGAGCGCGTCGTCGGGATCACCGCCGCGATGAACACCGGCACGGGCCTGGACGTCCTCCAGAAGGCGATGCCGGAGCGCTATTTCGACGTCGGCATCGCCGAGCAGCAGGCCGTGCTGTTCGCCGCCGGCCTCGCGCTCGAGGGCGTCAAGCCGGTCGCCGCGATCTATTCGACGTTCCTGCAGCGCGCCTACGACCAGATCGTCCACGACGTCTGCCTGCAGCGCCTGAACGTCGTCTTCGCGCTGGACCGCGCGGGCCTCGTCGGCGACGACGGCCCGACGCACCACGGCGTCTTCGACATCGCCTACCTGCGCCCGCTGCCCAACATCGTCCTCATGGCGCCGCGCGACGAGGCGATGCTCGTCCACATGCTGCGCACCGCGCTGCTCTACGACGACGGCCCGGTCGCGCTGCGCTACCCGCGTGGGGAGGGCGTCGGCGTCGAGCTGCCGCGCCGGCCGGAGGCGATCGAGATCGGGACGGGGGAGATCCTCCGCGAGGGCGACGGCAAGGTCGCGATCGTCGGCTACGGCACGGGCGTGGCGAGGGCGCTCGAGGCGGCGGACCTGCTCGCCGCCAGCGGCATCGACGTCACGGTCGCCGACGCCCGCTTCGCCAAGCCGATCGACGCGCCGCTCATGGCCCAGCTGGCGGCCGAGCACGAGCTGCTCGTGACCGTCGAGGAGGGGGTGCTCGCGGGCGGGTTCGGCAGCGCCGTGTGGGAGGCGCTCGACGAGATCGGCGCCCATGGCGCGCGGATGCTGCGCGTCGGCCTGCCGGATCGCTACGTCACGCATGGCACGCCGGCACTGCTGCACGCCGAGGTCGGCTTCACCGGCCGGCGGATCGCCGAGCGCATCGAGGCCGCGGTCGCAGATCGGGCGATCGCGGGCGCGTAGGGGCTGCGCAGGGCTGCAGGACACGACGACCGTCGGCTCCAAGCGAAACGGCCCGCCGGTGTGGGCGGGCCGCTTCAGGGAGGAGAGACACTGCTATGTGATGTTGATGCTGCTCGGGAGCGGGCGGGCGGCGCTTCTCGGGCGATCTCCTGGGCGGAGACCTGGCCTGCCTCGCACCGTGAAGTCTCCTGGCTGACTGGCCAGTCAGGTGTGAGAGACGTCACACTGGCCGCCGATGGGTACGGTTCGCCGCATGGCCCGCGTGCGTCTGGACACCCTGCTGGCCGAGCGCGGCCTGTTCGAGTCGCGCTCCCGCGCGGCGGCGTCGGTCATGGCCGGTGAGGTCCGCCTCGGGGGCGACGGCGAGCGCGCCCAGAAGCCCGGCCAGATGGTGCAGCCCGACGTGCCGGTGGCCGTCGACGAGCGCCCGCGGTTCGTCTCGCGCGGCGGTGTCAAGCTCGCAAACGCGCTCGCGGCCTTCGGGCTGGATCCCGCCGGGCGCCGCGCGCTGGACGTCGGGGCGTCGACGGGCGGCTTCACGGACTGCCTGCTGCAGTCGGGCGCGGAGCACGTCGTCGCCGTCGACGTGGCATACGGCGAGCTGGACTGGCGCCTGCGCAACGACGAGCGCGTGACCGTGCTCGAGCGCACCAACGCCCGCGCCCTGGCCGCCGCCGATCTGCCCTATGCGCCCGACTTCGTGGTGGTCGACGTGTCGTTCATCTCGCTGGCGAAGGTGCTGCCGGCGGTGCTGGCCTGCGTCGCCGAGCACCACGACGTGCTGGCGATGGTCAAGCCGCAGTTCGAGGTGGGCAAGGGACGCGTCGGCAAGGGGGGCGTCGTGCGCGACCCCGACATGCGCCGCAGCGCGCTCGTGGACGTGGCGACGTTCGCCCGCGGCCAGGGCGAGAGCCTGCTCGGCTTCGCTTCCTCGGGCCTTCCGGGGCCCAAGGGCAACCGCGAGAGTTTCGTGTGGCTCGCCGAGGGCGGCCGCGAGAGCGGCTGGGACGACGTCGAGGCTGCCGCGCGGATGGTGGAGCCGTGACCTGCGTCCGGGCGGTCTCGGTCCTCACCCACAACCGCACGCAGCAGGTGATGCCGACGCTCGAGCGCTTCATCTCGGCCGCGCGGGCGAGCGGGGTGCGGCTCTGCTTCGACCGCGAGGAGACCGCAAAGCTCGGGTTGCGGGGCGACGAGACGATCGTCGTCGACGCCGAGGGTCGCGACGACGTCGACCTGTGCGTCGCGCTCGGCGGCGACGGCACGATCCTCAAGGGCCTGCGCGGCTACTGCGGCACGACGGTCCCGGTCCTGGGGGTGAACTTCGGCGAGGTCGGGTTCCTCGCGACGCTCGAGCCCGACGAGCTGGACGAGTTCGGCTTCGACCGCGTCTTCGCCTGTGACTTCGACGTCCTGCACCTGCCCGCGATCGCGATGCAGACGCACAACGGCGCGATGAAGGCCTTCAACGACGTCTCGGTGCATCGCAAGATCGGCGCGCGCGTGGCGCAGCTCGCCTACGGCGTCGAGAACGAGGAGGTCGGGTCCGTGCGCTGCGACGGGCTCGTCGTCTGCACGCCGGCGGGCTCGACGGGCTACAACCTCGCCAACGGCGGGCCCGTGCTGGCCTGGGGCGTGGAGGGCTTCGGCGTGTCGTTCATCGCCCCGCACTCGCTCACGGCGCGCGCGCTCGTGGTCGCGCCCGGGGACACGCTGAGCGTCACGAACCACGGCCGCGAGGCCGTCGACGTCTCGATCGACGGCCGCCCCGCCTGCGAGATCTCGCCCGGCGAGGAGCTGCTCGCGCGCTTTGAGCCCGGCGCGGCCTGCCTGGCGCAGCTGCCGGGGGCGTCCTTCTATCGGCGGCTGCGGGCGAAGTTCGGCCGGCTGTCGTCGTAGGAGGCGACGCGGCGGCTCGCGCTGAGTCGCCGCAGCGACCGCAACACGCCACGCACGACCCGCCACAGACCACGCACGCATGCGGCCGATCCGTCGGGCGCCGCTGGTACACCGTGACGATGCTCACCGAGCTGCGCGTGGAGAACCTCCTGCTGATCGAGTGCGCCCAGCTGCGCCTCGCGCCGGGCCTGAACGTCCTGACGGGCGAGACGGGTGCGGGCAAGACCGTCCTGGCGCACGCGCTCGACCTCCTGCTCGGCGGGCGCGCGAAGCCGGCGATCGTCCGTCCCGGGGCGGCCGAGGCCTACGTCGAAGGCGTGTTCGAGCTGCCCGAGGCGCTGCGCGGTGAGCTCGGCGAGCGCCTGCCCGCGGATGCCGAGGAGCTCGTGCTCGCCCGCCGGATCGGCGCCGACGGGCGCACGCGCGCGCTTGTCAACGGCCGCTCGGCGACCGTCGCCGACCTGCGCGAGCTCGCCGAGCCGCTCATCGCCTTCTACGGCCAGCACGAGCACCGCAAGCTCACCCTCGCCGGCGCCCAACTGGAGATCCTCGACGGCTTCTGCGGCGCGGCACAGCTCGCCCGGCGCGAGCAGGTCGCCGCCGCGCACGCCGTCGCGCGCGCCGCCGAGCAGCAGCTCGGCGAGCTGCGCGAGCTCGCCGGGGCCCGCGAGCGCGAGCTCGACCTGCTCGATTTCGAGCTTGCCGAGATCCAGGCCGCCGACCCGAGCGAGGAGGAGGCGATGGCGCTGGGCGGGGAGCGCGAGCGCCTGCGCCACGTCGAGGCGCTCACCGGCGCCGCCCAGGGCGCAGCCGAGGCGGCGGTCGCCGACGAGGGCGGGATCGCGGCGCTGCTCGCAGCCGCCGGGCGCGGGCTCGCGAGCACCGACGGCATCGACCCCGCCCTCGACGCGCTCGCCGAGCGCTGGCGGGGCCTCGGCGTCGAGGTCACCGAGCTCGGGCGCGAGCTGCGCGACTATGCCGAGTCGCTCGAGGCCCAGCCCGGCCGGCTGGACGCCGTCGAGGAGCGACTTGCGGTGCTCGAGCGGCTGCAGCGCAAGCACGGCGGCTCGATCGCCGGCGTCCTCGCGCACGCCGAGCTGTGCCGCGCGCGCCGCGACGAGCTTGCAACCGCTGAGGTCGCGATCGAGGAGGCGAGCGCCCGCCGCGCCCGGGCGCAGGCGGCGCTGGCCGAGGGCAGCGCGGCGCTGCACAAGGCCCGCGTCGCGGCCGCGCCGAAGCTCGCCGCCGCTGTCCGCAAGCGGCTGGGCGAGCTTGCGATGAAGGGCGCGGCGTTCGAGATCGAGTTGCGCGAGCGCGAGGCCGGGCCGACGGGCTCGGACGCCGTCGAGTTCCTCATCGCGCCCAATCCCGGCGTGCCGGCCGGCCCGCTGCGCGAGACGGCGTCGGGCGGTGAGCTGTCGCGCGTGATGCTGGCGCTCATGGGTGTCGCCGCCGGCGCCTCCGGCCCCGGTGCAAGGACGCTGGTCTTCGACGAGGTCGACGCCGGCATCGGCGGCCAGACGGCGCACGCGGTCGGGGAGGCGCTGCGCGACCTCTCCGCCGGGCGCCAGGTCATCTGCATCACCCATCTGCCGCAGGTCGCCTCGCTCGCGGCGCGCCATTTCTCGATCGCCAAGGACGCCTCGACGACGCCCGCGCGCACGACCGTCAACGAGCTGCGAGAGGACGAGGTCGTGTCCGAGCTCGCCCGCATGCTCGGCGCGGGCGACGACGGCGACGGGGCGGCACGCCGCCACGCGGAGGAGCTCCTGCGAGCGGCCTGAGCGACAGCGGCTAACGGGGCTTGGAGCGCGGCTCCGCGGGCGCCGGCGTCGCCGGCTCGCGCGAGTCGTCGATGCGGTTCCAGACGGTCTGCTGCTGGAAGGGGATCTCGATGCCCTCGGCGTCGAAGGTCTCCTTCAGGCGCTGGCGCAGCTGGCGGCTGACGTCGTATTGATCGCTCGGGCGGGTCTTGACGACGAGCCGGATCACGACGGAGTGCGGGCCGAGGCTCTCGACCCCCCAGACCTCGGGCGCCTCGAGGATGTCGTCGCGCTCGTGCCAGAGCTCGTCGGCCACGCGCTTGATGACCTCCTTGGCGTGCTCGATGTCCGTGTCGTAGGCGACGTCGATGTCCAGCAGCGCGCGCGACCAGTGCTGGCTCTTGTTGCCGACGCGGCGGATGTCGCCGTTGGGGACGTGCCAGACGGTCCCGTCGACGGACCGCAGGCGCGTCGTGCGCAGCGACACGGCCTCGACCGTCCCCGCGGTCTGCGTGTCCAGATCGACGATGTCGCCGACGCCGAACTGGTCCTCGACGAGGATGAACAGCCCCGACAGGAAGTCCTTGACGAGCGCCTGGGAGCCGAAGCCCAGCGCGATGCCGAGGATGCCCGCGCCGGCGAGCAGCGGGGCGAGGTTGAGCCCGATCTCGCCGAGGATGAGAAAGCCGGCGATCGTGAAGATCGCACCCGACGTGATGCTGCGCAGGACGCTCGTCAGCGCGTTGATGCGCTGCTCGGCGCGCAGGCTCGTGACCTCGGGCTCCAGGAGCGCGGTGGGCGCGCGGCGCCGCAGGGCGCCGAGATGCTCGCGCACCGCCCCGGAGTGCAGCGTCTGCAGGCCGCGCTTGACCGTCCGGCCGACGAGCCGGTTGCAGAGCAGCGCGACGAGCAGGATGACGAGGATCGTCAGCGGCTTGCCGATGATGAAGTCTGCGATCTCGGCGAGCGTGCGGTTCTCCGTGCGGTCGAGCACCTCGCGGCAGAAGAAGCCGGGCGGGTCTCCGCAGACGGAGTGCAGACGGTCGGTCGAGACCGCTGCGAGCGGTGTCAGCACGACGCCGGACACGCTACCAGTCGTTTCGGGCGTGTCATCGCGGCGCCTGCGGGACTCTTCGCAACGCCTTAACAACCCCATCTACACTCCGCCGATGGCCGTCGCCGTCGCCAGGGAGGTCTCCGGTCCCGCGCGCCCGGGCCGCCGCACCAAGCGCCTGGTCAAGACGCTGCAGCCCGGCGCGGTCGCGATCCTCGACCACCGCGACCTCGACCGCGTGTCCGCCGAGGACCTCATCGCCGCGGGCGTCGTGGCCGTCTGCAACTGCAGCCCGTCCTCGACGGGCGCCTACCCGAACATGGGGCCGCTGCTGCTCGTGCAGGCCGGGATCCATCTCGTCGACCTGCCCGACGACCTGCTGTTCAAACGCGTCAAGGACGGCGACCAGGTCACGCTCCGCGGAGGCGAGGTGCGCCAGGGCGGCAAGGTCCTGGCCCAGGGCGCGGTCCAGGAGCCCGAGACCGTCCGCGCCGCCACCGACGAGCGCCGCCGCGAGATCGGCGACGCCCTCGAGGCCTTCGCCCAGAACACGATCGAGCACATGCTCGAGGAGCGCGAGCTGCTGTCGGGCCGCATCGAGCTGCCGCGCTTTGACACGGACTTCCGCGACCGTCCGGCGCTCATCGTCGTGCGCGGCGTCGACCATCAGAAGGACCTGCGCGCGCTGCGGCCCTACATCCGCGACGTCAAGCCGGTGCTGCTCGCCGTCGACGGCGGCGCGAACGCGATCCTCGCCGAGGGCTTCAAGCCGAGCATGATCGTGGGCGACATGGACTCCGCGACCGAGGAGGCGCTGCGCTGCGGCGCCGAGCTCGTCGTGCACGCCTATCCCGACGGCCGCGCGCCGGGCCGCGACCACCTCGAGGAGCTCGGCCTGCCCTACAAGCTCGTCCCGGCCCCCGGCACGAGCCAGGACGTGGCGATGCTGATCGCCGCCGAGAAGGGCGCGCAGCTGATCGTCTCGGTGGGCTCGCAGTTCAACCTCGTGGAGTTCCTCGACAAGAACCGCCGCGGGATGGCCTCGACCTTCCTGACGCGGCTGCGCCTCGGCGAGATCCTCGTCGACGCCAAGGGCGTGAGCCGCCTGTACCGCCCGCAGCCGGGCGTCTGGCCCCTGGTGTTCGTCGCCCTCGCGGGTGTGCTGTGCCTGGCCGCGATCATCGCGCTGACACCCGCGCTGCGGGACGTCGCCGATCTTCTGTGGCTGAAGCTCGAGGTCGTTCTCGGGCTCGAATAGCCGCGCATGTTCGACGTCCGCTACCACGCGCTCTCGCTCGCGGCGATCTTCATCGCGCTCGTCGTCGGGTTGCTGCTCGGCGTCGCGATCGGCGACAAGGAGCTCGTCTCCTCGGCGCGCAACGACGTGCGCGACTCCCTGCGCCGCGACGTCGCGCAGGCCGACAACCAGCGCGACGAAGCCCGCCGCCAGGTGCGCGCGCAGCAGCAGTTCGCCGACGCCGCCTATCCGATCCTCACGAGCAACCACCTGCAGGGGCGCAGGATCGGCCTCGTCCTGCTGGGCGACGACAAGGACGCGCCGCGGCTCGTCGACAAGGCGCTGCGCCCGTCGGGGGCCGACATCCAGGTCGTCGCCGTCGTGCGCGAGAACATCGACCTCGAGCAGCTCGCCGGCCGCGCGGCGGGAACGCGCTATGCCTCGCTTGGGGACGATCCCGACCTGCTCGGCGACTTCGCGAAGCGCATCGGCATCCAGATCGTGTCCGGCGGGCGCCTCGTCCAGAACGCGCGCTCGGCGCTCATGAGCTCGCTGAGCGGCGAGTTCGGCGGCCTCGACGGCGTGGTCGTGCGCCGCTCGACGGACGATCCGCCCGCCGACGATGCGGCCGCGGATCGTTTCGAGAAGCTGCAGGACGGGATCGTGCGCGGGCTCGTGGCGACGGGCGTGAACGTCGTCGGCATCGAGGAGCGCGACAGCGACCCGTCCTCCGTGGGCTGGTATCGCGATCGCGACCTGTCGAGCGTCGACAACGTCGACGAGACGGCCGGCCAGGCGGCGCTCGTGTTCGTGCTCGGCGGCTCCGACGGGGCATTCGGGCGCGGCGGCAGCGCGCAGGCCCTGCTGCCGCCGGTCGTCGGGCGCAGCGCCGGGCCGTGAGGAACGCCGCCGTCCGCAGACCTCGCTAGGTTGCTCGTCGGTGCACGCCCTGCCGTTCGTCCTTTCGCTGCTCGCCTCCGTCGCCCTCACGCCGCTGGTGCTGGCGCGCCTCTCGGAAGCCGGCCTGAAGCGCGAGAACTATCGCGGCGTGCTGCTGCCGGTCCCGCTGGGGGTCGTGATCGTCCCCGCGGCGCTCGTCGCGCTCGTCGTGCTCGCGCTGCTCGCGCGCCTCGCCGACGCCGACGTCTATCCCGACAACTTCGGGCTCGCCCTGCTGTTCGTGCCCGGGGTCGCGCTGCTGGGCCTCATCGACGACGTCCTGTCCGGTGCGTCGCGCGGCTGGCGCGGGCACGGGACCGATGTCCTGAAGGGCAGCTTCTCGACGGGCGCGCTGAAGGCTCTCGGCACGCTCGGCCTCGCGCTGCTCGTCGCCTCCTCGCTGCCCGGCTCGGACGCCGAGTTCCTGCTCGCGGCCGCCGTGCTCGTGCTCGCGACGAACGTCTTGAACCTGCTCGACCTGCGGCCCGGGCGCTCCGTGAAGGCCTTCGTGCTGCTGGGCATCGGCCTGACGATCTCGACGCAGAACACGGAGGCGCTCGCGGCGATGGGCATCTTCGCCGGGCCGGTGCTCGTGGCGGGCTTCTACGACCTGCGCGAGCGGGCGATGCTCGGCGACACGGGCTCCAACGCGATCGGGGCGCTCGCGGGGCTGTGGATGGTGCTCACGCTCGATACGAACGGGCAGCTGATCGCGCTCGTGGTGCTCGTCGCGATCAACATCTTCGGGGAGTTTCGGTCAATTTCCCGCGTCATCGAGAAGGTTCCGGGCCTGCGGCACCTAGACTCGGCCGGGAGACCATCGTGACCTCCGCGCGCCCCAAGACCCGCTACATCTTCATCACGGGCGGCGTCGTCTCCTCGCTCGGCAAGGGGATCGCGGCAGCGTCGATCGGGCGCCTGCTCGTCGCGCGCGGCCTGACCGTCGCCCTGCAGAAGTTCGATCCGTACATCAACGTCGATCCCGGCACGATGTCGCCCTACCAGCACGGCGAGGTGTTCGTGACCGAGGACGGGGCCGAGACCGACCTCGACCTCGGCCACTACGAGCGCTACACCGACGCCAACACGTCGCGGGCCTCGAACGTCACCGCCGGCGGGATCTACAACACGGTCATCCGCCGGGAGCGCCGGGGCGACTACCTCGGGGGCACCGTCCAGGTCGTCCCGCACATCACCGACGAGATCAAGCAGCGCGTCAAGCTCCTGGCCGAGTCCCAGGACGTCGACATCGTCATCACCGAGGTCGGCGGCACGGTCGGCGACATCGAGTCGCTGCCGTTCCTCGAGGCGATCCGCCAGTTCCCGGTGGACGTCCACCGGCGCAACTGCATGTTCATCCACCTGACGCTCGTCCCCTACATCGGCCACGCCGGCGAGCTGAAGACGAAGCCGACGCAGCACTCCGTCAACGAGCTGCGCCGCATCGGCATCCAGCCCGACATGCTGCTCTGCCGCTCCGAGAGCGAGCTGGGCCACGACATCCGCAAGAAGATCGCGCTCTTCGCGTCGCTGCCGGTCGAGGCGGTCGTGAGCGCCAAGGACGTCGACAACATCTACAAGGTGCCGCTGTGGTTCGCCGACGAGGGCGTCGACGACCTCATCTGCGAGCACTTCGGCTTCGACGTCCCCGAGCCCGACCTCACCGAGTGGGCGGAGATCAACCGGCGCGCGAGCGCGGCCACCGACACCGTGAGGATCGCGCTCGTCGGCAAGTACGTCGCGTTGCAGGACGCCTACCTGTCGGTCTCCGAGGCGCTGCGTCACGCGGGCTTCCACCACGACGCGCGCATCGAGGTCGACTGGGTCGACTCCGAGTCGCTCGAGAGCGACGCCGTCGCGAGGGAGCGCCTCGGCGGCGCCGACGGGATCCTCATCCCCGGCGGGTTCGGCGGCCGCGGGATCGAGGGCAAGATCCGCGCCGCGCGCGTCGCGCGCGAGCAGCGCATCCCGTACCTCGGCGTCTGCCTCGGCATGCAGATCGCGGTGGCGGAGTTCGCGCGCCACGTCGCGGGCATGGACGGCGCGAACTCGACGGAGTTCGATCCCGAGACCCCGCACCCCGTCATCGACCTGCTCCCCGAGCAGAAGGAGGTCACCGACCTCGGCGGCACGATGCGCCTGGGCGCCGACCCGGTGAAGATCCACGCCGGCACGCGCGCCCGCGAGTCCTACGGCGAGGCCGTCATCTACGAGCGCCACCGCCACCGCTACGAGGTCAACCTCTTCCTGCGCAAGCGCCTGGAGGCCGCCGGCCTCGTCGTCAGCGGCACCTCGCCCGACGAGCGGCTCGTCGAGATGATCGAGCTCGACGACCACCCGTTCTTCGTGGCCTCGCAGTTTCACCCCGAGTTCAAGTCGCGCCCCGAGCGTCCCACCCCGCTGTTTCGCGACTTCGTCGGCGCCGCGCTCGCGCAGGGGCGCGACCGCGAGCCCGAGTACCGCGCCTCGCGCGGCTCCGCGCGCTGATCCGGGCGTTTCGCCGCCGCGCGCAGCCGGGTACGAGTCGCCTCATGGAAGGCGGCGTCACATTCTTCCTCCTGCTGTTGCTCCTCGTCGGCGGCGGGATCGGCGGCTTTCTGCTCTTCGGCGCAGGCGGCTACGCCCGCAAGCGCCAGGCGCAGGGCGAGTTCGGCGAGGACTCCGACGGCCGGCGGCCCGAGCACAGGCGCGTCGAGGACGATGCGAACGCGACGATGAACATGCCGCCGCCTCCGCCGACGCGCGCGAGCCCGCCCGAGTAGCGCCGCGCGCGCCGCGCCCGTCACACTTCCAGGCGCCATGCGCCCCGCCTCCGACGTCGAGCGACGCCGCCTGAACGAGACGTTCGCGCGCCTCTGCGCGATCCCGAGCCCGTTCGGCCGCGAGCGCGCCTGCGCGGAGTACGTCGCCCGCGAGCTGGGGCGGATCGGCCTGGACGTCGAGGAGGACGGTGTCGCCGCCGAGGTCGGCGCGGAGTGCGGCAACATCCTCGCCCGCATCCCGGGCCGCGGCGCCCGCACGATCCTGCTCTGCGCGCACCTCGACACCGTGCCCGAAACCGGGGTCATCGAGCCCGTGCTCACCGACGGCGGCTGGGAGAGCGCGGGCGACACGATCCTCGGCGCCGACAACAAGGCCGCCGTCGCGGTCCTGCTCGAGGTCGCGCGCCGCTGCGCGGTCGAAGGCTCGCCCGTCGGCCTCGAGCTGCTGTTCACCGTCAGCGAGGAGAACGCGCTCGCCGGCGCCAAGGCCTTCGACGTCTCGGCGCTGGAGAGCGCGTGGGGCTACGTCTTCGACCATGCCTCGCCGATCGGCGAGGTCATCGTGGCCAGCCCCACGTACTACCGCTTCGAGGCCGCCTTTCGCGGCACGCCGGCGCATGCGGGGATCCGCCCGGAGGACGGCCGCAGCGCGATCGAGGCCGCCGCCCGCGCGATCGGCGCGATGCCGCTGGGGCGCATCGACGAGGAGACAACGGCCAACATCGGGACGATCGCGGGCGGCCAGGACGGCGGTACGAACATCGTCGCCGCGCGCTGCCGGGTCGTGGGGGAGACCCGCTCGCTGGATCCCGCGAAGGCCGAGGGGATGGTCGCCGAGCTCATCGCGCACGTGCACGACGCCGCCAACACCCCCGCCTGCGCCTGCGACGTCGACGTCACGACCGAGCGGCTCTTCGACGGGTACCGCCATCCCCACAACGCGCCGTCGCTGCTCGCCGCCGAGGAGGCGCTGCGCCGGCGCGGCTACGAGCCCACGAGGCGCTCGACCGGCGGCGGGTCGGATGCCAACGCCTTGGAGGCCTCCGGCCTGCATTGCACGAACCTCGCCAACGGCACCGAGCGCAACCACGAGCCGACCGAGCGCGTGAGCGTCGACGCGCTCGAGGGGATGCTCGACGTGGCGCTGGCGCTGCTGGACACATGCTCCGACTGAGGCGCGCGACGGTGCTCGTCGCGGGCCCGGCGGACGCACCCGAACAGCGGCTGTCGATCGCGATCGAAGGCGGCCCGCGGCGCTCGGCGATCGCCGATGTCGGCCTCGTCGGCGCGGCGCAGGCCGGCGACGACGTCATCGTCAACGTCGAGGCCGTCGAGCTCGGCCTCGGATCGGGCGGCTTCGACATCGTGCACGTCAACCTCACGCGCGGCCTGGGCGGCGACGGCACGCCCGGGGCGCACGTCATGAAGCTCAACTACACGAGCCTGCAGCACGCCGTCGCGCCCGTCGAGGAGGGCGCCGCCGACGCCACGCCGCCTGCGCTCGCGCTCCCGCTCGGCAGGCCGGTGGCGATCCTCGCGCTTCACGGTCAGCTCGCGCCGCTGGCATGGGCGTTCGGCCAGGCGGCGCCCGGGCTGCGTCTCGGCTACGTGCAGACTGCCGGCGGCGCCCTGCCCGGCGGGCACTCCTGCGTCGTGCGCGACCTTCGCGAGGGCGGCCTGCTCGCCGGCCATCTCACAGCCGGGCCGGCCTTCGGCGGGGCCGACGGCGAGGCCGTCACGACCGCCGCGGCGCTGCACCACGGGCTCAGCGCGCTCGGGTGGGACGCGGCCGTCGCCGGGCCTGGTCCCGGGATCCTCGGGTCGGGCTCGGCGCTCGGCCATGGCGGCCTGCAGGCGCTGGACTCCGCGCACACGGCGCTCGCGCTCGGCTGCGCGACGCTGCTCGTCGCGCGGATGTCGAGCACCGACGCGCGTTCGCGCCACCGCGGCCTCAGCCACCACACGCGCACCGTCCTGGACCTCCTGCTCGCGCCCGTGGTCGTCGCGGCCCCCGAGGGCGAGCGGCCCGGCGACGAGCGCCACGACTGGCGCATGGTGGCCGTCGACCGCGACGGGTATGACGCCAGCGGCCTGCCGATGCGCTCGATGGGCCGCGAGGACCCGCTGTTCTTCGCCGCCGCGCTGGCCGCGGGGCGCGTGCTGAGCGACCTGACATGACCCGCGAACCGAAGATCGAGCTCGTCGAGGCCCAGACCGTCTGGGAGGGCACCCAGTTCTCCGTGCGCCTTGCGCGCTTTCGCCACGAGGACGGCGAGGTCGTCGAGCGCGAGCAGGTCCACCGCGTCGACGCGGCGGCGATCGTCGCCTACGACGACGCGTGCGTCTGGCTCGTGCGCCAGCCGCGCGAGGCGATCCTGCGGTACACGCTCGAGATCCCGGCCGGCAAGCTCGACGAGGGCGAGTCGCCACTGCAGAGCGCCAAGCGCGAGCTCGCCGAGGAGATCGGCCGCGAGGCCGACGACTGGCAGGAGGTCCACACCTATCACCCGACCGACGGCTACAGCGACGAGGCCCTGCACCTCTTCGCGGCGACCGGCCTGCGCCCAAGCGACGTCGAGGCCGACCCGGGCGAGCGCATCGAGATCGTGCGCTGGCCGCTGGCCGACCTCGACGCGGCCATCGCCGCCACGAACGACGCGAAGACGCTCATCGGGCTGCAGTGGCTGCGATCCGCCCTCTGACGCCTGCGCACAGCGCGTTGCACGCACAAGGACCCGGCCGCCGGCGGCGAACACCACGGCAATGGCCGTCGCCCACACACACGCCGCCACGCGGCCGTTCGAGCATCACGTCCTCGATTTCCTCGCCTATCTCGAGTTCGAGCGCGGCCTGTCGCGCAACACGCTGGAGGCCTACCGCTCGGACCTCCTGCAGTTCGGCCACTTCCTCGTCCGCAACCGCCTCGACGCGACGACGGTCGCGCACACCGAGCTCGCGCGCTTCCTCGCCGAGCTCGCCGCCGGCGACCGCGACCGCCCGCCGGTCGCGCCCGCGACGATCCAGCGCAAGACCGCCTGCCTGCGCTCCTTCTACCGCCACCTGCGCCGCGAGGAGATCATCGACCACGACCCGACCGCCGACCTGCGCGCGCCGCGCAAGAGCCAGCGCCTGCCGCAGGTGCTCACGCGCGACGAGGTCGCCAAGCTGCTCGCCGCGCCTCGCGGACACGAGCCCGCCGCGCTGCGCGACCGCGCGCTGCTGGAGATCATGTACGCCTGCGGGCTGCGGGCGAGCGAGGCCGTCGACCTCACCGTGGCGGGCGTCGACCTGAGCGCCGGGGTCGTGCGCGCACGGGGCAAGGGCTCCAAGGAGCGCCTGATCCCCGTCGGCCGGCAGGCGGTCAGCGCCGCGCGCACGTACCTCCAGCACGGGCGCCCCCAGCTCGTCGGCCTGCGCGAGGAGCGTCACCTGTTCGTCAACCACCGCGGAGCCGGCCTCACGCGGCAAGGGCTCTACAAGATCGTCCAGCGCCACGCGCGCGCCGCCGGCCTCGAGGGCCGCATGAGCCCGCACACGCTGCGCCACACGTTCGCGACGCATCTGCTCGCGGGCGGCTGCGATCTGCGCTCGCTGCAGGAGATGCTCGGCCACGCCGATGTCGCGACGACCCAGATCTACACGCACCTCTCGGCCGACCGCCTGAAGGACGTGTACTTCAAGGCGCATCCCCGAGCGGGCGTGGGCGCCGCCGGTCCCTGAGACAATCCCGCGGTGCGCCGCTCCCTCATCGCGATCGCCGCCCTCGCCGCGGTGCTCCCGGCGGGCTGCGGCAACGATCGCACCGCGCCGCCGGACATCGGGAAGATCCCGGCGCCGACGGGCTTTCGCGACCAGTCGTTCATCCGCGACGGCGTGTTCTTCCGCGCGCCGCGCAACTGGCGCGTCATCGAGGGCGACGCGCAGTACCAGGTGGCCACGGTCGCGGTCGGCGACGCCCAGATCGGCATCTGGCGCTACCCGCGCACCGAGCCGCTGCCCGAGACGCGCGCGCAGCTCGCCGCGGCGCGCACCGCGCTCATCGCACAGGTCGAGAGCCGCGATCCGACCTTCCGGCTGACGTCCTCGCGACTCGTGCTCAAGGAGGGGCTGCGCGGCGTCGAGCTCGTCGGCGAGGCGACGAACCAGGAGCAGAAGCGGCTCGTGCGCTCGCTGCACGCCTACGGGCGCCGGTCGGAGGTCGTCGTGGATGCCTTCGCGCCTCCCAAGCAGTTCCCGCGCGTGGACGAGCAGACGTTCGGGCCGGTCGCGCGCTCGCTGAAGATCGCTGCGCCGGGCACGTCCGCGAAGCGCGGGTGAGCCGGTGCCCGAGCTGCCCGAGGTCGAGACGATCCGCAGCCGCCTCGCGCCGCTCGTCGAGGGCCGCACGCTCACCGCGCTCGAGATCCTCGACGCGAAGTGGTGCTCACCGTTCGCGCCCGATGTGCTGTCAGACGCGCTCGTCGACCGCCGCGTCGAGCGCCTCGGGCGCCGCGGCAAGTACCTCATCTGGGAGGCGGTCGACGAGGTCTTTCTCCTCATGCACCTGCGCATGACGGGCACGGTCCTCTACGACGCCCCGCCCGATGCGCTCTACGTGCGCGTGCGCCTGACGCTCGACGACGGCCATGTCCTGAGCTTCTGCGACCCGCGGCGCTTCGGGACCGGCGAGCTCGTGCTCGGCCGGCCGGCGCTCGACGAGTTCCTCGGCGCGCGGCTGGGCGTCGAACCGCTCGGCGAGGACTTCACCGCCGAGCATCTCTTCCGCGTGACGCGCAAGCGGCGCGCGCCGATCAAGGCGCTGCTGCTCGACCAGCGCAGGGTGGCGGGCGTCGGCAACATCTACGCCAACGAAGCGCTCTTTCGCGCCGCCATCCACCCGCTGCGCCCCGCTGGGGCGCTGAACCGCACGCAGGTCACGGCCTTGCACGCGGCGGTCGTCGCATCGCTGCAGGCGGGGCTGAGCGCCGGCGGCGCGTCGATCGACGACTTCCGCCACCCCGACGGCGTCAAGGGCGCCTTCCAGAACGAGTTCCTCGTGCACGGGCGCGCGGGCGAGCCGTGCGAGGTCTGCGGCGGGTTGCTCGTGAAGTTCGTCGCCGCCGGCCGCGGCACGTACGCCTGCGAGCGCTGCCAGAGGCGCCCGCGGACGCGCCGGCGCTAGGGGCTCTGCTACCCCGGCTGGCCGGCGAGCAGGTCGGCGAGCGATCCGTTCTGATCGGCGGCCGCCGTCTCCCGGTAGCCGCCGACGAACACCCCTCCGACCATGACCTGGGGGAGGGTCATCATGCCCGTCTTCTGCGCGAGCTCGACGAAGGCCTCGGGGTCGCCGGAGACGTTGATCTCCTCGAAGTCGATCTCGCGGGCCTTGAGCAGCATCTTCACGCGGACGCAGTAGCCGCAGCGCTCCGTGGTGTAGATGACGACGTCGCTCATGGCCTCAGAACGTGTCGTGCCCGGCGGCGTCGCGGCTCAATCGACCAGGAGGTCGTCGAGCATCCCGGCCTGGTCGGCCGCGAGCGTCTCCTGATAGCCCCCGACCAGCAGGCTGCCGATGAACACCTGGGGCAGCGTCTTCATGCCCGTGCGCTCCGCAAGCGCGCGGTGCTCGTCGGACTCCTCGCCGACGATGATCTTCTCGTAGGGGATCTCGCGGACGTTGAGCAGGTTCTCCACGGAGTGACACAGCGTGCAGATCTCGCTCGTGTAGACGGTGACCGCCCGCATCAGTCCTCCACGAGGGTGTCCAGCATCCCGTTGATCGACGCGGCCTGGACCTCGGCTGCGCTGCCGAGCGGGATGACGCCGATGAACGCCTGCGGCAGCTTCATCGATCCGGTCTTCTCGCCGAGCTCGTGGTGCGTGGGGGAGTCCAGCGTGACGACCTCCTCGTCGTACGGGATCTCCTTCTCCTCCAGCAGCTCGATGAGCTGGGCGCTGAACTTGCAGCCTTCTTTGGTGTAGACCTTGACTGTTCTCATGTTCGAAAAAGTCTAGTGCCCGGCTCCCTGAAGACCGAGGCTCTCGTGCTGCGTTCCATGCGCTACGGAGAGGCCGACCGGATCCTGCACCTCTACACCCCCGGACGCGGGCGGCTGAGCGCGATCGCCAAGGGCGTGCGCAAGACCAAGAGCCGCTTCGGCGGACGCATGGAGCCCTACTTTCGCCTGCATATGGTGCTCTACGAGGGTCGCAGCGACCTGCTCACCGTGACGAGCGCGGACACGATCAACGGCCATGCGCGCCTGCGCGAGGATGCCGCCGCGCTCGACAGCGCGGCCCGGGCGTGCGACGCCGTCGGCCGCCTCTTCGAGACCGCCGAGCCGCATCCTGGCGTCTTCGCGCTGCTGTGCAACGAGATCGCGCTGCTCGACGCCGGTGCGGGCGGCGCCCGATCGCACGCCACCCACGCAAACCAGCTCGCGTTCCGCCTCAAGCTCCTGCTCGCCGCCGGCCTCGCGCCGCAGCTCGCGGCGTGCGCCTCCTGCGGCGAGCCCGAGCACCTCGTCGCCTTCTCGGGCGCGGCGGGCGGCGTCGTCTGCAGCGCCTGCGAGGGATCGGGATTTCAGATCGGGGAGGAGGCGCACGCCTTCATGACCGGCGCGCTGGGCTCCTCGCTGGCCGATGCGCCGGCCGCCGGCGAGCGCGCGCTGCGCGAGGCCGATCGCGCGATCTCCGAGACCGTCGAGCATCACGCGCACATTCGCCTCCGCTCGGCGCTTGCGCTATAGGATCGCGCGTCATGGGAGACGCCGCCGTAGGCACGAAGTGGGTGTATGACTTCGCCGAGGGATCGAAGGAGATGCGCAACCTCCTCGGTGGCAAGGGCGCCAACGTCGCCGAGATGACGCGGATCCTGGGGGCCGACCGGGTCCCCGCCGGGTTCACGATCACGACCGAGGCCTGCGTCTCGTACATGGATGCGGAGCGCTCGCTTCCCGACGGCCTGGACGAGCAGGTGGACGAGGCGCTGGCGCGCCTGGAGTCGACCGCCGGCAAGACGCTCGGCGACGCCGGCGACCCGCTGCTCGTCTCCGTACGCTCCGGCGCGCGCGAGTCGATGCCGGGAATGCTCGACACCGTCCTGAACCTCGGCCTCAACGACGAGTCGGTCGCGGGCCTCGCCGAGAGGACCGGCAACGAGCGCTTCGCCTGGGATTCCTACCGGCGCTTCGTGCAGATGTTCGGCAACGTCGTGCGCGGCATCCCCGGCGAGCGCTTCGAGCACGCCATCAAGGACGCGAAGACCGAGCACGGCGTCACGCTCGACACCGAGCTCGACGTCGACGCGCTTCGCGCGCTCACCGCCCGCTTTCGCGAGATCTTCCGCGCGGAGACCGGAGAGGACTTCCCGCAGGAGCCGCGCGACCAGCTCACGCAGGCGATCAACGCCGTCTTCGACTCCTGGACGGGCGACCGCGCCGTCGCCTACCGGCGCATCAACCGGATCCCCGACGACTGGGGCACGGCGGTGAACGTCCAGCAGATGGTCTTCGGCAACAAGGGCGACACCTCGGGCTCGGGCGTCGCCTTCAGCCGCGACGAGGTCACCGGGGCGCCGGAGCCCTCCGGCGACTTCCTCGTCAACGCGCAGGGCGAGGACGTCGTGTCCGGCGTGCGCAACACGCAGGACATCGCCGACCTCAAGGACGTCATGCCCGAGGCGCACACGACGCTCATGGAGATCCTGCGCACGCTCGAGGCGCACTACAAGGACATGCAGGACACGGAGTTCACGATCGAGGAGGGGCGTCTGTACATGCTGCAGACGCGCAACGCCAAGCGACCGGCACAGGCGATGGTGCGGTTTGCCTGCGACGTCGTCGACGAGGGCCTGCTGACGAAGTCCGAGGCGATCGCGACGATCGACTGCGAGAAGCTCGACGCGCTCCTGCACCCGACCTTCGACCCTGACGTCGACTACGCGGTCCTCGCCAAGGGCGTCGCGGCCTCGCCGGGCGCTGCGAAGGGCGAGATCGTCTTCAGCGCGCCCGACGCCGTCGCCGCCGAGGCGGAGGGCCGAGCCGTCATCCTCGTGCGCCCGTTCACCGAGGCCGAGGACGTCGCGGGCTTCCACGCCGCGCGCGGGATCCTCACGGCGGAGGGCGGCAAGGCGAGCCATGCGGCGCTCGTGGCGCGCGGCATGGGGCGCCCGGCCGTGACCGGCGCGAGCGCCCTGGACATCGACCTGCAGGCCAAGGAGCTGCGCGTCGGCGACACGCTGCTGTGCGAGGGCGACTGCATCGCGATCGACGGCACGACCGGCCAGGTCACCGTCGACGACGTCCCGCTCGTCGAGCCGCAGATGGACGAGTTCTTCGAGCGCGTGCTGACCTGGTGCGACGAGTTTCGCACGCTCGGCATCCGCGCCAACGCGGACACGCCGGAGGATGCGGCCAAGGCGCGCGGCTTCGGCGCCGAGGGCATCGGCCTGTGCCGCACGGAGCACATGTTCATGGCCGCCGACCGCCAGCCGAAGATGCGCGAGATGATCCTCTCGGACACCGTCGCGGAGCGCCGCGCCGCGCTGGACGAGCTGCTGCCGCTGCAGCAGCAGGACTTCGAGGAGATCCTCGAGGCGATGGACGGGCTGCCGGTGACGATCCGGCTGCTCGACCCGCCGCTGCACGAGTTCCTGCCGCCCGACGAGGACGACCCGCGGGCGCACGCGCTGCGCGAGGTCAACCCGATGCTCGGCACGCGCGGCTGCCGCCTGGCGATCCTGCACCCGGAGATCTACGAGATGCAGGTGCGGGCGATCATGCGCGCGCAGTGCGCGGTGACCAAGCGCCTCGGCCACCCGCCGCGCCTGGAGGTCATGGTGCCCCTCATCGACTACGAGCGCGAGCTCGAGATCATCCAGGAGCTCATCTTCGCGGTCGCCAAGGAGGAGGGCGTCTCGCGCGAGCACTACCTCGTCGGGACGATGATCGAGCTGCCGCGCGCCTGCTTCCTCGCCGACACGATCGCCTCGCACGCCGACTTCTTCTCCTTCGGCACCAACGACCTCACGCAGACGGCGCTCGGCTTCAGTCGCGACGACATCGAGGGCAAGATCCTGGCCCCGTACATCGAGAGCAAGATCTTCGACCGCTCGCCGTTCGAGACGCTCGACACGCCCGGCGTCGGCCAGCTCGTGCGCATGGGCGCCTGGCTCGGGCGCAAGACGAAGCTCGACCTCAAGCTCGGCGTCTGTGGCGAGCACGGGGGAGACCCCGATTCGATCGACTTCTTCCACAACTCGGGCCTGAACTACGTGTCGTGCTCGCCGTTTCGCGTGCCGGTCGCGCGGGTGGCCGCCGCCCAGGCGGCGATTCGCAAGGGCGACGCCGGCGGCTGGTAGCACCTTCGGGATCACGGGGCATGGCGGGCGGCCCCGGCGGGGAGACCGCAGCCATGACCGCGATTCCCATCGAGGACCTCAAGGAATGGTCGGGCCAGGACGTCGTCGACGCCCACGGCGACCGGCTCGGCAAGCTCGAGGAGGTCTTCTACGACGCGGAGACCGACACGCCGGCGTTCGCCGCCGTCAAGAGCGGCACGTTCGGCAAGCACCTCACGCTCGTCGCGCTCGCGGGGGCGACCGCGGGACAGGCGTACCTGCGCGTGACCGTGGACAAGAAGCAGTTCAAGAAGGCGCCGAGCTTCGACCCGGACGCCGAACTGACGATGGATGACGAGGCCAGCGCGTACGACTTCTACGGCCTCGAGTACGCGCCGGTCGGCGAGGGCGCGCGCCGCCTGGCCAAGCACTAGACGGTTGGCGATTGCGGCACGCCGCGGGCGGCTGTACCTTCGGGTCGGTGAAGCGCCTGCTCACCTCCGTCGCCCTGGGGCTGTCGGCGCTCGTCCTCGTCCCGGCCGCCGCGGGGGCCGCGGTCGTCACGACCGCGTCGCCTGGAGGCGTCATCTCGGAGGATCTGCTGCTGAGCGACCAGGCGACCGTCGACGGGCTGGTCGTGCCCACCGCGGGTGTCGGGACGGTGACGTTCGAGCTTTTTGGCCCGGACGATGATGCCTGCGGCGGCACTCCGGTCTTCACCAGCACTGTGGTGCTGACGCTCAATGACGCCGGGGACGGCGGGACGGCGACGTCCGCGGAGTACACACCATTGCTCGCCGGTACCTACCGCTGGGTGGCTTCGTACAGCGGCGACGTCAACAACGCCCGCGCAGACGCGGTCGCTGCAACGACGCGGGTGAGACCCAGGTCGTCGACAAGGCGCAGCCCGCGATCGCGACCGTCGCCTCGCCCGGCGGCCCGCTCGGGGTGCAGCTGACCGACGCCGCGACCGTGACGGGTCGCGTCAACCCCACCGGCGGGCAGAGCGTGAGGTTCGACCTCTACGGTCCCGACAACGTCGGCTGCAGCGGGACTGCGCTCTTCTCCACCACGGCCGCGCTGACGATCGACGGCGCCCAGTCGGACGCCACGACGCCGCCGGTGCCCGGGGTCTACCGCTGGCGCGCGACCTATCTCGGCGATGCGAGCAACCTCCCGGTGACGGGCGACTGCGGCCTCCCGAGCGAGACGGTGACGGTGACGCAGGCGCTGCCCACCATCGCCACGACCGCCTCGCCGAACATCACGATCGGCGGCCAGCTCTCCGATCAGGCGACCGTGACCGGCCGGGTGAGCCCGGTCGGGTCCCAGACGGTCACCTTCAGGCTCTACGGCCCCGACGACACGTCCTGCGCGGGGCCCGCGGTACTCACGGAGATCGCGGCGCTCGTCAACTCCAACGCCGTGTCGACGACCACGCGGCCCGCCACGGCGGGCGTCTACCGCTGGCGCGCGACCTACGACGGCGACGCCAACAACGCGCCGGTCACGGGGGCGTGCGGCGAGCTCTCCGAGACCCGGACGGTCGCCAAGGCGACGCCGGCGATCACGACGTTCGCGTCGCCGAACATCGTCTTCGGCGGGCAGCTGTTCGACACGGCGACGGTCAGCGGGCTCGTGGATGTCTCCGCGGGCTCGAACATCACGTTCCTGGTGTACGGCCCGGACGATGCGGCCTGCACCGGCCCGCCCGCGTTCTCGAGCCAGCAGACGGTGATCCCGAACGCCGCGCTGACCTCGGCCACGGCGCAGTCCGCGAGCTTCACCCCGGCCGCCGTCGGGCTCTACCGCTGGCGCGCGACGTTCAACGGAGACGTCAACAACGCCGCCGTCGCCGGCGTCTGCAACGCCGTCGAGGAAACGCGACGGGTCTCCAAGACGACGCCGGCGCTCTCGCCGCAGGCGTCACCGGATATCGCGCTGGGCGCCGGGCCGATCACCGCCACCGCGACCGTCGCCGGCGTGGCCGCAGTGCCCCCGACAGGGGTCGCGACCTTCCAGCTGTTCGGACCCGACGACCGCAGCTGCACCGGCGGGTCGATCTTCACCGACCAGCGCGCTCTCGGCCCCGACGGCCCGAACGCGACGGCCACGTCGGCGCCGTTCTCGCCCACCGCGGTCGGCGTCTACCGCTGGCGCCTCATCTTCGGCGGCGACGCGAACTACGACGCGGTCGTCACCGCCTGCGATGTCCCGAACTCGCGCGTGACCGCGACCGCCGCCGGGACGGCCCCGCCGCCCGCGCCGCCCGCGCCGCCGGCTCCGCCGCCGGCTGCGGCCGAGGTCGCGCCGCCCGCGCCGCCCGCGGCGCCCGCGGCGCCCGCGGCAGCTCCGACCTGCAACGGCCGCGCGGCCACGATCGTCGCGGCCGGCGGCGCGGTCGTCGGCACAGCCGGCGCCGACGTCATCGTGGGCACCGCCGCGCGCGACGTGATCGACGGGCGCGGAGGTGAGGACACGATCTGCGCAGCGGGCGGGGACGACGACGTCAGGGGCGGTGCCGGGAGGGACATCATCCTCGGCGGTGACGGCGACGACCGCCTGCGCGGCGACGGCGGCAGCGACCGCATCGTCGGCGGCGCGGGGGCCGACCTCCTCCGCGGCGGCGCGGGCAACGACGACCTGCGCGGCGGCACCGGCCGGGACCGCGCTGCCGGTGACGACGGCGACGACCGCGTCGACGGGGAGTCCGGCGACGACAACCTCGACGACCAGGGTCTCGGCGGCAACGGCCGCGACCGGCTGTTCGGCGGCAAGGGCAACGACCGCGTGCGGACCAAGGGCCGCGGGGCGGACGTGGTGGACTGCGGCACCGGTCTGGACAGCGTCCAGCTGGACCGCAGCGATCGCCAGAAGCGCTGCGAGCGGCTGCGCCGCTGAGCGCGGGCGCCGCTAGGGCGTCGTCGGGCTCTGACTGCTGAGGTCCTGCACGCGCCGGTCGAGGTCGTCGATGCGCTTGCTGAGGTCCTGGATCGCCTGGGTCGCGTCGGGGGCGGCCGTGCCGCTGCCGGCCTGCGAGCGCAGCGCGGTCACGCTGCGCGACAGCGCGTCGACGCGGCCTGTCAGCTGCGTCGAGTCGCGGGCGTCCGCGCGGACCTGCTGCACCTGGCGGCTGAGTCGGTCGACGCGGTCGTCGAGCTGTGACACGCGCTCGCGGCTCGCACCGCCGCTGCTCGCGCCGTCCGGCGAGCCGTCGTCGCGGGTGAGCGCGTAGATCGCCAGGCCGGTGGCCAGGACCGCCAGGATGCCGACGAACAGCAGCGCCGTCCGCAGCGAGGAGATCGCGTCCTCGAGGCGGACGAAGGCGAGGCTCGGGTCGGCGGCGACCGGCGCGAGACCGGGCTCGACGACGCGCTCGTACACCGGTTGTGGCGGCGGATCGGTGGGCTCGAGGCGGCGCGTGGGCGGCTCGGGCGGGGGTGTCGTCGACATGGTGATCCGATTGTGTCCGCCCGCCCGCCCCCGCAAACGGCGCTCCAGCGGCCGCGTCAGTCGACGTGCAGCACCGCCTTGCCCGCGACGCGCCGGTCCAGCAGCGCTTGCAGTGCCGGGCCGGGATCGCGCCAGGACCCCTCGAGATCGATCGGCGTCTGCAGCTCGCCGTCCGCGACGAGCGCGGCGAGGCGTGCGAGGTCGCCGCCGCCGCTGCCGGTGCGCTCGATCTCCTCGAAGACGAACAGCCCGCGCAGCGACGCGCCCGGCGCGCGGCCGAACAGCGCGCGCGCCTGGAAGGCGACCGGCTCGGGGTCGCTGGAGGCGTAGGAGACGACCGTCCCGCGGCCGGCGACCTTTCCGATCGCCGCGCCGAGACTCGCCCCGCCGACGCCCTCGAGGATCGCGTCGTGCTCGCCGGCGTCCGCGACGTCGAAGACGATCTCCCGCGCGCCGAGCGCGCGCAGCCCGCGGGCGCGCTCCTCGTTGCGCGCGACCGCGGTGACGTGCGCGCCCGCCCGCGCCGCGAGCTGCACGGCGAAGCGCCCCACGCCGCCACTGGCCCCCGTGACCAGCACGCGGCGGCCCAGGACGAAGCCGCAGATCTCCAGCGCGCGCAGGGCTGTCACGCCGGCGACCGGCAGCGTGGCGGCCTGTGCGAAGCTCACCTCCGCGGGCAGCTCCGCGAGGTTCTGCGTCGCGACCGCGACGAGCTGCGCCCAGGCGCCCGAGCGGACGATCCCGACGACTCGCGCCCCCTCCCGCGGCCCGCTGCCGTCAGCGGCCGCGCGCGCCACGACGCCCGCGAGATCCCAGCCCGGGATCGATCCCTCGTCCCGGTCGGGAAGCTGGCGCGTCTCGCCGCGGTTCAGGGAGAACGCGCGGACCTCGACGAGCGCCTGATGGGGCAGCGGCTCGGGCTCGGAGACCTCGGCGAGCGCGACGTGCGGGGGCTGCGCGGTGGCCGTCAGGGCCTGCATCGGGTGAGCGTACGACACGAGTGGGACAATCGAGCGATGGATGCCGCCGCCGCCCCCGGACTCGTCGCCGAGCGCTTCGCCGCGCGCCGTCGCGCCTGGGAGGAGGAGCAGCTCTCGGCGCTGGCGGCGCGCTCCTACCCGGCCCGCCGCGCCACCGAGGAGCCCGACTGCGGACTTCGCACGCCGCTGCAGCGCGACCGCGACCGGATCGTGCACTGCAAGGCCTTCCGGCGCCTGAAGCACAAGACCCAGGTCTTCGTCGCACCCGAGGGCGACCACTACCGCACGCGCATGACCCACACGCTCGAGGTCACCCAGATCGCGCGCACCGTCGCGCGCGCGCTCGGGCTCAACGAGGACCTCGTCGAGGCGATCGGACTCGGCCATGACCTGGGCCACTCGCCCTTCGGCCACATCGGCGAGGCGGCGCTCGACGCCTGCCTGGGGGAGCGCTTCAGCCGCGGTTTTCGCCACTACGAGCACTCGCTGCGGATCGTCGACGTGCTCGAGCGCGGGGGCGCGGGGCTGAACCTCTGCGACGACGTCCGCGACGGCATCGTCCGCCATTCGGGCCGCGCGCCGATGCCGGCGACGCTCGAGGGCAGGATCGTGCGCATCGTGGATCGCGTCGCGTACATCAACCACGACATCGACGACGCGCTGCGCGCCGGCGTCCTCGGCGAGGACGCGCTGCCGGTCGCGGCGATCGCCATCCTCGGCACGACCGGCTCGACCCGCATCGACGCCCTCGTGCACGACCTCGTCGAGCACTCCGAGCTGGCCGGCGACATCGTCCAGGGCCCGGAGGCCGGCGCCGCGATGGCCGCGCTGCGGACGTTCATGTTCGAACGCGTCTACCTCGGCGCCGCGGCGCGCCAGGAGCATTCGCGCATCGACCGGGTGATCCGCACGCTCTTTGAGCACTACGCCTCCGACCCTGCGCTCGTGCCCGACGGCGGCGGCGCCCCGGGCGCCGACCATGCCCAGCGCGTCACGGACTACCTCGCCGGGATGACCGACCGCTATGCGGTGCGCGCGTTCGAGGCGCTCAGCGTGCCGGCGTCGTTCGCGCTCTAGGCCGGCGGGCGGCGATGGCGTTCTATACGAACGACTCCAAGGAGCGCGTGCGCGAGGCGGTCGACATGATCGACCTCGTCAACGCCCGCACGGAGCTCAAGCGCGCCGGCGTCAACCGCTACACCGGGCTGTGCCCCTTTCACGACGAGCGGACCCCGTCGTTCGGGATCAATCCGGCCGAGAAGGTCTACTACTGCTTCGGCTGCCAGGCCTCGGGCGACGCGTTCACGTTCGTCATGGAGACCGAGGGCGTGGACTTCAAGGGCGCGCTGGAGCTGCTCGCCGACCGCTACAAGGTGGCGCTCGAGCTCGAGGACGAGGATCCGGCCGCCGCCGAGAAGCGCCGGCGCAACGAGCGCCTGATGGAGCTGCTCGAGCGCACCGCGACGTATTACGTGCGCCAGCTGTGGGAGTCCGCCGAGGCGCAGCGGGCGCGCGACTACCTCGCCGCCCGCGGACTGCAGGAGGGCACGCTGCGCGAGTTTCGCGTGGGCTACGCGCCGAGCGCCTGGGACACCGTGCTCAAGGCCTCGCTGCGGACCGGCTTCAAGGCGCGCGAGCTGCACGACGCGGGCCTCGCGCAGCAGTCCCAGAAGAGCGGCAAGCTGTACGACCGCTTCCGCTCGCAGATCATCTTCCCGCTCGCCGACCCGCGCGGGCGCGTGCGCGGCTTCGCGGGGCGCACGCTCGTCCCCGATGACGAGCGGCGGGGGCCGAAGTACGTCAACAGCCCCGAGAGCGACCTCTTCCACAAGCGCCGCCAGCTCTTCGGCTCGGACATCGCCCGGGCGGCCGCGGCGAAGGCCGGCAGCGTGGTCGTCGCCGAGGGCTACACCGACGTCATCGCGATGCACCAGGCCGGGATCCGCAACAGCGTCGCGATCATGGGCACGTCGCTGACCGAGGAGCAGGTCGGCGAGCTCGCGCGCCTCGCGCCCGTCGTCGCGCTCGCGCTCGATGCCGACAGTGCCGGCCAGGCGGCGATGCTGCGCGCCGCACAGCTCGCCGCCGGGCGCAAGCTCGAGCTGCGCGTCGTGGCGCTGCCGCCCGGCGAGGATCCTGCCGACCTCGTCCAGCGCGCCGGCGGCGAGGCGATGGAGCGCCGGATCGCGGAGTCGGTGCCGTTCGTGCGCTTCCGGGTCCTGCGGGCGCTCGACGCCGGAGACCTCACGGGGGCCGAGGGCAAGGACCGCGTGCTCGAGGAGCTGCGCGGGGTCTTCAAGCCGCTGGGCCCGAGCGTCATGCGCGACGAGCTGCTGCGCATCGTGGCCGATCGCATGGACCTCACGCAGGAGCTGCTGTCCTCGCTGCTGGCGCAGCCGTCACGTGCGCCGATCGGGACGACCGAGCCCGCGGCGCCCGCGGCGCAGCGCGTCGCAAGCGCTCCGCTGAACCGCCGCGAGCGCACGGAGCGCACGTTCCTGGCGCTGTGCATCGCGCTGCCGAAGCTCGGCGGGCCCGCGCTCGCCGAGCTCGACCTCGAAGCCGACCTCACCGCGCCCGCGACGCGCGCCGCGGGGCAGCACCTGCGCGAGCATCTCGACGCGCCGATGGATGGCCTGGCCGACGACGACCCGGTCGCGCCGCTCGTGCGCGAGCTGTCGGTGCGCGCGGCGCGCGCCGCCGGCGCATCGCCGGCCGCATTCGAGGCCGAGCGCCTGCAGCTGGGCCTCGCGCGCCTGGACCGCGAGATCGCCGCAGCCCGCAGCGCGGCGGCCGGGGACGTCTCCGCGCTGGCGGCGCGCCGCACGGTGATGCAGGAGGAGGTCAGGCGCGCGCTGGACCGGGCGATGGAGGAGGGTGAGCCCGCGCGCTGAGCCGGTACCCTTGCCAGCGCACGGTCGGGGGTAGCTCAATCGGCAGAGCATTCGGCTGTTAACCGAAGGGTTGTGGGTTCGAGTCCCACCCCCCGAGTTGCCTGCGAGCCAATGAATACGGGCTCGCAGGCCGCCTCGTATACCAATCTTGCTACCAAGTTCACGAGCAGGCAGCGCCATCCACCGCTCGGCGTAACCTCCAGCCCATGACCGACGACCCCATGCACATCCGCATCACCGGCGGCCCGCAGCCCATCGGGCAGGACCCCGAGCTACCGCCCGACCCCGACTGGGACGACGTACCGCCCGAACTGGCCGCCATGCACGGCGCTACCTGCATCGTTGACGGCGACACGCCGTCGATCATCGTCATCCCCGCGAGCCTGTTCGCTGCGTCGCGGCGACTCCGCGAGGACCTCGATGACGCAGCCTGAGCGCCGCCCTCTGTTTCTTCTATAGGGCGCCGGCGGACACGCCACCACCGCGCTTTACAAAAACGTTGCGGGTCCCGCGAGCTCGAGCGCGCGAAGAAATCCGTTCCTCGGCGTAGATGTCTCGCGGGCGCTCGGTTAAGATCAGCCGGACTCCGAGCCCATGGGGGGCCTTTCATGCACGCAGTTATGGTCCGCGTGAACATCAGCGACACCGCGGCGGCAACGCGCTATCTCAACGAGCGGGTCGTCCCTGGAGTCTCGCAAGCGCCGGGCTTCGTCACCGGCCACTGGATGCAGTGGGACGAGGGCAGCAAGGGCGCTGCCGTGATGATCTTCGAATCCGAGGACGCCGCGGTAGGGGCCAAGGAGCACATACAGTCACCGGATGACGGCTCCGCCGCAATCGAGAGCGTCCGGGTCGCTGAGGTCGTAGCGAACGCCTGAATTGCCGCTCAGCCGCGTTCTCAGATAGGCGACTGCGGACACGACGCCTTCGCGCCGAAATGTCGAGGCTGCAAACGGCGTTATCTGAACGCCAGCGCGTCGACCTCTTCGCGCAGCCGGGCGGCCATGGTTGCGCTGCCCGTGTGGCCGGCGTCGTCGATCACGACGAGTTTGGAGCCCGGCCACGCCTGGTGGACTTCGTGAGCGACGTGCAACGGGCAGCCAAGGTCGAACCGCCAGGCCCGTCGCGAAACCACCCTAGCGAAAGCCGCTTCATCATCGGCGGCGGAGACCGCCGAGCGACCATCCGTCCAGCCTGGCGTGTGTCGCGACCGCCTCGGGTAGAGCCGTTCGCATGATCCTTCTCGGTGTCGCCGCCTTCTGCGTCCTGCTGCTGATCGGCGCGTTTGTCGCGCCGCGACTGTCGCGCTACCCGCAGCGCGGTGGCCAGAAGGCCGCCGGCGTCGGCGGCCGCGGCGCCTCCAAGGCCCCGGGCAGGCTCGGCCACTGGCTCGCCAAGCCGTTTCAAACCGCGCAGAAGGCGATCGGCAAGAGCGGTTCGGCCGGCCGGCGTGGCCGCGGCAAGATGCCGCTGTAGGGACGCCGCCGGCGTGCGCTTGTGACCGTCCTTGGCGCCCGCTAGGTTCAGCGCCATGGGCGGCCAGGGATGGCGGGATGATCGAGGCGTTCTCTGCGTGCTGCTCGCGGCCGGGCTGACATGGCTTGCCCCGGCGGTCGCGCAGGCGTCCGTGAGCGTCGGCGATGTCGCGCTGAACGAGAGCAACGGCGCCACGACCGCGACCTTCACCCTCACGCGCAACGCGGCGTTTCTCGCCGGCGCGACGTCCGTCTCCTTCGCGACTGCGGACGGCAGCGCCCGCGCGCCCGCCGACTATGCCGCGACAACCGGCGCGCGCAGCTTTCCGAGCTCCCTGTTCGGCGGCACGCAGGTCCAGACCGTCGCCGTGCCGGTGGAGGGCGACCGGCTCGACGAGCCCAACGAGACCTTCCGGCTCGTCATCTCGGGCGCGGAGGTGGCCGACGGCGAAGGCGTGGCGACGATCCTCGACGACGATCTCCCGCCGGCGGTGGGCGTCGCGGACGCCGCGCCCGCACCCGAGGGCGCCAACGCGGCGTTCGCCGTCAACCTGTCGGCGCCGAGCGGCCGCGTGGTGACCGTCGACTTCGCGACCGCGAACGGGAGCGCGCTCGCGGGCCAGGACTACACCGCCCGCTCGGGCACGCTGACGATTGCGGCCGGGGCGACGGGCGGATCGCTCGGCGTCGCGCTCATCGACGACACCGCCGACGAGCCGTCGGAGACCTTCGAGCTGCGTCTCTCGGCGCCGGCGGCCGCGACGCTCGGCGACGCGGCCGCGACCGGGACGATCCTCGACGACGACGAACCGCCGGCGGCGGCACCGGCCCCCGCGGCGGGCGGGGTCGCTCCGCAGCCCACCACCTCGCCCGGCGCAGGCCTCCCCGGCCTCCCCGGGCTCCCGGGCCCGGCGGGCGCCACCGGCCCGGTCAGCGGCTCATCCGCCGCGGGCCGTCTGGCGGTCGGCAGTCCGCGCCTGCGCCAGCCGTCGACGGGCATCGTGACCATCGCCTGCCCGCCGTCGGCCGGCACGTGCACCGGGCAGGTCACGCTCTTCACCCGGCCCAACAAGCGCTCGAGCATCAAGCTGTTGCGCACGGAGCGCCGCCTCGGGCGGCGGACGTTCAAGCTCGGGAGCGGGGGCACGCAGACGCTGACCTTCGCGCTCGGCCGCCGCGACCGGGGGCTTCTCGACCGGGCCGGGCGCATGAACGTCCGCGCCTTCGCCGTCACGAAGGACGGCGCGGGAAGGACGACGGTCCGCACCGCCACCGGCATCCTGCTGCGCCGCACCGCCCATTCCAGCCCGAGCGCGAAGCGAGCGTCAGCGGGTGGCGAAGGCCTCGACGAGGTCGGCCGCGCGCTCGGGTCCGTCGTTGGCCGCAGCCCACGCCTGTAGCTCGCGGGCCCGCTCTCCCAGCCGGGGGCGGGCGAGCGCGCGCCCGGCGGCAAGGCCGATCGCCCGCGGGGAGACCATGCGTCGCGGCAGCCGGACGCCCACGCCCGCCCAGTCCACGCGCGCCGCGTTCTCGTTCATGTCCCCGGCCGCGGGCACGACGAGGACCGCGCAACCGCTCGCGAGAGCTCGCGCGACCGTGCCGTGCCCGCCGTGGCAGACGACGAGGTCACAGGCGGGCATCGTGCGCGCATAGGAGAGCCAGTCGACGAGCGTCGCGTTCGGCGCGACGTGAAACGGCGGGTCGGGACGCAGCCGGTTCACGGAGGCCAGCACGCGCACCGGCGCATGGGCGAGCCCGGCCAGGGCCGCGCGCAGCAGGCGGCTCTCGGCGTCCTGCGATGTCGAAGGGGCCAGCAGGACCAGCGGCTCCTCGCCCGCCGGCGGTGCGACCGCCTCCGCGGGCGGCTCCCAGAGCAGCGGCCCGACCACGTACGTGTTCGCCGGCCATGCGCGCGGATACTCGAGCTGCGGGAACGTCGCGATGATGCAGAGCTCCTCGCTGATGCCGCCGTGGACGCGCGCGAGCGGCGACAGCCCCAGGCGCCGGCGCGTCTCGTTGAGCTCGGTGCGCCCGAGCTCCAGGCCCCCGCGCAGCAGCGGCTCGGCGGCGCGCCACAGCGCGCGGCCCGTCGCCGTACGCGCAATCCGCGCGCCGCAGGAGTACGGCGGCGCGCCGGGCGGCATGCGCGGGTCGGTGTGGGGCACGAGCGTCGCGACCGGCGCGCCCTCGAGCTCGCCCGCGAGGGCCGGCGCGAGCGTCAGGATGTCCGAGACCACCGCGTGGGGCGCGATGTCGCGCACGAGCCCGACGGTCTCGCGGGTCGCCCGCTCGACCGCCTGATAGGGCGTCAGCGGCCGCTCGCGCGTCGGGAACACGTGGTACTCGGGCGCGGCCGCGAACGTCATGCCCTCGGCCTCGACGTGCTCGCGCCAGCGCGTCCACGTCTGCAGGGTCACATCGTGGCCGCGGGCCGCGAGCACGCGCCCGAGCGCGATGACCGGAAACGCGTGGCCGGGATCGCCGAAGGCCCCGAGCAGGAGCCGGAGCCGCTCGTCGCTCAGGCCGCCAGCTCCGCGATGAGCCGCAGCTGCTCCAGGCGATCGTCCTTCGTGAAGGCCAGCGGGCTGATCCCGAGCGTGCCGACGCCGGCATCGCGGTAGACGGCCAGCCGCTCGCGCACGCGGTCCGGCGGCCCGCACAGCGAGACCGTGTCGATGAGCTCGTCGGACAGGCGCGCCATCGCCTCCTCGCGCTTGCCGTCGAGGTAGAGGTCCTGGACGTCGCGGGCCTCGTCCTCGAAGCCGTAGCGCTGCACGAGCGCGTTGTAGAAGTTCTTCTCGCGCGAGCCCATGCCGCCGACGTACAGCGCGATGAACGGGCGCATGAGGTTGCGTGCGGACTCGAGGTCGTCGCTGATGCAGACGTTGACCTGCGGCGCGATGTCGAAGCCCTCCAGCGTGCGGCCCGCGCGGGCCGCGCCCTCCTGCAGCAGCGGCACGAACTCGGCCACGTGCTCGGGGGAGAAGAGCGTCGGGATCCAGCCGTCGGCGATCTCGCCCGCCAGGCGCGTGTTGTTCGGGCCGATCGCCGCGAGGTAGATCGGGATCTGCTCCTGCACCGGGCCGATCGTGAGCTTCAGCGCGCGGCCGGGCCCGTCGGGCAGCGGCAGCGCGAGGGTCTCGCCCTCGAAGACGAGGCGCTCGCGTGCGAGCGCCATGCGCACGACGGCGACGTACTCGCGCGTGCGCTGGATCTGGCGGGCGAAGCGCTGGCCGTGCCAGCCCTCCGCGACCTGCGGCCCGGAGGAGCCGATGCCCAGCAGCATCCGCCCGCCCGAGAGCTGATCGATCGTCGCGGCGGTCATCGCGGTCATGGCGGGGCTGCGCGCCGGCATCTGGAAGATCGCCGAGCCGAGCTTGATCGTGCTCGTGAGCCCGGCCAGCCAGCCGAGCACCGTCGCAGCGTCCGATCCGTAGGCCTCCGCAGCCCACACGGAGTCATAGCCGAGGCGCTCGGCCTCCTGGACGATCTCGCGCTGATCCTGCGAGGAAAGGCCCAGTCCCCAGTAGCCGATGTGGACGCCGAGCTTCATCTGCTGCAAGATCCCTTTCAGGGAGAGGAGTTCATTTGCCGTAGACGACGGGCTCACATACGGTGGCCACGTCCCGACGAACGGAGAGAACCCTATGCCAACGCCTCGCGAAGTTGCCGTAGCCGACCTACGGCGCTCAATCGATGTGCTCCCGGAGCGCACCCGCAAGGCGATGCTGATCGGGCTTGGGAACAACACCGTCATCACCGGTGCGTTCACGGGGGCCGACGGGGTCTGCCCGATGCTGGCGGCGCACCGCGAGGGCGGGCGCACGAGCTGCGTCTCCTTTCCCGAGGCCTGGGACAAGTTCACCGGCGTCTACGGGCGCGGCATCTGCCGTCATGCGACCGAGTACGAGGTCGGCATCCTGCGCATGGAGATCCAGGCCAGCCTGGACCCCGTGTCGTCGCCGCTCGCGGAGGCGATCGCCGATCACACCGCGATGATCGAAGGCCGCAGGCGCCGGGACCGCCTGTACGCCGGCACGCCCGTCGACCTCGGCGAGGCGATCCACGAGCACGAGGGCGCCCAGCGCCGCGACCGCCTGTTCGCCGGCACGCCGATCGACCTCGGCGGAGCGATCGAGGACTACAAGGCCGCAGCGCGCCGCCGCCGCAGCGACGAGGCGACCGAGACCGGCCTGGACTGGCTTTTCGAGGAGACGCTCGTCCTGCCCGCGGACTTCGACGCCGATCGCGAGGTCGAGCCGGACTTCGACTTCGACGCCGCCGAGAACGACGTCTACGCCCGCTAGCCGTCAGGCCGCGGGTGCCGCATCCAGCTGCCCGAGCCCGGGCAGCTGGAACACGATCTCGGGGATGACGCAGCCCGGGCTGAGGTCCAGGAGCATGCGCACGGCGGCCACGATGTCCGACGTCTGGATCATGTCCTCGGGCGCCACGTGCCCCTTGACGAAGTCCGTCATCGGCGTGTCGACGAACGCCGGGCACAGCGCCGTGGACTTGATGCCCTCGGCGTTGAGCTCGCGGTTCATCGACTGCGTGAAGCCGACGACGCCGAACTTCGTCGCGCTGTAGATGCTCAGCCAGGCCTCGCCCTGCTTGCCGGCCACCGACGCGGTGTTGATGACGAGCGCGTTGCGGTGCTCGGCGCCGGCCGCCCGGAGCATCGCCAGCGCCTCGCGGTAGAAGAGCGGGATCGCCCGCAGATTGGTCGCAAGCTGGATGTCCATGCGCTTCGTGCTCAGCTCGCCGATCGGCGCACCGATCCCGACGCCCGCGTTGTTCATGAGCACGTCCAGCCGCCCGTAGGCCTCCTCGTGCTCGGCGACGACCCGGACGATGTCGGCCTCGTCGCCGACGTTCGCCGCGACCTGCCGGACCTCGAGGCCCTCGGCGAGTAGGTCCTCGTAGGCCGCCGCGAGCTTCTCGGGCCGCCGCGCGGCCATCGTCACCGCATACCCGGACTGCGCCAGCATGCGCGTGACCGCGAGGCCGATCCCGCTCGATGCGCCCGTCACGATCGCCGCTCGATCGGCCATCTCGCCACCCTTCGCTCGACGTTCGTGTGCGGCGCAATCCAATCACGGGAAGGCCTACAGTTGATTTCCGTGCACCGACTGCTCCTGTCGGCGCTGGTGGCCTCCGTCGTCTTGACCGCGTGCGGCTCGGACGGTGGCGGCACCGCGCCCGCGCCTCCTCAGCCGATGGCCGGCCATCCGGCCGACTTCCCCTCGGCGCACGGCAAGACCCTGTCGCAGCTCACGAAGGGCCTGCCGAAGGGCGCGATCCTCAACGTCTCGAGCTTCAGCTCGCAGAAGCCCGGCCACGGCAACCGCCTCGGCTTCGCGATCGTCGACCGCGCGAACAAGCAGATCGACGTCTCCGCGGTCGCGGTGTACACGGCCAGGCCCGACGGCTCGCAGCTGCGCGGCCCGTTCGTCGCGCGCAAGGAGTCGCTGGACGTCGCCACGCAGTACCGCAGCCGGCAGACCTCCTCGGACCTCGAGAGCGGCGACACGTTCTACGTCGCCGACGTCGACTACTACTCGCGCGGGCCGCACGTCCCGATCGGGCTCGCGCGCCTCGACGGGCGGCTTGTGGTCGCCGACGCGCCCGCGGCCCTGACCGTCGGCGCGCGCGACGGCCCGCCCGACGTCGGCGACCGAGCGATCAAGGTCGACACGCTCACCGCGGCCGACGTCGGCGGCAACCTCACGAAGCTCTCCACGCGCGTTCCGCCGGCGGCCGACATGCTCACCGACAACTTCGCCGAGGTCATGGGGCACAAGCCGGTGGTGCTGCAGTTCGCGACGCCGGCGCTGTGCCAGTCGCGCACGTGCGGGCCGGTCGTCGACATCGCCGAGCAGGTGCGCGCCCAGAACGGCAAGGGCGTGTCGTTCATCCAGCAGGAGATCTACCAGGACAACGATCCCGGCAAGCCCGTGCGCCCGCAGGTCGCGCGCTGGCGGCTTCCGACGGAGCCGTGGACGTTCGTGATCGATCGCCAGGGGAGGATCGCGGCGCGCTTCGAGGGCGTCTTCTCGGTCGGCGAGCTCGCCCGCGCGGTCGCCGCCGTCAAGTAGCGAAGGATGGGGCAGGGAGGACTCGAACCTCCGTCTGACCGATTATGAGTCGGCTGCTCTGACCAACTGAGCTACTGCCCCCGGGTGTCGCATTGTCGCGCGTTGGCGCATACTGCCCAGGCGGCGGCAGTCACCGAGGAGAGGACCGTATGAGCGATCTGGTGCGCAAGATGTTTCGCATCAACTTTGAGACGCGGTCCGTGAAGGACATCGAGGCGCTGGCGGAGGGCGCAGCGCTCATGCAGGAGCAGCACGCGCGCGACGTGCTCTCGATGGCCGAGGAGGCCGGGATCGGCACGTCCGATGCCCGCGTGCAGCGCGCCCAGGAGATCGTGGAGCAGCTGCGCTGATGGGCTACTACCTGCGCCGCTTCGTCGGCGGTGAGACCGACGGCTTGGACCGCGATGAGATGCTCGAGGTGGCCGAGCGCGCGCTCGCGCTGCAGCTCGAGCTCGCCCGTGACGTGCTGGCGCTCGCCGAGGTGTCGGGCCTCCCCGACACCCACAAGGAGAAGGACCGGCGCATCATCCGCGCCTACGACACGGTTCGCGCGCTGGGCTAGCGGCCGGCCTGGTCGCGGCCCTCGCGCTCGCCGGCTGCGGTGGCGCGGGCGCGGACGTGCGCGCGGCGACGGCGCCGGGGGCGATCGCCGCGGCGACCCACCGCGCGCCGGTTGTGCCGGCGCTCTGCGGCGCGCTGCGCCGCCGGGTCACCGGGCGGGTCGCGTCCGCCGCCGCCACCGAGCTCTCGGGCCTCGCGCTCTCGCACGCCCAGCCGGGCGTGCTGTGGTCCCACAACGACTCGGGCGACCGCCCGCGCGTGCTCGCCCTGTCGCGCGACGGGCGCCTGCGCGCGGACGTCGCCGTCACCGGCGCGGCGAGCGTCGACTGGGAGGACATCGCCGTCGGGCCCGACCCGGCGGGGGGCGATGCGCTCTACATCGCCGACACCGGCGACAACCTCGCCCGTCGCACGGACATCGCCGTCCTGCGCGTGCCCGAGCCCGATCTCAGCGGACCGGTCCCGGCCGCGAGCGCGCCCGCCACGCGCCTCGCGCTGCGCTACCCCGACGGGCCTCGCGACGCCGAGGCGCTGCTCGTCGATCCCGCGACGGGGGCGATCGTCGTCGTCTCCAAGAGCTTCGGCGGCGCGCCCGGCGTCTACGTCGCGGCCCGCCCGTCGGCGCCGGCGGTCAACCTGCTGCGCCGCCGCGCGCGGCTCTCGCTCGGCGTGGGGGAGGCGATCACGGCCGGCGACGTCTCGGCCGATGGACGCACGATCGCGCTGCGCAGCTACGGCCGCGCCTATGTCTGGCGGCGGCGCGCGGGGGAGACGATCGCGCAGGCGCTGCGGCGGCGCCCGTGCAGTCCGCCGACGGACCTGTTCGTGGAGGGCCAGGGCGAGGCGCTGGCCCTCACCGCGCACGGCGGCGCCTTCTACACCGTGCCCGAGGGGTCCGGCCCGCCGATCCGCCGCTATGCGCCGACCGGGCACGTCGCCGCTCGCTGATCGACGTTTCGACAGCCGATGGGCGGGAATTCCTAGGGGTGAAGCCGTCGAGAGTCCCGGTTCCGGCCCATATCCCCCGCCGCTCCGTTCCCCCCTGCTCTCGACCCTGCGCCCGGCGGCACCCCCCGCCGGGTGCGCTTCGTTAAGCGCCCGCAAAGGATCGCGGGCGGGCCCGTCGAAACAGGCCAACGCCCATGAAGCGATCCGCTACGCCGACGACGACTCCCGAGTCGCTCTCCACATACATCCAGGCCCGATTCGACGACTTCTCGCGCTCGCAGAAGGATGTCGCGCAATACATCGTCGACCATCTCGACGAGGTCGCCTTCCAGACCGCCGAGGAGCTCGCACGCCGTGCGAACACCTCCTCGAGCACGGTCGTGCGCTTCTCGCAGGCGCTCGGCTTCGAGGGCTATCCCGAGCTGCAGCAGTCCGCCCGCGAGGAGTACCGGCGCCGCCACGCGACCTCGTTGCCGGCGGGCGGGGCGCCGCCGGTGGCCCCGCTCTTCTCGCTCGATCAGAACGAGTTCGAGACGATGCTCGCCGCCGATCACGTCAACGTCGAGGACACCGCCCGCAGGGTGTCGCGCCGCGACATCGAGGCGGCCGTCGAGGCGATCGCCACGACGCCGCGCCTGCTCGTCGCCGGCACCGATCAGATGGCGTTCTTCGCGTCCTACCTGCGCCATCTGCTGATGCTCCTGGACCTGCGCGCCGAGATCGTCGCCAGCCCGTCGCAGGAGGCCCTCGGGCGCCTGAGCCGCATCGACGACCAGACGCTCGTCATCGGGCTCTCCGCCGGGCGTCCGCACCCGCTCGTCGTTCGCGCGATGAAGCTCGCCCGTCACCGCAAGGCGCGGACGATCGCGATCACCGACGCGACGCTCTCGGAGGTCGCCAAGCTCGCCCAGATCCGCCTGTACTACTCGTCCAACAGCCCGGCCTACGTGCGCTCGCACACCGCGCTGCTCGCGATGGTCCAGGCGCTCGCCTACGGCGTCTACGCCCGCGACGTCGACGGCTACGCGGACCGCATCAAGGCCTTCAAGCTCAAGTAGCCCGCGCGACCTGTGCGGGGCGGCCGGCGGGCCTCGATAAGATCGCCGCCGTGAGAGACGAAGCGACATTCCGCGTCAAGGCGGGGCTCGCGCAGATGCTCGAGGGCGGCGTGATCATGGACGTCGTCGACGCCGAGCAGGCACGGATCGCGGAGGCCGCCGGCGCCGCAGCGGTCATGGCGCTCGAGCGCGTGCCGGCCGACATCCGCCGCGACGGCGGGGTCGCCCGCATGTCCGACCCGGCGATGATCAAGTCGATCCAGAACGCGGTGACGATCCCGGTCATGGCGAAGGCGCGCATCGGCCACATCGCCGAGGCGCAGGTGCTCGAGGCGCTCGAGGTCGACTACATCGACGAGTCCGAGGTCCTCACGCCGGCCGACGAGGACAACCACATCGACAAGTGGGGCTTCTCGGTCCCGTTCGTCTGCGGCGCGACGAACCTCGGGGAGGCGCTGCGGCGCATCGGCGAGGGCGCGGCGATGATCCGCTCCAAGGGGGAGGCGGGCACCGGCGACGTCGTCGAGGCCGTCCGCCACATGCGCGCCATCCGCTCGGAGATCCGCCGCCTCGGCCAGCTCGACGAGAGCGAGCTCGCAACCGCCGCCAAGCAGCTGCAGGCGCCGCTGGACCTCGTTCGCGGCGTCGCCCGCGAGGGCGGGCTGCCGGTCGTGCTCTTCTGCGCCGGCGGCATCGCGACCCCCGCCGACGCGTCGCTGATGATGCAGCTCGGCGCCGAGGGCCTCTTCGTCGGCTCGGGGATCTTCAAGTCCGCCGATCCCGAGCGCCGCGCTCGCGCGATCGTCGAGGCGACGACGCACTACGCCGACGCCGCGCGGGTCGCCCAGGCATCCGAGGGGCTGGGCTCGGCGATGGACTCACTCGAGGCGAGCACGCTGGCCGGCGACCAGCTGCTCGCCCAGCGCGGTTGGTAGACGCCCCGCTGGTCGGCGTCCTCGCGCTGCAGGGCGGGTTCGCCGCGCACGCGCGGATGCTGCGCGGCCTCGGGGCGCGGGTGCGCGAGGTCCGCGTCCCGGACGACCTCAACGGCGTCGATGGGCTGATCCTTCCCGGCGGCGAGTCCACGACGATGACGCTCGGGGTGCAGCGCGAGGGCCTCGCCGGGCCGCTGCGCGCGTTCGCCAAGCCGATGTTCGGCACCTGCGCCGGGCTGATCATGCTCGACCGCGAGCATCTCGGGCTCATGGACATCCAGGCGCAGCGCAACGCCTTCGGGCGCCAGGTGCGCTCCTTCGAGGCCGACCTCGACTTCCAGGGCCTCGACGGGCCCCCGCTGCGCGCGGTCTTCATCCGCGCCCCGTGGATCTCCGAGCACGGGGGGGACGTCGAGATCCTCGCGACGGTCGACGGCCACGCCGTCGCCGCACGCCAGGGGCGGCTGCTCGCGGTGGCGTTTCACCCGGAGCTCGCGGCCGATGCGCGCCTGCACGAGCGCTTCCTGCGCGACTGCGCGGCCGTCCGTGGCTGAGCGTCCCCGCTTCACAACCCGATCACGCGCCGCTCAGACGTGGTCACAGGGAGCCGGCTCGCGGCAGGCAGGCTGCCGCGACGACGGATCCCCGAGACCCTGGGGCGCGCATGAGCACGTCTGACCGCAGTCCTGTCCCGACGCCGGGCGGCGTTTCGCGCCGCCCGATCCCTACGACGAGGACGCCAACCGCGACCCGCGGCCGATCAGGGCGCTGGGCCGGTTCGCCCACGAGTCGGTCGCCGCCGACCCCGCACCCATGTCTGCTGTTCACGTGCGTGGATACGCGTGACCCCCGCACTTCCCGTCCCGCGTGTCGCGCGAGCGATCCGGGCGCGAGCGGTCCAGCAGCCGTGAGGCGCTGAGCTCGCGGGCAGTTGCCGGGACCGTGAAGGACCCTGTCTCGTGAACAGTGCTAGCGGCTGATAGCCCCCTGCTAGCTGCCGCTAGCACACGCAAAAACAGGGGGGTCGATGTCGTCGCGCCGCCGGCACCCGCAGTCGGGTCCGCAACGACCGCCGACCGACCCGGACCCCTGACCGATGCTGGAAGCGCCCGCGCCGCCGCAACCAGCCAGATCGCGCTCCGCGCGTAGCCACGCAACCGGACAGCAGACCATGTGATCTATCTCACCGAGGACGCGAGCAGCCCGAACGGGCTGATCTACCGCTGGACGCCGCCGGCTGCAGCGCTGCCGCTCGGCAGGGGCGCTCTCACGGGGCTCGCAGACGACGCCGGCGTGCTCGAGGCGATGCAGATCGCGGGCCAGAGCGAGTTCACCGGGCCGACGTTCTCGCACGACAAGAAGATCCTGTTCGCGAACGTCCAGTCCCCGGGCCACATCTTCGCGATCCGGGGACCGTTTCGCCGGCAGTAGCGCCGTCAGACGACGAGCCCGTGTCGCACCGTGTTCTCGGTGACGACGCGCGGCTCGACGAAGTGCCGCAGGTAGTCGTCGCCGCCGGCTTTCGTGCCGGTGCCCGACAGGCGGTTGCCGCCGAACGGCTGACGGGCGACCATCGCGCCGGTCGTCGAGCGGTTGACGTAGAGGTTGCCGACCGGCGAGCGGTCGATCACACGCTGGACGGTGCGCGGGTTGCGCGAGAACAGCCCGCCGGTCAGGGCGAACGGGAGCTCGTCGATGCGGTCGCAGGCGGCGTCGACGGATGGAACGGACTCGACGGCCAGCAGCGGGCCGAAGATCTCCTCGTGCAGGATGGCCGAGTCCGGCGGCAGGCCGGTCGCGACGACCGGCGCGCAGTACCAGCCTTCGCCGGGGACGTCCGCGGCGGCGGTGGCGATCGTGCCCTCCTGTGCCGCGAGCTGCGCATAGCGGCGCACGCGCTCCTGGGCCTCGCGCTCGACGACCGGCGGCACGTCGGTGGCGAAGTCGTCGGCCGGCCCGACCTGCAGGCCCGCGACGGCGCCGGCGAGGCGTTCGACGAATGCGTCGTGGATCGCCTCGTGGACGAGCACGCGCGCGGCCGCCGAGCACTTCTGCCCCGCGTAGGCGAAGGCGGACTCGATGATCGCGGGGATCGCCTCGTCGAGGTCGGCGTCGGAGTCGACGATGACGCAGTTCTTGCCGCCCATCTCGGCGACGACGCGGGTGAGCTGGCGCGCCCCGGGCCGGACCTCCGCCGCGCGGCGCAGCAGCCCCAGCCCGACCGTGCCCGACCCCGTGAACGCGATCGTCGCGACGTCGCGGTGGCCCGCGAGGGCCGCGCCGGCCTCGCCTGCGCCCGGCAGCAGCCCGATCGCACCCGCCGGGACGCCGCCGGCGCGCAGCGCCTCGACGACGCGCAGGCCGCAGCCCGGCGCCTGCTCGGCGGGCTTGAGCACCGCGGTGTTGCCGGTCGCCAGGGCCGCGGCGGTCATGCCCATCGGGATCGCGAGCGGGAAGTTCCAGGGCGCGATGACCGCGCAGACGCCGCGCGCGACGTAGCGCAGCTCGTTGCGTTCACCCGGGACCTGCAGCAGCGGCGCGCCCGCCGCGAGGTCGATCGCGCCGCGGGCGTAGAACTCGAGGAAGTCGATCGCCTCGCAGACGTCGGCGTCGGCATCCGGCCACGGCTTGGCGCATTCGCGGACGGCCAGCGCCGCAAGCTCGGCGCGGCGCTCGCGCATCCAGGCGGCGGCGCGCAGCAGCGCGGCAGCGCGCTCCGCGGCCGGCGTCGCCGCCCAGGCCGGGAAGGCCGCGCGCGCGGCGGCGACCGCGGCGTCCGCCTCCTCGGCGGTCGCGATCGCGGCCAGCGCGACGACGCGCTCGGGCGCGGACGGGTCGGTCGACACGAGCTCGTCTCCGTGGCGCTGCTCGTCGCCGATCCAGATCGGCACGCGCAGTGGCAGCTCGAGACCGGCGAGCGCCGTCTGCAGCCGCCGGCGCTCGGCGGCGCGACGCAGCTCGAGGACCGGCTCGTTGACGAACGGCTCGAGCCTCATGTGGAGGCCTGCGCGTGCGGCGGCGCGAGCAGCTGCTCGATCGGCACGCCATGCGCCTGGTCGGCGAGAAACGACTCATTGGCGGTGTTCTCCAGCAGTCGCCGGACGAGATACGCCATGCCCGCGACGAGGTCGCCGACGGGGCAGTAGGAGCGCACGCGCAGGCCCTCCGCTGCGAGGGCGTGGCCGAGATCGTCGCCGAGGCCGCGCAGGACCTGCAGCTCGAGGTCGGAGTCGGCGCCGCCGCCGAGGCGGTTGCGGGCGATCGCGTGCGCCACGGAGCGCAGGTTGTGCGAGGCGATCGCGACGCGCAGGAGCGGGCGCGCATCGAGCAGGCGCGCGGTGAGCGCCTCGAAGTTCGCGTCGCAGTCGGCCTTGCGCTCGAAGACCGGCACCGACCAGCCGTGCTGGCGCGCCTCGACGACCTCGTGATCCCAGTAGGCGCCCTTGACCAGGCGCACGACGAGCGGCTGCGAGCGCGGGGTCGCCCGCGCCCACTCCGTGATCGTGTCGAGCGTCTGCGGCGAGTCGCGCAGGTAGGCCTGCAGGACCACGCCGGCGCTCGGGCCCGCGGCGAACTCCGGCTCGGCGAGCAGGTCGAGCACGAGCTCGAGCACGGCCTCACGCGAGTCCAGCGACTCCATGTCGATGTGCAGGTGGGCGCCGACGCGGTCGGCATGACGCAGCAGCTCACGCAGGCGCGGCGCCGCGTCGCGCTGGCCGCGCTCGGGCGCCTCGGGGCGCAGGAGCGGCGTGAGCGCCGAGACCTTCACCGAGAGGTTCGCGCGCGGCAGTGGGCCGAGCGTGTCGCGCTCCAGCGCCGGCTGCTCGTCGAGCGCGTCATAGGCGGCGGCGAGGGCGTCGAGCGCCTCGGCGCAGCGCGCGGCGTAGCGGTCGGCCTCGGCTGCGGTGACCGTCGCCTCGCCGAGCAGGTCGACGGAGGCGCCGATGTTCTCCTTCCAGAGCTCGCGGAGCGTGGGCAGCGCGGCCGCGGGATCGGCGCCGACGATGAAGCGGTGCGCCATGTGCCGCACGCCGGCGGCGCCCGCTGCGCCCAGCGCGGCGCGGCCGGCCTTCGTGTCGCCCATCCGCATCGCGGCGCGCAGCGACGGAGGGCGCGTGTTGACCTGCTCGAGATAGCTCGTCAGGTGCGCGGCGAGATCGTCGAGCGAGCGACAGGCGGGGACGACGTCGACGAAGCGAAACAACGCGGCGCGCAGCTCGGCGTCCTCGGCGGCGAGGTCCATCGCGCGGTCGTCCAATGCCTTCATCGGGCTGCCGCGGTGCGAGGGGAACGAGGCGGCGAGCGCATGCCCGACGCGCTGGATCTCGCGCTCGAGCCGCTCGTCCATGGATCCAATCTAGCCCGGCGGCGGAAGGACCGGATCGGGCGGGGGCGCGAGCTCCGGCACGGTCGACGTGTCCTGCGCCTGCGGGAGCTGCTCGGCGCCGGTCGCGCCGTTGTCGGCGTCGATCCCGGTGCTGCCGCCGGTGCCGTTGCCGGCGGGCTTCGGCGCGCTCGCGGGCTTGGGCCTGGCGGCAGGCGGCGGCGCGGCTGCCGCGGCGGGCGGCGGCGTCGCGGTCGCCGCGGGCGTGGCCGGCGTGGCGTCCAGCTGCGCCTGGCGCCTGCGCTTGGCGCGCGCGCGGGCCTTCTCGCGCTCGACGGCGCCGGCGCTCGCGTCGGCCGCGCCCGGCACCACGAGGATCTCGGGCGTCGTCGTGGACTGCTGCGGCGTCGCGGCGGAGGGCGTCACGCCGCTGCCCGACGTCGGCGCCGGGTTGTCGGCGCCGAAGACGCCGGAGACGAAGAGGGCGATCAGCAGCGCGAAGGCGACGAGGACGATCGGCAGCACCACCGACCGGCGCAACGTGCTGCGCTGGTGGGCGGCGCCGCGCTCGCGGCCGCGTGCGGAGGCGCCCGCGCGCTGTGGGCGCGGGATGTGGGTCGCGGGCGCCGCCTGAGCCGTGGCGGGCGTCGCTGCGCGCGCGCGCTTCGGTGCCCGCGCCAGACGCGGTGGGCGGCGCGGCCGGCGCGGAGCAGCCTGGGCGGACCGCTCGGACCTCCCGCGCCGCTCGGGCCGCGGCTCCGGCGCGGCAGGCGGCTGCTCGTAGATCTCGGGCGGCGGGCGAAACTCGGTCGTCGGTTCTGCGGTCCCGGCGGCCACGGGCTCGGGCGCGCGGTCAGCGGTCAGCGGGGGCGGGGGCGGTGGCTCGGGCTCGTCGGCACGGACGGGCGCCGCGGCGCTGAGGGCCGCGACGATCAGCGCGGCGTCCTGCGGCGGGATGCGCGTGTCCGGCGGATCGCGGTACGCGCGCTCGGCGGCCTCAAAGCGCGCGACCGGGGCGCGGCAGGTCCAGCAGGAATCCAGGTGCTCCTGGAGGCGATCGAGCTCGGCGAGCGAGATGCTGCGGTCCGCGCGGGCGGCCAGCAGCCGCGGTACGGCGGCGCAGATGCCCGGCGCGGTGATCGTCGCGTGGCGGGCTGCGGCCTGACGGGTCGCGTTGATGAGCAGCGCCTCGGGGTTGATCGCCGCAGGGTCCTGCGCAGCGACGACCGCGGCGCGAAAGGCGCCGAACGCCTCCGCGGCGGCAGCGACCGCTGCCGCGTCGCCCGCGACGTGGTGGCAGTACGCGAGCACGGCGGGTCCGCGGCGGTCGCAGAGCCCCGCGAGCGCGGCGGGGTCCCCGTCGCGCACGCCGGACGGTGTCACAGCGGTTGCGGCCACCTTCGGCAGGCTACACCGGGCTGCCGACATCCGAGACCCGTTGCACGGCGGCCCCCAGCAGTGCCCGCGCGCCCGCCGGCGACGGATCCGGCCATGATCCGCCCATGCGCATCGTCTTCGTCCTGGACCAGTGGCCCGAGCTGTCGGAGACGTTCGTCGTCAACGAGCTGCAGGCGCTGCGGCGCCTGGGCCACGACATGCGCGTGCTGGCCGCGCGCCGCGCGCCCAATCCCAGTCCCGAGGCCCCCGAGGACGTCGACGTCGCGCTGCTCGACGCGCCGGCCGGGCAGGCCTGGCGCGACCTGCTCTGGCTCGGAACGCACCGGCCGGTGGCCTGCGCGCGCGACCTCGCCGGCCGCCCCCGCTGGCGCCGGCAGGAGTGGGCCCGCCCGCTGCGGGCGCTCGCGGGACCGGCGCGCCAGGTCCTCGAGCGCCGCGACGAGCACCTGCACGCCCACTTCGCCGCGGGCGCGGCACTCGACGCGTTGCGCCTCGCGCGCCTCACCGGGCTGCCCTACAGCGTCACGGCGCACGCCTACGACATCTTCGCCCAGCCGCGTAACCTGCGCGAGAAGCTCGAGTCCGCCGCGCTCGTGTTCAGCGGCTGCGACTACAACGTCGTGCGCCTGCGCGAGCTCGCGCCGCGCGCCGACGTCCACGAGATCGTCATGGGCGTCGACTCCGAGGCGTTTCGCCGCAAGCGCCCGCTGCCCGGCGGGCGCACGGTGCTCGCGGTCGGGCGGCTCGTGGAGAAGAAGGGCTTCGACGTGCTCGTCGCCGCGGCCGCGGGATTGCGGGACGCGGAGGTGCTGATCGTCGGCGACGGCCCGCTGCGGGCCGAGCTCGAGGCGCGCATCGCCGCCGCCGGCGCGCCCGTGCGGCTGCTCGGCGGCCAACCGCCCGCGGCGGTGCGCGCGGCGCTGCAGGAGGCCGACGTGCTGGCGATGCCCTGCGTCGTGGCTCGTGACGGCGACCGCGACTCGATGCCGGTCGTCGTCAAGGAGGCGATGGCGTGCGAGTTGCTCGTCGTCGCCAGCGACGAGGTCGGGTTGCCGGAGTGCGTCATGGCGCCGTGGGGCTTCCTCGCGCCCCCGGGCGACGCCGCGGCGCTCGCGGAGGCGCTGCGGGCAGCGCTCGCGCTCGCCGCGCCCCAACGGGCGCGAGCCGGGGCTGCGGCGCGCGCCTGGGTGCAGGAGCACGCCGACGTCGGCGCCGAGACCGCCCGGATGGCGGCCCTCATCCAGCGGCGGGCGGGACGAGCACCCGCAGGCGGGGGCTGAGCGCGATCGTTCGCCAGCCCGCGTCCAGCGCCCAGCGCTGCTCGCGCGTCGCCTGTGGCGGGAAGAAGCCGCGGCCGACGACGAGCAGGTCGTAGCGCCCGCGGCGCAGCGCCGCCTGAAAGGGCGCCTCGGCCGCGTAGGGGGTGAGGAAGCCGTCGACGAAATGGCCGACGTACTCGACCTCGTTGCCGATCCGCGTCCCGAAGGCCGGCCAGATCGGCGTCAGTCCGGCGACCGTCCAGTCGGCGGCCAGCGCGATGCGCTTGCCCGACGGCGCAACCCGCAGCATCGTGTCGATCGCCCGGTCGCCACCGACGTAGCGCCCGTCGTTGATGCGCTGCTCGACGCGATGGCCGGCCGCAAGCCCCGCGAGCGCCGCGGCGACGCCTGCGATCACGAGCACGCCGCCCCGCCGGCGCAGGCGCCACAGCGCCGCGCCCACCGCCGCCAGCGCTGCGAGGCCGACCGCTGCGAGGACGATGTCGCCGATCCCGGCGACCTCGTAGCCCACGTAGGAGCCGTGCAGCGCGGCTGCCGCCAGGGCGGCCATCAGCGCGAGCGCCGCGGGCTGCGACACGCGCCCCGCCACCCAGGCGGCGACCGGCAGCGCGAGCAGGAGCGCCGGGATCGCGTAGCGCGTGTTGACGCTCGCCAGCGAGGGATCGCCCTCGAGGCCGAGCGCCGTCAGGGGGGTGATCGCATACACGACGGCGAGCACGGCGGCGCCGGCCACGAGCATGAGCACGCGCCCATCCGCCGTACGGCCGCGACGGCGCGCCATCAGGATTGCGGCCACGAGGGCGAGCGCGCAGACGATCGGGGTCAGCCCCAGCCCATCGAACAGCTCGCCTGCAAGCTGGCGCAGGACATGCGCGTCGCCCGCATAGTGGGCGATGCTGAAGCCGACCTGCTCGCCGAGCACATCACGCGGCGCGTCGAAGATCGTGACCCCGAGCGGTGCGATCCGCACGGGAAACACCGGGTTGCCCGAGAGCGCGAGGTTGCGCGCCATCCACACGATCACGCCGCCGATCGTCAGGGCGCCGACGAGCGCCCCGTCGCCGAGCACGGGTCGCACGCCGCCGCGGGTGCGCCGGGCGGCGAGGAGGCGTGCGAGCAGCCAGAGCCCGCCGACGACCGCTGCCGAGCTGACGCCGTACCACTTCGTCCCGCACGCGAGCCCGAGCGCGAGGCCGGCGAGCACGAGATCCGAGCGCCGTGCCGTGCGGGCGTGGCGCAGCAGAAAGAGCACGGCGCAGGCGAACGTCGCCCACATGATCGAATCCGGCAGTGCGCGCGGGATCGTCGCCAGGCCGGCGATCGGCAGCGCGATCGCCGCCGCCGCCGCGAGCACCGATGCGGCCTGCGGCGCGCGCAGCTCGCGCGCGACCGCGTAGACGGCGACCGCGGTTCCAAGGAGGAAGAACGTGATCGGCAGGCGGACGAGGAAGTCGTTGTGCCAGGGCAGCACGGTGCTGAGCAGGACGACGTCCCCGTTGTGCGGATAGTTGCCGTGGGCGAGCAGCGGCGCGAACTGGTCGATCTGCCAGACGCTGCCCGTCTGGATCCAGCGGGCGACGTTCGGGAGATGGAAGGTCAGCGCGTCGACGCCGACGAGCTCGTCGCCTGCCCAGCGGCCGAGATCGGCGAGCGCGGCGACCGCGGCGAACCCCGACGCCAGGGCCGCCAGGGCCCAGGCCGGCGCGCTGCTGGGCGGCGCCGGTTCGCGCGCGGGCTCGGGCGCGCGATCGGCCGCCGGGCGCACGAGCGCCGCCAGCGCGACGGCGATCGCGGCGGCCGCCAGCGCGGTCCCGCGCGTGAGGATCCCGAGCATGAGCGGCACGAGGTGCACGCCGATGAGCACCGCCGTCCCGACGACCAGGGCGGCCAGCGCCCGCGTGAGGGCGTCGAGGTGGGGGAGGCGACGGCCGACGACGAGCGCCGTGGCCACCGTGACGGCGGTCAGCATGGCGGCGAACAGCGCGCTGCCGGCGAGAAAGTCACCGAGGGGCATGCCGCGCGCAGGCTAGACCGTCGGTCGGCGCGCGGGTCCGGCCCGTATCGTGGCGCTGTGTCGCCAGCCGGTCTCACGCCGCCGCCCCGGCGCTCGCAGCGATGAGCGCACGCCCGCAGGCCGGTTCGGGGCTACGCATCCGCGCTGCGCGCGGGACGATCGTCAACGCGGTCTTCTTCACCGCGATCAACACGCTCGCCCTGCTGCGCGGGTTCCTCGTCGCCGCCTTCCTCACGACGACGGAGTACGGGATCTGGGGCGTCGTGCTCGTGATCCTCTACACGCTGCAGTTCCTGCGTCAGGTCGGGATCGGCGAGAAGTACATCCAGCAGGACGAGGCCGACCAGGAGCACGCCTTCCGCAAGGCGATGTCGCTCGAGCTCGTGTTCTCGGGCATCGTCCTGCTCGCGGGACTGGCGCTCGTCCCGGCGCTCGCGGTGATCTTCGACGAGCCGGAGATCGTCGCGCCGGGACTCGTCGCGCTGCTCGTCGTCCCCGCCCAGGCGCTGCAGGCGCCGCTGTGGATCTTCTATCGCGAGATGGACTTCGTGCGCCAGCGCAAGCTGCAGGTGCTCGATCCCGTCTCGGGGATCGTCATCGCGGTCGCGCTGCTGATCGCCGGCTGGAACTACTGGGCGCTGATCGTCGGCATCGTCGCCGGTGCCTGGATCGGGGCGCTCGTGGCCCTGCGCGCCTCGCCCTACCGCCTCGGCTGGGCGTTCGATCGCGAGACGCTGCGCAGCTACGCGTCCTTCTCCTGGCCGTTGTTCTTCGCGGGGATGTCAGGGATCGTCGTCGGCCAGGGCCTGCTGATCGTCGGTGAGGCCGAGCTCGGCCTGGCGGGCGTCGGCATCATCGCGCTGGCATCGACGATCTCGCAGTACTCAGACCGTGCCGACCAGGCGATCACGCAGACGATCTACCCGACGATCTGCGCCGTGAAGGACCGCGCCGACCTGCTCTTCGAGGCGTTCGTGAAGTCCAACCGGCTGGCGCTGATGTGGGGGGCGCCCTTCGGGCTCGGCCTCGCGCTGTTCGCCGAGGACCTCGTCCGGTTCGGCATCGGCGAGCGCTGGAGCCCCGGGATCGAGCTCATGCAGGCGATCGGCGTCGCCGTCGCCGTGCACCAGATCGGCTTCAACTGGGACGCCTTCTACCGCGCCCGCGCGGACACCAAGCCCGTCGGGATCGCCGCCGCGATCGGGATCGCGGCCTTCGCGGGGATCGCGCTGCCGCTGCTGGCGCTCGAGGGCCTGCGCGGGCTCGCGATCGCGACGCTCATCGTCGAGGCCGTGAACTTCGCGGTGCGGATGTACTTCCTGCGCCGCATGTTCGACGCGTTCCGGCTCATCCGCCACACGGCGCGGGCGCTGCTGCCCAGCGTGCCGGCGGTCGCCGTGGTGCTGGGCCTGCGGATGCTGGCGGGAGAGGAGGGCACGCTGCTCGCGGCCCTGGGGGCGCTCGCGCTCTACGTCACGACGACGCTGGCCGCGACGGCGCTGCTGGAGCGCCAGCTGCTGCGCGAGATCGCCGCGTACGTGCGCCGGCGGTCTCCCGCCGCCGACGCACCCGCGTGAACTGCTGCTAGCTGACCTTCAGGGTCATCGACTGCTTCGTCGCCATGCACCGAGCAGAAGATCTTGTAGGTGCCGGTCTTCGTGATCTTCTTCGAGAACGAGCCGCTCTTCTGGGTCTTCGAGGTGAACTTCGCGGGGCCGCTCTTCACCGTGACGTTGTGCGGGAACTTGCCCGTCCACGTCCACTTGATGGTGTCGTTCTTCTTCGCGGTCACCGTCGGGTTCTTGGAGCCCTTCTTGACGAAGAAGATGTCGCCGACCTTCACGGTCTTCGTGGCTGCCATGGCCGGGACGGCGATGGCTGCTGTCGACACGACCACGGTGGCGAGGACGATGAGCTTGCGCATAGGCGGTTCCTTCCGTCAGGGGGGCGGGGGGGGCTGATGCTTGAGGGTCACGGCGCCCGGCTCGAGCAGCATCGCTGCGACGTGCTCGGTGGGCCCGGATCGGGACGCCTGGATCGTAGTGCGCTCGCGCCACGTTTGGCGCAGTTGCACCATCGCCGCGGCGCGTCCTGCGAGCTCGACGGGCACGAGGCGGCGCGGCCGGTTGGTGCGCAGCTCGCTCGCCCAGCGGCGTGCGAGCACGCGCGGCTGGAGATCGGGCAGGCAGCGCACCGCGCACCAGACGCTGTTGCGCGCGACGTAGAAGCGCCCCCGGGCGCGCGACCTCGTGGTCGCCCCGAGCTGGTGCACCACCCGCGCGCCGGGGACGAGCAGGGCGTGATAGCCCGCCAGCACGGCGCGGAAGGCGAGGTCGACGTCCTCGTAGTACAGAAAGAAGCGCTCCTCGTAGCCGCCGAGCGCGTCGAAGACGTCGCGCCGGAACACCGGCGCCGCTCCGGGCGCGGCGAAGACCGGGTAGGGAGCGGCGGGCAGGTCCTCCAGCGGCCGGTCGCGCAGGAGCTTGTAGGCATAGCCGGCGGCGGCGTACTGGTCGCCGGCGCTCTCGATGCGCCCGCTGCGCGCGCTCACGAGGACGCTCCCCAGGGCCCAGGTGCGCGCGTCGCGCGGCGCGGCCGTGAGCGTGGCCAGCCAGTCGGGCGCGGGCGTCGCGTCGGAGTTCAGGACGCAGACCCAGGGCGCGCTCGTCGCTGCGACGCCGCGGTTCGCTCCGCCGGCGAACCCGTGGTTGCGCCCGAGCTCGAGGATCCGCACGTGCGGGTGCCGCGCGCGCAGCAGCGCGATCGAGCCGTCGCGCGAGCCGTTGTCGGCAACGACGATCTCGGCGGGCGCGCGCGTCTGCGCGGCAAGCGCCGCGAGGCAGTCGGGCAGCAGCGCCTCGCCGTCGTAGTTGACGATGACGACCGCGACATCGTCGGCCCGCCCCATGGCTAGGCCCCGGGGTCGAAGCGGGCGATGAAGGCGTCGATGTCGGGGCTCGAGAGCGCGTCCACCTCGTCCTTGATCGTCTCCGTCGGCCAATCCCACCAGCGGATGCGCAGCAGCGCCTCGACCTGCTCGTCGCTGAAGCGCCGCGCGATCTCGCGGGCAGGGTTGCCGACGACGATCGCATAGGGGCGCACGTCCTTGGTGACGACGGCCTTCGTGCCGACGACCGCCCCGTCGCCGATCGTGACGCCCGACATCACCGTGCAGCCGTTGGTGACCCACGTGTCGCTGCCCACCACGATGTCGCCGCGCCCGTGCGTGAAGCCGTCCTCGTAGGCACCCGGCAGCTCGAGCATCGCCCGCAGCCCGTACAGCGAGACCCACTCGGTCCGGTGCATCCCGCCGACGTAGAAGTCCGCGTCGGGCGCGACGGAGGCGAAGTTGCCGATGATCACGCGGCCGGTGTCGCCCTTGTACTTCACGACGTGCGGCGCGTAGTAGCTCATGGTGCCCATCACGAGCGTGCCCTCGGCGATGTGCCGCTGCGCCTCCTCCTGCAGCGCCACCGTCCCCTCGGCGTTGTTCAGGGAGCTGCGCAGGTGCTGCACGGCCTGGATACGCGCCCGCATCCGGCGCAGCTCCTGCGCCGCGCGCCGGGCCTGATGGGTCGCGCGTCGGGCCAGGCTCGGCATCGGGGCGCAGTCTACGCAGCGGGTACGCTCGCGGCCGTGGCCGCCGACACGCCTCTCGCGGACCTCTACGAGGCCAGGACGCAGACCTATGCGGCATTCGGCAACGGCGTCATCGCCGACCACGCGCTGGCGCTGCTGCCCGAGGGCGGATCCGTCCTGGACCTCGGCTGCGCCTCCGGCGGGCTGCTGGCGCTCCTGCGCCCGCGCGCCCGCCACGTTGCCGGCCTCGAGCTCTCGGCCTCCGCGGCGCGCGCCGCCGCCGCGGTCGCCGACCAGGTCGTGCAGGGCGCCCTCGAGGACCCGGACCTGCCCTTCGCGCTCGGCGGCTTCGATCTCGTCGTCCTCGCCGACGTGCTCGAGCACCTCGCCGATCCGGCCGCGGCGCTCGCGCGGGCCGTGGGCTGGTGCCGGCCCGGTGGCGCCGTCCTCGTGAGCGTGCCGAACGTCGCGCATTGGAGCGCGCGGCTCGCGCTCGCCCGGGGCCGCTGGCCGCAGGAGGAGCGCGGGACGTTCGACTCCAGCCACCTGCGCTGGTTCACGCGCGACTCGCTGGGCGCGCTGCTCGCCGGCGCCGGGCTCGCCGACGTCGAGCTCGACGCGATCGTGCCCGCGCTGCGCAACCACCTGCGCCCGCAGCTCGTCGCGCGCTGCGCCGAGCCCGCCTGGCAGGCACTGGGCCGCCGGGTGCCCGGGCTGCTCGGCTACCAGGTGGTCGGGATCGGCCGGCGGGCGTGAGTAGTGTTGCGCCCGCCATGGGCCTGAAGACCGTCCGCTACGACATGAACCACGGCGCCTCGCGGCGCATCCTGATGCCGCTCGTCGAGCGCTGGGCCGCGTCGCATGCGCCCGACGCCGAGGTGCTCGAGGTCGGCGCCGGCCACTACGACCACCGCCCGCTCTTTCGCTGCACGCTCACGAAGTTCGACGCCGACGAGTCCCAGCGCCCGGACATCGTCGGCGACGCGCACGCGATGCCGATGGAGGACGACCGCTTCGACGCCGCGCTCGCGATCTCCGTGCTCGAGCACGTCGACGACCCTTACCAGGTGGTCCGCGAGATGTACCGCGTGCTGAAGCCGGGAGCCCCCGTGCTGGCCTGGATCCCGTTCACGTTCGGCGTCCACGGCTTCCCCGAGGACGTCAGCCGCTTCACCGTGTTCGGCATGCGCCAGCTCTTCGAGCGGGCGGGCTTCGAGGTCGTCCGCATCGACGAGAAGCCCTACGCGGGCGCCTTTCTGCAGATGACGAACCTCGTCCACTTCGTCCTGCCGCGCACGGACCACCGCCGCTGGGTGCGCCCGCTCAACAAGCTCCTGTTCCTCATCTTCCGCATGGGCTATCCGCTCGACGAGCGCTTCTCCAAGCTCAAGCTCAAGACCCTGTACACGGGCGCGGAGCTCGAAGCCCGCAAGCCCGCGGCCTGACGGAGCCGCGCCTACGCGCCGCCGGACAACGGTCGTAGTCCTCGGCGAACAGCGCCGCGAACGCCTCGATGTCGGGCGCGTTCATCGCGGCGGTCGAGCGCCGTCGCGACCTCGGCCGGGGTCCGCGCCGCGGGCATGTCACCGGCTTTCCCCTAACCGGCGGCTCGCAGCCGCACGACGCCGTCGTCGTTGCGCTCCTCGACGACGCGGCCGTCGGCCACGAGCAGGTCGGTGTGGCCGAGCACCTCTGACAGCGTGAGGTAGGCCTGCGACACGGCGACGCTGCCCCACAGCGCGACGGCGATCTCGTAGGCGGTGAGCGGCCCGTCCTCCAGGAGCCGGCGGATCTTCCGCGCGCGGCGGCCGTGCATGCTGAAGCGGTAGTCGATGAGCGCGACGTGATCGTCGACGGGCGCGCCGTGGCCGGTGAGGACGAAGTCGACGTTCTCCATCGCGCGCGTCGCGCGCATCGAGGCGAGATAGGTCTCCAGAGCATGTGGCCGGTCGGGCGGGTCGTCGTCCAGCGGCACCTCCAGCGGCCGCGAGATGAGCGGGTTGGAGGAGATGTGCTTGATGAGGTGGTCGGCGCCGAGCACGATGCCGCGCCGCTCGTCGTGGAAGATCGTGTCCGAGGGCGAGTGGCCCGGGCGATGGTGGATGCGCAGCGTGCGGTCGCGGAACTGCAGGGCGGAGCCGTCGGCGAACGGCTGCGTGACGGTCGACGCGGCGCCGAGCGCGCGGTAGGCGTGCGAGGTGGCCAGCAGCGCCAGGCGCACGTCCTCCGGGATGCCGTGCTCGGACATGACGCGCTCGGCGAACGCGTCGTCGGCGTCCATCCCCTCGCCGTAGAGCGCGACCCAGGGCGCCAGCAGGTCGAGCGCCGCCACCGGCGCCCCCGACCGCCGGGCGAGGATCGAGGCCAGGCCGAGGTGGTCCATGTGCTGGTGGGAGAGGACGATGAGCTCGAGGTCCTCGATCCGCCGGCCGTGCGCGGCGAGCGCGAGCTCGACGGCATCCAGCGAGGTGCCGGAGTTCGGGCCCGTGTCGAGGAGCGTCAGCGGCTCGTCGTCGATGAGGTAGCAGTTGACGCTGCCGACCTGAAACGGCGTCGGGATCGCCAGGCAGTGGATGCCCGCCGCCGCCGCCCGCGCGAGCTCGTCCGTCACGCGCGGATGATGCCGAGCACCTCGTCGCGCCGGCGCTCCATGTCCTCGCGGGAGACGAGCGACTCCAGGCACAGGCGCATGAGCGGCTCGGTGTTGGAGGTGCGGACGTTGAAGTGCCAGTCGTCGTAGTCCACCGAGACGCCGTCGAGATGCCCGATGCGCGCGTCGGCGTAGCGCTCCTCGATCTCGGCGAGCTTGGCCGGGCCGTCCTCGACGGTCGAGTTGATCTCGCCCGAGATGAAGTACGTCGCGCGGTAGGGCTCCAGCAGCTCGGACAGGCTGCGGTTCTCGACGCTCAGCAGCTCGAGGATCAGCAGCGCCGGGATCGTGCCGCTGTCGGCGCAGTAGAAGTCGCGGAAGTAGTAGTGGCCGGAGACCTCGCCGCCGAACGCCGAGCCCTCGTCGCGCATGCGCGTCTTGAAGTAGGCGTGCCCGACGCGGTTGGGGTGGGCGGTGCCGCCCGCCTGCTTCACGGTGTCGGCGACGGCGCGGCTCGCGCGGACGTCGTAGAGGATCGCCTCGCCCGGGCTCTTGCGCAGCAGCGACTCGGCCAGCAGCGCCGTGAGGAAGTCGCCGTCGACGAACGCGCCCGTGTCGTCGATGAAGAAGCAGCGGTCGGCGTCGCCGTCCCAGGCGATGCCGAGGTCGGCGCCCTCCTCGACGACCTTGCGCATGATGAACGCGCGGTTCTCGGGCAGCAGCGGGTTGGGCTCGTGGTCGGGGAACTCGCCGTCCGGCGTCCAGTAGGCGGTGACGAGGTCCAGGTTGAGGCGCTCCAGCAGCGGACCGACCATCGGGCCGGCCATCCCGTTGCCGCCGTCGACGACCACGCGCAGCGGCTTGACCGCATCGGGGTCGATGAATCGCAGCGCCTCTGCCTGGAAGTCCTCGTAGACGTCGACCTCCTCGACCGCGCCACGGGCGGGCGGGTCCGAATCGTCGCCGAGGCCATCCTCGATCCGGCGGCGCACGTCCTGGATGCCCGCGTCGCCGCTGAGCGCGATCGCGTGGTCGCGGACGAGCTTCGCGCCCGTGTAGGCCTTGGGGTTGTGCGAGGCCGTGCACATGAGGCCGCCGTCGAGCGCGCGCGAGCCGACGAGGAAATAGAGCATCTCGCTGCCGACCTGGCCGGCGTCGACGACGGTCGCGCCCGTCGCCGTCATGCCGTCGCGGTAGCGCGCCGCGAGCTCGGGCGCACTGAGGCGCATGTCGCGTCCCAGCCCGATCCGCAGCTCGCTGGGCGACTTGCCGCCGAGATCGCCGAGCACGAGCGCGAACCCGCGGCCGATCGCCTCCGCGACGTCGCCGTCGATCTGCTCGCCGTAGAGGCCGCGGACGTCGTAGGCCTTGAAGATCTCGGCGGGCACGCTCGGCGGCATCGGCCGCGGATCGTAGTGGCAACTACAATCCCGGCCATGTCCGGTCACTCCAAGTGGGCGTCGATCAAGCACAAGAAGGCGATCGTCGATTCCCGCCGGGGCAAGCTCTTCACGAAGCTCGCCCGGGCGATCACGACCGCGGCACGCGAGGGCGGCGGCGATCTCGAGGGCAACCCGAGCCTGCAGCTCGCCGTCCAGAAGGCCAAGGACGCCTCGATGCCCAAGGACAACATCGAGCGCGCGATCGCCAAGGGCACCGGCGCGGGCGCCGACACCGCCGCGATCGAGGACGTCATGTACGAGGGCTACGGCCCGGGCGGTGTGGCGCTCCTGATCGAGGCGATGACCGAGAACCGCAACCGCACCGGCGCCGACGTGCGCCACGCGCTCTCCAAGCATGGCGGCAGCCTCGGCGAGCCCGGCTCGGTCGCCTATCTCTTCGACAAGCGCGGCCTGATCGTGGTGGACGCCGAGCAGTACGACGAGGACGACCTGATGGTCGCCATCGAGGCGGGGGCGGAGGACATCGCCGAGGACGAGGGCGTCTTCGAGGTCCTCACCGAGCCCGGCACGCTGACCGCCGTGCGAGCGGCGCTCGAGGAGGCCGGCGTGCAGGTGCAGTCCTCCGACATCGCCTGGCTGCCCAAGGCCCGCGTGCCGATCGACGAGGACGACGCCGGGAGGGTCATGCGCCTCATCGACGCGCTCGAGGACAACGACGACGTCGATGCGGTGCACGCGAACTTCGACATCGACGCCGACGTGCTGGAGCGCGTCGCCGGCTGATCGCCGCCGGCCCGCGCAGCGCTCACGCGGGCAGGCGCACGCGCAGCCGCGCGCCCTCGCCCGCCGGGTTGGCCGTGGCGTCGACCTCTCCGCCGGATGCGCGCGCCAGCCTGCGCGCGAGGGCGAGCCCGAGCCCGGCGCCCCCGTTCCCGTCGGTCTGCGTCCGACCGGGTTCGAAGACGTCATCGCGCAGCTCCGCGGGGATGCCCGGGCCGTCGTCGTCGAGATGGACCAGCACGCCCGTCTCCGCGACCTCGGCGCTCAGCACGACGCGTGCGCGGGCGAGGCGCTCGGCGTTGTGGAGGATCGGCGTGAGGATGCGCTCGGCGACCTCGGCGTCGACGCCGACGTCGATGCCGGTCGAGGCTCCGATCTCGAGCTCGATACCGCGCGCCTCCAACGCGGGCCGCCAGCGGGCAGCGATGCGCTCCAGCAGCGGCCCGAGCTCCGTCCGCCCGCGATCGAGGCCGGCATCGGCGCGCGCGGCCTTCATGAGCGTGTCGAGGATCGCCTTCATCTCGCCGGTGTTGAGCGCGATCGAACGCAACCCTGCCTCGATCTCGTCCGCCGAGCGCGGACGGCTGCGCAGCAGCTCGGCCTCCGCCACGATCCGCGCGAGCGGCGTGCGCAGCTCGTGGGAGAGCTCGGCCGACAGGCGCTGCTCGTGGCGCAGGCTGGCCGCGAGGCGGTCCAGCAGGGCGTCGAAGGTCCCCGCGAGCTCGCCGAGCTCGTCGGGACGCGGGCCAGGGCCGAACCGGCGCTCGTGGTCGTGCGCCGACCAGTCCGCAGCCGTGCGGGTCATCGCGCGCACCGGGTGCAGCGCGCGGCCGGTTGCGACCCAGGTGAGGCCCGCGACGAGCATGAGGAGGAGGCCACCGAGCGCGACGGACCCCGCGAGCGCGACGTCGGCGGTCTGGTCGTATGCGGCCAGCGACTCTCCGACGACGAGCGACCCCACCGGCCGGCCGCGGTCGGTCAGCGCGACGCTGTGCAGCCGCAGGCCGTCGTGCGAGGTGTCCGCGAACGCGCCCGGCCGGCCTGAGATCGCATCGGCGCCGTGCTGGACGCGCACGATGCCGGTGGCCCGCACGATCGCCCGCGGTCCCTGGTAGACCCACACCTCCCGGTCGATCGCCGCGTCGTCGGGAGAGTCGTGCACGGTGACGCGTCCCGCCGTCACCGTCGTCGTGGTCGTCGCGGCGGCGGCCTTGGAGCGCAGCGTGCGGTCCACGCTGCGATCGAGCATGCCCGCCAGGACGACGTTGAATGCGACGACGAGCAGGGCGACGGCCACCGCCGCCACGAGCGTGGTCAGGGCCGTGACGCGGGTCCGGAGCGTCCACGTCCGTCGCATCAGCCCAGACGGTAGCCCACGCCCCGCACAGTGACGATCGCGGCATCCGGCGCGACCTCACGCAGCTTGCGTCGCATCCGCACCACGTACTGGTCGAGGGTGTTGTCGTGGACGACGGCGCCGTCCGGCCACGCTGCGCCGATGAGCTCTCGGCGGCGCACCACCGTGCCGGGCCGCCCCGCGAGGGCGGCGAGCAGGCGAAACTCCGTCGGCGTGAGCTGCAGGCTGCCGCCCGGCCCGGTGGCCCCATGACCGGCGGGATCGAGGATCAGGCCGCCCGGGCGGCCGTGGCCGGGGGGCGCGCCCTCGGGCACGCGTCGCAGCAGGGCCCGCAGCCTGGCGAGGAGCTCGGCGAACGCGAACGGCTTCGTCACGTAGTCGTCGCCGCCGGCGTTGAACCCCGAGATGCGATCGGTGACCGCATCGCGGGCGGTCAGGAACACCACCGGGGACGAGAAGCCGCGAGCGCGTAGGGCCTGACAGAGGTCGCGGCCGTCAGCGTCCGGCAGCCCGACGTCGATGATCGCGAGGTCCAGCCGCGAATCGGCGTGGCGGATCGCCGTTGTCGCGTCGGCGGCCACGACGACGTCGAAGCCCTCCTCGCCGAGCCCGCGCGCCAGCAGCTGCCGCAGTTCGCGGTCGTCCTCGACGACGAGCACAATCGGTCGCACCGTGTGAGGATGAACCCACGCCTGCACCGGCGCGAGCCGGCGGTCAGGAGCCGTTCAGACCCGCGCTGCCAGCCTGCGGCGCATGACCGCCCATCCCGCCGCCCAGCCGAGGTTCGGGCAGATGCTCAACAAGGTCCCGGAGGTCACCCTCTACTTCTGGATCATCAAGATCATGGCGACCACCGTGGGGGAGACGGCGGCCGACTATCTCAACGACACGCTCGGGTTCGGGCTCACGAAGACGAGCTACGCCATGGGTGCGCTGTTGCTCGTCGCGCTGGCCTTCCAGTTTCGGACGCGCCGCTACCTCCCGCCGATCTACTGGCTCGTCGTCGTGTTCATCAGCGTCGTCGGCACGCTCATCACCGACAACCTCACCGACGCGGCCGGGGTGCCGCTGGAGACGAGCACGGCGGTCTTCGCCGTCGCGCTGGCCCTCACGTTCGCCGGCTGGTACGCAGGCGAGCGCACGTTGTCGATCCACACGATCGTCACCACCCGGCGCGAGGCCTGGTATTGGCTCACGATCCTCTTCACGTTCGCACTCGGCACGGCCGCGGGCGACCTCGTCTCCGAGCGCTACAGCCTGGGCTACGGCGTCTCGACGGCGATCTTCGCGGGACTCATCGCGCTGATCACGATCGCCCACCACCGCCGGCGGCTCGACGCCGTGCCAGCGTTCTGGCTGGCCTACATCCTGACGCGGCCGCTCGGCGCGTCGATCGGCGACGGCCTCTCGCAGACAGAGCCCGACGGCGGGCTGGGGCTCGGGACGACGGGCACGACGGCCCTGTTCCTCGCGACGATCCTGAGCCTCGTCGTCTACCTGACGATCACGCGCCGCGACGCGACCGAAGGCCGGCCTGACTGAGCATGCGACGCCACTGATGGACACATCGCTGCTGCACGCCCTCAACGGCTTCGCCTTCCACCACGACGGCTTGGAGGATCCGCTGTCGCTCTACGAGCGCGCGTCGGAGGCGCTCTTCCTCGCGCTCGTCGTACTGCTCGCGGTGTCGGGCGGGTGGCGCCGGCGCGCCGCGCTGGGCGCAGGGATCGCCGCAGCCGTCGCGCTCGCCGTCGCGCACGTCCTGTCACGGCTCGTGGACCGCCCCCGCCCGTTCGTCGCCGATCCCGGCGGCGTCCACCTGTTCGCGCGGCACGCGGCCGACGCGAGCTTTCCCAGCGACCACGCCACCGCTGCGTTCGCGATCGCGACCGCGATCTTCCTCCACAACCGCCGGCTGGGCGCCGTCGTCCTCGTGTTCGCCGCGCTGCTGGCCGTCGGGCGCGTCACGGTGGGCGTCCACTACCCGAGCGACGCCGTCGCCGGGGCCGTGCTCGGCGCCGGTGCGGCGCTCGCCGTCCACGCCGCTCTACGATCCCCTCCCCTCTCGAACGGAGCCCCGCCTGATCACGATCCAGAACTTCCGCTACGTCGCGCTGATCGAGGCCACGAGCTGCCTGATCCTGCTGACCGCCACCGTGCTGAAGTACGGCGCCGACGCTCCCGACCTCGCGCCGATCCTCGGCCCGATCCACGGCATCCTGTTCCTCACCTACGTCTTCATGGCGCTGAGCCTCCGCGAGGAGGCAGGCTGGGACGGCCGGACGACGATCGGCGTCCTCGCGGGAGCGGTCGTTCCCGGCGGCGGGTTCGTCGTCGAGCGGCGCGTCCTGACGCCCGCCTGAACGACCGCTCCCAGGGCGCGCGGCGCAAGAGGCATCCGGCGCTGCGCGCAGAATCCCCGAGGATGATCGTCCTCGGCATCGATCCCGGCACCGCCAACACGGGCTTCGGCATCGTCGAGCGCCGCGCCGGGCGCCTGTTCGCGCTCGACGGCGGCGTCATCACGACGCGGCCCGAAGCTCCGATGCAGATCCGCCTGGCGAACATCCACAGGCGCGTCTGCGAGCTCATGGACGACCACCTCGTGACGGTGATCGCCATGGAGGACATCTACTTCGGCCGCAACGCGTCCAGCGCGTTCGGTGTGGGGCAGGCGCGCGGCGTCGTGATGCTCGCCGCCGGCCAGCGCCGCATGGACTGCGCCTCCTACACGCCCCAGCAGGTCAAGCACGCGGTCTGTGGCACGGGGCGGGCGGAGAAGGATCAGGTCGCGCGGATGGTGCAATCGCTCCTGGCACTCGACGCCCCGCCGCGCCCCGATCACGCGGCCGACGCGCTCGCCATCGCCATCTGCCACGTCAACGGCGCGCCGCACGCCGCGGCCGTCGCGGAGAGCCGCGTCGTGCCCGGCAGCCGTGGACTCGAGGACGTCGCCGGCGACCGGCGGCAGCCGGCGTGATCGCTCTGCTCCGCGGCGAGGTCGCGGTGCGGCGCTCCGACCACGTCGTGGTCCTCGCCGGCGGCGTCGGCTACCGGCTCGCGGTCTCGGCCGAGACCCTGCGCCAGGTTCCGGCGGTCGGCCGGCAGGTCACGCTGCACAGCCACCTCGTCGTGCGCGACGACGCGCTGGCGCTCTACGGCTTCGCCGGCGAGCAGGAGCGCGACCTGTTCCTCGCGCTCATCGGCGTGCAGTCGGTCGGGCCGAAGGTCGCGCTGGCGGTCCTCAGCGGCGGCACGCCGCGCGAGCTGCTGACCGCGGTCGCGTCCGGTGACGTCGCGCGCCTGCAGGCCGTCCCCGGGATCGGCAAGCGCACGGCCGAGCGGATCGTCGTGGAGCTGCGCGAGAAGGTCGGCGCGACGTTCGCCGCCGATCCCGGGCAGGAGATCGTCATCACCCGTTCGGACGACCCGCGGCGGCTGGCGCGCGACGGGCTCGTCGAGCTCGGGTTCACGATCGTCGAGGCCGACGAGCTGCTGCGCGACCTGGCCGACGCGACGCCCGAGGAGCTCATCGGCCAGGCGCTGCGCGAGTCCCGGCGCGCCAAGGAGGCCACGTGACCCACGCGCGCATCCAGACGCCCCAGCGCCTGGACGACGAGCTCGAGCTCGACCGCTCGCTGCGCCCGCGGCGCCTGGAGGACTTCATCGGGCAGCCGTCGCTGAAGGAGCAGCTGGCGATCTCGATCGAGGCCGCGATCGCGCGCGGCGAGCCGCTGGACCACGTCCTGCTCGCCGGCCCGCCCGGGCTCGGCAAGACGACGCTCGCGCAGATCATCGCCGCCGAGCTCGACGCGCCGTTCGTGCAGACCGCCGGGCCGGCGCTCGAACGCAAGGCGGACATCGCTGCGTTCCTGACGGCCCTGGAGCCCGGCAGCATCTTCTTCGTCGACGAGATCCACCGCCTGCAGCGCGCCCTGGAGGAGACCTTCTATCCGGCGATGGAGGACCGCCAGCTGCCGATCACGGTCGGCATGGGAGCGGGCGCACGCGTCGTGACGCTCGACCTGCCGCCGTTCACGCTCATCGGCGCGACGACGCGCACGGGCCTGCTGACGGCCCCGCTGCGCGACCGCTTCGGCCTGCAGCACCGCCTCGAGCACTACGGCACCGACGACCTCGCGACGATCGTGACGCGCTCGGCGAGCATCCTCGGGGTCGCGCTGGACCCCGGCGGCGCGCACGCGATCGCCACCCGCAGCCGCGGGACGCCGCGGGTCGCCAACCGCCTGCTCAAGCGCGTGCGCGACTTCGCCGAGGTGCGCTCCGGCGGGGTCGTGACCGCCGACGTCGCCGACGCGGCGCTCGCGCTCCTGGAGATCGACCACCTCGGCCTCGATCGCCTCGACCGTGAGCTCCTGCGGGCGCTGTGCGTGCGCTTCGAGGGCGCGCCGGTCGGGCTCTCGACGCTCGCGGTCACCGTGGGGGAGGAGCAGGACACCGTCGAGGACGTCTATGAGCCCTACCTCCTGCAGTGCGGGCTGCTCCGGCGCACGCCACGAGGGCGCGCCGCGACGCGGCGGGCCTATGCGCACCTGGGCATCGAGCCGCCTGCGAGCGCCGACAGCCTGTTCTAGGGTCGGCACGAAACGACGAGGAGGTGGTCGCCCTGCGACCCAAGGGGAAGATGCTCAAGGCCTGCGGCGTGTTCGCCGCCGTCGCCGCCGTGGCGGCCGGACCGAGCGCCGCGGCGACCACGCCGTCGTCCGGCCACGTCTACGGCGGGATCACGCCGCAGAACTGGCCGGTCGTGCTGACCCTCGACAAGAGCGCCAAGAAGGTGACGCGCATCGTCATCGGCCTGGACATGACCTGCACCTCCAACGAGAACTTCGGCACGACCGACGGATTCACGAACGTCACGATCAACTCCAAGAGCCGCTTCAAGGCGAAGTTCGGCCCACAGCGCATCGACGCCGCCGGGACGCCCGCCGACGTCCAGGGCGCGATCACCGGCAGGCGCAGCAAGGACCGCACGTCGATCAAGGGCACCTGGAACTACAAGGTCACCTTCTACGACGCGGCCGGCACGACGGTCACCGACACCTGCGACTCGGGCCTCGTGAGCTGGAAGGCCGACCAGTAGCGCCGCCGCCGCGCGCCTTCACATGAGATTTAGAAATCCTTCTCTAGGCTTAGACGCGCCATGGCTCACCTGTTCATCTGTCCCAGTTGCGGGAACCGCAGCTCGGAGACCGACCGCACCGCCGGCTTCTCGCGCCAGGCCAAGGGCTGCGCGAAATGCGGCTTCGGCTTTCTCTTCGAGTTGCTCGACGACTACTACCCGGCGCCGAACGCCGCGTTCTTCGTGTGCGACCAGCAGGGGCGCGTCATCGGCTGCGGCCGCGGGTCCTTCGAGCTCACCGGGCTCGACGACGAGCGCGTCATCGGGCGCCAGGTCAACGAGGTGCTCGGGCTGAAGTTCGCCAACGGCGAGGATCACGTCAACACCGTCCTGGAGTGGGGGGTGCGCGCGCTGGGCAAGCCCGTGCAGGTCAATGCGGAGGGCGATCTGCCCGCGCAGGCGACCGCGGACCTCTTTCCCGCCTACGACGACGACGGGGGATTGCTGCTCGTCCTCACGCCGGGGAAGTAATCTGACGATAGTGCCGCTGTGAGCGAACGCCGTCGCAACCTCTTCGTCCTGCTGCTGGTCCTCGGTCTCCTGATCGCGTCGGTCGTCGTCGCGACCCAGAAGCCGACGAAGAAGGGCCTGGACCTGCAGGGTGGCGTCGAGCTCGTCTACGAGGCCCAGGGCACCAAGCAGCAGCCGGTCACCGAGGACGCGCTGCAGCGCGCGATCGACGTCATGCGCGATCGCGTCGACCAGCTCGGCGTGGCCGAGCCCGAGCTCCAGCGCTCCGGCAGCAAGCAGATCAGCGTCGCGCTGCCCGCGGTCAAGAACCTCGCGCAGGCGATCGACCAGGTCGGCACGGTCGCCCAGCTGGCGTTCTATGACTGGGAGCTCAACGTCCTCGGGCCCGACGGCCGGCCTCACCCCGACGACGCGAGCGTCACCGGCGGCCCGTCGGCGGGCAGCGTAGGAGCCATCCCGCTCTACGACGCCGTCCTGCGCGCGGCCAAGCAGCCGGCCAAGGTCGAGCCCGACAACTCGCGCGAGACGAGCCTCTTCTACGCCGTCAACCCGAAGACGAAGAAGGTCTTCCGCGCCGGCAAGGACGCCAACGGCCCGGCCGGCGAGGACACCCGCGCCGACGCCCTCGCGAACGTCCCGCGGGCCCTGCGTCCCACGGCGAAGGTCTACGAGGTCAAGCCGAACACCGTCATCGTCCACGCCGAGCAGCCCGATACGGACACGACGACGACCGACCAGTGGTACGTCCTGCGCGACAACATCGCGCTCAAGGGCACGGAGATCAAGAAGCCCGAGCAGAACACCGACCAGGGCGCGGGCGGCACCGGCCAGCCGATCGTCACGTTCGAGTTCACGAAGAAGGGCCGCCAGATCTGGCAGGACGTCACGCGCCGCATCGCCGAGCGCGGCAGCGAGAGCGTCGGCCTGCTCGCCGGGCAGGACGCCGCGAGCGCCAACCAGCACTTCGCGATCGTCCTGGACAACGAGCTCGTCTCCACGCCGTTCATCGACTTCCGCCAGAACCCGGACGGCATCGACGGGCGCACCGGCTCGCAGATCTCCGGCGGCTTCACGATCAGGTCCGCGCAGGCGCTCGCCAACGTGCTGAAGACCGGCGCGCTCCCGCTGAAGCTCAAGCTCATCTCCAGCTCGCAGGTCTCGGCGACGCTCGGCCAGCAGGCGCTGGACCAGGGCCTCACGGCGGGCATCGCGGGCTTCATCGTCGTCGCGCTGTTCCTGCTGATCTTCTACCGCGTCCTCGGCGTCATCGCCGTCATCGCACTCGCGGTCTACGGCGTCTACTTCTTCGCGCTCATCAAGCTCATCCCGGTCGTCCTCACGCTGCCGGGCATCGCGGGCCTGATCCTCACGCTGGGGGTGGCCGCCGACGCGAACATCGTGATCTTCGAGCGCGTCAAGGAGGAGATCCGCGGCGGGCGCTCGGTGATGGCGGGCATCGCGACGGGCTACAAGAAGGGCCTCACGGCGATCATCGACGCCAACGTCGTCACGATCATGGTGGCGTTCATCCTCTTCGTCCTCGCGACCGCGGGTGTCAAGGGCTTCGCGCTCACCCTCGGCCTCGGCGTCATCGTCTCGCTCTTCACCGCTGTCCTCGCGACGCAGGCGATCCTCGGCACGATGGCCAAGTCGCGGCTCATCGCCTCGCCGACGGCGCTCGGCGCGAGCAAGCCCAAGGGCGACCGCCTGCGGCTGAACTACGTCGGCTACTCGAAGTGGTTCTTCAGCTTCTCGGGCATCATCCTGCTCGTCTGCGCGCTGGCGCTGGGCTCCAAGGGGATCAACTTCGGCATCGACTTCGAGTCGGGAACCCGGATCAGCATCGCGACGACGCAGAAGACCGACGAGAACGCGGTGCGCGACGTCCTCGCGACCGTCGGCCAGGGCGACGCCGAGATCCAGAAGGTCACCGCGCCGGGCAAGGGCGTCAGCAAGTTCCAGATCTCGACGGACAACCTGCGACCCGACCAGGTCACGAGGGTCCAGTCGGCGCTCGACCAGAAGTTCGACTTCGCCGACACGCCGAGCTCGACCTCGATCGGGCCGACGTTCGGCCAGACCGTCGCGAACTCGGCGATCATCGCGATCGTCGCGTCGCTGCTGGTGATCTCGGCGTACATCGCCCTGCGCTTCGAGCCCAAGTACGCGGTGCCGGTGCTGATCGCGCTGATGCACGACATCCTCATCACGGCGGGCATCTACGCCCTCGTGGGACAGGAGGTGTCCACGGCAACCGTCGCCGCCCTGCTCACGATCCTCGGCTTCTCGCTGTACGACACGATCATCGTGTTCGACCGCATCCGGGAGAACGTGCCGCGCATGCCGCGCGCCGCGTTCTCGCAGATCGTCAACCGCTCGATGTCCGAGGTCGTGGTGCGCTCGCTCGCGACGAGCTTCTGCTCGGGCCTGCCGGTCCTCATGCTGCTGCTGTTCGGCGGCGAGACGCTGCGCGCGTTCGCGTTCGCGCTGCTCGTCGGCACGATCTCCGGCACGTACTCGTCGATCTTCATCGCCGCGCCGGTGCTGACGGCGTGGAAGGAGCGCGAGCCGATCTATCGCCGCCGCCACGCGAGCATCGCGGCCGAGAACGGCGGGGTCGTCCCCGCGTTCGCCACCGGCTCGGCGGGCGTGCAGGTCGAGGTCGACAAGCGGCGCCTGCGCGGCGGCAGCCGCCTCACGTCCCCCGACGATCCCGAGGCGCAGGTCTCGCGATCGGAGTTCGAGGACATGGTGCGCGACCTGCACGTCGATCCCGCACCGAAGTCCGCGCGCCGAACGGCGGTCGCCGATCCTCCGCCGAAGGCCGCCAAGACGAAGCCCGCGCCGGCGCCCGCGCCGGCGCCGGTCGACGACGCGGCCGACGCGCTGCCCGAGGACGTCGTCATGCCCGATCGCCGCGACGCCGGGACCAAGCCGAAGCCGCGCAGCGCCGCCGCGCGCCGCAAGGGCAAGCACGGGAGGCCGCGCTGATGGGCGGGCTCGCCTGGACCATGATGGGCCTCGCCCTGTGGCACTTCACGATCTTCCTGCCGGATCGCTGCTGGGCGGGGATCGTCGGCGCGTTCCTCGGCTGCGTGCTCGGCGCGATCCTCTTCGGCCTCGTGATCAACGGCTTCGCCGTGCCGGGTCAGGACGACACGAACCTCATGACGGCGCTCGAGGCCATCCCCGGCACCGCGCTCGGGTACGCGTTCTTCTACTGGCTCGGGCTGCGCAAAGAAGCCGAGGACGCCCACGATCTCGAGCCGTTGCCCGGCCACTAGGCCGGCGTCGCAGGCAGGGTTTCGCCCGCCGCGCGCGTATGACAGCGCATGGCGACCGAAGGACCGGGCTCGGCCCGCATCACCGTCGTGCGACGCGACGGCGCCGCACCGCGGCCGGCGCCCCCGCGCGTGACCGAGCGCCCGCCCGAACTGCGGGCTCGCGAGCCGCGGGCTCGCGAGCCGCGGGCACGCGAGAGCCGCATGCGTGAGCGCGCGACCGCGGCGGCGTCGGGCTGGACGGTGCGCCGGCTCGTCAACGGCGCCGCGCTCGCCTTCCTCGCGACGATCGCGGGCGGGCTCGTCTTCCAGAAGAACTTCCAGCTGTTCGGGGACAGCAACCGCCAGCTGCTCGCAATGGGCTTCGGGCTCTTCGTGGTCGGCATGGTCGTGCTCACGCTGTGCCTGATCGGCCTTGCGGCCGCCGCGATCGCCACCCTCATCGCCGGCCAGGGGATGCCGGCGGCTCTGATCCTCACGCTCGCCCCCGCGGTCCCGCTCGTCCTGCTCAATCAGATCGGCGTGATCTCCTACGCCTTTCCGGCGATGTTCGTGATCATCGTCGCCGGCGGCTTCACGCTCGCGCTGCGACGCTGACCCACCGCTCAGCGACTGCAGGTTGCGGGCGCACCGGCCCCCGAGCACGGTTCCGTCACCCGCCGCACGTACCGTGGGCCGGTGCCTGCCGACGAGCCACCCCTTCTGCAGATCGCTCCCTGCGACGTGGCGGCCGTGCTCGAGCTCGAGCGCGAGCTCGGCGTCAGCCACGCGCTCGGGCAGGTGCTCGTCCGCCGCGGGCTCGGCGACTGTGGAGCGGCGCGGGCGTGGCTGGCCGCCGACGAGCGTCACGACCCGGCGCGGTTCGCGGGCATCGGCGACGCGTGCGCGCTCGTGCTGCGCCACGTGGGCGACGGCACGCGGATCACGATCCACGGCGACTACGACGTCGACGGCGTGTGCTCGACGGCGATCCTCGTCTCGGTGCTGCGCGAGCTCGGCGCCGACGTCGACTGGTTCCTGCCCAGCCGCACCGAGGACGGCTACGGGCTGTCCGCTGCGACGGTGGCGCGGCTCGCCGCCCGCGGGACGCGGCTGCTCGTGACAGCCGATTGCGCGATCACCGCCGTCGACGAGGTCGCCGCGGCGCGCGCCGCGGGCATCGACGTCGTCGTCACCGACCACCACATGCCGCGCGCAGACGGCCGGCTGCCCGACGCGCTGATCGTCCACCCGGGCGTGTGCGGCTACCCGTGCGCCGAGCTCTGCGCCGCCGGCGTCGCCCACAAGCTCGCAGCCGCCCTGCTGGGCGCCGCCGGTCGCGACCCCGCGGGCGCGGACGCCGACCTCGACCTCGTCGCCCTGGCCACGGTCGCCGACTGCGTGCCGCTGCTCGGCGAGAACCGCCGGCTCGTGCGCGAAGGGCTGCGGGCGCTCGCGGCGACCACGCGCCCGGGGCTGCGCGCGCTGATGAAGGTCGGTCGCGTCGATCCCGCGCGCGTGGACGCGCGCGCCGTGGGCTTCCGCCTCGCGCCGCGCATCAATGCGGCCGGTCGCCTCGAGCGCGCCGACGCCGGCCTGGAGCTCGTCCTCACGCGCGACGACGAGCGGGCGGCGCAGATCGCCGAGGAGCTCGACCGCCTCAACGCCGAGCGCCGCCACACCGAGCAGCGGATCCTCTTCGAGGCCGAGAGCCTCATCGCCAAGGCCGGCGTGCGGCCCGCCTACGTCCTGGCGGGCGAGGGCTGGCACAAGGGCGTCATCGGGATCGTCGCCTCGCGGATCGCCGAGCGCCACTGCCGCCCGACCGTGCTCGTCGCGCTGGATCCCCGGACCGGACGTGGCACCGGCTCGGGACGGTCGATCCCGGCCTTTGACCTGCTCGCCGGCCTCGACGCCTGCGCGGCGCACCTCGCCCGGCACGGCGGCCACCGGGCGGCGGCCGGCTGCGAGGTGCTCGCGAGCGAGGTCGACGCCTTTCGCGCCGCCTTCGAGGCCCATGCCGCCGCGACGCTGCGCCCGCAGGACCTCGTCACCCATCGCCGCGTCGATGCCGTCGTCGCCGGCGACGAGCTCGGCATCGGCCTCGCGGAGGAGCTCGAGCGCCTCGCGCCGTTCGGCACCGCCAACCCCGGCGTGGCGCTGCTGGTCCCCGCGACGCGCTGCAGCGATCCGCGGACGATGGGGGAGGACGGCAGGCACGTGCGCTTCAGCGTCTCGTCGGGCCCCGTGAGCGCGCGCGCCGTCGCCTTCGGCACGTCCACGATCGACTGCGACCGGCCGCTGGATGCGACGTTCGCGCTCGAGCTCAACGAGTACAACGGCAGCGTCGAGCCGCGCCTCGTGCTCAAGGACGCGCGGCCCTGCGCGCCCGAGCCGATCGTCCTCGTGGGGGAGGCGGAGGACCACGTCGGGGCCGTCCGGGCCGAGCTCGCGCGCCCCCTGGCGGAGCTCCTCGCGCCGCCGGAGCAGATCACCGGGCCCGTCCGCGACCGCCGCGGCGGCGGGATCGCCGGCACGGTGGCCGCGCTCGTGGCCTCGGGGGAGCCCGTGCTGGTGGTCGCCGCCGACGCCCGGATCCGCGCGCGGCAGCTGCAGCCGATCCTCGGCGGCTTTGAGCTGTGCTCGCACGACGCGCTCGAGCGCGACCCCGGCCTCGCACGTGCCGACCACCACGTCGTCCTGCTCGATCCGCCGGCCGGCCCGCTGCGGACGCATGGCCGGATGACCCATCTGGCATGGGGCGATCCTGAGCTAGGATTCACCCTTCAGATCCATGAGCGTGAGTACGGCCTTCGTGCTTGCCTCGCCGCGACGTACCGGGCCCTGCGGGACGCCGGCGGCGCGGGGGGCGGGGAGTTCGAGGCGCTGCTTCGCGGAGACCCACGGGCGCCGGTGCCGGCAACGCTGGCCGGGCGCGTGATGAGGGTTCTCGCGGAGCTTGACCTCGTCAGCCTCGACCCGGACTGCAGGACCGTGACGATGCCGGCCGCCGAGCGCACCGCGCTCGAGCGATCCGCCGCGTTCCGGGCCTACCACCAGCGATACGAGGACGGCCGGAGATACCTGACCGGGGTGACAGCAAAGGCGGCGTGAGGGCTCCGGCCCGGCAGCGCGTCGGGGCCCGGCGCGTGCCGGTCGACGAGGTCGCGGCCGAGCATCCCGGCGTCGCGGTCGATCGCGCCGACCTCACCGACCTCGAGCGCAGCCTGCTCTCGGACGTCTTCGCGATCGTCGAGGAGCACGCCGACGCCTCGGCCGTGCAGATCGACCGCAAGAAGGTCGAGCGCGCGTTCGTGTTCGCCTGCGAGCACCACGCCGACCAGCGCCGCATGTCCGGCGAGGACTTCATCGTGCATCCCGTCGGCGTGGCGAAGATCTGCGCCGGCATGCGCCTCGACACCGAGACGCTCTGCGCCGCGCTGCTGCACGACACCGTCGAGGACACGTCGGCGTCGATCGCCGAGGTGCGCCGCGGCTTCGGTGACGAGATCGCCAACCTCGTCGACGGCGTCACGAAGCTCACCGGCATCGTCTTTCAGTCGCGCGACGAGGCGCAGGCCGAGAACTACCGCAAGATGATGGTCGCGATGGCCAATGACGTGCGGGTCATCCTCATCAAGCTCGCCGACCGCCTGCACAACATGCGCACGATCGCGGCGATGCCCAAGCAGAAGCAGATCGACAAGGCCAAGGAGACCTTGGACATCTACGCGCCGATCGCCCACCGGCTCGGCATCCACGCGATCAAGTGGGAGCTCGAGGACCTGGCCTTCGCCGCGCTGCATCCGCGCAAGTACCAGGAGATCAAGGGCCTCGTCAACCAGCAGCGCGACGAGCGCGAGTCCTACGTCGAGAAGGCCGGCGCGTACCTCTCGCGCGAGCTGCAGGCCCTGGGCATCGAGGCCCACATCTCCGGCCGCGCGAAGCACTTCTACTCGATCTATTCGAAGATGACCAAGAAGGGCCGGGAGTTCAACGAGATCTACGACCTCACGGCCATGCGCGTCATCGTCGACTCGGTGAAGGACTGCTACGGCGCCGTCGGCGTCGTGCACTCGCTCTGGAAGCCGTTGCCGGGTCGCTTCAAGGACTTCATCGCGATGCCGAAGTTCAACATGTACCAGTCGCTGCACACGACGGTCATCGGGCCCGAGGGCCTGCCGCTGGAGATCCAGATCCGCACGAAGGACATGCAGGACATGGCGGAGTTCGGCGTGGCCGCCCACTGGATCTACAAGGTCGACGGCGAGGGCAAGTCGGGTCCGGCCGCCGACGGCGACGCGAAGCTCAAGTGGCTGCGCTCGATGCTCGACTGGCAGCAGGAGACGTCGGATCCCAAGGAGTTCATGGACGCGCTGAAGGTCGACCTCTTCGAGGACGAGGTCTACGTCTTCACGCCCAAGGGGGAGGTCAAGAACCTGGCCGCCGGCGCGACGCCCCTGGACTTCGCCTACGAGGTCCACACCGACGTCGGCCATCGCTGCGTCGGCGCGAAGGTCAACGGCAAGCTCGTGCCGCTGCACTACGAGCTGAAGTCCGGGGACATCGTGGAGGTCATGACCTCCAATCGCGAGCGCGGGCCGTCGCGCGACTGGCTGGCCGTCGTGCGCACGACCCGCGCGCGCAACAAGATCAAGCAGTGGTTCAAGGCCGAGTCGCGCGACGACACCGAGCACGCCGGCCGCGACATCCTCCACGAGCAGCTCAAGAAGCACGGGCTGCCGGCGCAGAAGATCGTCTCCTCGCCGCTGCTGGCCGACGTCATCCGCGAGATGGGCTTCAAGAAGGCCGACGACTTCTACATCGCGCTCGGCGGGGCGAAGATCTCCGCCAAGGTCGTCGTCAACAAGATCATGCAGCGCCTCAAGCAGGGCGAGGCGGCCGAGGGCGAGGCGCGCACGCTCGCCGACGACCTGCTCGCCACGCGCCGCCAGCGCCGCCAGCCGACGAGCTCCTCGACGCAGTACGGCATCCGCGTCGACGGCGTCGACGACGTCATGCTGCGCCTCGCCAAGTGCTGCCGGCCGGTGCCCGGCGACCCGATCCTCGGCTACATCTCGCTCGGGCGCGGCATCACGATCCACCGCGAGGACTGCCCCAACGCCGTACAGCTGCGCAAGGACCCCGACCGCTTCACGGCCGTGAGCTGGGAGGGCGACCACGAGACGGCATTCAAGGTCGAGCTGCAGGTCGACGCCTGGGACCGCCATCGCCTGCTCGAGGACCTGTCGCGGACGTTCGCCGAGGCGGGCATCAACATCGTCGAGGCGCGCTGCGTCGTCTCGCACCCGATGGTGCAGAACTGGTTCGTCGTCGAGGTCGGCGACCTGCAGGTGCTCAAGGCCGCCATCAACCGCCTGAGGAACATCGACTCGGTCTTCGACGCCTACCGGGTCACCCCCGGCGGCGGCGGCTAGCCCGACGGCGGCGGCGTCGAGGCCCGCCGCGCGGGCTCCGGGCCTGGCGCCTGCACGTGCAGCTCGGGCTCGGTCTCGGGCAGCGCGGGCAGTTGCACGAGGACGGGCGCCGGGCGCTCGGGCGTGGTCGGCGGATGCTCCTTCGCCGCCGCGAGCAGACGCAGATCGTGGGGATGGCTCGTGTGCGCCAGCGCGACGCGCATCGAGATCTGCCCGCGCGTCGTGGCGTAGTAGAGCGACTGGGCGAACGTGTGCATGCCGTGGGCCCCGCCGTCGGCGATGATCGCGGCGAGCTCGGTCATGGCCCGCGAATGCAGCAGGGCGTCGCGCACGCGGTTGGTGACCGTCAGGACCTCGGTCACCGCGACGTGACCTCCGGGCTTGACCGTCGGCACCAGCCGCTGGGAGACGATCCCCTGCAGGGTCTCCGCGAGCATCGGCCGCACGTTGGCGTGCTCGTCGGACTCGAAGAGCTCCAGGAGGCGGTTGATCGCATCGGGAACGTCGGCTGCCTGGAGCGTCGACACCACGAGATGTCCCGCCTCGGCTGCGGCGAGGGCCATCGCGGCGGTCTCGGCGTCGCGCAGCTCCCCGACGAAGATGACGTCGGGGTCCTGGCGCAGGACCTGGCGCATCGCGGTGGCGAAGGACGTCGTGTCGACGCCGACCTCGCGCTGGTCGATGGAGGCCAGGTTGTCCTTGAAGAGGTACTCGATCGGATCCTCGATCGTCACGACGTGCTTGGCACTCGTGGTGTTGATGTGCTCGATCATGGCGGCGACGGTCGTCGACCTGCCCGATCCCGGCGTCCCCGTGACGAGCAAAAGACCGCGCTCCTCCTCGACGAGCCGGCGCACGACGTCGGGCAGCCCGAGGTCGTCGATCGTCTGCACGGCACCGGAGACGGCGCGCATCACCAGCGCGATCGTGCCCCGCTGGCGGTACGCATTGATGCGAAAGCGTCCGAGCCCACGAACGCCGTGTGCGAAATCCAGCTCCTTGCAGCGCTCGAACTCGGAGAGCAGATGGGCCGGGAGGAGCGATCGCAGGACGTGCTCGGTGTCGCGCGGCATCAGCGGCGCGGCGTCCGCGTCGAGCGCCACGAGCTCGCCGTCGACCCGGATCAGCGGACGATTGCCGGCCTTGAGGTGCAGGTCGGAGGCACCCGTCTGGACCATGCGCGTCAGCGCGGCAATCGGGTCAAAGGGCGTTCCCGTCGGCGGATCGGTGCTCATCGGGCTCTGCATCGGCGCGCCGGCGCCACTCCTGAAGCCGAGATGACCGACGACCCGCAGGAGTACGACCCCGCCGGGGACCGCACGGGCGTCGCGGGCGTGGCTAGGCGACGACGCCGAGCGCGCCCGGCCGGATCGCGAAGACGGCCTCGGTGACGTCGCCGATGTGGTCGCCGTCGACGTGCAGCGGGATCGCGCGGCCATCCGCGGACACGCAGCGCAGGCCCTCGACGCCCGCGAACGCGTGGATCTGGCGCTGGCCGACGACCGACCGCTTCGACGACAGCAGCCGCAGTGCGATCGCGGGGATGTCGGGCGCCTTGACGCCGCGCAGCGCGACGCCTGCCAGCGTCCCGGTGGACAGCCCGCCGCCCTGTGCGATGTGGATCGGCTTGTCGTCGAGGTAGGTGAACTCGGCGCCGTTCTGGACGATCGTCGAGATCGCCGACGACGTCTCACCCGCGACCTCGACGTTCATCCGCGGCGGGTTGCGGACGTACTGGCGCAGGACCGTTTCGACGGCGGCGTAGACGAAGAAGTACTCGCGCAGCCGGTGGCGCTTGAGCTCCGGCGAGGCCTCGATGCGCTTGACGACGCTCGCGTCCAGGCCGAAGCCGCTGGAGTACGTGAAGGCGCGGCCGTTGGCGGTGCCGAGGTCGATCCTGCGCGGCTGCCAGCGGTCGGCGAGCGCGAGCAGGTGCTCGGTCGCGTCGACGATGTCAGCCCGGGATGCCGAGCATCTTGCACAGGACGTTCGTCGCGCCGCCGGGCAGGCAGGTCATCGGCGTGCCGCCGCCCGCGAGGCCGTTGGCGACCTCGTTGACCGTGCCGTCGCCGCCGAATGAGACGACGACGTCGTAGCCCTCGTCGGCGGCCTGCCGGCAGAGGTCGGTGGCGTGATCGCGGGCGGTGGTGTCGATCGCCTCGACCTCGTAGCGCCCGTGCAGCGCGGCGACGACGAGGTTGCGCAGGCGCGCGGACATCGTCGACGCGACCGGGTTGACGACGACGAGCATGCGCTTGCGCTGGACGGGCGCCGTGAGCGCCGCGGACTCGACGAGCGATTCGAGCCCTTCGAGCGCCACGCCCACGCCTAGAGCCAGCCGCGGCTGCGAAAGAACCAGAGCATGCCGGCGAGCAGCGCGACCATCGAGCCGACGATGATCCAGAAGGCGTGGATCGAGCCCTCGCCCGGGACGCCGACGTTCATGCCCCATACGCTCGCGACGAGCGTCAGCGGCAGGACGACGACGCTGATCGCCGTCAGCGCCTTCAGGACGTCGTTGACGCGGTGCGAGAGGACCGACTCGTTCGTGGACTCGAGGCCCTCGACGACCTCCTTGAAGTTCTCGAGCATGTCCCAGATGCGCTCGGACGCGTCGTTGATGTCGTCGAAGTAGATGTCCAGCCCCTCCGGGATGTAGCGCTTCGTGCGCTCGAGGTCCTGCAGCGCCGTGCGCTGCGGGCGCACGATCTTGCGGAAGTTGATGATCTCCTGCTTGACGTTGGAGATGTCGCGCACGATCTCGCCGGAGCGACCCTCGAAGATGTCGTCCTCGAGGACCTCGAGCTTGTTGCCCATCTTCGCGAGCATCGGGAACGACGAGTCGACGCAGTCATCGACGATCTTGTAGAGCAGGTAGCCCGGGCCCTTGGAGAAGAGGCTCTCGCGGATGTCCTCGCGCGTGCGGCAGCGCTCGAAGAGGTACTCCAGCGGCTGGATCGGCTCGTTGGGCAGCGTGATGACGAAATCCGGGCCGACGAACATGTCCAGCTCGGCGGCGTTCAGCCGGCCCACCGCCTTGTCGAAGCGGGGGAAGTGCAGGACGACGAAGAGGTAGTCGTCGTACTCGTCGACCTTCGGGCGCTGGTTGCGCGAGTACACGTCCTCGTAGTCGAGGTGGTGGAAGTCGAAGTGCTCCTCCAGCCATGCGCGGTCCGCCGGGCGCGGGCGCTCGATGTGCAGCCAGCGCAGCCCGTGGCCCTCGACGATCTCGACGTTCGGGGTCTCCGCCTCGGCCTCGGCGGGGCGCGTGACGGCTCCGCGCCCGCGCGTGGGGCGCCCGAACCGCGGCTTTGGGAGGTTGGGCATGGCTGATATTGTGACTGCACAGAGCTGGACACATCCAGAGGGGTGGAGGGACAGGCCCTATGAAGCCCCGGCAACCATTCCGCTTCGCGGCGGGAACGGTGCCAATTCCTGTCAGATGTGGCAACGGCCGTAGCGCCTTCGCCACAAGATCCATTTCGGCGAGAGGGTTCACATGGCGGCCAAGCAGCTCAAGTGCAGAGAGTGTGCAACCGAATATCCGCTCGAGGCGCGCTACGTGTGCTCGCGGTGCTTCGGGCCGCTCGAGGTCGGCTATGACCACTCGGGCCTCGCGGACGCGGGGGAGGTGCGCCGGCGCATCCAGGGCGGCCCGCAGAACATCTGGCGCTACCACGACTTCCTGCCGCTCGAGGGCTCGCAGCCCAAGACGCGCACCGGCCTGCCCGCGGGCTGCACGCCGCTCATCCGCGCCGACCGGCTGGCCGAGCGCCTCGGCCTGCGTGAGGTCTGGGTCAAGAACGACGCGCACAACCCGACGCACTCCTTCAAGGACCGCGTCGTCTCCGTCGCCGCCACCAGGGCGCGCGAGCTGGGCTTCGACACGCTCGCCTGCGCGTCGACGGGCAACCTCGCCAACTCGGTCGCGGCACACGGCGCGGCGCTCGGGATGGCCTCCTACGTGCTGATCCCGTCCGACCTCGAGGAGCAGAAGATCCTCGCGACGGGCATCTACGGGACGAACCTCGTCAAGGTCCGCGGCAACTACGACGACGTCAACCGCCTCTGCACCGAGCTGTCCGGCGACCGCGAGAACTGGGCCTTCGTGAACATCAACATGCGCCCGTACTACGCCGAGGGCTCCAAGACCGTCGCCTTCGAGATCGCCGAGCAGCTGGGCTGGGAGCTGCCCGACCGCTGCATCGTGCCGATCGCATCCGGGTCGCTGTACACGAAGATCGCCAAGGGCTTTCAGGAGTTCATCGACGTCGGTCTGCTCGACGGCGAGGTGCCGACGATGAACGGCGCGCAGGCCACCGGCTGCTCGCCCGTCGCGATCGCCTACGAGGCCGGCCACGACTTCTGCCGCCCGGTCAAGCCGAGCACGATCGCCAAGTCGCTGGCGATCGGCAACCCCGCGGACGGCCCCTACGCGCTGGACCTCGCACGCTCGTCGGGCGGCTCGATCGACGCCGTCACCGACGATGAGATCCGCGCGGGGATCCGCCTGCTCGCCGAGACGACCGGCGTCTTCACGGAGACCGCCGGCGGCGTCACGACCGCGACGCTCGCCAAGCTCGCCGAGCGCGGCGACATCCGCCGCGACGAGCGCGTCGTGCTCGTGATCACCGGAGACGGGCTGAAGACGCTCGACGCGGTGCGCGACTCGTTCACGGCCCACGAGGTCGATGCGACGATCGAGTCCTTCGAGGCGGCGTTCGCCGAGTCGGCCCACGTGTGATCACGGTCAAGCTCCCCACGCAGCTGCGCGACACGGTCGGTGGCGCGGCATCGGTGCAGGCCGAGGGCACGACGGTGGGGGAGGCGCTCGAGTCGGTCTTCGAGCAGCACGGACAGCTGCGCGAGCGCCTGTACCAGGACGGCGGCCTGCGGCGCTTCGTCAACGTCTACCTCGGCGGCGAGGACATCCGCTTCCTCGACGGCCTGGAGACGAGCGTGCCGGCGGGCGCCGAGCTGACGATCCTGCCGGCCGTCGCCGGAGGCTGAGAGAGCGCGCCGCCGGACGGGCACACTGTGACCGTGCCCGCCCGCGACCGGCTCGACGAGTACAAGCGCAAGCGCGACCCGAAGGCGACTCCGGAGCCCGCCGGCGACGGCGACGGCGCGCACGGCGGCGCCGGCGCCCCCCGCTTCGTCGTCCAGGAGCACCACGCCACGCGCCTGCACTGGGATCTGCGCCTGGAGCACGAGGGCGTCGCGGCATCGTGGGCGGTTCCGAACGGGATTCCCGAGGACCCCAGGCAGAACCGCCTGGCGGTTCGCACCGAGGACCATCCGCTGGAGTACCTCGAGTTCGAGGGCGACATCCCGAAGGGCTCCTACGGCGCGGGCTCGATGCGCATCTGGGACCGCGGGACCTACGAGACGCACAAGTTCGACGACGACAAGGTCGAGGTCACCTTCCACGGCGAGCGCCTGCGCGGCCGCTACGGGCTGTTTCCCCTGAACAAGCGCAAGGGGGAGGGGGCCGGCAAGGACTGGATGATCCACCGCATGGACCCCGCCGAGGACCAGGGCCGCGAGGCGATGCCCGAGCGCCTGGCGCCGATGCTCGCCAAGCCCGGGACGCTGCCGCCCGACGATGCGGACTGGGCCTATGAGATCAAATGGGACGGGGTGCGTGCGATCGCCTACTCCGAGCCGGGCCGCATCCGCTTCGAGAGCCGCAACCACAACGACATCAGCGCCGCCTATCCCGAGCTCAAGGCGCTCAACCGGGCGCTGAGCTCGCACAGCGCGATCCTCGACGGCGAGATCGTGAGCTTCGACGCCGACGGTCGCCCGAGCTTCGGGCGCCTGCAGTCGCGGATGCACGTGCGCGGCGAGAGCCAGGCGCGGCGGCTGTCGAAGGAGCTCCCGGTCGTCTACGTCGCCTTCGACCTGCTGTGGCTCGACGGCCATTCGCTGACGGCGCTGCCCTACGTCGAGCGTCGCGAGCGCCTGCGCGAGCTCGACCTCGACGGGCGCTCGTGGCAGACGCCCGACCACGTCGTCGGCAACGGCCCGGCGGTGCTCGAGGCCAGCCGCGAACGCGGCCTGGAGGGCGTCGTGGCGAAGAAGCTCGACAGCCCCTACGAGCCCGGGCGGCGCTCGCGCTGCTGGCTGAAGGTCAAGAACGTGCGCCGCGAGGACGTCGTCGTCGGCGGCTGGCTGCCCGGAGAGGGCCGGCGCAGCGACCGCATCGGCGCGCTGCTCGTCGGCGTGCCGGAGGACGGGCGCCTGCGCTACTGCGGGCGCGTCGGCACGGGCTTCACCGACGCCGAGCTCGCGCGCCTGGCCGACGTGCTCGAGCCCCGCGACACGTCGCCGTTCGCCGGCGCGCCCAAGCCGCCCCGGGGTGCGGTCTGGGTGCAGCCGTCGCACGTCGCCGAGGTCGAGTTCACGGAGTGGACGAGCGACGGGATGCTGCGCCATCCCTCCTACAAGGGCCTGCGCGAGGAGGCGCCGCCGTCGGCGTTCCTCGATGCCGGCACGCCGCTTCGCGACGGCGTCGAGGTCAAGGTCGGCGGGCGCGCGCTGAAGGTCACGAACCTCGACAAGGTCCTGTATCCGAAGGCCGGCTTCACCAAGCGCGACGTCATCGAGTACTACGTGGCGGTCGCGCCCGTGCTCCTCGCGCACCTCGACGACCGGCCGCTGACGCGCGTGCGCTTTCCCAACGGCGTCGAGGACAAGAGCTTCTTCGAGAAGCAGTGCCCGCCGCACCGGCCCGCGTGGGTTCAGACGGCGCCCGTGCCCCTGTCCAAGAAGACGGTCGACTTCTGCCTGTGCAACGACGTCCCGACGCTCGTCTGGCTCGCGAACCTCGCGGCCCTGGAGCTGCACACGTCGATGCATCTCGCCCGGCGGCTGGATCGCCCGACGATGATGGTCTTCGATCTCGACCCGGGTCCGCCGGCGACGATCGTGGAGTGCTGCCGCGTCGGGCTGTGGCTGCAGGGGATGTTCGAGGGCCTCGGGCTGCAGGCGTTTCCCAAGACCTCGGGCTCCAAGGGGATGCAGGTCTACGTGCCGCTCAACAACGCGGACGCGACCTACGAGCACACGAAGGGCTTCGCGAAGGCCGTCGCCGAGCTGCTGGAGGCCTCCGAGCCCGATCTCGTGCTCTCGCGCATGGCCAAGTCGCTGCGCGCCGGCAAGGTCTTCATCGACTACAGCCAGAACGACGAGCACAAGACGACGGTCTGCGTCTACTCGCTGCGCGCACGCGAGCGCCCCACCGTCTCCACCCCGATCACCTGGGACGAGGTGCGCGACTGCCTGGACTCCGGGGACCCGCAGCGCCTCGTCTTCGATGCCCGTCAGGTCGTCGAGCGCGTGGCCGACCAGGGCGATCTCTTCGCCTCGGTGCTCTCGTTGGTGCAACAGGTCCCCGCTCTGGGTTAGATTCCGTCTCATGGACCCCGATCGGCTCAAGGCCATCCCCGTCTTCGCGTCGCTCGACGACGAGACGTTGCGCGGCGTCGCGACGTTCGCGACGGAAACCTCGGTGCCCGCCGGCAAGCACCTGCTCAAGGAAGGCGACTACGCATACGAGTTCATGGCGATCGAGGAGGGCGAGGCGGAGGTCCTGCGCGGCGAGGAGCGCGTCGCGACGCTCGGCCCCGGCGACTTCTTCGGCGAGATCGCGCTGCTCGAGAAGACGATGCGCACCGCGTCCGTCGTCGCGGTCACGCCGATGCGCCTCGTCACGCTGTCGCACTGGGATCTCAAGCGCGTCGGCGGCGCGATGGCCAAGATCCGCGAGACGCTCGAGGAGCGCAAGCGCCACAACGCGTAGGCTGGACGGTCAGTGGATCTGACCGGGATGCCCGAGCTGGAGGGCGTGCAGCACCACCTCCTGGACGTCCGCGGCGCGCGCCTGCACGTCGCCGAGCTCGGCAGCGGGCCGCCGGTCGTGCTGCTGCACGGCTGGCCCCAGCACTGGTGGACCTGGCGCGCGATCATGCCGCTGCTCGCCGACCGCCATCGGGTGATCGCGCCCGACCTGCGTGGCTTCGGCTGGAGCGAGGCGACGCCGCGCGGGTATCGCAAGGACGAGCTCGCCGACGACGTCGCCGGGGTCCTCGATGCGCTGGGGATCGAGCGCGCGCATCTCGTCGGCCATGACTGGGGCGGCATCGTCGGTTTTCTCGTCTGCCTGAACCATCCCGACCGCATCGAGCGCTTCGTGCCGATGAACACGGGCCACGTCTGGCCGACGCTGCCGCTGCGGCGGATTCCCAAGCAGCTCGGCGGCTTCTCCTATCAGGGCGTGCTGGCGAGCCCGCTGATCGGGCCCCGAGTCGGCGCATCGCGCTTGGTCCTGCGCAAGATCTTCGGCCTGATCTCAGACCAGACCGACGCCGTGCTCGAGCCGTTCGACGAGTTCGCCGCGCGCTTCGCGGACCCGGCACGGGCGCGCGCCGTCCAGCAGGTCTACCGCACGTTTGTGCTCTACGAGTACCCGGCCTGGCTGCGCGGCCGCTACCGCGACCGCCGGCTGACCACGCCTGCGCTGTGGCTGCACGGCGCCGACGACCCGGTCATCACGCCCGGGCTCTTCAAGGACATCGGCGAGCACGCCGACGACGTCCGCATCGCGTACCTCGAGGACTGCGGGCACTTCCCGCAGGAGGAGCAGCCGGCGCTCGTCGCCGAGCACCTGCGTGAGTTCTTGCGGTGACCGGGTAGATCAAACGCGACACCGACGAGGAGAGACGTTATGTCGCCAGACGATGTGCAGCCGGACGAGGAAGCCCAGGACACGGCCGAGGCCACTCCCGACGCAGCCGGTGCCGACGAGGCCACTGCCGACGCGGCCGGTGCCGAAGCGCCGTGCCGATGTCGGTGGCGACGATGCCACCGCTGAGGGGGCGAGCGACGATGACGGCGCCGTGGCCGACGACGTCGATGCGCTCGCTGCCGAACGGGCTACGGACTCCAAGCCGAGCCCTCAGCCCGAGGGCGTGGAGGGCGATCCCATCGGCGAGGCCGAGGAGCACATCGCCTCACTCGACATGGACGCGGAGCGCCAGAAGGCCGCCGACCTGATGAAGGACCTCTAGACCCTCGCAGTCCGGTCGGGCGCGGCTACTTGTCGCGCTCGACCTTGCGCCGGAAGATCTCGGCTTTGAGGTCGGCTGCCTTCTTCTTCTCCTTGGCCTTCTTGTGCGCAGCATCGTTGCGCCGGGCCACCTCGTCGATCGCCGCCTTGTGGGCCGCCTTGACCGGTCCGGATGCGTCGTCGACGCTCATGGCTCCTCCTCGCTCACCCCCGTTGGGCTCAGGCCACCAGGGACGCGGGGGGCATCGCATCCGGCGGTGTGTCGTGCTCGTGAAGCCTACGCTCCGCAGCGCGCCCGGCAGGATTTGAACCTGCGACCTCCCGCTCCGGAGGCGGGCGCTCTATCCACTGAGCTACGGGCGCGTGCGACGCAGGCTACAAGGCCATCGTTGCGCCGGTCCGCCGGGCCGGCCGGTGATGGCGGCGCAGCGCGAGCGTCACCCGGATGCCCTCGAGCGAGATGCGCAGGGTCATCTTCGATGCGCCGGCGACACGTTCGGAGAAGACGAACGGCACCTCCTCGATACGCGCCCCGTTGAGGTGTGCCACCTGGGTCGTCTCGACCTGGAAGGCGTAGCCGGCGCTCAGCAGCTCGTCCATGTCGATCGCGGCGAGGGTCTCGGCGCGCCACAGCTTGAAGCCACCGCTCAGGTCGCTGAAGGGGAGGCCGAGCGCCACACGCGAGGCGCGGCACCCGGCGCGGCTGAGCATCAGGCGCGTGCGGCTCCAGCCGTCGGTTCCGCCGCCCGGGAGGTAGCGCGAGGCCAGGACGAGGCCCGCATCGCGCTCGGTCAGCACGCGGCGCATCTCCGCGAGCTTCTCCGGCGGGTGAGACAGGTCGCAGTCCATCTGCCCGATCAGGCCGTAGCCCCCGGCCAGGCACCAGGCGAAGCCCGCGCGATAGGCCATCCCGAGCCCGTCCTTCTGCGCACGGTGCAGGACGTGCATCCAGGGCCGGGACGCCGCGAGCTCGTCGGCGAGATCGCCGGTCCCGTCGGGCGAGCTGTCGTCGACGACGAGCAGCTCCAGGCCGGTCGCTGCGAAGCGCGCGACGAAGAGCGGCAGCGCCTCGCGCTCGTCGTAGGTCGGGACGACGACGATCGTGCGGTCGCCGGACGGCGCGGGGAGCGCGGGCGCGGGCGTCGCCACCGTCGCGAGGCGCTCCCGGCGCGTCATCACGAGGACCGCGAGCTCGGCGACGCCGACGGCGACCAGCTCGCCCGCCAGCGAGACGACCCGCAGCGCGAGCGCGAGCCCGGCGGCCATCCCCGCGCCGGCGATGCCCGCGAGGCCCGCGGCCAGCACGGCGTCACGGGGGCCGAGGCCCGCCGGCAGCAGCGGGAACAGGACGCCGGCGACCCATGACAGAGCGAACGCCCCGAGCAGCAGCAAGCCGTCCGGCGCAGCGGCGCCGAACAGCCCGGTTGCCAGCAGCGCGGCCCCGCCGCCGGTCGCCGCCCAGCCGGCGACGTCGATCGCGATCATCAGCGCGAGCGTGCGCTGGCGCAGCGGTCCGGCGAGGGCGATCCCGCGACGCGACGCCCAGCGCGCAACGGTGTCGCCCAGCCAGGCGGGTCGCAGCGCGAGCGCCCCGCCGCCGAGGACGCCGAGCAGCACGAGCGCCGCAAGCGGCGGGTCGACGCCGGCGAGGAGGAATCCCGCCACCGCGGCGATCGCGCCCGCGGTGACGGCGGCGAGCTGCTCGTAGCCGGTGGCGGTCAGGACCTGCGGCGTCGTCGCGCCCAGGCGCTCGCGCTCACGGACGCGCAGGGCGAAGCCGAGGACGCCGCTGGGTTCGTAGCGCAGGAGGTAGGAGCGCGACCACACACGCAGCGTCGCGGCCGCGGGAGCGGTGGCGCCGAGCCTGCGCAGCGCGATGCGCAGCGTGAGCGCCTGCAGCAACGGGGCGATCGCGAGGAGCGCCACAGCGCCGGCGAGCATCCACGGCTCGATCGACCAGTCGACGGCGGCGATCGCCGCGCGGCTGGAGACGAGCGCCAGCACGAGCCCGCCGAGCAGCGCGACGCCCGCGACGAGGCGAAAGTGCCGCCAGGCCCATCGCGCTGCGCCGATGCATCCCTGCTTCACCGAATCCATGAGAGGCTCCTCGCCGACTTGCTGACCGTTGGTCGACAAGACACCGGGAGGGGCCTGCGGTTACAGCAGGGGCGACAGCCTCAGAGAATCTCGACCGTCGTTCCGACCGGCATGAGCTCCTTCAGACGCAGGATCGAGGAGTTGCGCAGCCGCACGCAGCCGTGCGACGGCCGGCCCGGGATCCGGCGCGGCTCATTCGTCCCGTGGATGCCGACCACGCCGCCGCGCGGCCAGTCCGACAGCACGGAGTACGCGCTCGTCCCGAAGGCGTACGGGCCGTAGATCGTGCCCTTCTTCTTGAGCTTGAAATGCTCGCGGACGATGAAATGCCCGGACGGCGTGGGCGTGGCGCGCTTCCCGACCCCGATGCGCGCGCGCCAGATCGGGGCGCCGTCGCGGTAGAGGACCGCCCGCAGCGTCTTGCGGTTGATCCGCAGATGCGTGGCCACGATGTGGAAGCGCGAGAGCTCGCTGCGCGGGACCCAGCCGGTACGACCGTTGGGGCGCCCCGGGACCCGCAGCTGGATCCACTCGCGCCCGGAATCAAGCGTGAAGCGCAGCAGGAGGTAGGGCTCGGCGAAGCCATCCTCGGTGACGAAGCGCAACCGCCCGACCCGCGCGGCGGCGGTGCTCGGGGCAGCGTAGATCGGCGTGTCGAACCGCGCGAACGCGAACCGGCTGAGCGTGGACTCATCGGACAGCCGCGCGTCGCCCACGAGCGGCTGCCCGGGAGCGACGAGGGGATCGTCCTGCGCGACAGCGGCCGGTGTGCCGGCGCTGGCGGCGGTCAGGATGACCGCCGCCAGGCCTGCGAGTCGTCTGTTGCGCTTCACTCCGCCGGCTGACTCAGCCCGTGAACGCGGGGGCTGCGACGGCCTTCGCGCAGCGCCGGAACGCGATCGGCAGTGACCGCACGCGCGGGGAGGAGCCGGCGAAGAAGGCGACTCGCGCCGTCACCCGGTGCGTCCTCCGCGAGAGTGCGGAGACGTTGATCGTCGTGCGGAACATGCCGCTCTTGTCGCGCTTCAGGACCCGTGACAGGCGCTTGCCGTCCAGCGAGAAGTCCACGCGCTGGATGTTCGCGCCGCGCACGGCGACCTTGAACGACGTCGCCACACATCCGCCGGGCCCGCGAGCTGCGGCACCGCTCACCTGGATCTGGGCGGGGCCCTGCGAGGCGGCGAGGACCGCGGCGGACACCAGCGGCGGGAGCGAGCCGGCGATGGCCGTCGGAGCGATCGGCGTCACGCCCGGGGGCACGAGCGGCGGCGGCGGAGTGACGGGCGGCGGGATGACCGGCACCAGCGGCGTCGTCTGGCATGCCGAGACGTCGAACAGGCTGCCGGGGGCGAGCATGTCGATGACCCAGTAGTCCTGGTTGCCGCCGTCATTGTCGGACGGGTCGCGGAAGTCGGCATCCCAGACCTCGGCGATGAACTTGCGCACCTGGCCGGGCACGAACGGCGGGAGCGCCGGATGGTCTTCCGCGCCGCCCGGGTCCTGGTTGTTGAACTGCTCAACGGTGCCGGTGCCGCAGAAGCGCCGCCAGCGGTTGTTCGCATCGCCGTTGGGAGCGAGGTAGGCGTCAAGCGTCAGCGGCGTGAGCTTGAAGTGCATGTCCTCGTCCTCGGCGAAGTGCCCGTCGAGCTCGAAGACCGGGCCGTCCTGCCCGAAGCCGATGGCCTTGCCGTTGAAGCGATCTCGCGAGTCGGTCGCGACGGGCGTGTACGCGCCGTTGGGCGACTCGTCGGCGTCGATGATGTTGCGCCCGAGGTTCACGAGGTCGCGACCGGTGCCGCCGGGGATGGCCCAGCCGCAGTCGTCGGGCCGGACGTTGGGCGCCGGGCGCGGATCGGGGTCACAGAGCGTCAGCGCCTGGCCCTGGTTGGGCGCGCGGTCGGTGTGAATGCCGATGTTGCCCCCGAGCACGATCTGGCCTTCGGTGTGATAATCGACGTCAGCCGCTGACGACGGCACAATCGGTCCCGCGGCACTCGCCGCTGCTACCCCGAACGCAAGCGTCAGTGCGGCGGTGGCTGCTGCGGTAGCAGTTGCTCTGCCAAACATGGGTTTCCTCCCTGTTGCGAGCCTGGATCGACTCAAGTCCGTCAGTGGCATCTCACCACGTCCGATGAGGCTGACACGGGTGTTGTACGCGCATGAGGTCCAATCCTGCACGTCTGAGTTGCACGAACTCGCAATCTTCGTGTCACGGAGGTCCGGGGTCAACCCCGACCTCCGTCGTGCAGAAGGCGCATCGGCGTGCGGCGACGGGGATGTCGCTGAGGCATTGGGGGCAGGCGCGCGTCCTGGCCTCCGTGGCGGTGTCGACCTTGTGGCGGGACATGAGGAGGTTCACGGGCTTGAGCACGAGGAAGAAGATCACGGCCGAGACGAGGATGAATGCCAGCAGCGCGTTGAGGAAGTGACCGTAGCGGAAGGTGCTGTCGTTCAGGTCGAATGTCAGGTTCCTGAAGTCCGGCTGGCCGCCGAGAGCGGCGATCAGCGGCGTGACGATGTCGGCGACGAGCGCGGTGACGACGGCGCCGAAGGCGGTGCCGATGACGACCGCGACCGCGAGGTCGACGAGGTTGCCGCGCAGGATGAACTGCTTGAACTCGCTTGCGAGTGATGACATGAGGCTCCTCGGGGTCGGCGTACGTCACCCATCATCCGCCTCAGTACGCTCGCCGCGATGGATCTCTCGCTCTTCTTCGCCGGCACGGCGGGGTCGGCCCCGTCCGCTCGCCGGGGGCTGCCGGCCCTGCTCATCCGTCGCGGCTCCGACCGGATCCTCGTCGACTGCGGCGAGGGCACACAGCGCCAGCTCGTGCGCTCCGTCGGCCTCACCGACCTGACGGACGTCTTCCTCACCCACCTGCACGCCGACCACTGGCTCGGCCTGCCGGGGATGCTCAAGTCCTTCGAGCTGCGCGACCGCGAGCGGCCGCTGACCGTCCACGGCCCGCCTGGCACGACGGCGCTGCTCGAGCGCCTGCGCCCGGTCTTCGGGCGCCCGCGCTACGGCCTGACGCTGCGCGACATCGAGCCCGGCGAGGCGGTCCGCCGCGGCGACTTGGAGATCGTGCCCTTCGCGGTGCGCCACCGCGGCGTCGCCTTCGGCTACGTCCTCGCGGAGGACAGCCGCCCCGGCCGCTTGGACGCCGAGCTCGCCGAGCGCCTCGGGGTGACGCCGGGGCCGGACTTCGGGCGCCTGCAGCGCGGCGAGACCGTGGCCGGCGTCGCGCCCGAGCAGGTCGTCGGCCAGACGCGCGCCGGCCGCCGGATCGTCGTGACCGGGGACACCGCGCCCACGGACGCCGTCGTCGTCGCCGCCCACCGCGCCGACGTCCTCGTCCACGAGGCGACGTTCGCCGACGAGGAGGCCGACCGCGCCGCGCTCACCGGCCACAGCACCGCGCGCCAGGCGGCCCAGGTCGCCGCGGACGCCGAGGTCCGGATGCTCGCGCTGACGCACCTCTCCTCGCGCTATGCGGGCGGGGAGATCCGCGACGAGGCGCGCGCGGTCTTTCCCGGCACGGAGGTCCCGCGCGACTTCGACACGATCGAGGTCCCGCTGCCCGAGCGTGGCGCGCCGCAGCTGTTGCGCTGGGATTGCGGGCGCGTCGCGCGCCCCGGCGCCGGCGCTCCGCTGCAGTCGCCCGCCTGACGCGCACGCGCGAGGCGCAACGCCCCAGATGCGCGCTTCGCGAGCGAGGGCCCCCGACCGTGGCCGCTGCTAGGCTCGCTGCACCAGCTCCTTTAACCCGGTCCCGAGAGGCCAGGAAGGACGTGCAGATGCCGGACCCCAAGGTCGTCCTCGACGGCGACGACATGCGGCGAACGCTCACGCGCATCGCCCACGAGATCGTCGAGAACGGGGGAGAGCCCGATCGCCTCGCGCTCGTCGGCATCCATCGCCGCGGCGCCGTGCTCGCGGCCCGCCTGCGCGAGCTGCTCGCCGAGCTGCACGACATCGACGTCCCGCTCGGGGACCTCGACATCGCCTTCTACCGCGACGACGTCACGCTGCGCGCCGGCTCGCCGGTCGTGCACTCCACGCACCTGGACTTCGACGTCGACGGGCGCACGATCGTCATCGTCGACGACGTGCTCTTCACCGGCCGCACCGTCCGCGCCGCGATCGAGGCGCTGTTCGACTACGGCCGCCCCGCGCGCGTGCAGCTCGCCGTGCTCGCCGACCGCGGCCATCGCGAGCTGCCGGTGCGACCGGACTACGTCGGCAAGAACCTGCCGACCGCCCGCAGCGAGCGCGTCTTCGTCCGCGTCGAGGAGATCGACGGCGAGGACAGCGTGACGATCTCCGATCAACCTCGCGAGGAGGCCCTGTCATGAGGCACCTGCTCTCGATCGAGGACCTCAGCCGCGACGACATCGAGCGCATCCTCGATCGCGCCGCCGCCTTCGCCGAGGTCTCCGACCGCGACATCAAGAAGGTCCCGGCGCTGCGCGGCCGCACGGTCCTGAACCTCTTCTACGAGGCCTCGACGCGCACGCGCTCCTCCTTCGAGCTCGCGGCCAAGCGCCTGAGCGCCGACGTCGTGAACTTCGCCGCCAGCGGCTCGAGCGTCGAGAAGGGCGAGTCGCTGAAGGACACGGTCCTGACGCTCGCCGCCCACTCGCCGGACGCGATCGTCATCCGGACCCCGTACGCGGGCGCCGCCGCGCTCGTCGCGGGCTGGACGACGGCCGCGATCGTCAACGCCGGCGACGGCAAGCACGAGCACCCGACGCAGGCGCTGCTCGACGTCCACACGCTGCGCCAGAAGCTCGGATCGCTGGAGGGGCGCAACATCTGGATCGTCGGCGACGTGGCCCATTCGCGAGTGGCGCGCTCGAACATCCTCGCCTTCCGCAAGATGGGCGCCGACGTCACGGTCTGCGGGCCGCCGACGCTCATCCCGCGCGGGATCGAGACGCTCGGCTGCGAGGTCCGCTACGACCTCGACGACCTGCGCGAGGCCGACGTCGTCTACGCGCTGCGAATGCAGCACGAGCGCATGGACGAGGCCTTCGTGCCGAGCCTGCGCGAGTACGCGGCCGTCTACCAGATCAACGGGCGCCGCCTCGGCCCGCGACAGGTCCTGATGCACCCGGGGCCCGTCAACCGCGGCGTCGAGCTGTCCGGCGAGGTCGTCGACTCGCCGCAGGCCGTCATCACGATGCAGGTCAAGGCCGGCGTGGTCGTGCGCATGGCCGTCCTCTACGAGGTGCTGGCGGGGACACGTGACGAACGCCCGGCGGCGCGCCCGACGCAGCCCCAGCTCGCATGATGAAGCGCGCATCCGAACCCGCCGCCCGCACGCCGGCGCGCCTCGTCTGCGCCCCGGCGCGCCCCGCCGGCCTGCTCGTGCGCGGCGCGCACGTGCTCGATCCGCGGACCGGCATCGACGGCCAGTACGACGTCCTCGTGCGCAAGGGCGTGATCGCCGAGATCGGTGCCCCGGGGACGCTCGGGCCGCCGCCCGACAGCGTCGAGGTCGTCGACGGCGAGGGCCGCCACCTGTTTCCCGCGTTCGTCGATCCGCACGTGCACCTGCGCACGCCCGGACAGGAGCACAAGGAGGACCTCGAGACGGGGACCCGCTCGGCCGCCGCCGGCGGGTACTGCGCCGTCGTCGCGATGCCGAACACCACGCCGGTCGTCGACTCCGGCCCGATCCTCAACGCGCTGCTGGACGCCGCCGCCCGCGAGGCGCGCGTGCCGGTCGGCTTCACCGCGGCGATCACACGAGGCCTCGGCGGGCACGACCTCACCGACATGGCCGAGCTGCGGGCGCTCGGCGCCGCCGCGTTCACCGACGACGGCCGGCCGGTCGCCGACGCCGGCGTCTTTCGCCGCGCGCTGCAGTACCAGCGCCTCTGCGGCGGTGTCCTCGCGCTGCACGAGGAGGATCCGGCGCTCTCCGGCGCAGGCGCGATGCACGAGGGCGAGGTCAGCGCGCTGCTCGGCGTCGCCGGGATCCCGAGCATCAGCGAGTCGACGATGATCGCCCGCGACTGCGCGCTCGCCGAGTACGAGGGCGCCCGGATCCATCTGCAGCACCTCTCCGCGCGCGAGTCCGTCGAGGCCGTCGCGACCGCCAAGGCGCGCGGCGTGCGGGTCACCTGCGAGGCCAGCCCGCACCACCTCACGATGACCGACGAGGACGTGCGCGGCCTGGACACCCGCCGCAAGATGAACCCACCGCTGCGCGCCGCGTCCGACCGCCGGGCGCTCATCGACGGCCTGCGCTCGGGCGTCGTGGACTGCATCGCGACCGACCACGCGCCGCACGCGCGTGACGAGAAGGAGGTTCCGTTCGAGCAGGCGCCGATGGGGACCACCGGTCTGGAGACGGCGTTCGCCGCGGTCTACACCGACCTCGTCGTGCCCGGGACGCTCGCGCTGTCGCTCGTCGTCGAGCGGCTCACGGCGGGGCTCGGGCTGCTCGACCTGCTCGTCCCGCGGATCGAGGTCGGAGAGCGGGCGAACCTCGTGCTCGTCGACCTCGCCGCCGCGTGGACGGTGGGCGAGAGCGGCTACGAGAGCCGCTCGGACAACTGCTGCTTCGCCGGGCGCCGGCTGCAGAGCCGGGTGCTGCTGACGGTCGCCGCCGGCGCGGTCGCCTATCGCGAGCGCTCGATCATGCTGAGCGCCGCGTGACGGCCACGGGCTACGTCCTGCTCGAGGACGGCACGCGGTTTGACGGCATCGCCTGCGGGGCGCCGGACGCGGCGACCGGCGAGGTCGTCTTCACGACCGGGATGTCCGGCTACCAGGAGTCGGTCACCGATCCGAGCTTCGCGAACCAGATCATCACGTTCACCTATCCGCACATCGGCAACTACGGCGTCTGCGCGGAGGCGATGGAGTCCGACCGCATCTGGGCGCGCGCCGTCGTCATGCGCGCCGCGATGAACGGCGAGGACGCCCCGGGCGCCGAGCGCGGCTGGTGCGACTGGCTCGCGGACTGCGGCGTGCCGGCGATCAGCGAGGTCGACACGCGCGCGCTCGTGCGCCACATCCGCGAGGCCGGCTCGATGCGGGGCGGGGTCTTTCCTGCGTCGATGAGCGCGGCCGCCGCCCGCGAGCTGATCGCCGCCGAGCCGCAGATGGCGGGCCTGGACCTCGCGAGCGTCGTCACGCCGTCGCACATGACCGTCCACGGCTCCGGCGACGGCCCGCGGATCGCCGCCATCGACACCGGCATCAAGTCCTCGATCGTGCGCCACCTCGTCGCCCGCGGGGCGGTCGTCGAGCTGCACCCCTGCAGCGTGAGCGCCGACGAGCTGCTCGCCGGCGACGCCGACCTCTTCTTCCTCGCCAACGGGCCCGGCGACCCGGCCGCGCTCGGGCACATCGTGCAGACGGTCCGCGCGCTCGTCGGCAGGCGGCCGGTCTGGGGGATCTGCCTCGGCCACCAGCTGCTCTGCCAGGCGGTCGGCCTGCAGACCTACAAGCTGCGCTTCGGCCACCGCGGCGCCAACCACCCGGTCAAGGACCTGCGCACCGGGAGGATCGAGATCACCTCCCAGAACCACGGCTTCGCGGTCACGCCGCCCGACGGCGCGGCGAGGCTGGACAGCGGCGAGCCGGTGCGCTGGGAGACGGACTTCGGCGCCGCCGAGCTCACGCACGTCAACCTCTACGACGGAACCGTGGAGGGCCTCACGCTGCTCGACGTCCCGGCCTCGACGGTCCAGTACCACCCCGAGGCCGGCCCCGGCCCGAACGACAGCCTGTATCTCTTCGATCGGTTCGTCGATGCCGCGGCGTGACGACATCCAGCGCATCCTGATCCTCGGATCGGGGCCGATCGTCATCGGGCAGGCGGCCGAGTTCGACTACTCCGGCGTGCAGGCCTGCAAGGTCCTGCGCGAGGAGGGCTACGAGGTCGTGCTCGTGAACTCCAACCCGGCGACGATCATGACCGACCCCGAGTTCGCCGACGCGACATACGTCGAGCCGCTGCTCGCCGGGCCCGTCACGCAGGTCATCGCCCGCGAGCGCCCGGATGCGCTGCTGCCGACGCTCGGCGGCCAGACGGCGCTGAACCTCGCCAAGGAGCTGCACGAGAACGGCACGCTGCAGGAGTACGGGGTCGAGCTCATCGGCGCGAACTACGAGGCGATCTGCCGCGCGGAGGACCGCGACGAGTTTCGCATCGCGATGGAGAAGGCAGGGCTGCGGATGCCGCGCAGCGCGATCGCCACGACGGCCGCCGAGGCCGACGCCGCGATGGCCGACATCGGCCTGCCGGTCATCATCCGCCCGGCCTACACGCTCGGCGGCCGCGGCGGCGGGATCGCCCGCACCGAGGAGCAGTTTCGCGCGATCGTCCGCGGAGGCCTGGACGCCTCGCCGATCGGCCAGATCCTGCTCGACGAGTCGGTGATCGGGTGGGGCGAGTTCGAGCTGGAGGTCATGCGCGACCACAACGACAACTGCGTGATCGTCTGCTCGATCGAGAACGTCGACCCGATGGGCGTGCATACCGGCGACAGCGTCACGGTCGCCCCGCAGCAGACGCTCCCCGACCGCCTCTACCAGCGCCTGCGCGACCAGGCCTTCACCGTGATCCGCGCGGTCGGCGTCGAGACGGGCGGCTCCAACGTCCAGTTCGCGGTCAACGCGGAGACCGAGGAGATCATGGTCATCGAGATGAACCCGCGCGTGTCGCGCTCCAGCGCGCTGGCCTCGAAGGCCACCGGGTTTCCGATCGCGAAGATCGCCGCGCGCCTGGCGGTCGGCTACGCGCTGGAGGAGATCGACAACGACATCACGCGCCTGACCCCGGCCTCCTTCGAGCCCGCGATCGACTACGTCGTCGTGAAGTGGCCGCGCTTCGCGTTCGAGAAGTTCTCGGGCGTCGACGCCGGGCTGAGCACGCACATGAAGTCCGTCGGCGAGGCGATGGCGATCGGCCGCACCTTCCAGCAGGCGTTCGCCAAGGCGATGCGCAGCCGCGAGCTCGACGCCGAGCCGGCCACGGACGGCTCGCTCGAGGAGCTGCTGGACACGCTCCAGACCCCCGGCCCGGACCGCTACGACATCCTCATCGCGGCATTCGCCGCCGGCGCCGAGCCCGAGGACGTCAACCGCCGCACCCACATCGACCTCTGGTTCCTGCGCGAGCTGCAGCAGCTCGCGCTGCACCCCGAGGCGCCGTTTGCGGGCACGCGCAGCTACCGCGCCGTCGACACCTGCGCCGCCGAGTTCGCCGCCGAGACGCCGTACTTCTACTCCGGCTGGGAGCGCGGCGAAGCGGTCCACGAGGTCCGGCGCGGCGACACCCCGAGCGTCGTCATCCTCGGCGCGGGCCCCAACCGCATCGGTCAGGGGATCGAGTTCGACTACTGCTGCGTGCACGCCGCGATGACCGTCCGCGCGAGTGGTCGCGACGCCGTGATGGTCAACTGCAACCCGGAGACCGTCTCCACGGACTACGACACGTCCGACCGCCTGTACTTCGAGCCGCTGACGCTCGAGGACGTCCTCGGGGTCGTCGAGATCGAGCAGCCGGAGGGCGTCATCGTCCAGTTCGGGGGCCAGACGCCGCTGAAGCTCGCGGCCGGGCTGCAGGAGGCGGGCGTGCCCATCATCGGCACGAGCGTCGACGCCATCGACCTCGCCGAGGACCGCGGGCGCTTCGGGGCGCTGCTGGAGCGGCTCGGCTACCAGGCGCCGCCCTACGCGACAGCGCACGGCGTCGAGGGGGCGCTGGCCGCCAGCGAGCGGGTCGGCTTCCCGCTGCTGGTGCGCCCGAGCTACGTCCTGGGCGGCCGGGCGATGGAGATCGCCTACTCCGCCGACGACCTCGCCGACTACCTGCGCCGCACGGCGCCGCCGCGGTCGCAGAGCCCGCGCGAGATCTTCCTCGACCGCTTCCTCGAGAACGCCATCGAGGTCGACGTCGACGCCCTCTGCGACGGCGAGCGCGTGTGGATCGGCGGCATCATGCAGCACGTCGAGGAGGCGGGCATCCACTCGGGCGACAGCGCCTGCGTCCTGCCGCCGCACTCGCTCGGGCCCGAGCAGCTCGACGAGATCCGCGAGCAGACCCGCGGGATCGCCCGCGGCCTGAACACCGTCGGGCTCATCAACATCCAGTTCGCGGTGACCGTCGAGGACGGGCGCCTGTGGGTCATCGAGGCCAACCCGCGCGCGTCGCGGACGGTGCCGTTCGTCTCCAAGGCGATCGGCGTGCCGCTGGCGAAGATGGCCTGCCGGATCATGCTCGGCGAGCGCATCGACGAGCTCGGGCTGCCGTCGGAGGCGATGCCGACCGGCCACGTCTCCGTCAAGGAGGCCGTCCTGCCGTTCGACCGCTTCGCGGGCACCGACGCGCTCCTGAGCCCGGAGATGCGCTCGACCGGCGAGGTCATGGGCGTCGCGGCCGACTTCCCGACGGCGTTCGCCAAGGCCCAGGCGGCCGCGGGCGCGATCCTCCCGCAGGAGGGCACGGTCTTCATCACGGTCACCGACACCGACAAGCCCGCCGCCTACGCGATCGCGTCGCGCCTGCAGGACCTCGGCTTCCGGATCGTCGCCACGGCGGGCACCGCGCAGGCGATCCGCGGGATGGGCGCGCGCGTGGACGACGTGCTCGAGAAGGTCGGGGACGGCTCGCCGAACGTCGTCGATCGCATCGAGGCCGGCGAGATCGCGCTCGTGATCAACACCCCGACCGGCTCGGGCGCGCGGGCCGACGGCTGGGAGATCCGCCGCGCCGCCGTCGCGCGCGGGATTCCCTGCATCACCACCCTCGCCGGCGGCCATGCCGCCGCGCGCGCGATCGCCGCCGCCGCGCGCCACGGCGAGCCGAAGGTCGTCTCGCTGCAGGAGCTGCACGGCGACCGCGCGAGGCTCGTGTGAGGGTCCAGGCGCCGTTCGGCCGCCGGCGCGCGGCGGTGACGGGCGCGCGCGACGTCGGCGCCTACCGCGTGCTGCAGGCGGCAGATCCCGGCGGCCCGCAGCCCTGGCCGGGGCAGTTCTACATGCTCGCCGCCGCCGAGCGCTGGGGGGCGGGAGAGGACGAGCGCCCCTACCTGCCGCGGGCGTTCTCGTTCCTGCAGGCGGCCGGCGGCGAGCTGAGCTTCATGCTCGAGGACGTCGGGCCCGGGACGTCGCGGCTGTGCGAGCTGCGGCCCGGCGACGAGCTGTGGATCATGGGTCCGCTCGGGATCGGCTTCACGGCCCCGGACCCGGGACGGCGCGCGCTGCTGGCCGGCGGCGGGGTCGGCATCCCGCCGCTGACGGCCTGGGCGCGCGAGCTCGCGGCGCAGGGCATCGCCGCCGAGGCGCTCCTGGGCTTCCGCGACGCCCATCACGCCGAGGGCGCGCGGCTGCTGGACGCCGCGCCCGTGCAGGTCGCCACCGACGACGGCTCCGTCGGCCGCCGGGGACTCGTCACGGACCTGCTCGCCTCGGCGCTCGACGAGGACGCCGCGGCGACGGTCTATGCGTGCGGGCCGCCGCGGATGCTCGAGGCGGTCAGGGCGCTGTGCGAGGCCCGCGATGTCCCGGCGCAGCTCGCGCTCGAGGCCGGCATGGCCTGCGGGTTCGGCGCGTGCTACGGCTGCGTCGTCCCCGTGCGCGAGGGCGGGTACGTCCGCCTCTGCGTGGACGGGCCGGTCCTCGATGCCGCTCGCATCGACGGCGTCCCGGCGCACGCATGACCGCGGTCGAGTTCTGCGGCCTGCGCCTCGCGCATCCGCTCGTCAACGGCTCGGGAACCTACGACGCGATCGCCGCCCGCCGCGTCTTCGGCGACGCGCTGCTCGATGCGTTTCCGTTCAGCGCGTTCGTGTCCAAGACGATCACGCTGAGGCCGCGCGCCGGCAACCCGCCGCCGCGGCTGTGGGAGACGCCGGCCGGGATGATCAACTCGATCGGCCTGCCCAATCGCGGCCTCGCCGGCTACCTCGCGCACGACCTGCCCGAGCTCGCGGCGCTCGGCGTCCCGCTCATCACGAACGTCATGGGCTCCACCGAGGCCGAGGTCGCGCAGCTCGTCGAGGCGGTCGATGCGCGCGCCGAGATCGCGGCGATCGAGCTCAACGTGTCCTGCCCGAACGTCAGGACCGGACTGGACATCGGCGCCGACCCCGCGTCGCTCGCGGCGCTCGTGCGCGCGGTGCGCCCGCTGACCCGCAAGCCGCTGATCGTGAAGCTCACGCCCAACACGGCCGACGTGGCCGCGGTGGCGGTCGCCGCCGAAGCCGAGGGCGCCGATGCGGTGTCGCTCGTCAACACGCTGCGCGCGATGGCGCTCTCACCGCATTCGGGCGTTCCGTGGCTCGGCGGTGGCACCGGGGGGCTGTCGGGTCCGGCGATCCGCGCGGTCGCGCTCGCGCAGGTAGCCTCCGTGTCCGCGCGGGTAGCGGTCCCGATCGTGGGAATGGGCGGCGTCGCGAGCGGGAAGCACGCGCTCGCGTTGCTCGCAGCAGGCGCGACTCTCGTGGCGATCGGCACGGAGAGCTTCCGCGATCCCGCTGCGGGAACGCGCATCGGACGCGAGCTGAAATCCCTGCAAATTGCGGAAACACCTTCGACCAGTGTGAACGACGATCAACCTCAGGTGGAGGTCGATGTGAATTCGCCAGATTAGTCTTGCGGGGCCAAAGTGAAGATGTAGTATCGCGCTCTCGATGCCGCCGGCTCCAAACACCGCGACAAAGCACTCGGCGGCGCCCGAGCGGTCGTTGACCCAGCGACTGGATGCCCTCGAACGCGCCAACGTCGTCCGCACCCGGCGCGCGCAGCTCAAGCGCGACCTCAAGAGCGGCCGCTGCTCGATTCACACGCTGCTGCTCGAGCCGCCGGAGTACATCGAGACCGCGAAGGTCTTCGACATGCTGCTCGCGGTGCCGAAGTACGGCCGCGTGAAGGTCAACAAGGTCCTCACGCAGTGCCGCATCTCGCCGAGCAAGACGATCGGCGGGCTGTCCGAGCGCCAGCGCGACGAGCTCGTCAAGCTCCTGCGCCGCTAGCCGCAGCGCCCGTCGCCGTGGCCCGCGCGGTCGTCATCACCGGGCCTTCGGGCGTCGGCAAGGGCACGCTGATCCGCTCGCTGCGCGAGCGCATGCCCGAGCTCGAGCTCTCCGTGTCGGCGACCACGCGGCGCCCCCGCGCGGGGGAGACCGACGGCGTCGACTACCACTTCCTGGCGCCTGCCGAGTTCGACGAGCGCGTGCGCGCGGGCGCCTTCGTCGAGCACGCCGACTACGCGGGCGCGCGCTACGGGACGCTGCGCTCCGAGCTGCGGACGCGCACCGCCGCGGGCTCGCCGGTGGTCCTGGAGATCGAGCTGCAGGGCGCGCGGCAGGTGCGCGAGACGATGCCCTCGGCCGTGCAGGTCTTCATCGCCCCGCCGTCGCTGGACGCGCTGCGCGCGCGGCTCGTCGGCCGCGGCACCGACGAGCCGGCACAGATCGAGGATCGCCTCCGGACCGCCGAGCGCGAGGTCGCGGCACAGCACGAGTTCGCGCACGTCGTCGTCAACGACCGGCTGGAGGATGCGGTCGACGAGCTCGTGAGGATCGTGGGCGATGCGGTGGCCGGGGAGTAGGGCGAAACGCAAGCTGCGTGGCGTGCGCCGGACGACCGCTACCCTGTAGGCATGATCTCTCCTCGCATCGACCGCCTCCTCGAGAACGTCGACTCCAACTACGCATCCGTTCTCGTCGCGGCCAAGCGGGCCCGTCAGATCAACAGCTACTACCACAACCTCGGCGAGGGGACGTTCGACGAGTTCCCGCCCCCGATGGTCGACACCGGCTCGAAGAACTACCTCACGATCGCGCTCGAGGAAGTCGCCGCCGGCAAGATCAAGTACCAGTACCGCTAGGCCGAATCGGTCCGCCATGGCCCGGATCCTGCTCGGCGTCACTGGTGGGATCGCCGCCTACAAGGCGCTCGAGCTCGTGCGCCTGGCGACGGGTCACGGGCACGCGGTCCGCGCCGTCCAGACGCCCTCCGGCCAGCGCTTCGTCGGCGCCGCGTCGTTCGCGGCGCTCACGGGGGCGCCGGTCCTGACCGACGAGTTCGAGCGCGATCCGGCCCGCGGCGCGTTTGCTGACCAGGCGCCGCCCGACCACGACCCGCTGAGCCACCTCGAGCTCGTCCGCAACGCCGACGTGTTCGTGATCGCGCCGGCCTCGGCCAACACGATCGCCAAGCTCGCGACCGGACTCGCCGACAACCTCCTCACGAGCGCGGCGCTCGCCGCGACCTGCCCGCTGCTCGTCGCGCCCGCGATGAACCACAACATGTGGGAGCACCCTGCGACGCGCGCGAACGTCCAGACGCTGCGCGACCGCGGCGTCACGGTGCTCGAGCCCGGCGCGGGCCGGCTGGCGTCCAAGGGCGAATGGGGCGCAGGGCGCCTGGCCGAGCCCGCCGCGATCCTCGCCGCCGCCGAGGCGCTGGTCGCGCTGCCGGCCGAGCGCCACCTCGTCGGGCTGCAGGTGCTCGTCACCGCCGGGGGAACCCGCGAGCCGATCGACGCCGTCCGCTATCTCGGCAACCGCTCCTCGGGGCGCATGGGCTATGCGCTGGCCGCCGAGGCGGCAGCGCTCGGCGCCGACGTCACGGTCGTCGCCGCGAACGTCGCGCTGGAGCGCGACCCCCGCGTGCGCTACGTCGACGTCGAGACCGCCCAGGAGCTGCAGGACGCCTGCGCCGCGGCCTTCGCGCGTGCCGACGTGCTGCTGATGGCGGCCGCCGTCGTGGACTTCCGCCCGTCCGCCCCCTACGCCGGCAAGCTGAGGAAGGGCGAGGGCGACCGCGAGCTCGCGCTGCAGCTCGATCGCACGCCGGACATCCTGGCCGGCCTGGCGGCCACGCGCCGTCCCGACCAGACGCTCGTGGGCTTCGCCGCCGAGCACGGGGACGGCGCCGTCGCCCGCGGCCGCGACAAGCTCGCGCGCAAGGGCCTGGATGCGGTCGTCGTCAACGACATCTCGCGCAGCGACATCGGCTTCGATGCCGCCGACAACGAGGTGACGATCGTCACCGCCCACGACGACACCCACGTCGCGCTGGCATCCAAGGCCGCCGTCGCGCGGGCGGTGCTCGACGCCGTCATGCGCGTGCGCGCGCCGGGGATCGCGCAGGAGACCACCGGCCCGGCGGCGTGATGGAGCGCGCCGGTGCAGAGCGCCGGCTCGCGCGCGCCGAGATCGAGGCCACCATCGGCCTCGCGGAGCGTGTGGCCGCGAACATCGCCCAGGCCGCCGAGGTCCGCCGCGAGGTCACCGAGCATCTCATCATCGCCGTGCTCGCCGGCGGCCACGCGCTCATCGAGGACCTTCCGGGCGTCGGCAAGACGACGCTCGCCCGCGCGCTCGCCCGCTCGCTGAACCTCGAGTTCGCCCGCATCCAGTGCACGGCGGATCTGCTGCCCGCCGACGTCGTCGGGACGAACGTCTTCAACCAGCGCGAGAGCCGCTTCGAGTTCCGGCCCGGCCCGATCTTCGCGAACGTCGTGCTCGTCGACGAGATCAACCGCGCGTCGCCCAAGACCCAGTCGGGCCTGCTGGAGTGCATGCAGGAGCGGCGCGTCACCGTCGACGTCCACACGCACGAGCTCGCACGTCCCTTCCTCGTGCTCGCGACCCAGAACCCGATCGAGTACGAGGGCACCTACCCGCTGCCCGAGGCCCAGGTCGACCGCTTCATGGTGCGACTGTCGCTCGGCTACCCGGACGCCGCCGGCGAGGCCGCGATGCTCGCCGTCCACGAGGCCGGCGACCGCGTCGGCGACCTCGACCCGGTCGCGGACGCCGCCGAGCTGCTGGCCGCCCAGGACGCCGTCGCGCGCGTGCGCGCCTCCGACCCGCTGCGCCGCTACATCGTCTCCCTGCTCGCGCACACCCGCGCCAACCCCCGCTGCGAGCTGGGCGCGAGCCCGCGCGCCGGCCTGCTGCTGCTGCGCGCCGCGAAGGCGCGGGCCGTGCTCGCGGGGCGCGACCACGCCCTGCCCGACGACGTCCAGCAGATGGTCGCGCCGGTGCTCGCCCACCGCATCGTCCTGGCGCCCGATGCGTTCGAGGCGAGCGGCGAGGAGATCGTCGCCGCCGCCGTCGCCGAGACGCCCGCCCTGTAGGAGCTGCGATGAGGCCCGCGTTCGCCACCGGCCTGCTCGCGCTGGCGCTCGCGGCGACCGCCGCGCTCTTCGACGCCGAGCAGTTGTGGGTGCCGGCGGTGGCGCTGGCGGTTCTCGCGGGCGGGACGAGCGCCTGGGTCGCCGCCGGCGCGCGCGGCGTGCGGGTCCGGCGCACGCTCGGCGCGCGTCGCGTCATGGAGAACGAGCCCGTCAGCATCGTCCTGGAGGTGAGCGCGGGACCGCTGCGCCTGCCGCCCGCGCGACTCGTCGACCCGCTGCTGCCCGACGCGCCGCCGCTGCGGGCGGGAAGCCGCGGCGGGCGCGTGCGCATGGAGGTCCGCTTCGGCCGCGCGCGGCCGGCGCCGCCTGGCGCTCCCGCGCGTCGTGGTCGCCGACCCGCTCGGCCTCGCGCGGCGCGAGATCTTCGCGCGCCCGGTCGCGGGCGAGGACGAGATCCTCGTGCTCCCGCGGATCGAGCCGATCCAGGCCGCGGCCGCGGGTGGCGACACGATGCGCGTCGCCCGCCGGGGCCGGCCCGCCGTCGGCGCCGAGGTCGAGCTCGACGGGATCCGCCCGCTGCGCGACGGCACCCCCGCCTCGCGAATCTTCTGGCCCGCCGTCGCGCGGGGCGCCGATCCGCAGGAGCGCTTCCTCACCGCCGGCGCCGAGAGCCGCCCGCTCGTCGTGCTCGACCCGCGCGGCGCCGCGAGCGAGGAGGCGCTGGACGCGGCCGTGCGCGCCGCGACGTCGCTGGCCCACGCGCTCGGGACGTCCGGCGGCTGCGCCGTCCTGCTGCCCGGCGATCGCCGCCCGACCGAGCTCGGGGAGACGCTCGCCGGCTGGGCGCACCTGCACGCCCGCCTGGCGCTCGTCGGGCCGGCCGGCTCGCCGGCGCTCGCGACGGTCGCGCAGCGCCACGGGGCGGTCATCTTCGTCAGCGCGCAGCTGCGCAGCCGGCTGCCGGCGGCGCTCGGGCCGTCGCACGGTGCGGCGCGGGTGCTCGTCGTGCCAGGCCGGCTCGCCGTGCGCCGCGCGTCCTTCGCCGTCGCCGGCTGCAGCGGCTACGTCGTCGGCGCCCGGGCCGACCGCGCCGCTGCTGCAGCCACCGCCGCCCAGCGGGGCGGGGCATGAACGCGCCGCCGCGCTCGATCCAGGCCGGCGGGCTGCTCGCCGCGCGCAGCCCGCGCCGGGCGCGCGCCGACGAGCCGCTGCTGCCGGTTGCCACGGCACGGCTGATCGGCTTCGGCGCCCTGGCGTCCTTCGGCGCCCTGCAGTGGGGACGCCTCGTCGCCCCGGGAGCCGGGGCGCCGATGCTCGCGGCGCTCGCCGCGGGCCTGCTCGCCGGGCTCGCGCTCACCGCGGTCGCGCGCGCACGCGTGAGCACGCGCCGCCGCTGGGCCGCGGGTGCGCTCGCGGCGGCGCTGCTGCTCCTGGTGGCGCTGGCCGGCGCGGGCGTGCCGGCGCGACTGGCCGATCCACGCAATTGGGGCGAGCTCGCGCGCGGCATCGCCGACGGACTGAACGCCGTGCCGAACGTCACGGTTCCGTACGCCGGAGACGAGGAGTGGACGCGGACCGTGCTCGTCCTCGGCGGCGCCGCGCTCATCGGGCTGGCGGCGCTGCTGGCATTCATCCCGCGCCGCGACGGGGGCTTTGGCCATCCCGTCGCGGCCGCGGTCGCCCTCGCCACGCTCTATGCGGCGCCCGTCATCCAGCGCCACGCCGACGCCCCGTTCGCCTCCGGGCTGCTGTTCGCACTGCTGCTCGCCCTGTTTCTCTGGCTCGAGCGCGTCGAGCGGCGCAACGCCGGTGTCGCCGCGGGCATCGTCGCCGCCGCCGCGTTCGCCGGGCTCCTCGCGGCGCCGCAGCTCGACGGCGCGCGCGCGTTGCTGGACTACGAGCAGCTCGCGCAGTCCCTGAGCACGGCGAAGACGACGCAGTACTCCTGGAATCACAGCTACGGGCCGCTGGACTGGCCCCGCGACGGGCGCGAGGTGCTGCGCGTGCGCGCAGAGCAGCGCGCGTACTGGAAGGCCGCGAGCCTCGCGTCCTTCGACGGGCTGCGCTGGGTCGAGGATCCCGCGACGCCGGGGGACCGCCTCGACCTCTCGCGGCTCGCGCGCCCGGACTGGGTGCAGCGCATCGAGGTGACCGTGCGCGCGCTGCGCTCGAGCGACTTCATCGCCGCCGGGACGACGCTCGCGATCGCCGAGGGCCCGACCGCGCGGAGCCTGCGGCCGGGGGTGCTCAGGACCGGTGACGCCGACCTCTCGCGGGGCGAGCGCTACCGCGCGCTCGTCTACGTGCCCCGCCCGACGGCGCGCGCGCTGCGCGCCGCCGGGACCGACTACCCGCGGCTGCTGCATGGCGCCTACGGCTTTCTCGGCGTCCCCGTGAGCGGGCGCCGCGCGCAGCTCGTCGCGCTCCCCTTCTGGGGCACGCCGCCGGACGCGCGCCAGGCCGATCCGCGCTTCGCCTTCGCCGGGACGCGCTATGCCGGCGTCTACGCGCTCGCCCGGCGGCTGCGCGCGCAGGCGTCCAGCCCGTACGACTACATGCGCGCGGTCGAGGCCCACCTCTCGCGCGGCTTCTCCTACTCCGAGCGGCCGCCGCCGAGCGCAGCGCCCCTGGCCGACTTCCTCCTGCGCGACAAGGTCGGCTACTGCCAGCAGTTCTCCGGTGCGATGGCGATGCTGTTGCGCATGGGCGGCGTGCCGGCGCGGGTCTCGGCCGGCTTTGCCCCCGGCGTGCTGGACGACGACACGAAGCAGTACGTCGTGCGCGACATCGATGCCCACTCCTGGGTCGAGGTCTACTTCCCCGGGATCGGATGGGTCACGCGCGACCCGACGCCGTCAGCCTCGCCCGCGCGCTCGCAGACCGCCGACCTCGCCCCGGCCGGCGGCGACGCGGACGTCGCGATCTCCGCCACCGGCGAGCGCGGCCTGGGCGGCAACACCGACAGCGGCCGCGCCGCGACGCCGGCGACGCCCGAGGGCGAACAGGGGTCGTCGCACGGCCTGCTCGCGGTCGCGGCCGGCGGGCTCGTGCTGGGGCTCGTGGCCGTCGCCCTGCTGGTGCGCCGCCGGCGCCGGCGCACCGGCGCCGGGCCCGCCGACGAGCTCGCCGAGCTGCGCCGGGCCCTGCGGCGCAGCGGCCGCGACCTGCGCCCGGACCTCACGCTCGAGCGCCTGGCCGGGCGCCTGGACGGCACCGCCGCCGCCTATGTCCGGTCGCTGACGGGTGCGCGCTACGGCTACGAGGCCGCGCCGCCGACAGCCGCGCAGCGCGCCGCGCTGCGTCGCGAGCTCGGCGCCGGCCTGGGCCTGCGCGGGCGCCTGCGGGCCTGGTGGGCCCTGCCGCCGCGCCTGCAGCCGCCCCGGTCGAGATCGACCTGAGCGCGTTCTATCCTCGAGGGATGTCCGGCGACGACGTCTACGAGCTGTTCCAGAACGGCACCCGGCTGCTCGAGGAGCGCGACTTCCACGCTGCGGCGGTGCCCCTCGCCCGCGCCCGCGACCTCGAGCCCGACAAGGCCTCGATCCGCGAGGCCCTCGGGCGCGCGCTGTTCGGCGCCCAGCGCTACGCCGACGCGGCCGCGGAGTTCGAGGCGATCGTCGAGCGCGCGCCCGTCAACGACTACGCGCTCTTCTGCCTCGGGCGCTCGCTGCAGCTGCTCGGCCGTCACGGCGAGGCGCGCAAGCCGCTCGCGCTGGCGTGCTGCCTGCGCCCCGAGCGCAAGGACTACCGCCGCTACCTCGATCGCTCGCGGGCCTACGCGAGCTAGCCGCCCCCGGCAGGCGGTCGGTTGCACGCTGCTATCCTCGGGACACAGCTTTCGCACCGGCTCGGGGCCGGTGGCAGGACCGGAAGTGGGCGCTCGCCCGCTTTTTTTGTTGTCAAAGAGGAGATCGCCGTGAGCACCATCCAGACCGAGATCGAGGCTCGGCTCGCCGACAGCGAGCCCGAGGTCGAGGTGCTGCTCGCAGAGGTCCTGGGCGGATCGACGGTCCGCCTGTTCATCGACCACCCCGACGGCGTCACGCTCGCGCTGTGCGAGCGCGTGACCCACGCGCTGGCCGAGCTGCGCGAGCGCTATGCGCTGGAGGTCTCCTCGCCCGGCGTCGAGCGGCCGCTGACCAAGCCGCAGCACTTTCGCCGCTACCTCGGCCGCCACGCGCGGGTTCGCACCCGTGACGCCGTGGACGGCCACCGTTCCTTCACCGGCGAGCTCGTCGGAGCGTCGGAGGACGAGGTGACGATCGCCGCAGACGGCGACCCGCCCACCCTCGTCGCCATCCCGTACGCCGAGATCCAGCGTTCCCATCTCATCGAGGAGTAACCGCTATGTCACGTGAGATCCTGGACGCGATGATCGTTCTCGGGCGCGAGAAGGGCATCGCCCCCGAGAAGCTGCGCCTCGCCCTCGAGGACGCGCTGCTGTCGGCCTACAAGAAGCAGCCCGACAGCGCGAAGTACGCCCGCGTCGAGCTCGATCCCGAGACCGCGGACTTCCGCGTGATCGAGCTCATGATCCCCGAGCGCCTGGAGGCGCACCTCATCGTCGAGACGATCGACGAGGGGACGGTCTATGACCCCGAGACCGGGGACATGATCGAGCCGACGGACCCCGAGATCGATCCGGCGAAGTTCGAGGAGTACAAGGATCAGATCGACGAGCGCGACGTCACGCCCGGCGACTTCGGGCGGATCGCGGCGCAGACGGCCAAGCAGGTCATCCTGCAGCGCATCCGCGAGGCCGAGCGCGACATGATGTTCGAGGAGTACCGCGACCGCGTCGGCGAGCTCATCACGGGCATCGTCCAGCAGTCCGACAGCCGCTACACGCTCGTGCAGCTGCGCGAGCGCGTCGAGGCGCTGCTGCCGAAGTCCGAGCAGGTCGACGGCGAGCGCTACGACCACTCCCAGCGCATCAAGGCCGTCATCAAGGAGGTGTCGCCCTCCACGAAGGGCCCCTCCATCATCGTCTCCCGGCGCGATCCCGAGCTCATCAAGAAGCTCTTCGAGCTCGAGGTCCCGGAGATCGCCGACGGCCTCGTCGAGATCGCCAACGTCGCCCGCGAGCCCGGCTACCGCTCGAAGATCGCGGTCGTCTCGCATGCCGACGGCGTGGACCCCGTCGGCGCCTGCGTCGGCCCGCGCGGCTCGCGCGTGCGGATGGTCGTCTCCGAGCTGCGCGGCGAGAAGATCGACATCATCCCCTACAACGACGAGCCCGCGCGCTTCGTCGCCAAGGCCCTCAGCCCTGCGCGCGTGCGCGAGGTGCTCGTCGACGACGACGGCAAGCAGGCGACGGTCATCGTCCCCGACGACCAGCTCTCGCTGGCGATCGGCCGCGAGGGCCAGAACGCGCGCCTGGCCGCGAGGCTCACCGGCTGGCGGATCGACATCAAGTCCGAGACGGAGTTCGCCGCCGAGGAGCAGGAGGCAGGCTACGAGGAGGAGGAGACGCAGGGTCGCTGTGCGGCGATCATGTCGACCGGCCGGCGCTGCCCGAACGCCGCGCTGCCCGGCTCGCGGTACTGCGGCCTGGACTCCCACCAGGCGCTCGCCGGCCAGCCGACCGACGAGATGGCGCCCGCCGCCGAGGCCGACCCGCCCGAGGCCGTGCCGGCGCCGGTCGAGGTGCCCGCCGAGGACGCGCTGGACATCGTCGAGGAGACCTCATAGGGGCGCCGCGGCGCCGTTGCGTCGGCTGCGGCGCGCACGCCTGCAAGTCCGAGCTGCTGCGCGTCGTCATCGCCGACGGCATCGTCCGGGCCGACCCCGAGCAGCGCCTGCCCGGCCGCGGCGCATACGTCTGCGACAGCGCGTGCGCCGAGCGCGCGCTGCAGCGCGGGGGCTTCGCCCGCTCCTTCCGGTCGGCCGTCCGGACCGATCCCGACCTTCTACACTGGAACTAGATGGCAAAAGTACGCGTTCACGAGCTCGCCAAGACCCACGACATGTCCTCCCAGGACGTGCTCGACAAGCTGCGCGCCGCCGGCATCAAGGTCAAGGCACCCGCCTCCGCAGTCGACGAGGACCAGGCGAAGGCCGCGATCGAGGGTCGCCCGCTGCCCACCAACGGCACCGCCGCCGCGAAGCCCGTGAAGGCGCCCGAGCCGGCCAAGCCCGCGGCGTCCGTCCGCCGCGCGCCGCCGCCGCCGCCGGCCGCCTCCGATCGCGCCGCGATCGCCAAGCGCGCCGCCGCCGCGCCCGCTGCCAAGGCCGCAGCGCCCGCCGCCGCCGCCCCTCCCGCCGCTCCGGCTTCCGCTGCCGGCGCCCCTGTGGCGCCTGGAGCCACGCCCGCCAATGGCGCGGCGCCGGTCGACGGCGAGGCCGCCAAGCCCGCGCGTCCCACGCGCTCGTCGCTCTCCGGTGAGCGCGCGCCCGGCGCCGCCGGGCCCGGAGGCCGCCGCCGCGTGGTCATCGACTCGCAGGCCTCGCGCCGCACGCCCGGCCAGCAGCAGCAGCCCCCGCGCCGCCAGCGCCGCGGACGCCGCCGCCGTGGCACGTACGACGACACGGTCGCGCCGCTCAACGAGGCCGCGGCGACCCACACCGATCTCGTCCGGATCAACTCCGGCTCGACCGTCAAGGACATTGCCGAGTCGATGGGCGTCCCGGTGCCGGACATCATCAAGAAGCTCATGATGCTCGGCGAGATGGCGACGCTCACGCAGACGCTGTCGGATGACGCCGTCGGCGTCCTGGCCGAGGAGTTCGGCAAGGAGGTCGAGATCGTCCACGCCGCGGACGAGGTCGAGTCCGAGCCCGTCTTCGAGGACGCCGACGAGGACCTCGTCGACCGGCCGCCGGTCATCACGATCATGGGCCACGTCGACCACGGCAAGACCTCGCTGCTGGACGCGATCCGCTCCACCGAGGTCGTCGCCGGCGAGGCCGGCGGCATCACCCAGCACATCGGCGCCTACCAGGTGCACCACAACGAGAAGCTCGTGACCTTCCTCGACACGCCCGGCCACGAGGCCTTCACGGCCATGCGCGCCCGCGGCGCCCGCGTCACCGACATCGCGGTCATCGTCGTGGCCGCCGACGACGGCGTGAAGCCGCAGACCGACGAGGCGATCGACCACGCCAAGGCCGCCGACGTGCCGATCGTCGTCGCGGTCAACAAGATCGACAAGGAGGGCGCGGATCCGACCCGTGTCCGCACCGAGATGACCACGCGCGGGCTGCAGCCCGTGGAGTGGGGTGGAGAGACGGAGTTCGTCGACGTGTCGGCCAAGTCGAAGGTCGGCCTGGAGGACCTGCTCGACACGCTGCAGGTCGTCGCCGAGGTCGAGGAGCTCAAGGCGAACCCGAGCGCTCCCGCCTCCGGCGTCGTCGTCGAGTCCAAGCTCGACCCGGGCCGCGGCCCCGTCGTCACGGTCCTCATCCAGCGCGGCACGCTGCGCGTGGGCGACGCGCTCGTCGCGGGCGCCAACTGGGGCCGTGTGCGCGCGCTCAACGACTTCACCGGCCTGCGCGTCAAGGAGGCCCATCCGGGCGACCCGATCGAGGTGCTCGGCTTCGACGGCGTGCCCGAGGCGGGCGAGTACGTCCGCGCCGTCGAGAACGACCGTCGCGCCCGCCAGCTCGCCCACGAGCGCGAGCAGCGCCTCAAGCAGGAGCAGCACGCGCGCCGCTCGGGCCGCAAGCGCTCGCTGGAGGACGTGTTCAAGGAGATCCAGGCCGGCGAGCTCAAGGAGCTCAACCTGCTCGTCAAGGCCGACGTCGCCGGCTCCGCCGAGGCGCTGCAGGACGAGATCGCCAAGCTGCCCCAGGACGAGGTCGCGGTCAACATCATCCGCAGCGGCGTCGGCGGCATCAACGAGTCCGATGTCATGCTCGCCGCGGCCTCCGATGCGATCATCATCGGCTTCAACGTCCGGCCCGTCGGCGACGCCCGGGCCGCCGCCGAGCGCGAGGGCGTCGAGGTGCGCAACTACTCCGTCATCTACAAGGTGCTCGACGAGCTGCGCGCCGCGATGGAGGGCATGCTCGAGCCCGACGAGGTCGAGGACTCGCTCGGTCACGTCGAGGTCCGCCAGATCTTCCGCGCGTCGAAGATCGGCGTCATCGCCGGCTCCTACGTCACCGACGGCAAGATCACACGCGGTGCCAAGACCCGCATCGTCCGTGACGGCACGATCGTCTACGACGGGGAGATCGCGTCCCTGCGGCGCGTCAGCGAAGACGTCCGCGAGGTCGCGGCCGGCTTCGAGTGCGGCATCGTGTTGCGCAACTTCCAGGACGTCAAGGAGGGCGACATCCTGGAGGTCTACGAGACCCGCAAGGTCGACCGCGCGCTGGCGTAGGCGATGTCCGACGACGTCGACGCGTACGTCGCGCTGCTGCTCGTCCACCTGCACTTCCCGGAAGCCGGATCGTTGAAGGCCAAGCGCAAGGATCTCGCGTCCGTGAAGGCCCAGCTGCGGGGCCGCATGGGCGTCGCGGTCTCCGAGGTCGGCCACCAGGACCTCTGGCAGCGGGCGACCCTGGCCGCCGCGCTGACCGGCGGCTCACTCGGCGTCCTGGAGCACGCGACCGACCGCGTGGAGGACTTCCTGCTCGAGCGATTTCCGGAGACCTGCCACATCGAGCGCACCCTCGCCTCCTTCTCCGAGATGGAGGGCTAGGATGCCCTCGGATCGGATGCGCCGCGTGGACGAGGCCGTCAGACAGGTGCTCACCGACGCGGTCGCCCAGGATCTGCAGGACCCACGAATCGGTTTCGTCACGATGACGAGCGTCAAGACCACCTCTGATCTTCGCCATGCCCGCGTCTACGTCAGCGTCCTCGGAGACGAGACGCAGCGTGCTGCGTCGCTGGCCGGGCTGCGCTCGGCGCACGGCGCGCTGCAGCGGCGCCTGGCACGCGAGCTGCGGATGAAGCGCACCCCGACGCTCGAGTTCGTCTACGACGACACCACCGACCGCGCGATGCGCGTCGAGGAGCTGCTCGAGCGCACCGCCGACAGCGGCCGCGCCGACGCCGGGGAGACGCCGTGAGCGTCAGCGGCACGAGCGCGACGACGCGCGACGAGGTCATCGGCGCGCTGCGCGACGCCGACCGCTTCGTGCTCGTGACGCACGAGAACCCCGACGGCGACGCGCTCGGCTCGCTCGTGGCGATGCAGGCCGTCATGCGTGCGCTTGACAAGGACAGCGTCATGTTCATCGGCCGCGACGAGTTCCCGCTGCCCTACGAGTACGCGTTCTTTCATTTCGACGGCCTCGTGAGCGACATCCCGAGCGACCTCGGCAAGCGCACGATCGTCTTCCTGGACTGCGGCAACTTCGACCGCAACGCCGTCGAGGTCGGGGACGGCCCGGTCCTCAACCTCGACCACCACCATGACAACACGCACTTCGGCACGATCAACCACGTCGTCGCCGAGGCCTCCTGCACCGCCGAGATCGTGTGGGACCTCATGCACGCGCTCGACGTCCCGCTGACGCCTGCGATCGCCGAGGCGCTCTACGTCGGGCTCGTCACCGACACCGGGCGCTTCATGTACGAGAACACGGGCCCGGCCGCGCACACGATGGCGGCCGACCTGATCGATGCCGGCGTCGATGTCCACGAGATCTACCGCCGCCTGTACGAAGGCGTGCCCGAGCCCAAGCTCGCGCTGCTGACCCGCGCGCTCAACCGCGTGCAGCGCTTCGACGGCGGCCGGATCACGCTCGCGCGCCTGACGCGCGAGGACTTCGAGAAGACCGGCGCCGAGGAGTCCTACACCGAGGGGATCATCGATCACCTCCGCGCGGTCGAGGGCACGAAGGTCGCGGCGCTCGCCCGCGAGCTGACCGGCGGCGACAAGCGCGGCGCGGCGAAGGTCTCGCTGCGCGCGACCGACGGCGCGGTCGACGTGTCGCTCATCGCCCGCGCCCAGGGCGGTGGCGGCCATCGCCAGGCGGCGGGCTTCGCCACCGAGATGGACTCCGCCGAGCTCGTCGCGTTCCTGCGCGCGTCGGTCGCCGCGCAGCTCGACGGCTGAGCCGGGGCCCGCGGTCGTCCATCGTCCCGCTCTCCTGTCGTCCGGCGACAGCAGAGTGGGACGGTGCGCAGCGATCGCCCCCCGCGCACGCCCGGCGAAGCGCCGCCGACGCCCGCGCCCCCCGGCTGCCACGATGTCCGCGCTCACGCACGCGACGAAGGGACTCGACCCGATGGCGCAGGGCGACGCAACGGCGGGGCAGGACGGCATCCTGCTCGTCGACAAGCCGGCCGGCAAGACGTCGCACGACGTCGTCGCCGCCGTGCGCCGCGAGCACCGCGGCCGGCGCGTCGGCCACGCCGGCACGCTGGACCCGTTCGCGACCGGCCTGCTGCTCGTGCTCGTCGGCCGCGCGACGCGGATCCAGCGCCACCTCATGGCGCTGCCCAAGCGCTACGAGACGACCGCGCGCCTCGGCGCGACGTCGACCACCGGCGACCCCGAGGGCGAGATCGAGATCACGGGCCGCATCCCGCCCGATCCGCCGCCGCTGCCGACCGGCGAGCTGCGCCAGCGCCCGCACGCCTACAGCGCGGTGAAGGTCGACGGCCGTCGCGCGTACGAGCTCGCGCGGGCGGGCGAGGACGTCGTCCTGGCCGAGCGCCCGGTGACCGTCACGCGCTTTGAGCAGCTCTGGCGCGAGGAGGATCGCGCGGGCTTCGTCATCGAGTGCTCCGCCGGGACCTATGTCCGCACGCTCGTCGGCGACCTCGGCGACGCCTACTGCGAGTCGCTGCGGCGCACGGCGATCGGCCCGTTCGACGTCGCCGATGCCGACCCGAACCGGCTGATCGGCCTGGAGGAGGCGCTCGGGTTCATGCCCTCCGTGCGCCTGGGCGGCGACGACGCGCGCCGCGCGGGCCACGGCGTCGCGGTCGCCGTCGCGTCGCCGCAGGGGGCGGGCGAGGTGCTGCTCGTGGACGCCGACGGCCCGATCGCGATCGCCGAGCAGCGAGACGAGGGACTGAAGCCCGTCGTAGGCTTCCGCGGGTGAAGGCCACCCGCCTGCCCGACGTCGAGCCGCGCCCGCGGCGCGTGGCGGTCGGGACCTTCGACGGCGTGCACCGCGGCCACCGCGCGGTCATCGCCGGGGCCGACACCGTCCTGACCTTCGAGCCGCACCCGACGGCCGTCGTGCAGCCCGAGGCCGCGCCGCGGATCCTCACCGACGCCACGCGCAAGGCGCAGCTGATCGCGTCGCTGGGGGTGCAGGAGCTCGTCGTGATCCCGTTCGACCGCGAGTTCGCGGCGCGGTCGGCGCAGCAGTTCCTCGACGAGGTGCTCGTGGGCGCGCTCGGAGCGACGCACGTCTCCGTCGGCGAGAACTTCCGCTTCGGCCACAAGGCGCAGGGCGATGCCGACCTGCTGCGCGGCGACGACCGCTTCCACACGCGCGTCGTGGAGCTGCTCGAGGTCGACGGCGAGATCGTCTCGTCCAGCCACATCCGCGGGCTCGTGCTGGGCGGCGCCGTGGACTACGCGCGCCAGCTGCTCGGCGATCCGTTCACGCTCTGCGGGCCCGTCGCCCGCGGCGACGCGCGCGGCCGCGAGCTCGGCTACCCGACCGCCAACATCGTGCCCGACCCGGCCTACGTCACGCCCGGCCACGGGGTCTACGCCGCGCGGGCGATCACCCACGACGGCGCGACCCACGCGGCGGCCGTCAGCGTCGGCGTTCGGCCGACGTTCGTCACCGGGCGCGGCGAGCTCGTCGAGGCGTACCTGCTGGACTTCGAGGGCGACCTCTACGACACGCGCCTGGAGCTCGCGTTCCTCAAGCGGCTGCGCGGCGAGAAGCGATTTGACTCCGTCGACGCGCTGATCGCACAGATGGCGCTCGACGTCGACAGCGCCCGCACGATCTGCGTCCAGAAGGCCTGACTGCTACGGTTGCGCGTCGCATGGCACTGACCCAAGAACGCAAGCAGGAGCTCATCAGCGAGTTCGGCGACAACGACCAGGACACGGGCAACACGCGCGTCCAGGTCGCGCTTCTCACCGAGCGCATCAACCAGCTGACAGAGCATCTCCGCGCAAACTCGAAGGACCATCACTCACGCCGCGGGCTGCTCATGCTCGTCGGCCGCCGCCGCCGGCTGCTGAACTACTTCCACAAGCACGACCTCGAGGGCTACCGCGCCCTCATCAAGGACCTCGGACTCCGGCGGTGAGCATCATCGCGCCGGGAACTCCGTCGCCGGAGTTCACGCTGAGGACCGAGGACGGCGGGAGCTTCACCCGCGACGACATCGCAGGACGGACGACGGTCTTCGTGTTCTATCCCGCCGCCTTCAGCTCGGTCTGCACGAACCAGTTCCAGATCTACCAGGAGGTCCTCGAGGACCTCGCCGCGCAGGGCGCGTCGCTGTACGGCGTCTCCTGCGACCAGACCGACAGCCAGGTCGCCTTTCGCCGGTCCCTGAGCGTGACGATCCCGATGCTCTCGGACTTCGAGCCCAAGGGCGCCATGACGAAGGCCTTCGGCGCCTGGTTCGCCCCGACGGGCGTGTCCAATCGCGCGCTCGTCATCGTCGGTCCCGACGGGGTCGTGCAGTGGTCCTGGGAGGGCGAGCACCCCGGCATCCTGCCCGGCGCGAACCTCATCTTCGACGGCCTCGCGGCCGCCGCCGCGCGCTAGCCGCGTTCGGCGAGCAGCGCCGCGACGCGCTCGGCGCGGAAGTCGAAGATCCGCTCGAGGTCGCGGCGCACCAGCAGCCGGTGCGCGAGCTCGCCGAGCGGGCCGAGCGGGAGGGCGTAGCGCACCTCGTCGACCATGATGGTGGCGCCGGCGCCGTCGTCGCGGAAGGCGTGGGTGTGATGCCACAGGGCGTAGGGCCCCTCGAGCTGCTCGTCGACGAACCGGTGCGGCGGGTCCCAGGCGGAGATCTCCGTCAGCCAGCCGATCGGCACTCCGCGGACCTTCAGGCGGTAGCGCAGCCGCGTGCCGGACGCCATGACGACGGGGTCGGGCGTGAGCATCCGGAAGTCCAGCAGGGGCGGCGTGATCGCGCCGAGGTTGCGGGCGTCGGCGAAGAACGCGAACACCTCCGCGGGCGAGCCCTCCAGGCGCTGCTCGCGGCGCAGCACATGCTCGGTCATGGAGCTGTCGTGTTCCCGTTCACACGGGTGTCTACGCTCAGGGGGCGATGACGGATCTGCGCAGCGCAGCGCCGCCGGCGCTCCGTGACGACGACCACGTCCGCGGCGACCCGGACGGCACGCTCGTCCTGTTCTACGCGGACTTCACGTGCCCGCGCTGCGCCCTGGCGCACGAGCGCCTGACCCGCGCCGGCGCGCGCGTCGCCTTCCGCCACCTCGCTCTGCGGGCCAAGAGCGAGCGCGCCGTACCGCTCGCGCACGCCGCCGAGGCGGCCGCCGCGCAGGGCGCGTTCTGGGAGTTCTGCGACGCGCTGTACGCCGATCAGGGCCGCCTCGACGACCCCCATCTGTGGGAGCGCGTCCGCGCGCTGGGCCTCGACGTCGCGCGCTTCGACGCCGACCGGCGCAGCGCCGCCGCGGAGGCGCGCGTGCGCCGCGACGTCCGGGCCGCCCTGGCGGCCGGGGCGACGACGACGCCGATGCTGTTCTTCGGCGAGGAGGTCCACTCCGGGGCGCCCGACGCGGGTCTGCTCGCCCGGCTCGGCTACGATGGATCGGTTCGGATACAGAAGCCAAGCAAAGATGCAGGCGCGCCGACCGACGGGCGCCCCTAGGACAAAGGACAACTTCATATGAGTACTGCCGAGACCCGAGTCTCCGTCGAGATCGCAGGATCTGAGATCTCCTTCGAGACCGGCAAGATGGCCAAGCAGGCCTCCGGCGCCGTCGTCGTCCGCCAGGGCGACACCATGGTTCTGAGCACCGCCACCGCGGGCAACCTCCGCGATGTCGACTTCCTCCCGCTGACGGTGGACGTCGAGGAGCGGATGTACGCCGCGGGCAAGATCCCCGGCTCGTTCTTCAAGCGCGAGGGCCGCAGCACCGAGAAGGGCACCCTCGTCGCGCGCATGATCGATCGACCGCTGCGCCCGCTGTTCCCCAAGGGCTGGCGCCGTGAGACGCAGCTCGTCTCGCTGACGCTCAGCGTCGATCACGTGCACCCGTTCGACATCCTGGCGATGAACGGCGCATCCGCCGCACTGATGATCTCCGACATCCCGTTCCCGATGCCCGTCTCGGCGGTCCGCATCGGCAAGGTCGACGGCAACTTCGTCGTCAACCCGACGGAGGAGGACACGTTCGAGAACTCAGACCTCGACCTCGTCGTCGCGGGCACCGAGGAGGCGATCCTCATGGTCGAGGCGGGCGCCGACGAGGTCTCCGAGGCGGAGATCCTCGACGCGCTCGACATCGCGCACGGCGAGATCAAGAAGCTCTGCGCGCTGCAGCACGAGCTGCGCGAGAAGGCCGGCAAGGACAAGATGGAGATCGAGGTCCCGAAGGTCGACGAGGGGCTGTTCGCCGCCGTGCAGGAGTCGCACGGCGCCGCCCTCGACGAGGCGACCCAGATCTTCGACAAGCTCGAGCGCCAGAACGAGAGCCACCGCGTCATGGAGGAGGCCGTCGCGGCCCACTCCGGCGATTCGGAGGACGCGGAGTACGGCGACCGCAGGGCCGCCGCGCAGATGGCGGTCGACAAGCTCGAGAAGACGATCATCCGCCAGCGCATCGCCGTCCACAAGAAGCGCCCGGACGGCCGCTCCGAGACCGAGATCCGCCCGATCTCGATCGAGGCCGGCCTGCTGCCGCGCGCCCACGGCTCGGCGCTGTTCACGCGCGGTCAGACGCAGGCGATCTCGGTCGCCTCGCTGGGCACGCTGAAGGAGGAGATGCGTCTGGACACCCTCGGGCTCGAGACGAAGAAGTACTACTTCCATCACTACAACTTCCCGCCGTTCTCGGTCGGGGAGGCGGGCTTCATGCGCGGTCCCAAGCGCCGCGACATCGGCCACGGCGCGCTCGCCGAGCGCGCCCTGACGGCGATGGTTCCGTCGATCGAGGAGTTCCCGTACACGATTCGCGTCGTGTCGGACATCCTCGAATCCAACGGGTCGTCGTCCATGGCGTCGGTCTGCGGATCGTCGCTGTCGCTGATGGACGCCGGCGTGCCGCTCAAGCGGCCGGTCGCGGGCATCGCGATGGGGCTCATCAAGGAGGGCGACGACTACGTCGTGCTCACCGACATCGCCGGCGTCGAGGATCACCTCGGCGACATGGACTTCAAGGTCGCGGGCACGTCGGAGGGCATCACCGCCCTGCAGATGGACATCAAGATCACGGGCGTGACGTTCGACATCCTGCGCGACGCGCTGACGCAGGCGCTCGAGGCACGGACGTTCATCCTCGGCGAGATGGCGAAGGTCATCTCCGAGCCGCGGTCGGAGCTCAGCGAGCACGCCCCGCGGATCCTCACCGTCCAGATCGACACGGACAAGATCGGCCTGCTGATCGGCAAGGGCGGCGAGACGATCCGCGGCCTGGCCGAGGAGTTCGAGTCCCAGATCGACGTCAACGACGAGGGCCAGGTGCTGATCTACTCGGCCAACGGCACGCTCGGCGAGGCGCTGGCGGACCGCATCCGGTCGATGACCAAGGAGGTCGCGGTCGGCGACGAGTTCCCCGCCGCGAAGGTCGTCAAGACGACGACGTTCGGCGCGTTCATCGAGCTCGCCAAGGGCACGGACGGCCTGCTGCACATCTCCAACGTGTCGCCCGGCCAGCGGGTCGACACCGTCGAGGACGTGCTCAACAAGGGCGACGAGATCCACGTCCGGGTGGTCGAGGTCGACCGCGAGCGCGGCCGCATCGGGCTGCGCCTGGCCGAGGATCCCGAGATCGCCGGCAAGACCGTCGAGGAGCTCGCGGCCGTCGGTGGCGGCGGCGGAGGCCCGCGCGGCCCCCGGCCCGAGCGCAGCAACGGCGGCGGCGACCGCGGCGGGCGCGGCGGGGATCGCGGCCGCGATCGCGGACCGCGCGGCTCCGGCCGCCCGCGTCACGGCGATCCCGACCGGGGCTGACTGCTGCCGGATCACCGGCTGACCGTTCTGGACTCCGGCGTCCGGGTCGTGACGGAGGCAATGCCCTCCGTCCGATCCGTGACGCTCGGGTTCTGGATCGCGACCGGCTCGGCGGCGGAGACCGTCGCCGAGGCCGGCCTGTCGCATCTCGTGGAGCACATGCTGTTCCGCGGGACCGCCCGCTATGCGTCCCTGGAGATCGACCAGATCTTCGACACGATGGGCGCCGAGCTGAACGCGGGCACCGGCAAGGAGTCGACGTCGGTCTACGCCCGCGTCATCGACGACCACCTGCCCAAGGCCTTCGACGTCGTCTCGGACATGGTCTGGCATCCGCGGCTCGCGGAGGACGACCTCGCCAACGAGCGCGAGATCGTGCTCGAGGAGATCGCGATGTACGAGGACGACCCCCAGGACCGGGTCTTCGACGTCCTCGGCGAGGCGGTCTTCGGCGACCATCCGCTCGGCCGCGCCGTGATCGGCCGCGCCGACGTGGTGGCGGGGACGAGCGCCGCGGGGCTTGCGGCCTTCCATGCGGCCCATTACGCGCCCGGGGAGGTCGTCATCGCGGCGGCCGGCTCGCTGGACCACGACGCCGTCGTGGAGCTCGCACGCGGCGTCGACGTGCCCGCCCGCGCCGCCACGCTCGCGCCGGCGCCGATGCCGAGTGCGCTCGTGCCCCGCGCGCGCTTCCTGCGCAAGGAGACCGAGCAGTACCACCTGACGGTCGGCGCGCCCGGCCTCGCCCGCGACGACGAGCGCCGCTTCGCTCTGCGCGTGCTGGACAACATCCTCGGCGGCACGTCGTCCTCGCGGCTGTTTCAGGAGGTGCGCGAGCACCGCGGCCTGGCATACAGCGTCTTCTCCTTTCAGTCGCTGTATGCGCACACCGGCCAGATCGGCCTCTACCTCGGGACGCGCCCGGACAACGTCGCGCCCGCGCTGCAGGTGGTCGCCGACGAGCTCGCGCGGTTGCGCGCCGACGGGGTCACGGCCGAGGAGCTCGAGCGCTCCAAGGAGAACGTCAAGGGGCGCATCGTGCTGTCGCTGGAGTCCACCGCCGCGCGGATGAACCGCCTCGGCGCGGCCGTGATGAACGAGCTGCCGCTGCTGACCGTCGACGAGGTCGTCGACCGCATCGAGGCCGTGACGATCGAGGACCTCGCCGAGCTGACGGCCGAGCTGCTCGGGCCCGAGCGCCTCAGCGCCGCCGGCGTCGGCACCGACGAGGACGTCTTTCGCCGCGGGATCGAGCCGCTCGGCCTCGCTGTCGCGGTGCCGGAGGGCGTGCAGGCGTGAGCCTCCGCGTCGCGGTCGCGGGCGCCGCCGGGCGGATGGGACAGGCGGTCGTCGCGGCCGTCGACGGCGCCGACGACCTCGAGCTCACCGGCAGGGCCGACCCGGCGCTCGGCGTGGCGCTCGCCGACGTGCTCGGCGACGCCGACGTGGTCGTCGACTTCACGCGGCCCGACACCGCGCTCGCCAACGCCCTGGAGTGTGTCGCAGCGGGCGTGCACGTCGTCATCGGGACGACGGGCTTCGACGTCGAGGCGCTGCGGTCCGCGAAGGGCGCCAACGTCTTCATCGCGCCGAACTTCGCCATCAGCGCCGTGCTGATGATGCGCTTCGCCGCCGAGGCGTCGCGCCACATGGCCAAGGCCGAGATCATCGAGCTGCATCACGACGGCAAGCTCGACGCGCCCTCTGGCACCGCGATGCGCACGGCCGAGCTCATGGAGGGCGACGTGCCGATCCACTCCGTGCGGCTGCCGGGGCTCGTCGCCCACCAGGAGGTCATCCTCGGCGACGTCGGCCAGGCGCTGACGATCCGCCAGGACTCCCTCACGCGCGAGTCGTTCATGCCCGGCGTCCTGCTCGCGATCCGCCGCGTGCCCCACCTGCAGCAGTCGCCGCTCGTCGGGCTCGAGCACCTGCTCTTCGCGTGACCGGCGGGATCACGGTCGCGGTGACCGACCACGCCGCCGAGCGCTTCCGCCAGCGGATCGGGTCGCGCCGCGGCGGCTTCGACGTCAAGCCCGAGATCGCCGGGCGCGTCAGCGAGGCCTGGGGCGCCGGGCGCGTGAGCGACGCGCCGCCGCCGGGAGTCGGCGAGAAGGGCGCCAGGGGGACGAAGTACGTCCGCGATCTCGTCGACCGCGGCGTGATCTTCGTCTGCCGCCACGACACGGCGTCGCGCGAGCTGCTCGTCGTCACGCTGTGGGAGGACGAGCGCTACGGCGCACCGCGCGTCGACCGCCGCTACACCGACGCGCTGAAGGCCGACGACGCCGCGCTCGTCGACCCGGGCAGGCGCTGGCGCGCGCGGCGCGACTCCTAGGGGTTGCGGACGAACCGGGCGGTGGCGGCCGAGTCGTCCGCGTAGCCCAGCGCGACCCACATCGCGCGGACCCCGTCGTCGGACGCGTCGACGAGCGCGTTGATCCGCACCGCACCACGCGCGCGCAGCCGCCGCTCGCCCTCGGCGACGAGGCTGCGTGCGATGCCCCTCTCGCGCTCCGCGGGCGCGACGACCAGGCGCGCCATGCTGCCGCGCCAGCCGTCCCACCCGGCGATCAGCGTCCCGACGATCCGGCCGTCGCGCGCGGCCACGAGGAGTGCGGACTCGCCGATCGCCCGGCCGACGGCCTCGGCGTCGTCGGGCGTCGTGGCGTGCGGGCTGCGGGCGGTCGACCACAGGGCCAGCACCGCGCCGACGTCGGCTGACCGGCACAGGCGGATCTCGACCTCCTCACCCATCGGCGATGAGCTCGCGCAGCCGCGTGTGGCGCCGGCGGGCGTCGGTGCGCGCGACGGCGATCGACAGCGCGGCGCGCTCGCCGACGACGACGCAGACGTCCTGCGCCCGGGTCACCGCGGTGTAGACGAGGTTGCGCGTGAGCATGATGTGGTGGCCGCGGAAGATCGGCACCACGATCGCCCGCGCCTGCGATCCCTGCGCCTTGTGGACGGTCGCCGCGTAGGCGAGGCGCAGGGTCTCGAGGGCGTCGACGGGCAGGCTCACGCGGCGGCCGTCCTCGCCGGCGAAGAGGACGCGGTCGCGATCGGGGTCGTGGTGGGCGAGGACGCCGCGCTCGCCGTTGAAGAGGTCGTGCTCGTAGGAGTTGCGCGTCTGCATGACCTTGTCGCCGACGCGCAGCGCGGTGCCGGCGATCGCGGCGCCATCGGGGTTCAGCCGCGCACGCAGCTCGGTGTTCAGCGCGTCGATTCCGAGCGGGCCCTTGTGCATCGGCGCGAGCACCTGGACGTCGGCGGCGGGGTCCAGGCCATAGTGCGACGGCAGCCGTGTCGCGGCGAGCTCGCAGACCTCCTCGAAGATCGCCTGCGGGCCGTCGCGGTCGATGAGGAAGAAGTCGCGCAGGTCCTCGTCGCGGGGGTGTGCCGGCGGCAGCTCGCCGTGGTTGATGGCGTGCGCGGCGCGCACGATCATCGATCGCGCGGCCTGGCGGAAGACCTCGGTCAGCCGCGTCGACGCGACGGCGCCCGAGTCCAGCAGGTCCTCGAGCACGCGCCCGGGCCCGACCGGCGCGAGCTGGTCGACGTCGCCGACGAGCAGGACGTGCGTGCGCGGGCCGACCGCGCCGAGCAGCGCCTCGGCAAGGTGCACGGACAGCATCGAGGCCTCGTCGACGATGAGCACGTCGCAGCCCTCGATCGGATGATGCGCGCCGCGGGTGAAGCCCTCGCCGGGCGCCCACTCGAGCAGGCGGTGGATCGTCGTCGCCTCGGCGCCGGTGAGCTCGCTCAGGCGGCGGGCGGCCTTGCCGGTCGGTGCGCACAGCCGCGCCGTGCGCGTGCGCGCCTTGAGCAGGTCGACGAGCGCGCGCATGGTCGCGCTCTTGCCGGTGCCCGGGCCGCCCGTGAGGATCGACAGGCGGCGCTCGAGCGCCTGCGTCACGCCGCGCCACTGGTCGTCGCTGGGCACGAACGCGCCGCGCGCCGGGCGCGCGAGGGGCCCGAGCTCGAGCGCCGGCTCGTCCTCGAGCAGCCCGCGCACGTGCCGCGCCAGGCGCTCCTCGACGGCGTGCAGCCGCGCCTCGGCCACCGTGCCGTCGGCGATGACGACGCGCCCGCGCGCCGCGAGCTCGTCGATCGCGTCGTCCACGTCGCCGCCCCCGAGCAGGCGCCCGGCCCGCGCGGCGAGGTCGGCGCGGGGGAGATGGCAGTGGCCGTCGGTCTCTGCGAGCGCGAGCGCGTGCATGACGCCGGCGGCGAGCCGGTCGGGCGCGTCGGCGGGGGTGTCGAGCGCGCGCGCCAGGGCGTCGGCGGTCGCGAAGCCGATGCCGTCGATCTCGCAGATCGCGTAGGGCTCGCGCTGCAGGCGCGCGATCGAGCCGGCGCCGAAGTGCCGGGCGATCCGCGCGGCCGCGGCCGCGTCGACGCCGTGGGTGTCCAGGAACAGGCGCAGCTCGCGCAGCTCGCGGCCCGCGCGCCAGGACTGCGCCGCGGGGCCCAGGCGCCGCGGCCCGATCCCGGGGACGCTCGCGAGCACGCGCTCGGGATCACGATCGATCTCCGCGAGCACCTCGCCGGCGCCGAAGCGCGCCACGAGCGCCGCCGCGCCCGCCGGGCCGACGTGCTTGATGCTCTCGAGGTAGGACGCGACGGCATGCTCGCTGACGGGCTCGAGGATCCGCGCCCGGGTGACGCTGAACTGCCAGCCGTGGCGCGGGTGCCGGCGCCAGCCGCCGCCGACGGCGAGCGACTCCCCCTGGTTGACATGGGCGAGGGCACCGACGAGCACGACCGGCTCGCCCTCGTCGCTGACGGCGTCCAGCACGGCGAAGTCGCCGTCCGGCAGCGCCCAGCGCACGGCCATGACCTCCGCGGTGAGCTCGCTCGCCGCGGAGTCGCTGGGCGAGGCCTCGGGCGCGCGGTCCGTCATCGACACGAGTGTCGCACGCGCGCTTGACGTTCCCAGGTGGTGCGTGTATATACACGCTTATGGCCCGCCCTCCCGCCGCAGACCTCGAGCTGTGCCGCCGGATGCATGCGATGTGCGCATGCGATCGGCTGCGCCGCTCGGCCCGCGGCATCACCCAGGTCTACGACGCAGGCATGGGCGCGCAGGGGCTGAAGGTCACGCAGATGCCGATCCTCGTGGGGCTCGGGATCGCGGGAGACGTGCCGCTGAGCGCGCTCGCCGAGGCGCTCGGCCTGGACCGCACGACGCTCACGCGCAACCTCAGGGTGCTCGAGGATCGCGGGCTGGTGCGCGCCGTGCAGCAGCCGGACGACGCGCGCGTGCGGCTCGTGTCGTTGACGAGCGCCGGCGCCGACGAGCTCTCGGCGGGGCTGGAGCGCTGGGAGCGCGTGCAGGCGCGGGTGGAGGAGCAGTTCGGCGCCGAGCGCCTGGCGGCGCTCTACGCCGAGCTCGAGGCGCTCGCGGCCGCCGCGGGTCCGTGAGCCGGTTCGTCGGATCTTGTATGTGTAGCTACACCTAAAAGGGGAGCAGCATGGTCTCGACAACCGCCTCGTTCATCGTGGTGATCGCGAACGCCGGGCTGCTGGGGATCCTCGCCGCGGGGATGGCGTACGCCGCACGCGCCGGCGGGCGCCCGGCCGTGCTGTGGATCGGAGGCGGTGTCGTCGCCGGCTGGTTCGCGCTCGCATTCGCGCTCGCGCACGGAGGCGCCTTCGAGACCACGCCGCAGACGACGCTGCCGCCGGCCATCGCCCCCGGGATCGTCGTCCCGATCCTGGTGGGCTGCGCGCTGCTCGCATTGGAGCCCGTCCGGCGCGCGATCGCGCAGGTGCCGTTGCACTGGCTCGTCGGCGTCCAGTTCTACCGCGTCGTGGGCGGCGTGTTCCTCCTGGCCTGGCTGCAGGGTGACGTCCCGGCGCAGTTCGCCCTGCCGGCGGGCATCGGCGACGTCCTCGTCGGGCTCGCCGCACCGTTCGTCGCGCTCGGGCTCGTCCGCGACGGCGCCGGCCGCGCCTGGCCGCGCGTTGCCGCCTGGTGCGCGCTGGGCATCGCCGACCTCGCCGCCGCCGTGACCGTGGGCTTCCTCTCGGCGCCGAGCTCCTTTCAGCAGCTCGCCATCTCGGACCCCAACGCGGCCATCACGAGCTATCCGCTCGTCCTCATCCCGGTGTTCGCCGTGCCCGCGTCGGTCGTCCTGCACGTGTACGTGCTGGCGCGTCTGCGCCCGGAGCGCGCGGCTGTCGCCGGGGCGCGGATCGCCTGAGACCGCGACGCAGCCGGGGCGGCCTCCGCCACCCCGGCTGCGATACTTGGCTCGTGTCCGGACTCGGAGCCATCCTCACCGCGATCGTCACCCCTTTCGGTGATGACGGGCCCGTCGACGAGCAGGCCTTCGTGGATCTGATGGCGCATCTCGCCGCCAACGGCTCGGACGGCTTCGTCGTCTGCGGCACCACCGGCGAGGCCGCGACGCTCGACGACGACGAGCACCTGCGCGTCATCGAGCTGGCGGTCAGCGAGAAGCCGGCGGGCGCGACGATCGTCGCGGGCGTCGGCTCCAACGACACCCGCCACGCGGTCATGCTGACGTCGCGAGCGTGCGAGCTCGGCGCCGACGCGCTGCTGTCGGTCAACCCCTACTACAACCGGCCCAACCGGCGCGGGATCGTCGCGCACTACCGCGAGGTCAGCCGCGCCGCCGACCGGCCGATCGTGCTCTACAACATCCCCCAGCGCACGGGCTCGGACCTGCCCAACGACCTGCTCGCCGAGCTCGCCCAGCTCGACCACGTCGAGTACGTCAAGCAGGCCAACAACGACAACCTCGCAGCCGTCGACGGGCTGGGGGTCTACGCCGGCAACGACGAGATCCTCGCGACCGTCCTGGACATGGGCGAGGCGGGCGGCATCCTGACCGCGAGCCACATCGTCGGGCCCGAGATGCGCCGCATGGTCGACGAGCCCGGCGAGCGGGCCGCGATCCACGAGAGCCTGCTGCCCGTCTTCGAGGCGATGGGCGTCGCGCCCGCCGCGGTCGCGAACAAGGCCGCGCTGAACCTGCTCGGGCATGCCGTCGGCACGCCGCGGCTGCCCTACGTCGAGGCCGACGAGCACGAGACCGCGACGATCCGCGCGATGCTGCAGGACCGCGGGTTGCTCGTGGGAGCCACGGCTTGAGCGGTCCCCTGCGCGTCCTTCCCCTCGGTGGCCTCGGGGAGATCGGCAAGAACATGACGGTCGTCGAGTACGAGGACCGCATCGTCGTCGTCGACGTCGGACTGCGGTTCCCGACGGCCGAGATGATGGGCATCGACCTCGTGCTGCCCGACTTCGCCTACCTGCGCGGCCGCGTGAGCGACATCGAGGCGATCGTCATCACCCACGGCCACGAGGACCACATCGGCTGCCTGCCGTTCCTCCTGCGCGAGCTCGGGACCGACGACGCGCCGCCGATCTACGGCGGCCCGCTGACGATGGCGATGGCGCGCTCCAAGCTCGACGAGCACAAGCTCGCCCGCGAGGTCCACGTCGAGGACGTCAGGTGCGGCGAGATCATCGAGGCCGGCCCGTTCGACCTCGAGCTCATCCACATGACCCACTCGATCCCCGACGCGAGCGCCGTCGCGATCAAGACCGACGTCGGCTCGATCCTCATCACCGGCGACTACAAGTTCGACCAGACGCCGGTCGACGGCGTGCCCGCGGACGTCTCGCGCCTGGCGGAGCTCGGCCGCGACGGCCTGCTGCTGCTCTGCGGCGACTCCACGAACGCCGACCGGCCCGGCTTCGCGCCCAGCGAGAAGGTCGCGGGGCCCAACCTGCGCGACGTCTTCAGCCGCTGCGAGGGCCGCATCGTCGTCACGTCGTTCGCATCGAACATCCATCGCGTGCAGCAGGTCGTCGACGCGGCGGCCGCGCTGAACCGCAAGGTCGTGCTCGTCGGGCGCTCGATGCGCAAGAACACGAACATCGGCCGGACGCTCGGGCACATCAAGATCCCGGAGGGCATCGTCATCGGCCCGCGCGAGATGTCGGACTTCCCCGACGAGCGCATCGTGATCATCTCGACGGGCTCCCAGGGCGAGCCCCTGAGCGCGCTGCGCCGGATGGCCCACCGCGATCACCCGCAGGTCGAGCTGCACTCCGGCGACACCGTCGTCTTCAGCGCCACGCCGATCCCCGGCAACGAGCGCGCCGTCAACGAGACCATCGACCGCCTCTACCACATCGGCTGCGACGTCATCACGACGAAGGACGCGCCGATCCACGCCTCCGGCCACGGCTATCAGGAGGAGATCAAGCTCATGCTCAACCTGACGCGGCCGAAGTACGTGATGCCCTTTCACGGCGACCACAAGCGCATCCACCTGCACGCGAAGCTCGCCGAGTCCGTCGGGGTCCCGCCCGAGAACATCTTCAAGGGTGAGAACGGCCTGCCGCTGGAGCTCGACGCAAAGGGCGCGCGCTGGGGCAAGAAGGTCCAGTCGGGAATGATCTTCGTCGACGGCGTCGACATCGGCGACGTGACCGACGTCGCGCTGCGCGACCGCCGCATGCTGTCGGCCGACGGCATCTTCGTCGTCGTCGCCACGATCTCCGAGCAGGACGGCAAGTCCGTCGCCGAGCCCGAGGTCATCTTCCGCGGGGTGCCGTTCGCCGACGAGGCCGACAAGCTGCTGGGCGAGCTGCGCGCGACGGTCGAGTCCTCGCTCGCGCGCGCTGCCGGTGAGGAGATCCGCGAGATCGACCTGCTCCAGGAGATCCTCCACGACGATCTCGCGGCCTTCGTCTACAACCGGCTCAGGCGCCGCCCGATGGTGCTGCCGGTCGTCGTCGAGGTGTAGTCCGGCAGCGCAGGCAGGAGCGCGCCGCCAACCACGGCGCCGGGGGCGGCTCTAGGCGCCGTGGCGGCCCTCGCCCTCGCTGAAGCGGCGCGCACCGGCGGCGGCGTCGGCACGCAGCGACGCCAGCCCGTGCTCGAACTCGGTCGCCATCGCGTCCGCAAGCGGGAGGCCCAAGCCCTCGTAGGCCGCGAGGCGGTCGTGGCGCAGGCACGTCTGCGGGAGGCGCGCGAGCTCGAGCGCGAGCTCCTCTGCCGCCGCGCGGCAGGTGCCGTCGGGGACGACCCGATTGAGGAGCCCGATCTGCAGCGCCTCGCGTGCGTCGACGGCGCGCCCCGTGAGGATGAGGTCCAGCGCGCGGCTCAGGCCGATGAGTCGCGGCAGCCGCACGGTTCCGCCGTCGATCAGGGGAACGCCCCAGCGCCGGCAGAACACGCCGAGGACCGCGTCCTCGTCGCCGACGCGCAGGTCGCACCACAGCGCGAGCTCGAGGCCGCCCGCGACGGCATGCCCGCAGATCGCCGCGACCACGGGCTTGGACAGCAACATCCGCGTCGGCCCCATCGGCGCGTCGCCGTCGGGATCCACGCGATTGGGCTCGCCCGCGGCGAACTTCTCGAGATCCGCGCCGGCGCAGAAGTTCGGGCCGTCGGCGCAGAGGACGGCCGCGCGCGCGCCCTCGTCGGCGTCGAATTCGCGAAAGGCGTCGGCGAGCGCCAGCGCGGTGTCGCGGTCGACGGCGTTGGCGACCTCGGGGCGCGACAGGACGACAGTCGTCACCGGGCCGTTGCGCTCGACGCGGACGGGCATGGGCCGGCCCGGCTCAGCCGGGCGTGCAGGGAACGCCGATGTTGCGCACCCGGTCGGCCCCCGCGACGCGCACCGTCAGCCGCACGGCCCACGTGCCGCTGCACGTCTTGGGATTGCGCAGCAGGTTGTAGGTCACGCGGCGCTTGACCTTGCGGCGCACCGTGACACGTCGTCCGTCGCGGGTGACGCGGACGCGCTTGACCGTCGTCTTCGTCACCCTGCGGCGCGCGCCGATGTCCAGCGACAGCGACCGCAGTCCGAAGGTCACCCCGGGGATGGCCGGAACGGCGGCCGCGATGCCCTCGAGGCGCAGCTCGTAGCCGATCGGGCCCGTCGCGGGCGCCAGCAGCCGCGTGCGCACGGCCCGCGAGAGCCCCGCGGCCTTGATCAGGACGATCGCACTCGCAACGTCGGTCGGCTGGACCGGGTCGGCGAGAAAGACGTCGAGTGTCGCCGGGATGTCCTGGTTGAGCAGGCCGGTGGCGGACACGACCGCCTGCCCGGTGCCGATCCGGCTCTGGGCCGGGCAGGCCCCGGTCTTCAGCGCATCGCCGGTGCAGACAGCGGCCACCGCGCGCACGTCGAAGGCGAAGCCGCGCTGAACGCCCAGCGCGATGGATTCGGGCAGCGTGCCCGCGAGCTCGGGCGCGGCCCCGCTGACCTCGACGTGCACGCGCGAGCCGGCCGCGGGCGTGTCCGGCGTCAGCCCGCCCGTGATCGTGGTGTCCTGGGCACGCGCGGAGGCGGCGAAGATGAGCGTGAGCGCCGTGGTCGTCGCGATGGTGATCGTGCGCATCGAGTCTCCTGTGGTCGGCGGGCCGGTCGGTCCCGCCACGCGGGGATTCTGCCGCCTTCGGCACGCTGACGCTGCGTCGGCTCGTCCGCCGGCCGCTGCGAGCTCGCGTGACCCTCCGCAGCATCTGGTGGCGGCGGGCTTTTCGCCGCGACCGTGACCGCCTATCCTCTCGCCGTGGACCGCTTTGAGCTCAGTGAGCGGTGGTGCGGCTGGAAAGACGTCGACGTGATCTTCATCGCCGCGCTCGCGGCCATCGATGCCGGACCCTTCGATCCACCCATCTGCGAGGTCATCTTCGACGAGGAGTTCGACCCGTTCACGGTCGACACGTTCGAGGAGGCGCGCGAGCACCTGGGGCGCAAGCGCGTCCTGTCGATGGAGGTCATCGTCTCGCACATCGACGAGGACGAAGCGCGCCTGACGCTGCACTACAGCGGCGAACGGCTGCAACTCAACGGCTACGGCAGCGACTGGACGCGCGCCCGCGCGGCGTACGACGCGGCGCAGGCCGAGCTCGCCGGCCGCTTCGGCATCACGACCTTCAAGCTCCCGAAGCTGCCGCGCGACACCGTCGGCGAGACGCGCAAGCGCCTCGTGATCGAGGAGCTCGAGGCCGCGCTCGAGGACGTCGACTCGGGTCTCGACGATCCGTGAGCCCGGCCACGTGCCCGTGCTCGGTGATCTGACGTCTTGCGCGTCAACCCGCAACAGGAGACGACACATGTCCACATCGCCGCCCGCACCGGACTTCGATCCGGCCCGTTACAAGAGCACGACCCGCGAGCAGTGGCAGCAGGCCGCGGAGGCCTGGCACCGGTGGGGGCCGACCCTCGAGCGCTGGCTCGGCGACGCCACCACGACGATGCTCGAGATGGCGGCGATCGAGCCCGGTGACCGCGTCCTCGACGTCGCCGCCGGCGCCGGCGGCCAGACCCTCGCGGCGGCCCGGCGGGTCGGGCCCGAAGGTGCGGTGCTCGCGACCGACATCGCTCCGGGCATCCTCGAGTACGCCGAGGTCGAGGCGCGCAGGGCGGGCCTGGACAACGTGACCACGCGCGCGCTGGACGGCGAGCACCTCGACGTGCAGGAGGGAAGCTTCGACGCCGTCATCTCACGCGTCGGGTTCATCTACTTCCCCGATCGGCAGGCCGCGCTGCGCGGGATGCATCGCGCCCTGAGGCCCGGCGGCCGGCTCGCAGGGATCGTGTACTCCACGCCGCAGAGCAACGAGTTCTTCTCGATCCCCGTCGGCGTCATCCGCCGACGGGCGCAGCTGCCGGCCCCTGCGGCAGGACAGCCCGGCCCGTTCAGCTTCGGGGAGCACGGGGCGATCGAGGCCGCGTTCGAGCAGGCCGGCTTCGTGGACGTCGAGGCACGCCGCGTCGTGGCGCCGTTGCGCATGTCGTCGGCGGCCGAGTGCGTCCAGTTCGAGCGTGAGTCGTTCGGCGCCCTGCACCAGATGCTCGCCGGCCTCGACGACGACGGCCGCGAGGCCGCCTGGCAGGAGATCGAGCACGAGCTGCGGCGCTTCGAGGGTCCGGACGGCTTCGCGGGCCCGTGTGAGCTCATCGTTGCCGCGGGCACGCGGCCGTGAGCGGGGCTGTCGCTACGTCGCGAGGGCGTCGGCCCAGCGCACGGCGTCGGTGTAGGCCACCGTCATCGGTCCGCTGGAGTGCGTGAGCAGGGGGGAGTCGAACTCGCCGCGCTCGTACGCGATCGTCTTGGCGAGCGCCTTGCCCGCGACGCCCTCGTGGCACGTGATCGCCAGAGCGATGTCCTCCGACAGCGGCAGCTCGGTGAGCACCTGCTCCATCGGCGCGCCGAGCACCGCGTCGAGCAGCGAGAACAGCCCCGCGGTGAAGCCGCGCGCGGCGACGTCGTCGTCGTAGGGGGCGAGGATGAGCTCGCAGGTGCGGGCGCGCACGAGCGCGGTCGACAGGAGGGCGTGCGGCGGCTGGTCGAGGCTCGCGAGGACGAGCGCGACGGCCCACTGGCGCACGGCTCGCGTGCCGAGCAGCATGAGCGCCTCGCGGATCGAGCTGACCGTCCGCGGCAGGCCGAGGTAGGCCGAGTTGACGTGGCGCAGCAGCCGGAAGCTCAGCGCGACGTCGCGGCGGATGATCTGCTCGAGGGCGTCGAAGTCGCCGCCGCGCAGCTGCAACTGGCAGAGCGCGCCGAGCGCAGCACCGTGGGCGACCGGCAGCGTCGCGTCCACAGCGAGGTTCGGGCGCTCGTAGAACAGCCCCTGGAAATGATCGAACCCGGCGTCGCGGAAGACCTCGAAGGCGTCCTCGCTGTCGACCCCCTCCACGAGCATCCGCAGTTCGCGCCCCTGGAGGCGTGTCAGCTCGCCGAGCGTCTCGTGGTGGCCGAGGCGCAGGACGTCGAGCTTGACCGTGTCGACGCAGTCCAGCAGCGGCTGCGGGCCAGGACCCACGCCGACGCCGCGCAGCACGAGCCCGAAGCCCTCCGCGCGCAGCCCCCGCACACGGGGAACGAGCGGCTCGTCGGCCTCGCCGCGCGCGGTCAGCTGGAGCACCACCGCGGCGGGGTCGAGCGGCAGCCGACCATCGCCGAGCAGGAGCTCGGACGGCACGTCGACGTACGTCGGCCGGTGCCCGCTGACGAGATCCTGCGGCCACGCCGGCACGCCCTGGCCGCGCTGGTGGAAGATCAGCTCATAGGCGACCGTGCGCAGCGTCCGGTCGAGGACCGGACGCCGCGTCACCGCCGGGAGGGAAGCTGCTGGGATGTCGGGCGCATATGCCGGTGAGAGCGCCATCGCACCGGTGATCGGCGGCGCTCGCGCGATCTTCAGCGCGGCGGGGCGGGGGAGAGCTACGTCACGGCGCTGCCGGCGGGGCTCGGCTGCTCCGCGCTCGCCGCCAGCGGCAGGGTCACCTCGAAGCGGGTGCCGCGCGGATCGGCGGCCCCGTTCGTCGTCGGCGACTCGATCGTCACCGAGCCGCCGTGCGAGGTCGCCACGGCGTGGACGATCGACAGGCCCAGGCCCGAGGACCCGCCGCGGTCGCCGACGCCGCGGACGAAGCGCTCGAAGACGCGCTCGCGCAGGTCGGGTGGGATGCCGGGGCCGTCGTCCTCGACCGTCACGCGCACGATTCCGTCGACCCGCTCGACCGCCGCGTGCACGTGCGTCCCGGGCGGCGTGTGGCGGATCGCGTTCTCCATGAGGTTCAGCGCCAGGCGGTGCAGCTCGTCGCGGGCGCCGCTGACGACCGCGCGCGTGGAGTCGATCGAGAGCTCGTGCTCGGCGGCGATCGCGCCGACCTCGGCGGCCGCCTCGACGAGCACCTGGCCGACGTCGGTCGGCGTGTGCGGCGCCTTGCGTGCCGCGTCGTGGCGGGCGAGGAGCAGCAGGTCGGCGACGAGCCGGCGCATGCGCCGGCTGGAGCGCAGCGCCGAGTGCGCGGCCTCCTGCTGCTCGCCGTCGAGGCTCTCGGCGAGCAGCTCGAGGTTGGCCAGGACGCTCGTCAGCGGCGTGCGCAGCTCGTGCGACGCGTCGGCGACGAACTCGCGCTGGCGCGCCAGCGCACCCTCGGTCTCCTCGCGCGAGTCGTCGAGGGCGCGCAGCATCTCGCTCAGGGTGCGCGCGAGCTCGGCCACCTCGTCGTCGGCCTCGACCTCGGGCAGCTGCTGCGCCGGGTCGCGCGTGCGCTCGATCTTGCGTGCGATCTCCGTGAGCTCGGCGATCGGCGCCATCGCGCGCCTGGCGACCATGAGCCCGGCGAGCAGCGCCAGCCCGGCGCCGCTGAGCACGCCGATGATGAGGAAGACGCGCAACCGCGCGACGGTGGCCTCGACGGGCGCCAGTGGGCGCGCGTACTGGACGAAGACGCGGTACTGGGGGAGGTCGCCGAGCGTCTGCTGCAGGACCCGCGTCTCGATGCGGTACCCGTCCTTCTCCGTCGTGCGGTTCTTCGGCTTGCCGAGGTTGCGCGTCGACGCGGTGCTGTTGAAGAGGTAGCCGTCGGCGTTGACGACGCGGATGACCGTGCCGTTGCCCGGCGTGAAGCCGTCGAGGTCGGGGGTCAGCCCGGCGAAGTGGTAGCGCCCGGTCTGGACGTCGCCCTCGACGGTGTCGTAGTGCAGGCGCGCGCCGAGCACGTTGGCGGCGCTCTGGACCTGCTCGTCGAAGTCCTGGTAGATGCGCTTGGACGTCAGCCCCCCGACTGCGCCTGCGAAGCCGCAGAGGATGACGAGCGTCAGCAGCGCTGATCCGCCGGCGAGCCGCCAGCGGATGGGCATCTGCCTAGGCGCGAAGAACGTAGCCTGCGCCGCGGATCGTGTGGAGGAGACGCGGCTCATCGCCGGCTTCGAGCTTCCTTCTCAGGTTGGACACGAACACCTCGATGGTGTTCGTCGTTGCAAATGGATCGTACCCCCAGACCTCCTCGAGGAGGCGCTGGCGGGGCACGACGATGCGCTCGTTGCGCATGAGGTACTCCAGCAGCTCGAACTCGCGCTGCGTGAGCTCGATGAGGCGCTCCTCGCGGCGCACCTCGTGGGTGTCGGGGTTCAGCTGCAGGTCACCGACGACGAGCGATGCGCTGCCGCGGGGCGGGCGCCGGCGCAGGAGCGCGCGCAGTCGCGCGAGCAGCTCCTGGCGCTCGAAGGGCTTGACGAGGTAGTCGTCGGCGCCCGCGTCGAGGCCTTCGACGCGCGCCTCGACGGCGTCGCGGGCGGTGAGCATGAGGATCGGGACGTCGCCGTTGCGACGCAGGCTGCGGGCGACGTCGATCCCGTCCATCTTGGGCAGCCCGAGGTCGAGGATCACGAGGTCGGGGCTGAACTCGTGCGCGTCGCCGAGCGCCGCCTCGCCGTCATAGCTCGCGCGCGCCTCGTAGCCCTCCATCCGCAGCGATCGCAGCAGCACCTGGGCGATCTCGTGGTCGTCTTCGACGACGAGCACACGGGGAGGGCGGTCGTTCATGCCCATCCAGGGTAGGGGCGCGGCTCAACAGGGGCTTAACCAGGCCTAAGCGCAGCCCCGGTTGCAAGCGGGCGCCCACCGGGTCGAGCAGGAGGGCGGCGGGTCGCCGTCGAACCTGACGGGTGGCAACCATGGCGACCGCCCGCAAGCCAGCATCGCGCCGTCCCGCGGCGAAGACCAAGCCGCGCGCCCGCGCGCAGCGCTCGTCGCTGGACGCGATGCGCGTGCCGCTGCTCGAGCAGCGCCACCTCGACCTCATCGGCCTCGGGCTCGTCGCGCTCGGCGTCTTTCTCGCCTTCCCGATCTACCTCGGGTGGGACGGCGGCGCGGCCGGCCAGGCCGTTACCCGCGCGACGGCGTATCTCGTCGGCCAGGTCGGCTACGGCGTGCCGGCCGCGATCGTGGGCGGCGGCGCGCTGCTCGTGCTGCGCCCCGTGCTGCCGGCCGTGCGCCCGTTTCGCGCCGGCGCGATCTGCCTCTTCGGCGCGCTGACGCTCGCCTTCGCCGCCGGGACCTTCGGCCTCGGCCCGCCCGGGCACCGCTCCGCCTACTGGGACGCCCCGTTCTTCGAGGCCCGCGGCGGGATCGTCGGCGACGCGCTGCTGTACGCCGTGGCCACGGCGCTCTCCACGATCGGCGCCCACATCCTCGCCGTCTTCCTCTTCGTCGCCGGCGTGCTGCTGCTGACGGGCGCCACGGTCTCGGGCGTCCTGCGCGCGACCGGGTCGACGCTCTCGGACACGACGCGGGCGCTCGGTCGCGCGGTCCCGGCTCGTCCCCAGCGAGCGCCGCGCGAGGAGCGCATCGAGGTTCCGGGGCCCGCGCCCGCGCCGCGCCGCGCGCTCGTGCGCCCGCCCGAGCCGCGCGACGACGAGGTCATCGTGCGCGCGACCCACGTCGAAGCGCCGTCGCTCGACGGCGCCGCGCGCTATCCCGATCTCTTCGGCGCGGCCGTGCCCGAGCAGCTGGACCTCGATCTCGACCCCGGCGCCGAAAACCCCGGAACGGACTTCGCGGTGCCCGAGCTCGAGGTCGACCCCGGGGACGCGGAGGATCTGCCGCCCACGCCCGATCCGGCGGAGCTCGCCGGCCGGGTGCAGCGCGCGCTGAAGCCGTCGGACCTCACGCCGCAGGGGCGCCTGCGCGGGTCGGTCACCGACGACCCGGAGTTCCAGTGGCGGCTGCCGAGCCCCGGCCTGCTGAAGCGCTCGACCGCCGAGCAGACGCGCCCGGACACCGCCGGCCAGGAGAAGACCGCCGCGCGGCTCGTCGAGGCGCTCGGCCATTTCGGCGTGGAGTCGAAGATCGTCGGAACCGTGGCGGGGCCGCACATCACGCGCTTCGAGCTGCGCCTCGCGCCGGGCATCAAGATGAGCAAGGTCGCCCAGCTCAAGGACGACCTCGCCTACGCGCTCGCCGCGACCGACATCCGGATCCTCGCGCCGATTCCCGGCAAGACCGCCGTCGGCGTCGAGGTCCCCAACCTGCGCCGCCGGATCGTGCAGCTCGGCGACGTCCTGCAGGCCGCGCCGGCCGGCTGGTCGCCGCTGACGATCTGGCTCGGCAAGGACGTCGCGGGCAAGGCGATCGGCGCGGACCTCGCCAAGATGCCGCACCTGCTCGTCGCCGGCACGACCGGCGCCGGCAAGTCGGCCTGCATCAACGCGATGCTCTCCAGCGTCCTGCTCAACGCGACGCCGCACGAGCTGCGCCTCGTCCTGATCGATCCCAAGCAGGTCGAGCTCAACCACTACGAGTCGATCCCGCACCTGCTCACGCCGGTCATCACGAGCCCGCGGATGGCTGCCAACGCGCTGCAGAACCTCGTCCGCGAGATGGAGCAGCGCTACTCGATCATGTCGCTCGCCAAGACCCGCTCGCTCGTCGAGCTCAACCGCTCGCGGGAGAAGCGCGGCGATCCGGCGCTGCCCTACATCCTCTGCGTCATCGACGAGCTCGCGGACCTCATGATGGTCGCGCCCGCCGACGTCGAGGACTCCATCATCCGCCTCGCCCAGAAGGCCCGCGCGGTCGGCATCCACCTCGTCCTCGCGACGCAGTCGCCGCGCGTCGACGTCATCACGGGCATGATCAAGGCCAACGTCCCGTCGCGGATCGCCTTCAGCGTCTCCTCGCAGACGGACTCGCGCGTGATCCTCGACTGCAACGGCGCCGAGTCGCTGCTCGGCCAGGGCGACATGCTCTTCTCGCCCGTCGGCACGTCGCGCCTGCAGCGCATCCAGGGCGCGTACATCGACGAGCCGCAGATCGAGGCACTGACCTCGTTCTGGCGCAAGCAGGGCGAGCCCGAGCTGCGCGAGGACCTGCTCGAGGAGGTCGAGAGCGACGACGCGACGATCGCCGGCGCGGCCGAGGACGAGCTGAGTCCCGACGAGGACCCGCTGCTCGAGGACGCCATCAGGCTCGTCGTGGAGATGGGCACGGCGTCGACCTCGATGCTCCAGCGGCGCCTGCGCCTGGGCTACACCCGCGCCGGCCGGCTCATCGACATGCTCGAGCGCCGCAACGTCATCTCCGGCTACGAGGGCTCCAAGCCGCGTCAGGTGCTCGTGGGCGCCGGTGACGTCGAGCGCTTCGTCGCCAACCTGCGCGAGCGCGACGCCGGACCGGCGCCGGCGCCACCCGCAGACGCCGTCGTCGAGGCTGCCGAGCCCGCGCCGGTCCACGAGTAGCCTCTCGACCACTGATGCCGGATATCGGAGCCACCCTGCGCGAGGCACGGATGCGCGCGCGGATCGACGTCTCGGAGGTCGAGGCCCAGACGAAGATCCGGGCGAAGTACCTGCGTGCGCTCGAGAACGAGGAGTGGGACCTGCTCCCGGGACCGACGTACGTCAAGAGCTTCCTGCGCACCTACGCCGAGGCGCTGGACCTCGACGCAAAGCTCCTCGTCGACGAGTACAAGCTGCGCCACGAGCACCTGAGCGAGGTCGAGCTGCAGCCGATCAACGCGGCCGCGCCGGGCCGCGAGCGGCGCAAGTCGGGGCCCGTGATCCCGCCGGGCGTGTTCGTCGTGGGGATCTTCGTCGCGCTCATCATCGCGCTGTACCTCCTCGGCTCGGGCGGGGACGACAAGCCCTCGACGGCGCAGGCGCCTGACACGGCGCCCGCGACGACGCCGGCGGCCGCGCCCCCGGCGGCGGCTGCGCCGCGACGCCGGTCGACGGTCCGGCTGCAGATCATCGGCACCGGCGACGTCAACGTCTGCCTGAAGGCCGGCGACCGGACGCTCGTCAACGGCGCGACGCTCGGCGCCGGCGATCGCACCGCGAGCTTCAACTCCAAGCGCTTTCGCCTGACGCTCGGCAACAACAGCGCGATTCTGCGCATCAACGGCAAGAACAAGCGCGTCAAGGCCTCCTCGCAGGCGATCGGGCTGACGATCACGCCCGGCGCGGGCCGCCAGCCGCTGGCGGAGAGCAAGCGGCCGGTCTGTCGGTGACGGTCCGCGCGGGCATCGTCGTCACGGGCACCGAGGTCCTGACCGGCCGCGTCTCGGACCGCAACGGGCCCTGGCTGTCGGAGCGCCTGCTGGAGCTCGGCGCGGACGTCGTCGCCATCGCCGTCGTCGGCGACCGCCCCGGCGACATCCTGCGGGCCCTGCGCTTCCTCGCCGCGGAGGACTGCGCGCTGATCGCCACGAGCGGCGGGCTCGGCCCGACCGCCGACGACCTCACGGCGGCCGTCGTCGGCGAGTTCCAGCACCGCGAGATGGTGCTCGACGAGGCGCTGCAGGAGCGGATCGCGGAGATCCTGCGCCCGCTCATGTCGCGCTGGCCCGACCTCGATCCGGAGGCTGTGCTGCTCTCCAACCGCAAGCAGGCCGTCGTGCCCGCCGGCGCGACGATCCTCGAGCCCGTGGGCACCGCGCCGGGGCTCGTCGTCCCGCCGCCCGAGGGCCTGTGCGGCGCGGGCCCCATCGTCGTCGTGCTGCCGGGCCCGCCGCGCGAGCTGCAGCCGATGTGGGCGACGGCGGTGCAGACCGCGCTCGTGCGCGAGGCGCTGCGCGGCGCGCCGGAGTACCGCCGCGCGACGCTGCGGCTCTTCGGGATGCCGGAATCCGAGATCGCGGCGACGTTGCGCGCCGCGGAGGCCGGGGGCATCGCGCTCGAGCGCCTCGAGGTCACGACCTGCCTGCGACGCGGCGAGGTCGAGGTCGTCACGCGCTACGAGGCGGCGGACGAGGCGGTCTACGAGCAGCTCGCTGCACTCGTGCGCGAGCGCCACGGTCCGATCCTCTTCTCCGACGACGGCACGACGGTCGACGAGCAGGTCTTCGGGTTGTTGCGTGACGCGGGGGAGACCGTCGCGGTCGCGGAGTCGTGCACGGGCGGGCTGGTGGCTGCGCGGCTGACCGAGCGGCCGGGGTCCTCCGAGATCGTGCGCGGCGGGCTCGTCGTGTACTCCAACGCGGCGAAGGTCGCCCTGGCCGGCGTCGATGCGGGGCTCATCTCGGAGCACGGCGCCGTCTCGCGGGAGGTCGCCGAGGCGCTTGCGGAGGGCGCCTGCGCGCGCTTGGACGCGGACGTGGGGGTGGGGATCACGGGAATCGCGGGCCCGGGCGGCGGGACCGCCGAGAAGCCGGTCGGGCTCGTGTGGCTCTCGGTCGCCCATCGCGACGGGCGCCGGCTCACCCGCTCGGTGACGCTGCCCGGCGGCCGGGCCGACGTCCGCGACCGCGCGACGACGGTCGCGATGCACCTCGTGCGGCGGCTGCTGCTGCACGTCGCGGACGCCTGATGCGGCTCTTCGTGGCGCTCGAGCTGCCCGCGGGCGTGCGGACGGCGCTGGCGGCATGGGGCGACGCGGTGGCGGCGCCCGTCATGCGGCGGACGCCGGCTTCGAACCTGCACGTGACGCTCGCGTTCCTGGGCAGCAGGGACGCCGGGGAGGTGCCGGCTGTCGCGGACGTGCTGGAGACGGTGGCGCGCCCGGTCGGCACATTCGAGGTCGACGGCCCGCTCTGGCTTCCGCGTGGGCGCCCTGGCGTGCTGACGGTCGCGCTGCGGGCGGGCCCGGAGCTCGCGTCGCTGCACGCCGAGCTCGTGACGGCGCTGCAGGCCGCGATCGGCTTCGAGCCCGAGCGCCGGCCGCTCAAGCCGCACGTCACGGTCGCGCGGGCGCCGCGCGGCGAGCACCTCTACGCGACCGAGCTGCCGCCGCCGCCGGCGCGCACCTTCGCCCCCGAGGCGCTCGTCCTGTACCAGTCGCACACCGACGCCCGCGGGGCGCGGTACGAGGCGCTGGCGCGGGTGGAGTTGTAGCGCGCGACGCCGGAGCGTCCGCCCCTTGGTCGTGCCGCGACCTCTCTGGGGAGGACGGGGGCGAGAACCGGCTGCGAGCCTGATGCGTTGTGGGCGCTGTACGCCCGATGGGCATCACTCTCGGCGACCGCCCGGACCCGCCACAGCCCCGCGGCGCGCGAGCGCGAGCGCTGCGCAACGGCATCGATGAGGAGACGCGGCCGGCGCCAGACAGCGCACCCCTCCAGCCGTTTCGCCCACGCCGGCGCCCACCGTCCCACCCGGCTGTCGTCCTGCGACAGCAGGATGGGACGGTGCACCCGCGCCCGGCGATCTCGGGGCCCTCGGAGCCCCCCGCGCCAGACAGCGCACCCCTCCAGCCGGTTTCGCCCGGGCCGGCGCCCACCGCGACCACGGAGTCACCGCGGCGCCCGGGCCGTGCGCAACGGCAGCGGTGACTCCGTCGACGGAGGTCGGCGCCACTGTCCCACCCGGCTGTCGTCCTGCGACAGCAGGATGGGACGGTACGACCCGCGCCAGACAGCGCACCCCTCTCCGGTCATGCCGTTCGCCCACGCCGGCGCCCATCGCGACCACGGGGTCACCACAGCACACGATCTCCACGCTTTCGTGACACCCGCGCGTAGAGCCGTCACAGGCCTCGCGCCTAGCCTCGCCCTTCCGTCCGATCCCCCTCGTACCGTGCGCTGTTCTTCCGCACGCAGAAAGGCTCGTAGACCCATGGCTCTCAGCGACACCGAGAAGGCCGCAAAGGCCCGAAACGCAGCCCTCCAGGGCGCGCTCGTGCAGATCGAGCGCGAGTTCGGCAAGGGCACCGTCATGCGCATGGGCGACGAGGGCGCGCAGGTGAAGGTCAACGCGATCCCGACCGGCGCGCTGTCGCTCGATCTCGCGCTCGGGATCGGCGGCATGCCGCGCGGGCGCATCGTCGAGGTCTTCGGCCCGGAGTCCTCGGGCAAGACGACGCTCGTCTACCACGTCCTCGCCGAGGCCCAGAAGCTCGGCGGCGTCTGCGCGTTCATCGACGCCGAGCACGCGATGGATCCGCTCTACGCGCGCCAGATCGGCGTCGACATCGACGAGCTGCTCGTATCCCAGCCCGACTACGGCGAGCAGGCGCTCGAGGTGGCCGACATGCTCGTGCGCTCCGGTGCCGTCGACATCGTCGCGATCGACTCCGTCGCAGCGCTGACGCCGCGCTCCGAGCTCGAGGGGCAGATGGGCGACCAGACCGTCGGCCTGCAGGCACGGATGATGAGCCAGGCGATGCGCAAGCTCGCCGGCAACCTCAACCGTGCGCAGACGCTGTGCCTGTTCACGAATCAGATCCGCGAGAAGGTCGGCGTCATGTTCGGCTCGCCGGAGACCCAGCCCGGCGGGCGCGCGCTGAAGTTCTATGCCTCCCAGCGCCTGGACATCCGGCGCATCGAGACCCTGAAGGACGGCACCGAGGCGGTCGGCAACCGCGTCCGGGTGAAGGTCGTCAAGAACAAGGTCGCCGCGCCGTTCCGGCAGGCCGAGTTCGACATCGAGTTCGGCAAGGGGATCTCGAGCTCCGGCTGCATCCTGGATCTCGGCATCGAGCACAACATCGTCGCCAAGTCCGGCTCGTTCTTCTCGTACGGTGGGGAGCGTCTCGGCCAGGGGCGCAACAACGCCAAGGGCTACCTCGACGAGCATCAGGACGTTGCCAAGGAGATCGAGGGCAAGATCTACGCCGCGCTCGGGATCGGCCAGGACCTCGTCGTGCCGATCGAGCGCGACGAGGACACTGGCGCAGTGCCGATCGCAAGCGCCGTCGAGGCCGCGTAGCGCGACGTGGCGGAGCCGGCCGGCCCGAGCAAGCTCACCGCCGAGCGACGGCTCGAGCAGGCGCTCGGGCTCGCCTGTCGTCACCTCGGCAAGCGCGATCGCACGGCGGCGCAGGTGCGCCGCCACCTGGCGAGCCGCGACGTGCAGGAGGAGGCGATCGAGCAGGCCGTCCAGGAGCTCCTGCGGCTGGGCTACCTCGACGACGCGCGGTTCGCGCAGGTGTTCGCCGAGGACCGCCGCGCGCTGGACGGCTGGGGCCCGGAGCGGATCGAGCGAGAGCTCGTGAAGGCCGGTGTCGACGCCGAGCAGATCGCCGCCGCGATCGGCGTCCGCGATGATGCCGACGAGCTCGAGGCGGCGCTCGAACTGCTGCGCCGGCGCTGCCGCGAGGTGCCGGCGAACGAGCGCGAGCGCGAGCGTGTGCTCGGGCTTCTGGTGCGCAAGGGCTACGACCTCGAGCTCGCCTACGACGCCGTGCGTGCGTTCGAGCGCGCGGGCGTCATCTGACACCAGGAGGGCGTCGCCGCGGTTGTGCCGGCCGTGACGCGGTGCAATCATCAGCTGCAGTCGGATCGCCCTGCACAGGGCGACACAAACGACGCATCTGACACGCAGTTCTGAACCCAGGCAGCCTCTACGACGGACCGATTCAGCACGACGCCGGGCGGCGTTCCGCCCACCCACTCCTTCGACCCCAGCTTCAACCGTTCTCCGAGGCGCGGCGCGTTGCGCCGCCTGCTGTCGCCCACCGCACGGCCGGTCCGACCCCTGACATCGACTGCAACCGCGCACCCCCGGAGCCGTCGTTCCGGGCGGCTCGGGGAGAGGAACGGCCATGGAACTGATCGCTGCGGCGATCATCGTCGCGGGAGCGATCGCGTTCGCGCTCGGCTCGCGTCACCGCCACGCGCCGCAAGCAGTCGAGGCCCCTGCCGGCCTGGAGGAGCTCGCGCGGCTCGAGGAGCGCGTGGGCCTGCGTGCCGAGGAGCTCGACCGGCGCGCGCGCGAGCTCGACGACCAGACGCGCGCGATCGAGGCCGAGCGCGAACAGCTCGCCCGACGTTGCCGCGAGCACGAGCAGGCGCTCGAGCAGATCTCCGGGCTCAGCGCCGGGCAGGCGAAGGACCGGCTGATGACGCAGATCACCGACCAGGTGCGCCACGAGTGCGCCCGCCACGTGCGCCAGATCGAGGAGGAGACCAAGCGCGACGCCGAGCGGCGCGTGCGCTCGATCCTCTCCGTCGCGATGCAGCGCCTCGCCGCCGCCCACGCGGCCGAGACGACGGTATCCGTCGTGCAATTGCCCTCCGACGACATGAAGGGGCGCATCATCGGCCGCGAGGGCCGCAACATCCGCGCGCTCGAGAACCTCACCGGCGTCGACTTCATCATCGACGACACGCCGAGCGCGGTCGTGCTGTCGGCGTTCGACGGCGTCCGGCGCGAGGTCGCGCGGATGACGCTTGAGAAGCTCCTCGCCGACGGCCGGATCCACCCCGCGCGCATCGAGGAGGCCTACTATCAGGCGAAGTCCGAGCTCGAGGCGCACCTGCAGCAGGCGGGCGAGGACGCGGCCTTCCAGTCCGGCGTCCAGGGCCTGGATACCGAGATCGTCCGGACGCTCGGGCGGTTGAAGTTCCGCACGAGCTACGGACAGAACGTCCTCGCCCACTCCGTCGAGTGCGCGCAGCTCGCGGCGATGATGGCCGACGAGCTCGGCGCCAGCCCGAAGACCGCCGCTCGCGCCGCGCTGCTGCACGACATCGGCAAGGCGGTCTCGCACGAGGTCGAGGGCCCGCACGCGCTCGTGGGGGGCGACATGGCCCGCCGCCACGGAGAGTCTGAGGCCGTCGCGCACGCAATGGAGGCCCACCACAACGAGGTCGAGCCGCAGACCGTCGAGGCCGTCATCGTGCAGGCCGCCGACGCGCTCTCCGGCGCCCGTCCCGGCGCTCGTGGCGAGTCGCTGGAGTCCTACGTCAAGCGCCTGCGCGCGCTCGAGCTCATCGCCTCGCGACACGACGGCGTCGAGAAGGTCTACGCGATGCAGGCCGGCCGCGAGATCCGCGTGATCGTGGAGCCGACCGCGGTCGACGACGACGCGGCGATGCTGCTCTCACGTGAGATCGCCCGCGAGATCGAGCGCGAGCTCGAGTACCCCGGCCAGATCAAGGTGACGGTGATCCGCGAGTCCCGGGCGGTCGAGTTCGCGAAGTAGGCCCGCCGCTACCCTCTGGGCCGTGAAGCGCTACCACGTCACCACCTTCGGCTGCCAGATGAACGAGCACGACTCCGAGCGCATGAAGGGCATGCTCGAGGCGCTGGGCTACGCCGAGGCGCCGACGGCCGAGGACGCCGACGTCATCCTCTTCAACACGTGCTCGATCCGCGAGAAGGCCGACAGCCGCTTCGTCGCGCACCTCGGGCACGCCAAGCGCCTGAAGCGCCGGTACCCGGAGCGGATCATCGGCGTCGGCGGCTGCTGGGCGCAGTCCGTCAAGGACGAGGTCTTCGAGCGCTTCCCGTTCGTCGACGTGGCGTTCGGGCCCGGCCAGGTGCACAAGCTCGCCGAGTTCCTCACGTCGGACTCCCTCACCGCGCAGGGGTTCTTCGAGTTCGAGGGCTTCACCGGCCACCTCCCCGACAAGCGCTCGCGCGAGTTCCAGGCATGGGTCCAGATCTCCGTCGGCTGCAACATGCGCTGCTCGTACTGCATCGTCCCCTCGACGCGCGGGCGCGAGGTGAGCCGGCCCGCCGAGGAGCTCGTCGCCGAGGTGCGCCGGCTGGCCGCCGACGGAGTCCGCGAGGTCACGCTGCTGGGCCAGAACGTCAACTCCTACGGACGCGACCTGCGTCCGGAACCGACCTCGTTCGCCGAGCTGCTCGCGCAGATCGACGCGATCGACGGCGTCGAGCGCGTGCGCTACACGAGCCCGCACCCGAAGGACATGCGCGCCGATGTGATCCTGGCGCACCGCGACCTGCCGTCCGTCTGCGAGCACATCCACCTGCCGCTGCAATCGGGCTCCTCGCGCGTCCTCAAGGCGATGCGCCGCACCTACACCCGCGAGCGCTACCTCGAGCGCGTCGCGCTCATCCGCGAGCACGTTCCCGACGCGGCGATCACGACCGACATCATCGTGGGCTTCCCCGGCGAGCTGGAGACGGACTTCGAACAGACGCTCGAGCTCTGCGAGGAGGTCGGCTACGACAGCGCGTTCACGTTCGTCTTCTCCCCTCGACGTGGGACGGAGGCGGGGGCGATGACCGCAGGGCTCGTCGCGCACGAGGTCAAGGTCGAGCGGATGCAGCGGCTCGTGGAGGTCGTTCAGCGCCGGGCGGCGGAGCGGTCCCAGCGCTTCGTCGGCCGCACGCTCGAGGTACTCGTCGAGGGCGGCTCGCGCACCGACCCGTCGCGGCTGCGCGGCCGCTCGCGTCACAACAAGGCCGTGAACTTCAGCGGGCTCGCGGCGCCGGGCGAGTTCGTCCCCGTGCAGATCACGCGTGCGACGAGCCAGACGCTCACCGGGGAGCTGTCGCCGCTCGCCGCGACCAGCGCACGCTGAGCCGCGGCTTCCGTCCCCTCCGTGTGCGAACATGTGTTCGTGCGCTGGAACAACCTGACGATCGAGGAGGACGAGGGGACGCGGCTTCCCGGCTTCCGCGACCCTGCGCGCATCCGGCGCTTCGACGCTCCCGAGGCGCTCGACATGCGCTTCTATGAGATCCACGCGAAGTCTGCGCTCAACCGCGTGCCGAAGGCGTCCAAGATGCCGTTTCGCTGGACGATCAACCCGTACAGGGGTTGCTCGCATGCCTGCGTCTACTGCTTCGCCCGCCCGACGCACACCTATCTGGACTTCAACGCCGGACGCGACTTCGAGCGTGAGATCGTCGTGAAGATCAACGCGCCGGAGGTCGTGCGGGCCGAGCTCGCCCGGCCGTCGTGGAGGGGCGAGCACGTGGCGATGGGGACGAACACCGATCCCTACCAGTGGGTCGAGTCGCGCTACCGGCTGATGCCGGGGATCTGGGAGGCGATGCGCGACGCGCGCAATCCGTGCTCGATCCTGACGAAGTCGCCGCTCCTGCTGCGCGACATCGAGCTCATGACGGAGATCGCGGCGGTGACCGACATCCACGCGAACCTCTCGATCCCGACGCTCGACGCGAAGGCCTGGCGGGCGACCGAGCCGCACACACCGCATCCGAAGGCGCGCCTCGAGGCGGTCGCCGAGCTCAACGCGGCGGGGATCCCATGCGGCGTGCTGATCGCCCCGTTGATGCCGGGCATCAACGACGCGCCCGAGCAGGTCGAGCCGCTGCTCGAGGCTGCCGCCGAGGCGGGCGCGACGGGCATCGGCGGGATCGCGCTGCACCTGCGTGGCGAGGTGCGGCAGATCTACTTCGATTGGCTGTGTTCCTACCGGCCGGACCTCATGCCGCTCTACGAGGAGCTCTACGCCCGTGGCGCCTACGCGCCGCCCGTGGAGCGGCGGCGGCTGGCGGAGCTCGTGCGCCTGGAGGAGACATCGTGGCCGAGCCGCTTTCGCAACCGCGGCGAGGAGGAGCCTGCGGGGGAGGGGCGGTCGCCTCCGCGAACCGAGCGGGGGGCGACCGAACCCGAGCAGACCACGCTGTTCTGAACGGCGTTCCTAGCGCTTGTCCATCTGGCCGCGCTCGAACTGATCGGCGACCTTCGCGCCACCGGACCTGCGCGTGACGAGCGCCGCCAGCTCGGGGGCGAGGCCGCCGAACTTCGCGCCGAGCTTCAGACCCGCGGGAGCGACGTCGATCTCGCCGCGGTCGTGCTCGATGGCGCGCAGCGTCGCCTCGGCGACGTGTTCGGGCGACTTCGTCCCGACGCCGAAGGGCAGCTTGACGCTGGCGTCGGCGAACATGCCGGCGTCGCGGATGAAGCCCGGGAAGATGGTCGAGACGCCGACGCCGGTGCCGTGCAGCTCGGCCCGCAGCGCGCCCGCGAAGCCTCGCAGGCCGAACTTCGTGGCGTTGTAGATCGAGCTGCCGGCGGTCGCGGTCTTGCCGGCGAGCGATGACATGAAGACGATGTGGCCCGAACCGCGCTGCACCATCTCCGGCGTCACGGCGTGCGCGAGCAGGATCGGCGCGTGGAGGTTGACGAGCAGCGCGCGCTCGATCTGCTCGGGCGTGTAGGTCTCCAGCCGGCCGGACGCCGGGAGGCCGGCGTTGGCGACGAGGATGTCGACGTCCTCGTGCGCGGCGGCGAGTGCAAAAACGCCGGCGGCGTCGGAGAGGTCGGCCGGCGCGACCTCCCCACCGATCTCGCCGGCGAGGTCGACGAGGACGTCCCCCCGGCGCCCGGAGAGCACGACGTGCGCGCCGGAGGCGGCGAGGCGGCGGGCGATCGCGTGGCCCAGCCCGCCCGAGGCGCCCGTCAGCAGCACCCTCTTTCCGGCGACGTTCACGACGGAAAGACTGCCACGGTCGCGGTGAAGCCGTGGAGGAAACTCTCGCCGCCGACGGGCCCGATCTCGCCGGCGGCGAAGAAGCCGGCGGTGGGAATCGCCCCGAGCTGCGCCGTCACGGCGGTCGCGTCGTGGTCGGCGACCCCGAACATCCGGCGCCCGCGGCCGTTGCAGGTGAACATCAGGGCGCCGGCCGGCGTGTCGGATCCAAGCGCCTGGCGGCGCAGCCCGAGCGCGTCGTGCAGGTCGCGGTCGGCGGACGACGCGTCGCGCGCGTGCACCCGCACGACCTGGCCGGCGCAGATCGGGGCGCCGACGGCGATCGTCCCGTGCTCGGGATCGCCGCCCAGGACGCTGCGCACGAGGAAGTCGCCGTGGAGGTAGTCGGGCCGGCCCTGCTCGACGACGATGCCGAGCAGCATCCCCTCGGCGAGGATCTCGCGATCGGCCTCGTCGAGCTCCTCGATCACCGACCGCAGCGCCGCGAGCGCCGGCCGGCCCGCGAGCTCCTGGATGATGCGGCCCTCCCCGGCGGTGATCGTGAGCTCGGGCCCGATCGGGGTGGCGCCCTGCGACACGCACGGCAGCAGCTCGATGCCGTCGAAGCGCACGCCGATCGCGCCGCCGGCGACGACCTCCTCGTCGAGGAACAGCGCCGCCTCGCCGCGCAGCGTTCGCGCGCTGGAGACGCCGCCGAGGACCGGCACGCCCGGCGATCGCTCGTGCAGCTCGGACAGGACGGCGTCGGTCGGAAACGAGTAGGGATCGGGCAGCAGGATCGCCCCGCCGGCGCCGCGCAGGTCCGGGACGCCGGAGATCGACAGCCCGTCCTGCACCTCGGTGACCTCGGCGTGGAAGGTGGAGACCTCGCCCTCGTCGAACGTCGCCGCCCAGACCGCGACGGCGGTCCCGCCCTCGATCTCGCGGCCGCCGCCCAGGACGCCGCCGGCGCCGCAGCCGATGAGCACCCCGGGCCGGAGCTCGTCGTGCACGCCCTCGAGCGTCGCCTCAGGCGCCGCGAGGTGCGCGCCGGACGCAAACACGACGACGAGGTCGGCGTCCTCGCCGGCCATCTTCGCGGCGACCTCCGCGGCGGCCTGCACCGCCCCCGCGCGGGGGTCGGACGCGGTGGACAACCCGCAGGCGATTCGCACGCTCATTCGCTGCCGCACGATACTCGCCGCCCGGCCCGGGGAGCGGATACTGGCGGTATGGATCCGCGCGTGATCGCCCTCTTCGGTCCGACCGGCGTCGGCAAGACCGACGTCGCCCTCGCGCTCGCCGAGCGCCTGCGCGCGCGTGGCGAGCGCCCGGTCGCCGTGTCCGCCGACGCCCTGCAGGTCTACCGCGGGCTCGAGGTCCTGACCGGTGTCCCGAGCGCGGCACAGCGCGCGCGCCTGGAGCACCGGCTGGTCTGCTTCCTGCCGGTCGACGAGCGCTTTTCGGTGGCGGAGTACGCGGCGCTCGCGCACGCGGAGATCGACGGCCTGCTGCAACAGGGCGCGACACCGATCGTCGTCGGTGGCACCGGCCTGTACCTGCGCGCCGCGCTCGCCGAGCTGCGGCTGCGCCCCCCACCGCCGCCCGGCGTGCGCGAGCGCATCGCCGCCGACATGGACGATCGCGGCCCCGAGGCACTGCATGCCCGCCTGGGCGTTGCCGCTCCCTGGGCGGCCGCGACGATCGACCCGCGCGACCGCCACCGGATCGTCCGTGCGCTCGAGCTGCACGAGCAGGGCGCGCTGCAGCCGCCCGCGGGCCCCAACCGCCTGTGGACGTCCGACACGCGCCATCCGACGCGCCTCGTCGGCCTCGTGCGCGACCGCGACGAGCTCTACGCCCGCATCGAGGCGCGGGTGGACGCGATGATCGCCGGCGGCGCCGAGGGCGAGGTGCGTCGCGCGGACGGGGCGGGCGCATCGGAGACCGCCCGCGTCGCGCTGGGCTTCGAGGAGCTCCTGCACGGCGACGTCGAGGCGATGAAGCGCCGCACGCGCAACTTCGCCCGCCGCCAGCTCACGTGGCTGCGCAAGCTCCCCGACGTGGAGCTCGTCGACATCGGCGGCCGCACCCCGGAGGAGGTCGCGGCCTCCATAGACTCCGCGCCCGCATGAGCTCCGGGATCGCATTCGAGAAGTGGCAGGCGCTGGGCAACGACTACCTCATCTTCGAGGAGCGCAACCTGCCGTTCGAGCTCACGGCGGCGCGCATCGAGCGCATCTGCGACGTCCATCTCGGCGTCGGCTCGGACGGCGTCCTGCTGCTCTGCGAGACCGACGACCCGGGCTTCGTCGCGCGCCTGCGGATCTTCAACCCCGACGGCTCGGAGGCCGGGCTGTCGGGGAACGGGGCGCGCGAGGCCGTCCTGTACCTGCGCCGTGGCGGCTGGACGGACCGCGACCGCTTCTCCATCCAGACCGGCGCGGGGGAGATCCGCCCGCACATCACCGGGCCGGACACGTGCACGCTCGACATGGGGCGCGCGCGCACGTCGTCGGAGGACTTCCCGTCGGGCGATGCCGAGGGCGCGGGCAGCGTCGAGTCCGGCGGGCGCGTCTGGGCCTTTCAGCACGTGAACGTCGGCAACCCCCAGTGCGCGATCCGCGCCGCCGACGCCGCGGAGCTCGAATCCCTCGACCTGGGGGCGATCGGCCCGGGCATCGAGCACGACGAGCAGTTCCCCAACCGCACGAACGTCTCATGGTTCACCGAGCTGCAGCCGGGGGTGATCCGCGCCCGCATCTTCGAACGCGGCGTGGGGGAGACGATGTCCTCGGGCACCGGAGCGAGCGGCGCCGCGATCGCCTACGTGCTGCGCGGAGGCGACTCGCCCGTGACCGTGCTCCTTGACGGCGGCGAGCTCGTCGTCGACGTCGGCGAGGACCTGCATTTCGATCTCACCGGCTGGGCGCGCCCCGTCTACAAGGGCGTGCTCGACGACGACTTCCGCGAGGAACTGGAGAACCTGTGAAGCCCAGCAAGCGCCTCGACCTGATCCCGCCCTACCTCTTCGCCGAGCTCGAGCGCAAGATCGCCGCCAAGCGCGCGGAGGGCGTCGACGTCATCTCGCTCGGCATCGGCGATCCCGACCGGCCGACGCCCGCGCTGATCGTCGAGGCGATGGCCGAGGCGATCACCGAGCCCGAGACGCACCGCTACCCCTCCAACCGCGGCCGCCCGGACTTCCGCGAGGCCGTGTCGGACTTCTACATGCGCCGTTTCGACGTCGAGCTGGACCCGGCGACCGAGGTCATGCCCGCGATCGGCGCCAAGGAGTGCATCTTCCATCTCAACCTCGCGTTCCTGGATCCGGGCGACGCGGCGCTCAGCGCCGACCCCGGCTACCCCGTGTACACCGGCGGGCCGCTCCTGGCGGGGGCCGACCCCGTGCTCATGCCGCTGCTGCCCGAGTTGCACTTCACCCCTGACCTCAGCGCGATCTCCGCAGCCGATCGCGCGCGGGCGAAGCTCATGTTCTTCAACTACCCCAACAACCCCACCGGCGCGGTCGTGCGACCGGGGTTCTTCGACGAGGTCGTCGAGTACGTGCGCGGCACCGACATCCTCGCCGTCCACGACAACGCCTACTCCGAGACCGTCTACGACGGCTACCGGGCGCCGTCGTTCCTCGCGACGCCCGGCGCCAAGGACGTCGGCGTCGAGGTCTTCTCGTGGTCCAAGGGCTACAACATGACCGGCTGGCGCTGCGCGGCGATCGTCGGGAACGCCGAAGCGATCGAGCACTACTGGCGCTTGAAGACGAACATCGACTCGGGGCTCTTCGAGGCTGTCCAGCTCGCCGGGATCGCCGCGCTGAGCCCGGACGCCGACGGCGACAAGAAGGAGATGAACGCCCTCTACGCGCGCCGGCGCGACCTCGTCGTCGACGCGCTGGAGAAGATCGGCGTCGACGTCACGCCGCCCAAGGGCACGATCTACATCTGGGCGCCGGTTCCGGCCGGCTTCGAGAGCGCCGCGGCCTACTGCGAGCACGTGCTCGAGGAGGCGGCGGTCGCGGTCTCCCCGGGCGGCGCCTATGGGCCCAACGGCGAGGGCTTCTTCCGCATCTCGCTCACGACGCCCGACGACCGCCTGCTGGAGGCCGTGGAGCGCCTGGGTCGCCTGGCCCGCTGAGCGCGCCGTGCGCTACTGCGGCATCGACGTCTCGGCCACGCCGGCCAACCAGCAGCTCTGCACGCTGCACGAGCGGCGCGCGGGCGACGGCGCCGTCGAGCTCGTCGCGACGTTCTACGACCCCGGGACCGTCGCCGGCGTGGCGCGAACCGTGCTCGGCTTCGGCGGCGAGGCCGTCGCCGCGGTCGACGCGCCCTCCGGGCACCGGCTGGATCTGCTCGCGCCCGGCGCGCCGCTGCGCGGGCAGCTCGGCCTGCCCGAAGGGCGCTACGAGCGCCACCGCGTGTGCGACGCACTGCTGTTTCGCCGGCGGCTGCCGCTGTATCCCGTTCCCGCGGCCAATCAGGCGCTCGCCGCCTGGGAGCGCTGGATCGGCGTCGGCTTTGAGATGTTCGCGGCGCTCGCGCCGCTGGAGCTCTATCGCCCGCCGGCCGCCGGCGCGGTGCAGGGCCTCGTGGACCAGGGCGCGCTCACCTTCGGGCGCCTCTGCGAGACCTATCCCGACGCCGTCTTCTGCGCGCTGATCGGCCACCGCCCGTCGCCCAAGCGCACGCCGTGGGGGCTGCAGCAGCGCATCGCCGCGCTGAAGGCCTGCGGCATCGTGGACGCCGACGGCGGGCTCTGGCATCGCACGCTCGACGAGCTCGACGCGTGCGCGGCGGCGTACGCCGCCTGCGTCCTGGCCAGCGGCGGCGGCAGCTGGGTCGGCGATCCGCGCGAGGGCGTGATCGTCCTGCCCGTCGAGGAGCTGCTGGCGCGCTATGACCCGCTGCCGCCGCCGATGCGCGCGCCGCTGGCCTAGGCGGTCACGGCGCCGAGCCCGGCGCGTGGGCGCGGCAGAAGTCCCGGACCGCGGCGTTGAACCGCTCGGGCTGCTCGAGGTTGCTGACGTGACCGCAGTCGGGGATGACCACGAGGGTGGTGTCCGCGATCGCCTTCTCGAGCTGCCGGGCGATCCTCAGCGGCGAGCGGGCGTCGTCCTCGCCCCAGAGCAGGAGGGTCGGCACGGCGATGTGCGCCAGCAGGTCGCGCTGGTCGGCGTCGGCCATCGCCGCGAGCTGCGTTCGCAGGCTTGCCGGCCGCACGCCGGCGGCGACCGTCTGCAGCAGCTCCACCACCGCGGCGGGCGGCTCGCCGGCGAACAGGCCGGGAAGCGTGGGATCGAACTGGTCGGCGGGCGCGGCCAGCATCTCCTGCGCGCCCGCGACGCGGGCGCGCAGCTCGCCCTCGGGCAGGGATCCCTTCCAGCCGGCGTAGGTGTCGGCGAGGATCATCGTCGCGACGAGGTCGGGACGATGGCGGTAGAGCTCCTGGACGACCGTTCCGCCCCACGACAGCCCGGCGACGTGCGCGGGGCCGAGTTCGAGCGCCGCGATCAGCGCGGCGAGGCAGCGCCCGTAGTCCGCGAGGCCGAAGTCCGACGGGACGTCCGAAGACCGTCCGGCGCCCGGCTCGTCCCAGGCCACGACCGTGAACTCGTCCGCCAGGGCCTCCAGCTGCGGCTGCCACACGCGGCTGTCCTCGGCGGCGCCGTGGACGAGCACCAGCGGCGGGCCCGCGCCGACGCGCTCGTAGGCGATCTCGAGCCCATCTGCCGCCACGACCCGCACGATCGCAAATCTACATCCGGTCAGGCGCCAGCGACGGCCGTCGCGGGTGGCCCTACATTGTCGGCCATGAGCACTTCGAGATGGACCGCCTCCGACATGCCCGCACTCGACGGCCGCACGATCGTCGTGACCGGCGCCAACAGCGGCCTGGGCCTCGTCGCCGCTCGCGAGTTCGGCAGGGCGGGCGCGCACGTCGTGCTCGCCGTGCGCAACACCACGAAGGGCGAGGCCGCGGCGGCGACGATCCCGGGCTCGGCGGAGGTCCGCGCGCTCGACCTCTCAGACCTCGCATCGGTCAGGTCGTTTGCAGAGGGATGGGACGGCGAGCTGGACGTCCTCGTCAACAACGCCGGTGTCATGGCGGTGCCCCGGCAGCGCACGAAGGACGGCTTCGAGCTGCAGATCGGCACGAACCACCTCGGCCATTTCGCACTGACCAACCTCCTGCTGCCCGCGATCACCGATCGCGTCGTCACGCTGTCGTCCTTCGCCCACCGCACGGGGAAGATCGGCCTCGGGGACCTCAACTTCGAGCGCCGGCGCTACGGGCGCTGGACGGCCTACGGCCAGTCCAAGCTCGCGAACCTCCTCTTCACCCTCGAGCTGCAGCGGCGCCTGACCGCGGCGCGTTCACCGGTGCGCGCGCTGGCGGCGCACCCCGGCTACGCGCACACGAACCTCCAGAGCCACACGGGCAGCGGTCTGCAGAACGGGCTCATGGCCGTCACGAACCGCGTCGTCGCGCAGAGTGCCGAGATGGGCGCGCTGCCCGCGCTGTACGCGGCCACGATGGATCTCCCCGGCATGACCTACGTCGGGCCCGACGGCCTGCAGGAGCTGCGTGGCCATCCGGCGATCGCGGGGCGCTCCCGGCGGGCGCTGGATGCCGAGACCGCTGCGCGGCTGTGGGAGCTCTCCGAGGAGCTCACGGGCGTCGCGTTCGCGCTGGTCGCCGCCGCGCCTGCCTGAACGGACTCCATCGCGCCTGATAGAAGTGCGCTGAGGCGAAACCGGGGACAATCAGCGCACATGAACCCCGGGGACTGCTGGCCTGCGTCGCTCGACGCGCTGCCGGATGCCGCGCTCGTGCTCGGCGCCGGCGGCATCGTCGTCGAGGTCAACGCGCGCGTGGCGGAGCTCTTCGGCTGCGATCTGACGGGCGGCGCGCTCTCCGGGATGCTGCGCTGCGCGGCACTCGACGCCGCGCCCGAGGTCCCGTTGCGAGATCTCCGCGCGGAGGTGACGCGGCGCGACGGCGTCCCGATCGTCGTGGACGTCAGCGCCACGAGCGCGCATGACGGCCGCCGGATCGTCTTCCTGCGCGTGCTCGACGCGCCGCGGCTCATCGCGGAGTCCGAGCGCCTGCTGCAGGCCGCCTTCGAGACGGCGCCGATCGGAATGGCGTTCTTCAACACCGACGGGGAGTACCTGCGCGTGAACGCCGCGCTGTGCGCGCTGCTGGACCGTGCCGAGAGCGACCTGCTCGGCCACCGCGACCAGGAGTTCACGCATCCCGAGCACCGGGCGTCCGACGTCGCCGCGGCGTGGCGGATCCTCGAGGGCGAGATCGACACGTGGCAGACCGAGAAGCGCTTCCTGCGCCCCGACGGCAGCGCCGTCTGGGTCATCGCGAACATGACCTTCCTGCGCGACGAGGAGGGCCGGGCGCTGACGTGGCTCGGGCAGTTTCAGGACATCACGGAGCGCAAGGGCCTCGAGGAGCGCCTGCGGCGCCTCGCCGACGAGGACCCGCTGACCGGCCTGCCCAACCGCCGCGGCCTGCAGGACTCGATCCGCCTCGCGCTGGAGATGAGCGAGCGCCACCAGCTCGCGGGCGCCCTGCTGCTCATCGACCTCGACGGGTTCAAGGCCGTCAACGACACCCACGGCCATCTCGTCGGCGACGCGGCGCTCGTGGCCGTCGCGCGGTCGCTGCGTGGCCGGCTGCGCGCCACCGACCTGCTCGCGCGCGTCGGGGGCGACGAGTTCGCCGTCCTGCTGCGCGCGACGACCGGCGCCCCCGCCCGGGCGCTCGCCGATGCGCTCGTCCGCGAGGTGCGCGCGACGACCCTCGAGCCGGGCCTGCCGGCGATCGCGCTGGACGCGAGCATCGGCGTCGCCGACTTCGGCCCGGTGGCGCTGCCGACGGTGCGCGCCCTGCTCGAGGAGGCCGACGCCGCGATGTACACCGCCAAGCGCGCCGGGGGGCAGAGAGCTCCGGGGGACGCCTAGACTGAACAGATGCAACGATCGCGGCAAGGGCGCGCCGGCGAGGATCGCAAGCGCAACGAGGCGGCCGGCGGCCGCCCGAAGCAGCGCGCCTACTGCATCGCCGCGATCGAGCGCGGGGAGGACCTCTCCGAGCTGCGCGAGCTGCTGCGCACGGCGGGCGTCGCCGTCGTCGGCCAGACCGTCCAGCACCTCGAGCGCCCGCACCCGAACACCTACCTCGGCCCCGGCAAACTCGTCGAGGTCAAGGAGGCCGCGGCGGACGCCGACGCGAACGTCATCGCCTGTGACGACGAGCTGAGCCCGCGCCAGGAGCGCAACCTCGAGGAGCAGCTCGGCATGCCGGTCGTCGACCGCACGACGATCATCCTCGACATCTTCGCCGGGCACGCTCACAGCGCCGAGGGCAAGCTGCAGGTCGAGCTCGCGCAGCTCGAGTACAACATGGCCCGCATGCGCGGGCTGTGGACGCACCTCGAGCGTCTCGGGGCGAGCGCGGCGCAGCCCGGCATCGGCGCCCGCGGACCGGGCGAGTCGCAGATCGAGACCGACCGCCGGCTCGCGCGCAACCGCATCACGGCGCTGCGCCGGCGCCTGAAGGGCGTCAGCGCCTCGCGCGCGACGATGCGCGCCGAGCGCGAGCGCGCGCACCTGCCGCAGATCGCGCTCGCCGGTTATACGAACGCCGGCAAGTCGACGCTGCTCAACCGGCTGACCGGCGCCGAGGTCGGCGTTCGCGACCGCCTCTTCCACACGCTCGACCCGACGACGCGCGAGCTGCGCGTCAACGGCCGCCCGTACCTGCTGACCGACACCGTCGGCTTCATCCGCAAGCTGCCCCACCAGGTCGTGGACGCCTTCGCCGCCACACTGCACGAGACGCGCGAGGCCGACCTCGTCCTGCACGTCGTCGACGCGTCGGTCGTCGAGGACGAGATGCAGGCCATGATGCGGGCCGTCGACGAGACGCTCGAGACCGTCGGCGCCGGCGACCGCCCGCGCCTGCTCGTCCTCAACAAAGCCGACGCGCTGGACGCCGAGCGCCGCGAGGAGCTGCGCTTCGAGCACCCCGACGGCATCCTGATCTCGGCCGCCGAGGGCGAGGGCCTGGAGCTGCTCGGCGAGCGCATCGAGGAGGAGTTCCGGCGCTCGCTGCGCTCCGTCGACCTGCTGCTGCCCTACGCCGAGGGCGCGCGCCTCGCCGAACTGCACGACTTCGCGGGCGACCTCGAGCGCACGGACACGGCTGACGGCGTGCGGATCCACGCCCGCCTGCCGGCAACGCTGGCCGAGCGCTACTCGCGCTTCTCGGTCAACGGCACGCCGGCCTAGTGTCCGCCGGTGCCGCCGCGCTGCGCGTCCAGCGCCTCGACCCGGCGGCGAAGCTGCCGGTCCGCGCACACGACGACGACGCGGGCTATGACCTGCACGCGTTGCACGCCGCGACGCTGGCTCCCGGCGAGCGCGCGACGATCGGCACGGGGATCGCGATCGCGCTGCCGGCCGCTCATGCCGGGCTCGTTGTGCCGCGCTCGGGCCTGGCGGCGCGCCACGGGATCGCGCTCGTCAACGCGCCCGGGCTGATCGACGCCGGCTACCGCGGCGAGCTGAAGGTCCTGCTGCTCAACACCGACCGCGCGACCACATTCGAGGTCGCCGCCGGCGACCGCATCGCCCAGCTCGTCATCGTCGCCGTCGCCGCGCCGGAGGTCGTTGAAGCCGACGCCCTTGCGACGACGGTACGCGGCGACGGCGGCTTCGGCTCCAGCGGGGTCTGAGCGCGCCCGGTCAGGCGTCGCGCGCCGCCCGGCTCTCGGCTGCGGCCAGCGTCAGGGAAGGCGGCGGTTCAACGCGTTCTACAAGGACGATCTTCTCGCTCCGCCGGACGTCGTGACGGCGGCGCGCTCGCCCGCCGCGCCGCCGCAGCCGCCGACCGCCAGCGGGACGCAGGCCAGCGGCACGATCCACGCCCGGGCCGTCTGTCCGTGAGACAGACGGCCCGGCGCGCTCATCGCGCGGTTCAGCTCGTGAAGCCGAACTGCTTGAGGTAGTCGGCTGCCACCTTGTCGCGCTCCTGCTTGTCGAGGTCGACGCGCGCGTTGAGCTCCTGCATGATCTCCGCCGTCATGTACTTCTGGACGTCCGTGATGACCTTCTGGCCCTCCGGCCCGAGCTGCTTCGCCGCCGAGTCGCGGATCGCGAACGTGATGTTGTAGGGCGGGAAGACGTTCTTGTCGTCGTCGAGCACGACGTACTTGCCCGACGACAGCGGGCCGTCGGTCGTGAACACGAACGCCACGTCGGTGTCGCCGTTGTCGAGCACCTGGTACTTCTGCTCGCCCGGCAGGAACTTCTTGAACTTGAAGCCGTACGTCCGCTGCACGCCGAGCAGGCAGTCGATGCGCTGGCGGCAGGCCGGGAAGCCGTTGATCGTCAGGTCCTTGGCGCTCGCAGCCAGGTCGGAGATCTTTGTCGGGTTGCCGAGCCGCTTGGCGGTTGCCTTCGTGATCCCCAGGCGGTACGTGTTCTCGAACGGCGTCGGCGCGAGCGCCGTGATCCCGATCTTCGCGTAGGCCGCCTTGGCGTCCTCGTAGGCCTGCTCGGGATCCTTGGGGACGTCCGCGACCTTCACGCCGAAGGCCGACGTCAACGCCGTGCCCGTGTACTCGGGGTAGGCGTCGACGACGCCCTTTGTCAGCGCGGCGTGGGCGACGCGCTCGGGACCGAGATCGAGGTCCTTCTTGACCTTGTAGCCCGCGGCCTCCAACGCCTGGATGTAGATCTCACCGAGGATGTACTGCTCGGTGAAGTTCTTGGACCCGACCGAGAGCGAGACGCTGGACGCGCCGTCTACGGGCGCGATCTTGTTGGCGGCCTTCTCGTCGGCGGAGATCTCCCCGCTGTCGGCGGGCGCGGTGCTCTGGGCGGCCGGTGCCGGTGTCGACGCGTCGCCGCTGTCGTCGTCGTCGCCGCAAGCGGCGACGAACATGCCGAGCATGAGCACGGCCAGCAGGCTGAACAGGATGCGGAAGCTTCGGGTCACGGGTGCTGCACTCTCCTTATGGGAATGGGCCAGGTACGGCGGCGGCGACGGTTGTCGCGAGCGGCAACCTTCAGCCCCTTAGGTGTGAAAACGCGTTGTAGGGCGGCGAAGAGGGCATCGGTTCCCAACGTCAGGAACGCGACCGCGATCGCCGCCGCCAGCACGCCCTCGTCGCCGTAGATCTCCTCCGAGAAGATCGGCGTGCCGAGCGTGTCGAGGCCCGCTTGCGGCGCGATGATCGCCGTGGCGAGGACGGTGACAACGGAGATGCGGATCCCGCCGAAGATCGTCGGGAGTGCCAGCGGCCACTCCACCTGACGGACGACCTGAAAGCCGCTGAGGCCCTGCCCGCGGGCGGCATCGACGAGCTCCGGGTCGACCTGACGCATTCCGACGTACGTATTCGTGAGGATCGGCGGGATCGCCAGCAGGGTCAGGGCGAACGTGATGTTGCGAAAGCCCGTGCCGAAGAACGCGACGCAGAAGCCGATGATCGCCAGCGCCGGCACCGCGCGGCCGACGTTGGCCACGCCCACCGCGAGCAACTCGGCCTTGCCGAGATGGCCGAGCCACAGCCCGATCGGCACCGAGACGGCGATCGAGACCACGATCGCCAGGAAGGAGACGGCAAAGTGGTTGCCGGCCAGATGGCCGATCTCCCCGAGGCCGCCGACCTCGACCGTGCCGGCGTCCGACGGGCGCCGCTCGAAGATGAACTCGACGGCGCCGCCGAAGGTCGAGAGGATGGAGGCCAGCGGCGTGATCACGTGGCCGCCCGTCGCCAGGGTGTCAGCAGCCGCTGCATTGTCAGCAGGATGGCGTCCAGCGTCGCCGCCATCAGGGTGAGGATGATCCCGGCGAAGAGCACGTTGCCGCGGAAGTCGATGTCCGCGTCGATCTCGGCCCCGAGGCCGCCCGCGCCCGCGAGGTAGGCGAACGCGGCGAGGCCGACGGTCGTCGCCGCCGCGATCCGCAGGCCGGCCACGATCTCGGGCAACGCCAGCGGCAGCTCGACCCGGAACAAGAGCTGGCGGCTCGTCAGGCCCATGCCGCGCGCGGCATCGACCGCGTTCTGGGGCACCCCGGCGAGGCCGGTGATGACGTTACGGAAGATGATCACGAGCGTGTAGGCCGTCAGCGCGACGATCGCCGTGTCGTTGCCGCGGCCGGTGATCGGCAGGAGCAGCAGGAACGACGAGATGCTCGGGATCGTGTAGAGCGCGCTGGTGAAACCGGTCAGCGGCGTGATGAGCCATTTCTGGCGGTGGGCGACGAGCCCCATGGTCAGCGCGATGGCGAAGCCGATCGTCAGCGGGATCAGGGTGAGGACGACGTGTTGCAGGAACGGGTCCCAGTAGCGGTCGAGGTGATCGACCATCCAGCCAAAGCAGACGCCGTCGTTGCTCGGACAGCCCGTGACGCCGGTGCGATCGCGCAGAAAGCCGCTGCTCTGGGCGATCAGCGTCAGGCTCATGAGTCCTCGGCGGCCCCGGCAGGCTCGGCGTCGGGGTCGGCGCCCACGCGCTCGGCCGCGCCAAGCACTTCGTCGCGCGCGTGGCCGATCGCATGGGAGATCGCCTGGATCGAGAGCGCGCCGACGACATGGCCTCTGGCGTCGACGACGGGCCCGTACATCGACTCGGCGGCGAGCAGGTCCGACAGCGCGTCGCGAAGGATGTCGTCGAGTTCGACGACCGGGTCGGCCGGGGAGCGCAGCTCCGGCCGCACCCGCTCGCCGGTCAGTCCACGCTCCGACAGCCAGCCGATGGGCTTGTGCTCGTCATCGACGAGCAGCGGGATGTCGAGGTCTGCGTCGGCGAGGCGCTCGCGCACGGCGGCGATCGGCTCGCCCGCGCGGCAGGTTGCCACCGTCCACAGGTCGATGTCGCGCACGCGCTGTAGCGCGAGGCGCTTGAGCGCGCGGTCCGCGCCGACGAAGTCCTCGACGAACGAGCTCGCGGGCGCCGTCAGCAGCTCCGCCGGTCGCGCGTACTGGGCGAGCTTGCCGCCGACCTGCAGGACGGCGATCCGGTCGCCCATCTTGATCGCCTCGTCGATGTCGTGGGTCACGAAGACGATCGTCTTCTGCAGCTCGGCCTGCAGGCGCAGAAACTCGTTCTGCAGCCGCTCGCGGTTGATCGGGTCGATGGCGCCGAACGGCTCGTCCATCAGCATGACCGGTGGGTCGACGGCGAGGGCACGGGCGACGCCGACGCGCTGGCGCTGGCCGCCCGACAGCTGCGACGGATAGCGCTTGAGCATCTCCCTGGGCAGTCCGACGAGCTCGATCAGCTCCTCCGAACGAGCCGCCATCCGCGCCTTGCTCCAGCCCAGCAGGGCGGGAACCGTCGCGATGTTCTCGGCGATCGTGCGGTGGGGGAAGAGGCCGATCTGCTGGATGACGTAGCCGATGTTGCGGCGCAGCTCTTCCGGCTTGCGCTCCTTGACGCTGCGTCCTCCGAGCAGGATGTCGCCGGACGTGATGTCGACCATGCGGTTGACCATCCGCATGGCCGTGGTCTTGCCGCAGCCCGACGGGCCGACGAGGACGCAGATCTCACCGGCTGGAACCTCGAGCGAGAGGCCGTCAACGGCCGCCTCCGTGCTGCCCGGATAGCGCTTGGTTACCTCACGAAACTCCAACGGTTCGGCCGAGGAGCGGTCTGGCTGGTCCCCCACGGCGCGATCTTACCTTCGTATGCGGCGTTTGATGCAAGTCCGGTCGGGCGGCGGCGTGGCGTCTTGGGCGCCGAGCCGCCATTGCGCCGTCCGCCACGGGTCACGATCGGTCGTGTGGCGATCGACCGTCAGCACCGCCTTCAGGAGCCGGCGGCAGGTGCAACGTCGACATCCTCTCTGAGCAGTTGCGTGTGATCCGCCGTCGGTCGCTGGCCGGCAGTGTCACACCCCGGCGGCGCGCCTGGCCTCGGCATGCGCGGCGTCCTCGAGGCGGTCGTCGAGCGGCGCGAGCTCGCCAACGCCCGTGGCGCGCCGGATGAGCCAGTCGGCGAACCACGCGTTCTTCGGCAGCAGCGGGCCGTGGAGGTACGTGCCGATGACGCCGTCGCGACGCACGCCCTCGACGCCGGAGGCGCCGGTGTTGCCGTGGCCCTTGAGCACCCGCCCCAGCGGCGCCTCGCCCTCGCCGAGGCGCGTGCGACCGGCGTGGTTCTCGAAGCCGGCCAGGACCTGCGTGGCGCCGTCGCGATCGAGGTCGACCTCGATCGCGACGTTGCCGATCAGCCGCGGACCGTCGGAGCGCACGGTCTCGAGGTCGACGAGCCCGACCCCCGGGATCTCCTCCTCCCCGAGCGCGTAGCGGTGGCCGAGCAGCTGATAGCCGCCGCAGACGCCCAGCACGATCGCGCCCCGGCCGGCGGCCTCGTGCAGCGCGTCGCGCTTGGTCTGCACGAGGTCCAGGGCGCACAGGCGCTGGTCGCGGTCCTGGCCGCCTCCGAGGTAGAAGAGGTCGTGCGCGCCAGGGTCGATCGTGTCGCCCAGCCCGGCCGTGGTGACCTGAAAGCCGATGCGGCGCCAGCGGCAGCGGCGCTCGAGCATGAGGAGGTTGCCGCGATCGGCGTAGATGTTCATGAGGTCCGGATACAGGGCGCAGATGCGCAGCTCAGCCACGCAGCATCACCACGGTGGAGCCGACGTGATCCTCGGTGGCGCCGATCCGCGCGCGCGGCTCGGGTCGCAGGCCTGCGCCCGCCGCCTCGTCCTCGAGCACCCGGGGGTCGAGGCGGTCGAGGTGGATGAGGTTCGGGGACGCGGTGCGGCGTCCCTCGCCGTCCAGCGTCTCGCGGATGCGCTCGATCGCGACGCGATCGCCCTCGTCGCGCAGCGCCACCGGCTGGCTGGAGTAGTGCACGCCGCGGGCGATCAGCGTGTCGGGCATCGGCAGGAAGACGTGGTCGGCGTCGAAGGCCTCCAACGCGTCGGCGAGGGCGCAGGCGACGAGGCCGCCGGGCGAGAGATGTGCCCGCGCCGCACGCAGGAAGCCCGCGCGCCCCGCCGCGCCCAGCAGCTGGACGGTCTGCATCGGCGCGAGGATCAGCCCGAACCTGCGTCCGGGGATCTCGAAGGCGCCCGCGTCGCCGACGACGGTCGCCACCGCCAGCCCGCGGGCGCCCGCCCGCCGGCCGAGCTCCTCGAGCAGCTCGCGCTCGATGTCCAGCGCAACGACGTCGTGGCCGTGTGCCGCGAGCTCGAGCGCGACCCGGCCGGTGCCCGCGCCGACGTCGAGGACCGGCCCCTGCTCGGTGGCGGCCAGCCCGCGCCAGAACGGCAGGTCGGCGTAGTAGGAGCCGCACTCCACGTCGTGCCACACGACCTCGCTCACCGAAACGATCCCTCCGCCGCGCCGCGCTGCACGAGCAGCTCGCGCAACGCGAGCATCGCCGTGTACGTGGGCAGCGCGACGAGCCGCCCGTCGCCGTCGGCCAGCGCGGCGTCCAGGCCGCGCTCGAGCGCCGGCACGACGTGCAGGCGCTCGGTGGGCACGCCCGCGTACTTCAGGCGCAGCGCGAGCTCGGCGGCGCGCGTCCCGCTGCAGGTCACGCGCCGCACGCGGGTGGCGAGCTGCTCGAAGTCGGCATCCCACACCCACGAGACGTCGCGCCCGTCGGCGGTGCGGTCGTTGAGGATCGCCAGGACGTCGAGCTGCCCCTCGTCGAGCGCGAGCGTGCGCAGGACCTCGTTCGCCCCGGCCGGGTTCTTGACGAGCAGGATCGCGAGCTCGCGGCCGGCGATGGCGACCGTCTCGGCGCGGCCGAACGCCGCCTGCGTCGCCTCGAGGCCGGCCACGACCTCGTGCAGCTCGGCGCCGAGCGCGTGCGTGAGCGCCGCCGCCCCGAGGGCGTTGTAGACGTTGTAGAGGCCGGGGAGGGGGAGGTCGACGTTCGCGTGCCCGCCGTCGAGGTGCAGCTCAAAGCGCGCCCCGCGCGTCCCGTCCAGGACGATTGCGGTCGCGTACACGTGCGGATCGGGGCGCCGAGAGTCGCCGTTGGGACAGTGGTAGCGCCCGAGGTGACCCATGTAGACGGCGTCGTAGACGTAGGGCGCGCCGCAGCGCCGGCAGTGCTTGGAGTCCGAGGCATGCGCCATGCCCGCCAGCGCGACGCCGTCGTCCTGCACCCCGAAGTACGTGACGTGTCGGTGCTCGCGCCCGAGGTCCGCGACGAGCGGGTCGTCGGCGTTGAGGACCAGGCGGGTGTCCGGCGCGGCGGCGACGGTCGCCGCCCAGCGGTCGGCGATCGTCTCGAGCTCGCCGTAGCGATCGAGCTGGTCGCGGAAGAGGTTGGACAGCAGCAACGCGCGCGGTCGCAGCTCGGGGACGACGCTGTCCAGCCAGAACTCGTCGACCTCGAACAGGCCGGTGTCGCCGTCGATCCCGCGCCCGCGCGCGGCGCCGAGCAGCGCGCTCGCGACGCCGCCGGCCATGTTCGCGCCCGCGCGGTTGTGGACCAGGCGCGCGCCGGTGCCCTCGAGGATCGCGGCGACCATCGCGGCGGTGGTCGTCTTGCCGTTCGTCGCCGAGATGACGGCGCTGCCGTCGCGCAGGCGCCCGGCCAGGGTCCCGATGGCGCGCGGGTCCAGGCGCATGAGCAGCTTGCCCGGCAGGCTCGTCGCGCCGCGGCCGGTGCGGCGCGACAGCGCGCCGGCGGCGCGGGCGAGCGCGATCTTGGTGGCGAGCATCACGCCGGCGCGAGCACCTGGAGGGCGTCGGGAACGATGCGGATCGTCACCGGCGTCTCGCCGATCGGGTCTCCGTCGGCATAGAGGACGAACGGGCGGTCGGCGTCGATGTGCACCTCGCGCCCGCGCACCATGCGATAGCTGGGCTCCTTGACGTGCCCGCCGTTGAAGACCTTCGGCAGGACGACGAGGAAGCGGCGCTTGGGCAGATGGCCGGTGAGGACGACGTCGAAGAGCCCGTCGTCGAGCAGCGCGGTCGGGGCGAGCAGCATGCCGCCGCCGTACCCGGGCGAGTTGGCCGCCGCAACGGAGTAGCCGGTGAACCGCAGCGGCTCGCCGTCGACGAGGAGGTCGAAGCGGGCCGGCTTCCAGGCCGCCAGCGCGCGCAGCGCGCCATAGACGTAGACGAGGCTGCCCAGGCGCGCGGGCGCGGCGTTCGCGATCCGGTTGGCGTCGGAGTCGAAGCCGAGCGAGGCGATACCGACGAACGTCTTTCCCCCGACGTCGCCGACGTCGAGGCCGCGCGTCTCGCCGGCGGCGATGACGGCGCACGCCGCCCGCGCGTCGCGGGGGATCCCGAGCGCCCGCGCGAGGTCGTTGCCGCGCCCGCCGGGCAGGACGCCGAGCACGGCGCCCGGGAGCCCGCGCAGCGCGCCCGCGGCGCAGCCCGCCAGACCGTCGCCGCCGAGCGCCACCGTCGCCTCGCCGGCGGCCGTCGCAGCGCGCGCGAGCGCGTGGGCGTGTTCGAGGTCACGCGTCATCTCGGTGTGGAAGGACACGCCCAGCGCGCGCAGCTCGGCCTCGACGATCGGCAGGACGCGCGTCGCCCGTCCGCCGCCGGCAGAGGGGTTGCACAGCAGCGCGACGTCGCGATCCACGCGCGGAGGTTACGCAAGGACCAGCGTGGCCAGCCGCTCGGCGATCCCGACCGGCGCCGGGTCCGCGGCTGCCTCCGCCGTCGCGCGATCAGATGCGCCGGTGAGGACGATCGCACCGTCGATGCCGGCGGCGTGCGCGGCGCCGAGGTCGGCATCGACGCGGTCGCCGACCATCAGCGCCCGGCCCGGCCCGAGGCGGTCCAGCGCGGTCTGCACGAGCGCCGGCTCGGGCTTTCCGACGGTCGTCACGACGCGCCCGGATGCCGTCTCGACGGCGGCGATGACGGCGCCCGAGCCGGGCCAGAGGCCGTCGGCGGCCGGAAAGGTCGCGTCGCGGTTGGTGCCGATGAGAAACGCGCCGCGCAGCGCCGCCTGCGTCGCCTCGCGCAGCTCGTCGTAGTGAAAGCGGGGGTGAAAGGCGACGACGACGACATCCGCGCGCGCCGCGAACGTCGTGTTGTTGACGATCCGCAGCCCGGCGGCCTCGACGTGACGGTGCAGCGCCGGGGAGCCGATGACGACCGCCGAGCGCCCCGTGTGGCCCTCGGCGAGCACGAACTGCAGCGCGCCGCCGCAGGTGACGACCTCCTCCAGCGATGCCTGGAAGCCGAGCCGCCAGAGCTTGCGGACGTACTCCTCGGTGTTCAGCTGCGAGTCGTTGGTGACGAAGGCGATCCCCTTGCCGGCCGCACGCAGAGCGGAGATCGCCTCGACGGCGCCGTCGGTCGCCTGCTCACCGACCCAGACGCAGCCGTCGAGGTCGAGCAGCACGTGGTCATAGCGCGCGACGAGCGGGGTGACGGACACGCGCGCCATCATGACTACCCTTGGCGGCGGTGCGCCGCGCGAACGTCCTCATCGTGATCCTGCTGGCGACCTTTGCGCTCCTGCTCGTCGCCTGCGGCAAGGACGATCCCGCCGCCGCCGGCGACAGCGCGACGGCGGCGACGGCGCCCACAGCCACAACGGCGACGTCGAGCGCCCCGGCGCCGGCGCGGACGTCCGACGACGGCTGCGCAGCCGTGGCGCCGCCGCAGCCGGCTGGCGACGCGACGCGCCGGCGCTCGAAGCAGCGGCTGAGCTCCAAGCGCATCTGGACTGCGACGATCACCACGAACTGCGGCACGATCCGCGTGCGCCTCGCGGTCAAGCGCGCGCCCCGGACGACCTCGGCGTTCGCGGGCCTCGCGCGCAACGGGTTCTTCGACGGGCTGACGTTCCACCGCGTCGCGAAGCCCGGCGGCAACGACTTCGTCATCCAGGGCGGCGATCCGGAGGGCACCGGCAACGGCGGGCCCGGCTACAGCGTCGTCGAGGCGCCGCCGCGGAACACGGCGTACCGGCGCTACGTCGTGGCGATGGCCAAGACGCAGACCGACGCGCCCGGCACCTCCGGCAGCCAGTTCTTCATCGTCACCGCGCCCGACGCGGGGCTGCCGCCGGACTATGCGCTGCTCGGCGAGGTCGTCGGCGACAAGCGCGCCGTCAAGCGCATCGCGGCGGTGCCGACGGACCCGTCGAGCGAGGCGCCGGTGGATCCCGTCGTGATGCGCTCGGTGCGCATCACGTCGCGGCGGCGCTGACTAGAACAGCGCGGCCTGCTCGGGCGGGTCGAGGCAGTCGGGCTCGTCGTGGCGGGCGTCGTTGACGGCGCGGCTCACGGGACGGTGCGTGAGCGCGGCGGCCGGCGCGGCCAGCAGGGCGTGCAGCTGCACCTCGGGCGTTGCCGGATCGATCCACGCATCCTCGGCTTCTGGGGGGAGGATCACGGGCATGCGGTCGTGCAGATCGCGGATCTGCGGTGCGGCCGCGGTGGTGACGATCGAGCAGGTGCGCAGCGGCGGCGCATCCTCCTCGCTGCGCGACCGCCAGGTCGCCCACAGGCCGGCGAAGGCGAACGGCGCGCCGTCCTCGCGCGTGATCCAGTGCGGCGTCCCGGATTTCCACTCATAGAAGCCGTCGGCGACGATGAGGCAGCGGCGCCGTGCGAACGCCTCGCGGTAGGCCGGGCGCTCGGCGACGGTCTCCGCGCGGGCGTTGATCGTCTTGACGCCGAGCTCCTTCGGATCGGAGGCCCAGCCGGGGACGAGGCCCCAGCGCAGCAGCGTGCCCTGCGGATGGGAGTCCTCGCGGCGCACGACGGCCAGCACGTCGTCGCCGGGGGCGACGTTGTAGCGGCGGCGCAGCTCGAGCCCCTCGCCGATCGGAAAGCGTGCGCGCAGCTGCGACGGGTCAGTGTGCGCGAGGGTGAAGCGCCCGCACATCAGCCGCCGGCGCGCGCGGCGCGCGCTTTCGCCTTGGCCGCCGCCTGGCGGCGTCTGCCCACGAGCGCGAGGACCGTGAGCGCGACCACGACCACGACGAGCCCCGTGACGATCGTGCCGGCGATCGAGCCGCCGCCGAACGGCAGCAACACGAGCGCGGCGATCGCGGAGCCGACGGCCAGCAGGCCGACGACGAGCGCCACGACGAGCAGCACGCTGCGGGCCTTCATGAGCGTGCTCGCGCCCTGTGGCGGCGCGATGAAGCCCATGATTCGCAGGATGAAGAGCTGGCGGCTGGACGGCGCCTGCTGCCCGAGCTTCTCGACCGCGGCCTTGAGGTCGTCCGGCCGGCGCTCGGCGAGCGCCAGCGAGGCCTCGGCCATGCGGCGCAGCTGCATGCGCTCCTGCGGGCGGGCGGCGGCGATCGCGCGGCGGAAGTGCTCGCGCGCGGCCTTGGCGTCGTAGCGCTCGGAGGCGCGCGCGCCGAGGATCGCCTGTGCGGCGGCACGGTGCTTGGTCTCGCCCGCGAGCTCCTCGTCGGAGCGCTCCTCGAGCTGGCTCATCGCGGCCAGGGCGCTCTTCTGCTCCACGCGTACCTGTCGCTGCTTCGCCATCGCGCTGACCAGTGTAGATGGCGCTCTGCGCGTTGGGCATCCGCCCTCGCGCCGGGTAGGCTCGGCGCCGTGCGCCGCCTTCCGGTCCTCCTCGCCGCCGTGCTGCTGAGCCTCTTCTGCTGCTCGGTCGCGGCGGCCCAGCTCGGGCCGAGCGTCCCCTCGCCGCTGACGCAGACGACGGATGCGCCGCCGCCGCCGGTGGTCAACCCCGATGCCTCCAAGGACAGCGGGCTGAGCACGCTGCAGCTCGTCCTGATCTTCGGCTCGGCGATGGCCGTGCTGGCCGGGATCGCGTGGGTGATCCTGCGCGACGCACACCGCGCGGCGCCGGTGGACCAGCATCCGCAGACGCCCGCGGCAAAGCGCCTGTCCGCGCACGAGCGCGAGCGCCTGGAGCGCAGGCGCAAGCAGAAGGCCAAGGCCGCGCGCCGGCAGCGTAAGCGCAACCGCCCGCGCTGACGCGTGCGGGCGGCGGGCCGGGGGCTGCGGCCCGCTAGGCTCGGTGTGAACCCCTGCGACCTGTGGGTACTCCGCTCTGACGCCTATGGAACTCGATCTCGACAACCCGCCCGCGCCGCTCGCCACGCTCCTGGAGCGCGGTGAGGAGAACGGCTGCATCAACCTCTCCGAGCTCGACACGCTCGCGCGGCGACTGGAGGTCGAGGACGACGATCTTCCCGAGCTGCACGAGGCGATCGAGGCCCGCGGGATCGACGTCTCCGATGACTGCGGCCGCACGGGCGTCGCGCCCACCGACTACGGCAACGGCGGCCTCGCGCACGCGACGACCGACGCCCTCGGGTTGTTCCTCAACGAGATCCGCCGCCACCCGCTGCTGACGGCGGCCGAGGAGGTCGAGCTCGCCAAGCGCATCGAACAGGGCGACACGGCGGCCAAGGAGCGGATGATCAACTCCAACCTGGCGCTCGTCGTGTCGATCGCGAAGAAGTACCCGCAGAACGAGCTGCCGCTGCTCGACCTCATCCAGGAGGGCATCTTCGGCCTCATCCGCGCCAGCGAGAAGTTCGACTGGCGGCGCGGCTTCAAGTTCTCGACCTACGCGACGTACTGGATCCGCCAGGCGATCCAGCGCGGGATCGAGAACAAGGCGCGCACGATCCGCGTCCCGACGAACATCGCCCAGCGCGAGCGCAAGATCGCTCGCACGCGCCGCGCGCTTTCGACGAAGCTCGGGCGCGAGCCGACGAACGAGGAGATCGCCGAGGAGGCCGAGCTCGAGCTCGCCCAGGTCGAGATGATGGGCGACATCGCCCGCACGGTCACGAGCCTCGACCGTCCCGTCGGCGACGACGGCGAGACGGCGCTGGGAGAGCTGCTCGGCGACGAGCGCCCCGGACCCGCCGAGGAGGTCGAGGTCGCGCTGCGCGACGACGCCATCCACCGCGCGCTGGACCAGCTGCCCGACCAGGAGCGCAAGGTCGTCGAGCTGCGCTACGGCGTCGACGGCGCCGATGGCCCCGTCGGCCTGCGCGAGACGAGTCGCCGGCTCGGCATCACGCAGCCCGAGACGCGCAAGCTCGAGGAGAAGGCGCTCGAGCGGCTCGCCGGTCTGCGCGAGCTGGAAGCACTTCGCGAGGCGGCGTAGAACGACCACCGCCCCGCGTCTGACGGACGCCTCCTTCCCGGCATGAGGCGCGGTCAAACCGCGGTCAGCCGGTGACGGTGACGCGGCCCTTCATATAGGGGTGAAACTCACAGAAGTAGTCGTAGGTGCCGGGCTCCGAGAACGTCACCGAGCCCGCCTCGCCGCCCTTGACCGTGCCGCTGTCGAACCCGCGCTTCGCGGCGCGGTCGGTGAGCGTGTGCGGCGCGCTGTCGGCGTTCGTGACGCGGATCTCCGCGCCCGCCTTCACGGTCGCCGGGGTGGGGGAGTACGTGAACTCCTTGATGGCGATCGAGGTCGCGGGAGCCGGGGCGGGGGCGCTGGTGGGCTTGGCGTCGTCGTCGCCGCCGCCGCAGCCGGCGAGCGCGGCGGTCCCCAGCAGCGCGGCGATGAGTGCGTGTCGCATGACAGCTAGATCGGGCGCGGCGGCGTTTCGGATCACCGGGGGGGCGAATCGCGGCACCGTCCCGCCTAGCTGTCGCAGTGCGACAGCAGGATGGGACGGTCGAGCGGGAGCTCGCGCGCATGGCGCGGACGGCGCACGGGGTGGTCACCCGGCGCGCGCTGCTGGCGGCCGGGGTCACCGAGGCGGAGATCAGGCAGCGGATGCGCTGCGGAAGCCTCGTGCGAGCGCATCCCGGCGTCTATCGCGTCGGCCACGCGGCCCCGCTCTGCGAGGCCGACCACCTCGCGGCCGTGCTCGCCTGCGGCCCCCGGGCGCTGCTCTGCGCCCGCGCCGCCGGCTGGGTCTTCGGCGTGCTGAAGGGCGCGTCGCCGGCGCCAGAGGTCGTCGGACCGACCGCGCGGCGGATCGCCGGGGTGCGCACACGGCGCTCGCGGCGGATGCGCGCCGACGAGGCGACGATGTGGCGCGGAATCCCGATCACGACGGTCGCACGCACGCTCGTCGATCTCGCCGGCGTGCTGTCCTTCGACGAGCTCGCCCGGGCGTGCCACGAGGCCGGGGTCCTGCACCGGACGACGCCACGCGAGGTCGCGGTCGTTCTCGCGCGCACCCCCAGCGCCCGCGGCACGAGGGCGCTGCGCGCGATCCTCGGCGGCGACGCTCCTGTCACGCTCAGCGGGCTCGAACGGCGCTTCCTCGCCCGCCTGCGCGAGGCCGGGCTCGCGCTCCCGGTGACCAACAGGCTCGCGGGCGGCCGGCGCGTGGACTGCCGCTGGCCCGGTCTGTGCCTGACGGTCGAGCTCGACAGCTATCGCTACCACAGCTCGCGGCACGCCTGGGAGCAGGATCGCCGCCGCGAGCGTGAGGCGCGCGCCCGCGGCGACGAGTTTCGCCGCTACACCTACGGCGACGTCTTCGAGGAGCCGGCGCTCATGCTCGCCGAGCTGCGCATGCTCCTCCCGCCGGCGCGGCATCGTCCCAACCAGCTGTCGCAGGGCGACAGCCGGATGGCACGCTGACCTAGCAGTCCGTCGTCGGGGCCGTGGCCGCGGGCTCGACCCCGGTGCACTGCACGTACTGCTTGCGGGAAAAGACGCCGATCGACGAGCTGAGCGGCAGGTTGGACAGGCCGAGATCCTGCGTGAGGACCGTGGCCAGCGATCCGCTGAACGCGACGTTGTGGCCGATGACGTTGCCTTCGAACACCGCGACCTTCATCGCGATGTCGGTGTCAGGCGCGTAGAGGAAGAAGGCCGGGGTGACGGTGCTCGTGAGGGTCGCGTCGATCGTCGCGCTGCTGCCGCCCGGCGTGCCGTTGCCCGCGATGTAGATCTGCAGCGCGCTCGGTGTCGTCGTGATCGTGTTGAGCTTGCCCTGCAGGCTCAGCGGCGTGCTGCTCGGCGACGCGCCGCTGCAGCGGGCGCTGGTCGGGCTGTCGATGAAGATCCGCGTCGGGGCGGCGGCGCTCGCGCTGGTGTTCAGCGTGCCGCCCGGCGTGGACCCGAGGAACCCGGACACGGGGACGACGGTGACGCCGCAGAACACGTAGTCGCCCGAGCCCAGGGTGACGGTCTGCCCGCTGGTCACCGTGAGCTTGTGCGTGGCGGAGCTGTAGGACGCCGCGGAGGGACACGCGCCCGCTGTGCCCTGCGCGCCGGCGCCGTTCCAGCAGTCGGGCTTCGTCGGGCTGATGCTGACGGGGGTCCTCGTGAACGCGGACGTCGTATGGACGAGGTTGGCCACGCTCAGCAGGCCGGAGTAGCTGCCGCCGTACTCGACGCTCGCCAGCCGCAGCAACGAGCCGTCCGAGCCGAGCACGTTGGCGCCGATGAGGCTGCCGAGGAATCCGAGGCTGAGGTTGCCGTTGGTGCGGATGTCGCCGTTCAGCGTCGTGGCGACGCCGCTGAACGAGAGGTTTCCGGTCGCCTCGATCATGTCGAACGGCTCGACCGGGTTGAGGATCGCCTCCGCGCGCCGGATCACGTCGTCGGCGGTCGTGACGGTGCCGTTGGTCTCGCGGCCGATCGCGACGATCACGGGGTTCAGGGAGGCATGCCCGGTCGTGGAGCTCGGACCGTTGGACCGCTGGCCCGGGATGAACAGGGACGCGAACTTCGTGCGGTTGCCCAGCACCTCGTAGTTCCAGCACGGAGGCGTGCAACCGCCGCCGGGCGGCGGCAGGGATGCGGGGCAGGACAGGCTCGCGCCGAGCGCGACCGTCGTGAACGCGGTGACCGAGCCGGAGACGGTCGTCGGGACGAGGCAGCCCAGCGTGTTCGCGATGCCCGACACGCCGGAGTTGAAGTCGGTCTTGCCGAGGTTCATCTGGTTCGCGCGGTACAGCGCGATCTGCAGGCCCGTGTCGGCTGCCTGCTGGGCGATCTGGGCGCGCCGGTCCTTGTCGGTGATGCGACGCGCGCCGACGGTGTCGCTGATCGCCACGCCGGTGATGATCAGCGCGATCGTCATCACGAGCACCGTGACGACCATCACGAAGCCGTCCTCGCCGGAGCCCTTGCGACGCAGGTCGCTCATGCGATGTTCACCCCGATCCGCAGGCCGCTGCCGGGCTGCCCGTCGGCATCCTTCGGCACCGGGTTGTTGATGACCGCCGAGAAGTAGAACGGCGTGGTCGGCTGCAGCTCCGTCGACGGGTTGTTCGTCGCGATGACGACGATCGTCACGCGGCGGCTGTCGCCGTCGCAGGCGTTCGCCGTCAGGCACGCCTCGGTGCGCCGTGTCACGTAGCGGTAGACCTTCGCGGTGACCGCACCGGAGGAGACGCTGTTGCTGACCGGGGCCACACGTCCGGCGGCCGGATATGCGGCGCTCCCGCCGATGACGAGCGGCTCGCCGGAGGCCGGGGTGCCGGTCGCCACTCCGAGCGTGGTGTTGTGATAGCTCTCCATGACCTTGAAGGCGGCGCTGGCGGTCCCGTGGTTCGTGATGAAGTCGTCGGGGTTCGTGGGGCTCGTCGCGAGCGCGCCGCCGCCGGGAGCGCCCGGCTGGCCCGACAGCGCGAGGGCGTCGAAGCCGTACTGCGCGACGACCTGGCGGATCTTCTCGACCTCGTTCTGGGCGATCGACAGCGTGGAGGCCTGGCGCTGATGGCCGAGGCTGTTGAGGATCCCCTTGTCGACGGTCGACAGGAGAACGAGTACGAGCATGATCCCGACGACCATCGCGACCATCACCTCGATGAGCGTGAAGCCGTCCTGCGAGCGGATGCGGGCGGGAGCGCTCACAGCGCGAAGTTCCTCAGCGCGACGCCGTCGGTGATCGTGATCGCGTTGGTCATGCCCTTGACCGCGTCCGTGCGGATGCCGGTCTCGTTGCTGTCGAGGACGCTGATCGTCACCTGCACGTGGGCGGGGTCGGTCTGCGGCGTCGTCGTCGCCCCGGCCGCCGAGGTCGGCGCGAAGGCCGCCGACACGAGGTAGGGGATGACCGGAAATGCCGTGCCGCCGCCGACCTTGCGCGTGCAGGACGCGCCGGCGGTGCATGTCCACGTGACGGTCTGGGTCGTGGGGGTGCTGCCGCCGGCGGCGCTGCGGACCGGAACGGTCAGCGTCGCGCCGGTGGCGGAGATCGTCGTCGTGTGCACCGAGTGGCGTAGGTCCTGCATCAGCCGGGAGAGCCCGATCTCGACGCGGTTCGTGGCCGCCCCGCGACTGCTGGCGCGGTTCTGACCCACCATCGACTGGACCGCGAGGTCCAGCGGGATGCCGACGACGATGATGCTGATGATGCAGACCACCAGCACCTCGACGATCGTGAACCCGCTCTCGTCACGGAGGATCCGGCGCCCACGTGCGCGCATGTCAGCGCTCGCAGGCGTCGCGGTCGATCGAGCTGCCGCCGGCCTTCGTCGCCACGAGCCTGTTGAGCAGGCAGGCGTTCTCGCCGTGATCGCTCGCGGCGGTCGCGGTCGTCGCGCTCGAACCGCGGCTGCCGATCGCGACGACGTCCAGGCGGCGCGTGACGAGGATGCGGTCGGAGGTCAGCATCGTCAGCCGGGCATAGGAGCCGGCGGGGATGTCGAGGTAGCGGCACACGCCCTCCACGCGCCGGCACTTCACGGGCCCGCGGACGAGGAGCCCCGGTGCCATGGCGAAGACGGCCTTGTGGCGGGTCGGCGAGTACTTGACGAAGACGGCCGCGAGCTTGCCGTGGATGAAGTACGGCTGCAGACGGGGGATCGCACGGTGCACGCGGGCGTCCTTGCGGGGCCCGAAGCGCACGTCGACCGACGCGTTGCTCGCGGCGAGCGCGCTGCTGTCCGCCGGGCCTGCTCCGGAGCTGCTGGGCGCATCGGTGACCGTCGAGGCGCTGGGGTCGGCGCTCGGCGTGGCCGCGCTCGGCGTGTCCGACGAGGCCGGGGATGTCGTGCCGGAGGCTGCCTTCGCACCCGCAGCGCCGGAGGCGGAGGCGCCGGTCGCCGCTGCCGCGACGCGCGACGTCGGTGGCGCGAACGGGTCGCGTGCCGAGCCCTTGGCGCCACCGGGCGAGGCGACCTGCCCGGTCGCGGCCAGCAGGCGCTCGGCGCGGGCCGGGAGCTTGCCGGGCGCGGCGGCGGGCGGCGCTGCGGTGTCGGCCGCAGGAGCGCCCGCGGGCGCGGACTTCAGGAACAGGACCGGCGCGGCGAGCGCGACGAGCAGCGCGAGGGCCGGGATCGGCCACAGGCGCCGGCGCACGATCTCGTGCATGAGGTTGCGAAGCATCAGGAGCCTCCCGCGATCGTTGCTGCCGTGGCGGTGGCCGGCGGCTGTGGGGTCGATGCCCCGTCCGGGGCGATGTAGGCGGTGGCGTTGAGGATCGCCTTGGTCTGCGGCGACGCCGCGTCCGTCCGGGTGAACGTGAGCCCGTCGATCGTGAGCAGGCGCCCGGCGACCTTCACATCGCCCTTGCGCACGCTGACCGAGCGGCGGACCGTCTTCAGGATGTCGCGCAGGTCGAAGTACCTGCCGGTGAACTCAAACGTGAACCCGAGCGCCGACAGGCCGTCGGGGCCGACGGTCGCCCCCGGGGCGATGGGCGCGGTCGCCGCGCCTCCCGGCGCAGGCGCAGCGGCGACGGCGGCAGCGGACTTCAGCGCGACGAGGCGCAGCACGCTGTCGCGAACCCGCGCGCGCCGCTGGACCTCACGCAGCAGCGACGAGATCGCCGCCCGCGCCGGGACCGCCTTGTCGAGGGTGCGCAGCTCGGCGAGCATGCCTGGAAACTGCTTGCGGGCGCTCTGGTAGCCGACGAGCTGGGCCTGCGCATCGGCGACCCGCTGCTGCTGGGCGGCGACGTTGTCTCGCACCTCGGCACTCTCGCTGCGCTTGGGCCCGATCGCCAGCACCCAGAGGGCGGCGACGAGCGCCAGGGCGCCGAGCACGATGAGGAGCATCGCGCTTCTCTCGTTGGACGTCATCGTGATCCTCCGGGGGTCGCAGCGGCGGTCTGGGTGGCGGGCGCGATCGCCGCCGGAGCGGCGGGGGCCGCGACGGCACCCGGCGTCGCCGCATCCTGCGCGAGCTGCGCCGGGAGCGCCTTGAAGTACGTGACGAGGTCGAACTTCGCAGCCTTCGTATCCGAGCCGCGACAATCGCCGCCGCCGGTGTCCGCGCCGCCCGAGGCGCCGGACTTCTTCTCGAGCCGCTCGCTGCGGCTGAAGCCGACGTCCGTGACGCCCGTCATCAGCTGCAGGCGGTCGATGTAGCCCGGGACGCTGCCCTCGCGGGTCGCGCACCCGGTGAGCTCCAGGGCGGGGGAGCTGAGCGCCCCCCGCAGTCCGGAGGTCGCGCCACCGGCGCCGCCCTCGATCTGCGTCGCCGGCGAGAGCGTGCCCTTGACCGACGTCAGCCAGACGCCGTCGGGCGCGACCTTCGCGAGCTCGGTGAGCGTGCGGTCCCACTTGAAGCGCGTCTTGGCGACGGCGGCGACCGCAGCGCGGCGCGTCGTCGTCGCGCTGACGAAGTTCGCGTAGGGCGCCAGCGCGGCCGCCTCCTGCTCGGTCCCCGCAAGCTGCGTCTGCAGCGTGCCCAGCTGCTCGCGCCCGGAGCTGACCTGATTGGAGATGACCACGAGGTAGACGACCGCGGCGGCGAGCAGGGCGACCGTCGCGCAGGCGACCTGCGCGATGCGGCCGGAGACCGGCGCGCTCTGGCGCTGGCGACCGACGCGCACGGGCCGCAGGTCCGGTCGCTCGTCCGGGGCGGCGCGCGTGAGGCCGATGGCGATGTCGAGGCGCTCGGGCATGACCGTGACGCCGGCGAGATCGGGCCACGCATCACGCCCGGCGGGGAGGACGGGGAGATGCAGCTCGCGCGTCAGGGCGTCGATGACGCCCGGCCAGGTCGTCATCGCGCCCGTGAGGACGACGGCGCCGATCGGACGTGCGTCGGCGCGGGCCGAGTAGAACCCGCGAGAGGACTGGATCTCGGCGACGACGCGCCGCAGGCCCTCGCGCACCTGCATCGCGGCGGCGCTGTCGAGGTCGTCGGCGTCGGCCGGGACGTCCGAGCGTCCGACGCCGACCGCGGCGACGCGCTCGCGGGCGGCCGCGTGGCTGATCCCGGCGCGCTCGGCGAGGCCGGCGGCGATCGCCTCGCTGCCGGCGGAGGCGGCGCGGACGAGCAGCGGCTCGCCGTGCTCGGTGATGACGACGTTCGTGAGGGCGCCCGCCTGGACGTAGAGGATCGCGTCGTCGGCGACCGGCGGCTGGTCGAGCGCCGCAAGCAGCGCGAGGCCGCCGAGCTGGATGCGCTCGGCGCGCAGCCCGGCGCCCTCGAGGGCACGCAGGAGGCGGTCGATGCCGTCCACGCGGGCGGCGGCCATGAGCACCCGCTGCTGGCCGCCGAGCTCGGCGGGGGCATGGCCGACGCGCCGGTAGTCGACGACGAGCTGGTCGAGGCCGACCGGCAGCAGGTCGCCGGCGAGGTGGCGCACCGCCCCGTCGAGGTCGTGGCCGCTGAGCGTCGCGGGCAGCTCGACCATGCGGACCATGAGCCGCGGGTGGGCGAGCCCGACGCGGACGTCGCGCCCGAGCTTGTGGTCGGAGAAGAGCTTCTTCAGCTCGACCGAGAGCTCCTCGGCATTGACCACCTCGCCGTCGACGACGAGGCCGACGGGCAGGTGGTGGACGATGGCGCGGCGCACCCGCGCCCGCTCGGTTCCCGTGGACTGCACGACGACGATCGCGTCGGGACCGATATCGAGGGCGACCGTCGCCGATGACCGGCGCGTCGCGAGGCGGACTGTTCCGCCGGAGGGCAATGATGGGATCCGCACAACCCCCTCTTCGACCCTCGGACCGTCCGCTGAGAGAGCGACTTGAGGCGATTGGACGGATGGTCGAAACCTCCGCCGCGCGGGCGTTCATGCGCTCAAGTTCGCGGCTGCGCCTGTCGATGTTCGTGCATGCGCCCGCGCCACCTTCGCCGCGCCGGTCCGCTGTCAGCGGATCGCGGCACGCTCGGCCTGCTCGTGGTCGGCCTGCTGCTCGTCGCGGGGATCGCCGCCTTCGCCGGCCAGCTCGGCGCCGCGGACCGTGCCCGCGAGGGCGCCGCCGAGCGGCGCTTCGAGCAGCGCGCCGAGATCTCGGCCGCGCTGACGCAGTCGGTCTTCGGCGCGCTCGGCAGCTCGTCGCAGAGCGAGCTCGGCAGGAAGCTCGGCGGCCCGCCCTCGGTGCTGCGCCGGCGCCTGCGCGCCCTCACGCGCGAGTCGAAGGTCGCCTACGCCGCGATCCTCGACCAGCGTGGGTCCGTGCTGACCCGCATCGGCGCCGTCGCCGCGCGTCCCGCTCCGGCGACGCCCGGCGCCCCGCAGGCCCTGCTGTCCGACGTGCGCCCCTCGGCGGCCGGGCCGGTCGTCGAGTACGCGCTGGGGTTTCAGTCGCCCGCGGGCAGGCGCGTGCTCGTCGAGGCCCTGCCGCTGAGCATGATGCGCGCCTTCCTGAATGCCTTCCTCAAGCGCCTCCCCAACCCCGACGGCGCGTCGCTGGTCGTCGCCGATCAGGCCGGGCAGGTTCTCGCGCGCATCGCGGGGCCCGGCCACCGGGCGCCGTCGGCCGAGCGGATGCATACGAGCGCCGCCCTCCCCGGAACCACGTGGCGGCTGCGCCTCGCGGCCGATCGCGCGCGGGTCCTGGAGGGCATCAACGCCGTCGCGTGGGTGGCATGGGCGATGCTCGGCGTCCTCGCGCTCGCCGTGGTCGCCGGCCTGTGGCTCTGCGCGCGCCTGCTGCTCTCCGCGCGCCGGGTACGCAACAGCAACGCCGCGCTGCGTGAGAGCGAGAGCAAGCTGCGCGGGCTCGTCGAGGCGCTCGAGGAGGCGGTCGTCCTGCGCTACGCCGACGGGCGGATGGAGCTGCTCAACGCGTCGGCGAAGTCCCTCTTCGGCACCGATCGCGACGAGCTGACGCTGCCCCTCGAGGGCTGGCTGATGCTCGACGAGGACGGCATGCCGATCGACTTCGCCGACAGTCCCACCGGGATGGTGCTGGCGGGCGAGGCGGCCGAGCGGCGCGTCGTCGGGCTGCAGCCGCCCGGCCGTTCGCGCATGTGGCTGGAGGTCAGCACGCGCCCCCTCACGCAGCCGGGAGACGCGACTCCCTACGCCGTCGTCTGCTCGTGCACCGACGTCACGCAGCGCCAGGAGCTCGAGGCGCACCTGCTCGACCTCGCCGACCGCGATCCGCTGACGGGCCTCTGGAACCGCCGCCGCTTCGAGCAGGACCTCGCCCTCCAGCTCGAGCGCTGCCGGCGCTATGACGAGCGCGCCGCCCTCGTGATCATGGACATCGACGGCTTCAAGCAGGTCAACGACGAGCTCGGCCACCTCACCGGCGACGAGGTCCTGCGCGCGTTCGCCGACGCGGTCGGCCGGCGGCTGCGTGGCAGCGACCGCGCCGCGCGGCTGGGCGGCGACGAGTTCGCCGTCCTCCTGCTCGCGGTCTCCGAGGCCGAGGCCGCGCTCATCGCCGAGCAGCTCGCCGCCGAGCTCTCCGCGGCAGCACATTCCGTCCAGGACCTGATCGCGCTGTCGGTCAGCGTCGGGGTGACCACGCTGGCCGGCGACACCGCCGGCGTCAGCGAGGCGCTCGACACCGCCGATCGCGCGATGTACGCCGCGAAGCAGCGCCGCCGCCCGCGCGCGCCGATGTTCGCGGGTGGCGTCGATCCGGCGGGCGCCGGCGACCCCGTCCCCGCCGAGCTCGCGAGCCTGCGCGCCCTGCTGGCGGCGGTCAACGCCCGCGACAGCTACACCGCGGTGCACTCGCGCCAGGTGGTGTCCCTCGCGCGCCAGGTCGGGCGCCGCCTCGGGCTGGACGCGCGCGCCCTCATCGAGGTCGAGCACGTCGCCCACCTGCACGATCTCGGCAAGATCGCCGTGCCCGACGCCATCCTGCGCAAGCCGGGGCGGCTCACCGACCACGAGCAGACGCTCATGCGCCAGCACCCCGTCGTCGGCGCGGACATCCTCGGGTCGATCCCCGAGCTCGAGCACCTCGCGCCCGCCGTGCGCGCCGAGCACGAGCGCTGGGACGGCGCGGGCTACCCGGACGGCCTGGCGGGGGAGCGGATCCCGATCGCCAGCCGCATCACGCTCGTCTGCGACGCCTTCCACGCGATGACGAGCGACCGGCCCTACCGGCGCGCCATGCCCGCCGAGGATGCCCTGGAGGAGATCGGCCGCAACGCCGGGTCGCAGTTCTGCCCGCGCGCGGCCGGCGCGCTGCTGGCGGTGCTCGCCGAGCAGCGCGAGCTCGCCGTCATCTAGCCGGCACTTCCGGTCTGCTCCGGCGTCCGCTCTAGGCTGGAGCAGATGAAGGGCTTTGCCTCCGACAACTACGCGGGCGCGCATCCCGAGGTCCTCGATGCGATCGCGGCAGCCAACTGCGAGCACGCGGTCTCCTATGGCGACGACCCCTGGACCGCGCGCGCCGAGGAGGTGCTGCGCGGGCACTTCGGCGAGCAGTCGACGTCCTATCTCGTCTTCAACGGCAGCGCCGCCAACGTCCTGTCCTTTCGCGCGCTGTGCCGGCCCTGGGAGTCGGTCATCTGCGCCGCCGGCGCGCACGTCAACGTCGACGAGGGCGGCGCGCCGGAGCGGATCGCCGGCGTCAAGCTCCAGGCGCCGGCGACGCCCGACGGCAAGCTCACGCCCGCGATGGTGCGGTCGCAGCTCGGGCGCGCCGGCGACGAGCACGCCGTTCAGCCGCGCGTCGTGAGCATCTCCCAGAGCACCGAGCTCGGCACGCTCTATGACCCCCGCGAGCTGCGCGCGCTCGCGAGCGTCGCGCATGACAACGGCCTGTTGCTGCACGTCGACGGCGCACGGCTCGCCAATGCGGCGGCCGCGCTCGGCGCCGGTCTGGGGGAGATCACGACCGGCGCGGGCGTCGACGTCGTCTCGTTCGGCGGGACGAAGAACGGGCTGCTGCTCGGCGAGGCCGTCGTCTTCCTGCGCCCGGGGCTGGACGCGGGCTTCGCCCACCTGCGCAAGCAGACGCTGCAGCTCGCCTCCAAGGGGCGCTTCCTCGCCGCGCAGTTCGCCGCGCTGCTCGAGGGCGATCTGTGGCTGCGCAGCGCTGCGCACGCCAACGCCATGGCGCAACGGCTGGCCGCGGCGATCGCGGGCGTTGCGGACGTGCGCATCACCCAGCCCGTGCAGGCCAACGTCGTGTTCGCCGTCCTTCCGCGGCCGGCCAGGGCCGCGCTGCAGCGCGACTGGCGCTTCTATGAATGGGACGCCGCGACGGGCGAGGTGCGCTGGATGTGCTCGTGGGACACGACGCCCGGGGAGGTCGACGCGTTCGCAGCGGCGATCGCGAGCGCCTGTGCGGCGGTGCCCTCGTGATCCCGCCGGGAGGGGGCGCAGACGCTGATCCTGGCCCCCCGGCCATAACGCCGGAGGGCGCGAGTGCCGATACTGCCGCCATGGGTATGACCTCGTTCATGGAACGCAGCTACCGGATCGGCGCCGACGGCCGGACCGTCGTGTGCGACACGATCGCCGACCGGCCTGACGTCGACGCGCTCGCCGACGCGCTCGCCTGGCGGCGCAGCACGCTCGCCCGCGAGGAGCTGCAGGACGTCGAGACGGTGCTCGCCCTGCGCGCCATCATGGTCCTCGAGGACATGCTCCAGTCCACGCGCGCCTATGAGGAGCACGTGCCGCTCACGCTCACGCGCGAGCAGGTCAGCGCGCTCTGCGAGATCGCGGGCGCGTACATCTCCGAGCGCGACGTCCCCGAGTACCAGGCCCCTGAGGAGCGCGAGCGCATCGAGCGCCTGCGCGGGTTCGCCGGCCCGCTGATGGACTGCTGCAGCGAGCTGGCGGCGGCGCAGGACGAGGCCCGCGAGCGCCCGCTTGCCGTCTAGCGCACGCCCGCTGCGCGGCCTCGCGCCAAGCCGCAGGGCGCCCGTGGCGTTGTACTAGCCTTGCGTGCCGAATGCGCGACCCCGAACAGCAGGAGCAGGCGCCGCCGCCGCCCGAGATCGACGAGGAGAACCAGGAGCTCATCGACTCCCAGGTGCGCATCCTCGAGAACAGCCGCAAGGTGCGCGGTGACGATCACCCGGGCACGCTGCGCGCCCGTGCCGACCTCGCGATGACCTACTGGAAGGTCGGCCATCACGAGAAGGCGATCGAGATCGAGGAGCAGCTCGTCCGAGACAGCGCGCGGGTGCTCGGCCCCGACCATCCGGAGGCGCTGACGGCGCGCGCGAACCTCGCCTCGTCCTACTGGACCGCCGGGCGCACCGAGGAGGCGATCGAGATCGAGGAGGACGTCCTCGACCAGGCCGAGCGCCTGTTCGGGGAGGACCATCTCGCCACCCTGACGGCGCGCTCGAACCTCGCCTTCTCGTACGCCACGATCGGGCGCAAGGACGATGCGATCCGCGTCCAGCGCCAGGTCGTCGCCGACCGCGAGCGCGTGCTCGAGCCCGACGACCCCGACACGCTCGACGCTCTGGCGAACCTCGCGTCCGCCTACTGGAACGCCGACCGCCGCGACGAGGCGGTCGCCGTCGAGGAGCGGCTCGTCGCCGACAGCGAGCGCATCAACGGCGGCGACGACCTCGAGACCCTCCAGGCACGCGTGTCGCTGGCGTCCGCCTACCGGGCCGCCGGACGGACCGAGGAGGGCGCCGAGCTGCAGGCGCGCATCGTCGCCGACAGCGAGCGGATGCTGGGACGCGACCACCCGGCGTCGCGGGCCGCGCGCAAGACCCAGGAGCTCAACAGCTAGGAGCGCGGCAGGGCGACGCCGGTCAGCCGGTGCCGCAGAAGCTCTGCAGGTCGCCGGTGATCGCGACGACGCCCACGAGCCGGCCCTCGTCGACCACGGGCACGCGACGCGCGTCGGTCCGCAGCGCGAGGTCGCGCCCGGTCGTCGCGGTGTCGGCCGGGGAGACGGTCGGGCCCGGATCGGCGACCTCGGACGCCGGTCGCGCGCCGTCACCGCCGGCGACGCGCCCGGGCGTCAGCGAGCCGACGTAGCCGCCGTCGTCGTCGACGACGAACGCCAGGCGGCGGCTCGTGCTCGCCGCAAAGTAGTCGCGCACGTCGGCAACGGTCGCCGTCGCGGGCAGCGCGGTGAGCTGTGCGTGCATGACGGCCTGCACGCTGAGGCCGTCGGCCTCGTCGGTCCTGATCTTCGCCATACCTGCATCATGGCATCGCCGCCACAATGTCCGCGTGACAGTCGCGCCCTTCAGCGTCTTGGCCGCCCGCGCGGAGCCGCCCTTGGACCAGCTCGCGCTTGCGATCGCAGCGCAGTTTCGCGAGGCGGACTCCGACGCTGCGCTCGCGCGCCTGGACGAGCTCGGCGGGGAGGTGCGGCGCGCCGGGGGCGAGGCGCCGGCGACCCTCACCGAGGTGCTCGGCCGCCGGCACGGGTACGCCGGCGACCGCGACCGCTACGAGGACCCGGCCAACTCGATGCTCGACATCGTCCTCGAGCGCCGGCGCGGGCTGCCGATCCTGCTGTCGGTGGTCTACGTCGAGGTCGCGCGGCGCGCCGGCCTGCAGCTGCACGGCGTCGGGCTCGCCGGGCACTTCGTCGTCGGACGCTTCGATCCGCGCCCCGTGATCCTGCTCGACCCGTTCGACGGGGGCGCGGTCATCGCGGCCGAGGCCCCGGAGGACGTGCGCCCGTGGGGAGCGCACGAGACGGCGCTGCGGATCCTCAACAACCTCGTCGGCTCCTACGCGCGCCGCAACGACATCGGCCGCGCGATCCGCGCGGCCGAGATGCGCCTCGAGCTGCCGGTCGGCGGTCCGCCGGCGGAGGCGCTCGGCGCGGAGCTTCGTGCGCTCCGCGCCCGCCTCAACTAGGAATCAGGCCGTGCCCTCGCCGGTGTCGCCGGCGACGGTGTTGGGGTCGGTGTGCCACGTCTCGGACTCGACGCTGTCGTCGCGGTTGGTCGCGTCCGCGTCGTCGCCGGCGCTCGGATCGATCTGGATGTCGTCCTTCGGCTCGCCGGTCACGTCGCCCATGACGTCGTCCTTCAAGGTCTGCTCGTCCGCGTTCTGCTGCGGGCCGGGATCGTCGAGCATCTCGCGCGGGACGATGCCCTCGGTGTCGGCTGCGCCCTTGTCCTGCTCGGGCTCGCGCACTCCGCCGCGGTACTCCCTGGGGTCTTCGGTGCGTTCGTCCATCCCGTCCTCTCCGTTGGGTGAATGTCGGGGATCGTTGGATCCCCTCGCAACCGACGGCCTACCCCGCCTCGGCGCAGGCCATGAGCGCGCTACGGTGGCGCGATGACGGCGCAGGAGAGCAGCGCGCGCGACCGCTGGAACGTGCGGCGCTCGGCCGCCGGCTTCGAGCCGTTCCCCGACGCCCCGGCGGAGTGGCTGACCGAGCACGCGGCGCTGCTGGAGGGCGGCGGGCGCGCCCTCGACGTCGCCTGCGGCGACGGGCGCAACGCGCGCTTCCTCGCGGGCCTGGGCTACGAGGTCGACGCCGTCGACGTGTCCGACGTCGCGATCGAGGCGCTCCGCGTCGCCGCGCCCGACCGCGCGCCGCGCGTCCATCCGCGCGTCGTCGACCTCGAGCTCGAGGCGCCCGCGCAGGACGCCTACGACGTCGTCGTCTGCTTGAACTACCTGCAGCGCGATCTCTTCGCCGCGCTGGAGGGAGCGCTGCGCACGGGCGGCCGGCTCGTCTTCGAGACGTTCGGCCCGGCGCACCTCGACGAGCTCGGCCGCACGATGAACCCCGCCTACGTCCTGGCGCCCAACGAGCTGCTGCACGCCTTCCCGCGACTGCGCGTGCGTCACTACCGCGAGGGCGTCGTGGAGCGCGGCGGTGGCCCGCGCGGCGTCGCGAGCCTCGTCGCGCAACGCTCGTAGCCCGCGACCAGCGCCTATCCGGGCGCGGTCTGCCACGATCCTGCGCCGCATGCTCGCCGCCCGACTCGTCCTCGTCGCCACCGCCGTCCTGTTGCTGTCCGCGGCGCCCGCGAGCGCGCAGGCGCCACTCGGCGAGTATGCGCACTGCCCCGCGGTCGCCGGGGCGAGCATCGTCGATGTCAGCGGGGCGGCCTGCCCCGAGGCGCAGGCGGTTGCCGGCGTCCTGATGACGCAACCCGCCGAGCAGGGTCCGGCCATCCTGCGCGCCGCGGGCTGGACGCCGCAGCGCGCCCTCGTCGCGCCCGGCGGCGCCGAGCACGACATCGTCGCCACGCGGGGACGGGCGGCGCTGCGCATCCGCCGGCCCGGCGCGCCGCCGGACCTGGACGGCTGGTCGGCGGGCCGCGAGCTGATCTTCGCCCGGCCGGCGCTCGTCGCAGGCGGGCGCGTGCCGAGCGGCGCGGTCCTGTGCACCTCGGCCTTCCTCGTGCGCTTCGCCAACGGGCGCCTCGGCGGCCTGAGCGCCTCGCACTGCGGCGGCACCCGCAGCGACGGCACGACCCAGCGGCGCAACGCCGGCCTGCGCCGGCCGCCGCAGGCTGGGATCATCCTCGGCCACGTCGTGCGCAACCTCGAGCGCAGGCGCCCGCTCGACGCCCTCGTCCTGCCCGTGCCCAGCGGTCTGACGCGGCCCGCCAGCCCGTTGATCGACCGCGGTATCACGCGCCCGCCCTGGACCGTCGCCGGCACCGCGCGGCCCTTCTCCGGGCGCCGCATCTGCTTCAGCGGGCGCACGAGCGGGATCGACCGGTGCGGAAGCATCCTGAGCAACGCGGCTCGCGGGGGCGAGCGCGTCCTCAGCTTCTTCGCCGGCACCATCGTGCGCTGCACGACGATCCGCGCCCGCGAGGGCGACAGCGGCTCGGCGGTCTACACGGCGCCGCGCGCCGACGGCAGCGTGCGCGCGGTCGGCATCGCCGTGATCGTCGTGGGCCGGGGCGCGCGCATGTGCTTCACGCCGCTGCTGCCGGTGCTGGCCGCGATCGACGCCAAGGTCGTCACGGCCCCGGCGGTCTAGGCGCGCCGGCGCCGGCGCTCCAGCACCGCGCCGACCGCGACCGCGTAGGCGACGTGGTCGAGGACCTGGGGCAGGAGCGCGAGCTCGCGGATGCGCGGGAAGCGGCGGCCGACGACGCCGAGGTCCAGCGCGGCGATCGCAAGACCGGCGGCAGCGGCAGGCGCCGCCGTCGCGCGGCGCGGCAGCAGCACCGCGAGCACGGCGGCCCAGCCGAGCGACAGCGCCAGGTGCGTTATGAGCGCCGCGGGCAGCAGCCGCGACGCGCGCCGCTCGCGGGGCAGCAGCAGCGTCCCGGCGGCCAGCGTCGCCTCGAGCGGGTTCGTCCGCGTCAGCAGCGCGTGGAGGGTCGACGGCGCGCCGCTGAGCACGGCCGCCACGGCCGCGGCGGCGAGAACGTCGGCGGGCGCCGGGAGGTCATCCACGCGCGCGAGGCTAGTACGGGTTCTCGCGCGCCTTGGCGCGGACGTGGTCAGCGAGGGCCTGCAGCACCCAGATGAGCCCGGAGCGCACGCGCGCGTCGGCCACGAGCCCGTGCTCGTCGACGCTCTTGCGCGCGACCGGGATCTTCGTGCATGCGCCGTCGACGATGTCGGCGTTCGCGTAGGTGAGCACCGTGCGCAACGCCTCGTGCGCGCCGGCGGCGCCGGTCGGCGCGCCGGACGCGTTGACCCATGCGACCGGCATCCCGTCCATCCCGCCGCCGACGGTCCAGTCCAGGAGGTTCTTGAACGAGCCCGGCAGCGAGCCCGCGTACTCGGGGGTGCTGAACAGCACGGCGTCGGACTCCGCCAGCAGCGAGCGCAGCTCGGCGGGCACGGGTGGCAGCGGCTCGCCGTCGACGTCGTCGTCGGGATTGAAGTGGGGGAGGGCTCCGAGTCCCTCGTACAGCAGGGTCGCGACCTTCTGAGGCGTGACCGAGCGCGCCGTGCGCAACAGCGCGGAGTTCGTCGAGCCCCCGCGCAGGCTCCCCGAGACGAGCAGGACCAGGATCGTTCCATCGGGCGCCGGCATCAGCCTGTCAGCGCCTCGAGCCCCGGCAGCACACGTCCCTCGATGAGCTCCAGGGCGGCGCCGCCGCCCGTCGACAGATGGGTCACCTCGCCCTCCAGGCCGAAGGCCGTCAGCGCGGCGATCGAGTCGCCGCCGCCGACGACGGTGACCGCGGCCGTGCCCGCGACGGCCTCGGCGATCGCCCGCGTGCCGGCGGAGAACGGCTCGAGCTCGAACGCGCCGACGGGCCCGTTCCAGAAGACGGTGCCCGCCGTCTGGATGAGCTCGGCGTAGGCCGTGCGCGTGCGGGGCCCGGCGTCCATGCCCTCCCAGCCGTCGTCGATCGGGCCGAAGGCGACGATCCGCCGCGCCGCGTCGGCCGCGAACCGGTCGCCGATGACGAGGTCGATGGGCAGGTGCAGCTTGCCCGCCGGCGCGAGCTGCTCGAGCAGGCTGCGCGCGACCGGGATGCCCTCGGGCTCGCAGAGCGAGTCGCCGACGGGCTCGCCGCGCGCCGCGATGAACGGATAGCTCATCGCGCCGCCGATGAGGACGGCGTCGGCGATCTCGAGGAAGCGCTCGATGACGCCGATCTTGTCGGTCACCTTGGCGCCGCCGAGGATCGCCACGAGCGGGCGCTCGGGCGAGCGCAGGATGGACGTGAAGGTGCGGACCTCGCGCTCGAGCAGGAGGCCCGCGGCCGAGCGCTCGAGCTGGTGCACGACGCCCTCCGTCGACGCGTGGGCGCGGTGCACGGACCCGAAGGCGTCGTTGACGTAGGCGTCGGCGAGTCCTGCGAGGCGGACGGCGAGCGCGGGGTCGTTGGCGGTCTCGCCGGGCTCGTAGCGGATGTTCTCGAGCATGACGAGCTCGCCGTCGGGGACCTCGTCGAGGCCCGCAGCGAGCTGGACGTCGGCGTCCAGCAGCGCCGCGAGGCGCTCGGCGACCGGCCGCAGCGACAGCTCGGGCTCGCGGTCCTTCGGCCGCCCCAGGTGTGAGACGAGCAGGACGCGCGCGCCGCGCTCGCGCAGCGTGCGGATCGTCGGCAGCGCCTGGCGGATCCGCGTGTCGTCGCCGACGACGCCGTCGGCGAGCGGGACGTTGAAGTCCACGCGCAGCAGCACCCGCAGGCCGCGGACGTCGCCGAGGTCGTCGAGGGTTCGGAGCTTGGTGGTCTGGGTGCTCATCGGCACCGAGGGTACCCGGCGTGGCTGCGCCAGCGGACACCGTTAGCGTGTTCGGGGTGCCAGGAATCCGGGCCGGTCGCACCGAGCTGTACTACGAGCGCCGGGGCGCGGGGGAGCCGCTGCTGCTCATCCAGGGCCTCGGCGCCAACGCGCTGCACTGGGGCGAGGCGTTCCTCGCCGAGCTCGAGCGCGACTTCGAGGTCGTCGTCTTCGACAACCGCGGAGCGGGCCGCAGCGCCCCGCTCGGCGGCGCCGAGGTGACGACCGCGAGCATGGCCGCGGACGCCCGCGCACTGCTTGACGGCCTCGGTCTCGGGGAGGTCCATGTCCTCGGCATCTCGATGGGGGGGATGATCGCCCAGGAGCTCGCACTCGCCGACCCTGCCCGGGTCCGCACGCTGACGCTGGGCTGCACGTCGTGTGGGGGGACGCAGTCGCGCACGACCGACCAGGAGGTCATCCGTGGCCTGACCTCGGCCGTGCTCTCGGGCGACATGGATCGGATGCTGCGCACCGCATTCGAGGTCGTCGTGTCGCCCGCCTTCGCCTCTGACCCCGCGCACTACGCGGACTTCGTCGTCGCAGCGCGCCATCACCCGCCCGACATCCCGCTGCTCATGGCCCAGCAGGCGGCCGCCGTCGGCCACGACAGCTACGCGCGCCTGCGCGGGCTGCAGGTCCCGGCGCTCGTGGTCCACGGCACGGCCGACCGGCTCATCGCGGCGGTCAACGGCGACCTCGTCGCGTCGCTGATCCCCGGCGCGCGCCTGGAGCTGCTGGAGGGCGCGGGGCACCTGTTCTTCTGGGAGCGCCCCCAGGAGGCGGCGCGGCTCGTGCGCGAGCACGCGGCCGCGCCCCGCCCCTGAGCACGGACGACAATCTCGCCGTGCTCCGCAATCGCTCCGAGCTCGCGGCCGTCTTTGCCGGCGGCTGCGCGGGCGCGATCGCCCGCGCGCTGCTCGCCGAGGCATGGGCGCACGACCCGAGCGCTTGGCCGTGGGCGACGCTGGCCGCCAACGTCGCCGGGGCGCTGATCCTCGGCTGGGTGACGACGCGCGTGCCGGGCCCGTCGCTGCGCCGCCCGCTGCTGGGCGCCGGCTTCTGCGGTGCGCTGACGACGTTCTCGACGATGCAGCTCGAGCTCCTGGAGATGCTCGACGCCGAGCACTACGCGCTCGCCGCGGGCTATGCGGCGGCGAGCATGGGCGCCGGGCTGGCTGCCGTCGCAGTGGCGACGCAGGCCGGCCGGCGCCGGCGGGCGGCGCGATGAGCGCCGCGATCGTCATCGCGGTCGGCCTGCTCGGCGGCGCCGGCGCGGTCGGGCGCGTGCTGCTCGACGGCGCGGTCTCGCGGCGCCTCGGACGCCGCTTCCCGTATGGCACGCTCGCGGTGAACATCTCCGGTTCGCTCGTTCTCGGGCTGCTCGTCGGTGCCGGGCTCGGCGCCGACGCGGACCGGCTTCTCGGCACCGGGCTGCTCGGCGCCTACACGACGTTCAGCACATGGATGCTCGACAGCCACCGGCTCGCCGACGACCGGCAACCTGGCCGCGGGGCGCTGAACATCGTCCTGAGCCTCGCGCTCGGCATCGGCGCCGTCTGGCTCGGGCGCCGTATCGGGATGGCGTTCTGACGCCAAGCGCCGCGCGTACCGGGCGCCGCGAGGTAGCCTGCGCTGCGTGATGCCAACAGCGGGCCGGCGCATCGTGCTCGTCCTGGCGCTCGCCGCCTTCATCGGCGCGTGCGGGGCCGACGACAGCTCGTCGGCGACCGCGACGCAGACCGCGACGGCGGCGCAGGCCGCCGCGAGCTGCCCGCCCGCGGGAATCAGCGACCTGGAGGGCGGCTTCATCCGCACCCCCAGCGGCGCGCAGCCGGGCCGGACGCCGCTCATCGTCGTGGTCATGCCGGGCGGCCGCGGCGATCGCGACGACCGCCTCGGCCTCGCCGCGCCCGCGACGAAGCAGGGCTACGCGGTCCTCTACCCGACGCGCCCGCAGGGCGGCTTCTGGACGCTGAACCGCAAGCAGGGAACCAGCGACGTCGAGAGCGTCACCGCGCTGCTCGATCGCGTGATCGCAGCCGGCTGCGTCGATCCCGACCGCATCTCGATCACCGGCGTGTCCAACGGCGCCGGCATGGCGACGCGCATGTCCTGCGAGCTGCCCGACCGCTTCGCCGCGGTGGTCCCGGTCGCCGCCGGCTACCGCGCGCTGGACCCGTGCCCGGCCGGCGCGCGCGCGTCGTTCCTTGCGATCCACGGCAGCGCCGACACCGTCGTGCCCTACAACGGCAAGACGGTCGACAACCACGCCGGCTCGGTCCCGCGCTACACCGCGCGGCGCGCCAAGCGCGACGGCTGCTCGGCCACGCCGCGCACGACGCGCCCGCGGGCGCTCGTCACGCACGTCGTCTACCGCGGTTGCGACGCCGGCCTGCGCGTGGAGATCCTGCGCCTGTCGGGCACCGACCACGGCTGGCCGGGCGCCGGCCCGCCGCTGCCGGACCGCAACCCGTCGAAGGTCAGCGCGACGACCGAGCTGCTGAGGTTCGTCAAGGGCGCACGACGCGTGGGCTGAGGCACGCGAGCGCGACGGCCATGAACGCCGCCGCGACAGCAGCCCGGGGGCCGGGGAGACGAGTGTCCACAGCAGGCCGGCGACCCCGCTGGCGACGACGATCCCGCGGAGGCCCGGTGTCAGCCGGCGGGACTCGGCATCGGACTGCACCTAGGGGCCGGTGGTGACCGCCCGTGCATCGGGCGACGGCGCCTCTGCGACCGCCGGGTTGGCGATCGCGGAGAGCCGCTGGCTCAGCCGCCGCCAAGAGCTCGCCGGCACGACCCCGTCGGAGTTGCGGGCCTTCAAGGTGGTGGCGCCGGCGGCGGCGAAGCCGACGTGGATGTGGTCGGCGTGGTCGGGCATGGCGATCGTGCGGTTGGCGCCCGGGATGGCGTACAGGCTGATGATCTGCTGCGGGCGGAGCGCGCCCTGGAGCTGGAGGAGGCGCCGGACCGTCACCTCGGCGATCGAGCCGGGGCCTTGGTTGCCCGCGATCGGCCGCCCGTTGATGGCGACGATGTCGACCGCGGCACCGGCGCGGTGCTCGGAGCTCTCACCGGCGGCGGTCAGCAGCCCATGCCCGCAGCGCAGCGAGCTGACCGTCGGGCGCAGCCCCGACAGCGCGAGGAACTTCAGGGTCGCCAGGACGCGCCGGTCGACGAGCCCCGCGCGGATGTCCTGGCGCCCGCAGGGATAGATCGCGATGCGATCGTCACGCAGGACCTCGCGCTGCAGCTCGCGCTTGTCGAGCAGCAGGACGCGGCCGATGCCGGCTGGAGCGGCGCCCCGGAGCGCCGACGCGTCGGGCGCGGACCGGCGCAGCAGCTCCCAACCCTCGACGAACGGCCGGGGCTGGATCTCCGGCGCGCCGCGCCCCTCCGGGCGGATCTGGAACGCCACGATCCCGGTGGTCGCGGTCTCATCGCCCGCGCGCGCCAGGGTCGTGCCGGCGATCACGCGGGAGCCCACCTTCAGCGGTCGGTAGCCGGGCGCGGCCGCCCGCGCGGGCGCGGGCGCGGGCGCCGCCATCCGCTCCGCGATGGCCTTCCAGTCCGTCGACGCGAGCGCGGGGCCGGCGACGGATGCCGGGAGCGCGGGCGCGGCGACGGGCGCAGCGGGAAGGCGATCGCCCGGCAGCCGGTAGCGCCGCGCCAGGCGGCCGAGCGCACCATAGGTGTACGTGTTGCCGAAGACGTCGCGCAACTGCAGGTAGCGGCCGAGCCGGCTGGTGCTTCCGATCCGCACGACGACGCCGTCGGCGACCGCCACGACATCTGCTGCGCGGCGCGTGCGCAGCCGCAGCGTCGTGGCCGGCTCGCCCGCGAGCGGCTCGGCAGGGCCGGCGACCGGCGGACGGCCCTGCGCGAGCCCGGAGAGCGCGTCGACGAGGTCGCTCGGCAGGCCGCCGAGCAGGCGCGCGCCCGAGAGCACGCTTTCGACGTAGGACTGCGAGTGGTTGTAGGCGAACAGCGCCGCACCGAGATCCTGGCCGGCGCCCGCTGCGTTCAGGTAGCTCGCCGCGGAGAAGATCGCGTCGACGGGGTTGTAGGGATCGGCGCGCCCGTCTGCGCTGCCATCGATGCCGAACTGGGCGAACGTCGATGGCAGAAACTGCATCCAGCCGACGGCTCCCGCCGAGGACACGGCGAGGTTGCGCCCGAAGTCCGTCTCGATCGCGTTGATCGCCGCGAGGACCTCCCACGGCACGCCGTACTCGATCGCGGCCGCCTGGTAGATCGGGAGCAGAAACGGCGGGATCGCGAAGGAGTCGATGAAGAACGACGGGACGTCGGCGGCGCCGGTCGCGGGCAACAGCGCGCCGAGGTCGATGCCGGCCGCGCCGTCCGTGTCCGCCGGCGCGCCGAGCGCGGGCTCGCGGTTGGTGCCGAGCGCGTTCTCGCGGCGGCGCGCCTGCTCGTCCGCTGCCCCCGGGTCGAGGACCGATGGAGCGAGCGGATGGATCGACGTGCGCGGAAGGTCGGGCATGAACAGCGGCGGCGGGTTGGAGGACGGCCGCGGCGTCGCCGGGGGCGGCGCGGCGGGCGCGGCCGGCGGCTCGCCCGGCGGGATCGACGCCGGCTCCGTGGCGGTGGGCGCGGGCTCGACGTCGGGCACGGTCGTCGCAGGCTCGGGGGTGGTCGTCGTCTCCGTCGGCGCGGGCTCGGGCGCCGACGCGGGCGTCGTCGCGGCCGGGTCCTGGGCCAGGCCGGCCATCGGCGCGCCGAGCATCGCGGCGACGAGCGCCGCCGACGCCGCGCCGGCAGCAGCCTTCCGCCGTCCGCAATCCACCTCCCGCACTTCTCCCTTGGTCGGCCTGGTCAGCCCGAACCTAACCATACGCGCGAGGTCGGCCGGGCCGATCGGCGACGCCGGCTGCTCGATTGCATGCCTAGGTACGAACGGGCGACGCGGGCTACGATCCCTGAATGGACGAGGGAATTCGCATAGGCGTGGCGGCGCAGGCGCTCGGCGTGAGCGTCGACACGCTGCGCCGCTGGGAGCGCGACGGGCGCATCTCGTTCGAGCGCCGCGGCAACCGCCGCGTGCTGGCACCCGAGGAGCTCGCGCGCGTGCTCCGCGATCGCGGGACCAACCCGCGGTCCAGCGCGCGCAACCGGCTGTCCGGCGTCATCATCGACGTCAAGCGCGACGGCGTGATGGCGCAGATCGATCTGGCCTGCGGCCCGTATCGGATCGTCTCGCTCATGTCGCGCGAGGCCGCCGACGAGCTCGACCTCAAGGCCGGCCAGACCGCGACGGCCGTCGTGAAGTCGACGATCGTCGTCGTCGAGCGCTCCTGACGCTCGTCGCGTGCGTCGCGGCGGGCGCCCGCCGGGCACTCAGTCGGCGTAGACGATCGTCCCGACGTGCTCGCCCGCGAGCGCCTTCGTGACGTTGCCAGGCGTCAGGCCGTTGACGATCTGGATCTCCTTCTGGTGGCGGGCGTTGGCCATGAGCTCGAGCACGAGGCGGTCGATCGGCAGGGTCGGCAGGTCCATCGCCAGCAGCTCGCCTGCGCCGACGCGGGGGAGGAGCTCTGCCTCGCCCTCGGCCGCGGTCGCGGGGTCCGAGGTGTAGACGCCGTCGACGTCCTTGACGTAGATCGCGCGCTTGGCGCCGAAAGCGTCGGCGATGAGGAATGCGCCGGTGTCCGTCCGGTGCGGCGGGATCCTGCCGACCGCGGGCGGGAACTCGAACATCTCGTAGGGCGGGTAGCCGTTGGAGACCGCCGCGGGGCTGGCGGCGAGATGCGCGGCGAGCTGGAGGCTCACGCTCGTGTGCGCGAGGTAGGAGACGCCGTCCTCGGCGAGCAGCGCGGCGATGATGTGCCCGTTCTGCTCTGCTTCGGTCGACGCCAGGGACGCGAGCGCGCCCGTCGGCAGGCCGAGGTCCAGCGCCACGCCCATGACGTGCCGCGCGCGGATTCCGGCGCCCGTCGCGATGAGCATCTTGTACGCGCCGAGCGCCGCGCGCAGCTCGTCGACGACGGGGAGGACGGCGTCGCGTCCGCGGTCCATGATCGAGCGCCCGCCGATCGTGACGACGTGCAGCCACGGCAGGAGCCGGACGGTGGGGACGGCTGTGACGGGCTTGATGAGGTCGCGGTCGACGAGCGTCTGGCGCATGAGCGCCGACGGGACGTCCTTGTCCGCGAACAGGGGATCGGAATCGGTCATGGGGTCTCCTACACGGCGGTGATGATCGTGCCGACGTGCTCGCCGGCGAGGGCCCTGGCGATGTTGCCGGGCTTCAGGCCGTTGATGACCTGGATCGACGTGGCGTGTCGCGCGTGGCGCATGAGCTCCAGCAGCGGGCGCTCGACGACGAGGTCGGGGAGGTCCATCTCGAGCAGCTCGCCGACCGTGACCTGCGGGATGAACGTCGCGCCGTCGTCGGTCTTCGGGTTGGCGGTGTAGAGGCCGTCCTCGTCCTTGACGAACGTCATGCTGCGCGCGCCGTAGACCTCGGCGACGAGCCAGCAGCCCGCGTCGGTGCGATACGGCGGGATGACGCCGTCGCTCGGGACGTGCTGCCACATGTCGTACGGGGGCATGCCCGGAAAGATCGCGGCGCCGCACTCGGCGAGGTACAGCGGCAGGGCGGCAAAGCCCGTGCCCGTGACGACCGGGATGCCATGGCGGGCCAGGAGGTAGCCCAGCATCTGGGCGTTCTGGCCGGCGACGGCGCCGCCGATGTCCGTCAGCACGCCGGTCGGCAGCCCGAACTCGGCGGCCAGCGCGTAGAGGTGGCGGGCGCGCGTGCCGGCGCCCGTGCCGATCATGAGCTGGTGCTCGCTCCTGGCAGCCGCGATCTCCTCGACGATCGGGTGCACGGCGCTGCGCCCGCGGTCGATGATGCTCTGCCCGCCGATCTTCAGCACGTTCGCATCGGGCAGGATCGCGTAGTCGGCTGCGGTGTCGCTGGCCTCGAGCAGCTCGGTGTCGGTGAGCGAGCGGCTCATCAACAGCGATTGGAGCGCACGGGCGTCTCCATGGGCGTCCATCGATGGTCTCCTTACCTAGAAGTTCGTGCGCGTAGTCTAGGTGTCGTGTCCAAGTAAGTTGTGCATTGCGGTGATGTGTGCGGATCAGAGACGCCGCCCGCGGCCACCGCCGGTCGACATTCGCGCAGCGCGTCGTTGGATGCTCAGCGGACCGGGCGCGCGGCGACGACCGCCGCCGGGGCGTCGTCGACGACGGCGTCGAGCACGCCGTCGACCGGGACCGGCGGCGTGCCGGCGAGCGGGACCAGACGGGCGTGACGGGTGGAGAAGCAGGCGGCCACCGATGCGCCGCGGCGCAGGCCGAGACGCTCGCCGTCCTCGACAGAGCATTCGGCCGTCAGCGGCCCCAGGCGCACACGGACGCGGCCGCCCTCGGGCGTCAGTGACGTCACCGTTGCCGTGATCTCGTTCGTCGTGCCTTCGACGTCGTCGCACGGGCGTAGCGAGATCTCCCAGGGATAGACCGCGACGCCGACCCGGCCCTCGGCGCGCTCGTCCGAGCACACGACGCCGCCGACGTCGAGCGCGACCTCGCTGCCGCGGCCGCCGACGGGGCGGGCGGTCCCCGTCAGCAGGTTGCCGCCGGTGAGGCTGACGACGAACGCATCCGCCGGATGCTCGATGAGCTCGGCGGGAGTGCCGATCTGCCGCAGGCGCCCCTCGATGACGACCCCGATGCGATCGGCGAGCGCGGCGGCGTCGCCGAAGTCGTGCGTCACGAGGACGGTCGGCAGGCCGAGCTGTCCGAGCAGCTCCTGCAGCTCGTCGCGCACGACCGCGCGCGTGTGCGCGTCGAGCGCCGAGAGCGGCTCGTCGAGCAGCAGCACCGACGGCTCCCGGGCGAGCGCGCGCGCGAGCGCGACACGCTGGCGCTCGCCGCCCGACAGCGTCCCGGGCTTCGCGTTCGCCAGCTGCGCGATGTGGAAGCGCTCGAGCAGGTCGTCGACGCGCTGCGTCCCGCCGAACCCGACGTTGGCGCGCACGCTGAGATGCGGGAACAGCGCGTACTCCTGGAAGACGAGCCCGACCGATCGCTGCTCGGGAGGCAGATCGACGCGGGCCTGCGAGTCGAACCACGCTCTATCACCTTGCGCGATCCGGCCGCTGTCGGGCTTGCGGAGCCCGGCGATCGCGCGCAGGACCGTCGTCTTGCCGGCGCCGGAGGGGCCGACGAGGGCGACGGTCTCCGCGCCGATGCTCAGACTGACGTCGAGCTCGAAGCTGCGAAGCGCGCTGACGATGGCGAGGTCGAGTCTCTCCACGAGATGATCAGTTTGTAGGACAGCAGGACGCCGGCGCTCAGCACGACGAGCAGGATGCCGATCGCCAGCGCGATGTCGAAGTTCGCGTCGAGCTGCTCGTAGACCGCGAGCGTCAGCGTCTGGGTCTTGCCCTGGACGTTGCCGGCGAAGACGATCGTGGCCCCGAACTCGCCGACGCCGCGCGCGAAGGCGAGCACCCAGCCGGCGACGAGCCCCGCCGCGGCGAGCGGCATCGAGATGCGCCAGAAGGTCCGCGCCGGGCCGGCGCCGAGCGTCCGGGCGGCGGCGGTGAGCGTCGGGTCGATGCTCTCGAAGGCCGTGATCGCCTGGCGGATGTAGAACGGCGATGCCACGAACGTCACCGCAAGGATGACCGCGAGCTCCGAGAACGGCAGGAAGAGCCCGGCGTTCTTGAGGTCGTCGCCGAACAGGCCCTGGGCGCCGAAGGCCGCCAGCAGCCCGATGCCCGCGACGGCGGGGGGCAGCACGAGCGGCAGCTCGACGAGCGTCACGACGATCGCGCGGCCTCGGAAGCGCCTCGTGGCGAGCAGATAGGCGAGCGGGGTTCCGAACACGAGGATGAGGACGTTCGCGACGAGGTTCGTCCGCGCCGTCACCTCCAGCGCCTTGCGGACGACGGGATCAGACAGCAGGTCGGGCACGCTGCTCAGCGGGACCTCCGCGAACAGCGCGACGATCGGGAGCGCGAGGAACGTCAGCGTGATCCCGACGCAGAGCGCGAGCAGGGCGGAGCCGACGGCCCGGCCCGCACGGCTCCCGCCGCCCTCGATGGCGGCGGCGGGGGCGCGCACGCTGGGCGCTGAGAACCCGACGGACAACGCGCGCTAGCCCTTGGGCGGGAGCCCGAAGCCGGCGGCCTTCAGCAGGCCGCGGCCCCTGTTGGAGCGCACGGCGTTCATGAACGAGGTCGCCGCGGCGCTCGGAGTGACGGCGCACATCTGGTAGCGGACCGGCGGCTGCGCGTAGCGCGGAAGGCGGATCGCCCTGACCTTGTCGCCGGCGATCCTGCCGTCCGTCACATACGCGAATCCGGCCTGCGCGGACCCGAGCGCGACCTTCGAGACGACGTTCGCGACGTTCGCCTCGCCGCTGACGGTGTTGTTCGTGAGGACCTTCGAGAGACCGAGGCGGCGCAGCAGCGCCCGCGTGTAGTCGCCGATCGGCACGCCCCTGTTGCCGACCGCGAGCGTCTTGGCGCCCGCGCGCAGCGAGTACACCGACCTGATGTTCCCCGGGTTGTCCTTGGGCACGAGCAGCACGAGCTTGTTCGTCGCGAACGTCACCGGGCGGGCGCACCTGCTCTCCTTGAACAGCGCCTGCGGCTCGGCCGGGCTCGCGGACGCGAAGACGTCGGCGTCCGCGCCGCGCTCGATCTGCAGCTGCAGCGTGTTCGAGGCGGCGAAGCTGTAGGTCTGGCCGCCGTCGATCTCCGTGAAGACGTCGCGCAGCGACGACGCGGCGAACACGTTCAGGGCGCTCGCCGCCGCAGGTGCGGCGAGGCACAGCACGAATGCGGCGGCCAACGCGGGCCGCAGCCGTCGCGGAAAGGACTTCTTGGGATGCTTGCTCATGGTGGGCTCCCTGCTCCGGATCAGTCGGGGAAGTCGGGGGTCGAGAGGAAGGCGTCGAGCGCGTCGGCGGCGGGCTCGAGGTCGATCGGGCTCAGCAGCCCCGCGGGGGAGGCGTGGCCCGCGGCCGCGCGCAGCCATGCGAGCTGCGCGGCGTCGTAGGCGAGTAGGCGGCCGAGGAACAGCCTCGTCGCCGGGTCCGCGGCGAAGCCCGCCCCGTTGAGATAGACGCGGACGAGCAGCGTCTCGAGCTGCTGGCCGAGCGCCAGGACGCGGGCCTTCGTGGCCACGGCGCCCTTGGGCAGCACGGTGACGAAGTCGCCGACGGCCGGCGCGTCCACGCCGAGCGCGGAGTTGATGCGGAGAATGTGGGCGCGCTTGCCGGAGGCGACCTTGTCGATGTGGCGGCGCTCGACGGCCGACAGCCCGGTTGCGCGCTGCTTGTGGGCGGCGCGGTAGAAGTCGCGGCTGATGGCCTCGGCCGCGGAGGCGAAGGACAGGAAGGCGACGTCGTCGTCCTGCGGTGCAGGGACCGGCACCTGCGCGCCGGCGGCACCCGGCAGCAGCCCCGCGGCCGCGACGGCGACCGCCCCGCCGGCGCCCAGCCGCAGGAAATCAGCACGATCCAACTCACGCAACGACATCGCCCTCCCCGCAACCTAGGTATTGCCTCGCCAAAGTTTACCGGGAACATCGTCGCACAGGCGCCAAGAAGTTAGGCATTGCCCAGGTTTCTGAACGCGCATGTCCTACCATCGCGTGATCGGCCGCCCGACTCTCAAATTCTGTGCGCTCCTCCTCGTCGTGCCGGCACTCGCGGCGTGCGGTGGCGGTCGCGAGGAGAACGCCGGGTTCACCGCCACGGCGCCACGCGCGCCGCTGCCCGCGCTCGCGACGCGCCCGGCGGCACCCGGCGAGATCGTCGTGCGCGGCGAGGCGTCGCCCGAGACGAAGGGACCGTTTGCGTTCGACGGGCGCTACCTCGTGCGCTTCGAGCAGTACGCGCCCGAGGACGCCGGCCTCGACTTCACGGCACAGACGCCGTTCAGCGCAGCCCTCGCCCCGCGCCGCGACGATCCGCGGGGTGCGATCGAGCTCGTCGAGGACGCCGCGCGCCGCGGGCGGCGCACGATCACGGTCCACGGGCGCTACTTCGTGAGCGTGAGCTTCGGGGACTTTCCGTACGTCGTGCGCTTCACGCCGCGGCGCTGACCCCGCTGGCGCGCGCGCCGCGAGGGTAAGGCCCCCGCCATGCTGCGCCTGCACCGGATCGCCGACGAGCTGCGGACGATGACGCTGCGCGAGGCGGCGCTTGGGGTGGCGACCGGGATGCGCGAGCACGAGTTGCTCGTGTACGCGAGCGCAATCGCCTTTCAGGTGCTGTTCGCGATCATCCCGCTCGTGCTCTTTGGCCTCGGCGTGCTCGGCGGCGTCGGCCTCGACGAGCAGTGGACGAAGGAGTGGGGGCCGGCCGTGCGCGGCTCGATGTCGCAGGCCGCCTTCCAGGTCGTCGACGACACGGTGCGCCGCGCGCTCGGGGAGCAGCAGCTCTTCTGGGTCACGGCCGGCGCCGCGCTCGCCGTATGGCGGATCTCGGCGGCGATGCGGACGATCATGAGCGCCTTCGACCGCCTCTATGGCTGCCGGAGCGAGCGCTCGCCGCGCGAGCGGCTGCTCGTCTCGGTGCTCCTCGGCGCCGCGGTGGCCGCGCTGCTGCTGGCGTCCGCAGGCTGCGTCGTCCTCGGCGACGAGGCGCTGCGCGCGATCGCGATCCGCAGCGGATGGATCCTGTGGCTGCGCTGGCCGGTCGCGGTCGCGCTGCTGTTCGCGGTCGTCACGCTGCTCGTCGCCAACGCGCCATCCGCGCACCAGCCGGCGCGCTGGGTGACCTTCGGCTCGGTCGTCGTCGTCGGCGCGTGGGCGGGCACCTCGATCGTGCTCGGGATCTACATGTCCTCGATCGCCGACTACGGCTCGATCTTCGGCGCGCTGGCGACGGTCGTCGTCGTGCTCGCCTACCTCTACGTCTCCTCGGCCGCCGTCCTCACCGGTGCACAGCTCGACGCGCTCGTGCGCGAGCGCGTGCACGACGGCGCCTGAGCCGAGGCTCAGGCCGGCCAGCCGAGCCGGAACGCCAACGGCGGGTGCCAGGTCGCCGGTCGGACCATCCCAGCGCGGTCGCGCAGGCTCCGCCGCCGTGTCCGCGACGCAGCGAGAGCTGCGGAGTCATGGAACGCGCGCCCGCTCGCGACGACCTTCGTCGTCGCCGAGACGGCGACCGCGACCGCGTGCCCGCGCCGGGATCAGTCGCAGGCGCTCGTCGCGAGCGCGACGAAGGCGTCGATCTCGGCACCGTCGGCGCGGTCCTTGCGCAACCGGCGGGCCAGGAGCAGCAGCTCGGCGCGCAGGAGGTGGGCCCGCAGGCGCCCGCGGTCCAGTTCGCAGGCGCCGCCGGCGGCGTAGCCCTCCAGGTAGGCGCTGCGACCGCGCTCGACGAGGCGCGCGCGCCCGGGGCCGTCGAACGCTCTCATCGTGTGGCCGACCGAGCACAGCACGACCGCGAGCTCCTCGTGGCGATCGCCGCGGTAGCCGTCGTCGAGATCGACGATCGACCAGCGCTCGCCGTCGTACAGCGCCTGGGCGGGCGTGAGGTCTCCATGGCAATAGACGCCGGGCGACGCATCGTGCGGCAGGTTGAGCTCCAGCCAGGCGCGAATGCGCTCGAGCGCCTCGCGCTGGTGCGGCGCGGCGACGCCGATCCAGGTGGACTCCATCGCGAGCTCGGCGCTGCGCGCGGCCGGGTGGGCGGCCGCAGCGTCGACCGGCAGCGCGTGCAGCTCGGCGTGGATCGCCCCGAGGTGGCGCAGCGCAGCCACCGCGAACTCGGGGTCGCCGCACTCGTCCAGCGGGCTTCCCGGCAGGAGCTCCTGAAAGTAGACGCCGCGGCGCGCGTCGAGTCCGCGCGGCGCGGCGACGGCGAAGGAGGCGCCCGTGCGTGCCACGACGCCGCAGACCTCGGCGAGCAGCGCGTAGGAGCGGCCGAGGCTGCCGCCCCGCTTGAGCTTGCCGATCAGCCGCCCGGCCGCCCCGTCCGCGGTGCGAAAGGTGATGCGTCCCAGCGGGATGTAGCGCAGAACGCGCACCGGGGCGCCGCCGTGGCCGGCCAGCAGCGGGCCGGCCGGATCGCCCGCCGCCGGCAGCCGCGGATCGTCGGGGAAGTCGTAGGCGACCGCGCTCGTCTCGCCGAGCCGGCGGTCGACGACGAGCGTCCGCGCCCGCAGCCCGCCGGGCGTGCCCGGATCGCTGCGCTGCAGCGACCAGTACAGGCGCGCGACACGCCAGCCGTCCGCGGTGGCGCGGACGCGGAGGTCGCGGCGGACGATCTCCCCAGGCGCTCCGGTCGGCTGCAGGCCGGGATCGGCCGCGATCTGCGATCGCAGCTGCTCGATCTCCGCGAAGAGCTCATGGCCCGGGCCGACGAACCCGAACGGCGTCGCTGCGGCCGCGGGCGCCGCGGGACGCTCCGCCGCCGGCTGCGCTGGGGTCGCCATGCGTCCAGCCTCCCTGATCGGGCACGTCGAAGCGAGGCGTCGCTCAAAGGCGCGGGCCGGCACGTGCCCCGGCGCCGCGGCGAGCACGGCCTCGCGATCGGGAGCCGCGCGCGGCGCGGGCGTGCCGCGCCTGCCCCACGCCAAGCTGCGCGTCCGGAGCATCGGGTAGGACGTCTGCCAGAGCAGGCATGTCCGAGATCCTCCACACGCATCCGCTCGTCGAGGAGATCTTCGACGCCCACCGCGAGCACGCCCGCGGCGACGACGCCGGCTGGGACGGCTACCGCGGCCACGCCTACCGCGTGCTGAACCTCGCCCGCGCGATCGCGCCCGACGGCGCAGATCGCGACGACAAGCTCGCGATCGCCGCCGCGTTTCACGACCTCGACGCCTTCAGCTCGCTGGACTACCTCGCATCCTCGATCCGCGCTCAGGACGCGTGGCTGGGGGCGAGCGGCCGCGAGGCGTGGTCTGACGAGCTGGCCGTCGTCGTCGCCTCCCATCACCGGCTGACGCCGGTTCGCGGGGCGCATGCGCGGCTGACGGAGCCCTTTCGCCGCGCGGACCTCGCCGACCTCACGCAGGGACTCGTGCATCCGGGGATCGGGCGCGCACACCTGCGGGCCGTGCGCTCGGCCTTCGACGTCGGGCCCTTCTTCACGCGGGTGGTGCCGCGCGCGATCGCGCGCAACATCGTGCGCCACCCGCTGGACCCGATCCCGATCCTCCGCGCGCGCCGCGCGCTTGCCCGGTCGGGCCACGGCGGCCCCGGATAGCGACGCCGCGGCGGCGGGTAACAGCCGGCCGCACGGAAAACCACCGTCGTCGCAAGGAGAACCCATGATCGGATTCATCGTCGCCGGGCTCGTGATCGGCCTTCTGGCTCGCCTCGTGCTTCCCGGCCGCCAGCACATCGGCCTGTTGTGGACCATCGTCCTCGGCGTCCTCGGCTCCGTCATCGGAGGCACGATCGCCAACCTCGTCGGCTCCGGCGACGTCATGGAGCTCAACGTCTTCGGCTTCATCGTCGCGGTCATCGCCGCCGTCGTGCTGCTGTCGATGGCCGAGCGGATGGGCCTCGGCGCGGGCCCCGACCGTCGCCGTCTCAGCCACTAGCCCCGCGGACGACGCGGAAGCTCGCGTGGCGCGCCGGCGAGGCGTGCCCCGCGGCGTCGGTCGCCACCGCTCGCAGGCGGTAGCGGCCGGCGGCCAGCGAGCGGCCGCGCAGCCGGGCGCGGATCGTGATGCGGTTGGAGCCCTGTCTGCCCGTTGCGGTGATCGCGCCGCTCAGCGTCCGGTACCCGCTGCCGGCGCGCCGCTGGATGCGCAGCATGACGGTCGCAGGAGACGAGAGGGTGAACGAGACGATGGCGCGCCCGCCCGGCCGCAGCCGCGCGCTGGAGATCCTCAGCCCGCGCGGCGCGGAGGCGGGCAGGGTCGCCGGAGGCGCGGGCGCAGGCTGGTCCTGCACCGCCGTGCTCGAGGCCGGGGACCGCGTGAGCGCGGCGAGCACCTCGGGGACGACGAGCGTGTCGAGGTCGAGCTTGTAGGGGCAGCCGGCCGCGACGGCGTTGCTCGTGCCGAATGCGTAGTCGCCGAAGTCCTGCGTGTAGTACGGCCGGCCCGGGTTGGCGGTACCGACGCCGATGTCGCGTGCGATGCCCAGGACGTTCTGGCAGTGCCCGGTGCTCGCCATCCACCCGATCATCACGGCGCGCGGCGTGGCGTAGCCCATCGCGATGTTCTCGCCGACGCCCGTGGGATAGCCCTGCGCGGCTGCGCGGTCCGTCGGCGTCCGCCCTTCGGGTGTCTCGTGGGCGAAGAAGCTGCGGGCTGCCATGTCCTCGCTGTGCAGGAGCGCCGCGGTGTCCAGCCGGGCGTCGCGGCGCAGCGCGGGGAGGCCGTAGCTCGCGCGGACCTGATTGGTCAGGCAGAAGACGGCTGCGCTGACCTGCGCGAGGTTCGCGGCGCTGGGCGCGAGCCCCTCGCCGTCGCATGCGACGCGGGCCTGAGCGCCGGAGGGCAGCGCGACGCCGACGGCCAGCGCGACGAGCAGTGCAGGGAGCAGACGTCGTGTCATTGCTCCTGTTGACGGCGCGGACGTCCGTTCGTGCACGTCAGAACCCCCGAACCTGGACGGACGGCCGATCGGGTGCGGTCGGCGCCGGACGGACATATGAGTCGGCTACATTTCGTTGCATGAGCAACGTCGTGCTTGTCGACGGGCCCGCCGGCGTGCCGCAGGCCCCGCAGGACCGCCCCTCTGACGGGGAGGCGCTGGACGCCTACTCGACCGTGATCACGACCGTCGCGCGCGACCTCGCGCCCTCGGTCGCCAACCTGCGCGTCTTCCGCCGCGTTCGCAACGGCCGCCGCGCCGCCGGGGGCGGATCGGCCTTCGTCCTCGCGGGCGACGGCTTTCTCGTCACGTCGGCGCACGTCGTCGAGGGCTCCGACGCCGGCGGCGTCGCGTCGTTCGTCGACGGTCGCGAGCTGGCGTTCACCGTCGTGGGCAGCGACGCGCTCTCGGACCTCGCGGTCCTGCGCGCGGACGCCCGCGACCTCGTGGCGGCGCCGCTCGGCGACGCGGCGGGGCTGCGCGTCGGCCAGCTCGTCGTGGCGATCGGCAACCCCAACGGCTTCGCCGGCTCGGTGACGGCGGGCGTCGTCTCCGCGCTCGGGCGCTCGCTGCCGGTCCGTGCGGGCGCCGCGCGCCGCGTCGTCGACAACGTCATCCAGACCGACGCGGCGCTGAACCCCGGCAACTCGGGTGGCGCGCTGGTCGACGGGAGCGGGCGCGTCGTCGGCGTCAACACCGCGGTCGCCGGCGTCGGGCTCGGCCTCGCCGTGCCGATCGACGCGCACACGCGCCGGATCATCGGCGCGCTGATGTCCGACGGGCGCGTGCGCCGCGCCTGGCTCGGGATCGGCGGCGGCGAGCGGCCGCTGCCGCCGCGCATCGCCGCGCGCCTCGGGCGCGACCGCGGCATCGAGATCGCCGAGATCGTCGAGGGCTCCCCGGCGGCGGCGGCCGGGTTGGTGCCCGAGGACCTGCTCATCGGCGCGGCCGGCAGCCCGCTGCGCAGCGTCGCCGATCTGCAGCGCCTCATGACCGAGGAGATGATCGGGCGGCCGACCGAGTTGCTCGTCGTGCGCCGCGGCGACGAGCGACGGCTGACGATCACGCCGCGCGAGCTCGTGACGTCCTAGCGCCGCACGAGCATCGATACTCCCGGCATGCCCAGCGTCGTTCTCTTCTCGACCGACTCGTGCGCGTACTGCGTCCACGCGAAGTCGTTGCTCACCAAGCGCGGGGTGACCTTCGAGGAGGTCAACCTCGCCGAGCATCCCGAGCTGCAGGCGCAGCTCAGCGATCTCACCGGCCTTGACAGCTTTCCGCAGATCCTCATCGACGGCGAGACGCTCGGCGGCCTGAACGAGCTGCGCGCCGCCGACAGCGACGGCAGGCTCGCCGCGCTGAGCAGCCGCACGGCGGGCTGAGCAGGGCCGGGCGCGCGAAGCGCGCGGGGGTGGTGCGAGGGCGCTGCACGGCGGCGGCGGCCCCTATACGGAGTTCGAGCCTCCGACATGCCCGGCGTTCACCTGGATCTGGGAGGACGACACCCGGCGGACGCGGTGGCGCCGCGGGCATCCAGGAGTGTCGTCGCCTCGGCGACGATGCGCTCGATCACGTCGGCGGCGGGTTGCACGTCGTGGATCAGCCCGACCGCCTCGCCGACGACCGTGCTGGACGCGTCAGGGTCCCCGGCGCGAAATGCGCGCGTCCAGTCCTCGCCGACCGTCGGTCCCGCGTCGCGAAGCTCGGCTTCGCGACCGTCCCATGTCTCGCTGAAGCGGTTGCGCACCACCCGGCAGCTGAAACGATCGGGCCACGCAAGGCCCCGGGCGATGTCGAGGGCGCGGCTGACCGTCGTGGCGTCGCCGTCGGCGGCCAGCGCGGCGTCGTGCAGACCGGCGGGAACCGCTGCCTCCGTCGTCGCCCACAACCGTGAGCCGACGAGCACGCCGTCGGCTCCGAGCATCAGCGCCGCCGCCAGCCCGCGACCGTCGGCGATGCCGCCCGCGGCGCACAGCAGGGTGTCCGGCGAGCGGTCTGCGAGCAGGTCGGCGAGCTCGGGGACAAGCGTCAGCGTCGATCGGCGGTGCGCTCCGTGACCTCCGGCCTCAGCGCCCTGGGCGACGACGACGTCCGCGCCCGCCTCGAGCGCAAGCAGCGCTTCGGCGCGGTCGTTGACCTGGCAGATCAGCGGCGCGCCCGCGGCGCGCACGCGCGGCCCGAACGGGCGCGGGTCGCCGAAGGACAGCATGATGGCGCGCGGCCGTCGCTCCAGGACGAGGTCCAGGACCTCGGGGGAGCGCTCGAGCGCCCACGTGATGAACCCGCACCCGACGGGGGTGTCGCCTGCCTCGTCGAGCGCGGCGGCGATCCAATCGCGGTCGACGTAGCCGCCGCCGATGAGGCCGAGGCCGCCCGCACTGCTCACCGCCGCCGCGAGCCGGCCGCCGGCGGCGACCGCCATCGGCGCCGAGAGGATCGGATGCTCGATGCCGAAGGCTCCGGTCAGTCGGGTCGAGATGCCCACGAACCACACCGTAGCCCGTGGCACGGACGCGCGGTAGGGGCCGATCGGTCGCTCAGCCGGCGGCGTGCGACGGCGGGCCCGGCACGATCGCGCCGCCGCTGCGCCGCAAGCCGCCCTCCGACGTGAGCCCGTGGAGCCAGTGGCCGTGCGGTGCGGGCGCAAGCGTTGCGATCGGGATCGACACGATCACCGGGATCGCTGCGAGCCAGAAGATCCGCCTGCCATACGGCATACGGGCGCGAGCCTCTACCCGCACGGACGCCCGTGCCCGGCTCCTAGGCCACGAGCAGGGCCGAGCGCGCGAAGCGCGCGAGGGTGGCGTCGAGCCGGCCCGCATCCGCTGCCGGCCCGAGCGCCGCCAGCAGCGCCGCCCGGTCGCGGCTGCCGTCGAGGAGCGTCAGCAGGCGCCGGTCGAGCGGGTCCTGCACCGGGACGGTCGCGTGGCGCAGGTTGGCGATGTCCTCCTGCGAGCGCGCCTGCAGCCGTGCCAGCGGGCTGGCCAGCGGCCGCTCGCCCGCGCTCGTGCGCATCTGCGGCGGGTGCAGGTGCAACCCCAGGAGATTGGCGGCGTAGCCGCGCATCAGTGCCTCGCAGACCGTGGCGACGACCTGGCGCGGCGGGTTCTCGCCCAGCACGTCGGCGACGCGGACCGCCGCGGGCCAGCACTCGCCGGCGCGCCGCAGGACCGCGACGACGGCCTCGTCCTCGGTCGTCAGCCGCGCCCCTCCGGGCGCGTGGAAGGTCACGCGGCCGGGTCGCGCGGGGTCCTCGACGCCCGCCCGCACGGGCGAGGAGACCGCGAAGCGCGCGATCTGCTCGGTGCGCAGCGTGCGGTCGAGCTCAATGGATGCGTGGCAGAGCAGCGTCTGCCGGAAGCGGCGCACGGTGACGTAGTCCAGCAGCTGCTCCTGGCGCACGAGGTCGCCGTCGGCGGCGAGCTCGAGCTGGAGGTCGTGCGGCAGCGTCGCGCCCTGCATCTCGGCGAAGTGCGCCTCGGCCAGGTACTGCAGCTCGTGGCCGCGAGCTCGTGCGGCGAACTCGTGGAAGAAGAACGGCTGGTTGACCGGCGCCAGCACGTCGTGGAAGAGGAGGGCGTCGGGGCGGTCCAGCAGCACCGCGGCCTCGGCTCCCAGCAGGGTTGCGCGGCCGTCGGGGCCGCTGAGCAGCGCGAGCAGGCGGCGCGCCTCGCTGATCCGACGGGCAGGCTCGTCGATCCCGTCGAGCTTGATCGCCAGCAGCTCGCGCAGGGTCTGGGGCACGCGCGCCCCCGGCAGCGCGTTGTAGCTCACGAAGGCGATGCCGTGCTCGGACAGGGCGTGGGCGGTCAGCGCCAGCAGCGCGTCGCGGACCGGCTCGGGCACCCACGAGAAGACGCCGTGCGCGACGACGTAGTCAAAGCTCGCGGCGGCGGTCTCGTAGTCCTCGATGGAGACCTCCTCGAAGGCGATGTTGCGCAGCTCGAGCTCCTCGGTGACGGCGCAGGCTTGCGCGATCGCGTGTCGCGAGGAGTCGATCCCGACGAAGCGCGACTGCGGCAGCGCCTGGGCCATCGGCAGGAGGTTGCCGCCATCCCCGCAGCCGACCTCCAGCAGCCGGCACGACGCCGGCGGCGCCGCCGCGAGCCCGAAGAGGGCGCCGAGCGTCGCGAGCCGGTCGGGGTGCGTCTGGGCGAACGCAAGGCCCGGGTAGGGGACGGCGTCGTAGAGCGACGTGCCTGCGGGCGGGTCCATCGGCGCGGCGATCTTCGCAGGCGGCCGGGCGGCCGGATGCCCGTCAGGCGGAGCGCGGACCCTCGGGCGGCCGCCTGAAGTGCTCCTGCAGCTGCGCGGACGTCAGCCGGGCGCTGCGCGACAGGGCGCGAGCCTCCGCACGCGTCAGCAGGGGCTGATCGGCGTCAGGACGCCCGCCGTCGAGGCAGGTCAGCACAGGGCGTGGAACGTCGGAGGCTGTCGGTCGCTCGCGCGCCACGAGAGGCCCCCCTTCCGTCTGGAGGGGTGGCCCGTGAGTCCCGCGGCTTCCTCGCCGCAGTCCCCCCTGAGCCTGAGCGCCGAGACTATCCCTTCGGTCAAGGAGAATGTGCATGTGTCCGAGCTGCGGCCAGGAGACGTTCTCGGGGGCTGCCGCATCGAGGCGGTCATCGGCCGGGGCGGGATGGGCGTCGTCTACCGCGCCCTGCAGCTCGACCTCGGCCGTCCGGTCGCGCTGAAGGTCATCGCGGGCGAGCGCGCCGGCGACGCCGAGTTTCGCGAGCGCTTCGAGCGCGAGGCGCGGATGGCGGCCGCGATCGATCACCCCAACGTCGTGCCGGTCTACGCCACCGGCGAGCAGGACGGCGCCCTGTACCTCGTCATGCGCTACGTCACCGGCCGCGACCTGCACGCGCTGGTCCGCCGCGACGGGCGCCTGGCGCCCGAGCGGGCGGCCGCGATCGTCGCGCAGGTGGGCGCCGCGCTCGACGCCGCTCATGCGGCGGGCCTCGTCCACCGCGACGTCAAGCCGGCAAACGTCCTGCTGGCGGGCGAGGACGACCATGCCTACCTCGGCGACTTCGGCCTCATGCGCTCGCTGGACCCCCACCACCCGATCACCGACAGCGGCCAGTGGATCGGCACGGTGGACTTCGCCTCCCCCGAGCAGCTCGGCGGTGAGCGCGCCGACGCCCGCTCGGACGTCTACTCGCTGGGCTGCGTCCTGTACGCGGCGCTCGCGGGCGCGCCGCCGTTCGCGCGGGGCACCGTGCCGGCGACGCTGCTCGCGCACCTCAACGACGCGCCGCCGCGGCCGTCGGCGGCCGGCGCTCCGGCCGCGTTCGACCGCGTCGTCGCGCGCGCGCTGGCGAAGGCGCCGGAGGACCGCTACCCGTCGGCCGGCGACCTCGGCCGCGCCGCGCTGGCGGCGGCGCGCGGCGAGGCGGTCGACGAGGGCGAGCGCACGGTCGCCGTCGGCCCCGCCGCGCCGCCGGCGCGCGCCGCGCGGACGGCGGTCGCCGCCACCCGCGTGGGCCCGGCGACCGCGCCGACCGCGCCGGCGCCTCGGACGCCGCGCTCGCGCCGGCGCCGCGGCGCGCTCGCCGCCGCAATCGCGCTCCCGCTCGCCGGCGTCGCCACCGTCGCCGGGCTGATGCTGGCCTCCGGCGGGGGCGGCAGCGGCGCCGCCGCCGCGGAGTCCCGGCCGCTCGCGGCAGGCGAGGTGCGCGCGGTCGCCGCGGCGTTCGCCGACGCCTACGAGACCGAGGACGGGCGCGCGCTGCGGCGGCTGCTGACGAGCGACGTGCGGCGCGTGCTGCCGGAGGGGGCGTCGCTGCGCGGCCGCGACGCCGTCGCCGCCGCCTACGAGGCGCAGTTTCGCGAGAACGCGACCCAGAGCTACGACCTGCAGGACCTCGCGGTCAGCGGCGGGCGCGCCGGCCGGGCGAGCGCCGACTACCGCGTGCGCCGCACCGGCGGCTCCTCGATCGAAGGGCGGATCGTGCTCGGCGTCGTCCGCGACCGCGGCCGCCTCCAGATTGCGCTCATCGCGGTCACGCCGCGCGGCTGAGCCTCAGCAGCCCTTCGCGACGATCACGCGCACGGTGCGCCCGCGCCGCAACCGCGTCCCACCCTCGGGCTCCTGGACGCATACGGCACGCGCGCCGGGGCGCAGGACGTCGAGAAGGCCGCCCTCGCGCTGCACGTCGGCCTTCAGCCCGAGCGGGTCCAGCCGCGCCTGGACCTCGTCCTCCGACACGCCGGTGAGGTCGGGGACCGTCACGAGGACGTCGCGCGTGACGCGCACCGTCGCGAACGCGGGCCGCCGGCGGCGGGCGCTGGCCGCCACGTCGATGATGTTGACCCCCGGCGCGAGCGGCACGACGGCGCTGAAGCGCCCGCCCGTCACGAGCGCCGGGCGCCCCAGTACCGCGACGTCGGCAGACGCCGGGCTCACGGTGCCGCGCACGTCGACGTTGGCACCGCGCACGAGCGCCCCCTCGGCGGGCGCACCGACCAGGAGACGGACGCGCTCGCGGGGCGCGGGCGGCGCGCCGTCGCCGCCACCTCCGCAGCCGGCGGCCACGGCCGCCGCGCAGGCGGCCGCTCCGATGACGCTCGCTCGTCGCACAGTCGCGACGAGAGGCTACGCGGCGCGCGGGGGGACGAGCTCGATCGTGTTGCCGTCCGGATCGCAGACCAGGTCGGCGGCGTCCGCGGCGAGCGCCATGAGGACGTGCGCGCTGGGCTCGTCCCCGGCGACGAGTGAGAACGTGCCACTCGAGCCCCGGAACTGCGCGCGCCGCGGGCTGTCCGAGCCGAGCTCGAGGCCGGTGCGGGCCGCGATCGACAGGTAGAACCGCTTGGACGCGGCGACGTGGGCGACGCGGATCCAGAGGTGGTCGACGCAGCCGTCGGCCCGCAGCGAGTCGTGGTGGACGGCCTCGGCGCTGTTGCCGTCGGGATCGCGCAGGAACGCGCCGAAGTAGTCCGCGCCGTACTGCGGTCGCGGGCCGGGCTCGCCGTCGTCGGGATGGCCCGCGGCCGTGCCCGCGCGCCAGAACGCCCGCGCGTGCTCGTGCGACGGCGCGACGAAGCCGATGTGCAACCGCCGCGTCGGTGGGGCCGCGCCGGAGGCCTGGGCGACGTGGAAGTCCCCGAAGCGCGTGACCTCGGCGTCGCTGTGGGTCGGCGATCGCGGTTTCGGTCGCGAGCGCGAGCACCTCGAGCTCGCGCGGCGTGAGACCGCCCGGGTTGGCGCGCGTCCTGGCGCGCGGGCCCTGGCGGATGTGGCGCGCCACGCGCTCGCGAACTGCGCCGCCGCCTCGCGATGGGAGCCGAGCGCGCCGCAGCTCGAGCGCCAGGGCGGCGACGACCGCCCCCGCGGCGCCGGCGCCGGCAACCGCGTCCGCTCGGCGCGCACCGCGGCGAGACGCTCGGCGAAGGTTGCCGACTCCGCGGCACGCTCCAGCAGGGCGGTGGCCTGCACAGCCGGAGCATCGGCCCGGCCGCCGGCGCAGGAGCGCCGGCGGCCCGCTGCAGGGCGCTACTTGAAGCGCAGCTTCGGCAGGATGCGCTGGACGCCGGAGGCGCTCGTGTAGAGCGTCGGGATCTTGTAGCTCGCCAGCGATCCGACCTGGCCCGGAAGCGCACGGTCGGCGTGCAGGACGTCGAGCCCGCGGTGGGCGTTGACGCCGACCTGCTCGACGGTGGTCGCGGTCCGGCCGACGCGCAGCCAGATGCCGTTGAAGCGGGTGAGCGTCGGGCTGGCCAGGCGCTGCTCGGTCTTCGCCCGGGCGACGATCCTCACGTCGGTGGCGTTCATGTTGAGCACGCGGATGATCGAGCGCGTGCCCTCGCCGTAGCGGCCGATGATGCGCGTCTCGGCGACGTCGGTCTCGGCGGCGACGGTGCGGAAGATCCGCGTCAGCCCCCGGGCGGGCCGCGACAGGTACGTGCCGGTGCCCTGGCCCGTCGTGCGGCTGAAGACGATCGTGTCCTTGAAGTACGACGGCGCGGCCTCGGTCGCGCTGCTCGACAGGCCGGTGAGCTTCTGCTCGGCCGGCGCGCCGACGTCGTAGCGGTACAGGTCGCCGCCGCGCGCGTAGACGATCGCGCGGCCGTTGGCCTTCGTCGGGCCGAGGTCGGGATCGTAGGGGCTCGAGGAGGGGGGAACGGGCGCGTCGGCGATGGAGCCGGCGACGGAGACCACGAGGCGGTACGTGCCGTCGGCGGCCTTGCGCGACCAGGCGGCGGTCGTGGCGTAGGCGGTCACGTTCTGCGCCCCGGCGTCGGCGACGACGGTGCTGTCGGCGTGCGCGCCTGCGGCCCCGATCGCGCCGAGGGCGACCGCTGCGAGGGCGGCGCCGCGGCTGATGGTGTTGCGGGTCATGTCAGAACTCCCGGTGGGTCGTGCTGGGGTGGTGAGCACAGCGTCGGGCATCGCGTGCTCGGCTCCAAGCCCACCTGGGTGTGATCTTCGCGCACCCTGCGCACCCACGCGCGTCCAGCCCCGGTTGAGGTTTCACCGTCCGCGGCCGATGTGGTGGACGGAATGACCGTCTATGAGATCCATCGCCGGCTCGACCGCCTCAGGGCCGAGCGCGTGGCCGCGATCGACGCCGGCCTGGGCCGCAACGCGGCCTACATGCGTGAGCTCGAGGACGAGATGGCGGCAACGCGCGAGGCCTACGTCGGCCTCGGCGTCACCGCCATCGCGTCGCTGCGCGGCGAGCTGTTCGGCCCGCAGCGCGGCTGAGCGTCCTCGCTAGCGCGTCGCGTTGGTGAGTGCGTCGGCGACCTTGCCCAGCGCGCCGTTGATGCCGCGCACCTCGGACTCGATCGGCCGGACCTGGTCGTCGATCGCATGCACGCCGATCTGGATCAGGCCCGCCGTGGAGGCGATCTTCGTGAGCGTCCCCGTGATGGCCAGGAGATACCCGGCGAGCACGAGCACGAGCAGGAGCACTTCGACCAGCGTTGCTGCGATCAGCAGAGAGTTCATCGTTGGCTCCTCGCCCTACCCATGGTTTCTGAGCTCCTCGACGAGTTCGTCCGCCGAGGTGCGCGTGTTCTTCAGCTGGAACGAGGTCGCGGTGTTCTTCACGACCTCCTTGCCGTTGACCCAGGTCGACCAGAGGTCGTCGTTGAGGTGCTTCACCGTGCGTCGCAGCCCCTCGAGCAGGGCGATGACGACGAGCAGCACGACGACGCCGACCACGAGCGTGAGCACCCAGGCGTTCTGGTTGTCGGACATCGCGAGGACCGTCGTGGCGGCGCTCATCCGGAGTACCTCTGCCACGCCGGCAGGTTGGAGGCCTGGTTGTCCGGGGTCTGACCGCCGGGCGGCGGGATCCACATACCGCCGGAATGGCCCGAGCCCGGAGGCGGCGCCTGCGGTGCCTGTGGCGCCGCGGGCCGTGGGCTACCGCCGGCCCCGAGCTTCTGCAGGTAGGCCAGCGCGAGCGGCGGCACCATTTCGGCGAGCCGTCGCGTCTGCCCGAGCTGCTCGGTTCCGGGAACGCCACGCTCGAGCATCGGCGCGGTGTGGGCCAGCTGCACGTCGGCCAGCGTCTTGCGCAGCGGCGTGAGCGTCATCTGCAGCAACGCGATCACGACGCCGAGCACGACGAGCCCGACCACGAGCCCGATGATGGCGAAGACCGCGGCCACTCCTGAGACGGCAAGCAGCGTCATGGCCGCCACCCCGGAGAGGTGTGGTACCGGTCGACGACCGGCGCCCCGCCACGCGCGATGCGCAGGCAGCGGGTGATCGTCTGCACGGCGTTGACCGTGCCGGCCACGTTCTGCAGCGGCCCCGTCTTGGTCGCGATCGAGTCGAGGTCGACGACCAGATTCTGGGCGACCCCGTCGATCTTCCGGGCGAGGCCGGTGATGGCGAGCAGCAGGATGGCCACGAGCAGAACGACGACCGCTCCGACAGCCCAACCCACTGTCCACCACATCGAAAGCGCCACGGTCACAGCGACATCACTCGCCGTAGGCGTGCGGGCAGCATCAAGGTGAACCCCCCCTGGGAAAGCGCGAAGGAAACGTCCCGCGACGCGAGACCAGGTCCGACGCACCGTCAACCTAACGGATCAGCACGCGCCTCCGAGGATTTTTTGATGCCGGCGATTCAGGACTCCTTCTCCGGCTCGAAGCCCGCCATCGGCTCGCGATCGGGCCGCGGGACGGCGCCGTCGTCGGGCTCGGGCACGTCGACGCCCTTCGGAACGTCGGTGTTCGCTTTGTCGGATGTCAGCGACCGCACGGCGTCCGAGAGCTTGGACATGATCGACACGATGGACCTCCTGCTTGGTGCTGGGGCACGCACGGAAACGGCTCTTCCCCGGCTACCCGCGCGCGACCGAGCGGACTCGGCGCTCGTGGACGGCGTGTTCGCGACGAGGCTCGCGACCTCCGACGACCTCACGACGTGGACAGATCGCGCGGACCTCGACACGCACGCATCGCAGCCGACACTCGCCGCGCTGCCCGACGGCGGCTTCGTGCTCGCGCTCGAGCGCGTCACGCCGGATGTCCAGTTCGTCTCGCGCTCCAACCTCGTGTGCGCCACTACGCGAGCTGGGCGACGCTCACGGCGGGGACATTCGACCGCGACGCGAACCTGCCTCGCACGCCGGCCGAGACCGCGGAGGGCACGCCGGGCCTGAAGGTCACGAGCGGGCCGGCGGATCGTCGTGAAGGTCCGCGCCGGTGTCGCCGATCGCGCCGGCAACGCCCGGCGCCTGGAGCGGCTGATCGCACTGAAGCGCTGACCGCGCGACTACGATCGCGGCGTGTCCGAACCATCGGACGGGCCGCGCGTGACGCGCTGGGAGATTCTCGGCGCCCGACTGGGCGTCTGGACGCTCCCGCGCGGCGTCCCCGACCCGCCGCCCATCTCGCGACGGGCCTGGGCCCTCGCGGCCGCGGCGCTTGCCGCGGTCGCGATCGTCGTGGTGGCGGTCGTCGTCCCGGCGCTCGACGACGCGAAGACCGCGGGTACCGCGCGCGAGCAGCGCGCCCACGAGGCGTTCGTACGCCGCGAGCGCGCGCGCCTCGCCGCCGAGCAGGCGCCCCATCGGGGGCGGGCGCCGGCAGCGGCGCGCCTGCACGCCGCCGCTCGCGACGACCGGGCCCGAGCGGCGTTGCTGGACGCGGTGCGCGCGGATGTGGGCCGCGACGCCCGCGCACGTGTGGCCGCGGGCGCCCTCGATGGCCCGATCCTCGCCGTGACGTGCGCACCGCCGAGCGGCGACGGCGGCGGGCCGGTGCGGGTGCATCTGGAGTGCCTCGCGGTGACGTCGGGCAGGGCCGGCCAGACGCGCTCGGGCCACCCGTTCCTCGTCTCGGCATCGCTGCGCGACGGGCGCTACGCGTGGTGCAAGGAGAATGTTCCGCCCGGCGAGGGGGCAGCAGGGACAGGCGTGTTCGTCGCCCTCCCCGCAGAATGCACGCGATGACCGCACGAGCATGGCCGGCCACGCTGCTCGCGACGGTCGGCGTCGCGCTGCTGCCGGTGCTCGGCTTCGCCACCGCGACGGCGCCGCAGCGCGCGCCGGTGGCGTCTCCGCAGCTCAGCTGCTTCGGCGCCGCCGCCCGCGACCCGCTGCACCCGTGCCAGAACCGTGCGCTGCGGCTGAAGGTCGTCCCGGCGCCGGCGGTCGCGCGCGCGGAGCGCAACGCCCCCTGCGCGCACTTTCGCCGCGAGGAGGGCGTGAGCGTGTGCGAGTTCGGCCTTCCGGCCGGCCCGGGGACGCGCACCGTCGCGCTCGTCGGCGACAGCCATGCCTCGCACTGGCGCGCGCCGCTGGACGCGGCAGCCCGCGAACAGGGCTGGCACGCCCTCTCGATCACGCGCACGAGCTGTCCGTTCTCCACGGCGACGAAGCTCACCCCGGAGCCGGTGCGCTCGCAGTGCGGGCGCTGGGTGCAGGCGCTGCCGGGCTTCTTCCGCGCGCACCCGGAGATCGGCACGATCTTCGCCTCGGCGATCACCGGCGGCCGCGTCCGCGTCCCGGCCGGCCGCACGAAGCGCGAGGCGAAGGTCAACGGCTACCGCAACGCCTGGCGGCGGCTGCCGCCCAGCGTCAGGCACATCGTCGTGCTGCGCGACTCACCGAAGATCTTCCACCGCACGGTCGCCTGCATCGGGCGCGCGATCGACCGCCGGCGGCGCGCCGGCACGGTCTGCGCGGTCCCGCGCGCTGCGGGCCTGCAGCCCGACCCGCAGGTCCTCGCCGCGCGCGCGGAGCGCTCGGCGCGCCTGCAGGTCATCGACCTGACGCCGGTGCTGTGCAGCCCGAACCGCTGCTTTCCGGTCATCGGCGGCGCGCTCGTCTACAAGGACCTGCACCACTTCACGCTCGACTTCGCGCGGACGCTCGGGCCCCTCCTGTCGCGCGAGGTGCGCCGGGTGGCGGCCGGCTGGCAGCCGCCGGTCGCCGGCTGAGCGTCAAGGGCAGAGGCGGGCCGGGAACCGCGGCGCCGCGGCGCGCACGACGCTGCAGTCCAGCTGCTCGCTGTAGGTGATCAGCCGCCAGCGCGTGGCGTCGCGCCGCCAGGCCGCGACGCGGGTGCGCCGGCAGCCGCGGCGGTCGCCGGTCTGCTCGGGAAGGCACTCGGTGACCGTGAAGCGCGTGCGGGCGAAGTTGCCGCGGCAGCGCAGCGCATCCACGACGAAGCGGACCTTGTCGACGTCGGTGCGCAGCGCCTGCAGGAACGCACTGCGTGTGCAGCGCCGCAGCTCGGGGTCGGGCGGCGCGATCGTGCACAGCTTGTGCTGCGCCGCGAGCGGCGGGCATGTGCCGATCTCCTCGCGCGCGACGTGCGACCACGTCCCGCCGACGTCCTGCCAGAGCACCTGCGAGCGCCGCTCGCCCTCGAGCACGCGCGTGAGCGCGTAGCCCTCCTCGCAGCGCAGCCGCTCGACGACGACCGGGCTCGTCGTGGTCAGCGCGCGCACCGCCGTCAGCAGCGCGGGCCTCGTGCACGCAGCCTTGGCGGGGATGGTGGTCGTCGCCGCGCGCGGCGGCCCGCCGGAATCGCCGCAGCCGGCGAGCAGCAGCGCGACGATCAGCACGCATGACCCCGCTCGGCCCACGCGAGGGATTGCAGCAGACGCGGTCATGCCTCGAGCCGCTCGGCCATCTCCAGCCACTGCGCCTCCGCGCGCTCGCGTTCGCCGGCCTGCTCCGCGAGCTCGGCCTGCAGCTCGCGCAGGCGCTCGTGGTCGGTGGCGCTCGCAGCCATCGCCTCGTGCAGCTCGGACTCGCGCTCGCCGAGGCGCTCGATCGCGCGCTCGAGGCGCACGAGCTCCTTGCGCGCGTCGCGCAGCGCGCCGCCGGAGCCGGCCGCCCGCTGCCGCGGCGCCGCCGAGACGGCGACGGGTGCTTCGCGGCGCGCGCGCACGTACGCGTCGATCCCTCCGGGCAGGTGGCGGATCGCGCCGTCGCCCGTGAGCGCGTGGACGTCGTCGCAGACGCGCTCGACGAAGTAGCGGTCGTGGCTGACCACGACGAGCGTTCCCGGCCAGCGGTCGAGCAGATCCTCGAGCGCGGTGAGCGTCTCGATGTCGAGGTCGTTGGTCGGCTCGTCGAGCAGCAGGACGTTGGGCTCGGCCATGAGCTGGCGCATGAGCTGCAGCCGGCGGCGCTGGCCGCCGGAGAGGTCGCGCACGAGCGTGCGGGCGAGATCTCCGCGAAAGCCGAAGCGGTCGCAGAGCATGCTCGCGGTGATCTGGACGCCGTCGCTGAGCGTCGCGACCGCCTTGATCTCCTCGAGCGACTCGAGCACGCGCAGATGGCCCGGGATCTCGTCGGTGTCCTGGGAGAGGAACGCCAGGCGGACCGTGGCGCCGCGGTCGACGCGCCCCTTCGACGGCGCCAGCTCGCCGGCCAGCAGCCGTAGCAGCGTCGTCTTTCCCGAGCCGTTGACGCCGACGAGCGCACGCCGGTCGCCGGGTCCCAGGCGCCAGGTCAGGTCGCGCAGCAGCGGCTCGCCGCCGAACGCCAGCGTGACGTCGACGGCGTCGAGCACCTTGTCGCCCAGCCGCGCGCCGGCGAAGCGCAGCAGCTCGGCGCGGTCGCGGACCTCCGGCTCGTCGGCGATCAGCGCGTTGGCGGCGTCGATGCGGAACTTCGGCTTGCTCGTGCGCGCCGGGGGCCCGCGACGCAGCCAGGCAAGCTCCTTGCGCAGGAGCTGGCGGCGGCGCTCGTCGCGCGAGGCGGCCTGGCGGTCGCGCTCGGCGCGGGCCAGGACGTAGGCGGCGTAGCCGCCCTCGTACTGGTGGACGGTCTCTGCGGCGACCTCCCAGGTCGCGGTGCAGACCGCGTCGAGAAACCAGCGGTCGTGGGTCACGACGAGCATCGCGCCGCGGCGCGCGGCGAGGTGGCGCGCGAGCCAGTCGACCGCCTCGACGTCGAGGTGGTTCGTCGGCTCGTCGAGCAGCAGCAGGTCCGGGCCCTCCAGCAGCAGGCGCGCGATCGCGATGCGCCGCCGCTCGCCGCCGGAGAGACCGTCGATCGCGGTGTCCATGCCGTCGGGGAAGCGCTCCAGCGAGACGCCCCCGAGCAGCCCGTCGAGGACGGCGCGAAACGTGCTGTCGGCGGCCCACTCGTGGTCGGCGCGGCGGCCGACGAGCGCATCGCGGACGGTGCGGTGCGCGGCGAGCTCGTCGCCCTGTGCGAGCAACGCGAGCTGCACGTCGCGCGCCCGCGTGACCTGCCCGGAGTCGGGCGGCTCGACGCCGGCGACGAGCCGCATGAGCGTCGACTTGCCGTCGCCGTTGCGCCCGACGATTCCGATCCGCTCGCCGCGCGGCGACCCCGAGCGTCACGTCGTGCAGCACGGTACGGCTGCCGTAGCCCTTGCCGACGGACTTGAGGTTGACGAGGTTGCGCGCAGCGGCCATGTCAGCGGGTGACGAGCAGGGCCGAGGGCACCGACGCGTCGTGCAGGCGAAGGTAGAGCAGGCCGATGCCGGCGTGCCCGTCGAGCAGGGCGGGCGCCGCGCCGCCGGCGACGCCGCAGGGCCAGCCCTCGACGCTCGCGCCGTGGCGCCCGACCGCCATGGAGCCCGCGCGCGCCGCGAGCCCGGCGCCCGCGGGCAGCAGCGCGGCGCCGCGCAGGAGCACGTCTGCGCGCCCGCCGAGCCCGTGGGCGAGCGTGAAGTCCGCGTCGCGGTCCTGCAGGCCCTGCTCCAGGCGCGCGGCCGTCGTCGCGAGCGCGAGCGCCGCCTCGTCGCGGCAGCGCTCGTCGCCGAGCAGCTCCCAGCCGCGCAGACGCGCGAGCGCGATCCCCGGCGCACCGTGCGCCCACGTCGCGGGGTAGGGCGAGCGGAACGTGCCGGCGGGCTCGAGGCGCGACACGCCGCGCAGATCGGGCCAGTCGCCCACGCGGGCGTCGAACAGGCCACGCTCGTAGTCCAGCTCGCGCTGCGCCGCCGCGCGGTGGCGCCGCTCGCCCGTGATCGCACAGAGCTCGAGCAGCGCCCAGGCGATCCCGGCGGCGCCGTGGGGCAGCCCGCAGAGCGGATGCACGGCGCCCGCGCGGCGCGGGCGCGCGGCGAGCTCGTCGCCCAGGCGCGCGGCGCGCCGCGCAAGGTCCTCGCCGCCGATCGCGAGCAGCGCGGCGATCGTGCCCGCCGCTCCCGAGGCGACGTCGCGCGGCGCGCGCCCGGCCGGCGGGCGCGCGCGGGCGAGCCGCGCCGCGCGCGCCCGCAGGCGCTCCTCGCCGAGCAGCGCGCCGCAGCGGTTCGCCGCGTAGGCGATCCCGAGCCGCCCCTCGTACAGGCCGGCGGGCGCCACCTCGTGCGCGTGCGCGAGCGCCTGGGAGATCGCGCCGAGGGCGGTGCTGCGCGCCTGTGCGTCGCCCGTCGCCGCGTGCAGCTCGGCGAGGAACAGGGCGATTCCCGACGTGCCGCTGCCGAGCCCCGGTCCGAGCGCGCAGTGCGCCGTCGCGGTGCGGTCGGCCGCGACCCAGTTGCACGCGCCGCGGTACCAGATGGCCTCGCGCGCCAGCCGCGCGCCGATCGCGGCGGCCGTCGCGAGCGGGTCGGCGGCGGGCGGCGCGATGCTACGAAAGCTCGTACGCATCGTCCGATCCCGGTTGCAGGTAGGGCGCCTGGAGCGTGAGGCCGGCGGCCGCGAAGCGCGCGCGCACCACCGCGAGGCGGTCCTCGTCTGCGGTCAGGCCGCGCTCGGCGGCGTCGGCGATCGCCGCGGCGATCAGCGCGCAGCGGCTCTCCCCGAAGCGCTGTCCCCCGTCGGGCTCCTCGGCGACGGCGAGCCCGCGCGCGAGCGGCTTCGTCAGCGCGGGCGCGCCGTCGGCGAGATTCGGGCCGAGCGCCCGCAGGAGCGGGCGCAGGAGCCTGACGGCGGCGGGAAAGTCTCCGCGCGCGAGCAGGAGCGAGCCGGCGTCGCGGCGCCCGTAGCGCGTCGGGTCGCCGGGCAGCTCGAGCTCGAACGCGAGGCCGGCGGCGTTCAGCGCGTACGTCACGCGCGCGACGAACGTCACCGCGCCCGCTGCGGTCAGGTTCCAGCACAGGCGCACGCGCGGGCCCGCGGGCGCGCCGGCGTCGCCGAGCGCGACGTAGAAGCCGGGGGAGACGCCGCGCAGCTCCTTGGGCACGCGGACCTCGTCGCCGCGCACGTCCTCCGCGGCCGCCGCGAGCGACAGGCCGTCGGGGCGCACGACGCCGACGCCGCCGTCGTCCGCGGCCTCGACGCGCCAGCCCGAGCGCCACGAGCCGCGGCCGTTGTTGGCCTGCGACAGCGCGCGCACGAGCTCGCCGCCGTCGCCGGGCGCGACGTGGCCGGGCTGCGGCTGTGGACGCGCGCTGCCGGTGGCGTAGAAGTCGGCGAGCAACCGCGCCGTCAGCGCGTCCACGAGCGCGGGCGCGTCCACGCGCCGCCCGAACCACAGGTACGCGGCGGGTGGGCGCACAGCCGCGGCGCTCAGCGCGTCGAGGACCTGGGCCTCGTAGCTCACGACGCGCCCCCCAGCAGCCGGGCGGCCGCGTCCGCCGGCGTGACGAGCATTCCGCGGGCCCTGGCCAGCTCGTCCATGACCCGCGCGCCGAGCGAGGTGACCTCCTGGGCGTGCTCGTATGCCGTCTGCACGACACGCACTCCGGCGAAGCGCACGCAGCGCTCCAGCAGCGCCGCCGCCGCCGGCTCGTCGAGGCGCCGCGCCCGGACGTACGCGCTCCAGAACGCGCCCGCCGCCGGCCGCCCGGCCCACTCGGCGAGCACGGAGCCGGCGTCGCACGCCGGGTCGCCCCAGCCGGCCATCTCCCAGTCCACGAGGGCGATCCGCGCGCCGTGCGCGACGCAGTTGGCCCGCTTGACGTCGCGGTGCACGAGCGCCTCGGTCCGCCAGCCGTCGCGCAGCTCGTCGAGCGCGCGGACGACCGCGGCGTCGGCCTGCAGGACCTTGACAAGCTCGGCGCCCGCGGCGCTGAGGTAGCGCAGCGCCTCCAGCGGCGGGCGCTGCAGCGACAGGACCCAGGGCGCGTCGCGGCGCAGCTCCTCCGCGTCGGGCGCGATGGCATGCAGCTCGGCGAGCGCCCGGCCGAGCGCGGCGGCGAGCGCACGCGAGATGCGGCCGCGGCGGTCGAGGTCGACGCCGCCCTCGATCCACTCGATCACGAGCAGGCCGCGCTCCTCGTCGAAGGCGTGCAGCCGCGGGACCCACGCCACGCGCCCCGCGAGGCGCGCGTAGAGCGCGACCTCGTTGGCGAGCGTCCAGCCGCTGTCGGCGGCGATCCCCTGCTTGATGAGGTAGCTCTCGCCGGGCGCGCCGCTGACGCGGAAGTTGCGGTTGCGGCTGGAGGCGTCCTCGATCCGCAGTCGCCCGGCGACGATCGACCTGCGGCTCACGAGCCGTCGCTCGAGCAGGTAGACGGCGACTTCGTGCTGTTCGAGCATCGGCATCGGGGGGCGGGAGCCCCGCAGGGTCACGCCGCGCTGCGAGTGTAGATGCCCGGCGGGTCAGGCCCCGGTGCCGCCGGAGCGCTGCGGGTCCCAGCGGCGCACGGTCTCGCCGGGCTCGATCCCCGGCGCCAGGCGCGGGTCGCCGACCGGCTCGCCGGCCGCGAGGCCCATCGGGATGACCCCGGCCCAGACGTCGAGCTCGTAGTCCTCGTCATCGTCGACCGGGCCTCCGGTGCGGACCTTCGCCGATGCCTCGTCGAGCGTCATCGCGAGCACGCGCGTCGCCTTGAGCTCCTTGCGGTTGGGCGCGCGCACCTCGTCCCAGCGCCCGGGCACCATCTTCTCGGTGAACGCCTCGAGCGCGAGCAGCGTCTGCGCCGGATCGCTGATCGCGCGCGCCTGCCCGAGCACGACGGCGGAGCGGTAGTTCATCGAGTGGTGAAACGCCGAGCGGGCGAGGACGAGCCCATCGGTGAGCGTCACCGTCAGGCAGGCCGGCGTGCCGGCCGTGAGCGCCCGGACCGCGCGGCTCGCCGTCGAGCCATGGAGGTACACCACGTCGCCCACGCGCGCCTGCAGCGTCGGGATCACGTAGGGCTGCCCGTCGACCGCGAAGCCGAGATGGCCGATGAGCGCCTCGTCGAGGATCGCGTCGATCGTGGCGCGCTCGTAGTCGGCGCGCGCAGGGACGCGGCGCACGCGGGTTCGCTGAGAGGGCGCGGTTGCCATGACGACGACCATACGATGGGTTTGGTCCTATGAACAGAACCACTTCCGTGAAAGAATATGAGACCAATGCAGCTGCACCTCGATCTGGCGCGCGCCGACGGCTCCTCGCTGCGCGCGCGCGTCGAGCACGCGCTGCGCGACGGCATCCGCACCGGCGTGCTCGCGCCTGCGACGCGGCTGCCGTCCACGCGCGCGCTCGCGGTGCAGCTCGGCGTGTCCCGCGGGGTGGTGGTCGACGCCTACGCGCAGCTCGTCGCCGAGGGCTATCTCACCGCGCGGCACGGTGCCGGCACAGCGGTCGCGGCCACCGCGCTGCCGCGCTCCTGCGCGCCGCCGCACCCCGTCGCGCGCAACGCGGTGCGCCATGACCTCAGCCCGTTCGTGCCGGCGCTGTCGGCGTTCCCGCGCGGACCCTGGCGCGCGGCGACGGGTCGCGTGCTGCGCGGCGCGCCCGACGCGCGCCTGGGCCTGCCCGACGGGGCGGGGCTGCGGGAGCTTCGCTCCGCGCTCGCGCGCTACCTCGGGCGCTCGCGCGGCGTGCGCACGAGCCCCGAGGAGATCGTCGTGACGAATGGGTTGCGCCAGGGGCTCGGGCTGCTGTGGGCGGCGCTCGCAGCGTCCGGCACGCGGACGGTGGGCGCCGAGCAGCCGGGCTGGCGCGGCGTCACGGAGACCGCCGCCGACGCCGGCATGGACGTCGCCGCACTACCGGTCGACGAGCACGGCCTCGTCGTCGAGCGCCTGGCCGACCACCCGGACCTCGGCGTCGTCGTCGTCGCGCCGGCGCACCAGTACCCCAGCGGCGCGGTCCTGTCGCCCGAGCGGCGCACCGAGCTCGTCGCCTGGGCGCGGCGGACCGGCGCGCTGATCGTCGAGGACGACTACGACGCCGAGTACCGCTACGACCGCGAGCCGATCGGGTCGCTGCAGGGACTCGCGCCCGAGCGCGTCGTCTACGGCGGATCGGCGAGCAAGTCGCTGGCGCCGGGCGTGCGCCTCGGCTGGCTCGCGCTGCCGCGCGACCTCGCGCCCGTGCTCGCTGCGCTGCAGCTGCGCCGCGGCGGCATGCCGGCCGCGCTGCAGCAGCTCGCCCTCGCCGATCTCATCGACCGCGGCGAGCTCGACCGCCACCTGCGCCGCCAGCGGCGCAGCTACCGGCGCCGCCGTGACGCCCTGCTCGCCGAGCTGCGGCGCAGGCTTCCCGAGGCCGAGGTGCGCGGCGCCGCCGCCGGCCTGTTCGTCGTCGTGTACCTGCCGGCGGGAACCGACGAGGCGGCCGTGCTGGCCGCCGCGGGCGCGGTCGGCCTCGCGCTCGAGGGCCTGCAAGGCGACGCGCCGGCCCTGATCGTCGGCTACGCGAACCTCTCCGAGGCGGCGGTCTCCAGCGCCGTCGACGCGCTCGCCGCGAGCGTGCGGTCGGCGCGCACGTGACGGGCGCTCAGCGGGTGGCGATCACGACGACGAGCACGACGACGATCGCCATGAGCAGCCCGGCCCCGATCGCGTACGTCTGCCATTGAGAGCGCCAGAACTCCGGCTTCGCGCGGTCCCGCGAGTGATGGCCCTCGGGCGGTGTGCCGACCCAGTCGTCGTCGTCGTCCACAGGTGACTCATACCGCATCTGGCGCTATGAATCACGGCGGGTGCTCCACGAGTTCACGGCGCTTCGTCGTGGCGGCCACGGCACGCCGATGGTCTGCCTGCACGGGTTCATGGACACCTGGCGCACGTGGGAGCTCGTGTTGCCGGCGCTCGAGCGCCGCCACGAGGTCCTCGCGCCGACGCTCCCAGGCCACGCCGGCGGCTGGGAGCAGGGCGGCGACTGCTATCCCCGGGGTCGCGCGGCGCCAGGGCGAGATGCACGCGGGGCTGCAGGGCGCGGCGCTGGCGGCCGACAGGCTCGTGGCCACGGCCGGCGGGCCTCGACGCGGAGCGCGTGACGTGCCCCGTGCGGATCGTCTGGGGGTGCAGCGACCGGCTGATCCCGCTGCCCGTCAGCGCCGTGCGCTACCGGCGCGACTGGCTGCCGACCGCCGACTGGATCGAGCTCGACGACGTCGGCCACGCGCCGCAGCTCGACGTGCCGGTCGAGACGGCGGCGCTGATCCTCGATTTCACCGCCGGCTGAGCGCCGGTCAGCCTGGCCGGCGGGGCCGGCCGTCGATGGCGCGGGTCGGCGGGGCCGGGCTCGACGGAGCCGTCCACGCGCGGGTCGTCCGCGTAGACGCCGTCGTCGAGCTGATCGCCCGCCCGCTGATGCTCGGTGCGCAGCGCGTCGGCCTGCAGCCCCGCCGCGACGTTGCGGGCCTCGGCCTTCAGCCGCGCCTCCGCCGCGGGGACCTGCGCCGGATCGGTGACCTGTGCGTGCTCGACGACGGCCGCCGTCATCGCGTCGTCGTGGGGCGCGCGCCGCACGCGCTGCCCGGCGGGAGCGCTGCGCGAGCGCGTCAAAGCGGCGACGCCGCCGGGCCGGCGCTGGATGACGGCGAAGGCGACGGCCGCGAGCAGCGCGATGACGAGGATCGCCACGAGAATCTCCATGCCCGCGGCCCTACCCGTGCGTCAGCACGGGCAACCGCTGCCGGCTACGTCCGTGCGGTCGCGACGCGCTGATCGCGGCGCGGCCGCTCGCCGATGACACCCGGCGCCGGCGGCGTTCTGCGCGGCGGATCGCCAGCGCCGCCATACCTCGCCTCGACGGGCCGCGGGCGGCGCGCGCCGCAGCCTTTGGCAAGATCGCGCACGAGCGATGATCGGCGATCTGCACTGCCACTATCCGATGCACCTGCTCGGCGACGACCATCCGCCGAGCACGACGTATGACCACATCGTGCGCGTGCGGCGCCGGCCGCGGTGGCTCGAGCGCCTGCGCGCGCTCGTGCTGCGCTTCGCCGCGCGGCGGCTGAACTACCGCGACCACGCCTCCACGTGGCGCGTGACGTTCGACGGGCTCGAGCGCGCGCACACGGGCCTCGTGCTCTCGGTGCTCTACGAGCCGTTCGCCGAGATCGACCTCGACGAGCTGCCGATGGCCGATCCCGAAGCGGGCTACTTCGCCGATCTGATCGACCACCTCGAGCGCGTCGAGGGCGAGCTCGCGCGCATCGACCCGCAACGTGCGCGCCACCTCGTCGTGCGGACGGCGGCCGATCTCGACAGCGCGCTGGCGACCGATCGGATGGCGTTCGTGCACTGCGTCGAGGGCGGCTTTCACCTCGGGCGCACCCCCGAGGCGATCGCCGCCAACGTCGCCGAGCTCGGGCGCCGCGGCGTCGGCTACGTCACGCTCGCGCATCTCTTCTACCGCGGCATCGCGACGAACGCCCCAGCGCTGCCGTTCCTCCCGGACGGGCTCTATGACCGCATCTTCTGCCAGCCGCGCGGCGGCGGCCTGAGCACGCTCGGCCGGGCGGCGGTCCGCGCGATGTACGCGCAGCGCATCCTCGTCGACGTCAGCCACATGCGCGCCGACGCGCTCGCCGAGACGTTCGAGCTGCTCGACGAGCTCGACCGCGAGCACGACGCCGACCCGACCGACTTCCCGGTGATCGCCTCGCACGCGGGTTATCGCTTCGGCAGGCAGGCCTACATGCTCGACCGCGACACGATCGCCGAGATCGCCCGGCGCGACGGCGTGATCGGCCTCATCCTCGCCCGCCACCAGCTGCAGGACGGACGCCCCGACGGCGACGGCATCGAGCACACGGTCGCCACGATGCGAGCACACATCGACAGGATCCACGCGATCACCGGCTCGCATGCCTTCGTCGGCATCGGCTCCGATCTCGACGGCTTCATCAAGCCGACGATGAGCGCGATCGAGGCCTCCGAGGACCTCGGGGCGCTCGAGATCCCGCTGCGCGACGCGTACCCCGCCGACGCCGACGCGATCCTCACCGGCAACGCGCTGCGGGTCGTGCGCCGCGCGCTGGCGGCCCGTCCAGGCTGACCCCCGCCGGTGCCCTACAGCGACTTCTCGCCGAAGAACGTCGCCACGGGGTTGGCGTTGAAGTTCTCGACGGCCGCGTAGCCGGCGCGCTCGTACATGCGCCGCGCGCGGGGCTGGCGTGGGCCGGTGTCCAGCCGGGCAACGGCGTAGCCGAGCCCGCGCGCGCGCCGCTCGAGCTCCTCGAGCAGCGCCCGCGCGACGCCGCGCCCGCGCGCGGCCGGCGCGACGAACATCTTCTTGATCTCGCAGGCGCCGTCGGGCAGGCGCTTCAGGCCACCGCAGCAGACCGCGGTGCCGGCGTCATCCAAGCCGACCACGAACATGCCGCCGGGAGGAGCGAGCTCGCCCGGGCCTGCCTTCGGCATCTGCGGCCCGTCGAGGTCCAGCCCGTCGTAGAGCGCGGCGATCTCGTCGCGCATCGCCTGCACGAGCGCGGCCGCGGGCTCGGCGTCGGCGGGGCAGGGGCGGAACTCGAGCATCGACCCATGATGGCGCGTCAGGGGTAACCTCCGCCGCCGTGCAGCCCGTCGCTCACGACCTCGCCCGCCGCGTGCTCGTCCCGGCGCTGCTGGCCACGATCCTGGCCGCGACCGCGTTCGGGACGTCCGCCGCCCAGGCGGCCCCCTTTGAGCGCTGCACCCTGTCCCTGAAGGACCAGGACCCGCCCGGCGGCACGCCGGCGTTCGCCCTCACCGTGTTCCAGCGCCGCACGACCTGCCGGACGGCCACCGCCGTCATGCGCTCCTTTCATCGCTGCCGCACCGAGGGCGGCAGGACCTGTGGCCGCCGGGTGCTGACGCGCTGGAGCTGCAGGGGCACCCGTGCCGAGCCGCCGGGGCCACGCGGCCTGCCGCGGCTGTTTCACGGCGCCTTCACGTGCACCTCGGGCACACGCGGCGTGAGGAGCGCCTACGAGGAGTTCGGCCCGAGATGCTTCGGCGCCGCGGCCCGCGATCCCAAGCGCCCCTGCGTCTTTCCCGACCGCACGGTCACGCCGGGCATCGGCGAGCCCGAGCCCTATGCGCTGGACCCCGGGGCATCGGGCTGCGATCCCGGGATCGTGCCGGGAGCCTGCCTCTGGGGCGTCCCCGCGGCGCAGGCCACGCGCCGGATCGCCCTCGTCGGCGACAGCCACACCTACCACTGGCGCGCGGCGCTCGCGCTCGTCGCGCAGATCGAGCATTGGACCGCGTACTCGATCTCTGCCGGCGGCTGCTTCTTCTCGGCGGTCGTCGGATCGTTTCTCCCCGACTGCGTACCGGCGTTCTATGACCCGGCGCTGGCGTGGTTTCGAGCGCATCCTGAGGTCGACACGGTCTTCGTGACCTCCAACGCCGACACGCCTGTCGCGATCCCGGCCGGGAAGACGTATGCGCAGTACAAGGCCGAGGGCTTCCGCACGGCCTGGCAGGCGCTGCCGAAGACCGTCAAGCACATCGTGGTCCTGCGCGACACGACGGTGACGCGGCAGGAGAACTTCGACTGCGTCGCGCGCGTCATCGCCGAACCCAGCGGCGATCCCGGGACCTCCTGCCCGCTCGCACGCTCGGAAGCGATTCGCGAGGACGTCGGCATCGAGGCCGCCCGCTCGCTGCATTCCAAGCGCTATCAGTCCATCGACCTCACGCGGTACATGTGCGACGCGAGCGCGTGCTACCCGGTCGTCGGCGGCGTCCGCGTCAACGGCGACATCTTCGGCCACCTCCACGTGAGCTTCACGCGCACCCTCGGCCCCTTCCTGCTGCGCGCGATCCGCCGCCTCATGGCCGGCTGGTAGGGGATCGTCACGTAAGAACCGCTCGCGCGTGGACGCCTACGCGGGTGATGCGCCAGCTCATCGACAGGATCGCGGCCGCCGACGGGCTCGACGCGATCGCCGCGCCGGTCGCACGCCTCGCGGCCCGCGCGACCGAGCCCCGCGCCGTCAAGAACGCGCTCAGCGGCACCTGGCTCGGCCACCAGCTGCACCCGCTCCTGACCGACGTGACGATCGGCGCGTGGGTCAGCGCATCGGCGATCGACGTGACCGGCGGTACCGACGGCGCGGGCGCTGCGCGCAGGCTGACGGCACTCGGCATCCTCTCGGCCGTTCCCACCGCCGCCAGCGGCATGTCCGACTGGGCGGAGACCTACGGCCCCGATCAGCGCGTCGGGCTCGTGCATGCGGGCGCCAACACCGTCGGCCTCGGGCTGCAGATCGGCTCCTACGTCGCGCGGCGCCGCGGCGACCGCGGTCTGGGCGTCGCGCTGAGCTTGACCGCGCTCGGCATCTCTGCGGCCGCGGGCTACCTCGGCGGCCATCTCGTCTACGCGCGCGGCGTCGGCGTCAGCCACACAGCGTTCGAGCACCGGCCGAGCGATTGGACCGACGTCGCCGGCGCCGACGTCCTCGAGGACGGCCGGCCGCTGCGCGTGGAGGCGGACGGCGTCGCGGTCGTCGTCGTCAGGACCGCCGACGGGCTGTTCGCGCTGTCGGCGACCTGCGTGCACGCCGGCGGCCCGCTGGACGAGGGCGAGCTCGTCGACGGCTGCCTGAAGTGCCCCTGGCATGCCAGCGCGTTCCGCCTGAGCGACGGGCGCGTCATGCGCGGCCCGGCCGCCGAGCCCCAGCCCGTCTGGGAGGCGCGGATCGAGAACGGGCGCCTGCAGGTGCGCGCCGCGGACTGAGCGGGCCGGTTCCTGTCGCCCTGCGACCTCTCCGGGACGGTGACCGGCACGCCCGCAGGGCGCAGAGCGCAGAAAACTGGCGTCCGCCGCCTGCCGGTGCGCGAAGATGGGGGCCATGGCAGCCAACGGACATGAGGAGCGCTGGCAGCGCCGTCATCGCCTGAAGGTCGCGCTCCTGCTCGGCGGCGGGCTGCTCGTCATTGCGTGCGTGATCGCGCTGTCGCACACGAGCGTGCTTGACCGCCCCGAGCTCGACACCGTGGACGCCCGCTTCACGGTGCGCGGAACCCGCCCCGCGCCGCGCGACATCGTCGTCGTGGGGATCGACGACGTGAGCTTCGGCGACCTGAAGCTGCGCTTCCAGGACTGGCCGCGGACCTTCCACGCGCGCCTGCTGCGCAACCTGCGGCGCGCCGGCGTGAAGGCGGTCGTCTACGACGTGCAGTTCACCGAGGAGTCCCAGGACCCCGCCGCCGACGTCGCGCTCTACGAGGCGGCCGGCGCAGCGCGTCCGGTGATCTTCGCCACGACCGAGGTCGACGAGGACGGCGGCACGGGTGTCTTCGGCCATGACGCGGCCACGTCGCGGCGCAACCTGCGGGCGATCGGGGCGGGCGTCGGCCAGGCGCTGCTGCCGACCGATGCGGGCGGCGTCATCCGCCGGATGTCGTACTCGCTGGAGGGCCTGAAGGCGCTCGGCGTCGTGGCGGCCGAGACGGCGGGCGGGCGGCGGATCGCGCCGCCGGACGACAGCAGCGGGGACGGGTGGATCGACTATGCCGGACCGCCGGGCACGGTCGACACCGTCTCCTTCTCGCAGGTCTACCGCAACCGCGTGCCGGCGAGCCGCCTGCGCGGCAAGATCGTCGTCGTCGGGCCGACCGCCCCGTCGCTGCAGGACATCAGCCCGACGTCCATCGGCGGCGGCCTCATGCCGGGCGCCGAGATCCAGGCCAACGCCATCGCCACCGCACGCGCCGGCTTTCCCCTGCGCAGCGCGAGCGGCGCCGTCGAGGCCGTGCTCATCCTCGTGCTGGGCCTGGTGGCGCCGCTGCTGAACCTGCGGCTGTCGTCGCTGCGCGCCCTGCCGGTCGTCCTGGTCGTCGGCGCCGCCTACCTCGTGCTCGCCCAGGTCGCCTTCCAGGCCGGCACGGTGCTCTCCGTCGCGGCGCCGATGCTCGCGCTCGTGCTGACCGGCGTCGGCGCGCTCGGGGTCGACTACTTCACGGAGACGCGCGAGCGCCGGCGCCTGCGCGCGCTGTTCTGCCAGTTCGTGCCCGAGGCCGTCGTCGACCAGGCGGTGGACTGCGCCGACACGCTGCTGGGCGGCGTCGAGCGCCACAGCACCGTCCTGTTCTCCGATCTGCGCGGCTTCACGTCGTTCGCCGAGAACCTCCCCGTCGAGCGCGTCATCGACGTCCTGAACCACTACCTCGGCGAGATGAGCGAGGCGATCCTCGACAACGGCGGCACGCTCGTCGCCTACATGGGCGACGGGATCATGGCCGTCTTCGGCGCGCCCATCCAGATGGACGACCACGCCGAGCGCGCGGTCCGCGCGGCGCGCGAGATGCTCGAGCAGCGCCTGCCGGCGTTCAACGCCTGGCTCCTGGAGGAGGGGATGGGGCACGAGTTCCGGATGGGCATCGGTCTGCACAGCGGTTCGGTCATGTCGGGCAACGTCGGCTCGGAGCGCCGCATGGAGTACACCGCCGTCGGCGACACGACGAACACCGCAGCGCGTCTGGAGGGCATGACGAAGGGCAGCGGCCATCAGCTCTTCGTCTCGAACGCCACGCACGCGCTGCTGCCCGAGGACGCAGCGGGACTCGTCTTCCACGGCGACCTCGAGGTGCGCGGGCGCGAGGCGACGATCGGCGTCTGGGCGCTCGCCGACGAACCGGGGGCGCAGGACCCGACGGCCGCTCCCGCGCCGGCGAGCCCGGCCGGCGGGTCACGCGCGTAAGGCTCCTAGAGCTCGGGCGGGGAGTTCGGCACGCGCACGTCGTTCTCGCACGTGCGATACGTGCGGGTGCCCACCTCAAGTGCGGCACTCCCCATGCGTGCGCCGCGCGCGTCAACTTCCTGTGTGACGGATGTCACGCAGCCTGCTGTCCACGTGCGTGGATACGCGGAACCCCGTGCTTGCGGTCCCGCGTGTCCCGCGAGCGGTCACGGGCGCGAGCGCGTCCAGCAGCCGTGAGGCGCTGAGCTCGCGGGCAGTTGCCGGGACCGTGAACGACCCAGTCCTCGTGAACAGTGCTAGCCGCTGCTGGCCCCCTGCTAGCTGCCGCCAGCACACGCAAGAACAAGGGGGTCGATCTCGTCGCGCCGCCGGCACCCGCAGTCGGGTCCACAACGACCCCGGCGACCGACCCGGATCCCTGACCGATGCCGGAAGCGCCCGCGCCGCCGCAAACCAGCGAGATCGCGCTTCGTGCGTACCACGCGACCGGACAGCAGACACAGGCGGGCGACCGACCTGAGCGAACAACGAGCGGCTCGCCGTGCGGCGAATGCTGCTCCGGCGACGGGCTACGCTCGAAGCATGAACCGAAGGATCCTCCTGCTCGCAGTCACCCTGCTCAGCCTCGTCCCGGCCGATGCGCTGGCGCGCGCCGGGGGCGGGTCGCACAGCTTCCGCGGCCCCTCCGGCGGCGGCGGCTCGGGCGGCCGCGGCCTCGGCGGCGGCGGCGGCACCACTTCATCTTCTTCGGCGGTGGCGGTGGCGGCTTCCTGCTGCTCATCGTCCTCGTGCTGGTCGCGGCGTTCCTCCTGTCGCGCAACGGCCGGGCGCGTCGCACCTGACGTGGGCCTGCGCTCGCTGCTCTCCGGCCGCGGCCGTGGCACGGGCGACCGTGAGGCGGCCGTGCGGCTGGCGGCGGTCGAGGCCGCCGAGGACGACCCGCTCTTCGACGCCGGCCTCGTGCGCGAGCGCGCCGCCGCGCTGTTCGTCGCCATCCAGCGGGCCTGGAGCGCCGACGACGTCGTCGCCCTGCGGCGGCTCGTCGGCCCCGAGCTCATGGTCGAGTGGGAGGCGCGTCTCGGCGACTTCCGCCGCAAGGGCTGGCGCAACGAGGTCGACGTCCTCGAAGGCCCGCTGGTGCGCTACGTCGGGGTGACCAACCGCGCCGGCGACGACGAGGATCGCGTGGTCGTCGGGCTGACCGCGAAGCTGCGCGACGTCGTCGTCGACCGCCGCGGGCGCGTCCTGCCCAGCGACGAGGGCGAGGTCGCCCGGATCAGCGAGTACTGGACGCTGGGCAAGCGCGCAGGGGGGTGGGTCGTCGTCTCGATCGAGCAGGAGCGCGAGGGCGCCCACCACCTCTCGGCGCCGCTCGTCGCCGTCCCGGAGGGCGACGTCGCCCGCCTGCGCGCCGAGGCCGTCATGGAGCTCGGCGCCGCCGACGGCGTGCCGGCGGCACACGTCGGCGAGCTCCTGTCGCCGGAGTTCACAGGCGGTGCCCGCGCCGCCGCCCTGGACCTGTCGCTCGTCGACGGGCGCTTCGCCCCCGACGTCCTCGCGACGGCGGTCGGGGAGGTCGTCGCGGCCTGGGCCGACGCCGTCGACGGGCCCGACGAGCCGCTGGCGCGGCGCACGACGCCGCAGGCGCTGCAGGCGCTGCTGTACCCGACCGCATCGCGGCGCGACCGGCTCGTGATCCGCGGCGAGGCGGTGCGCTCGACGACGATCGTCGGCGTGACCCCCGGCCCTCCGCCGCAGGTGCGCGTGCAACTCGACATCGACGGCGTGCAGTACGTCGAGGACCGCCAGACGACCGAGGTCGTCGCCGGCAGCAAGCGGCGACCGACGACGACCCGCCAGGACTGGACGCTGCGCCTGACCGACGATCCGCGCTGCCCGTGGATCGTCGTGGACGCCACCGGCGCCGTCCCGCGCTGAGCTACTCGAAGAACGTCAGGAACGCGAGCATCAGGTAGATGCCGATGAGCGCGGCGCCCTCGGGGATCGTCGCCTCGCCGTCACCGGAGACCTGCCAGAGGACGAGCGCCGTGATCAGCAGAGCACCGGCTCGCCCACGCGCCCGCGATGATCACGAGGCCCATGACGAGCAGCGCGTTGGCGAACAGCGATCCCAGCAGCGACGTCTGCGCGACGACGACCTCACCGGCCTTCAGCGCGAAGATCACGCGATCCTGCGCTCGAGCGTCGTCTCGAGCACCGGCGCCGTCTCTGTGCCCGGTTGCGTGCGCTCGATCCGCAGCGTGGCCCGGCGCCCGTCGACGTGCAGCGTCGCAAGCTGGTTGTCGAAGGTCGGATCCTGGACGAGGCGCCAGCCGGCCTCGGGAGCGCTGACGCCGACCGCGTGTGCCAGGCGCCGTGCGACGCGGCCGATCACATGCGAGCGCCGCCCGGCGCGCAGCATCGCGCGCTCGCGGCGGCTGAGCGGGTTGCGAAATGGCGAGCAGACAGCCTGGTAGACCGCGCTGCGCACCCCGGCCGACGTCCGGAACGCCACCTCCTGCAGGAACCCCTGGTGCACGTCGCCGCCGAGGAAGAGGATCGACGCGGGCGCCTCGCCGCGGCGGCCGGCGCCCACCTCGCGAGTCAGCGCGAGCAGGCGGTGAAAGGACTCCTGAAAGGCCGCCCAGTGCTCGAGGTCGAGGCCCTGGCGCATGCGCTCGCCGAGCCGCGCCGCCGCCGACCCCCAGACGCCGGCGCAGATCGCCTCGCTGAAGGCCTCGAGGTAGTGGAACGCGGGGTCGAGCAGCACCGGCAGCGTGTTGGCGATCAGCAGGTGGTCGAAGTCGCCGGTCGTCTGCTCGTCCACCCACGCCCACTCGTCCTCGTCGAGCAGCTGGCGCCGGCCCTCCTCGAGGACCCGGCCCTCGCGCCCGTCCAGCACGACGAGCCTGGTCCCGGCGAGGTCGCGGGCGAAGCTCCACAGGCTGCCGCCGCCCTCGCCGTCCGCCGCGAGGGCGAACTCGCGCAGCAGCGCTCCGCCGTCGGCGGCCTCGCGAACGCGGGCCAGCAGCTCGTCGCGCTCGAGCTGCTCCGGCGACATGTTGCCGAGGTGCTGGTAGATCCAGTACGTCTCCAGCGCGCCGGCGATCCGGTCCGGCCACCAGGGCTCCGTGCGCATCTTGGCCTTCCACGCCGCCGACGTGTTCCAGTCGTCGTGGACGTCGTGGTCGTCGAAGATCATCGCCGTCGGCACGGTCGACAGCAGCCACCGCATCGGCGCGTCGCCCCAGGCCTCGCGATACAGGCGCGCGTACTCCTCGAAGCCGGCCACCTCCAGCCCCGGCGGGCGGGTCACGTCGCGGTGGGCGCGGATGAACGCGGCGGTCTCGGGCGAGACCTCGTCGGCGTAGACCTGGTCGCCCAGCAGCAGGAGCATGTGCGGCCAGACATCGGGATCGTGGCCGCGCATGTGCACCGCGAGCGCGTACAGGGCATCGACGCCCGTGCCGAGCTCGTGAACATCGGGGCTGAGCGTGTAGGGCGCCCGGTGCGGGCGCGTGACGCGGCAGGATCCGAACACGAGCTCGAGCGGCCCGGAGCGGGGGAGGGTGCGCAGCCGCGATGCCGGCCAGTCGCCGGTCTCCGGCCAGCGGCGCACGCCGTCGAGGTGCACCTCGTACTCCCTCGAGCTGTCGGGCTCCAGGCCGGTGATCGCGACGATCGCATAGTGGCGGCCGTTGACCTGGAACGTCTCGTCGCGATGCCCGAGGACCTCCACGGTGCACGGCCCGTCGGTCTCCACCCAGATGGTCGCCGCGCCGGCGCTGACGTAGCGCAGCAGGGGTCCGATCAGCAACTGCGCCATCGCCCGTGAGCTTAGACGGCGGGGCGCACGTGGCAGTAGCCTGGGCGGGTGCCCGACGACCCGTCCGCGCAGCTCTCGGAGGCTTCGGTCAGCGCCGCGGTCGCCGCGCTCGCCGATCGCAACCGCCATCACCTGGAGACGATGACCGAGCCCGAGCGCGCCGACGCGGTCCTGCACTGGCGCGAACTGGCCCTTGCGGTGCTGACCGCGGCGACGGCGGCCGGGGAGGGGGACGGGGGCAGCGCCGGCGAGCCCGGCCGCGGGCGCGCGGTGATCGTGCTCGAGGACGTCGACACCGACGGCATCCAGGTCCATGCGAGCTTTCATCCCGAGCTTCAGGACCTCGGCGACGGCGAGATCGCAGGTACCCCCGCCCAGATCGCCGCGCTCGAGCTGCTCGACGGGCTGAGTCCCGACCCCGAGCCGGGCGCATGACGGTCGGCCCTGGATTTCACGGGCTGTGGCCGACTCCGATCGGGGTGCACCGCTACGCCGACGCCGCCACGCTCAACCCGCTGCTGGTCGCCGCCTTCGCGGATGGGCGGGCGGCGCAGGAGCGCAGGCGCGGCGAGGAGCCCGGGCCGTTCTTCGCCAGCGACGACGATCTGCTGCATCGCGTCAAGATCCCCGAGTGGCAGGACTTCGTCCGCTTCATCGTGGCCAGCCTCGGCGAGACGGTGAAGCAGGCCAACCGGGAGGCCTGGGGCGGGCAGGAGCTCGAGCTGAAGGTCGGCATCGAGGGGATGTGGTTTCAGTGCAGCCGCGGCGGTGCATTTCATGACGTCCACACGCACGGCAACTGCTCGTGGTCCTCGGCCTACATCGTTCAGATCGACGAGCCCGAGCGGCGCGTGCAGCACCCCGTCTACGGCACCGCGAACGGCGTGACGCGGCTCTACGGGCCGCCGGCGACCGCCCTCGGCGGCGCCTTCGTCGACGCCGGCAATGCCTACCTGCTGCCGCCGCACGTCGACATCGAGCCGGTGCCGGGGCAGCTCGTGCTCTTTCCCTCCTGGCTGGCCCACCAGGCCCTGCCCTACGACGGCGAGAAGGAGCGGGTCATCATCTCCTTCAACGCCAGCGTCCACGCCGCGCAGGGCGATCAGCTGCACGACTACAGCGCGACCTGACCGCCGCGGCTAGACGATGAAGGTGCCGGCGTCCCCCGGCCCGGGCGCGCCGTCCTCGTCCCAGCCGGAGCTGTCGCGCTCGGGCGGGCCGCCGCGAACGCGCTCGGCGTCCTCGCTGCGACCCGCCGCCGCGTAGGCGCCGGCGAGGTTGCCGCGGCTGCCGACCGTGTCGGGGTGCTCGGCGCCGAGCGTGCGCTCGAGGTCGGCGACCAGCGGCTCGTAGATCGCGATCGCGTCCTGCGTGCGGCCGGCGTCCTGGTAGACGCTTGCGAGGTTGTTGCGGGCGCCGAGCGTCGTCGGGTGCTCGGCGCCGAGCGTGCGCTCGAGGTCGGCGATCAGCGGCTCGAGGATCGGCAGGGCGTCCTGGGGGCGGCCGGCATCCTGGTAGGCGTTGGCGAGCGCGTTGCGCGTGGTGAGCGTGCCGGCGTGCTCGGCGCCGAGGATCCGCTCGCGATCTGCCAGCAGCGGCTCGAGGATCGCGATCGCGTCGTCGATGCGTCCCACGGCCTCGTAGGCGCCGGCGAGGCTGCCGCGGCGAACCAGCGTGTCCGGATGCTCGGCGCCCAGCACGCGCTCGCTGTCGGCCAGCAGCGGCTCGTAGATCACGATCGCGTCCGGCGTGCGATCGGCGGCCTGATAGGCCTTGGCGAGGTTGGCGCGGCTGCCCAGCGTGTCGGGATGTCCCGGTCCGAGCACGCGCTGCAGGTCGACGAGCAGGGGCTCGAGGATCGCGATCGCGTCCTGGATGCGCCCGGTCGTCTGGTGGGCGCCGGCGAGGTTCGCGCGGCCGGCGAGCGCGTCTGGGTGGTCGGCTCCCAGGGTCCGCTCGAGATCGGCGCGCAGCGGCTCGAAGATCGCGATCGCGTCGTCGGTGCGCCCCGCGGACTGATAGGCGGTGGCGAGATTGCTGCGCGTGCGCAGCGTGTCCGGGTGGTCGTCGCCGAGAATCCGCTCGCGGTCGGCCAGCACGGGCTCGAGGATCGCGATCGCATCCGCCGTGCGCCCCGCGGACTGGTAGGCGCCGGCGAGGTTGTTGCGAGCACCCAGCGTGTCGGGGTGCGCGGCGCCGAGGGTCTCGTCGCGGGCGGCGAGCAGCGGCTCGTAGATCGCGATCGCATCCTGCGCGCGCCCCGCGGCCTGGTAGGCGTTGGCGAGGTTGCCGCGCGTCCGGCGCGCGGTGGGGTGCTCGCGGCCGAGCGTGCGCTCGAGGTCGGCGAGCAGCGGTTCGAGGATCCTGATCGCATCGTGCGTTCGCCCGGCGGCCTGGTAGGCGTTGGCGAGGTTGCCACGGGTGCTGAGCGTGTGGGGATGCTCGGCACCGGCCGTGCGCTCGAAGTCCTCGAGCAGCGGCTCATAGATCGCGATCGCGTCCTGCGTGCGCCCGGCGGCCTCATAGGCGTTGGCGAGGCTGCCGCGCCCGGCGAGCGTCTCGGGATGGTCGCCACCGAGCGTGCGCTCGCGCCCGGCGGCGAGCGGCTCGAGGATCGCGATCGCCTCCGGCGCACGCCCGCCGGCCTGCAGGGCGCCCGCGAGGTTCTGGCGGGTGGCGATCGTGTTGGGGTGCTCGGCGCCGAGGATCCGCTCGAGGTCGGCGAGCAGCGCCTCGAGCGTCGCGATCGCGTCCTGGATGCGCCCGGCGGTCTGGTAGGCACCGGCGAGGTTGAAGCGGGTCGCCAGCGCGTTGGGGTGCTCGTCGCCCAGGATCCGCCTGCGATCGGCGAGCAGCGCCTCGAGGGTCGCGACGGGGTCGTTGGTCGCCGCGGGCGCGAGCCGCGGCTTGGGCGGCTTGCGGGGCTTGCGGGCCTTGCGCTGCTTGCTCATCGGCGAAACCCTACGGGTAGCACCGCGGGATGACGACGCTTGGCGCACCCGCGGGGTACGAGCCGACCGGCGGCGCGATCGACGAGGCTTTCGACGCCGCCGGTGCGGTCCGTCCGGCATATGCCGACGTGCTCGCCGCGCTCGCCGACGCGTCGCCCGCAGCCGCTGCCGCGACGATCGCCGCCGGCGTGAAGCGCGAAGGCGTCGTCCACGGCGCGGTCGCCGATGCCGCAGGATCTGCTCGATCGCTGCCCGTGGTTCGAGGACGACATCGCGCAGCTCCCCGACCGCGGGCCGCGCATCGGGGTCGCCGGCCCGGACTCGAGCGCGGAGGCGCTGCAGCGCCTCGACGAGCTCGTCCTCAAGCCGCGCGACGGGGCCGGCGGCGAGGGCATCGTGCTCGGGGGGCGCGCCTCGCGCGAGGAGCTGGCGGACGTGCGCGCCCGGATCGAGGCCGACCCCGCCGGCTGGATCGCGCAGGAGCCCGTCGCCCTGTCGACGCACCCGACCGTCGTCGACGGTCGCCTCGAGCCGCGCCACGTCGACCTGCGGCCGTTCGTCATCGCCGGGCGCGTCCTGCCGGGCGGGCTGAGCCGCTTCGCCCAGGGCTCGCGCGCGACGCCGTCCGGCCCGGGTGACTACCCGGTGCTCGGGGGCGAGTCCTCGGTCGGGATGCCCGGCAGCTCCACGCCGTCCTCGTCGCCGTCGTCGTCGGCGGGCACGCCCATCGGGGGGGCCTCCTCCGCGTCGTCGGGCATGCCGCTGGGTGCCTCGTCTCGTGGGGTCATCCGAGCAGTGCCTACCCGCCGAGCCGCGGCGAGACTCGTGCCCACGACCCGGCGCGGATCTCGCCAACGTGTGATCCTTCTCGGCAGCCCGAACCGCACCTGTTCGAACGACGCACGGCGTGACCGACGCATGCCTCGTCTGCCCTGACGCCGTTCACCGCCGACCCCTACCGAATGCCGACCTCCTGCGCAATGACAAGCGTCGCCGCCATGCGGCACCTCAGCACCGACGATCTCGACGCGATAGCGCGCGAGTTCGACGCGATCCAGCGGGAGGTGCGCGCCGACCTCGGCGCCGACGACGAGGCCTACATCCGCCGGGTCATCGCCGTACAGCGTGCGGCGGAGGCCGGGGGGCGCGGCCTGCTGCTCGTCTCGCGCTCGCGTGCTGCCCTGCTGGGAGGCGTGACACTGCTCTTCGTCGCGAAATGCCTGGACAACATGGAGATCGGCCACAACGTGATGCACGGGCAATGGGACTGGATGCGCGATCCCAAGATCCACTCGTCCAGATGGGAATGGGACGCCGCCTCCACCGCGGCGTCGTGGAAGCGCTCCCACAACTACCAGCACCACACGTACACGAACGTGGTCGGGAAGGATCGCGATCTCGGGTACTCCGCGATGCGCGTGGCGCCGGAGCAGGCGTGGCACCCGGTGTATCTCGCCCAGCCCGCGTATGCCGTGGCCATGGGCGCGGTCTTCGAATGGGCGATCGCGATCTACGACATGGAGCTCGACGCCGTCCGGCGTGGTGAGAAGCCATGGTCCGAAGCCAGGGGCGAGCTCACGGCGTTCGGTCAGAAGGCCTGCCGGCAGGTGTCCCGGGACTACATCGCGTTCCCGCTGTTGTCCGGACGTGCGGCTCGCAGCGCGCTGCTGGGAACTCTTGCGGCGAACGTCGTGCGCAACTTCTGGCTGCAGACGATCGTGTTCTGCGGCCACCTGCCCGACGGCGCGCAGACGTTCACCCAGGAGCAGTTCGACAACGAGGGTCGCGGCGCGCGGTACGTGCGACAGCTCCTGGGGTCCTGCAACCTGGAGGGGGGAGGGCTCTTTCACGTGATGACAGGTCATCTGTCGTTTCAGATCGAGCACCACCTGTTTCCCGCCATCCCCAGCAACCGCTACGCGCAGATCGCACCGCGCGTCCGCGCGGTGTGCGAGCGCTACGACCTGCCCTACACCAGCGGCCGGCTCGGCCGCCAGTACCTCTCCGCCGTCAAGAAGATCGTGCGCTTCGCGTTCCCCTGACGGGTGCCTCAGCCGTGGGCCGAGACCGGCGTGGCGCCCTGCACCCGGACGGGCGCGGCGCGTCCGCGGATCGCGATCTCGCGCAGGTCGCCGTAGTCGGCGGCGTCGGGCGCGGCGGCGGCCGCCTCGCCACTGACCAGCACGGGCGACTCACCGTCGCGGGCGGCGAGGCCCGAGAGGCGGAAGGCGAGGTTGATCGCATCGGCGTCGACGGCGTCACGCGCCGCGGAGGGATGCCCGGGGACGGCATTGCCGAGCGTCACGCCCCAGCCCATGCACAGCGCCGTCCCGTCGACGAGCTCGCGCGCTGCGAGCGCGAAGCGCACCGCCTTGCCGGCGGCCTGCGGATCGCCGGTGACGTCCCAGGCCGCGAAGAGCGAGTCGCCGTCGCGGTGCCTCGCCGTGGCGCCGTGGGCGACCAGCAGCTCGGCCAGGGCAGCGAACAGCTCGTCGGCCGCCGCGGCGGCCGCGTCCTCGCCGTCGCGCTCGGCCATCGCCGTGTAGCCCACGACGTCGCCCACGGCGGTGGCGACGTGCGCGTGCTCGATCGCGCGGACCGCGGCGCGCACGTCGTCGGAGATCCGGTCGCCCGCCTCGAGAGAGCGGAAGCTCAGGCGGATCGTGCCGGCCTCGACGAAGTCGCCGTCGGCCAGCGAGCGGGGCTCGTCGGGCTGCACGCGGCGCCCGTTGACGCGCGTGCCGTTCGTGCTGCGATCAAGGAGCACGACGCCGTCGGTCTCGTCGACGCGCAGCTCGAAGTGATCGCGCGAGATCGCCGGATCGTCGAGCAGCAGGTGCGGCGAGGCGCTCTCGCCGGCGCACGTGCGCCCGACGAACAGGCGGCCGATGATCGGCACGACGCGGGTGGGGCGGTCGCCCTCGGAAAGAACGAGCCAGTCGGTTGAAGTCATGCCGACGACAGTAGTCGGGATGGGCTCGGGGCGGCCCGTTGCCCCGCGGTCACCGCTTGAGCGCCTGCTCCCACTCGGCGCGTGCTCGATCGAGATCGTCGGGGTCGAGGCGCTCGGGGCGCGCGCCCGGGCCGGGGTCGACCGGCGCGTCGCGGCCGCCGTCGTCCGGCCCGTCGCCGCCCCGGCCGCGCCCGCGCAGCCAGAGGACGAGCGCACCGACCGCCAGCACGCAGATGGCAGCCTTCAGCGGCAGCGGCGCCGCGAGCGTCACACGCAGGACCAGCGCAGCTGCAACGCACCAGCTCACCGCGCGCAGGAGACCGGCGCGCGCTGTCGCGTCGGCGTTGCGCATGCGCTCCGTCACAAGCCAGGCGAGCACTGCCAGGACGGGCGCGAGCAGGAGGATGAGCATGGCTCGGACCGGAGCTCCGCGCGGTCAGCCGGCGGGGATCCCGGGAGGGCCGATGATGTCGATGCCGAAGCTCGCGGCGAGCCGCGTGAGGCCCTCGACGGCGGGGCCTCGGCCGGGGGCGGCGGGATCTCGAGCCGCTCTGCGGGCACGCCGACAGCGCGTAGGAAGTCCTCGAACCCGCCCGCGGCCGGCGTCCTCGACGAGCTCGAGATCCATCTCGTCCCGGTGCTGCTCGGCCAGGGACGCCGGCGCTTCGACCACCTCGGCCCCGAGCACGTCGAGCTCGAGCGCACCCGGGTCCTCGAGGGGAACGGCGTCACGCACATGCACTACGCGTCCAGCGGTATGGGCTGCGGCGTCAGAAAGCGACTGACAGCGCCTACCGGATCGAGATCCTCCCCTTGTGGGCTCCGTGCGCGCCGGCGGTCTCCTGCTTGGGCGGCGGGGTGCCCGGGATGAACGGCGCGTTGATGGCGTATGCCGGCGGGCGGGCCATGAGGCGGGTCACGCCGTGTCCGACGTTGCCGGGGGAGGGCACCTCCGCGCCCGGCGGTGGCGCGGCTGCTGCGGCCGGCGCGGCTGCTGCGGCCGGCGCTGCTGCGGCGGAATGAGGACCGAAAGCGGTGACTGGCATGGCTGCTCCTTGGGCGGCAACGACGGAACGGTGACGATCGCGGGACGCGAGTTTCGCCGCGGCGCATGCCACGCGAAGCCTCCCGCCTCGTCGGCGCGACGCTACTCCGCTTCGACGCCGCAAGCAATGGGAACTTCAGATTCGCTCATCGCGACTGCGACGGGCGAATGTCGCTACGCGCGGGTCGACCAGCGTGCGCCGAGGCCGCCGCGCTTTCACGGTGTTTGATGGCCGGGCTGAACGCCGCAAGATCGTCGCCATGGTCCGCCAGACCCGGCCACGGGGAGCGGTGCCTCGGCGACCAGTCGCCGTCGGCCGCGCGCGCACGGGCGTGTCGAGGTCAAGCGGCCTCGCTCGGGCAGACCCGGTGGAGGACCACGGGAACGCGGCACCTGCGGCTCATCCAGGCGCGGCGGGCCGGTCGGGTAGCCGTATTGCAGTCGTCCGGATACCCTGGGTGCGTGTCCGGAGAGTGGCTTGGCACCGACGTCCCCTTGCATGCAGATCACCAGCGCCCCGCAGGCATGGGCCTGCATATCTGCGCGGTCGTTCAGCGCGGGTCCGGATCCTCCAGCGAGTACGTCGAGGTCGTCAACGACGGAGCTGACCCGGTGCCCGTGACGGCGCTCGAGCTGACGGACTGCTGCGGGCAGCGGCACGAGCACGTGTATGCCTTTCCGGAGGGCGAGCTCGCCGCCGGCCAGACGGCCTACGTCTACAGCGGGAAGGGGACGAGCCAGCGCACGCGCACCGGCGACCTGATCCTGTACGCGGGCCTGGAGGCGCTCGTCTGGAAGGACGAGTCGCACGTTGCGTACCTCCGCCACCCGGATGGCAAGATCATCGACACGATGCACGCCGGGCGCCCGCCGCGCCACCCCGACGGCCACTAGTAGCGGGCAGCCTCCCGCGGCCGCACCCGCGTCGTCCGCGGCGTCTACGAAGCGTGCGTGTTCCAGGCCCTGCGCGAGCGGTTGCGCTGAGGAGATCTGGGTCGTCGGCGCGCACGAATGGCGAAACCCCGACGAGGACCTCCCAGCCGACTTCGAGGTCCACCGCGCCGAGCACTACGACAAGCTGCGCAAGCCCCTGGACCCCGCCGTCTTCACCGCGGGGCTGCGGGAGGAGATGCGCACCGAGCTCAACTTGCTCAACGACGCGCTACCGGATTCGCCGTGGCTGCGGATCACCGACCGCAAGAGCGGCGCGATCCAGCTCACCGCCCTCGAAGCCCAGCCCGAGCCGCGCAACCTGCGGCGCCTGAAGAAGTCGGTCTTGGTGAGCAGCTCGGTCCAGTCGGCGTTGACGGCACCGTCGAGGACGACGTGCTCGTCGAGCGGGTAGTACGTGCCGCCGTCGTGGGCATAGCGCACGATCAGGCCGAGGGCGTCTGATCTAAGCGTCTTGACACGATGGGTGCTGGGGCGGATCCCACGAAAGGACACCTCCCATGATTGCCCTCGGCGTCTTCCTGCTCATCATCGCGGTTCTGCTGCCCAACCTCGCTGTGCTGTGGGGTATCGGGATCATCTGCATCGTGATCGGATTGATCTTGTTCGTGGCCGGCCAGATGGGACACGCGATCGGCGGACGACAGCACTACTACTGACCGCCCCCGGCTTCTTGAATCGGCCTTGGATGGCGCCGTTGCTGCCGTCGGAAACATGTGTAGTAGAGGAGCTGTGCAGCTATGACGACGAGTACCGCAGCAGGTCCGATCGGCAGCGCTCATCGCGGCGGTGAGGCGGTCGGGCAGCGGCCGGAGTTCGCGTGGATGGCGCGCGCGGGCCTCGTCGCGCGAGGGGTCTCCTACGCGATCATCGGGGTTCTCGCTCTGCGGCTCGCTGTCGGTGCGGGCGGTGAGACGACAAATCAGCGAGGTGCGCTGACGACGATCGCCGAGCAGTCGCTCGGCAAGGCGCTGCTCATCGCGATGACGCTCGGCCTGGCCAGCTACGCGATCTGGCGGCTGGTCCGCGCCGGCATCGGTCACGGCACGCAGGATCAGGACAGCGCCTCTGAGCGCATCGGTGGTGCGGTGAGCGGCGTCGCGTACGCCGCGCTGTGCGTCACCGCCGTGCAGATCCTCGTCGGGGCGAACAGCAGCGGTGGCACGAACAGCCCGAAGAAGACGACCGGGGGCGTGCTGGACTGGACGGGCGGCACGACGATCATCGCTGTCGTCGGCGCTGTCTTGATCTGCGTGGCGCTGTATCAGGGCTACAAGGGTGTTTCCAAGAAGTTCTTGGAGGATTCCAAGGTGGGCGAGATGACCCGTCGGGTCAAACGGGTGTTCACGGCGCTTGGCGTGTTCGGGCACCTGGCGCGCATGGTCGTCTTCGGTCTGGTGGGTTACGGCCTCGTGAAGGCCGCGATGGACTATGACCCGCGCAGCGCGATCGGTCTGGATTGGGCGCTGAGCAAGGTCTCCCAGCAGTCCTACGGGCCGTTGCTGCTGGGCATCGTCGCCGTCGGCCTGATCGGGTTTGCGCTGTATTCGATGGCCGACGCGCGCTACCGCAAGATCTGACGCCGGATCGACGCGACCTCGTTCGCGCTTACCTGGGACGTGACACAGTCGCTCGACGCTCAGGTGAGCTGTCGCTGCAGCGTGCTCTGCAGGGTGGGGTCCGTTCCGTCGCCTGGGGTGGTGCGCTCGATCCGTAACGAGGCGCTGCGCCCGTCGAAGCGCAGCGTGCCCAGCTGGTTGTCGAACGTGCTTTTCAGCTCGATAGGTTCCTCCTGTAAACCTGCAGCCGCTCGACTCGAGGGTCGGTGGTTTCAGAGGAGGGGCGATGGTCGGCTTCGGCCAGACGCTCCCGCGCGACGTGCCGCTCGTACAATTTGCCGCCGCGCAGGGTACGGCGCTGGTCAGCCGTCCGCCGGCGGATCGTGGACCAGCGTGGCCGGCGCGTGCACTCGCCAGCTTGAGGGTCTGATCCGAACCGCAGTCAGGCGAGTGGCGTTCGGGCCGTCTGCATGGACGCGCTGGGCTGTCGCTACGGCCAGGTGAGCTGTTCGGCGAGCTTGGCTGGTCCCAGATCGATGAGTGCGCTTTGCTTGACGGGGTGATACTCGCCGTCGCGGAGCCCGAGCCACGCGACCGTCCGCTCGGTTGGGTCGACGATCAGGATCTCGTCGACGTCGTGGGCGGCGTAGAACGGAAGCTTCTGCCAGCTCTCGTCGCCCGGGGAGAGGATCTCAACGACGAGCGCTGCGGTCGGAAGCCAGACGCCGGCGGCTCCGGGGCGGTGAAGTCCTCCGTCGGGCACGCGGAAGTCGTGCTCGGATTCGCCGAGGTTAAACTCGCCCATCGCGGGCTCCAGCCCGGCCGCGCGCGCGAGCGGGCCGAGTAGCTCGCTGAGCTGCTGGGTGACACGAGCGTGCTCATAGCTGGGAGCCGGAACCATGTGATGGACACCCTGCCAGACCTCGTCGAGGCGGTCGATGCCCGCCCGGCGGCGGCGCTCGAGCAGCGCTTGGAGTTCGGGTGGAGGGGTTCCGAGGACCAGCGTTGGCATGTTCTGAGGGTACCGGCGCAGCGCACAGGCGCAAAGCGTGTCGTGCGGCCTTGCGGGACGCGGAGGTCGCGACATGATCCGCTCGAGAAACGACGTTGGATGTTGACCGCCATCTGCGGCCGACGCGGCGACGGTTGGCGGCTCGAGCTTCGGTGCCCGACTTCGCGTCAGAGGACTCCGATCGTCGCGGAGTTGATCATCGTTGCAAGCAGCATCGATTGGATCCGATGGCGCAGCTCGCCGTCGTGCTGCTCGCGCTGTTCGGGCAGATGGAGCGCACGTACACGATGGAGTGCGCTGCGCACGCCCGCGCTGTCGCGACGGCCAAGGGCCGGCGCATCGGCCGGCCGGTCCTCGTGGACCCCGACCAGCTCGCGTACGCCGCGCACCTGCACGACAGCGGCCGCACGATCGCCGAGATCGTCGCCAAGACCGGCATCCCGCGGTCGAGCCTGTACCGGCACCTCCCACCCCGCCCGACGCCGACAGTCACTGCAGCCGCCGGCGACCCAGCGAGCAGCCGGCCCGATCAGGACGCTGCGTGAGCCACGGGCTCGTCCCGGCGCACGTTCTCCTACTTGTCGGTTGGTGCCACGTTCCTTAACGGCACCCCCAGTTCGCGCAGCGCCCCTGGGAAGCGTCCGCGCCACAGCAAGAATGGTGGCGCGAAACTGCGGCTGGCCCTGCTGTGTTTGCCATTCGCCGTCGAAGCTGACGTGCTGCTTGAGCGCTCCCGGGTCCTGCTCGGCCGTGGCAGTCGTCGTGTTGCGTGTGTCGTCCTCTCGGGCGTTGGTTCAGGCGGTCGGTGGGCCGCCGAGGAAGGCGGCAGACACGAGGAGGTAGATGGCGACGCCGCAGACCAGCACGGCGAAGGCGCGTCCGAGGGTGCGTTGGGGCACCCGCGTCGCAAGGACCGTGCCGGCGAGCGCACCGACGACGCATGCCGCGGTCATCGTCGTGGTGATCTCGAGGTCGAGGCTGCGTCCGGCGAGCAGGTGCACAGCGAGTCCGATCAGCGACGTCGCGGTGATGATCGCCAGCGAGGTGCCAATGGCGGTGCGCATCGTGAAGGCCAGCGCGATCGCAAGGGTCGGCACGATCAGAAAGCCCCCGCCGACGCCGAAGAACCCGGTGAGAAAGCCGACGAGAACGCCGGCGAGGAGGTCGCGCGGCAGTTGTAGGGGCGGGCAGCCGCCGCCGCTCTCCGAGGTGCCGTCGGCAGGCTCGTCGTCGTCGGCCTTGCGCCAGGTCGCGGCGGCGGCCGCGAGCATGACCAGTGCGAACGCACCGAGCAGCGCGCTACCGCTGACGGCCTCGCCCGCGAGAGTGCCGGCGACGAGGCCGGGCACGGCCGCGAGCGTGAAGGAGCCGGCGTGGCGCCAGCACACCCGGCCCGCTCGCGCGTGTCCGAGGCCGCCGGCGACGGCGCCTGCGGTGACGACGACCAGCGACGCCGTCGTGGCTTCGGACACGCTCTGGCCCAGCACGTAGACGAGGACCGGGACGGCAAGCACCGACCCGCCGCCGCCGAGCATGCCGACCGCGACGCCGATGGCGAGCCCGAACGGGATCGCGAGCAGCACCCGGCGGTCAGGCCTTCGGCCTGGCGGGTGTGTCGATCGGCCAGCCGCGGCGTTGCCAGAGGGGCACGCCGCCCTCGACGACGTGGATGACGTCACGGGCGCCGTAGCGCTGTAGCAGGCTGGCGCCGACGGCCGCGCGCTGACCGGAGCCGCAGATCACGGCAACCGGCCGGTCGGGGTCGATGCCCTCGGGCACTGCGCTGATGTCGTGGTATGGCTCGTGCGTCGAGCCGGGGATGTGTCCGGCGTCCCACTCGGCCTGCTCGCGCACATCGAGGACCTGCACGTTGCGCTGGTCGGCCTCCCAGCGGTCGTGCAGCTCGTCGACGGTCAGCCGCGTCAGGCGCTCGACGGGACCCTTCTCCTCGCGCCAGGACGTCATGCCACCGGCGAGGAAGCCGGCGATCTGCGTGATCCCGACGGCGGCGGCGAGCATGACGGCCTGGCGGGCGTCGTCGTCGTCGCGTCCCACGATCACGACCGGTTGCTGCGGGTCGGCAAGCCACGCGAGCTTGGAGCCAAAGCCCGCCCGCAGCGAGGTGATGCAGACGGCGCCGGGGATGTGCGCCTCGTCGAACTGCAGCTCGGTGCGCACGTCGATCACCAGCGCGCCGTCGCGCTGGTGCGAATCGACCTGGCGGGGGGCCAGCGGATGCGCTTCGATGCTCTCGCGCAGCAGCGGCCCGCGGTTGAGGGCGACGATGTTCTCGAAGTTCGGTGGCTGCGGCCCCAGCGCAGCCGTCGTCTGCGCGACGAACCGCTGCTCGTCGGTGATCGCGAGCAGCTGCTGGTGAGCGCGCTCGTAGCCGATCGTCGAGGAGACCTTCATGTCCATCCCCGGGCCGCCGCACAGCGACCCGCCGAGATGCCCGGGCCACACCTCACAGCAGTCGGGCAGCGCGAGAACCTTCTCCTGCAGGGAGCGAAAGATGCCCTGTGCGCCTTCCTGCCTGTCGACCGCGAGGTCGGGGCGCGCGATGTCCCCCACGAACAGCGTGTCGCCACTCAGCACGGCCCACGGCTCCGGGCCACGCGCGGTGTCGACGAGCGTGAAGGCCGTGTGCTCGGGACGGTGCCCTGGCGTGTGCACGGCGCGCACGCGGATCGCGCCGAGCTCAAGCTCCCAGCCATCGGCGAACGGCTCGTGCTCGTAGCCGGGATCGGCGGCTTCGTGGATATGGATCGTGGCGCCGGTCGCGGCGGCGAGGCGGCCGTGCCCGGAGACGTGATCGGCGTGGTTGTGGGTCTCCAGGATGTGCTCGATGCTCACCGCGAAGTAGCGCGCCAGGCGCAGGTACTCGTCGATGTCGAGCTTCGGGTCGACGACAGCGGCGACGCCGGCGTCCTCGTCGCCGATCAGGTAGCTGGCGCACCCCAGGTCGTCATGGGTGATCTGGCGAAAGATCATGCGGTCCTCCGATCGGACTGGGGCGGGGTGCAACGCGCGGTCGGCAGGTCGGCCGCGATCCAGGCGCTCATGCCGCCGTCGATGCTCGCGACATCTCGGCGGTGCTTGGCCGCGCGACGAGCGGCGAGGGCGCTGCGATGACCCGAGCGACACAGCAGCGCGATCGGCCGGTCGCCGCGCACCTCCGGCAGGCGCCGGCGCAGCTGCCCGAGCGGGATGTGCGTTGCGCCAGGAACACGAGCCTGCGCGAACTCCCGATGGCCGCGGACATCGACGATCGTCAGACGACCGGTGAAGAACCGATCCGAGGCGGTCCTCACGCTCACCGTCTCGACGCGATGGCGCAGACCCATCAGGCGTGCCCGAAACGGACGTCAGGCAGGATCCGGTCCAGCGGCGCGGGCAGCCACCACGCCCGCCTGCCCATCAGGCGCAGCAGCACCGGGACCAGCAGCAGACGGACCAGGGCAGCGTCGAGCAGCACGGCGATGCCGAGGATGACACCCATCTCCTTGGGCGGCAGCGGCCCGCTCAGCGTCAATGTGGCCGCCAGGATGAAGATGACCGCGAGCATGATTCCCAGCGCCATCGACCGAAACGCGGGGCTTGGGACGAGCATGACCGCGGTCAGCGAGATCAGCACCGTCAGCCCGGAGAACAGCACCGCCTTGCCGGCGGTGTCCATCGTCTCCGCGACCGCCTCCTCGGCTGAGAGCTCGGAGCCGAAGAATGCGGCGCGGAAACGCATGACGAGAAACAGCGCGTAGTCGATGCCCAATGCCAGCGCGAACATCAGCGCGAAGTTCATCGCCCAGATCGAGATGTCGAGCAGCTGCGTGCCGACGTCCAGCGAACCCGCCGACGCGACGAGGCCGAGGATCGTGAGCATCAGCGGCAGCCCGGCGGCGACCAGCGACCCGAACGCCAGCACGAGGATGATCATCGTCACCGGCCACGAGATCACCTCGCTCTTGAGCATCGCCGACCGGTTGGCCTCGTTGAAGTCCGACCACATCCCGTCGACGAGCTCGCGAGCGTTGACGGACTCCGAACCCGTCGCCTCCCAACCCGCGCCCGAGAGGGCGTGCTCGACCTTCGGCGCGAGGGCGCCCAGCGCAACCGCGACGTCCGACCAGGCGATCACGATGACACGGACGTGCGTGGCGGTATAACGGCCCAGAGACGGTCGATTGGTCCGACCGAGCTCATCCGATGACCCGCTCGACGGAGCCCAGCCCGAAGCCACGCTCCATCGCGGGCAGCGCCTGCGCAAGCCGCCAAGCCGTCACGATGCAGGCACGGGTCATGCCGCATCGCCGCTCAGGATGCCGTCGAGCTGTGCGAGCTGGTCGCGAAGGCCTCCGCAGACCTGCTCGCACAACGCGAAGACGGTGTCGTCAGCGATCGCGTAACGCACGCTCGTGCCCTCCTTCGCGCGGCTGACGATGCCGGCCAGATGTAGGACACCGAGATGCTTGGACACGTTCTGCTGCGAGGCGCCGAGGGCCTCGACAAGCTCGCTGACCGTTGCTGAGCCGTCACGCAACCGGTCCAGCAGCTTGATGCGCATCGGCTCACCGATCACACGAAAGCGCTGCGCTATCAGCACGACCAACGGCTCCGGAAGAGGACGAGGAATGTCCACTTGCACCACTATACACCAGACTAGTTGTGGTCATCGCCTTGACACACCTCGATCGGGACCGCGAGGTGTAAGACGTCACGGCGACGCCGCGCTGTGCTCGAGCGCCGGCGCGCGCGTCATTCCGGTCAGCGACCGGCGCGCGGGATCCTCGCGCCGCCCGAGCGAGTTCGCGCTCTCAGTATGGGTACACATCTCTTATGGCAAACGCGCAGGACCCCTACGAGCGATTTCGAGACGCATCAAGGACGCCCGTCCTCGACCTGCTGATCGGCGTCGTCTTGATGGCATCCGTGGCCGGTGGATCGCTCGCCGTCCTCCTAGCGCTCGGCTACGCGACCGCGTCCGGGGGGCACTCCCGCGCGTGGCCTTTCCTCGCGCTCGTGGGCGTGCTCATCACTGTCAATCTCCTCCTGCGATTCATCCGCGCACGGTGCCCTTGAGGTAGGCCGCATGTGCGCCGGTAGCCGTTCGCCGTCGGACCGCGGCAACGTCCGTCTAAGCCGGCCAGCACTCGCCGTTCCACGCCATCTCCCAGAACGCGAGCTCGTAGCGGCTAGACGTGAGGAAGGCTCGTTGTAGCCGCCCGCGCCCGTCGCTGGGCAGCGCGGCGCCCAGTCGTTCGACAAGTGCCCGACACCAAGCGGCCAGCTCAGCGAACTCCGCCGAGGCGTACGCGTCGACCCACCGCGCATAGCGCTGATCCGGCGAGCGACCCTCGGCTGCGAGGCCCTGCCCGATCTCCGCGTAGCCCCACATGCACGGCAGGAGCGCCGCGGCCAGCTCGGCGAAATCGCCGTGCGCCGCGGTGCGTACCAGGAAGTCCGTGTAGCCCTGCGTCGTCGGGGCGAGTGGCTCGGCCTCCAGTTCGGCTGCCGATATGCCCAACTCCGCCGCGAGTGATCGATGCAGGTTCATCTCGGTCGTGAGGATCTCCGTCGTGAGCTCCGAGAAGCGGGTCATCGTCGTGAGATCGGGCGCCCGCGCTGCCCCCAGCGCCAGCAGGCGCGCGTACTCGATGAGAAAGAGGTAGTCCTGGCGGATGTAGAAGGAGAAGCGCTCCAGCGTCAGCGTCCCGTCGGCTATCCCGCGAAGGAATGGGTGCTCGCGCTGGGCCCGCCAGATCGGATCGGCCTCACGGCGCAGCTCGGTGCATACCGCCACGACCCTCACACGGGGCGAGATTAGAGCCTCTCGGCCATGTCCAGACGGTCGCGTCGTTGACCGCCGAACGTTCCCTTGTGGTGTCGGGTCACGCCCCCCACAAGACGGCGGACGCTCCGTCGGTCCGCAATCAGGCGTCCGCGTAGGGTTCCGTTGAGGGATCGACTTGCGGCAAGGCGTCGATCAGAAGGAGCCGGCCGCCGCGTCGGCCAACCGCCACGCCGACGGCCTGGGTCACCGGCTTCTGGCGCCATCGTCCTAAACCCGCCGGACGCCACGGCACGGGATTACGCAACAGCCACCGCGAGAAGCAGCACTCTAATGATGACCGGCACCCGCGCGCAGGTCGGGGCACACGACGCCGGGAACCTGCAAATCTGCTGACGGATCACCGGCGCCCGTCTGAACTCTGCTCCCCGAGGACTCGCTCGGCCTCGTCGAGCCACTCGAGCAGCAGCTCGCACCAGCGGCGTCCGAGCCAGTTGACGAGTGCGAGGTTGGCGCGCCGATGCGGCAGGGCCTCGGCGCGCCGTTCCATCTCCGCGACGTCCGCGAGCACGCGCTCGATCTCGGGGCGCATGCCGCGGACGCTGTCGAGCACCCTCTGGGGCTGTGCGATATCAGCGCACATGATCCGCACGGCGGCCTCGTTTTGCATGCGGGGAAACGCCGCCGGTTGCGACATCCATTCTCGCAGGGCCCTGCGGCCTTTGGCAGTGAGCGAATAGACCTTGCGCGGCGTGGTGCGGCCCGGCTCCTCGCGGACGGTCAGGTAACCGAGGCCGGCGAGGCGCTTGGGTTCGGCGTACACCTGGCTTGGCGCAACGGCGTAGTACACGTTGCCGCGACGCAGGATCTGGACGAGGTCGTGCGCACCCTCGCCGTGCTCGCCGACGAGCCCGAGAACTACGTAGGAAACGGTCGTGAGTTCAGACATATATCGGACGGCTTGACAAAGCCTCCAGTTCGGAGTCTACTCCACGCAGGGGTAGACTCCGAATCGGAGCCTCCCAGCCACCGTCCGAAGGGAGCACCCATGACTGCCTCTGCCGCCGCCGTCGACGAAGGGCGACTGCAGGAGTTCGTCGGGCGCTTCGCCGGCGATCTCGGCGCCGCGCTGCATCAGACGACCGTGCTGATCGGCGACAAGCTGGGCCTGTACGCCGCGATGAACGACGGCGAGGCGGTCACCCCCGAAGAGCTCGCCTCGCGGACGGGCACCGACGAGCGCTACGTGCGCGAGTGGCTGTGCGCACAGGCCGCCAGCGGCTACGCCGAGTACGACGCCGACAGCGAGCGCTTCTTCCTGACAGCCGAGCAGGCCGCCTGCCTCGCCGACGTCCTCGAAGCACGACCGTGAGCGCCGCGACCCAGATGAAGGTCACCATCTATACCGATCCAGGCTGCCAGTTTGGGTTCAACGCTCAGCGCCAGGAGCTGCAGCTGATGTGGCACTACGGCCACGCGGCGGAGGTCGCGTGGCGGATGATCGTGCTGGTGGAGTCAAGCTCCTCGTTTGAGGACCTCGGCCTAACCTCAGAGCTGGTGCTTCGCACGCGCCAGCGCCTGGCCGGGCTCTACGGGATGCCGATGGGACTCCAACCGCTAACTCGTGCAGCGGCCACCATCGATGCGTGCCGCGCATACGTCGGGGCGCGGAGGCACGCCCCACACCGCGCACTGGCACTGCTGCGCGGCCTCTACCGGCGCGCACATTCCGATCAAAAGCCGCTTGACGACGTCGAGACGATCGCCATCGCCGCGGCCGACGCCGGGCTTCCGGTGGGCAGCGTCGAGGCCTGGCTAGCAGACGACGAGGTCGACGCGGCACTGCGCGCCGACATGGCGGCCAGCCGAGATCCGCTTCCAGAGGCGCTCGCGCTGCCACACAAGCTCGCGAAGGCCGGGGGCGGTCTCCGCTACGCGTCCGCGTCGGCGGTATTCGAGCATGAGGACCGACGCGTCGTCGTCTCCGGCTTCCAGCCGTTCGCCGTCTATGAGCTCGCGGTCGCGAACGTCGCGCCGCACATCAAGCCGCGCGACGCCCCCGAAGCGGTCGACGAGGTCCTCCGGTGGGCGCCATACGCGCTTGCGACCGCGGAGGTGGCCGAACTGCGGGGCGTCGACATCGAAGACGCGCGCGGCGAGCTGGAGCGCACCGGCGCGACGTTCACGCCGAGCGCGACCGACGGCTACTGGGCACCGTAGAACGCACCGCCCGACGGCCAGAGCGAGCGGCGCAGCGCCTCGGGCCGGTGGCGTCCGTCTCTAAGAAGAAGAACAACGACGCACTGTCAACGCCTCAGCGGGGAGTAGGCCGGATGCATGGCGCTGTCCGTGGCATCGTCTGCGAGTTCGGCGAGGAGGGCTTGGACCACGCGGGGGTCAAAATGGGTTCCGGCGCAGCGCAGAAGCTCTTCGCGGGCCTGCGCGACGGTGATGCCTGGCGCGTAGGGGCGGTCGGAGACGATCGCGTGGAACGCGTCGCAGGCGCAGACGATCCTGGCGGGCAACGGGATCTCGTCGCCCTTGAGGCCGTCGGGGTAACCGCTCCCGTCGAAGCGCTCGTGGGTTGATCGCACGAGCTTTGCGACCCCTCGCAGTGCAGGCGCAGCGCTGAGGATGCGTTCTCCGGTCATGGTGTGATTGCGGATGAACGTCCATTCTTCGTCCGTGAGCGGGCCTGCCTTGTGGAGGACGCTTTCAGGCACAGCCACTTTGCCGACGTCGTGCAACTCCCCGGTGCGCAGGGTGAGGTCGATCGTTTCGGCGTCGAGCTCGAGCCGCCGTGCGACGTTGCGTGATAGCTCACCGACTTCGAGCATGTGATCGCCTAGGTCATGCGCATGCTCGGCGGTGGCGGAGAGCAGCACGTCGCGCGTCTGTGCGATGAGCGACGCGGCTCGGCGCCCGCTCTTCTTGGCGTACATGCGGGTGTCTGCAATGTGCAGGGCGCCGCTCACGTCGTCGGCCTCCTCAGGGATCGAGACCGTTCCAAAGGAGCTGCCGATCCGGAATCCGGCGCCCTGCTCGGACATCGCCTCAGACGCGAGCGTCAGAAGCGCTTCGGACGAGCCTGCAACCCCGTTGAGCAAGACGCAGAATTCATCGCCACCGAGCCGATAGGCGCGACCATGCGACTTCACCGCCGCGCCCAGACGACGCCCGAGGCGGGTGAGCAGCTGATCTCCCGCCAAGTGGCCGAACGTGTCGTTGTAGAGCTTGAAGCCATCAAGATCGAACATCGCCAGCGTCCATTGCGAGTGAGGGCCGGCGGACGCGAGCAGAGCGCCGAGGTCATCGAGCAGGCAGCGCCGGTTCGGTAACCCGGTGAGGACGTCGTGCAGCGACTCGTAGCTGGATCGCCGTTGCATGCGCATGAGGTCGGACTGAGCTAGAAACTGGCGCGCTGAGACCAGCGAGGCGATGAGACATGCCGTCAGCGCAACGCTGACGTTCGGGAAGAACGGGTCGCGGCGTTGCATGAAGATGAGCACCGCAAAGCCCGCGGCAGTCGCGAGATGCGGTGCCCAGCTCGCTCGAGTCCGTCGAGTCTGGGCGATCTGGGCCGATCGCTCCTCCGGCCTTGGCTGAGCCGCCCCGGCCATGGCCCACATTGCGATCGCCAGGACCCAGAACGAGTCGACCGGGTCCCCGCCGTGGTAGCTGGAGTTCAGCGAGATATAGCCGTAGATCACGTCGCCGGTGACGTACAGCAGCAGCCCTGCTGCCATGAACCAGAGGGACCGACGCGCTGTCGCGTCGGCCTCGCGCACAAGGACGGAGGCGAGACCAACGAGCAACACGACATCTCCGACCGGGTAGGCGACAGAGAACACGCCCTGGAGCAGATCCGGGCTGCCAGCCACTACGGTTGGCCCCAGCACGAGATAGAGGACCACGGCTGAGGTGCCGATCGCGACCACCGCCAGGTCCAGGCTCAGCCGCACGCGCTCGCCGACCGTCCGGCTCCCGACCGCAAACCGCAGTACACCCAAGAGCATCAGCGGATAGAACGTTAGGAAGAACGCGTCAGCGACTGACGGAAACGGCCTGTGGTGCAGCGCCTCGTGGACGGTCTGGGCGATCTCGCCGCCGAACGAGGCCAGCATCGCAAGCGTCACGAGGCACCAGGCGGACCGCAGCCGCGAGGCGCGAGCGCACCGCCTGGATGCTCGCCACGCGGCCCACGCCGCAGCCGCGACGAACGGATAGAAGAAGACATCGCCGGCCAGCGCTCGATGCGCCGGCGTCCACCGGAACATCTGCCAGCACGCGTACACCACCAGCAACGAACACATCGCGCCAGCCATCCCGGCCCACCGCGGCAGAGTCCATCCACGGCGATCCAACCGTTCACGAACCTGGGGCACGTGCAATAGTCGCACGAAACCCGAGCCTGGAGTATTCGTCGTCACACTCACTGAGTCGACGACACGCCAAACCAAGACCACCGTACAAACCCGCACACCCGCGCGTAGTTCCCCGCATACCCGCGTGTAGTTCCGTGCTCTCACGGCTCCGACCCGACCGCCGCCGGACTGACATCACGTGGCACGCGGCACTGACATCAGGTGGCGTATCCCACTGACATCGAGGTGGCGCACGACACTGGGATTCGTTCGGCAGCATGCCGAGCGGCGTTTCGAACGCTCGATAACGTGCGTTATGTCACCTTGATCGCGAATCGAGGTTCCGGAGTCCGTCGAGTTGGTCCGACGAGTTCGTGGTGAATTGGTCCACCCGCGGCGAGCAAGGTGGGCGCATGGGCAGAGATCGCAACGGGTCGTCTGGGCTGCGCGTGTTTCCGCTTCGAGTGCTCGAGCTGGTGATCGTCCTGCTGGCGCTGCGCCTGAGCGTCGAGACGATCACCATCATCGACGCGGGCGCGGCCGGGCTCGTCCTGGCCGCGACGCTGGCGTCGCTCGCCTTCGCGATGTTCGCCGCCCGCCGCGCTGCGAGGCCGGCTGTCACGCGCGGGGGTCGCGGCTGCGATGCGGCGGTCACCGTGCTGTTCACCGACATCGTCGGCTTCACCGAGCTTCTCGGCGTGCTGGGCGAGCAGGTGATGGACACATGCCGGCGCGAGCACTTCAGATTGATGCGAGCGGCCGTGCGCGCCCACCGTGGCCGCGAGGTCAAGAACCTCGGTGACGGGCTCATGGTGACCTTCGCCGAGCCACAGGACGCCGTGCGCTGCGCGCTGGCCATGCAGTCCGCCGCCGATGCTCAGCGGCTGCCCGAGGGGCGGGCACTGCGGCTGCGCGTGGGATTGCACCACGGTCCGACGATCGCGTCCGAGGGCGATCATTGGGGCATGACGGTCGTCGTCGCGCGGCGGCTGTGCGATGCCGCGCAGGCGCGCGAGATCCTCACGACCGCCGACGTGGTCGCGACGATCGACAGCCCGAGCGAACACTTCCGTGGGCTGGGCCGGATGCCCCTGAAGGGCATCGCGGACGCGCTCGACGTGTACGCGGTGGCGGCCACAGAGCCGGCCCCGGTGCGCACCGCGCTCGAAATGTCGCACCCGCGCCGAGACCGCGAGCCGGAGCACGAGGCGGGCGTGGCCCGTATCGCCGGCGTCGTCGCGTTCGGGCACGCCGGGGCAGCCGAATGACCGTAGAGCCGATGCGCCTCGACCTGGACGCCGCGGCCCGTCGCTAGCCTGGCATGCATGAGCGTTGCTGCCCGCCCGCTGTTCTCCTTCGACAACTCCTACGTTCGCGATCTGCCGGGCCTCTATGAGCCGTGGCAGGCCGCCCCGGCGCCGGAGCCCCGGTTGCTGGCGCTCAACGAGCCTTTGGCCGCCGAGCTGGGCGTCGATGCCGACGCGCTCAGATCGCCCGCCGGGGTCGCGGCACTCGTCGGCAACGCGGTGCCCGACGGCGCGTCGCCGGTGGCCCAGGCCTACTCCGGCCATCAGTTCGGTGGGTTCTCGCCCCGTCTCGGCGATGGCCGCGCGCTCCTGCTCGGCGAGGTCCTCGACGTCCAGGGACGCCGACGCGACCTGCACCTGAAGGGATCGGGTCGCACGCCGTTCGCCCGCGGTGGCGACGGCAAGGCGGCCGTCGGCCCGATGCTGCGCGAGTACGTCATCAGCGAGGCGATGCACGCGCTCGGGATCCCGACCACCCGCGCGCTCGCGGTGGTGGCCACCGGCGAGGACGTGGTGCGTGAGACGCTCCTGCCGGGCGCGGTGCTCGTCCGTGTCGCGGCGAGCCATCTTCGCGTCGGCACGTTCCAGTACGCGGCGGCCCACGGCGACCCGGCGCTCGTGCGCCGCCTCGCCGACTATGCGATCGCACGTCACCATCCCCAGGCGGCCGAGGCGGAGAATCCGTACCTCGCGTTCTACCAGGCGGTCGTGGACGCCCAGGCGGCGCTCGTCGCCCGCTGGATGCAGGTGGGGTTCATCCACGGCGTGATGAACACCGACAACATGGCGATCTCCGGCGAGAGCATCGACTACGGCCCCTGCGCGTTCATGGAGGCGTTCGACCCGGCCACGGTGTTCAGCTCGATCGATGTCGGCGGCCGGTACGCCTACGGCAACCAGCCGGCCGTCGCGCAGTGGAACCTCGCGCGCCTGGCCGAGACGCTCCTGCCCCTGCTGGACGCCGACGGCGACGCGGCGCACGCGGCAGCCGGCGACGTCCTGCGGTCGTTCCCGGAGCGCTATGACGCGTACTGGGTCGGCGGGATGCGCGCCAAGCTCGGGCTCGGGAGCGGCGCCGGCGACGACGACGCCCTGATCGACGACCTGCTGGCGCTGCTGCTGGCACAGCGCGTCGACTTCACCTCGTGCTTCCGTGCGCTGTCCGCGACGGCGCTGGGAGATCCGGCTCAGGCGCGGTCGCTGTTCGCCGAGCCCGACGCGTTTGACGCCTGGTCGGAGCGCTGGCTGGCAGAGCTGTCGGCCCGCGGCTGCGACCCGCGCGTGGTGGCCGAGGCGATGGATCGCGTCAATCCCGTCTACATCGCGCGCAACCACCATGTCGAGGACGCGCTGCAAGCGGCGACGGCCGGCGACCTGCAGCCCTTGCAGCGACTCCTGGACGTGCTCGCCCGGCCGTTTGACGAGCGTCCCGGCCTGGAGCGCTACGCCGCGCCCGCCCCGCCGAGCTTCGGCGCGTACCGCACGTTCTGCGGCACCTGAGCGCCGCCGTTCGCGCGCGTGACGCTATGCGCGGGCGCGCGTGGCCGGCGAGGCCCGCATCGCGCAGCGGGTGGCGGCCAGCTCCTTGAAGAACCGCGCATTGTCGATGTCGGGCGGGCCGGCGCCGGCGTGTTGCCTGCCGGCCCTCCCCGCACGCACCGCAGCTCCGACGACGAAGCCCAGCGCTGCGATGCCACCCGACGCGATGACCCTGGACGTCCTGTGGTGCGCCATGTGTGTCTCCCCTACGCGATCGCCTTCACCCCGAATGATCAGCATGCGCCCCCGCGAATCGCATCGGTGTGACACCGGTCACGCCCGCGAGGGCCCCCGCCCCCCGCGCTCTCAGGCGTCGCGCAGCTCGCGCGACGCGGCGCTCACCGTCTTGGCGATGTAGAGCACCGACAGCGCGAAGAACAGCGCGCCCACCGCCGCCCTGATCTGCTCTGCGCCCAGCGGCGTGCGCTGCGCGAGCGGCTCGGCCACGACGTCGCCGACCTTGCCGCGCCATCCCTGCAGTCCTGCCGTTGCGATCCGGGTCACGGTTGCCATGAGTCCTCCTGTCGCTCGGGACGAGCAGCTACCCGCTCACCTCGGCCGTCGCCAGCTCGAGGCTGCTCTCGCGGACCTCGTCGAAATGCTTGCGCTGCACCGCGACGGCCCAGTCGGCAAGCTCGCTGACCCGGGACTCACCGAGCGTGTCGCTCATCTTCTTGACGATCTCCCAATGCCCGAGCTCGCCCGCTTCGGCCATCGTCAGGAACTCGAAGCCGTCAAGCGCCTCCTCCTCCTCGGCGAGGTAGGTCTGCATCATCTCCTTGGCCTCGCTCTTGGTCTCTGCCGCCTTCTCGCGGATCGCGGTCTTCTTGCCGTCGAGCCCGTCGACGAGCTCGTCGGTGCGACGTTCGGTCTCGGCCGCCTCGTCGCCCATCCGCTCCAGGCGCGACCGGAACTCCTCCGCCCCCTCCATGCCGGCGACCTTGGTCGTCGCCTCCTGCGCGGCCTGGGCCAGCCCCAGGACCTCGCCGAGCTTCTCGTCCAGCGGTGTCAGTTCTGCCATCGGTGCCTCCTGCGTCGTGTACGGGCTTTCGGGGCGAGTACCCGATCGGCCCGGGAAGCGAGCGGCGATTCGCGCCGGAGATCCTGCGCAGTTTCGTTGCGAAGCGGCGTCACGTCGCCGCGAGCTCCGGCGGCTGATCCTGCGCCTACTCCGCGGCGACGAGTCCGCGGCGTCGCAGCATCGACTGCACGGACGGCTCGCGGCCGGTAACCGTCCGCAGCGCCACCAGCGGGTCGACCGTCGCCCCTCGCGAAAGGAGCTCGTCGCGCAGCCGTTGCCCGTTCGCGCGGGTCAGGCCGCCGTGCTCGTCGAGCCACTCCAGCGCGGCCGCCTCGAGCATGGCCGACCACAGATAGGAGTAGTGCACGCCGCCGTAGCCGCCGTCGAAGATGTGGACGCAGTAGGTCGAGCGGTAGTGGGGCTCCAGGCCGGGGACATCGAGGCCGTGGCGTTCGAGCACAGCCGCCTCGAACGCGTCGACGTCGGTGACGCTCTCGCCCGGGGCGAGGGCGTGCCACGCCTGGTCGACCCACGCGTTGCCCGCGCCGCGGACGCCCATGGCGGCGGCGCCGACCCGGGTCGAGGACGCCAGCGCGGCGACATCGGCGTCGTCGAGGGCAGCCCCCGTCTCGTGGTGGCGGGCGTAGCGGGCGATGACCTCGGGGCGCAGCCCCAGCGACTCGTGCAGCTTCGAGGGGAACTCGACCACGTCGGTCGCGACATTCAGGCCGGCGATGCGCGGATGGGCCACATCCGACAGCAGCATGTGCAGGGCGTGGCCGAACTCGTGAAAGAGCATGTGCAGGTCCAGCGGAGTCAGCAGCGCGGGCGCGCCGTCCGCCGGCCGCGTGATGTTGAGCTGCAGCACGATCTGCGGAAGGCGATCCAGCAGCGGCGCGGGCTCCGCATAGGCATCCAGCCAGGCGCCGCCACCTTTGCCGTCGCGCGCATATGGATCGACGTACAGCCGGCCGCGGTCGCTTCCGTCGGCGTCGCGTACGTCCCAGATGCGCACGTCGGGATGTGGCCGCGCCACGCTGTCGTCGCAGAGCTCGAAGCGCAGGCCGTAGAGGCGCTCGGCGATGTCGAAGGCGCCGTCGCCGAGGACGCGATCGAGCTGGAAGTGCTCCCGGAGGCGGACCTCGTCGATCGCGTGCTGCTCGCGGCGCTCGCGGGCGGCGTAGTAGGGCCAGTCCCAGGGCGCCACCGGGCCCTCGTGCCCGTCCGCCCGCAGCGCGGCCTCGTGCCGCGCGGCCTCCGCGCGGGCGAAGGTCACGGCGGCGCTGCCGACCTCCTCGAGCAGCCGGTGCACCGCTGCGACGCTGCCGGCGGTCTCGTCGGCGATCGCGTACTCGGCGTGGGTGGCGAAGCCCAGCAGCCCCGCGCGCTCGGCGCGCAGCGCGGCGATCTCCGCCACCACCGCACGATTGTCGTTGTCGCCGCCGCGGCGACCGCGGGCGACCGACGCGTGCCACAGGCGCTCGCGCAACGCCCGGTCGTGCAGGTATTCGTGTGCAGGCTGCGCCGACGGGAGTGCCAGCGTCAAGCGAAAACCGTGCTCGGTGCTGCCCTGCTCGGCGTGCTCGCGAGCAGCGCGCCCGGCAGCCGCGACCATCGCGGGGGACAGCCCGTCGAGCTCGTCCGCATCGCCGACGTGCACCGCCAGCGCGCGCGTCTCCTCGTGCAGCCGGCGCCGAAACTCCACCGTCAGCATCGCGACGCGCTCGTTGATGGCGCGCAGCCGAACCTGATCGCCGCCGCCGAGCGTCGCGCCGGCACGCACGAGGTCGCGGTGGCAGCGCTGCAGGACGCAGCGCTCCTCCTCCCCCAGTCCGAGCTCCTCGCGGCGCGCGACGAGGTCGCCGATCCGCGCAAACAACCGCGGGTCCAGTTGCACGGCGTCGCGGTGCGCAGCCAGGCGCGGGCGGATCTTCGCGTCGAGGGCCCGGATCGCGGCGGTCGAGCGCGCCAAGGAGGCGTCGTCGAGCAACCGCTCGGCGAGGTACAGGCGCTCGCCGGCGCGCTCGAGGGCGGCGATCGTGTCCGCGAACGTGGGCGGCCATGGGCCGGTCGCGATCGCCTCGACCTCCTCGCGGTGCTCGGTCATGGCGGCCACGAGCTCAGGCTCGAGGTCCACGTCGAAGTCGGGCCGCACCCGCCTGACCCTAGCGGCGAGATGCGCGATCCGGCGCTGGATGTACCACCCCCGCCCGAGGCCCGTCAGGCGGCCGGCGCGAGGAACTCCAGCACCAGCGCGTTGACCTCGTCGGGCGCGTCGAGCTGCAGCCAGTGGCTCGCGCCGTCGATGCGCTCGTAGCACCAGGGCCCGGTCACGCAGGACTCCGAGCGCAGCATGCCGTCCTCGGTGAGGTAGTTGTCGCGCGTGCTCCAGAGCCCGAGCGTCGGCGCCCGGACCGGCGGCAGCGGCGGGCGCTCCTCGAGCTCGCGGTGCGGGGCGACGTTGGCGCGGTACCAGTTCAGCGCCGCGGTGAGGGCGCCCGGCCGCGAGAGGTCGGCGACGTAGCGATCGATGTCGCCGTCGCCGTGCAGCCAGTCGCGCGTCAGGCGCCAGTCGTCGCGCTGGAGGAGCTCCTCGGCGACGCCCTCGAACTGGAAGAGCAGCATGTACCAGGACTTCTCGCGCTGCTGCATCGTGCGCTCGCGCAGCGCAGCCGGGTGACCGACGGACATCGCGACCAGCCGGTCGACGCGGTCGGGGAACGCGGCGGCGAGCGCCCAGGCGACGGCCGCTCCCCAGTCGTGTCCGATGACGTGCGCACGCTCCACGCCCAGGCCGTCGAGGACCGCGACCATGTCGCGGACGCTGCGCCCGATCCTGTACTCCGCGACGCCCTCGGGCCGGTCGGACTCGCCGAAGCCGCGCATGTCGGGCGCGATCGTGCGCATGCCCGCGCCCGTCAGCGCGCGGACCTGATGGCGCCAGACGTGCGAGGAGTCCGGAAAGCCGTGGATCAGCAGCACCGCCGGACCGTCGCCCTCGTCCTGCAACGCCAGTGTCAGACCGTCGCCCTTGAGCCGCAACATCGCGTTCGGACCCTAATGGACGCCTTGGCGCCGGACGTCGACCGCGGGGTATCGTGGCCGCCTGGTGTCCCCGAATGCCCGCGCGGGCCCGTGACCGCGCCGCGGCCGGCGCCGCAGCGCCGCGCGCGCGCGTCTGACGCGCCGGCGATCTCCGCGCTCATGCGCGCATCGGTCCTCGAGCTCTTCCCGCGCTTCTACGACGAGCGCCAGACGGCGAGCGCGGCGGTGCACATCGCCCACCTCGACACGCGGCTCATCGAGGACGGCACGTACCTCGTGCACGTCGCGGATGGCGAGGTCGTCGCCTGCGGCGGCTGGAGCAGGCGCGCCAAGCTCTTCACCGGGTCGGGCCCGGGGCGCGACGACGAGCGGCTGCTCGATCCCGCCCGCGAGCCCGCGCGCATACGCGCCATGTTCGTCCATGGCGACTGGACCCGCCGCGGCCTCGGGCGCGCCATCCTGGAGTCCTGCGAGCGGGCCGCGCGCGACGAGGGCTTCACGAGCCTCGTCCTCGGCGCGACCCTTCCCGGTGAGCCGCTCTACCGCGCCTTCGGCTTCCGCGCGGTCCAGCGCTTCGAGCTGACGATGCCCGACGGCGTCACGGTCGCGTGCGTCGCGATGGAGCGCGCGATCGACCGCGACGACCAGGCACCCGGATGAACGGCCGCGAGCCCGCGTTCGCGCAACCCGCGACTTGCCGCGCCGTCGGGAGTTGCATATGCCAGGATCGACCGCTGCACTCCTCGGAGGTTCACCTGTGACCGCATCCGCCCTTCGCCGCCCCCTCGCCGTGCTCGTCCTGCTCGCCTGCCTCGCAGTGGTCGCGGTGACGCTGCGTGCCTCGGATTCGCAGGCCGCGGCCCCCAGGAAGTGCAGCCTCAGCCAGCGCGACCAGGACCCGCCCGGCGACAAGCCGACCTACAACCTGTCGCTGAAGGCCACGGGTTCGTCCTGCACGACGGCCAAGAAGGTCATGGTGGCCTTCCATCGCTGCCGCTCGGCCGCGAGCTTCACCTGCAAGAAGAAGGTGCTCTCGATCTGGGCCTGCACCGGACGCAGGAGCTCGAGCACGCCCCTGCTGTTCTACGCGAGCTTCACGTGCAGGGCCGGCGCCCGGCGGGTCACGAGCAGCTACCAGCAGAACACCTGACCAGCTTGTGCGCGCCGCGCTGATCACGACCTTCGTCGCCGCCTGCCTGCTCGTCGCCGCGGCGGCGGCCGGCAGCTCGGCCGCGCAGGCGCGCTGCTTCGGCGCCGCGGCACGTGATCCCAGCCACCCCTGCTTCAACGATTCGATCGCCGTCACGCCGGCCGTCAAGGACGTCGACGTCGTGCCGGCCTCGCCGTGCAGGCTGACGACCGAGGAGCCCGCGCCCGTCTGCACGTTCGGCGCCTCGGCCGCGCGCGCGCGGGGAACGATCGCACTGGTCGGCGACAGCCACGCGCTGCACTGGCGCGCCGCGGTCGACGTCGTCGCCAAGCGCAACCGCTGGCGGGGCTACTCGCTCACCGCCGCGGGATGCTTCTTCTCGGATTCCGTGAAGTTCATGGGCGCGGGCGCCAGGGAGATCTGCATCCCGTGGTACCGCGACGCGCAGCGCTGGTTCGGCGACCATCCCGAGGTCAGCACCGTCCTCGTGTCCCAGAACGCCACGACGCCGATCGGGCTGGCGCCCGGCCAGTCCGAGCTGAGCGCCAAGGCCGCCGGGTTCCGGAAGGCGTGGGGCGCATTGCCCAGGACCGTCAAGCACGTGATCGTCATCCGCGACACACCCGATCCCGCCGATACGACGCTGACCTGCGTCGAGTCTGCGGTCGCCGCCGGCACGCGCCCGGGACCGGCCTGCACGACCCCCGTCGCCGATGCGCTGCACCCCGACCGCGCGGTCCAGACGGTCCACCAGCTGCACGTCAAGCGCTACCGGGCGGTCGACCTGACGCGCTTCTTCTGCAGCTCCCGCGTCTGCTATCCGGCGATCGGCGGGGCGCTCGTCTTCCGCGACGTGCTCGGACACATCACGGTGCCGTTCTCCACGTCGCTGGGGCCCTACCTGCTGCGCAAGGTCCGCGCGATCACGGGATCGCCGTAGCGCCGGCGCGCAGCGGCGCCGGCACCCGCGTGTGAACGAACGCCTCGTCGACGCGGCGCGGCCTGGCGGGCGCGGCGAGGCGCACGCGGAAGTTGACGGTCTCCAGCGCCCCCAGCGCCTGGCGCTGCTGCTCGGTGAGCGGCCCCCACCGGCGGCGCGACCCCGGCGGCCACGGTGGCCGCGACGACGACGAAGGACGCGACGAAGAGCACGAAGAGCTTCGCGGGCGCGCTCTCCGACGCCGCCAAGCCCAAGGCGCGGCCCGACGGCGAGCAGTCCAAGAAGATCGCCGGGCACGCCTACGCGCGCATCGAGAACGGCGACGACAAGGGCCTGGACCTCAACCAGGCGGCGGGCAACCCGCGCCTGGGCGCGGTGTTCCGCCTCGTCGAGCGCGGCGACCACGTCTTCCACGTCTACGGCAGCGGCAGGGACAAGGTCATCGTCGGCCTGCACTCCCCCGCCGCCGCCACGCCGGCGAAGAGCTGGCCCGCGCCGCCGCGGCGGCGCCCGCCCCTCAGGCGACCGCGACCTCGCGCAGGCGGTGCGTGTCGACGTCGTAGACGAAGCCGCGGACGCCGTCGTGGTGCAGGAGAAACGGCGAGCGGCGCACGCGCAGGATCGACTGGCGCACGTCGGCGTCGAGGTCGGTGAAGGACTCGATCGCGAACGCCGGGGCGACGCCGGTGGCGTCCTGCAGCTCGGCGCGGAAGCCGTCGTCGGTGAGCGCCTGCATGCCGCAGTCGGTGTGGTGGATGAGCATCACCTCGCGCGTGCCCAGCCGGCGCTGGGACACGGCCAGCGAGCGGATGACGTCATCGGTGATGACCCCGCCGGCGTTGCGCAGGACGTGAGCCTCGCCCTCGCCCAGCCCGAGCGCGGCGAAGACGTCGAGGCGCGCGTCCATGCACGTGACGATGACCAGGCGCCCGGCGGGCTCGATCTGCAGGTGCCGAGCCGAAAGACCCGCGGCGAAGGCCTCGTTGTTGGCGACGAGCTCGTCGATGACGTTCACCGCGGGGACCCTAGAGGCAGCGGCGGCGCGCCAGTTCGAACTTGCGCGCTCGCGACCTGCTCGCCTAGCCTGAGCGCCTGTCCACTCAAGGGGAGGCCTGCGGTGTTGCGGCGTTCGATGGCTTTGGTTCTGGCAGCGGTGGCGACGATGGGGATCGCGGCCTGCGGCGACGATGACAGCAAGGACTCCTCGTCCACCCCGGCGGCGGCGGCCCCGCCCGCGGACACGTCGACGACCTCGACGTCCGGCGGCGCGACGCTCGCCCTGGCGGCCGATCCCGGCGGCGACCTGTCCTACGACAAGAAGTCCCTGCAGGCGAAGGCCGGCGACGTCACGATCGACTTCACGAACGACTCGCAGGTGCCGCACAACGTCACGATCGAGCAGGGCGAGACGGAGGCCGGCGCCACCGACACGATCCAGGGCTCGAAGACGTCGAAGTCCTTCACGCTCAAGGCGGGCAAGTACAGCTTCTACTGCTCGGTCGGCAACCACGAGGCCGCCGGCATGAAGGGAACGCTCACCGTCCAGTAGCCGGCTGCGACAGGTGGTCGAGGATCAGGCGCGTGACGGCCTGGGGCTGCTGCACCGCGGCGAGATGGGCCGCGTCGGGCACGAGCTCCAGGCGCGCGCCGGCAATCGCATCGGCGATGACCTGCTGGTTCTCGGGCGCCGCGGCCAGATCGTCGGCGCCTGAGACCACGAGCGTCGGCGCGCGGATCGACCGCAGGTCGCCGCGCAGGTCCATGCGCTCGATCGCGCCGCAGCAGGCGGCGTAGCCGTCGGGCGGCGCGGCGGCGAGCATGTCGCGCAGGCGCCGGCGCTCGTCCGGATGCGCTGCCGCGAAGGCGGGCGTCAGCCAGCGGTCGACCACGGGATCGGCGACCGCGCCGACCGTGCCGGCGGCGAGCACCGCCGCGGCCCGCTCGACCCACATCGACGCCGGCCCGATGTGCGCCGATGTGCAGATCAGGACGAGCCGGTCGACGCGCTCGGGGGCGTGCGCGCCCAGCCACATCCCGACCATCGCGCCGATCGACAGCCCGCAGTGGTGCGCGCGCTCGATGCCGAGGCGGTCCATGAGCGCCAGGACGTCGCCCGCCAGGTCGGCGATCTCGTACGGGCCCGGCGGCACGGGCGACTCGCCGTGGCCGCGATGGTCAAAGCGCACCACGCGCAGGCGCTCGGCGAGCGCCGGGACGAGCGGATCCCACACCCGCAGCGTCGTGCCGAGCTGCGCGCCCAGCAGCAGGACCGGCGCGCCGTCGGGACCCGCGGTCTCGTGGTGCAGCGCGACGCTCATCCATCCACCCTAGGGTCGGGCGGTGACCGATCCTCAGCAGGCCCCCGCAAAACCCGTCAGCGACGAGCTCGAGGCGTGGCTCGACGGCGCGGAGCCCAAGACGCTCGGCAGCCTCGTCGACGTCTTCGGCGAGCGCAGCTTCGCGATCGTGTTCGCGCTGCTCATGGCGCTGCCGGCACTGCCGCTGCCCACCGGCGGCGCGACCCACGTGCTCGAGGTCATCGCGGCGCTGCTCGCGCTCGAGCTCATCGCCGGTCGCCGCGAGATCTGGCTGCCCGCGCGCTGGCGCCGGCTTGAGCTCGCGACGCCTGCGCGGCGGAAGATCATCACCGCGCTGCTCAAGCGCATCCGCCAGCTCGAGCGCATCTCGCGCCCCCGCGGGCGCTGGCTGTTCGGCCATCGCCTCAGCGGGATCGTCTTCGGCACCGTCGTGCTCGCGTTCACCGCGACGGCCTTCCTGGCGCCGCCCTTCTCGGGCCTCGACACGCTGCCCGCGATCGGCGTCGTCGTGCTCGCCGTCGGCGTCCTGCTGACCGACTACCTCCTCGCGCTCGCCGGGATCGCCGTCGGCGCGCTCGGCATGGTCGCCGCGATCGGGTTCGGCAGCCTCGTGCTGAAGGCGATGCGCAGCATCTTCTGATCGCTGGATCCGGCGCGGGCGCGGGCGCGCGCTCGCCGCACTAGCGACCGAGCGGCGGCTCGCGGCCGGGCGGCTGCGCGGGGCGCTCGCGCGCCGGGAGCGGCGCGATCGGCCGCGCCTGCACGCGCTCGTCCGGGGTCAGCCGCACGGGCTCGTCGCGATCGAGGATCTCGATCGCCTCCCCGTCGAGCAGCTCGTATGCGACCTCGTCGTGGCCGATGCTCACGCGCAGGCGCCGCCCGCGGTACATCAGCCGGAAGCTCAGCAACGTCAGCCGCGGCGGCAGGCTCGGGGCGAACTCGAGCGTCGCGCCGTGGTCGCGCATGCCCCCGAAGCCCGCGACGGCGACGAGCCAGGCGCCCGCGAGCGCGGCGAGGTGCAGCCCGTCGCGGGTGTTGAACGCGAGGTCGTGCAGGTCGATGAACGCCGTCTCGCCGAGGTAGTCGTAGGCGAGCTCGAGCTGCCCGACCTCGGCCGCCATGATCGCCTGGATGCACGCCGACAGCGACGAGTCGCGGACCGTGATGCGCTCGTAGTACTCGAAGTCGCGCGCGCGCTGCTCGGCGCTGAAGCAGTCGCCGCAGACGTAGAGGGCGAACACGAGGTCGGCCTGCTTGACGACCTGGCTGGAGTACAGCAGCACGTAGGGGTAGTGCATGAGCAGCGGGTAGCGGTCGGACGGGGTGCGGTCGAAGTCCCAGCGGCGGTGGCGCGTGAAGCCCTCCGACTGGGGCGTGATGCGCAGGTCCTCGTCGAAGGGGATGACGACCGCGTCGGCGGCGTCGCGCCACGCGGCGATCTCCTCCTCGTCGACGCCGAGCCGGCCCGCGTGGCGCGGGTGGCGCGCTGCGAGGTCCGCCGCCTCGCGCAGGTTGCGGCGCGCCATGACGTTCGTGTAGACGTTGTTGTCGGCGACCGCCGAGTACTCGTCGGGCCCCGTGACGCCGTCGATCCGGAAGCCGCCGCTCGCGTCGTGGTGACCGACCGAGCGCCACAGCCGCGCGGTCTCGACGAGGAGCTCGAGGCCCTCGTCGCGGGCGAAGCCGTCGTCCTCGGTGGCGGCCATGTAGCGCCGCGCGGCATCGGCGACGTCGGCGTTGATGTGAAACGCGGCCGTCGCGGCGGGCCAGTAGCCCGAGCACTCCTGACCGCTGATCGTGCGCCAGGGGAACGTCGCCCCGGCAAGGTTCAGCTCACGGGCCCTCGCGCGCGCGAGGTCGAGCGTCGAATGGCGCCAGCGCAGCGCGTCGCGCGCCGCCTGCGGCGCGACGTACGTCAGCAAGGGCAGCGTGTAGGTCTCCATGTCCCAGAAGCTGTGGCCGTCGTAGCCGCGGCCGGTCAGCCCCTTGGCAGGGATCGCGCGGCCCTCCGCGCGTGCCGCCGCCTGCAGCACCTCAAAGAGCCCGAAGCGGATCGCCTGCTGCAGCGCCGGGTCGCCCTCGACCTCGACGTCCGCACGCGCCCAGAAGTCGTCCAGGTATCGGCGCTGGGAGGCCAGCAACTCCTCCCAGCCGGTGTGCATGACGCCCGCGAGGGCCGCCTCGGTCTGGTCGCGCACCGCCGGCAGCGAGCGCCGGCTCGACCAGCCATAGGCGACGAACTTCACGATCCGCAGCGTCTCGCCGGCCGTGAGCTCCGTCGCGACCGTCACGCGCGCGAGGTCCGGCTCGCTCTCGACGCCGGTGACGGTCTCCTCGGGCCCGTCGACAACATGGTCCATCGCCGCCGCGACGCGCAGCCCCGAGGTCTTCGTCATGTGCACGAGCCCCGCGCGCAGTCCTTCGTGGCCGTGGGCCTCGGCGCGCAGCGGCGTGCGCAGCGCGGCTGCGGCGCGCGGGTCGCCGCTCGCCTCGTGGACGGTCTCGTTGGTCACGAGCTCGGACTGCACGACGATGCGCGCCGAGCCGCCGTAGGGCTCGACCTCGTAGAGGATCGCGGCGATCGAGCGCTGGACGAACGAGACCAGGCGCGTCGTGCGGACGATCACGCCCTGGCCGGCGGGCGACAGCCAGCGCGCCTCGCGGCGCAGGACCCCGTCGCGCAGGTCGAGCGTGCGCTCGTGGCGCTCCAGCGTGCCGTAGCGCAGGTCAAACGGCTCGTCGTCGACGAGCAGGCGCACGATCTTGCCGTTCGTGACGTTGATCATCGTCTCGCCGGACTCGGGGTTGCCGTAGGCCTCCTCGGCATAGGGCAGCGGGCGGCTCTCGTAGAAGCCGTTGAGATAGGTGCCCGGATGGCCCGCCGGCTCGCCCTCGTCGAGGTTGCCGCGCAGCCCGATGTGGCCGTTGGAGAGCGCGAAGACCGACTCCGTCTGGGCGAGGACGTCGAGGTCCAGCGCGCGCTCGGGGACCGTCCACGGATCGACCGCGAAGATGCCGGCGCCGATCATGCGCCGTCCAGCAGCTCCGCGAGGTCGTCGACGACGACGTCCGCGCCGCGCTCCTTCAGCGCCTGTGCCTGACCCGTGCGGTTGACGCCCACGACGTACCCGAAGTCGCCGGCGCGGCCGGCCTCGACGCCGGCCAGCGCGTCCTCGAACACCGCCGCCTGCGCCGCGGGCGTGTCGACCGCGGCGGCGCCGGCGAGGAACATGTCGGGCGCCGGCTTGCCCGGCAGCCCCTCGCGCTGGGCGACGACGCCGTCCACGACGTCCTCGAAGAGGTCCGCGATGCCGGTCGCGCGCAGCACCTCGCGGGCGTTGGCGCTCGAGGAGACCACGGCGCAGCGCAGCCCCGCCTCGAGGGCGGCCCGGACGTAGCGCACCGAGCCCTCGTAGACCTCCGCGCCGCCGCTGCGGATCAGCGTCAACACGATCTCGTTCTTGCGGTCGCCCAGGGTGCGGACGAGCTGATCGTCGTCCTTGATCGCGCGCGACTGCAGGAACGAGCGCACCCCGTCGAGGCGGGGCCTGCCGTCGACGTAGCGGTCGTAGTCGCCGGGCAGCTCGAACGGCGGCTCCCCGCGCTCGGCGAGGAAGACGTCGAACATCTCCTTCCACGCGCGCGCGTGCAGCTCGGCGGTTGTCGTGAGCACGCCGTCGAGGTCGAAGAGGCAGGCCTTGATCGTGTCGGGGAGTCCCAGCATGGCACGAGTGTGCCCCGTCTCCCCCGCGCTTCAAGCGCCGGTCGCTGTCAGGGCGCGAGCGGCGTCGTCGCGATGCACGGACCGCCGTAGCGCCGCATCCGCTGGGCCTCCTGCGCGGCGGGCCGGCCACCGCGCATCCAGGACGCCGGCCGAGGACCGCGCGGCGCCGCGTGGTGCTGGGCGCCTGGCGGAGGGTGAGCCAGGGCGAGCTCCGCGCCCCGGGCCGAGCCACCGTCCCACTCTGCTGTCGTGCTGCGACAGCCATCTGGGACAGTGGCGCCCTCCGGCCCCCTTCCTCCCGCGAGCGCGGGCCCACGACGGCGAGCGCCCTACCCTGCGTCCGCCCCGAGCGCGTCCACCAGCGGCGCGAGGACGACAAGAACGTCGTCCAGCGGCGCGGCGGCGAGCGCGGGCGGGGCCCGCTCGCGCGTAATCGCCGTGGCCTGCTACCGCAAATCCTCGTCGCCGTCGACGGCTCCGCCGACGCCGCGGCCGCGCTGCGCCACGCAACCACGCTCGCGCTCGATCAGCACGCGCCGCGCCGTAGGAGAGCTGCCCTCGACGTCGGCGTCGAGACGCGGATCGCGCGCGGGCGGCCGGCCAGGGCGATCGTCGAGATCGCCCACGGCGTCGTCGCGATGCACGGACCGCCGTAGCGCCGCATCCGCTGGGCCTCCTGCGCGGCGGGCCGGCCACCGCGCATCCAGGACGCCCGCCGAGGACCGCGCGGCGCCGCGTGGTGCTGGGCGCCTGGCGGAGGGTGAGCCAGGGCGAGCTCCGCGCCCCGGGCCGAGCCACCGTCCCACTCTGCTGTCGTGCTGCGACAGCCATCTGGGACAGTGGCGCCCTCCGGCCCTTCCTCCCGCGAGCGCGGGCCTACGACGGCGAGCGCCCTACCCTGCGTCCGCCCCGAGCGCGTCCACCAGCGGCGCGAGGCCGACAAGAACGTCGTCGTCCAGCGGCGCGGCGGCGAGCGCGCGCGGGGCACGCTCGCGCGTAATCGCCGTGGCCTGCTACCGCAAATCCTCGTCGCCGTCGACGGCTCCGCCGACGCCGCGGCCGCGCCGCGCGACCACGCTCGCGCTCGATCAGCACGCGCGGCGGCCGTAGGAGAGCTGCCCTCGGACGTCGGCGTCGAGACGCGGATCGCGCGCGGGCGGCCGGCCAGGGCGATCGTCGAGATCGCCCGCGAGATCGGCTGCGACCTCATCGTCATGGGCGCCCACGGGCACGGCCGGCTGCACCACGCGCTCATCGGCTCGACCTCCGACGCGGTGCTGCGCGTCAGCGGCCTCCCCATGCTGCTCATGCGCGTGACCTGCGTCGCACCTGCCTCCGATCCCGCCAGGGACCGCGCCGGTCGCCTACAGCAGCTAGCGCAAACGTGCCCACCGCACAGACTATGCGCGGCGAAGGGGCTACGGTTGTGGGATGGAAGACGACGCCATCAAGACGCTGGTCTGCCGCCTGGCCCGAGCCCATCCCTCGGGCGGAACGATCATCGAGCGCGCGGCGATCGTCGCAGAGGGCAGCGGCTCAGACGAGGTGATGACGTGGATCCTCGCGCACGGTGGCACGCCGGAGGCAGTCGTCGCGCAGACCTCGACGCGACGCGGACTGCACGGGCTGCGCACGGATGCCGTCGGCGCGGCCGAGGCTCGTTCCCCCGCGCGCTTCGTGCTCCCGGCGGGCGCGCTTGACTGAGCGCAGCGACATGTCGCACGTCGTGTCGCGCAGCGACCGCGACCTCGTCGAGTGGGTTGCCAACGCGTCCGTCGGCGACACGATCCCGCCGCCCTGGTCCTACGCGAACCGCCCGCTGGAGTCGATCGTCCGCACGCTCGCGGTCCTGAAGGTCATCCCGCCGGCCCCACAGGGGTCCGACTGGGCCGCAATCGCGCGCGTCGCGGCTCCCGCGGCGCAGGAATGGCTCCAGCGCAATCCGCCGCCGCCGCGCGCAGCAGGAGGCCGCGCGCCGTGAGCCACGCCGACGTCGTGCGCACCTTCTACCGGGCCGTCACCGAGCGCGACCTGCCGTCGATGCTCGAGACGCTGGAGCCCGACGTCGCGTTCGAGCCGGTCCTCGGGGTCCTCTACCACGAGCACGAGTACCGCGGACTCGCCGGGATGACGCGCTGGTATGAGGAGCTCGGCGCAGGCTGGGAGTCCTTCAGCACGGACGTCGCGGACGCGATCGACACGGGCGACAGCGTGGTCGCCTTCGTGCACCTCGTCGCGCATCGCGGCGACGAGGACCTGACCGCCGACATCGGCGTCGAGTGCCGGTTCCGCGGCGACCGCATCTGCGGGCTCGTCGGACGCGACGCCTGGGCGGTGGCCGAGGAGCTCGGCATGCCGGGGCCCCCGGCTGCGCGAAATTAGGCTTGACAAGCTCCTAGGCGGTCGCGAAGCGCCCGAGGGTGGCCTCGGGCCGCACGCCGGGCAGATGCCGGGTGAAGATCCGGTGGTATGCGAGCTCCTCGCGCGTGCGCAGCGGGGGATCGATCACGTGGCGCTCGCGCTCGAACTCCTCGATGCTGATCGCCTCCTCGACGGCGCGGGTCAGCACGTCGCGCGCGCCGCTGCCGTCGCCGAACTCGGCCTTGACGCGCCAGAGGATCTCGTCGGGCAGCCAGCCCTCGAAGGCGCGCCGCAGCAGGCGCTTCTCGAGCTCGCCGGGGGCCGACAGCTTCCAGGCCATCGGCAGGCCGAACGCGAACGCGATCACCTGCCGGTCGAGGAACGGCACGCGCGCCTCGAGGCCGTGCGCCATCGTCACGCGGTCGCAGCGCTGGAGGTTGAGGTTGTGCAGGCCGTGCACGGTGCGCATGAGCTCGCCCTGCAGCGACGCCGCGTCGCCGAACTCGCGCAGGTACTCGTAGCCGGCGAACAGCTCGTCGGCGCCCTCGCCGGTCAGCACGACCTTCACGTGCCGAGAGGTCATCTCGGCGAGCAGGAGGTTGGGAACGGCGCTGCGCACGAGCGAGGGGTCGAAGTGCTCGATGATGCGGACGACCTCGGGCAGGGCCTGCGCCGCCTCGGCGGCGTCATAGACGCGCTCGCGGTGCTGCGTGCCGAGGTGGCGCGCGACCACGCGCGCGGCCAGCAGATCCGCGCTGCCCGACGTGCCGACCGCGAACGTCTGCACGCGCTGTCCGCTCGCGGCAAGCTCGCGCGCCGCGATCGCGGCGACGATCGCGGAGTCCAGCCCGCCGGAGAGGAAGACGCCGACCGGCACGTCGCCCATGAGCTGGCGGCGCACGGACGCGATGAGCTGCTCGCGCGTGGCGGCCAGCGCCTCGGCCGGGGGCTCGGGGGCGTCGCTGCAGACCGCACGCGCGGCCGGCGCGCCCTCGCCCATCGACGGCACGGCGCTGGCGAAGCGCTCCAGGCCCCCGTCGGGCGTCCAGTGGCAACCCGGCGGGAACGCCTCGACGTGCTCCATCCAGTCGGGCGCGAAGGCCGCGATCTCCGAGGCGAAGCGCACGCGCCCGTCGCGGCGCGCCCAGTACAGCGGCTTGATCCCGACGGCGTCGCGCGCGGCGACGAAGCTCCCGTCGTCGCCTGCCACGAGGAACGCGAACATCCCTTCGAGCTCACTCAGCGCGGCCGGGCCGCGCTCGTCGAGCAGATGCAGCGCGACCTCGTTGTCCGAACGCGTCGCGAAGCGCGTCGGTGCCAGCGTCGCGCGGACCTCGGCGTGGTTGTAGACCTCGCCGTTGCCGACGAGCCAGACGTCGCCGGCGGGGTTGGCGAGCGGCTGGCGGCCGCCCTCGACGTCGACGATCGACAGGCGCCGGTGCCCGAGCCAGGCGTCGCCGACCTTGACCGCGCCCTCGTCGTCGGGCCCGCGGTGCGAGAGCCGGTCGAGCATCTGCTCGACCTCCCAGGGCGGGTGCGGTCCATAGGCCGCGGCAATCCCGCACATCGTCAGGCCGCGCGCTCGTAGGCCAGCGGGCGGCGGTCGTCGAGGTAGGACAGCCGGTCGCGGGCGGCGGCGACGACGCTCGGCGCGTCGACGCGCGCAAGCGCCGCCCCGGCGCGGGCGCCCGTCCTCGCGAGCACGCGCCCGCGCGGGTCCACGATCTTCGCCTGCCCGGGGAAGCGCAGCCGGCCGAAGCGACCGACCTGGTTGGACGAGACCCAGACCACCTGGTTCTCGAGCGCGCGCGTCTGGTCGAGCAGGTTGAAGTGGCGCACCTGCAGGTCGCGGCGCACCCAGGTCGCGGGGTCCACCCGGCAGACGGGCCAGGCCGACAGGGAGGCAATCAGGCCGGCGCCATCGAGGGCGAGCTGGCGTGCCGCCTCCGGGAAGGTCTTGTCGTAGCAGACGAGCATCCCGATCCGGCCGATCGGCGTGTCGAAGGCGGCGAAGCCGTTGCCGGCGTTGAAGGCGTGGCGCTCGCCCGCGGGCAGGTGGACCTTGCGGTGGTGGCCCAGGATGCCGTCGCCGTTGACGCAGACGGCGCTGGAGTACGGGCCGCCCGCCGCCTCCTCGGTGTACCCGATGCAGACCACGAGGTCACCGGCCATGCCGGCGACGCGGGCGATCTCAGCGCCGTCGCGGCGCAGCGCGGGCGGCGCGGCGCAGGGAGCGGGCGCCGCGGGGAGATGGGGCTCGTAGAGGTAGCCGCCGAGCGCGGACTCGGGCAGCACGACGAGCGCGGCGCCGCGCTGACGCGCGCCGGCGAGGATCCGCTGCACCTGCGCCATGCAGGCCTCGACGTCGCGGCCGAAGAGCGCGCTGACGGCCATGACGGCAGGGGTCCTCGGTGTGCGCCGCGCGATCACTGCATGCAGGGTGAAACCATCGGGATGCAGGCCATATGGCCGCTCGTCCAGAGATCGCGCGTGGTCCTTCGACACCCGTGGTGCCTACCCGGCGCCCGCGCGGCCTACCCGCCCTCTGCCTCCAGCGGGCCGCCGAGAAACGCCTCGAGCGCGATCCATGCGGCCTTGTGGGCCAGCGGGCCGAGGCGCAGGATCGCGCCGTCTTCGGGTGCCTCGCGCACGGTCGCCGTGAGTCCTGCGGCGGCCAACCGGCCAAGCTGATGCTCGGCGCGCTGCGCACCGGTCCGGCCGTGGTAATGCGCGTCGATGCCGAAGCGCCCGCCCTCCACCGGCCAGATCGAGAGCCGGTCGGGCGCCCAGGTGGGACCGGTCTCCGCCGGCAGCGGGGTGAAGCGGACGAGGTCCGAGCCGGCGGCGTCGCGCGCGTGCATGTTCGAGCGCGCCGACCACGCCCGGTCGTCGACCGGCGACCCCTCGGGAATGTCGCGTCTGCGCCTGCGCATGTGTGGCGCAGTGTTGCGCACCGCGGCGCCGCTGGTGACGCGCAGGTAAGACTCGCGCGCGCAGGGACGCTCACGGTCGAATGTGGCTGACGCTCGCGGCGTACTGGATCGGCATCTCCTACGTGCTCGGCGTCGTGCTGGCGGCCGATCAGCTGCGCCGCCCGCGGGCGGCATGGGAGGCGGCCGGCCGCGACCGCCGCTTCTGGGTCGTGCTGTCGTGCGCGATGGGCTTTCACGGCCTGGGCGAGTACGCCGCGGTCGCCTACCTCGTCGGCGTCGTCCCGCGCTTCGGGACGGGGCGCGGCCGGGCGGGCCCTGCCCTCGGGCGCGCGAGCGACGCCGTCATGCGCCGCTGGCAGGCGGGCGTGGAGCGCGGGCCGCGGGCGCGCGCCGACACGACGGTCGAGGCGATGGCGCTCGTGGCCGCCCTGCTGATCTTCGTGTCGAGCCTCATCCACTCGGCGCTCATCGACGATCACTGGCAGCAGTACTGGCTCTACGGCGCGTTCTTCGCCCTCGTCACGTTCCTGCAGGCGATCTGGGCGGTGCTCGTCCTGCGCGATCCGCTGAATTCCCGCGTCCTGGTCGCCGGCGTCGCCGGCAACGCGGCGCTGATCGCCGTCTGGGCGATCTCGCGGTCCGTCGGCGTGCCGATCGGGCCCGAAAGCGGCAACCCGGAGGCGATCGGCGTGCTCGACGTGCTCTCCAAGCTCGACGAGCTCGTGGCGATCGGCCTCGTCGCCGGCGTGCTCGCCTGCCTGCATGGCCCGCGGCGGCCGGTCACGCCGATGCAGCTGCGCATCGGCGCGATGCTCGCGGGCCCGCTGTTTCTCTACAGCATCCTCGCGGCATTCGGCGGCCATCATCATTAGGCCGCTGTATGGAGCTCCTCGTCCTCGGCGGCACCGCCTGGCTGGGTCGCACGATCGCGGTCACGGCGCTGGACCGCGGGCACGCGGTCACCTGCCTCGCCCGCGGCCGTAGCGGGGACGTCCCCGACCGCGCGACGCTCGTCCGTGCCGACCGCGACGAGCCCGGCGCCTATGACCCCGTCACCCGCCGGGAATGGGACGCCGTCGTCGAGGTCTCGCGCCGGCCCGGCCACGTCCGCGGAGCGCTTGCAGCCCTCGCCGTCAGGGCCGCGCACTGGACGTACGTCTCCTCGGTCAGCGCCTATGCGTCGCATGCCATCGCCGGCGCGGACGAGTCGGCGGCCCTGCTGGCGCCCACCGACCTCGACGACCCGGGGCCCGAGCTGTACGGCGAGGCGAAGGTCGCCTGCGAGCAGGCGACGAAGGCCGCCGCCGGAGACCGGGCGCTGATCGTGCGGCCCGGGCTGATCGGCGGGCCGGGCGACCACACCGGGCGCTCGGGCGCCTGGGTCGCGCGCGCGGCGCGGGACCCCGGCGCGCCGCTGCTCGTCCCGGACACCCCGGACCTGCCGACGCAGGTGGTCGACGTCCGCGACCTCGCCGCCTGGCTGCTGGACTGTGCGCAGGCGCGAACGACCGGCACCTTCGATGCCGTCGGGCCCCAGCTGGCGTTCGGTGCATGGGTCGGTCTCGCGCGCGCCGCGGGCGGCCACGACGGCCCGGTCGTGCGCGCCGAAGCCGCGTGGCTGCTGGCGCACGGCGTCGAGCAGTGGATGGGCGCGGGGTCGCTGGCGATGTGGCTCGTGGAGCCCGGCCACGAGGGCTTCTCGGCGCGCTCGGGCGCGGCCGCCCGCGCAGCGGGCCTGCGCCACCGCCCGCACGGCGAGCTCGTCGCCGACGTGCTCGCATGGGAGCGCGAGCAGGGCCTGCACCGCCCGCGCGGCGCCGGACTGAGCGCGGCGCGCGAGCGTGCGCTGATCGCCGCCCTCGCGACCTGAGAACCCGCGCACCGGTTGCGCCCGGGCCGAACACCCGCATACTCCACATCGCGTTCCCCGCCCACGTCGACAGCCCGGTCTATCCCTTCACGCCCGGCAACAGCAAGCGCCTCGCGGTCCGCGTGCGCTGGCGGCGGCTCTCCGCGAGACCCGCGACACCCGGCCGCTACCGTGGTCTGACCATGAGAGTCGGCGTCCCCACCGAGATCAAGGCCGACGAGTTCCGCGTCGCGATCACGCCCGCCGGGGTGCGCGAGCTGACCGGGCGCGGACACGAGGTGCTCGTCCAGGCCGGGGCCGGTGTCGGCAGCGCGATCGGCGACGCCGCCTACGAGGCGCAGGGCGCGCGGATCGTCGCCACCGCCGCCGATGTCTGGGACGCTTCCGAGCTCGTGCTGAAGGTCAAGGAGCCCCAGCCCGGCGAGGCGTCGCTGCTGAGCCCCGATCAGACGCTGTTTACGTACCTGCACCTCGCGGCGGAGCCGGCGCTCGCCACGGCCCTGTGCGCGTCGGGGGCGACGTGCATCGCCTACGAGACCGTCGAGGACGCGCGCGGGCGCCTGCCGCTGCTCGCGCCGATGAGCGAGGTCGCGGGGAAGATCGCCACGCAGGCGGGCGCGTTCATGCTCGAGAAGCCGCTCGGCGGGCGCGGCGTGCTGCTCGGCGGCGTGCCGGGCGTCGCGGCTGCGACGGTGCTCGTCATCGGCGGCGGGGTCGTCGGCACGAACGCGGCGCTGATCGCCATCGGCATGCAGGCCGACGTGTTCGTCTTCGACCGCTCGATCGACCGCCTGCGCGAGCTCGACCTCATCTTCGGCGGGCGCGCCTCGACCGTGTACTCCTCGACGCTCTCGATCGAGGAGATGCTGCCCGAGGCCGACCTCGTCATCGGCGCCGTGCTGATCCACGGCGCCCGCGCGCCGCGCGTCATCACCCGCGCGCAGCTCGGGCTCATGAAGTCGCGCGCGGTGCTCGTCGACGTCTCGATCGACCAGGGCGGCTGCTTTGAGACCTCGCGGCCGACGACGCACTCCGACCCGACCTTCCAGGTCGACGACGTGACGCACTACTGCGTGACGAACATGCCGGGCGCGGTGCCTGTCACCGCGACCTACGCGCTGACGAACGCCACCCTCCCCTACGTCCTCAAGCTCGCCGACCTCGGCGTGCAGCGCGCGCTCGTCGATGACGCCGAGCTGCGCCTGGGCGTCAACGTCGCCGGCGGCCAGATCACCCATCCGGCCGTCGCCGAGGCGCTCGCATGAGCGACGGCTCCGGCGGCCTGGGCGCCGCCGAGCTCGTCCCGCGGCTGCGCGGCATCTCGCACGCTGTCGCCTTCCTCGCGGCCGTCGGCGCCGCCACCGTGCTCGTGGCGGCCGCGCCGGGCGGCCGGGCCGTCGTCGCGCTCACGGTCTACGGCGCGGGCCTCGTGGCGCTCTTCGGCGGGTCGGCGCTGTATCACCGCTGGCCGGGCAACGCGCGCCTCAAGCCGCTGCTGCGCCGCATCGACCACAGCACGATCTTCGTGTTCATCGCGGCGAGCTACACGCCGATCGCGCTGATCCTCCTGCACGGCACGATCGCCTGGATCCTGCTGATCGGGGCCTGGGCCGGCGCCGCGGCCGGCGTGATCCTCTCGCTCGGCTGGATCGACGCACCCCGGCCGCTCGTCGCCGCGAGCTACCTCGCGCTCGGATGGCTCGCGGTGATCGCCGCTCCCCAGCTCGTCGCAGCGCTCGGCGCGGTTCCCGTCGCGCTGTTCGTCAGCGGTGGCGTCCTGTACTCCGCGGGCGCGATCGTGTTCGCCCGTCAGCGTCCGGACCCGTGGCCGCGGACGTTCGGCTTCCACGAGATCTTCCACGTGCTCGTGATCGCGGCCGCAGCCGCCCACTACGTCGCGATCCTCGGCTGGGTCGTGCCCGCCGCCCGCGACCTGAGCTAGGAGCCTGCCGCGAAAGGCCCGTCGCGGTTGACGGGCTCCTAGAGGACCTTCGACAGGAACGCGCGCGTGCGCTCCTGCTGCGGATCGGCGAGCAGCTGACGCGGCGGCCCGGACTCCACCACGACGCCCTCGTCCATGAAGACGAGCGTGTCCCCCACCTCGCGCGCGAAGCCCATCTCGTGCGTGACGACGACCATCGTCATCCCGTCGCGGGCGAGTTGTCGCATCGTGTCGAGCACGTCGCCGACGAGCTCGGGATCGAGCGCCGACGTCGGCTCGTCGAAGAGCATCAGCGTGGGCTCCATCGCCAGCGCGCGGGCGATGGCGACGCGCTGTTGCTGACCCCCAGAGAGCTGCGCCGGGTAGGCGCCGACCTTGTCGGCGAGGCCGACGCGGTCAAGCAGCTCCTTCCCCCGCGCGAGCGCCTCCTGGCGCGGGCGGCCCTTCACGCGGATCGGCGCCTCGGCGACGTTTCCCAACGCGGTCATGTGCGGAAAGAGGTTGAAGCGCTGGAAGACCATGCCGATCTCGGCGCGCCTGCGGGCGACGTCGGCCTCGCGCAGCTCGTGCAGGCGCCCACCCTCCTCGCGGTAGCCGACGAGCTCACCGTCGACCCACAGCCGCCCGGCGTCGATGCGCTCGAGGTGGTTGATGCAGCGCAGGAACGTCGTCTTGCCCGAGCCTGAGGCGCCGACGAGGCACATCACCTCGCTCGGCGCCACCTCCAGCGAGACGCCGTTGAGCACCGTGAGGCGCCCGAAGCGCTTGTGGACGTCCTGCGCTCGCAGTGCCGGCTCGGTCATCGCCCCTCCCCGCCGGCCGGCAGCGGCACGCGCGCGTGGCGGATCGCGAGGCCCCGGCGCAGGCGCTGCCACGGCGTCGGCGGGCGCGCGGCGGCCGTGCCGCGGCCGAAGCGGCGCTCGACGTAATACTGGACGATCGAGAGGATCGTCGTCACGACGAGGTACCAGAAGCACGCGACGAGCAGCAGCGGGATCTGCTTGAAGTTCACGGCATACACGAGCTGGACGGAATACAGCAGCTCGGGGTAGGCGATGACGCTCACGAGCGAGCTCGTCTTGAGCATCGAGATGACCTCGTTGCCGGTCGGCGGGATGATCACCCGCATCGCCTGCGGCAGCACGATGCGGCGCATCGTCTGCAGGCGCGTCATCCCCAGCGCGTGCGCGGCGTCCGTCTGGCCCTCGTCGACCGAGAGCACCCCGGCGCGGACGATCTCGGCCTGGTAGGCGCCCTGGTTGAGGCCGAGCCCGAGGATCGCGGCGACGAAGGGCGTGATGAGCTCGTTGGCGTCGCCGTGGACGAGGTCCGGGCCGAACGGGATCCCGAGCGAGATCGTCGGATACAGCGCGGCGATGAAGTTCCAGAACAGCAGCTGCACGAGGACCGGCGTGCCGCGGAAGAACCAGATGTACAGCGCGCTCGCGCCCGAGACGAGCGGGTTGGGCGACAGGCGCATGACCGCCAGCAGCACGCCGATCGCGATGCCCATGAGCATCGCGACGACGGTCAGCTCGAGCGTGACCAGCAGCCCGTCCAGGACGCGGCCCGAGAACAGGTAGTCGCCCGCGATCCCCCAGCCGAAGCGCGGGTTGGTGGCGACCGAATACCCGAGCTGGGCGGCGAAGAGGAGGACGACCGCCGCCGCGATCCAGCGCCCTGGGCGCCGGACCGGGACGGCCTTGATCGCCTCGGGTTGTGCGGTCGGCGTCAGCTGGTCGCGCCGTTGATCACGGGATCGGAGATCGCGCCCGAGGCGACCCCCCACTTCTTCAGGATCGACTCATACGTCCCGTCGTCCATGAGCGCCTTGACCGCGGCGAGGACAGGCTCGGCCATGCCCGTGTCCTTCGGGATCGCGATGCCGTACGGCGCGTCGCCGTAGGACTCCGGGCCGAGCTCGAAGGTGCCGTCGGACTGCTTGACCTGGTAGGCGGCGACCGGCGAGTCGGCCATGCCGACGTCCGCGCGACCGCTGGAGAGGGCGAGGTTCGCCCCGTTCTGGTCGGGGAAGATCAGGACCGTGGCCGCCGGCTTGCCGGCGGACTTGCACTTCTTCGCCTGCGCCGTCGCGTCGTCGGCCTGCGTGGTGCCCTTCTCGACGGCGATCTTGTGGCCGCAGAGGTCCGCGAGCGTCGTGATCGTCGAGCCGCCGTCGGCCTTCACGAAGAACGACGTGCCGGCCGTGAAGTACGTCACGAAGTCGACGGTCTCCTCGCGCTCCTTCGTGTCGGTGAACGAGGACATGCCGAGGTCGTACTTGTGCGCGGCGAGCCCCGGGATGATCGCGTCGAAGCCCGCGTTGACGACCCGGGCCTTCAGGCCGAGCGCCGTTGCGATGGCGCTCGCGAGGTCGGCGTCCATCCCCACGACCTTCTTGCCGTCGGGGCCGATGAACTCGTTGGGCGCGTAGGTCGCGTCTGCCGCGACCGTGAGCGTGCCCTTGGACTTGATCGCGGCCGGCACGTCGGCGGCGGCCTTGGCGGTGGTCGCCGTGTCGGCGGACGAGCTCGAGTCGTCCGAGCCGCAGCCCGCGGCGCCGAGCATGGCGGCGGCCAGGACGGCGAGCGTCGCGGCGCCTCTGATGAACTGTCGGTGCATTCGTGTTCCCTTCGGCCGGCGGAAGCGGTCTCGCGGCCGACCAGCATAAGGCGTTAGGTTCAGAGGATGACGCCGATGGCCCGGAATCCGTCGCCATGAGCGGCTTCCGCTCCCGGGGTTTCAGCGGCCGGCGACGCGTCCCGCCGGAGCTTGCGGCGCGCGTCCCGCCGGGCCAGTACCTCGAGCACGACTTCCCGGTGCTGACCGCGGGCCCGACCCCGCGCGTCGGCGACGACGCGTGGAGCCTCACGGTCGACGGCATCGTCGCCCAGCCGCAAGGTTGGACGGCCGCGGAGTTCCGCGAGCTGCCACACGAGGACGTGCCGTGCGACATCCACTGCGTGACGAAGTGGTCCAAGCTCGACACGAGCTTTCGCGGCGTCTGCGTCGACGTCCTGCTCGACGCCGCCGAGCCGCTGGGCGCCTTCGCCATGGCCCACTCGCACGGCGGCTACACGACGAACCTCGCGCTCGAGGACCTCACCGGCGCCAAGGCCTGGGTCGTCACGGAGCACGAGGGCGCGCCGCTGCCGGCCGAGCACGGCGGGCCGGTGCGGCTGCTCGTCCCGCACCTGTACCTCTGGAAGAGCGCGAAGTGGCTCGCCGGCCTGCGCGTGATGGACAGCGAGGAGCCCGGATTCTGGGAGGCCAACGGCTACCACATGCGCGGCGACCCGTGGAAGGAGGAGCGCTATTGGAACGACTGACGCCGGTCGCGCCGCGCGTCCCTGGGCGCTGGCAGATCGCGACGGTCACGTCGATCGAGGACGAGACGCCGAGCGTGAAGTCCTTCCGGCTCGCGCTGCCGATCTGGATGGCGCACCTGCCCGGCCAGCACTACGACGTGCGCCTGACCGCGCCCGACGGCTACACGGCGCAGCGCTCCTACTCGATCGCGTCCTCCCCGCTGGACGAGCGCGAGATCGAGCTGACGATCGACTGCCTTGCCGACGGCGAGGTGTCGCCGTACTTCCACGACGTCGTCGAGGTCGGCGACGAGGTCGAGGTGCGCGGGCCGTTCGCCTCCTACTTCGTCTGGCGCGGGGACGAGCCCGGCCCGGTCGTCCTCGTCGGCGGCGGCTCGGGCGTCGTGCCGCTCATGGCGATGCTGCGCCACCGCCGGCGCGCACTGCCGCGGGCCCCGATGCAGCTGCTGTACTCCGTGCGCAGCGCCGCCGACGTGATCTACGCGCGCGAGCTCGGTGAGGACGCGACGCTGACGTACACGCGGGAGCCGCCAGGAGACTGGTCCGGGCATACGGGCCGCCTGGACGCCGAGCTCGTCGCCACGGTGAGCGCCGGCGCGATGACGGCCTACGTCTGCGGCTCCAACGGCTTCGTCGAGAGCGCGACGCGGCTGCTGATGCAGACCGGCGTCGCGCCAGGCTGCATCCGGACCGAGCGCTTCGGCCCCACCGGCTGACCCCGTCGCCTAGGCTCAGCTCAGATGAGCGCGACTGCGACCCCGGTGGCCGACGGCGTCTGGCGCGTCACGCGCGGCTTCCCGCTGAAGATCAACGTCTTCCTCGTGCGCGAGGGCGACGGCGTCGCGGTCTTCGACGCAGGCGCTCGCAGCATGGGCGCGACGGTCCGGGCGGCTGCCGACGCCCTCGGCGGCGCGACACGCGCCGTCATCGGCAACGCCCACGCCGACCATCGCGGCGGCGCGGCTGGGATCGGGGCTCCGGTGCACTGCCACGCGGATGACCGCGACGACGTCGAGGGCGACGGCGGCGAGCACTACTTCGACTACGGGCGGCTGCCGGTCTTCGCGCGGCCCGTCACCCCGCGCGTCATGCACGCGATGGACGGCGGACCGCTGCAGGTCGCGGCGACCGTGGCCGAGGGCGACCGCGTCGGCGACTTCGAGGTCGTGCACCTCCCGGGGCACAGTCCCGGCTGCATCGGCCTCTGGCGCGCGAGCGACCGGCTGGCGCTCACGAACGACTGCTTCGCGCTGTTCGATCCGGCGCTCCCCTTTCCCGGGACGCGGCCGCGCATCCCCCACCCCGCGTTCAACTGGTCCACGGAGCGCTGCCGCGAGTCGGCCGCCAAGCTCGCCGCGCTCGCGCCCGCGACCGCCTGGCCCGGGCACTTCGGCCCGCTCACGGGCGATGTCGCCGCGCAACTGCGGGCGATCCGCTAGCCGCCGGCGCCGGCGGCACCGCTGCGCGGTGGCGGTGGCACGCCGGTGAGCCGCATGCCGGCGCCGGCCTCAGGAGCCGGAGCTGCTCTTCTTGCCGCCCTTGCGTCCGGCCGCCGCCTTCTGGGCCTTCGTGCCGCCCTGGCTGGAGTCGGTGTTGCGCTTTCCGCTGCCGGAGGCCTTGCCGCCCTTGCGCGACGAGTCGGGGTCGTTGGCGATCGCCGCGGCGCGCGACTTGCTCATCCCCTTCTTGCGCAGGCCCTCGTACTGCTTGTCGTTCTTCACGCTGGAACCGTGGTCCTTGGCCATGTGGTCCTCCTCGGGTTCTCGGCGGCCGGCCGGCGGCCGCGCACGATCACGATGTCCTCCTCGAGGCTTCCCGGGCGCAGGCGGCCGTCGGCCCACAGCAGCTCGACGCGCTCGCGCAGCAGCGGGCCGAGCGGGCCGCGGTGACGGAAGGCGACGTCGGCCTCCAATCCGCACTCGGCGAGCGCCGCCAGCGTCCGTTGGATGTCGCAGACCGACGAATGCAGGACGAGCAGCGCGCCCCCCGGGTTCAGATGCTGCGGCGCGGCGTCGCAGAGCGGGTCGATCACGGCGCGCCCGTCGCGGCCGGCGTCCCACGCGCGGGCGGGGCCGCCGCCGGGCAGCTCGTCGGTCGGCGCCGGAAGGTAGGGCGGGTTGGACACGATGAGGTCGAAGCGCTCGCCGGGCACCGCGTCGAAGAGGCAGCCGTGGCGCGGGCGCACGCGCACGCCGTTGATGCGGGCGTTGAGCCATGCCGACAGCAGCGCGCGCCGCGAGAGGTCGACGCACGTCACGTCGGCGCCGCGCAGCGCGGCCGCCACCCCGATGGCGCCGCTTCCGGTGCACAGGTCGAGCACCCTGGCCCGCGGCGGCAGCGGGTGCTCGCGCACCGCTCCGATGAGCATCCAGGTGTCGCTCAGCGGTTGAAAAACGCCCGGGACGGTGATCACGCGCATGGCGCCCTGCTTCCCGCTGGGCCGTCGTCGCGAACGTCATGAACCTCCACGCCCTCCGCAAGCCCTTCGACGACGCCGCACCGCTCACGGTCGGCATCGAGGAGGAGCTCATGCTGCTCGACGGCGAGACGCTCGAGCTCGCGCCGCGCGCCCCGGACGTCATGCGCGCGGTCGACGGCGACGCCCGTTTCAAGCTCGAGCTGCCCGCCGCGCAGATCGAGCTGCTGACCTCGCCGTCGGCGACCGTCGGCGATGCGATCGCGCAGTTGCGGGCTGCCCGCGAGCAGCTCGCCGTCGCGGCGGACGGCCTGGGCCTGCGCGTGGCCGGCGCCGGCGCGCATCCGTTCTCCGCGCCGCTCGGCGAGCTCAACGGGGGCAGCCGCTATGACCGCACACGGGCCGAGTACGGCATCGTCGCCGAGGCGCAGCTGCTCTGCGGCCTGCACGTGCACGTCGCGCTCGGCAGCGCCGACACGACGATCGCCGTCCACGATGCGCTGCGCTCGCGCCTTCCCGAGCTCGCCGCGCTCGCCGCCGCCGCGCCCTACTACGCGGGTCGCGACACGGGCCTGGCGTCCGTACGGCCCGAGATCGCGGCGCTGCTGCCGCGCCAGGGCGTGCCGCCGGCGCTGCACGCGATCGAGGGCTTCGCCGCCGAGCTCGCCTGGGGTGCGGCCGCCGAGACGCTGCCCGAGCCCCGGCGCTGGTGGTGGGAGCTGCGCCCGCATGCCCGCCACGGGACGCTCGAGGTCCGCGTGTGCGACACGCAGCCCGACGCGCGCGACGCCGGCGCGCTCGCGGCCGTCGTGCACGCGCTGGTCGCCGACCTCGCCGAGCGTCACCGCGCCGGCGCGCTGCCGCCGCCCGCGGCCGGCTGGCGCATCGCCGAGAACCGCTGGGCGGCCTGCCGCGCCGGCGTCCGCGGTCAGATGGCGGACCTCGACAGCGGGCGCCGCGAGCCCACCGACGAGCGCATCGCCCGGCTGCTCGACGAGCTCGAGCCCGCAGCGCGGCGTCTGGGCTGCGCCGCCGAGCTCGGCGACGCGCGCGCGCTGCTGCACGAGGGCGGCGACGCGACCCGCCAGCGCCTCGTGGGCGCCGAGCAGGGCGCGCGGGGGCTCACGTCCTGGCTCGCAGGGCGCTTCGCGCCAGAGCTGCGACGGCCGCAGCCGACAGCGCCGAGGCCGCGAGCGCAGCACGGCGCCTGGTGAGCCACCAGGTGGGCGAGCGCGTGCTCGCCTCGTCGTCGAAGCGCCCGTGGGCGCCGGGGTCGCCCGGCACCGGCTCGTAGAGGTCGTCCGGCCGGCCGGGCTCGACCGGCTCCTCGTCCTGCTGCCCGTCCACCGCCGTCGCGGCGAGATAGCGGTCGGCGAGACGCGGGGCGAGGCGGTTGCCGAGGATCGTCGCGACGGTTGAGCCGCCGACGAACAGCTCGCGCCGCGGATGCTCGCTGGCCCAGACGATCGCCTCGGCCGCGAGCTCGGGCTGGTAGACCGGCGCGACCGGCCGGGGCCGGCGGCGCAGCGTCGTGCGGACCCACTCGAACTGCGGCGTGTTGAGGCCCGGCAGATGCACGGTCGTGACGCGCACGCCGCTGCCCTCGTGCAGGAGCTCGCAGCGCAGGGCGTCGGCGAATGCGCGCGCGGCGTGCTTGGCGGCGCAGTAGGTCGCCTGCAGCGGGATCGCGCGGTACGCCAGCGCCGAGCCGACCATCACGATCACGCCCGCATCGCGCGCGCGCATGCGGCCCAGCGCGGCGAGCGTCCCGTGCACGTGCCCGAGGTACGTCACCTCCGTGACGCGGCGAAAGTCCGCGGCGTCGGTCTCGCGCACGAACGACAGCGTCGCGGCCATCGCCCGGCCACCGTCGCCGCACTCCGCGCGCGTGCGCTCCTTCTGCAGCGCGGACACCTTCGCGGTCGTGAAGCCGGACGCGACCGCGCCGATCGCCCCGCGCTCGAGCACCGCCACGCGGGCGCCGACCGCCTGAGCGCAAGCGCGGTCGTGATGCCCGCGATACCGCCGCTCCGGCGGTCATCGGCGGCGATTGCTACCCCGCGCGGCGAGTCGGCGAACCCGTACCGGGCGCCCGAGCTTCATGGGTGTAGACGTGCCATCCCGGGTACATCGACACCGTCCAGCTACCAGGAGGAGACCCGGATGACCCAGGATGAGAGCCACGGCGAGGACGCCCTGCAGAACGCGGACGACATCAAGAGCGGCGACGAGGCCGGCGAGCCCGCCCACAGCCCCACGACTCCCGAGGACGAGGGCAACCCGGGCGACGGCACCGGCGAGGGCAACGCAGGCCCGGCCAGCGGCACGTCTGCGACCAACCCGGCGGCCCCCGAGGTCGACCACGCCTGAAGGCCGGCGCGGCCCCAGCGGCCGCATTGCCGTACCTGAGGAGACCCTTTCGGCGACGCCGGGAGGGTCTCTCTCGTTAATCCGTTACGGGTGAGTGGGCGGGCGGGTCCGGCGCTGCTGCTGTGCGAGCGACGCCCGCATCGCGGCGGCGATCTGGGCGTTGGCGCGTCGCCATTGCGAGGTCACCTTGCCATGGCGGGCGACGGCCGGACCCCTGATCTGACGCATCACCGCGAGGACCTGTGCTTCCTTCACCGACATCGCCGCCGGGTCGTCTACCCACGGGTCCGGAGGCCCATTCGCATGTCCCCCCATCAGCTGCCTGCCCCGACGGCAACTCGTACGGGCCGCCCGGCGACGATCGTGTGCAGGCGCGCGAGGGAGCCGCGGATGATCCGCGACACCTGCATCTGGCTGACGCCGATGACCTCCCCGATCTCCGCCTGCGTCATGTCCTCCTCGAAGCGCATGCGCAGGGCGTCGCGCTCGCGCGCGCTCAGCACGACGAGCAGCGCCTCGACGGTGGCGCGCTCCTCGGCGAGCCCGAAGCCGAGCTCCTCGATGCCGATCGAATCCCCGAGCGTCGGCGCCTCCTCGGCGTCGCCGCGCGGCGCCTGGAAGGACAGGGCGCGATGGGCGCTGCCGGCCTGCAACGCCTCGAGCACCGACTCCTCATCGACGTCCGCCTGCGCTGCGACCTCGGCCACCGAGGGCTGGCGCTGCAGCGCCTCGCTCAGCTCACCGACGGCACGGTCGACGCGCAGCGAGAGCTCCTGCAGGTCGCGCGGCACCCGCACCGACCAGGTGCGATCCCGGAAATGGCGCTTGATCTCGCCGAGGATGGTCGGCACCGCGTACGAGGAGAACGCGATCCTGCGTTCGGGATCGAAGCCGTCGATCGCCTTGACGAGACCGAGCGAGGCGACCTGCATCAGGTCGTCCAGCGGCTCCCACGAGTGCTGGTAGCGCAGCGCCATGGAGCGCGCCAGGGCAGGAAGCGCTCCGGCAACTCGCGGGCGCGCGGGTCTCCGGTTTCGGCGAGACGTGCGAACAGCGCGCGTTCCTCACGCTGATGGCGGGGGGTGTGCCGCGCTCGCGCGGCGCTAGGGGTCCTGCATGGGTCAGACATGGAACCTCGCGTGTGGCGATGGTCCTCGTCGACGCTCGGGGCGCGGCCAGTCCCTCGTACGTTGACCGCCTCGGGCACCGAATTACGATGCAGCCAGAGCCGGAACGCACCAGGCTATCGATCCAGTGGTCCGCCTTCAAGCATCCCATCCATCCGCGAAGGCCCGTCATAGCCTTCGGGGTGCAACACGAACAGCTCGCTGGCAACGTCGGACTTCGCGTCGATGCCGCTGATGAAGCTGCGGACCTTGCGACCGGTCAGCCGCTCGACCGGTCCGCAGAACGCATCGACCTCGGCGTACTGGAACAACAGGCGCAGGTCACGCAGGCGGCCCTGCTCGCCGAGCTCGACGAGCTTGCGCTCGGCCGGCGTCAGCGTCTGCTCGAGCGTCACGACGAGGATGTCCTTGCCTGCCCACAGGGTCCGCGTCTTCGTGGGCCCGCGACCGAAGTGCTCCTTGTAGATGCGGACCATCTCGTTGGAGATGGCGCTCAGCGTGCCGTGCTCGTTGTTCGACCCGTTCTCGGGCCGTGCCTGGTCGTCCATCGGGCGCTCCGGGGCAGAAGGGACAGCGCCAAAAGCCCCGGCCGCAGCCCCACGACGGAGCGCGGCGGTACCCGGCAGTGCATGGTCTGGCGCGAGTCCGGGCATCCGGCGTCGCGTCAGCCTGTTGCGAACCCTAGTACCCCGGGTGCGTCCAGTTCATCGCATTCTGAGACAGACCGGTATGTTTCCCGCGTGATTTCCGTCGTCGATCCGATGGCCCATCCGGCGCCGGCGCGGCCTCGCCCGCCGCAGACGCCACGCTGGCTGTTCAAGGTCGTCGACGTCGTCACCGGGACGACGATCGTCGAGGACGCATGCGCGAGCGCCACGATCGACACGCTCATCGACGTCGAGTCGATCTTCGACGTCTGGATCTTCGTCTGGGTCCCCGACGTCGCCACCTGGCGCCAGCTCACACCCGGCGAACACCGCATCCTGTGGGACTTCCGTGGCCGCTGAGGCCGCCGGTATATTGACCTGATGGCGGTCGTGCGGCTTCGGGGGCAGCTGGAGAAGCTCGCGGGAGGCGCCGAGCACCGGATCGACGGCGAGACCGTCGATGACGTGCTCAAGGCGCTCGAGCGCGATGTCACCGCGCTCGAGGGCTGGATCCTCGACGAGCGCGGCGTCCTGCGGCGCCACATCAACGTCTTCGTGAGCTCCGAGCCCGCCGATCCCGAGACGGCGGTCGGCGCGGACGACACGATCGAGATCCTCCCCGCGATCTCCGGGGGCTGACCCCCGATGACCGAGCTGCTGGTCGGGACCCGCAAGGGCCTCTTCGTCCTCGACGGCCGGCCCGGCGAGCCGTTTGCGATCACCGCCCGCCACTTCGAGGGCCAGCCGGTCGACTACGCCGTGCGCGAGCCGCACTCGGGGCGCGTTCTCGCCGCCGTCACGTCGCCCTTCTACGGTCCGCGCATCTGGTACTCCGACGACCTGGCCGCCGGCGACTGGCGGCCGGCGCGCGGCGTCGCGCTGCCCAGGGGCGGGACCCAGGCGCTGCGGCGCATCTGGGTGATCGTCGCCTCCGACGACGGCGCGCGGCTGTGGGCGGGTGGCGACCCCGGGGTGCTCTTCGAGAGCCGGGACGCGGGCGCGAGCTGGGAGCTCAACCGCGCGCTGTGGGAGCACCCGAGCCGCAAGCGCTGGCGGCCGGACTCCGGTGGCCTGTCGGTGCACTCGATCGCGCCCTGGCCGGGCGTCCCGTTGCGGATCGCGCTGGGGATCTCGGCGGCCGGCGTCATGCTGACCGACGACGGCGGCGCCAGCTGGCACCACGGCAACGAGGGCATCGTCGCCGACTACCTGCCCGAGGACGCGCGCGCGGGCGCCGTCGACCTCTGCGTCCATCATCTCGAGCGCGCTCCCGGCCGCCCCGAGCGCCTCTTCCTGCAGTTCCACGGCGGCGTCTACCGCTCCGACGACGCCGGCCGGACGTGGACGGACATCGCCGCCGGTCTGCCGTCGGACTTCGGCTTTCCCGTCGTCGTGGATCCCGCCGATCCCGACAGCGCGTACGTGATCCCCGTCACGGCCGCCGATCGCGTCGTGCCCGACGGGCGCGTGCTCGTGTGGGAGACGCGCGACGCCGGCGCGAGCTGGACGCCCCACGGCGACGGGCTGCCGGAGGAGGACGCCTACCTGCAGGTGCTGCGCCAGGCCTTCGACCGCTCCGGGGAGGGCGCCGGCCTGCAGCTGTACTTCGGCGCGAGCTCTGGCGAGATCTTCGGTTCCGACGATGCCGGTGCGACATGGTTCACCGCCGCGCGGCGACTGCCGCCGATCGCCTCGGTCCGAACCGCCGCTACCTGAGGGCGTCCTCCGGCACGACGTAGTACGCCTTGCTCGGAGGATTCTGCTTCGGGCTCAGGCCGTGGCGGCGCGTCACCGAGAACGTCCGGTCCGGATAGCCGCCATGCTCGCGCACCCACTCCAGGACGTCCTCCGGGTCGCCGCCGGCCTCGACGATGCGCTCCTCCATGATCGCCACGGTTCCCGTGGGGTTGCCGAGGAACATCGCCGGAGGAATGTCGGCGAGCAGCTTGCGGATCGGGTCCTTCGTCTTCTTGGCCATCGGCGCGGCAGGATAGTCGCTACGGCGCACGGTCACCATTGTCCGTCGTGCGCATCCCCCGCATCACGGTCGACCTGACGGCGCTGCGCTCCTCGCGCGAGCTGCGCTGGCTCGTGCTGGGCAACTTCGTGTCGGGCCTCGGGACCCAGGCGGGTCTCGTGGCCCTCCCCTATCAGGTCTATCTGCAGACCCGCTCGCCGCTGCTCACGGGCCTGCTCGGCGCGGCGGAGCTCGGGCCCCTCGTCGCGATGGCGCTGCTCGGCGGGGCGCTCGCCGACCGCATGGACCGCCGGCGGCTGCTGGCGCTCGACCAGTTCGCGCTCGTCGCGATCCCGGTCGCGCTGTGCGCCGCGGCGCTGGCCGGCAGCCCCCCGCTGATCATGCTCTACGTCCTCGGCGGCCTGCTGGCCGGCGCGGGCGCGCTGCAGAACGTCGCGCGCTCGGCGATCGTCCCCAACCTCGTCGCGCGCGAGGACATGCCGGCCGCGCTTGCAGCGAACTTCGGCCTCTACCAGCTGACGATGGTCTTCGGCCCCGGGCTCGGAGGGCTGCTGATCTCCGGCGCCGGCGTGGCGGGCGCCTACGCCGTCGACGCCGTGAGCTGCCTCGTGATGGTCGCCGCGCTGCGCCACCTGTCGCCGCAGCTGCCCGATCGCGCCGGCGAGCCACCGGCCATCGGGCGCTCGATCGTCGAGGGGCTGCAGTTCGTCCGCCGCAGCCCGGCGCTGCTGGGCTCGTTTGCGATCGACCTGTCGGCGATGACCTTCGGCATGCCGCGGGCGCTGTTTCCGGTGCTCGCCGTCAGCGTCTACGGCGCGGGCGCGAGCGGCACCGGCCTGCTGTTCGCGTCCGTGTCGGCGGGCGCGGCCGTGGCGGCGCTCACGACGCGCTGGCTGGACCACGTCCGGCGGCTGGGCCTCGTCACGATCGCCGCCGTCTGCGCCTGGGGACTGGCGATCGCGGGGGCCGGCCTCGTCTCCTCGCTGTGGCCGGCCGCCGCGCTGCTGGCGGTGGCGGGCGCGGCCGACAGCGTCAGCGCCGTCTGCCGCTCGGTCATCAACCAGACCGTCACGCCCGACGCGCTGCGAGGGCGGATGTCGTCGGTCTTCTCGCTCGTCGTCACGAGCGGGCCGCGGCTGGGCGACGTCGAGGCCGGCCTCGTCGCCGCGGCGACGAGCACGCGCTTCTCGGTGTTCTCGGGCGGCCTGGCCTGCATCGCCGGCGCGGTCGTGGTCGCGGTGTCCTTCCCGCAGCTCGCGCGCTACGACAAGAACGCAGCGATCGTGCAGGAAGCTGCAATCACGCAGGTGGGTTGACCGCACCTTCGCCGCGGGTTCTCACCCTGTCTCGTGTCCGCGGTCGGTGAGAGGCTGGCACCCCATGACCACCACGGCCGCCAAGACCCGACTCATCCGCCTGCAGGCCGAGCGGCTGACCGCCCTCGAAGCCGGCGTGCACGAGCCGTCGCCGTACATGGACCGTCTCTCGGACGCGATCGCCGAGGCGCACAGGGACTACACCCTGGGCGCCGTCGTCGAGATCGCCGCCCTGCGCACCGACCTCACCGGCTTCGTCGGCGACTGAGCCCGCAGGCGCCCCGCCGCGCTGGCCGAGGCGCCGCGTGCGTTCAGGAGTGCGCGAACGCCGGCTCGGCGCCGGGCGCCGAGACCGCACGGCTGCGGCTGGACAGCAGCGCCGTGCAGAGGACCGCACCGGTGGCGAAGATCGCCGCCGACCACCAGAAGGCGACCGTGTAGCCGTGCACCGCGGCCTCGGACACGAGCGCCGGGCTCGCGGCGTGGCCCGCGAGGGCGCCCGTCGTCGCCGACGCAGCGAGCGTGCTCAGCAGCGCTGTGCCGATCGACCCGCCGACCTGCTGCATCGTGTTGACCATCGCCGACGCCACGCCGGCGTCCTGGGGCTCGACGCCGAAGGTCGCCGTCGCCATCGCCGAGCTGAACGTGAGCCCCATGCCGGCGCCCATGATCAGCAGCCCAGGCAGGACGTGGCTCGCGTATGCCGTGTCGACGCCGACGCCGGTCAGGGACACGAGCCCCGCGGAGGCGATGAGCATGCCCGCGCCGATCAGCGGCCGCGGCCCGATCCGCGGCAGGAGCTTCACCGTGGCGCTCGTCGCGGCGAGGATGATCGTGCCCGTCATCGGGAGAAACGCGAGGCCGGTCTTGATCGGCGAGAACCCGAGGTTCTGCTGGAGGTAGAACGTCAGGAACAGGAACACGCCGAACATGCCCGATCCCGCGAGGACCATCGCGAGGAAGGAGCCGCCGCGATCGCGGTCCAGGACGACGCGCAGGGGTAGCAGCGGGTTGGCGCTGCGCTGCTGGATGGCGACGAATGCCGACAGCAGCGCCACGCCGCCGGCGAGCATGGCGATCGTCAGCGGCGCGCTCCAGCTGTGCGTCTGGGCGTTGGAGAACCCGTAGACGATCGCGAAGAGCCCCGTCGACGCGGTCACCGTGCCCGGGATGTCGAGCTTCGGCTTGATCGCGGGGATCTCGTTGTGCAGCAGCGCCTGGGCGGCGAGCGCCGCAGGGATCGCGATCACGAGGTTGACGTACAGGCACCAGCGCCAGCTCAGGTACTCGGTGAGGATGCCGCCGAGCAGCAGGCCGATGGCGGCGCCGCCGACCGCGACCGCGCCGAAGACGCCGAACGCCTTCGCGCGCTCCTCGGGCTCCGTGAACGTCGTGGTGAGCAGGGAGAGGGCGCCGGGAGCGAGCAGCGCGCCGAAGACGCCCTGCAGTGCGCGCGCGCTGACGAGCACCGCGAAGTTGTCGGCGAGGCCGCCGACGACGCTCGCGCCGGCGAAGCCGAGCAGGCCGATGACGAACACCCGCTTGCGCCCGAAGAGATCGCCGATGCGACCGCCGAGCAGCAGCAGGCTGCCGAAGGCGAGCGCGTACGCCGTGATGATCCACTGCCGCGCGTCGTCGCCGAAGCCGAGCGACTCCTGTGCCGACGGCAGCGCGATGTTCACGATCGTCGCGTCGAGCACGACCATGAGCTGCGCGATCGCGATGACGCCGAGGATGAGCCAGCGCTTGGCGTGATGGGGATTGGGGTGGGTGTCCGGCATGGGTGACCTCGCTGGGGGCTATGTGGACTGGTAGGCTCCAAGTGGAGGAGAGTTCTCTACTTGGGACGAACCGTACCATATAAGCGGAGATCATGTCTCCATTTCGGTAGGATGTGCCTGCGATGAGCACCACCTCTCCCCCCGATCGCCCGCTGCGCCGCGACGCCGAGCGCAACCGCCGGCGCATCCTCGAGGTCGCCGCCGAGGCGTTCGCCGAGGACGGCCTGGCCGTCACGCTCGACGAGATCGCGCGCCGCGCGGGTGTCGGCGTCGGGACGGTCTACCGCCGCTTCCCCGACAAGGAGCAGCTCATCGACGCCCTCTTCGAGGAGCGCATGGGCGAGATGGCCGCGATCGCGGAGGACGCGCTGCGCTGCGACGACGCCTGGGATGGGCTCGTCGCCTTCCTCGAGGGCGCCACGGCCGCGCATGCGCGCGACCGCGGGCTGAAGGAGGTCGCGCTGTCGGGCGCTCACGGCCGCGAGCGCGTCGCGCGGGCCCGCCAGCTCATGTTCCCGCTCGTCTCGCGCCTCGTGGCGCGAGCGCATGAGCAGGGCACCCTGCGGCCCGACGTGGGGGCGACCGACATGCCGCTGCTGCAGCTCATGCTCGGGTCGCTCAGCGAGTGCACGCGCGACGTCGACCCGGAGGTCTGGCGGCGCTTCCTCGGCATCCTCACCGACGGGCTGCGCACACGCCGCGACGAGCCCACCCCGCTCGCGCCGGCCGGGCTCGAGCCCGAGCAGGTGCAGCGCACGATGCGCTGCTGGCGGCCCTCCGCGGCGCGCTAGTTGCCTCGCGGGTCAGGCGAGTTCCACGGTCCTGCGGCCCGACCCCGGCGGGTGCCGGAGCCGGGCGAGAGAACTCTGCGCCCCTCGGCTCAGACCGGGGAGTGTCCGCTCTTGGGATCCTGGTTCTCGTCGGTGTCGGTCGAATCCGTCGGGTTGACGCCCACGCCCTGGTCGGCGACCGCCGCGCCCTCCGGCGCGCCCGGCGTGTCAGCGTCGACGCGCTTGACGCCCTCGTCGGTCGCGTCCGGGGTGTCGTTTCCCTCGTGAACGGTCTCGTCGGTCATGCGTCTCCTCCTTCTGTCGCGGGCACATGCATCACCCGTTGCATGGATCACGACCGGCGTACCCGTTCGCGCGCGTGGGATGCGCCGTGTGTAATGCGCTGCATGCCGATGGAGCTGGCGATCATCAGCGACACGCACATGCCACGCGGCGAGCGCGCGATCCCAGCCCGCTGCCTCGCCCGCTGCCGGGCGGCCGATCGCATCCTCCACGCGGGCGATCTCATCGATCTGAGCGTCCTGGAACTGCTGCGATCGCTGGGCCCGCCGGTGCATGCGATCAGCGGCAACGTCGACGACGCAGCCGTGTGCGCGGTCGTTCCCCAGCGCCTCGAGATCGCGCTCGAGGGCGTACGCCTGGGCATGACGCACATCCCGGGGCCGGCCGCGGGGCGCCTCGAGCGCCTGCGCGCCGGCTTTCCCGGCTGCGACGCGGTCGTCTTCGGGCACACCCACATGCCCGAGCACGCCGCCCGCGACGGCTTTCAGATCTTCAACCCGGGCTCGCCGACCGAGCGCCGGCGGGCGCCGGCGCGCACGATGGGACTGGCCCGCATCGCCGCGGGCGCCATCGCCTTCGAGCTGCACGTCGTCTGACCGCGCGACCGCCCGGGTTCCCACTAGGCTGCGCGCTGATCGCCGTGAGCAGCTCCACCCCCACCCCTGCGCCGCGCCGCTCGTGCCTGTCGGTGCCCGGCTCGTCGGCCGCGATGCTCGCCAAGGCGCCGTCCCGCGGCGCCGACGAGATCGTGATCGACCTCGAGGACGCGGTCGCCATCTCGGCGAAGGACGAGGCGCGGGCGATCGTCGTCGCGGCGCTGTCGGAGCCGCAGTGGCGCGGCGTGCGCACGAGCGTGCGCGTCAACGCGCCGCGCACGGCCTGGTGCCACCAGGACATCGTCGCGCTCACGGCGCTGCCCGACGCGCCCGAGACGATCGTCGTGCCGAAGGTCGAGAGCCCCGCCGACATGGCGTTCGTCGAGCGCCTGCTCGACGGCGCCGAGGCGGCGGCCGGGCGCACGGCCGTGATCGGCGTTCAGGCCCTCATCGAGAACGCGGCCGGCGTGGCGAACGTCACGGCGATCGCGGCATCCTCGCCGCGCCTCGTCGGCCTCATCCTCGGCTACGCGGACCTGTCGGCCTCGCTGGGCCGCGCGCGCGGCGCGGGCGCCGAGCTGGACTCCTGGCGCGCGATCCAGGACGCGGTCCTCGTCGCGGCGCGGGCGGCCGACATCGCGGCGATCGACGGGCCCTACCTCGGCGTGAAGGTCGACGAGGGCTTCCAGGCGGCCGCCGAGCGCGCCCGCGACATGGGCTTCGACGGCAAGTGGGCGATCCACCCCGCGCAGGTCGCGGCGCTCAACGAGCTCTTCACGCCGACGGACGCAGAGCTCGAGCACGCTCGCGCGGTCATCGCTGCGCTGGAGGCTGCCGAGCGCGACGGCGGCGCCGGCGCGGTCGCACTCGACGGGCAGATGCTCGACGAGGCCGTGCGCATCGCCGCGCTGCGCGTGCTGGCCCGCGCGTCCTCGGCCGGCTGAGCGCGCCGCTACTGGTCGTCGTCGCGCCGCCTGCCACGCTCGAGCCCACCGATGCGGATCCGGCCCTGCCGGAAGGCGGTCGCCGGCTCCTGTGCCGCGGGCGGCTCGGCGGGCGGCTCGGGCGCGGGCGCTGCGGGCGGCTCGGGCGCGGGCGCTGCCGGCGGCCCCGGCGCTGGCGGCGCCGCGGCCGGCGGCTCGTCGGGCCGCACGAGCCGGATCGGGCCATGGCCGACCGCGGCCGGCGCCGCCGCCGCCGGCTCGTCGCGGACCGGCGAGACGGTCACGGGCGCTCGCGCGGCGACGGGCGCGTCCTGCGCGGGGGCGGGGCTCGCGGGCTCGCCACGCCTCCCGCGGGCCATCGCGAGCACGCCGAGGACGATCCCCACGCACGCGATGATCGCGGTCGGAACGTCGCCGATCGCCGACATGGAGAGCCAGAGCACCCGCGCAGAGTACGAGATCAGGCGGCGGGATCCATGACGTCGTACACGTCGCTCGCGGCGGCGCCCGTCACGTCGGCGGCCATCTTCGCCTTGAGCTCGTCCAGCCGCGCGTCCTGCTCCTCGGTGCGCGCGTCGGCGCGGGCGAGGTCGATGAACTCCGGGCTGACGAACCCCTCGCGCAGCACCAGCGTCACGGTCTCCCCGCGGTAGCCGACCTCGAAGACGAAGCGCTCGCGCTCGCGGCCGAGCTCCGAGCGGGCGAGCGAGCGGTCGACGGAGAAGCGGTCCTGCGTCACCGCCCGCGTCACCATCTCGAAGCCGTCACGTGCGCCGGGGCCGCCGAAGGACGTGCGCAGCGTGATCTCGCGCCGCTGCGGCGGTTCGTCGGGATCCAGGAGCGCGAACGCGCGCTGCATCACCTTGAAGGCGTGCGCGACGCCGCCCGGCGAGCCGGGACCGTGGTAGCGCAGCAGATCCTCGAACGAGAAGTCGATCCGCCTGCCGCCGTCAATCACCGCGATCGTGTCGGTCATCAGCCTCCAGCTTCGGTTGCATCGGCGTCGCAGCCGGGGTCGGCCGGCCGATCGGTGTGTCCGTCGCCGTCGTTGTCGCGCCCGTCATGGCACTCGGACACCGGCAGGGTACCCCCCGACGGCGGTGGCGTCGACGTCGCCGGCGCGGTCGCGGTCGTCGGCGCACGCGGCGTCGTGACCGGCGGGATCTGGCCGCCGGCCTCGGTGTCGCCGTCGGAGCAGTTGGGGTCCTGGGCCTTGTCGATGAGCCCGTCGCTGTCGTTGTCGCGCCCGTCGCTGCAGTCGCCGACCGGCACCGGCCGGTTGTCGGGCGCCTCGGTGTCGTCGAAGGCGCAGCCGGGGTCCTTCGTATCGGTGAACCCGTCGTTGTCGTTGTCGCGCTTGTCCTCGCACTGCGGGATCGTCGGCGAGCCCTCGAACGTCGCGGTCACCGAGCGCTCGCGGTCCATGAAGAACGAGCACGGGCCCTGGCCCGTGCAGGCGTCCTCCCAGCCCTCGAAGCGCGAGGCGCCGCCGGCGCGGGCGGACACCGTGACGCGGGCCCCCGTGGTGAGCTCGTGTTCGCAGGTGTCCGCGCAGTCGATGTCCAGCGGCGCGATGTGCACGCGCCCGCTGCCGCCGCCCTCGACCGCGACGGTCAGGAGCGCGCGCTTCTCCAGCGGCGTGGCCGCGCCGTCGGCCTCGGGATCGTCGACGCCCGCGCTCCCGGCCGAGACCGGCCGGACATCGCCGCCGCCCCCGTCGCCGCTGCCGATGAGGAACGCCACGAGGACCACGGCGATGAGCAGCGCCGCGCCGAGCGCGCCGAGCAGCACCGGCGGCGGCGCCCCGCCGCCCCACAGGCCGGTCGCGTCCTCGCCGCTGCCCGTGGGTCGGCCGGCGGTGAAGTCGTCCATCGAGCCCCCTCCGGTCCCTGATCACCAGACTTGGCGACCCTCGCAGATCGGCGCGCTCGCGGCAAGACGCCGGCGCACCGCAGGCCGGCGGGGCTAGGAGGAGACGCCGCTCTCGCCGTCGGCGTCGGAGGTGGGCTCGCGCCCCGGCGACCCCGCGAGCACGAGGACTCCGCCGCAGACGCCGCAGGGCGTGCCGGCGCGGATCAGCGCGGGCGCCTCCGCGTTGGACAGCACCGCACGACATCGCTCGCAACGCATCATCGTCAGCGATTCGACCGTCATCTCGTGCCTCCTCGGTCCCCAAAGCGGTGATGGGTCCGCAGGCCGGCGATCAACCCGGCGATGGTCCCCGACACCCCACAGTGGCGCGCGTCCGGCGAGCCGCCACCGGCGAGTATGACGGCATGCAGCGACCGGCCGCCACCCGATCGTCCAGACCTTCGGCGGCGACGCGATCAGCGCGTGGTGACGGCGGCGGCCAGCGGCGGGAGGGCCGGAGCCGCCGGCGCCGCGTCGGCTGCGGATGGCAGCCGGCCCGCGGGAACCCGCGCGCGGATCACGGCCCCCCCGCCGGGAGAGCTGAGGATCTCGAACGTCCCACCCACGGCCTCGACGCGCTCGGTGCAGGCGGCGAGCCCGAGGTGTCCCTCGCCGAGGGCGCTGCTGCGCCGCTGCGGCGAGAACCCGCGGCCGTCGTCTTCGCAGATCACCACGATGTCGTCGCCGTCGCGCTCGACGGTGAGCGTCACGCTGCGCGCCTGCGCGTGGCGCACGGCGTTGATGAGCAGCTCGCGCGCCACCGAGAACAGCAGCTCCGCGTCGCGCCCGTCGACGCCTTCGGCGACGGCGATGACGGGCCGCGCTCCGCCGACGAGCTCCTGCCGCGATGCGACGGTCTCCAGGGCGGCCGCCAGGCCCTCGCGCTCGAGCTGGTGCGGATGCAGGAGGAAGATCTGCCCACGCAGCTGCGAGACGGCATCGCCGAGCGCGAGCTGCGCGCGGCCGAGGTACTCGAGGCGCCCGCGGCTGGCGGCCTTGAGATCCTGCTGCACGCAGAGCAGGTCCTGGGCGAGCCCGTCGTGCAGGGCATAGGAGAGCTGGCGGCGCGCCTCGGCCTCGGCGCGCAGGGACTGCGTGACGAGCTGACGGCGGCTGTCGAGCAGCTCGCGGATGCGCTGGGCGCGGCTCGTGAGGCAGTAGGACACGACGACGGCCAGCGCACCGCGCCACGCGAGGTCGAGGGCGTGGACGGCGATGTAGTGGTCCGACGCGCGGTTGCCGACGTTGTTGTGCAGCAGGGAGGCCGCGACGAACGAGAACACCGCGAGGCCCGCGATGGCGGCGGTCAGCCTCGGCCCGGCCAGGAACGCCACGACGAGCACGGGCAGGCCGAGCGCGAAGCGCACGTCGGCGAGGGCGCCGCCCTCGGCGTAGATGAGCAGCGCGATGAGCAGCGTGTCGATGACGGCGAACGGCGCCAGCTGCAGCGTGCGCCGGGTCCTGAAGGTGTAGACGAGCAGGGCGACCGCGTAGACGCCGATCACGACCAGCAGCGGGTTGGTCATCGGCAGGTCGGGCTGCCCGTGGGCGGCCTCGAAGAGCTCCGCCGGCAGCAGGAGCGGCAGGAGCGCCACGCGGACGACGGCGGCGATCCTGGGATGCGCGTTGTGCCCCTCCAGCCGGCGGAGGAGGTCCATCACGTCAGAAGGCCCTGCCTGAATGCCGCCGCGACCATCGACGCCCGATCGGTGACCTCGAGCTTGCTGTAGACGCGGTGCAGGTGCGTCTTGACGGTCGTCGGCGCGATCCCGAGCGCGGTCGCGATCTCCGCGCTGCTGAAGCCGTCGGCCGTGAGGCGCATGACCTCGCGCTCGCGGTGGCCGAGCTTGGTCTGCGTCGGCTCCGTGCGACCGCGCAGGAAGCCCACGAGCGCGCCCGGCAGCGTCGGCGAGACGACGATCTCGCCGCCGACGGCGGAGACGATCGCGTCGCAGATCTCGTCGCGGTCGGTCTCCTTGGTGAGGTAGCCGGCGGCGCCGGTCGTCAGCGCGCCGTGGACGGACTCGCCGTCCTCGTATGCCGACAGGAAGACGACGCGCGTCTTGGAGTGGATGCTGACGAGCTCCTCGAGCACGGCGAGCCCATCGAGGTCGCGCATCCGCAGGTCGAGCAGTGCGGCGTCGGGCTGCAGGGCGCGAATGCGCTCGAGCGCCTCGGTCCCACCGGAGCAGGCTGCGACGAGCTCGAGGTCCGCGCGATCCTCGATGACCTCGACCATGCCGTTGCGGTACAGCGGGTGGTCGTCTGCGACGACCACGGTGATCCGGTCTGCCGTCTGCTCCATACGGTGGTTATACCGACCAAGGTCCCAGTAGTCGCGGGGGAATTGGCACGCGGCGGTGCGCGTTCCTGCAGTCCTCGTGGTCTCCCGGCCTACGCGCGCGGGGACGCGTCACGCCAGCCGAGGATCTCCTCGTGGCCGCGCAGCACCTCGGCCCACGCCTGCGCGAGCTGCTCGCGCGCGGCCTGCAGGATCTCGGGCGGCGCGGGCTCGGGCTCCCAGCGGTTCTTGATCGGCTCGGTGGCGACGAGCACCTCGAGCTCCTTGGACGCCGAGCGCAGGCGCTCGTGCGCGCGGCGCAGGCGCTGGCGCTCGTCGGCGCTGAGCGCCTCGGCCTCGGGTGGTTGCTCGGTGCTCACCGGCCACACCCTACGCGCCACGGCCGGCACGCCGGCACACGCCCGCCGCGAGCACGGCCGCGGAGCCGGGCGCGAAGTCGAGGAACAACGACGGCTCGATGAGCTCGAGCTCGAGCACCGCGGGCTCGCCGTCGGCGCCGCGCAGGATGTCGACGCGGGCGTACAGCAGCGCCCCGAAGCGCGCGGTCGCAAGCTCCCAGGTGCGCTGCGCGAGGGCGAGCACGTCGGGGTCCGCCATGCGCGGGCTCATGTCGTCCGCCCCGAAGGGCTCCTCGCTCGGGGGCTCGCCGACCGCGAGCAGAGGGCCCTTGCGCATGGCGTGCGAGAAGCGCCCGTCGAGGAAGACGACGGCGGTCTCGGCCTCGTCGTCGACGCTGTCGCAATACGGCTGGACGAGCAGGTCGCGGCCCTCGGCCTGCAGCCGCGCGACATGCGCCCGGGCAGCGTCGTGGCCGTGCGCGTCATAGACCGCGGTGTGCCGCGCGCCGCCGGAGACCGTCGGCTTCACGACGAACCTCCCCGCGGGCGGGTCGAAGCGCGCGGCCGGCGACAGGTGCTCGCCGGCGATGACGGGGATGCCCTCGCGCCCGAGCTCGAAGAGGTAGCGCTTGTCGGCGTTCCAGGCGATGACGTCCGGCCCGTTGTGCAGCCGGTCGCCGAGCGTGGACGTCCAGCGCAGGAACTCGGCAAGGCGCCAGGAGTAGTCCCACGTCTCGCGCACGACGACGGCGTCATAGCCCTCCCAGCCGCCCGGCCCCGGCGCGCTCCAGGGCAGGACGTCGACGCCGGCGCCGAGGTCCTGCAGCGCGGCGCGCAGCAGGACGTGCTCGGCGTCGAGCTGCGGATGCCACTCGCAGGTGGCGATCGCGATGGTCGGGGCCATGCGGGCAGCCTAGGGCGGTGCCCGACGCGATCCTCGGCCCGCGCGCCCTGAACCGCGCAACGCTCCTGAAGGGGGGGCACCGTCCCACCCGGCGGTCGCAGGACGACAGCAGGATGGGACGGTGGCGCCCGCGACGGCGCCCGGCCGCGTCGCGTCCGCTGCTCATCCGCCGACGGCGCGGCTCCTAGCGCCCCTGCAGCGCGCGCAGCACGCCCGCGGCGATCCGCCGCGGGCGCTCGCCGATGCCGACGACCTTCGACGCGTCGCCGCGCGGATCGACCTCGAGCACCTTCAACCCGCGCGTGACCGGGACGCCGTCGTGGGTGAGGCCGCGCACGATCCCGCCCAGCGGCGCCACGAGCTGCGCCTCGCCGATCGTCGCCACGACATCGCCGGCGGCTACGCGGTCCCCGATCGCCGCTGCGGTACGCAGGACCCCGGCGGCCGGCGCGTAGACGAAGCGGTCGCGACCGTGGCCCTCGAAGCTGCGCGGCTCCCCTGCCAGCGGGCGCGTGGTCCCGGTCGTGACGACCGCGCCGAGCGACGCGCCCCACTGCGTCTCGATCGCCAGGTGCGTGGTCTCCCCCGCGACGAAGCCGGGTCCCAGGCCGATCGTCAGCGGGGCGAGGTCCATCTGCGCCTCGGGCTCGTCGCGCTTGCGCATCCGCGCGTCGACGAGCACCGCCGGCTGCACCGCGGCGAGCAGGAAGCCGAGGCCGGCCGTGGTGACGCAGACGTCCGCGGATTCGCCCGCGCCGTCGGAGAGCGCGACGATGTCGTCGACCCTCCGCGCACGCACGCCCGCCAGGTCGCAGGCGCCGTCGAAGATCGCGTCGGCGAAGGCCATCCCGCGGCGCGGAGCCGTGGGCTGCTCGACGTCGTGCAACACGACGCCGTAGCCCGACCGCAGGAGCAGATGGGCCACCGCCGAGCCGACGTCGCCGCTGCCGCGGACGAGCACGATCGAGGATCTCGGCCGGCCCGCCACCGGACGCCCCGTCAGCCGACGAACTCGATCTGAACCGGCTCCCCCGCGCGCAGGACCTCGCGGTCCTCCGGCACGAGCGCGAGCGCCGGCAGCCCGATCATCGAGGTCAGGATGTGCGAGCGCTGGTCGCCGTTGGGCGTCACGTGCCAGCCGTCGTCGTGCATCTCGGCGAAGCAGCGGATGACCGACGTGCGCCCGATCGTCCCGGGCAGGTCGACGGCAGCGACGCCGCGGGCGGTCTGCAGCGCCTGGCCGCGTCCGAGCATGCCGTACAGCGCCGGCACGACCAGGACGCGAAACGCCGTCAGCGCGGAGGCGGGATTGCCGGGCAGCGCGAAGACGAGCGTCCCGTCGGCGGCGACGTAGAAGCAGACCTGGCCGCCGGGCTTGAGGCTCACGCGGCAGAAGACCTGGCGCGCGCCGAGGCTCTCCAGAGCCGGACGGACGTGGTCGTGGGGCCCGACGGAGACGCCGCCGATCGTCGCCACGACGTCGGCGCCCTGCAGGGCCTCGGCGAGCGCCGCGATCGTGTCCTCGCGGTCGTCGCCGACGCGCAGGCTCGCAATCACGTCGGCGCCCGCGGCGCGCGCGGCGGCGGTCAGCGCGGGGCGGTTGGCATCGCGGATCTCGCCGGGCGCGAGGTCGCGGCCGGGATCGACGATCTCGTCCCCGGTGCTCACGAGCGCCAGGCGCGGGCGGCGGACGACGCGCGGACGGGCGATGTTCACCGCGGCGAGCCCCCCGATCTCGGCCGCGCCGAGCAGCGTCCCCGCCCTGAGGATCGTCGCGCCTGCCGGGACGTCCTCGCCGGCGTAGCGCACGTCGTTGCCGGGCGCCACCGCCTCCAGCACGACGACCTCGCCGTCGCGCGACTCGGTCAGCTCCTGGCGCACGACGGCATCGGCGGCGTCGGGCATCTGCGCGCCGGTCGAGACGCGGATCGCGGTCCCGCCCTGGACCGCCATCGGCGCCGGCGCGCCGGCGCGCGCCTCGCCGACGACCTGCAGGCGCGCCGGCGCGGCGCTCGTGTCGGCGGCCAGGACGGCGAATCCGTCCATGCCCGACGAGGAGAACGGCGGCAGGTCGCCCGGTGCGACCGCGTCGGCGGCGAGCACGCGGCCGAGGGCGTCGTCGAGCGCCACCTCCTCGGCCTCGAGGCGGGCGGCCTGCTCGACGACCGCGCGGCGCGCGTCGTCGATCGAGATCCTCGGGGGCGGGGCGCTCACGGCCGGGACGCTACACGCCGTCGGCCTCCGGTCGCGCGCCGTCTTCGTACACTCGTATGACCCCATGATCGTCTGGCACGGAACAACGATCGACTGCCTCGAGGGCATCAAGCGCGACGGCCTGCACCCGGGCTCGTTCGTCGCGCCCAACCCCGAGCTCGCGCGCAACTACTCCTACAAGCGCGCGATCGATCTCGGCGCTGATGGCTGCGTCCTGTTCGAGCTCGACGTGCCCGACGCGGCCGTCATCCAGGTGCAGAGCTGGTGGTGGACCGGCGACCAGCTCATGCTGCCCGCGGGCTGCCCGCCGTCCTGCATCCTGTCGATCGACGACTCCGACCCGCAGCCCTTCCAGGACGCGGTCTGACGCCGGCCGCCGCTCAGGCGGCGTGGCGCAGGGCCGGCTGCTCGCTCACGGCGGGCTCGCCCGCGGCGATGGCGACGCTCGGATCCTCGACGAAGATGCGCCAGAAGTGCGCGGCGTTCAGCGCGCGCTGCAGCTCGCTGCGCACGAGCGCGATCGCCTCGTGCTCGCGCAGCGGGCGGCGCGGCGTGAACTCGAGGGTCAGGACGTAGCGCGCGACACCCTCCTGCGGGTGGCTGCGCGAGAGCACGACGACGTCGGGATCCTCGGCGGACAGCGCGACGAAGTGCGACGCGTTGAAGGCGAGCCGGAACTCGCTGTGCAGGAGCGCGAGCGCATCGCGCTCGCCCAGGCCGGGGCGGCGCTCGAGGGCGTCCAGCTCGAGCTCGAAGAGAAGTGCGTTGTCGTTCATTGCCATCCTTGAATATAACAATCGAATTTCCGTGATGCGTCAGGTATCGGCAGCCGGGGCGGGTGACTCAACGCGCTCGTCGCGCGGGCAGGCCGACGACCTGCGCCGGGAATGCGCACCGGCGCCACGCATCGAGCATGAACCCGCCTCGGAGGGCGGGAGTTGCGCCCGCCGCTTGACACGGAGTCGCCGCATCGCCACGATCGCACGCGATGCCTCTCTACGACTTCGCCTGCGTCAGCTGTGATGACCGCTTCGAGGAGCTGCAGCGTTCCGACGCTCCAGCACCCGCCTGCCCGTCCTGTGGCCACGAGGAGACGCAGCGGCTGCTGTCGCCGTTTCTCGTCCCCAACTCGTCCGCCGGCCAGCGCGCCTTCGTGCGCAGCATGCCCTCCGCCCACGAGCTCGGCGGCTGCTGCGGTGGCGGTGGCTGCGGGACCCACGCGGGCTGACCGTCCGCCGCCGGCGCCCGCGCCGGTCTTCTGACCGATGACGACAGAGCTCGACAGCGACACGCAGGCGGTGGCGCGCGCCCGCGTCGCGCTCACGACGCGCACCGACGAGCTCGGCGATCTGCACGACGAGTCCGTCGAGGCGGCCGTGACGCTCGCCCTGACGCTCGTCCGTGCCCAGCGGGCAAGCGAGGGCGTCGAGCTCATCAGGGAACTGACGGCGCGCGCCACCAAGCGCCTCGGCGAGGAGAGCGCGGTCACCGGCCGCCTGCGCCTGCGCCTCGCCGACGTCCTGCGCCTCGGTGGTGCGCCCGAGGCCGAGCAGCTGTCCTGCCTCACCGACGCGATCACCGCGCTCTCGGCGTCGCTCGGTCCGTCGGACCCGGAGACCACCGCCGCCTTCGGAAGGCTCGCGATCGTCGCGCTGGAAGCCGAGGCCGTCGAGGTCGCCGTGACGGCCGGGATGCAGGCGCTCGGCGGGCTGCAGACGCGCGGCGAGGGCGGGACGCCGGCCGCCGGCGGCGTGTACGCGACGCTCGCGATGGCCGCCGCGGCGCGCCGCTCGCCCGCCGCGATGGGTGCCGCCGAGCGCGCCCACGCCCTGACGGACACGCCCGACGCCACCCAGGCCGACCGCCAGCGCGCGCTCGCCGCCTGGCGCGGCCTCGGCACGCCGCGCCGGCTGCCGATCACCGACGAGCTGTCGGTCATCGCCTTCGGGACGCCGCCGTCGCTCGTCGTCGAGCTCGCCCACGTCGCCGAGGACGGCGCCGTCGACCAGCACAACCACGGGCTGCGCGCCGAGGCCGCGCGGGCCTTCCGGGCGGAGATCGCCACGGCGCCGTTCGCCTGGCGCGCGGCCTCGGGCGGCTTCGAGGTCGTCAGCCGCTCGGGCGCAGCCGCGATGGTGCGCTTCACGGCGACGACGGAGGACTCCAGCAACGCCGAGGTCGCGCTCGATCCCGCGGCGCTCGAGCGCCTGCGCGACGCCGTCCGCGAGGCGCTCTCGGGCGTCGTCGCCTCCCTGCCGGCGCGCAACGATCCCTGCCCGTGCGGCTCGGGCGCGAAGTACAAGCGCTGCTGCGGGCGCTGAGCCGGACCGCGGGCGGCGCGCCTGCGGCGTAGCATCCTCGTGGCGATGAGCGCAAACCTCCTGCGCCACGACCTTCTCGTCCACAGCGGCGACGGGGAGTTCGCCGAGCGCATCGTGCCGTTCCTGCGGGCCGGCATCGACGGCGGCGAGACCGTCCTGGCGGTCGCGGGCGATGCCGAACGGGTTCTGCTGCAGGACATGCTCGCGCGCGACAGCGAGGACGTCACGTTCGTCGACCACGGTGCCGTCTACACGCGGCCGGAGGCCGCCGTCGCCCACTACGACCGCACGCTGCGCGAGCTCGTGCGCGGCGGCGCGACCGGCGTGCGCGCGGTCGCCGTCCTGCCGGTCTGCGAGAGCGTGGCACAGTGGGAGCGCTGGGTCGCCTACGAGGCGATCGTCAACCGCGCCCTCGCCCATCACGACGCCTGGATCGTGTGCGCCTACGACGCGCGCATCGTGCATGGCGAGGTCGTGGAGGCCATGCGCCGCACGCACCCGCAGGAGGGCGGCTGCGGCTGTCGGCACTACGAGGATCCCGCCGACGTCCTGCGCGCCCTCCCGCCGCCGGCGCCGGCGCCGCCGGCGCTTCTGCGCCGGCTCCCGCATGCCGCCGGCGCCCCGGAGTTCCGCATGCAGCTGTCGGCCGCGATGACGGCCGCCGGCGTCGGCCGCGAGCGATCGAGCGAGATGCTGCTCGCGGCCACCGAGATCTTCACCAACGCCGACCGCCACGGCCGCGGTCTGCGAGAGGCGCGCGCGGGCGCCGTCGGGGACCGCTTCGTCTGTGAGATCGACGACCGCGGGCCCGGGATCGACGACCCGCTCGCCGGCCACCTCCCGCCGCGGCGCGGCGACACGGGCGGCTTCGGGTTGTGGGTCGCCCGTCAGACGGCCGAGCGCGTGGACCTGCTGATCACGCCCGCCGGGCTGACCGTGCGCCTCTGGATCTGAGGCGCGCCTGCAACGATGACCGGGTGGTCGACGTCACCCACATCAGCGACCCCGGCTGCCCCTGGGCGTACTCCGCGGCGCCGGCCCACACCACCCTGAGCTGGCGCTACGGCGACGGCCTGCGGTGGACGTTCGTGACGATCGGCCTGGCCGAGGACAGCTCCCGCTACGCCGCCCGCGGCTACACCCCGGCGCGTTCGGCCCTCGGCTGGGCGGGCTTCCGGCGCTTCGGAATGCCCTTCGAGGTGACGCCGAAGGCGCGCCTGAGCGCGACGTCGCCGGCCTGCCGCGCGATCGTCGCGACGCGCCTCACGGCCCCCGAGCTGGAGCTGCGCGCGTTTCGCGCGCTGCAGATCGCGCAGTTCACGACGACCGCCGTCCTCGAGGACGCGTCGACCCTGCGCGCGGCCCTCGACACCGTCGACGGTCTCGACGCGGCGGCGATCGTCGCGCGGATCGACGACCCCGACGTTTGGGAGGCCTACGAGGCCGACCGCGCCCGGGCGCGGACCGCGGCCGGATCGCCGACGGAGTTTCAGGGCCGCGCGGCGAACAGCGACGGCGCGGTCCGCTACACGGCGCCCTCGCTCGTCTTCGAGTTCGACGGCCGGCGCCTGGAGGCCGGCGGCTTCCAGCCGGTCGAGGCCTACGACGTCCTCGTCGCGAACCTCGACCCCACGCTCGATCGCCGCCCGCCCGCGATCGACGCGCTCGACGTGCTGGCGCAGTTCCCCTATCCCCTTGCGACCGCCGAGGTCGCCGCCGTCATGACCGAGCACCTTGCCGCGACGGATGTCGCGGCCGCCGAGGCCGCGCTCATCGCGGGCGTGGGCGAGGGCCGCGCGGTTCGCATCCCGGCGGGCGACGACGCCTTCTGGGCGCTCTGCGCGTAGGCGCGGGCCCGACGTCTGCGCCGGCTAGGCGAGCAGCGTGTCGTACAGGAGGAAGACGTTCAGCGCGATGATGATCGCCGCGATGACGCTCGCCGCGACGGTCGTGATGCGACGGTTGACGAGGCTGCCCATGAGGTCTGCCCGGCGCGTGACGAGGATCAGCGGGACGAGCGCGAACGGGATGCCGAAGGACAGGACGACCTGCGAGATGACGAGCGTGTCCGTCGTCGGCAGGCCCAGCGCAAGCACGACGAGCGCGGGCGTCATCGTCACGGCGCGGCGCAGGAACAGCGGGATCCGGCGGCGGATGAACCCCTGCATGACGACCTGCCCGGCGTACGTCCCGACGCTCGACGAGGACAGCCCGGAGGCCAGCAGCGCGACGGCGAACGCGAGCGCCGCACCGCCGCCGACGAGCGTCCCCAGCCCGGCGTGCGCGGCCTCGATCGAGTCCACGCCGGTGTTGCCGGTGCGGTTGAAGATCGCGACCGCGACGCACAGCATCGCGAGGTTGATGACGCCCGCCATGCCCAGGCCGAGGCCGCAGTCGACCTTGATGTAGCGCAGCAGCTCTCGGCGCTCGCCGTCGTCGCATGGCTCGATGCGCCGCTGGGTGAGCGCCGAGTGCAGGTAGACGACGTGCGGCATGACCGTCGCGCCGATGATCCCGATCGCGAGCAGGATCGACGAGGAGCCCTCGAAGCCCGGCAGCAGCCCGTTGGCGATGCCCGAGGCGGAGTGGTGCCCGACGGCGACGAAGTCATAGAGGAAGCCGAGCGCGACGAGGCCCAGCAGGCCCGCGATCGCCAGCTCGAAGCGCCGGTAGCCGCGCTGCTCGAGCGCGAGGATCGCGAACGCGACGACGGCCGTGATGAGCCCGGCCGGGAACAGCGCGATGCCAAAGAGGAGATTCAGCCCGATCGCGGCGCCGACGAACTCCGCGAGGTCCGTCGAGATCGCGACGATCTCGGCCTGGATCCAGAGCATGAAGTTGGCGCTGCGAGGAAAGCTCTCGCGACACAGCTCCGGCAGGTTGCGTCCCGACGCCAGCCCCGCCTTCGCCGACAGGTACTGCACGAGCATCGCCATGAGGTTCGCCATCACGATGACCCAGACGAGCAGGTAGCCGAACTTCGCCCCGGCGGAGATGTTCGTCGCGAAGTTGCCCGGATCCACGTAGGCGACCGAGGCGACGAAGGCCGGCCCAAGGAGCGCGATCCGGCCCCGGACCGCGCCGCGCGCGCGCACGCGGCGCAGCGGGCTGAGCGTCGGCAGCGCTTCCTCGCCGGTGTACGGGACGGCGACCTCGGCGACGGGCGGCGGCGTCATGGCGCCTCCTCGTCGACCTCGATCGCCATCGCCGCCGCGAGCGTTCCGCCGAGGACGTGCTCGCGGTCGCCGAAGCGCACCGTGATCGGGCCGTCGAAGGGCTCTCGCGCGCGCACGGCGCAGCGGTCGCCGATCGCGATCCCGCGCTCGGCGAGGTAGCGCAGCATCTCCGGATCGGAGTCCGAGACGCGCACGAAGCGCCCGCCCGCGCCGACCGCCAGCGCGCTGAGCGGCACGGTCTTGGCCTCGACCAGGACGAGGTCGCGATCGGGGATCGGATCGCCGTGCGGGTCGTGTGTCGGGTTGCCGAGCTTGGCGGCGATGCGCGCCTCGAGGTCCTCGGAGAGCACGTGCTCGAGCGCCTCGGCCTCCTCGTGCACGCGGTCCCAGGGCACGTCGAGGTGCTCGGCGAGATAGAGCTCGAGCAGCCGGTGGTGGCGCAGCATCTCCAGCGCGAGGCGCTCGCCGGCGGGGGTCAGGCGCACGCCGTGGTAGGGCTCGTGGATCGCGAGGCCGCGCTCGGCGAGCTTCTTGAGCATCGCCGACGCGGACGCCGGGGTGACGCCACAGCGCTCGGCGAGCGCGTTGGTGCTCACCGCGCCGCCGTCGGCGCGCTGCTGGAGTGCGTAGATCGACTTCGCGTAGTCCTCGATGGCGCTGCTGCGCCCGCTGTGGGAGTCGATCGCCATGGCTAGACCGCCACCGCAAGGCCGGTGGCGAACATGACCGCCATCCCCGCGAGCATGCCGCCGACCGCCGCCGGGTGCAGCGTGCGGCCGCCGGCGTCGCGCAGCGACGGCAGCAGCGCCACGACGACCTGGACGATCGCTCCGGCGCCGAGCCCGAAGAGGAACGCGGCGATGCTCGTGTTGAAGGCGGCCGCGCCGATCCAGGCGCCGAGGATGGCGGGCAGCCCGGCGATCAGGCCGAGCAGTCCGAGGCGCCGCAGGCTCGGCTCGCAGGCGGCCACGGGCGCCACGATGGCAAGCCCCTCGGTCGTGTTGTGGATCGCGAAGCCGACGATGAGAAACGCGCCGAGCGCGAGCGCCCCGGCCGCGTAGGAGCTGCCGATCGCCACGCCCTCGCCGAGGTTGTGCATCCCGATCCCGATCGCGATGAGCAGCGCGAGCCGGCCGCCCGCGGCGCCGCTGTCGCGAGCGCGCGCGCTGCGGTTCGCGATCCAGGCCGACACCCCGCTGAGCAGCAGGTAGGCCACGCCGATCCCGAGCAGTACCAGCGCCGCGCCGCCGAACGCCTGCGATCCCTGCGCCGCGATGTCGAGGCCCTCGAGCGTCGCGTCGACGGCGAGGAACGCGAGCAGCCCGACGGTCAGCGCCATGATCGCCTGCAACCAGGCGGGCGGGATGCGCCGGATCCACGGCAGCCACAGCATCCCGAGCGCGATCGGGATGACGCCCACGTAGATGCCCAGCAGTGCCATGAGACCGAAGAACGACAGATCGGTGGTCGGGGTCTTGACGGCGACCGGGATCTCGTGGGCGATCGTGCCGCCCGTCGAGGTCAGCAGGGCGACGGAGTAGGCCTGGCCCTCGACCCACGGATGCCGGATGCGGATCGTCGCCGACCGCAGGCGCCCGATCGGGACCTGCGCCCCGCTGAATGCGACGAACGCGTCGTTGACCTGCACCTGCCCGACGCGGACGGCATCGGGCCCGTCGTTGCGCACGGTGAGGTCGATGCGCCCCGGCTCCAGGACCGTACGCTCGATCGTCAGCTCCTCGGCCGGGGGGCCGGTGCGCCCGTCCAGGCCCGGAGTGCCGAGCCCGACGAACGCGGCGATCGCGACGGCGATGACGGCGAGCGGCAGCAGCCCCAGCAGCCACCGCGGCAGGCCGCGACGCTCGAGCTCCAGCCCGCCGGCAGCGCCTCGCGCCTCCATCACGTGACCTCGAAGAACCCCTGCCAGCCAAGCTCGGTGAACTCGGACTGGTGGGCGTGGAACATGAACTTCCCCGTGTGCTCGAAGCGCCACTCGAGGATCCCGCGCTGGCCCTGGCACTGCATGACGGTGTCGGTGAGCTCGCTGGGCTGCAGCGATGTGCCGGTCGGGAAGTACGCAAAGAAGTTGCCGTGCAGGTGGTAGGAGTTGATCGGGTCGTACTCGGTCATGTTCCCGAGGTACAGCCGGATCAGCTCGCCGCGCCGGACCTGGATCGGCGGGTCCATGTACGCGAAGCCGATCCCGTTGACCGCGTAGATCTCGTTGGCGCGATCGAAGTTCGTGTCGTAGCCGTGCATGACCATGACCATCTCGTCGGCGTCGGCGCGGCCGACCTTGGGGTCGATGACGATCGCCCCGTAGAGCCCCTTGGCGATGTGCTCGGCCAGCGGCCGGACATGGCAGTGGTAGAGGTGCATCCCGAAGGGCGCGGCCTCGAACTCGTAGACGGTGCTGTCGCCCGGCGCGATGATGCCCGCGCCCAGGCCGCCGATGCCGTCCATCGCCGCCGGGTGGATCCCGTGCAGGTGGACGGTGTGGGGGTGGCTGGAGCCGTTGGTGAAGCGGACCCGGACGAGTTCGCCCTCGCGGGCCCGCAGCGTCGGCCCCGGGATGCGGCCGTTGTACGTCCAGGCCGGGAACGTCACGCCGGGCGCGACCTCGACGTCCTGTTCGAGCGCGACGAGGTCGAACGCGCGCACGAGGCGCCCGGACGCCGTGCGCGTCGTCGTGCCCGTGTCGAACTCGCGCAGGATGCGATGGGGATCGAAGCCGTTGGCGGCGATGTCGACGCTGCCCTGAAAGCCGCCGTGGGCGTCGCTGTGGCCGGCGTGCGGCGGCGCTGCTCCCGCGCCCGTCGCGGCAGCCGCATGGTGATGCTCCGCGGCACTCGAGGTCCGGGCCGCGAGGAGCGCCGCGCCGGCGAGCGCCGGGGCGCCTCCGAGGATCAGGCCGCGTCTCGTCAACTGTGCCACGGCAGAATTGTGGCACAACTGAATTTTTTACCAACCGGGCCTGGACATTCGGACGACTACCGTTGTGGGGACGATGGCCGCCTACACCTCGCCGCTCGCCGAAACGCTCGCGCCCGACGTGCTGGCGCGCTTCGATCGCTACGTCCGCGTCGACACGCAGTCCGCCCGCGACCGGACGCAGAGCCCGAGCACGCCGGGCCAGCTCGACCTCGCCGCGCTGCTCGCCGCCGAGCTCGGCGAGATCGGCCTGCTCGACGCCGCGGTGGACGCCAACGGCTACGTCACCGCGGCGCTGCCGGCCGCCGCCGGCGGCGATCCGGACGTCGTCATCGGGCTCGTGGCGCACATGGACGTGAGCCCCGACGCGCCCGCCGCAGGCGTCGTCCCGATCGTGCACCGCAACTACGACGGCGGGGTGATCGCGCTGCCGCGCAACGGCACGGTCCTGGACCCCGAGCACGAGCCGCACCTCGCCTCGCGCGCCGGGCACGACATCGTCACGAGCTGCGGCGACACGCTGCTCGGCGCCGACGACAAGGCCGGCATCGCCGAGATCATGGCCGCCGTCGCGCACCTGCACGCGCATCCCGAGCTGCCGCGGCCGGCGATCCGCATCTGCTTCACGCCCGACGAGGAGGTCGGCGAGGGCGCGACGCTCTTCGACGTCGAGGCCTTCGGCGCGCGCTGTGCCTACACGCTGGACGGCTCGACGCTCGGCGAGATCCAGGACGAGACGTTCTCGGCGCAGGAGGCGACGATCGTCGTCAACGGCGTCGACATCCACCCCGGCTTGGCCACGGGCATCCTCGTCAACGCCGCGCGGATCGCGGGGCGCATCGTCGCCGCTCTGCCGCAGGACCGGCTGACCCCCGAGACGACCTCCGGCCGCGATGGCTTCATCCACGTTCATGAGATCGCCGGTGACGCCGCGACCGCCCGCATCCGCGCGATCCTGCGCGACTTCGACGACGAGCGGCTCGACGGCCACGGCAAGCTGTTGCGCGACACGGCGCAGGCCGTCGTCGACGCGACGCCGGGCGCGTCGATGACGTTCGAGATCGTCCGGCAGTACCCGAACATGCACGCCCACGTCGAGCCCTTCCCGGAGGTCGTCGAGCACGCGATCGCGGCGATCCGCGCCGAGGGCCTCGAGCCCCTGCGCGAGCCGATCCGCGGCGGCACCGACGGTTCGGTGCTGAGCGCCAGGGGGCTGCCGACCCCCAACATCTTCACGGGCGGACACGCCTACCACTCCGTGCGCGAGTGGGCCTCGCTGCAGGACATGGCCGCGGCCGCCGCGGTGATCGTGCGCCTCGCCGGCGAGTGGGCCGCCGGCTGACGCAGCCCTCCTGCGGGAGCGGTCGCGCCCGGGGGGCGGTCGCACGCAGGACCCGCCGCGAGCCACGCGCGCCACCCCGCACGGCACCCACGATCCGCACGTCATAGCGGGCGCCGGGGCGCAGCAGGCGTGGCCGCGGCCGCGGCCGGCGTAGCGCGGAGCGAGCGTGGCAAGCCGGCGGGGGACGCGTCGCGCTCGCCGGCGGGCCGCCGCCGAGGATGTGGGCGAGCAGCAGCCCGCCACCGGCGCGGCGCCCCGCGAGCACGACGCCGCCGTCGGCCGCCGGTGCCACCGCGGCGGCGCCGTCGAGCGCGGGATCGAATCCGGCTGCTCCGAATGCGACCGTCCGCCCGCGGGTCCCGAAGGCGCGGCAGGTCAGACTGCCCGCTGTCGGGCACGCCACGCTCGCTGACGCGCGCCACGACGATCCGCTCCCCCGGCAGCTCGTCGGTGACGTAGTTGGCAAGTGGCTCGGGCCGCGCGGGCGGCGGCCGCGGCGAGCGCTCGGGCCGTCGTGAACTTCAGGAGCTTGGGAGCCATCGTCCTCGTGCCTCATCTGGTCGGGGACGCCGGTCGCGCTGCTGCAGGGCGAGAACGCCGGCCGTCGCGGAGAAGTTGCGTCGGGACGCGAGGAGCTCCTACTTCTCCCCGACCTGAGGCCTGCTCACGGGGCGTCCGGGACCAAAGAACCCCCAAGCCGCCGGGGCAGGCGTTAGCCTCCGGGCCATTCGTACCCGAACCGGGAGCACTCAATGACCAAGCAGGAGCTCGCACAGAAGGTGGCCTCGGACGCCGATCTCAGCGGTTCTGATGCAAAAGGCGCCGTGGATGCCACCTTCGACGCGATCGCCGCAGAGCTCGCCGCGGGCAACGAGGTCGCGATCGCAGGCTTCGGCAAGTTCAGCGTGAGCGACCGTTCCGCGCGCGAGGGCCGCAACCCGGCCACCGGCGAGACGATTCAGATCGCCGCCAGCAAGGCCGCGAAGTTCTCGGCCGCCTCGGCGCTCAAGAAGACCCTGAACGGCTGATTTCGCGGGGTCCCGGCCGACCCGCCGACGTGACGTTCGACCCCGGCACGCCTGCGCGCCGGGGAGTTCGTCGTTGAGGGCCCTCAGCGCAGCTCGCGCCGGATCACGAGCTTCAGGCCCGACCACGTCTCGTCGATCGCGCAGACCTTGATGTCGACGAGGCCGCGCGGCAGCGCGATCTCGCGCACGACGTCCTCGGTCATGTCGGTCTGCAGCTTCGACGCGCGCTTGGGCCAGGCGACCCAGATCATCCCGTCCGCGGCGATCCGCGCGTGGAGCCCCGGCAGCCGGCGCTGCAGCTCGCGGCGCTCGCGGACGAACAGCAGCACGACGTCCAGGCCGTCGGCGGCGCGGGCGAGGATCCGGACGCCGTCCGGCAGCTCACCGAGCAGCTCGGCGAAGTCCCCGGGCGCATCGACGAAGAGCGCCCGCTGGCCCGGTTTGAAGCCGAGCTTCCGCGCGAGCGGAGTGTTGGAGTAGCCGCTTTGCATGATGGGTTGATCCTCCCGGACACGGCAACCGGACGGACGTGCGAAGCGGCAGGACATCGCGTCCCCGGCCGCGACACCGGTCCCGCTCTTCATCACAGGTGCGCGCGGGCCGCGAGTTGCGCGATGACCTTCGACAGCCGTCCCCCCTGCCACGCCAGCGGCGATGCGCCGAGCTCCTCGACGACGAGGCGCGCGTCGGGCAGCAGCTCGGCGTAGGCCTCTCCCAGAGCGAGCGGGTGCCCGGGGTCGGCCTCGTCGCGGCTGGCCACGACGACCGCGGGGATCTCGATCTCCTCGAGCGCGTGGAGGTCGGGGAACGGGCGCGAGCGCGGCGTCCGGTGCAGTGCGTCGGCGACCGCGTCGAGGTGCTCGTGGAGGGCCATGCGCTGGCGCAGGACGGTCGCGATGGTGTCGCGCCAGGGAGCGGGCAGGCGCTGCACGCCGTAGGCCTCGACGAAGGCGTCGATGCCGCCGTGGCGCAGCGCGTCGCTCAGCGCGTCCCAGCGCGCGAGGCGCCGCGGGTCGCCGATCTCGACCGGGTCGTAGCCGGGCGTGATGACGGCGACCGCCGCGACCCGCTCGGGCTGGTCGAGCGCCAGGCGCAGGATCGTGTGGGCGCCCATCGACGCGCCGGCGAGCACGGCGCGCTCGATGCCGCGCGCGTCGAGCACGCCGGCGAGGTCGGCGACGAGCTCCTCATAGCCGTACTGCGACGCCTCCGGCGCGGGCGACGACGCGCCATGGCCGCGGGCGTCGTAGGCGACGACGCGGTGCCCGGAGCGCTGCAGCGCCCGTGAGCCCATCACGACGTAGCGCCGCGACGCCGACAGCCCGTGCAGAAGCACCACCGGGATCCCGTCGCCGTCGTCGGAGACCGCAAGCGTCACGTCAGCGGCCGCGATCTGATGCTCGGGCATGGCACGAAGCCTCGCAGCCGGGGCAGCCGCGACGCGTTGTCTAACCTCTGAGCCGTGACCGTCATCGATGTCAGCGAGGCCGACTTCACCACCGAGGTCCTCGAGCGCTCCAACGACGTGCCCGTCGTCGTCGACTTCTGGGCGCCCTGGTGCGCGCCCTGCCGCCAGCTCGGGCCCGCGCTCGAGCAGGCCGCGATGGCACGCGCCGGCAAGGTCGTCCTCGCGAAGATCGACACCGACGAGAACCCCGCCATCGCCGAGCAGTTCGGCGTCCAGGGGATCCCCGCCGTCAAGGCCTTCGTCAACGGCGAGGTGGCAGCGGAGTTCGTCGGCGCCCAGCCCGCCAGCCAGGTCGAGATCTTCTTCGACGGGCTGGTGCCGTCCGAGACCCAGCTGCTGATGGAGTCCGGCGACGAGGAGTCGCTGCGCGCGATCATCGCCAAGGAGCCCAAGAACGTCGACGCGAACTTCGCGCTCGCGCAGATCCTGTACCGCGACGGCGACACCGAGGGCGCGCTGGAGCACCTGCGCAACGTCACCGGCAGCTTCCGCGGCGACGGCCTCGCTGCCCGCATCGAGCTCGAGGGCAAGGACCTCCCGGCCGTCGCCGAGGCGTTCGACGCGCTCGACGAGGGCGAGCTCGAGGACGGCCTGGACAAGCTGCTCGCGCAGCTTGCCGACGGCGGCCTCGGCGAGGGCGACCGCGAGCGCCTGCGCAAGGTCGTCGTCGCCGTGCTCGACGAGCTCGGCGTCGAGCATCCGCTCGCGCGCGAGTCGCGCCGCAAGCTCGCCGCGGCGCTGTACTAGGAGGCGCGCGCCGCCGAGGCGACGTGCTCGCGCACGAGTTGCGCGGAGCGCTCCGGCTGCTCCCAGAAGAACATGTGCCCGGCGCCCTCCAGGAGCTCCAGGCGCGCGTCCGGGATCAAGCGCGCGAGCAGCTCGCCGTTGACGGAGTCCAGCAGCCGGTCCGCCGTTCCATGCACGACGAGCGTCGGGACGCTGATGTCCGCGAGGCGCCCGCTCGTGTCGTGGGCGACGATCGCCGACAGCTGCGCCATGAGCGTCGGGATCGGCGCCGGATACTGCTCGGCGACCCGCGAGTAGATCTCGTAGTTCGCCGGGTCCTTGACGAACTCCGGGCCGCTCATGACCTCGTAGCCGACGCGGATCGCGCGCTCGCCATCCCCCGACAGGACGGCCTCGGCGATCATCCCGACGACCGCCATGTCGGTCATCTTCGCCTCCGGCCCGCCGGGGAACGAGCAGCCGAGCGTCAGGGTGCGCACGCGCTCGGGATGGGCCAGGACGAGCTCCTGGGCGACCATCCCGCCCATCGAGATGCCGACGACGTGGGCGGATTCGATCTCGAGCGCGTCGAGGACGGCGACGGCGTCCTCGGCGAGCCGCGCGATCGTGAGCTCGCCCTCGAGCACCCCGCTGCGGCCCGCGCCGCGGTGGTCGTAGAGCACGAGCTCGAAGGTGTCCTGCAGCCCCGACAGGAAGTCGTCGCCCCAGTGCAGGCTGTTGCCGCCGAGGCCCTGGATGAGCAGCAGCGGCTCGCCGGCGCCGCGGCGGTCGTAGTAGATGTCGGTCCCGTCGATCGTGAGCGTCGGCATCGGCCAAACGCTACAAGGGCAGCGCGAGCTGGTCGTCGGCGCGCTCGGCGTCCTCGCGGTGAAAGGACGCCACGCGGACGCCGAGGAGCCGCACCGGCCGCGGCGGCGCGTACTCGCGCAGCAGCTCCACCGCGACCCGCGCGACCGTCGCAGGGTCGTTCGTCGCCGTCGCGATCGTCCGCGCCCGCGTGACGGTCTCGAAGTCCGACAGGCGCACCTTGATCGCGATCGTGCGCCCGCGGCGCTCCTGTGCAGCCAAGCGCTCGCAGAGCTGGCCCGCGAGGTCCGTGAGGATCTCCTCCAGCCGCATCGCGTCGGCGATGTCGACGTCGAACGTCGTCTCGCGCGACTCGGAGACCGCGATGCGCACCGGCGTCACGCCCGAGCCGCCCTCAAAGCGCGCCCGGCGCTGCAGGTCCGGCCCGTGGTTGGCGCCGAACGCGGCGACGAGCAGGTCGGGCGGCGCCGCCGCGACCTGCGCGAGCGTCACGATCCCCATCCGCTCCAGCCGCGCAGCGGTCTTCGGGCCGATGCCGGGCACGATCCCCGGCGGCCGCGGGCCGAAGCGCGCGCAGGCCTGCTCGCGCGTGAGGCAGACGAAGCCGCGCGGCTTCTCGGCATCCGAGGCGACCTTCGCGACGAGCCGGTTGGGCCCGATGCCGACCGAGCAGTGCAGGCCCGTCGCCTCCTCGATCTCCGCCACGAGCCGGCGCATCGCCGCCCGCGGCGCGACGAAGCCGTCGAGGTCGAGGTACGCCTCGTCGAGGCCGACGACCTCCACGCGCTCGACCGCCGCGCGGATGCGGTCCATGACGCCACGTGACGCCTCGCGGTAGGCGGTGAAGTCCGGCGGCACGACGATCGCGTCGGGGCACAGCCGCCGCGCGCGGGCCGTCGGCATCGCCGAGCCGATCCCGAAGCGCCGCGCCTCATAGGAGGCCGTCGTGACGACCGCCCGCGGCCCGCTGCCGGACACGATCACCGGCAGCCCGCGCAGCTCGGGCCGGCGCAGCAGCTCGACGCTCGCATAGAACGCGTCGATGTCGAGATGGGCGATCGGGGCCATCGGCCGCATACGATGACGGGCGCCCCGGAGCGCTCGCCGCATCCGCGCCGCGCGGCCGTGGAACAATCGCGCAATGGCCCACGGGCACCGCCTCTCCGCGCTCGACGCCTCCTTCCTGCATCTCGAGAAGGCGGGCGCCCGGCTGCACGTCGCGTCCGTGACGGTGTTCGACGGCCCGACGCCGCCCTACGACGAGCTGCTGGCGCATGTCGAGGGACGCCTGCAGCTCGTCCCGCGCTTCCGCCAGCGCCTCGCCGAGGTCCCGCTCGACCAGGGCCGGCCGGTGTGGGTCGACGATCCGCACTTCAACCTGCGCTACCACCTGCGCCACGCCGGGCTCCCCAAGCCCGGCAGCCAGGAGCAACTGAAGAACCTCGCCGGGCGCGTCTTCGCCCAGCGCCTGGACCGCACCAAGCCGCTCTGGGAGCTGCTGCTCGTCGACGGCCTCTCGGACGGCAACTTCGCCCTCATCGCCAAGAGCCATCACGCGCTCGTCGACGGCATCTCCGCCGTCGACCTCACGACCGTCCTCTTCGACGCCGCGCCCGACGCCCCGCAGCCGCCCGCGCCGCGCCGCGCCTGGGCGGCCCGCCCGCTGCCGACGTCCGCGCAGCTGCTCTCCGACGCGCTCGTCGAGCGCGCGACGCATCCGCGCGAGCTCGCCCGCACGGCGCGCGCGTTCGTGCGCGCGCCGCGCGAGGTCGCCCGCAGCGCCCGCGACGGGCTGCAGGCGATGGGGGCCCTGACGTTCGCCGGCCAGACCCCCGCCCCGCCCTCCCCGCTGAACGTCACGACCGGGCCGCATCGCCGCTACACGTGGGTCGACGCGCAGCTCGCCGAGCTGCAGGGGGTCAAGGACGCGCTCGGGGGGACCGTCAACGACGCCGTGCTCGCCGTCGTCGCGGGCGCGCTCGGGCGCTTCCTGCGCCACCGCGGCGTCGACACGCGCGAGCTCGTCCTCAAGGCGCTCGTCCCGATCTCCGTGCGCGCCGAGGCCGACCAGGGCGCGCTGGGCAACGAGGTCGCGCCGATGTGGGTCGCGCTGCCGGTCGGCGCCGAGGACCCGGTGGCGCAGTTCCACGCGATCCGCGAGGCGGTCGCCGAGCAGCACGCGTCCCTGCCCTCGGTGGGGGCGCGCACGCTGACCGAGCTTGCGGGCTTCGCCTCGACGACGATCCTCAGCCAGGCGGCCCGCCTGCAGCAGCGCCAGCGCTCCTTCAACGTCGTCGTGACGAACGTCCCCGGGCCGCAGACCCCGATGTACCTGCTCGGGCGCCGGCTGCGGGCGCTGTACCCCGTCCTGCCGCTCGCGCGCCGCCAGGCACTCGGCATCTCGGTGACGAGCTACGACGGACGGCTCGGCTTCGGGTTGCTCGCCGACTACGACGCCGTCCCGGACCTCGAGTTCCTCGCCGGCGCGCTGCGCGAGGCGATCGACGCGCTGGCGGGCGGCGCGTCCGTGCCCCGCCGCGCCGCGCGCGGACGCCGCCGCGCGGGTGCGCGCCCCTCCGCCACGAGCCGCCCCTGATGCGCAGCAAGGCGCTCGTCGCGCTCCTCGTCGTCGTCGTGGCGGTCATCGGCATCGGCGTCATCGCCGCGATCGTCACCTCGCGCGACGACTCGACCGTCACGCCCTCCGGCGGCCCGGGCATCGCGCGCCCCGCGGGCGCTACGCCGACGGTCGCCCCGGGGAACGTCGTCCTGGTCTACAGCGACGAGCGCCTGACGCGCCGCCTGCGCGAGCTGGCGCAGGACATCGGCGGCCCCCCCGATCCTGCGCTCGTCGCGGCCGGCCAGGCGGTGACGGTGCTTCGCCGGCCCGACCAGCGGGTAGCGGTGCAGGCCGTGACCGCGACGCGCCGCATCGAGGCCGCCGGCCCGGGCGACCCCGCCCTGCGGCGGTTCGTCGAGTACTGGCTCGGCCGGGGAGCGGCGTGATCTCAGCGCCCCTGCGCGTCGCGCTCGCGCAGATCAACGCCGTCGTCGGCGACGTCCCCGGCAACGAGGAGAAGATCGCAGGCCAGATCGCCGCCGCGCGCGACGCGGGCGCACAGCTCGTCGTCTTCCCCGAGCTCGCGCTCACGGGCTATCCGCCCGAGGACCTGCTCCTCAAGGAGCACTTCCTCGCCGACACGCGCGCGGCGCTGGAGCGGATCGCCGCCGGCGTGGAGGGGATCGTCGCGGTCGTCGGCTACCCCGAGCGCGCCGAGGACGTCTACAACGCCGCGGCGGTCATCGCCGACGGGGCCGTGCAGGCGAGCTATCGCAAGCAGCACCTGCCCAACTACGGCGTCTTCGACGAGCTGCGCTACTTTCAGCCCGGCCAGCGCGGTGCGACGATCGAGGTCGACGGCGTGACCGTCGGCCTGACGATCTGCGAGGACATCTGGCAGCCGGGCCCGCCGCTGTCCGACGAGGCGCTCGCCGGCGCGCGCATCATCGTCAACCTCTCGGCCTCGCCCTACCACGCCGGCAAGAGCGCCTCGCGCGAGCGGATGCTCGCCCAGCGCGCACGCGACGACCTCACCGTGGTGGCGTTCTGCGCGCTCGTCGGCGGCCAGGACGAGCTCGTCTTCGACGGCGACTCCGTCGTCGTCGACCACGAGGGCACGATCGTCGCCCGCGCCCCGCAGTTTCAGGAGGCGCTGGTCATCGCCGACGTCGACCCCGTCGCCGCGGGGACCGCGCGCCTGCGCGACACGCGCCGCCGCGCGCCCGCCGCGGCCGCGCACGGGCGCGTCGACCGGCTGGGCTCGTTCACCGTCGGGCGCCGCGACGACGCGCGCCACGAGGCGGTCGTCGCGCCGCTGCTGGAACCCGACGCCGAGGTCTACGAGGCGCTCGTGCTCGGCACCCGCGACTACGCGCGCAAGAACGGCTTCGGGCACGTCGTCTTCGGGCTGAGCGGAGGAATCGACTCGACGCTCGTCGCGCTCATCGCCGTCGACGCCCTCGGCGCGGACTGCGTCACGGCGGTGACGATGCCCTCGCCCTACTCCTCGCAGGGCACGCGCAGCGACGCGCGGGTCCTCGCCGAGAACCTCGGCATCGAGCTGCTCGAGCTCCCGATCGAGCCGATGATGCGCGCCAACGACGAGGCGCTCAGCGAGGTCTTCGCCGGACGCGAAACCGACCTCACGGAGGAGAACCTGCAGGCCCGCATCCGCGGCAACCTGCTCATGGCCCTGTCGAACAAGTTCGGCTGGCTCGTCCTCACGACCGGCAACAAGTCCGAGATGTCCGTCGGCTACTCGACGCTCTACGGCGACAGCGCAGGGGGCTTCGCGGTCATCAAGGACGTCCCCAAGCTGCTGGTGTACAAGCTCACGCGCCACCGCGACGAGCGCGCCGGCGGCGGCCTGGTCCCCCCCGAGCTGTTCACGCGCCCGCCCTCGGCCGAGCTGCGACCCGACCAGCGCGACGACGAGTCGCTGCCGCCCTACGAGATCCTCGACGCGATCCTCGAGGGCTTCGTCGAGCACGACCTCGGGCGCGAGGCCCTCATCGCGCGCGGCATGGCCGCCGAGGACGTCGACCGCGTCATCCGCCTCGTCGACCGCGCCGAGTACAAGCGTCGTCAGCAACCGCCCGGGATCAAGATCACCACCCGCGCGTTCGGCCGCGATCGCCGCGTGCCGATCACCAACCGCTACCGGGGGTAGCCGCGCGGGACATCCGCGGCGACCCCCGGCTGGGCGGTGCTTACCCGATGATCCGCAACGAGGCCGTCGACGCCGTGCCGAGGCTGCTCGCGCTGGCCCCGGGCGTCGCCACGAGCTGGTAGCGCCCGACCGTCAGCTTGCGCCGCAGCCCGGAGGCGTTGAGCACCGTGCCGTAGGCCCCGGCGGCTGCCGGGTGGCGTGTCACGGTCCCGACGAGCGTGCGCCCGCTCCCCGTCACGCGATACACCTTGAACTGCAGGACCTTCACGCCGGCGGGGAGCTTCACGGACACGCGCAGACCGCGAGACCGGGCGGATGCCCGCTTGACGCGGCCGGCCGTCCTCAGCGACGAGAGGCGCAGCTTCGCGACCGTCGCGGCCGGGGTGTTCAGCAGCCCACCACTGGCCGTTCCGGTCGGGCCGGCCAGCGGTGCGGCGGCCCCGCCGCCGGCCGGACCCGGATTGGGTCCGGGACCCGGTCCCGGACCCGCGGCGGGAGCCGCGGTGAGGTCGACACAGGGCCCGCCCTTGAAGCCCGGGAAGCGCGGCAGCGGCTGCCCGCCCGATGCCCCGGTCGCCGGCACGTCGCGGAAGCAGTCCACCGCGCGGCCGTCGGCGCCGGTCTGCACGGAGTTGCCTCCGCTGCGCTGCTCGCCCACGGGGACGAACAGCTGCGGGTGGTCAAACGGCGCGGACTGCGTCTCGACCCGCGGGTCGGTGAGCGCGTTGAGGAAGGCGACGAGCTGGTCCTTCTTGACGTCCGAGAGCCCGAGCGCCGACATGTTGGTGCTCTTCTCGGCGTTGGCGAAGTCGCCGCCGCGGCTGTAGAAGTCCACGACCTGGCGAAGGGTCGCCTGCCCGCCGTTGTGGAAGTACGGGGCGGTCAGGGCGACGTTGCGCAGGCTGGGCGCCTTGAACGCGCCCGCGACCTCGTTCGTCGCACTCGGCGCGCCTGTGACGGCGAGCGGTCCGCCGAACGGATCGGTGCCGGCCTGGCCGTTGTCGTCGTCGGTCGCGCGGGATCCGATGTTGAAGAACCCCGTGTCGTGCTGCTTGGTGTCGTCGAGGCTCGAGACCCCGTGTTCCGCAACGCTGGAGACCGATGCCGCCGTCAGCGCGGCGTCCCCGTGGCACTCCGTGCAGCCGCCGCCGCCCTGGAAGATGCCCAAGCCCGCCTGTGCGTCCGCCGACATCGCACCGGCGTTGCCCGCGACGAACTGATCCACCGGCGTCTGGTCGGAGACGAGCGTCGACTCGTAGGCCTGGATCGCCAGGCCCCAGAAGAGCGGGAAGTTGTACTGCATGAGCGAGTATGTGCGGCCACCCGCCGGCAGCTCCTGCGGCGAGTCCCACCAGTCCGACTGGAAGGCGTCGCGGATCATCGCTGCGTAGTTCGTGCTCAGGCCCTTGCCGCCGTCGGCCACGAGGCCGCCGAGAACGCTGTCGTCGGAGCTGACCGCCTGATGGTCGAGCGGGCGCAGCGCGAGCAGCTTCTTGCCGATGTCGGCGAGCGAGCGGCCGTTGGAGGACATCTCGACGGGGTTGCCGGGAGGTCCGACGGCCTGCGAGGCGAGCGAGGAGTTCGTGAGGCTCAGCGGACCCTCGAGCTTGACCTGCTCGACGGTGCCGCCCCCGGCGACGCGGCCGACCGTCGCGCTGACGTCACGGTTGCCGAAGGGGTTGACGCCGTTGAACTCGTTCTGCGCGCGGCCGTCCCAGAAGTTGCGGAAGTTGAAGACGGCGTTGATCGCCGACGGCGTGTTGCGCCCGGTGGACCGGCGCACGTTCACGCCGTTGACCTGGAAGTCCGGATCGGTTGGCGCGTAGGTCTGCAGGTCGAACGGGCTGCCCTCGGCGATCCCGTCGAACGCCGACGGAAGCACGCCCTGGGAGCCTGCGACGTTCTTGGTGTCCGACACCACGGCCGAGGCCGCGTCGTTCACGTCGGCGAGCTTGCGGAAGGGGAAGTCGGAGGCGTTCAGGTCGGCGTTGGGGCCGTGGAGCGTGAAGCTCCCGCCGCGCGGGTTGATCTGATTCGTCGAGCGGTTGTCCGCGCCGGCGTTGAAGTGGCAGGTGGCGCATGCGGTGCGGCCGTCGCTGCCGGACTGCATGTCCCAGAACAGCGACTTGCCCAGCTTGATCGCCGCGTCGTTGTCCTTGATGAAGGCTGCGAGGTTGGCGGGCGTGGGGATCGGCTCGGTGCTGAGCGGGGCGACGGCGTTGGCGGCGTGCGCGACGGGCGCGCCCAGCGAGGCGAGCCAGCCGAAGCACACGACGGCGGCGCAGCCGATGCCGAGCATCGTCGAGCGCGACAGCTGGTTGCCGTCCCTGAATGCATATCCAGCCGGCGCACACTGCGTGCTGTCGCGACGTCCCAAAGCTCTGCCCCCCTGCTCGGCGCCTGCGCCGCGGCGAGTTGATTTGCGTTCCGTGACATGGAGGGGTACTCGCGCCGTGGACGCGTTTCAATGCGATCCGGGCAGGTGTGCAAAGCCGCGAAGCAACGATGCGGGGTCTCGCCGATGGCGCCGGGGACCGGGCCACAAGTCCCGGGAAGCGTGCGGGATCGCGCATGCCCTTGCGCGCGATCTGCCCCTGACCGGCCGCATCGGGCGCGTTAGGATGCGGCCGCAGATCTGTGGCGTGCGCCGGGTGCGGCGCGATCGGCCGGCGCCCACCACCGCGGCGGCGCCGGCCGTCGGGTCCTCAGGCGGCGGACTTCGTCGGGTCCGGCACGATCCGGATGTACGGCCGCGGAGACTCCCAGCCGTCGGGGTACTTCTCCTTGGCCTCGTCGTTGGAGACCGAGCCGGCGATGATCACGTCGTCGCCCGGCTGCCACTGCGCCGGCGTGGCGACCTTGTGCTTGGCGGTGAGCTGCAGCGAGTCGACGACGCGCAGCACCTCGTCGAAGTTGCGCCCGGTCGTCATCGGATAGATGAGGACGAGCTTGATCTTCTTGTCGGGGCCGATGACGAAGACGTTGCGGACCGTCTGGTTGTCGGCGGGCGTGCGCGCGGTCGGGTCACCCTCGACGTCGGCCGGCAGCATGCCGTAGAGCTTGGCGACGTTGAAGTCCGAGTCGCCGATCAGCGGGTAGTTCGGCGCGGTGCCCTGGGTCTCGGCGATGTCCTCGGACCACTGCGCGTGGTTCTCGACGGGGTCGACGGAGAGGCCGATGATCTTCACGCCGCGGCGGGCGAACTCGGGCTCGATGCTCGCCATGTAGCCGAGCTCGGTCGTGCACACGGGCGTGAAGTTGCGCGGATGCGAGAAGAGCACCGCCCACGAGTCGCCGAGCCACTCGTGGAACGTGATCGGACCTTCGGTGGTCTGCGCTTCGAAGTCCGGGGCGGTGTCGCCGATGGTGAGTGCCATGCAAATTCCTCCTGGGTGTTGCGAGGGCTGCGCCCGGGGGCGCAGAGGGCGCCGTGCCGCAGCACGGCAATGGGGGCCTGCATCTGATCAGGTTGCGCGTTCGTCGCGCGTTTGCGCACGACACCTTCTAGCGTAATCCCTACCCGTATTCTTACCTTTCGGCGCGCAGACCGCTACGGCAACGGCCGTATGGCGATCGTCAGCCGCGAGACGGCGCACAGGCGGTCGTCGTCGTCGCTGATCTCGATGTCCCAGATCCAGGTCGTGCGGCCGCGGTGGCGCCGGGTCGCGCGAGCGTGGATCGTTCCCGCGAGGATGGGCCGCAGGAACGTCGTGTTGTTCGACATGCCCATCGCAGCGTTGCCCTCCGGCACGACGACGACCGCCGTGGCGATCGATGCCAGCGACTCGGCGACCGAGGCGAACACGCCGCCGTGAACGAGACCGAACGGCTGCAGCAGCTCGTCGCGCACCGCCACGCGGCCGACGGCGGCATCCTCCGAGAGCTCGACGACCTCCAGGCCGAGCAGGTCGTCGTAGCCGCCGGCCGAGGAGAAGAGGGGCTCTGGCGCCATGCGCGCAGGACCCTAGCGCGACGCGTGCGCGGCCTTCGCCGCAAGCGTCTCCCGCGGCCGGTGGGTGGGCTAGGGTTGCCCCCGGATGGCATCCATCGAGAGCCTCAGCGCGCAGCAGCGCGCCGTCCTGCAGCTGCTGCTGCGCCAGGGCAAGTCCTACGACGAGATCGCGGGGCTCCTGCGCACCGACACGGCCGCGATCCGCCGCCGCGCCCAGGACGCCGTCGAGGCCCTCGTGCCCGATGCCCCGGAGGTCTCGGCCGATCGCCGTCGCGAGATCGCCGACTACTTCCTCGGCCAGCAGACGGCCTCGCAGCGCGCCGCGACGCGCGAGTACCTGGAGGGCTCCGCCACCGGCCGCGGCTGGGCGCGGACGGCCGCGACGGCGCTCGCGCCGGTCGCCGGCGCCGAGAAGCTGCCCGACGTGCCGGCCGAGCGCGAGGAGGTCGCGGAGGCCTTCGACGCCCTCGAGGCCCGCACGGCGCGCCAGGAGGAGGTCCAGCGCAGCTCGGCGCTCGGCGGCAAGCTCATCTCCGCCGGGCTGGGGCTCGCCCTCGCGCTCGTGATCATCCTCGTCGTGGCCCTCTCGGGCGGGGACGACGACGGGACGGCGGGCGACGCTGCATCGACGACGACCACGCCCGCCGCCACGTCGACCACCGGCACGGCCACCACCGGCGCCGACGCGGCCAACGGCGATCCGACGATCCTCGCCCAGGGAACCCTGCGCCCGCCCGAGGGCAGCGGCTCGACCGCCGAGGGCCAGGTCGCCATCGTGCTGTTCGCCAAGACCCGGCGCTACCGGCTGGCCCTCACCGCGAAGGGCATCCCGCCGAGCAGCAGCAGCGGCTCGGCCTACGGCGTCTGGTTCTACACGTCCAAGCGCAACGCGGCGTTCCTCGGCTTTCCCGACAAGGTCGTCGGCGCGGACGGCCGGCTGGACACGGTCGCCGACCTGTCGCCGGACACCCCGAACTACAAGGAGGTGCTGCTCACGAGCGAGCGCACCGACTCGCCGCGCACGCCCGGCACCGTCGTCCTGCGCGCGCGCCTCGTCATCGCCCCGCAGCCGGGGGGTCAGTCGACGACCCCGCGGACGCAGACCACACCCTAGGCCCGATCAGCGCCGCGAGGCCGTCGAGCGCCTCGTCGAGCTGGCGTCGCGCCGCCGAGCGCATCATGAACGCGCCGAGCAGCGCCAGCCCGCGCGGGCGCTGCGACATCGACAGCTCCACGCGCGTCGCGTCGCCCTCGGGCTGGAGGCGGATCGCGATCCGCGATCGGGCGAGGATGCGCTCGAACGGCGTGCCCGCGACCTCCTGGACCCAGCTGCGCTCGCTGGGCTCGGTCGAGCTCTCGACGCGGAAGTCGGCCCGGATCGGCTTGCCCGTGGCGGTCTCCAGCACCTGCGTGAACGCGTCGTCGTCGACGCTCTCCACGCGCGTCACCCGCGGCCACCACCGCGGCAGGTGATGCGCGCTGCCGACGATCGCCCACAGCTCCTCGGGCGAGGCCTGGAACGTGCGCGAGCGGCGGATCGTCGCCACGGGCGGCGCTACTCGGCGTCGTAGCGGATGAGCGCGCGCGTGTCGTGCGGCGCGAGGCGCTCGCGTCCGCCGAGAAACGCGAGCTCGATGAGAAACGAGCAGCCGACGACCTCGCCGCCGAGCTGCTCGACGAGGTCGCACAGCGCGCGCGCGGTGCCGCCGGTCGCGAGCAGGTCGTCGTGGACGAGCACGCGCGCTCCGGGCCCGAAGGAGTCGGCATGCAGCTCGAGGCTGTCGGCGCCGTACTCCAGGGAGTAGTCGGCGCTGACGGTGTCGTGCGGGAGGCTGCCGGGCTTGCGCGCCAGGACGAAGCCCGCGCCGAGCTCGCGGGCCAGCGCCGGGCCGAAGAGGAAGCCGCGCGCCTCGGGACCGATGACGACATCGGGCTCCAGGTCGCGCGTGGAGTCCACGAGCGAGCGCACGGCGAGATCCAGGCCCTCGGCGCTCGCGAGCAGCGGCGTGATGTCGCGAAAGACGATCCCGGGCTTGGGGAAGTCCGGGACCGAGCGGATGTAGCTCTCGAGGCGGGCCGCCGTCTCGGGGCTCATCCGGCGATCTTGCGCAGATCGCGGATGAGCAGCAGGTGCTTGAGGTGCGAGGCGACGGCCGCGAGGTTCTCCAGCGCCTCGAGCGCCTCCTTGCGGCGCTCGGGGTTGCGCGAGCGCAGCGCCGGCGCGAGGATCTGCTGCAGCAGCGCCGACTCGCGATCGGCCGAGGACCGGAACACGCGCAGGTTGCGCCCGCCGACGCCGTAGCGCGCGAGCTCGGTGACCGCGCGGATGATCTCGCGCTCGGTCTCGTCGTAGTAGTGCGTGCCCGCCCGGACCTCGCCCTTGATGACGCCGTAGTCCTCGAGCTCGCGGACGAGCTCGGTGCTCGCGCGCGTCTCCTCGAGCACGTCCTCGAGCGCGTAGAGCGCCCCGCGGTCCTGCACGGAGACGCTCGCCCGGCGCTTGCGCTTGTCGGCCACCGAGGTGCTCGTGCCGGTCGCGACCGGCCCGTCGTTGTCGCCGCCGCGCCCCGAGGCGAGCTCTTGGCGGATGACCCGCAGCGGCAGGAACTCGTCGCGCTGCAGGCGCAGGATCGTGCGCAGCCGGACCATGTCCGACGAGGAGTACAGCCGGTAGCCGCCGGGCGTGCGCCGCGGGTTGAGCAGCTTCTGATCCTCGAGATAGCGGATCTTCGAGATCGAGATGTCCGGGAACTCCTGGGCGAGCCCCTTGCACACCGCGCCGATCGTCATCGCCTTCGGCGGGCGGGCGCCCTCGACGTCGGGATCCCGCGGTGCGGTCGTCTGGTCGGTTGCCATCAGCGCGAGAGGAACGTGAGCTTGTACTTGCCGACCTGCAGCTCGTCGCCGTCGGCGAGCTTGACGCTCTCGATGCGGTGGCGGTTGACGTACGTGCCGTTGAGCGAGCCGAGATCGTCGAGGTGCCAGTCGCCGCCACGGCGGACGATGAGCGCGTGGTCGCGGGAGACCGTCACGTCGTCGAGGAACACCGCGCTGTCGGGGCGGCGGCCGATCGCGCTGCGCTCGCTCTCCAGCGGGAAGCTCTCCCCCACGCGCCCGCCGCCCGCGCGGATGACGAGCGCCGCGCCCTCGCGTGCGACGACCTCCTCGAGCTCGACCGGCACCAGCTCGCCGGTCTCCGCGATCCGATACGTGGCCGTCGCGGGGTCCTTCGGCGTCTCACGGGGCCCGACGAAGGCGCCGCACTTCTGACAGTAGTTGGCGCCCTCCGCGTTGACGAACCCACATTCAGGGCAATGGTGCGCCATCACTCCTGCGGGGAGCGCCCGGCGAGGATGTCGGTGAGCCGCTGGACGTCGGCTCCGGAGATGACGTCCTCGCCGGAGTCGTGCTTCTTGCGCAGCCGGTTGACGAGCTCGGCGCGCAGGATGTCGATCTTGCCGTGGAGGATCCGGCGGCGGTAGGAGACCTCGACCTCTTCGTCGGTGAGCTGCTGGATGAGGTCCTTCAGCTCCTGATCGGAGAGCAGGCCGAGGTCCGGGAACGTTTCCATCTTGTGGTTCTCCTCCGGGAAAATGGGCGCGGCGAGCGGGCTCGGCGAGCATACCAGCGCACATCTTGCCTTCAAGCTGAGCTTGAGACTCTGCACGGGGACCACCGCGGATTGTTTCCCCGATGCCCGATCGGTCCGGTAGGTTTAGGAGACCCTAAGCCCAGGGACCGAGACGCCATGACGACGACTCCGACGCCGCCTTCACCACCCAGACCGAGCAGGATGCTCGCGCCGACGCTCACCGACCCCGACGCGTGCGCCGCCTGCACCCTCGTGCCCGGGTCGCTGCAGCGCGTGCGCGAGATGGCGGCGCTGCGCGAGCAGGGCTGGAGCCTCGACGAGATCGCGCTGCGCTATGAGGTCTCGCGCGAGCGCGTGCGCCAGATCCTGCGCGCGCACGGCGGGCCCGACCCGCGGGAGATCGCCGACGCTCGCCGTCGGCGCGCCGAGCAGCTGGCCGAGGCGCGCGTCGACGAGCTGCTCGCCATGTGGCGCGCCGGCGAGGGCGCCAACAGCCTCGCCGGCCGGCTCGGGCTGCAGGCCGTCGCCTGTCGCAGCACGATCGAGCGCTTCGCCACGGACGTCGACCGCGCGGCGCGGCGGGCGAGCATGGCCGGCGCTCGCGGCGCGCGCACGTACTCCGACCGCGACATCATCCTCGCGCTGACGTCCGTCAGCGCGCGCCTGGCCCACGTCCCGAGCGCGAAGGAGTACGCGGCCGTCGCGCGCGACCTGAGCTACCCGAGCCTCGCGACGGTCCTCAACCGCATGGGCGGCTGGTCCAACGCGGTCGCGGCGGCCGGATTGCGGCCTACGCCGCTCGCGCCCGCCCGCGCGCGCAGCAGGCGCTGGACCGAGGACGCCTGCTGGGACGCGCTCGCCCGCGCCGTGGCCGAGCTCGGGGAGATCCCGTCCGTCCTGGCCTACGAGCGCTTCGCGGCCGGTCGCGCCGACCTGCCGTCCTCGGCGACGATCCGCAATCGGCTCGGCCGCTGGAGCTCGCTCGTCACGCGCCTGGCGGCCCAGCGCGAGCTCGCGCTGCACTCGCAGGGCTATGCGGGCTCAGCCGACGCCGGTGTCGGCGCCCGCTCCGGCGCCGCGTAGCTGCGCCAGCCCGTCGCGCAGGTACAGCACCACCGCGAACCAGGCGAGGGCGAGCCCGAGGTACAGCAGGATCTCGGCGAACGTCGCGAGGCCCACGAGGGCGAAGAAGATCGCCGACATCGTCGGCCACACCGCCGCGCGTCCCGGCCAGTTGATCTTCAGCTCCAGGCCCCGGCGCTGCGCGAGCAGCCCCAGCGCCAGGAGGAACAGCTCCCGGAAGACGAGCACGCCGATCGCCCAGCGCGGCAGCAGCTCGAAGTTCCAGCAGACGACGACGCCGGAGATCACGAGCAGGCGGTCGACGATCGGGTCCAGCAGCGCGCCGAAGCGGCTGTACTGGCCGGTGATCCGCGCGGCGATGCCGTCGAGGTAGTCGCTCCAGGAGATCACCGCGAAGATCACGGCCGGCAGCGCATCGGTGCCCGAGGGCGACGTGAGCGCCAGGACGAGGAAGACCGGGATCAACGCGAGCCGGACGAACCCGATCGCGTTGGGGATCGTCGCGACGTTCCACGGCTGATCACGCAGCGTCTCGGGCGGCGGCGGACCCGAGCGGTCCAGCCCCGCGAGGCGTCGGAAGGTCAGGCGCGCGCGCTCGGCCGCGGCCGTGGCCTGCTCGGCTACGGGAGCGTCCGCCACAGCTCCGCCACCGCCTCGGCCGCACCCTCGAGCGCGACGCCTCCCTCGACGTCCTCCAATCCGCGGCGGCGCTGGGCCTCGGCCCGGCCCTCCTTCAGCGAGCGCCGGCCGATCGTCAGCCGCAGCGGCACGCCCAGCAGCTCGGCGTCGGCGAACTTCGCGCCGGGTCCGATGTCGCGGTCGTCGAGCAGCACGTCGAGGCCCGCCGCGCGCAGCTGCGCGTAGAGCGCCTCGCCGGCGGCGAGCTCGTCGCTGCCGGGCTTGCCGAGCACGACGATCTCCACGTCCCAGGGCGCGAGCGCGCGCGGCCAGGAGATCCCCTTCTCATCGGAGAACTGCTCGACGGCGGCCGCCGCGATCCGCGCGGGGCCGATGCCGTAGGACCCCATCCAGATCAGCTGCGTGTCGCCGTGCTCGTCGAGGTACGTGGCGCCGAGCGGATCGGAGAAGCGCGTCCCGAGCTTGAAGATGTTGCCGACCTCGATCGCCGGCTCGATCGTGATCGGATGGCCGTCGACCGTGTCGCCGGCCTCGACGGAGCGCACGTCGGCGCGCTCGAACGTGAAGTCGCGGCCGGGCTCGACGCCACGCAGGTGGTGGTCGGGCTCGTTGGCGCCCACGATGTAGCCGCCCTCGCCGACGGCGTCGTCGAGCAGCACGCGCACGTCGGCGCCGACGGGTCCGATGAAGCCGGGCGGGCCGATGCGGTCGCGCACCTCCTCGTCGCGGGCGGGCCGAAACGACGCGCCGAGCGCGAGGGCGAGCTTGATCTCGTTGACCCGGTGATCGCCGCGCACGAGGACCAGTACGAGGCCGCGGCCCTCGGCGATGACCGGGAACGCCTTCAGCAGCGCGCCGGCGGGCGCGCCGAGCATCCGCGCGACATCCTCGATCGTCGTCGCGCCCGGGGTGTGGACGGACTCCGGCGCGGCCAGCGGCCCGGGCAGGTCGACGGGCTGCGGGTCGGCGCGTGCGACCTCGACGTTGGCGGCGTAGCCGGGTGCCAGCGCGACATCGTTCTCGCCCGCAGGACAGGGCGCCATGTACTCGTGCGCGCCGAAGCCGCCCATCATCCCGACGTCGGCCTCGACGCTGTACCACTCCAGCCCGGTGCGCTCGAAGATCCGGTCGTAGGCCGCGGCCTGCACCTCGTAGGACGCGTCGAGCCCCGCGCGGTCGCGGTCGAACGTGTACGCGTCCTTCATGATGAACTCGCGCGTGCGCAGCACCCCGGCGCGCGGCCGCGGCTCGTCGCGCTCCTTCGTCTGGAAGTGGTAGAGCGTCTGCGGCAGGTCGCGATAGGAGCGCACGAACTGGGCCATGTGCGTCGTGACGCACTCCTCGTGGGTCATGGCGAGCACCATGTCGGCGCCCCTGCGGTCCTTGAGCTTGAAGAGCTCGTCGATGTCGTAGCGCCCGCTGCGGCGCCACAGCTCGGCCGGCAGGAGCACCGGCATGAGCATCTCCTGGCTGCCGACGGCGTCCATCTCCTCGCGGACGATCTGGACGATCCGCTGGTGCACGCGCCAGCCGGCCGGAAGCCACGACCACAGGCCGCTGCCGACCTGGCGCACGAGGCCCGCGCGGACCATCAGCCTGTGCGACAGGGCCTCGGCGTCGGCGGGCGGTTCGCGCTCGGTCGGGAGGAGCAGTCGGGTGAGCCGGGTCATCGGTGTCGCGAAGCCTACGCGGGTAGAGTCCGGTGAGACCGCCGATGACAGGAGAACAGCCCTATGGCCTTTGAGGTTCCGCCCCTTCCGTACGCCCCGGATGCGCTCGAGCCGCACATCGACGCAGCCACCATGTCGCTGCATCACGACAAGCACCACCAGGCGTACGTCGACAAGCTCAACGCCGCGCTGGAGGGAACCGAGCACGCGGATGCGCCGATCGAGGACATCATCGCCAACCTCGACGCGATTCCCGAGGACAAGCGCACGGCTGTGCGCAACCACGGCGGCGGCCACCTGAACCACTCCCTGTTCTGGAAGTCGATGAGCCCCGACGGCGGCGGCGCCCCCGAAGGCGACCTCGCTGCGGCGATCGACAGCGCGTTCGGCTCCTTCGACGAGTTCAAGGAGAAGTTCGAGGCTGCGGGCGCCGGGCAGTTCGGCTCCGGCTGGGTCTGGCTCGTCGTCGACGGCGGCGAGCTCGCCATCACGAGCACGCCCAACCAGGACAGCCCGCTCAGCGACGGCAAGCTCACGCTGCTCGGCAACGACGTCTGGGAGCACGCCTACTACCTCAAGTACCAGAACAAGCGTCCGGCGTACCTGAAGGAGTGGTGGAACACGGTCGATTGGGCGGAAGTCGCGAATCGCTACAGCGCCGCGACCACCTGACCGATAGTACGGGCGGAACTCCGCTCACCGCGCGGTGTTCTTGACCGCGGGACCGCAGCGACGCCGTCCCGCCGGCCGCCCCCCAAAATCCACGTCTGGCAGGAGCTCCATGAGGCCCATCATCCGCACGACCATCCTCGCGCTGCTCCTCGGCGCCCTGCTTGCGCCGGCAGCGCACGCGAGCCCGCTGCAGACGTCGATCATGATGGACGACGACCTGCTCGTGTATCGCAACGACGCGACGGCCGCGCGGGCGCTCACGCAGATGAAGTCGCTCGGCGTGGACACCATCCGCGTCACGGTCCTGTGGAACGTCGTGGCCAACAACGCCCGGCCGACGAAGGCCGAGATCGCCAAGCTCAAGGGCCGCGCCAAGGACAAGGCGCGCCGCCAGGCCCGGCGCTTCAAGGCGACGAACCCGTCGACCTATCCGCGCCAGAACTGGGACCGCTACGACAACCTCATCAAGGCCGCCAACGACCGCGGCATCCGCGTCTACTTCAACATCACGGGTCCCGGCCCGCTGTGGACGTCGACCGCGCCGCCGAAGAACACTCGCGGCCTCGTCGGCACCTACAAGCCGAAGGTCGGCGCGTTCAAGCAGTACGTGACCGCCGTCGGCACGCGCTACAGCGGCACCTACCAGGACGAGAACGGCAGCCGCGGCACGCTTCCGCGCGTGAGCTTCTGGTCGCTGTGGAACGAGCCCAACCAGGGCGGCTGGCTCACCCCGCAGTGGGAGACGCGCGGCGGCCAGCCGGTGGCGACGTCGCCGATCCTGTTCCGCAAGCTCTACCAGGCCGGCTACCAGGGCCTGGTCGCCTCCGGGCATCGCGTCGACAACGACGTCATCCTGCTCGGTGAGACGGCGCCGCTGGGCTCCGACGCCAAGACCGCGAAGTCCCCGATGCGCCCGAAGCAGTTCCTGCGCGAGCTGTTCTGCATCGGGCCGGACGGCAACCCCTACACCGGCGCGGCCGCGAGCGTCCGGGAGTGCGGCGACTTCGCCAGCAAGGGACCGCTGCGCGCGACCGGCTACGCGCATCACCCGTACACGAAGAACGTCTCGCCGCTGCTGCGCGATGCCAGCCCGGACTCGCTGACGATGGCGAACATCGGCGAGCTCGGCGACCTGCTCGACGATCTGGCCTCCAAGACCAACAACGTCTCCGCCGGCCTGCCGCTGTTCATGACGGAGTTCGGCTTCGAGACCAACCCCCCGGACCCGTTCTCGGGCGTCACCGCGGCGCTGCAGGCGAAGTACAACGTCCTGGGCGAGTTCCAGGCCTACAACAACCCGCGCATCGCGTCGCAGGCGCAGTTCCTGCTGGCCGACGTCCCGCCGGACCGCAAGCACAAGAAGGGCAGCAAGGCCTACTGGTTCACCTACCAGTCGGGGCTCTTCTACACCGCGGGCAAGCTCCTGGGGACCGCCAAGCCGGCCGCGTACTCCTATTCGATCCCGTTCCTCGCGACGCCGATCGCGATCGACCCCGCCACCGGCGCGCCGACGTACAGCTTCTGGGGCCAGCTGCGCCTGCTCGCCAACGGGGCGCCGGGAGCCGCGGCCACGATCCAGTTCCGCCCGAAGGACGGGTCGACGGACTGGACGGCGGTGGGCGCACCGCTCCCGGTGGACCAGATGGGCTACTTCACGGCAACCGCCACGGCGCCGCTCGCGGTTCCCGGCGAGTGGCGTGCCGCGCTCGTCAATCCGGCCGACGGCAGCATCGTCGCGTCGAGCCCGGGCACCGACGGCACCTGATCGCACCGGCCCGGCGCGCGGCCCCTCGGGTCGCGCGCCCGGCGCGCCGGTCCCGTGTTGCCGGGGCCGGCTACCGGGCGCGGCTGAAGCGCCGGCCCGCGACGGGCGAGGCCACTTCGTCGATCGCAAGGGCCGCGAGCACGTCGTCGCCGCCGTCATGCGCGGCGGACTCGGCCTTCTCGATCGCGGCGAGGCGCTCCGGCGTCATCGCGGTCGCGTCCTCGTTCTGTTCGAGCCAGGCCGCCCCCTCGGCGGCGGCCCGCTCGTCGACGTCGATGCGCTTGGACGTCGCGTACTTGTCGATCTCCTCGAAGAGGACGTCGACGAGCTCCTCGGTCCTGACCTTGCGCAGCGGCTTGCCGCGGCTGAAGATGAGGCCCTCGTTCTTCGCGCCCGTGATCCCGAAGTCGGCGTGCGAGGCCTCGCCGATCCCGTTGACCGCGCAGCCCAGCACGGCGACCTCGATCGGATCCTCGTAGGCCTCCAGGCGGCGCTCGATCTCCATCACGACGGTGTCCATGTCGAACTGCAGGCGCCCGCAGGTCGGGCAGGCGATCAGGACCGGGCCGCGCTCGCGCAGCTGCAGCGCCTTGAGGATCTCCCAGGCGACCTTGACCTCCTCCTCGGCGTGGAAGGTCGAGAGGCTGATGCGGATCGTGTCGCCGATGCCGTCGGCGAGCAGCGTCCCGAGCCCGACGGCGGACTTCAGGCTTCCCGACCACTTCGTCCCGGCCTCGGTGATGCCGAGGTGCAGCGGATGGTCGATCTTCGCGCTCAGCAGGCGGTTGGAGGCGATCGTGTTGGGCACGTTCGTGGACTTGATCGAGACCTTGAAGTCATGGAAGTCCAGGCGGTGCATGAGCTCGACGAACTCCGTTGCGGCGGTCGTGAGCGCCTCGACCGGGTTGGTGCGCTCGAGCTCGTGCAGGTGCTTGGGCAGCGAGCCGGAGTTCACGCCGATGCGCATCGGCGTGCCGGCGGCGCGCGCGCGCTCGACGACCTGGGCGACCTTGTCGGGTCCGCCGATGTTGCCGGGATTCAGGCGGATGCAGTGCGCGCCGGCGTCGATCGCCTTCAGCGCGAGGGTGTGGTTGAAGTGGATGTCGGCGATCACCGGGATCGGCGACTGCACGACGATCGTCCTGAGCGCCTCGACGTCCTCGTCGCGCGGGACGGCGACGCGGACGATGTCGGCGCCCGCCTCCGCGACCCGGTGGATCTGGTCCATCGTGGCCTTGAGATTGGCCGTCTCCGTCTTCGTCATCGTCTGGACGGCGACGGGTGCGCCGCCGCCGACCGGGACATTGCCGACCATGATCTGTCGCGAGGAGGCCATCTGCCCCATTCTACGGGCGCCCTGCCCTGACCCGATCATCTAGCGTCGCGCCGAGGCATGGACTACGTCTTCGGGTACGCATCGCTGGCGGCCGACCTCGCCGGCGGGCACGCGGTGCAGCTGCGCGGTCATCGTCGCTGGTGGGGCGTCGCGATGGACAACGCCGTCGACGTGCCGGGCTACAAGCACTACCGCATGCGCTCCGACGCGCGCCGTCCCGCGATCTGCGTGGCGTACCTCGATCTCGTCGCCGACGACGATGCTGCGACGACCGGCGTCTGCGTGCCCGTCGAGGCCGCGCAGCTGCCGGCGCTGGACCGCCGCGAGCGCAACTACGACCGCGTCGACGTCACCGCGGCCATCGCGGGCGCGCCGGGGACGGTGTGGGCCTACCTCGGGACGCCGGCGGGCCGCGAGCGCCTGCGGCGGGCCCGCCGCGAGGGGCGTGCGGTCGTGAGCCGGGACTACCTGGAGCGCACGCGGGCGGCGTACGCGGCGCTCAGCCCGGAGGCGCTCGCCGAGTTCGAGCGCACGGCGGCGACGGGCGACCTGCCCGTGTGGGACCTCGACCGCGTCGACCACCCGCGCGGCGGCGTCACCTGACGCCGAAGCCCTCGCCGCTCGTGATCCGGCCGATGTCGTTGGAAAGGCCGACGTAGAACAGGAAGATCACGAGCATGAAGCCCACGATCCCGACCTTCTCCATGAAGGCGTAGGGGATCGGGCGGCCGCGGATCTTCTCGGCCACCGCCCAGAAGATGTGCCCGCCGTCCAGCGGCAGGAACGGGAAGAGGTTGATGATCCCCAGCGACAGCGAGATCAGCGCGAGCACCGTGAACGCCTGGACGGTGTCGAACTCGAAGGACTGGCGCGTGGCCTCGTAGGAGCCGACGACGCCCGAGACGTCGTCGCGCGCCTTGCTGTCATAGAAGAGGCGCACGATCCGGTCGACCGTCGTCTTCGTGACGACCCACATGCCGGTGACCGCCAGGGAGGCCGACTCCCCCACCCCGGCGTCGACCCGCCGGCCGAAGGAGAAGCCCAGCAGCATGCGCTTGGCCTGCGCGTCATAGCGCGGGCGCACCTCGAGCGTCTGCCGGCGCCCGTCGCGCAGCACGACGATCCGCGCCGGCGTCGCACCGGTGCAGCCGTCGCGCGGGCGCGCGGCGCAGCGGTGGGAGTTGATGCGCGCGCGCAGGGCGATCGAGCGGGCGTCGATCTGCTTCTCGCTGAGCCCCGGCTCAGAGCCGCGCACGCCGTCGATCGAGAGGATCTGATCGCCCGGGCGCAGTGTCTGGGCGGCCGGCGTGTCGGCCTGGACGTCGCGGACGGCGAGCGCGGCCTTCGTCGTGCCCTGCGACAGGATCAGCACCCAGAGGATCAGGAACGCCAGGACGATGTTCACGGCCGGGCCCGCGGAGATCACGACGACGCGCTTCCACACCGGCTGGCGGAAGTACGCGCGCGGCAGGACCTCCGGGGGGATGTCCTCGCCCGGGTTCATGCCGGTGATCTTCACGTAGCCGCCGAGCGGGATCAGCCCGACGGCGTACTCGGTCTCGTTGCCCTTCTTGCGAAAGCGGGCGACGAGCGGCGGGAAGAAGAGCGCGAAGCGCTCGACGCGCATCCCGACCGCCTTTGCGGCGGCGAAGTGCCCGGCCTCGTGCAGGATGATGAGCGCCGCGAAGCCGGCGAAGGCGAGGAGATAGCTCACCGATTCAGTGTGCCAAGCGGTCCGACTCGGCTTCCACGAGCCCCGCCGCAAGCTCGCGGGCCTCGCGGTCGGCCTCGTAGAGCGACTCGAAGGCACGCACGCGCTCGGGCGGCAGCGCTTCGAGCGTGCGCTCGATGACCTCCGCGATGCCGAGGTAGCTCAGGGCGCCGCGCAGGAAGGCATGGACGGCGATCTCGTTCGCGGCGTTGAGCACGCACGGCGCTGTGCCGCCGGCCTTTGCGGCGGCGCGCGCGAGGTTCAGGCACGGGAACGCGTCGTGGTCGACGGGCTCGAACGTCAGCGTGCCGACCTCGGCGAGATCGAGCGCGGGCACCGGCACGTCGACGCGGTCGGGGTGGTGCAGCGCGTAGGAGATCGGGACGCGCATGTCGGGGTGGCCGAGGTGCGCGAGCGCGGCGCCGTCGCAGAGCGTGATGAGGCTGTGGATGATCGACTGTGGGTGCACCACGACCTCGATCCGGTCGTAGGGCACGCCGAACAGGTGGTGGGCCTCGATGACCTCCAGGCCCTTGTTCATGAGCGTCGCGGAGTCGATCGTGATCTTGCCGCCCATGTCCCACGTCGGGTGCTTGAGCGCGTCCTCGATGCTGACCTCCGCGAGCTCGGCGCGCGTGCGGCCGCGAAACGGGCCGCCGGACGCGGTGAGCACGAGCTTCTCGACGGTCCCGGGCGCCTCGCCCGCCAGCAGCTGGTGCAGCGCGGAGTGCTCGGAGTCGACGGGCAGGATCTGCGCGCCGGTCGCCTCGGCGAGCGCCATCACGAGCTCGCCGCCGACGACGAGCGACTCCTTGTTGGCGAGCGCGAGGTCGATCCCCTCACCGAGCGTCGCGACCGTCGGGCCGAGGCCCGCGGAGCCGACGAGCGCGTTCAGGACGAGGTCGGCGCCCGACTCGACGACGAGCCGCACGAGCCCCTCGGCACCGACGAGCACCTCGCCGTCGGTCCACTGCTCGGCGGCCCGGGCGCCGGCGTCGGGGTCGGCGAGCGCGATACGGTCGACGCCGAAGCGCAGGGCCTGCGCGATGAGCGCGTCGGCGGAGCGCTCGGCGCTGAGGCCGACGAGCTCGAGCTCCGGATCGCCGGCGAGGATGTCGAGCGCCTGCGTGCCGATCGACCCGGTCGAGCCGAGGATGAGAAGACGGCGCGCCATGGGCGGCGCATTGTGGCAGGGGGGCGGATCGGGGGCGCGGGTCGGACAGCGTCAGCGCGACAGGGTCAGCGCGCTGGAGACCGTACGGCTGTCGGTGGCGTCCGAGCGCGCGGTGGCGCTCAGGCGCACCTTCAGCCTGCGCGCGCCGCGCAGGTGCGCGTTGGCGGACCTCGTGAAGCGCAGGCTGAAGCGGCGGCTGCCCTTCGACGGGCGCCCGCTCTTGCCGCGCGCGACGACGACGCGCCCGCTGCGCTTGCGCGTGAGCCCGAGGCGGCGCGCCGTGGCGTTGTCGACGCTCAGCGTCGCCGAGGCGGCACAGGCCAGGGAGCAGGTCGCGCGGACGGCGATGCCGCGCCTGCGGGCGGCCGAGAGCGCGCGCGGCTCGGAGACGATCGTGAACTGCAGCGCGCAGAGGTCCAGCGGCTTGCGCTCGCCACGGGCGATGACGACCGGGCCGCGCGCGAAGACCGACCCCGCGGGGCGCTCGCACGTGACCGTCCAGGCCTCGGGCGCTGCGGCGCCGGGGCGCGTGGACTGGTTGACGTGCCACGCGAAGCGCCCGGAGTCCCCGACCGTCATCGTCGTGTCGAGGACGTCGCGGAAGGGGACGCCGGCGCCCGTCGCGCCTGCGAAGTTCAGCAGGATGGGAGGCGTCTGCGCGTCGAGCTCCTTGTGCGCGCGCAGGATCGTGCCGGTCCGCGCGCTGCCCTCCAGGACCGCGTGGTGCGCGCTGTCGGCGGTGCTGCGCAGCGCGACGAGGTAGGCCTCGCGGTTGCGCGCGTACTCGGCGATCATCTCGGCGTAGGGCGGGTGGAACTCGTCGGCGCCGATCTCGAAGGTGTAGCCCAGGCCGCCGGTCGCGTAGTAGGACCAGTCCTCCGTCGAGCCCGACGTGTCGTAGAGCTCGTAGCCGTGCTGGCTCGTGTAGCCGTTCTTGGCCGCCATCGCGTCGCCGAGGCTCTTCAGGAGCGCCTCGTCGGGCGCGGCGCCGGCCGCGGCGATGCCCGGCGGCCGCAGCACGAGGCCGGCGAACGTGTGGTTCGTGATGAGCGTCGCCACCTGGTGGGCGGACACGAGCTCGCGGACGTTCTGGACCTCGGGCTCGGAGAACGGCGCGGCGCCACGGTACGTGTCGTCCTCGACCTCGAAGCCGGCGCCCCCGCCGCCCCAGAAGCCGCCGTAGTTGCGATTGGGGTCGACGCCCAGCCGCCGGTTGGCCAGCGACTCGCACTCGCCGGGCGACGGGACCGCCCCGTCGCGGATGCGGCAGTTGCGCCGCTTGTAGGCGAAGCCGGTCCCGGGCGCGGGGCTGATCCCCTGGTCGCCCAGCAGCGCGGCGATGTAGAGCGGGTCGTCGATCGGCGACAGGCCGTTGATCTGCGCCGGCAGGTCGACGCCCGCGATGAGGGTGCCGACGTCGACGGGCCACTCGCGGCTGAGGTTGAAGCCGTCGACGTTGACGATCGGCACGACGATGTTGCGCGTCGCGTCGACGAGCCTGGTGATCTCCGCGTCGCGCCCGTAGCCGTTGACGAGGTCATACGCCCACTCGAGCGCGTGCTCGCCCGACGGCCACTCGCGTGCGTGGTGCACGCCGAGCTGCAGGAAGACCGGCTGCCCGCGGTCGACGTTGACGTCGCGCGCGATCTCGATGCCGAGGATCGCCCGGCCCTCGAGCGAGCGGTGCGGCAGCGTGATGAGCCTGACGAGCCCCGGGTGGGCGGCCGCGAGGGCTTTCAGCTCGGCCTCGTAGTCGGCGAGGTGACGGTACGTCGAGCGTCCCGACGGCACGCCGGCGCGCGTCGTGGCCGATCCCCGCGCCCGCGTCCTCGCCCGCGTCCGGGTGACCGCGGCGCGCACGTCGGTCGCGGCGTTCTCGGCGGCCTGGCGGCGCAGGTCGGGCGTGCGGACGGTCCAGGTCAGGCCTGCGCGCAGGAGCGCGGCGGCGTCCGCGGCGCCGTGCAGGACGACGTCGATGCCGCGCGCGTCGCCGCTCTCGGCAAGATCCAGGCCGAGCGCCTGCACCCGGCGGCGGGCGGCGCGCGTCGGCGCCGCGACCCGGACGACCTGGTCGGGACCGGCCGCGGCCGCCTGTGGCGCGAGCGCGATCGTCGCCGCGCGCAGGCGCGCCTGCGTCGCGGCGCCCGCCCGGCGACAGGCCTGCAGCACGAGCCGCTCGCCGGCGGCCACGAAGCCCTCGGCGAGCTCGGGCCCCGCCGGCGTCGCGCCCGCGGCGACGAGCCGGCCGGAGGCAGCGTCGAAGACCGCGAGGTCCCAGTCGCCGCGCGCGCCGATCGTCGCGCGCAGCATGCCGGTCTCCCCGGCGGTGACGCGCCGCACGCTGATCCCCGCGCCGGGCTCGAGCACCCGTGCGTGACAGCTCGCGGTGCCCGCCCCGCTGGCGGTGATCGCGCGGTCCGTGAGGGTGGCGGCACCCGCCGCCGCCGGGGCCGCCGTGCTGAGGACGAGGGCGCCGAGGACGCCGAGCGGGAGGAGTCTCACGGGAGTGGCGGGAGCGTACCGGGGCGCGGCTACAGCAGCGCCAGCCACACGTAGTAGCCGACGACGGCCGAGAACATCACCGCGTCCAGGCGGTCCAGCGCGCCGCCATGCGCGCCGAAGAGGGTGCCGCTGTCCTTCGTGCCCGCGTCGCGCTTGACGAAGGACTCGAACAGATCGCCCAGCGGCGCGGCGCAGGCGACGCCGAGGCCGAGCACGAGCGCATCGGTGCCCGAGAGCCAGTCCTGGTAGGTGCCGGCCAGCCAGGTTGCGATCACCGCCGTGCCCATGCCGATCAGCAGGCCCTCGACGGTCTTGTTCGGCGAGACCTGCGGCGCGAGCCTGCGGCGCCCGAACCAGCGCCCTCCGAGGTAGGCGCCCGTGTCGCCGACGAACGTGCCGACGAGGATGTCGACGATGATCCCGCCGCCGTGTGGCAGCTCGCGCAGGAGGATGCCGTGCGCGAGCGAGACGCCGATCCACGCGACGCCGAAGGCCGTCAGCGCCATCCCGAGCGCGCCCGCGCGCTGCTGCACGAGCGTCACCGCGAAGAGCACGGGGAAGAACGCCACGAACGCCAGCAGCACGTGCATGTCCTCGCCGGCGTAGGCCGCGCCCATCACCCCGGCCACGCCGATGAAGCCCGCCAGGCGCACCGGCTCGGCCTCGGGGAACAGGTCGAAGAGCTCGCCGAGGCAGACGATCGCGAGCGCGAGCAGGCCGAGCGTGAACCAGATCCCGCCGGCGACGATGATCGTGATCGCAAAGGCGATCGCCGGGATCGCGACGAGGATCCGCGACGTCAGCTCCGAGCCGGCGCGGCGCTCGCGCGGCCGGCGGCGGGACGGCGGGCGGCGGGGCGCGCGGGCGGCCATCAGCGGCCCCCGAAGCGCCGCTTGCGCGCGCTGTACTCCGCCAGCGCCGCCTCGAAGGCGCCGCGGTCGAAGTCCGGCCACAGCTCCTCGCGGAAGACGAGCTCGGAGTAGGCCGACTGCCACAGCAGGTAGTTGCTCAGGCGCTGCTCGCCGCTCGTGCGGATGACGAGGTCGGGATCGTGCATCTCGGGCGCGTAGAGGAGCGCGCGGAAGTCGTCCTCGCCGCCGTCGGCGGGCAGCCGCCGCGCGGCATCGACGATCTCCGCCCGGCCCCCGTAGTTGAACGCCACGAACAGCGTGATGCGGTCGTTGTCGCCCGTGAGCTCCTGCGCCCAGTCCATCTGCTCGACGAGCGCCTCCTCGACGCCCTCGCGGCGGCCGATGAAGCGCATCCGCACCCCGCTCTCGTGCAGCTCGGGCGTCTCCTCGACGATCCGCTCGGCGAACATCGCCATGAGCCCGAGGACCTCCTCCTCCGGGCGCGACCAGTTCTCCGTCGAGAACGAGTAGACCGTGAGCTCCTCCACGCCGAGGTCGGCGGCGTCCTTCAGGCGCGCCTTGAGCGTGTCCGCGCCGGCGCGGTGGCCGTCGCCCACGGGCAGCCCGCGCGCCTTCGCCCAGCGCCCGTTGCCGTCCGTGATGATCGCGACGTAGCGCGCAGACGCCGCGCCCATCAGACCTCGAGGATCTCCTCTTCCTTGCCCTTCAGCAGCGTGTCCAGCTCGGCGATCCGGTCGTTGGTGAGCTTCTGCAGCTCGGTCTCCGCGCGGTGCTCCTCGTCGGCCCCGACCTCGCCCTCCTCCTTGAGCTCGCGCAGGTCGTGCATGACGTCGCGGCGGATGTTGCGGATCGCGATGCGACCCTCCTCGGCGATGTGGCGCACCATCTTCACGAAATCGCGGCGGCGCTCCTCGGTGAGCTGCGGGATGACCAGACGGATGATGTTGCCGTCATTGCTGGGCGTCAGCCCGAGGTTGGCCTCCGAGATCCCCTTCTCGACGGCCTTCAGCGAGCCCTTGTCGTAGGGCTGCACGGTCAGCAGCTGGGCCTCGGCGGCGTTGATCGTCGCCAGCTGCTTCAGCGGGGTCGAGACGCCGTAGTAGTCGACGTGGACGCGGTCGAGCAGGGCCGGGCTGGCGCGGCCCGTCCGCACGGAGCTGAACTCGTGGTTCGTGGCCTCGACGGATTTGTGCATCCGCTCGGAGGCGTCCGCCAGCAGCTCGTCGATCAGCTCATTCATCTCGCGTCACCACCACCGTTCCCACCTGTTCGCCGGACACTATCCGCTCGATGTTGCCCTCATCGTTCATGTTGAAGACGTAGAGCGGCATGCCGTTCTCCGCGCACAGCGTCAGCGCGGTGTAGTCCATGACCCGCAGCTGGCGGCGCACGGCCTCCATGTGGCTGATCTCGCGGATGAGCTGCGCGTCGGCGTCCGTGCGCGGGTCGGCCGACAGGACGCCCTCGACGCCGTTCTTGGCCATGAGGATCGCCTCGGCGTGGATCTCGACGGCCCGCAGCGCGGCGGCGGTGTCGGTCGTGAAGAACGGGTTCCCGGTTCCGGCGGCGAAGATCACGACGCGCTTCTTCTCGAGGTGGCGCATCGCGCGGCGGCGGATATAGGGCTCGGCGACCTCGGAGATCGTGATCGCCGACTGCACCCGCGTGTGGACGCCGAGGCTCTCCAGCGCGTCCTGCAGCGTCAGCGCGTTGAGCACCGTCGCGAGCATGCCCATGTAGTCCGCGGTCGCCCGGTCCATGCCGGCCGCGGCGCCGCGCAGGCCGCGGTAGATGTTGCCCGCCCCCACCACGATCGCGATCTCGACGCCGCGGGCCTGCACCGCCGCGATCTGGGCGGCGACGGCGCGGACCCGCTCGGGATCTGTCCCGTACTCGAGGTCGCCCATGAGCGCCTCGCCCGACAGCTTGAGCAGGACCCGCCTGAACACGGGCTCGGGGGTCATGCGGTCCAGAGCCGCGAGACTACTCGCCGACCGCGAACCGGGTGAAGCGCCGCACGACGATGTTCTCGCCCGTCTTCGCCGACAGGTCTCCGCGCAGCTCCTCGATGGTCTTGCCGTCGAACCTGTCGCCGTTGACGTGCGGCTGCTTGAGCAGCACGGTCTCCTCCATCCACTTGCGCAGCTTGCCCTCGGCGATCTTCGCGCGGACGTTCTCGGGCTTGTCGGCTGCCTGCTGCTCGAACACCCGCAGCTCCGCCTGGCGCGCCTCCTCCGGGATCTCGTCCTCGGCGACGTAGCGCGTCGCCGGCGAGGCCGCGACGTGCATCGCGACGTCGCGGGCGAACGCGATGAAGTCCTCGTTGCGCGCGACGAAGTCGGTGTTGCAATCGATCTCGACGAGCACCCCGACCTTGCCGTTGGCGTGGATGTAGGACTGGACGGTGCCCTCGGTCGCCTCGCGGCCGGCGAGCTTGCCGATCTTGTTGCCCAGCTGCACGCGCAGCAGCTCGACGGCGGCGTCCATGTCGCCGTCGGTCTCCTGCAGCGCGCGCTTGCAGTCCATCATTCCCGCGCCGGTCTGGTCGCGCAGGACCTTGACGTCCCGTGCCTTGATGTCAGCCACTGGTCTCGCCCTCGGTCGTGGTCGCGGTCTCGGCGGCGGCGGGCGCTGCCGGCTCCTCGGCGGCGGCAGGCGCTGCGGGCTCCTCGGCGGCGGCAGGCGCTGCCGGCTCCTCGGCGGCGGCACGCGCTGCCGGCTCCTCGGCGGCGGCAGGCGCTGCGGGCCCCTCGGCGGCCGGCTTGGGGGCGGCCCTGCGGCGGCGCGGCTTCTTCGGCGCGGGCGCGGCCGGCTCCTCGGCGAGGACCGCCGCGGCGGGCTCCTCGGGGGCGGGGGCGGGCACGACCGGCTCGTCCGGCGGGGACGCGGGATCGGGCGTCTGGTCCTCGGCCGCGGGCGCGGGATCCGGCGACGCCCCGCCGGCGTTGTCCTTCTGGGCGGGCGCCACCTCGGTGTTGGCGGCCTGCGGCACCTTCGGGTCGGGCGTCGGGCGGCCGGTCTCCTGCACCGCCGCGGCGACCTCGGCCTCGGCGACCTGGCGGTCGCCGCCGCCCTGCGCCTGCGTCTTGGCGGCCTCGGCTGCGGCCTGCGAGGCAGCCTCGCGCTCCGTCGCGGCGGCGGCGTCGCTCGCAGCCTGCGCAGCAGCATCGCGCTCGGCCTGGGCGGCAGCCTCGCGGGCGGCCGTCTCCTCGGCGGCCTTGCGGGCGCGCTCCTCGGCCTCCTTGCGCTGCTGCTCCTCGGCCTCCTTGCGTGCCTGCTCCTCCTGCGCGCGGAAGACGGCCGAGCCCTCGCCCACGACGTCGCCGATCGAGTTGATGATCAGCGCGCACGAGCGGATCGCGTCGTCGTTGCCGGGGATGACGTAGTCGATCCCGTCCGGGTCGCAGTTGGTGTCGACGAGGCCGATGATCGGGATCCGCAGGCGCTGGGCCTCGCGCACGGCGATCTCCTCGACCTTGAGGTCGACGACGAGCATCGCGTTGGGCGTGCGCACCATGTTCTTGACGCCGCCGAGGTTCGCGCGGAGCTTCGCAAGGTCGGCCAGGGCCGCCATGCGCTCGCGCGTCGGCAGCAGGGCCAGCTGGCCGTCGGCCTCGTAGCGCTCGAGGTCGTGAAGGCGCTTGATGCGCTGGTTGATCGTCTGGAAGTTCGTCAGCAGCCCGCCGAGCCAGCGGTGGTTGACGTACGGCATGCCGGACTTCTCGGCCGCGTCCTTGACCGCATCGCGGGCCTGCTTCTTCGTGCCGACGAACAGCACGGTGCCGCCGCGATGGGCGACCGCGGACGCGAACTCCTGCGCCTCGCGCAGCAGCGCCTCGGTCTTGAGGAGGTCGATGACGTAGATGCCACCGTTCTCGCCGTGGATGAACCGGCGCATCTTCGGGTTCCAGCGGCGGGTCTGGTGGCCGAAGTGCACTCCGGCCTCCAGCAGCTCCCTAATCCCAACTTGGGCCATGGCTGTCCTGCTCCTTGAACGTGGTGCGTGGGCGCAAAGCCCACCGGCACGCGCGGGACCCGGAAGGTGCTGCCGGGCAGGACCGCGTCGCATTCCCCGGTGGGGTCGTGTGACGGATGAGGGAGGAGTTTACGCAAGCTTCCGAGGACGCCTGCGTTATGGGATCTGCGGGACGAGCCCCCCCTTCCCCTACCTCCGGTGGGCTCGGCTCGTGATGTGGGGTGGCGGGGCGGCCTTTGGACGGGCCGCCCCGCTGCGTGCCCTGGCCGCTGATCAGCCGTAGAGTTCGGTGCTGTGCTTCGCGTCGTTGCCCTCCCGGCGATGGTGATCGCGCTCGCGCCGTCGTTTCAGTCGTCGGTCTCGCCCCTGTCCGAGCCCGTCCGGGCGCAACTGAGGGCAGGGGGCGCGTGGCACCGGGGCTGTCCGGTCGCGCTGTCGCGGCTGCGGCTGCTCACCGTCACCTATCGCGGCTTCGACGGGCGCGACCACGCGGGCCGGCTCGTCGTCAACGAAGCTGCGGCGCGTCCGCTCGCGAGGGTGTTCCGCCGGCTGTACCAGCTGCACTTCCCGATCCGTCACCTGAGCCTCGCCGACGCCTACGGGCCGCGCCGCGGTCGCCCTGCCGACGGTGACGTCAGCGGGTCGTTCGAGTGCCGGCAGGCGGTCCCGTCGCCCTGCACCGGGGGGCGCGGCACCGGCACGTGGTCCAATCACGCCTTCGGCCTCGCCGTCGACCTGAACCCGGTCGAGAACCCCTACGTCGGCTGCGGCCAGACCCGCGACCCGGGGGCGCGGCGCTACCGCGACCGGTCGCGGCACCTGCCCGGGATGGTGACCCCGCGCGTGATCGCGGCGTTCAGATCGATCGGCTGGGGCTGGGGCGGATCATGGACCGGCAACACGAAGGACTACATGCACTTCTCGACGACGGGCCACTAGTGGTTCCTCCGGTAAGTCCTTGTGCGCTTGGGGGGCTGCTGGCGCCGGCTGGCAAGGACGCAGTGAGGGAGTGGCCCTCTAGGGCCATGACCGAGCGAGGACGCCGCCAGGCGGTGATCAGCAGCCGATCCAAGCGTGCGAGGACTTGCTGGAGGGGCCACTAGCCCGTCGCCGCAGCGGCCGCGAGCGCCTCCTGCAGGTCGGGGGGCAGCGGCGACACGATGTCCATCGGCTCTCCCGTGGCCGGGTGCGCGAAGGCCAGGCGCGTGGCGTGCAGGAACTGGCGCCGCAGGCCGTAGAGGCCCCCCCGGCCATAGTCGCGGTCGCCGCACACCGGATGGCCGATCGCCTGCAGGTGCACGCGGATCTGGTGCGTGCGGCCGGTCTGCAGGCGCACGCGCAGCAGCGTCGCCTGCGGCAGCGCGCGCTCGAGCTCGAAATGCGTGATCGCGGGCTTCGGGGCGTCGCTGTCGGTCGACATGCGCGTGCGGTGGCGGCGGTCGCGGCCGATCGGCGCCTCGATCGTCCCCGAGCGCGCCGGCGGCCGGCCCTCCACGAGCGCGAGGTACTCACGGCGGATCTCGCGCCCGGCGAGCGCCGCCTTCAGCCGGCGGTGGACCTCGTCGCTCTTGGCGACGACGAGCAGCCCCGACGTATTGCGGTCCAGGCGATGGACGATCCCCGCGCGCCACGCGTCCTCCCCGCCGGCGGCGCGGCCGGCGAGCGCCTGTGCGAGCGTGCCCTCGCGGTGACCGCGCGCGGGGTGCACGACGACGCCGGCGGGCTTGTCGACGACGATGAGGGCGTCGTCCTCGTAGGCGATCTGAAACCGTGCGATCGGGGCGTCGGCGGTGGGCGCCGGGGACGCAGGCTCGATCTCGTCGACCACGATCCGCTCGCCGCCCCTGACGCGATGGCCCTTGTGCGCCGCGCGGCCGTCGACGAGCACGCGCCCGTCGGCGATCAGCCGCTGGGCCTGCGAGCGCGAGCCGGCCGGCCCCGCGAGGAGCACGTCGAGGCGCTCGCCCGCGGACTCAGGCGCGACCTCGAGCTCCATCACCGCGCTCCATGACGATCACGAGCGCCAGCACACCGATCGTGATGGCCGAGTCGGCGACGTTGAACGCCGGCCAATGGGGGAGCTTCAGGAAGTCCACGACCGCGCCCTCACGCACGCGGTCGATGACGTTGCCCAGCGCGCCCCCCAGCAGCAGGCCCGCGGGCAGCCAGATCAGCGGCCGGTGCGCGTTGCGCGCGACGTACACGAGCAGGGCGGCGACCGCCGCCGCGATGAGCAGCGTCACGATCGCGCCCCCGCCCTGCAGCTGGCCGAACGCCACCCCGCTGTTGCGCGCGTTGACGAGCTTGATCCCGGCGAAGAGCTCGCGCTGCTCGCCGCGCACGAGCGCGGAGTCCACGAGCGCCTTGACGATCTGGTCGGTCGCGACGACCGCGGCGAACACGATGGCCGTGCGCAGCCACGCGCCGCGGGCGGTCCGCGCGCCTGATCGCGGGCTCACCCGTGGATCGCGTTGATGAGGATGCGACCGACGATCTGCAGGACGAGGATCGCGACGATCGGGCTGACGTCGATCGGCCCGATCGGCGGAATGAAGCGCCGAAAGAGCCCGAGGTAGGGCTCCACGACGTCGCGCAGGAAGCCGAGCACGGCGCTGGACCACTGCGCGTACGGGATCCGGCCGCCGAAGGAGAACAGCAGCGACGTCAGGATGTAGGCGAAGATCAGGATGATGTAGACGGTCAGCAGCGCGCCGAGGAAGTCGGCGACCGACTCGCGCGCCGTGGCGATGACGAGCACGGTGGCGCTCATGGGGCGAGCACCGCCTGCATCGCGTCGTCGAACGCCGCCCGCACGCCGGCGTGCTCGAGGGCCGCGAGGCCGCGCGCCGTGACGCCGCCGGGCGAGGTGACCGAGCGGCGCACCGCGAGGGTGTCCATCCCGCGCGCCTGCAGCAGCGCGGCGGTGCCGCCGAGGTTGGCGGCGACGAGCTCGCCCGCGACGTCCGCCGGCAACCCCGCGCGGACGCCGGCGTCGACCTGTGCCTCGGCGACGAGCGCGACGTAGGCGGGCGCACAGCTCATGAGGCCCGTGGCGACGCCCATCAGCGCCTCGTCGACGCTGACGACGAGACCGACGCGCTCGAAGAGCTCGAGCGCCCGCGCCTGCAGCTGCTCGTCGGCGTGGTCGTCGCGGGCGTGGCAGGTGACGCCCTGGCGGACCTCGACCGGGACGCTGGGGATCATGCGGATCACCGGCGTCGCGCCGTACGCGGCGCGCAGCGCGCCGACCTTCACGCCGCCGAGGATCGAGATGATCGCGTCGGCCGCCCCGCCGACCTCGGCCGCCACGCGCTCCAGGCCCGCGGGCTTGTGGGCGAGCAGCAGCGCGTCGACGCGCTCGGCGAGCTCCGCGTTGGAGTCCAGCACCTCGCCGCCGAGCTCGTCGACGAGCGCCTCGGCCCGCGGGCGGTAGGCGTCGTGCACGAGCACGGGTTCACCCCACCCGCGCGCGAGCGCCGTGGCCATGTTGCCCGCTCCGATGAAGCCGATCTGCATGAGGTCAGAGTATGGACGTGCTCGCGGCGACGCCCGCCGGGCTCGTCAGGATTGGTTGAAGAAGCCCTTTTCGATGAGCTCTGCCTTCTCCTCCGCGCTGATCTGCACGTTGCGCGGAGTGAGCATGAAGACCTTGTGCGCGATGCGCTGCATGCCGCCGTCGAGTGCGTAGGTCAGGCCGCTGGCGAAGTCGATCAGGCGCTTGGCGAGGTCGTTGTCGGTGTTCTGGAGGTTCAGGACAACCGGGATGCCCTGCTTGAACTTGTCCGCCACCTGCTGCGCGTCGTTGAAGGACTTGGGGATGACGAGATGCACGCGCACGTCTCCGCCGTTGCGCGCGCGCTCGACGGGCCGCAGGACGGTCGTCGGGCGCCCGCCGCGGGGCTCGTCGTCGGCGAAGATGTCGTCGAAGTCGTCGCGCCGCGGGCGGCGCGGGGCGAGGCGGCGGACGTTGGGGCGCTCGCGGTAGCGGTCCTCCATCTCCTCCTCGGGCTCGGGCGCGCGCTGGGCGGGCCGCTCGCGTTCGCGCTTGAGCTCTGCGGCGCGGGCCTGCTCGCGCTCCAGTTCGTACTCGTCGACGTACCCTCGCTCCTCGGCGAGGCCGAAGTACACGAGCGCGCGATGCCAGCTGTCTCTGAACGCCATGACTCAGGGAAGGTTAGACCTCGATGGCCGTTCTCCTTCCCGCTCACCGGAACAAACTCGTGCCGATTCGCACGAGCGTAGCACCCTCCTCGACGGCGACCTCGTAGTCCTGCGTCGTTCCCATCGACAGCTCCCGCAGCCCGCGCTCGGCGGCGAGCGCGCGCAGCGCGGCGAACCAGCGCCGGCTGTCCTGCGCGGCGGATGCGAGGGGCGGCATCGTCATGAGGCCCGCGACGGGGACCGGGCAGCGCTCGATGAACGCGTCGAGATCGCTCACCGCGACGCCGCCCTTGCCGTCCTCGCCGGCGACGTTGACCTCGACGAGCACGCGCAGCCGCGGCGGCGCGTGACGCCCGAGCTGCTCGAGCACGGAGTCCGTCGCGACGGAGTGGATGAGGCGCACGCGCGGGGCGACGAGCTTGACCTTGCGGCTCTGCAGCTGCCCGATGAAGTCCCACGTGAACGCGCTGCCGTGGGCCTCGATCTTGGCGAGGAGGTCCTGCGCGCGGTTCTCGCCGGCGACCGTGACGCCGGCCTCGGCGAGCGCGCCGAGCTCGGCGGCCGGCACGTACTTCACGGCCGCGACGATCTCGATGTCACCGGCGTCGCGCCCGGCGCGTGCTGCCGCCGCCGCGATGCGCTCGCGGACCTCCGCGAGGTTCGCGCGCACGCGCTCGGCCGTGAGGCCGGTGATCAGCTGGGCCAATCGCCGCCGGACTCGGTCGTGCGCCACACGGCGCTCGCCTGGCGGCCGGTGTTCTCGGCGTCGTCGCCGTAGTCGCGGCGATGGGAGTGAAAGAGGCTGCGCGGCGCGCACATCGTGCAGATGTCGATGTCGTGGATGTGGTCGAGCGGCACGCCGACGTGCTGCAGCTGCAGGCGCGCGACGTTCTTGAGGTGCGCATGATTGCTCAGGCGCGCGACGCCGCGCGGGTACTTCATGAACGCGCGGTGCACCCAGGTGTTGACCTCGTAGCAGCAGACGCCGATGCTGGGCCCGATCGCGGCGTGGATCTCGCCCTCGGCGCCGAGCTCGCGCATCGCCTTGACGCCCTCCATGAGCGCGTCCGCGGCAAGGCCGCGCCAGCCGGCGTGGATCATCGCGACGGCCTCCGGCGCGACGAGCGCGACGGGCAGGCAGTCGGCGGTGGTGACGAGCGCGGCGACATCCTCGAGCGTCGTGGCGATGCCGTCCGCCTCGGGCCGCTCGGCATCCGGATCGGGCGGCGTCGTGACGCGTAGCACCGCGGCGCCATGGACCTGCTTGGGCTCGAGCCAGCGCTCGCGCGGGATCCCGATGAGCCCGGCGACCCGGTTGCGGTTCTCCTCGACGGCCGGCTCGTAGTCAGCGGTGTTCAGGCCGACGTTCAGCGTGTCGAACGGCTCGCCGGAGACGCCCCCGCGGCGTGTGAAGAACAGCACGCGGCCGCCGGGCAGCTCGCACCCGATGTGATCGCCGACGGAGACGAACGGCGGTTGCAGCCGATCGCCCCACACGTTCTTGGACCTCATCGGCGTGACGACCGTCTTCCCCGTGCTTGGGCGCATGTCCCATTTCTAGCACCCCGTCAGCGTGCACCGGCGCCAGGCTCCGCTTCGCGCAGGGCGGCGGCGATCTCCGCGTCGCGACCCGCGGCGAGGCGGCCATCGAGGCGCAGGTCGAGGACGGCGGCGAGCCGCTCGCCGATCTGCGGCCCGCGCTGGACGCCGGCGGCCAACAGGTCGTCGCCGCCGATCTGGAGCCTCACATGGCGCAGCTCGCCGAGCCACCGGCGTGCCGGGGCCTGGGCGCCGTGCGCCGCCGCGAGCGCGACGGCCTCGGCCGGCACCCCACGCAGCACGCGCGCCAGCGCCGACGGGCTGCGCGCCGCGTTCATCGCCGCCGCGAGCTGCGGGGCGCGCCCGGCCGCGCGCAGGACGGCGCGATCGGCGGCGTCGAAGCCCAGGCGCACGAGCTCGTCGTCGGCGCAGCCGGGCGGCATCGATGCCGCCAGCACGAGGAGATCGGGGCGCCCCTCGCCCGGTCCGAGCAGCGCCAGCGCCGCCTGCGCGCGCTCGCGATCGGGCGCCAGCCACGGCGCGAGCCCGAGCGCGACCGCCGACTCCAGCGCGACCGCGGGGTCGGGCTCGGCGAGCGCCAGGCGCAGCTCGTTGCCGATCCGGACGGGCGAGACGGTGTCGGTCGCGCCTCCGGCGACTGCCCGCGCGGCCAGCGCGGCCGTGTGCTCGTCGAGGTGAAAGCCCAGGCGCGCGCGGTAGCGCGCGACACGCCACAGGCGCGTGGGGTCGTCGGTGAAGCTCGCGTCGTGGAGCACCCGCAGGCGCCCCGCTGCGAGGTCCTCGTGCGCGTGCTCGGCTGCGCGCAGCTCGCCGCTGCCGAGGCCGAGGGCGATCGCGTTGATCGTGACGTCGCGGCGGCGCAGGTCGTGTTCGAGCGCCGCCGGGCGCACGTCGGGCAGCGCGCCGGGCCGGGCGTAGGTCTCGGCACGCGCGGTGGCGAGATCGAAGCGACAGCCGTCTGCGATCACGGTCGCGGTGCCGAAGCGCTCGTGCAGCGCGGCCGGCGCGCCCAGGCGCCGCGCAAGCGGCTGGATGTCGCCCTCCACGACGACGTCGAGCTCCTGTGGCGGGCGCCCCAGCAGGAGGTCGCGCACGGCGCCGCCGACGAGGTGCACGCCCTCCTGCCCGGCGGCCGCCTCCAGCAGCCGCCGGCCGCACGGCAGCCGCCGCAGGCGTTCGAGCAGATCCTCCATGGCGACAGTCTGACCGGAGGGCGCGCGAAGGTCTGAGCACTACCATGCACGGCGTGTCTCCTCCGCACCGCGGCAAGCGCATGCTGCCGCGTGTCGCGATCGGGGCCGTGGTGCTCGTGCTCGGCGTCGTCGCCGCGCTGCTGCTCTTCCGCAGCGAAGGCGACGTTTCGAACCCGGACGTGGATTTCGTTCCCACGACCGAGCGCGCGCCGGACACGGCCGCCGGTCGCGGGCGCGCGCACCCCGCCGACGACGGCTTCGAATGGCCGGTCTACGGCTTTCGCAAGTCGCGCACGCACGCGCTGCCGCTGAACGTCACGCCGCGCCCGCCCTACCGGCAGGCGTGGGCCGTCCGCGGGAAGGTCCTGCTCGAGTTCTCACCGGTGCTGTGCCGGCGCAAGGTCTACCTCCTGAAGAACAACGGCGCGCTCTACGCGATCTCGCGCCTCTCGGGGCGGGTGAGCTGGAAGCGCCGCCTCGGCGCGCTCGCCGCCGCGTCGCCGGCATGCAGCCACGGCACGGTCTACGTCGTGCTGCTCTCGCATCGCCAGGGCTCGAACACCGGTCGTGTCGTGGCCGTCCAGGCGCAGACCGGCCGCGTGCGCTGGTCGCGCACGCTGCCCAGCCGTGCCGAGGGCTCGCCGCTGCTGGACCGCGGTCGGCTGTACGTGGGCACCGAGGACGGGACGGTCTACGCGCTGCGCGCGAGCAACGGGCGCATCCGCTGGACGTCGAAGGCCGCCGGCGCCGTCAAGGGCGCGATCGCGCTGGACGCCGGCAAGCTGTACTTCGGCGACTACGGCGGCAAGGTCCATGCGATCCGCCGCTCGAACGGCTCGAAGGTCTGGACGACGTCGCCGAGCAGCGGCCCGCTCGGGCTCGGCGACGGCAACTTCTACTCGTCGGCCGCGGTGCAGTACGGACGCGTCTACATCGGCAGCACGAACGGCGACATCTACTCGTTCTCCTCGGCCGACGGCAAGCTCGCCTGGCGCAAGCACACGGGCGGCTTCGTGTACGCCTCGCCCGCCGTCGGGCAGGCCCGCGGCGCCAAGCCGACCGTCTACATCGGCTCCTACGACGGGCATTTCTACGCGCTCGACGCGCGTTCGGGCGCGGTGCGCTGGACGCGCTCACTCGGCAACAAGATCTCCGGGGCCGCGACGATCGTCGGCGATCTCGTGTTCGTCTCCGACCTCGACAAGCGCACGACCTGGGCGCTCGGCGCGCGCACGGGCCGGACGGCCTGGAAGACCCGTCGCGGCGGGTTCAACCCCGCGATCAGCGACGGCCGGCGCATCTACTTCACGGGCCTGACCTCGCTGTTCGCGCTGGATCCCGTCGGGCGGCCGTTCGCGCCGCGGTCGCGGTCGCGGGCGGCGGCGAAGGCGCAATCGGCCCGCCGGGCGCGCGACCGGCGCGTCGCGCGGAGGGTCCGAGCGGCGCGCCGCGCGCGCACGATCCGCCTGCGCGCCGCCGCCCGCAGGGCGCGCCAGCTGAAGTTCCACACGGCGCCGCACGGCCACCGTCACACCGGGCCGCGGTCGACCTGGCCGCGCTGTCACCGCCACCGCCACGTCTACACCGTGCGCGGCAAGACGATCGTGCTCGTGCACAACCACTGCCACACCCACGTGCGCCGCCGGTAGGAGGCTTCGACGAGTAGATGCTGTAGAGCAGCACGTTCTCGTCGCAGCCCGCCGTCTGAGCTCGAAACTCGCCGGCCGGGCGCGAGCCTCAGCGCCGCACGGCGATGCCTGCGGCCGCGAGGTGGTCCTTCGCTTCGCGCACCGCGAACGTGCCGTAGTGGAAGATCGAGGCCGCGAGCGCCGCGTCGGCGCCGGCCTGCAGCGCCTGCGCGAGGTGCTCGAGCGTTCCCGCGCCCCCGGAGGCGATGACGGGGACGCCGACGGCCTCGCTCACCGCGCGCGTGAGCTCGAGGTCATAGCCGTCGTTCGTGCCGTCGCGGTCCATGCTCGTCAGCAGGATCTCCCCCGCGCCGCGCTCGACCCCCTCGCGCACCCACCCGACGACATCGATCCCGGTCGCCGTGCGACCGCCGGCGACGAAGACCTCCCAGCCGTCACCGACGCGCTTGGCGTCGATCGCGAGCACGACGCACTGGGCGCCGAAGACATCGGCGAGCTCGGCGATCAGCGCCGGCCGGGCGACCGCGGCCGAGTTGACCGAGACCTTGTCGGCGCCCGCGTCGAGGACGCCCTGGGCGTCGGCGGCGCTGCGGATCCCGCCGCCGATCGTGAACGGGATGAAGCACTCGTCCGCGACCCGGCGCGCGAGCTCCACCACGGTCTCGCGCTTGTCGCTCGTCGCGGTGATGTCGAGGAAGACCAGCTCGTCGGCGCCCTCGGCGTCATAGCGGGCGGCCAGCTCGACGGGATCGCCGGCGTCGCGGATGTCGACGAAGTTCGTGCCCTTGACGACGCGGCCGGCGTCGACGTCCAGGCAGGGGATGACGCGCTTGAGGTGCACGCTAGGAGCGGCCGTCGAGTGCGGCCTGGCCCTCGGCGATCGTGAATCTGCGCTCGTAGAGGGCCTTGCCCGCGATGACGCCTGTGAGGTTCACCTGCCGCAGGCCGGCGAGCGCGGCGAGGTCCTCCCGGCGCCCGATGCCGCCGGAGTACATGAAGCGCCCCCGCACGACCTGCGCGATCGCGCGCACCTCCTCGAGGTCCGGGCCGCCGAGCAGGCCGTCCTTGTCGACGTTCGTGAACACGAACGTCCGCACGCCGCGGTCCTGCATGCGCGCGATGACGTCCGCCGCCGGCATGTCGGTCGTCTCCGTCCAGCCCGCGGTCGAGACGAAGCCGCCGCGGGTGTCGATGCTCACGACGGTGCGGTCGCCGAACTCGCCGACGACCGCGTCGAGAAAGTCGACGTCCGTGAACGCCGCGGTCCCGAGGATGACGCGGGCGGCCCCCGCGGCGATCGCGTCACGAACCGCCTCGACGGACCGCAGCCCGCCCCCGACCTGGACGGGGACGCCGAGCTCGCCCGCGATCGCCTCGAGATGGTGGAGGTTCTGCGGCGTGCCCGTCCGCGCGCCGTCGAGGTCGACGACGTGCAGGTAGCGGGCGCCTGCCTGCACCCAGGCGCGCGCCGCCGCCAGCGGGCTGTCGGCGTAGACGGTCTCGGCGTCGAAGTCGCCCTGCACGAGGCGCACCGCCCTGCCGTCGGCGATGTCGATCGCGGGATAGAGGATCACGTGACGGCGTGCCCGGCGGTGGCGCAGATCCCGACGAAGTTGCGCAGCAGCGCGAGCCCGTGCGTCGAGGACTTCTCCGGGTGGCACTGCGCCCCGAACACGTTGTCGCGCTCGACGAAGGACACGAACGGCGACCCGTACTCGCCGGTGCCGAGCACGATCGCGTCGTCGTCGGGCACGGGGACGAAGGAGTGCACGTGGTAGAAGGCCGCCGGGTTCGGCAGGCCCGCGACGAGCGCCGACGCGCGCTGCCAGGTGACGGCGTTCCAGCCGATGTGCGGGAGCTTGAGCCCGCGCGTGTCCAGGCGCGCGATGCGGCCGGGCAGCAGCCCGAGCCCCTCGGCGCCCTCGTGCTCCTCGGAGGTCTCGAACAGCAGCTGCATCCCGAGGCACAGCCCGATGACCGGCTTGCCGGCACGCGCGTGCGCGCACACGACGTCGTCCAGGCCGCCGGCGCGCAGCCGCCGCATCGCCTCCGGGAACGCCCCGACGCCGGGCACGATCAGCCCGTCGGCGGCGCGCAGCTCGTCGTGGTCTGCGGTCTGGGCGATCGCGGTGCCGATGTGCGCGAACGCCTTCACGACCGAGCGGCGGTTGCCCATCCCGTAGTCGACCATCGCGATCCGCGCGGCGGTCATGCCGTGAGCGTCCCCTTCGTCGAGGGCACGCCGGTCTCCGTCGGATCGATCGCGATCGCCGCGCGCAGCGCGCGCGCAAACGCCTTGTAGGAGGCCTCGATCATGTGGTGCGCGTTCGTCCCGGCCTGCACCTCGAGGTGCAGCGTGATGCGCGCGTTGTTGACGACCGCGCGAAAGAACTCCTCGAGCAGCTCGTGCTCGAAGCCGCCGGTCTCGCCGGCCGGCAGGCCACCGTCGGCGAGCGCGAGGAACGGGCGCCCGGAGACGTCGATCGCACAGGCTGCGCGCGCTTCGTCCATCGGGACGACGGCGTGGCCGTAGCGGTAGATCCCGGCGCGGTCGCCCAGCGCGGCGTCGAGCGCCTGCCCCAGGACGATGCCGACGTCCTCGACCGTGTGGTGCGACCCGGTCTGCAGATCGCCCTTGGCCTCGACGGTGAGGTCCAGGCGGCCGTGGCGCGCCACGAGATCGAGCATGTGGTCGAGGAAGCCGACGCCCGTGCTGCGGATGCCGTCGCCGGCGCCGTCCAGGGCGAGCGTCAGCGTGATGTCGGTCTCGCCGGTGCGGCGGGCGCGCTGCGCGGTGCGGACGGTGGTCATCGCGACTCATTCTCCCGCACGCGGGCCTCCATCGACTCGGCGTGCACCGTGAACCCCTCCGCGCGCGCGATCGGCGCGCCCGCGGCGGCGAGCGCGGGCGCGGCGTCGCCGATGTGCACCTGGCTGACGCGGCGGCGGAAGTGCCGGGGCGACAGGCCCGACGCATAGCGCGCCGAGCCGCCGGTCGGCAGGCTGTGGTTGGAGCCCGCGACGTAGTCGCCGAAGGCCGTCGCGCCGGACGCGCCGACAAAGACGCAGCCTGCCGAGCGCACGCGCGGAGCGAGCCGCTCGACGGCCGGGCCGACGAGCTCGAGGTGCTCGGGCGCGTACGCCTCGCAGAACGCCAGGCCCTCCAGCAGCGACGCGACGTGCACGAGGACGAACGCCGCCGGGTCGGAGTGCTCGCGCGTGGCGCCGAGGGCCTGCAGCGCATCGCCGACCGCGTGCAGCAGCGGCGACGAGCCGCTGACGACGACGACCGGCGCGCCCGGGCCGTGCTCGCCCTGGGCCAGCAGGTCGAACGCGATGAGGTCCGCGTCGGCCGTGGCGTCCGCGAAGACGAGGACGTCGCTGGGGCCGTAGAAGCCGTCGATCCCGACGCTGTCGGAGACCTGGCGCTTGGCCTCCTGGACGATGAGGCTGCCGGGTCCGGCGATGACGTCCGCGCGCTCGATCGTCGCGGTGCCGTAGGCCAGCGCGGCGATCCCGTGCGCGCCGCCCATCGCGTAGACCTCGCTCACACCGCACAGGGCGCAGGTCCCGCGGATGACGGGGTCGACCGGCGCGGGCGTCAGCACGGCGACCTCCTCGACGCCGGCCGCCCGCGCCGTCACGACGCCCATGACGACCGTCGACGGGTAGGGCGCCCGGCCGCCGGGGACGTAGATCGCGGCACGCCGGACGGGCACCTCGCGCAGAAGCACGCGGTGGCCCTGGGGCAGGCGCACCTCGACGTCCTCCCCGACGGCGGCGTCGGCGACGAGCGCGACGTTCGCGATCGCGACCTCGAGGCCCGCGCGCACGTCGTCCTCGAGCAGGCCCGCATCGAGCTCCTCCGGTGCGAGGAGCAGGGATCGCGGTGCCGGCGCGCCACCCAGGTCGAAGCGCGCGACGAGCTCGCGCAGGGCGCGGTCGCCACCGTCGCGCACCGCGGCGACGATCTGCGCGACGGCGGCGCTCACCGACGCGGCGGGCGGCGCGAACGCGTGTGCCGCCGCTGCCGCGGCGGCGACGTCGCCCTGGACCTCGATGCGCTCAAGCCGCACGCAACCGCTCCAGCATGGAGTCGATCGCCGCGGCCTTGAGCTTGTGCGAGACGGGGTTGGCGATCAGCCGGGCCGTCGAGACGTAGATCTCCTCGCGGACGACGAGGTTGTTCTCGCGCAGGGTCGTGCCGGTCGCGGTGAGGTCGACGATCGCCTCGACGAGGCCCGTGAGCGGCGCGAGCTCGACGGAGCCCTTGACCTCGACGATCTCGGCCTGGCGGCCGGTCGCCTCGAAGTACGCGATGGCGGTCTTGTAGTACTTCGTCGCCACCCGCATGACGCCGAGCCGGCGCAGCGCCTCGACCGAGGGGTCGGGCCCGTCGACGGTCGCGAGGACCATCGTGCAGGCGCCGTAGCCGAGGTCCATGAGCTCGTAGACCTCGCGCTCGGGCTGCTCGGTGAGGACATCCTTGCCGGTGATCCCGACATCGGCGGCGCCGGCCTCGACGTACGTCGGGACGTCCGACGGGCGCATCGTCACGATTCCGACGTCGGCGAAGAGGAGCTTGCGGTCGTTGGAGCGCACCTCGGCGCAGTCCAGGCCGATCGCCTCGAGGCGATCGAGGGTCTCGTTCATGAGCGCCCCGCGCGGGACCGCGATCGTCAGTCCGAGGCCGGTCATCGCCGCTCCTCGCCGGTCAGCGCGATGTGCAGCCGGTCGATCGTCAGCGCGAAGCCGACGGCCGGCAGCGGGCGGCCGAAGCGCCCGAGGAGGTCGTCGTAGCGCCCGCCGCCGCCGATCGGCGCGCCGAGCGCCGGGTCGTAGACCTCGAACACCGCGCCCGTGTAGTAGCCCATCTTGCGCACGAGGCCGAGATCGAAGATGACGCGCGCGGCGACCTGCGGCGACAGCAGCTCGTAGACGTCGCGCAGCCCGGAGACGGCGCCCGCGACGGGCCCGCCGCCTTCCCCCAGGACCTCCCAGCCGCCGCGCATCTGCGGCACGCGCAGGAGCAGCTCGGCATCGTGGTCGGCGATCTCCATGCGCGCGAGCGCACTCTCGAGCGCGACGAAGTCGCGGGCGACGAGCGCCGCGAGCAGTTCGGCGCTCGCGTCGGCTCCAACGGCGAGCGCGCTCAGCAGCGCCGGGTACAGCGAGGCGTCGCCGAGGCCGATGCGGTAGTCGCGCAGGCCGGTGGCGTCCAGCGCGTGGCACAGGACGGTCAGCGCCTCCGCGGTGCCCTGCGGCGCGGGCGCTCCGACGAGCTCGATGCCGGCCTGGAGGAACTCGCGCATCTGCCCGCGATGCGGGCGCACGGCGCGGTAGGCGTGCGCGAAGTAGGAGAAGCGCAGCGGCGGGTCCTCGCTGGCGTAGCGCGTGGCGACGAGGCGCGCGATCGGCACGGTCATGTCCGTGCGCAGCGCCAGGATCTCGCCGTGCTCGTCGAAGACGCGGTAGGCCGGCGGCGCGCCGCCGCCGCGCCCGAGCACGGCCTCGTACTCCAGCGCCGGCGTCCAGACCTCGCCGTAGCCGTCGCGCTCGAAGACGCCGCGCACGGACTCGGTGATGGCGCGCAGCTCGCGCATCTCGTCGGGCAGCACGTCGCGGGTGCCGGAGGGAATCGGATGGATCTGGGGGCGCACGGGGGGTGGCAAATCTAGTGAGGACGTACGCCCGGCGGCCCGCCGGGCGCGAGGGTCCTAGGCGTGGACGGGCTCAGTGGCGACGCGCTCGATGCGCGCGCCGAGCTCGCGGAGGCGCTCGTCGATGCGCTCGTAGCCACGATCGATCTGGCGGATGTTGCCGATCTCTGAGCGTCCCTCCGCGCACAGCGTGGCGATGAGCATCGCCATCCCGGCGCGGATGTCGGGCGACTCGACGCGCTCGCCCGTGAGCTGCGACGGGCCGGTGATGATCACGCGGTGCGGGTCGCACAGGGTGATGTCGGCGCCCATGAGGACGAGCTTGTCGGTGAAGATCATGCGGTTCTCGAACATCCACTCGTGGATGAGCGCCGAGCCCGTCGACTGCGTCGCGAGCGCGACGGCGATCGACGTCAGGTCGGCCGGGAACGCGGGCCAGGGCCCGTCCTGGATCTTGATCTTGTGCTCACCGACGTCGCGCGAGATGACGAGATCCTGGCCGCCGGGGACGATGACGTCGTTGCCGTCGAGCTCGCTGCGCAGCCCGAGGCGGTCGAAGACGAGCCGGATCATGCGCAGGTCGGCGGGGATCGTGTCGCGGATGCGCAGCTCGCCGCCGGTGACGCCCGCAAGCGCCATGAACGAGCCGATCTCGATGTGGTCAGGGCCGATCCGGTGATCGCAGGCGTGCAGGCCGGCGGTGCCGTTGACCGTGAGGACGTTGGAGCCGATGCCCTGGATGTCGGCGCCCATCTTCACGAGCATCCGCGCGAGGTCCTGGACGTGCGGCTCGCAGGCGGCATTGCCGATCACGGTCGAGCCCGGCGTGCGGGCGGCCGCGAGCAGGGCGTTCTCGGTCGCCATGACGGACGGCTCGTCCATGAAGACGTCGCCGGCGCGCAGCCCGCCCGGGGCGGTGAGGTCGATGTCGCGGCCATGCTCGATCGTGGCGCCGAGGGCGGCGAAGGCATCGAGATGCGGGTCCAGTCGCCGCCGGCCGATGACGTCTCCGCCCGGCGGCGGCATGCGGACGCGCCCGAAGCGGGCGAGCAGCGGGCCGGCCAGCAGGAACGACGCGCGGATGCGCTCCGACAGCGCACGGTCGATGACCGCGTCCTCTCCGGAGACGTCCGCGGCGCAGAGGGCCACGTCGTGCTCGCCGAGCCACGTGATCCGGACGCCGATCCCCTCCAGGAGGGACAGCATCGCCGCGACGTCGTTGATCTTCGGGACGTTGCGGACCACGACCTCTTCCTCGGTCAGGACCGAGGCAGCGAGGATCGGGAGGGCGCCGTTCTTGTTGCCGGCGGGCACGACCGTGCCGGAAAGAGCGGTGCCTCCGTCGATGACGAACTTCTCCATGGGCGGGCGCGGGCCGGCGACGGATGCGGGGCCGGACGGCTGGGCTAGGGTAACAGCCATGCCTTCAAGGATTTCGCGCGAGGAGGCCTGGTCCCTGCTCGCCGAGTGGGTGCAATCGCAATCCCTGCGGCGCCATTGCCTCGCCGTCGAGGCGGCGATGGTCGCCTATGCAGGGCGCGACGGTCACGACCCCGAGCTGTGGGGCGTGACGGGCCTGCTGCACGACGCCGACTACGAGCGTTTTCCGGACATGGACGACGCCGAGCAGGGCCACCCGCGCACGATCATGGCCGAGCTCGAGCGCCGGGACGCACCGCCGGAGATGGTGCGCGCCATCGCCGCCCACGCCGACTACCTCGGCGTCGAGGCGGACTCGCCGCTGGAGCGAACCCTCGTGGCGGTCGACGAGCTCTGCGGGTTCCTCGTCGCGTGCGCCTACGTCCGGCCCGAGGGCATCCACGGCCTGACCCCCAGGTCCGTCAAGAAGAAGCTCAGGCAGCCGTCCTTCGCCGCGGCCGTCAAACGCGACGACGTGCGGCGCGGCGCCGACACGCTCGGGATCGACTTCGACGCGCACGTCGCGTTCGTGATCGCCGCGCTCGAGGGTCGCGCCGGCGAGCTCGAGCTGCACGGTCGCGCCGCCGCCTGAGCAGCCGGCAGCGCCGCCGCACCCGCGGCTCCTGCAAGGTCCGTTGCAGCCCGCCGCCGCATTCTTGGCTTGCCCTAGCCAAACCCGTTTCCCGGAGCCCGTTTCCATCCGAGGGGGTACGTATGTTCCCGAACACATGTTCGCTTCCCTCTTCTCCCGCTGGACCGCCCGCATCGCTCGCGCCGCCGCGCTGGCGAAGGCGTTCGCGCTGCTCGAGGATCCCCTTCGCAGCGCCCAGGCCCCCACGCACGGCCCCGCTGCCGGCAGCGACGCGCCGCGCCCCTCTGCGCATCCGCCTCACCACGTCTCGCACGCGCACGAGGCCAGGACGCACCCGCACCGGCGCCGCCTTGCTGCGCCGACGCGCGGGCGGCGGCGCGGCGCCGTGCCGGCACGTGCACTGCCCTGCACCGTCCCGCTCGTCGCCCAGCAGCGCACCGCGCCGGCGCCGCGACACACGGCGGGCGCGTCGCTGCGCCATCAGCCACCCCGCCCCGGCCCGCGATGATGGCGTTCGTCGCACGCGTAGCGGGTACCAGGCGCCCATGCACTCGAGCCTGCGCAATCCCCGCATCTGGCTCGTCGTCGCGCTGATCCTGATCGCGATCGTCGTCATCGTGCTGCTCGCGGCCGGCGGAAGCGCCGGAGGCGGCAGCGGCGGCGGCGGTGGAGCCGGCGGCGGGTACTAGAACGCACGATGGGCCGCCCGAGGGCGGCCCATCTGTGACATAAAAACCGGCGGCGTCCTACTCTCCCGGGCCCTTGCGGGCCAAGTACCATCGGCGCTGAGGGGCTTAACTGCTCTGTTCGGAATGGGAAGAGGTGTCTCCCCCTCGCCATAGCCACCGGAGAACGGTGAGAGCCCCCTGGGCCCTTCAAAACTGCACAGTAGCCTTCTATTCGGCGGGTATCAAAAAGTCATCCGTCAAGCCCTCGACCCATTAGTACCGGTCTCCTCCGAGCGTTACCGCTCTTCCAGATCCGGCCTATCAACCTGGTGGTCTACCAGGGGTCTTACTCCCTCATGGGGATGGGAGAGCTCATCTCGAGGCCGGCTTCCCGCTTAGATGCCTTCAGCGGTTATCCGATCCGCACGTAGCTAACCTGCTATGCCCTTGGCAGGACAACAGATACACCAGAGGTGCGTTCATCCCGGTCCTCTCGTACTAGGGACAAATCCTCTCAACTCTCCAACGCCCACGGCAGATAGGGACCGAACTGTCTCACGACGTTCTGAACCCAGCTCGCGTACCGCTTTAATGGGCGAACAGCCCAACCCTTGGGACCTACTACAGCCCCAGGATGCGACGAGCCGACATCGAGGTGCCAAACCGGGCCGTCGATGTGGACTCTTGGGCCCGATAAGCCTGTTATCCCCGGCGTACCTTTTATCCGTTGAGCGACGGCACTTCCACTTGCTACCGCCGGATCACTAAGACCAGCTTTCGCTCCTGCTCGACCTGTCAGTCTCACAGTCAAGCTCCCTTATTGCCTTTACACTCTACGCACGATTTCCAGCCGTGCTGAGGGAACCTTTGTGCGCCTCCGTTACATTTTGGGAGGCGACCGCCCCAGTCAAACTACCCGCCTGGCACTGTTCACCGCCCGGATTCACGGCGCGGTGTTAGAAACACAATACATCAAGGGTGGTATCTCAAGGTTGACTCCACGCCAGCCGCAGCCGGCGCTTCAAAGCCTCCCACCTATCCTGAGCGAGATGCACCGCATTCCAATACCAGGTTGTAGTAAAGGTGCACGGGGTCTTTCCGTCTAGCCGCGGGTACTCGGCATCTTCACCGAGACTGCAATTTCACCGAGCCCCTCGTTGAGACAGCGCCCAAGTCGTTACGCCATTCGTGCAGGTCGGAACTTACCCGACAAGGAATTTCGCTACCTTAGGACCGTTATAGTTACGGCCGCCGTTTACCGGGGCTTAGCTTCGCTGCTTTGGGCCGAAGCCCTAACAACTCCACGTAACCTTCCGGCACCGGGCAGGCGTCAGCCCCTATACGTCGTCTTTCGACTTAGCAGAGACCTGTGTTTTTGGTAAACAGTCGCTTGGGCCTATTCACTGCGGCCCCCTCGGGCTGAGCACGCAAAGTGCCTCACCCTACCGGGGCGCTCCTTATCCCGAAGTTACGGAGCAATTTTGCCGAGTTCCTTAACGAGGGTTATCTCGATCACCTTAGTATTCTCTACTTGCCCACCTGTGTCGGTTTTGGTACGGGCACGCGCAACCTCCCTAGAGGCTTTTCTAGGAGGCATGGCGTCAGGGACTCGCCGGCTTAGAGCCAGCTGGCATCGCGCCTCAGGTTATGCGGCCCCGCATTTCACATGGGCCACCCCTACACGCTTACCCCAGGACGACCATCGCCTGGGTTCCCTTAGCCTTCCTCGTCCCCCCATCGGTCAAACGGTTGCGACGTGGTACAGGAATATCAACCTGTTGGCCATCGACTACGCCTTTCGGCCTCGCCTTAGGTCCCGACTAACCCTGAGCAGACGAACTTTACTCAGGAATCCTTGGGCAATCGGCGGAGGGGATTCTCACCCCTCTTTCGTTACTCATGCCGGCATTCTCACTTCCCAGGCCTCCACGGCTGGCTTACGCCGCCGCTTCACTGGCCTGGGAACGCTCTCCTACCGCGCGATCCGAAGATCGCACCCGCAGCTTCGGTGACTAGCTTGAGCCCCGTTACATTATCCGCGCCCGAGCACTTGACCAGTGAGCTGTTACGCACTCTTTCAAGGGTGGCTGCCTCTAAGCCAACCTCCTGGTTGTCTGTGCACTCGGACATCGTTTGCCACTTAGCTAGTACTTTGGGACCTTAGCTGGCGGTCTGGGCTGTTTCCCTTTTGACGCTGAAGTTTATCCCCCAGCAACTGACTCCCGGAGTAAACATAATGGTCTTCGGAGTTTGCCTGAAGTCGGTAACCTGGTAGGGCCCCTAGTCCAAACAGTGCTCTACGGCCAAAATGCAATTGATCCGAGGCTATACCTAAATATATTTCGGAGAGAACCAGATATCACTTGGTTTGATTAGCCTTTCACTCCGACCCACAGGTCATCCGCCCAGTTTTCAACCTAGGTCGGTTCGGTCCTCCACGAGGTCTTACCCCCGCTTCAACCTGCCCATGGGTAGCTCACCAAGTTTCGGGTCTAGCGCCTACGACTCAAGTCGCCCTATTTGGACTCGCTTTCGCTACGGCTCCGCTCATCGCTTAACCTTGCCGCAGACGGCTAACTCGCCGGCTCGTTATGCAAAAAGCACGCGGTCACATCACGAGGATGCTCCCACCGCTTGTAGGCACGTGGTTTCAGGTACTATTTCACTCCCCTTCCGGGGTACTTTTCACCTTTCCCTCACGGTACTAGTCCGCTATCGGTCACCTAGGAGTACTTAGCCTTGGAGGGTGGTCCCCCCAGATTCAGTCCACGTTTCACGGGTGTGGACTTACTCAGGAACGCTCGACGGAAGGTCATGCAGTTTCGTCTACGGGACGATTGCCCTCTATGGTGCGCGGTTCCACGCGCTTCGACTACCACATGACTTTGTAACTTCCGCCAGGCCGGTCACGGCCTGGAACGAACGCCCTACAACCCCGGACGCGCAACGCGTGACCGCTTGCACGCGCCCGGTTTGGGCTGGTCCCTTTTCGCTCGCCACTACTCAGGGAGTCTCTGTTGATTTACTTTCCTCGGGGTACTGAGATGTTTCACTTCCCCCGCTTGTCTCCATCCGGCCTATGTGTTCAGCCGGCGGCGACGCCGCATTACCAGCGCCAGGTTTCCCCATTCGGAAATCCACGGGTCAAAGGCTATTCAGCGCCTCACCGTGGCTTATCGCAGCCGTTCACGTCCTTCATCGACTCTAGGTGCCAAGGCATCCACCATGTGCCCTTATTATCTTGACGGTGATCGAACCCTCAGCTCTCGCTGTGGTTCGGTGATACCCGCCGCCGCCACGCTTATCGATGTGGCGGCGACATACGCCATCGTGGTTGAGACACGATGACGTGTGGCTACTGTGCAGTTTTCAAGGGCCGCAGGGAGACGCCCCGCGGGACTCGCGGGCCGGTCTCTCAAAACTCAACAGCATGCACCGGCTGCAATCGCGCGGAATGCGCGAGCTCGCCGGGCCAGGTTCGGTCGACGTACTAGGCCGCACGGTCGGGGGTCCGACGCTCGAGCTCCTCGCGAGGCCCGTCACGAATGACGAGCTGGGCGAGAGGCCGGCGACGGCGCCGTGCCGTGCGGGCCCCTGTATCGGGGCTCCCTAGAAAGGAGGTGATCCAGCCGCACCTTCCGGTACGGCTACCTTGTTACGACTTCACCCCAGTCACGAGCCCCACCTTCGACGGCTCCCTCCCTTGCGGGTTAGGCCACCGGCTTCGGGTGTTGCTCACTCCCGTGGTGTGACGGGCGGTGTGTACAAGGCCCGGGAACGTATTCACCGCGGCAGTGCTGATCCGCGATTACTAGCAACTCCACCTTCATGTAGGCGAGTTTCAGCCTACAATCCGAACCGAGACGCACTTTAAGGGATTCGCTCCACCTCGCGGTATCGCAGCCCTCTGTATGCGCCAATGTAGCACGTGTGTAGCCCTGAACATAAGGGGCATGATGACTTGACGTCATCCCCACCTTCCTCCGGTTTGTCACCGGCAGTCTCGCATGAGTCCCCAACTGAATGCTGGCAACATGCGACGGGGGTTGCGCTCGTTGCGGGACTTAACCCAACATCTCACGACACGAGCTGACGACAGCCATGCACCACCTGTGAAGGTGCCCCGAAGGGAAGCCGTGTTTCCACGGCGGTCACCCACATGTCAAGCCCAGGTAAGGTTCTTCGCGTTGCGTCGAATTAAACCACATGCTCCGCTGCTTGTGCGGGCCCCCGTCAATTCCTTTGAGTTTTAGCCTTGCGGCCGTACTCCCCAGGCGGGTCACTTAATGCGTTAGCTCCGGCACGGAGGGAGTCGACACCCCCCACACCTAGTGACCATCGTTTACGGCGTGGACTACCAGGGTATCTAATCCTGTTTGCTCCCCACGCTTTCGCGTCTCAGCGTCAATACCGTCCCAGTGAGCTGCCTTCGCCATTGGTGTTCCTCCTGATATCTGCGCATTTCACCGCTACACCAGGAATTCCACTCACCTCTTCCGGATTCGAGCCCGACAGTATCCACCGGCATTCCAGGGTTGAGCCCTGGACTTTCACAGCGGACTTATCGGGCCGCCTACACGCTCTTTACGCCCAATGATTCCGGACAACGCTTGCCCCCTACGTATTACCGCGGCTGCTGGCACGTAGTTAGCCGGGGCTTCTTCTGAAGGTACCGTCACCTCCACGGGCTATTAACCCGCAAGGCTTCGTCCCAACTGAAAGAGGTTTACAACCCGAAGGCCTTCTTCCCCCACGCGGCGTTGCTGCGTCACGCTTTCGCGCATTGCGCAAGATTCCCCACTGCTGCCTCCCGTAGGAGTCTGGGCCGTGTCTCAGTCCCAGTGTGGCTGATCGTCCTCTCAGACCAGCTACGCATCGTCGCCTTGGTAGGCCGTTACCCCACCAACAAGCTAATGCGCCGCGGGCCCATCCCGATGCGGAGGCCGAAGCTTCCTTTCGTCCGAAGACCACATCCGGTATTAGCCCGAGTTTCCTCGGGTTGTCCCGGTCATCGGGGCAGGTAACCCACGTGTTACTCACCCGTTCGCGGCTCTGCCCCGGGGCAAGCCCCGGTTCGTCGCTCCACTTGCATGTGTTAAGCACGCCGCCAGCGTTCGTCCTGAGCCAGGATCAAACTCTCCGTGAAGAACTTCTGAGGTCGTCCCCGAAGGGCCGGCCCCTCGTCACGTAGAGCTGTCATGACCAAATGCGATGCCAATACACGAGGCATCGCGGTACTATGACGGGTTTCTTTCTCAGACCCCTCGCAGCCCGGCTGGGAGCGAGGGGATCGAACCTGGACGCACACCTGATCGCTAGGTGCGATCAAGGTGCGCATGCTGTTGAGTTTTCAAAGACCGTCGCGCGCTCCCGTGGAGGGGACTCCTCCCAGAACCTGCGCTCTGCGTGCAGCCGAGGCGACACGCAGACAGGACTGGCCAGTATAGCGCTCCCGACGGGGCCGTTGAAGGCCTCCGGTCAAGACGCAAGGGACCGGCGCACCGCGGAGTATAGACAGGTCGGGGGCACGGACCGCGCCCGCCTGTTCGGAGATCCGCGCCCGCAGGGGCGAAACTCCCGCTAGTCGCCTCGGCGCAGGCGCCGGAACTGCCGTTTGCCCATCTGCAGCACCGCGCCGTCGAGCTGCTCGGGCGCGAGATCGATGTCGCCGGCGCCCAGCGCCACGCCGTCCAGGCTTGCACGGCTCCCTGCGACAGCATCCGGCGCGCCTCCGAGCGCGAGCGCCCCAGCGCGTCGGCGATCAGCGCCGGCATGTGGACCGCCCCGTCCGCGGCCGAGAACGCGGTTTCGGCGATCTCCTCGGGCAGCACGTGCTGCACGTAGACCCGGTCGAAGTGCTCGGCGGCCGCCTGCGCCTCCCCCGGCGGGTGGAAGCGCTCGACGAGCCGCCGGGCGAGGTCGTGCTTGGCGTCGCGGGCCGACAGGCTCGCGGGCGCCTCCTCGCCGAGCAGCAGGCGATACCAGCCCGCCATCGCGGCGTCCGGCACGCTCAGGGTCCTGCCGTACATCTCCGCGGCCGGCTCGGACACGCCGATGTGGTTGCCGAGCGACTTGGACATCTTGCGCTCCCCGTCGACGCCCGCGAGGATCGGCATCGTCAGCGCGACCTGCTCCGGAATGCCGTACGCGCGCTGCACGTCGCGCCCGAGCAGGAGGTTGAACTTCTGGTCCGTGCCGCCGAGCTCGACGTCCGCGCGCACGGCCACGGAGTCGTAGGCCTGCATGAGCGGGTAGAGCAGCTCGAGGATCGAGATCGGCTCGCGGGCGGCGTAGCGCCTGGCGAAGTCGTCGCGCTCGAGCAGCTGCGCGACGGTCGTCGTGCGCGTGAGCGCGAAGAGCTCCTCCATCGGCATGTCCAGCCACTCGGAGTTGTGGCGCAGCTCGATGCGGTCGGGATCGAGGACCTTGGCCGCCTGCTCGACGTAGGTCCGGGCGTTCGCGTCGATCTCCGCGCCCGAGAGGACCGGGCGCGTCGAGGAACGCCCGCTCGGATCGCCGACGCGCGCGGTGTAGTCACCGATGATGAGGACCACGACGTGGCCGCGGTCCTGGAACTCGCGCAGCTTGCGCAGGACGACCGTGTGTCCGAGGTGCACGTCCGGAGCGGTCGGGTCCAGGCCGAGCTTCACCCGCAGCGGGCGCCCCTCCGCGAGCTTGCGCTCGAGGGCGCCGGCGGGCAGGCAGTCGACCGCATCGCGAGCCAGGAAGGCGGCCTGGCCGGCCGCGGATTCGGTCACGGGGCCAATGCTAGAGTCCGGACCGCCCGTGGCGTCGTTGCCACTGTCGTCAACCACGGTGCCCGCGGGTCCTGCGTCGCATGGAAGCGGCCGTCAGACCCCACGTGATGAGCGTCACCGACCGCCCAGACCTCCTGGTCCTCCCGGACCCCCCGATGGGCCGTCCGCGGCTCAAGCGCCTGCGCCTGGCGCTCATCCTCCTCGGCCTGTCCGTGCTCGCGCTCGTGTCGACGGCCTTCGGGATGATGATGGCGGTCGCATCAGACCTGCCGCAGCTCGAGAACCGCACCGAGTTCAAGAAGGCGCAGAACTCGCTGCTCACCGACGTCCACGGGGACTACCTCGCGACGCTCGCCGATCAGGGCCGGATCATCATTCCCACCGTCGGCGATCGCGCCCGCGATGCAGCACGCGATCATCGCGATCGAGGACCAGCGCTTCTACCAGAACCAGGGCGTGGACCTGCGCGGCACGGGGCGCGCGCTCTGGCAGGACATCACCAAGGGCGGCGCCGTCCAGGGCGGATCGACGATCACGCAGCAGTTCGTCAAGAACGCCACGCGCGCGCAGGATCGCCGGACCGTGCTCGAGAAGGTGCGCGAGGCCGCGCTGGCCTACCACCTGACGCGCCAGTGGTCCAAGGAGAAGATCCTCACCGAGTACCTCAACTCGATCTACTTCGGCAACGGCGCGTACGGGATCGAATCCGCGGCCCGCACGTACTTCGGCGACGACATCAACCACCGCGGCTGCGGCAAGCCCGAGCGCCGCTGCGCCGCCGAGCTCAAGCCGCACGAGGCCGCACTGCTGGCCGGGCTCGTCGCCTCGCCGACGGCCTTTGACCCGATCGCCCACCACTTCGCCGCCGAGCGCCGGCGCAACATCGTCCTGCAGAAGATGCTCGAGCAGGGCTACGTGACGCGCGGCGAGTACGCGCGCGGGCGCCAGGAGCCGGTGCCGTCGAGCGCGACGATCCGCCCGCCGACGGCGCAGGCCGCCAGCAAGTCGGTCGCGTACTTCACGAGCTGGGTGCGCCAGCAGGTCATCGATCGCTACGGCCCGCGTGAGGCGCTGCTGGGCGGGCTGCGCGTCCAGACGACGCTCGACCTCGCCCTGCAGCGCGACGCCGAGGTCGCGATCTCGCGGTGGCTCGGCAACCCCGCGGGCCCGCAGGCGTCGCTCGTCGCGATCGACAACAAGACCGGCGAGATCCGCGCGATGGTCGGCGGCACCGACTACGACAAGGCACCGTTCAACCTCGCCACGCAGGGCCAGCGCCAGCCCGGCTCGGCGTTCAAGCCCTTCGTGCTCGCCACGGCGCTGCGCCGCGGCGTGTCGCCGGCGTCGACGTGGACCTCCAAGCGCCAGGTGTTCAACGTCCCGGGCAGCATCGAGAAGTTCACCGTCAACAACTACGACGACAACTACTCGGGCGTCAGCACCCTCGCGCGTGCGACGACGTTCTCGGACAACTCCGTGTACGCGCAGGTCGGGATCAAGGTCGGGACGAAGCGGATCGCGCGCACGGCCGAGCGCATGGGCATCCGCACGCCGGTCTCGAGCAACTACGCGATGACGCTCGGCGGCCTGAAGCACGGCGTGACGCCGATGGACCTCGCGCACGCGTATGAGACGTTCGCGACCGGCGGGCTGCTCGTCACGGGGACGCTCGGCGCAGGCGAGCGCGGGCCGGTCGGCATCCGGCGGGTGACGCTGCGCGACGATCGCAACCGCCTGCGCGGCCGCAACCGGCGCATCACGAAGCGCGTCCTGCCGCGCGGGGTCGCGCAACAGACCACGAACATCCTCGAGTCGGTGATCAAGGTCGGCACGGCCAAGGTCGCGCAGCTCGGCGACGTCCCCGCATGGGGCAAGACCGGGACGACGGAGAACTACGGCGACGCCTGGTTCGTCGGCGCGACCGACAAGCTGACGGTCGCCGTCTGGGTCGGCTATCCGGCCGGCCTGAAGCCGATGCTGACGGAGTACCGCGGCGAGCCCGTCGCCGGAGGCACGTACCCGGCCCAGATCTGGCACGACTTCATGCTCGGCTCGCTGCAGATCGACAAGAAGCGCCTCGGGCGCGCCTGCGCGAAGGAGGAGGCGAGCGCCGATCCCGACGCCCGGCCGTCCGCCCGCTGCATCGCGGCCGGCCTCGCGGTCGACCCCACGAAGAAGCCGGACGTGCCGACGACCACGACCCCGTCCGGCGCCACGTCGACCACGGCGACCGCGCCGGCGGCGCCGGCGACGGCCGATGGCGGCCTGCCCGCCGACGGCACGACCGGCGAGGGCGGCGCCGCGACGCCGCCCGCCGCGCCCGCTCCGGCCGCACCCGCGCCGCAGGCGCCGGCGACGCCCCCCGCCCAACCCGTTCCGGCTGCGCCGGTCGCGCCGGACTCCGGCGGCGCGACACCCACGCCCACGCCGCCCTAGCTGGTCAGGAGCCCCCGCGGCCAGGGTCGCGACACGTTGCGGTTGCCCGCCGCGCAGAAGCGCCACGGCAGCTCGATCGCCCGCGTGATGCCGATGCGCGGCCCGGCGACGAGGCGTGGCAGCGGGCGCCCCGCGGGCGGCGGGCCAAGCCGGATCGGCCCGTCCAGCAGCGGCGTCGCGTCGAGGTCCAGGCCGATGCCGAGCGCCTGCGTGAGCTTGCCCGGGCCCGAGCACAGGTCGGTCGCCGGCTCGCGCCCGCGACGCTCGCGCATGAGGTCCTCCCCGACGAGCGGCTCGAGCGCGCGGATGAGCACCGCAGCGCCGACGCCCGCCCGCTCGACGACGACGTTCAGCAGCGCGTGGATGCCGTAGGAGCGGTAGACGTAGGCGATCCCCGGCGCCTCGAACAGCGTCCGCGTGCGGGGGGTCAGGCCGACGAATGCGTGGCAGGCGGGCTCCGTCTCGTGGTAGGCCTCGGTCTCGACGATCACGCCCGCCGTGTCGCCATGGGTGATCGTGCAGCCGACGAGGAGCTCGGCGGCCTCGACGACCGGGGCTCCGAGCGCCCGCAGGTGGCGGTCTGCCTCGCCGCTCACACCGGGCGCTGGGCGCCGCGGGCGGCGGCGAGCTGCTCCCGGACGCGGGCGAGCGCGGTGCCGCCCTCGCTGACCTTGGACTCCAGCCACGAGCTCTGCGAGAGCAGCGCGCGGAACGCAGCCGGATCGAGCCGGTCCGAGGCGGCCGCGAGCTCGTCGTCGGTCAGGTCGCCGAGCGCGCGGCCCGAGTCGACGGCGACCCGGACGAGGCCGGCGACGATCCCGTGGCACTCGCGAAACGGGACGCCCTGGCGGACGAGGTGGTCGGCGACGTCGGTCGCGGCGATGAGGTCGTCGGAGGCGGCCGCCGACATGCGCGCGCGATGGAAGCTCGCCCCGCGGATCATCCCGGCTGCCGCGGCCAGGCAGAGGTCGAGCGTCTCGACGGTGTCGAAGAGGTGCTCCTTGTCCTCCTGCATGTCCTTGTTGTAGGTCAGCGGCAGCGCGTGCATCACCCCGTGCAGCGCGGCCAGGTGCCCGACGATCCGAGGCGCCTTGGCGCGCAGCAGCTCGGCGGCGTCGGGGTTCTTCTTCTGGGGCATGATCGAGGAGCCCGAGGTCCAGGCGTCCGACAGCGTCACGAAGCCGAACTCCTCGCTGGACCACAGCACGAGCTCGGCGCCCAGCCGGCTGAGGTGCGTGGCGCACGTCGCGGCGGCGCTGAGGTAGTCCAGGACGAAGTCGCGGTTGGCGACGGCGTCGATCGAGTTGGGAACGACGCGATCGAAGCCGAGCTCCGCGGCGACGGCGCCGCGATCGGTGTCGAAGTTCACCCCGGCGAGGGCGCCGGCGCCGAGCGGCAGCGCCGCCGTCTGCGTCTCGGCGAAGTCGAAGCGCTCGCGGTCGCGCAGGAGCATCCAGACGTATGCGAGCAGATGATGGGAGAGGTAGACCGGCTGCGCGCGCTGGAGGTGGGTGTAGCCCGGCAGCGGCCAGTCCAGGTGCGCCTCGGCGGCGTCCAGCAGGGCGGCGACGAGCGCGTCGATCGCGCGGGTCGCGTGGCCCGCCGCGTCGCGCGTGAAGAGCACGACGTCGGTGGCGACCTGGTCGTTGCGCGAGCGCGCGGTGTGCAGCTTGCCGCCGACCGGCCCGGCGATCTCCGTGACGCGGCGCTCGATGGCCATGTGGATGTCCTCGTCGCCGTGCTCGAATCCGAACCCGCCCGCGGCGAGCTCGGCCTCGACGGCGTCCAGCGCCGCGAGCAGCGCGTCACGGTCGGCGTCGGCGACGATGCCCTGCGCGGCGAGCATGCGCGCGTGCGCCCGCGACTGCGCGATGTCATACGGCCACAGGCGCCGGTCGAAGGACAGCGACGCGTTGAGGCTGTGGAAGACCGGGTCCTGGGGCTCGGAGAAGCGCGACATCGCGGGCGACTCTAGCGTCGTGACACAAGACGGCCGTTAGCCTGCTGCCGATGGCCGGCAGGCGCTACGAGCAGACGGACCACTCGCGCCCGGAGGGCGCGATCGAGATCGTGCTCGTGCGCCACGGCGCGTCGGAGGCGGCGCTCGAGGATCAGGCCTTCGAGCTGCTCGAGGGCCAGGCGGACCCCGCGCTCGCGCCCGCCGGCGAGCGCCAGGCCGAGGCCGTGGCCGCGCAGCTGGCCGGCGAGCCGCTGGCGGCGCTGTACGTCACGCCGCTGCGCCGGACCGCCCAGACGGCCGCGCCGCTCGCCGCGCTGACCGGCCTGCAGCCGATCGTCGTGCCCGAGCTGCGCGAGGTCCACCTCGGCGACCTCGACGGCGGGGCGTTCCGGATCGCGGTCGCGCGGCGCGACCCGCTCGTCGCCGAGGTCTTCGCGCGCGAGCGCTGGGACGTCATCCCGGGGGCCGAGTCGGCCGAGGAGTTCGCACAGCGCACGCGCGCGGGGATCGATCGGATCCTCGACGGCCTGCAGCCCGGCGCCACGGTCGCCGCCGTCATCCACGGCGGCGTCATCGGCGAGCTGTGTCGCCAGTGCAGCGGGTGCCGCCCGTTCGCCTTCGTCCACGCCGACAACGGGTCGTTCACCCGGATCGCCGTGCTGCCGGACGGCCGCCGCTGGGTGCGGACCTTCAACGAGGGCTCGCACCTGCGCTAGCGGCGCGTGCTGCGATCAGGCGCTGACCGTCGCGGGGTCCGGGCGCACGATGACGGTGTCCGCGATCGGGACGATCTCGTCGACGGGCAGGTCGGCGGCGTCCGCGTGGGCGCGGATCGCCTCGGGGCTCTCGGCCTCGTAGATGCAGAAGGTCCCCAGCTCGCCGCTGTCCTCGGCGGAGACGTAGCTGCGGATCCAGCGCACGCCCGAGTCGGACTTGTCGCCCACCTCGGTCGAGCGGGCGGCGGCCGCCTGGAGGTCCTCGGGCGAGGCGAAGCCGTTGCGGCGGGTGATCACGTAGAGGTTCATCGGAGCTCTCTCCTGGGGCCGTCGGCCCCGTCGTTGCTGATGTGCAGAACCTAGATCCGCCGCCCGCGCCCGGCACCGGCGAGATGACCGTACTTTCGGTTGCCGTATGCCGTACTTAGGATCCGTGCATGACGGCATTGATCGGACGCGGCGCCGAGCTGCGACGACTGGAGTCGGCGGTGGACCGGGCGCGTGCGGGCCGCGGCGCGCTGGTGCTGCTCAGCGGTGACGCCGGCGTCGGGAAGACGCGCCTGGCCGCCGAGCTCGCGCGCCGCTGCGGCGACGCGCTGCTGCTGAGCGGCACGGCGAGCCAGAGCGGCAGCAGCCCGTATGCGCCCGTGGTCGGCGCGCTGCGCAGCTGCCTGCGAGGCGACCCCGGCGCGCTTGCCGATTGCGGCCCGCTCACGCCGCACCTCGCCATGATCCTTCCCGAGCTCGGCGAGGCCGCGCCCCGGACGGACCGCCTGACGCTCTTCGAAGCGATCCGCTGCGCGCTGTCGCGCCTCGCGGTGCAGCGGCCCGTGCTCATGGTGCTCGACGACCTGCACTGGTCCGACGAGGCGACGCTCGAGCTGCTCTCCGCGCTCGCCGACCCGCTCGGTGAGCTGAGCGTCCTCGTCGTCGCCGCCTATCGCTCCGATGGCCTCCCGCGCGACCACGGGCTCCGGCGCCTGCGCCACGAGCTGCGGCGCGCGCGCCGGCTGGAGGAGGTCGCGCTGGGGCCGCTGGAGCTCGAGGACGTCGCCGAGCTGCTCGCCGCGACGCTCGAGAGCCCGCCGTCGCCGTCTCTGGTGCGGTCGCTGCACGACGCGTCTCAGGGGACGCCGTTCTTCGTCGAGGAGCTCGCCGGCGCGCTGCGGGTGAGCGGCTCGCTCGTCCGCGGCCGCCACGGCCTGGAGTTCGCGCACCTCGGGGAGATCCCGCTGCCCGACACGGTCCGCGACGCGGTGCTGATCAGCGCGTCGGAGCTGTCGGAGCAGGGTCGTGCGGCGGCCGAGGCCGCCGCCGTGGCGGGCGCCGTGTTCGACCTCGACCTCGTCGCGTCGCTGTCGAGCCCGCACGGGGTGGCCGAGCTGTTGGACCAGGAGCTCGTGCGCGAGCAGGACCCGCGCACCGGGGCCTTTCGCCACGGGCTCGCGCGCGACGCGCTGTATGCCGACGTCCCGTGGATGCGGCGCCGGGCGCTGCACCGCCGGCTGGCCGAGGCGCTCGAGCCGGCCGGCGCGCCCAGCCGCATCGTCGCGGCGCACTGGGTCGGGGCACGCGACAGCGCTCGCGCGCGTGCGGCCCTGCTGCGCGCAGCCGCGGAGTCCGAGCTCGTGCACGCGTTTCGCGACGCGGCGGCGGCCGGCCGCCAGGCGCTGGACATGTGGCCCGACGGCGAGGCCGAGCCGTCGCGGCGGGAGGCGCTGGAGCGCTACGCGGGCTGCGCCGAGCTCTCGGGCCAGCTCGCGGAGGCGACGCGGGCCTGGCGCGAGCTCGCCTCGTGCCTGGACGGGATGCCGGGGGCCCTGGCGCAGCGCCGCCTCGCGGCCGTCCTGGAGCTGCGCGGCGACCGCGAGGCGGCGTTCGCGGCACGCGGCCTGGCAGCCGAGACGCTCGCCGCGCGCGGAGCGCCGGCCGAGGCCGCGATCGAGCACCTCGCGATGGCCAACCAGCGCCGCGTCGCGGCACGGCACGCGGAGGCGATCGAGCTCGCCGGCGTCTCCCGCGCGGAGGCCGACCGCGCCGGACGGCTCGATCTGCGGCTGCGCGCGCTCGGGCTCGAGGGCATGGCGCGCGCCAAGCACGGCGAGTACGAGGCGGGCCTTGCGACGGTGCGCGATGCGCTGGCGGTGGCGCTGGAGCGCGACATGACGGCGGTCGCTGCGGACCTCTACCAGCGCCTGAGCGTCACGTTGTACGACTCGGCGGACTACGCGCGCGCCGAGGAGGCGCTGGACACGGCGCTGGATCTCTGCCAGGCGACCGGCGACAGCGGCGTCGAGGTCGCGTGCGTCACGTGCATGGCCTACGTCCTGCGGGAGCGCGGCGACTGGCAGCGCGCGGCGCAGATGAGCCGCGAGCTGATCGCGAGCGACACCGCGGTCTGGGTGGCCGAGGGGCTGCTGGGCGCGATCCACTGCTGGGAGGGCCGGGTCAGCTCGGCGCGGCGGCTGCTCTCCTCGTCGCTGGCCGTCTCGTCGCAGGTGCGCCACTTCAACATGTCCGTCGACTCGACGGCGGCGCTCGCGCGCGTCGCCGCCGCGGAGGGCGCCTACGAGGAGGCAGCCGGCCACTGCCGCTGGATCCTCGAGCGCTGGGAGGACAGCGACGACCACCACTACGCCCTTGCGGCGCTGCGCTGGGCGGCGACGTTCTTCGCCTCGCGCGGCGACGCGGCGGCAGCGCACGCCTGTGCGGAGGCCCTGAGCCGCGTGGCGGCGCAGACGGGCCACCCGGACGCGCTCGCCGCGCTCGGCTGCGCGATCGCCGAGACGGCGCTGATGGATGGCGACAACGAGACCGCAGCCGAGCAGACCGCACGCGCCGTCGAGCTGCATCGCGGTCTGGACATGCCCTTCGAGCGTGCGCAGATCGAGGTGCGCGCGGGCGTCGCGCTCGCGGCCACGGGCGAGCGCGAGGCGGCGCTCGAGCGCCTCTCCAGCGCGTACCGCATCGCGCGCAAGCTCGGGGCGCGGCCACTGGCGTCCGAGGCGGCGCGCGAGGTCGCGGCCCTCGGCGAGTCCGTCGCGCGGCGGCTCGGCACGCGCGCGGCGGCCGATGCCGACGGCGCCGGCCTCTCGCGGCGCGAGCTCGAGGTCGTGCGGCTCGTCGCGGTCGGGCGCACCAACCCGGAGATCGCGCAGGAGCTGTTCCTCAGCCGCCGCACCGTGGACATGCACGTGCGCAACATCCTGCGCAAGCTCGGCTGCCGCTCGCGCGTGGAGGCGACGCACCGCGCCGGCGAGCTCGGCCTGCTGCTCAGCTGAGCCGGCGCCCGAGCACCTCGCGCAGCGCCTCGGCCACGCGCGCCACCTGTCCTTCGGCGAGCTCGGGGAAGAACGGCAGCGCGACGGAGCGCGCGGCGACGTCCTCGCAGACGGGGAACTCGCCCTCGCGGTGGCCGAACGTCTGGCGGTAGTACGTCATGAGGTGGATCGCCGGCAGGTAGGGCTTGGACTGCACGCCGCGGGCGCGCAGCTCCCGGATCGTGTCGTCGCGGCGCGCGCCGCGCGGCAGCTGCACGACGAAGACGAACCAGCCGCGGCGGTCGCCGCCGGCGTCCTCGCAGGGCAGCTCGAGGCCCTCGATCCCGGCGAGCGCCTCGCGGTACAGCGCCGCGGCGCGCGCGCGGCCGGCCAGCATGTCGTCCAGCCGCTGCAGCTGGACGAGGCCGATCGCGCAGGCGACGTCGCTGAGGCGGTAGTTGAAGCCCAGCCGGTCGAAGTCCAGCCAGCCCATGTCGGCCGCCCGGCCCTGGTTGCGCTCGGAGTCCATGCGCGCCTTCACGGCCGCGTCGGCGGTGGTGACCATGCCGCCCTCGCCCGTCGTGAGCTGCTTGTTGGCGTAGAAGCCGAAGACCGCCGGATGGCCGCGCGCGCCGACCGGCGTGCCGTCGGCGTGGACGGCGCCGAGCGCCTCGCAGGCGTCCTCGACGATCGGCAGACCCAGCGCCTCGAAGGCCGGCATGTCGGCGGGATAGCCGAAGATGTGGACGGGCAGCAGGGCGGCCGTGCGGGCGGTGATCGCCGCCGCGGCGGCCTGCGGATCGAGGTTCAGCGTGCGCGCGTCGATGTCGGCGAAGACGGGGCGCGCGCGCTCGAACAGCGGGGCGTTGGCGCTGGCCGGAAACGAGAACGGCGTCGTGACGACCTCGTCGCCGTCGCCGACGCCGACCGCGCGCAGCGCGAGGTGCAGGCCGGCGGTCCCGCTGGAGACCGCACATGCGTGGGCGGCGCCGAGGCGCTCGGCGAACGCCGTCTCGAAGGCGGGCACGCGCGGCCCGAGCGACAGCTGACCGGAGCGCAGGACCTCGATCACGGCCGCCTCTTCGTCCTCGCCGAGGACCGGCCGCGCGAGCGGGATCTCCTCCACGCTACGTGGCGGCGCCGCGGACACGGCTGGGCTGCTCCGCGTACTCCAGCGAGTCGACGAGCGCCATCCACGAGGCCCCGATGAGGTTCGTCGAGACGCCGATCGAGCCCCACGTGTCGACGCCGTCGGTCGCCTCGATGAGGACCCTGATCTTCGCGTCGGAGCCCTTCGTCTCGTCGAGGATGCGGACCTTGAAGTTCGACAGCAGGATGTCGCTGAGGTGCGGGTGCGCCTCCGTGATCGCCGAGCGCAGCGCCGCGTCGAGCGCGTTGACCGGGCCGTTGCCCTCCGCGACGCTCACGTAGCGCTCGCCGTCGACCCAGATCTTGATCGTCGCCTCGGTCTCGACCTTGCCGTCGGCGCGCTGCTCGACGATCACGCGCCAGGACTCCAGGCGAAAGAGCGGCTCGTAGTCGCCGGACTCCTTGCGCAGCAGCAGCTCGAACGACCCGTCGGCGGCCTCGAACTGGTAGCCGTCGTGCTCGAGCGCCTTCATGCGCTCCAGGACCCTCGCGGTCGTCGCGTCGTCGAGCTCCAGACCGGCCCGCTCGGCCTTGTCGGCGACCGTGCCCTTGCCCGACAGCTCGGAGATCAGCAGCTCGTTGCGGTTGCCGACCAGCCTGGGGTCGACGTGCTCGAAGGTGGACGCGTCGGCGCGGATCCCGGCGGCGTGCAGGCCCGCCTTGTGCGCGAAGGCGTTCTTGCCGACGTAGGGCTGCACCGCGTCGGGCTGGCGGTTGAGCAGCTCGTCGGCGAAGTGCGCGGTGGCCGTCAGGCGCGCGAGCTGCTCGTCGGAGACGACGCGCCGCCCCATCTTCAGCTGGAGGTTGGCGATGATCGTGATGAGGTTCGCGTTGCCGGTCCGCTCGCCGATGCCGTTCGTCGTGCCCTGCACCTGCGTGGCGCCGGCCTCGACGGCCATCAGCGTGTTGGCGACCGCGCAGCCGCCGTCGTTGTGGCAGTGGATCCCGATCGCGACGCCGGGCAGCGCGCGCGCGACGTCCGCGACGTGGCGCGCGACCTCGCTGGGCAGCGAGGGCCCGTTCGTGTCGCACAGGACGACGCGCTCGGCTCCCGCGCCGGCGGCGGCGCGCAGGCACGCGATCGCGTAGTCGCGGTCGGCGCGCAGGCCGTCGAAGAGGTGCTCGCCGTCGAAGATCACGCGCTTGCCGCTCGCGACGAGGAACGCGACCGACTCGGCGATCATCGCGAGATTCTCCTCGCGTGAGACGCGCACGACCTTCTCCACGTGCAGCGTCCAGGTCTTGCCGACGATCGTCGTCACGGGCGCGAAGCAGTCCGCGAGGACTCGCAGCCCGGCATCCTCGTCGGCGCGGATGCCACGCCGGCGGGTCATGCCGAAGGCGGCGATCGTCGCGTGCGCCAGCGGCTCGCGCTCGAGCAGCGCGAAGAGCTCGGCCTCCTTGGGGTTGGATGCCGGAAAGCCCGCTTCGACGAGGTGCACGCCGAGGTCGTCGAGGCGGTGCACGAGGCGCACCTTCTCGGCGGCTGTCAGCGACATGCCGCCGCCGCCCATGCCGTCGCGCAGCGTGGCGTCATAGAGCTCGATCTGGGCGAGCGTCATGCCGGCTTCAACGCGGGCACCGGGTCCAGCCACTCGCGGTAGCGCTCGCTGCGCCCGAGCAGGGCGTCCTCGAAGGCCGTCTGCACGGCGCGCGTGATCGCGCCCGGGGTGCCGTCGCCGATCGTGTGGTCGTCGATCTCGCGCACGGGCACGAGCTCGGCGGCCGTGCCGGTCATGAAGACCTCGTCGGCGAGGTAGAGCTCGGCGCGCGCGATGTCGCGCTCGATGACCTCCACGCCGAGGTCGCGCGCGATCTGGATGACCGACTTGCGTGTGATGCCGTCGAGGATCGACGCGGCCGGCGGCGGCGTGATGACGCGCCCCTCCCAGACGACGAAGATGTTCTCGCCCGAGCCCTCGCACACGCGCCCGTGGTCGTCGAGGAGGATCGCCTCCTCGTAGCCGGCCTTCTGGGACTCGATCTTCGCGAGCACGCTGTTGAGGTACTGGCCGGAGGCCTTGGCGCTGGGGATGAGCGACTCGGGGCTGATGCGCCGCCAGCTGGAGACCTTCGCGCGGATGCCGCTGCGCTTGCCCTCCTCGCCGAGGTAGGCGCCCCACTCCCACACCGCGATCGCGACGTCGACCGGCGCCTCGAGCGGGTTGAGGCCCATCTGGCCGTAGCCGCGGTAGGCGAGCGGGCGGATGTAGCAGGAGCGCAGCGCGTTGCGGCCGATGAGCTCGTGCGTCGCCGTGCGCAGCGCCTCGAGGTCGTAGGGCAAGGGCATGTAGTAGAGCTCGGCCGAGCGGGCCAGGCGCTGCAGGTGCTCGCGGTGGCGGAAGACGGCGGGGCCGATCTCCGTGTCGTAGCAGCGCACGCCCTCGAACACGCCTGTGCCGTAGTGCAGCCCGTGCGTGAGCACGTGGACCTTGGCGTCCTCCCACGCGACGAACTCGCCGTTCATCCAGATGAGGTCCGCTTGCTTCACCACGAGCTCCTAGCCGGGCAGGTTGTCGATGACGGCGCGGGTCGCCTCTGCCGTCGTGGCCTCGCCGCCCAGGTCGCGGGTGCGCAGCCCGGCGTCCAGCGCCCGGTCCACCGCCGATTCTACGGCGGCCGCCTCCGATTCCCAACCCAGTCCGTGGCGCAGCATGAGCGCGGCCGACAGGAACATCGCGAGCGGGTTGGCGGCGTGCGTCCCCGCGATGTCGGGCGCCGAACCGTGGACCGGCTCGAACAGGCCCGGCTCGGCGGCCTCCCCGAGGCTCGCGCTCGGCAGCATCCCGATCGACCCGGTGATCATCGCGGCCTCGTCGCTGAGGATGTCGCCGAAGAGGTTCTCGGTCACGATGACGTCGAAGTCCGCCGGTCGCGCGACGAGCTGCATCGCGGCGTTGTCGACCAGCACGTCGACGAGCTCGACGTCCGCGTACTCCTCGGCGTGCACGCGGTGGACGACCTCGCGCCACTGCCGCGACGTCTCGAGCACGTTGGCCTTGTCGACGCTCGCGACGTGGGCGCGGCGCGTGCGCGCGGCCTCGAACGCGACGCGGGCGATGCGCTCGACCTCGGCGACGCTGTACTCGCACAGGTCGCTCGCGCTCGTCGCCGTGCGCGTCTTGGCGCCGAAGTAGATCCCGCCCGTGAGCTCGCGCACGACGAGCAGGTCGGTGCCCTCGATGCGCTCGCGCTTGAGCGGGCTCGCGTCGTAGAGCGCGGGCACCGGGCGCACCGGGCGCAGGTTCGCGAACAGCCCCATGCCCTTGCGCAGCCCGAGCAGCCCCTGCTCGGGACGCGGCGCGTCGGGGTCGGTCGTGTCCCATTTCGGCCCGCCGACGGCCGCCAGCAGCACGGCGTCGGCGGCCTTGCAGGCGGCGAGCGTCTCGCCGGTCAGGGCGGTCCCGTGCAGGTCGATCGCGACGCCGCCGAACGCGTGCTCGTCGAAGGAGAAGTCCTCGCTGACGTGGCGCAGCAGCTCGAGCGCGGGGGCCATGATCTCAGGGCCGATCCCGTCGCCCGGGAGGGTGACGATCGTTGGCATGGGGCGTGAGGCTACGCGCTGGCGCGCCGCGCCACGATGTTCAGACGGACGTAGTCGAGCACCGGCGCCTCCCCCAGGCGCGCCATCACGGCGTCCAGGAACGGCTCGCGCCGGGCGGCGTCGAGGCGCTCGAGATGCGGTCCGAGGCAGACGGTCTCGAGGTACGCGCGCGGCTCGTCGGGCTCGACGGGCCACGTCTCCGACCAGCAGCGCGGCTCGGCGAAGCCGGCCGCGAGCAGGCGGGCCTCGGTCTCCTCGGGCGTCGCGAAGTTCCAGGGCCCGTGCCAGCCGGCGAAGCTCGCGCCGAGCCCGGCGTCAGCGGCTGCGGCGATCGCCGCCTCGTGCACGCCGGCGACGTTGCCCGCCCCTCCACACTGCGCGCTCAGGCGTCCGCCGGGAGCCAGCGCGCCCGCCAGCGACGCAAACAGCGCCGCGTGGTCGGGCACCCAGTGAAAGACGGCGTTGGAGAACACGGCGTCGACGGTCTCGCCCTGGCGCAGCCGCAGTTGGGCGAGGTCGGCCTCGCGGACGTCGGCGCGTGCGGTATCGAGCTCGGCGCGCGCACGCGCGAGCATCTGCGGCGAGCTGTCGACGGCGACGACGCGCCCCCGCGGCAGGCGCTCGAGCAGCAGCTGCGTCACGCGGCCCGAGCCGCAGCCGGCGTCGAGCACGGTCTCGGCGCCGGTCAGCTCGAGGCGGTCGAGCACCGCCGCGGCCCATGCGACATGCGGCTGCGAGACGCGGTGGTAGACGTCCGCGTTCCAGGTCCGCGCCGCGCTCATGCCAGCGCGTCGGTCACCGGGCCCGAGCGCTCGCGCTCGCGCTCGTACGCCGCGATCGCATCGTCCTGCAGGAGCGTCTGGGCGATGTCGTCGAGGCCGTTGAGCAGGCTGTGCTTGATGTCGGGGTCGATGTGAAACGACGCGACCTGGCCGTCGAAGCGGACCTCTTGGGCGTCGAGGTCGATCTCCGCCGGGAGCTTGGGATCGAGCTCCATCAGCGCGCGGACCTCGTCCTCGGACAGCTCGATGGGCAGCAGCCCGATCTTCGTGCAGTTGGACTTGAAGATGTCCGCGAACGAGGGCGCGATGACCGCCTTGAAGCCATAGTCCTCCAGGCCCCAGGGCGCGTGCTCGCGGCTTGAGCCGCAGCCGAAGTTGCGCCCGGCGACGAGGATCGGGTTCTTCGGCAGGTCCCAGCCCGGCTCCTTGGCCCAGTCGTAGAACAGGAACTCGCCGAAGCCCGTGCGCTGCACGCGCTTGAGGAACTGCTTGGGCATGATCTGGTCCGTGTCGACATCGGCGCGGTCCAGAACCGAGACCGACCCCATGATCGTGGTGATGGCTTCCATGGTCAGCCCCGGCTCCACGCGTTGCGGATGTCGACGAAGCGCCCGGCGATGGCGGCCGCCGCCGCCATCTCGGGCGAGACGAGGTGCGTGCGGCCGCCGCGGCCCTGGCGGCCCTCGAAGTTGCGGTTGGACGTCGAGGCGCAGCGCTCGCCGGGCGCCAAGGTGTCGGGGTTCATGCCCAGGCACATCGAGCAGCCGGCGCCGCGCCAGTCGAATCCCGCCGCACGGAAGATCTCGTCCAGGCCCTCCTCTTCGGCCTGCGCCTTGATCTGTGCCGAGCCCGGCACGACCATCGCGCTGACGGTCGGCGCCACCGTGCGGCCCTTGACGATCTCGGCCGCGACGCGCAGGTCGCCGATGCGGCTGTTCGTGCAGGACCCGATGAAGACGCGGTCCAGCTCGATCTCCTGGATCGGCGTGCCCGGCTCGAGGTCCATGTAGGCCAGCGCGCGCTCGTGTCCCTCCGTGCGCGGCTCGGGGACGACGTCGGCGACGCCGGCCACCATGTCGGGTGCGGTGCCCCACGTGACCTGCGGGCTGATCGCGCTCGCATCGACCGTGATCTCGCGATGAAACGCGGCGCCGTCGTCGGTGCGCAGCGAGCGCCACTCCGCGGGGATCTCGATCCCCGCGCGCTCGGCGACCCACGCGAACGTCGTCTCGTCGGGGGCGATCATGCCCGCCCGGCCGCCGCCCTCGATCGTCATGTTGCAGACGGTCATCCGGCCCTCCATCGTGAGCGCCGCGATCGCGGGCCCGGCGAACTCGACGACGTGGCCGGCCGCGCCGTCGACGCCCATCTGCCCGATCGTCGCGAGGATCAGGTCCTTCGCGGTGACGCCCGGGCCGAGCTCGCCGGTGTAGAGGATGCGCATCGAGCGCGGCTTGGGCGCGACGAGGCACTGCGTCGCCAGGACGTGCTCGACCTCGCTCGTGCCGATCCCGAACGCGAGCGCTCCGAAGGCTCCGTGCGTCGCCGTGTGGCTGTCCCCGCAGACGATCGTCATGCCCGGCTGGGTGACCCCGAGCTCGGGCCCGATGACGTGCACGATCCCCTGGCGCTCGGAGCCCAGCGAGTAGACGGGCACGCCGAACTCCTCGCAGTTGCGCTCGAGCGTCTGCACCTGCACGCGGCTGAGCTCGTCCTTGATCAGGGCGACCGTCGGCGTGCCGTCCGTCGGGACGTTGTGGTCGGCGGTCGCAAGGGTGCGGTCGGGCCGGCGGACCGTGCGCCCGGCGAGCCGCAGCCCGTCGAAGGCCTGCGGGCTCGTGACCTCGTGGACGAGGTGCAGGTCGATCCACAGCAGGCCCGGGAGCACCTCGTGGGTGGCCCAGATCTTGTCGAACAGCGTCGTCGGGGGTGCGTTCATGCGATCAGCTCCTGCGTAGGCCGGCGGAGACGACGGCGAGCAGGACCGCGTCGTCGCAACCGGGGTTCTCGAAGTGGTGTGGCAGGTCGGCGTCGAAGGTCACGCAGTCGCCGGCGTCGAGCTCGTGACGCTCGCCGTCGATGACGAGCGCGACGCGCCCCTCCTGCACGAGGGCGCTCTCGCGGCTGCCGGGCTCGTGCATCGGCGGATCCCCGGGGCCCCCGGTCATGGCGCCGGTCGCCAGCACGTGGCGCGAGAGCTCCGCGCGCTGGCCCGGCAGCGGCGGGGTGAGGATCTCGGCGCGGTGCCCGGAGGCCGGATCGCTCGTGCCGGGGCGGCGCTCGGCCGCACGCACGATCGCGACCTGCCCGCCTTCGTCGAGGCGCAGGAGCTGCGACAGGCGCAGGTCCAGGCCGGACGCGATACGCGCCGCGACGGCGAGCGTGGGGCTCGTCTCGCCGCGCTCGACCTGGCTGAGCATCGGCGCGCTCACGCCGCTGCGCTCGGCCAGGTCGCGGAGGCTCAGGCCGATCGCGTCACGCAGCGCGCGGATGCGCGGGCCGATTGCAGCAGGGTGCTCGATGATCGTCATTACGTTTGTACGTTATCACGTACAGATGTCGCCACTGCGACCAATGTCCCATCGTGCGGTTCACATGGCGGAGGCAAAGTGCGGGAAACTGCATATGTCATGCAGGACATACGTCCCGGGGCTGCACGGATTTACCCTTTCTTTGCCAAACCTTCGCGGGGCCTTGCAGCCATCTGCGGTTCGCTGGGAGCCATCGTCGCTTCGATCACCGATACCAGGCGCATGCGAAAGAGCCTGCTCAGCGCACTCTTCGCCGTCCTCGCCCTCGCCGGGCCGGGCGTGGCAGCGGCCGCCGCGGCCGTCGATCCGCTGCGTGACGCGCAGTGGGCGCTCGATGCGATCCACCTCGAGGACGCACCCGGCGCGCCGACCGGCGCCGGCGCGCTCGTCGCCGTGATCGACTCGGGCGTCGACGCCGCGCACCCGGATCTCGCCGGCCGCGTCGTGCCCGGCCCCGACGTCGTCGACGGCGACGCCGACCCCTCCGACCCCACCGGCCACGGGACGCACATCGCGGGCGTCATCGCAGCCGCCGCCGGCAACGGCGTCGGCGGCGCGGGCGTCGCACCGGCAGCGCGGATCCTCGCGATCCGGGTCCTCAGCAACGACAACAACGGCACGGTCGCGAACGTCGCCGCCGGCATCAACGCCGCCGTCGACGCCGGCGCGGACGTCATCAACCTCTCCCTGAACTGGGCGCAGGCCAGCCAGGCGCTCGCCCCCGTGACGGCCGCGATGCAGCGTGCCTCCGCCGCCGGCGCCGTCCTCATCGTCGCAGCCGGCAACGAGGCGCAGGGCCGCTGCGAGGAGCCGGTGCTCCCGCAGCACGCGCTCTGCGTCGGCGCGCTCAGCCCCAACCTCAAGCTGTCGCCCTTCTCGAGCTATGGCCAGGGCCTCGGGCTCGTCGCCCCCGGCGACGAGCTCATGTCGACGTGGAACAACGGCACGTACCATGCGATGTCGGGCACGTCGCAGGCAGCGGCAGTGACGAGCGGCGTCGCAGCGCTCCTCGTCGGCCTCGGCCTGCACGGCGAGGACGTCCTGCGGCGCCTCGTCGCCACGACCCGCGACATCGGCGCCCCGGGCGTCGACGCCCGCACGGGCGCCGGCCTGCTCGACGCCCGGCGCGCCGTCGACGGCGCCGCCGAGGGCCGCATCCCCGCCGTCCTGCAGTCCGACGCGGCGCCGCGCACGCTCACCGGCAACCAGCTGCAGCGCGGCATCAGCGTCGCATGCGACTCGGCGAAGACGGGCGTCTGCCGCGTGCGCATCAGCGTCGGCGGCACCGTCGTCGCCCGCGGCCGCGCGCCGGTGGACGGCACGGGCGCCGTCAACGTCGTCGCCCGTCCGACCGCTGCCGGGCGCCGCATGCTGGCCGGGTCGCGCACGCTGCGCGCAACGGTCGTGACCTCGCTGGCCGGAGCGACGAGCATCCGCAGCCGCCTGGCACTGCGCGCGCACTGAGCGAGCCGCCGGCGCCGCTACTCTGAGGCGGGCGTGGCCGAGTCCTTCCTGCCCCCCGACGTCCTCGTGCTGGCCAGCGGCGGCACGCTCGGCGAGGCATGGATGAGCGGCGTGCTCGCAGGCATCGAGGATGCCGCGGGACATGACTTCCGCACGACCGAGTCCTTCGTCGGGACGGCAGCCGGCTCGCTCGTCGCCGCGGCGCTCGTCGCGGGACAGCGCCCGCGCCGCCCCAAGGGCGGCTCCGGCCTCCTGGCGCTCGGGGCCGGAGAGACCGGCGACGACGTCGCCTCGAAGACCGCAGCCGGCCTCGGCGCCGCACGCGCGTCGCTCCCGCGGGCGCTGCTGCAGAACGTCGCGCGCGAGGCCGTGCGGCTCGCCGGCGTCGCGGCGACGCCGGTGGCGCCGATGGCGCTCTCGGTCGGCTCGAGCGGGACGACGGCCGTGCGCGCGGCGCTGCTCGGGCGCGCACCCGGCACGGATCGCTCCCTCACCCGCATCCACGACGGCATCGGGGCGACCGGCGCGCGCTTCGACGGGCGCCTGCGGGTGGTCACCGTCGACCGCGGCAACGGGCGGCGCGTGGTCTTCGGGGCTCCTGGCGCGCCCGACGCCACCGTCGCCGAGGCCGTCCAGGCCTCGTGCTCGGTGCCGTGGATCTTCGCGCCGGTGACGATCGACGGGCGCGAGTACGTCGACGGCGGCGTCTGGAGCAACACGAACCTCGACGTCGCCCCGGCGGCGCGCCTGACGCAGGTGCTGTGCCTCAACCCGATCGCGAGCGTCGACATCGCGCTCTCCTCGCCGTTTGCGATGCTGCGGGCGCTTGCCGGCAGCAGCGCAGCGGTGGAGACCCTCGCGCTGCGCAGCCGCGGGGCGCGCGTGCGCATGCTCGGCCCCGAGCAGGCCACCGCCCGCCTCATGGGCCCGGACCTCATGGACGCGCGTCTGCGTGACGACGTGCTCGCCGGCGGGTACGCGCAGGGTCTCGTGTTCGGACGCGGGTAGTGTCCTCTCCGATGGCGGGCTCGCCGCAGCGGTCCAACGCGATGATCGCGGTCCGGTACGTCCTGCCGGCGGTCGTCGCGCTCGTCGGCATCGTCCTGTTCGCGCTCGACCCGTCGCTCATCGGCCTCGAGGGATTCGTCCTGTTCGTCGGCGCCGGCGCCTCGATCCTGCTGCTCAACGTCCTGTACCGCATCGGTGTCAGCGGCGACCGCGAGCGCGACGACGAGGAGGCCGCGCGCACGTACTTCGACGAGCACGGCCGCTGGCCCGACGAGGAATGACGGTGGGTCGGGCGGCGGCCGGCTCGCCGGCGCTCAGGGCGTTGCGAGCGGCTCGCGCTGGGAGAGGTCGATCGCGCCGTCGGCCGCCTGCGCCTTGCGCACGACGTTGGAGAGCGCGCGCACGTAGGCGTTGCCGGCCGCTTCGATGATGTCCGTCGCGACGCCCTGCCCGGAGGCCGACTGGCCGTCGTACTCGAGCACGACCGAGCTCTCGCCGAGCGCGTCCTGGCCGCCGGTGACGGCTTCCACGCGAAACACCCGCAGCTGCGCGTCGATGCCGGTCGCCACGTTGATCGCCTGAAAGACCGAGTCGATCGGACCGTCTCCGGAGAACTCGGCGGTGACCGCGACGCCGTCGGGCAGCGTCACCGTGACCCTCGCCAGCGGGGGCCGCTCGGATCCTGCCTCGACGTCGAAGCTGTCCAGCGTGTAGCTCGCGAGCTCGTTGCGCAGGTCGTCGGTGACGAGCGCCTCGAGGTCCATCGCCGTGACCTGCTTCTTCTTGTCGGCGATGTCCTTGAAGCGCTTGAAGGCGATGTTCAGCGCCTGCCCCTCGACGGTGAAGCCGAGCTCGGCGAGCGTCTGCTTCAGCGCCGCGCGGCCGGAGTGCTTGCCGAGGACGAGCGAGTTCGCGTCAAGGCCGACGCTGCGCGCGTCCATGATCTCGTACGTCGTGCGCTCCTTGATGACGCCGTCCTGGTGGATTCCGCTCTCGTGCGCGAACGCGTTGCGCCCGACGATCGCCTTGTTGGGCTGCACGACGTAGCCCGTGAGCCGCGAGACGAGCCGCGACGTGCGGGCGATCTCGGTCGTCACGGCGGTCGTGTGCAGGCCGGAGACGTCGCCGCGCGTGTGCAGGAGCATCACGATCTCCTCGAGCGAGCAGTTGCCCGCGCGCTCGCCGATACCGTTGATCGCGCACTCGACCTGGCGCGCGCCCGCCAGCAGCCCGGCGTAGGAGTTGGCGACGGCGAGGCCGAGGTCGTCGTGGCAGTGCACGGAGACGATGACGTCCTCCAGCTCCGGGATCAGGCGGTACAGGCCCGCGAGGTAGGCCATGTACTCCTCGGGCGTCGTGTAGCCGACGGTGTCGGGGATGTTGATCGTCGTCGCGCCCTCCTGGATCGCCGCGGCGCAGACCTCGGCCGTGTACTCCAGGTCGGCGCGGGTGGCGTCCATCGGCGAGAACTCGACGTCGTCGACGAACGACTTCGCGTGGGCGACGGCGGCGCGCGCCTGCGCGAGGATGTCCTCGCGGTTGGAGCGGAACTGGTGGACGATGTGGATGTCCGAGGTCGAGATGAACGTGTGGATCCGAGGTCGCTCGGCGTCGGCTACGGCGCGCGCAGCAGCTTCGACGTCCGGGGCCTGCGCGCGGGCGAGACCGGCGATGATGGGGCCGTGGACCTCGCGGGCGATCGCCTGGACGGCCTCGAAGTCGCCGGGCGACGCGATCGGGAAGCCGGCCTCGATGACGTCCACGCCGAGTCGAGCGAGCTGATGGGCGATCTCGAGCTTCTCCGCGGTGTTCAGGGAGATGCCGGGCGACTGCTCCCCGTCGCGCAGGGTCGTGTCGAAGATGCGGACGTGCTGAGGGTCGGGCTGACGGGTCATGACGTGGGTGCTCCTTGGCTGAAGGCTCGAGGTGTGCTGCTTCTCAGTCGGTTTGCGGCAGTGCGGCCGCCACGCGTAACGCTCCCCCTAGCGGGGGAGCAGCAGAAGAAGCAGGGACAGCTCGAGCGCGTGCGTCATGCCCGGCGAAGTGTAGGTGATGGCGCCGAGATTGCCCACTGGTCCATTCGTCGAGTCGCGCGTGCCCGCGGCGGGCAGCATGTGGAGGTGGTGACAGCGCAGGTGGACGTGGAATACGAGGAGCGCCACTGGTATCCCGACGACGGCGGCGTCCTGTGGCTGGCGGGCTACGCCGTGCTGGACCGCGAGACCGGCGGCTACCTCGCGCGCGACGCGCCCGAGCTCGCGCAGCGCGAGCTCGTCGTGACCGGGATCGCCGGGGCTGCCCGCTTCCACGACGACGTCCTGCAGAGCGACGCGATCGCACCGGGCGCGGCGCTGACGCTGCGGCGCGACCCCGGCAACGAGCACGATCCGCACGCGATCGCGGTGCTGGCCGCCGCGGGCGCCGGGCAGGTCGGCTGGGTGCCGCGCGAGCTCGCCGCCCAGATCGCGGGAGAGCTCGACGCCGGCCGGCCCTGGGCCGCGGTGGTCCTGCGCGAGCGCCGGGGGTCTGCGCGCGGCCCGCGCACCGGGCTGACGATGCTGCTCGCGCCCGCGGAGGAGATCGAGCTGCGCGACCGCGGGCGGCCCTGAGATGCCGCGCGACACCGGCTTCCCCACGCAGGACGCGCAGGACGACTTCCTGCGTGCCCGCCGGCGGCGCGCGTTCGCCCGCCTCTCGGCGGTCCTGAGGCTCAACCCCGGCGACGTCGACGTCATGCTGCCGTTCGACGAGGTCGTCGATGCGCTCGGCCGCGTCGGCGAGCGCGACCTCGGCATCCATCCGATCGCGCTCGAGACGATCGTCGGGACCGTCGACCGCGCCAAGGACTTCGACCGCGAGTTTCGCCCGACGTCCTCGCGTGCGCGCACGCGCTTCGAGCGCATCGCCGAGGCCCAGCGCCGCGGCGTGTCGATGCCGCCGATCGACGTCTACCGCGTCGGCGAGCTGCATTTCGTCCGTGACGGCCACCACCGCGTCGCCGTCGCCCGCGCCCAGGGCCGCGACACGATCGACGCCCACGTCGTCGAGGTGCTGACCCGCGTGCCCGCGGACCGCTCGATGGGCCTCGACGACCTCCCGCTGAAGACCCACGAGCGGCTCTTCCGCGAGCGCGTTCCGCTGGCTTCGCAGGCGCGCGAGAGGATCGCGCTCACCGACCCGGGGAGCTACGGGACCCTCGCCGAGGGCGTCGAGGCCTGGGGGCTGCGCCTCATCCAGCACGAGCAGCGCTTCCTCGACCGCGCCCAGATCGCACAGCGCTGGTTTCAAGAGGAGTACGAGCCGGTCGTGACGATGCTGCGCGAGGCCGAGCTCATCGGCCGCCGCGAGACCGAGACCGACGCCTACCTGCGGCTGTCCGGCGAGCGCTACCGGATCATGCGCACGCAGGAGTGGAGCGACGAGGCGATCGAGCGCGTGCGGCGCGGGCGCTAGCCGGCCTCGCCGGAGGCGGCGCGGACCTCGACGTTGAGGACCGCCGTGCCGGTCGCGCCCCAGAGGCGCAGCCACAGCGGCAGGTACATCTCCATCCCGCGTGCCGCGCTGATGTCGCCGAGGTCGAGGATCGCCTCGTCGGACCAGCCGAACTCGATCAGCAGCTCGCGCGCCTGTGCCTTGGCGTCGGCGTCGTCGCCGGCCACGAAGATCGTGTGCGTTCCCGAGACGAGCCCGGGGTCGACCATCACCGACGCCGTGACCGTGTTGAGCGCCTTCACCACCCGGACGTCGGGATAGGCGCGCTGGATCTGCTCGGCGAGGCTGTCGTCGTTGCAGACCGTCAGCGTCGGCGGCATGCCCTTGGAGGTGTCCAGCGGGTTGCAGACGTCGATGAGCACCTTCCCCGCGAGCTGCTCGGAGCCCGCGGCCTCCAGCGCCCGCAGCGACGCCGCGCCCGCGGTCGCGTTGACGACGAGCTCGCCGAAGCCGGCGGCGTCGGCGAACGTGCCCTCCGTCGCCGGGCCGCCGATCGCGGCCGCCCAGGCGACCGCCGCCTCGTTGCCGGCGCTGCGCGAGCCCATGCGGACCTCGTGGCCGCTGCGCAGCAGCGCGCTGCCGAGCGTGCGCCCGACGATCCCGGTTCCCAGTACGCCGATGCGCATCTGCCCAACGGTATCCGCTGCGGCGGCTGCCTACTCGGGCGCGGACTGCTCGGTCGCGCCGGCGTCCTCGCCGGGCTCGACGGCAGCGCGCGTCGGCGGGTCGGTCTCCGCCTCGGCCTGCACCGCCTCGCGCGTGGCCTCGACGGCGGCGGCGTGGTCGGCCTTGCCGCGACGCAGGCTCGCGCCGTCCTTGGCGTCGAAGAGGTGCAGCTTCGCGCCGTCGAACCACAGCCGGGCCTTGGCGCCCTCCTTGACCTCGGACTCGGGATTCAGGCGCGCGACCGCGCGCCCGGCACCGCCGCTGGGCGTCTCCGCAATCCCGGAGTCGCGGGCGAGCTCGGCGAGCTCGTCGGAGCTCACCTCGCCGCCCTGGAAGGAGAAGTACGCATAGATCTCCGAGCCCATCGACTCGACGAGCTCGATCGGGGCCTCGAACTCGACGCCCTCGGGGTGGTTGGCAGGCGCCAGGCGCGCATCCTCGAAGTCCTCGGGGCGGACGCCGACGATGACGTCCGCGGCGTCCGCCACGCCCTCGGGCGCGGGGACCTTCGCGAACGGCAGCTGGACCGTCCCGCCGCTGATCTTCGCGGAGAAGAAGTTCATCGCCGGCGAGCCGATGAAGCCTGCGACGAAGATGTTGATCGGATCGTTGTAGAGCTCGCGCGGCGTGGCCACCTGCTGCAGCACTCCCGAGCGCATGACGGCGACGCGGTCGCCGAGCGTCATGGCCTCGGTCTGGTCGTGGGTGACGTAGACCATCGTCGTCGAGAGCTGGCGCTGCAGGCGCGAGACCTCCGTGCGCATCTGCACGCGCAGCTTCGCGTCGAGGTTCGACAGCGGCTCGTCCATGAGGAAGACCTGCGGGTCGCGCACGATCGCGCGGCCCATCGCGACGCGCTGGCGCTGGCCGCCGGAGAGGTTGGCGGGCTTGCGCTCGAGATGCTCGGTGAGGTCCAGCACGCGGGCCGCCTCGTCGACCTTCTTGTCGATGTCGGCCTGCGGCACCTTCGCGAGCTTCAGCGCGAAGCCCATGTTGTCGCGGACGGTCATGTGCGGGTACAGCGCGTAGTTCTGGAAGACCATCGCGATATCGCGGTCGCGGGGGGCGAGGTTGTTGACGACGCGGTCGCCGATGCGCATCTCGCCCTCGGAGATGTCCTCCAGGCCGGCGATCATCCGCAGCGCCGTCGACTTCCCGCAGCCCGACGGGCCGACGAGGATCATGAACTCGCCGTCCTTGACCTCGAGGCTCATGTGCTTGACGGCCTCGGTGCCGTCGGCGTAGCGCTTGGTGACGTCGTCGAGCGTGATGTCGGCCATGTCGGAAGTCTCCTATCCCTTGACGGCGCCCGCCGTGAGACCGGCGACGATGCGGCGCTGGAAGATGAGCACGAAGACGATGATCGGGATCGTCACGAGCACCGCGGCAGCGGCGATGTTGCCGGTGGGCGCGGTGAACTGCGACTCGCCGGTGAAGAACGCCAGCGCGGCCGGGACGGTGCGCGCCGAATCCGACGACGTCAGCGTGATGGCGAAGACGAAGTCGTTCCAGGCGAAGATGAAGACGAGGATCGCGGCGGTGAAGACGCCCGGCGCGGCGAGCGGCAGGATGACGCGGGTGAAGGCCTGCCACGGCGTGGCGCCGTCGACCTGGGCGGCCTGCTCGAGCTCCCACGGGATCTCCCGGAAGAAGGCGACGAGCGTGTAGATCGCCAGCGGCAGCGCGAACGTGAGATACGGGATGATCAGCCCCGGATAGGTGTCGTAGAGCCCGAGCCTGCGCCACATGTCAAACAGCGGGCCGACCACGGAGATCGGCGGGAACATCGCGATCGCCAGCGCGCCGGCGAGCAGGATCGTCTTGCCGGGGAACGTCAGCCGCGCGATCGCGTAGGCGGTGAAGGACGCGAGCGTGACGGCGATGACGGTCGCGATCAGCGCGATCGCGACGGAGTTGATCAGCGGGCGCAGCAGCGGCGAGTCCAAGCCGCCCGAGAACAGCGCGCTGTAGTTGTCGAACGTGATGTCCGAGGGGATGAACTTCTTGTCGCTGACGGTCGACGGCGACTTCAGCGACAGCGAGATGAGCCAGAACACCGGGATCATCGCGTAGAAGATCACGATGGCCAGCGCGATCGTCCAGCCGGTGTAGGTCCGGGGATTGCGGTTCTGCATGGCTACTTCTCCCCCTGCGACGGCACGGCCGTGCCGAAGCCGCGCACGAACAAAAACGCGATGAGAAGCACGAGGATGAAGATCAGCACCGACACGGCCGAGCCGAGGCCGAGGTTCAGCCGCGAGATGAGCTGGTTGTAGCCGAGGATCGACACGGACTCGGTGTCCTGCGAGCCGCGGGTCATGACGAAGATCGAGTCGAAGACCCGGAAGGCATCGAGCGTGCGGAACAGCAGCGCGACGAGCAGTGCCGGCTTGAGCAGCGGCAGCGTGATCTTGAAGAAGCGCTGCAGCGCGCTCGCGCCGTCGACGCGCGCCGCCTCGTACAGGCCCTCGTCGATCGTCGCCAGGCCCGCGAGCAGCAGCAGCGCCATGAACGGCGTCGTCTTCCAGATCTCGGTCATGATGATCACGCTGAACGCGCTGCCGCGGCTGCCGAACCAGGCCTTGTCCTCGGCGATGAACGGCAGGCTGTTGACGAAGCCGCTGTTGGGGTCGAAGGCGAAGAACCACGCGAACGCGGCGACGACGGTCACGATGCCGTAGGGGATCAGGACGGACGTGCGGATCAGGCCGCGGGCGAACAGCGCGCGGTGCATGACGAGCGCGAGCGCCATGCCGAGCACGAGCTCGATGGCGACCGAGATGACGGTCACGAGCGTGGTGTTGAACACGTCCTGCCACCACAGCGGCGAGCTCAGGACCGAGACGTAGTTGCTGAGGCCGACGAACCCGCTCTCCTCGGGGAAGCGCAGGTCGACCTTCTGCACCGACAGGAAGATCGCGTAGAGGATCGGATAGAGCGTCACGAGCAGCATCGCGACGACGGCCGGCGCGCAGAGCATGAACGCGAGCTTGCGCTCGGCCTTCGTGCGATCGCTCGTCTGCGTGGGCCCGCCGCGCCTGCGGCGACTCTCGACGGCGGGCTGTCCCACCTGCGGTGGGGCGGCGGTGCTCACAGCAGCCCCTCGCGCTTGACGGCCTTCTCGACGTTGTCGTGCAGCGTCTCGTAGGTCGAGTCCGGGTTCTTCGCGTCGATCTTCGTCGTCGGGTGCACCGCGCGCTGGATCGCCAGCGAGAGGTCCTGGTAGGCCGGCGACTCCGACGGGCGCGGCGCGGCGCTCTGGATCGCGCGGCGGATCTCGTCGGCGAAGCCGGGATAGACCTTGTCCATCTCCGGACGGTCGTAGAGGTCCTCGCGCACCGGGGGCAGGCCGCCGAGGCTCGCGACCTCGAGCTGGTTCTCGGGCTTGACGAGGCACTCCGTCGCCGCGAAGGCCTCCGCCTTGTGCTTGGAGTAGGCCGAGACGCCGACGTTGATGCCGCCGATCGGCGGCTTGCTCGGCGTGCCCGCGTCCACGCCCGGGAACTGCGCCGCGCCCATGTTCTTGAAGATCGCCGGGGCGTTGCTCTTCGCCGACGGATAGACGAACGGGTAGTTGATCATGAAGCTCGTGTCGCTCTTGCCCTTCTGCCCCTCGAAGCCCAGGCGCGCGGTGTCCTCGGTGGACGTCGTGATGTTCGCCGCGGCCACCGTGGAATGCGAGAGGCGGCCGATGATCGCGAGCGCCCGCTCGGTCGGCGCCTTGTCGAGCTTGACCGCCTTCGGGCCCGCGAGCACCGACGTGCCGGCCGACTCGATGAGCTGGTTGACGAGGACGACGAGGCCCTCGTAGCGGTTGGCCTGCACCTGGATGCGACCCTCGCTGGGCCCGAGCTTCTCGGCCATGTCGATCATCTCGTCCCACGTCTTGGGCGGGGTGGGCACGCGATCCTTGCGGTACCACAGCAGCTGCGTGTTGGACCAGATCGGCACGGTGTACAGGCGGTTCTCGAAGCGCGCGGTCTGCAGCACCGACTGAAAGACGTTCTGCGTGACGATGCGCTCCGTGCTCGCCGGCACGGGCGCGACCCAGCCGGCGTTCGCGAACTCGCCGGTCCACACGACGTCGAGGCCGAGAAGGTCCAGCGACGGGTCCTTGGCGCCCAGGCGGCGGACGAGCTGCTCGCGCTGCTGGTCGGCCTGGGCGGGGAGGAACTCGAACTTGATCGTGTAGCGCCCGTTGGACTGCTGCGAGCAGCGGTCGGCGATCTTCTGCGGCGCGCCGCTGGGCTCGTTGAAGATGAACCAGCGCAGCGTCACGCCCGCGCCCGAGGAGCCGTCGTCCCCGCATGCCGCGAGTCCGGCGGCAGCGGCCACGGCGGCGGTGACCGCCGCGATCCATCTTCCCCCGCATCGCATGGCGCCGACGTACCCCGCGCCCTTCGTTGCGAATCACACATTTGCGGCGAGGGCGAGAAAGCCCCCGCCGGGCTGCAGAACGCCCGGCGCGGGCCCTCCCGCGGGCAGCCCTGAGGCGTGCGTCGCGCGGACGATCGCGCCCGCCGCGGGCGCCGCGCGCGGCTCGTCGGCGACGTTCAGCGCGACCACGTGGCGCGGCCCGCGGCGATAGGCGAGCACGTCGTCCTCGAGCCCGCCGAGGAAGCTCACGCCGTCGCCGAGCGCGCGGCGCGCGGCGATGAGGTCGCGATAGAGCGCGAGCACCGAATCGGGGTCCTGCTCCTGGGCGGCGACGCCGCCGCCCGCCACGGCGATCGCCGGCATCCACGGCTCGCCGTCGGTGAAGCCGCCGTGCGGCGCCTCGTCGTCCCAGCGCATCGGGTGGCGGTGGCGGTCGCGACCGGCGCGGTCGTCGGGCGGCCGGCGGCCGGGCCCGTCCGCCATCCCGATCTCGTCGCCCTGGTAGACGAAGACCGGCCCGGGCAGCGTGAGCGCCAGCAGCGCCGCGGCGCGGGTGTTGCGGGCGCCGACGCGGTCGGGCAGCCGGGGGAAGTCGTGGTTGGAGAGCACCCAGGCGATGCGCCCCTGCGCGCCGCCGGCGGTGAGCGCGCCCTTGATCGCGCGGCGCAGCGCCGGCGCCTCCCACGGCGCGTGCAGCAGCTCGAAGGCGAACGCGACGTCGACCTGCTCGAGGTAGGGCGCAAGCTGGGACGACGGCAGGTAGACCTCGCCGACGAGCAGCGCCTCCTCCCCCGCCCCCTGGCGCAGCGCCGCGAGCGGGCCGGCGATGCCCGGGGCATTGCGGCTGTGGCGGTGCTCGACCGCGCCGGCCTCGCCGAGCTCGGGCAGCAGCGGCGGCACGCTCGCCGGCGGGTCGTCGCGCAGGCGCGGATCCTTCAGGAGGCGGTCGATCGCGTCGAGGCGAAAGCCGTCGACGCCGCGCGCGCGCCAGAAGCGCAGGGCGGCCGCGACGCCGTCGCGCACGTCCTCGCGGCGCCAGTCGAGGTCGGGCTGCTCGGGGTAGAACGAGTGCAGGTACCACCCGCGCCCGCGCGGGTCCGGCGACCACGCCGGCCCGCCGAACGACGCGCGCCAGTTGTTCTGCGGGCCGTCGCGCTCAGACCAGACGTAGCGCTCGGGGTGCCGCGCGAACCACGGGTGCTCGATCGACGTGTGGCACGGCACGACATCCATCAGCACCCGCAGGCCGCGCTCGTGGGCGGCGGCGAGCAGCGCGTCGAAGTCCGCCAGCGACCCGAAGCGCGGATCGATGTCGGTGTAGTCGGCGACGTCGTAGCCGCCGTCGGCCATCGGCGACGGGTAGACCGGCGACAGCCAGAGCGCGTCGGCGCCGAGCGCGGCGACGTGCTCCAGGCGCCGGGCGATGCCCGCGAGATCGCCCTCGCCGTCGCCGTCGGAGTCCTGGAAGGAGCGCGGGTAGACCTGGTAGACGACGGCGTCTCGCCACCAGGCGCTGTCGGTCTGGGTCCGCACCGGCCGATCATGCCCCATGCGCAGCAGTGCTACGCGGTCGCCCGCCGGCGGCCGGTCGGACGGAGGTCTACGCTCGTGCGGATGTGGCGTTCGCACGACGACGAGGCCGCCCCCGCGGAGTAGCGCGATGAGCGCCGTCGAACCGCCGCTGGGCGAGGGGACGCTGCTCGCGCCCGGCTACGAGGTGCGCTTCCACATCGCGCGCAGCCGCATCCTCGACGTCTACGACGTCTGGAGCCACGAGCGCGACACCTCGTGCGTCGCCAAGGCGCTGCGACCCGACCGCGTCGCACAGACCCGGCCGCGGCGCCGGCTGTACCGCGAGGGGCGGGTGCTGCTCGCGATGACGCACCCCCACATCGTCCGCGCCTACGAGATGATCGCCGGCGCCGACCCGGTCCTCATCCTCGAGCCGCTCACCGGCGGCTCGCTCGATCACGTCCTGCGCGAGGAGGGGCCGCTGGAGCCCGAGGCCGTGGCGGAGCTCGGCCTCGGGCTGTGCTCGGCGATGCACTACGTCCACGGCCGCGGGCTCGTGCACTCCGACCTCAAGCCCGGAAACGTCATGGGCGACCGCGGGTTCGCCAAGGTCCTGGACTTCAGCCTCGCGCGCGCGCCCGGGCGCGGCCATCCCGGCCGCGGGACGGCGGCCTACATGCCGCCCGAGCAGGCGCGTGGAGGGCTCGTGACAGGCGCCGCCGACGTCTGGGGCGTCGGCGCCGTGATGTATGCCGCGCTGACGGGCCACGCGCCGTTTCCGGCCGAGGGAGCCGCGCGCTACCCGCAGCTGGACCGCGGTGCCGACCGCGTCGAGGAGCACCGGGCGCTGCCCGGGGAGCTCGCGGAGCTCGGGCCGATCGTCGCGGCCTGCCTGCAGCCCGACCCACGTGCGCGGCCGACCGTCGGCGAGCTCGCCGACCGGCTGGACTGGCTCGGGGAGGACGGCGTCTGACGAGGGTCGACGGCTTGCCTGGGGTGGTTTACGAGGGCGGCCCGGGCAGGAACACGACCGCCGGCACAGGGCCGGCCGGCTGCGGGGCCCCTCCCGCTCCGCGGTGCGCGAGCCTCGGCGTCGCGGAACCGCGCGCAGCTCGTCGCGTGGCGCCTTTTGCGGTCTGAGGCCGCGAAACGCGCCACGCGCGCCCGCGGGCGAAGCGCCCGCGCGCCCCACGCGCGTGCCGCGCCGATGCAGCACACGCGGCGGCGCGCGGCACGGCGGAGCCGCTCGGGCATCGCGCGCGGGCGGTCAGCCGAGCGCGACGGTGCGCCCGGCGATGAAGTCCTCCGACGCGCCGATGATCTCGTCGACGAGCTCCTGCGGCACCGGGACGTCCGTCGTGAACACCATCACCGCATGGGCGTCGTCGCCGTTGGTCGGCGAGTGGCCGACCGCAGCCGACCCGATGTTCACGCCGTGCTCGCCGAAGATCGTGCCGACGCGCCCGATGATCCCCGGCACGTCGCGATAGCGAAACAGCGTGAGGTGCGGCTCGAGCTGGAGGTTGAAGCGCTGTCCCCACGCCTGCAGCAGGTGCGGGCGGTTGCGATTGCCGATCGTCGTGCCGGCGACCGTCGTGCGCTCGGCGCCGCAGACGACCGTGACGCGGACGAGGTCGGTGAAGTCGCGCGCCGTCGTGCTCGACGACTCCGTCACCTCGATTCCGCGCTCCTCGGCGATCGCGTGGGCGTTGACGTCGTTGATCGGCTCCTCCGTGCGCCCCTGCAGGACCCCGAGCAGCACGGCGATCCCGAGCGGCCGCGTGTCGCGCTCGGCGATGCGGCCGTTGCACTCGATCTGGATCCGGTCGATCGACCCGCACAGCGCCAGCGACGTCGCCAGCCGCCCGAGCTGGTTGCACAGCGGCTGAAACGGCCCGAGCACCTCCATGTCCTCGGGCGCGATCGCGGGAACGTTGACGGCGGTCGTGACGCTGCCGCCCTGCAGCGCCGCGACGACCTGCTCGGCGGCCTGATAGCCGGCGCGGTCGGTCGCCTCCGCCGTCGACGCGCCCAGATGCGGCGTGACGATGACGTTGGGATAGTGAAAGAGCGGATGCTCGGTGATCGGCTCGGACTGAAAGACGTCGAGCGCCGCGCCCGCGACCCTGCCGCTGTCGAGCGCCGCCTGCAGGTCCTCGTCGACGATCAGCGAACCGCGCGCGACGTTGAGGATCCGCACGCCGTCGCGCATCTTGGCGAACGCCTCGGCGTTCAGCCAGCCCTGCGTCTCGGGCGTGTTGGGCAGGTGGATCGAGATGAAGTCGGCCTCCGCGTACAGCGCGTCGGACGTGTCCATCTTCTCGACGCCGCTGTTGGTGTAGCGCTCGGCGGCGACGTAGGGGTCGTAGGCGACGACGCGCATGCCGAAGGCGCGGGCGCGCGTGGCCACGAGCTGGCCGATGCGCCCGAAGCCGAGGACGCCGAGCGTCTTGTCCATGAGCTCGGTGCCGCTGAACCTGCTGCGCTCCCACTTTCCGGCCGTCAGCGAGCCGTGGGCCTGCGGGATGTTGCGCGCAAGCGCGAGCAGGAGCGCCATCGTGTGCTCGGCGGCGGTGACGATGTTCGAGCGCGGCGCATTGGCGACGACGATCCCGGCGTGCGTCGCGGCGGTGACATCGATGTTGTCGACACCGACGCCGGCGCGTGCGATGACGCGCAGGTTCGCGGCGCGTGCGATGAGCGGCGCGTCGAGCTGCGTCGCCGAGCGGATGAGGATCCCGTCGTAGTCGCCGATGCGCTGCTCGAGCTGCTCGCGCGTCCAGCCCACGCCGGAGTCGACGTCGAAGCCCGCGACGCTGAGGAGGTCAAAGCCCGATTCGCCGACGTTCTCGGCCACGAGGACGCGCATCAGGACGCCACCCGCTCGACGACCCAGTCGATGCAGGCGGTCAGCGCCTGGACGTCGGCCGGCTCGATCGACGGGAACATCGCGACGCGCAGCTGGTTGCGCCCGAGCTTGCGGTAGGGCTCGACGTCGACGACGCCGTTGGCGCGCAGCGTCGCGGCGACGCGCGTGCCGTCGACGCCCTCGTCGAGGTCGATCGTCCCGACGACGAGTGAGCGCTTCGCCGGATCGGCCACGAACGGCGTCGCGTAGGAGGACGCCTCGGCCCAGCCGTAGAGGTGGCCCGCCGACGCGGTCGTGCGCCCGACGCACCAGTCCAGGCCGCCCTGCCCGAGCATCCAGTCCAGCTGCTCGGCGACCAGCACGAGCGTCGCAATCGCCGGCGTGTTGTACGTCTGGTTCAAACGCGAGTTCGTCAGCGCGGTGCCGAGGCTCAGGAACTCCGGGATCCAGCGGTCGGTCGCGGCGATCTCCTCGATGCGCGCGGCGCCCGCCGGGCTCAGCAGCGCAAGCCACAGCCCGCCGTCGGAGCCGAGGTTCTTCTGCGGCGCGAAGTAGTAGACGTCGGACTGCGACGCGTCCAGCGGCAGGCCGCCGACGCCGGAGGTCGCGTCGATGACGACGAGCGCCTCGCCCGCGTCCGCCGGGCGGATCACCGGGGCCATGACGCCGGTCGAGGTCTCGTTGTGGACCCAGGCGAGGATGTCGGCCGACGGATCGGCGACCGGCGCCGGCGCATCGCCGGGCTCGCCCGAGACGACGATCGGATCGGCGAGAAACGGCGCGCCGGCCGTGGCGTCGGCGAACTTGCTGCCGAACTCGCCGAACACGAGGTGCAGCGCGCGCTCGCGGACGAGGCCGAACGCCGCGGCGTCCCAGAATGCGGTCGTGCCGCCGTTGCCCAGCGCGATCTCATAGCCGTCGGGCGCGCCGAGCAGCTCGCACAGGCCGGCGCGGACGCGGCCGACGAGCTCCTTGACCGGCTTCTGGCGGTGCGACGTCCCCATGAGGCCCGCGTACTCCCCGGCGAGATGCGCGAGCTGGTCGTGGCGGACCTTCGACGGGCCGCAGCCGAAGCGGCCGTCGGCGGGCAGAAGGGCTTGTGGGATCTCGAGCTCGGTGCTCGTCGTCATGGCATGGTCCTCGTGATCGTGCGTCGAGAAAGGACTGATGCCCAGGCGCGCGGCTGCGGACTGCTCCGCCGCTCCCCGGTGGTGTGCTCCACCCGAACGCCAGTTGCGACGGCCCGAGGAGCCTAGCAATCGCTATTCGTCGAAGTCCGTGTCGATCCAGTCCATCATCGCGCGCAGCTCCTTGCCGGTCTTCTCGACCTGCGTGACGGCCTGCTCGGCGCGCATGCGCTTGAAGTTCTCCTGACCGGCGCGGTTCTCGGCGATCCACTCGCGCGCGAAGTCGCCGCTCTGGATCTCCCCGAGGATCTTCTTCATGCTCGCGCGGGTCTCGTCGGTGATGACGCGCTTGCCGCGCGAGTAGTCGCCGTACTCGGCGGTGTTGGAGATCGAGTAGCGCATCCCCGCCAGCCCCTTCTCGTACATGAGGTCGACGATGAGCTTGAGCTCGTGGAGGCACTCGAAGTACGCCATCTGCGGGTCGTACCCCGCCTCGACGAGCGTCTCGAAGCCCGCTTGGACGAGCTCGGAGGCGCCGCCGCAGAGGACGGCCTGCTCGCCGAAGAGGTCGGTCTCGGTCTCCTCGCGAAACGTCGTCTCGAAGACGCCGCCGCGGGTGCAGCCGATGCCCTTGGCGTAGGCGAGCGCGAGCTGCTGGGCGTCACCGTGCGGGTCCTGCTCGATCGCGACGAGGCCGGGCACGCCCGAGCCCTCCGTGTACTGCCGGCGCACGAGGTGGCCCGGCCCCTTGGGCGCGACGAGCGCGACGCCGACGCCCGCGGGCGGCTGGACCTCGTCGTAGAGGATCGAGAAGCCGTGCCCGAAGAGCAGCAGGTTGCCGTCGGCGATGCCGTCCTTGACCGCGCCCTCGTAGACCTCGCGGTGCAGCTCGTCGGGGACGAGCATCATCACGAGGTCGCCACGGCTGGCGGCGTCGGCGACGGGCAGGACCTCGAGCCCCTGCGAGCGCGCCTTCTCGGCCGAGGAGGAGTCCTCGCGCAGGCCGACGACGACGTTCACGCCGGAGTCCTTGAGGTTGCGGGCGTGGGCGTGACCCTGCGAGCCGTAGCCGATGATCGCGACGGTCTTGCCGTCGAGGAGGGTGAGGTCAGCGTCGTCGTCGTAGAACATGGCGGGCATCCTAGATGCCCGCGTCGGCCGGCTAGGCGCTCGCGGCCGCGACGTGCGTGCGTGCGGGCAGCGCGACGCTGCCGTCGCCGGCGACGTACGGCGCCAGGCGTGCGTCGATCGCGTCGCGCAGGTCGTCGCGCTGGGCGGGCGTGAGCTTTCCGACCTGGTCGGCGAGGCTCGTCGAGACGTCGAGCGCGACGTCCCACCAGGTGTCGAGGTCGTCGTACTCCATGACGATGTCGAGCTGCTCGATCTCGATGTCCGTGAAGCCCGTCTCCTCCAGGAGCGAGCGGATGCGCCCGGGATCGCGGAAGGCGAACATGTTGGGCGCGTCGAGGTCGGGCTTCGGCGCCCCGGCCATCCGGCCGGTCTCCTGCATCGCGACCGCCGTCCACGGGTTCTCGTCCGGGCCCGTCCAGGCCGCGAGCGCGACGCGGCCGCCGGGGCGCAGCACGCGCCGCGTCTCGCGCAGCGCGGCGGCGGGGTCGGCGAGCAGCATGTAGCCCCAGCGCGCAAGCACGCCGTCGACCTCGGCGGTCGGCAGGTCGATCCACTCGGCGTCGATGGTCTGAAACTCGACGTTCGTGATCCCGAGCTCGGCGGCGCGCGCACGGGCGAGCTCCAGCATCTCCTCGACGGCGTCGGAGGTGATGAGCGTCCCGCCGGGCGCGATCAGCTCCGCGGCGAGAAAGCCCGTGTCGCCGGGTCCCGCGGCGAGCTCGAGCACGCGATGGCCGGGCTGGGGCTCGATCGCGTCCACGAGCCAGCCCGAGACCGGCCGGAAGGCCGCCTGCATCGTCTCGCGGTGCGTGCCCCAGCCCGCAGCGGCGCGACCCCAGCGCTCGAGGCTCGCGGTGCGGTACGCCGCCGCGTCGTCCACCTGCGCTCCCTCGCCTAGCCCGTCAGCGTGAAGCGGACGACGCGGTCGCGCGCCGGCGCCGCGTTGCCGAAGGCGCCCGCACCGTCCGTGCCGTAGACGCTGAGGCGGTAGGTGCCCGCGACCAACTTGATCCTCGTCGCGACGTTGTAGGACCACTGGCCCGCCCGCGCGCCGGTCCTGATGAGCACCGGCTTGTCACATGGCCGGTTCACGAACCCGGACTTCGGGTCCAGCCAGACGCAGCGCTTGACCTTGGGCTTCGTCGTCGTCGGCGTCGTCGCGGAGGCCGACGTCGACCTCTTCTTCGTCGCCTTGCGCTTCGTGACCGTGACGCGCTCGAGCGTGAGGAAGATGGCGGTGACCCCGGACGGGTCCTTGCCGCTGCCGCCGAAGGCCAGGCGCCTGCGCCTGGTCGTCGTCACCTTGCTCTTCTTGCCCTTCCTCGTGACGGTCTTCGTCTTCTTCGTGACGAGCGCGATCTTCTGATTGGCCTTGGGCTTCGTGATGACGACCACCGGCGGCGAGCCGTCGGTGAGCTTGACCGGCAGCGCAACCGACGGGCTCGTCGCGCCCTGGCGGTCGACGACGATCAACTGCACGACGACGGTGCCGTCCCGGGGGTAGGTGTGCGCCACCCTCGGGGTCGTCGTCGTCTCGGTGGTGCCGTCGCCGAAGTTCCATTGGTACTGGACGATGCCGCCGCCGATGGCGCCCTCGCGGTCGGTCGACGTGCTGGCGTCGAAGGTCACGGGCTGTGTGCTGCGCGGGTTGGGCGTCGCGACGACGAACGCCGCGGTCGGCACGGAGTTGATGAACTCGTCGGCGCCGAGGTCCGCCCCCGTCCCGTTGTCGCGCGGCTGGCCGTCGACGTCCGTCGGCGAGTCGCCGGGCGTCACCTGGCCCTTGTCGATCGCCGGCGAGTCCGGGCGCAGATGGAAGTTGCGCTTCGCCGCGCTCGCGAACAGCAGGTCCGGGGAGGTCGCCTGGTCGGTGCGCGTGAAGGCCACGGTCGCCGTGTTGCCGGAGGCGACGACCGGGATCCCGGCGTTGGCGGCGCGCGGGTTGGCACCGAGCACGATCGAGTCGGTCACCGTCGCGGCGATGCTCCCGGCCGGAGTCCCGAGCAGGCCCGTGGCGGCGCTCGCATCCAGCGAGAAGGCGTTCGTGGAGCCCGCGATCGTGACGTGGCGCGCGGTGATCGTCGCCGCGCCCGCGCTTCCGGGCACGAGCGTGCCCACGCCGGTCTTGACGAATACGCCCGTGCCCGACGTGCCGCCGCTGATGATGCTCGAGCTCAGCACGAGCCCGACCGCGGGCCCGCCGACCTGCACGTCGACGGCCCTGCCGTCGGGCGCTCCCGAGACGATCGTGCTGCGCGTGACCTCGTTGCCGGCGCCGCTGGAGATCGCCATGCCCGAGCCGCCGCCGCTGATGAGAAACGAGTCGCGGACCGCGACGCCCGCGCTGCCCGAGACGCCGACCGCAGGCGAGGTCAGGCTGCTCGGCGCGACGATCACGTGGCCGAGGATGCTCGGCGAGGAGCCGCCGCCGGTGAAGCTGATCGTGCCGGTGACGATGACCCCCGGCGCGTCCGTCGAGCCGTTGATCGTGACGTTCCCGTCCGTGAACGTCGGCGCCTCGTCGTACTGCCCTGGCGCGACGTTGACGGTGTCGCCCGGGTTCACCGCGCCGGCGGCCGCGACGAGCGACTCGCACGAGGTGTCCGAGCCGCCGCACGTCCCGCCGCCCTTGGCGACGGCGAACGTCGCGGCCTGCGCTGCCGCGGCCGGAGCGGCCAGCGCGGCGATCGTGGCGCCGGCGGCGAGCAGCGCCCGCCGCCGGGCCGTCCGATTCCCGATCGCGCGCGCGGCCGTCGCGATCACTTCGTCAGCCGGAATCGGATCACTGCGTCCTTGGACGGAGCGCTGTTGCCGAAGGCCCCGGTGCCGTCGGCGCCGTAGACGCTCACGCGGTACAGCCCCGCCGACGGCTGCTTGACCTTCGTCGGGATGCCGTAGGTCCAGGCTCCGTCCTTGGCGACCTTGGCGACGATGAGCTTCGGCTTGACACAGCTGGTCTTCAGCAGCCCCTTCTTGCCGTCGAACCACGTGCACTGCGACTTGCTCGTCGTGGCCTGGCTGGCCTTGGCAGCCGCCTTGCTCGTTGCGGCGCCGATCTTCTCGATCGTGAGCACGACGAGCGCGACGCCGTTCTTGTCCTTGCCGGCACCGGCGAAGGAGAGCTTCGTCTTCTTCTTCGTCTTCTTCTTCGTCTTCTTGCCGTTCTTCGTCACGGTCTTGGTCGTCGTCTTGGAGAGCTTGATCTTCTGGTTGGCGAACGGCTTGGTGATGGTCACCGCGGGCGGGACGCCGTCGCCGACGTCGACGCGGGCCACCGCGGGGGCGCTGACCCCGCCCTGCCGGTCGACGACGACGAGCTGCGCCGCCGCGGCGCCCTCGCCGGCGTAGGTGTGCAGCACGGTCGGCGTGGTCGTGTTCTCCGTCGTGCCGTCACCGAAGTTCCAGCGGTACTGGACGATGCCGCCGCCGGCGTTGGCCTCGCGGTCGCTGGAGCCGGTGCCGTCCAGCAGCGTCGGCTGGCCGGCGCGCGACCGGCCCTTGATGACGAGGACCGCCGTCGGCGGCGCGTTGACGTACTCGTCGGCGCCGAGGTCGGTGGTCGGCCCGGGACGCGGGTCGCCGTCGATGTCGGTCACCGACTCACCCGCCGTGAAGCCGCCGACGTCGATCGCGTCCTTGGCGTCGGGGCGCAGGCGGAACCGGCCGTGCCCCGGGTCGGTGAAGAGCGTGTTCGGGTCGTGTGCCTGGATCGTGCGCACCGCGTTGATCGTCGCCGAGTTGGGGCTCAGCAGCAGCGAGTAGCGGGCCGTCTTGTTGTTCAGCGCGATCGAGTCGGTGACGTTCGCGACGATGTTCCCGGAGGGGCCGCCGAGCAGCGAGGCCGCGTTGGCGGCGTCGAGGACGATCCCGTTCGTCGAGCCCGCGGCGGTGAGGTGGCGCGCGGTGATCGTGATATCGCCCGCGCGCGTCTCGATCGCGAGGTTCGAGGTGTCGGCCTCGAGGGCCGCAGCGCCGCCCTGCAGCAGCGAGGACTCCAGCAACAGGCCCTTCGCCGGCGTGCCCGTGGTCGAGCTCACGCGCACCGCGCTGGTCACCTGGCCTCCGGTGATGACCGCCGTGCGGATGATCTGGTTGCCCGTGCCGCCGGTGATGATGATGCCGTCGCCGTTGAGGCTCACGACAGCGGCGTCGAGCAGGTGCAGGCCCGCCAGGCCGCTGACGTTGATGGCGGGGGCGTTGCCGACCGGCTGGCTGACGGCGACCTTCTGCAGCGTCGAGGGCGGGCCGGTGTTGGAGCTGAAGGTCATCGTGCCGGTGATCGCGACGCCCGCAGCGCCGTTGATCGTCACGCCGCCGACGGCGAACGTGGCGGCCTCGTAGGTCCCGGGCGCGACGTTGAAGACGTCGCCCTGCGCGGCGGCCGCGGCGGCCTCGGCCAGCGAGCCGCAGGCGAGGTCGGCGGCGCCACAGGGGCCATTGCCAGCCGCAACGGTGTAGGTCGCCGCCTGCGCCGCGGCGGGCACGGCGAGCAGCGCCATCGTGGCTGCGGCGGTAGTCATCCAGTGACGGCGGCCCGGGCGTGTCATTCAGTCCTCCAAAGATCGGCGCAAAAGCTTCCCTGAGAGCGTCTTCGGGAGCTCGGGGGCGAAACGAACGACTCGAGGGACTTTGTATCCCGCGAGCCGGACACGACAATAACCCCGCAGCTCGTCCTCGGTTGCGGTTTTTCCTGCACGGAGGACGACCGTCGCGACGACCCGCTGGCCCCACTCGGCGTCGTGCGCGCCGTGGACCGCCGCCTCGGCGACCGCGTGGTGCCCCGCGAGCACCGCCTCGACCTCCGCCGGCGCGACGTTCTCCCCGCCGGTGATGATCGTGTCGCCCGCGCGCCCCGTGACCGTGAGGTTGCCCTCGGCGTCCAGCGCGCCCTCGTCGCCGGTGTGCAGCCAGCCGTCCGCGGCGAGCGCGCCCGGGGCGACGGTCGGCCCGCGCACGAGGATCTCGCGACCGGGGCCGATCCGCACACGCGTGCAGAAGAGCGGCGGGCCGCCGGTCGTCACCTGCGAGCACGCCTCCGTGAGGCCGTAGGTGCTGACGGTCGGCACGCCCGCAGCCGCCGCACGCTCCAGCAGCGCGGGCGCGATCGGCGCGCCGCCCACGAGCGCCGCGCGCAGCGCCGGCGGGTGGCGCAGCCCCGCGTCCAGCAGCCGCGCGAGCGTCGTCGGCACGACCGACACGAGCGTCGCGCGCGTCGCGATCTCGTCCGCGGCGGCCTCGGCGTCGAAGCGCTCGTGCAGGACGACGGTCGTCGCGTAGATCGCGCTGCGCACGAGGATCGACAGCCCGCCGACGTGCGACAGCGGCAGCGTGCACAGCCACGTGTCGGCGGCGTCGCTGCCCAGCGCGGCCGCGGAGCCGAGCGCGCTCCACAGCCAGTTGCCGTAGGTCAGCGCCACCGCGCGAGGTCCCGCGGTCGTGCCCGAGGTGTGGACGACGATCGCGGTGGCGTCGAGGTCGTGCGCGAGGTGCAGCGCCGCGGTCTCGTCCGCCAGCCCCGCCAGCGGCGCGGTCACGACCGCCGCGCAGCCCGCGCTGCGCAGCCGCCGCTCGGCCGGGCCCAGGCGCAGGTCGATCGGCACGGCGATCGCCCCCAGGCGCATGCAGCCGTGAAGCGTCTCGGCGAACGCCCTGCGCGCGGGCAGGGCGATCCCCACCCGATCCCCCGGACCGGCGCCCAGCGCGCGCAGCCGCCGGGCGGCGAGCGTCGCGGCCGCATCGAGCTCGGCATACGTCAGCGCGCCGTCGTCGGCGCGCAGCGCCACGTGGTCAGGGCGCGTGCGGGCGGCGCGCGAGAGCCAGGACTCGACGAGGGTCATGGGGGTGAAAGTAGCCTGCACGCCATGACGGTCGACTGGAAGCCCGCCGGAGAGTACTCCGACATCCGCTACGAGCTCAGCGGGGACGGCATCGCGAAGATCACGATCGACCGCCCCGAGGTGCGCAACGCGTTCCGGCCGCAGACGATCGTGGAGATCTCCGACGCGCTGACGCGGGCCCGCGAGGACACCTCCGTCGGCGTGATCATCCTCACCGGCGAGGGGCCGCTGGCCTTCTGCTCCGGCGGCGACCAGAACGTCCGCGGCGACACGGGCTACCTCTCCGAGCCCGACGAGCCCGGTGCCGTCGGGCGCTTCCACGTCACCGACCTGCACATCCAGATCCGCCGGCTGCCCAAGCCGGTCGTCGCGATGATCGCGGGCTACGCGATCGGCGGCGGGCACGTCCTGCACCTCGTCTGCGACCTCTCGATCGCCGCCGAGAACGCGCGCTTCGGCCAGGTCGGGCCGCGGGTGGGGTCCTTCGACGGCGGCTTCGGCGCCGGGCTGCTCGCGAGCCTCGTCGGCCCGAAGAAGGCCAAGGAGATGTGGTTTCTCTGCCGCCAGTACGACGCCGAGCAGGCCTTGGAGATGGGTCTCGTCAACACCGTCGTGGCGCTCGGCGAGCTCGAGGAGGAGACCGTCGGCTGGTGTCGCGAGATGCTCGCGATGTCGCCGATGGCGCTGCGGCTCGTCAAGGCGAGCTTCAACGCCTCCGAGGACGGCTTCAGCGGGATCCAGCAGCTCGCCCACGACGCCAACCTCCTGTTCTACGAGAACTCCGAGGCGCAGGAGGGCCGCGACGCCTATCGGGAGAAGCGCTCGCCGAACTTCTCGCGCTTTCCGAAGAGGCCGTAGCGATGGCGACCGCGGCGAGCGCGAGCCCCGTGCGCATCTGGGTCATGGCGGCGCGCCTGCGGACCCTGCCGGCGGCGATCGCGCCGGTGCTCGTCGGGACGTCGGTGGCGATCGAGCAGGGCATCTTCCGGCCCGGCGCCTTCGTGGCGGCGCTGCTCGGCGCGCTGTTCATCCAGATCGGCACGAACCTCGCCAACGACTACTCCGACGCCAAGCGCGGCGCCGACGCCGAGGACCGCGTCGGCCCCGTGCGCGTGACCGCCGGCGGGCTCGTGCCGCCGCGCCAGGTGCTCATGGCGACGTACGTGACGTTCGGCCTCGCCGTCGTCTGCGGCCTGTACCTCGTGGCGGTCGCGGGCGTCGAGCTGCTGTTCGTCGGGATCGCGTCGATCGCCGCGGGCGTGCTCTACACCGGTGGACCCAAGCCGTACGGCTACGAGGGGCTGGGGGAGCTGTTCGTCTTCCTGTTCTTCGGCATCGTCGCGGTCACCGGCTCGGCCTTCGCGCAGCTGGAGGAGTGGCCGTGGGAGGCGTTCGTGCTGGCGGTGCCGATCGGGCTGCTGGCCTCGGCGATCCTCGTGGTCAACAACGTGCGCGACATGGATTCCGACCGCCGCGCGGGCAAGCGGACGCTCGCGGTGCGGCTCGGGCGCGACCGCGGGCGCGCCATCTACGCGGGGATGCTCTACGGCGCCTACGTCGTCGCGCCGCTGCCGTGGCTGCTGGGCTCGCTGTCGATCTGGCTGCTGGCGCCATGGCTGACGCTGCCGCTGGCGGTGCGGCTCGTGCGCACCGTGCGCAACCACGCCGACGGGCCGACGCTCAACGAGGCGCTCGCGCAGACGGGCATGCTCCAGCTCGCCTTCGGCCTGCTGCTGAGCGCGGGCGTGCTGGCGAGCTAGATGGTCAGGCGCGGGCGCCCGTGCGCGTGACGATCCGCCGGCGCACGCTGCGCTTCGCGGCGCCGCTGCTGACCTCCTACGGCGCGGTGCGCGAGCGCGTGCTCTTCGAGCTGGACATCGAGGGCGCGGACGGGATCACGGGCCGCGGCGAGGCCGCGCCCCTGGAGGCCTACGACGGCGTGGCGCCCGCGCGCGTACAGGCGGCGCTGGAGGCCTACCAGGAGCTGCTGCAGGACGGCACCGAGCGCGACGGCGGCGAGCTGCTGGACGCCTGCCGCGCCGCCGACGACCTCCCCCAGGCGCTGGCGGCGCTCGACCTCGCGCTGTGGGACCGCGCGGGCCGGCGGGCCGGGGTGCCGGTCTGCGAGCTGCTCGCCGACGATCCGCTTGCGGCCGTGACGGTCAACGCCACGATCGGCGCGCAGGACCGTGCCGGCGCGGCGGACCAGGCCGCCGCGGCGCGCGCCGCCGGCTTCGGCTGCGTGAAGCTCAAGGTCGGCACGGGCGACGACGCGGGCCGCGTCGCGGCCGTCCGGGCGGCGCTCGGCCCCGACGCCGAGCTGCGCCTCGACGCCAACGGCGCCTGGACGCCCGACGAGGCGGTCCGCGCGATCGAGGCGCTCGCGCCCGCGGGCCTCGAGCTCGTCGAGGAGCCCGTCCACGGCCTCGACGGCCTGCGGGCCGTGCGCGAGCGTGTCGCGGTGCGGATCGCGATGGACGAGACGGCCGCCGTCCCGGGCGCGCTCGCGTCCGGCGCCACCGACGCCGTCTGCCTGAAGCTCTCGCGCTGCGGTGGGATCTCCGCGCTGCTGGCGTGTGCGACGCTCGTGCGCGCGACCGGCGCCGAGCCCTACGTCGCCTCGACGCTCGACGGCCCGCTCGGGATCGCCGCCGCGCTGCATGCGGCCGCGGCGCTGCGGCTGCAGCCCGCCTGCGGCCTCGCGACGCTCGATCTGTTCGCCGGCCTCGCGCCGCAGGAGGCCGAGCTGCTGCGCGCCGGCGACGGGGCGATCGCGGTGCCGCGCCGGCCGGGCCTGCTGTGACGAGCCTCGCGTGGCGGATCGCCGGCTCCGCGCTCCTGAACCGTTCGGCGCCGCACCGCTACGGCGAGCACCCGCGCAACCTCGCCGACCTGCACGTGCCCCGGCGGCCGGGGCCCCATCCTGTCGCGGTCGTGCTGCACGGCGGCTATTGGCAGCCGCCCTGGACGAAGCTCATCATGCGCCCGCTGTGCGCCGACCTCGCGCGCCGGGGGTGGGCGGCCTGGAACGTCGAGTACCGCCGCCTGGGGCGCGACGGCGGGGGCTGGCCGCAGACCTTCGACGACGTCGCGGCCGCGATCGACCACCTCGCGACGCTCTCCGGCGCCGACCTCGACCTCGGGCGCGTGACGCTCGTCGGGCATTCGGCCGGCGGGCAGCTTGCGCTGTGGGCCGCCGGGCGCCCCGAGCTGCCCGCCGGGGCGCCCGGCGCCGCGCCCCGCGTCCGCGCCTGCGGCGTGCTTGCGCTCGCGGCCGTCTGCGACCTCGCGTCGGCGGGGCGGCCGGCCCGCGAGCTGCTCGGCGGGAGCTTCGCGGAGGTGCCCGCGCGCTACGCGCAGGCGGACCCGATGCGGCGCCTGCCGCTCGGCGTCCCGGTCGGTCTCGTGCACGCGCGCGGCGACACGACGGTCTCCGTGCAGCGCTCGCGCGACTACGCCGCCGCCGCGCGGGCCGCGGGCGCCGAGGTCACGCTCGTCGAGACCCCGGGCGGGCACCGCGACCCGATCGACCCCGTCAGCGAGGCCTGGCAGGCGGGCGCCGACTGGCTGGGGTCAGCCGCCGAGCGTCGCGCGCAGCGCGAGCACCCGCCGCGCTGAAGCCCGCAGCGCCGCGGCATCCAGGCGCCGGTTGCGCGCGGCGTCGAGCATCCCCGCCGCCGCCTGCGCGCCGACGCCGTAGCTGCGCACGAAGAGCGGCAGGTCGACCCCGGCCCGCGCGGCGAGCACGGCGCGGCGGCCGATCGAGCCGAAGCCGGCGACCGCGGGCGTCGCGAGGTCATCGCTCACCGTCACGCCGCCGAAGCCCAGGCGCCCGCGCAGCTCGCCGCCGATCCAGCGCGCGGAGAGCGCCGCCGGGCGCGCGTCGAGCGCCGGATAGACGGCCGTCGACAGCATCACCGCGCCGACGCCGGCGGCGATCAGGCGCGCGAACGGCGCTCCGTCGACGGCCCGCAGCGTCGCGAGCGGCGCGTTGATACGGGCGGGCGCGTCGTCGGTGTTGACGGTCGCCGCGCCGAAGCCCGGGAAGTGCTTGGCGGCCGCGGCCACGCCGCCGGCCCGCAACCCGCCGGCGAACGCCGTGGCCAGACGGCCGACGTCGCTCGCGTTGCGCCCGTAGGTGCGGCGCTCGCGCTCGAGCGCCGCGCCGGGGCGCGCGACGTCCGCGACCGGCGCGAGGTCGAGGTTGACGCCCGCGCCGCGCAGCGTGCGCGCTGCGGCGCGCCCGTCGTCGGCTGCCGCTGCCGCGGTGCGCACGTCGCCCGCCGCCCGCGCCGGGGCGCCGGGGATGCGCCGGACCGGGCCGCCCTCCTGGTCGACCGCGACGATCAGCGGCGCCCGCTGGCCGGCGGGGCGGCGGATCGCCTGCAGGCTGCGCATCGCCGCGCGCACCTGCCCGCGGGAGCGCACGTTGCGCGCGAAGAGGATCACGCCCGCCGCCTCGCCGCGCGCGATCCGCCGGCGCAGGTCGCGCGGCGGGCGCAGGCCGTCGTAGGCGAAGAGCATGTGCTGCCCGACCGCCTGGCGCAGCGTCAGCGCCGGCGCCGGCGCCGGCGGGGTCTGACCCTCGCCGCTGCCCGGGTGCGTCACGACCAGCACCGCCATGACCGCGACGAGCAGCACGCCGAGCCCGATCGAGGTGGAGCGCGACATCAACGCGTCCCGCCCTCGATCGCCGCTGCGACGGCCGCCGGCGCCTCGAGCGTGAGCGCGTGCCCGGCGCCGGGCACGATCTCGAGTCTGCCGCGCGGGAGCCGATCCGCGAGTCGCCGGCCGAGCGCGACGAACTTCTCGTCGAGCTCGCCGGCCAGCACCACAGCCTCCATCTCGAGCTCGCCGAGGCGGTCCCAGAGCGGCGCCATCGCGCCCGTGCCGATGCCGCGCAGAGCGGCCGCGAGGTGCTCGGGCTCGTTGCGCAGGCGGTCCGCGCGCGCCGCCGCGGCGACCTCGGGCGACTGCTGCGCGAACAGCGGCTGCGCACCCCAGCGATCGGCGACCTCGGTCATGAACCGGTCCTCCATCCACCCCGCGAGCTCCTCGTCGGCGGCCCGTCGCTGCGCGCCCTGCGCGGGATCCTCGATCCCCGCGGTCGCCGACACGAGCACGAGCCGCGACACGCGTCCCGGGTGCGCGAGCGCCACGTGCAGCGCCAGCCGGCCGCCCATGGAGTAGCCCGCGAGCGCGAAGCGCGCGCCGCCGAGGCGGGCGAGGTCGGCGACGCAGGCGCCGAAGTCGATCGGCCGGCGGCTGGAGGCGGCGCCATGGCCGCGGATGTCGGGAGCCAGCGGACGGTAGCGTTGCGACCCGAGGTGGCGTGCCACCTCGTCCCAGCCGCGCCCGGTCTGCGTGAAGCCGTGCAGCAGGAGGAGCGGCTCGGGCACCTCTCCATCATGCCCGCCGCCCCCGACACCCACCTCCTGCTGCGCGCCTTCGCCGACGAGCTGGCGCGCTGCGGCGTGCGCGAGGCCTGCACGTCGCCGGGCTCCCGCTCGTCGCCGCTCGTGCTCGCCCTGGCGCGCGAGCCGCGGCTGCGCTGCTTCTCGCACATCGACGAGCGCTGTGCCGGCTTCTTCGCCGTCGGCGCCGCCAAGGCCGCCGGCCGGCCCGTCGCGATCACGTGTACGTCTGGCACCGCGGCCGCGAACCTCGCCCCCGCCGTCATCGAGGCATTCCACGCGCGCGTGCCGCTCGTGGTCCTCACCGCAGACCGCCCGGCCGAGCTGCGCGAGGTCGGCGCCGGCCAGACGATCGACCAGATCGCGCTGTTCGGCAGCGCCGCGAAGTGGTTCTTCGAGGTCGGCACGCACGACGCGACGCCCGAGCGCGCCCGCTGGATGCGGATGCTCGCCTGCCGCGCGGTCTGGACGGCGCTGGAGGGGCGGCCCGGGCCGGTCCACCTGAACTTCGCGCTGCGCGAGCCGCTCATCCCGCCCGGCGAGCTGGGACCCGACCCGCTGCCCGGCCGCTCCGGCGGGCGCCCGTGGCTGCTGCGCAGCACCCCCGGTGAGGACGCCGCCGCGGCCGGTCGCGCGCTGGCCGTCGTCGCGCGCGACGCGCACCGGCCGGTCGTCGTCGCAGGCCGCGACGAGCCGGGCCTCGAGGCGCTCGCGCCCGCCTGCGAGCGTCTCGGCTGGCCGCTGCTGGCCGATCCGCTCAGCGGTGCTCGCCGTGGCGGCGCGGCGATCGCGCACTACGACGCGCTGCTGCGTCACGCCGGCTTCACCGCCGCCCGCCGACCCGACCTCGTCGTGCGCTGCGGCGACCTGCCGACGTCCAAGCCGCTGCGCGCGTGGCTGGACGGGCTCGGCGAGGACGTCACGCAGCTGGGCCTGGATCCGCACGGTACCTGGCAGGACCCCGGCGCGAGCCTGCAGGTCGTGCTCGCCGCCGGGGCCGCGGCGACGCTGAGCGCCGCGGCCGCGCACGCGCCGTCCGCCGATCCCGACTGGCTGGCGGCCTGGCGCGCCGCCGACGCGGCGGCCGCGACCGCGATCGAGCAGACGCTCGGCGGCGAGCTCAGCGAGCCGCGCCTGGCGCGGGAGCTGGCGGCGTTGCTGCCCACCGACGCGACGCTGTTCGTCGCCTCCTCGATGCCCGTGCGCGACGTCGAGGCCTTCGCCGGCGTCCGCGACGACGCGCCGCGCGTGCTGTGCAACCGCGGCGCGAACGGCATCGACGGGACCGTCTCCAGCGCGTTCGGCGCGGCGGCCGTCACGCCGGGCCCGGTCGTGCTGCTCATCGGCGACGTCGCGCTGGCACACGACGTCGGGGGCCTGCTCGCCGCCCGCCGCCTGGATCTCTCCGTCACGATCGTGCTCGTCCACAACGACGGCGGCGGGATCTTCGAGTTCCTCCCGCTCGCCGCCGCGCGCGACGTCTTCGAGGAGCACGTCGCCACCCCCCACGGGCTGGACTTCGCCCACGCCGCGGCGCTCTACGGCTGCGGCTTCGAGCGCGCGCAGGACGTCGCGGACCTGCGGGCGAAGGTCGCGGGCTCGCTGACGGCGCCGGGCACGACGATCGTCGAGGTTCGCACCGATCGCGGGGCGAACCTCGCGCTGCACCGCGAGCTGTCGGCCGCGGTGGCGTCCGCGCTGGGATGACCGAGCGCCACCGCCTCGCGTTCGCCGACTGGCTCGCCTGCGCGGCTCGCGGGGCGTCCGAGCCGGCGGCCGTCGCGGCGCGCGCCGCCGGGAACGGGCTCCTCGAGCGCGTCGCCGCCGCCGGCGCGGCGGGCCACGTGCTCGACTTCGACGACACCTACGCGCCCGGCCTCGCGCACCTCAGCGCCGCAACCGCGCCCGCGGCGCTCGTGCTCGCCGCGCAGCTCGGCGCCACGACGCGCGCCGCGCTCGACGCCCACGCGGCCGGCTTCGAGGCGATGGGCGTGCTGGCGCGCAGCTGCCATCCGGCGCTCTACGAGCGCGGCTGGCATCCGACCGCGGTCTGCGGCAGCGCCGGCGCCGCGGTGGCCGCGGCGCACCTGCTCGGGCTCGACGCGGCGGCGCAGCGGCGTGCGATCGCCGTCGCGCTGCTGCGCGCGGGCGGGCTGCGGGCCGCGTTCGGCTCGGACGGCAAGGCGCTGCAGGTCGGGCTGGCGAGCGCCGCCGGCGTTCAGGCGGCCCGCCTGGCGGCCGCGGGCGCCGCGGTCGACGCCGGCGCGATCGCCGGCGCCGGGGCCGGCTTCGCCGAGGCGTTCGGCGTCGCGACGGATGCGGCCACGCTCGGCGCGATGATCGCGGCCGCGGCGGGCGCGGGAACCCACGGCCCCGTGGCGGACGAGAACTGGATCAAGGCCTATCCGTGCTGCCTGCAGACCCACGGCGCGATCGACGCGGCGCTGCAGGCCGGCCGGCCGCCCTCGGCGTCGGCGGGCGTGATCGTCGTCGTCCATCCGCTGTCGCGGCGGGCGGCCGCCCGCGACGAGGTCGCCGACGGGCTGCAGGCGAAGTTCTCGATCCCCTACGTCACGGCCTACGCGCTGCTGCGCGGCGCGCCGGGAATCGAGGCGTTCGCACGGCTCGACGCGCAGGTGGCGGCGCTCGCTCGGCGGGTGCGGGTGCGCACGGACGCCGCGCTCGGCGAGTCGGAGGCGATCGTCGCGGTCGACGGCCGCGAGCGGGCGCGCGTGCGGACGCCACGCGGCTCGCCGGGCAACCCGATGAGCCCGGCGGCACTCGCAGCAAAGGCGCGCTCGCTCGTGGGCGACGCGCTCGACGGCGCGCTGGACGATCCGCGTCGTCCAGCGCAGGCACTGCGCGGCGCGGCGGGCCTGTAGCCCGCGCGCCGAGGCCTGGGTCAGGCCAGGCCTTGTCGCTTCATCGTCGACTGCGTCTGCCCGGAGGACAGAAGGCCGACGGTCAGCAGGAGGACGCCGTTGACGATGTGGTTGAAGTTCTCCAGGTCGCCCGAGCCCTGCATGCTGAGGATCGACAGGTTGTCCGACGCGTACACGCCGATGACGAACGCGACGATGTAGAAGAGCCCGACGCCCATCGTCGCGCCCTCGCCCACGGCCTTGTTCTTGTTGAGCGCCATGATGATCAGGAAGGCCCCGATGGCGAGATGAACGAGGTTGTGGAACGGGTTGATCGCGAAGCCCAGCAGCGAGTCGTTCGTGTTCTGCACGAAGTTGCCGAACCCGGTGATGAAGAATCCGATGACCCCGATCAGCACGTAGAACGCGCCGACAATCGGAACCACCGTCTGCACAAGGCTCTTGTTTCCTGACGACATCTACTAGCCCTCCCCACTCGTGACTTAGACCCAGGCGCGAAGTGCGCGCAGTGCTCCCGCCGACACATCGATCTCCCCCGAGACCGATCCAACTGGCCGTAAGCATAGGTGAGCTGCAGGCGGCATGCCACCCACGCGAAGCGGGCGCGGCGCCAACCCGCTCGGCGCCGGCTCAGCCGGCGAGCACCGGCAGCAGCGCAGCGAGCTTGACGTCGGTCTCGGCGAGCTCGGCAGCCGGATCGGAGTCACGCACCACGCCGACGCCCGCGTAGAGCCGCGCGACGGTCCCGCTCAGCAGCGCGCAGCGCAGCGCGACGCAGAACTCGCCGTCCTCGTTGGTGTCCGTCCACCCCACCGGACCGGCGTACCAGCCGCGGTCCAGCCCCTCCAGCGCGGGGATCAGCGGCTCGGCGACCGCGAACGGCTCGCCGCCGACGGCCGGGGTCGGGTGCAGCAGGCCGGCGAGCCGGACGGCGCCCACCGGCTTGCGCAGCTGGGCGCGGATCGGGCTCGCGAGGTGCTGGATGTTCGCCATCCGCACGATCACGGGCTCGTCGGCCGTCGCGACCCACACGCTGTGAGGGCGCAGCGCGCGCTCGATGCGCCGCGCGACGATCGCCTGCTCGGCGCGATCCTTGTCCGAACGCAGCAGCTGCTCGCCGAGATGATCGTCGACCGAGGGGTCGGCGCTGCGGCGCGTGGAGCCGGCGAGCGCGAGCGTGCTGGCCCGCATGCCCTCGCGGCGGATCAGCAGCTCGGGGCTCGCGGCGACGAACGCGTGCTCGCCGCGGCCGGCGCAGAAGCAGAAGCACGACGGGAAGCCCTCGCGCAGCACGCCGAAGACCGCCGCGGCGTCGTGCGCCGCGGGGGCGTGGACCTGGACTTCGCGCGCCAGCACGATCTTCTCCAGCGAGCCCGCGCGGATGCGCTCGACGGCACGCGCGACCGCGAGCTCGTAGTGCTCGGGCGGCGTGCTCGCGGCGACGGTGTAGCGACCCACGGGGTCGGGGTCCAGCAGCGGCAGCGCGGCGGGTCGCAGCCCGCCCAGTCGCGCCTCGACGCGCGCGAGCAGGCCGTCGGCGGTGTCGTCGGGCTGCGCCAGCGCCGCGACCGTCAGCGTGACCTCGTCGCCGTAGCGCGCGAGCGCGACCTCGGGCACGTGCAGCGACGCCGCGGCGAACCCCGACCACGCCGGGCTCGCACCGCCGTCGGGCGCGAACGCGAAGCCGCCGCTGGCGATGAGCCCGGACCCGCGCCCGTCGGCCGCGTCGCAGAAGGCCTCCGCGGCCAGCGCGCGCCAGCGTGCGGCGACGTCCTCGAAGCGCCGCGGCCCGTGCTCCTCGAGCGCGACCACGCAGCCGAGGGCGGCGACGGCAGACCGCTCGCGATCGGGCTGCTCCATGCAGAACCACGGCTCGCCCGGACGGCGCGACGCGAACGCCACGGCCGCCGGGTCGACGTCGCGGCCGACCGGCACCGTCAGCGCTGCGAGCACCCCGCTGCTCGCGCCCCGCCGGCGGGCGCGGCGCAGTGCCTGCTCCAGGCGCTTGCGCAGGCGCCGGCGCTCGGCGTCCGACAGCGCGAAGGCGCGGGCGCCCGGAACTGCACGCGGCGCCGCGGATCCCCGCCCGGCGGCGGAGCCGGGCGGTGGAGCCGGGGCCCCGCCCCCGGTCACGTCTCGCCGCGGCCGCGACTGATGGCGATCTCGCCCGTGCGCATCATCTCGATGAGGCCGAAGGGCCGCACCATGCGCTCGAAGGCCTCGATCTTGTCCGTCGTCCCGGTGATCTCGACGATGACCGAGCGGCGGGTCACGTCGACGACCTTGCCGCGGAAGATCTCGGACACCTGCATGACCTCCGCGCGCTGCGGGCCCTCGACCGCGACCTTGAAGAGCGCGAGCTCGCGGGCCACCGTGTCGGCCGGCTCGAGGTCGCGGATCTTCAGGACGTTGATGAGCTTGTGCAGCTGCTTGGTGACCTGGTCGACGGAGTGCATCGCGCCGTCGAACGTCAGCGTGATGCGCGAGTACTGCTCGTCCTCGGTCGGCCCGACCGTCAGCGTGTCGATGTTGAACGCGCGCCGCGCGAACAGCCCCGCGACCCTCGTGAGGACGCCGGCCTTGTTCTCCACGAGGATCGACAGGATGTGCTTGCGACCGCTGTGCAGGTTGCCGGCGGCCTCGAGGTCCTCGAGGCTCAGCAGCTCCTTCGTCCCCGGTTCGCCCATGACGCTCATCCCACCATCTCGCGCGCAGCGGCACCCGGCGCGATCATCGGATAGGTGTTCTCCTCGCGCGTGACCCGCACGTCGCAGACGACCGGACCCGGCGTCGCGAGCGCGACCTTCATGTCGTCGACGAGGGTCGCCTTGTCGGTCAGGCGCATCCCGGTCGCGCCGTAGGCCTCGGCGAGCTTCACGAAATCCGGGAAGGAGCCCATGTCGACGTGGGAGTAGCGCTTCTCCCAGAAGAGCTCCTGCCACTGGCGGACCATGCCGAGGTAGCCGTTGTTCATGATGAACACCTTCACCGGGATCTTGTCCTGCGAGCAGGTCGCGAGCTCCTGGATGTTCATCTGGATGGAGCCGTCGCCGGCGATGCAGACGACCGTCTGGTCCGGACAGCCGACGGCGGCCCCGAGCGCGGCCGGCAGGCCGAAGCCCATCGTCCCCAGGCCGCCGGAGTTGATCCACCGGCGCGGCTGGGAGAAGTGGTAGTACTGCGCCGCCCACATCTGGTGCTGGCCGACGTCGGAGGTCACGATCGCGTTGCCGCCGGTGGCCTCGTAGAGCGCCTGGACCATGAACTGCGGCTTGATCTCGGCGTCCGTCGAGTCCTCGTAGCGCAGCGGGTGCTTCTCCTGCCAGCCGTGGATCTTCGCCCACCAGTCGTCCAGGCGGTCGGAGGAGACGCCCTCCAGGGCCCGGTACTCCTTGATGAGCTTCTGCAGGACGTTCTTCGCATCGCCGACGATCGGGATGTGGGCCGGGATCGTCTTGGAGATCTCGGCCGGGTCGACGTCGATGTGGATGAACTTCGCGTGCGGCGCGAACTCCGAGAGCTTGCCGGTGATGCGATCGTCGAAGCGCGCCCCGACGCAGCAGATGAGGTCCGCCTCGTCCATCGCGTAGTTCGCGGTCCGCGTCCCATGCATCCCCAGCATGCCCAGCCACTGCGGGTGGGGGGCCGCAAAGGCGCCGAGCCCCATGAGCGTGCACGTGACCGGGAAGTTGTCGGACGTCGCGAACTCCGTGAGCTCCCTGGAGGCGTTGGCGTTGACGACGCCGCCGCCGGCGTAGATCACGGGCCGGCGGGCCGAGGCCATCGCCTTGGCGGCCTGGCGGATCTGCTTCGTGTTGCCTTCGATCGTCGGCTGGTAGCCGGGCAGGTGCACGTCGGTGATCGGCTCGTAGTCGATGTCCGCGCGGCTGAGGTCCTGCGGGATGTCGACGACGACCGGCCCCGGGCGCCCCGTGCGCGCGATGTGGAACGCCTCGTGGATCGCGCGCGGGATCTCCAGCGGAGAGCGGATCTGAAAGGAGTGCTTGACGACCGGCATCGTGATGCCGAGCGTGTCGGTCTCCTGAAAGCCGTCGGTCCCGATGAGGTCGGTGCGCACCTGGCCGGTGATGAACACCGTCGGCACCGAGTCCATCATCGCGTCGACGATCGGCGTCACGACGTTCGTCGCGCCCGGTCCCGAGGTGGCGAACGCGACGCCGACCTTGCCGGTCGCCTTCGCGTAGCCCTCCGCGGCATGGCCGCCGCCGGCCTCGTGGCGCACGAGCACGTGGCGGATCCCCGCGTCGACGAAGGCGTCGTAGGTCGGGAGGTTCGCTCCGCCGGGGAGGCCGAATACGACCTCGACACCCTCCGCCTTCAGGCACTCCATGATGGCATCGACCGCACGCATCTCACGACCTCCTCTCCGCATATCCGCAGATGAACGAACCGGCCCCCGTGGCCGGTTCGACGGCGAAGTCTAGCGGGCGGAAACCGGCGCCGATTCGGGCGCGATCGCCGTTTCGGGGAACTCCAGCTCGGCCCCGCAGCGGACGCACAGCGCGTCGTAGAGCTTGCACACGCGCCCGCAGCTCGGGCACTGCCGGCGCAGCTCGTCGCGCTCGGAGCGGTACACGATCGCGGTCAGCAGCCCGATGACCGGGACGACGGCGGCGACGAGGAACCAGATCCAGAAGGAGCTGCCCTTGATGGCGCCGATGATCCCCCCGGCCAGCCCGAAGCTCACCGCGATGGCGACGTAGGCGCCTCCGGCCATGGCGACGGGCGCCGCGTCAGAGGACGCGGATGGCCCAGATCACGGCGACGATCGCGAGCACGACGGCGATGACGGTGGCCACCGCCGTGACGAAGCCGATGACGACCTTGAGGAGGATCCAGGCCGCGACCAGCAGGACGAGGAACGCGACGGCCCGCTTGCCGAGGGATGAGCTCGAGGGAGAGGAGGTGGACATCCTCAGAGCGTACTCCCCGGCAAGGGGCGCGAAGCGGTCGGGGGAGTTCAGTCGTAGCTTCGGCGCAGATGCGCGAAGCGGTCCAGCGTCGAGTCCGGACGGGGCTGCGAGGACGCGCGTGCAAGCCGGAAATGCCGGACGTGCGGAGCCTTCGCGGACGCTGCTGTCGGTCCTGCAACGGCAATGAGTACGCGGCGGGTGGGATCGGTGCTGGCGGGCATGGACAGCATGATGGCGCAGCGTCCCGCACCCCTCATTGGACCGCGGTCGGAGATTCAGCCCGGCGCGATGGACCGCGTGTCGGTGCTGCGCAGGGCGGCGTCCAGCGCCTCGCGCATCGGCGCCGTCATCCGTCGCCGCAGCCGCCAGCGCGCGCCGGAGAAGCTGAGGTTCGCGACCGTCGCGAAGCCCCGCTCGTCGGAGCGCAGCGCAAGCAGCAGGTGGGCGGTCCGGTCGCCGGAGGGCAGCTGCCCGGCGCCCGTCGCGTCGGCCACCGCGCGCGGATCGACCTTCACGCAGTAGCAGTACGCGCGATGCCGGCGGCCGTGCAGGAGCACGGCGCCCGCCTCGCCGACGAGCCAGGGCCCGAGGCGGCCCGGCTCCAGGACGAGCCCGGTGCGGGCGTGCAGCTCGCGCGCATCGTGACCGACGAGATCGCCGAGCAGGCCGAGCGAGCGGCGCTCTGGCTCCTCGCCCGATCGTGGGCGCGCGCGCAGGACGTTGGCCCCGCGCTGGGCGTAGAGCTCGGGGATGATCCAGGCGTGCGCGAGACAGACGAGCGCCACCGGCAGCGCCAGCGGCTGCAGCCACATCAGCAGCGCGGCCGCCGCCGTGAACGGCACGACGTGACCGACCGTCGTCAGGGTCCAGAGGCCGCCGAGCCGGCGCAGGCGCGCGTCGTCGACGCGCGGGCGCCAGTGGACCGCCGCGGTCTCCGGCAGGACCTCGGCCGGCTGGGCGTGGACGGCCACGGACCGGCCCGGGGCCTCAGCCGCCGCTGATCGGCAGGCGCAGGATCACCAGCGGCGCATCGACCGGCAGCTCGCGGACCTGCTCGGCGTGCCCGGGCCCGGTGCTGACCATCGCGAGGTAGCCGCGGTCCAGCTCGGCGCGCAATGCCGCGACGGCGGCCTCGACGGCGACCGGATCATCCGGCGTCCACTCGGCGAGCGTCGAGTGGCCGGTCTGGTCCATGCGGATGAGCTTCGACATCGCAGATCTCCTTCGCGGCGGGCGGAACGTTCGCCTGATGGTACGCCCGCATGCGCGCATGCGATGCAGCTGGCGCTCAAGCATCCGTTCACCACGCTGCAGCGCGAGGTGGGCCGCGCGGCCGAGGCGCTCGACGGCGCGCGCGAGGGCCTCACGGGCGGGCGAGCGCAAGCTCGAGCGCAGCGGGCGCCAGCAGGCCGCGCGGTCGCGCGGCTCGGACAGCTCGCGCTCGAGGGCGACGACCTGCGCGACCTCATCGAGGACGCCGTCCCCGCCTGCCGCACGGCACTTGGTGCGCGAGGTCGCCGCCACGATCCTGCCGTCGGCCGACGGCCGCCCCTTCTCGGCGGGCGGCGAGGCGATCGTCCGCATCGCGGCCGGGCTGCGGCTCGAGGTCGTGGCGGAGGGCATCGAGACGCGCGCGCAGATGGCGATCCTCGACGCGATGGGCTGCCGCCGCGGCCAGGGCATCCTCTGCTCGCCCGCCGAGGCGTCGGCGCTGCTGAACCTCGCCGCAGCGCCTGACGCCGCCGGCGCGCGGCGTCGCTAGACCCCGAGCTTCTCGCGCACGATCCGGGTCACCTCGGCGCCGTCGGCGCGGCCCTTGGTCTCGCGCATGACGTGGCCGATGATCGCGCCGATGGCCTTCATGTTGCCGTCCTTGATCTTCGCAGCGGCGTCGGCGTTGGCGGCGAGCGCCGCCTCGACGATCGGGTCCAAGGCGTCGTCGCCACCGCCCATCGCGCCGAGGCCCTCGGCCGCGACGATCTGCGCCGGGTCGCCGCCGTCCTGCACGAGCCGGTCGAGCACGAGCTTGGCGTTGTTGACCGTCACGGCCTTCTCCGAGACGAGCGCGACGAGCTTCGCGAGTGCGGCAGGTTGCACCTTGGAGCTCGCCGGATCGTCCTCTCCCACGCGGGCGACGAGCTCGTTGCACACCCAGTTGGCGAGTGGCTGTGCCTCGCTGGACCCGTTCCCCCCGCCCCCAGGGCGGCCTCGAAGTAGTCGCCGAGCTCGGTGCGCCAGGCGAGCTGGCGAGCGCTCGCGGCGCTGACGCCGAGCGCCTGCAGGCGCTCCTCCCGCGCGGCCGGCAGCTCGGGCATCGCGTCGCGCGCGGCGGTGAGCATCTCCTCGGAGATCGCGACCGGGACGAGGTCGGGCTCGGGGAAGTAGCGGTAGTCGTGCGCCTCCTCCTTGGAGCGCAGCGAGCTGATCCGCTCGGTCGCCGGGTCGAAGTGCAGCGTCTCCTGGACGACGACCTCGCCGGCGCGCAGGAGCGACTCCTGGCGGGCGATCTCGGCGTTGACCCCGCGCTCGAGGAAGCGGAAGGAGTTCATGTTCTTCAGCTCGGTCTTCGTGCCGAGCTGTGCGGAGCCGACGGGCCGGATCGAGATGTTCGCGTCGCAGCGCAGCGAGCCCTCGTCCATGTTGACGTCGCTGACGCCGAGGCTGCGCAGGGTCGTGCGCAGCAGCGTGAGCCACTCGCGCGCCTGTGCCGCCGAGCGCACGTCGGGCTCCGTGACGATCTCGGCCAGCGGCGTGCCGCCGCGGTTGAAGTCCACGACCGAGGCATCCGAGCCGTGGATGCGGCCGCTGGAGCCGGCGTGGATGAGCTTTGCGGCGTCCTCCTCGAGGTGGACGCGGTGGATGCGCACGTCGCCGAGGCGCCCGCCCTTGCAGAGCGGTTCGTCGTACTGGCTGATCTGGTAGCCCTTGGGCAGGTCCGGATAGAAGTAGTTCTTGCGGTGGAAGATCGAGCGCGGGGCGAGGTCGCAGCCCAGCGCCATGCCGATCATGAGACCGAAGTGGATCGCGCGGGCGTTGGCGCGCGGCAGCGTGCCGGGCAGCCCGAGGCAGACCGGGCACGTGTGCGTGTTCGGCGGCTCGCCGAACGACAGCTCGCAGCCGCAGAACATCTTCGTCCGGGTCGAGAGCTGGACGTGGATCTCCAGGCCGATGACGGGCTCGTAGTCGATGGTCATGACGCCCGCCCGGCCGCAGCATCGAAGCCGATCGCCTGCTCGAGCGCGTGGGCGGCGTCGAGCACGCGGTTCTCGCTGAACGCCGGGCCGGCGAGCTGAAAGCCCGTCGGCAGCCCCTCGCTGAGCCCGTTGGGGATCGAGATCGCGGGGATGCCGGCGAGCGACATCGGGACGGTGCAGAAGTCGTTGAGGTACATCGCCAGCGGGTCGGAGGTCTTCGCGCCGAGCTCGAAGGCGACCGACGGCGCCGTCGGGGTGACGACGAAGTCGAAGTTCTCGAATGCGGCGCGGAAGTCCTCGGAGATCTTCGTGCGCACACGCTGGGCGCGGCCGTAGTAGGCGTCGTAGTAGCCGCTGGAGAGCGAGTAGGTGCCGAGCATGATCCGCCGCTTGACCTCGGGACCGAAGCCCTGGCTGCGGGTGCGCGTGTACATCCCGACGAGGCCGCCGTTCTCGACGCGCGCCCCGTAGCGCACGCCGTCGTAGCGCGCGAGGTTCGACGACGCCTCCGCGGGCGCGATGACGTAGTAGGCGCTCAGCGCGTGGGGCGCATGCGGCAGCCGGCAGGTCTGCACCGTCGCGCCGAGCTCCTCGGCGAGCTTCAGCGTCGCGTTGAAGGCCGCCATCACGCCGGGCTCGACGCCGGAGCCCTCCCCCACGAGCTCCTCCGGGACGCCGAGGCGGATGCCATCCAGGCGCTCGGCGCTCGGCGTGGCCACCGCCTCGGGGAAGCCGACCGACGTCGTGTCGCGATCGTCGCGCCCGACCATGTGGCGCAGGAGCAGCGCGGCGTCCGTCACGTCGCGCGTCAGCGGGCCGGCCTGGTCCAGCGACGAGGCGAAGGCGATCATCCCGTAGCGGCTGACCGTGCCGTAGGTGGGCTTGAGGCCGACGATCCCGCACAGCGCGGCCGGCTGGCGGATCGAGCCGCCGGTGTCGGTGCCCAGCGCCCACGGCGCCGCGCCGCCGGCGACCGCCGCCGCGCTGCCGCCGCTGGAGCCCCCGGGCACGCGCGTGCGGTCCCAGGGATTGAGGACGGGGCCGAAGGCGGAGTTCTCGTTGGAGGAGCCCATCGCGAACTCGTCCTGGTTGGTCTTGCCGAGCAGCGGCGCGCCGGCCTGCGCGAGCCTGGCGACGACCGAGGCCGTGTAGGGCGGGCGGTAGCCCTCGAGGATCTTCGAGCCGGCCTGGCTCGGGACGCCCTGCGTGCAGAAGAGGTCCTTGACCGCGAGCGGGACGCCGGCGAGCGGCGCGCCCGGCGCCGGTCCGTCGGCGGGCGCGGACTCGGCGACCCAGAGGTAGGCGTTGAGGTCCTCGGCGCAGGCGGCCGCGCGATAGGCCTCGAAGAGCTCGGACGCGGACAGCGCGCCGCGCTCGATCTCGGCGATCGCCGCGGCCGCGGTGAGGGCCGTGACGTCGGTGGCGCTCACCTCAGCCACCCGCCTGCGGGCTCGGGACGAGGAAGCCGCCGTCGGCGACCGCGGGCGCGGACGCGAGCGCGACCTCGCGCGGGAGCGACGGCTCGGGCTCGTCCGGGCGCAGCGCGCTCGGGACCTCGACGACGTGGGTCGTCGGCGGCACCCCCGCGAGGTCGAGCTCGCCGATCTTCTCGATGTGACCGAGGATCTTCGAGAGCTCCTCGCTCATGTGCCCGACCTCGTCCTCGGTCAGCTGCAGGCGGGCGAGGCGGGCGACGTGGAGCACCTGTTCGCGGTCGATCACGACGGCGATTCTAGGTGCCGGTGGCGGCCGGCCCCGGGCTCAGTCGCTCCACCACCCCTGCAGGACCTCGCCGTCGCCGTGATGCCGCGGGCCGAACACCAGCAGCTCGAGGCCGTCCGAACCGGCTTCGAAGGAGCGCGTGACGGCGGGAGCCACGCGGATCGCGTCGAGGCGCTTGATCTCCTCGATCTCGTCGTCGAGCTTCACGCGCCCGGAGCCCGAAAGCACGACGTAGACCTCCTCGGCCTGATCGTGACGGTGGCCGAACGCCTGGCGCTTGCCGGGGCGCAGGCTCTGCAGGCTGACGCCGGTCTGCTGCGCCGCGAGGTCCTTCGTGGCAAAGCGCGTCTCGCCCTGCTCGTCGAGGCCGTACTTGGGCGCCATGTCCTCGGAGTCGGTGAGCGCGTGGATCGTGTAACGGTCGGGCTGTGTGTCGTTCATGTGACGACCATAGGCCGATCGCATGGCGGATGGTCTACGTCGGGCCCCGGGTGGCGCGCCCCGGATCGCGCTCGGGCGGCGCCGGGCGCGCAGCGCCGCGGACGGCGAGCACGCGCTCGGTCTGGCGCAACGACGCCGGCGCGCCGGTCCGTTCGTCGCCGAGCGCGCGCCACGCGCCGGCGGCACATCCGGCCACGAGCAGGAGGCCGAGGTAGGCGCCGATGCCGATCTCGCCGGACGCGTCGGTCCCGGGCTCGTTGACGACGATCCGGTAGAGCAGGTACGCCAGCGCCAGCGCCGCGACGCCGATCGTGACCGAGGCCGCCGAGCCGGCCATCGCGACCGGCCGGGCGATGAGCGTCAGGACCACGAGCGTCAGCGCGAGCACCGCGACCGCCAGGAGCAGGACGTCGCCGATGGTCAGCGTCTCCCAGGCCGAGCCGCCGCCGAACCAGTCGAGGAACATCACGACGAGCAGGCCGACGGCGCTGACCGCGGTCAGCAGCTCGCCGCTGCGCAGGCGCCGCAGATCCATCAGGCACCCCGCTCGCGCTGCATGCGCGCGGCCTGGAGCGTGTTGCGCAGCAGGAAGACGACCGTCATCGGGCCGACGCCGCCCGGCACGGGCGTGATCGCGCCGGCCACCTCCTTGACGGCCTCGAAGTCGACGTCGCCGGCGAGGCCGTCCTCGGTCCGGTTCATGCCGACGTCGATGACCGTCGCCCCCGGCTTGACCCACGCGGCCTTCACCATCCGCGGCTGCCCGACGGCGGCGACGAGGATGTCCGCGCGGCGACAGACGTCCGCGAGATCACGGGTGCGCGAGTGGCACATCGTCACCGTCGCATCGGCGCCCAGCAAAAGCTGGCCCATCGGCTTGCCGAAGAGGTTGGAGCGCCCGACGACGACGGCCTCGGCGCCCTCGAGCTGCGCGCCCGCGCTGTCGAGGAGCGTCATCACGCCCTGCGGGGTGCAGGGCCGCAGCCCTTCGCGTCCCTGGGCGAGCAGGCCCGCGCTGATCGCGGTCAGCCCGTCGACGTCCTTCAGCGGGTCGACCAGGCCGGTGAGCTCGACGCCGTCGAGGTGCCCCGGGACCGGGAGCTGGACGAGGATGCCGCTGACGTCGGGGTCGGCGTTCAGCCGCTCGATGAGCTCGACGACCTCCGCGCGCGACGTGTGCGTCGGCAGCGGGAAGTTGAAGCCCTGCATGCCCACCTCGCGGCAGGCCTTCTGCTTGTTGCGGACGTAGACCGCCGAGCCGGGGTCGTCGCCGACGAGGATCGTCGCCAGGCCCGGGCGCGCCCCGCCGAACTCGTCCGCGAACGCCGCGACGTCGCGCGCGACGCCGATCCGGACCCGCCCGGCGATCGTCTTGCCGTCGATGAGCTGCGCCGCCATGGTCTCCATCCCGTTCACCGCACCTTCGTGAGCGGAGCGTATTCGGCCATGAGCTTGCGCTCGCTGCCGTCGCCGGCGAAGCGCACCACGACGATCCCGCCCGCCTCGACCCCGATCACGACGCCGGCTCCGAAGGCCGCATGCGAGACGTCGTCGCCGAGGCCGAAGCTCGGCGGCGGCGTGCGGTCGGCCGAGCTCGTGGACGCCGACGCCCACGAGCCCGGGCGCTGCGCGGCGGCGCCAACGCCGGCGGGGCGGCGGATGCGCGGCTCGTCGGCGCGGTCGGTCAGCTCGGATGGGATCTCGTCGAGGAAGCGCGAGCGCAGGCCGTACTGCGTGGCGCCGAAGACGGCGCGCCGGCGCGCGCTCGTGAGGTACAGCGAGCTCATCGCCCGAGTGATCCCGACGTACGCCAGGCGCCGCTCCTCCTCCAGACCCCCCTCGTCGAGCGCCCGCGAGTGCGGGAACACGCCCTCCTCCATCCCCGCGATGAAGACGATCGGGTACTCCAGGCCCTTGGCGTTGTGGATCGTCATGAGCGTCACGAGCCCCTCGTCGTCCTTGCGCGTGTCGGCGTCGGCGACGAGCGCGACGCCCTGCAGGAAGACGTCGAGCGTGTCGTGCTCGGCCTCGGCGGTGGCATCGAACTCGCGCGCGACCTCGACGAGCTCGGCGAGGTTCTCCTCGCGCCCCTGCGCCTCGATCGTGCGCTCGGCCTTCAGCGCCTCCAGGTAGCCCGTGTCCTGCAGCAGCGACTCGAGCAGGTCGCCGACGGGCACGGGCGGGCGGGATTGGACCCCGCGCTCGCGCAGCGCGGTCATCGTCTCCATGAAGCGGCCGAGAGCCTTGATCGCGGCGCTGCCGAGGCCCGGCACGGCGGCGGGGTCGGCGGCGGCGTCCCAGATGCTCGTGCCCATCGACTGGGCGTAGCCGATGACGCGGCCGAGCGAGGTCTGGCCGATCCCGCGGCGCGGCGAGTTGACGACGCGCGTGAACGACACGACGTCGAAGGGGTTGGCGAGGACGGTGAGGTACGCGATCGCGTCCTTGATCTCGGCGCGCTCGTAGAACTTCGTGCCGCCGATGACCTGATAGCCGATGTCGCGGCGCACGAGCGTGTCCTCGATCACCCGCGACTGCGAGTTGGTGCGGTAGAAGACGGCGATCTCCGCGCGGCTCGCGCCCTCGTCGACGAGGCGCTCGATCTCGCCGACGACGTAGCGCCCCTCGGCATGCTCGTCGTCGAGCTCGCGGATGCGGATCGGGTCGCCGTCGCCCTGATCGGTCCACAGCGACTTGGGCTTCTGGTCGCGGTTGTGCGCGATGACGGCGTTGGCCGCGCTGAGGATCGTCTGCGTCGAGCGGTAGTTCTGCTCGAGCTTGACGACGTGCGCGTCGACATAGTCCTCCTCGAAGTCGAGGATGTTGGAGATGTCCGCTCCGCGGAAGCCGTAGATCGACTGCGCATCGTCGCCCACGACCGCGAGGTTGCGGTGCTCGCTCGTCAGCAGCTGCAGCCAGCGGTACTGGGCGGCGTTCGTGTCCTGGTACTCGTCGACGAGGACGTGGCGAAACGCGGTGCTGTAGCGGTCGCGGACCTCCTGGAAGAGCGTCAGGACGTTGACCGCGTTGACGAGCAGGTCGTCGAAGTCCATCGCGTTCATGCGGTGCATCTCGCGCTCGTAGAGGCGAAAGGCGTCGGCGACGGTGGTCTCGAAGTAGGAGCCGACGAGCTCGGCGTAGGCCTCGGCATCGCGCAGCTTGTTCTTCGCGTCGGAGATCTGGTGCAGGACCGCGCCGGGCGTGAAGCGCTTCGTGTCGACGTTGAGCTCGTCGAGGCAGCGCTTGACGAGGCGGCGGGCGTCGGCCTGGTCGTAGATCGTGAACTGGCGCGTATAGCCGAGCCGCTCGGCGTCGGCGCGCAGCATCCGGGCACAGGCGGCGTGGAAGGTCATGATCCACATCGCGCGGGTGCGCCGGCCGAGCAGGATCTCCACGCGCTCGCGCATCTCCTGGGCGGCCTTGTTCGTGAACGTGATCGCGAGGATCTCGTTCGCCCGCGCCTGGCCGGTGCGCTCGAGGTAGGCGATCCGGTGGGTCAGGACGCGGGTCTTGCCCGTTCCCGCGCCGGCCAGGATCAGCAGCGGGCCGTCGCCGTGCACGACCGCGTCGCGCTGGGGCGGGTTGAGTCCGACGAGCAGCTCGTCGATGCGGTCGCTCGCGGCGGTGTCGGCCATCTGCCACTGAGGATAGATCGGCAGCCGGAGGTCCCCGGCGGTGTATATGCTCCAGGCAGGGGTGCGGGATCCTGCAACGAAAGTTGCACGATCCCGCAGTTATGACAACAGCCGAGAGGGGCTGTGATGCTTCGCAGAAGTCTTTGCGCGACCGTCGTCGTGCTGATCTTCGCTGCGCTGGTGGCGCACGTCGGGACCGTCCGGGCGCAGGCCCGCGGTTGCCCGGGACGCGACGCGGTCCCGGCCGACGATGAGTCGCGTGGCGAGGCGACACGGGCCGTTCTGTGCCTCGTCAACCGCCTGCGCAGCGCGCGTGACATGCGTGCGGTGCGGTTCTCCCGGCCGCTGAGCGCCGCCGCGCGCGGCCACGCACTGGACATGGTCGGCAACGACTTCTTCGGCCACGAGGGGTCCGGCGGCGACGACCTTGCGGCGCGCCTGCGCGCCGCGGGTTATGGCACCTCGCATCCGGGCGGCTACGAGGCCAGCGAGACGCTCGCCTGGGGCACGCAGGCCACGCCGCGGATGCTCGTGCAAGCGCTCTTGCAGAGCCCGGCGCACCGCGCGATCCTGCTCGACCCGCGCCAGCGGACGATCGGGTTGGGCCTCGTGCTCGGCGCTCCCGCGGCCGGCGCACCGAGTCCCAGCGCGACACTCGTGCTCGACTTCGCGGCCTAGGTCGGCCAGGCCAATAGCCTGGCCCGCGTGGCCGGTCTCTGCGACGAGGTGCGCTCCGCCTGCGCCGCGATCGCGGCGGATGCCCGCTGGGTCCAGATCGACGCGCGCGCGCTCGCGCACGTCGACCCCGGCCCGCCCCCCGAGCTGGACCCGGTGCGCCACTACCTCGAGGGATCGCCGCAGGACGTCGCGACCTACATGCTCTGCGTCGACGCGGTGAACTTCGGCTCGGGCTGGTTTCCGACCCTGCGCAAGCGCGCGGGCTGCTCGGGCTACTTCACCGTCGCCTGGGCGATCGCCGACCGCTTCCGCGCAGAGGGCGCATGGAGCCCGGCGCAGCTGCGCGCGATGCGCAGCGACGAGGTCGCCGACCTGCTCGGGCAGGAGCGCGACCACGAGCTCATGGCGCTCTACGCCCAGGCGCTGCGGTCGCTCGGGAGGTTCCTCGGCGGCGGGGACGCGCTCGGGCTCGTCGCGCTGGCACAGGGCTCCGCGCAGCGCCTGGCGGCGATGCTCGCCGGCGGGATGGCGCTGTTCGCCGACCGCGGCTTCTACAAGCGCGCGCAGATCGCTCCCGCGGACCTCGCGCTCGCGGGCGTGGCCGAGTTCCGCGACCTCGACCGGCTGACGATCTTCGCCGACAACCTCGTCCCCCATGTCCTGCGCTGCGCGGGCGTCCTGCGCTACGACGATGCGCTGGCCGCGCACATCGACGCCGGCCTGCTGTTGGCGCCGGGCCCGCAGGAGCGCGAGATCCGAGCCTGCGCCGTGCATGCCTGCGAGCTGATCGCCGCGCGGCTGGGCACGACGGCGCGTGAGCTCGACAACGCGCTGTGGACGCGCGGCCAGGAGCCGGAGTTCAAGACGATTCCCCGCCATCGCTGCCGAACCGTCTACTACTGAGCAGCGTGTCGCGCTCGTTCCTGGGTCTGATCGCCGGTGTGGGGCTGCTGTCCTGCGCTGCTCTCGCGCCCTCCGCGGCGCTCGCGCGCGGAGCCTGCCCCGACGAGAACACCCCGGTCGCGATCGGGGCCCCGGCGGCCCTGCGCGCATCCGTGCTGTGCCTCGTCAACGAGACGCGATTGCGGGGAGGGCTTGCGGCGCTGCGGCGGGATGCGCGCCTGGAGTCGGCGGCGCAGGCGCACACCGACGACATGGTGGCGCGACACTTCCTCGCTCACAACAATCCCGAGGGCACCGATCCGGGCCGGCGGATGACGGCTGCCGGGTATCCCTTGGAGCAGGCCGGGGAGAACATCGCCCAGGGTGCGCTCACCCCCGCGGTGACGGTCGACCTGTGGATGACGAGCCCCGCGCACTGCGTCAACGTCTTCGAGCCCGCCTTCCGCGATGTCGGGGTCGGCGTCAGCACCGGAGCAGCCGACCCCGCCGCGGACCCGGGGACCTGGACGCAGGACTTCGGGCGCCTGCAGGGCGTCCCGGCGCCGTCCGCCGACACGACGGCGCAGGCGAGCTGCGGCTCCGCCGGCCTGGCCGCGGTGGACGCCGGGCCGACGCCGACCACGGCGACCGCGGCCGCCACGAACATCGGCCCGTCGGGCGCGACGCTCAACGGCACCGTGGGCTCCGGCGGCGGCGGATTCACGTCCTACCACCTCGACTGGGGGACGACCACCGCCTACGGGTCGCAGACGCTCGAGCGCGGCGCGGGCGCGCAAGCGGCCGCGGTGGCCGAGCCCGTCACCGGCCTGACGCCGTCCACGACGTATCACTACCGGCTCGTCGCGATGAACCAGAACGGCGAGGTGACCGGTCCCGACGCGTCCTTCACGACGAGCGCGCCGCCCCTCCCGCCGATCGTGACGCTCGCGGCCTCCGGCGCGGTCGCGCGCACCACGGCGCGGGTGCGCGGCACGGTCAATCCGAACGGGAGGGCAACGGCATATCGCTTCGAGTACGGCCTGACGTCGAGCTACAGCTCGGCCACGGCGATCACGTCGGCGGGAGCGGGTGCCTCGGTCGTCGACGTGAGCGCGGACCTCGGGCCGCTGGCACCGTCGACGACGTATCACTACCGACTGGTCGCCGCGAGCGCCGACGGCATCACCGCGACCGCCGATGCGATCCTCAGCACGCTCGCGGCGCAGGCCGGCGCCGGCGCGTCGGCTGCACCGGCGCAGGCCGGCGCGCCGTCGCACATCCAGGTCGCCACGGCGCCTCCGACCGCCACCGCGGCGGCCGCGGCGGTCGCGAAGGCCGCCGCGCGGTGCGTCGTGCCGTCGCTGAGGCGCCGGACGCTCGCCGGTGCCCGCAAGGCGCTGGCCCGGGCGCACTGCGCGCTCGGGAAGGTCACGCGCCGGCGCCACGGGCGCCACCGTCACACGCTGCGCGTCGCGACTCAGAATCCCGCCGCCGGCCTCATCCGGCGACCGGGCTTCGCGGTCGGCGTGCGCCTGAGCTGAGCGCCCGCCCGCCTAACCGCCGGCGGGGCTGGGGCCGTGCTGCACCGGGCGCAGCACATGCACGTCGGCGGCGGGCTCGCGCTCCGCCCCCGACAGCGCGGCGACCTCCCGCTCGAGCTCGCCGATGCGGGCCGACATCGCGTTGATCGCGTCCGCGATCGGGTCGGGAAGATGGATCCAGTCGCTGTCGGGGCCCTCCGGGCGGCGGCCCTCGACGCGGACGGGGTGGCCGGGGTTGCCGACGACCGTCGTGTTCGGCGGGACGTCCTGGATCACGACGGTGTTGGCTCCGACCTTCGCCCCGTGACCGACCGTGATCGCGCCGAGCAGCTTCGCTCCCGCGCCGACGGTGACGTTGTCCTCGAGCGTCGGGTGGCGCTTGCCCGTCGCAAATCCGGTCCCGCCGAGCGTCACGCCCTGGTAGAGCGTCACGTCGTCGCCGATCTCGGCGGTCTCGCCGATCACGACACCCGCGCCGTGATCGATGAAGAAGCCCCGCCCGATCTGTGCGGCCGGATGGATCTCGATCCCTGTCAGCGCGCGCGAGACGAGCGACAGCGAGCGCGGCAGCACCGGCACGCCGACGCCGTGCAGCCCGTGGGCCACGCGGTGGGCCAGCAGCGCCTGCACGCCCGGCCAGCCCGTGAGGATCTCGGCGCTGCCGGCGCCGCGCGCAGCGGGATCGCGGGCGTGCGCGGCGGCGACGTCGCGGCGCACCTCGCCGACGACCCGCGCCAGGGTGTCGAGACCGAGCATGTCATCAGCGTAGCGGCGGTCTCGCGCGGGCAGGCGGCGGCGGGGACGGCGGGCGGGCGCGGCTAGGGCGCGAAGAACGGCATCGACACGTAGCGCTCGCCGGAGTCCGGCAGCACGACGGCGATCCGGTGGCCCTGGGACTCCGGGCGGCGTCCGAGCTCGATCGCGGCCCACAGCGCGGCGCCGCCCGAGATGCCGACGAGGGCGCCCTCCATGCGCGCCGCCAGGCGCGCGGTCTCGAGCGCATCCTCGTCGTCGACGGCGATGACCTCGTCGATGACGGCGCGGTTGAGCACGGGCGGGATGAAGCCGGCGCCGATGCCCTGGATCTTGTGCGGGCCCGGGGCTCGGCCGGAGAGGACCGCCGACGTGGCGGGCTCGACCGCGACGACGCGGCAGCCCGGCACCCGCTCCTTGAGGATCTCCCCCACGCCCGTGATCGTGCCGCCGGTGCCGACGCCGCAGACGATGGCGTCGATCTTGCCGTCGAGCGCCTCGAGCAGCTCGGGCGCCGTGGTGCGGCGATGGATCTCGGGGTTGGCCGGGTTGGAGAACTGGTCGGGCAGGAACACGTCGGGGCGCGAGGCCATGGCGCGCGCGGCATCGACGGCCTCGTTCATCCCGCCGAGCGACTCGGTGATCTCGACCTTCGCGCCGTAGAGGCGCAGCAGGCTCTCTCGCTCGCGGCTCATGCCCTGGGGGAGCGTGAGCACGAGGTCATAGCCCTTGGCGGCGCACACGAACGCCAGGGCGATCCCGGTGTTTCCCGAGGTCGCCTCGACGATCGTCGTCCTGCCGGGCTCGATCAGGCCGTCGGCCTCGGCCGCCTCGATCATCGCCACGCCGATGCGATCCTTGACGCTCCCGCCGGGGTTGAAGGACTCCAGCTTGCCGAACAGCCGCACGCCTTCGGGAGCGATGCGCGTGAGCTCGATGATCGGCGTGCGCCCGACATATGCGGCAATGCTGACCGGGATTGATGCCATCTCCGTCGAGAGTAACCGCCGTGGGGGTGGGATGCATGTGCATCGGTGTGGGTAGTCCCCGAGGATGGTCGTGTTCCAAAGCGGGACGGTGCTCGACGCCGTCTATCCCGCGCTGCCGCTGCGCGTCGCCGAGATCCGCCGTGACGTCGCCGGCGTGGCAAGCGATCACGGAGCAGACGAGATGGCGTTGCTGCAGATCAACCTCGCCGTCAGCGAGGCGGCCACGAACGCGGTGCTGCACGCCTATCGCGACGACCGCTCGGCGGGCGACGTCCATGTTCTCGTCCTGCACGACGACGACTTCCTCGACGTGAGCATCTGCGACGACGGCATCGGGATGTCGCCGCGCGCCGACAGCCCGGGCATGGGCCTGGGCCTGTGCCTCATGGCCCACGAGGCCGACAGCTTCCAGATCAAGACGACGCCGGGCGGCGGCACCGAGGTCGCCCTGCGCTTCGCCCTCAGGACCGGCTGACCACCAGGTTCGGGCTGCGGACGCGCCAGTGGCCGTCCACCTCTGCCCCAGGCGCAGCGTGCTCGTCTTCCCGATGTGGGCCGTGGCCTGAGCGCCGTCGACCTCGACGTCGTCGGCATGCAGGCCGTCATGCGTGCGCTGCAGGAGCGCGATGTTGGCGGGCGAGACGGCGGCGACGAGGCGCTTGACGCTTGCCTCGCAGGTCTTCGCGTTGCCGTCGCTGATCATGATCTTGCGCCCCTCGGTCGTGAGCAGCGCGCAGACGGCGGCGCCGTCCTTGTCGAGAAACCCCTCGTAGTACCGCCGCAGGACACCGACGACGTCGTTGCGCTCGGGGATCGGCCCGGAGCCCGCGCCGCTCGTCAGGTCGCTACGCCGTGCCTGTCGTGCCGGCCCGCTTCGGGGAGGCCGCCTTCTTCGCGGTCCCCGCCTTCGTCGTGCTCTCTCGCACTCGCCTTGGACGCCCCGTTCGCCTTGGGACCCGTCGTCGTCGTGGCACTCGGCGCGGTGGCCGTGGTGGCCGTGGCGGTGCGCTGGGCGACCGCGTCGCCGCCGTCGTCCTTGCCGCCCCGCAGCCGGTGCACGCGAGGGCGAGGGCGACGAGGACCCCGATCGTCGCTGTCATCCCGCGCGCCACGGGCGGACTATGGCACCCGTCGCGGGCGCGGCGCGCGGGAACGAGACGTTGGGCGAGGGGCGGCAGATGGGCCGGCCGCTGCGCCTTCCGAGGGCCGGTATGAGCCGCCTTGACGTGCCGAGCGGCCGAATGAGTCCAGGTCGGCGCTGAAGGATGTCGCAACCGCGGGATCGTCTGCCGGCGCGCTGAATCTGCATACCCGACCCCGCCCGGCCGGGAGCCACGGGGACCGTCCTCAGATGTGGTACATGGCGACGCCGGCGGCGCGTGCCTCGCGCTCCACGACGTCGGCGAGGGTGCTCGCCTGCATGACGGCGCGGGCGGCGCCGGCGGCTTCGCCGAAGATGCCCTCGGCGTCGCGGCCGAAGGGCCCGTCGAGCAGCTCGACGATCTCCAGGATGGTGATGTCGGCCGGCGGGCGGGCGAACGTGTACCCGCCCTTGACGCCGCGCTGGGACTTCAGCAACCCGGCCCGGCGCAGCGTGGCGAAGAGCTGCTCGAGGAACTGGACGGGGATGTTGCGCCGGCGCGCGAGCTCACCGATCGGGACGGGACCGTCGCCGGAGCGGCCGAGCTCGGCGAGGGCCTGCAGCGCGTACGGCGACTTCGAGGTGATCGACATCATCGCCTCTACATTGTGACCGCAATGGCAACGATCGCCAGATACGGGCCGCCGGTGGCCGTCATGGCGCTCATCTTCGGGCTCTCGGCGACGCCCGACCTCAACTCCGGCCTCGGGCCGATCGACCTGTACCTGCGCAAGGCCGCGCACATCACGATCTACACGGTGCTGTGGCTCACGCTCGCGCGCGCGACGGACTGGCGCCGCCCGGTGGTGGTGACGACGATCGCGCTGCTGTACGCCGTCAGCGACGAGCTGCACCAGACCCAGGTGACGGGGCGCCACGGCGCGCCGGCGGACGTCGCGATCGACGCCGTCGGGATGGGCCTCGCCGCGCTTGCGTGGGGACTGACGCGCATGCGCCGCGGGCGGCCGGGTCCGCCCTGGCCCCTGCGGCCGGCAGCCGCTACAGCCAGCCGCGCTCCGTAGCGATCAACACGGCCTGGGCGCGGTCGACGGCGCCGAGCTTGCCGTAGATGTTGTGCAGGTGCGTGCGCACCGTCGACGTCGAGAGCTGCAGCTCGGCGGCGATCTGCTTGTAGACCTTGCCCTCGGCCAGGCGCTTGAGCACCTCGACCTCGCGCCCGGACAGCGGGCAGGGATCGATCTGGCGCGGGCGCCCGCTCGTCGGGTAGGGCAGGTCGTACATGACGGCGCGCAGCTCGGTCGGCCCGAGGCCGACGGCGCGCGCGACCTTCAGCAGCGCGTTGGGCGAGACCTGGTCGCCCTGGGCGTAGTGGGCGAGCATGTCGGCGAGGCGGACGAACGCGGCCTCACCGGTCGCGTCGTCGGAATGGTGGCGCTCGATCGCCGAGGCGACCGAGGGCGGCAGGCCCCAGCGGCGGGCGAGGACGCCGCCGACGAGCGCGTGGTCGACGCCGAGCTCGCGGCGCTCGCGGTGGATGCGCTCCTCGGGCGTGCGGGCGGCCCCGTGGACCTGCTCGGGGTAGCCGGGGTAGGCGTGCGTGAGGACGAGCTTGCCGATGTCGTGCAGCAGCGCGGTGACCATGAGGCGGTCGCGGTGCTCGTAGCCGGCCTCCTGAGCCAGGCGGTCGGCTGCGCGCTGCGTCGCGACGCCGTGCAGGCGGAAGCGCTCGGGAGCGGCGTCCCAGACCGAGGAGCGCTCGAAGAAGTCGAAGGTGCGGGCGCGGCTGGCGAGCGCCTGGACGGACTCGGGCGACAGGACCTCGACGGCCTTGACGACCGACTCGACGCGGCCCTGACGCGGGCCGTCGAGCTGGTTTGCCAGGCGCATCACGCTGATGACCAGCGCGATGTCGGACTCGACGGTGGCGACGATGTCGGCGGGCGACACGCGATCGGCCGTGACGAGCCGCAGCAGGCGATTGCGCGACTCCGCCAGCGCCGGGAAGGCCTCCAGAGCTTCAAACGCCGCCGTCAGCCGCCGACCATGACCCTCGTTGTGATGGCGCTGGACGGGTGCGCTGTTGGACTCGGTGCGCAGGGCTGCAGCGGTCGTGCTCATGTTGGGCGTTCCTGCCTTCCATTTCGTGGTGCCGGATACACCCCCTATCGGCACGCCTGGACAAATGGTTGAGAGCGTTGGCGCGATTCGTTATGCGCCCAGCGCGCGGTCGATGCGCTCGAGCGCCTCGTCGCGGCCGAGGACCACGAGCGTCTCGAAGATCCCGGGCGATACGGCCCGGCCCGCGAGCGCCACGCGCACGGGCTGAAAGACCTGCTTGGGCTTGACGCCGCGCTCGCGCACGACGCGCTCGAGCGCCTCCTGCACGGTCTGCAACGAGAACGGCTCGACGGCCGCGAGCGCCGCGCGCACGTCGGCGAGCGCGGCGCGGCCGTCCTGCGTCAGCCACTTCTCGCGGGCAGCGGGGTCGTCGGCGGGCCCGTCGAAGATGAAGCCCGCCAGGGGCCAGAAATCCGCGAGGGTCTGGATCTTCTCGCGCGAGATCTCGACGGCGTCGCGCAGCCCGCTGCGGCCCGTGTAGCGCTCGAGGCGCGCCGTCAGGTCCTCGACGCTCAGCTCCCGCAGATAGCGGCCGTTGAGCCAGCGCAGCTTCTGCTCGTCGAAGCGCGCCGGGTTGCGCGAGACGCGCTCGATCGTGAAGCGCTCGACGAGCTCCTCGGTGGAGAGGATCGTCTCGTCGTCCTCGCTGCCCCAGCCGAGCAGGGCGAGGTAGTTGCGCAGCGCCTCGGGCAGGTAGCCGGCGTCGCGCAGCTCCTGCACGGATGCCGCGCCGTGGCGCTTGGAGAGCTTCTTGCCGTCGGGCCCGTGAAGCAGTGGCAGGTGCGCGTACACCGGTTGGGGCGCCTTCAGCGCCTCGAGGACGAGCAGCTGCTTGGGCGTGTTGGAGAGGTGGTCCTCCCCGCGCACGACGTGCGTGATGCCGGCGTCGAGATCGTCGACGGCGACCGCGAAGTTGTAGAGGACGCTGCCGTCGCCGCGGGCGATGACGGGATCGTCGAGATGGGTGTGCTGAAAGGTCGTATCCCCGCGGATGACGTCGTGCACGACGGTCGCGCCGTCGTCGGGGACCCGCAGGCGCACGGCGCCCGTCTCCTCGGCCTCGCCGCGAAACCCGCGCTCGGCGCCGTGCAGCGCCTTGAACGCCTTGACGTCGTCGCCGGTCGCACTGGAGCGGTAGGCGTGCCCGCCGGCGAGCAGCTGGTCGAGCGCCTCCTGGTGGCGCTCGGTGCGCGAGACCTGGCTGATCGGGCCCTCGTCGTAGTCGATCTCCAGCCAGCGCAGGGCGTCGAGGATCTGCTCGACATTCTCCGGGGTGGAGCGCTCCCGGTCGGTATCTTCGATGCGCAGGACGAGCGTCGCGCCGGTGTGCCGCGCCAGCAGCCAGTTGTACAGCGCCGTGCGCGCGCCGCCGACGTGCAGCGCGCCGGTCGGGGAAGGAGCGAAGCGAACTCTCATGTGCCGTCACCCTACGAGATGGTCCGCGGCATGCTGATCGGCGCTCACGTGTCCCCGGCGGGCGGTCCGGCGAAGGCCGTGCAGCGCGGCGTGCAGCGCGGCGCGCATGCGATCCAGATCTTCAACCAGAACCCCCGCGCCTGGAAGCCGCGCGTGTACTCGGCCGTCGAGATCGCCGACTTCCGAGCCGCGATGGCGGCGTCGCGCGTCGACGCGCTGCTGATCCACGCCGTCTACCTGCTCAACTGCGCGTCCGACGACGCGGAGATCCGCGCCAACACGCTGCGCTCGCTCGTCGCATCGCTGCGCGCGGGCTCCGAGCTCGGCGCCCACGCGGTCGTGCTGCACCCGGGATCGGCGAAGACCGGCGACGTCGGCGCGGCGATCGCCCGCGCCGGCGAGCTGATCGCCGAGGCGCTCGCGGAGTCCGACGGCTGCGCGCTGCACCTCGAGAACACCGCCGGCTCCGGCGGCACCCTGGGGCGCTCGTTCGGGGAGCTCGCGGCGCTCATCGAGGCGGCCGGCGGCGACGAGCGCCTGGGCCTGTGCCTGGACTCCTGCCACCTGCTGGCGTCCGGCTTCGAGATGCGCCGGCCCGAGGACCTCGAAGCGGTGCTCGACGACTGCGTCGCGGCCGTCGGCCTCGAGCGCCTCGGATCGCTGCACCTCAACGACTCGCAGACGCCGCTGGGCTCCAACGTCGACCGCCACGCGAACATCGGCGAGGGCGAGCTCGGCGAGGACGGCTGCGCGGTGTTCCTCTCCGAGCCGCGCTTCGAGGGGCTGCCCTGCGTGCTCGAGACGCCGGGCCCGCAGCGCCGCGGCCCGACGCCCGAGGAGGTGGCGCTCGCGCGCGCGCTGCGCGAGCACGGAGCCGCGCGACGTCGTCGCAGCGTGCGATAGCGTCTGCCAACGGGGGGACACGAGTTTGCGGAGGGGGGACATGCACGTGCTCACGCATGGACAGGACAGGGGCTTCGCGAGACGGCTGGGCCTGACGACGCTGGCAGCGGTCGGGGCGCTGCTCGCGATGGGGTCGGCGGGCGCTTGCGCCGCCACGCTGAACAACGGCAGCTTCGTCGCCGGCCCGGGCGAGACGAACAACCTCGTCGTGACCGACACCGGCCCCACCTTCACGTACGTCGACAGCGGCGCGGCGATCACCGCCAGCGGCACATGTCTGCCGGCCGGCCTGCAACCGGCCGGCACGCCCATCGCATGCGCGGCGGTCAACTCCATCAACATCACACTCGCTGACCTCGGCGACCAGACGACGTTCGTCGGGCCGGTGGACGCGAACCTCGCCCAGGACGGCGGCACCGGAAACGACACGCTGCGCGGCAGCCAGGCGACGACCTTCAACAGCATGGTCGGTGGCCCCGGCGCGGACATCCTCGCGGGCGGCCCCGGCGGGGACTACGCGTTCTACGTCGATCATCCCGACGCGGTTGCGATCTCGCTCGACAACGTCGCCAACGACGGCAGCGCCGGCGAGGGCGACAACGTCTCAAGCAGCGTCGAGAACCTCTTCACCGGCCCCGGCAACGACACGGTCACCGGCAGCGCGGCGAACAACATCATCTCGACGGGCGTGGGCAACGACGTCGTCTCCGGCGGCGCCGGCGACGATGACATCGACACGGTCGAGGGCAACGACTCGGTCAGTGGCGACGCAGGCGACGACAGCCTGAACGGCGGCGCGGGATCCGACACCGTGTCGGGCGGCGACGGCGACGACCGCCTGCAGCCTGGGGACACCGTCGGCGGCAGCGCCGACGGCGTCGACGTCGTGTCCGGCGGCGCGGGCGTCGACTTCGCCTTCACCAGCGCGTTCGACGTCGTCGACCCGGCGGTGTCGATCACGCTGGACGACCTCGCCAACGACGGCGTCGCCGGCGAGGCCGACAACTACCACAGCGACATCGAGGACCTCGCGAGCTCCAGCGGGCCCGCCACGCTCGTCGGCACGTCGGCGATCAACACCCTGTTCGGCGGGCCCGGCAACGACGTGCTGGATCCCCGTGCGGGCAACGATGTCGTGTCCGGCGGCGCCGGCGACGACACGCTGCTGACGCGCGACGGCTTCTCCGACCGCGTCGTGTGCGGGACGGGCACCGACACGGTGCTCGCCGACACGCTCGATCAGATCTCCGGCAACTGCGAGAACGTCCAGGTCGTCGATGTCGGCAACGCCAACGACACGCCCGAGGATGCACCGCCGACGATCGCGTTCGTCGCGCCGGCCGCGAACGCGCTGCTGCCGGGGCGCGCGTCGACGGTGACGGTCAACGCAGCCGATGACCGCGGCGTCGCCCGCGTCGTGCTGATCGACGACGGCCGCGTGGTCGCCACCGACACGACGGCGCCCTACGCGTTCAGCTACCAGCCCAACGCCAACGACATCGGCTCGAACACGCTGATCGCGCAGGCGGTCGACGGGGCCAACCAGGCGAGCACGGCGATCAGGGCGGTGCGCGTCGATCGCTTCTCCCCCAGGCGCGTGAGCGCGACGGTGAGCCCGAGCCGCGACCGGACCGGCCCCTACCGGTTCCGGACGAGGGGCACCGTGAGCATGCCGACGGGGGTGACGCGTGCCCAGGGCTGCAAAGCGGGCACGGTCTCCGTGAGCGTCAAGCGCGGGACCCGCACGATCTCGACGCGCCGCGCGAAGCTCAGCAAGGCGTGCACGTACTCGTCGAGCGTCACGTTCGCGTCGCGGGCGCGCCTCGGAAACGGGCGGCTGCGGATCACGGCCCGCTTCGGGGGCAACAGTGTCCTGAAGGCGCGCAACGCCGCCACACGCAGCGTGCGCGCCGGTTGAGCTCGCGCCGCGGCCCACCGGGTCGCGGGGCACGTTTGCGCTGCATTCAGCGACATTCGAGGGGGCGGCCAGGCGGCTGCCCCCTCGCCGTTTCCTGGACCTGAACGTCGGTACGGGATTCGCTGCGGTGCGCCTTAAGTCGCAGTACGTTCGCACTGCTCGCACGATCGCAGTCCGTCCACCGGGGGAGAGCAGGATGCTCAGCACGTCATCGCCGTGCCGGGCCGCGAGGCGCGGTTCACTGGTCGGACTCGTCCTCACGCGGCGTGCCGCCGGCCCCCGCCGAGGGCCGCCGAGCCGGCAGCCGTCGGATCACCGGCACAGGCGGCGACCCGGACGACACGTCACGCGAACAGCCGGCGGCCGCAACAACGTGACGTACGCGGTCACGGCCGCCGACACCCCGCCCGGGTCCGCCGAGCCGGCACCGCCGGCTCACGGGCAAAGGACCACGACTGAGGCGCGCAGCTCCGCTCGGCGCAACATCCGCGCGGGCTGACCGCACGACACGACCGATCGGGGGCGGCCCGCGACCGTCCCCTCGTCGGCGCTTGACCGGGGTTGGCGAGGCCCGCGCGGTGCGCTAGCGTCCGCAGCACGGGGACCCATCGCAGGTAAACGTGGAGGCAGGGACACGCATGCTCACCAGTGCGCCGGAATCCAACCCCGTGCGGCGCCTGCTGCTCACCGCGTTGACCGTCGTCACGACGCTGCTGATCATCGTCCCGGCCACCGCCACGGCCGCGACCCTCACACCGGGCGCCTTCGTCGCCGGGGCGGGCGAGACCAACGACGTGCGGGTGACCGACGGTGGCGCGACACACACCTGGGTCGACACCGGAGCGACCATCCTGGCGGCCGGCGGCTGCGTGCCGGCGGGCGTCAACCCCCCAGGGACGACGATCACCTGTGCGGCCGCGTTCGAGACCACGCTCCTGCTCTCCGACATGAACGACCAGACGCGGTTCGACGGCGCGTTCCCGAACCTCATCAGCCAGTTCGGCGGCCCCGGTGACGACAGGCTCCGCGGCGGCGCGGCCACGAGCGAGAACGACATGTTCGGGGATGCGGGCGCCGACGTCCTGGAAGGCGGCGCCGGCGCCCACGATCGCGCGAACTACGGCGTCTCGACGAACGATGTCGCCGTGTCGCTGAACGACCTCGCCGACGACGGCGAGAGCGGCGAGAACGACAATGTCCTGTCGTCGGTGGAGAACGTCGTCACGGGATCGGGGAACGACACGGTCGCCGGCAGTGCCGTGGCGAACCAGATCGACACCGGTACCGGCAACGATGTGGTCGCCGGCGGGGCGGGCGACGACAACCTGCTCGCCGGCGAGGGCGCGGACACCCTGGACGGCGGCGACGGCAACGACGCGATGACGGCCAATCGCCCGGGCGGCGGCCCGAGCGATGGATCGGACTCCGTCAGCGGCGGGCCCGGGATCGATGTCGTCGAGATCGAGGCCACCACCGGCGCACCGGACTTCGCCCCGCTCGCCGTGACGGTCACCCTCGACGACGTCGCGAACGATGGCGTCGCCGGCGAGGGCGACAACTACCGCAGCGACATCGAGGACGTGGGCAGCTTCGGCTCCGGGAGCGACACGATCACGGGCAGCGCCGCGATCAACATCCTGTCGACGGGGGGCGGAGACGACGTGATCACCGGCGGCGCCGGCAACGACGTCATGAGCTCCGGCCTCGGCAACGACACGATCTTCGCCCGCGACGGGTTCGCCGACCGCGTCGATTGCGGCCCCGGGAACGACACGGCGGTGGTCGACACGCTGGACGCCGTGGGCGCGAACTGCGAGACGGTGCAGGCGGCGGACGTCGGCAACGCCAACGAGGACTCACCGCCGGCGGTGGCGTTCGCGGCGCCGGCCGAGAACGCGCTGATCCCCGGCGGGCCGTCGACCGTGACCGTCACGGCGACGGACGACCGCGGCATCGCCCGCGTCGTGCTCATCGACGACGGCCGCGTCGTCGCCACCGACACGACGGCGCCCTACGCGTTCGCCTACCGGCCGACCGCCAACGACGTCGGAAGCAACACGCTCATCGCCCAGGCGGTCGACACGACGAACCAGGCGGGGACGGCGATCCGCGTCGTGCGCGTGGACCGCTTCAACCCGGCGCGGGTGACCGCGACGGTGACGCCGAGTCGCGACCGGTCGCGGCCGTACCGGTTCCGCACCCGCGGCACGGTCCGCCGCCCGGCGGGCGTGACGGCGGCGCAGGGCTGCTCGGGCACCGTGACGGTGACCGTCAAGCGCGGCGGCCGGACGATCTCGACGCGGCGCGCGAAGCTCACGAGGACCTGCACGTACGCGTCGACGGTGACGTTCGGCTCGCGCCGACGCCTCGGCACCGGACGACTGAGGATCACGGCGCGCTTCGGCGGCAACGCCGTGCTGAAGGCGCGCAGCTCCGCTCGGCGCAACATCCGCGCGGGCTGACCGCACGACACGACCGATCGGGGGCGACCCGCGACCGTCCCCTCGTCGGCGCTTGACCGGGGTTGGCGAGGCCCGCGCGGTGCGCTAGCGTCCGCACCACGGGGACCCATCGCAGGTAAAACGTGGAGGCAGGGACACGCATGCTCACCAGTGCGCCGGAATCCAACCCCGTACGGCGCCTGCTGCTCACAGCGTTGACCGTCGTCGCGACGCTGCTGATCATCGTCCCGGCCACCGCCACGGCCGCGGCCCTCACACCGGGCGCCTTCGTCGCCGGGGCGGGCGAGACCAACGACGTCACCGTGACCAACGACGGCGCGACGTACAGATGGGTCGACACGGGCGCTTCGATCACCGCCGCCGGCGGCTGCCTGCCCGCCGGCGCCAACCCTCCCGGGACGACGATCACCTGTCCGACCGTCGAATTCATCGATATCGACCTTTTCGACCTCAACGACGAAACCCACTTCGTCGGTGCAGTCACCGCGAATACGAGCCAGGACGGCGGCGCGGGCAACGACACGCTCCGCGGCAGCTCGGGGAGCTTCTTCAACTTCATGGTCGGTGGCCCTGGGGCGGATCTCCTCGCCGGCGGGGGCAGCGCCAACGACACGGTGTTCTACTTCGGCGCGACCGACGTCGCCGTGTCGCTGGACAACGTCGCCAACGACGGCGCAGCCGGCGAGGGCGACAACGTGCTCGACGCTGTCGAGAACATCAACACCGCGGCGGGCAATGACACGGTCACCGGCAGCGCGGCGAACAACGAGATCAGCACCGGTGCGGGCAACGACGTTCTCGACGCCGGCGCCGGCGACGACGAGATCTTCGCCGGAGCCGGAGACGACTCCATCAGCGGAGGCTCGGGAGACGATCAGATCCAGGCGAACGAGGGTGCGGACGTCGTCAGGGGTGGAGACGGCAACGACAACCTCTCGCCCGGGTTCACGGACGGCGCGGTGTCCGATGGTGCCGACGATCTCTCGGGCGGTCCCGGCACCGACAGGGCGAGCCTGGACACGTTCGGCGGTGTGTCGTCCATCGTGACGCTCGACGACCTCCCCGACGACGGGATCCCCGGCGCCAACGACAACTACCACACCGACATCGAGGACATCAACACCGCGGGCGATGCCGGCGAGACGATCATCGGCAGCGCTGCCGGCAACTTCCTGCAGACCGGCGCCGGCAACGACGTGATCGACGGTCGCGCCGGCAACGACTTCCTGTTGTCGCGCGAGGGCAATGACACGATCACGGCCCGTGACGGGTTCGCCGACCGCATCGACTGCGGGCCGGGGACCGACACGGCGATCGTCGACACGCTCGACCAGGTGTCGCCGAACTGCGAGACGGTGCAGGTGGCGGACGTCGGCAACGCCAACGAGGACGTGCCGCCTGCGATCGCATTCGCGGCGCCGGGCGAGAACGCCCTGATCCCCGGCGGTCCGTCGACCGTCACCGTCACGGCTACCGACGACAGGGGCATCGCCCGCGTCGTGCTCATCGACGACGGCCGCGTCGTCGCCACCGACACGACGGCGCCCTACGCGTTCACCTACCAGCCGGCCGCCAACGACGTCGGCACGAACACGCTCGTCGCGCAAGCCGTCGACACCGGCAACCAGGTCGCCTCGGCGATCAGGGTCGTGCGCGTCGATCGCTTCATCCCGGCGCGCGTGACCGCCACGGTGACGCCGTCGCGCGATCGCGTGCGGCCCTACCGCTTCCGCACCCGCGGAACGGTCAGCCGCCCGGCCGGCGTCTCCGCGGCGCAGGGCTGCTCGGGCACGGTCACCGTCACGATCAAGCGCGGCGGCCGGACGATCTCGACGCGGCGCGCGAAGCTCACGAGGACCTGCACGTACGCGTCGACGGTGACGTTCGGCTCGCGCCGACGCCTCGGCAACGGACGACTGAGGATCACGGCGCGCTTCGGCGGCAACGCCGTGCTGAAGGCGCGCAGCTCCCCGAGGCGCAACGTCCGCGCCGGCTGACCGCGGGGCGACGCAAGCGACGCGTTCGAGGGGCGGCCGGCGGGCCGCCCTTCGTCGTCGTGGGCTCAGACGGCGAGCGCGGCGGGGCCGAGGACCTGCTCGAGCTCGGCGCGCAGCGTCGGCGTCGGCGCGACCCTGTAGGACGGGCCGAGGCGCAGCGTCCGCGGGTCGCCGCCGCTCATCTGGACCTCGAGCACGACCTCCGACTCGCCGGGGTAGTTCGCGAGCAGGTGCTTGAGGTCGTCGATGACCGAGGCCGGCAGGCCGGCGGCGTCGAGGCGGACGTGCAGCGGGAGCGGGCCGATCTTGCGCGTCGCCGCGAGCGCGTGGGCCTTCTCGATCTCCTCGGGCGTCGGCTCGAACGGCTCGGCGGTCTGCACGACGAGGCACGTCTTGTCGGCGTCCTTGTGATCGACGCGGCCGCGCACGAGCACGACGGAGTCGATGCCGAGCGCGCCCTCGTACTCCGCCATCGCCTTGCCGAAGACGAGGATCTCGACGGAGCCCTCGAGGTCGTCGAGCGTCGCGAACATCATGTGCTCGCCGTTGCGCGTGCGGATCTTCTTGGCCGCGGTGATGATCCCGCCGGCGGTCACCCAGTCCTTGTCCCGGCGCTGGGCAAGCTCGGCGAGTGAGCAGTCCACGCGCGCGCGCAGCGCCTCGCGCACCTGCTTGAGCGGGTGGGCGCTGATGAACAGGCCGATCGACTCCTTCTCGACGGCCAGCAGCTCGGGCTGGTCGAACTCCTCCGTCGGGATCGGCGGGTGCGCCGGCGCCGCGAAGGCCGCGGCGGCGCCGTTGCCCGCAGCGTCGCCGTCGCCGAAGTCGAGGCTGTCGAAGATCGAGCCCTGCCCGATCTCGAGATCCTGCTGGGCCTTCTGGCCGGCGCCCTGCGCCTGCTCGAGGATCGTGAGCATGCCCTTGCGCGTCGCGCCCGTGGACCCGAACGCGCCGCACTTGATGAGCGCCTCGATCGACTTCTTGTTCACCGTGCGGCAGTCGACGCGCGCGCAGAAGTCCCACAGCGACCCGAACGGGCCGCCCTCCTCGCGCGCGGCCTTGATCGCCTCGACCGCCCCATGGCCGACGCCCTTGACGGCGTCCAGACCGAAACGGATGTTGCCCTCGAACACGACGAAGTCGTGGTCGGAGACATTGACGTCGGGGGGCAGGATCTCGATCCCCATCTGCTCGGCCTGCGTCGCGAAGAACGGGACCTTGTCCTTCGTCGACATCACCGAGGAGATGAGCGCCGCCATGTACTCCGCGGGGTAGTTGGCCTTCAGCCAGGCGGTGCGGTAGGCGATCAGCCCGTAGCAGGCGGCGTGGGACTTGTTGAACGAGTAGTCGGCGCTCTTCTCGTTCGTGATCCAGAGCTGCTCGATGACGGCGGGGCTCGTGCCCGACGCCTGGGCGCCCGCGACGAACTCCGGCTTGAGCTTCGCCATCGCCTCGCGATTCTTCTTGCCGATCGCCTTGCGCAGGTCGTCGGCCTTGGCGCCGCTGAAGCCGGCGATGGTCTTGGCGATCTGCATCGCCTGCTCCTGGTAGAGGATGACGCCCTTCGTCGACTCGGTGATCGGGCGCAGGCGCTCGTCGGGGTACTCGATCGTGTCGGGGTTGCGCTTGCCGCGGGCGTACGTCGGGATCTGGTCCATCGCGCCCGGCCGGTACAGGGCGTTGAGCGCGACGAGGTCGTCGAACTCCGTCGGGCGCACGTTGCGCAGCGCCTTCTGCATCCCCTCGGATTCGAACTGAAAGACGCCGATCGAGTCGCCGGCGGCGAGCATGTCGTAGGTGCGCTCGTCGTCGAGCGGCAGCGCCGCCATGTCCGGGCGCACGCGGGTGGAGCGCTCGATGATGTCCAGTGCGTCCTCGATGACGTCGAGGTTGCGCAGCCCGAGGAAATCCATCTTCAGCAGGCCGAGTTGCTCGACGGGCTTCATGGAGAACTGCGTGACGATCTTGAAGATCTTGTTGCCGTCGGCGTCGACCTGGTTGGAGTCGGCGAGCTGCAGGGGCACGATGTCCGTCAGCGGCCCCTCGGCGATGACGACCGCCGCGGCGTGGATCGAGGAGTTGCGCACGATTCCCTCCAGGCCCTGCGCGACGTCGACGATCTGCTTGGCGATCGGGTCGGAGTCGTAGGCCAGGCGCAGCGGCTCACCCGGCCGCAGGCAGTCGGCGAAGGAGGGCGAGCGGCCCATGACCGGGTCCGGGATGAGCTTGGCGAGGCGGTCGCCGACGCCGTAGTCGTGCTCGAGCACGCGGGCGGCGTCGCGCGTGGCCGCGCGCGGGAACATCTTGCCGAAGGTCACGATCTGCGCGACCGACTCGCGGCCGTACTTGTCGACGACGTAGCGCATGACCTGCTCGCGCCCGCGCACGGAGAAGTCGATGTCGATGTCGGGCATGGACACGCGCTCGGGGTTGAGGAAGCGCTCGAAGAGCAGGTCGTAGCGCAGCGGGTCGACGTCGGTGATCTGCAGGCAGTAGGCCACGATCGACCCCGCCGCGGAGCCGCGGCCGGGACCGACGGCGATCCCGTTGCGCTTGGCGTAGGCGATGAAGTCCCACACGATGAGGAAGTAGGCGTCGAAGCCCATCCGCTCGATCACGCCGAGCTCCATGTCCACGCGCGCCCGCGCCTCCGCGGACGGCGGGGTGCCATAGCGTTCGATCAGGCCCTCCTCGACCCGCGACCGCAGGTAGGCGTTCTCCGGCGTCCCGTCGGGCGTCGGGTAGTGCGGGATGAGCTGCTTGTCGAGCTCGATCTCGACGTTGCAGCGCTCGGCGATCTCGAGCGTCGAGGCGAGCGCCTCCGGCCACGGGGAGAAGGACTGCGCCATCTCGTCGTTGGACTTCAGATAGAACTCGTTCGTGTCGAACGTCATCTTCGGCGCTCGCAGCGTGGACTTCGTCTGCACGCACAGCAGCGCCGTGTGGTGGTGGTAGTCGTCCTTGCGCAGGTAGTGCACGTCGGCGGTTGCGACCAGCGGGCGGCCGAGCTCGCGGGCGATCCGCACGATCCCCTCGTTGGCCTTGTCCTGCTCGGTCAGGCCGTTGCGCTGGACCTCGAAGTAGACGTCGTCGGGACCGAAGACGTGCAGGAGGTCGTCGGCGTGCGCGCGCGCATCGTCGAGGCGGTCGGAGATGATCCGCTGGCAGAAGCGGCTCGCCAGGCAGCCCGTCATCGCGATGATGCCCTCGCTGTGGCGCTCGACGACGGCGAGGTCGACGGTCGGCTTGCCGCGGTTGAGCCCGTCGAGGAAGCCGGCGCTCGAGAGCTTGACGAGGTTGCGGTAGCCGACGTCGCTCGCGGCGACGAGCGTGAGGTGGTTGTGCTCGTGGCGACCGCGCGCCTTCTGGTCGTCGACGAGGTAGATCTCGCAGCCGAGGATCGGCTTGATCCCGTGCCTGCGGGCGGCGAGGAAGTGCTCGACGGCGCCGTTCATCACGCCGTGGTCCGTGAGCCCGAGCGCGGGCTGGCCGAACGCGGCGGCACGCTCCGCGAGGGCGTCGATCTTGCACGCCCCGTCCAGCAGCGAGTACTCCGAGTGGACGTGCAGGTGGGCGCAGGCGGGGGTGGTCACGAGCGGTTGAGGATAGGCACCGGAGCGGATGGCCAGGTCGGGCGTTCCCGCACTTTGGGGGTGGCGCGTTCGGGTGCCGGGCGCGACTCAGCGGCGGCGGTGAGCCGCCTCGCCGCGTTCGAGTGCGCGCATCGGCGCCCGCCCCTTGTCGATGTCGTTCGCGCGCCGGCGCCAGAGCGGCCGCGCAGTCGGCGCGCGGCCTACTCGCCGCGACGCGCTGCCACGAGCGCGGTCACGCCGACCGCCGCCACGACGGCGACTGCCGCCGACGCGGTCCGGCGCGACGGCACCATGTTGCTCGCCCGGCGCTTGACGTACCACCGCGCGCCGTGCCACACGACGAATCCCAGCATCTTGTATCCCATGGCCGGAGCCTACCCACGCGCCCGGCTCAGGACGCGTCGGGCGGCTCGTCGGCTCCGGCGCGCAGCCGATGTGCCATCCGCGACTGCAGCGACCACAGCTCGATGAAGCCCGGCGAGGCCTGCTGGGAGAACAGGCCGCCCGACTCGCCGAAGGACGCCAGCGCCTGGTCGTAGACGGCGTTGGGCGACTCGCGCGTCACGACGCGCGCCGAGCCCTTGAAGAGCTTCATCCCGATCGTCCCGGTCACCTGCTCGTTGACGCGGTCCATGAACGCGTCGAGGTCGCCGCGCAGCGGCTCCCACCACAGCCCGGCGTAGACGAGGTAGGACCACTGACGCTCGAGGCCGGGTTTGAACTGGTTCTGGTGGATCGTGCCGACGAGCTTCTCGAGCTCCTGGTGGGCGGGCAGGATGATCGCCGCGGCCGGCACCTCGTAGATGTCGCGCACCTTCAGGCCGACGATCCGGTCCTCGATGTGGTCGACGATCCCGACGCCGTGGCGGGCGCCGATCGCGGCGACGTGGTCGATCAGCGCGACGAGCTCCATGCGCTCGCCGTCGACGGCCACCGGGACGCCGCGCTCGAAGGTGACGTGGACCGTCTGCGGCTCGTCGGGCGCGCGCTCGGGCGGCGTGACGAGCTGAAAGACGTCGTCGTCCGGAGCGTGCAGGAGGTCCTCGATCCAGCGGCCCTCCGACGAGCGCCCCCAGAGGTTGTCGTCGATCGAGTAGGGCGTGACCTCGGTGCCGCCCTTCACCGGGATCCCGTTGCGCCGCGCGTACTCGATCTCCTCGTCGCGGCCCATCTGCCAGCCGCGCACGGGGGCGATGACCTTCAGCTCGGGCGCGAGCGTGGCGATCGTCGCCTCGATGCGGACCTGGTCGTTGCCCTTGCCGGTGCAGCCGTGCGCGATCGTGTCGCAGCCCGTGGCGCGCGCGACGTCGACCGCGAGCTTGGCGATCAGCGGCCGGCCCAGGGCCGTGAACAGCGGGTACCCGCCGCCGTAGAGGGCGTTGGCCTTGATCGCCGGCAGGACGAAGTCGCGGGCGAACTCCTCGCGCGCGTCGATCGTGTGGCACTCGACCGCGCCGATGCGGCGCGCCTTGCCCTCGATGACGTCGTAATCCTCGCCGGGCTGACCGAGGTTGACGGTCAGCGTCACCACCTCGGCCTCGTACTCGTCGGCGATCCACTTGAGCATGACGCTCGTATCGAGGCCGCCGGAGTACAGCAGCAGCACCCTTCCGACCTCCCCGCGCTCGGCAAGATAGGAGGCCGTGCGGGTGTGCGGAGTCTGGTTCGTGGTTTCGGCCATGTGGCCGTGAAGCCTACGAGGCGCCGCTTCCCGGCGGCTGCAAGATGCAAACCATCCGAAGGACTGGTGACGAACGCCGCCAGATCAGCTAGCTTCCCAGGGACTTATCGCGCGTTGGGGGACGTGCGGGACGGATCCACACGACAGCAGGGGGACACATTCATGACCATCAAGGCACGTCGCATCCCGCGCGGCGTCGGCGCGACGATACTCGCGTTGGCCCTTTTCATGATCGCGGCCGCGCCGTCCGCGATGGCGGACACGATCTACCCGGACAACGTCATCACCGGGTCGGCGTTCCAGACCGGTCTGAACAACCCGCCTCCAGGCGGAAGCGGCAGCAGCTGGGGCTCCTTCACGAACAACTGCACGCTGATCGGCATCGGAATCCCGACCCCGCTCTGCGCTGCGAGCACCACGCACGCGGCCGACATCGGCACGCCTCCGGGCTCACTTGAGCAGAACGCGACGAAGACCGCGGACCTGCTCTCGCTCATCGACGCCCAGGCGACCGTGCTGTCCTCGCCGTTCACCATCCAGCCGGGCCCGACCGTCGCAACCGCCTACAACGCGACGTTCCAGTTCGACATCTGCGCGGTCTTCGAGGGCCTGCTCGACATCGGCGCCGAGGACATCTTCACGTTCAACCTGCTCGACGTGGCCAACGGCACGCGCCAGCAGCTGTGGACCGAGCGCCGGCCCAACGTGGGCCAGTCGCTGCCGAAGAACTGCTCGGCAGGGTTCTCGGGCCGCCTCAACGACGGGCTTCCCCCCGGAATCGCGGTCGTCAATCGTGAGTACCGCATCGAGCTGACCAGCCACTTCAGGACGGGAATCCTGTCGGCCGCCCAGTTCAACATCCGGACGTTCTTCGACAACATCCGCTTCCGCGTCGACGACGGCACGCCGTTCCTCAGCGGTCCTCCGACGGTCGTCACCGATCCGGCGACGGACATCGTGGCGGAGACGCCGACGACGGCTTCGGCGACGCTGCACGGGCGGACGAACGCCAACGGCCTGCCGAGCACGTACCGGTTCCGCTACTCGAGCACCGATTCGACCCTGACCACGGGGACCACCGTGCTCGAGGCATCGCCGGGCGTCGGCTTCAACGCCGGTACGTCGAACGCATTCGTCGCACGGTCCCGCAACACGGGACCGGTGCTGGCGAACTGCACGACGTACTTCTTCCGCATCGAGGCCACGAACGCCAACGGCACGGCCGTCGGCCAGACGGAGTCCTTCCGGACTCCCTGCAAGCCGACTGCGACCACGACGCCGGCGTTCCCGGCGCCGCAGATCGCGGAGCTGCGCAGTGACATCAACCCCGAGGGCGCGCCCACGACGTACTTCTACGAGTACGGCCCGGACAACGCCGTAGGGACGTTCGACAGCCGCGTGCCGGTCGCGCCCAACAGCGTGGCCATCGGCGACGGCACCGTCACGATCTCACCCAACAGCCAGCTCACCGGCCCGCTGACGCCGCTGACCGCCTACCACGCTCGCGTCGTGGCGGTCAACATCGTCGGCACCACGGTCGCCAACGAGGTCAAGTTCACGACCCCGGGCCTGGGTGCCACGGGCGCCACGGGTGCCACCGGCGCGACGGGCGCCGATGGCGCCACGGGCGCAACGGGCGCGACCGGCGCTCCGGGGGCCAACGGCGTCAACGGCGCTCCGGGTGCGCAGGGCCCCGCGGGTGCCCCCGGCGCACGCGGTCCGGCCGGAGCGACGCCGAACCTCGGCTCGTCCATCCAGGACCTGCTGTCCACGAACGCCCTCGCCATGATCCGCATCGACGCGACGCGGATCAGGGTCCCGATGCGAGGCCGTGACGTCGGCCGCGTCCGGGTGCAGATCTTCTGCCGCCCGATCGCGGTGCGCACGTGCTCGGGCAACATGAAGGTCCGCACGCTCAACAAGATCAACCCGGCGAGCAGAGGAACCCGCCCGGTCCGGCGCGTGACCTGGGCCACGGACGCCGTCCAGCTGGACGTCCGCAAGATCGGATTTGCGATCTTGAACTTCAACGCCCAGCGCCGCGCGGTCCTGCGCCGGTTCCCGAACGGCGTGCGTTCGTCGGCGATCGTCTCCGTGATCGACGCCAACAACAACCGCCAGAACGTCCGCCGCACGATTACGGTGGTCGCGGGCAAGTAAGCACCGCAAGCTCGGTCGGCCGCGGGCCCTCTTCGGAGGGCCCGCGGTCGTTGGTGCGCCCGGGCCGCGCGGAGCAGCGTCCACCACCCGCGCCGATCCGGGGTGTCGCGGGCCTCAGACCAGAAGCGCCCGAACCCGCGACAACGCGTCCTCGATCTCCTCCTCACCGATCAACAACGACGGCAGGAACCGCACCGTCGCCGGCCCCGTCGCGTTCAACACGAGCCGCTGCTCCAGCAGCGCCCGGCGCACGAGCTCCGGCGCGCCGCCGTTTCCGAGGTCGCAGGCGAGCATGAGCCCGCGGCCGCGGACCGCGACGACGCCCGGCAGCTGCGCGAGCCCCTCCGCGAGGCGGGCGCCGAGGTCGCGCACGCGCGCCAGCAGGGCGGGATCGCAGACGACGTCGAGCACGGCGTTGGCGGCGGCGCACGTCACCGGCCCGCCGGCGAAGGTCGAGCCGTGGTCGCCGGGCTCGAAGACGTCGGCCAGGCGCGGGCCGCAGATCAGCGCGCCGATCGGCAACCCGCCGCCGAGCGCCTTCGCCGTTGTCATGAGGTCGGGTACGACGCCCGCGTCCTCGTAGGCCCACAGCGTGCCGGTCCGCCCGAGGCCGCACTGGACCTCGTCGAAGATGAGCGCGGCGCCGTGCTCGTCGCAGGCGGCGCGCGCGGCCTGCAGCAGCTCGTCGTCGAGCACCCAGACGCCGCTCTCGCCCTGCACGGGCTCGAGGATCACGGCCGCGGTCGCGTCGTCGACCGCGCCGGCCACCGCCTCGGCGGTCGGCGCCACGGCGACGAAGCCGGGGACGAGCGGCGCGAACGGCGCCTGCTTGGACTCCTGCGGGGTCGCCGACAGCGAGCCGTACGTGCGCCCGTGGAAGGCGCGGTGCACCGAGACGATCGTGCCGCCCTGCCTGGCCTTGCGCGCGAGCTTCAGCGCCGCCTCGTTGGCCTCGGTGCCGGAGTTCGCGAAGTGGACCTTGCCGCCCAGCGAGCTCTCCGACAGGCGCTTGGCGAGCCGCATGCCGGGCTCGCTGTAGAAGAGGTTGCCGACGTGCACGAGCTGCGCCGCCTGCTTCCGGATCGCCGCGACCACCGCGGGATGGCCGTGGCCGAGCGACGTCACCGCAAGGCCGGTCTGGAAGTCGAGGTACTCGTTGCCCTCCGAGTCCCACAGGCGCGCGCCCTCGCCGCGCACGAAGGCGACCGGCATCCGCGCGTAGGCCGGCACGACGTGGTCGCGCTCGAGCGCCTGCAGCTCCGGAAGCGAGGTCACGCTATGCCGCCGGGTGGATCTTCGTGCCGATGCCGGCGTCGGTGAAGAGCTCGAGCAGCAGCGAGTGCGGCACGCGGCCGTCGAGGATGTGCGCCGCGCTCACGCCGCCGTGGATGGCCTCGATGCAGGCGGCGAGCTTGGGGCGCATTCCCCCGTGCACGTCGGGCAGCGCGTCGATGACCGTGTCGGCGCCCGCTGCCTGGATGCGCGACTCGGGGTCCTGCGGGTCCCTGAGCCAGCCCGGGACGTCGGTGAGGAAGATCACCTTGTAGGCACCGAGGGCCTTCGCGATCGCACCCGCGGCCTCGTCGGCGTTGACGTTGTAGGAGTTGCCGTCGCGGTCGGCGCCGACCGATGCGATCACCGGGATGTAGTCCAGCGCGATGTGCTCGAGGACGCCGATGTCGACGCGGTCGATCTGCCCGACGAAACCGATGTCCTCTCCCCCGGGCGCCGCCTGACGCGAGACGCGCAGCAGCGAGCCGTCGTCGCCGCAGAGCCCGACCGCCTGCTGGCCGTGGCGGTTCAGGCGCAGCACGATGTCCTTGTTGACCTTGCCGACGAGGACCATCTTCACGATCTCGACCGTCGCCTCGTCGCTGACCCGCAGCCCGGCGACGAACTCGACCGGCATCCCGAGGCGCTCCATGTACTCCGTGATGTCGGGCCCGCCGCCGTGGACCACGACGGGGTTCATCCCGACGTACTTCAGCAGGACGACGTCGCGGGCGAACTCCTCGCGCAGGCCGGGGTCGGTCATCGCCGCCCCGCCGTACTTGATGACGACCGTGCGACCGTGGAACTCCCGGATGTAGGGGAGCGCCTCGAGGAGGGTGCCGACGTCGCGCATCGTGTCTCGATTCCTAGGTCGTGTATTCGGCGTTGATGGTCACGTACTCGTGGCCGAGGTCCGAGAAGAAGACCTCGGTCTCCGCGCCCTCGCCGGGCAACCCGACCTCGTACTCGATCTCGACGCCGGCGGCGGCCGCCTGCAGCGCCTCGGCGTCGTAGTCCAGCGCGGCCCCCGCGGCGCAGACCGCGATGCCCTCGATCGCGATGTCGAGCGCGAGCGGCGCGGTGTGCGGCAGCGCCGCGCCGACGGCCTGCGCGATCCGCCCCCAGTTGGGGTCGGCGCCGTGCAGCGCCGTCTTGACGAGCGGCGAGTTCGCGACGGCGCGCGCGGCGCGCTCGACGGCCTCCTGCTGCGCGCCGCGCACGACGACGCGCCCGATGCGCCGTGCGCCCTCGCCGTCGCGGATGATCATGATCGCGAGCATCCGCATCAGCGCGTCGAGCGCCTCGCCGAAGCGCAGCTCGTCGGAGGATTCGGGCTCCACGCGCACGCCGCTCGCGCCCGAGCACATGAGGATCACCGTGTCGTTCGTCGACAGCTGGCCGTCGACGGAGATGCGGTCGAAGGAGCGCTTGACGCAGACGCCGAGCAGCAGGTCGGCCGTCGCGGGCTCCAGCGCCGCGTCGGTCTGCACGAAGCAGAGCATCGTCGCGAAGCTCGGCTCGATCATCCCGGCGCCCTTGGCCTGCGCGGTCAGCCGCACCGGACCGCCGGACAGCTGCACGGTCAGCTCCGCGCGCTTGGCGAACGCGTCCGTGGTCATGATCGCGGCGGCGAACTCCTCGCCGCCGGCCGGATGCAGCCCGGTGCGCAGCTTCGCGAGCGCCGCGACGATCGCGCGCCCGTCGAGCTGGACGCCGATGACCCCCGTCGAGGCGACGGCCACGCGGTCGGCCGGCACGCCGCAGGCCATCGCCGCCGCGCCCTGAACGCGCGCGGCCTCGTCGAGGCCGCGACGGCCCGTCGCGGCGTTCGCGTTGCCGGCGTTGGCGACGACGACGCGCACTGCGTCGAGCTGGGTGCGCTCCTGACAGAGGACCACCGGCGCGGCGAGCATGCCCGAGCGCGTGAAGCGCGCGGCGCTGACGACCTCGGGCGCGTCGCAGACGAGCAGGCCGAGGTCGATCCGGCCGTCGGGCCGCAGCCCCGCGGCGACCGCGCCCGCGCGAAAGCCCGCGGGCAGCCCGCCGTCGGGATCGTCGCCGACGTGCTCCGGGCGCGGCACCCAGCGCGACGCGAAGAAGTCCGTCGTCACCAGGCCTCGATCCCGGACGTCTCCGGCAGCCCGTACATGAGGTTGAGGTTCTGCACGGCCTGCGACGCGGCGCCCTTCCAGAGATTGTCGATCGCCGCGAAGACGAAGACCTTGCCCGTGCGCGGGTCGGCGCGCGCGTGGATGGCGCAGACGTTCGTGTCGCGCACGTCGCGCACGCCCGGCGGCGTCCCGACGATGTCCACGAAGGCGAGCTCGCGCGCCCAGCCCGCGTACGCCGCGTCGACCTGCCCCTGCGTCCACTCCTCGCTCGTCGTGACGTAGCAGGAGACGAGCTCGCCCTGGTCCAGCGGCATGAGGTGCGTCGTGAACGTCGTCGTCACGGGCGCGCCGAGGATCGCGAGCTCCTGGTCGATCTCGGGCATGTGGCGATGCGCCCCGACGTTGTAGGGCACGACGTTCTCGGTCATGGACACGAAGTGCGTCTTGGCGGTCGGCGCGCGCCCGGCCCCGGAGACGCCGGACTTCGCGTCGACGACGACGTCGACGATCGTCCCGGCGGCAGCCAGCGGGGCGAGCGCCAGCAGCGTCGCCGTCGGATAGCAGCCGGGGTTGGCGACGAGGTCGGCGTCCGCGATCTGGTCGCGATAGAGCTCCGGCAGGCCGTAGACCCCGCAGCCGAACAGCTCGGGCGCGCCGTGCGGGCCGTACCAGCGCTCGTAGGCGTCGCGGTCGAGCAGGCGAAAATCCGCGCTGAGGTCCACGACGCGCACCCCGCGCTCGCGCAGCTGCTCGACGACCGGCGCCGAGGCGCCGTGCGGATAGGCGACGATCGCGGCGTCGACGTCGCCATGGACCTCGACGTCGAGCTCCTCGAGCACGGCGTCGACGCGGTGGTGCGGGTAGAGGTCGGTCAGGGGGCGGCCGGCGTCGCTGCGGCTCGTCACGGCGTGCAGGCAGAAGACCGGGTGGCGGTCGATCAGCCGTGCTGCGAGCGCACCGGCGTAGCCCGAGCCGCCGGCGACGAGGACGCGCGGGTCAGCCACGCAGCTCACCTCCGACCTCGGCGGCCAGCCGCGCGAGGATCCTCGCGCGCACCGGCGCGGCGTCGGCGTCGGTGAGCGTGCGGTCGCGGGCGCGGAACGTCAGCGCGATCGCCAGCGACGTCCGGCCCTCGGCGACCTGCTCGCCGCGGTAGACGTCGAAGACCTCGGCGCGCGCGAGCAGCCTGCCGCCCGCCGCGCGCACGACCTCGAGCACCTGCGCCGCGGGGACGTCGGCGTCGACGACGACCGCGATGTCCTCGCGCAGCTCGGGAAAGGACGTCAGGTCCTCGTAGAGCGGGACCGTCGCGGCCTGCTCGATGACGGCGTCGAGATCGACCTCGAATGCGGCGATGCCGGCGAGATCCCATTCGGCGGCGACGAGCGGGTGCACGTCGCCGACCCAGCCGACCTCGGCGCCGCCGGCGCTGACGGTCGCGCTGCGGCCCGGGTGCAGGAACGGCTGCGGGGCGGCCGCGAACGACGCGTCGACGCGCAGCGCCTCCAGGAGCGCCTCGAGATAGGCCTTCGCCCCGAAGACGTCGCCGGGGACGACCGCCGCGAGCGCGCGGTGCTCGTGGGGCAGGCGCTCGCCGGTCGCGAGGTACACCGCGCCGGACTCATAGAACCCGCGGACGCCCTGGCCGCGGGCGGCGTTGTGACGCGCGACGTCCAGCAGCGAGCCGAGCAGCGTCGTGCGCAGGACCGACTGGTCCTCGCTCATCGGATTCTCGATGACGACGCGGCGCCGGCGCGCGTCGTCCTCGGGCAGGCGCAGCTGCCCGGCGCGCTCGGGCGCCTCGAAGCTCCAGCCGACGATCTCCAGCAGGCCGCGGTCGGTGAGGACGTCCTCCGCGCGCCGGCGCAGGCGCTGAGCCGGCGTCAGCACGCCGACGGCGCCGCGGCGGCGGGGCAGCGTCGCCGGCAGCCGGTCCATGCCGTGCAGCCGCGCGACCTCCTCGACGAGGTCGGCCTCGCGGGCGACGTCGTTGCGCCGCCAGTGCGGCACGCCGACGTCCAGGCCGTCGGGGCGCTCGGCGGTGGCGAAGCCGAGGCGCTGGAGGTGCAGCGCCGACTCCGAGCGCGTGATGTTCACGCCCAGCAGCCCGACGATCCGCTTGTCGCGCAGGCGGATCGTGACCGGCTGATCCGCACCCGCCCACCCGCCGCCGACGTCGATCGTGCCGGGCACGAGCCGCGCGCCGGTCAGCTCGAGCATGAGCCTCGTCGCCACCGCCTGCGCCTCGAGCGTCCCTTCGGGCGAGAGGCCCTTCTCGAAGCGCGCGCTGGCCTCGCTGCGCAGGCCGAGCTTCAGCGACGTCGCATGGATGTTCGGCCCGTTCCAGGCGGCGACCTCCATCAGGACGCGGACCGTGTCGGGCTGCACCTCCGAGCGCGTGCCGCCCATGACGCCGGCGATCGACGTCGGCCCCTCGCCGTCGGCGATGAGCAGGACGTCGGCGTCGACCATCCGCGTCTGGCCGTCGAGCGTCACGACCTGCTCGCCCTGCGTCGCGCGCCGGACGACGAGCCGGCCGCCGGCGATGCGGTCGAGGTCGAAGGCGTGCAGCGGCTGGCCGGTCAGCAGCATCACGTAGTTCGTGATGTCCACGACGTTGTTGATCGGGCGCTGCCCGCAGGCCATGAGGCGCGCCTTCAGCCACGGCGGCGACGGGGCGATCGTGACGTCCTCGAAGGCGCGCGCGGTGAAGCGCGGGCACAGGTCGGTCGCCTCGACGACGACCTGCGCGCCGACATCCTCCGTGTCGAAGCTCCCGGGGTCCTGCTCCCAGGGCGCGGGCGCCAGCGCGGCGCCGGTCGCCGCGTGGACCTCCCGCGCAACGCCGTAGATCGCCAGGCAGTCGGGCCGGTTGGGCGTGATCTCGAGCTCGAGCACGTCGGTCGCCAGTGGCAGCACGCCCTCCAGCGGCGCTCCGGCCTGCAGGGCGTCGTCGAGCACCATCGTCCCGGCGTGGTCCATCCCGATGCCGAGCTCGTCCTCGGCGAGGATCATCCCGTCGGAGGACTGCCCGCGCAGCTTGGCCTTCTTCAGCCGCGTCCCGTCGGGCATGACCGCGCCCGGCCGCGCGACCGCGACCGTCTGGCCGGCCGCGACGTTCGGCGCGCCGCAGACGATCTGCGTCGTCTCGCCGGGTGCGACCTCGACGACGCAGACGCTGAGGCGGTCGGCGTCGGGGTGCTGCTCGCGCTCGAGCACCTTGCCGACGACGAAGTGCTCCAGCGCCGACACGCCGTGGCGGTCGATGCGGTCGACCTCCGTGCCGGTCATCGCGAGGCGGGTCGCGAGCTCGTCGACCGAGATGTCCGGCGCGCAGTACTCCTGAAGCCACTCGACGGGGACGCGCATCAGCCGAACTGCTCCAGGAAGCGCGCGTCGTTGTCGTAGAGCAGGCGCAGGTCCGGCACGCCGTGCTTGAGCATCGCGATGCGCTCGATGCCCATCCCGAAGGCGAAGCCCTGGACCTTCTCGGGGTCGTAGCCGTGCTCCTGCACGTAGGCGAAGACGTTGGGGTCGACCATGCCCGAACCGAGGATCTCGACCCAGCCGGTGTCCTTGCAGACGCGGCAGCGCCTGCCCTTGGCGTGCGCCATGAAGCACGACACGTCGACCTCGACGGACGGCTCGGTGAAGGGGAAGAAATGCGGGCGCAGGCGCACCTCGCGGTCGATCCCGAAGATCGCCCGCGCAAACGCCAGCAGCGTGCCCTTGAGGTCGGCGAGCGTGATGTCGACGTCGACCGCGAGACCCTCGATCTGATGGAACTGCGGCGTGTGCGTCGCGTCGGAGTCCGGCCGGTACACGCGGCCCGGGACGATGATGTAGATCGGTGGCGGCTGCGCCTCCATCGCGCGGATCTGCATCGGCGAGGTGTGCGTCCGCAGCAGGACGTCCTCCCCCACGTAGAACGTGTCGCTGCGCCCGCGCGCGGGGTGCGTCGGGGCGTGGTTGAGCGCGTCGAAGTTGTAGTGCACCGTCTCCACCTCGGGCCCCTCCGCGATGCGGAAGCCGAGCCCGAGGAAGACGTCCTCGATCTCGCGGCGCGTCGCGGTCAGCAGGTGGTGGCGGCCGACCGGCTGCGGTGGGCTGCCGGGCAGCGTGACGTCGACCGTGTCGCGCTGCAGGCGCCGCTCGAGCTCGCCGCCGGCGAGCTGCTCGGCGCGCGCGGCGATGAGCGCCTCGAGCGCCTGGCGGGCCTGATTGGCCGCCTTGCCCGTCGGCCCGCGCTCCTGCGGCGGCAGCTGCGCGATGCCGCGCAGGACGTTGGGCAGCTCGGCCTTGCGACCGAGCCAGCGCACGCGCAGCTGCTCGAGCTCGGCGCTCGAGGCCGCCGCTCCGATCGCCGCCTCGGCCTCGGCGCGCAGCTCTGCGATGCGGTCGGTCATGCGGGCGCCATCCTAGGGCCGGGGGTGCGCCCGAGCTCGTACAGCGCGACGGTGGCGGCCATCGCGGCGTTGAGCGACTCGCTGGCGATCGGGATGTGCGCGACGCGGTCGCAGGCGGCGACGACGTCGTCCGGCGAGGCCGTCGCGCTCTGCGCCCACGACGAGCGTCATGTTGCCGTCGGCGGGACCGGTGAGCGGCGCGCCGCCCCGGGCCACGAGCGCCACGCGCTCGCCGGGAAGCTCGGCGATGTCGGTCGCCCGCGCCACCGGCACGGAGAAGATCGCGCCCATCGAGGCGCGGACGGCCTTGGGGCCGAAGGGATCGGCGCAACCCGGTCCGACGACGACCGACGCGGCGCCGAACGCGAGCGCCGAGCGCAGGATCGCGCCGACGTTGCCGGGGTCCCCCACGCCCCACAGCGCGACGCACACCGGCCCCGCCGGCTGCGACCAGCGCGCCTGGTAGATCCCGAGCTGGCGCGTTCCCGATCCGAGGCTCGACACCCCCGCCAGCAGCGCGTCCTCGACCTCCTCGCCCGCCAGGCCGCTGCCGGCGGCGGTCAGCACCACGACGGGATCCCAGCCCGCGGCCGCCGCGGCCGCGACGAGGTCCTCGCCCTCGGCGACGAAGCGCCCGCTCGCGCTCCGCGCGCGGCGGCGCGCGAGCCTGCGGATCTCCTTGAGCTTCTCGTTGTGGTTTGAGGTGATGGTCATCTGAAACGAAAAAGGGCGCCGTCCTTGAGAGGAAGCGGCGCCCGTGAGGTCGGTGTGTGTCGGCGTGTGCTTGTCAGGCAGCCGACGCCTCGCGGGCGGCGTCGACGAATCGGCGGAAGGTCTCGGGGTCGCGCACGGCGATGTCGGCCAGCACCTTGCGGTCCAGCTCGATGCCTGCGACCTGCAGGCCGTGGATGAACGTCGCGTAGGTCATGCCGTTCTGGCGCGCGGCGGCGTTGATGCGGGTGATCCAGAGGCGGCGGAAGTCGCGCTTGCGATTGCGGCGGTCGCGGTACTGGTAGGCCTCCGCCTTCATCAGCGCTTCCTTGGCGCGCTTGTAGTTCGAGTTCGCCTCGCCCCGGAAGCCCTTGGTCCGCTCGAGCGTCGAGCGGCGCTTCTTGCGCGCGTGAACGGAGCGCTTGACCCTCGTCATCTACTTGCTCCCCGTCCGCAGCAGCTTCTTGACGCGCGGCGCGTCGTGGTCCGACAGGATGGCCGGCCGGCCGAGCGCGCGCTTGCGCTTGGGCGACTTCTTCTCGAGGATGTGGCTCGTGAAGGGGTGCCGGCCACGGACCTTGCCGTTGGCGGTCATCTTGAAGCGCTTCTTCGCGCCTGAATGGGTCTTCATCTTGGGCATGGCGAGCGCGTCAGTATGGCAGAACCGCCTCCTCGGGCCTGTGGCGGGCGACCGCCATGACGTAGGTCGCACGCAGGGTGACGGCGCCCGCGTCGCCACCCGCTGTCGCGGCGACGATCTGCGCCGCGTGGCGTCGCAGCTCGTCCTCGCGCGGTGACCAGGCGAGCGGCCGGAACGCGCCGAAGAGCCGCGCCAGCGCCTCGTCGTGCGAGGCGAAGCTCAGCGTCAGGCCGCCGGGCCGCAGCTCGAAGTCGTCGCTGTGGCGCTCCAGGGCGCCGCGGAGCCGGTCCTCCCGGGCCCAGTCCATCGGTGCGACGGCGCCGGCGCGCGTCGGGTCGAGCTCCTCGGCGATTCGCAGCAGGCGCCCGACGATGCCGGCCGGCGTCCACGCGGTGAAGGCGACGAGGCCGCCGGGCGCGACGACGCGAAACAGCTCGTCGATGGCGGCGCTCCCGTCCGAGCTGAACATCGGCGCGAACGCCGAGACGGCGGCGTCGAACACGCCGTCGTCGAAGGGCAGCCACGCGAGGTCGCTGTCGAGCTCGTCGACCTCGAGCACCTGCGCGCCGGGCGGGCGCGGCAGCGCCTGCGAGACCGGCTCCCACAGCTCCGCACCCTGCTTGTGGGGCCACGACGGGCCCGGGGTGCGCGTGCGCGGCCGGGCGGGGACCCGCGGCTTGGGCGGCGGTGCGGGCGGTGGCGCCGGGTTCAGGCGCTCGGCGTCGAACTGCTCCTCGACGCGCTCGGCGACGCGCGAGAGGCCGAGGGTGAAGAGCGTGCGCCGCGAGAGCATGCCGAGCCTCGGGCGGTCGCTCAGGCCTTGCTGTCGGCCTCGGCTGCGGCCGCTTCGGGGACGTCGGGGGCGTCGGCCTCGTCGTCGGCCTCGCCGGTCTCAAGCTCGTCGGGAGCCTCGGCCTCGGGAGATGCGAGCGCCTCGGGCGCGTCGGCCTCGGCCTCGGCTGCCGCGCCGGCGAGCGCGGGCGACTCCGCGGCCTCGTCGGGCGCCGGGGCGTCGGCGGGGGCGTCGTCCGCGGGGCCATGGTCGATCTCGCCGCTGAGCACGGCCTTGGACGGGCCGAGCATCATCGTCATGTTGCGGCCGTCCTGGATCGGGCGCTGCTCGACGACGCCGAGCTCGGAGAGCTCGTCGGCGAGGCGGTCGAGGATCATCACGCCGCGCTCGGGGTGCGTGACCTCGCGCCCGCGGAACATGATCGTGATCTTGACCTTGTCCTTGTGGCGCAGGAAGCGCTCGACGTGGCCCTTCTTCGTGTTGTAGTCGTTCTCCGCGATCTTCGGCCGGAACTTGATCTCGCGGATCGTGATCTGCTGCTGGTGCTTGCGGGCCTGCTTGACCTTCTGGGCCTGCTCGTACTTGTACTTGGAGTAGTCGAGCACGCGGCAGACCGGCGGGCGCGCGTCGGGCGCCACCTCGACGAGGTCGAGATCGCGCTCCTGGGCGTAGCGCAGCGCGTCGTTGGTGCGCATGACGCCGACCTGCTCGCCCTTCTCGTCGATGAGCCGGACCTCGGGCACGCGAATGCGCTCGTTGATCCGGGTCGAATCCCGCTCCGGCGGGCGCCGGTCGAACCTGCGAGGGACCGGCACTAGCTATTGGTGGCGCGCGTCAAGCGGAGAGCGTGCGCGGCGAGGTGAATTTCGGAGAGTCGGTCAACAGGGCGAGTATACGCCGCTCAGCCCCTGCGATGCGAGGATGTCTGCGCCAGCCGGCTGACGAAGTCCGCGATCGGCTCGCTCCCGGTGTCGCCCCGGCGGTGCTCGCGGACGCCGACCGTCGCGCTCTCGGCCTCGCGATCGCCGATGACGAGCATGTACGGGATCTTGCGCAGCTCGGCGTCGCGGATCTTGCGCCCGACGGACTCCGTGCGATCGTCGAGCTCGCCGCGCAGGCCGGCCTCGCGCAGCGCGTCCAGCACATTCGCGGCCGCCTCGACGTGGCGGTCGGAGATCGGCAGGACGATCGCCTGGACCGGCGCCAGCCAGACCGGGAACTCGCCCGCGTAGTGCTCGATGAGGATGCCGATGAAGCGCTCGTAGGAGCCCATGAGGGCGCGGTGGATCATCACGACGCGGTGGTCGGCGTTGTCGGCGCCGGTGTAGGTCAGGTCGAAGCGCTCCGGGAAGGAGTAGTCCAGCTGGACGGTGCCCAGCTGCCACGAGCGCCCGAGCGAGTCGGTCATGTGCAGGTCGATCTTCGGGCCGTAGAAGGCGCCGTCGCCCTCGTGGAGCACGTAGGGCAGCCCGCGCTGCGCCAGCGCCTGCGCCAGCGCCGCCTCGGCGCGGTCCCACAGCGCGTCGTCGCCGACGCGCTCGTCCGGGCGCGTGGAGAGCTCGAGGTGCGGCTCGATGCCGAACAGCCGGTAGGTGTCGAAGGCGAAGTCCAGGCAGGCGCTGACCTCGTCCTGGACCTGGTCGTCGGTGCAGAAGATGTGCGCGTCGTCCTGGGCGAAGTGGCGCACGCGCAAGAGGCCGTGCAGGGTCCCGCTGGGCTCGTTGCGGTGCAGCAGGCCCGGCTCGGAGTAGCGCACCGGCAGGTCGCGATAGGACCACTTCTGGAGGCTGAACAGGTGCGCGTGACCGGGGCAGTTCATCGGCTTGATCCCGAACTCGCGGCCCTCGGTCTCGGTGACGAACATGTGCTGGCGGTACTTGCCCCAGTGGCCCGACGTCTTCCACAGCTCGCTGTCGTAGAGCTGCGGGGTCTTCACCTCGGTGTATCCGCGCTCCATCCCCATCTCGCGGCTGAGGCCGACGAGCTCGTTGAAGAGCCGCGTCCCGTTGGGCAGCCAGAACGCGCTGCCGGGCGCCACCTCCGAGAACGCGAACAGGCCCAGCTGCGGGCCCAGGCGCCGGTGGTCGCGGGCCTTGGCCTGCTCGAGGCGCTCGAGGTGCTCGGCCAGCTCCTCCTTGCTGAAGAACGCGGTGCCGTAGATCCGGGTGAGCATCTGGCGGTCGGAGTCGCCGCGCCAGTAGGCGCCCGCGACGGATTGCAGCTTCACGGCCTTGATGCGCTTGGTGCCGGGCCCGTGCGGCCCGCGGCAGAGGTCGGTGAAGGGACCGTTGGTGTAGAGGCTCACGCTCTGCACGCCGTCGTCGCGCACGAGGTCCTCGATGAGCTCGACCTTGTAGTCCTGGCCCGCGGCGCGGAAGCGCTCCAGCGCGTCCTCCACGCTCACGTCCTCGCGGACGAACGGCTCGTCGGCGTTGATGTGCCGGCGCATCGTCTGCTCGATGCGCTCGAAGTCGGCGTCGGACACGGTCACGCCCGCGGGGAACTCGAAGTCGTAGTAGAAGCCGGTGTCGATCGGCGGGCCGATCGAGATCTTCACGCCGGGATAGAGCTCCATGACCGCGGCGGCGAGGACGTGCGCGGCGTCGTGGCGGATGACGTCCAGCGCGCCGTCGCTCCTGGGAGTGATGATCTCCAGCGGCTCGCCGGGGATCAGCGGGCGCCCGAGGTCGCGGACCTCGCCGTTCTGGCGCACCGCGAGCGCGGCGCGCGCAAGCCCCGGGCCGATCGCCAGCGCGGCGTCGGCGCCGGTGGCGCCGTCGGCGAGTTCGAGCTCGGTTCCGTCGGGGAGCGTGACGTTCACCGCGCCATTGTCCCAGCACTGCGGGTTTGCGATCGCCCGCTCGTGCTAACCCGTGTGGCAGGGCCGCAGGGACGGCGGCCGCGCACGGTCCCACACGACGGAAGGAGTGACGATGGCCAACGAACTGAGCGATCGCACCATCGCGATCCTCGCGACCGACGGCGTCGAGCAGGTGGAGCTCGAGCAGCCGCGCCAGGCCGTGCAGGACGCCGGCGCGCGCACCGAGCTGCTCTCGCTCGACACGGGCGAGATCCAGGCGATGAACAACGACCTCGAGCCTGCGGACACGTTCGCGGTCGACCGCAAGGTCGCCGGCGCCTCGATCGACGACTACGACGGCCTGCTGCTGCCGGGGGGCACGTGCAACCCCGACCGCCTGCGCATGGACGACGACGCCGTCGCCTTCGTACGCGACTTCGTGGCCTCCGGCAAGCCCGTCGGCCGCGATCTGCCACGGCCCCTGGACGCTCGTCGAGGCCGACGTCGTGCGCGGCCGGCGGCTGACCTCGTTCCCGAGCCTGCGCACCGACCTGCGCAACGCCGGCGCCGAGGCCGTCGACGAGGAGGTCTGCGTGGACGACACCCTCATCACGAGCCGCAATCCCGACGACCTGCCGGCGTTCTGCGAGGCGGTCGTGCGCGAGTTCTCGGCGGTGCACACCTCATGACCGGCTATGCGAAAAGCACCGGCGCGGGCCCCCGCGACCCGATGGCCAGGAGCCTGGGCGTCTTCAGCTTCGCGCTCGGCATCCCGCAGGTCCTCACGCCGGGTCGCATGAACCGCATGATCGGCGTGCGCGACGACGCGCGCAGCCGCATGTGGATGCGCGCCGTGGGCGTGCGCGAGATCGCGGCCGGCGTCGGGATCTTCAGCGATCGCCGGCCGACCCAATGGGTGTGGGCGCGCGTCGCGGGCGACACCATGGACCTTGCGCTGCTGGGCTCCGCGCTGCGCTCGCGCAGCCGCCGGCCCGTGCGCACGCTCGCGGCGACCGGCGCCGTCGCCGGCGCGTTCGCTGCCGACCTCGTCGACGGCGTGCGCCTGACGCGCGGCGGCGAGGACGGCGGACCGGGCCCCGCGGCGGCCGAGGACGCGCCGGTCGACCTCAAGGCCGCGATCACCGTGCGCGCCGACCGCGACGAGCTCTACGCCCGCTGGCGCGGACTTCGAGAGCTTCCCGCAGTTCATGGCGCACCTCGAGGACGTGCGCGAGATCGCCCCCGGCCGCTCGCACTGGACGGCGCGCGCGCCGCTGGGCATGGACGCCGAGTGGGACGCAGAGATCACCGAGGACGTGCCGGGCGAGCGGATCTCGTGGCGCTCGGCAGCCGGCTCGAAGATCGACGAACTCCGGCACCGTCGCGTTCGTCCCGGCGCCCGCCGACCAGGGCACGGAGATCCATGTCGAGCTGCGCTACGCCGTCCCCGGCGGGGCGGTCGGGTCGCTCATCGCGAAGTTCGCCGGCGAGGAGCCGGCGACCCAGATCAAGGACGACCTGCGCCGCTTCAAGCAGATCGTCGAGACCGGCGAGGTGGTGCGCTCCGACGGCGCGCCCGAGGGCCAGCTGGGCAGCCGCACCGCCAAGCAGCGCCCGGCGCACCCGCTCCCCGACGAGGAGCTCGCGTCGATCGGCATGAACGGAGGTGCCGCATGAGGGCGACCGTGTGGTCGGGCCGCAACAAGGTCCAGGTCGAGAACGTCCCCGATCCGAAGATCCTCAACGGTCGCGACGCGATCGTGAAGATCAGCTCGACCGCGATCTGCGGCTCGGATCTGCATCTGTACGACGGCTACATCCCGACGATGCGCAAGGGCGACATCCTCGGCCACGAGTTCATGGGCGAGATCGTGGAGACCGGCCGCGACGTCTCCAACCTGAAGGTCGGCGACCGCGTCGTCGTGCCCTTCCCGATCGCCTGCGGGAACTGCAACGCCTGCGCGCGCGGGCTGTTCTCGCTGTGTGAGAACTCCAACCCCAACGCGTCGATGGCCGAGAAGATGTTCGGGGACGCGACGGCCGGGATCTTCGGCTACTCGCACCTGACCGGCGGCTACGCGGGCGGGCAGGCCGAGTACGCGCGGGTCCCGTTCGCCGACGTCGGGCCGATCAAGATCGAGAGCGACCTCGAGGACGAGCAGGTGCTGTTTCTCTCCGACGTCTTTCCGACGGGCTGGATGGCCGCGGAGATGTGCGACATCCAGCCCGGCGACATCGTCGCGGTCTGGGGCTGCGGGCCCGTCGGCCAGTTCGCGATCGCCAGCGCCTACCTGCTGGGCGCCGAGCGGGTCATCGCGATCGACCGCTTCGACTACCGGCTGGCGATGGCGCGCGACAAGGCCGGCGCGGAGATCATCAACTACGAGCAGACGCCGGTGCGCGCGGCGCTGCGCGAGATGACCGGCGGGCGCGGTCCCGACGCACTGCATCGACGCCGTCGGCATGGAGGCCCACCACCACCACCCGGGCATGTACGCCTACGACCGCGTCAAGCAGGCGACGCGGATGGAGACGCGATCGCGGCTACTCCCTGCGCGAGGCGATCTACTGCTGTCGCAACGGGGGCACGCTGTCGATCGCCGGCGTGTACGGGGGCTTCATGGACAAGTTCCCCATCGGCGCGCTGATGAACCGGGGCCTGACCGTCCGGACGGGCCAGTGTCACGTCCACCGCTACCTGCGCCCGCTGCTGGAGCGCATCGAGAACGGGGACATCGACCCGAGCTTCATCGTCACGCATCGCATGTCACTCGACGAGGCGTCGTCGGGCTATGAGACGTTCAAGCACAAGCAGGACGATTGCGTGAAGGTCGTGCTCAAGCCGTAGCGGGGTGCCGTGCCGGGTGGGCGCCTGCGCGCGCCCGCCCGCGCTCGTCCTGGACGGACCGGAAGAGCACAGTTCGGACCGAAGCGAACATGGGTTCGTACGCATCCTGCTAGGGTCTCGCCACCGCGGGTCAGAACCGGGGCGCCACGAGCGCTGCCGCCCGCGTCACAACGACCGGCCACCTGCGCCGCGCGCACGTCGCGTGTCGCCACCGGGCCGCTGGAAGGACACGACCACTGAATGCGTCTCAGAACCCTGGGCGCCGTCTGCGCCACGAGCGCGATCGCGGTGCCCATCAGCGCAGTCGTCCCGTTCGCCCTCGCAGAGGATGCGCCGCCGGCCCCGCCGTCCGCTCCTGCGCCCGGCATGACCCCGCTCCCCGAGGAGCGCGCGCCCCTCATGGCACGCCTCTCCTCTCGTCATCTGCACTACGCGCACCGCTACCACCGGCTGCAGGACAAGCCGTTTGGGGCGCGCAAGCGCAGCAGGCTGCGCGCCCGCGTGCTTGCGATGACTCCGAGCGCGCTGCGCTCGGAGACGCGCGAGCTGCGCCACGCGATCCGCCGGCTGCGCCGCCATATGGCACGCACGCTCCACCGGCGGGCCCACCGCCGTGTCGCGATCCCGCCCCAGCTGCAGGCGATCGCGATGTGCGAGTCGCACGGCAACCCGCGGGCCGTCTCGGCCGGCGGCACGTACCGCGGCAAGTATCAGTTCTCCTATGCGACCTGGCGCTCGGTCGGCGGTAGCGGCGATCCCGCCCGTGCCTCCGAGCGCGAGCAGGATCGCCGCGCGGCGCGGCTGTACCGCACGGGCGGGCCCGGCCACTGGCCGGTCTGCGGCCGCTGAGCGCCAGCCCCGCGACACCGACCTGGCCTGCGGGCCCGGCGCTCCGGCGCCGGGCCCGCGGCATGTCGGGACGGCGATGGTGGCCCGATCGGCGCCAGTAGCCTCGTGAGCATGAATCCCGCCACGCTGCGCGCCGAGTTTCCCGTCCTGCAGAAGTACGCCTACCTGAACGCCGGCACGTGCGGCCCGCTGCCGCGCTCCGCCAACATGGCGATCGGCGAGATGCTCGCGCTCGGCACCGAGCAGGGCCGCAGCACGGCGTACTTCGAGGCCACGCTCGATCGCCGGGCGCGCCTGCGCGACGCCTACGCCGCGCTGCTGTGCGCATCGAGCGACGACGTCGCGCTGACGACCTGCACGAGCGAGGGCATCGTCCGCATCCTCGGCGCCCTCGACCTGCAGGCCGGCGACGAGGTCCTCACCTCCGACGAGGAGCATCCCGGGCTGCAGGGCCCGCTCGCGGCGGCGCGCGATCAGCGGGGCATCGTCGTCCGGGCGGTGCCGTTCGCGCAGATCGCCGCCGCGGTCGTCGCGCAGACGAAGCTGGTGGCGTGCTCGCACGTCAGCTGGATCAACGGCCGCGCCGTGTCCGGCCTGGACGACCTCGGCGACGTGCCCGTGCTCCTCGACGGCGCGCAGGGCGTCGGCGCCGTGCCGATCGACGTCACGGCGCTGGGCTGCGCGTTCTACGCGGGCTCGGGCCAGAAGTGGCTCTGCGGCCCGGTCGGCAGCGGCATGCTGTGGATCGATCCGCGCTGGAGCGACCGGGTGCCCTCGCCGGCCCCGACGGGCATGAACCTCGAGAACCCGAATGCGGGCCTGGACGCGGTGCCGCGCGCCACGGCCGCCCGCCACGACGCCGCGGCGCAGAGCGCGGAGACGTGCGCCGCGGCGCTCGCCTCGCTCGAGCTGCTCGGCGGCGCCGGCTGGGATGCGGTGTACGAGCGGGCGGCGCGGCTCGCCGCGCAGCTGGCCGACGCGCTCGCCGAGCGCGGTCGCGAGGTGGCCGAGCGCGACCGCACGACGCTCGTCTCGTGGCAGGACGCCGACCCGCCCGCGACGCGGCGGCGGCTCGCCGAGGCGGGCGTCATCATCCGCGACCTGCCCGGGACGGGGCTGCTGCGCGCGTCCGTCGGCGCCTGGAACGACGACGCGGACATCGATCGGCTGCTGTCGGCGCTGCCGTGATCGGCGAGCTGTTTCGCGCCCGGGCCGCCGCGCTCGAGCGCGACGGCCGCTCGCCGCTGTACGTCGAGCTCATGCGCCGGGCGGGAGACGACATCGACGCGGGCGGCATCGTCGCCACGATCTTCGCCGGCGACCCGGCCACGCCGGGGTCGGTGCCGGAGCTGCGGCTGCTCGCGGCGCTGCACCATCTCGTCCTCGGCGGCCGGGCGCCCGAGCTCGCGCGGTTCTTTCCGAGCGCGGGCGGCGACACGCCACCGGCCGGCGCCTGGGAGGTCGCGCAGCGCACGCTGACCGAGCACGCCGGCGTCGTCCGCGAGCTCGCCCGGCGCACCGTGCAGACCAACGAGCCGGGCCGCTGCGTCGCCCTCTACGGCGCGCTGCTGTGGCTCACCGAGCGCCACCGGCTGCCGATCCGCCTGCTCGAGATCGGCGCCAGCGCGGGGCTGAACCTCAACGTCGAGCGCTTTCGCTATGTCGTCGGCGGCCGAGCGCTCGGCGATCCCGCGTGTCCGCTGGGGTTCGCCGAGCCGTGGGAGGGTCTGCCGGTCGAGGAGCCCGCCGCGGTGGCGCCCGGGCTGCAGATCGCCGAGCGCGCGGGCTGCGACCAGGCGCCGATCGACGCGACGACGCGCGAGGGCCGCCTCGAGCTGCAGTCCTACGTCTGGCCCGACGAGCCCGAGCGCATCGAGCGCGTCGCCGCGGCGGCGGCGGTGGCCACACGGCATCCGGTCGTCGTGGAGCGGCGCAGCGCGGCGCGGTGGCTGCTCGAGCGCCTCGGCGACCCGCGGCCGCAGCTGCTCACCGTCGTGTGGCAGTCGGTCGTCGACCAGTACCTCGACGAGGGCGAGCGCGACGCGATCCGCAGCGCGTTCGCGAGCGCCGCGAGCGCACCGCTGGCCTGGCTGACGCTCGAACCGCCGGCCGGCGAGGGCGGGCGCTTCGAGCTGCGCTGCCGCGAGCGGCCCGAGGACAACGGCAGCGGCGTCGCGCACCTGCTCGCGCACACCGGCTACCACGGACCGCCGGTGAGCTGGCACGCCGCCGCCGCGGGCGCCTAACGGCGATCCCAGGCGCCCGGGTCGGCCGTCAGCTCGGCGAGCACGCAGCCGTCCTCCTCGTCCTCGAGCAGCTCGATGTCGTGCGGGCGAACCCACGCGTCCCCCATCTGCGTGACCGGGCCGACGAACCCCATGACGAAGGGATTGGCCGGCCGCTCGTACAGATCGTCCGGCGTTCCCGTCTGCTCGATGCGGCCGGCGTCGATGACCGCGACCTGCTGGGCGACCTCGAGCGCCTCCCTCCTGGTCGTGGGTGACGAAGATCGTCGTGACGTGGACCCGTCGTGCAGGCGGCGCAGCCAGTCGCGCAGCTCCGGCTTGGTCGTGCGACAACTACACCAACTCGATCGTTGTTGTTCCGTTCATCTCAGCGCATCGATCCAATCCGGCAGCCCGCCGCCCAGCACGATCCCCGCGAGTGCCGCGTAGCCGCCGGCGGCCGGATGGGTGCCGTCGTTGCCGGCGGCCTCGCTGCGCCAGGCGTCGTTCGCGGCAAGCCGCCCCGCCGTCGGCACGAACCGCGCGATCTCGTCGGGCGGCACCTACCGCGGCAAGTACCAGTTCTCGTACTCGGCGTGGGCTTCGGTCGGCGGCAAGGGCGATCCCGCCGCTGCATCCGAGACCGAGCAGGATCGCCGCGCGGCGCGGCTGTACCGCACGCGCGGGCCCCGCCCACTGGCCGGTCTGCGGCCGCTAGCCGTCGTTCCGCGAGCCATCGTCCCGCCCGGCTGTCGCAGCACGACAGCCGGGTGGGACGGTGGCGCCCGTCCTCTAGCCTGCGCGGCATGGATCCCGCCGGCCTGCGCGCCGCGTTTCCCGTCCTCCAGCACCGCGTCTACCTCAACGCGGGTACCTGCGGGCCACTGCCGGCGGCCGCCGCGCAGGCGATCGGCGACGTGCTCCTGCTCGCCGTCACCGAGGGGCGGGCGTCCGCGTACTACCAGGCGCTCATCGACCGGCGCGGCGCCCTGCGCGCCGCCTACGCCGAGCTCCTGCACGCCGAGCTCGACGACGTCGCGCTGACGACCTGCACGAGCGACGGGGTCGTGCGCGTGCTCGCGGGGCTGGACCTGCGGCCGGGCGACGAGGTGCTCACGTCCGACGACGAGCACCCGGGCGTGCTCGGCCCGCTCGCCGCGGCGCGCGCGCACCGCGGCATCGAGGTCCGCTCGGTGCCGTTCGCCGACCTGGCCGACGCCGTCTCCCCGGCGACGCGCCTCGTCGCCTGCTCGCACGTCAGCTGGATCGACGGGCGCCTGGCGCCCGACCTGTCGGACCGCGGCGTGCCGGTGCTGCTCGACGGCGCACAGGGCATCGGCGCCGTGCCGGTCGACGTCACCGCGCTGGGCTGCGCGTTCTATGCCGGCTCCGGGCAGAAGTGGCTCTGCGGCCCGGTCGGGACGGGGACCCTGTGGGTCTCGCCGGAGTGGGCCGACCGCCTGCCGGCGCCCGGCCCGACGTACATGAACCTCGAGAACCCCGGCGCCGGGCTGGACGCCATGGCCCGGCCGACCGCCGCACGCCACGACTCACCCGCGCAGAGCCTCGAGATCACGGCGGCCGCGATCGCGTCGCTCGACGTGCTGGGCGCCTTCGGCTGGGACGCCGTCCACGAGCGCGCGGCGGCGCTGGCGCAGACGCTCGCGCAGGCGCTCGCCGACAGCGGCCGCGAGGTCGTCGGCCGTGACCACACGACGCTCGTCGCCTGGAAGGACGCCGACCCGCCCGCCACGCGCGAGCGCCTCGCGGCCGCCGGGATCGTGCTGCGCGACCTGCCCGGCACCGGCCTGCTGCGCGCCTCCGTCGGCGCCTGGAACGACGAGTCCGACCTCGAGCGGCTGCTCGCCGCTCTGGACTCCTAGCGCCGGTCCCAGGCCCCGGCTCGGCCGTCGGTCGCGTGACGAGACGAGCGCATCAGACCGTCTGCAGGCTCCCGATCCAGGCCAGCAGGCCGCGTGTGAGCACGAGCTCGGCGAGGTCGTCGTAGCCCCCGGCGCCGGGGTGGGTGCCGTCGCCGGCCCGGGCCTCGGCGGGCCAGCTCGTCCGCGCGAGGAGGTCGTCGAGGACCGGGACGTACGGGGTCTCGTGGCGCGCGGCGACGCGCGCGAACGCCGCCGACAGCGCACGCGCGCGCTCGTCCTCCCCCGGCTCGCCCAGCGGCGGCGGGCCGACGACGAACGCGCGCAGGCCGACCCGCGCGGCGTCGGTGAGCAGGCGGTCGAGCGTCGCGACGGACTCCCCGGGCTCGACGAGCAGGCGCCCGTCCATCTCGACGACGTCGTTGCAGCCGACGCAGAAGACGACGCCGGCGCCGGCGAGCGCCCGCGGCCGCATCTCGGCGATCCAGCGATCGGCGATCGAGATCGACGTCTCGCCGCGCACGCCGAGGTTGTAGGCGATCAGCGGCATGCCGGCGGCGTAGGACGCCGCCACGGCGCGCCCGGCCCAGCCGCCAAGACCCGTCGGATCGCCCGTGCCCGCGGTGAACGAGTCGCCGACGAACAGCACGCAGCGCTCGCCCACGGCGTCAGCGGCCGATGGTGCGGACGAGCTCGCGCGCGCGCTGGGGCAGGTCGCCCATGAGCTCGCGCAGCTCGGCGAGCTCGGCGCGCAGCTGGGGGTCGCCGACCTCGACGGGCAGCAGCGAGTCCTGCAGCGTCGAGAGCGTCCCGTCGGCCTCGCGGATCGCCTCGACCGCGCTGTCGATGAAACCCCGGGCCCCGAGCGACGGCAGGCCCGCGGCCTGCGGGTCGAACGTGCGGCCCTCGAGGCCGTGGCGCGCGGCGAACTGCCCGTGCGAGCGGCTCGCGCGGCCGTAGGCGAGCTGCACGGGCCGGAAGAGCTGCTGCTCGAGCACGTCGCCGGTGTGCTCGTCGAGCTGCTCGTAGGCCTCGCCGAGCGCGGCGAGGGCCAGGCCGAGCTCGTCGGTCGCATCAGCGATCGTGTCGAGAAGCTGCCGGCGCCCGTCGGCGGCTGCGTAGGCCATGACCTGAGGGTACGTGACGCGACGGGGGCATTCGGGCAGGATGGCCGCATGCATGCCATCTCCCACCTGCGCGGCATCCCCGCCCTGCGCCCGCTGCGGGGCAGGCACCCCGCGGTCGTGGTCTGCCTCGACGACCCCGCGGCGTTCGAGCAGCACGCCGAGGAGCTCGAGGCGCTCGAGGCGCGGCTCGTCGTCGAGCGCGTGCCCGGTGACCTGTCGGCGCGCCTCGGCCGCCCGTCCGTGACCGTCTGCGACCGCTTCCTGGAGGTCGAGCTGCACGCCGAGCATGTGGCTCCCGAGGACGCTGTGAAGACCGTCCGCTGGCTGGAGAGCCGCTGCGAGGAGTGCCCGCAGTCGAGCATCGACATGGCGCCGCACACGACGCACGGCCGCGCACCGTGAGCGCCGCGCGGCGCGGATGGCTCGCGCTCCTCCTCCTGCTGGTCCTCCCGGCCACCGCGCGGGCGGTCTCGCTCGAGCCGGTCGGATCGTTCACGAACCCGATCTCCGTCGCGAGTCCGCCGGGCGACAGCTCCCGTCTCTTCGTCGTCGAGCGCGGCGGCACGATCCGGCTCGTGAAGAACGGCACGACCCTGCCGGCGCCGTTTCTCACGATCCCCGCCACCGAGCTCTCGACCGATGGCGAGCGCGGGCTGCTCGCGATGGCGTTCGCCGCCGACTACGCCCAGACGGGACGCCTCTACACGTACTCCACGGACGCCGGCGGCGACATCCGCATCGATCTGTGGCGCCGCTCCCCGGACCCGGACGTCGCGACGCCTGCGCGCGCTCTCGTGCTGAGGATCGAGCACAGCCTTCGCAGCAACCACAACGGCGGCGGCCTGCAGACGGGCCCGGACGGCCTGCTGTACATCTCCACGGGCGACGGCGGTGGCGGCGACGACCCCGACGGCAACGGCCAGACGCTGATCCGGGCGGGCACCGAGGACGAGCAGAGCACGGCGCTGCTCGGCAAGCTGCTGCGGATCGCGCCCGGCACCGACGGCGGCTACAGCATCCCGGCCGACAACCCCTTCGCCGGCCGCGCCGATGCCCGCGGGGAGATCTACGCCTACGGCCTGCGCAACCCCTTCCGGTTCTCGTTTGACCGCAGCACCGGCGACCTGCTGCTCGGCGACGTCGGTCAGGACGACTTCGAGGAGGTCGACTACTCCGCGACCCGGGGACGCGGGGCCAACTTCGGGTGGAAGTGCTACGAGGGCACGCTGCCCAACGACGGCACCGTGCCGCCCTGCGAGCCGGCCGGGCACGTCCCGCCGGTGTTCGAATACGACCGCCCCGGCTGCCAGGCGATCACGGGCGGCTACGTCGTCCGTGACCCGGGACTTCCGACGCTTGCCGGCCGCTACCTCTACGCCGACTACTGCGTCGGGGAGATCCGCTCGATCGTGCCGAGCACGGGGGCCGACGACCGCTCGACGGGAATCGACGTGGCGGACTTCACCCTCGTCGCGTTCGGGGAGGACGCATGCGGGCGGATCCATGTCGTGCAGCTCTCCGGCGAGGTCTCGCGGCTGATCGACGGGACGGCGAGCGCGTGCCCGCCGCCGGCCGTGCTGATCAGCGACACCTTCGGGTGCCCGGGCGGTGCGCCGATCGCGACCCCCGGCTGCCCGCTGCCGCTGCTTCCCGCCGTCGCCCCCGACGCCGATGCCGACGGCGTCCTCGACGCGGCCGACCGGTGCCCGGCGGCCGCGCACCGGACAAGCGACGGATGCGCCGCGTTCGTGACGCTGACGGTGACCAGCCCGCAGCGGATCCTCCAGACGGGGCGCCTCAGCGTGCGCCGGCTCGCAACCAACGTGTCGGGCCGGCTGACCCTCACCGGGCGACTGCGATCGCGCGGCCGCCTCACCGGCGTGAGGTTGCGCGCGACGAGGATCACGGTTGCCGCCGGACGACCGGCGAGGGCGGCTCTCACGATCCGCGCCGGGACGCGTCGCACCCTCACGCGGCTCGGCCGGCGCGGGCGGCTGGAGATCGACGTCGCGGCGAGCGTCGCGACGGTTCGCGCGCGGGCCCGGGTACGGGTCAGGCGCGTCGCGGTCGCGCGGCGACCGTGAGCGTCGTCGAGTTCGAGACGCCTCACGGCACCGCGCGCGTGCACCTGCACCCGGCGGCCGATCCGCGCGCGGCGCTCGTCCTCGGCCACGGGGCCGGCGGCGGCGTCGGCGCGCCCGACCTCGTCGCGGTCACGCGCGTCGCGCGCGAGGCCGGTGTCAGCGTCGCGCTCGTCGAGCAGCCCTATCGCGTCGCCGGCCGGCGCTCGCCACCGCGTGCGCCCGTGCTCGACACGGCCTGGACGAGCGTCGTCGGGCAGCTGCGCGACGGCGCGCTGCGCGACCTGCCGCTCATCGCCGGCGGGCGCTCGGCCGGCGCGCGGGTCGCGTGCCGGACGGCAGCTGCGACGGGCGCGGTCGCCGTCCTGTGCCTGGCGTTCCCGCTCGTCGCGCCCTCCGGTGCCAGCCGCCAGGACGAGCTCGACGCCGTCGGTGTCTCCGCGCTCGTCGTGCAGGGGGCCAGCGACCGCTTCGGACAGCCCGAGCCGACCGAGCGGCGCAGGGTCGTCGTGGTCCGCGGCGACCACGGGCTGAAGTCCGACATGCCCGCCCTCGAGGACGCGATCTCCAGTTGGCTCATGATCGTCGTCGCGCGCGCCTGAAACAGGCGCAAACGTCACGACGAGGCGCGCGCCGCCGAGCGCCGACGCACCCGCCGCCGACGCACCCGCGATGCGACGCTAGCGCCCGCGCCGGGGGCTCGCGCCCTTGAACTCGCCGATGACCGCGTCGAGCTTGTCCTTCGCGTCGGCGGCCGTGCGCAGCTCGCCCTTGCGCATGGCGGTCTTGTAGAGCTTGCTCGAGGCCTTCAGCTCCTCCTTGAGCTCGTCGGCCCACGGCTTGGCGAACTTCTGGTGCGCGGCCTGCTTGGAGACGCCGAGAGCGTCTCCGATCGCGGTCCAGGAGTGCTGCTGGGCGGCGGCGCGAACGGCGGCGCGCTGATGTGTGTCGACGTCGCGCTGGACGGCGCCGATGAGCCTGAGTGCCGCGAGCGGGTCGGCGGCGATCGCCTCGCCGAGATGCTCGTCGAGGCGGTTGACGGTGGCGGTGAGGTCATCCATGCCGTCAAGGTACCTTGACGGTGTCGTGCCGTCAAGGGTTCTTGACGGGTGCTCCCGGGGGCCAACCCGGGTAGGCAGGCGGCGTGGCCACGAACGAGCGCTTCATGGCGGTCTCGCCCGAGCAGGTCTGGGACGCCCTCGCCGACCCCGGCGGCTACGGCTCCTGGGTCGTCGGGTCCAAGCGGATCCGCGCCGCCGACGCGTCGTGGCCGATGCCCGGAGCGCGCTTTCACCACACGATCGGCATCGGGCCGCTGGCCCTCGACGACCACACCGAGTCGCTCGACGCGCAGGCGCCGCGACTGCTGCGCATGCGCGCGAAGGCGCGGCCGCTGGGGACCGCGCAGGTGACGATGGAGCTCGAGCCACAGGTCGGCGGCACGCTCGTGCGCATGACCGAGAACCCCGACGGCCTGGGCGCGGTGCTCGCGCTCAACCCGCTCGTCCAGCTCGCGACGAAGGTCCGCAACGCCGAGTCGCTCGCGCGCCTCGAGCGGCTGGCGCTGCGCATGGCGATGAGCGGCTGAGAATGCCCTCCTACGGCGCGTGCAGGAGCACGGACATCGCAGTCGACCAGCAGACCTGCTTCGACGCGCTGACGGACTTCGAGCACCTGCCCGAGTGGCAGGGGGCCGTGCGCAGCGCGCGCGTCCTCGAGCGCGATGACCAGGGCCGCGCGTCGGTGGTCGAATACGAGGTCGACGCCCGCTTGAAGGTCGTCCGCTACCGGCTGCGCCAGCTCTACGACGAGCCGCGCCGCCTGTGCAGCGAGTATCTGGGCGGCGACTTTCGCGATTTCCGCGGCGAATGGCGCCTGGAGCCCGCGGGCGATCACCGCACGCACGTCGAGCTCGACCTGCGCATCGACCCCGGCCGCTTCGTGCCGCGCGTCGTGCGCACCGCGATCGCCGACGCCGTCATGCGCCGCGCGCTGCGCGACCTCAAGGCGCACCTCGAAGGCTGAGGCGGCGCGGCGCGGCGCGGCGGCCCGTCACATCCGCAGCACGGGCCGCATCGGCGCATCCAGCGGCGCATTCGCGCACGCCGACAGCGCGAGCCCGATCGTGTCGCGGGTCGCGAGCGGGTCGATCACGCCGTCGTCCCACAGCCGTGCGGTCGCGTAGTACGGGTGGCCCTGGGTCTCGTACTGCGCGCGGGTGCGCTCGCGCAGCGCCTCGATCTCGCCCGGATCGCGGTCGGACGCGACCGAGCTCAGGACCGTCGCGGCCTGCTCGCCGCCCATGACGGAGATCCGCGCGTTGGGCCACGTCCAGAGGAAGCGCGGATCGTACGCGCGCCCGCACATGCCGTAGTTGCCCGCGCCATACGAGCCGCCCACGATCACCGTGAGCTTCGGCACGCGCGCGCAGGAGACGGCGGCGACCATCTTCGCGCCGTCGCGGGCGATGCCGCCCGCCTCGGCCTCGCTGCCGACCATGAAGCCCGTGATGTTCTGCAGGAACAGCAGCGGGATGGCGCGCTGGTCGCAGAGCTCGATGAAGTGCGTCGCCTTCAGCGCGCTCGCCGAGAACAGGACGCCGTTGTTGGCGAGGATCCCGACCGGGTGCCCGTGGACGTGGGCGAAGCCGCAGACGATCGTCGTCGCATAGAGCGCCTTGAACTCGTGAAATCGCGAGCCGTCGACGACGCGCGCGACGATCTCGCGCGGGTCGTAGGCGCTGCGCAGGTCCGTGGGCACGGCGCCATAGAGCCCCGCGGAGTCGACCGCAGGCTCGGCGGCCGGCACGCGCTTCCAGGGCGCGGGCGCGCGCGGCCCGAGTGTCGCGACGATCGAGCGCACGATCTGCAGCGCCTCGAGGTCGTCGCCGGCGAGGTGATCCACGACGCCGGAGCGGCGGGCGTGCAGGTCGCCTCCGCCGAGCTCCTCGGCCGTGACCTCCTCCCCCGTGGCGGCCTTCACGAGCGGCGGCCCGCCGAGGAAGATCGTGCCCTGCTCGCGGACGATGACCGTCTCGTCGCTCATCGCGGGGACATACGCGCCGCCGGCAGTGCAGGAGCCCATCACCGCCGCGATCTGGGCGATGCCCGCCGCCGACATCCGCGCCTGGTTGAAGAAGATCCGGCCGAAGTGCTCGCGGTCGGGAAAGATCTCGTCCTGCAGCGGCAGGAACGCCCCGCCCGAGTCGACGAGGTAGATGCACGGCAGCCGGTTGCGCAGCGCGATCTCCTGCGCGCGCAGGTGCTTCTTGACGGTCATGGGGAAGTACGTGCCGCCCTTGACCGTCGCGTCGTTGGCGATGACGACGACCTCGCGGCCCTCCACGCGCCCGATCCCGGTGACGATCCCGGCGCCCGGCGCCGCGCCGTCATACAGGCCGTGGGCGGCCAGCGGCGAGAGCTCGAGAAACGGCGAGCCACGGTCCAGCAGGCGCTCGACGCGCTCGCGCGGCAGGAGCTTGCCCCTTGCGACGTGGCGGTCGGCGGCGCGCGTCCCGCCGCCGGCGCGCGCGAGCGCGAGCTGCTCGCGCAGGTCGCCGGCGAGCGCGCGGTGGGCGGCGTCGTTGATGGCGAACGCGTCGCTGCGGGGCTTCGCCGCGCTCTCCAGGACGATGCTCACGCGGCCGCCGCCCCGATCGAGACGAGGACCTGCCCGCCGCTCACGCGATCGCCGGGCGCCACGGACAGCGCCTGCACCGTCCCGGCTTCGGGCGCGACGACCTCGAGCTCCATCTTCATCGACTCGAGCACGACCAGGACGTCCCCCGCCCGCACGCTGTCTCCGTCCTGCACGCGAACGGCGAGGACGCTGCCGGGCATCGGCGCCTCGAGCGCCGCGCCGCGCTCGCGCAGGTCGCGCCGCGGCGCGAGCAGCTCCTCGCGAAAGGCCCACGCGCGCCCGTCGATGCCCACGCGCGTCAGCTCGCCGTCGCGGGCGTATGCCCAGACGCGGCGGCGGCCGTCGATCTCGACCGCGAGCGCGTCCGCTTGGCGCGTCGCGCTCGCGCGCCGGTCCAAGCTGCCCGGGACGTGCACGAGCGACCCTTCGAGGATGAGCTCGATCGCGTCGGCGCCGCGTTCGGGGGCCATCCGCCAGCGCTGAGGCGCGCGGCCGTCGATCCGCCAGCCGCGCAACCGCTCCCAGGGGTCGTCGGCGGCGGCCTGCTCGGCGTCCAGCATGCGCGCGAGGACCGCGACGAGCGCGGCGTCCTCGTCCTGCTCGCGGGTCGCCTCGCGCGCCGGCAGGCGGACGACGAGGCCGGTGTCGAGTGCGCCGGCACGCACGTCCGGATCGGCGAGCAGCCGCCGCAGGAAGGACGTGTTCACCGGCGGACCGAGGATCGCCAGCTCGCCGAGGGCGCGGTCGAGGCGCCGCAGCGCCTGCCTGCGCGTCGCCCCGTGGGCGACGACCTTGCAGAGCAGGGAGTCGTAGTGCGTCGTCACGTCGCTGCCGGCCTGGACCCCGCTGTCGACGCGGATGCCGGGCCCGGAGGGCTCGCGGTAGGCGACGATCCTGCCGGAGCCCGGCAGGAAGCCGCGGTCGGCGTCCTCCGCGCAGACGCGCGCCTCGATCGCGTGGCCGCGGGCGACGACGTCGTCCTGCCCGAGCCAGAGGCGCTCGCCCGCCGCGATCCGCAGCTGCGCCTCGACGAGGTCCAGCCCGTAGACGAGCTCGGTCACCGGATGCTCGACCTGCAGCCGCGCGTTGACCTCGAGGAAGTGAAACGCCTCGGGGTCGTCGGCCGCCACGAGGAACTCGCACGTCCCGGCGCCGACGTAGCCGGCGGCGTGCGCGAGGGCGACCGCGGCCTGGCCCATGCGCGCGCGCAGCTCCTCGGAGAGGACGGGCGACGGGCACTCCTCGACGAGCTTCTGGTGGCGGCGCTGCAGGCTGCACTCGCGCTCGCCCAGATGGATCGCGTTGCCGTGGCCATCGGCGAGGAACTGGATCTCGATGTGGCGCGCGGGCTCGACGTAGCGCTCGGCGAGCAGCGCGTCGTCGCCGAATCCCGCCAGCGCCTCGCGGCGCGCGGTCCTCAGCGCCGCGGGAAGCTCGTCGAGCGTCTGCACGATCCGCATGCCGCGCCCGCCGCCGCCGCCCGCCGCCTTGACCATCAACGGCAGCCGCGCCGGGTCCTCGCCGGCCCACGCGAGGATGTCCTCGTCCGTCAGGCCCGCGCGCTGGATGCCGGGCACCGTCGGCACGCCGGCGCCCGCGGCGAGCAGCTTGGCGGCGATCTTGTCGCCCAGCAGCTCGATCGCCGCCGGCGGCGGGCCGATCCAGGCGACCGGGCAGGCGCGGGCGACGTCCGCGCGCTCGGACAGAAAGCCATACCCGGGGTGCACGGCGGCGGCGCGGCTCTGCACGACGGCCGCCAGGACGCGCCCGACGTCGAGGTAGGAGCCCGCCGCGGGCGCGGGCCCGAGCGCGACCGCCTCGTCGGCCAGGCGCACGTGCGGCGCGCCGGCGTCGGCGTCGGAGTACACCGCGATCGAGCGGATGCCCAGGCGCCGCAGCGTGGCGATGACGCGCACGGCGATCTCCCCGCGATTGGCGACGAGGACGCTCTCGAACATCTAGTGGGTCGTCCAGAAACGTTCGACCGGAAACCCGGGATGCCGGCGCCGACTGGCAAGGACGCAGGACCGAAGGTGTGGCTCTGCCACATCGAGTGTCCGAGGACGCCGCCAGGCGGTGATCGGCGCCCGGGGTTCCGGTCGAAACGTTTGTGGACGACCCACTAGCGCTCGCCGTCCCCGGGATGCCACTCGACCGGCCCGGCGACGAGCGTGTGCGACCCCAGCGGCCGGCCGAGCACCCGCCACACCGCGCGGCTGGCGTCGAGCAGCGCCTCGAGGTCGATGCCGGTCTGGATGCCCATCTCGTGGAGCATCGAGACGAGGTCCTCGGTGGCGATGTTGCCCGTCGCGCCGGGAGGGACCGGGCAGCCGCCCAGCTCGCCGAAGCTCGACTCGTACGACGTACAGCCCGCCTGCAGCGCGGCCAGGACGTTCGCGAGGCCCTGCCCGCGCGTGTTGTGGAAGTGGGCGGTGAGCTCGACGCGGTCGCCGAGCGCCTCGCGCGCCGCGGCGAAGTGGTCGGCGACCTGCAGCGGGTTGGCCATCCCGGTCGTGTCGCCGAAGGCGATCTCCTCCGCGCCCGCGTGCACGAGGCGGTGGGCGAGCGCGAGCACGCGCTCGCGCGCGACCGGCCCCTCGTACGGGCAGCCGAAGCTCGTCGCGATCACGGCCTCGACGCGCAGCCCCGCGCCCCGGGCGATCGCGATGACGCGGTCCAGCGCGGACAGCGACGCGTCGACCGAGCGGTTGACGTTGCGCTGGTTGTGGCTCTCGCTCGCCGACAGGAAGACACCGACCTCGTCGAAGCGCTCGCGCAGGCGCAGCGCACGCTGCAGGCCGCGCTCGTTGGGGATCAGGACGCTGCGCGCGACGCCCTCGGGCACGTCGACCGCCGCCAGCACCTGCTCGGCGTCGGCGAGCTGCGGGACGACGTCGGCGCGCACGAAGCTCGTCACCTCCAGCCGCTTGACGCCGGTGCGCGCCAGCTGCTCGATGAGCGCGATCTTGTCGGCGGTCGCGATCTGCTCGGGCTCGTTCTGAAAGCCGTCGCGCGGGCCGACCTCGCGGACCGCCACCGAGGACGGAAGCGGGCTCACGCCCCCAGCGCCCGGGCGATCACCATCTGCTGGATCTCGTCCGTGCCCTCGCCGATCGTCAGGATCTTCGCGTCGCGATACATGCGGCAGACGGGGTACTCCTCGATGTAGCCGTAGCCGCCGTGGATCTGCACGGCCTCGTCGGCGCAGTGCACCGCCAGGCGACCGGTCTTGAGCTTCGCCTGGGCGGCCGCGAGGCTGAAGTCCCTGCCGGAGTCCTTCAGCAGCGCGGCCCGGTAGACGAGCAGCCGGGCGGCCTCGATCTCGGTGGACATGTCGGCGAGCTTGGTCTGGATCGCCTGGAACTTCGAGATCGGCCTGCCGAACGCGCGCCGCTGCCTGGCATAGGCCAGCGCCTGATCCAGCGCGCCCTGCGCGAGGCCGAGGCCCATCGCGGCCACGCCGATGCGCCCGATCGCCAGGACGTGGAGGAACTGCTTGAAGCCCGCGCCGCGCGGGCCGAGCATGTTCTCCTCGGGCACGCGGCAGTCGTCGAAGGTCAGCGGTCGCGTGTCGGACGCGTGCCAGCCCATCTTGCGATACGGCTCGCCCTGCCCGTAGCCGGGAGTGCCGTTGGGGACGAGGAGGTTGGAGATCTCGCCCTCGCCGGTCAGGGCCGTGATCGTCACGAGGCCGGAGATGGCGGTCCCGGCGTTGGTGATGAACTGCTTTGCGCCGTCGATGACCCAATCGCCGCCGTCCAGGCGCGCGCGCGTCTTCGTGTTGGCGGCGTCCGAGCCGGCCTCGGCCTCCGTGAGCCCGAAGGCGCCCAGGATCGAGCCGCTGCACAGCCGCGGCATCCAGTCCTGCTTCTGCTCCTCGGTGCCGAAGAGATGGATCGGCTGCGTGCCGAGCGACGTGTGCGCGCAGAGCGTGATCGCGACCGACGAGTCCACGCGCGTGAGCTCCTCGACCGTCAGGGCGTACGCCAGCGTGTCGCCGCCGGCGCCGCCGTACTCCTCGGGAAACGGGATCCCCATGAGGTTCAAAGCGCCGAGCTTGGCGATGATGTCGTAGGGGATCGACTTCGTGCGGTCGTTCTCCTCCGCGACCGGCGCGACCTCGCCCTCGGCGAACTCGCGAACCGTGCGGCGCAGGAGCTCATGATCGTCGGAGAGCTCGAAGTTCATGGCGGGAAGTATGAACGCTCGTTCATCTGATGGCAACATCAGCACGGCTGCTGGCGTAGGATGCGCTACATGGCGGTGAACGTCCGCTCATCCAGCGACACGCGCGAGCGCATCCACGAGGCCGGCCTCGCGCTCTTCAACGAGCGCGGCTACACCGGCACGACGGTGCGCGGGCTCGCCGACGCCTGCGACCTGACGCCCGGCGCGATCTACAACCACTACGCCTCCAAGGAGGCGCTGCTGTTCGCGATCGTCGACCGCGTCCACGACGAGGCCGACGCCGTGCTCAGCCAGACCCTGCGCGCAAGCGCGGGCGACCCGGCCGTGCAGCTCGAGGCGCTCGCCGCGGCGTTCACGGCATTTCACATCGCCCGGCCGCGCGAGACCCGGATCGCCAACCGCGACTACATCTACCTCCCGCCCGGCGAGCGCGAGAGCATCGTGCGCCGGCGCCGGCGCGTCCGCGCGCTGTTCGCCGACGTGCTGCGCGAGGGCGAGCGGCGCGCGGTCTTCAGCTTCGGCGAGCTCGGCAGCGAGGACGCCGTCCAGGCCGCGAGCATGGCGATCCTCAACATGGTCGTCTTCGTCGCGGAGTGGTTCGATCCCCGCGGCCCGCGCAGCGCGCAGGACACGGCGGCGCTGCACGGGCGCCTGGCGCTGCGGATCGCGCGCAGCGCCGAGGCCGGCTAGAAGATCACGGCCTGCCGGATCGCCTCCCCGCGGGCGAGCCGGTCAAAGCCCTCGTTGAGCTCCTGGAGGCCGATGCGGTGCGTGAGGAGCGCGTCGACCGGCAGCCGCCCGGCGAGGTGCAGCGCCACGAGTCGCGGGATGTCGCGCGCGGGCACCGACGAGCCCAGGTAGGAGCCGCGCAGCGTGCGCTCCTCGGCGACGATGCTCACCGCGGTGATGCTCAGCATCTGCTCGGGGTGCGGCAGCCCGACGGCGACGGTCGTCCCGCCGCGGCGCGTGGCCGCGTAGGCGTCGGCGAGAACGCCCGCTCTGCCGGCGGTCTCGATGACGTGCGTCGCGCCGCCCCCGGTGACCTCGCGGACCGCGGCGGCCGCGTCGGCCCCGGCGTCCGCGAGGACCGTCCGCGTGGCGCCGAGCTCGCGCGCGCGGTCGAGCTTGGCGGGCTCGACGTCGACGCCGACGATCGCGCCCGCGCCCGCAAGCCGCGCGCCCAGCAGTGCCGCGAGCCCGACGCCGCCGAGGCCGAAGATCGCGACGCTGTCGCCGGGGCGCACGCGCGCGCTGTGCAGGACCGCGCCGACGCCGGTCAGCACCGCGCAGCCGAACAGCGCCGCGACGTCGAAGGGCAGCGCCGGGTCCACGCGCACCGCCGAGCGCTCGGAGACGACGACGTGGTCGGCGAAGGCGGAGACGCCGAGATGGTGGTGCAGCTCGCCGCCGGACGCGTCGCTCCAGCGCCGCGCGCCCGACAGCAGCGTTCCGGCGGCGTTCGCGGCCGCACCCGGCTCGCAGAGCGCCGCCCGCCCGGCGAGGCACGGGGCGCAGCCTCCGCAGGACGGCACGAACGTCAGCACGACGTGGTCGCCGGCGTCCAGGCCGGCGACGCCCGGCCCGGCCTCCACGACCTCGCCCGCCGCCTCGTGGCCGAGGACCATCGGCATGACGCGCGGCCGCGAGCCGTCGATGACCGACAGGTCGGAATGACACAGCCCGGCCGCGCGCACGCGCACGAGGAGCTCGCCAGGCCCGGGCGGATCGAGCTGCAGCTCCTCGATCTCCAGCGGACGCGAGTCGGCGTAGGGCGCCGGGCGGCCCATCGCGCGCAGGACCGCGCCGGCGACCCTCATGACGGCGCGACAGCCGGCACGACGAGGCGCTCCAGCGCGGCACGCAGCGCCGGCGGGATCTCGGCCGGTGCACGCGTGGCGCGCGCGACGAAGACGTGGACGAACCAGCCGGTGGCGATCGCGGCCGGAGCGCTGCCGCGAAAGAGCGCGATCTCGTAGCGCACGCTGCGCCGGCCGAGGTGCCCGACCCGCAGCGCCGCCTCGACGACGTCCGGGAACGTGATCGCAGCGTGGTAGGCGCAGTGCGACTCGGCGCACAGGCCGATGACCTCGCCCGCATGGATGTCCAGGCCGCCCTCGCGGATGAGCCAGGCGTTGATCGCGGTGTCGAAGAAGGCGAGGTACTCGACGTTGTTGACGTGGCCGTAGACGTCGTTGTCGGCCCAGCGCGTGGGGATCGTCTCCACGTGCGCATAGGCGGCGCGGCCGGGCTCGTCGTCCCCCTGCATCTAGGCGCGCCACTCCGTCTCGGCGAGGGCCTTCGTCGTCAGCGTGACGCCGTCGCGGGCGGCCGTGCGCCCGCGCCGGCGCCAGTAGTCGAGGATCGCCTGCGAGGGCGGCTGCTCGTACATGAGCGCGATGACGACGGGCCGGTTGCGCAGCGTCGGATACGTCGCGACCATCTGACCCTCGAGCGCGTAGCGCAGGTACGTGGCGAGCTTGCGCTTCAGGCGCCCGCGCTCGGATCCCTCGTGCGTCCAGGCCCCGGTCTGCACGATCGAGAGCAGCGCGCTGCCGTCGACGTCCTCGGCGATGACGTCGATCTCGTCGGGGCTGTCGATGCCCGGCATCCCTGCAGCGTACGGCCGACGGCGCCCCGGCAGCGTCAGAGCGGCGAGGCCAGCTCGACGAGCGTGCCGAACGGGTCGCGCACGTACGCGCCGCGCTGGCCCTGCGGCTTGTCGGCCGGCGTCGCCAGCGACGTGCAGCCGGCGTCCAGGGCACGCCCGTAGGCGGCGTCGACGCCAGCAGCTCGCGGGGGCGGTCGGCGCCGGCGGCGCCGGCGAGGCGCTCCTCCAGCCGGCGGGCAGCGTCGCCCCAGAGCTCGTGGAGTGCCATCCGTCCGTCGCGCAGCGCGGCGCCGTCGACACGGAGCACCGGCGGCGCCGCGCCCGGCCGCATGCGCACGCCGACGACGTGGGTCCCGGGCGCGAGCTCCACGAGGAACGCGGTCGTGTTCGGGCCGGTGACGATCGCACCGGCGTGCCGCGTCCAGACGATGTCGATGCAGCCGCCGGGCAGGACGCGGACGGGCTCGCCGCCGCCGTCACAGCGCTCCCACGCGCAGGCCACCCAAGCAGACAGCGCGGGCGCCGGCGCGTGCTCGCGATGGTGCATGGCCCTCACGCTGACCGAGCGCAGGAGCGCAGCCAGGATTACCGCTCGAGCGACGCGACCAGTAGCTTCGCTGCGTGCCCCCTCAGCGCCGTGGTGGCGGCAGCAGCCGCCCCAGCCGATCGATGAGCGCCACCAGCAGCTCACCCACCGAGTCCAGCGTCTGGTCGACCCCGTCGACGAGTGCCTGGGTGGTCTGCTCCAGCGGCGAGCCCTCCGGTGTCGCCACCTGCTCGGGCGGCGGTGGCGGCACGGCGACGGGCGGTGCCGGCGGCGGCGCAACGGGCGATGGCGGCGCGGGCGCGACCGGCGGCGGCGGCGTGACGGCGGGCGGCGAGCTGGCCGCGGGCGGTGTCACAGCGGGCGCGCGCGCGGGCTGCCGGCGGGCGGGTGGCGGCGCGACGCGCCGTGGGGCCCGCGGAGCGGGCGGCGCGACAGCCGGGGCATCGGATCCGGCGGCGGCGATCTGGGCGGGCGCGATCTCGGGGCCCGCGACGACCTGGCGCAGCGCCCCCAGGCCGCCGAAACCGCCGGCGCCGACGAGTACGACGACGAGCGCACCCAGCATCGCGACAGGCACGATCGCCGCAACCGTCCCGGCCCGGAGCAGCTGGCGCAACCATGCGCCCACGAGGTCCATGCTCCGATGATAGGCACAGACTCCAACCTTCCCGGACGATCGATTGCGCGGACCCTGCGCTTCGCCCTCCTCGGTCTCACGATCCTGCTCGCCGTCATCGGCGCGCTGGGCATCGCGGCGCTCTACGACGCGCGCCAGAAGTACGAGGACACGCTCGCCGAGGCGTCCTCGCTGGAGGTCGCGGGCGCCAACCTCCTGACGGCCTCGGTCGCGCTGGAGGCGAACCTCGCGGCTCGCCGTTCGCGGGCCTCGGCCCAGCTCGTCGCGCGGGCGGCGCGCAGCGTCGTCGGACGCGGAGGCGAGGTCCGTGGGCGCGCTGCCGCGCATGACACCAGCCGCGAGCTCGTCGCGCCGATCGCACCGGCGCTGCGCGACGCCCGCGCGCTCGCGCTGCACCCGACCGCCGATGCGACCCGCGCCCGCACGCGCCGCGACCTGCGCGCGGTCCGCCGCGCGGTCGCACGGCTGGCGCCGGTGCAGCAGGCGCGCCGCGAGGACGCGCACGACCGCGTCTCGAGCCGCTCGCAGACCGCGATGGTGGCGATCGGCGCCAGCGCGGGCCTCGCGCTGCTCGGCGTGCTCGCCTTCCTCACGTTGCTCATCCGCACGATGCACCGCCCGCTCGACGAGCTCGTCAGCGCGACGCGCCGGATGGCTGCCGGCGATCTCAGCGTGCGCGTGGACGCCTCCGGCCCGACCGAGCTCGAGGCGCTCGGAGAGGCGTTCAACAGGATGGGCCGCGACCTCGCCGAGGCCGGCTCGCGCGTGGAGACCCAGCGCCAGCGCCTGACGACGACGATGGAGAGCCTCGGCGACGGGCTGGTGATCGTCGACTCGGCCGACCGCATCACGACGATGAATCCCCGCGCGCGCGAGCTCGTGCCCAACCTGCAGCAGGGGTCGACCGCCCACGGTGCCCACAGCCCGCTGCCGCGCCTGGACGAGGCGCTCGCCGGCGAGGTCACCGTGCAGCGCGGCGGCGAGCTGGCGCTCGCCGTCACGGCGGCGCGGCTGGCGGGTCCGGAGGGCGGCGTCGTGTGGACGCTGCGCGACATCACCGAGCGCGCGCGGCTGGAGCAGGCAAAGAGCGACTTCGTCGCGACCGCGTCACATGAGCTGCGCAGCCCGCTGACGTCGATCAAGGGCTTCATCGAGCTGCTGGAGTCGACCAACAGCGAGAACCTCACCGAGCGCCAGCACGAGTTCATCCGCATCGTGCTGCAGTCCACCGACCGGCTCGTGGACCTCGTCAACGACCTGCTCGACATCGCGCGCATCGAGTCCGGGCAGTTCGAGATCCACGCCCGCAGCATCGACCTGCGCGCGACGGTCGAGGAGGTCGCGGCGCTCATGCAGCCGCGCCTGCTCGAGAAGCGCCAGCGGCTGGACCTCCAGATCGCCGAGCCGCGCACGCCGGCGCTCGCCGATCCCGGGCGCGTCCGCCAGATCGTCACGAACCTCATGACCAACGCCCACCTCTACACCGGCGAGGACGGCACGATCGTCGTGCGCCTGGAGGGCGACCACGCGTCGACGCGGATCACCGTCGCCGACAGCGGTCGCGGCATGTCGCCCGAGGATCTGCGCCGCGTCTTCGACCGCTTCTACCGCGGCTCGGGCGACGAGCGCAAGAGCCCCGGCACGGGTCTGGGCCTCGCGATCGTCAAGTCGCTCGTCGACATGCACGGCGGCGCGGTCGACGTCGCCAGCGAGCCGGGCCGCGGGACGACCTTCACGGTCACGCTGCCCGCGGCGCCGGCGTTCGCCGGCGCGCGCTCGCCCGGGGCGCCGCCGGCGCTCGCCGCCCGGCGCGTGCTCGTCGTCGACGACGAGCCGGCACTGGCCACGCTCATCGCGCAGCAGCTCGCGCCGCTCGGCGTGGAGGCCGTACGGGTGCACTCGGGCGCCGAAGCGCTGGCGCGGCTGCGCGAGGAGCGCTTCGACGCGATGACGCTCGACATCCTCATGCCCGGACTCAACGGGCTCGAGGTCCTGCGTGCGGTGCGCAACAACCCGCGGCTGCGCGACCTGCCGGTGGTCTTCGTGTCGGTGTCGTCGAACCTCCCGGCGCTCGAGGGCGAATGGGCCGTCGCCAAGCCGATCGACCGCGCCCGCCTGACCGACGTCCTGGAGGCCGCGATCCAGGCCGAGCGCTCGCGCGTGCTCGTGCTCGCGCCCGATCGGGCGCGCGACGAGGTCGGCCCGGCGCTCGTCGCGATGAACATCGACTTCCGCTGGGTGACGAGCGCCGACGAGGCGGCGCGCGTGGGCGCGGACGAGCTCTTCGAGGTCGCGCTCGTGCATGCGAGCCTCAGCAACGCGCCGGCGCTGCTGCAGGGCAGCGCCCTGCGAGGGCGCCGCCGCGGCCGGTCGGTCATCCTGTTCTCCACGGAGGGCGAGTGGCAGGCGCACGGCATGGCCGTGGGGATGCCGGTCTTCCCCCTCCCGCAGGCGGTGACGGCGCTGCGTGCGGCCCTTGGTGAGAACGGAGATCCTCAGTCAAGATGACGACCGTGGACACGACGCAGAAGCAGCTTGCACGGATCGCGGAGCTCGAGGCCGAGCTTGCCGAGCGCACGCGCGAGGCGGCCGACAAGGAGCAGCAGCTCGAGCGCTACGCCGCCGACCTGCGCGAGACCTTCAAGGAGGAGCGCGCCCGCGGGCACGAGCTGCGCCGCTCCTACATGCTGACCGTCCGCGCGCTCGCGAGCGCCGTCGAGGCGCGCGACGCCTACACCGGCCGCCATGCCGAGCGCGTCGCGGCGTACGGCCTGCGGATCGCCGCGGCCGCCGGCATGAACCTCAGCGACGACCCGCAGATCGAGTTCGGCTTCCTCCTGCACGACGCCGGCAAGGTCGCGGTCCCCGACGCCATCCTCTTCAAGCCCGGTCCGCTGACGCCGGCCGAGCGGGCGATCGTCCAGCAGCATCCGGTGACCGGCTGGGAGATCGTCCGCGACATCGAATTCCTCGGAGAGGCGCGCGACGTCATCCGCTCCCACCACGAGCGCTGGGACGGCCAGGGCTACCCCGACCGCCTCGCAGGCGCCGACATCCCCCTGTCCGCGCGGGTCTTCGCCGTCGCCGACACGCTCGACGCCCTCACCACGAACCGCCCCTACCGCCGGGCATCCTCCTTCGCCAAGGCGCGGGCGATCATCGTCCGCGAGAGCGGACGGCACTTCGACCCCGAGGTGATCGTGGCCTTCGAGACACTCGAGGACTCGGTGCTCGAGGAGATCCGCAAGAAGATCGGCTGACGATGCAGCGCGCGGTCCTGATCGTCGACGACGACCCCTTCATCCGCAAGCTCATCGTGACGACGCTCGAGGGCGTCTCGGCCTACGACCTGCACGAGGCCGCCGACGGCGCCCAGGCCGTCCAGGCCGCCTCGCAGGAGGCGCCGCGCCTCGTGTTCCTCGACATCGACATGCCCGTGCTCGACGGCATCGAGGCGTGCCGGCAGATGCGCGGCCTTCCGGCGATGGCGGACGCGAAGATCGTCATGCTCACCGCATCCGCCGAGGACTCCTCGCGGCGCCGCGCGAGCGAGGCGGGCGCCGACTTCTTCCTGACGAAGCCGTTCAGCCCGCTGGATCTGCTGCGGTTGGTGGACGAGCTGGACGCCGGGGCGTAGGGCCTCGGGCCGCGCGCTCCCCGTTAGCTTCCGAGCGGCCGCCGCTGCTCGGTGTCCGCGCTCTGGATCGTCGCGGCGACGCGCAGCGCGCGGGTGCGCAGGAGCTCGGGCGCGACCTGCTCGACGATCTCCGTCGCGCGCCTGATCGCCGCCCAGGCGTTCGTGGCCTGCAGCTCGATCCAGGTGAGCCGCAGCTCGCAGAGGTCGGTCTGGAACTCGAGGTCGGCCGCCGGCAGCTGGTCGATCGGATGCTCGGCGGAGGCGTCGGAGTGGATCCAGTCGTCGAAGATCCCCTTCGCGCGCATGCACCAGCGCATCTCGCCCGGGACGACGAAGCTGACCTCGAAGATGACCGGTGGCACGCTCGCCATGGCTCTACTCGAACAACCCGCCCGTGATCTTCCAGGTGTCGCCGAACCTCTGCAGGTCGGCGGTCATCCCGGCGCCGACGACATGCACCTCGGCCGTGTCGCCGTGGACCCGGGCGTCGTCGACCTCGCCGTCCACGAGGACGTTGCGGATGACCTTCGGCAACGCGTCGTGAAGCTCGCCGACGGCCTGCCTGCAGGTCACGGCCCTGATCGGCGACAGGCCGAGCGGTCCGGTCGCCAGGACCGCGAGGACCTTGCGCTGCGCGCCGGGGGTGAGCTGGTCGCAGACCTTCTCCGCGTCGCCCTTCGCGAGACCGCTGACGGCGGTGCTGACGGTGCTCTCGGCCTTGTCGGCGTCGCTCTCGCCGCAGCTCGCGGCGAGCAGCGCCGCGACGGCCAGCAGTGCGAGGGTGACGGAGCGCATGCTGCGGCGAGGGTAGCGCGCCCGCGCCGCCGGATGACCGCCCGCGTTTGCGGACGACGAGCGTGCTGCGGACGCGGTACGTTGCGCGCGCGATGAACATCGACGAAGCCCTGCTCGCGCTCAACGACCGGCTCGGGCACGAGGTGACCGCGTGGGTCGAGGTCGACCACGACAAGCCGTTGCTGATCGCGACCGGGCTGCTGGAGAACTGGAGCGCCGAGACGACGGCCGACGTCGTGCCCGAGGCCGACGCGCAGCACTTCGACCTCTACGGCCACTACTCGATCGGCGACGCCCGCTTCGACCTCAGCGACGCGCCGGTGGAGTCCGTCGGCGACCACACGGGCGGTCACGGCCTGGTCTTCCGGCTCACGGGCAGCGCGCGGCTCGTCGTCACCTGGGTGCCGATCGTCGACGACGACCTCGTCTAGACGGGCGCCTGCGGTCCCGGGCCCGGACCGCGGACCGACACGACGAACGCGGCGATGCGCTCGGCGAGCGAGCGGCACTCCTCGTCGTCGAAGCCCCGCAGCCGCTCGGCGAGGGCGCCGAGGGACTCGCTCGCGGCCAGCAGGTGCTGGGTCATGCCGCGCCGGAAGCTGCGCTCGACATGCGCGAGCTCCTTGGGCCCGAGCGTGTCGGGCAGCCCCGGCAGGGGATGCTCGGTGACGATCTCGGCCGTCCACGTCACGCCCTCGGGCAGCCGCGCCTCGGCGTCGGCCGCGAGCTCGGCGAGCTCGGTGCGCAGCGCGCGGATCGGCTCCGTCTGCGCGTTGGCGAGCGCGCGCGTGTCCTTCAGCTCATCGTCCTCGCCGTCGGCATAGCCGAGGCCCTCGGCAGCCTCGCTCAACCACGCGAGGTGATGGGCCATGTGCGCATCGAACGCGAACAGCGCCGAGAGCCCGCCGCTGGCATCGGCGAGCGTCAGCAGCGCGTCCTGCGGCGGCACGAGGAAGCGAAGGGCGGACACGCCGCCGAAGGTAGCGCGTGCGCGCGGGCCCGGGCGGGCCGTCGGGCGCGAGCCCTAGGCTCTGCGCGATGCACGTCGAGCTGTGGACCGACGGCGCCTGCTCGGGCAACCCGGGACCGGGCGGCTGGGCGGCGATTCTCATCGCCCGTCACGCCGACGGCAGCGCGGCCAAGCAGGTCGAGCTCTCGGGCAGCGACCCGGCGACGACGAACAACCGCATGGAGCTGCAGGCGGTCATCGAGGGCCTGCGCCTGCTCAGGCCGTCCACGGCGGTGACCGTGCACATCGACTCCAGCTACGTCATGGACGCCATCACGAAGCGCTGGCACGTCGGCTGGGAGGCGCGCGGCTGGAGGACGGCGGCGAAGCAGCCGGTGAAGAACCGCGAGCTCTGGGAGGCGCTCCTCGCGGAGATCGCGCGCCACGACGTGTCGTGGACGAAGGTCCGGGGACACGCCGGCGTCGAGCTCAACGAGCGCTGCGACGAGCTGGCTGTGGCGGCCTGCCACGCGGGGCGCGCGGCCGCGGCGTAGCGCGCGTCTCGGCGGCAGGGCGTCATGTCGCAAACTCGGGACGTTCTTGCGACCGGCATGGCGAAGCTTTACCGACATTTTGCCTGCTGCGGGAAGTCTCTTGGGCGAGGGTCGGTTTAGCTCGATCGCGGTCGTGTCGCCCGTGTCGCCCAGCGCACATACCCCTGCGCGCAAGACGCCAAAGAGGGCCGTTCCACGGCCAAATGCGCACATCGGCGTGGGACATAAGTCCCAGCACAGCGCCCCTTTTCACTGGTGTACTTGAGGGACGCTCGATGACCCGCATCGCTCTCTACTCCCACGACGCGCAGGGCCTCGGACACATGCGCCGCAACGTCACGATCGCTCGCGCGCTCGCGGCGGCGCCCTCCACGTCGATCCTGCTGATCGCCGGCGCCCGCGAGGCCGCGCGCTTCGCGCTGCCCGACGGCGTCGACACGCTCGCTCTCCCGGCCCTCTGCAAGGAGCCCGACGGCGCCTACCGCGCCCGCTCGCTCGGCATCGACCGCGACGCGATGCTGCGGCTGCGCACACAGATCCTGCGGGCGGCGCTGCGCGAGTTCGCGCCCGACGTGCTCGTCGTCGACAAGCTGCCACGTGGCGTCAACCGCGAGCTCGTCGCGAGCTTCGACGTCCTGCGCGCCATGGGCACGCAGCTCGTGCTGGGCATGCGCGAGGTGCTCGACGAGCCCGATCGCGTTCACGCCGACTGGCTGCGCGGAGGCGCGTTCTCCGCGCTGCGCCGCCACTACGACGCGATCTGGATCTACGGCGACCAGCGGGTCTACGACCCGGTGACGGAGTACGACATCCCCGACGACCTCGCCGAGATGGTGAGCTACAGCGGCTACCTCGGACGCGGCGAGCCCGAGGCGCTCACCGCCGGCGAGGAGACGATGTGGCGCCGGCGGCTCGGGCTTCCGGCGGGCCCGCTGTATCTCTGCATGGTCGGCGGCGGCGAGGACGGGCACCGGCTCGCCGACGCCTTCGCCCAGGCCGAGATGCCCGAGGGTGGCAGTGGCGTCATCGTCACCGGACCCTTCATGCCCGACCGCCAGCGGCGCGCGATCGGCGCGCAGGTCATGCGTCGTCCCGACCTGCACATGCTCGAGTTCGTCCCGGATGCCGACACGCTCATCTGGCTCGCCGAGCGCGTCGTTGCGATGGGCGGCTACAACACGACCTGCGAGATCCTCAGCGCGGGCCGCCCCGCGCTCATCGTGCCCCGCGTGCACCCCCGGCGCGAGCAGCTCATCCGCGCGCGCCGGCTCGCCGAGCTCGGCGCGCTCGACCTGCTCCTCCCGGAGGATCTCACCCCCGCCGCCCTGACGTCCTGGCTGGCGGCACCGGCGGGCGCCCGGGCGCAGACCGCGCCGGCGATCGACCTCGGCGGGCTGCAGCGCCTGCCCGTGATGCTGGGCGACCTCGTCGCTCCGATGGAGGACGTCGTCGGACTGGACGCGGCGCAGGGTTGAGCATGGCGGTGGCCGAACTGGCACTCCCGCGCGCCGTCGCGCGCGCACGCCGTCCGCTCCCCCCGCGCGACACGATGCTGCCCCGGCTGCGCGAGCTCCTGCGCCCGGAGCCCGCGGCGTTCGCCCTGGAACGCTCGCTCGTGGAGGGCACGCGCGTCGACGACGTCCGCGTGCGGCTCGTCGAGTACACCCCCGCCGTCGCATGCTCGGTGCTCTACGAGGTCGCGATCGGCGGCGCCCGCCACACCGCGGTGATCCGGCTGGACGGCGCGATCCGCAGCTGGGCGGCGGGCCCCGAGACGCTGCGCTGCGAGGCGCCCATCGCCCGGTCGCTGAGGTGGGACGCGCCGTTGGGCGCCCTCGTGCACTGGTACCCGCACGACCCGGCGATGGCGGTCCTGCAGTCGCCGCCGGCCGTCCTGCGCGCGCTCGTCGGCGCATCGCCGGACAGCGACGCCGGCGCGCGGACCCTGCTCTATCGCCCCGGAATCCGCGCCGTGCTGCGCGTCGGCGACATCGTCCTGAAGGCCTACGCGGATGCGCGCGGATATGAGGCCGGGCTGCGCGGGCTGCGGCTGCGCGGCAACGCGCTCGGCACCCACGCCGGCGCCCGCGTGACAGCCCAGCCGGCGATCGACGGCCGCGCGGTGGCCCGCGCGCGCGCGGTCGAGGTCGCGCCTCGCGCGGGCGCGATGCTGCGCGAGCTGCACGCCACGGCCGACCCCGGCCTCGACGTCACGCCGCCGGCCGCGCAGCTCGCCGCCGCCGCCTGCTCGGCGCAGCTCGTCGCGACCGTCGCCCCGCAGCTCGCGGACCGCGCGCAGGCGCTCCTGGCGCGCCTGGAGCTCGGCGCGCCCGCCATGGTTCCGGACGCCGTCGTCTCGCACGGGGACTTCAACATGAGCCAGCTGCTGGACACCGGCGCCGAGCTCGTGGCGGTGGACTTCGACGAGGCGTGCCTCGCGGCGCCCGCCTGCGACATCGCGGCGTTCGCGGGAAACATCATCAGCGGCCGGGCGGGCGACCTCGACGACGCCCGGCTGGTGCTCGACGCGCTCCTGGAGGGCTACGGCACGCGGCCCGCCGAGCTGCCCTGGCACCTCTCAGCAACGCTCCTGCGCCGCGCCGCCAGCCCGTTCCGCCGGCACAAGAAGCGCTGGCCGGAGCGGACCGAGGCGATCATCGCCGCGGCTGAGGCGGTGCTGCGGACATGAAGCTCGTGATGCTCGTCAGCGGCTTTCCGCGGCGCTCGGAGACGTTTGCGCTCAACGAGCTGCTCGCGCTCGACGACGCGGGCTGCCTGGCCGCGATCTTCGCCACCAAGCCCGGCGAGACGGGCGTGGTGCAGCCGGGCGCCGAGCGGCTGCTCGACAAGGTCCACGTGCTCGCGCCGGGGACGGCCGCAGAACAGGCCGACGAGGTCGTCGCGCGCGTCGGCGCGACGGCGATCGACGGCGTGCACGGCTACTTCGCCCACCTGCCGACCGAGGTCGCCGAGCACGCCGCGCGAAGCCTCGGCGTGCCGTACGGCTTCAGCGTGCACGCCCTCGATGCGCGTCGCGCGGGCAGCGAGGGCCTCGGCCGCCGCGCGCGCGCAGCCGCGTGCGTCATCGCCTGCAACCACGATGTCGCGGGCGACGTTCGGCGCGCCGGGGGCACCGTGACGCTCGTGCCCCACGGCGTCGACCTCGAGCGCTTCCCGGCCACGCCGCCGCCGGCCGATGACGGGCGGCTGCGCCTGCTGGCCGTCGGCCGCCTCGTGGCGAAGAAGGGCTTCGACACGCTCGTCGAGGCCATCGCGAGGCTGGCCGCGCCGGTTGCGTTGCGGATCGTCGGCACGGGCCCCGACCACGACGCGCTGCGGGAGCAGATCGCCGCAGCCGGGCTCGTGGACCGGATCGAGCTCTGCGGCCCGCGCGATCACGGCGACCTCCCCGCCGAATACGCCGCCGCTCACATCGTGGTCGTGCCCTCGGTGCAGGATGCCGGCGGTGACCGCGACGGGCTGCCGAACGTCGTACTCGAGGCGATGGCGTCTGCCCGCGCCGTCGTCGCGAGCGACGTCGGCGCCGTCGCGAGCGCCGTCACGCACCGCGAGACCGGCCTGCTCGTCGCACCCGGCGACGCAGCCGCGCTGGCACAGGCGATCGACGAGCTCGCCCGCGACGCAGAACTGCGCCGCGAGCTCGGCGACGCCGCACGCCGGCTCGTCGAGAGCGAGTTCGACCTGCGCGCGTGCACGGCGAACCTGCAGGCCCGGCTGGAGGCCGTGTATGCCTGAGCACCGCGCCGTCGCCTACGTGCTCAAGGGCTGGCCACGGATCTCCGAGCTCTTCATCGCAAGCGAGATCTACCGCATCGAGCAGGCCGGGCGCCCCCTGCGGCTGTACGTCATCCGCCCCGCGGAGGAGACCGAATGCCACCCGGTCGTCGACCGCATCCGCGCGACCGCCGAGTACCTCCCCGCGACGACGCGCCTCTCGCAGACGACGCTCGCGCACTGGCTGCGCGAGAACCTGCGACCGTTCCTCGGCCCGCTCGCACGCACGGCGCGCCGTCACCCGCGCGGGCTTCTGCGCGCGGCGCGGGTCGCCCTCTCGCAGACGCTGCGCGAGAAGCCCGCGGGCCTCGCGGCCCCGCCGAAGATCTACGTCCGCGAGCTCCTGCACGCCGTCGCCCTGGCCGACAAGCTCGCCGGCGCGCCCGAGGTCGGGCACCTGCACGCGCACTTCGCGCACGGCTGCACGACCGTCACGTGGCTCGCGTCGCAGATCACGGGGCTGCCGTTCTCCTTCACGGGCCACGCGAAGGACATCTACACGCCGAAGCTCAACCCGGCGGGGCTGCTCGCGCGCAAGCTGCGCGCCGCGCGCTTCGTCGTGACGTGCACGGAGGCCAACCGCGAGCACCTGCTGGCGATCGCCCCGGATGCGGTCGTCCATCGCGTCTACCACGGCCTGAACGCCGACTTCGAGCGGCTCGTCGCCGGCAACGGGACGCCGCTGCCCCCGCGCCCGCGGCTGCGGATCCTCGGCGTCGGGCGGCTCGTCGCCAAGAAGGGCTTCGACGTCCTCGTCGACGCCTGCCACGACCTCGCCCGCCGCGGGATCGCGTTCGACGCGGTCATCGTCGGCCCGAACGACGGCGACACCGACGCCGACGCGATCCGCGCGCGCATCGGCGAGCACGGCCTCGGCGGCCGCGTCGCGCTGGCCGGGCAGATGAGCCAGGCCCAGCTCTATGACGAGTATCGGCGCGCCTCGGCGCTGTGCCTGCCCTGCCGCGTCCTGGACTCCGGCGACCGCGACGGCATCCCGAACGTCCTCGTCGAGGCCATGGCCTGCGGCACGCCCGTGATCAGCACCGCGGTCTCCGGGATCCCCGAGGTGGTCCGCGACGGCGTCAACGGGCTGCTCGTCGCGCCCGACGACCCGGGCGCGTTCGCGGACGCGCTCCTGCGCCTGCACGAAGACCCGGCGCTCGCCGCGCGCCTCGGCGCCGAGGCGCAGGCGACCGTGCGCACCGAGCTCGACGGCGGACGCCTCGCCGGAACGCTCGCCGGCCTCTTCGAGGAGGCGCTGGCATGACGCCCGTCGCCGCGCCGGTCGTGCCGCGCGAGATCTACTGCGTCATCGCCGATGCCTACGCCGACCTCGAGGTCGCCGACGCCGTCGCCGCCGGGCGCTTCACGCACTGCGCCATCACGCTCGAGCTGGGAACCGCGCCGGACTGGCTGGGGGCGGCCCTGCCCGAGGACGAGGAGTGGCGGATCGAGTGGACGAAGTTCTATTACGGCCTCGACCTCGCGGCGGCCTTCCGCGCGACCGGCGAGCGGCGCTATCTCGCGACCTGGGAGGCGCTCGTGGGCTCCTTCCTGCGCGCGGTGCCCGTCGGCACGGACACGAGCGACGTCAGCGCCCGCCGCGTGCAGAACTGGGTCTATGCGTGGCAGGCGTTCGCGAGCGCCCCGGCGTATGAGGGCCTGGCCGGGAACCTCGAGGAGGAGCTGCTCGCGGGCATGCAGCGCGAGCTGCGCTTCATCCGCGACAAGCTCAGCGCGGAGCGCAACCACCGCACGCTCGAGCTCTACGCCCTGTTCGTCGTACCGCTCGCCCTGCCCGCCCTCGACCCGGATGGCGAGCTCGTGCAGGAGGCGGCCGGGCTGCTGCGCGACAACCTCCTCACCGACGTGCGCCCCGACGGCGTTCAGCGCGAGCACTCCACCCACTACCACCTCATCGCGCTGCGCTCGTTCCTCGCGGCGCGCGAGAACGCCCGCCGCTTCGGCCTCGATCTCGGGACGCACTACGACGCGCACCTGCAGCGCGCGTGCGACTTCGCGCTGCACTGCCACCGGCCCGACGGGACGATCCCCGCGCTCTCCGACAGCGACGGCGGCAGCTACGCCGACCTGCTCGCGCTCGCAGCCGGCCTGCTGCAGCGCCCCGACCTGCGCTACGCGGCGACCGGCGGGACCGAGGGCACGCCGCCGCGCGCGTGCAACGTGAGCTTCCCCGACGGGGGCTACCACGTGCAGCGCAGCGGCTGGGGCGACGGCGCGCGCGCGCTCGCCGACGAGCGCTTTCTCATCTTCGACTGCGGCGCGCTCGGCGACGGCGGCCATCACCACTACGACATGCTGAGCATCGACGCGTACGCGCAGGGCCACGCGCTCGTCGTCGATCCGGGCCGCTACACGTACGCCGAGGGCAGCCCGAACCTGCGCCATTGGTTCAAAGGCACGGCCGCGCACAACACCGTCGTCGTCGACGGCCTCGACCAGGCGCCCTACCGCCGCGGCAAGGCCCGCGCCGGGACGCGCCCGACGGCGCGCCTGCTCTCGCGTGACGCTGCGCCGGGGCTCGACGTGCTCCACGGCGAGGCGCGCAGCACGTGCTACGAGGCGCTGCACAGCCGCCGCGTCGTGTTCGTCGCGGGCGAGTACTGGATCGTCGAGGACGAGCTGACCGGCGAGCGTGCGCATCGCTACGACCTGCGCTTCCATCTCACGCCGGAGGCCGAGGACCGCGTGCAGGTGGCACGCCACGGCGACGGCTTCGCGGTCCGTGCGCCCGGCCTCGCGCTGGTGTTCGCCGGCGGCGTCGCCGAGCCGCGCGTCGAGCGCGGCTGGGTCGCGCCGGAGTACGGCGTGAAGCTCGCGGCGCCGGTCATCTCGGTCGTCGCCGACGGCGCGCCGCGGGCGACCTTCGCGACGCTCGTGCTCCCGCTCGAGGACGGCGCGCCGCTCCCGCCCTTCTTCCTCACCCGCACCGGCGCGACGACGACCGCCGTCGTAGGGCACGACGTCGTCAGCTGGGGCGCGCGGACGAGCCTGCGGCGCATGGAGGCAGCGCGATGACGATCGCCCTTGCCTCCGCGCTCGCCCACGACGCCGTCCTGCCGCGGCGCGACATGCTGCTCGACGCCGACGTCATGGCCGCGCGCCTGGAGCGGATGCTCGGCGTCACCGTCACCGCCTATGCGCAGGCCCGCGTGAAGTACCGCGTCGGCGAGAGCCTGCGCGTCGTGCATCGCGTCGAGGACGCCGGCGTGAGCGCCCTGGTGTCCAGCCGGATGTTCCGCGGCGGCGAGAGCGCCGACGTCTTCGAGCGCGCGCTCGCGCGCGCCGTCCCGGCGCCCGGTGGCTTCGCGCCCGTCGCGCATGACGAGGAGCTCGGGACCGTCTTCTGGACGTTCCCCAACGACCGCCGCCTGACGGCGCTCACCGCGCTCCAGGCGGGCGACGCACGGCTCGCGCAGCTGGTGGGGCAGTCGGTCAGGCGCACGGTCATCGCCGCCTACGCGCCCGAGAAATCCGCGACGGCAGCCTGCTTCGGCGCGGCCGGCGACGGGCCGCTCGCCTACGTCAAGGCCTTCGGCGGCCGCGCCGCGGCGGCCTGGTCGGCGCGCGTGCACGCCGATGTCGCGGCGCGCCTCGGCGACGGGCATCCGCTGCTCCGGGTCCCGGCCGTGCTCGCCTACGACGGCGATGCCGGCCTCGTCGCCGTCGAGGCGTTGCAGGGGCGACGGCTGGACACGCTTGCCGCCGACGACGTGGTGACCGCGATGCGCCGCTACGGCGCCGCCGTCGCGACGCTGCATGCGCTGGCGCCCCCGCCGGACGCCCCGGCGTTCGCACGCGTCGCACCCGACCGCCGCCGCAGTGCCACGGCACTCATCGCCGCCGCGCGGCCCGATGTCGCGACGCAGGCCGGCCGGCTCGCCGAGGCACTGGACGCCGCCGCGCCCGCACCCGGCGCCGAGCCCGCCGTCTGCCTGCACGGCGACGTCCATGCGAAGAACGCGATCGCTCAGCCCGACGGGCGCATCGCGCTCATCGACCTCGACCAGCTCGCGGTCGGGCCGGCCTCGGCGGAGCTCGGCAGCATGCTCGCCGGGCTGCGCTACCACGCGCTCGTCGGCGGCGAGGGCGTCGCGACGACGCTGCCCGCCGAGCGCGCGTTCCTCGCCGGCTACGCGGGCGTCCGCGAGCTGCCCGCCCCCGGGGCCCTGCGCTGGAGCATTGCCGCCGCGCTGCTCTGCGAGCGCGCGCTGCGGGCGGTCAACCGGGTCCGCCCCGATGGGCTGGCACGGCTCGGCGGTGTCCTCGACGAGGCCGAGGCCTCCCTCCGCGGAGACGCGCGATGACCGGCCGGCCGACGCTCCTCTTCTACTGCCAGCACTCGCTGGGACTCGGACACCTCGTGCGCTCGCTCACGCTCGCCGGGGGCCTCGCCGGCGATTTCCGGGTCGTGCTGCTCAACGGCGGCCGGCTGCCACGGGGAACCGTCATCCCCGCGGGCGTCGAGCTCGTCTGCCTGCCGCCGCTCGGCATGGGCACCGACGGGGTGCTCGTCAGCGGTGACCGCCGCCGCAGCGTCGAGCGCACCCTCGCGCTGCGCTCCGAGCTCATCATGGGCGTGCACGCGCGCGTCCGCCCGGACGTCGTGCTCGTCGAGCTGTTCCCCTTCGGCCGGCGCAAGTTTCGCGGCGAGGTCATCGCGCTGTTGCAGGCTGCGCGCGCTGCGGGCGCGGCGACGGCCTGCAGCCTGCGCGACATCCTCATGAGCAGCCGTCGCGATCAGCCGCGCCACGACGAGTGGTCCTGCGGGCTCGCCAACGACCTGCTCGACGCGATCCTCGTGCACTCCGACCCGCGCTTCGCCCGTCTCGAGGAGTCCTTCCGCCCGCAGACGCCGCTGCGCGTGCCGGTGCACTACACGGGCTTCGTGGCGCCCGACGCGCCCGCCAGGCCGCTGCCTGCCCGCGCCCAGGGCGCGCACCGCATCGTCGTGTCCGCGGGCGGCGGACGCTACGGCGGGCAGCTGCTCGGCACCGCCGTCGCCGCTCATCAGCTCAGGCTCGCGGGGCAGGGCGTCGCGTTGCGCGCTCTCGCAGGCCCGTTCCTGGCGGCCGACGCGTGGCGTGCCCTGCGCGCCATGGCGGCGCGCAGCCGCGGCGTCGAGGTGCGCCGGACGGTTCCCGACCTCGCGGCCGAGCTTGCGACGGCCGCCGCCTCGGTGAGCCAGTGCGGCTACAACACGACGCTCGACATCATGCGATCGAGGGTGCCGGCGCTCGTCGTGCCGTTCGCCCAGGGCCGCGAGGACGAGCAGACCCGCCGCGCGGCGCGGCTGGCCGAGCTCGGCGCCGTGCGCGTCCTGCCCGAGCCGCGCCTGGATCCCGTGACGCTCGCCGCCGAGCTCGACGAGCTCTTGGACTTCCGCCCCGCCGACGCCGGCCTGGACCTCGCGGGGACGGCCGCCAGCGCCCGCATCCTGAGGTCGCTGACGTCGCGGGCGGCCACCTCGCACCCCCACCCCCTGGAGCTCATCGCATGAGCACGTGGCTCACACCACTTCGCGCCGCCCTCGACGAGGCCGACCGCCCCGTCACGCTGTTCTTCCGCGACGACGACGCCGGCTGGGACGACGACCGGCTGGATGGGCTGCTCGACGTCTTCGTGCGCCACGCCGCGCCGATCGACCTCGCGGCGATCCCGACGGCCATGACCGCGCGCCTGGCGCGCGGGCTCAGCCGCCGCCCGCAGGCCCTCGTCGGCATCCATCAGCACGGCTACGCGCACGCCAACCACGAGCGCGCCGGGCGCAGCTGCGAGTTCGGCCCCGGGCGCTCGCGCGAGGCGCAGCTCGGCGACATCGCCCACGGCCGGGCGCTGCTGCGGCGGCGCCTGGGCGCGCAGCTGCAGCCGATCTTCACCCCGCCGTGGAATCGCTGCACGAGCGACACCGCGGAGTGTCTCGTCGCACTCGGCATCGACGCGATCTCGCGCGACCGCACAGCCGGGGCGCTCGCGGTCCCCGGGCTGCAGGAGCTGCCGGTCCAGGTCGACTGGCTCGCCAGACGCCGCGGCGAGCGGCTCGGCCGCGCAGCCGTCGGCGAGCAGCTCGCCGCCCGCGCCCGCGAGCCCCAGCCCCTCGGCGTCATGCTCCACCACGCCGAGATGGGCGCAGACGACCTGCGCGCGCTCGACGAGCTGCTCGGCCTGGTCGCGGACCACGAGCGCGCCCGCTGCCGTTCGATGGCCGAGATCCTGCACGCGACGGCGGTCGTGCGATGACCCGCGCGCTTGTCACCGGCTGCGCCGGCTTCATCGGCTCGCACCTCTGCGAGCGGCTCGTCGCCGAGGGCTGGGACGTCGTCGGCGTCGACGCCTTCACGCCGTACTACGACCGCGTGCTCAAGGAGGCCAACCTCTGCGGGCTGCGCGGCGAGCGCGGCTTCGACCTCGTGGAGGCCGATCTCTCGGTCGCCGAGCTCGCACCGCTCATGCGCGGCTCGGACGTCGTCTTTCACCTGGCCGCCCAGCCCGGCGTGCGGCGCAGCTTCGGCGACGGCTTCAAGCGCTACACGACCGACAACGTCGTCGCCACCCAGCGCGTCCTGGAGGGCGCGCAGGAGGCCGGCTGCCGGCGCGTCGTGTGGGCGTCCTCGTCCTCGGTCTACGGCGACGCCGCCGACTACCCGTGCATCGAGGCGAGCACCCCCACGCGGCCGCGCTCGCCCTACGGCGTGACCAAGCGCGCGTGCGAGGACCTCGCGGCGATCTACCGCGGCGGCGGGCTCTCGGCCGTCGGGCTGCGCTACTTCACCGTCTACGGGCCGCGCCAGCGCCCCGACATGGCGATGCGCCGCATCTGCGAGGCCCTGCTGGACGACAGCACCTTCGCGCTCTTCGGCGACGGCCTGCAGTCGCGCGACTTCACGCACGTCGCCGACGCCGTCGACGCGACCTACCGCGCTGCTCTCGCCGACGACCCGGCCCCGATCTACAACGTCGGCGGCGGCCACGAGGCGACGATGACGGAGGTCATCGCCACGCTGGAGCAGCTCAGCGAGCGGCGCCTCGCGCTCAGGCGCCAGCCGTCGCAGCGCGGGGACGTGCGGCGCACGAACGCGTCGATCGAGTGCGCGCGCACCGATCTCGGCTGGGCGCCGGCGATCGGCCTGCGCGAGGGCCTGGCGACGCAGCTGGCCTGGGTCGCCGCGGCGCACGGCGAGGTCCTGCGTTCGCTGCCCGAGCGCCGGCTGCGCGTCGCCTAGCTCTAAGCGTCGAGCACGGCCTCGGCTGCGGCGACGCCCTGCTCGACGCGCTCGGCCCAGCGTTCCTCGAGGCGGCGGAAGGGCCGCTCGGCCGTCCGCAACAGCGCCGCCGACATGTACCAGCGCAGGCCGGCGGGCCGGCCGCCGTAGCCCTCGAGGAGGGCGGCGAGGACCATCGTCGCCTGGACCCAGTCGCCGCCCCCGCGCATGGCCGCGTCGGCGGCGTAGGCGGTGAGGTCAAACGCGGGCGCGGCGCGGCAGGCATGGCCGAGGTCGACGACCGTGAGCTCGCCCGCGCGCCACGCGAGGCCGCGCGCCTCGAAGTCCCCATGGGCGGTGACCTCGCTGTCGCGCCGCGGCGCGCCGCCCTCCAGCCGCCGGCTCACGCGCTCCACGCGCTCCGCAACCGCGGGCGCGACGGCCTGCAGCACGCGTGCGCTGCGCTGCACGTCGCGCAGCACGTCGGCGGCGTGCAGCGTCCGCAACTCGGGCGCCGGCGCGCCATGCAGCCGCGCCAACAGCTCGCCGGCCTCCGCATCGCTGGCATCCCCGGCGGGCGAGGTCCCGGCGGCCGCGACGACCGTCGCCCGCAGATCGGGGAGCTCGCCGCCGAGGCGCAGGGCCGGCACGCCGCCCTCGCGCGAGGAGAACCGGCGCGCGACGTTCAGCAGCTCGGGCAGGGTCCTCACCGCGCCGTTGCGCGTCACGGCCCAGCCGGCGAGCGCGCGCCGGAAGGAGCGCTCGCTGGCGTAGCCGCGCACGATCTGCCCGCCGACGCGCAGCGTGGCGCGCCGGCCGGGCGTGTAGGAGACGAGCTCGGCCATGAACGGCGCCTGGCGCGTGCCACCGAGCTCGGTGGCGCGCCGCGCGACCGCGTCGCGCGGCGCCCACAGCAGCGGCAGGGCGAGGTCGAGCGGGAGCCACTGCACGAGCGCGTCGAGGTCCGCGTCGTGGAAGAGCAGGGTCGAGGACGGGCCGCGGGCCACGGCGGCGGCGGCCGCGCTCGCCGGGTCGGCCGCGACCTGCGCGACGCGGGCCCCCGTCCCGGAGGTCACCGTGACGCCGTGGCGCGCCCCGGCGATGACGCAGTCGTAGAGCACGACGGCACTGTGCCCCGGTCGGTAGCGCACCTGGTTGATCGCGACGTCCTCGAGCTCGCCGTCGCCGCCGAGCGCGTGCGCGAGCAGCTCCGCGACGGCGTCGGGGTCGAGCATCGTCCGCAGGCTCGGGACCTCGCGGTCGGCCGGCGGCGCGGCACGGCGCCGGCGCGGCAACAGCCCCTGCTCGGATGCGAGGCCGCGAAACGGCCCCGGCATCGCCAGCAGCTCCTCCGGCGCGCCGTCCTGCACGATCCGCCCCGCGTCGAGCACGACGACGCGATCGGCGGTGCGCGCGAGCGTGATCGCGTGCGTGATGAGGATCGTCGTGCGATCGCGCATGAGGCTCTCCAGGCCCTCCATCACCTGCGCTTCGCTTGCGGCGTCCAAGCCGGTCGTCGGCTCGTCGAGCAGAAGGATCGGCGGGTCGCGCAGGAGCACCCGCGCGATCCCGATGCGCTGGCGCTGGCCGCCGGAGAGGCCGACGCCCTGCGGCCCCAGGGGGCTGTCGTAGTCGCCCGTCAGGCCGCCGATGAAGCCGTCCGCGTCGGCGCGCATCGCCGCGCGCACCACCTGCTCGCGCGTCGCGTCGGTGCCGTACGCGATGTTCTCCGCGACGGTCCCGTTGAAGAGCACCGTGTCCTGCAGCAGCAGGCCGACCTGATCGCGCAGCCAGTCCAGCGAGCAGTCGCGGGCGTCGCGGCCGTCGACGAGGACCGCGCCCTGCACCGGATCGTAGAAGCGCGCGACGAGCGCGCCGATCGTCGACTTGCCGGCGCCCGACGCGCCGACGAACGCCACGCGCGACCCGGCCTCGAAGTGCAGCGAGATGTGCTCCAAAACCGGCCGGCCCGGCTCGTAGGCGAAGCTCACGTCCCGCAGCTCGATCTCGCCCTCGGCGCGGCCGCCGGCGTGCGCGCCGGGGCGCTCCTCGAGCACCTCGTCGGCGCTGAGGATCTCGGCGACGCGCTCGGCCCGCGCCATCGAACGCGCGGCCTTCGTGGACTGCTTGGCGAGATCGCTCAGCGGGCGGTACATGCGCCGCGCGTACTGCGCGATGACGACGAGGTCGCCGACGCTGATGTGCCCCGCCGCGACGCGCAGCGTCCCGATCACGAGGACCGTCGCGATCGCGACCGCGCCCAGCACGTCGACGGCGCCGCTGAAACGTGCCTCGTAGCCGGCCGCGAGGATGCCAAAGCGCCGGCGCTCCTCGCTGTGGCGCGTGACGCGCTCCTCCTCATAGCTCTCGGAGCCGAAGGCCTTGACGACGCGCATCGCCGACAGGCTCTCGGCCGCGAGGGAGGCGAGCTCGCCCTCGCGCCTGCGCTGCTTGCGCGCGGTGTCCTTGACGAGGCGGCGGTAGTGCCACGTGACCGCCCCGAGGACCGGCGCGATCGAGAACATCGCCAGGCCGAGCACCGGGTCGATGAAGAACGCGACGATCGCCATCCCGATGAGCGTCAGCAGCGCCTGCGCCATCGTGCCGATCGACTCGGAGAACAGCGTGCCCACGGCGTTGGCGTCCTCCGTCAGGCGGGCCACGAGGTCGCCCTTCTGACGGCGGTCGTGAAACGCGAGCGACAGGCGCTGGAGGTGCCCGTACATCTGCACGCGCAGGTCGTGGGCGATGCGCTCGCCCGCGCGCTTGAGCGAGAGCTCGCCGGTGTAGCTCGCGCCGGCGCTCACGAGCGCGATCGCGACGACCGCCCCGGCGACGCCGGCGAGCGTCACAGCGTCCGACGACGTGAAGTCAAACGCTCCGGAATGGTCGGCGAGGATCCCGTCGATGACCCACTTCAACGGCCAGGGCTGGGCGAGGTCGGCGATCGTCAGCAGCACCGTCGACGCCCCCGCGCCGGCCAGCGCCCTGCGATGCGTGCGGATGATCGAGCGCACGAGCCCGCGCGCGGACGACGGTGCCGGCTCGAGCTCCTCGACGCCGTCTCCGGGCGCGGCTGCGCGCGATCGCCTCATGCCCACATGATCGAGCACCGGGCGCGTCGCGCGAAGGGACATCCGTCCCAGCGGCCGCTGAGCGCGCTGCGAGCTCGGCCGGCGCGCACCGGCTGCGCGTCGACGCGCACCGTCTGGAATTCTGAGCACGATGGTGGCGCGCACGACGATCGACGAGCTGCTCGAGCAGGCGCGCGCGGGACTTGCCCGCGTGCGGCCGCAGGAGGCGCGCGACGCGATGAGCGGCGGCGCGCTCCTGATCGACATCCGGTCGGAATCGCAGCGTGCCGCCGACGGCATCGTGCCGGACGCGATCTGGTTTGCGCGCAACGTGCTCGAATGGCGCTGCGATCCCAGCTGCGAGGCGCACGACGAGCGCGTCGGCGGGCTCGAGCGCCGCCTGATCGTGATGTGCGACGCGGGCTATCAGTCGAGCCTTGCGGCAGCCACGCTGCAGCAGCTCGGATTCGCCGGCGCGACCGATCTCGTCGGCGGCTTCCAGGCGTGGCGCGACGCCGGCCTCCCGATCGCGCCGGCCTCAGGGGACGTCTGAGAACGCGAACGCCCGCTGTCGGCGGCTCTTCGAATGGGCGATACTGGGCTCGAACCAGTGACCTCCGCCTTGTCGAGACGGCGCTCTCCCAGCTGAGCTAATCGCCCTGGGAGCGGCGAGGATAGCAATGCGGGGCGGGGTTTCGCGGTCGGTCGGCGGCGCGAGCAGTACGCTCGCGGACGTGCCGGCCGTCCCCTCGCCGCGTTGATGCGGATCACCCTCGCGCAGGTCGCCAGCCAGCTCGGCGACGTCGACGCGAACCTCGAGCGCGCGGCGGAGATCATCGCCGGCGGCGGGCGGCGCCACAGCGATCTCGTCGTGTTCCCGGAGCTGTTTCTCACCGGCTATGCGCTCGGGCGCGTCGACGCGGACCTCACGCTCGGCGCCGACGACCCGCGGCTCACGGGGCTCAGCCGGATCGCGCCCGAGACCGACGTCCTCATGGGCTACTACGAGGACGGCCTCGGCGTCCACAACTACAACTCGGCGACGTACTACGACGCCGATTCGGCGGTGCACACCCACCGCAAGCTCTACCTCCCGACGTACGACATCTTCGAGGAGCGCAAGCACTTCTCCCCCGGCCAGTCGATGCGCGCGTTCGACACGCGCCAGGGCCGCGTCGCGACGCTCATCTGCAACGACGCGTGGCAGCCGCACCTCGTCTTCCTCGCCGTCCAGGACGGCGCGCGGGTGCTGTTCGTGCCGACGAATTCCGCGCAGAGCCGCTTCCCCGAGCAGTACGACTCGCGGACGTACTGGCGCGACATCACGGTCTTCTACGCGCGGATGTTCCAGTGCTACGTCGTCTTCGTCAACCGCGTCGGCGACGAGGGCGAGCACCTGCGCTTCTGGGGCGGCTCGCACGTCGTCGATCCCTGGGGCAAGATCGTCTGCGCCCTGCCGGACAACGAGGAGGCCGTCGTCACGACCGAGATCGATCTCGCGCGCGTACGCAAGCGCCGGCGCGAGGTTCCGCTCGTGCGCGAGGCGCGCCTCGGCCTTCTGGCCCGCGAGGCCACCCGGCTGGCCGAGGAGGGCGGGGACGCCTGAGGCGGGGACGAGCCGCAGCCGCGGCTCGCTACCCTTGGCCCGCACTCGGCGCCGTGGCGGAGTGGCTACGCAGCGGCCTGCAAAGCCGTTTACTCCGGTTCGAGTCCGGACGGCGCCTTGACCGCCTGGATGGTGTGGCTCGCCGCCAGCCGGCGCGGATCCCGGGTCATGCGCCATTCGCCGGTGTCCTCGTCGAGCGTCATCTGGCCCGGGATCGCGTTCCATGGCACGCTGTCGTGCTCGGTGAACGCCGTCAGCTTCATCCCGTGTTCCAGCAGCGCCGTGATGATCTCGCCGAGGCTGTGATTCCAGGAGTGCGTGGTGCTGTGGGCGATGGTCGTGTCGGTGTCCACATAGGTCTTGGTCTGGACCCATTGCAGCGGCTCGGTGGTCTCGAAGTACGCGTAGCGCGGCCACGCCGGATCGGCCGTCTCGTCCAGCGACCACAGCATCGGGTGACCCTCGCGGATGAACAGACGCCCGCCCGGCTTCAGCAGCCCGGCCACGACACCCGCCCAGCGGTGCGCCGGAGACGTCCAGCCCCGACATCCGCGCGCCGAGCCGGGCCAGCGAAAGCGTGTCCGTGCCGATGTGACACTGCAGGTGGACGCCGCGCAACCCGCTGATGTCTCCCAGCCGCGGCCGGTCGAACGCCACCACCTTCGACAGGTGCTCGGGGTCCGCGGCGAACGTCGCGAACCCGTACTCCTCCGACGCGGCATGAATCGCCGCGCGCTCCTCCCAGTTCGCCTTGTTGACGGAAAAGTCGTCGGTCATCGCCCTGTCCCTTGCCGAAGCCGTGGGCCGCTCCCGCTGCGGACGGCCGTCACCGATGCTGACGGAAGAACCGCGGTCGCGCACGCAGATCCGGCGGCTGCGACGCGGCACACTGTGGGCATGGGCTCGATCACGCTGCACCAGGGCGACATCACGACGGACGCCGATGCCGACGCGATCGTCAACGCCGCCAACTCGAGCCTGCTCGGCGGTGGCGGCGTCGACGGCGCGATCCACCGGGCCGCCGGGCCCGAGCTGCTGCAGGCCTGCCGCCCGCTTGGCGGCTGCGACACCGGCGACGCGAAGATCACCACCGCCGGCCGGCTCCCGGCGGAGCGCGTGATCCACGCCGTCGGCCCCGTGTGGCGCGGCGGCGGCGAGGGCGAGCCCGAGTTGCTGGCCTCCTGCTATCGCCGCGCGATCGAGCTCGCCGCCGAGCACGGCTGCCGCCGCGTCGCGTTCCCCGCGATCTCGGCGGGCGTCTACGGCTACCCCCTCGCGCAGGCGGCGCAGGTCGCGATCGACGCCACCCGCGCCGCGCTGGACGACCATCCGCAGGTCGAGGAGGCGCGCTTCTGGCTCTTCGGGCAGCGCGCCTTCGACGCCTTCGACGCGGCACTCGCCCGGTGACCGCGACGACCGCAGCGATCGTCCTCGCGGGCGGGCGCTCGACGCGCATGGGAACGCCCAAGGCCGAGCTGGAGTGGCACGGCTCGACGCTGCTGCGGCGCGCGGCCGGCATCGCGCAGCGCGCCGTCGACGGGCCGGTCGTAATCGTGCGCGCGCCCGGCCAGCAGCTCCCGCAGCTGCCTCCCGGCATCGAGATCGCCGAGGACGGCCGCCCGGACCGCGGCCCACTCGAGGGCCTCGCGGCCGGGCTGTGCACGATCGCCGAGCACGCCGACGCCGTGTACCTCATGGGCGTCGACGCGCCGTTTCTGCACCCGGCCTTCGTCCGCCGCGTGCTGGCGCTGCTCGGGCCCGATGACGACATCGCTCTTCCCCACGCCCACGGCTTCGCGCAACCGCTCGCCGCCGCCTACCGCGCCGCCACCGTCGGCGCCCCGCTGCACGCGCTCCTGCAAGCCGGTGATCAGCTGAGCGCGCGGGCACTCACGCAGCGCTGCCGGGTCAGGCAGCTTCGTGAGGCGGCGCTGCTCGCCGACCCCGCCGTCGCAGCCTTCGACCCGGAGCTGGCGTCCGTGCTCAACATCAACGATCAGGACGAGCTCGACGCCGCCCGGGCGCGCCCGAAACCCCGCATCACGCTCGACCTCGACGACGGCGAGCCGCCGCTCGCGATCCGTGCGGCGACGCTCGGCGAGGCGGCGGCGGCAGCCGGGATCGGCCTCGGCGGCGACATCCTCTCCACGCTCGGGGGAGAGCCGGCCGGCGATCCGCAGGAACCGCTCTCCACCGGCGACGTGGTGGTGCTCAGCGCGGGGCAGGGTGCGCACACCATTCATAGAGAAACCCCATCTCACACATTGCAGAACCCGAAAAGCGGCCGTTGAGCAGGCGGTTTCGATCGCGTGGATCGTGCTAGTTTCAGCGACCCCGACTCGCCCCCCACCGGGATCCGCGCGCCCGCGCACCGACGAAACCGAGGTCCGCCAGATGAGCGCACAGCCGACGATCGCAAGCGAGCCCGTGCAGGTCGGCGGCCCCTACTGGGAGGAGCTGTCGATCGGCGACCTCTACGTCGAGTTCCCCGCGATGACCCTCAACGAGGGACACGCCGCGCTGCACCAGTCGATCGTCGGCGACCGCCTGCGCCTGGCGCTCGACGCGTCGCTGTCACAGAAGGTGGCAGGCCGTCGCCTCGCGCACCCGAACCTCGTCTGCGACGTCTCCATCGGGCAGTCCACGCTGCCGACCCAGCGCGTCATCGGCAACCTCTTCTACCGCCGGCTCATGCTGCGCCGCCTCCCGGCGATCGGCGACACGCTCAAGACGACGACGGAGATCGTCGCGCTGAAGCGCAATGCGATCAAGGAGGGCCGCAAGCCGACCGGCCTCGCGGTCCTGCACATCGTCACGACCGACCAGGAGGACCGCGCGATCCTCGACTACTGGCGCTGCGCGATGCTCCCGATCCGCGACGTCGACGCCTCCGAGCCGCATGCCGACGACCTCGACCAGTTCCCGGCCGACCTGCCGCTCGAGGCGCTCGCCGCCACGCTCGACGGCATCGACCTCGACGTCTACCGCAGCGCGGTCCCCGGCAAGCACTTCGCCGACCTCACGGCGCCGACGACGTGGGTGCTCGACGGCGGCGACAGCGTCACCGGCGCGCCTGAGCTCGTCCGGCTGTCGCTGAACATCGCCAAGGCGCACAGCGACCCGGGTTCGCATCACTCCGGCAAGCGGCTGGTCTACGGCGGCCACACGATCGGCATCGCGGCGGCGCACATCACCAAGACGCTGCCCAACCTCGTGACGATCATCGGCTGGCACCACTGCAACCACCTCGCACCGGTGTTCGAGGGCGACGTGCTGCGCAGCACGGTGCACCTCGAGGAGACCGAGGCGCTGCCCGGCGGCGGCGGCCTCGTGACGCTGCGCGTCGAGGTGTCGGCGCAGCGGGCCGACGGGGCGTTGGATGCGGTCCTGGACTGGCGGCTCGTGGGGGCGATGGCATGACGGCGCGCCGTTGCTCGACGGTCGTCCCTGCGAACTCGAAAGGTGGTCGCTCGCGATGACGGACGGAATTCTCAATGGCGTGCGCGTGATCGAGGGGTCGGCGTTCGTGGCGGCGCCGACGGCGGGCATGACGCTCGCGCAGCTCGGCGCCGACGTCATCCGCTTCGACGCGCCGGGCGGCGGCCTGGACTGGAAGCGCTGGCCCCTGACGTCAGGCGGCGACAGCCTCTTCTGGTCGGGCCTGCAGAAGGGCAAGCGGTCGATCGAGATCGACCTGCGCTCGGAGGAGGGCCGCGAGCAGCTCAGCCGGCTCATCACGATGCCCGGCCCGGGCAACGGCATCTTCATGACGAACTTCCCGGCCCGCGGCTGGATGAGCTACGAGAAGCTCAAGGAGCGCCGGGAGGACCTCATCATGGTCGTCATGACGGGCAACCACGACGGCTCGTCGGAGGTCGACTACACCGTCAATCCCTCCGTCGGCTTTCCCGAGGCGATGGGCCCCCGCGACAGCGCCGTGCCGACGAACAGCCTCATGCCGGCCTGGGACACGGCGATGGGCGGCCTCGCCGTCGTCGGGCTGCTCGCCGCGCTGCGCCACCGCGACCAGACCGGCGAGGGCCAGCTCGTCGAGATCGCGCTGTCGGACGTCGCCGTCGCGACCGTCGGCAACCTCGGGCGCATCGCCGAGGTCCAGCTCGAGGGCCGCGAGCAGCCACGCGACGGCAACTACCTCTACGGCGCCTTCGGCGGCGACTTCGCGGTGAAGGACGGTCGCCGCGTCATGGTCGTCGCGCTCACCGGCCGCCAGTGGAAGGCCCTCAAGGAGGCCACCGGCACCGAGGAGCTCTTCGACGCCGTCGCCGCCGCCACCGGCCACGACTTCCGCGGGGAGGCCGGGCGCTACAAGGGCCGCGACCTCATCCGCGAGCTGCTCACGCCCTGGTTCGCAGAGCGCACGCTCGCGCAGATCCGCGACACGTTCGCGGGCACCGGCGTCTCGTGGGGGCCCTACCAGACGTTCAAGCAGCTCGTCGAGGAGGACGCGCGCTGCTCGACGGACAACCCGATGTTCTCGATGGTCGATCACCCGGTCGGCACGTATCTCACGCCGGCCTCGCCGCTGAACTTCAGCGTCAGCGGGCGGATCCCGGCCAAGCCGTCGCCGCAGCTGGGCGAGCACACCGAGGACGTGCTCGGCCTGCTCGAGACCGAGTCCGCTCAGCCCGCCTCGTAGGCCTCCAGGAGCTTCAGCCAGATCTCGCTGCGCGTCGGAAACGCCGGCACGCAGTCCCACAGCCGCGCGATCGGGACCTCTCCGACGATCGCGATCGTCGCGGCCTGCAGCCACTCGGCGACCTCGAAGCCCACGAACGTGGCCCCGACGACGACGTCGCGCGCCGCGTCGACGACGAGCATGCAGCTTCCCGGCGTGGAACGCCCGACGAAGCTCGCGCCGGCGGTCGCGGAGGTCGCCACCGACGCCGTCCGCACCGCGAGCCCGGCCTCGCGGGCCGCGGCCTCGGTCATGCCGACGGCCGCGACCTGCGGGTCGGTGAAGATCACGCGCGGCGAGCCGTGGCCGTCCTGCGTCGCACGCGCCGCCTCGTCGTCTCCGTCGATGGCGAGGCTCGCGACGCGCGCCTGGTACTTGCCCATGTGCGTCAGCAGCGAGCGCCCGTTGACGTCCCCGATCGCATAGAGCCACGGGTGCCCGTCGACGCGCATCGCGTCGTCGACGGGCAGGTGCTCGCCCGGCTGCAGGCCGATCGCCTGCAGCCCGATGTCGGCCGACGCGGGCCGGCGCCCGGTCGCGACGAGCAGCTCGTCGCCGAGCAGCTCGCGCCCACCCTCGAGCGTCAGGGTCACCTCTCCGCCCGCCTGGCGCCGCGCCACCTTCGTCACCTTCGTCTGCGTGAGCAGCTGCACGCCGCGCTCGCGCAGGGCGGCGCAGACCTGCTCGCCGGCGAAGGGCTCCTCGCGCGCGAGGACTCGCGGGCCGCCTTCGATCAGCGTCACCTCGGAGCCGAGCGTCGCGTAGGCCTGGCCGAGCTCGACGCCCACGACGCCGCCGCCGAGCACGAGCAGCCGGCGGGGAACGACGGCGCTCGTCGTCGCCTCGCGGTTCGTCCACGGGCGCGCCTCGGCGAGCCCGGGTATCGGCGCCATCGCCGGCACGCTGCCGGTGGCGATGGCCACGGCGCGCCGCGCGCGCAGCAGCTCGTCCCCCACCCGCACGAGCCGCTCGCCCTCCACGCGCCCGTGCCCGCGCACGAGCGTCACCCCGCGCTCCTGCAGCCACGGCAGCTGCGCGGCGTCGTCGAGGTGGTGGACGACCTCGTCGCGGCGGCGCAGCACCGCGCCGGCGTCGAGGGCCGCGGTGATCGCCTCGCGCACGCCGGGGAGGCGCCGCGCCTCCGCGAGCAGCTCCGCCGGCCGCAGCAGTGCCTTGGACGGCATGCAGGCATAGAACGAGCATTCGCCGCCGACGAGCCGCGACTCGACGAGCGCCGTCGCATGGCCGCGGTCGGCGAGCCTGCCGGCGAGCACCTCCCCCGCCGGCCCCGCGCCGATCACGATGACGTCGAACTCGCGCTCGCCCATTGCGTCTGCAGCCTACGGGGGCCGAGAAACGTCGCGAACCGCGGCGGACCTACCCGATCGGCCAGTGGTGGCGCGACGGGCTGGAGGCGACGATCAGCACGGCGCGTTGCTCATAACCCTGAGCCGCGAGCCGTGCCCGGCCGCGTCGCCCCCAAACGATGCAGGGCACGAGGAGCGCGGACCGGTCCACGGACGGACCCGGTCCGCGTCCCGCACCCGCCCGGCTCTCAGCAGGCGACGGCCTCCGGCACCGGCATGAGGTTGTTGAGGTGCGCGTAGTGGCTGGCCTCGGTGCGGTTGGCGACGCCGAGCTTGCGGTACGTGTTGGACAGGTGGAACTTCACCGTCTGCTCGGTGACCCACAGCCGACGGGCGATCTGCCCGTTCGTGTGGCCCTCGGCGACGAGCCCGAGGATCTCCTTCTCGCGCAGCGTGAGCGGGCAGTCCACGACGGCCGCCGGACGGCGCTCGTAGCGATGCACGACGTTGCCGAGCACGACCTCGCGCAGCATCGTCCCGAGGCTCACGGGATGCATCGACTTCGACAGGACCGCGTGCGCGCCGGCCTCGAAGAGGTCCGCGAGGCGATCCTCCCCCATCTGCGCGGTCAGCAGCAGCCGCTGAGCGCCGGGCGCGTGCTCGGCGGCCTCGCGCAGCCGCGCGAACGCGTGGTCGGGGCGCTGCGGCGCGTTGTCGCGGACGTCCTGCATGTCGTCGACCAGCACGACGTCGGGACGCAGGTCCATGAGCGCGTCGCGGGCCGTCATGCGGCCGTCGACGACGCCGACGACCTGAAAGCCGGCGGTCTGCTTGAGCGCAAGGCGGATCGAATGGGCGACGAGCGAGTGGTCGGCGACGATGAGCAGGCGCTTCATGCCCGATCACCCTCGATGTTCTGCACGACGGTGGTCATCTGCGCGCTTCCTTCCGTGGTTGCGTGAGAGGCCGGCACGACGAGCAGCGGGAAGCCCAGCTCGTTGCCGGATTGAATGACAAGATCGGCGGCCTCGTTGCGCGAGCGGACGCCGAGCTTGGAGAAGGCGGAGGAGAGATGGCACTTCACGGTGCTCTCGGCGAGGAAGAGCTCGCCCGCGATCGCCTTGTTGCTCTTGCCGGCGACCACGAGGCCGAGCACCTGCTTCTCGCGCGCCGACAGCGTCGGCCGGTCGACCTCGCGACCGCGCGCGTGCGGCACGGCGATCTGGCCGGCGACGATGGCGCGGACCGTCGGCACGAGCGCGCGGTCGAGGTCGGGCTCGAAGACCACGCCGTCGGCGCCGGACTCCACGGCGCGCCGGATGCCGCGGCGCGAATCCTGGGGCATGACCGCGAGAATCCGTACCGCGGGCAGCCGGCGGCTCAGGCGCCGCATCTGCTGGTCGCGCGCGGTCACGCCGTGGCCGAACACCATCACGAGGACATCGGGGACGGGCTCGGAACCCGCCGGCGCGTCGGTCGCGGCGGCCCAGCGCGGCGCGATGGTCATGCCGCCGGCGGCAAGCAGCGCCTCGATGCGGCGCGCGACGAGGTCGTGCGCGGCGAGCGTCGCGACGCGTGTCGGGGCCTCCGTCGCCGGGGTGCTCCCCGGGTAGTCGACACTCATGTCCTGCACGGTGGCAGAGATCCAGGCCGTTTCCATCCGGACTAGCCACTGGATGCGCTTCGTGAACCCGCCGGCCTGCTGCGGACTAGCTGCAGGTGCACATGCGGGAACTCGCAGGTGCGCTCCGACGAAGATCGCACCGGGGCGCCCCGTGCCGAGCCGGTTCGGGCGCGGCTATAATCCGCGCCCCTCGCGGATGTAGCTCAGTTGGCTAGAGCGTCTGCTTGCCATGCAGAAGGTCGAGGGTTCGAGTCCCTTCATCCGCTTACGACGGTCATCCGATGGATTCAGCGGCCCGCCCACGGCGGGCCGCCGGCGTTGTCGCACCGGTGAGACCGGTCGGTATCTCACTGTTTTCTCTCCTTCAGAGGCTAAGGTACGCCTTGTGTCTATAACTCTGACGCAGTTGCGCAGCTTTCTGGCGGTCATGCGCGGGGGCTCCGTGACCGCCGCCGCCGACGAGCTCGTCGTCACCCAGCCCTCGGTGTCGGCAGCCGTTGCGGCGCTCTCGCGCGAGCTCGGGACCCCGGTCACGGAGCGCGAGGGACGCGGCATCCGCCCGACCGCCGCGGGCACCGCGTTCGCGCCGTTCGCCGCCGACGTCATCGGCCTGCTCGAGGAGGGCCGGCGCGCCGCGCGCGAGGCCGCCCATCTCGCCGACAGGCGCCTGCGCCTGGCCGCCGTCACGACCGCCGCGGAGTCCTTCGTCCCGCCGCTCATGCGCTCGTTCACGAGCGCCAACGCGGACATCGGCCTGACGCTCGCCGTGGGCAACCGCGAGCAGGTCCTCGACCTCGTCCTGGACCACCACGCCGACGTCGCGATCGGCGGCAGGCCGCCGCGCGACCCGCGGATCCAGGCCACGGCGGTGCTGCCCAACGAGTTCGTCCTCATCACGTCGCCCGAGGACCCGCACGCCGGCGGCGGCACGGTGGACTCGGCCGAGCTCCAGCGCCGCGTGTGGCTTCTTCGCGAGCCCGGGTCGGGCACGCGCGTCGTCAACGAGGAGTTCCTGGCGGCCGCCTCGATGGAGCCGCAGACGCTGACGCTCGGCTCCAACGGCGCGATCAAGCAGGCCGCTCGCGCGGGAATCGGCATCGCCTTCATCTCGCGCGCCGCCGTCGCACTCGAGCTCGAGCACGGCCTCCTCGCGGCGCTGCCCGTGCGTCACCGCCCCGCGGCGCGTCGCTGGTATGCGATGTGCTCGAACGTCGGCCCCCGCCGGACCGCCGTCGAGCGCTTCATGGCCTTCGCCGCCTCGCCGATGGCGCGCGAGACGCTGGCGCAGAGCTCCGGCCTCGTCGCCGCCCCCAGCTCGCAGGCCGCGGCCCGCGGAGCCGACGTCTCCTAGGCCGCGGCTTCGCCGTCCACGTCGGCCGTGTCGGGCACGCGCTTGGCCTCGACGTGCGTGACCGGTAGCCCGAGCCCGCCGGCCTTGCGCGGCAGGTCGAGGTGCATCCAGCGCGACAGGCGGCGCGGAAGCGTGGAGATGATGAGCTCGTCGACCTCGCGCTCGTGCATCGTGTCGGAGATCGCCGCCACCGGGTCCGGGTCGCCGACGTGGCCGGTGACGTCCTCGCCGAGGACCTCGCGCAGGCGCTCGAGCGCGACCTCCAGCTGCGTGGCGGCCTCCTCGCGCCCGGAGTCCTCGGGGTCGATCACGCGATGCAGCCCGCGCGGCGACGCGGGAACGAGGAGATGAAACTCGGCAGGGCCGTCGTCCGCTCGACGGCGAACCGCATCCAGCAGCTGATCGGTCGCTGCGGTGCGATTGGCCACGATCAAGACGCGTGTGGGCCCTGTCATGTGTTCTCCCTCGGTTAACTTGTGCGCAACAGCACGAGCCCACCGAGCATACCGCGGGTGGCGACGCACCAAAAGGGTCCGCGACATGACCGCGGACCCTTGTACGACGAAGGCGGGCGGACTGCGAGGCCGGCTAGGTCGCCGGCGCCGTCGGCTGACGGTCGCGGTCTGCGCGCGTGCCCTCGCCGCCCAGCGCCACCGCCGCTCGCGCGGTCACGAGGTGGTAGAGGACGAGGACCTGGACGATTCCGAGCGACTCGGATCGATGCAGCTCGGTGCCGACCGTGAACTCGCCGAGGCGCTCGGAACGCAGGTGGCTGGCGAAGTGCATCTTCTCCCAGACGGCCTCCTCGATCTCGGCGCCGCGCGCCGGATCGACGTCGCCCGGGACGAACAGGCGGTGCTCCTGCTCGCTCTCGTCGACCGTGATGCCGTCCTCGGTCGCGAACTCGCTGAGATCCGGGTGGTCGAGGTTCTTGCGCATGACGATCTCTGCATCCAGGTGGTCCTGATCGCCCCGGCTGCCGGGCTTGAAGGACACGACGAGATCGGCCCAGCGCTGCTGCGGGCGGATGTAGAGCTCGGAGTCGGCCTCGCGGCGGTCGAGCTCCTCGAGCACCTGATCGGTCGTGTACCCGCGCCGCGAGCAGTCGCGCTGGACCTTCCAGGCACGCCGCAGCTTCTCGGGCGGCGCGAGGAAGACGCGGACGTCGTAGGAGTCGCGCAGGGCCTCGGTGTGGTAGCCGAGCAGGCCCTCGATGAGCGTGAACTGCATCGGCTTCGTGTACACCGGCGGGCCGAACGTGCCGTCCTTGTGCTGGTAGACCGGCTTGAGGATCGCGTTGCCGGCGCGCAGCTCGGCGAAATGGCGCTCCATGATGTCGATGTAGTTGCAGTCGGGGTGCAGCGGCGTGATCGCGTGCTCCACGCGCTGGCGGCGGTCGTAGCGGTGGTAGTCGTCGGCTGCGACGTGCGTGACGTTGTTCTCCCCCAGCATGCGCACGAGGCCGCGGCTGAGGGTCGTCTTGCCGCTCGCGGAGTCGCCGACGACGCCGAGGATGATGGGGCGGGGCACGGGGCTCCTCGAGCTAGCTCTCGTTGCCGGGGGCGTTCTTCTTCTTGCCGTCGCCCGAGGTCGACTTCTCGTCGTCGGGCGATTCGCCCTCCTCGTCACCGAACAGCGAGCTCGCCAGGATGTCCTCGGCCTTGATCGTCATGAGGTCCTCCTTGCTCAGGTTCTCGCGGTCGTTGTACAGACGCCCCGCTTGACGCATGCGCGCGCGATCGATCGCGTTGCGGATGCTGCGCCCGTAGGCGAAGCGCGGGCGCTCGAGGCGCCGGTTGATGTACTCCTCGAATGCTTCGCGGGCCTCGGGCTCGAACGTGTACTGCTGCTGCTCCATCATGAGGTCGGCGATCTGCACGAGCTCCTCGGGGGAGAAGTCCGGGAAGTGCAGATGGTGCGCGACACGCGAGCCCATGCCGGGGTTGGAGCGAAAGAACGTCTCCATCCGGTCTTTGTAGCCCGCCAGGATGACGACGAGGTCCTCGCGCTCGGTCTCCATGACCTGCAGCAGGATCTCGATCGACTCCTGGCCGTAGTCGCGCTCGTTCTCAGGGCGATACAGGTAGTAGGCCTCGTCGATGAACAGCACCCCGCCCTTGGCGCGCTTGAGCACGTCGCGGGTCTTCGGCGCGGTGTGGCCGACGTACTGGCCGACGAGGTCGTCGCGCGTCACCGAGACGACCTTCGGCTTGTCGATGTAGCCGAGCTTGAAGAGGATCTCCGCCATCTTCAGCGCGACCGTCGTCTTGCCGGTACCCGGATTGCCCGTGAACGTCATGTGCAGGGACGGGCGCGAGGAGTCCAGGCCCGCGTCGCGGCGCAGCTGGTCGATGACCAGCAGCGCCGCCATCTCGCGGATGCGCTCCTTCACGGGCCCCAGCCCGACCATCTCGCGATCCAGCTGGGACAGGACCGACTCGACGGCGTCGGCGCCGCCGTCCTCGTCCTCGAGCTTCTCCGGAAGGGTTTCGAGCGTCTGTGCCACTAGTCGCCCGACTTGCCGTTGGACTTCGCCTCGGATTCGCTGATGATCGGCGCGAGGTCCCCGCCCTCACCGCCGTAGCGCTCGCCGGCCGGAGTGTTGAGGCCTGCGTAGGAATGGATCGTGTAGCGGATGACGCGGTCGTGCGTCTCCTGACGCTCCAGGCGGAAGCCGGGCTCGTGCTCGGGGCGATTGACGATGAACGACATCGCCGACGTCTGGCGCCCGAGGGAACGGTCGTAGGCGACGACCTTCACGTAGAGGTGCGGATGCGCCTCACGGCACGCGCGCACGTCGCGCATCGCCACGTCGGACTCGTCCTCGTCGAGGTCGAACATCGGCGGCGACCACATGTCCCACAGCCCGTTGCGCGGGTGCGGGTCGTCGGTGTACTCGACCATGATCGACCAGCCGTGCGACAGCGCGTACTTGATCTGCGCCTCGATCTGCTCGTCGGTCAGGTCCGGGAGGAACGAGAACTGGCCTTGTGTGAGTCTCATGTCTTCTCTCTCCCCTACGCCGAGGTCGGCGTGACTTCGACGTCAGCCGTGTCGGTCGACGTGTAATCGAACGTGATGTCCTTCCAGACCTCGAGCGCGGCGTTCAGCTCGGGGCAGCCCTTGGCGGCCTCGACGAGGATGTCCGGACCCTCGGCGTAGTAGTCGCGACCCTCGTTGCGGGCCTGGATGATCGCCTCGACAGCGGTGCGGTTGGCGCTGGCGCCGGCCGCGATGCCCATCGGGTGGCCGATCGTGCCGCCGCCGAACTGCAGGATGCTGTCCTCGCCGAGGTAGTGCAGCAGCTGGTGCATCTGGCCGGCGTGGATGCCGCCCGACGCGACCGGCATGACACCCGGCATCGAGGCCCAGTCCTGGTCGAAGTAGAGCCCCTGCTGCAGATCCTTCTTGACGTAGCCGTCGCGCAGGGTCTTGTAGTAGCCCATGATCATCGCCGGGTCGCCCTCGAGCTTGCCGACGACGGTGCCGGCGTGGATGTGATCGACGCCGAGCAGGCGACACCACTTGGCGATGACGCGGAAGGACACGCCGTGCGTCTTCTGGCGCGTGTACGTCCCGTGACCGGCGCGATGCAGGTGCAGGATCATGCCGTTGGCACGGCACCAGTTCGACATCGAGGACATCGCCGTGTAGCCGACGGTGAGGTCCTGCATGATGATGATCGAGCCGACTTCCTTCGCGAACTCGGCGCGCTCGTACATGTCCTCCATCGTCGCCGCGGTGACGTTGAGGTAGTGGCCCTTGACCTCGCCCGTGGCGGCCTGTGCGCGCTGCACGGCCTCCATCGCGTGGATGTAGCGGTCGCGCCAGCGCATGAAGGGCTGCGAGTTGATGTTCTCGTCGTCCTTCGTGAAGTCCAGCCCGCCGCGCAGCGCCTCGTAGACGACGCGGCCGTAGTTCTTCGCCGACAGGCCGAGCTTCGGCTTCGTCGTCGCGCCGATCAGCGGGCGCCCGAACTTGTCGAGGTACTCGCGCTCCATCGTGATGCCGTGCGGGGGGCCCGGGAACGTCTTGACGTAGGCCACCGGGATGCGCATGTCCTCGAGGCGCAGCGCCTTGAGCGGCTTGAAGCCGAAGACGTTGCCGATGATCGAGGACGTGAGGTTGGCGATCGAGCCCTCTTCGAAGAGGTCGATGTCGTACGCGATGAGCGCGATGTACTGGCCCGGCGTGCCCGGGACCTCCTCGACGCTGTAGGCCTTGGCCTGGTAGTGCTCGTAGGACGTCAGGCGATCGGTCCAGACGACGGTCCAGGTGGCGGTGGAGGACTCGCCCGCGACGGCCGCGGCGGCCTCGATCGCATCGACGCCCTCCTGGGGCGTGATCCGGAAGGCGCACAGGACGTCGGTGTCCTTGGGCTCGTAGTCGGGATCCCAGTAGCCCATCTCCGCGTAGGGCGTGACCCCGGAGTCCCAGCGACTCTTGGTCTTCTTCTGTCCGTCCTTCTCCTCAGTGGTGCTCATTCCGTCCTCTCTCGATCTCCGGTATGCCGCAGGGTATCCGCGGCATACTAAGATTGGAAGCAAAAGATTGTGGTTTTTTCATAGGTCGTGGTCTATGTATTACGTTCGTCGTGCGTGACCGCCGCCGCGCCGGCTCGCGCGACAGCGGCCGAGATCTCGAGGATCGCGATCCCGTCGATCGTCCTCGTGACGCGCGGGACGACGTCCACGATCGACTCCTGGGCGCAGAACGCGATGTCGGCCTCGAGGTCCTCGCGGCGCAGCCCGACGGCGCCGGCGCTGGACTCCAGCGCCGCCAGTGGCGTCGGATAGGCCGCCGCGACCGCCTCGGCGACATGCGCCGCGTCGGTGCGCGGGCCCTCGAGCGCCGCGCTCAGGCGACCGGCGAGGTAGACGTCCTCGATGCTCACGCGTCCGTCGGTGCCGGCGCAGACGAGCAGGACGTCGCCGCCCTCGTCGATCTGCGCCACGACCGCGGCGAGGTTGAGCATCGATGCGACGATGACCTCCCCGGCGACGGCCGCCGAGCCCACGATCGCGGGCGCGCCGTTCGTCGTGGCGAGCACCAGCTCCGAGCCCCGCGGCGCCATGGTCTCCTCGGGGGAGTTGCCGAGGTCGAAGCCGGGAGCGCGGGCGCAGCCGACCTCGCCCGCGAGCACGCGGTCGTCGGCACGCAGCGTCTTGGCCTCCTCGATGCTGCCGGCGACGAGCACGCGCTCATAGCCCGACGCGAGCGCCAGGGTGATCGTCGACGTCGCCCGCAGGACGTCGATGACCACTGCCGTGTCCGCCGCACGGACGTGCGTTCCGAGGAACGCGACGTCGATCATCGCGATCGTCGTCCTCGCCTACGCCGGTGTGCCGACAGCGGCGGCGTAGCGCGCCGCCATCTGCTCGAGCGTCATCGGCTCGTAGTCCTGGGCGTGGCCGGCCATGCCGAGTTCCTGCATGCGCTGCAGGCAGATGTACTTCTGCCCGGCCCGGGCCGCCTTGCCGGCACCGCGCGGATCCCAGTCGTCCGGGTGGTCGCGGTAGTGCTCGCGCACGAAGGCCGTGATCGCGAGGCGCCCGTCGGTGTCGATGTTGACCTTGCGCACGCCGTGCTCGATGCCGCGCTGGATCGCGCTGATCGGCACGCCGAAGCCGGCGTCGACCTCGCCGCCGGCGGCCTTCAGGCGCTCGACGATGTCGGCCGGGACGCTCGAGGAGCCGTGCATGACGATGTGCGTGTCGGGCAGGCGGCGGTGGATGTCCTCGATGATGTCCATCGCGAGGATGTCGCCGTCGGGCGCGCGCGAGAACTTGTAGGCGCCGTGGCTCGTACCGATCGCGACGGCCAGCGCGTCGACGCCGGTGCGCTCCACGAACTCCTCGGCCTGGGCGGGGTCCGTCAGGCAGATCTCGCCGGAGCCGACGCCGTCCTCCATCCCGCCGAGCGTGCCGAGCTCGCCCTCCACCGTGACCCCGCGCGGGTGGGCGTAGTCGACGACCTTCTTCGTGACCGCGACGTTGGCCTCGAAGCTCAGGGGCGTCTTGGCGTCCTCGCCGAGCGACCCGTCCATCATCACGCTCGTGAAGCCGAGCTCGATGGCGCTGATGCACGTCTCGGGCGAGTTGCCGTGGTCCTGGTGCAGCGCGACCGGGATCTCCGGATAGGTCTCCGTCGCCGCAAGCATCATGTGGTAGAGGAAGCGGTCGCCGGCGTAGGAGCGGGCGCCGCGCGAGGCCTGCACGATGACCGGCGACTGGGTCTCCTGCGCGGCCTCCATGATCCCCTGGATCTGCTCCAGGTTGTTGACGTTGAACGCGGCGACGCCGTAGTTGCCGGCGGCGGCCTCGTCGAGCAGCTGACGCATGGTCACGAGCGGCATGTGGTCATCCTCCTGCGTTGGAATCCGGGACGGGGGTGCTCTCCACGATGCGGCGGTACGAGCCGGGGCGGACGATCAGCGACTGGGTGGACACCCAGCCATCCTGGTAGCGCGGCGCGCCGAGCAGCGTGCCGCCCGTGATCCCGGAGGCGGCGAAGAGCGCCGGCCCGCGGACGAGGTCGTCCGCCTCGAGGATCTCGTCGGTCGACAGTCCGGCTGCGGCGATCGCGTCGGCCTCGGCTTCGCGCTGCGGGGCGAGGCGGGTCTGGATCCCGCCGCCGAGGACCTTCACCGCACACGCGGCCATGATCCCCTCCGGCGTTCCGCCGATGCCCATGAGCATGTCGATACCGGTACCCGGAAGCAGGGCGAACATCGCGCCCGCGACATCGCCGGCGCTCGGCATGACGACGCAGATGCCCATCGCGCGAAGGCGGGCGCTGAGCTCGACGTGGCGCGGCTTGTCCAGGATCAGCACGCGCAGCTCGCCGACCGGCTTGCCGAGCGCCTTGGCGACCTGCTCGCAATTCCATTCGGGTGACTCGCGCAGGTCGATCGCGTCGCGCGCCCCGCGGCCGACGACGAGCTTGTCCTGGTAGTGGCCGGGTCCCGGCGACCAGAGGCAGCCCTCGCCGGCCATCGCGATCGTCGTCAGTGATCCGGGCAGGCCGGCGGCGCAGAGGTCGGTGCACTCGACCGGGTCGACGGCGATGTCGAAGTGTGGGCCGCTGCCGTTGCCGAGCTCCTCGCCGTTGAAGAGCATCGGGGCATTGTCCTTCTCGCCTTCGCCGATGACGACGATCCCGAGCCCGTTCGCCTCGCCGAGGATCGCGCGCATCGCCTCGGTCGCGGCGCCGTCGGCGGCCTTGCCATCTCCCGAGCCGGCGTGCTCGGCCGCAGCCAGGGCGGCGGCGCGGACGGCTGCGAGCGCGAGCGATTCGAGGCTCGCCGGCAGGTCCTCCGTGGCCGGGCGCGCAACGGCGCCCGCCGACTCCTCCTCGACCAGGGTCATCGACCCATCCTCGCGTGGTTTGACTTTGGCTTCAAGCGAAATGTTTGGCGCTTCTCTATATGAATCGTCTATGCCCGCCTGTTTGCGCCGGCAACGTGCCTGCGGTTCATGGTGGCACGTCGGCCCTCCCGGGGAGCGGCGGTCGCGGCGCTACCCGCGCAGGCCCTCGAGATCAGCCGGGGTGTCGATGTCGATCGCCGAGCACAGGTGGGAGCATTCGATCGTCCTCACGCCGATGCTGCGCAGCAGCTCGCGCGCGCCGATGTCGCCCTCGATCTGCATGGTGGCAGGGAAGTACGCGCAGCCCAGGACCACAGGATGGCCGGGCACGCCGTCGTAGACGGCCCGGGCCCGGGCCCGGGCACCGTGCTCGCCGGCGAGGTCGGCGAAGCGGGCGATGACCTGCGGCGTCACGCGCGGCATGTCGCCGAGCGTGATGACCGCCGCCTCCGCGCTGTCGCCGACCGCCTCGATGCCGGTCCTCAGCGACGCCGACTGACCGCTCGCCCAGTCCTCGCACACGACGATGTCCGTGTCCCCGAGATCCACGCCCGCGCGGATCTCCTCCGCGCGGGCGCCGAGCACGACGACGATCCGCTCGATCGCCGGGACGGCCTGCATCGCGCGGAGCGCGTGCTCGAGCAGCGGGATGCCGTCGAGCTCGGCGAGCTGCTTGGGCCCGCCGAAGCGCGACGCGCCGCCCGCTGCGAGGATGACGCCTGCGATCACCCCGCGCTCGCCGTCGTGAGCGCGCGCCTCGTCAGCACGCGCGCGAGATGGCGCTTGTAGTCCGGCGTGGCGTTGAGGTCGCCGAGCGGGTCGGTGCCCTCGGCGGCCAGCGCCGCCGCGGCGGCGATGTGCTCCTCGTCGAGCGGCCGGCCGCGCAGCGCGTCCTCCGCGGCGGTCGCCCGCAACGGGGTCGAGGCCATGTGCGTCAGGCCGATCCGGACGTCCTCGCAGACGCCGCCAACGGCCTTGACGAGGGCACAGACGCCGACCATCGCCCAGTCCTCCGAGCGGCGGTTGAACTTCTCGTAGCCGTGGCCGTAGCCCGCCAGAGCGGGGATGCGGATCTCCGTCAGCACCTCTCCCCGCGCGATCGCCGTCGTCAGGTAGCCCTCAAAGAGGTCGGCGGCCGCGATCTCGCGCTCGCCCCCCGTCCCGCGGACGACGACCGAGCCGTCGAGCGCGAGCAGCACCGCCGGCAGGTCCGCAGCGGAGTCGCCGTTGGCGAGCGAGCCGCCGATCGTGCCGCGGTTTCGCACCTGCTGGTCGGCGATCTCCTTCGCGGCCGTGGCGATCAGCCCGAGGTCGTCGCGCTCCTGCAGGTCGGCGTGGCGTGTCATGGCGCCGATGCGGTGGGTCTCGTCGCCGGTCTGGATCCCGCGCAGCCCCTCGACCTTGCGCAGGTCGACGAGCAGCGACGGCGCCGTGAAGCGCAGCTTCATGAGCGGCAGCAGCGAGTGCCCGCCGGCCAGGAGCTTCGCGTCGGCCCCGCCCTCGGCGAGCAGCCGGATCGCGTCGTCGACGGACTCCGCGACGACGTAGTCGAACTCGGCGGCGATCATGACGCACCCCCTTCCGGGGTCGTCGGCCCGGAGCCGGCAGAGCCCTCGCCCTGCTCGGGCAGCGACACGCCCTGGACGTTGTCGCGCGGCCCGTCGCCGCGGCCGCGCGCCTCCTCGAGCGCCTGCCAGATGCGCAGCGGCGTCAGCGGCATGTCGATGTACGAGATGCCCTCCTGGCGCAGCGCATCGATCACGGCGTTGACCACCGCCGGCGTCGCCGCGATCGTTCCTGCCTCGCCGATGCCCTTCACGCCGAGCGAATTGGACGGCGACGGCGTCTCGGTCCTGTCGAGCTCGAAGCTCGGGATCTCGCCGGCGGTCGGCAGCGCGTAGTCCATGAACGTGCCCGTGACGAGCTGCCCGTTGGCGTCGTAGACGACCTGCTCGTAGAGCGCCTGGCCGATGCCGTGCGCGACGCCGCCGTGCACCTGTCCGTCGATGAGCATCGGGTTGATCGCCGGGCCGCAGTCGTCGACCGCGATCCAGCGCAGCACCGACACCTTGCCGGTCTCCGCGTCGACGTCGACGATGCAGGCGTGGGTCCCGAACGGGAACACGAAGTTCGACGGGTCGTAGATCAGCGCCTGCTCGAGCCCGAGCTCCATGCCCTCGGGCATCTTCGTCGCGTCGACGTAGGCGCAGCCCGCGACCTCCGCGAGCGACATGCCCTGCTCGGGGTCGCCGACGAGCGAGAAGCGCCCGTCGCGGACCTCGATGTCGGCGGGGTCGGCCTCGAGGTTGTGGGCGACGATCTCGCGGCACTTCGCCGCGATCTTCTCGGCCGCGTGGGCGGCCGCGACGCCGCCGACAGACAGCGAGCGCGAGCCGTACGTCCCCAGGCCCATCGGCCCCTGCGCGGTGTCGCCGTGCACGATCTCGACGACCGCCGGATCGACGCCGAGGCGGTCGGCGACGATCTGCGCAAAGCCCGTCTCATGGCCCTGGCCGTGGGGTGACGCGCCGGTGAAGACCGTCACCGACCCGGTCGGGTGCACGCGCACGAGCGCGGACTCGTAGAGGCCGATCCCGAGGCCGAAGCCGCTCGGCCCGACCGCGCGCGAGGGCGCGAGGCCGCAGATCTCCGTGTACGTGGAGAAGCCGATCCCGCGCAGGATGCCCTGCGATCGCAGCTGCTCCTGCTCGGCGCGGAAGGCCTCCATCCCGATGATCTCCAGCGCCCGGTCCAGCGCCTTCTCGTAGTCGCCGGAGTCATACGTGATGCCGTAGGGCGTCTCGTAGGGGAACTCCTCCTTTGGGATGAAGTTCCTGCGCCGCACGTCGAGCGGATCCATGCCGAGCTCGGCCGCGAGCTGGTCGATCATGACCTCGAGCATGTGCGTCATCTCGGGGCGGCCGGCGCCGCGGATGGCGTCCGTGAAGAACTTGTTCGTCAGGACGCCGGTGATGTCCGTCTGGATGACGGGGATCTTGTAGCAGCCGGTCATCACGAAGGCGCCGAGCTCGGGGATCATCGGCGTCAGAAGGCCGAAGTAGGCGCCGAGGTCCTGGATGATGTTCGCGTGGAAGGCGGTGATCTGACCGTCGGAGGTCGCCCCCATGCGCACGTAGTCGATCTGGTCGCGGCCGTGGTGGGAGACGGCCATGTTCTCCGAGCGCGTCTCGATCCACTTGACCGGCCGGCCGAGCTTCCTCGAGGCCCAGGCGACGAGCGTCTCCTCGGCGGTGACCTGCAGCTTGCCGCCGAATCCGCCGCCGACCTCGGGCGCGATCACGCGGACCTTGTCCTCGCTGATGCCCATCTGCACGGCGTAGAACAGCCGCAGCAGGTGCGGGACCTGGGTCGAGGACCAGACCGTCAGCTGCCCGGCGCGGTACTCGGCGATGGCGCCGCGCGTCTCGATCGACGCACCCGCGGTGCGGTGGTTGACGATCCGCCGCTCGATGACGACGTCGGACGCCGCGAGCGCCTGCTCGATGTCGCCGCCGCCGCCCATCGTCCACTCGTGCGACTTGTTCGTGCCGAGCGACGCGTGGACGAGGATCTCGTCCTTCAGCGCCTCCTCGACGTCGATGACGACCGGCAGCGACTCGTAGTCGACGTCGACGTCGGCGGCACCGTCGACGACGACGTACTTGTCGTCGCCGATGACGAGCGCGACGGCGTCGCCCATGTGGGCGACGCGGCCGCGCGCCAGCGGCCAGCGCTCGGGCGTCTTGATCTCGACGCCGGGCGGAGCCCAGGCCATCGGCAGCGGGGCGAGCAGGTCGCTCATGTCCTCGCCCGTGTAGACGGCGCGGATCCCGGGGCGCGCGAGCGCCCTGGAGGTGTCGATCGAGACGATGTTCGCGTGCGCCTCGGGCGAGCGCACGACGGCCGCCCAGAGCATGCCGGGAAGGGCGAGGTCGTCGACGTAGGTCGCGCGGCCGGTGATCAGGCGCGGGTCCTCCTTGCGGCGCAGCGACCGGCCGACCCAGTTGGCGGCCGGCGCCTGCTCGACCGTGCTCATGCTGTCACCCCGCGTCCGGCCTCGGCTGCGGCCATGACGGCCTTGACGATGTTCTCATAGCCCGTGCAGCGGCAGAGGTTGCCCTCCAGTCCGGTGCGGACCTCCTCCTCGGTGATCGGCCCGTCGCCCGTGCGCCGCGCCAGCAGGTCGGCGGCGGCCATGATCATCCCCGGCGTGCAGTAGCCGCACTGCAGTCCGTGGGCGTCCCAGAAGGCCTGCTGCAGCGGGTGGTACTCGCCGCCCTCGCCGGCCATGCCCTCGATCGTCGTGATCTCCGCGCCGTCGCACTGGACGGCGAGGACCGTGCAGCTCTTGACCGACTCGCCGTCCAGGAGGCACGTGCAGGCCCCGCAGTTGGAGGTGTCGCAGCCGACGTGCGTGCCCGTCAGGCGCAGCTCGTCGCGCAGGTAGTGGACGAGCAGCTGGCGGGGTTGCACCTCGGTGCTGTGCTCCTGCCCGTTGACGGACATCTGCACTTGGACGGTCTGAGCCATGCCATCTCCTCCTGGATCGGTGACCGAGCGGCGCGCCGGCACGAGCCCGTGATGACCCGTATCGCGGCGCCTCAAACGATTGCGTCGTCTCACAGCATCTTCGTCTCGATCCTTACGGACGGATCAACCCGGCGCGCCGTTCGCCGCTCACGCGACGGGCGCCGAGCCGCGACGCGTGGCGACGAGGATGCCGGCGACCACGACGCCGACGCCGGCGAGCTGCAGCGGCGCCGGATCCTCGCTCAGCAGGACGATCCCGAGGACGACCGAGCCGACCGGCTGGACCGTCAGGACGACCGACGTCAGCGACGCCGGCAGGCGCGGCAGCGCGATCGTGATCAGCAGCCATCCGAGCACCTGCGAGGTCAGCGCAAGCGTCACGAGCCAGCCGTGCCCCGGCCAGCTCGGGACGAGATCGACCTCGCCCAGCAGCGCGCCGGCGAGCGTCGCCACGACGGTCGCGACGAGCGTCGCGGCGAACAGCGGGCCGGCCGGGCGGCGCAGGTCGCGGCCGGCCTCGCGCAGGACGAGGATGAAGCCGGTGTAGGCGATCGCCGTGAGCACGCCGAACAGCGCGCCGCGGGCGGGATCCGCGCCGAAGGCGTCGTCGCCGAGCACGCCCGAGATCAGCACCGCGCCGATGAAGACGAGCGGCACCGCGGCCGCCACGCGACGCGACGGCCGCTCGCCGAGCAGCAGCCATGCGGCGAGCGCCACGAACACGACCTGCAGGTTCCCGAGCACCGTCGCCAGCCCCGCGCCGACGTCGGCGATCGCGTGGTGCCAGAGGATGAGGTCGGCGGCGAAGAACGCGCCCGCGGCGGCCGCGTGGCGCCAGGCGGCGCGCGGCGCCGGGCCGTGGCGCCGGCGCTCGAGCAGCGCGAGGACCCCGAGCACCGGCAGCGCGTAGGCGCAGCGGAAGACCGCGGCCGTCGACGGGCTGACCGCAGCGAGGTCGACGAGGATCGCCGAGAAGGCGATGCACAGCGCGCCCGCCAGCGCGGCCAGCGCGGGACGTGCCGTCAGCGCGCCGATGTCAGTACCGCGCGTCGAGCGCCTGGTTGACGAGCGCGTCCGCCCCGGCGTTGCGCGCCCGCGGGACGGACCGGATCGACCAGCGCTCGAACTCCCCGAGCGCCTGCAGCGCGGCCGCGTGCAGCGGCTTCATGTCGCGGTGGCGGACCTTGTACTCGCCGTTGACCTGCCTGGCGACGAGCTCGGAGTCGTTGACGACCTCGACCTCGGTGGCGCCCAGCTCCCGCGCTCGCCGGAGGCCGAGCAGCAGGCCGCGATACTCGGCGACGTTGTTCGTCGCGACGCCGATCGCCTCGGCCGCCTCGTCGAGGACGTCGCCCGCGGGCGTCGAGACGACGGCGGCCGCGGCGGCGGGTCCGGGATTGCCGCGCGCGCCGCCGTCGACGTGCACGACGAGCTTCACGCCGCGATCCGCTACTCGGGGTCCAGGCGCGGGAACTCGCCGGCGACGCGCGCGCGCCGGCGGTCGCGCTGCTCGCGCTTCTCGATGTCGCTCGGGTCGTCGCCGGCCCCCCGCCGCTCGGACTTGCGGCGGTCGACGATCACCGTGACGTTCTCGTCGTCGGCGTAGTACGCCGTGAGCTTGTCGAACAGCTCGTCCTCGAGCGCCTCGGGCACGACGCAATAGATCATGGCGCGAAAGGATTCATGAGCCGGTCGCCACCCTAGTACACGCGGCCACGGCTCCGCTCACGCGGCGAGCACGAGCCGGCCGCGCTCGTCGGCAGCGGCGTTGGGGACCTGCTCGGCGGCGCTCAGCTCGGAGAGCTCGGCGCCCTGCGCGCTCACGCGGACGCCGGCGGCCTCGTCGGCGAGGTCGACCTCGTAGCGGTACCAGCACAGCTCCCACGCGACGACGATCGAGACGATCGAGCCCTCGGTCTCGGAGGGCAGGACGCTGACGTACGGGACGCCGAGCGAGCGCGCGACGCCGGCGATGCGGCGCGGATGGGCGCCGAGGTTGAAGACGTCCAGCGCACGGGCCATCTTGAGATCGGCGTTCGTCGGGATCGCGTGCACGTGCCGCGGCTCGCGCGGCGGATCCGCATCGCCCGCGGCCGCTGCTGCCGCGAGCGACGCGATCTCGCTCGATGCCCCGTCCTCGGGCCCGGCGGCATTGCCGGCGCCGGAAGCGCCCGGGCGCGCGCCGGCCTCGATGCGGGCGACGTTCGTCGACGGCGCGCGGCGGGCGGGAACGGCCGGTCCTGGGCTCGCGGCGCCCTCGCGGCGCGGCATGAGGCGCTCGAACAGCGAGCGTCCGCCGCGCGGTCCGTTGCGCCGCACGCCCAGCGCGTTGTCGGCGCCCTCGCGGATCCAGCCCTCGTTCGCGGCGCGCGCGGTGCACAGCTCGCAGACCATCCGCCGTGAGCCGTTGGCGATGAACGGGTCGGCGTGCTCGCCGCGCAGCAGCGTCCGGCCGCAGACGTCGCAGGGAACGGTCTCGCGGCTGGTGGTGATCGACTTGCGCTCCATCGGCGCCCAGCGTACCGGCCGGCCGCGCCGCGGGGCCGGGCGCTCAGCCGGGCCGCGGGCGCGCCTGTGCCGGGCCGACGTGCTTGCCCAGCCAGGCGACCAGCGGGCGCGCGGCATCGAGCTCCGCGCGCACGACCTCCGCGCAGCGGGGCTCGTGCAGCCAGGGCTCGAGCTCGTGACGGCGGTGCACGGTCAGCTGCTTGAGGCGCAGCAGATCCACGCGCGGGTGGTCGGCCGGGTAGCCGCGCGGTGCGCGCTTGAGCGCCGGCGCGGCGAGCTCGAGCCCGGCCCGCGTCGCGCCTGCAAGCGCGCGCTGGAAGGCCCGCGCGCGGGGGCCGTCGTCGATCGCCGCGCGGAAGCGCTCGAGCTGGTCGGTGGACGGGTGGTGCAGCCCGGCGGCGACGAGCAGCCCGTCGAGCGACAGCTCGACGTAGAAGCCGCCCGCGGGCCCGTAGCCGATCGCGACGCCGAGCTGTTCCTTGATCGGCGGGCGCGCGTGGAAGCGCGTGTCGTTGTAGGGGCGAAAGACGTGCGGCTCGCCGAGGTCGGCGAGCGTGCTCGCGAGCGCCTTGGCAGGCGCGAGCAGGTCGGCGTCGTAGCGCCCGCGGTTGGCCCGAAACCAGTCGCGGTCGTTGTTGTCCTCGAGGTCGCGCAGGAACGCGAGCGCTGCGGGCGGCCACATGGCATGCGCCTCCTTCGGATCGTTCACACCCTCCAGAGGCGCCCGCCGCGCGGGATTCGCCCCCTACGCGCTGACGGCCTCCTCCTGGGTCGCCTGGTCGACGACCTTCTGCTGCAGGTGCGCCGGGACCTCCTCGTAGCGCTCGAAGTCCATCGTGTAGTCCCCCTGGCCGCCGGTGAGCGATCGCAGGTCAGGCGCGTAGGTCAGCATCTCGGCCATGGGGACCTCGGCCTTGACCTCGGTCAGCCCGCCGCCGATGGAGTCCATCCCCTGCGGGCGCCCGCGGCGCGAGTTGAGGTCGCCGATGACGTCGCCGACGGAGTCCTCGGGAATCGTGAGCGTCACGAGCATGATCGGCTCGAGCAGCACCGGCCCGGCGTTGGCCATCGCCTCGCGCATCGCGATCGAGCCGGCGAGCTTGAACGCCATCTCCGAGGAGTCGACCGTGTGGTAGCTGCCGTCGAACACCGTGACGCTGACGTCCTTGACCGGGCAGCCGGCGATCGGGCCGCTCTGCATCGCGTCGATGACGCCCTTCTCGACCGCGGGGATGAACGACGTCGGGATGACGCCGCCCTTGATGCGGTTGATGAACTCAAAGCCCGCGCCGGGCTCGCGCGGGGCGATCTCGATGTGGCAGTCGCCGAACTGGCCGCGCCCGCCGGACTGCTTCTTGTGACGGCCATGGGCCTTCGCCGGCTTGCGGATCGTCTCCTGGTAGGGGACCCGCGGCGGCTTGAGCGTGACCTCGGCGCCGAAGCGCTCCTTGAGGCGGTCGACGATGACCTCGACGTGCATCTGCGACAACCCGGCGATGATCTGGTCGCCGGTCTCGGGGTCGCGATGCAGGTCGATCGTCGGGTCCTCCTCCTGCAGGCGGCGCAGCGAGGTGAAGACCTTGTCCTCGTCGCCCTGGGCCTCCATCGCGAAGGCCATGACGGGCGCCGGCAGGTTGATCTGCGGCATCGAGATCGGCTCGTCGCGCTCTGCGAGCCAGTCACCCGCGCGCGACTCCTTGAGCTTGGCGACGGCGCCGATGTCGCCGGGGCCGAACTCCTCGGCGTGGCCGGACTCCTTGCCGCTGAAGACGAGCAGCTGGCCGATGCGCTCCTTGTGATGGGTGCGCGTGTTCATCACGTGCGTGTCGTGCGCCATGAGGCCCTGGTAGACGCGAAAGAGGTTGATGCGCCCGGCGAACGCGTCGGCGCGCGTCTTGAAGACGTAGGCGTAGAGCGGCTTGTCATCGTCGGCCTCGAGCGTGATCTCGGGGAGCTCGAGGGAGCCGTGCTTCACCGGCGAGGGCAGGTCCTCGACGATCGCGTCCAGCAGCCGGTTCGTGCCGAGGTTGCGCGTCGCGACGCCGCAGACCACCGGAAACAGCGAACCGTGGTTCGTGCCCTCCTTCAGGGTGCTGACGATCTCATCGTGCGCGATCTCCTCGCCCTCGAGGTAGCGCTCCATCAGCGCGTCGGAGACCTCGCAGATCTCGTCCATGAGCTTCTCGCGGTACTCCTCGGCGACGCCCTGCAGGTCGTCGGGGATGTCGATCTCGCTGCAGTTCTCGCGGGCGGCGCCGTCGTAGCGGTAGGCCTTCATGTCGACGAGGTCGATCACACCCGAGACGTCCTGCTCGGAGCCGATCGGGATCTCGGTCGCCACGACGTGCGGGCCGAAGGCGTCCTTGAGCGACTCGAGCGCGCGGAAGAAGTCGGCGCGCTCGCGGTCGAGCATGTTCACGAAGACCATCCGCGCGAGGTCGAGCTCCTCGGCGCGCGCCCACAGGCGGCGGGTGGAGACCTCGACGCCCATGACGCCGTTGACCACGAAGACGGCCGACTCGCACACGCGCATGGCGCCCAGCGCATCGGCGACGAAGCTCGGCTCACCCGGGGTGTCGAGCAGGTTGATCTTGCGGTCATCCCACTCGAACGAGCTCAGAGCGGCGGAGATCGACATCTTGCGCGCCTGCTCGTCAGGCTCGGAGTCCGAGACGGTCGTCCCGTCGAGCACGGACCCGAGGCGGTTCGTCGCCCCGGCCTCGAAGAGCAGCGCCTCGTGCAGTGACGTCTTCCCGCTGCCGCGGTGACCGATCAGGGCTACGTTGCGAATGCGGTCGGCAGGCTTGTGCATACCGCGGCTCCTCTCCTCGGGGAAGCCGCGATGCTAGTGCCGCCGCGGTCAAAAATCGACCGGTCGCCGTGGGTCAGGCGGTGAGGTTCTCGTCCGACATGCGGCCCCGCAGGCGCAGCACCGCCTTCGTATGCAGCTGGGACACGCGCGACTCGGTCACGCCGAGGACCTCGCCGATCTCCCGGAGCGTCAGGTTCTCGTAGTAGTACAGCGCCACCACGAGCTTCTCGCGCTCGGGCAGGCGCGCGATCGCGTCGGCGATGCGGTCCTTCAGGTCGGTCTGGTCCATCACCGCCGCGGGGTCCGGCGCAAGCGGATCCTGCAGGGTGTCCAGCAGCGAGACCTGGTCGCCGGAGGCATCGGAGACCGTCCACAGCTCGTCGAGGGCGGCGATCGTGGAGTTGGAGATCTGCAGCAGCGCGTCCTGGAAGTCGCTGACGCTCATCTCCAGCTCGTGCGCCATCTCCTCGTCGGTCGGGGCGCGCTGGAGCTTGTGCTCGAGCTTCGTGTTGGCGCGCTCGATCGCACGGGCGCGGGCGCGCACCGAGCGCGGGACCCAGTCCAGCGAGCGCAGCTCGTCGATGATCGCGCCCTTGATGCGCGTGATCGCGTAGGTCTCGAACTTGATCTCGCGCTCGAGCTCGAAGCGCTCGATCGCGGAGATCAGCCCGCCGAGGCCGTAGGAGATGAGGTCGGCCTCCTCGACGTGTGCTGGCAGCCCCGAGGCCATGCGGCCGGAGACGTACTTGACGAGCGGGGAGTAGGCGACGACGAGGCGCTCGCGGGCGCGCTCGTCGCCCTCGCGCTTGTAGCGCCGCCAGAGATCCTTCAGCTCGATCGATTTGACGTTCGTTTCCATCCCGTCCTCACGCCCGCGGATGGGCGCGTGAATACGCAGTTCTCAGGCGCGCCGACTCTACCCGAGTGTACGTCTGCGTCGTCGACACCGAGGCATGGCCCAGCAGCTCCTGGATCGTGCGCAGGTCGGCCCCTCCCTCGAGCAGATGCGTCGCGAAGGAGTGGCGCAGGGCGTGCGGGTGGACGGCGCCCTGCACCGACGCGTGCCGCGCCCAGACGCTCAGCCGGCGGCGGATGTCCGACGTCGAGAGCCGCCGGCCGGACTTGCTGAGAAACAGCGCGGGCTCGCCGTCGCCTCGCGCGAGGGCGGCGCGGGCGCGCTCGAGGTAGCGCGCGAGCGCGCGCAGCGCGGGCTCGCCCGCCGGCACGAAGCGCGTCTTGGAGCCCTTGCCCTCGACGCGCAGCTCCTCGGCGTCGAAGTCCACCGAGGTGATGTCGAGCGCGACGAGCTCCTCGGCGCGCAGCCCGCTGGCGTAGGCGATCTCGAAGAGCGCGCGGTCGCGCAGCTCCAGGGGCGTCGAGGCCGGGATGCGGTCCAGCAGCGCGCTGATCGCCTCGGGGGCAAGGACCGTCGGCAGGTTGTGGGCGCGCTTGGGCGCGGCGAGCAGGTCGGCCGGGTTGGCCGCCATCTCGCCGTGCTCGCGCAGCGTTCCGAAGAAGGCGCGCAGCGCCGCGAGCTTGCGCGCGACGGTGGCGGGCGCCGAGCGGCGCTCGGACAGCGCGGCGGCGTAGCGGCGCAGGATCCGGTGCGTGACGGCGGTCGGCTCGACCTGCTGCCGGCTGGCCCATTCCGCGAACTGGCGCAGATCGGCGCCGTAGGCGCGGCGGGTCTTCTCCGCCGAGCCGCGGCGGCGCAGGTCCTCGTCGAAGCGCACGATGACCGCGCGCCAGCGCTCGCTAGCCTCAGACTCCATGGGCGTCTTCTTCATCGACACGGCGGGGGGGACCGTCGCGACGCAGCATCAGCTGATCGCCGACGGGGTCATGGAGGGCGGGGCGTTGCCGCCGCGGCCGTGGCTGCGCATCCAGGGAACGGGCGATGCGTCGACGATGTGGTACGCGGTGATGCGCAAGCGGGAGCGGGGTGTCTTCATCGGCACGCTCGTCCTTCGACACTCCGAGCATCATGCCCTGCTCGTGGACCAGGGCTGGGAGGAGATCGAGCCCCGGACGATCGGCCCGACGTCCGCGAGCCCGCTCGATCAGCTCAGTGGATGAAGATCGGGGTCCCGACCGGGACCTCGTCGTAGAGCTTCTCGACGTCCTCGATCAGCATCCGGATGCAGCCGTGCGAGGCGTTTGACCCGATCGACCCGCGGGCGTCCGTGCCATGGACGCCGACGCCGTCATAGACGCCCAGCCAGCGGGCCTTGATCGGGTTGTTCGGCGCGCCGCCCGGGATGACCGTCCCGGCCAGGCTGCCCGCCCAGGCGGAGTTGGGCACGTGCCAGGCCGGGTTCGTCGCCTTGTTCTGGATCTCGTACAGGCCCGCCGGCGTCTCCAGGCCGGCCTGCCCGACCGCGATCGGGTAGACCTGCACGCGCTTGAGCTTCTTGAAGAGGCTCAGCCGGAAGCCGCCGCGGTCCACGGTGAGGACGGTCGGGTACTTCTCGGCGAGGTTCTCGCCCGTCACCTTCGGCTTGAGCTCGCGAATCGCCGCCTGCAGCTCGCGCGGGTGCGTCGGCGAGACGAGCGCCGCCTGGATCTCGGCGCGCAGGCCGGGCGCATCGATCGTGCGCCCCTCCTCGGCCTGGCGGATCGCCAGGGTGTCGGGGTGGAAGTCCACCCGGGCGTCCTTCGGCTTGCGGCTCACCGCGACGCGCACGCGGTCGACGATGCGCTGGACGGCATCACGCGAGTACGCGACGTCGGGCGCGATGCTCGCGTCGAGCTCGCCGCCCGTCAGCCCGCGCCAGGTGCGGCCGAGGACGCCGCCCTTGCGGCTGCGTTGCAGCGCCTCCTGGACCATGGTGGCGACGTTCGCGCTGATGCGCGCCTCGCGCGCGGACAGCTGGAACGTCTTGCCGGCCGAGTGGATGACGAGCGGCGCCTGCAGCGGCTTGACGAGGCGCTGCGTCACCTTGCGCTCGGCCTCGGCCGTCGCGAGGCCGCCGACGTCGACGCCGCCGATGCGCACGCCCTCTGAGATGACGTCGCTGCGGCTGGAGTCATAGGCGAAGACGCCGCCGGCGCCGACGAGGGCGACGACGAGAACGGCGACGAGGGCGATGATCGGGGCTCGGGTCATTCGTGTGACAGTGCGCTGCTCGGTCCGGCGCAGATCACTGTACGCGACCGCTTACCCGCGCAATGACAGTTGCAGGGGTTTCGGTGAGAGCGTCAGCCGGCGGCGCGGGTACTGCGCAGCATCGGCTCCAGCCGCGTGGCCAGCTCGTTCCAGTCGGCGCCGCAGATGACGTCCTCCTCCTCGCAGACGTCGCGGTTCCATGGATGGCTGATCGTCGCGACCGCGATCCCGTGGTCGATCGCCCCGGCGAGGTTCTCGGGGCTGTCGTCGATCAGCAGGTCGATACCGAGGTGCACGCAGTGGCCGACCTTGTCGTGTGCGCAGTAGAGCTCGTCGCAGGGCAGCCCGATGGCGTCCAGCCAGCGGGCGGTCGCGGCGTACGTGCCCGGATCGCGATGGCTCGTGACGTGGATGAAGTGGCCGGCCTCGTGCCAGCGACGGACGGTCTCGACGGCGTCGGGGTAGGGCTCGCCCGCGAGGATCGCCTCCTCGCAGTGCGTCTCCTGGATGCACAGGTGCAGCTGATCGGGCCGCAGGCGGGTGATCCCCCAGACGAGCTGCTCCTCGTAGGGCAGGTCGATCCCGAAGCGCCGGTGCGCGGCGTCCGACAGGACGTTCCAGTAGTGATGCAGCGTGGAGTCGATGTCGATGGCGATGCGCATGGTCTGTAGCGTTGTCGGCAGCCTGTGCCGACCTCCTCAAGCGTAGAACAGCGCAGGTGCATGGATGGCTATGGCCCGGCGGGGCGCTCGCGCTGGCTCGACGTCGACTGGAACGCGCACCGGCGCTTCGTCGACGTGGCCGGTGAGCGCGTCAACGTCGTCGAGATCGGGGCCGGCCCGGCGCTCGTCTTCGTCCACGGTCTCGGCGGGTCCTGGACGAACTGGCTCGAGAACATCTGCGAGTTCGCCGACGACCATCGCGTCATCGCCTTGGACCTGCCCGGCTTCGGGGCGTCGGAGGCCCCGGGCGAGCGGGTCACGATCCCCGGCTTCGCCCGCCTGCTGGACGGCCTCTGCGCGGTCCTGGGGATCGAGCGCGCGGCGTTCGTCGGCAACTCCCTGGGCGGCCTCGTGTGCGCCGAGTTCGCCCTGACGTTCCCGGAGCGCGCCGAGCGCCTGTGCCTCGTCTCGGCAGCCGGGCTCAGCATCGAGAAGCTGCCGCTCGGACCGGCGCTGAGGATCGTCACGCCGCTCGAGCGCGTGCTGTCGTTCTGGGGCGGGATGATCGCCGCGCAATCGGTTCCGCTCGCACGCCGCTCGCGCCTGCGCAGCCTGACGCTCTGGCACGCCTTCGCCCATCCCGCGCGCCTCCCGGCGCCGATCGCGGCAGAGGTCATCCAGGGGGCCGGCCGGCCGAGCCTGCTCCCCGGCCTGCGCGCGATGACCGCCTATCCGATCCGCGAGCGCCTCGGCGAGATCGCCTGTCCGACGCTCATCATCTGGGGCGCGTGCGACCGGCTCGTGCCGCTGCGCGACGCGAGCGACTTCGAGCGGCTGATCCCCGGCGCGCGCAAGATCATCTACCCCGACACCGGCCACGTGCCGGAGATCGAGCGTCCAGCCTGTTTCAACGAGGACCTGCGGGCGTTTCTCGAGGAGTAGCCGGGTACGCGGCCAGCAATGATCCGCATCGGCTGCAGCGGCTGGAACTACCGCTCCTGGCGCGAGGACTTCTATCCGAAGGGGCTGCCGGCGTCGCGCTGGCTCGAGCACTACGCGTCGGTCTTCGACACCGTGGAGATCAACACGACGTTCTACCGTCTTGCCCGCCGCGAGGCCGTCGAGCGCTGGGTCCGCCAGACGCCCGAGGGCTTCTGCTTCGCCGTGAAGTCCTCGCGCTACCTCACCCACATCAAGCGGCTGACCGACCTCGACCGCGGCGTGCAGCGGCTGTACGAGCCACTGCAGCCGCTTGCCGACGCCGGGCGCTTCGGGCCGATGCTCTGGCAGCTGCCGCCCAACTTCCACCGCGACCAGGAGCGGCTGGCGCGCGCGCTCGACGCGCTGCCGCCGGGGCGCCACACGTTCGAGTTCCGCCACCCGTCGTGGTTCTGCGACGAGGTCTACGAGCTGCTGCGCTGGCACGGCGTCGCCCTGACGATCGGTGATCGCCGCGGCCTGGAGTTCCAGGCGCACGAGATCACCGCCGACTTCACGTTCGTGCGCTTCCACCACGGCCATCGCGGCCGGCGCGGCAACTACTCCCAGAGCGAGCTGCGCGAATGGGCGCGGCGGATCGCCGACTGGGGGGAGGCGGTCGACGTCTACGCGTACTTCAACAACGACTGGGAGGTCTTCGCGCCGCGCAACGCGCGGGCGCTGCGGCGGATGCTGACAGCGGAGGGGGTCGCCGTCGGAGCTACGTGACCGCGCCCTGCGAGGCGCTGGAGACGAGCCTGGCGTACTTGCCCAGCACGCCGCCGAGCTGCGAGTGGTCGGGGCCCTCGTAAGCGGCGATGCGCTCGTTCATCGTGCTGGCGTCGAGGTCGACGTCCAGGCGCCGGGCGTCGACGTCGATCGTGATGATGTCGCCGTCGGCGACGCCCGCGATCGGCCCGCCGCGAACGGCCTCGGGCGCGACGTGGCCGGCCATGAAGCCGTGGGTGGCGCCGCTGAAGCGTCCGTCGGTCAGCAGCGCGACGTGCTCGCCCATCCCGATGCCGTTGAGCGCGGCGGTGACCGCGAGCATCTCGCGCATCCCCGGCCCGCCGGCCGGGCCCTCGTTGCGGATGACGATGACGTCGCCCTTCTGGATCGTCTCGCCGACGACCGCTGCCATCGCGTCCTCTTCGCCGTCGAAGACGCGCGCCGGGCCCTCATGGCGGCGGCGCTCATGTCCGGAGAGCTTCACGACGCAGCCCTCGGGCGCGAGGTTGCCGCGCAGGATCGCCAGGCCGCCGGTCGCCTTGATCGGGTCGCTGAGCGGACGCACGACCTGCTGGCCCGCGGTCTCGACGGCCTCGCGGGCGTGGTCGCCGACGGTGCGCCCGGTGACGGTGATCGCGTTCTCGTGCAGCAGCCCGGCCTCGAGCAGACGCTGCGCGACGAGCGGCACGCCGCCCGCCGCGAAGAGGTCATTGGCGACGTAGCGGCCGCCGGGCTTGAGGTCGCACAGCAGCGGCGTGGCCTCGGAGATGCGATCGAAGTCGTCGATGTCGAGCTCGACCCCTGCCTCCCGGGCGATCGCGAGCAGGTGCAGGACGCCGTTGGTCGAGCCGCCGCTCGTCGCGATCGCCGCGATCGCGTTCTCCAGCGAGTCCTTCGTGATGATGTCGCGCGGGCGCAGGCCGCGGTCGAGGATGTCCATGACGAGCTTGCCGGCCTCGATCGCGACCTCGGACTTGCTGGCGTGCACGGCGGGCACCATCGCGCTGCCCATCGGGCTGATGCCGAGCACCTCGAAGGCCATCGCCATCGTGTTGGCCGTGAACTGGCCGCCGCAGGCGCCGGCGCCGGGGCTCGCGACGTGCTCGAGCTCGGCGAGCTCCTCGTCGCTCATCCTGCCGGCGGCGTGCTTGCCGACGGCCTCGAAGACGTCCTGGATCGTGACGTCCTGGCCCTTGAAGCGGCCGGGCGCGATCGAGCCGCCGTAGAGCATCACGCCCGGGACGTTGAGGCGGGCGAGCGCCATCACGGTGCCGGGGATCGTCTTGTCGCAGCCGCTGATGCAGACGACCGCGTCGAAGAGGTGGCCGAGGGCGACGAGCTCGATCGAGTCGGCGATGACCTCGCGGCTCACGAGGCTCGTCTTCATCCCGCTCGTGCCCATCGTGATGCCGTCGGAGATCGCGATCGTGTTGAGCTCCATCGGCGTGCCGCCCGCTGCTCGGACGCCCTCCTTGACCTTTGCCGCGAGCGCGCGCAGGTGGAAGTTGCAGGGCATCGTCTCGATCCAGGTCGATGCGACGCCGATGATCGGCTTCTTCAGCGCCTCCTCGTCGAAGCCGATGCCGTAGAGGTACGCGCGCGCGGCGGCGCGCTCGGGACCCTCGGTGAGGGCGCGGCTGCGGTGCTTGGGATCGAGCTTGGGTTCGGTCGCGCTCACGGAGCGCGAACACTACCCGCGCCGCTGCGCTGGTCGCGAAGGCGCTCCTGCTCCCATTGACCCAGGCGCCAGAGGTCGCGGCGCACCTGCCTGGGATCGACCTGGCGCCCGGGCAGATGCATGTTCGCGCTGGCGATGATGCGCCGCTCGTCGCCGGTCAGCGCCATCCACTTCGCGAGGACGTCGTCGGAGTCCGGCAGGCGCGCCGAGCCGTAGGGCCGCGTCTCGTCGGGGAAGGCGACGCAGTACTCGCTGAGCAGCCGGCGCGTCTGCGGGAGGTAGGCGACGATCGGCTTGTGCGGGTAGATGAGATAGGCGTACGGCGCGCCGCCGCCGTCGCGGTCGCGCAGCGGGCCCTCGGCCAGTGCGCCCCAGACCCGGATGAAGCCCAGGTCGCGGTACATCCCCCACTCCTCCTCGTTGACGCACGAGCGCAGCAGCGCGCGCGCGCGCTGCTCGGCGCGGCGCTCGCGGCCCGGGTCATAGCCGTCGACCTCGATGCGCGCGCGGGCCGCCCGCCAGCGCGCGATGCGCTCGGTCGCGACCGGATGGGCGACCTCCCACAGCAGGACGATGACGACGACGACGCTGGCGCTGATGGCGAGGATCATCGTGCGCTCATGCGGCCGTCAGCGACCGCCGGCCGCGCGCGGAAAGAAGATGACGCGCTCGGCGTCCGGCGGGACGTCGTCGAAGCTCGACACCATCTGCGCCTCGCGGCGACCACCGGCCGCGGCGCGCGGGACCGCGGCCCACATGCCCGCGTCGAGCTGGGCGCGAAAGGCCTCGAGGAGCTCGTCATGCTCGGCGGGCACGTCGACGTCGCCCTCTGCGATGAGGACCTCGCCATGCCCGGGCTTCATGCGCAGGAACTGCATGGCGAGCGATTATGACAAAGCATGCGAGGGCCGCGGGCAACCCCGCCGGCGCTGCGTCAGCCGCGGCGGGCCAGACCGAAGACGTCCACCGGCCCGGCGCCGCCCCCCAGCTCGCGCAGGCCGTCGGCGACCGCGCGGGCGGCAACCCGGCGAGCATGGCGCGCCGCCGCCAGCGGGGCATCGCCGAGCGCGAGCCGCGCGGCGAGCGTCGATGCGTGCGTGCACCCCGACCCGTGCGCCGCGCCGTCGGGGTGGCGCTCCCCAGGCAGCTCGGTCAGCTCGACACCGTCGAAGAACAGGTCCGTCGCACGTTCGCGGTGTCCGCCGGTGATCACGACGTTCGCGGGACCCAGCGCGTGCAGCGCCCGCGCCAGCTCGATCCCGTCGATGTCGCCGGCGCCCGCGAGGGTCCGGGCCTCGGCGAGGTTCGGCGTGATGACGGTGGCCCGCGGCACGATCAGCGCTCGCAGCGCATCCACCGCGCCGGCCGGCAGCAGCCGCGCGCCCGACTCGGCCACCATGACCGGGTCGTGTACCACCGGCGTGCCCGGCGGCAGCGCGTCGAGTGCCGCGGCCGCGGCCTCGATCGTCGCGATGTCCCCGAGCATCCCGATCTTCACCACGTCGATCCCGAGGTCCTCGGCCACAGCGCGCACCTGCGCGACGATGACGGCGGGAGCCACGGGCACGACCGCGCTCACGGCGATCGTGTTCTGCACGGTGATCGCGGTGATGGCCGTGGTGCCGTGCACGCCCGCGCTCGCGAACGCCTTGATGTCTGCCTGGATCCCGGCGCCCCCGCCGGAGTCCGACCCGGCGATGGAGAGCGCGACGGGGACGCGGCGGCGGGTCACGGCAGCGAGGATACGAGGCGCCGAGGCTCCTAGAGCAGCCGGACATAACGCCCCCCGGGCCCGCGTCGCAGGAACCCGAGCAGCTCGAGCTCGCCGAGGCCCGCGAGCGCCTGCTGCGCCTCGGCCGGCGTGCAAGCCAGCACGGAGACCGTGTCGCGACCGTCCTCGACCCGCGCCAACAGCGCGCGCAGCGGCGCCGGCAACTGCGCCGCGTCCCGGCCGCCGACGGCGGTCGCCACGCCGATGCCGAGCGCCTCGTCGAGCGCATCCTGCGCGTGGCGGATGACGAGCGCGCCGTCGCGCAGCAGCGCGTTGGAGCCCGCCGCGCGCGGGGCGAGGACCGACCCGGGCACGGCGCCGACCGCGCGCCCGAGCTCTTGCGCGAGCTCGGCGGTGATGAGCGAGCCCGAGCGCTCGGCGGCCTCGACGACGATCGTCAGCGACGCGAGTCCCGCGATCGTGCGGTTGCGGGCCGGGAAGCACCACTTGAACGGGCGAAAGCCGGGCGGCATCTCCGATACGACCGCCTGCGTGCGCACGAGCTCGCGGTAGAGGCTGCGCTTGCTCGGCGGATACGGGACGTCGGCGCCCGAGGCGAGCACGCTGATGGTCGGGCCGCCGACCTCGAGGGCGCCGGCATGCGCCGCCGAGTCGACGCCGAGCGCCATCCCGCTGACGACCGTGACGCCCGCCGCCGCCAGCCCGCGGCCGAGGCCGCGGGCAACCTCGAGCCCCTCGTGGCCCGCGCGCCGCGCGCCCACGATCGCGACCGCCGGGACGCTGTCGTCCGCGAGGGCACCTACGCGGGCCGGATCGCCCGCGACGTGCAGGACTGCCGGGGCGTCGGGCGCCTGCAGCAGTCGCCGCGGATAGTCGTCGTCGTGCCGGCAGATCGCCGCGAGCCCTCCCGCGCAGAGCAGCGCCCGCTGCGCGCCGGCGTCGAAGTCCTCCTGGGCGCGCTCGAGCGCGGCACGCCGGGCGCCGGCGAGCGCCTTCAGCAGGCGATCGTCGCCGAGCCCGAGCAGCTCGCAGATGTGGCGATGGTCGCGCCGCGCGTGCTCGATGTGCGGGGCCAGCTGCGCGACGAGCGCCGTGCGTCGCAGGCAGGCGTCGCAGGCGCTCATGCCGCCTGCGCTCCTTCCAGGACGTCGTCCTGGCGCAGGCCCAGCGCCTCGATGACGTGCGCGGCTCGCACGCGCGGGTCTCCCGCGAGGTCGGCGATCGTCCGCGCGACCCGCAGGATCCGCCCGTGACCACGGGCGCTGAGATCGCCCTTGGCGTAGGCGCACTGCAGTGCCGCGAAGGCCCGTGCATCGGCTCGCACGTGCTCGGCGATCAGTCGCGGGGTGAGCTCGGCGTTCGTCGCCGACCCACTGCCGGCAAGCCTGGCCGCCTGGCGCTGGCGCGCGCCCCGCACCGCCACGCGGACCTCCGCCGTCGTGGCTCCCGCGCCGGCTGCCAGCTGATCGGCGGTCGGGCGCGACATGTGGACGAGGAGGTCCATCCGATCCAGCAGCGGCCCGCTGAGTTTGCGCCGGTGGCGTGCGATGTCGCCCTCAGAACAGCGACAACGCGTGCTGCCCGCAAGCCCGCACGGACAGGGGTTGGTCGAGGCGACGAGCTGAAAGCGCGTCGGGAACACGACCGTTCGCTGGCCGCGCACGATCGCAACGACGCCATCCTCCAGCGGCTGGCGCAGAGCTTCCAGCGCCGAGCGGCTGAACTCCGAGAGCTCGTCGAGAAAGAGGACGCCATGGTGGGCGAGGCTGGCCTCCCCCGGCGCGGGCAGCGATCCGCCGCCGACAAGCCCCGGTGGTGAGATCGTGTGGTGCGGGGCGCGCAGCGGTCGCCGCGACACGAGCCCGCCGCCGCCGTGCAGGCCGGCGACGCTGTGGATGCGCGTGACGGCCACCGCCTCCTCGCGGCTGAGCGGCGGCAGGAGCGGGACCAGCCGCCGTGCAAGCATCGTCTTGCCGGTCCCGGGCGGTCCGGACAGGAGCAGGTTGTGCCCGCCTGCCGCGGCGATGGTCAGCGCGCGAATCGCGCCCGGATGCCCACGGACGTCGGCGAGGTCGGGGGGCTCGACGGACGCCTCGGCTCCCGGCACGGGCTCGGGGAGCGCAGGGGCGCTGCCTCCGCGCAGGATCGCGGCCACCTCCGGGAGGCTGCAGACGCCGGCAACCGCCAGGCCGTCGACGAGCGCCGCCTCCCGCGCGCACTCCCGGGGGACGATCAGGCCCCTGACACCGGCGCGGCGGGCTCCCTCTGCGACGGCGAGCACCCCACGGCAGTGACGCAGCTCGCCGCTGAGCGACAGCTCGCCGAACACGGCCCAACGGCCCAGCTCGGCCGCCGGCAGCTGCTCGGAGGCAGCGAGGATGCCACAGGCGGTGGCGAGGTCGAATCCGGGGCCGATCTTGCGCAGGTGGGCGGGCGCGAGGTTGACCGTGATGCGGCGCTGGGGAAATTCAAAGCCCGCGTTCAGGAGCGCCGCGTGCACGCGCTCGCGGGACTCGCGAACGGCCGCATCCGCGCGCCCGACGATCGTGAAGGCGGGGAGTCCGCGGCGCAGGTCGACTTCCACCGTGACGCGGCGGGAGGCGAGACCGTCGATCGCAAACGTCGTGACACGGGCGAGCATCGGCCGCACGCTACGCAGCCGCATGTTGCGATACAGCGCGTTCGCGCGACAATTCACCCCTGCAAATGCGCCATATTCGCGCGCTGGATGTTGTTGTGCGTTCTGTGCAGACTTGTCGCAAACACGTGCTGCGACGCAACACGGTCCGCTCTAGCTTCGGCGGCCATGGTCATCGATCTCCGCCAGCACCTCGGCCGCATGGGCGAGCACATCGCGCTCGAGCATCTCGAGCGACTGGGCTACCGCCTCGTCGCTCGCAACCACCGAACCCGCTTCGGTGAGATCGACCTCATCGTGTGCGACGACGCAACGCTCGTCTTCGTCGAGGTCAAGGCCCGCCGGGCGGGCGCCGTCGCGGGCGCGCTGGAGTCCGTACCGCCGCGCAAGCAGCGTCAGGTGCGCCGCATGGCGGCGGCGTGGCTCGTCGAGGCCGTCGAGAGGCCACGCTCGCGCGACCTGCGCTTCGACGTCGTCGCGGTGACCGTCGACCACAACGGGACGCTCGTGGGCCTCGACCATCTCGAGGGGGCGTTCTGAGATGCCGGCGCGGTCATGTCCGCGCGAGGGCGCAGTTCGGCGCCGGGTGACGGCTGTCGCACCCCTGCGCGCGGTCGCGGCTGTGCGCGCGCAGCAGCGTCGAGGGCGTGCGCTACAGCGCGAGCTGCTGGTAGGCGGTCGACTGAAAGCTCAGCCGGTGCAGCGGCGAGACGCCGAGCCGCTGGATCGCCTCGCGATGCTCGGGCGTGGAGTAGCCGACGTGCGCGGCGAACTCCCAGCCCGGGTGCAGGAGGTCGGCGCGCCGCATGTAGCGATCGCGCGTGACCTTCGCGATGATCGAGGCCGCGGCGATCGCGGCCGACGTGGCGTCCCCCTCGACGATCGCGCGCTGCTCGTGGCCGATGTCGCCGACCGGGAAGCCGTCGGAGAGGCAGAGACAGCCCGGGCATGCGACGCCGAGGAGCGCGTCCCGCAGCGCGGCGATGTTCGTCTTGTGCAGCCCTCGCGCGTCGATCGAGCGAGCGCTGCGCGAGACGACGCAGACCTTCGCGGCCGTGCGCAGCACGATCGGGAAGAGCTCCTCGCGCACCTCGATCGTGTGCTGCTTGGAGTCGTTGAGGCGGCCGAGCGCGCGCAGCTCGCGGGTGGTCAGCGCTTCGGTGTCGAACAGCACGGCGGCGGCGACGAGCGGGCCGGCGAGGCAGCCGCGGCCCGCCTCGTCGGCGCCGGCGACCCAGCGAACTCCCAGGCGGCGATCGAACGCGAACAATCGGCGCCCGGAGGTGCGCTTGCGCCTGGCGGCCTTACGCCGCCGCGCGGCGGCGCGCTCCTCAGCGGTCGGCACCGGCGGCGCCCCCGCGGGAGGGGCCTCGGCGGCGACTGTCAACACGGGCTCCACGGTCAACGCGCATCATGAAGCAGCGATCGGGCGGAACGCGGCGACGCCCGCGGCCGGTGGGGCTAGAGCAGCCCGATGCGCTTGGGCGGCCAGTACGTCGCGAAGGCGTTGCCGATGATCCAGTCGCGCGGGACCGGGCCCCAGAAGCGGCTGTCGTCGGAGGAGCCTCGGTTGTCGCCCATCATGAAGTAGTGCTTGGACGGGATCGTGATCGGCTCGGGCAGGTTGCAGCCCTCGCCTCCCCCACACGGGGCGATGAACGACTCCTTCTGACGCTTGCCGTTCAGGATGACGTGCCCGTCGACGATCGCGAGCTTGTCGCCCGGGCCGGCGACGATCCGCTTGATGAAGTTGACGTCGGCCTTCTTGGGCGTCGGCGCGGGACAGGCCTGGTCGTCGCGGTGGGGCGCCCCGCATTCCTTGCCGTCCTCCGCGCCGGTCGGCGGGTGAAAGACCGTGACGTCGCCGATCGCCGGATCGCCGAAGTTGTTGCCGATGCGGTTGACGAGCACCCGCTGACCGGGTGTCAGCGTCGGGACCATCGAGGGCGAGGGGATCCGGTAGGGCTTGACGAGGAAGGCTTGGATGCCGAGCGCGAGGCCGAGTGCGACGGCCACGATCAGGACGAGCTCGACAAGCGAGTTGCCGAGGGAGGAACGGTCCTGGCTCACGCCTGCTCGCCGGCGGCGGCCGTATCGGCCTCGCCGTCGGCAGCGGTCCCCTCGGGCTCCGGGGAGCCGCCAGCGGCGGCAGCCTCGACCGCCTCGGCGACGGTCTCATCGACGACAGCGCCGTCGGCATCGACGGCTTCGGGCTCGGCGGCCGCCTCGGCCTCGAGCTGCGCCACCGGGTCGTGCAGCAGGCCGGGCACGACGCGCTCCTCGGGGCCGGTGTACCGGCGCTCGCGAACGCGGGCGCGCTTGCCGACGCGGTCGCGGAGGTAGTAGAGCTTGGCGCGGCGGACGTCACCGCGGGCGGCGATCTCGATCTTCTCGATCTTGGGCGAGTGGACCGGGAACGTGCGCTCGACGCCGACGCCGAAGGACTGCTTGCGGACGGTGAACGTCTCGCGTGCTCCGTGGCCCTGGCGCTTGATGACGACGCCTTCGAAGACCTGGGTGCGGCGGCGCGTGCCCTCGATCACCTGGAAGTGGACGCGGAGGCGATCGCCCGCCTGGAAGTTGGGGACGCGGCGCAGCTGAGCGCGCTCGAGGCTTTCGATAACTGAGGACATGGCGAAGAAAGGGCGCGGACGAAAAAGATGGCCGCGCCGAGGCAGGATGGTAGCGAAGCGCCGTCCTAGCCGATCTCACCGCGGTCGCGGGAGCGATCGTGGCGCCAGGTGCGGATCTCCTCGTGGTGTCCCGAGAGCAGCACGTCGGGGACCTTCCAGCCCCGGTACTCCGCGGGCCGCGTGTAGTGCGGGTATTCGGGGCGGCCCTGGAGCGCGACGGAGAAGGACTCCTCCAGCGCCGAGTCGCTGTGACCCAGTGCGCCGGGTTGCTTGCGCAGGACGGCGTCGGCGACGACCATCGCCGCGAGCTCGCCCCCCGCCAACACGTAGCGGCCGATCGAGATCGCGTCCGTGGCGAAATGCTCGACGATGCGCTCGTCGAAGCCCTCGTAGCGGCCGCAGAGCAGCGTGATGTCGGGCTCGCCCGAGAGCTCGTCGACGAGCCGGTCGTCGAGCAGCCGGCCGCCGGGCGTCAGCGCGATGACGCGTCGCGACTGGCGCAGTTCCAGCGGGTCGACGCCATAGAAGCCACGCAGTGCGGCGTCCATGACGTCGACACGCAGCACCATCCCGGCGCCCCCGCCGAAAGGCGTGTCGTCGACCTGGCCGCCGCTCAGCGGAGTGTGCTCGCGCAGGTCGAGCGTCCGCAGCTCATGGCCGGCGGCGAGGGCGTTGCCCACGTGGCGCTGGGAGCGAAACCAGTCAAACCAATCGGGAAACAGCGTGACGACGTCCAGGCGCACGGTTCAGCCGCGACGATCGTCGGGCGCCGCATCCTCGCCGAGCCCGAGGAACAGCGGGTCGACGACGATGCGCCGTCGCGCCAGGGAGACGTCGAGCACCGCGTCGGCGACCATCGGCACCAGCAGCTCGCCGACCTCCAGCACCTCGCAGGAGGGCAGCGCGCGCATCGCGTCGACGCGCCCGAGCTCGTCGCCCGCGGGCGTGACGACGACGCAGCCCTCGAGATCCTCGGGCCAGTACTCGCCCTCCGGCAGCGCCGGCGCGGCGTCGCGCGCGACGAGCAGCTCGGCACCGCGCAGCGCTTCGACGCCGGCGCGGTCCTCGACGCCTTCGAGACGCAGGATCGGCCGGTCGGCCGTGCCCGCGCGGCGGACGATCTCGCGCAGGTCCTCCCCCACGCGGACAGCGCCTCCGAGGACGAGCAGCACCGCCCGCGGCCGCGTGACGTGAAACGAGCCGTCGAGGCCGTGCGGGCGCCCGACGCGGCCCGCGTTCAGCAGGCTCATCAGTCGACGATGTCGACGAAGACGCGGCAGCCTTCCTTCACAGCCGCAGCCTTCAGGACCGTGCGCAGCGCGTTGGCCGTCCGTCCGCCGCGCCCGATGACCTTGCCGTAGTCGTCCTCACCGACGGAGAGCTCGAGCACGACGGTGCCGTCGTCCTCGTCGAACTGCTCGACGCGGACCGCATCCGGGTCGTCGACGAGTCCCCGGGCGAGATATGCGAGCAGCTCCTGCACGAGGCGTGGCCTCTCGGTCGTCTAGGAGATGCCGTTGATGCGCAGGAGCTTGCGCACCTGATCAGACGGCTGAGCGCCACGCTGCAGCCAATGGCGCGCGCGGTCTTCGTCGACGCGGATGGTCGACGGCTCGGTCTGGGCGTTGTAGTGCCCGATCGTCTCGATCACGCGGCCATCGCGCGGCGACCGGGAGTCGGCCACCACGATGCGCCAGATCGGATCTTTGCGTCCACCGACGCGTGTGAGTCTCATTCGGACAGCCATAAGCGAACCGGGAGCCTACCGACCCTGACGCATGAGCGCCTGAAGGTCGGGCATCTTGCCCTTCCCGAGCTGCTTCATGAGCTTCTGCATCTGGCCGAACTGCTTGACGAGCTGGTTGACGTGCTGGACCGTCGTGCCGGACCCGCGAGCGATGCGCAGCCGTCGCGATCCCTTGATGAGATCGGGCCGGCGGCGCTCGAGCGGCGTCATCGACAGGATGATCGCCTCGATGCGATCGAGCTCGCGCTCGTCGACCTTGATGTTCTTCATCTGCGCGCCCTGGAAGCCTGGGATCATTCCCAGCAGCGACTGCAGCGGGCCCATCTTGCGCATCATCTTCAGCTGCGAGAGGAAGTCCTCGAAGGTGAACTCGTTGCGGCGCAGCTTGCGCTCGAGCTCCTTCGCCTCGTCCTCGTCGATCTGCGCCTCGGCCTTCTCGATGAAGGACAGCACGTCGCCCATGCCGAGGATCCGCTGGGCCATGCGGTCGGGATGGAAGCGCTCGAACTGGTCGAGCTTCTCGCCCGTCGACGCGAAGAGGATCGGCTTGCCGGTGACGGCGTTGACCGACAGGGCCGCGCCACCGCGGGCGTCGCCGTCGAGCTTCGTCATGAGCACGCCGTCGAAGGCGACCGCGGAGGCGAACTGCTCGGCGACGTTGACCGCGTCCTGACCCGTCATGGCGTCGACGACGAGCAGCACCATCGTCGGCTTGACCGCCTTGCGGATCTTCACGAGCTCGTCCATGAGCTTCTCGTCGATGTGCAGCCGGCCCGCGGTGTCGACGATCAGGACGTCCTTGCCCTCGCGCTTGGCCTGGTCGAGCGCCCATCTGGCGATGTCGACGGGGTCGCGGTCGGTGCCCTGCTCATAGACGGTCGCGCCGACCTGGCCGCCGACCTTCACGAGCTGGTCGACCGCGGCCGGGCGGTAGACGTCGCAGGCGGCCAGCGCGACCGATGAGCCGTGCTCGGTCTGCAGGTGGCGCGCGAGCTTCGCCGCCGCGGTGGTCTTGCCCGACCCCTGCAGGCCGGCCATGAGGATCACCGTGGGCGGCCGCGGCGCGAACGCGACACCGGCGCTCGAGCCGCCCATGAGCGCCGTGAGCTCCTCGTTGACGATCTTCACGACCTGCTGACCCGGGTTGAGCTGGCCGATGACGTCGGCCCCGAGCGAACGCTCCTTCACCTTCGCCGTGAAGCTCTTGACGACCTTGAAGTTCACGTCGGCCTCGAGCAGCGCGAGGCGGATCTCGCGCATCGCGGCGTTGATGTCGGCCTCCGTCAGCGTGCCGCGCGAGCGGACGTCGGCGAGGGTCGCCTGGAGCTTCTCTGAGAGGGAGTCGAACACGGGCGGTCCAGTCTAGGCGCACGCGCCCGCAGCGACCGCCGCGAAGCATTGTTGACCGTCGGTCAGGAGACTGGTACGGTGGGGCCTGTCAACCGCTGGTCAACAACGAGCCGGGAGGAACATGACGTACGCGCCGCAGCACGACGGATCATCGACGGGCTCGACCCAGGCGCTCCCCCGCGCGCAGGGTCCGCTGCGCGACCGCGCGCTCGCCCTCGCGCAGCGGCCGCGCGTCAGGGGCGCACTACGGGCGCTGAACCTCGTCGCCGGCATCGCCTTCGCCGCGGTGGCGCTTGTCGTCGTCGGCATGCTCGCCGCCCTGATGGGCTGCACCGGCAACGAGCTGGACGGGCTGTGCGTCCACCGTGCCTGGCTCGTGCCCGTCCTGGAGTGGCCGATCTTCGTCGTGTCGGTCATCGCGCCGCTGGCCGGCGGGATCGCCGCGTTCGTCACCCGCCGCCCGCGCTGGCTCGCCGCGGGCGTCGCGGTCGCCGGCCTGATGTTCGCGCTCATGCTCGCCGTCTCGACGGGGCAGAGCTGGCTGCTGAGCTGAGCCGCGCTACCGGCGGCGCACGAGCGTGACGCCGTCGCGCACCGTCAGCATCACGCTGACCACGCGCTCGTCGGCGGCGACGTGGTCGTTGAAGACCCGCAGGGCACGCGTGTTCGCGTCGTCGTCGTCGCCCGGCGGGTCGGCGACGCGGCCGCTCCACAAGACGTTGTCGACGATGACCAGCCCGCGCTCGGAGAGCTTGGGCAGCACGGCCTCGTAGTACTCCAGGTAGCCGGCCTTGTCGGCGTCGATGAAGACGAGGTCCAGCGGCTCGTGGACCGTCGCGATCGACGTGATGGCGGGCCCGCGCAGCACCCTGATGCGCCCCTCCTCGCCGGCGGCGGCGATGTGGCGCTCGGCGAAGTCGGCATGCTCGTCGGAGAGCTCGAGCGTGACGATGCGGGCGTCGGCGGGCAGCGCGCCGGCCATCGCCAGCGCGCTGTAGCCCGAGTACGTCCCGATCTCCAGGACGAGCCGTGGCCGCGCAAGGAACACGAGCATCTCCAGGAAGCGCCCCTCGACCGCGCCGGTGAGCATGCCCGGGGAGCTGAGCAGTTCGCGCGTCTCGCGCTCGAGTTCCTGCAGGCGCCCGGGGGGCGCGGTCGTGTGCGCGGCGGCGTAGCTCTCGACGGCGTCGGAGACGAGCCCCGGGCTCATGCCACGGGCGGGGGCGGCGGGGGCTGGGTCGGCCGGACGGCGCCGGCGATCGCACCGCCGATGTTGCCCAGCGCCTGGCTGAACTCGCTGGGGATGACGAAGATCTTGTTGGCGTCGCCCTGGGCGAGCTTGGGCAGCATCTGCAGGTACTGATAGGAGAGCAGGCCCTGGTCGGGGTCGCCCGCGTGGATGGCCCTGAAGACGGTGTCGATCGCCTTCGCCTCGCCCTCGGCGCGCAGGATCGCCGCCGTCCGCTGGCCCTCGGCTGTCAGCACGGCGGCCTGCTTGGCGCCCTCGGCATTGAGGATCTGCGACTGCTTGGACCCCTCGGCGGTGAGGATCGCGGCGCGGCGGTCGCGCTCGGCGCGCATCTGCTTCTCCATCGCCTCCTGGATCGTCGCCGGCGGGTCGATCGCCTTGACCTCGACGCGGTTGACGCGGATCCCCCAGCGACCGGTCGCCTCGTCGAGGACGGTGCGCAGCTGGGCGTTGATCTCGTCGCGGCTCGTCAGTGCCTCCTCGAGCGTCAGGCCGCCGATGACGTTGCGCAGCGTCGTGACGGTGAGCTGCTCGATCGCCTGCAGCGGGTTGGCGACCTCGTAGCTCACGGACTTCGCGTCGGTGATCGTGAAGTACAGGACGCTGTCGATCTGGATGCCGACGTTGTCGCCGGTGATCACGCCGGCCGGCTTGAACGTCACGACCTGCTCGCGCAGGTCGATGAGCGGGCGCACCCGGTCGACGAACGGGACGACGACGCCGAGCCCCGGAGAGAGCGTGCGCTGATAGCGCCCGAGGCGCTCCACGACCCCCGCCCGGGCCTGCGGGATGATCCGCACCGTCCGCGATGCGAGCAGCAGCGCGAAGATGGCGATGATGGCGAGCACGATCAGCCCGGCTTCCATTCCTACCTCCTGGGTGGGGCCATCAGATGGCCTCGCTGACGAGCGCGGTGGCGCCCTTGATCTCGACGACCCCGACGCGGCGTCCCGCCTCGATGACGTCGCCGTCATAGGAGCGCGCGGTCCAGATCTCGCCGTCGAGCTTGACGGCGCCGCTGCCCGCGTCGTTGTCGACGCGCTCGGTGACGACGGCGCCCATGCCGACGAGCGCGGCCGTTCCGGTGCGCAGCTGCGGCGGCGTGCGCAGGTGGCGGCGCGCGATCGGGCGCACGAAGCCGAAGAGCAGCCCGGAGCTGAGGAGGAACACGAGCATCGTCACGACCGCGCCCGCGCCGACCCCCTCGGCGATCGCGCCCAGCAGCGCGCCGAGCGCGAAGGGCGCGAGGTAGAAGCTCGGCGACATGACCTCTGCCGCCGCGAGGATCACGGCGAGGAGGATCCAGAAGAGCCAGGCATCCATCGCCAGAGGGAATATAGGGGCAGGCCGTAGCGGCCCGGGACGCTTGCACGCGCGGCGGGTGCGACGTCCGGCCAGGCCGCGCAACTCCACCGCCGCCCCGCCGTTGCAGCAGGTGCCGGGCCGCCCGAGGCCTCCCGATGACCGCATCCTCTTCCTTCGCCCCCCGCCGGGCCCGCCGAGCGACCTTCGCCGCAGCGGTCCTGCTGGGCGCCGCGGGGACGTCGGCGCCGGCATCGGCCGACTCGCTCAGCGACGGCCGTGCCGTGACGCCGCCGGGCACGGTCGTCAGCGACTTCTCGCTGGCCACGAGCCCCGCGGGCGGTCGCGCGGCGCTGCTATACCGCGCCGACGCCGGTGGCGGCGGCGGTCAGACGCTGCTGTTCGCACGGCTCGGGCTCGGCCGCGACCTCGGGCCGGTGCGGCGCCTGGAGGACCGCCGCGGCCCGTCCGGGCGCCGGCTGGTGACGGTCTTCGGCTCGAAGGTCGCGGTCAGCCCCGACAACGGCGCCGTCGCGGCCTGGGTCGCGCGCGGCCGCGAGCCCGGGCAGGACCAGCTGCGCGTGGCGATCGCGCCCCGCGGCCGGGGCTTCGGGACCCCGCGGACGCTCTATCGCGCGCGGGGGCGCAACGGCGTCGTGCCCGATCTGCGGCTGGCGGGCGTCGTCGCCGGTTCGCACGGCCGCGCCGTCGTGACGTGGACGCTCCAGAGCGCCGCGGGAACCTCGATGGGTGCCGCCGTGCGCACGGGCGCCGGCGGCTTCGGCGCGCCGCAGGCGCTCGGGGCGGTCGGCTCCGCGGCCACGCCGCCCGCGCTCGTGCTCGCGCCTTCGGGCGCCGTCGCGGCCGCCTGGATGCGGCGCGGCCCCCGCACCTCCGTGCGTGCTGCGACGCTGCAGCCGCGCGCGCGGCGCTTTGGCAGGACGCGCGTGATCTCGGGCGCGGACGATGCGGGCGACGTCGCCGCCTTCAGCGGGCCGGGCGGCGCCGCGGTGAGCTGGAGCGGCGGTCTGCGCGCACACGGCGGCCTGCGCCCCCTGCGCATGGCCCGGCTGCGCCGGGACGGGACGTTCGCCGCGCCGCAGACGTTCGCGCTCGTGGAGCCGGGGCTCGCGCCGCTGGAGGTCGACGGGCTGCAGCTCGGCTTCCCGCTCGCGGGGCCGGTCGCAGCGTGGCAGGTCTTTCAGGACATCAGCGAGGCGGGCGACGGCGCGAAGAGCCAGACGCGGATCGACACGATGATCGGCCGTGGCGACAACGTGTTCCACGCGCCGCAGACGCGCTCGGCGCCGGGCGCCCAGACCGGCCTGCCGGTCGTGGCCGCGCTCGCGGACCGGATGCTCGTCGCGTGGCCGGAGCGCGTCGACAGGCAGGCGTGGCATCTGCGCCTGGCGGCGCACCGCTCCGCCGGCGGCTGGGGACCCACGCGGACCTTCGCCGACATCGACGGCGCCATCGCGATCGCCGCGAGCCGCCGCAGCGCGCTCGTGCTCTGGCAGCCGTTCGAGCCGTTCGCGCAGCAGCGGGTGTTGCAGCTCGCGGTCTACCGCCCCTGAGCGGGCGGCGCTCAGGTCAGCAGCGCGTGGGCGTAGTCGTCGGCGTCGAACGGACGCAGGTCCTCGAGCGCCTCGCCGATGCCGATGAGCTTCACCGGGATGCCGAGCTCGCCGGCGATCGCGAGCGCGATGCCGCCCTTCGCCGTGCCGTCGAGCTTCGTGAGGACGATCCCGTCGACGGGCACCGCCTCGGAGAAGAGCTTGGCCTGGCGCAGCCCGTTCTGGCCCGTGGTCGCGTCGACGGTGAGCAGCGTCTCGTGCGGCGCGCCGTCCAGCTGCTTGGCGATGACGCGGCGGACCTTCGCGAGCTCGGCCATGAGGTTGTCCTGCGTGTGCAGGCGCCCGGCGGTGTCGATGATGACGACGTCCGCCCCGCGCTCGCGACCCTGCTTGATCGCCTCGAAGGCCACCGCGCCGGGATCGGAGCCCTCCGGCCCGGAGACGATCTCACAGCCGGCGCGCTCGGCCCAGCCCTCGAGCTGCTGGACGGCGGCGGCGCGAAACGTGTCGGCGGCGCCGAGGACGACCTTCAGCCCGAGCTCGCGCTGCAGGTGCCAGGCGAGCTTGCCGATCGTCGTCGTCTTGCCGGTGCCGTTGACGCCGACGGCCATGATCACGGTCGGCGTGGCGCGCAGGTCGATGCGGTCGTCGCCCGTGCGGGCGATCGCGGCGAGCATCTCCTCGAGGCGGCGGCTGAGGGCCTCGCCGCCGACGAGGCCGCCGCCCGCGGCCTCCTGCTCGAGCTCCCCGACGACGCGCGCGGTCGTCGAGGCCCCGACGTCGGCCATGATCAGCGCCTCCTCGAGGCGCTCCCACATGGCGTCGTCGAGGTCGCCCTCCAGGAGCGTCGCCTGGATCTCCGCGCCGAGCGCGTCGCGCGTCTTGGCGAGGTTGCTGCGCAGGCGCTTGAAGAAGCGCCGTTTGCGCTCGGGCGTCTCGGCCGCGTCGTCGCCGCCGCCGTCCGCACCGCCGGCGGCGGCGTGAACGATCGAGTCGGAGACGAAGAGGTCGGTCCAGTCGCGGGCCATGGCGATGCGCGACGATAGCGAGGAGCCGGCGCAAGCCGGCGGCGCACTACGCCGCGCCGGCGGCCGGTTGCACCTCCGCGTCGTCGCGCGGCAGCCGGCGGGAGACGACCTTGGAGACCCCGTCGTCACCCATCGACACCCCGTAGAGCGTGTCCGCGGCCTCCATCGTGCGCTTCTGGTGCGTGACGACGATGAACTGCGCGCGGTCGCTGTAGCGGCGCAGCAGATCCAAAAACCGGGTGATGTTCGGGTCGTCGAGCGCGGCCTCGACCTCGTCGAGGATGTAGAACGGGCACGGCTTGGCGAGGAAGACCGCGAAGAGGAAGGCGATCGCGGTCATCGACTTCTCGCCGCCCGACAGGAGCGTCAGGCGCTTCATCGACTTGCCCGCCGGCGTGATCTCGATCTCGACGCCGAGCAGGTCCTCCTCGCGACCGGCGTCGAGCTCGGCCTCGGCGGCGGCGTCGGCGTCCTCCTCGGCGGGCGCGTCACCGTTGGCGGCCGCCGGCGCGCCCGCGAACCCCGTGATCCCCTGCTCCTCCTTCACGAGCCGCAGCCGCCCGCGCCCCCCCGGGAAGAGCTGGCCCGCGAGCTCCTCGAAGTTGCGCGCGGCGGCCTCGAAGGTCTCCTCGAAGGTCTCGTGGATCTGGCGGTCGGTGTCGCGGATGAGCGTGCGCAGCTCGCGCAGCGCGGTCTCGAGGTCGGTGCGCTGGCCCTCGAGCTCGGTGACGTGCGCGAGCGCCTCGTCATACGCGTCCTTGGCCAGCGGATTGACCGGCCCGAGCTGCTCGCGGCGGCGGGCGAGCTTCTCGATGCGCGCGTGCAGCACCGCGGCCTGCTCGTCGGCGAGCGCCTCGGGAGCGGGCTCGGCCGGCAGCCCGAGCCGCTCGGCGAGCAGCGCGAGCTCGTGATCGGCGTCGGCGGCGTGGTCGCGCGACTGCTGGGCGCGGACCTCGGCGCTCGTGACGAGCTCGCCGCGGTCGCGCAGACGCCGCTGGATATCGGCCTCCTCGGTGGCGCAGGCGCGCAGCTGCGCGGCGAGCCCCTCACCCGCGGTGCGGCCGGCGACGAGCTCGGCGTCCAGCGCGTCGACGCGCTCGCCGATCGCCGCGGCGACGCGCTGGAGGGCCTCGGCGAGGCGCGCGGCGCGCGGCGCGAGCGCCTGCTCGGCGTGCAGCCGGCGGCGCAGGCGCTGCACGCGCGCGGCACGCTCGGCCCGCTCGCGCTCGGCCCGCTCGGCGGCCCGTCGCTCGGCCGCGAGCTCGCCTTCGATCTGCGCGCGGCGCAGGGCGGCGGCGCCCTCCTGCGGCGCACCCCGGCGCTGCTCGATGCGCCAGGCCGCGCGGCGCGCGTGCTCCTCGGCGACGGCCAGCGCGTGCGAGACCTCGCGCAGCGCGCGCTCGGCCTGCTCGCGCACGGTGTCGGCGGCGGCCACGGCCTGCTCGGCCGTCTCGCAGCCGGCGCGCGCGGCGTGCTCAACCTGGACGGCGCCCTCGCTGGCCGCGATCAGCTCCTCGCGGCGGTTGCGCTCGGCGAGGACGCGCTCCTCGCCGCCCTCGGGCGCCTGGCGCAGCTCGCGGTGGCGCCCGTGCCAGACGCGGCCGCCGCGCGTGACCGCGACCCCGGTGAAGCCCGGCGGCAGCTGCTCGATGTCCTCGACGACCCAGGTGTCCCACAGCAGCCGCATCGCGACGGCGAGGACGTGCTCGTCGCCGGAGACGACGTCGCCGAGGTGGCGGGCGCCGGGCGCCGGCGGGTGGCGCGGGATCGCCGGCCCGGGCGCGAGGTCGCCGGTGATGAGCACGCGCGCGCCGTCGGCCCCGGCGGCCTCGAGCGCCGCCGCGCCGTCGCGCACGCGCTCGGCCAGCCCGGCGCGCAGCAGGCCGCCGAGCGCCGCGGCGACCGCGCGCTCGTAGCCGGGCGCGACCTCGAGCGCGTCTGCGAGCGAGCGCCCGGCGCCCCCGCGCAGCCCGGTCGCGCCGGCGCGCGTTCGCAGGAACTGGTTGCAGGCGGCGAGCTCGGCGCCGATGCGCGCCGCGTCGCGGCGGGCGGCCTCCAGCGCGCGGTCGGCGTCGCGTCGGCCGTCGCGGGCGCGGTCGATCGTCGCCGTCGCGGCAGCGGCGAGCGCGCGGCGCTCGTCGACGGCGTTGCGCCGCTCCTCCACGGCGGCGGCGGCTGCGACGCGCTCCTGCTCGAGCGCGACGAGCTCGCGTTCGAGCTCGGCGGCGTGATCGGCCGCGAGGCGCTCGAGCTCGGCCTCCAGCGCGGCGATGTGCTCGCGGCCCAGCTCGCCGGGCTCGGCGGCGCCCTGCGGACGCGCCTCGAGCGTCTCGAGCGCCCGCAGCTCGTTCGCGCGACGCTCCGCGCGCTCGGCAAGGTCGTCGGCGGTCGTCCGGGTGCGCTCCAGGCGCAGCTCGACGCGCTCGCGCGCCGAGCGCGCGGCGTAGACGCGCTGGGCGAAGGCCTCGCGTGCCTCGGAGCGCGCGGCCATCGCCTGTTCGACCTCGCCGCGGCGCCCGGCGACCTCCGCGAGCTGCGCCTGCGCCTCGTCGCGCGCGGCGCGCGCGGCGGCGGCGGCGGCCTCGGCCGCGGCGAGCTCCGCGCGGCGGCGGCGGGCGAGATCGCGGACGAGCTCCCAGCGCGCCTCGACGGACTGGCGCTCGAGGCGCGCGTGCAGCTCGGCCGCCTCGGCCTGGCGCTTGAGCGGGCGCAGCCGCGAGCGCGCCTCGCGCTCGAGGTCGAGCGCGCGGTCGAGATTGTCCTGCGTGCGCTCGAGCTTGAGCTGCGCGCGACGGCGGCGCTTGCGGTGCTTGCCGAGGCCGGCCGCCTCCTCGATGAGCAGCCGGCGGTCGCGCGGCTTGGACGTGACGATCGTCTCCACGCGCCCCTGCGAGACGACGGAGTGCATCTCCTTGCCCAGGCCGGTGTCCGACAGGATCTCCAGGACGTCGACGAGCCGGCAGCGCGCGCCGTTGAGGCGGTACTCGCCCTCGCCGGAGCGGTCCAGGCGGCGCACGATCGAGATCTCGCCCATCGGCACGTCGACCGCGCCGTCGGCGTTGTCGATCACGATCTCGACCTCGGCCGCCGAGCGCGCCTGCACGCCGCGCCCGCCGCCGAAGATGACGTCGCGCATCGACTGCCCGCGGACGGCGAGCGGCGACTGCTCCCCCATCGCCCACAGGACCGCGTCGGTGACGTTGGACTTGCCCGAGCCGTTGGGCCCCACGACGACCGAGACGCCGGGGCCGAACTCGAGCCTCGTGCGGTCCGGGAAGGACTTGAAGCCCTTGAGCGTCAGCGAGCGCAGATGCACGCGCTCACCCCCCGTCCTCGTCGCCGTAGCCGACCGGCGCGTCGGGATGCAGCATCTCCAGCGCGATCCGCGCGGCCTCCTGCTCGGCGTGCTTCTTGGAGCGCCCCGCCCCCCGGCCGACGGGCGCGCCGCCGACCGTCGCGACGACCTCGAACGTCCGGTCGTGGGGCGGGCCGTCCTCGGCCGCGATCGTGTACTCCACGGTCTCCGCCCGGCGTGCCAGGCGCTCCTGCAGCGTCGACTTGAAGTCCACGGGGTTGCTGAGCGCGTTCGTGATCTCGGGCTGGAAGGCCTCCACGACCGCCGCGGCGGTCGTCTCGTAGCCCGCGTTCAGGTAGCACGCCCCGATGACCGCCTCGATGACCGACGCCAGGACGCGCTCGGTCTCGACAAGCAGCTCGGCGCTCTGGCCGATGCCCGGCGGCGCCGTCGCGCGCAGCCGGTCGGGCACCCCGAGGCGCTCGGCGACCGCGCGGCAGGAGACGCCCGAGACGCTCTGGGCGCGGATCTTCGTCAGCCGCCCGGCGCCGAAGCGCTCGGCCTCCAGGCGCGGGTACAGATGCGACGTGACCGCGAGTCCCAGCACGGAGTCGCCCAGGAACGCCAGGCGCGAGTAGGAGTCGCTGCGGCGCTCGGTCCAGGAGGCGTGGGTGAACACCTGCCTGTAGAGGTGCTCGGGCAGCTGGGCGAGGAGGTCGGTGAGGAGCTTCAGGGCGCAGCTCTACGTCTCGGGGGTGGCGGCGTTGGCAAGCACGAAGTCGACCGCCTGGCCCACGGTGACGATCCTCGCCGCCTCCTCGTCGCTCATCCTCACACCGTAGGAGTCCTCGAGCTCCTGCACAAGCGTGTAGAGGTCCAACGAATCGGCCTCCAGATCGGACCGGAAGTTCGTGCTGTCGTCGATCCGGGCGGGGTCGACCTCGAGCTCGTCGACGAGGTGCGCCTGGACCATGGCGAAGACTTCTTCTCTCGTCATGAAGCGGAAACCGTAGACCCGCTGCCGGACAGCGACTGGCCGCCCTTGCGCAGCGCGCCCGCGGCCTCCAGCGCCTCGTGCGTGCGCCCGACGACGTCGCCGCTGACGCCGCGCGCGGCGAGCAGGATCGCCGCCTCGAAGCCGCGGGCCGTGAAGCGCCCGTGGCCGACGACGCCCAGCCGGCGCAGGCCGAGCAGGTACGCCCCGCCGGCGATCTCGGGGTGGATCTCGTCCCTGAAGGCGCGCAGCGCCGGCGCCATCAGCAGGCCCCCCGCCTTCGCGCGGCGCGTCGACGTCGCGGTCTGCTTGAGCAGCGCGATCATCTTGTCCGACACGCCCTCCATGACCTTCAGCGCGACGTTGCCGGTGAAGCCGTCGGTGACGACGACGTCGGCCCTGCCCTCGGTGAGGGCGTGGCCCTCGATGTTGCCGACGAAGCGCAGCCCCTCGGCGGCGAGCAGCCGCGCGTGCACCTCCTGCACCGTCGGCGTCCCGCGCGTGGCCTCCTCGCCGACGGACAGCAGCGCGACGCGCGGATCCGCGACGCCGTGGACGACCTGCGCGAGGGCGGCGCCCATGAAGGCGAACTGGACGAGGTGCTCGGGGCGCACCTCGGTGTTGGCGCCGACGTCGACGAGCGTCACCGGCGCCCCGGGCACCGGCACCTGCGCGGCCAGGGCGGGGCGCAGGATCCCGCGGTCGCGCTTGATGTTGAAGAGCGCGGCCGCGAGGGCCGCGCCGGTGGCTCCGGCCGACACGAGCGCGTCGGCCTCGCCGTTGGCGACGGCCTGCGCGGCGCGCACGATCGAGGACTCGCGCTGCGAGCGGGCCGCGGCCGCGGGATTGGCGCTCTTGGCGATCGAGACGGGCGCGTCGATGACCTCGATGCCGGGGCCGGCGGCGCCCATCTCGGCCGCCGGGCCGAAGAGCAGCACGCGGATGCCCTGCTGTGCGGCGAGGTTGGCCCCCGCGACGACCTCGCCCGGGCCGAGGTCCGCGCCGTTGGCATCCACCGCGATGATGGGCACGCGCTGGGGCTCGTCGAGGTCGAGCCTGCCGTCCGAACGACGGAGCCGAGCCTGGATGCGGCGGGCCGGCATGCGCCGGCCGATCTCAGTGGTCGTGGTCGTGCGCCACCGACGGCGCAACGACCTCACGGCCGGCGTAGGTTCCGCAGACGCCGCACACGCGGTGTGGCAGACGCGGGCTGTGGCAGTGCGGACACGCGTTGTACGTCGGCGCGGCCATCTTGTGCTGCGCGCGGCGCTTGGCGGTGCGTGAGTGCGACTGCTTCTGCTTGGGGACGGCCATGGCTGCGACAGGGTAGCGCAGCGGCGCCATCGGCCGGGCAAGCATCCGGGAAGGACTGGGGGCGTGCTCCGCGAAAGCATGCACATGAGCGAGCTCGAGCTTGACCCCACCCTCCTGGCCACCCTTCAGACGCTCGAGGCGCAGGACGTCGAGTTCGTCCTCGTCGGGGACGTCGCCCAGGCGATCTACGACAACGGGGGCTTCGTCTCCGGCGTCGCAATCGTTCCAGGCGCCTATTCGCGCAACGTCGACCGCCTGTGCGCCGCGCTGATCGAGCTCGGGGCCGAGTTCGGGATCGCCGGCAAGGTCGACGAGCGCCCGCTGGACCTGCGCCGCACCGACCTGCGCGAGCTGGCCCCCTGCAGCTTCATGACCTCCAAGGCCGACGTCGACGTCGACTTCGAGCCCTACGGCACGCGCGGCTACCGCGACCTCTTCGACGACGCCTCGCGCGTGCTCCTGGCCCCGGGCGTCAATCCGCTCGTCGCCTCGCCCGAGGACCTCGCCCGCATCGTCCGGAGCAACGCGCCCGTCGCGCCGTACGCGCAGCCGCCGGCGATCCTGCCGCCCGAGCCCGAGAACGACATCGCGGCCGCCGAGCAGATCCGCGCCAGCCGCTTCTAGTCGAGCTTCAGCTCGGAGAGCTTCGCCCAGCGCGGGTCGGGCGGGCGCTCGTGGCCGTGATTCTCGCCCGCCCGCCCGGCGCTGTTGAGATCGGCCCCGCAGATCGCGCACAGCCCGGCGCAGTCCTCGCGGCACAACAGCTGCGACGGCAGCGCGAGCGCGAGGGCGTCGCGCGCCCAGCCGTGCATGTCGAGCACGTCGTCCTCGACGTAGGGGCTGCGCAGCTCCTCGACGTCGCCGGGCTGGTCGACCTCGCGGGCGTCGACGCTGATCGCCGGTTGCGCGGGCTCCAGGCAGCGCATGCACGGGCCCTGCAGCGCCGCCTCGAAGCGCAGCCGCAGCGCGTAGCCGTTGTGCGTCGTGCGCGAGATGTCGAGCGCGGCGGCGACGCAGGGCGGGGCGATCGCATAGGTCTCGCCGCCGAACTGCAGCGGGTCGAGCTCGACCTCGAGCTCCATGCGGCGGCCCTCGCCGGCCTCCATGCGCAGGCAACCGAGATCGAAGCTGTCGGTGCGAGGAGCCATGGCGCAGATGGAGGCTAGCGGGCGCCCAGATCGAGCATTCAGGGGTGCTTGGCGAGCTCGCGCTTGAGGACCTTGCCGGTCGCGTTGCGCGGCAGCGCGTCGAGGAAGACGATCTCGCGCGGGACCTTGAAGCGGGCGAGGTTGGCCTTCACGTGCGCCTTGATGTCGGCCTCCGTCACCTCGGCGTCGCCGGCGATGACGACGAATGCCCGCAGCCGCTGACCGAAGTCCGCGTCGGGCACGCCGACCATCGCGACCTCCTCGACGCCGTCCAGGCAGGCGACGAGGTCCTCGACCTCGCGCGGGAAGACGTTCTCGCCGCCCGAGACGATCATCTCGTCGTCGCGACCGTCGATGAACAGGCGCCCGGCCTCGTCGAAGTGCCCGACGTCGCCGGAGGACATGAGCCCCTCCACCGACGCCTTGCCGCCCCCGCCCGTGTAGCCCTCGAAGGCGAGCTCGGAACCGACGAAGATGCGGCCGGTCTCGCCGTGGGCGACCTCGCGGTCGTCGCCGTCGAAGAGGCGCACGATCGTCCCGCGCGGCGGACGCCCGGCGGTGCCCGGAGCGGCGCGCAGGTCCTCGGGGGTGGCGATCGTCGCCCAGGCGACCTCGGTCGAGCCGTAGAGGTTGTAGAGGACGTCGCCGAAGGCATCCATGACCTCGGTCGCCAGCGCGCCGGGCAGCGCCGAGCCGCTCGCGGCGATGACGCGCAGCGCGGCCGTGTCGTACCGGCCGATGACCTTCGGCCCGAGCTCGAGGATGCGCTGGAGCATCACGGGCACGACGACGAGCGCGGTGCATCCGTGCTCGTCCAGCGCGGCCAGCGTGTCCTCCGGATCGAAGCGCCGGCGCAGGACGAGCGTCGAGGACAGCCCGACGCCGAGGATCAGGTGCGCCAGTCCCCAGGAGTGAAACAGCGGCGCGGCGATGAGCGTGCGCTCGCGAGCACGCAGCGGGATCTTCGCCAGCAGGCCGGCGATCGGGTCAAGCGACGACGGCTGGCGGCGGTTGGCGCCCTTCGGCGTGCCCGTGGTCCCGCTCGTGAGGATCACGAGGCGGCCCTTCGCGGACGGCGCGACGACGGCGCTGCGGTCGCCCGCGGCGATCAGCTCCTCGAGCGTGTCGACGCCGTCGGCGTTGCCGTCCGTCCACGCCAGCAGGCGCCTGCGCCCGTCGAGCGCGCCCGCCAGCAGCGCGGTGAACTCCTCGTCGTAGATGATCGCCGCCGGATTCTCGCGCTCGCAGACCTCGGCGAGCTGCGGGCCGGCGAAGGCGGTGTTGAGAAACAGCGCGTGCGCCCCGAGCTTCGAGCAGGCGACCGTCGCCTCGACGAAGCCGCGGTGGTTGCGGCACATGATTGCGATGCCGTCGCCCTCGTTGATGCCGAGGTCGCTCATCGCGTGCGCGAGCGCGTTCGTGCGGCGGTTGACCTCGTCGAAGGTCAGTGAGCCGAGCTCGTCGATGATCGAGATGGCAGCGGGGTGGCAGACCGCCGAGGCGATGTACCCCCCGGCCGGGGTCGGACCCCAGGTGTTGAGTGCGAGCAGGCGGCGGACGAGCCGGTCCGGCCGCGTCCCTCCGATCATCCGTGCCTCGATGAGGGTGCGGACGGTGAAGGCCTTGGTTGACACGGTGTCGAGGCGCATGGGCTGGAATCTATTACCGTTCCGTCGGCGGGAGCGCAACGTCGAGTCGGAAGCCGTGCCACGAGGGACATCGAGGTCGCCGGCCCGCCATCGGGTGCGACCGGCCGCATGCTGCGCCGGTACCTGACCGCCGTGCTGTGCTGCGCCGGCATCGGGATCGCCGCGCTCACCGCGCGCCGGCCGCCGGGTGCGCTTGAGCGGTCGGCTGCGCTACCTGCGCAGGGCCCGGGTGGACATCAGGATCCAGGCGCGCCAGAAGGGCGTCTGGCGCACGGTCGACACCGTCAGGACGCGCTCGGACGGGCGCTTCGGCCGGCCCTCCCGCTTCAGCGCGCGCAGGCCGGCCGCACCTACGTCTTCCGCGCGCGGGTCGTCAGCCCGATCTATCCGTTCGCCGCCGGCAACAGCGCGCCGATCCGCGTCCGCGTCCGCCGCTGAGGCTCACGGCAGGCGCAGCCCCGCCGGCAGCTCGCCCTGCTCGATGAGCCGGTGGATGTCCGCGGCCCGGCGGGAGTTCAGATAGACGTGGCGCTGGCCGACACTTGGCTTCTCGCTGAGCAGGCCTGCGTCCAGCAGGGCCTCGCCGACGGCGTCCGCGAGCGCGCGCTCGTTGCCGGCGAAGCCGCGGGCGAGGTGGCTGAAGTCCGTGTGGTAGCCGCCCCACTTGCCCATTCCGTTGAGGCGCTGGAGGATCCGGCGGGCGATCCGGCGCGCCGGCTGCGGGTCGTCGTGCGGGCGCGCGGCGCCCGAGCCGGCCGGGGCGAGCAGCGCGAGGACGGCGTCCTCCAGCGCGGCGATCGAGTCGGCATCGGCCGGGCGACCGCCGAGGCGCGCGACGGCCTCGGCGCTGCGCAGCGCCTGGGCGATCGGTGCGCGCCAGTCGGTCGCCTCGGCGAGGACGTGGGCCGGCAGGGCGAGGCCGCGGGCGCGCAGCCGCGCGACGGGGGCGACGTGCTCGTCGAAGGCGATCGCGGCGAGCTCGGCATCCTCCGGCGCGGGCGTCGGCAGGCGCAGCGCGAGGTGCCCGTCGAGCGCGCCCGCCTGCAGCACGAGGTCCCCGGGGCCGCGGGGCGCCGGCAGCTGCGCCACCTCGACGAGCGCGCCCGCCGCCGCCGCGACGGTCAGCCAGGCGCGCTCCGGCGCCGCATCGGGATCGGCGCGCACGGCGACCCGGACCGGCAGGACCGCGAGGAGCGCGTCGGGCGTCGCGGCGAAGCCGGCCGTGACGGGCTCGGACCGGCCCGACCGCGCCAGCGCGAGCTCGGCCTCCGAGCGCGCGAGCTCGTCGCGCAGCAGACCGCGCAGCTGCCCGCCGCGCTCGCGCGGTGCGGCCGCGCCGCCGGCGTCCTCGAGGGTGGTGGCGAGGAGGCTCACGGCTCCGAGTATCTAGCCTCTGCGCTCATGTCAGACTGGTTTGAGCACTTCGGCTTTGCGGAGGTCGCCGACGATCTGCTGATCGGCGCCTACCCGCAGGACGACGCCGACGTCGCGGCGCTCGAGGCGGCGGGGGTCACGCGCATCGTGAACCTCGTCCAGGACGTCGAGTACGAGAGCGGCGGCCGCGACGCGTGCGAGCTCGCGCTGGAGAACGCCGGCATCGACGAGCATCGCATCGAGATCATCGACCACGGCAACCTCCTGCCCGGCAACATCGAGCTCGCGACGCGCACCGCGATGGCATGGCTGGACGAGGGCGAGCGCGTCTACGTCCACTGCCGAGCCGGGATGCAGCGCTCCGCGACCGTCGCCGCGGCGCTCGTCATGCTCCGCGACGGGCTCGACATGCCGGAGGCGCTCGCGAGCATCCGCGCCCGCAAGCCGAGCGCCCAGCCGCTCTCACACCAGCGCCAGGACCTCGTGCGCTGGTGGGAGCGCCGCAAGGCCTGACCCGTTCCGTCAGATGCGATCCGTAGCGTGCGACGTTGCACCATGGAAGCTGCCATCCCTCTCCCCCTCGCCAGGGTCCACGTCGTCAACGGCCGGCTCGCGATCGACTGGCTCACCGTCGACGACGAGACCGCCGTGCGGCTCGCGGCCGACCGCGACGATCCCACGCGCTTCGTCGTCGAGGCGATCGAGATCGGTGCGCGGGTGCTCGACCGCGAGCAGACGGGCGCGAACGCGGAGTTCGTGCGGGCGGAGTTCGAGAAGACCGCCCGCGCGCTCGACAACGAGTTCGTCGAGCGCGCCCGCGCGGTCGCCGAGCGCCTGGATCAGAAGGTCGACGAGGTCTTCGGCCCCGAGCACGGGCACGTGACGAAGGCGCTCGCGCGGCACTTCGGCGACGAGTCGTCGGTCGCGGTCCAGAACCGGGTGAGGACGCTGCTGGCCGAGGTGTCCGTGCAGATGCGCGAGGACCTGCGCAAGCAGTTCACCTCCGACAGCGACTCCAACCCGCTGCATGGCTTTCAGAACGCGCACCTCGCGGCCACGCGGCAGATCGCCGGCCAGCAGAGCGAGCAGATGCGGGCGCTCAGCGAGAAGCTCGAGAAGATGAACCTCGAGATCGCGAGCCTGCGTGCCGAGAAGGAGAAGCTCTCCGAGATCGCGGCCGTGCAGGACAAGGGCACCGCCAAGGGCCGCACGTACGAGGAGGCGGTCGCCGAGGTGCTGCAGGCGCTGGCGTCGGCGCGCGGCGACGACCTCGACGCCGTCGGCGACATGCGCGGCGAGGGCGGCAGGAAGGGCGACTTCGTCATCGCGATCGATGCCTGCAGCGGCCCGGCCCGCGGCAAGGTCGTCTTCGAGGCCAAGAACCGCAAGCTCTCCAAGAACGAGGCCCTCGCCGAGCTCGACGGCGCGCTCGAGACGCGGGCCGCCGACTACGCGGTCCTCGTCGTGTCCTCCGACGGCAAGCTGCCCGCCCGCACGCACCCGCTGCGCGAGTTCAACGGCGACAAGCTCTTCGTGACGTTCGATCCCGACGAGGGCTCGACGCTCGCGCTCGAGGTCGCCTACGGGCTCGCGAGGGCGCGCGTGCTGATGGCGCGCGTGGCCGACGACGGGATCGACACGAGCGCGCTGCGCGCCGAGGTCGAGCGGGCCCAGGGGGCGATGGAGAACGTGCGCCGCATCAAGTCGCAGCTGACGAACGCCTCCAACGGGATCGAGAACGCGCGCGCATTTCTCGACGCGATGGCCGCCGAGGTCCGCGGCCACCTGACGGCGATCGAGGCGCTGCTGGCCGAGGCCGGCGCCTCCGACGCGCTCTGAGTAGCCTGGAGCGGGTGACCCGCTCGGTCATCTTCGACTGCGACGGCGTCCTCGTGGACACCGAGCGCATCTCCAACACCGTCCTTGCCGGGCTGCTCACCGACGCCGGCCTGCCGACGACGTTCGAGCAGTGCATGCAGACCTACCGCGGCCGCTCGATCGCGTCCGTGATGGAGCTCGCGGTGCAGCGCCACGGCGCGCCGCTGCCCGACGACCATCCCCGCGCGCTACTACGCCGCGATCGAGGCCGTCTTCGCGCGCGAGCTCCAGGCCGTGCCCGGCGTCGTCGATGCGCTGGACCGCATCGGGCTGCCCTCCTGCGTGGCGTCCAGCGGGCCGCATCACAAGATGGCGGTCACGCTGCGCCGCACCGCGCTGTGGGAGCGCTTCGAGGGCCGCATCTTCAGCGCCACCGAGGTGCGGCGCGGCAAGCCCGCACCCGACCTGTTCCTGCACGCCGCGCGGCAGATGGGCTTCGATCCCGCGCAGACCGCCGTCGTCGAGGACAGCGTGCCGGGGGTGCTGGCCGCGCGCGCGGCCGGGATGCGGGCGCTCGCCTATGCCGGCGACAGCGACGCCGACGCGGAGGCGCTCGCGGAGGCCGGTGGCGAGACCTTCCGCGACATGGCCGAGCTGCCGGGGCTGCTCGCCGCGTAGCGATGGCCGCGTCGGTTGCCCGCCGGGTCGTCGTCAGCGGGCACGTCCAGGGCGTCTTCTTTCGCGACCGCACGCGCCGCGAGGCGCACGCCCGCGGTGTCGCGGGCTGGGTGCGCAACTGCTCCGACGGCACCGTCGAAGCGTTCTTCGAGGGCTCGCCGGAGGCCGTCGCCGGACTCGTGCGCTGGTGCCGGCAGGGCCCGCGGCACGCGACGGTCCACGACCTGCGCGTGCAGGACGCCGAGCCCCTGGGTTTCGCCGGCTTTCAGATCCGATGAGCGCGCGTCACGTCGACGCGCTCGGGTTCACCGCGAGCGTGATCGTGCCGAGCAGGCCGTCCGACCTCAGGCTCCCGCCCCGGCGCCTGAGCTTGACCGTCGACTTCGAGCCGCCCTGGCCGGTGTAGATGCGATCGGCGCTGTGGCGCGTCAGGGCGTTGGGGTCCTGGGTGTAGGGCGCGAGCCTGTAGACCTGATCGCTCACGGACTCCGCGAAGTACAGCTGGCCGGTGTGGGACACGCGGCCGCCCGAGAGCTCCGACCCGTTCGCCGACCCGCCGATGTGGACCTTGACGTGGATGTGCGGCGTGCGGCCCCGATAGAAGCCGGGGTAGATCGAACGGAACTCCGCCAGGCCCGCGGAGTCGGTCAGCTGGACGCCGCGCAGCCAGGTCTGCCCGGACGTGCCGTCCGAGCTCTCGCCGGAGTACCTGCCGATCGCGTCCGCATGCCAGATGTCGATCGCCGCGCCCCTGATCACCTTGCAGGTCCTGGAGTTGATGACCTTGACGCGCAGCAGGAGCGGGACGCCGCTGCGACCGCCGACGATGTTTCGGCGGATGCGTTCGAGGTCGATGTAGAACGGCCCTTCCTCCGCAGCGGGCGTCAACGCGCAGGCGGCCGCCGCCTCCGCGACGCTGACCGCGTCGCCCGCGCCGTCGAGTCGCAGTCCCCCGCCGATCAGAGCGCCCGCGCCGAGGGCGCTGACGGCGTTGATCGTCTGACGGCGCGTGAGGCGGTGGTCCTGACCGGACATCGACGTTCTCCTTGCACGAGGGTTGGGTGCCGGGCAGTACCCTGACGCGCCGTCCTGGGAGCGGGCTGTGGTGTTCCTGGGAATTCGCCGTGCGTCACCGTCCGGCGTGCCGGGCCGCATGCCGCGCGACCCGCGCGCGTGCCGCACGCCGGCCCGCACCAGCTCTGATTGGGGCGGCCGCGGATGAAGAGCTGACCGCAGCTCGACGAGGTCGGCCCCGAGCGCAGGAGCTCGCGGTACTCGGAGGCCTCGCGCAGGATCGTGTTGGCGACGGAGCGGGAATGCGGACCGCATGGCCCTCGTGCTGCTGTGCATCGCCCAGTTCGTCGTCGTGCTCGACGTGACGATCGTGGCGGTCGCGCTGCCCGCCGTCCAGCGCGACCTGGGCTTCTCGACGAGCGATCTGCAGTGGATCCTCACCGCCTACGTCCTCGTGTTCGGGGGCTTCCTCGTGCCCGCCGGGCGCGCCGCGGATCTGATCGGGCGGCGGCGGATGCTCGCCGCCGGGCTCGCGGTGTTCGCGCTCGCATCGCTGGCGTGCGCGCTCGCGCGGTCGCCCGTCGCGCTCGTCGTGCTGCGCGCGCTGCAGGGCCTCGGCGCGGCGATGACCGCGCCCGCGGCGCTCGCGCTGCTCACGGCGACGTTCGCCGCGGGCGCCCCCCGGCGCCGCGCGCTGGCCGCCTGGACCGCGGCCGCGGCGGGCGGCGGGTCGGCGGGCTGGTTGCTCGGAGGAGTGCTGACGCAGACGCTCGGCTGGCGGGCCGTGTTCGCGGTCAACGTTCCGATCGGGCTGCTGGGAGCGCTGCTCGTCACGCGGCGGCTGGCCGAGAGCCGCGGCAGCCGCGCCCCGCTGGACCTCCTCGGCGCCGCGACGATCACGGGCGGCCTGGGGCTCGTCGTCCTCGGTCTCACCCGCGTCCAGCAGGCCGGGCTGCTCACGCCCGCCGCGCTCGTCCCGCTGGCGTCCGGGTCCGCGCTGCTTGCGGCCTTCGCCGCGGTCGAGCGGCGCGTCGCGCACCCGCTGCTTCCGCCGGGCGCGCTGCGCGCGCGCTCGTTCGCAGCGGCGAATGCGGGCGCGCTCGCGCTCACGGCGGCCACCACGCCGCCGGTCTTCCTGATCGTCCTGCACGAGCAGCGTGACCTCGGCCACGGCGCGATCGCGACCGGCCTCACGTGCGCGCCGGTCAACGTCGCCGTCGTCGCGGGCTCGCTCGCCGGGCCGCGGCTGATCGCCGCGGCGGGCACGAGGGCGATCCTCGGCGGCGGACTGGCGGCCGTCGCGGCGGGCGCGCTCGCGCTCGCCGCCGGCGGGCTGCTCCCCGGCCTGGTGCTCATGGGCGCCGGGCTCGGCGCGGCGTCGGTGGCGGCCACGGAGGCGGGCGCCGGCGCGCTCGGCGAGGGCGCCACCGGCCTGGCCTCGGGCCTGCTCAACGCGGCCGCGCAGATCGGCACGGCGCTCGGGCTCGCGGTGCTCGTCGGGCTCGCCGCCGCGCACGGAAGGGCGGCGGCGCAGACGGGCGCGGCGGTGCTCGCGGCGGCGGCCGCGGTGCTGACGTGGAGGTTGCTGCGGGCCGAACGGGCTAGCGGACTTCGGCCGGCTCGTCCTTGCCCTGCAGCCGCTCGCGCCCCCGCTGAACGGCGGCGATGAACTTCGAGAGGTTGATCTCGAGGGTGTTGAGGATCTCGTCGGCGTAGTCCTCGGCGCCGAGGCGGATCTCGCGCTCGCGGGCGCGAGCGTCCTCGATGATGTCCTCGGCGGCGCGCTCGGCCTGCTTGGTGACCTCTTCCTCGCTGACGAGCTGGTCCTGGCGCTCGCGGGCCTCCTTGACGATGCGCTCGGCCTCGCGCTTGGCCTCGGCGAGCATCTCCTGGCGCTCCTTGACGATCCAGCGCGCCTGCTTGATCTCCTCGGGGATCGTCGCCCGCATCTGGTCGAGGATGTCGTAGATCTCGTCCTTGTCGACGCGGACCTGGCCGGTCATGGGAACGAGCTTGGCGTTGTGCACCAAGTCGTCGAGCTTGTCAATGAGAACCAGGACGTCCATGGCAACCCTTCAGTTCGCTAGCGCCCGAGCTCTTCCTTCAAGCGTGCTGCAACCCGATGGGGGACGAGCTCTTCGATCGCTCCACCGAACCGCGCAAGCTCCTTGATGCCACTCGAACTCAGGAAACTGTACTGCGGGCTGGCCATGAGGTAGAGCGTGTCGATGTCCGGCGCCTGCAGGCGGTTGAGCTGGTGCATCTCGAACTCGTACTCGAAGTCCGAGATCGCCCGCAGTCCCTTGACGATCACCTTGGCTTCGTGGAGGCGCGCGAAGTCGACGACGAGCGTCGAGAACGCCTCGGCGCGGACGGTCGGAAGATGCGCCGTCGCCTCCTCGATGAAGCTCAGCCGCTCGTCGACGTCGAAGAGCGTCGCGCCCTTGCGCACCGGGAGGTTCACGACCCCGACGATGACCTCGTCGAACAGCCACGTCGCACGCGAGATGACGTCGAGGTGCCCGTTGGTGATCGGGTCGTAGGAGCCTGGGCAGACGACTACGCGGTGGTCAGGTGTCATGGATGCGAATGATCGTGTCGCCGTAGCGGCGCTCGTCGGAGAGCGGGAAGGCGAGCTCCAGCGGCTCGCGGCGGTCGCTCTCGGTGACGACGCGCGCGCCGCGCGCGAGCACGGGCGCAAGCGCCTCGGAGAGTTCCCGCCCCAGCTCGGCGGCGTGCCGATAGGGAGGGTCGAGGAAGACGAGATCGTAGGGATCGGCGGGCGCGGGCGACGGGCGCAGCGCTGCAGCCGCGTCCATCCGGCGCACGACGGCGTCGATTCCGAGCGCCTCGAGGTTGGCGCGCACGGCCGCGATCGCCTTCGCGCCGTGGTCGACGAAGACGGCGCTCGCGGCGCCGCGCGAGAGCGCTTCGATGCCCAGCGCGCCCGAACCGGCGTAGAGGTCGAGCACGTGCGCGCCGCGCACGCCTTCGCCGAGGATGCTGAAGAGCGCCTCGCGCACGCGGTCGCTCGTCGGGCGCGTGGCGCCGCCCGCCGGCGCGACGAGCCGGCGGCCGCCGTAGAGCCCCGCGACGACGCGCATCAGGCCGGCAGCGCCTGCAGCTCGGCCTCGCCGTGCGCTGCCGCGAGGGCGTCGGCGAGCAGGGCGTGCTCAGGCGCGCCGAGGTCGGGATCGGCCTCCAGGAGGCCCTCGGCGTACGCCTTCGCCGCCTCGGCGAGCGCCTCGTCCTCGGGCAGCCGCGCGATCTTGAACTGCGCGATGCCCGACTGGCGCGTGCCGGCGAGCTCGCCCTCGCCGCGCAGCTCGAGGTCGATCCGCGCGAGCTCGAAGCCGTCGGCGTGGCGCTGCAGGGCCCGCAGCCGCGCAGACATCTTCGGCCCGAAGAGCAGGCAGAGCGACGGGTGCTCGCCGCGCCCGACGCGGCCGCGCAGCTGGTGCAGCTGGCTGATGCCGTAGCGCTCGGCGCCCTCGACGAGCATGACGGTCGCGTTGGGGACGTCGACGCCGACCTCGATGACCGTCGTCGCCACGAGGACGTCGGCGCCGCCCGCCGCGAAGGACGCCATCGCCTCCTGCTTCTCGCGCGGGCGCATCTGGCCGTGCAGGAGCGCGACGCGGTAGTCGGCGAGCTCGCCGCCGCGCAGGCGCTCGTACTCCGCCGTCGCCGCCCGGGCCTGCAGCGCCTCGGACTCGTCGACGAGCGGGCAGACGACGAACGCCTGGCGACCGGCGTCGAGCTCCTCGCGGATGCGCTCGTAGGCGCGCGCGCGCTCGCCGTCGCTGGAGGCCAGGTGCGTCTCGACGGGCCGGCGCCCGAGCGGCAGCTCGCGCAGGGTCGTCACGTCGAGGTCGCCGTAGCGCATGAGCGCCATCGACCGCGGGATCGGTGTCGCCGTCATGTGCAGCACGTGCGGGACGAGGCCGGCCGGAGCCTTGGCATCCAGCGCGGCACGCTGGCGCACGCCGAAGCGGTGCTGCTCGTCGACGACGACGACGGCCAGGCGGTCGAAGCGCACGTCGTCCTCGACGAGGGCGTGCGTGCCGACGACGAACGACAGCTCGCCGCTGGCAAGCTTGCCCAGCGTGTCGGTGCGCCGCGCCTTCGTCGTCGAGCCGGTCAGCAGCGCGGTGCGGACCGACTCGCCCGGCAGCAGGCGCTGCAGCGTCGCGAAGTGCTGCTCGGCGAGGACCTCGGTCGGGGCCATGAAGGCCGCCTGCATGTCGTGCTCGACGGCGCGCAGGATCGCGTGCAGCGCGACGACGGTCTTGCCTGACCCCACCTCCCCCATGAGCATGCGCTGCATCGGGCGCGCCTGCGCGAGCTCCTGGTCGAGCACGGCGATCGCCCGGCCCTGGTCGCCGGTGAGCTCGAACGGCAGCAGCTCCTCGCGCCAGCGCCGCGAGAGCCCCGGCGGGCCGTCGAGGGCCGGCGCGCTGCTCGACGCGCGGCGGCGCGCGCGGCGGCGCAGCAGCGAGAGCTGGGCGAGCAGCAGCTCGTCGAAGGCCAGCCGGCGGCGGCCGGCCTCGTGGTCGTCCCCGTGGGCGGCGAGCAGCGCCGCGGGCCGGTCGGGGAGCTTGCCGCCGGCACGCAGCCGCGCGGGCAGCGGATCGACCGCGTCGTGCGCGGCCGGCAGGTGCGCCCGCACGAGGGCGAGGATCTGCGTCGAGGAGAGCCCCTCGGTCGTCGGGTAGTGGGCGACGTCCCCCTCGCCGCTCGTGCGCTCGTCCGTCGGCGCGTGGCTGGAGACGCGAAACGCGTTGCGCGCCGCGTAGGTGCCGTGCAGGACGAGGCGCGTGCCGGCGACGTACTTGCGCTGCAGCCAGGGCTGGTTGAAGAACGTCGCCTGCATGACGCCCGTCTCGTCGGCCACGGTCGCGATGACGAGCGGCTTCATCCCGCGGCGGCGCACCGGCCGGCTCGTGATCGAGCGCACCTCGACGACGACGGTCGCGGCCTCGCCGGCGACGAGCGTGGCGACGGTGCGCGCCTCGCGGCGGTCGCGCGGGAGGTGCTCGAGCAGGTCACCGACGGTGCGCAGTCCGAGCTGCTCGGCGGCCTCGGCGGCCGTCGACGGCGTGACCTTCAGCGGCGCAGCAAGCGCCGAGGGGCGCGGCCAGCGCAGCGGCGCGCCGAGCAGGTCCTCGCCGTCGAGCTCACGCGAGGTCGCGAAGGCGGTCGGCACGCACCCATGATGATCGGCGCCGCGGACCGCAGGCTCAGCCGGCGGCTTCGGCGTCCTGCGCGTCGCCGACGGCATCGACGCCGACGCGGAAGTCGGCGATCGGCCCGGTCGTCTCCGGGACCGGGATCTTCTGCGGCCTGCCGACCTCCGTGATGTTCAGCTCGCCGACGACCGTGCCGCCCGAGATCCCGGCGACCCTGTCACGATCGGCCGGCGGGACGGCGAAGGTCATGCGGAAGCCGGACCTGCGCAGGACGTGGTCCTTCACGCCGATCCAGGAGTTGCCCGCGAACGACGTGACGTTGTGGACGATGACGCGCCTGGCCGCGGGACCGATCTCGCGCGGCAGCCCCGTCGCGCGCGTGAGGCCCAGCGAGGTCATGAAGCCGAGCAGGGTGTTCGCGTCGCGCAGGATGCGCCCGACGTTCGCGCCGGTCGTGATGTGCACGACCTCGACGCCGTCGATGCGCTCGGTGCCGGCGATCCGCTTGTCGGTCTCCCAGCGCCACGGCGCGATGCCGAACTGCTCGAGCGTCCGCGTCAACCCGTTCTCGCCCTTGGCCGAGGCCTTGACGAGCCTGCGCCGCACGTCGGCGGGGAGCGCGTAGCCCGTCGAGCCGAGGCTGACGTACGAACGGCCGCCGACCGACGAGAGCCCGACGCCGTAGTCGCGTGCACCGATCTGCAGGTCGTAGTCGGGCAGCGTCGCGCCCTTGCGGAAGACGAACGGTCCGCTGACGCCGACCGAGAACTCGCCGTACCGTGCCGGCAGCCCCTTCAGCGCGAGCGTCACCTTGCCGTCGACGACGCCCATCCGCGCCTTCCGGTTGGGGCCCGCCGCCTGCGCCGTGAGCTTGTCGGCGTCGCCGGCGAGATCGCCGCCCGCGGGGCTCGAAGACGTCTTCTCGCCGCCGCAGGACGCCAGCGCGAGCGCCGCAAGTGACAGCGCTGCGGCGGTACGACGGGCGGAGCGCATGACAGGTGTATATACACCTGTCCGGCGGGTGTCAACCGGCGCGGCGGCGCTACTCCGCAGCCACGAGCCACCAATACGACGGCTGGCCGCCCTCCTCGCACTCGAGCTCCACGCCGGCGGGCCCCAGCGCGCGGACGCTCGGCTCGTCCAGCGGCGCGCCCTCGCCCGCGATGCAGGTCAGCAGCTCGGCACCGGCGCCCAGGCGGTCGAGCACCGCGGCGAGCGTCGCAGCCGGCTCGCCCCACGCGACGATCGCGTCGTCGACGAACCCGACGGCGTCGCCGGCGGCGAAGCGCCCCGCGCCGTCGTCGCGCGCGGCGGGCGCGACGGCGCCCGTGCGCAGGCTCGCGAGCGCCTCGTCGACGGCGGCGAGGTTGTCGATCGCCGGGCGTGCCGGGTCCAGCGCGAGCGCCGCCGTCAGCCCGGCCTGCTGCGAGCGCGCCGCGGTGACGTGCACGACCTTCTCCGACAGCTCGGCCGCGTGCGCCGCCGCCATCACGACGTTGGGCGAGTTGGGCAGCACGACGACCTCCTCGGCCGGCACGTCGTGGATGCCTGCCAGCAGCTCGTAGGTCGAGGGGTTCAGCGTGGGGCCCCCGTCCAGGACGAACACGCCGAGGCTCTCGTAGAGCTCGCGCAGCCCGGCGCCCGACACGACCGCGAGCGCGCCGCAGCGCGCCTGCGACGGGTGGCCGCCGCCGGCGGCCGGCGCGCCGAGGCGCTCCGAGCGCGCCTGCACCTGGGCGTGCATGTCGGCGACGTCCAGGCGCGACACCTCGCCGGTGGCGTGAAAGAGCCCGGTTGCGGCGGCGGGCTCGTCGGTGTGGACGTGGACCTTCAGCGTCGCGGCGTCGCCGACGACGAGGACGGAGTCCCCGATCGCCTCCAGCGGCGCGATCCAGGCGCCGGGATCGAGGTCGCGGCCGGTGACCGCGAAGTTCGTGCAATAGCGAAACGTCGAGGAGCTGTGCTCGGGATGGGTGATGCGTGCCGGCGCCGCGTGGTGGGCGACCTGCGGCGCCTCGCTGCCACGCAGCGCCGCGATGACGCCGGCGAAGATGATCGTCAGCGCGTGGCCGCCGGCGTCGACGACGCCGCTGGTGCGCAGGATCTCGAGCATCTCGGGGCCGCGGCGCACGGACTCCTCGCCCGCCTGCAGCGCGCGCTCCAGGACGTCGGCGATGAGCGCGTTCTGGACCGCGGGGTCGCCCTCGGAGCCCAGCCGCGTGTCGCCCATGTGCGCGAGGTCGGTCGCGACGCGCGTCGCCATCTCGCGCATGACCGTGAGGATCGTGCCCTCGGCCGGCGCGCGGACGGAGCCGTAGGCGCGCTGGGCCGCGCGTGCCATCGCAGCGCCGATGAGGACGGGGTCGACGAGCTCGCCGGGGCGGCTCACGAGCTCCTCCGCGGCGCCGCGGATGAGCTGGGAGAGGATGACGCCGCTGTTGCCGCGGGCCCCGAGCAGCGCCGCGCGGGCGACGGATTCGACGATCTCGTCGCGGCCGATCTGGTCCAGCGAGCGGTTGCCGTCGGCCGCGAGGCTGTCGACCTCGACGAGCACGGCCTCGAGCGTGAGCGCCATGTTGTCGCCCGTGTCCCCGTCGGCGACGGGAAAGACGTTGAGGTCGTTGATCTCCTGCCGGCGCGATTCGAGGTGCACCAGCGCGCCTTGCACGACGGCGCGAAAGCGGACGAGGCTGGGGTCTGGCACGGTGCCTGTGACGTCGACCGAAGGTCGCCGCTCGCGGCGACCGTGCGGCGAGACGCTTTCTAGCGTGCCTTGGTGACCTTGCCGGCCTTGAGGCAGCGGGTGCAGACGTACACGCGGCGCGGGGCGGAGCCGATCATGACCCGGACCTTCTGGAGGTTCGGGTTGAAGCGCCGCTTCGTGGCGACCATCGAGTGGCTGCGGCTCTGACCGAAAGCCGGCTTCTTTCCGCAGCTGTGACAGACCTTGGCCATCGCGCCAGGCAGTGTAGAGGACAGGCCCTCCCGGGTTGGGCGTGCCCCCGGTCCGGGTAACGTCAGGCCACAGATGCCGCTGGCCTCTCAGATCGAGCTGCCGGAGCGCTACCGCGTCCTGCACCACATCGCCAACGGCGGGATGGCGTCCGTGTGGGAGGTCGAGGACCTCCTGCTCGGACGGATCGTGGCGGTCAAGGTGCTCGGCGCGCATTTCGCGCCCGACCCGGTCGCCCGCGCGCGCTTCCAGCGCGAGGCGCGGACCGCCGCGCAGGTCAGCGCGCATCCCAACGTCGTGACGATCTACGACATCGGCGAGCATGGCGACGACGCCTTCATCGTCATGGAGCACTTCTCCGGCGGCACGGTCGCCGACCGGCTGCGCGCCGCGCGCGAGAGCGGGGAGCCCGTCGACCGCGCCACCGCGATGGGCTGGCTGCGCGAGGCGGCTGCCGGCCTGGACGCCGCACACGCCGCGGGCGTCGTGCACCGCGACGTCAAGCCGGCCAACCTCCTGCTCGACGCGCAGAACCGCCTCGCCGTCGCGGACTTCGGCATCGCGCGCCTCGCCGACGACACCCACATGACGCAGGCCGGCCAGGTGCTCGGCACCGCCGCGTACCTCTCGCCCGAGCAGGCGCTGGGCGAGCCCGCGACCGCCGCGAGTGACCGCTATGCCCTCGCCGTCCTCGCCTACGAGCTGCTCTCGGGCAGCCGCCCGTTCGACGCCACCCTCCCGGCGGCGCAGATGCGCCAGCACGCCGAGGAGCCGCCGCCGCCGGCGTCCGACAACGCGCCGCACCTGCCCGACGGCGTCGACGCCGTGCTGTCGCGGGGGCTGGCGAAGGACCCCGCGGACCGGCCCGCGACGGCGACCGAGCTCGTCGACGAGCTCGAGAAGGCGCTCGCCGGCGACGCGACGCCGGTGGCGACCACGCGCGCGATGCCCGCACCGGTCCCCGTCCCCGTGCCGGCGCGCCGCGGAGCGCCCGAGCCCGAGGCCGTCGCGGCAGCCCCGCGACCCCCGGCCCCCGCCCCGGAGCCCGCGCCCGGGCGCCGCGCCTGCCGGCGCCGCGGCAGCCGCGCGACCGGAGCCCCGACGCACCACGCCCGCCGACCGCGCGCACAGCTGGCTGCCGGTCATCGGCGTGCTCGCCGTGGTGGCGATCGTCGTCGGTGGCGCGATCGGCCTCGCGATGCGCGGCGACGGCACCGACAAGGCGAGCAGCAGCCTCAAGAGCGCCGGCAAGTCGACGACGAAGAAGCCCGCCTCCTCCGGCGCGGATGCCGGCGCATCGGGCACGTCGGCCGCACCCGCGGCCCCCCAGCCGCAGGCGTCGACGAGCAAGGCGCAGGGCTCGGCATCCGGCGGCGATCCCGTCGCGCTCAACAACCAGGGCTTCGCGCGCATCAACGCCGGCGACTACGCGGGCGCCGTCGCGCCGCTGCGCTCCTCCGTGCAGGCGTTCCGCGACGCGGGCCGCACCGACGAGCTCGACTACTACTTCGCGCTCTACAACCTCGGCGTCGCGCTGAACCGGTCGGGCAACCCGGCCGAGGCGATCCCGTTTCTCCAGGAGCGCCTGCGCAATCCCAACCAGCAGGGAACGGTCAAGAAGGAGCTGCAGTCCGCCCAGGCCAAGCTCGGCGGCACGAAGGCCAAGGACGGCAAGGGCGACAAGGGCGGTGACTGAAGACCCCCCGTTCGGACGGTCGTGCACGGGACCTTGCAGCGCTACTCTGCGTGGCATGGCAGGACGCCAGGGGTGGTCGGTCGCCGGGCTGGCGACATTGTTGGTCGCAGGCCTCGTCGCGGGAGGCGCGCAGGCGACCCCGGCGAGCGCTGCCGCGGCCCCCGCCCGCCACGTGCTCGCAAAGCCGCCGCCGCCGCCGCGCCGCGTCACGCAGGGTACGGCCGTGCGACTGGACTCCCTGCAGCGTGACGCGCGCTACCGCGCGACGTTCCTGCGCGAGTACGACGCGCTGACGCCCGAGAACGAGATGAAGATGCCCTCGCTGCAGCCCCGGCGCGGGACCTTCGACTTCACCGCGGCCGACACCCTCGTCGCCTTCGCGAAGTCCAACCACAAGGCCGTCCACGGCCACGCGCTCGTCTGGGGCCTGCAGCTGCCGATCTGGCTCATCGACCACGGCTTCAGCGACAACCTCGGCCTGCACCTGGCGCCCGCGACCCCGCCGTCGCGCGAGACGCAGCTGGGCACGTCGATCGGCAACTTCCTGACCTCCGCGACCGGCTGGCAGCGCGACGAGCTGCTGGACGTCATGCGCCGCCACATCGACACCGTGATGCGCCACTTCGGCGACGCCGTGCCCGAGTGGGACGTCGTCAACGAGCCGCTGGCCGCCGACGGCTCGCTCATCGACAACGTGTGGCACCGCTTCATCGGCGACGACTACGTCGAGCAGGCGCTGCGCACCGCCCACGCCGCCAACCCGCGCGCGAAGCTCTTCATCAACGAGTACGGCGCCGAGGGGCCCAACGCGAAGCTCGACGGGCTGCTGGCGCTGGTCTCCGGCCTGAAGGCCCGCGGCGTGCCGCTGGACGGGGTCGGCCTGCAGTACCACACGCACATCCAGGGCTTCTACGACGAGCGCACGCTGCGCGAGACGATGCAGCGCTTCGCCGCCCTCGGCGTCGAGGTGCAGGTGACCGAGATGGACGTCGGCACCTCGCTGCTGGACGGGACGATCGAGCAGCGCCTCGCGCGCCAGGCCGCGGCCTACGGCGCCGCCGCGCGCGCCTGCAACGCCGTCGCGGCCTGCACGCGCTTCACGACCTGGGGCTTCAGCGACAGCCAGTCCTGGCTCGGCCAGGGCGAGATGGCGCTGCCGTTTGACCTGCAGTACAAGCCCAAGCCGGCCTTCGAGGCCGTGCGCGCGGCGTTCGCCGGCCGCTCAGCGCGGCGTGCGCGCCGGCTCGGGCACGTGATCGGGCCGGCGCGGCGCGGGCCGGTGCTCGTCCGCAAGGCGCCCCGGGCCCCGTAGGCGCACGCGCGCCGCGTCGAAGTCGCCGAGCGCAAGCTCGGGCGCAACGACGACACGCGACGGACGGGGCGCGGGCGGCGTGCCGGGCGGCGGATCGCCGCCGTCCCCGCCGAAGCCCCAGCGCCGGCGCCAGCCGGCGCGCGTGTCGTCCTCCAGCAGCGCCCAGACGAGCAGCAGGCCGCCGATCACGTGGACGACGAAGACCAGCGCGAGCGCGACGATCTCCTGGGACTCGGTCGCGGGCATGTTCGTGAGGGTACCCACCCCGCGGCGCCTTCAGGTGAAGTCGGCGCGGACCTGCGCGAGCGCCAGGACGGCCTGTGCGGCGTGCTCGCCCTGGTCGCGCTTGCCCCCGCCGGCACGGGCGAGCGCCTGGTCCATGTTCTCCACGGTCAGCACCCCGAAGGCGCATGGGACGCGTGTGCGCAGCATGACGTCCTGGATGCCGCGGGCGGCCTCGCCGCAGACGTGGTCGTAATGGCTCGTCTCACCGCGGATCACCGCGCCGAGGCAGGCGATGCCGGCGTAGCGGCCGGTCTCTGCGAGCGTCAGCGCCGCGAGCGGCAGCTCGAACGCGCCCGGGACCTCGACGACGTCGATGCCCTCGGCGCCGGCCTCCTCGAAGACCGCGGTCGCGCTCGCGACGAGCTTGGCGGCCAGCTCCTCGTAGAAGCGGCCGACCACGATCGCGAACCTCACCGGCGCTCTTCGTCGCGGTGGTCGCGGTGGCCGCGGTGGTCGCGCTCCCCTTCGTCGTGGAGCATCTCGCGGTCGACGTCGAGGCCCTGGTGATGCAGCGTGTGGCCCATCTTCTCGCGCTTGGCGCGCAGGTAGGCCTCGTTGTGCGGGTTCGGCGCGTGCTCGATCGGGATCTGCTCGCTGACCGACAGGCCGTAGCCCTCAAGCCCGATGATCTTCTTCGGGTTGTTCGTGAGGATCCGGATCGAGCTCAGACCGAGATCGACGAGGATCTGCGCGCCGATGCCGTAGTCGCGCAGGTCGGCGTCCTTGCCGAGCTTGAGGTTCGCGTCGACGGTGTCCAGACCGCCCTCCTGCAGCTTGTAGGCCTCGAGCTTGGCGAGCAGGCCGATGCCGCGGCCCTCCTGGCAGAGATACAGCAGGACGCCCCGGCCCTCGCGCTCGATCATCGCCAATGCCGATTCCAGCTGCTCGCCGCAGTCGCAGCGCAGCGAGTGGAAGACATCGCCGGTCAGGCACTCGGAGTGCACGCGGACGAGCACGTCCTCCGCGCCCGAGACGTCGCCCTTGACGAGCGCGACGTGATGCTTGCCGCCGATGAGCTCGCGATAGCCGATCGCGGCGAACTCGCCGAAGCTCGTGGGCAGCTTCGTCGAGACGACGCGCTCGATGAGCTTGTCGTGGCGCCGGCGGTACTTGATGAGCGCCGCGATCGTGACCATCTTCAGCTCGTGGCGGCGGCAGTAGTGCACGAGGTCGTCGCGGCGGGCCATCGTCCCGTCGTCGTTCATGACCTCGCAGATGACGCCCGAGGGGTTCAGGCCCGCGAGGCGCGCCAGGTCGACGGCGGCCTCGGTCTGGCCCGTGCGCTCCAGGACGCCGCCGGGGCGACTCTTGAGCGGGAAGATGTGCCCGGGCTGGACGAGGTCGCGCGGCGAGCTGGAGGGATCGATCGCGACCTGGATCGTGTGAGCGCGGTCGTGGGCGGAGATGCCGGTCGTGACGCCGCTGCGGGCCTCGACGGAGACGGTGAACGGCGTCTCGAACGGCGACTCGTTCTTTGCGGCCATGAGGTCGAGGCCGAGTTCGTCGCAGCGCCCGGCGGTCAGCGACAGGCAGATGAGCCCACGTCCCTCCTTGGCCATGAAGTTGATCGCCTCGGGCGTCGCGAACTGCGCGGCCATCGTGAGGTCGCCCTCGTTCTCGCGGCCCTCGTCGTCGCAGACGACGACCATCTTGCCCTGGCGGATGTCCTCCAGCGCCTCGTCGATCGTGGCGAACGGGCTGTGGGTCGTCGTGCTCATGCCTTCAGCTTGGCAAACCCGGGGCGCGGTGGCCCGCGAGCAGCTTCTCGACGTACTTCGCGAGGACGTCGACCTCGAGGTTGACGGGGCTCCCGACGGCGACCGTTCCGAGCGTCGTGCGCTCGAGCGTCTCGGGGATCAGCGACACGTCGAAGCCGTCGTCGTCGATGCGCGCGACGGTCAGCGAAACGCCGTCCACGGTGATCGAGCCCTTCTCGACGACGTAGCGCAGCACGTCCGGGCCGGCGGCAATCGTGACGCGGCGCGCGAAGCCGTCGTCGGACAGACCCGCCACCGCACCGACGCCGTCGACATGGCCCTGCACGATGTGGCCGCCGAGGCGGTCGCTCACGCGCAGCGACAGCTCGAGGTTCACGCGCGCGCCGGCCTGCACCTCGCCGAGCGCCGAGCGGCGCAGCGTCTCGCGCATGACGTCCGCGCCGAAGCGGTCGCCGCAGATCCCCACGGCGGTGAGGCAGACGCCGTTGACGGCGATCGAGTCGCCCTCGGCGAGCTGCGTCGCCAGCGGCGTGTCGAGCGTCAGCCGGACGCCGTCGGGCGTCGTGTCGACGGCGGCGACGCTCCCCAACCCTGCGACCAGGCCCGTGAACACGGGCCTACCATTCCCGCAGGCGCGCGGAGATCAGCAGGTCGTCGGCGACCCGCTCGCAGTCGAGCGTCAGCGCCCGCAGCGCCTCGGAGATGCGCTCCACGCCCTCGCCCTCGAGCGGGTCGCGGGCGGCGCGGCCCCCGAGCAGCAGCGGCGCCAGGAAGAGGCGGACCTCGTCGATCTCACCGGCATCGAGGAACGCCCCGGCGAGGTGCGGGCCGCCTTCGAGCAGGATCGAGGTGACGCCGTCGGCGCCGAGCTGGTCCAGCGCCGAGCGCACGCGCGCGGGCTCGTTCTCGCCGGTCGCGACGATGACGTCCGCGCCGGCCATCTCCAGCGCCTCGGTCGCCGAGCGCCCCGCAGCGCGCGTGACGACGACCGTCAGCGGCAGCTGCGGTGCCGCCGAGATCAGCCGGGACCCCAGCGGCAGCCGGGCGGTCGCGTCGAAGACGACGTGGCGCGGCTGATGGTGCACCCCGTCGACGCGCGCCGTGAGCTGGGGATCGTCGGCGAGCGCGGTGCCGATGCCGACCGCGACGGCGTCGACGCTCGCGCGCCAGCGGTGCGCGCGGGCGCGGCTGGAGGCGTCGGAGATCCACTGCGAGTCGCCCGTCCGCGTCGCGACCTTGCCGTCGAGCGTCATCGCGGACTTAAAGAGGACCCACGGGCGCCCGGTGCGAGCGTGCTTGCGGAAGGCCTGGTTGACGAGCCGGGCGCGCTCGGCGACGTCGCCCTCGGCGACGTCGACCTCGATGCCCTCGTCGCGCAGGATGCCCAGCCCGCGGCCGGCCGCCTTCGGGCTGGGGTCGTCGGAGGCGACGACGACGCGGGCGATGCCCGCGGCGAGGATCGCGTCGGTGCACGGCGGCGTCTTGCCGTGGTGACAGCAGGGCTCCATCGAGACGTAGAGCGTGGCGCCGGTGAGGTCGGCGCCGCCGCTGGCCGCGATCGCGTTGACCTCGGCGTGCGGGCCGCCGCACTCCTCGTGCCATCCCTCCCCCAGCACCTGCTCGTCGCGGACGAGGATCGCGCCGACCATCGGGTTGGGGTGCACGCGCCCGAGCCCGAACTCCGCCAGCTCGATCGAGCGCTCCAAGCGATCGTTGTCGGCTGCCGTCAGCAGGGCCACCGACGCAGCATAGGCCTCGTCAGCCGCCTGCGCACTGCCCGCCCTGGAGGCGGTAGACCGTCATCTCGGGACCCGGCCGGTTGTAGGCCAGGGGGTAGTAGTTGAACGTCCAGTCGAAGTTGAACGCGACCGGCCCCTTGCCCTCCGAGTACGGCGACGCGTCGTAGACGACCTTCGACCGGCGCTCCAGCTCGGCGTAGTAGCGCAGCGCGTCGGGGACGACGTTCGGCTCGGCCTCGGCGCGCCCGCGCTGCGTCGAGCCGACGACGACCCAGCAGTACTCCTGCTGCTCGAAGATGTCGATCAGCTCGGGGCGCAGCAGCTTCTCGAAGTCCTCGATGTTCACGACGCCGGCGGCGCCGGGCACCGGCTGGCCGCTCTGGGGATCGATCCTGCGGCTCAGCGGATATTTGTTCCAGCGGTTGCCGTTGGGGATGATCGGCAGCGGGTTGCCGATGTCCTGCGCCCACTGGTCGGGCACGACGGGCTCGATGACGACCTTCTTGCCGGCCGGGACGTTGGCGACCATCCACTCGCGCGCGAGGTTGCGCGTGTCGTCGCGCGACAGCACGAGCCCGCTGTGCAGCGAGTACACGAAGCCCTGCCCGCAGACGGCGACGACCGCCAGCGCGATGAGCGTCGGCCGCAGGCCCGGCCACCAGCGTGCCGCCCAGTCGACGGCCTCGATCGCGGCGTACGCCGCCAGGATGCAGACGAAGGGGAAGACCGGCAGCAGCCAGCGCCCGAAGTAGCGCTCCTGAGAGCCCATGAACAGCACGAAGAGGATCACCGGCGGGACGAGGATCCCGACGAGGCGCCGCTCGTCGAACCACAGCCGCACGGCGCCCACCACGGCGAGCATCACCGGCAGCCAGCCCAGGCCCCAGCCGAAGGACCACAGGTAGTAGACGTAGCCGCTCTTCTGCGTCAGGCCGAGCTTGCCCGCAGCATCCCCGGAGGCGTCGGACTGGTGCGTCAGCCCCTCCCAGAAGGCGCTGAAGTCCAGCACCGAATAGGGGTTGGCGACGAAGAACGCGGCGAGCGACATGCCCGCGACCACGCCCAGTCCGCGCGCCGCGAAGCCCTTGCCGCCGGTCGCCGCGAACTGCGCGCCGACGGCGCCGACGATCGCCAGCAGCACGATCCCGCCCGTGTACTTCGTCGCGCAGGCGAGGCCGAGGCCGATCCCGGCGACGACGTAGTCGCGGGCCCGGCCGAGGCGCAGGATGCCCGCGGCGCCCCACAGCGCCAGGCACACCCCGGCGAGCGTCGGGACGTCGTTGAGCGCGAGCTTGGAATAGAAGACCGGCAGGAACCCGACGGCCATGAGCCCCGCAGCCAGCAGCCCGACGCGGCGGTCGACCAGGCGCGCGCCGGCGAGGTACAGCAGCCAGACCGCGAGTGTGCCGAGCAGGCCCGCCAGGACGCGGCTGAGCACCCAGATGCTCGTCGGGTCGGTGGCGAACGCGTCCGAGACGCCGGCGCGGCCGCCGTACGCGATTGCGAGCGCGAGGTGCACGAGGTACGTGTACGCCGGTGGGTTGACGTAGTAGTTGGGGTTCCAGTCGTGCCCGAACATCCCGATCGCCCGCGTCACGAAATGGGCGTTCTCGTCGGCGTTGTAGGCGTAGGGCAGGCCGTGGCCGACGCCCCACAGGCGCAGCCCGAAGGCGAGCAGGAGGACCGCGCCGATCGCCAGGCCCCAGCCCAGGCGACCGCCGCCGCCGCGGACGCTGCCGAGCGGCAGGTTCATGAACGCCGGCGGCGCGCGGTCGGCCCCGACGCGCGCGGGGGGCTCAGCAATGGACATAGGCCCCGTAGTACCGGCTCGTGGCCACCCGGGCGAAGCCGGCGGGCGGCTGGTTGTCGATCGGGTCGTCGTTGTCGGTCACGAGCGCCTGCTTGAAGATCGCGGGCCGGTCGTGGACGAGGATCGCGACGCCGCGCCGGGGCTCGCCGACGTCCTTGCTCGAGCGCGCGAGGACGCTCGCCGACGAGCGGTCGAGGATCCAGCGCACGTCCGGGATGAGCTTGTGATTGGGCACGTAGACGGGGCCGCAGCGCAGCGCGGCGACCACGGCCGGATCGCGCAGCACGCCCTCCAGCGCGGTGTGCGCGTCGCCGCGGAAGCGCAGCTCGTTGTGCAGCGTCTCGAGGTTAACGCGCGTGGCGGTGAAGACGATGCCGAAGACGACGAGTGCCGCCGCGGCGGCCGCCCACAGCCGCCGCCAGGCCGTGCCCTCGCGCAGCATCGTCCAGCCGGCGAGGAACACCGCGGCGAAGACCATGACGCACAGCGAGGGCACGAGCAGGTAGCGGTCGATGACCGACAATCCCGCGAGGCCGACGAGCGCGAACGTCCCCGCGCCCGCGAGAAACAGCGCCAGCGGCATGACCGCGCGCCGCGGTGTGAGGACGACCGCCAGCACGAGGCCCGCCGCGCCGCCGATGACGACCGGGAACTTCGCAAGCTTGATGAGGAACGCGTACAGCGCCTCCGGAACGGCGGCGCCGCCCTTGTTGCGGCCGAGCTCCTCGGCGAGGTCGCCGGTGGCGGTCAGCGAGTACTTCGGGTCGCCGGTGACCGCGAGGTCGACGGATGCCCAGACGAGCGGCCCGACGGCCGCCAGCGCCGCGTAGGCGAAGCGCTGGCGCCAGGTCGACGTGGGAAACAGCCAGAGCCAGTACAGCCCGGCGAGGATCCACGCCTCCGGGCGCATCAGCCCGGCGGCCGCGAGGAGCACGAGCACGAGCACCGGCCGCCGCCGCGGCGCACGGGCCTCGATCACCGCCGCCCAGATGATCACCGCGAGGTAGGGGATGTCGATGTAGGCCCGGGCGGCGAGGAACGGGAAGTCGAAGCGCGAGACGAGCAGCGCCGCGGCGGCCGCGCCGACGAGCGGCGTGAACGCGGTCTTGCCGAGGGCGTACACGCCTGCGACGAGCACGACGAACGCGACCACGGCGCAGGCGACCATGATGCGATCGGCGCCGTCTCCGAGCGGCGTCAGCAGCGCGCCGAAGGCGATCGCCAGCGGATGCTCGGTCGGCGCGCGGTAGGCGGTGAACGACAGGTGGTCCAAGCCCAGCAGCTCGCGGCCCCACAGCAGCGAGTAGTAGGAGTCGTAGTTCGGATACGTCGGGTAGACGAGAAAGCCGGCCAGCGAGGCGAGCGCCAGGGCCGCGAGGCCGATGCGCTCGAGCACGCGCGTCGACAGCCGCGACGCCCAGCGTCGCGCCGAGGGAGCCTCGGCGGGTGACGGCGGCGACTGGACGGCGGCCGGGCTCAGGGCGCTGGACGCAGATGACGGGGCGATGGCGGATAGAATCCCACGCCGGCCCGCCGCATGAAGCTGATCATCCAGATCCCGTGCTTCAACGAGGAGCACACCCTCCCGCTCGTCCTCGCCGACCTCCCCCGCGAGGTCGACGGCTTCGGCGTGGTCGAGTGGCTCATCATCGACGACGGCTCGAGCGACAGGACGATCGAGGTCGCCCGCGCGGGCGGCGTCGACCACATCGTCCGCCTGACGAACAACAAGGGCCTCGCCGCGGGCTTCCAGGCGGGGCTGGACGCCTGCCTGAAGCTCGGCGCCGACGTCATCGTCAACACCGACGGCGACAACCAGTACAACGGCGCCGACATCCCCAAGCTCGTCGCGCCGATCCTCGCGGGCCGGGCCGACATGGTCGTCGGCGACCGCGAGGTCCACAAGATCGAGCACTTCTCGCCGCTGAAGATCACGCTGCAGCGCCTCGGCTCGTGGGTCGTGCGCCAGGCATCCTCGACGGAGGTGCCCGACACGACCTCCGGCTTCCGCGCCTACAACCGCGAGGCCGCGATCCAGATGGCGGTCGTCTCGAAGTTCACCTACACGCTGGAGACGATCATCCAGGCGGGCAAGCTGCTCGTCGCCGTCGACCACGTCGCGATCCGGACGAACCCCAAGACCCGCGAGTCGCGGCTGTTTCCCTCCATGTGGTCCTACGTGCGCCGCAACAGCGTCTCGATCTTCCGCATCTACGCGCAGTACGAGCCGCTGAAGGTCTTCATGACGGCGGCCGCGCTCGTCGGGCTCGTCGCGGCGGTCGTCTGGGCGCGCTTCGCCTGGTTCTACGTCGTCGACGACGAGGGCAAGGGCCACGTCCAGTCGCTCATCCTCGGCGCGGTGCTGTTCAACGCGGCGATGGTGCTCGCCGCGCTGGGCATCATGGGCGACCTGCTGGCCGCGCAGCGCACGATGGCCCAGCGCACGTTCGAGCGCGTGCGGCGCATCGAGCTGCAGCTCGGCGTCGCGCCCTCGCACTACGAGCCCGGCGCCCCGGACGGCGCCCACGGCCCGACGACGGGCGCCGACGCGGGGGCCGCGACGGGCAAGACCGAGGAGCACAACGTGGTGACGCTGTGAGCCCGGCGGTCACCGTCGACGACGAGGGCACCGTCACCGGCAACACCTACGACAAGTACGGCTCGACGAACCCGGTCGTGCGCCGCCTGATGGGGGCCTTCGAGCGCACGCTCGAGGAGCTGTTCGTGCAGGCCGATCCGGCGTCGCTGCTGGACGTCGGCTGCGGCGAGGGCGTGCTCACGCACAAGTGGGCGCAGCGGATGGGCGACAGGCGCATCGTCGGCATCGACCTCGACGACCCGCTCCTGCACGAGCAGTGGAAGGGGCGCCAGGCGCCGAACCTCACCTACCAGGTCATGAAGGCCGAGAACCTTCCCTTCGCGGACGGCGAGTTCGACGTCGCGACCGCGATCGAGGTCCTCGAGCACGTCCCGGACCCCGAGCACACGGTCGCCGAGATGGCGCGCGTCGCGTCCGGCCACCTGCTCGTCTCGGTTCCGCGCGAGCCCCTGTGGCGCGGGCTGAACATGGCGCGCGGCGCCTACCTGAAGGACCTGGGCAACACCCCGGGACATCTGAACCACTGGTCCAGGCGCAGCTTCGTCGCGCTGCTGTCGCGCCACGGCGAGGTCGTGCAGGCCCGCTCGCCGTTTCCGTGGACCATGCTGCTTGTCCGCCTCTAGCGCCGCACCGCCCGCAGCCCGGTCGGGCTACGCCAGCGGCGCGCGGATCCTGTCGATCGGCATCGCCACCACGGGCGTCGTCACGTTCGCGTACTTCGCCCTCGCCGCGCACGCCCTCACGCCCGCGCAGTACACCCGCATCTCGCTGCTGTGGTCGATCATGTTCGTGATCGTCTCGGTGATCTACCGGCCGATCGAGCAGCTGCTGTCACGGACGATCGCCGAGCGCCGCGCCCGCGGGCAGGGCTCGGGCGGGACCCACCTGCGCGTCGCACTGCTCATCCAGGCGGCGTTCGCCGCGACGTTCCTCGCCGTCGCCCTGGCCGCTCGCGGCCCGCTGCAGGACGACCTGTTCGACGGATCCTCGGCGCTGTACCGGGTGCTCGTCTTCGGCGTGCTCGCCTACGCCGCGAGCTACTTCGCGCGGGGCTTCCTCGCCGGCCACCAGCGCTTCGCGCTCTACGGGGCGCTCGTCTTCCTCGAGGCGACGTCGCGGGTGTGCTTCGCGCTGGCCGTCATCGTCGGGCTCGCGTCCGGGCAGACGGCGGTGGCGCTGGGCATGGGCGCGGCGCCGCTCGTGTCGCTCGTCGTCGTGCCGTGGTTCTTCGCGCGCCGCGACCCGCCGGCGGACGTGCAGGCGGTCACCACGAGCGAGGGCGCGCTCACGCTGCGCCGCGGCGCGGGCTTCGCGCTGGCGGTGTTCGGGGTCATGGTGGCCGAGCAGACGATCCTCAACGCCGCGGTCCTGACGGTCGAGGGGACCTCCGACGACGCCGCGCTGGCGGGCGTCGTCTTCAGCGTCCTGCTGATCGCGCGCGCGCCGCTGCAGCTCTTTCAGGCCGTGCAGGGCTCGCTGCTGCCGCACCTCGCGGGGCTGCAGGCGACCGCGGGCGCCGCGGAGTTCCGCAAGGCGATCCGCATCACGGTGCTGGCCAGCGGCTGCTTCGGCCTCGCGGTCGCGCTCGGGCTCTTCGCCGTCGGGCCCGAGGTCGTCGGATCGATCTTCGACATCGACCGCGACCTCGCGCGCGCCGGCCTCGCCCTCGTCGGCCTGGGCATGGGCCTGCATCTCATCGCCGGGACGCTGAACCAGTCCGCGCTCGCCCGCGGCCGCGCGCCCGGGGCCTGCAGCGCCTGGCTCGTGAGCGCGGGGGCCTTCGTGGCGTTCATGCTCAGCCCGCTCGTCGACGACCAGCTCGTACGCGCGGAGGTCGGCTACTGCGCGGCGACCGCGCTGCTCGTCGCGCTGCTCGCGCTGGTCTACAGGCGCGGCGACGCGAGCTAGGGCGTTGTCGTCGTCTGAGGCGTCGGTGCCCCGCCCGTGACGTAGACCAGGCGCCCGTCGCTGAGGCGGAAGACCTCGCCGACGCGCTGGCCGGAGCCGGTCACGGTCTTGTTGCTCAGGCGCACCGTCTTGATCTGGTCGCCCTCTTTCGTGATGAGCGTCTTGCCGCTGGCGTCGGTGCGCACGACCGTGACGTTCTGACGCGTCAGCAGGTCCGTGAGGTTCACCGACTGCAGGGCGGCCAGCAGGAACGCCACCGCGAGCACGATCCCGAGGTCGAAGAGGTTGACGAGGCCGTCGAGCGGGTCGCCGGAGCGGTCGATGCGCAGGCGCGCGCGGGGCGTGACCCGCGCGCTCATCGCGGCTCGGTGTCCAGCTGGGAGACGACGTACTCGAGGTCGGAGAGGTCCTGCGCGTAGAGCCGATCGCGCACGAGCGAGATCGCGAACGCGACCGCGCCGATGAGCAGGCCGAGGACCGTGACGCTGAAGGCGACGCGCAGGTTCTCCGACAGCTTCGTGACGTCGCCCTTGGCGAGGCCGTCGAGCGCCGGCGACAGCGGGATCAGCGTTCCCATGAGGCCCAGCGCCGGACCGAAGCGCACGAGCATGCGGCTGCGCTCGAGCTTGCGCAGCGAGGTCAGGTCGAAGTCCGCCAGCGCCTTCGCGCGGCGGTCGGCCGAGCCGGGACGGCTGTGGTTGCCGACGACCTCGACGAGCGCGTCGGCCATCTGCGCGCTCGCGGCCAGCGGCATCAGCGCCCGCTGGGCACTCGCGGAGTCGCCCTCGCCCAGCGCCGCCCGCGCGCTCGCGGAGGCCACCTCGACCTCCTCCAGGCGCCCGCGCCGGCCGCGGCGGCTGAGCTCGATGAAGAACGCGCCCAGGTCGAACAGGAGGAACGCCAGCGCCAGTCCGGCCGCGATGAAGACAGGCACGCGCAGCGAGTTGGCGACCTGAAAGAGAATGTCCTCGATTCCGCTGACGGCGATCATGCGGTGCGCAGTTTGACGAGTCGGCGCTCGCGAAGCGCGCCCATCGCGATCACGAGCATCGCCGCGGCCACGCTGCCGGGCACGGAGGGCGCGTCGGTGATGCTCGTCCCGCGCGCCGCCTGCTCCCCCTTCGGGCTGCCCGCGGGCGTCGACGGAAGCGGCGGCAGGCCGCTCGTCAGCGGCGTGCCCTGGCCTGCGAGCAGGATGCCGGTGATGGTCAGCCCGCTCGGGCGGGTGACCTCCGCGGGCGTCACGCGTCGCGCGGCGCGGTCGGCGTCGGCCCTGCGCTTGGCGGCCTCGCGCCTGCGCCGCGCCGCGGCGTCCTTGAGCGCCTGCGCGCGGTCGCGCTCGGCCTGGCGCTGGCGCTCGAGCTCCTGGACGACCGCCTGCACCGACGCCTCGCCCGTCGCGCCGGCGACGTCACCGCCGCCGCTGCCGCCGGGGCCGCCGGCGCCGGTGCCGGTGCCGGACCCCGGCGCGTTCGGGTTGCCGGTGCCGCTGCCGGGGCTTGTCGCGCCCGGAGCGTCAGGGCCCTTGCGCGGGTTGCCGACGCGCACGGAGACGCTGTCGAGGCCCTGGCAGAACCGCGCGCAGCTGCCCGTGACCGTCACCTGGACCTGCTGGTCGAGCGGGACGTCGAAGCTGTGCGTCACGCGCGCGCCCTCGTCGGTCTGGCCGTCGCCGAAGTCCCAGTGGTACGTGAGCCCCGGCACCGAGGACTGCACGGTCGCGGTGAACACGACGTCCTTGCCCGTCCTGACCTGCGTCGGGCTGGCCTTCGCGGTGACGGGAATCGACGTCGCGTCGTCGACGCGGATCAGCAGCGGCCCGGAGCTCACGCTCGTGAAGTCGTCGCGCGCGTTGGCGTCGCGGGCGTTGCGCACGGGGCGGAAGATGCGCGTCGCGCCGCCGTTGTCGGTGATGAGCGCCGGCCCCTCCTTGAACGGGCCGGGCTCGGAGAGGTCGGCGCGGGTGAGGACGAGGTCGCTGCCGTCCGGGCGGCTGACCGCGATGCGCGTGATCGAGGAGGCGTCCACGCCGGCGGCTGCCAGGACACTTCGCACCGACGTGCCGCCGAGCGTGACCCGCGTGCTGGCGCCGCCGGGCCGCTCGCGCTTCGTGAAGGACCTCGCCGCGACGTCGCCCCCGGCGCCCAGTTGGTCACCGGAGAGCGTGAACGGCTGGTCGAGCTGCCGGCCGATCACCGTCACCCCCGGGCCGCCGGCGAAGGCGGCCGACGGGGCGATGGCGACGGCGATGCTCAGAGCCGCCGCGGCGAGTGCGCAGCGCGCGGCCAATGTCCGGTTGCGAGCTGGCATGACGTGCAGGCATTGAAGCATCCTCACTCGTAGGCGAGCGCCTGCAGCACGTCCAGCCGCGCGGCGCGCCGCGCCGGCCACAGCGACGCGACCATCCCCGCCAGGGCGGCGCCCGCGACCAGCAGCGCCAGCGTCGTGACCGGGAACGTCAGCCGGAAGCCCTCCTCCTCCAGCGGCCGGCTGATCGCGAGGGCGAACAGGACGCCGAGCACGAGCCCCAGCACCGCGCCGGGTGCAGGCCGGTGGTGGCGACGATCGTCGTCGAGGTGGTGGCGGTCGGGTCGATCTGCGAGAAGGTGTCGGTGCTCATGCTCTGAGCATGCAGCACGCCCGCCCGCGGATCTATGCGGGATACCCCCTAGGGGACGGGTATCGCGCAGCCCGCGGCCTTGGCGATCTCGCGGAACGTCGCAGCGGGGTCGTCGGAGCCGAAGATCGCCGAGCCGGCGACGAACCACGTGGCGCCCGCGTCGGCGCACTCGACGACCGTCTCGGCGTTCACGCCGCCGTCGACCTGGATCGCGACGCCGTCGCCGAGCATCTCGCGCACGCGACGGACCTTGTCGAGCTGGCTGCGCAGGAAGGCCTGCCCGCCCCAGCCAGGGTTGACGGTCATGATCAGCGCGAGGTCGACGTCGACCTCGGCGAACCAGTCCGGCGGCGTGCCCGGACAGACGACGAGGCCGGCCTTCGCGCCCGCCTCGCGGATCGCGTTGAGCGTGTAGTGCACGTGCGGCGTCGCCTCGGCGTGGATCGTGACCCCGTCGGCGCCGGCCTTCACGAACTCCTCGACGTGGCGCTCCGGGCGCTCGATCATGAGGTGCACGTCGAGGTAGGCCTCGTCGGGCAGCGCGTCGCGCAGTGCGGCGACGACCATCGGGCCGAACGTGATCGGCGGGACGAAGTGGCCGTCCATGACATCGCAGTGGATGACCCGCGCGCCCGCGTCCATGACGTCGCGCACCTGCGCGGCGAGGTCGGCGAAGTCCGCGGACAGGATCGACGGGGCGATGTGGCGTTCGGTCAGTGGCATCGGTGGTCTCAGATCTCCTGCAGCATCGAGGCTGCACACGCGTTACAGGACAGGACGGCCGTCGTCGACATCCGCACGATCGTCGAGTGCTCCCCGCATTCCGGGCACAGCGAGCACAGCTCGAAGCGGTGCAGGCAATAGACGCAGCGATAGCGCCCGGCGAGGTTCGTCGGTCGCAGCCACGGCTCCTTGCAGTTGGGGCAGGCCATGCCCAGCTCGTCGGTCATGACTGCATTCTTGCGATGTAGAACCCGTCCGTGCGGTCGCGATGAGGCAGCACGAGGCGCTCGGACCCTATCCGCAGGCCCGCGGCGGCGGCCTGCTCCTCGTTCTCGCGCGGCGACAGCGTGCAGGTCGAGTACACGAGCGTCCCGCCCGGCGCGAGCGCCGCGACCGCTGCCTGCACGATGTTGCGCTGCGTGCGCGCGAGGCGCTCGATCGTCTCCGGCGAGCTGCGCCAGCGCAGGTCGGGATGACCCTGCAGCGTTCCGAGGCCGCTGCACGGCGGGTCGACGAGCACGCGGTGAAACGGGTCGGTCGTCGTGTAGCGCGCCGCATCCTGCACGATGACCTCGACCGTGGTCGCGCGCAGCCGCGCGCACGTGCGCTGCAGTGCCCGGGCGCGGCCCGCATGGCGCTCGACCGCGACGATCGCACCGGTGTTGTCCATGAGCGCCGCGAGGTGCGTCGTCTTGCCTCCCGGCGCGGCACAGAGGTCGAGCACGCGCTCGCCGGGCTGCGGCTCCAGGGCGCGCGCGACGAGCATCGAGGCGCGCGACTGCGCGGCGTAGGCGCCGTCGCGCCAGAGGGCGTGTGCGTGCGCGTCGAACGGGCCCTCGACGACGAGTCCCTCGGGAAGCTCGTCGCCGGCCGGCCGCGTCGGTACGGGCAGCGCGGCGGCGAGCTCGTCGCGCGTCATGACGAGCGCGTTGGCCCGCAGCGCGAGCTCGCCCGCTTCGTTGCCCGCGCGCAGGAGGCCGAGCGTCGTGTCGGCCCCGAAGCGCTCCCACCACAGCTCCACGAGCCACGGCGGGTAGGAGTGCGCGATCGCCGCGCCCGCGGGCGTGTCGTCGGCCGGCAGCGCCGGCAGCTCGCGCGTGGCGCGTCGCAGGACGGCGTTGACGAGCTTGTGGCCGCCGCTCGACCCCTTCGCCAGCTCGACGCTCTCCCCCACGACGGCGTGCGCGGCCACGCCGTCCAGGAACGCCAGCTGGTAGAGCCCGAGCCGCAGGGCGGCGAGCGTCCGGGGGTCGAGCTCGTCGACGGGCCGCGTCGCGAGCTGCGCGATCATGTGGTCCAGCGACAGGCGCCGCTGGACGGTCCCGAACGCGAGCTGCATCGCGAGCGCCCGCTCGCGCGGATCCAGGCCCTTCGCCTCGCCGTGCAGCGCGCGGTCGGCATACGCGTCCTGCTCGAAGACCCGCCGGATCACGGCGAACGCCACGCGCCGCGCGGGCGTGACGCGGCTGGGCCGCTCGGGCGCGACGCTGCTCATCGGTCGCGCGACGCCTCGTAGAGCGCGCGATCCACGCCCCGCACGGTGAGCACGCGCGCGAGCGTGCTCGCCCGCATCGCGAACAGGTCCGCGGCCGTGACGAGGCGCTCGTACTCCTCGGCGCCGAGACGGAAGCTCACCTGACGCCCGGCTCCGCGCAGCGGCGGCGAACCGGCGGGCATCCCGGGCGGCGGCGCCTCGACGGCGCGATGGCGTGCATCCCCGTCCGCCAGCCACAGCTCGCCGATGACGACGCTCGCGGCGACGACATCGCTCTGGACACGGCTCCGCGCGGATTCCCGCGTGGAGCGGCGCAGCGGCGCGAGCACCTCGCGCCAGCGCTCCCTCGGGATCCGGTCGAGGTCCGGTATCGGCTCGCCGCGGTCCCAGCCGTGGATCGGCATCCCGTCGTGCGTCCGAGGGGGCTCGGGGAGGGCGAAGTGGACACCGTCGTCGAGATCCTCATCGTCATCGTCGTCGTCATCGTCATCCAGCACGTGGTGGTCGAGCATGCGTGTGGTCCTTTTTGATCCTGCTAGCGCCTGCTAGCCCCTGGCCAGCACGCGCTAGCACTTGCGCGAAGGGACCCCTTCGAATCGGGGCTCCGCGTCGAGGATCCCGCGGCGCGGCGTCCTGTGGGCATCTTGCCGCGAAGCCGGCACGAAGCGGCGGGTCCGCTGGAGCGGACGGCGTCACGCGCGGCGCAGTCCGTGGCCACGCAGATACGCCGCCGCGCCCATCGGCCGGCCGCCGGCGGGCTGGACCTCCAGCAGCTCGAGGCCGCCGAGCAGCAGCCGGCCTTCGTCGTCTGCACGCAGCGGGCCGGCGGCGGTGGGGTCGAGCACCGCGACGCGCAGGACGCCGAGAAACGCGCCGTCGGGCAGCTGCACGCGCGCGCCGACGTGCGGGGTCAGGGCGCGGACGGCGCGGTCGTTGACCTCGGCGGGCACGGCGGGATCGAGTGTGCGATCGGCGGCGCCGATCTTCTCCGCGTACGTGACGCCTTCCTCGGGCTGCTCGACGAAGGGCGGGCGCTCGTCGAGCGCGCGCACCAGCAGGTCCGCGCCGAGCTGCTCCAGGCGCGGGACGAGGGTGCCGTAGGTGTCGTCGGGTGAGATCGGCTCGGTCCCCGTGAGGCACACCGGCCCGTCGTCCCAGCCGGCGGTCAGGCGCATGATCGACACGCCGGTCCGCTCGTCGCCGGCCATGATCGCCCGCTCGACCGGCGCCGCGCCGCGCCAGCGCGGCAACAGCGACGGGTGGACGTTGAGCGGCGGGTGATCGGACAGCAGGGGCTCTCTGATGAGCGCACCGAAGGCGCAGAGGACGAGCTCCTCGGGCGCGGCGGCGGCGATCTGCGCGCGCGCCTCCTCGTCGTTGACGTCGGCAGGCTGCGCCAGCTCGATCCCGAGCTCGCGCGCCGCGTCGGCGACCGGCGGCGAGGACAGCCTGCGCCCGCGCCCCGCGGGGCGATCCGGGCGCGTGACGACGAGCCGCGGGCGGTGCTCGCTCGCAGCCAGGCGCCGCAGGATCGACGCCGCGAACTCCGACGTGCCGAGATAGACGGTGCGCATGCGCAGCGGGCGCGGCTAGGCGGCGCTCGCGGCGGAGGCGGCCTGCTCGGCCTCCCGCATCGCGCGCATCGCCGCCTTGCGCTGCTCGCGGCTCGTGCGGTCGAGGATCAGGACCCCGTCGAGATGGTCCATCTCGTGCTGGATGACCCGCGCCTCGAGGCCGCTGGCCTCGATGACGACGTCTTCGCCGTGCTCGTCCTTGGCCTCGACGAGGACCGCCACGGGACGCTCCACGTCGACGTGCACGAAGGGCAGGCTCAGGCAGCCCTCCTCGGAGATCTCCTCCTCGCGGCTGGACCACTCGATGCGCGGGTTGACGAGCGCGACGACCGAGCCGGCGGGCTCGACGCGGTAGACGAGCACGCGGTGGGAGATGCCGACCTGCGGGGCGGCGAGGCCGATGCCCAGCGCGTCCTCCATCAGGACCGCCATGCGCCGGACCTCGTCGCGCAGGCGGTCGTCGAACTGCTCGACGGGCAGCGCCTTCGTGCGCAGCACCGGGTCGCCGAGCTTGCGCACGTGTGCGAGCGCGGCGTTGCGCCGGGCGCGGACCTCGGGGTCCAGCGGAGGCGGCGCCTGGACCTCGGCGTGGACCTCGTGCTCGACCTCCGGCTGCTCTGTCTCGGCCATCAGAACCAGTGTAGATGCCGCCTACTGGGGATCGACGTCGACGCTGAACGCCACCCCGCGGTGCGCGCGGCCGCCCGCGACCGCGTCCACCGCGGCGCCGGCGGCGGCCACCGCAGGCGCCCGCTCTCGCGCCTTGACGACGAGCTGCGCACGCTCGCGGCCGCGCAGGCGAAACAGCGGCGCGGGACCGAGGACCTGCGCGGACGCGATCGGCCCGAGCGCCGAGCGCAGGTCGACGGCGGCGTCGGCGACCGCCTGCGCATCGGGCGCCGAGCAGACGAGCCGGATGAGATGTGAGAACGGCGGGTAGCTCAGCGCCTCGCGCCGCGCCAGCTCGCCGCGCAGGAAGCCGTCGGCGTCGTGCTCGGCGGCAGCGGCGATCGAGGGGGCGTCGGGCGACAGCGTCTGGACGAGCACGCGCCCGCCCCCGGGCCCGCGGCCCGCGCGCCCGGCGAGCTGTGCGACGAGGGCGAACGTCCGCTCCTCGGCGCGGAAGTCGGGGAAGCGCAGCGTGCCGTCGGCGTCGACGACCACGCCGAGGGTGACGTCGGGGAAGTCGTGGCCCTTGGCGACCATCTGCGTGCCGAGGAGGACGCCTCGAGGCGCGGCCTCGAACCGGCGCAGGAGCGCGCCGGCGTCGGCCACGTCGGCGTCCAGGCGGAAGACCTCGTGCCCGATCGCGGCGAGGTCGTGCTCGAGGCGCTCGGTGCCCGCGCCGTGGCGCGCCACCGACATCGAGCCGCACTTCACGCAGCGCTCGGGCACGCGCTCGCGATGGCCGCAGTGATGGCATGCCAGCCGTCCCTGCGCGCGGTGCAGGACGAGCGCGACGTCGCACTCCGGGCACATCCATGCGTGCCCGCAGGAGCGGCAGTCGACGAAGTTCGACCAGCCGCGGCGGTTGAGCAGGACGATCGCCTTGGGCGCGTCGACGAGCGCGTGGCTCGTGTCGGGGTGCAGCGCGCCCTCCTGCTCGCGCATGTCGACGATCGCGACCGGGGGCAGTGCCCGGCCGTCGACGCGCGCCGGCAGGCGGACGCGCCGCATGGTGTGGACGCTCTCCGGGCGCGGCGTGGCGCTGCCGGCGAGCAGGAGCGCGCCCGCGAGCTCGGCGCGGCGGGCCGCGACGTGGCGGGCGTCGTAGCGGGGGTCGCCCTCGTGCTTGTAGGAGGCATCGTGCTCCTCGTCGAGGACGATCAGCCCGAGCCGCTCGATCGGCGCGAAGACGGCCGAGCGCGGACCGATGCAGACGCGCGCCGCGCCGCTGCGCAGGCGCCCCCATTCATCGTGGCGCTCGCCCGCCGAGAGCTTGGAGTGCAGGACGGCGACCGTGTCGCCGAAGCGGTCGGCGAAGCGCGACACGATCTGCGGCGTCAGCCCGATCTCCGGGACGAGCACGATGACGCCCCGATCGCCCTCGAGGACGGTCTGCGCAGCGCGCAGGTAGATCTCGGTCTTGCCCGAGCCCGTGACGCCGTGCAGCAGCAGCGGCTGCGGTGCCGCCTGCGCGAGCTGCGCCTGCACGTCGGCGAGGACGCCGGCCTGGTCAACGGTGAGCGCAGGCGGCTCGGCGCGGCGGGCGCCGACCGCTTCGTGGCTGACGTGGCGGCGCTGGGCGCGGCGCTCGAGCGCGACCGCGCCGCGCGCCTGCAGGCGCCGCAGCGCGGGCAGGTCGCGGTTGGCTGGGCGGGGCAGGCTTGCCAGCAGCGCGCGCTGGGACTCCGACAGCGGGCGGCCCGCGGGCTCGGCGCCGGTCGCTGTGGCCCACCACGCGAGCTTCGCGCGGGCGCCCGGGGCGGGCGAGACGAGCGCAAGTGCGCGCGCGGGCGTCGAGCAGTACTCCGTCGCCATCCAGCCCGCGAGCTCGACGAGGTCGGGCGGCAACGCGTGGTCGAGCACGCGCCGGGGCGCGACGAGGCGCTCGTCGGGTACGTCGGAGCTCTCGGCGACGCCGACGACGACGCCGACGACGTCGCGACCGCCGAACGGCACCACGAGCACGGCCCCGATGCCGACCCCTTCGGGGCGCAGGTAGTCAAACGGCCCGCGCAGCGCACGGGCCGTCGTGATCGGCTCGACCTTCGCGACCGGCGGCACCGGGCAAGGATGCCTCACGGCCCGGCGCTGCCCGCGAACTGCCCGATGGTGGGGTTCTTGCGGCGACGGGCGCGCCGCGTGCCTACCATCGACGGTCATGCCCGAGGAGCCGCAGAGCGCCGCCCGCCACGTGGCGCAGATCGTCGCCGCGGCCGAGCAGGCCGCGGAGGAACTGCGCGCGGCCGCCGAGGAGCGCGCGACCGCGCGGATCGCCGAGGCCGAGCGCGCGGCACGGCTGCGCATGGAGGCCGCCGACGACGAGGCCGACGAGGTGCGCTCCGACGCGATTCGCGCTGCCGAGGAGGAGCGCGACCGCGCCCACGCGCGGGCCCGCGAGGTGCTCGACGAGGCGCGTGCCGCCGCGCGGGAGGTGCTGCGCGAGGGCGAGCAGATCAGCGGGAACCTGCGCGACCTCTCGGACGCGCTGCGCGTCAACGCCGAGCGCCTGCTGCGCGACGTCCGCGCCGCCCACGACGAGCTCAAGTCGCGCCTGGATGCCGTCGACGTCGAGCGGCGCGCGCCGGCACGGCGCGACGCCGAGCCCGCGCAGGCGCCGGACCTCGACGTGCCCGAGTTCCTCCCGCGCCGCCGCTGAGCGGGCTGTTAAGATGTGCGGCGATCACCCGCTTGGGGCTGTAGCTCAGCTGGGAGAGCGTCTGGCTGGCAGCCAGAAGGTCAGGGGTTCGAGCCCCCTCAGCTCCATTGCGTCGGTTCAGATCCGCGCCGATGCCGTCGCGTCAGGACATGCGCGAGACGTTCACCGACCACCTGCGCGGCGCGGCCCTCGAGCTGGCTACGCGGACTCCATAGCCCGCGCGGGCACCTCGCCCCACAGCTGCTCGAGGCGGTAGAAGTCCCGCGCCTCGGGCGTGAAGACGTGGACGACGACGTCGAGGTAGTCCATGAGGATCCAGCGTGACTCGCCGACGCCCTCCACGCGCCGCGGCAGCAGGCCGTGGTCGTCCTTGAGCGCCTGGTGGATGCCGTCGTGGATCGCCTTGACCTGGCGCGCCGTGTTGCCCGAGCAGACGAGAAAGAAGTCGGTGTAGCCGAGGACGCCGCGCACGTCGAGCTCGACGACGTCGATCGCCTTCTTGTCGGCCGCGAGCGCGGCGATGGTCTCTGCAAGCTCCTCTGGCGTCATCGGTACAGCCTTCCACGAGCGATGCGCTCGGCAACGGGATCAGGGACGAGATAGCGGATGCTGCGGCCGTCCGCGATGCGGCGGCGGATCTCCGATGACGAGATGTCCAGCCGCGGCATCGCGAAGAACGCGGGCGGCGAAGCGGCTGGGAAGCTGCGCTGCAGCAGTGCGCGGACGTCCTCGTGGGCGGCGCCCTCGCGCTCGGCGACGGCGAGCGTCGCGAGCTCGAGCACGGCCTCCGGCTCGCGCCACGTCGGCAGTCCGAGGGCGGTGTCGCCCCCCACGATGAAGGTCAGGTCGTCCTCCGGCGTCCCCGCATGCAGTGCACGCAGCGTATCGACCGTGTACGACGAGCCACCGCGGCGGACCTCCAGATCGCACACGTCCAGGCGCTCGTCGCCCGCGACGGCCAGGCGGCAGAGCTCCAGGCGCTCCTGCGCGCCCGGGTCCCCCGGGGCCTCCTTGTGCGGCGCCGTGGCGACCGGCGTCAGCAGCACGCGATCGAGGCCGAGCTGGGCGGCGGCCTCCGACGCGCAGACGAGATGAGCCAGATGCGGCGGGTTGAACGTCCCGCCCAGGATGCCGATGCGGGCCACGGCGTCAGGGACGAGCGTGGCCGTCACCGACGACCACGTACTTGAACGTGCACAGCTCGCGCACGCCGATCGGCCCGCGCGCGTGGAGCTTCTGCGTCGAGTTGCCGATCTCCGCGCCCATGCCGAACTCGCCGCCGTCGGTGAAGCGCGTCGACGCGTTGATGTAGACGCAGGCCGCGTCGACGCCGAGCTCGAAGGCCCGCGCCGCGGCCGCGTCGCGCGTGACGATCGCCTCCGAATGCCCCGAGCCGTGGGCGTTGACGTGCTCGATCGCCTCGTCGACGGAGTCGACGACGCCGACGGCGAGCACGAGGCCGAGGAACTCGGTGTCCCAGTCCTCGTCGGTGGCATCGCGCAGCGATGCTGCGAGCTCGCCCGACAGCGCGCGGGTGCGGCCGTCGACGCGCAGCTGCACGCCCGCCGCGCGCAGCGCGCCCAGCGCTCGCGGCAGGAAGGCGGGCGCCGCCGCGGCGTGGACGAGCAGCGTCTCGGCGGCGTTGCAGACCCCGGGTCGCTGGACCTTCGCGTTGAGGATGATCCGCTCGGCCGCGTCGACGTCCGCCGACGCGTCGACGTAGACGTGGCAGTTGCCCGAGGCCGCATAGATGACCGGGACCGTCGCGACGGCCTTCAGCGCGGCCTTCAGGCCCTCGCCGCCACGCGGGAAGATGAGGTCGACGACGCCGTCCTGCGTGGCGAGCTCGGCAAGCTCTTCGCGCCCGCCGCCCGCGACGAGCCCGATCGCGCCGTCGGGAACGCCGGCGCCCGACGCCGCCTCGGCGGCGATCGAGGCCAGCACGGCGTTGGAGTGCGACGCCGACGAGGACCCGCGCAGAACGACGGCGTTGCCGGACTTCAGGCACAGCGACGCGGCGTCGATCGTGACGTTCGGGCGCGCCTCGTAGACGACCGCGACGACGCCGAAGGGCACGCGCAGCTTGCGGACGTCCAGGCCGTTGGGCAGCCGCCGGCCCTCGACGACCTCGCCGACGGGATCGGGCAGCGCGGCGATCGCGCGCGTGCCGGCGGCGATCGCGGCGATCCGCTCGGGATCCAGCGCCAGGCGGTCGAGCAGCGCGGCGTCGAGCCCGTTGGCGCGACCCTCCTGCATGTCGCGGGAGTTGGCCGCCAGGATCTCGTCCGTCCGGGCCACGAGCGCGTCGGCGATCGCCAGCAGCGCGGCGTTCTTCGCATCGGTGTCGAGCGTCGCGAGCGTGCGCGCGGCGGCGCGCGCCGCGAGACAGATGTCGGAGACCGTGCGGGTGACGGTGGCCACCGCCACAGGGTACGCCAGCGCGCCGGTCAGCTCAGCACGAAGTAGTCGCGGTGGATGGCCTCCTCGGTCGCCCGCGGCATCACGCCGCGGACGGCCCCGGACTTCATCCCCTTGACCGCCAGCAGCTCGGCGGCGGTGTAGTTGCAGATGCCCTTGCCGATGACGATCGCGCCGTGCGCCACCTGGACGGCGTCGCCCGCGTGAAACGTGCCCCGCACCTCGGTGATGCCGACGGGCAGCAGCGACGTCCCGCCGTCGCGCAGGGCGCGCGCCGCACCCGCGTCGACGACGATCGTCCCCTGCGCGGGCTTGGCGTATTTCAGCCAGAGCTTGAAGGACGAGTAGCGCGTCTCGCGCGCTGCGAAGCGCGTGCCCGCGCCGGCCCCGTCCAGCGCGTCGGCGAGGGCGCCCTCGCGCAGGCCGCTGCAGATCACGGTCTCGATCCCGCCCGCCGTCGCCATCTCCGCCGCGACGACCTTCGAGCGCATCCCGCCGGTGCCCAGCGGCGACGTCGTGTGGCCGATCGCCAGGTCGGCGAGCGCCTCGAAGTCCGTCACCGCCGGCACGAGCTCGGCGTCGGGATCGGTTCGCGGGCTCGCCGTGTAGAGCCCCTCGACGTCGGTCAGCAGGACGAGCAGGTCGGCGCCGATGAGCAGCGCGACCTGCGCCGCGAGGAAGTCGTTGTCGCCGAAGGAGATCTCGTCGGTCGTCGTCGTGTCGTTCTCGTTGATGACCGGCAGCACGCGCCATTCCAGGAGCTTGCCGAGCGTCTGGCGGGCGTTGAGGTAGTGCGTGCGCGCGCTCATGTCGAAGAACGTGAGCAGGACCTGCGCGCTCGTGATCCCGCGCTCGCGCAGCAGCTCGTCGTAGACGCGATACAGCTTGCCCTGACCCACGGCGCTGGCGGCCTGCAGCTCCTCGATCGCGCGCGGCCGCACGGCGAGCTCCATGACCCGCATCCCGCGCGCGATCGCGCCGCTCGTGACGATCACGACGTCGTCGCCGGCGGCGTGGCGCACGGCGGCCTCGGCGCAGATGTGCGCGATGACGTCGGCGCGCAGCTCGCCGGAGTCCTCGGCGACGATGCTCGATCCGAGCTTGATGACGAAGCGGGCCATGGCCCGCTCAGCTTACGGCCGGGCGGGGCGCGCTACGGCTTGATCGGAAGCGACACGTGCGTGAACTTCTGCGTCGCGTCGTCGTAGTAGCCGGCGCAGTACTCCCCGCCGACGCCGGGAAGTGCGACCGCGCCCGTGAAGTAGCCGCGGAACGTGGTCTTGACCGCGTCGCCCAGCTGCACCCACGCGCCGGTGCCGCACGGCTCCCTGGCATTGGGCTTCTCGCGCCAGTAGACGTAGGCGTTCTCGGCCGGGCCGTTGGGCCGGAAGCGCATCTGACCCCAGAAGCCGATGACGCCCTCGCCGGCCGGAAAGACCACGAACGGAAGCGTGTAGGCGAAGGCGGCCGGCTTGGCGCGGCCCTTCACGGTGTAGAGGCCCGACTGGTAGGTGAACCAGTACAGCCGCGACCCCTTCGGGTACTTCGTCAGCGGCCCGACGTCGCGCACGAGGAACTGCGTCGTCGCGAGCACGCGCGGATCGTTGTAGGCGAGGAACTCGGCGAGCTGGTTGAACTGCGCCTGGCGCAGGTACGGGATCCCGTTGCGCGTGTCGGGTGGGTTGCTCTCGTAGCCGAACTCGGTGAGGAAGATCGGCAGCGCCGCGGGGATCGCGCCGCCCGACTGCGCCGACAGCGCGTCGAGGATCGGGCCGAGCGACCCGATGTTGCCCATCGTGATCTCGTCGGGCGACTTCGGCGCGACCGAGGGCGCGCCCTTCTTCGTGTACGGGTGATGGGCGTACCCGACGGCCTTCAGCGGGCCCTTCTTGGCGAAGTCGTCGCAGCGGCGGGCGACCGCCTCGGGGCCGGCGTACTGCGTGCCGTCGGGCTTGACGCACGCGAGCTCGCGCAGGAACGGGACCGGGCGGATGCCGTTGCGCGGGCCCTTCTTCTCGGAGCCCAGCGGCGAGGTCTCGCCCAGCAGGATCGCGTCGTCACCGTGGCCGCTGCGCTCCAGGCCCTCGTGACCGGCCTGGTAGAGCTCGCGGTACAGCGCGGGGGAGGACGGCACGTCGCCCTCCCACTGCGGCGAGAGCCAGCCGGGCTGGTTGGGCTCGTTCCAGATCGACCACAGCGACACGCGTGGCAACGGCCGGCGGATGCCGTTCTCGTCGCGGTACAGGCCGGAGTAGCGCTTGCCGACCGCCTCAACGAAGCTCCGGAAGCGCGTCGGGATCGGCTTGAACGTGCCGGCGTTGGCGCGCTGGGCCGGGGGCGCCGTGCGATGGCCGTAGCGCGGCCCGGGACCGGTGACCGAGAAGAACACGCGCATGCCCAGCGACGTCGCCTCCTTGACGAGGTTGTCGTAGCGGTCCCAATTGCGCGTGGGGTACGTGCGCGGGTCGGCGGCCTTGAAGCGCTTGCGCTGCGCCCGGGCTCGGGCGCGCGCCTTCTCGCCCTTGAGGTGCTCGATCTCCGTGTTGGAGAGGTCCGCGCCCTCCGCGACGACACGCCACAGGACGGTCGCCTTCACGGCGTCGGCGCCCAGCGAGCGCATGGTGACGAGCGTCCGCGTCTGCGTCACGTTGTCGCGGTAGAGGAGCTGGTCGTCGTCCATCATGATCGACGCCTGCTCGGGCGCCGCGTGCGCGGCCGGAGCGCAGATCAGGGCCAATAGCAGCAGCGTTGCGAGTGCGAGCGGTCGTGGGAGCATCGGCGCGCAACGGTAGAGGGTCGCGCCGCTGCGTGTCGTCGTCGCCATCTCACCGTCGCGCACAGCAATCTCCCCCGGATCGGTACACCCCCGCACCCTGGGCAAACAGGCAGGGGTGCGAAAGGTTGCGCTGCGGACGATCAGCCCGGGTGCAGCTCGAACTCGATCCCGGCGATCTCGACGTCGTCGCCGGGCTCGAATCCCTCGCTCTCCAGCGCGCTGATGACGCCCATGCGCCGGAGGCGGTTCTCGACGTGCGCGAGCGCCTCGTCGTTGTCGAGGTCGTGGCGTGCGAGAAGCCGGTGGATGGCGTCGCCCTCGACGCGGAAGGCGCGGTCGCCGATGCGCTCGACGTTGAAGCCGCGCCCGGCGGCCGGCCGGAAGACGCGGTGCTCGGCCGCCGGAGCGTCGAGCTCGACGGCGTCGCTCGCGCTCGGCAGAAGGGGCACGCGGCGCAGGAGCTCGGCCGTCAGCGCATCCAGGCCCTCGCCGGTGGCCGAGGAGGTCACGAGCACGCGCACGTCCTCGCCGAGGCGCTCGCGCCACTGCGCGCGTGCGGCCGCGGCCTCCTCCGGCGGGACGAGGTCGGCCTTGGAGAGGGCGAGGATCCGCGGCAGCGCGGCGAGACGCCGGTCGTGCGCGCGCAGCTCGGCCTCGATCGTCGCGTGGTTCTCCGCCGGATCGGAGCCGTCGACGGGCGCGAGGTCCAGGACGTGGACGAGCAGCCGCGTGCGCTCGACGTGCGCGAGGAAGTCGTGGCCGAGGCCGGCGCCCTCGCTGGCGCCCTCGATGAGGCCGGGGATGTCCGCGAGCACGAGCTGGCGGTCGGCGCCCTCGATCGTCCCGAGCACGGGCTCGAGCGTCGTGAACGGATACGGGGCGACCTTGGGCGCCGCGCGCGTCATCCGCGACAGCAGCGACGACTTGCCGGCGTTGGGCAGCCCGACGAGGCCGACGTCGGCGAGCAGCTTCAGCCGCAGGTCGAGCCAGCCCTCCTCCCCCATCAGGCCGCGCTCCGCCAGACGGGGCGCCTGGCGGGTGGAGCTCGCGAAGCGCTTGTTGCCGCGCCCGCCCGCGCCGCCGCGTGCGACGACGACGCGCCGTCCGGGTACGAGCAGGTCGTGCGTGCTGCCGTCCCACGACGTGACCTGCGTGCCGGGCGGGACCGGGATCTCGAGCACCGGCCCGTTGGCGCCGTGGCGCAGGTCGCCCTCGCCATGTCCCGCACGGTGCGCCTTGTAGTGCGCCCGGCGCTTGTAGGTCTGCAGGTCGCGCAGCGCGTCGTCGCAGACGAGCACGACCTCGCCGCCGTGCCCGCCGTCGCCGCCGTCGGGCCCGCCGTGCGGGACGTGCGCCTCACGGCGGAAGCTCAGGCAGCCGTCGCCGCCGCCGCCTGCCTGAACGTAGATGCGAGCCTTGTCGTAGAGCATGTTCACACCTGAGCCTAGGAGAACGCATGAGCGACCCCGTCTTTCTGATCACCGGAGCCTCCAGCGGGATCGGCGCTGCGACCGCCCGCCGCGCTGCCGCCCAAGGGCACCGGCTCGTCCTCGCAGCGCGCTCGACGGACAAGATCCAGGCGCTCGCGGGCGAGCTCGGCGGGGACGATCGTGCGATCGCCGTGACATGTGACGTGCAGGACTTCGGCCAGCAGGAGGCGATGGTGCAGGCGGCGCAGGACGCCTTCGGGCGCCTCGACGTCGTGTTCGCCAACGCCGGCTTCGGCGCCAAGCGCGGCTTCCTGGAGGAGACGCCCGAGCTGTGGCGCGACATGGTGCTCACGAACGTGCTCGGCTGTGCGTACACGATCCGCGCGACGATGCCCGCACTGCGCGAGAGCAGGGGCCACCTGCTGCTCACGAGCTCGGTCGCCGGGCGCCGCGCCCTGCAGGGCTCGCTCTACAGCGCCACGAAGCACGCGGTGACGGCGATGGCCGAGTCCGCGCGCCAGGAGTTCGGCGACAGCGGCGTGCGCGTCACGTCGATCGAGCCGGGCATGGTCGACACGCCGTTCTTCGACAACCCGGTCTCCAACGCCCTGGAGCCCGACGACATCGCCCGCGCGGTGCTCTACGCCGTCAGCCAGCCGGCGCACGTCGACGTCAACGAGATGCTCATCCGGCCCGTGAGCCAGGCGACGTGACCCCCGCGCCGAAGTTCGGCGGCGTCCCGGACAAGCTGCGCATCAAGGACTGGCTGCTCGTCGAATGGGTCGCGACGGCCAGGCGCGGCGACCCGTTTCCGGAGCCGTGGTGCCATGCGCACTCGCCGCTGGGGGCGATGATCGCCCAGCTCGTCGAGCTCGACGTCATCGAGCGCCCCGGGCCCGATGCGGACGTCCCGGCGGTCGCGCGCGAGGCGACGGCGGCCGCGCAGCGCTGGCTACAGACCCACCCCAGGCCCGAGCCCGAGCCCGAGCCGCCCCATCGTGGGATGCGCTGGGGCCCCGACCGCCTGCCCCTGGGACCGCTGACGCGTCGCGGCCGACGACGCTCGCGAGCACCCGCGGCGTGCTCCTACTCGGCGTCGGCGGGCGCGATCGAGACGACGCGCTTGCCGCGCTGCGTCCCGAAGACGACCGTGCCCGCCGCGCGGGCGTAGAGCGTGTCGTCCTTGCCGATGCCGACGCCGGCGCCGGGGCGAAACCGCGTGCCGCGCTGGCGCACGATGATCTCGCCGCCGGTGACCGTCTCGCCGGCGAACGTCTTGACGCCCAGGCGCTGGGCGTTGGAGTCGCGGCCGTTGCGTGAGGAGCCGAGCCCCTTCTTGTGTGCCATGTCGGTTAGCCCTTCACTTCCGTGATCTCCAGGCGCGTGAGCTCCTGCCGGTGGCCGGCGGTGCGCTTGTAGCCGCGCTTGGGCTTGAACTTGAAGACGCGCAGCTTCTCGCCGCGCTCGTGGCCGACGATCTTCGCCTTCACGGAGACCTTGCTCAGACCGTCGGCGTCGAAGACGGTGTCGGTCGAGCGAAACAGGAGCGGCTGGAGGGCGACGATCGCGCCCTCGTCCTCGGGCAGGCGCTCGACGAGGAGCGTCTGGCCCTCCTCGACGTGGTACTGCTTGCCGCCGGTCTTGACGATTGCGTAGGCCATTGTGTGAGCTCAGCTAGCTGTCGGAGGGTGTGGTCGCGCCGGTGTCCGCCGTGGCGCGCGAACGGCGCCGTCCGCCTCTGCGGCCCCGGCGCCGAGTGGCGGATTCTACGCCATCGCCGTCCTCCGGGTCCTGCGCGTCCTCCTCGGGAGCGTCGGGCTCGCCGTTGTCCAGCAGCGAGGCCGTCGCCGACGTGCGGCCGGCATTCTCGATGCGCACGAGCCGCTTGGCGCCGACGAAGCGCCCGCCACCGGCGACGCTGATGATGTAGCCGTCGATCTTGGCGACCGCGTCGTCGACGTCGTACATGTGCGGCTCGACGATGTGGACGAGCACCTCGTCGCCCTCGCGAAACGGCACCGCGCGCTCCATGACCTCGTCGCGCGATCCCTCCATGATGATGTCGAAGTGGTCCAGCGGGAGCCCCTCGGAGCCCGTGAAGTGAAAGCGCCGGCCGGTCTCCTCCTCCAGCGCGTGCAGGACGCGCTTGGCGTTGCCGGTGAAGACCTGGCTCACGCGCGGGTTCATCTGCACGAGGAAGGCCTCGTGCTTCTTGGGGGCCTTCTTCGTGATGACGCGCAGGCGGCGCTCGAACTCGATCGCGATCGTGTCCTCCGACTTGATCACGCCGTCGCCGTCGCATGTCGGGCAGGGCCGCGAGATGATCTCGCGCACGCCCTCGGTGACGTTCTGGCGCGTCATCTCCACGAGGCCGAGCTTGGAGATCTCGGCGGTGAAGGTCTTCGTGCGGTCCTCGTCGAGCGTCTGGCGCAGCGTCTTGAGGACGGCGTCGCGATTGCGCGCGCGGGCCATGTCGATGAAGTCGATGACGATGATCCCGCCGATGTCGCGCAGGCGCAGCTGGTTGACGACCTCCTCGGCGGCCTCGAGGTTCGTCGTCGTGATCGTGTCCTCCAGGCGCGCGCCCTTGCCGCGCCCGATGAACGAGCCGGAGTTGACGTCGATGACCGTCAGCGCCTCGGCGTAGTCGATGATGAGGTAGCCGCCGGAGGGCAGGTCGACGCGGCGCGTCATGAGGCCGTCGATGACCTTCTCGACGCCGTAGGCCGCGAACAGCGGCGTCTTGTCCTCGTAGCGCTCGACGCGGTCGACGAGCTCGGGCGCGGTGCGCTCGAAGAACGACACAAGGCGCTGGTGCTGCTTGGGATCGTCGACGATCGCGCGCTCGAAGTGCTCGGAGAAGATGTCGCGCACGACGCGCACCGAGAGGTCGGCCTCCTGGAAGACGAGCCCCGGCGCGGCGGTCTCCTCGACGCGCTTGCAGAGGACCTCGTGGAGCTTGAAGAGGTACTGCAGCTCGCGCTCGAAGTCCGCGCGCGTCGCGCCGCTGGCCGCGGTGCGGATGATCGCGCCGCCGCCGCGCAGGTCCAGGCCCTTGGTCTCGCGGCGCAGGCGGTCGCGCTCCTTGTCGTCGAGGCGGCGCGAGACGCCGACGCCCTCGCCGGTGGGCGCGTAGACCATGTAGCGCCCTGCGATCGTGAGCTCCATGCTCAGCCGCGCGCCCTTGCTCTTCAGCGGGTCCTTGACGACCTGCACGACGATCTCCTGGCCGGGCTTGATGAGCTCGGTGATCTTCGAGCCGCCCTCCTTGCCACGGCCGCGGCGGCCGACGTCGACGCCCGGCACGACGATCTCGTCGACGTGCAGGAAGCCGTTCTTGTCCAGGCCGATGTCGACGAACGCCGCCTCGAGGCCCGCGAGGACGTTGTCGATCTTGCCCTTGTAGATGTTGCCGACGATCGACCGGGCACCGCGGCGCTCGAAGTAGAGCTCCGCGACGCGGTAGTCGGCGGCCGGGTCCTTCTTGGCCCGCGATGACGCGGCGGGCGCCTTCTTTGCGGCGCCGGGCTTGCCCGTCGCCTCCAGCAGCGCGACCCGGGTCTCCCCGCGATCGACGCTGACCAGCAGTTGCTTCTTCATGTGAAGGTGATTCCTTTGCCTAGAACGAGAGGCCCCGGCCCTTCGTCGCAGCCGCGACGCGCCCTTGCGCGTAGATCGACTGCAAGAGGCCGATGGCCAAGAGGGTGGCGATCACGGAGCTGCCGCCGTATGAGAGAAGCGGCAGCGGGATGCCGGTGATGGGCATGATCCCCACGTTCATGCCGACGTTGATGAAGACCTGAAACAGGAGCATGGCCACGATGCCTCCGGCGATGAGCGCGCCGTAGAGGTTCTTGGCCACGGTGAGGATCCGGAGGCCGCGCCAGATGAGCAGCGCGTACAGCGAGAGGACGAGGGCCGCACCGGCAAAGCCCCAGCGTTCGCCGACGACGGCGAAGATGAAGTCGGTGCGCTCCTCGGGCAGGAAGTCGAGATTCGCCTGGCTCGCCTGGTTTCCGCGGCCGGTCTTCTGACCGGACCCGATGGCGATCCGGGACTGATTCTGCTGATAGCCGGCGCTGCCGGCGACGTCGGAGGGATACAGGAAGGATGTGAGGCGGTCGGTCTGCTTGGCGTGCAGCACCGTGACGCCGAGCGCCGGCGCCGCGGCGAGCACGAGTGCGATCGAGACCGCGCCGAGGCCGACCAGCCCGGCGAAGTGCCGCCAGCTGACGCCCGCGACGAACAGCACCGCGAACAGGACGGCGATGTAGACGAGGCCCGAGCCGAGGTCGCCGGCCATGACGATCGTCGCCGGCAGCATCGCGACGAGCACGACGCGCGCGGTCGTGTCGCGCTCGCCCAGGCGCCGCGCGCGGTCCACGATGAAGGCCGCCAGCGCGACCACGAGCAGCACCTTGCCCAGCTCCGAGGCCTGGATCTCGAACAGCGGCGTCTGGATCGCGCGGCGCGAGCCACGCGTGTTGCCGCCGAAGGCCGCGACCGCCAGCAGGCCGAGCATCATCGCCCCGTAGACGCCGTACTTCAGCTCGCGCAGGCGCGAGTAGTCGATGCGGCTGATCACGATCGCGGCGACGATGCCGATCGCGAAGAACACGCCCTGGCGGGTGACGTAGTAGTGCGGATCGCCCGGGACGTCGTTGCGCGTCGATGCATGCAGCGTAACGAGCGACGCGGCGAGCAGCCCGATCGTGGCGAGGGCGAGCAGCGGATCGAAGGGGAGTCGCAGGCCGAGGGGGACGCGGATCGGGGGGCGGGACTCGTTCATCAGTTCGACTTGTCGGTGCCCTTGACGATCTTCTTCTCGACGCCGTAGTACTGCGACAGCAGCAGGCGCGCGATCGGCGCGGCCGTCGCTGCGCCGAAGCCGCCCTCCTCGACGGTGACGGCGACGACGATCGGCCGGTCCTTGTCGGGGACGTAGGCGACGTACCAGGACTGGTCCTCCTTGACGCCGCGCTCGGCCGTGCCGGTCTTGCCGTAGATCGGGTAGCGGTCCTGCGGCCAGCCGGCGAAGACGTCGGCCGAGGTGCCGCCCGACTCGGCGGCCGCCCGGTGCAGGCCGTCGGCGACGACCTGGCGATCGGCCTCGTCGATCTTGATCCGGCGCGCCGGGTCGCGCTCGATGCGCTGGATGAGCTCGCCGCGCTCGCTCTCGATCTCCAGGCCGAGGTGCGGCGTGACGACCTTGCCGCCGTTCTCGATCGCCCCGTAGGCGACGGCGAGCTGCAGCGGCGTGGCGACGAGGTCGCCCTGGCCGGTGGCGAGGTTGACGGTGTCGCCGCCGTTGTAGTCGCGCAGGTCGGAGATCCCGCACCCCAGCGCGCCCGCGGCGAAGACGTTCGCGTCCTCGGAGATGTGCTTCTTCGTGCGACAGCGCAGCTCGGTGGCGTTGATGTCCTTGCGCCAGGAGGGGTCGGGGACGATGCCGTGGCTCTCGCCGGGGAGGTCGATGCCCGTGGGCCTGCCGAAGCCGAGGCGGCGGGCCCAGTTCTGGATGATCAGGTCGTCCTTGCCGCCCTTCTGCCAGGCGGCGACGCCGAGCTTGTAGAAGTAGACGTCCGAGGAGACCTGCAGCGCCCGGCGCATGTCGACGCTGCCGTAGACCTCGTCGTTGGCGTTGCAGCGCTTCTGCTCGTAGACCTGGATGCAGCCCGCGTCGTCGACCGGGGTGCTCGGGGCGATGAGGTCGGCGTCCAGCGAGGCGAGCGCGGTGATGGCCTTGAACGTCGAGGCGGTCGGGTAGCCGCCCTGCATCGCGCGGTTGAAGGCCGGCGCGCCGGCGTCGTCGCCGAAGAGCTTGTCGTAGCGCTTCTGCGTCAGGGTCTTGGTGAGCAGCTCGGGGTCGAACGTCGGGTTGGAGCCCATCGCGAGCACCTCGCCGCTGCGCGGATCCAGCGCGACGTAGGCGCCCGGGTTGTTGCCGCCGTTCAGCGGGCCGCGCAGCGCGTTGTCGCCGGTCCTCGTCAGGTCGAGGTCCAGCGAGACCCGCAGCCGCTGGCCGGCGATCGGCTCGACGCGGCGCAGCCGGTCGTTGGGAATCGGGCGCCCGAAGGCGTCGACCTGCACCCGCTGCACGCCGTCGACGCCGCGCAGGTAGCGGTCATAGGAGCGCTCCAGGCCCGACTGGCCGACGATCGTCCCCTGTTTGACGCCCCGGTAGCGGCCCTCCTTCAGCTGCGTGGGGCTGATCTCGTTGACGGTGCCGAGCAGCTGGGCGGCGAGCGTCCTCTGCGGGTAGTCGCGCAGATAGGTCTGCTCGACCTTCACGCCGGGAAACTGCTCGGGGCGCTCGGAGATGAAGGCGAGCACCGACTCGGGCACGTCGGTCTTCACGCGCACGGACGAGTAGGGCACGACGACGAGCGAGCGGACGACCTGGCGGTGGATCGAGGTCGCCGACGTGCCCAGCGCACGCCCCAGGCGCCGGTAGCGCGCGCGCAGCTCGGCGGTCGGGATGCCGGGGATCTTCACCGGATCGCCGCGCCGCCCCTTGGGCCGTGCGGCGCGCCGGCCGGCCTTCTGGCCCCACGCCGCCGCAAGGTCGCGCTCGACCGTCGGCAGCTTCGCCGGGTCGAGCTGGACGACGACCGCCTGGCGGTTCTGCACGATGGCGTTGCCCTTGCGGTCGACGATCTTGCCCCGCGGCGCCTGGATGCGCAGCTCGCGAACCCGGTTGACGGTCGCCTGGGCGAGGTACTTGTCGCCCGACAGGACCTGCAGGTACCAGAGGCGGAAGAAGACGATCGCGAACAGCGCGAGCGCGACGCCCCCGAGGATCGCCACGCGCAGCGCGAGCTGCGGCGTGATCGGCGCGCGGCGCTCGCCGGCGGACTCCATCATGACCGCAGGTCCGTCCCGCGCGAGAGCGGCGACAGGCCGCCGGTCGTGTAGGCGCGCCGCCTGCGACGGCGCGGGTCGTCGGGCAGGCTGCCCTGCAGTGTGCGCCGCGTGAGGGCGTACACGGGCGCCGCGATCAGCGTGTTGATGACGAGCGTCGCGAAGATCTGGCGCACGAGCGCCCAGCTCACCGGCGCGTCGGCGCCCAGCAGGAACTGCATGAGCGCGAAGCCCAGCGCGAACGCGAGCGTCGCGGCGGCGCCGACCGCCAGCGGGACGAGCGTGCCCTCGGGGTCGCGGGCCTCGCGCAGGCGCCCCGCGCCGTAGCCGACGCCGAGCAGCACGAGCGAGGAGACGCCGAGCGTCTGCAGTGACACGACGTCGAAGAACAGGCCCACGCCGAACCCGAAGCAGCCACCGGCGAGCGAGCCGCACAACAGACCGACGGCCATCACGAGCAGCGGCGAGAGGTCGGCGTTGGCGCCGGCGATGCGCAGCTGCGAGACCGCCGCGGTCTGCACGATCACGCCGAGCAGGCCGAGCGCGGTCAGGCGGGCGACGAGCCGCGGGTCGAAGGCGGCGTTCACGAGCCGGGGCCCCGCGGCCTGGTGAGGATCTGCACGACGTCGAGGCTGCGCATGTCGGCGAACGGCCGCAGGTGGATCTCCTGCGTGTCCGTGCCCTCGTTGTCGATGCGCGTGATCTGGCCGATCGGCAGGCCGCGGGGGTACAGCGACTGGCTGGCGTCGGTGGGCTCGGTGCCGCGGGTGAGGACGCGGTCGCCGGGCGCCAGGCGCGCACCTGGCGGCACGAACTTCATGACGAGGTCGGTCGGGTTGCCGACGCTCGAGGGCTCGACGATCCCGAACACGCCGCGGCCGCCGGCCCGCGCGGGCACCTTCATCGTCCCGTCGGTGATGAGCGTCACCTGCGCGGAGCCTCCGATGACATCCGTGACGCGCCCGATCAGGGCCTCCTCGTTGATGACCGGCTGGCCGACGCGCACGTCGTCGTCGGACCCCTTGTCGACGCGGATCGTCGCGTACCAGACGGTCGGAGACTGAAAGCTCACGCGGGCGGTCTCGGGCGCGTAGTCCTTCAGGCCCAGCGCGCCGTCGAGCTGCAGCAGGGCGCTCAGGCGATCGTTGTCGGCCTTGAGGCTCTCGTTGCGCAGCGCCTCGGTCCGCAGGCGGTCGCGCTCGGCGCGCAGGTCCTGGACCTGGCCCTTGGCCGCGACGGTGTCGCCGAACCAGCCGAAGAGGTCGCGGACGGGCTTCAGCGCGCGCGAGGCGCCGTCCTGCAGCGGGTTGAGCACCTCGATCGTGCCGCGCTGCACGCCGTGCAGCGCGCCGCCGCGGGATTCACCGAAATACGCGGTGAGCAGGATCAGGGAGCAGGCCACGAGCAGCCCGAGAACTGCCCGTCGTCGCCGGACCGTCTTGTCGTACACGGAAGAATCGGCTCCAAGGTGTCAGTACCGCCGGCGGCGGTTCTTCGAGTTGCGGTTCGTGCGATGAATGACCTCGAACTCCTCGAGGGAGCGGCCGGAGCCGACGGCCACGCACGTCAGCGGCGACTCGGCCAGGTGGCAGGGCATCTGCGTCTCCTCCCGCAGGCGCTCGTCGAGCCCCTGCAGCAGCGATCCGCCGCCCGCGAGCATGATGCCGCGGTCCATGATGTCCGACGACAGCTCGGGCGGGGTGCGGTCCAGCGTCTCCTTCACGGCATCGATGATCTGCGACAGGGGCTCCTCGAGCGCCTGCCGGATCTCCTCGCTCGTCAGCACGACGGTCTTCGGCAGCCCGGACACCATGTCGCGCCCGCGGATCTCCGCCTGCACCTCCTCGACCATCGGGTGCGCGGAGCCGATCTCGAGCTTGACCTCCTCGGCCGTCTGCTGGCCGATGAGGAGCTTGTACTCGCGTTTTGCGTAGTTGATGATCGCCTCGTCGAGCTCGTCGCCACCGATGCGGATCGACTGGCTGACGACGATCCCGCCCAGCGAGATCACCGCGACCTCGCTCGTGCCTCCGCCGATGTCGACGACCATCGAGCCCGTCGGCTCGCCGACCGGCAGGCCCGCGCCGATCGCAGCCGCCATCGGCTCCTCGATGAGGTAGGCCTGGCGTGCGCCGGCGGACAGGCATGCCTCCTCGACGGCGCGCTTCTCCACGCCCGTCACGCCCGACGGCACGCACACGACGACGCGCGGATGCGCCCAGCGGTTCTGGTGCACCTTCTGGATGAAGTGGCGCAGCATCTCCTCCGTGACGTCGAAGTCGGCGATGACACCGTCCTTCAGCGGCCGGATGGCGGAGATCGTGCCGGGCGTGCGTCCCAGCATCCGCTTGGCCTCGATCCCGACCGCGTGGACCTCGCCGCTGCGCGAGTCGATCGCGACCACCGACGGCTCGGAGAGGACGATGCCCCGGCCGCGCACGTAGACGAGCGTGTTCGCCGTGCCGAGGTCGACGGCCATGTCGCGCCCGCCGAAGCCCGTGAGATAGCTGAAGAAGCCCATGAAGAGGTGGCGGCGGAGCCCGTGAAGCTCATCCTGGTCGGGCCTTGTCCACTGCCGACGCCGTGCCGGAGTCTAGCTACCGGGGGTGCGCCACCGAGCAATCCCTCTACCGTTGCCTGAGGATAAGGCTCAAGTCGAGGTCGAGCAATCTCCCGACGGGCAGCCCGACGACGTTCAGGTAGTCGCCATCGATCCGCCGAACGAGCGCCCCACCCTGCTCCTGGATCGCGTAACCCCCCGCGCGCCCGGCCCATTCCCGAGTCTTGACATAACGTCGGATGAGGTCGTCGGGGAGGTCGCGAAACGTCACGCTCGTGACCTCATGCACAACCTGAGGGTTATCCTGCGTGAGCAGCGCGAGGCCGCTCACGACGTCGTGGGTCCGTCCGGAGAGCCGTCTGAGAGTCGTTTCGGCAGCCTCCGCGGAGGCCGGTTTGCCGAAGATCTCGCCGTCGAGCGCAACGACGGTGTCGACCCCCAGGATGGTGTCTCGCGGGCGCAGCAGCGCCCCCGCGCGGGCCTTGCGCAGCGCGTTCTCGCGCGCGGTCTCGACAGCGGGCCCGGCAGCGATCTCGTCGACGTCGACGTCGACGATCTCGAAGTCGATCCTCAGGCGCCGCAGGATCGCGCGGCGCTGCGGCGAGCGACTGGCGAGGATCAGGCCCACGGCAGGCCGGCGCTCAGAGGCCGAAGAAGATCTCGATCTCGCGCGCGGCGGACTCCGGGGAGTCAGAGCCGTGGACGAGGTTGCGGCGCACCTCGAGACAGAAGTCGCCGCGAATCGAGCCCGGGGACGCCTCGATGCCGTTCGTCGAGCCGATCATCTGGCGCGCGGCCTCGATCGCGTTGGGTCCCTCGAGGACCATCGCGACGAGCGGCCCCGAGGTGATGAAGCCGACGAGGCCGTCGAAGAACGGCTTGCCCTCGTGCTCGGCGTAGTGGCGGCGGGCCGTCGCCTCGTCGAGGGTCATGAGCTTCAGGTGCGCCAGGTGCAGGCCCTTGCGTTCGAAGCGGGCGATGATCTCGCCGGTCAGGTGGCGCGCGAACGCGTCCGGCTTGACCAGGATCAGGGTCCGGTCCATCTCGTACAGCTCCTCAGGTGGGGATCAGTCGCGGGCGGTCACGCGTCGGCGGCGGTCGCCCGCCGGCGGATGCGTCCCTGCCCAGAGACATCGTTGAGCTCCGCCTCGCAGTACGGGCACAGCTTCCAGGTCGGATCGAGCGGCTTGCCACAGGACTGGCAGGGCTCGCGGAGCTTGCGCGTGCAGCTGGGACAGCGCAGGAAGTCCTTCTCGACCTCGTAGTCGCACTGCGGGCACAGCATGTAGTTCATGTCATGCAGGCGCGCCTCGGCGGCCTGCATCTCGAGCTCGCGCTCGCGGATGTCGTCGAGGTACTCCGGCGGGCGGACGATCACGTAGAGGATCGTGCCGACGAAGGGAAACAGCGACGCAACCGTCGCGCAGATGACGAGCATCGGGTCCTCGATCCGCCTGATCGCATCCATGTACGTCCAGTACACGAGCGCCAGGTAGATGACGACGAGAAACAGGATGAGCATGTTGACCGCAAGGTTCAGCCCATCGCTGTTGATGCCGAATACGGCGAGCACGCAGCGCAGCCTACTGGCGCGCGGGGCCAAGCGCCCGCCCTGGGATCACAGGAACAGCCGCCCGAGGCCGTAGCCCAGGGCGAAGAACACGAGGATCACGAGCGCCACGATCAGCGCAACGACCCCGATGAGCGCGAGCGCCGACGGTCCCTCGCGGTTCACAGCGTCGATCCGCGCCCCGCGCCGGCCGGGCGCAGGAGGTCTGCCACGAGGTAGATCGAACCCGTCGCGAGGACGACGCCGTCGCTCCCGGCGAGCTCGCGGGCGAGCCGCACGGCGCGGCGCGGATCGCCCTCGACGCGGGTCACGGCCGGCGCCCCCACCTGGCCGGCGAGCGACGCGAGCGTCGCGGGCGACAGCGCGCGGGGGTTGGCATTGGCGGTGAACACGACGCCGGCGCACAGTGGCAGCAGCGCGCCGAGCATCGTCGCGGCGTCCTTGTCGTCGAGCACGGAGACGACGGCGACGAGCGGACGGCCCGCCAGGAACTCCGGCAGCGACGCCGTGAGCGCCTGGATCCCGCCGGCGTTGTGGGCCCCGTCGAGCACGACCTCCGCCCCGCCGTCCCCCGCGCCGGCGAGGACCTGGAAGCGACCCGGGACGAGGGTCGAGGCCGCCGCGGCGCGGGCCGCGTCGAGGTCGAGCCGGCCGAGCAGTGCCTCGGCGGCCGCGCAGGCGACGGCGAAGTTCCGGCGCTGAAACGCGCCGCGCGCGAGCAGCTCGACGCCCTGCGGCGGCTCGGCGGCGGCGCGCACGATCGTCGCGTCCTGGCGCTCGGCGACGAGCAGCGCCTCGGCCTCGGCGTCGGGATGCAGGTCGGAGCCGAGGACGAGCGTCGCGCCCCGCGCGACGACCGCGAGCTTCTCGCGCGCGATGTCGGCGACCGTCGGCCCCAGCCAGCGCGTGTGCTCGAGGCCGACGTTCGTCAGCACCGCGACGTCGGCGTCGATGACGTTCGTCGCGTCCCAGCGCCCGCCGAGCCCCGCCTCGACGACCGCGACGTCGACGCCGCTGACGGCCAGCTCGGAGTAGGCGGCGGCCGTGAGCGCCTCGAACTGCGTGACGCGATCGTCCTCCTCGAGCGTGCGGTCGACGAGCGCGGTCGCGCGATGCGCCCGGCCGACGGCCGCGGCGAAGCGCTCCTCGGAGATGTCCTCCCCGTCGATGCGGATGCGCTCGGCGAAGGACACGAGGTGCGGCGACAGGTACGCCCCGCTGCGCACGCCGTGGCGCGCGAGCAGCGCGGCGGTCATCCGGACCGTGGAGGACTTCCCGTTCGTGCCGACGACGTGGATCGCGCGGAAGGCGCGGTGCGGCGAGTGCAGCGTCGTCATCAGGCGGCGCATGCGGTCCAGGCCGAAGCGCATCCCGAAGAGCTCCAGCGACAGCAGCCAGCGCTCCGCCGCGGCGGCGTCCCAGCCGGCGGGCCGGCGCTCGGGGGTCGTCACGATCGCGCCCGCGACGTGGCGGACAGGGCCGCGAGCTCCTCTCGCAGGCGCTCGAGCTTCGCGCGCTCGGCGGCCACGACCGGCGGCGGCGCCTTCGCGACGAAGCCGTCGTTGGAGAGCCTGCCCTCGGCGCGCCTGATCTCGGCAGCGAGCGTCTCGCATTGCGCCGCGAGCCTGCGATCGGCGGCGCCGAGGTCGAGCGTCTCCGAGGCCAGGACGCCGACCGCGCCGCCGGGGATCGCGATCGTCGCGACGGGCTCGGTGCCGTCGCCGTCGGAGTCGCGCAGGTCAAAGCGCGCGAGCGCCGCGATCCGCGACACCGTCGCCGAGTAGCCGCCGGCCTGCAGGACGCCCGCGACGACGACGCCGGCCTTGACGCCGACCGAGTCGCGCCAGCCGCGCAGGGCCTTGATCGCCTCGATCGCACGGGCCATCTCATCCTCGGCGGCAGCGTCGCGCAGGCCCTCGTCGGGCTCGGGCAGGCGGCTCGTCGCGAGCAGACCCTCGGCGTCCGTCCAGCCCAGCAGCTCCCAGAGCTCCTCGGTGACGAACGGGATGATCGGGTGCGCGGTGGCGATCGTCTCGCGCAGGACGTGCAGCAGCGTCGCGCCCAGCGCGGCGCGATCATCGGGATCGGCGTCCTCCCCGAGGCGCGGCTTGACGAGCTCCAGGTACCAGTCGCACAGCTCGCCGTAGATGAAGTCGTAGAGCCCGAGCGCCGCCTTGGAGAAGTCAAAGCCGTCGATGCGCGCCTGCGTCTCGGCCTCGATCGCCTGCAGGCGCGAGAGGATCCAGCGGTCCTCGACCGTCCGCGGCTGCGGCGCCGGGTCGATGCCCTCGCCGATCCGCAGCGCGACGAAGCGCGTCGCGTTGTAGAGCTTGTTGGCGAGCGCCTGGCCCTGCGCGATCTTCTCCTCGCTGAAGCGCACGTCCTGCGAGGAGGACATCGCCAGCAGGCCGAAGCGCACGGCGTCGGCGCCGTAGGCCGGGAAGTCGCCGCCCTGCGGGAAGACCGGCGGGCGCGGGCCGCCGCCGATGAGGTCGAGCGGGTCGACGCCGGTGCCGAGCGACTTGCTCATGCGCCGGCCGTCGGGCGCCTGGATGACCGAGTGGATGTTGACGTCGGTGAACGGGACCTGATCGGTGAACCGCAGTCCCATCATCACCATCCGCGCGACCCAGAGAAACAGGATGTCGCGCGCGGTCGAGAGCACGTCGGTGGGGTAGAACGCGCGCAGCTCGGGCGTCTGCTCCGGCCAGCCGAGCGTCGCGAAAGGCCACAGCGCCGACGAGAACCACGTGTCCAGGACGTCGGGATCCTGCTCCCAGCCCTCGCCGCGGGGCGGCGTGAGGCCGCAGTGGACCTCCTCGCCGCGGTACCAGACGGGGATCTGGTGGCCCCACCACAGCTGGCGCGAGATGCACCACGGCCGGATCTCCGACAGCCAGTCGACATAGCGCTTGGACTGCGACTCGGGATGGATGCGCACGCTGCCGTCGCGCACGACATCGATCGCCGGGCGCGCGAGCTCGTCCATCTTCATGAACCACTGCAGCGAGATGAGCGGCTCCACGCGCGCGCCCGAGCGCTGGCTGAAGGGGACGGTGTGGACGAACTCCTCGCGCGCGCGGATGAGGCCCTGCTCGTCGAGGTCGGCCACGACCTGCGCCTGCGCCGCGGCGACGGTGAGCCCCGCGTAGGGCTCGCCCGCGGCGGCGGTCATCAGCCCGTCCTCGCCGATGACGCCGATCTCCGCGAGCCCGTGGCGGCGGCCGATCTCGAAGTCGTTGGGATCGTGGCCGGGCGTGATCTTCAGCGCGCCGGTGCCGAAGTCCGTCTTGACGTAGTCGTCGGCGATGATCGGCAGGCGCCGGCCGACGAGCGGCAGGATCACCTCCTGGCCGACGAGGTGCGCATAGCGCTCGTCCTGCGGGTGCACGGCGACGGCGGTGTCGGCGAGCATCGTCTCGGGGCGGACCGTCGCGACAACGAGCTCCCCATCTCCGCAGGCCAGCGGGTAGGCGATCGAGTACAGCGTGTCGACCTCGTCCTCGCGCTCCTCGACCTCGAGGTCGGAGATCGCCGAGCGCAGCACCGGATCCCAGTTGACCATGTAGAGGTCGCGGTAGATGAGGCCCTCGTGGAAGAGGTCGACGAAGACCTTCAGGACCGCCTGCACGTAGCGCTCGTCCATCGTGAAGCGCTCGTCGGTGTAGTCGAGCGTCGCGCCCAGGCGCTTGAACTGCTCGATGATCTGGCCGCCGTGCTCCTCGCGCCATTCCCAGACGCGGCGCGCGAACTCCTCGCGGCCGAGCTCCGCGCGCGTCGTGCCCTCGGCGATCAGCCGCTTCTCGACCTGGCGCTGGGTCGCGATCCCGGCGTGATCGGTTCCGAGGATCCACTTCGCGCGCCGGCCGCGCATGCGGTTGATCCGGATGAGCGTGTCCTGAATCGAACCGTTGAGCGCGTGGCCCATGTGCAGCACGCCCGTGACGTTCGGCGGCGGCACCGCGATCGAGTAGTTCTCGGCCGCGCTGCCGGCCGCCTCGGGATGCACGAGGCCGCTGGACAGCCAGCGCTCCAGGATGCGCGGCTCCGCCTCCGCGGGATCAAAACGTGTGCGCTCATGCAGATCGGCCATAGACTCTCGTTCAGTCTATGGAGGCACCATGAGCACCGACTTCGCCGCCTTCAAGGACGGCCAGCGCCGGTTCTGGACCGGCGGTGACTACGCCGTCATCGCGCGCCGCTTCGAAGGCGTGGCCGCGGAGCTCGTCGCAGCGAGCGGCCTCGGCCCCGGCAGGCGCGCGCTCGACGTCGCCGCGGGCAACGGCAACGTCGCGCTCGCGATCGTGGCCACGGGGGCGGGCGCCGAGGCGTGCGACCTGACGCCGGCACTTGTCGAGGCGGGCCGGGCGCGCTGCGATGCGCTCGGCGAGTGGGAGATCCGGTGGGAGGTCGCCGACGCCGAGGCCCTCCCCTACGCCGGCGGGCGCTTCGACGCCGTCCTGTCGGCCTTCGGCCTCGTCTTCGCGCCGCGGCCCGAGGTCGCGATCGCCGAGGCCTTCCGCGTCACGCGCTCGGGCGGCACCGTCGCGTTCACGGCGTGGACTCCGAGCTCGGCGGCCGCGCGCTTCGGCGACGTCGGCGCGGGCTACTTCCCGGCGCCCGCCGATCCGCCGCCGTCCCCGTACCTGTGGGGCGACGAGGCGGCGGTGCGCGAGCGGCTGGCGCCCCACGCGGCCGTGGTCTCCTTCGAGCTCGGCGCGGTGACCTGGTCGTGGCCGAGCGCCGCCGCCGCGCGCGAGGAGACCGAGGAGTCCCATCCCTTCGCCGCCGCTGCCCGCGCAGCGCTGACCCAGGACCGCTACATGTCCTACGTCTCTGAGCTCGACGACCTGATGCGGTCGATGAACACCGCCACCGACGGCGGCCTGGCCTACGAAGCCGAGTACGCGCGCATCGTCGCGCGCAAGCCCGGCTGACGCGCTAGCGCCGGCGGCCCTTCATCACGGCGCGGCGGCCGATCGGCACGATGCTGCGAGCGAACGCGGCGGGCTCGAGCTTCGCGACGAGCGCGCGGACCTCGAGGCGCTCCTTCGCCGACAGGCGGTTGGGCATCCCCTGCGACTGGCGCAGCAGCTCGCCGAGGCGCGCGCGGTCCTTGGGCTCCAAGCGCTTCCAGTGTTTGCGGGCGGCCATCGCGAGCTGGATGACGACGGACCACGGAACGGCTCGGACGCGAAGGAGCGGCAGCATGCAGGCAGTATCCCCGGTCGGCGGGCGGGCTACGCCGACTCGGCGCGGCGGGGCTGCTCGTCGCGGGCGGCTTCGGTGACGAGCGTGGGCGACAGGCCCTTCTCGATCGTCTCCTTCGTCACGACGCACTTCTTGACGTCACGGCGCGACGGCAGCTCGAACTGCACGTCGAGCAGCGTCTCCTCGATGATCGAGCGCAGGCCGCGCGCCCCGGTCTCGCGGGCCAGGGCCTTCTCGGCGACGGAGACGAGCGCCTCGTCGGAGAAGACGAGCTCGATCCCGTCGAAGGAGAAGAAGCGCTGAAACTGCTTGACGAGCGCGTTGCGCGGCTCGGTGAGGATCGTGATGAGGTCGTCGCGCGTGAGCTGGTGGACGGCCGAGACGACCGGCAGGCGGCCGATGAACTCGGGGATCAGCCCGTAGTTGACGAGGTCCTCGGGCAGCGTCTGCTCGAACAGCGCGCCGCCGTCGTGGCGCGACTTGGACTTGATCGAGGCGCCGAAGCCGATGCCGTTGGAGCCGATCCGGCGCTCGATGACCTTGTCGAGGTTCGCGAACGCGCCGCCGCAGATGAACAGGACGTTCGTCGTGTCGATCGACAGGAACTCCTGGTGGGGATGCTTGCGCCCGCCCTGCGGCGGGACCGAGGCGGTCGTGCCCTCGAGGATCTTCAGCAGCGCCTGCTGGACGCCCTCGCCGGAGACGTCGCGCGTGATCGACGGGTTGTCGGCCTTGCGCGCGATCTTGTCGACCTCGTCGATGTAGATGATCCCGGTCTCGGCCTTCTTGACGTCGTAGTCGGCCGCCTGGATGAGCTTGAGGAGGATGTTCTCGACGTCCTCGCCGACGTAGCCGGCCTCCGTCAGCGCCGTGGCGTCGGCGATCGCGAAGGGGACGTTGAGGATGCGGGCGAGCGTCTGGGCGAGCAGCGTCTTGCCGCAGCCGGTCGGGCCGAGCAGCAGGATGTTGGACTTCTGCAGCTCGATGTCGCTGTCTTCGGCCTGCATCATCTGCACGCGCTTGTAGTGGTTGTAGACCGCCACCGACAGCGTGCGCTTGGACTCCTCCTGCCCGACGACGTACTCGTCGAGGACGTCGTAGATCTCCCGTGGCTTGGGGAGGCTCTCGATGTCGAAGGTCGGGGGAGCGGTCAGCTCCTCGTCGATGATCTCGTTGCAGAGATCGATGCACTCGTCGCAGATGTACACCCCGGGCCCGGCAATGAGCTTCTTGACCTGGCGCTGGGACTTGCCGCAGAAGGAGCAGAGAAGCTGTTCGTTGGAGTCGGTCGGTCGCGCCATGGGCTCAGTGCTGGTGGATCACCCGGTCAATGATGCCGTAGGCCTCGGCTTCATCGCTGCTCAAGAAGTAATCGCGCTCGGTGTCGGTGCGAACCTTCTCGTAAGGCTGCTTGGTGTGCTGGGCGATGATCTCGTCCAGTCGTCGACGGATGTCGATGATCTCTTTAGCGTGGATCTCGATGTCCGTCGCCTGTCCCTGGAAGCCGCTGGAGACCTGGTGGATGAGGATCTTCGCGTTGGGCAGCGCCATGCGCTTGCCCTCCGCGCCGCCGGCGAGCAGCAGGGCGCCCATCGACATCGCGATGCCGACGCAGATCGTCTGCACGTCGGGCTTGATGAACTGCATCGTGTCGTAGATCGCGAGGCCCGCGTAGACCGAGCCGCCCGGCGAGTTGATGTACAGCGAGATGTCCTTGTCGGGATCCTCGGACTCGAGGTGCAGCAGCTGCGCCACGATGAGGTTCGCGATCTGGTCGTCCACGGGCGTCCCCAGAAAGACGATCCGCTCGTTGAGCAGCCGGCTGTAGATGTCGAAGGCGCGCTCGCCTCGCGACGTCTGCTCGACCACCATGGGGACAAGTGGGCTCATGGTCCTCGCTTCAGTTACGCGTCGTCTCTCGAACTCCTGCCGGGGCAGCCTACCAACCGGTCGGCCGCGTCCCGCAGGCCTGGACCTCCGGGTGGGCGGGGCTCCCGGCTAGGAGCCGGGGGTCCAGAGCTTGTCGGCCTTGCCGGCGGGCGCGTCGCCTTCCGGCGTCCACAGCTCGTCCTTCGGCTTGGCCTTCTTGGCGGCCGGCTTCTTCTTCGCAGGCGCCTTCTTCTTCGCCGCCGCCTCGGCCTTCTTCGGCGCCGCCGCCTTCTTCTTCTCGGCGGCCGCCCGGTTCTTCTCGGCCTTCTCGGGGCTCACCGGCTTGGCGCCGGTGATCACGATCTCGATCGCCTGCTCGGCGGCGATCTCCTTGGCGAGCGCGTCCACGCGACCCGCGCTGCGCAGACGGTCAAGCAGCTTCTGACGCGACATCTGCTCGCGCTCGGCGGCGCCCTCGAGTGCGTCGAGCAGCTGCTGCTCGGTCGGCTCGATCTTCTCCGCCTCGATGATCGCCGCGAGGACGGCCTCGCGGCGCAGCGCCTGCTCGGCCTCGGGCTTGGACTCCTCGATGAGCTCGGCCTCGGTCTTGCCGGAGATCTGGAGGTAGTGGGCCTTGTTGATGCCCTGATGGCTGAGCGCGTGGAGCATCCTGTCGAGGAGCTCCTGGGCGCGGGCCGCGACGAGCGCCGGCGGCACGTCGACCTCGGCCTCGGCGACGACGGCGTCCAGCGCCCCGGCGCGAAACTCGATGTCGACCTGCTTGGCGTCGTGCTCGAGCAGCTCCTGGGCGATGTTCTCGCGGAGCTCCTCGAGGGTGTCGAAGCCGGCGGCGTCGGATGCGAACTCGTCGCCGAGCTCGGGAAGGTCCTTGTGCTTGACCTCCTTGACGGTGATCTCGAACTGGGCCGGCTTGCCGGCGACGTGCTTGGCGCCGTAGTCCTCGGGGAAGGTCGCGTCGACGACGCGCGTCTCGCCTGCGCTCGCGCCGATGATGCCCTCCTCGAAGCCGGGGATCAGCTGCCCCGCGCCGAGGTCGACGAGCTGGTCGCGGCCCTCGCCGCCGGAGAACGGCTCGCCGTCGATGGTCCCGACGAAGTCGATCGTGACGAAGTCCCCCATCGCGGCCGGGCGCTTGACGACCTCCAGGCGCGCGAAGCGCTCGCGCATCTCCTCGATCTGAGCGTCGACGTCCTCGGGGTCGGCGGCGGGCTCGCGACGCCCGACCTCGACGCCGCGGTAGGCGCCGAGCTTCGCCGTCGGGCGGACGCCGACCTCGAAGGAGAAGGTCAGCGGCTTGCCCTCCTCGGGCAGGTCGCCGAGGTCGACCTCGGGGTCGCCGACCGGCGCGATGCCGGACTCCTGGACGGCCTTGAGGTACCAATCGGTCAGGCGTCCGCGGACAGCCTCGTCGAGGATCGGATCGCGGCCGACGCGCTGAATGACGACGGCGGGCGGGATCTTGCCGGTGCGAAAGCCCGGGATCTTCATATCCTGGCCGAGCTTGCGCGCCTGGTTCTCGAGCGTCTTCTGGATCTCGTCGGCAGCGATCTCGACGTCCACGCTGACGCGCGATTCGGGAAGCTCGGTGACGGTGGTGTTGACTGCGGTGGCCATGGGAGGACCTTATCGAGACATGCTGCGACGCTCCCGCTCCCTGCCCGAGGTGATCGCCGCCTGGGTGCTGACCGGGCCGCTCGGACACCTCTACGCCGGCGTCGCCGACTGGGGCGGCGTGCTCGTGCGCTACGTGCGGGCGCGGGGCCGCTGGGAGGACATGTAGAGCTCGCGCGGTCCTCGCGCGAGCTGCGCAGGGCGGTTCGAGCCCCCTCTGGCTGCGAGGTGTCGCACAGCGCCACCCAGGGTGGCGCGCCATCACGACCCGGCAAGCCGTTGGAGGTCCTGAACCCGCCCGCTGCGCCGCCAAGGAGCTCCCATGCCCCGCCGCCTGCTCGTCACGACCCTGCTCTTGCTCGCCCTCGCACCCGCCGGCACGGCCTTCGCCGCCGACAGCCACGCTCCCAAGGGCGCCCGCGGCGACTGGCTGCCGACGTCGGAGTGGGTCATGTCGGCCTGGCTGCCGTTCGACGAGGCGCGCCTCTACGACGTCCTGGACACGAACCGCGCGCAGATGGCCACGTGGCTGAACGACCAGCGCAGCCTCGGCGAGTTTGCCGCGGGGCGCGGCCATCGCGACGCCCGCAGGCTCGCCGACACGCTCGTCGCGCCGCGGCTGCGCACCGCGTCGCCGTCGATGCGGCGCACCCTGCGCGCCCGGTCGCTGGAGATGGTCACGCAGCCGCACCTCGCGCGCCACGTGATGTTCCACATCTTCCACACGCCCGCGATCCCGCGCCACGCGCAGGAGATCTTCGGGATGAGCTCGTCGTCCTACCGCCGGCTGCGCGACAGCGGCTGGACGCCGGAGCAGATCGCGGCCGCCGGCCGCCGGACCGCGACGGCGTCGCGGGCCGCGCTGCGCTCGATCCTCGTGCGCCGCGACGACCAGGCCGTCCGCGTCGGCGCGATGAGCCGCCGCCAGGCAGACGCGCTGCTCGCCCACCAGGACGCCGAGCTGCGCACCTACATGCGCCGCCACTACCGCACGCCCTCCCAGCAGGTCGCGTTCGTCTGCCGCCCGCGCTGATCAGGGGTTCAGCGCGAAGATCGGCCAGTGCCCGGGCACGCCCTTGAGCTCGTGCTCGCCCCGGTACTCGAAGTCCAGGCCTGCGCCGACGACGGTGCCGTAGGTCGTCCCGGACACGAGGATCTCGCCGGCGGCGGCGAGCGCTCCCACGCGCGCGGCGATGTGGACGGCCATGCCGCCGATGTCGTCGCCGATGATCTCGCACTCGCCGGTGTGCAGGCCGAGGCGCACCTGCACGCCGTGTGCGGCCACCGCGTTGCAGATCGCGCGGGCGCAGCGCACGGCGCGGCTCGGTCCGCCGTCGAAGACCGCCAGGAAGCCGTCGCCGATGCGCTGGATGACCTGGCCGTCGAAGCCCGCCAGCGTGCGGCGCACCTCGATCTCGTGCACCGCGAGCAGGTCGCGCCAGCGCTTGTCGCCCATGCTCGCCACCCGCTCGGTGCTGCCGACGATGTCCGTGAAGAGCACCGTCAGCAGCGCGCGCTCCTGCTCGGCGCCACGCCGCCCGCCGGTGAAGAACTCCTCGATCTCGCCGAGCAGGGCGTCGGCGTCGCCCGAGCTCGGCAGCGAATCGGCGCCGGGCAGCTCGACGAGGCGCGCGCCCGGGATGCGCTTGGCGTACTCGCGCGAGTGGCGGATGTCCATGAACGCGTCGTCGCTGCGATGCACGACGAGCGTCGGCGCGATGATCGACGCGAGCGCCGGGCGCACGTCGAGCTGCGCGGCCGCGGCGATCAGGCGCCGCATCCTCCCGGGGCTCGCCGCGAGGCGCTCGAGGCGCGCGAACCACTCGCGCATCTGGCCGTCGTCCGCCGAGCTCGGCGCGAGCGTCTCGAGGTTCGAGCCCTCGCCCCACTGCGCGAGGATGCGCGCGAAGCGCTGCTCGCGCTCGGCGGCCGTCGGCGCCCACGGCAGGTCGTCGTCGCGGACGGCCCGCAGCATGCAGCCATAGAGCGCGAGGCCGCTGACGCGCTCGGGGTTGCGCGCGGCGTACAGCGCGGCGAGCGGGCCGCCGGCGGCGTAGGACAGCAACGCGACGCGCTCGCTCCCGGCGGCGGCGAGCACGGCGTCGATGTCGGCGAGCTCGAGCTCGGCGTCGAGCGGCCCGTCGTCTGACAACCCGGTGCCGCGGCGGTCCATGACGATGAGCCGCGCGAAGTGCGTCAGGCGCGTGAGGAAGCGCGCCAGGCCCGGGTCCTCCCAGACGTGCTCGACGTGCGAGATGAACGCGCTGACGAACAGCAGATCCATCGGCCCCTCGCCGTGGACCTGATAGGCGAGGGTGACGTCGCCGTTGACGGCATAGCGGGTGCGGGGCGCCATCGCCTCCCCATCATCGAGCAACGGCGATGGCAGGTCAGCCGGCGCGGCCTCCATGCGTGGCCGGGTGGTTGTGGATGCTCGGCAGCGTGCGCGCCGCCTGCGGCACGTCGGCATCGCGCTCGATGTCGTCGAGGTCCTCGGCGGCGCGGTGCGCCAGCAGCGCCAGGCTGCCGAATGCGCCGGCCGAGCTGCACGCACACCGGCACGACGCTCGCCGACGTACGTGTCCCGACGCGCGCATGTGCGCGCATGAGCCGGTGGACGTGGTCGACCATCCGCCACTGGGTCGCCGGATCTGCGACGAGCGCGTGCAGCGTCGCGGCGTCGGCAGGGATGACGCGCGTGACGATGACCGGCGCGCGCCCCCAGTTCGTCAGGCGGTCGAGCAGTACGAGAAGTGTGAGTTCGCCCATGCACCGTTGGCAGCGCACCGGCGCGGGGTCGTACGCAGATGCGCGCGGTGCGCGGCGACATCCGTATGGTTGCGCCCGATGCGAGCTCGAGCCGCCATCTCCGGCGCCTTCGCCGCCGCCGTCCTCCTGACCGCGGCGGCCGTCGCGCAGGCGCCCGCGCCGTCCGGCAACTTCGGAGGCGGCGCGCTCGCCGCGCCGCCACGCGACCACTTCGGCGCCGGCAACGCCGTCATCGCCGTCCGCGCGCTGCCCGACCGCAAGCTCGAGATCGAGGCGACCGTTCGCGGCGCCTGCGGCGGCGGCGAGATCGCAGCCGACGCGCAGGTCGCGGCCGACGGCACGTTCGGCGCCGACGGGACGCAGCGCTCGACCCCTGCGCCCGCGCAGGCCGTCACGACGACGTTCAAGCTCGCGGGCACGTTCACGAGCCCCTCCGCGGCCCAGGGCACGATCTCGGCGACGATCAAGCGGCGCGCGGACGGCAGGACGAAGACCTGCCGGTCGGGGAGCGTCGACTTCGCCCTGCGTCGTCCGGACGGCGAGATCGCAACGGCGGGGGCCACCGCCGGGGCGAGCTACTACGGGACGACGAGCCAGCGCGGCGTGGGGCCGCGGCGCGCGATCGTCCTGCGCATCTCCGACGACGGCCGCGTCCTCAGCCGCGCGCTGTTCGGCGAGTCGGTGCGCTGCAGCGACGACACGCGCGCCGGCGGCCTCGAGGCGCCGCGGACGAACGCGACGATCGATGCCAGGGGCAGGGTCGACGACCACGAGCGCTTCACGATCCGCGAGGGCAGCGCGATCACGAAGGTCAACGACCACTTCACCGCCCAGCTCGGGTCCGGCGGCGCCCGCGGGACCTTCTCGCTGAGCGACAGGACGATCGACAAGGCGAGCGGCCGGGTCCTGCGCAGCTGCCGCTCGGGCGTCGTGAAGTGGACGGCCGCACCGTAGCGACGGACGGCCGCGAGCCCGTCAGCCGGCCACGTCGCGGACGAGCGCGATCGTCGTCGCAAGCCCCGCGGCCCCGACGAGCACGGCGAGCGCGATCCGCGCGGCGCCGGGACGCGCCCCGGCGCGCGCAGCGGCTGCGGCCGGGCGCCACTTGGCGTGGTGCTCGGCGGCATAGCTCGCGGGCACGGTCCCGCGTCCGATGCCCTCAAGCGACGCCGGGCGCGAGAGCGCCATCGCGATGTGGCCGCCGACGAGCACCGCGACGAGGAGCGTCGCGGCGTCGTGCAGCGCGATCGTCCCGGGCAGCCGCAGCGCGGTGTCGCGCTCGCCGAGCCACAGCAGCACGCCGGAGACGGTGAACAGCACCGCGAGGCCGGCCTGGACGATCGCATGCGCCTTCTGGCCGCCGTTGAAGCGGCCCGCGGCCGCCGGCCGGCGGCGGACGAAGAGCAGGTCGTCGGCGTCGAAGCGCTCGATCTCGCGGCGCGTGCGGCGCAGCGCCTCGCGGTCGCCGAGCACGGCGACGAGCGCCAGCGCCGTGAGCCAGCAGGCCGCCGCGGCGAGGTGGATCGACTTGAACAGCGGGCGATCGGAGAAGACCTGCGCCAGGAACGGCAGGTAGAGCGCCGAGCCGCTTGCAAGCAGGACGCCGAAGGCCGTCGCATGCGCCGTGTGCAGGCGCCGCTCGGTCAGGCCGAAGCGCTGCACGCGCGGCTCGCGAACGAGCGCCAGCCGAGGGTCAACGGCCATTGGAGCCGCCGATCCAGGCGTCGCGGTCGTAGCCGCGCTGCTGCCAGTAGCCGTCGTCGACACGGTCGGTGACGACGATCCGGTCGACCCACTTCACGCCCTTGTAGCCATACATCTTCGGCATGACGACACGCGCGGGCGCACCGTGCTTGCGCTCCAGTGGCGCGCCGTCCATCGCGTAGGCGAGCATCGCGTCGGGGACCCGCGCCTGCGCGAGCGTCAGCGTGTCCTCGTAGGGTTCCTCGGCTGAGACGAAGCGCAGCGCGCGGGCGCGCGGATGCGGATGGGCGGCGGCCAGCAGGTCGTCGAAGCGCACGCCGTCCCAGCGGACGTCGTCGACCGACCAGCCGGTGACGCAGACGAAGTCCGACGTCTGGCGCGCACGCGGGAGCGCGAGCAGCTGGGCGTAGGTCAGCGTCTGCGGGCGCTCGACGAGCCCGTCGATGCGCAGCCGCCAGGTCGCGGGATCGAAGCTCGGGTGCGGCGGGCTGACGGCGTAGATGCGCCAGCCCTTGCCGAACGGCAGCGCGCTGCGCAGCGACTCGGGGACGAGCAGCGTCGATTTGGCGGCGACGTCCATCGCCGCACCCCCCCACGCCAGCGACGACAGCCCGAGGCCGACGAAGCCGAGGAACGACCGGCGACCGATCGGCAGGCCGCCGTCTGTGGGATCTGACATGCCCGCGCACGATGGCAGGCGCAGCGCACCGGAAGCGGAAGTCGGCGCGTCTGCGCGGGCTTGCGTCGCCGCGCCGTTGGGCGAAGACCATGCCGGAGAGCCGCGGATGCAGGAGGCGCTGCGGCGCTACGCGCAGAACCGGCAGCCGGCGGTCGTCGGCCTGCGGCGGCTCCTCGACGCGCCCGCGCCGGCGGCGTCCGCGTGACCTGGCGCAACGTGCCGCCCGGCCGCTGCGAGTATGTCGGCCATCCGCGAGACACCGACCGATTCCTCCGATGAGCGTCCGCCCTGTCCCCCGCGCCCGTCGGAGCCGTCCGAGCTCGGCTTCGTCCGCCGCCCGATGGTGCGCTGGTTCGATCCTCACCAGCTCATCGACACGGCCGCGCGGGTGCTGCTGTCGGGCATGTTCAGCTCCTACGCCGACAGCCGCGAGCAGCAGGTGCGCGAGCCCGCCGAGGTTCCCGATCACTCCGGGCCCGATGAGCTGTGGCTGGACTACGTGGCCGATCTCGGCGACGGCTGGAACTCCACCTACACCGTGGCCAGGCTCCTCGCGGCGGACGCGCTCTCGCTCGACTGGGAGGGCGAGGAGCACGCAACGAAGCGCGGACGACTGCTCGTCTTCGGCGGCGACGCCGTCTACCCGGTGCCCAAGGCCGTCGAGTACGAGAACCGCATGCTCGGGCCGTACCGCTCGGCGCTGCCCTGCGCGGCCCCGGAGGCCCCCGAGCTGTTCGCGATCCCGGGCAGCCACGACTGGTACGACGGCCTCGTCAACTTCACGAGCATCTTCTGCCGCAACCGCTGGATCGGCGGATGGCGCACGCGCCAGCGCCGCAGCTACTTCGCGCTGAAGCTCCCCAGCGGCTGGTGGCTGTGGGGCATCGACATCCAGTTCGGAGCGTCCGTCGACGAGGTCCAGTTGCAGTACTTCGCCGACGTCGCCGCCGACCGGATGGCGCCCGGAGATCGCGTCGTGCTGTGCATGTCCAAGGAGGTCGAGAGCGGCCGCAAGGAGACCGATGTGCACTCCGACCGCGACGTCGCCTACCTCGAGCGCGAGATCATCCAGGCCGCCGGCGCCGAGTTGCTGCTCTATCTCAAGAGCGGCAAGCACTACTACTCGCGCTACGAGGAGCAGGACGGCCCGCGTCACCACATCGAGTCGGGCGGGGGCGGGGCCTTCCTGCACCCGACCCACAACCTGCCCGAGCGCGCCGACCTCCCCGGGCCCGCCGGGGCGACCGCCTACCGCAGGGCGCGCACGTATCCGTCGGCTGCGGTGTCCAAACAGCTGCGCAAGCGCATCTGGCTCATGCCCGCGTACAACCTGCCGCTTGCGGCGGTGTTCGGCACCGTCCAGGTGCTGCTGGTCTTCATGCTCGGCCTGCATCTTGAGGACCGCTACGTGTCGCTGGGCGTCGTCGACCTCCTGCGTGCCATGTGGGAGAGCCCGACGGCCTTCCTGCTCAGCCTGCTCGTGCTCGCGTCACTCGTCGGGATGGTGCGCTTCGCCCACGATGCCAGCGGCATCGGGCGGGTGCTGCTCGGGCTCGCGCACTCGACGCTGCAGGTCGGGAGCGTTTCCGGGGTCCTGATCACGGCCTCCTACCTGTCGACCGCGATGGCGCCCGACGGCGTCCCCTCGCTGCTCGCCTTCTTCGGCCTCGTCTGGCTGCTGGGCGGCATCTCGGGGATGATGGGAATGGCGGGCTACCTCTGGGCCACCGGCTACCTCGGACTGCATGGCACCGAGGCCTACGCGCCGCTGCACCACCAGGATCAGAAGCACTTCCTGCGCCTGCACATCCAGCCCGACGGCGCCCTGACGATCTACCCGATCGGCGTCGACCGGGTGGGCCGCACGTGGATCCTGCGCCCCGACGCGCCGGCCGAGGCGCCGTGGTTCACCACGGACGGGCCCGAGCCCGAGCCGCATCTCATCGAGGCCCCGATCCGGATCGAGCGGGGGCAGGGCGCGGGCGAGAGCCACTCCGACCCCGGCGTGACCGGTGATCGCCGCGACTCGAGGAAGAAGACGTCGGGCCGCGCGTAGTGCCCGACGACGTCGAAGTCCAAGTTCCGGGCGCCGACCCGCGATCCCGCCGCTTTCTGCTGCGCCCAGGCGGCCACGGGACCCGCGCATCCGCCCACCGGCCAGAGCGCGTTTCCCGCGTCCTTCGGCTCAGCGCTGAGCAAACTCAATACTCACAGGACGCCGTGCCGCAGAACGCGGGTACCCGATGCTCGCGGTTTGCACGCCGGAAACCGGTGCGTGCGTGAGAGAGCGTGAGCGAGGGGACTCGAACCCGCGTCCTCCGTGTGATGAGCGCCACCTCCGGCGCTGCTTGTCGCGCGGAGGCAAGGCGTGGTCGCGGGCAGGCGTAACGTTGGCGGGTGCGCGTGCCCGCGTCGAGCGACATCCTGCTGGGGTCAGCGACTGAGCTCGCTCGCATGCTTCGCGGGCGTGAGCTCTCGGCGGTCGAGTTGCTCGACCTGCATGTGGCGCGCATCGAGGAGCGCAATGGCGAGCTGAACGCGCTCGTGCTTCTGCGCCTCGATCAGGCGCGCGTCGAGGCGGTCGCTGCGGACGGCGCGCTGGCGGTCGGCGCGCCGGTCGGTCCGCTGCACGGCATCCCCTTCACGGCCAAAGACGCGATCGCTGTCGCCGGCATGCGGTGGCCCAACGGGTCGCGCCTGTTCGCTGACGACGTTGCCGGCTACGACGCGCCCGCGATCCGTCGCATGCGCGGCGCGGGCGCGATTCTGCTGGGCAAGACCAACGTGCCGGAGTTCTGCGCGTTCTACGACACCGCCAACGACGTCTTTGGCGCGACGCGCAACCCCCACGCGCTCGACCGCTCCGTCGGCGGCTCCTCGGGCGGGGAGGCTTGCGCGGTGGCAAGCGGCATGTCGGCGCTGGGAATCGGCTCGGACCTCGGCAGCTCGATCCGCAACCCGGCTCACTTCACCGGCGTGTTCGGGCTCAAGCCCTCGCGCGAGCTCGTCCCGTGCACCGGTCACGCACCGGACGGTGAGACGCCGTTATGGTCGCGCTTGGCCGTCATCGGCCCGCTCGCCCGCAGCGCCGACGACCTCCAGCTCGCGCTCGCCGTACTGTCGCAGACCCTACCGGCAGCGCCGCGGCCCGGTGTCGGCGTCGTCGGTGTCTACGAGGACGACATCCGGCAGCCGGTCGCGGCGGACTGCCGGCGCGCTGTGCGCGTCGCTGCCGACGCGCTCGCCGGCGCCGGCCACGAGCTCGTCGAGGAGCGCCCGCCCCGGCAGGAGGACATCCGCAGCTTGTTCGACTTTCTCGTCGGTGTCGAGTTCGCCGCCCGTCTCGCTGCGCTGGCCGGGGGGAGAAAGGACGAGCTCTCCCGCTACGGGCGCATGGCCGTCGAGTCCGCTGACGACGTCGCGGTGCCCCTCGACCAGTACCTGGAGGCTTGGACGCAACTCGGAATCCTCGAGCGCGAGGTCGACGAGTGGTTCGAGCGCAGGCGGCTGGCGCTCTGCCCGGTCGCGCCTGGCCCCGCTCCGCCGATCGGGGAGGGTTTCACCGAGATCGACGGTGAGCCGGTGCGCCCCGGCGGCAAGCTCACGCTTTGCACGCTCGCCAACGCCGTCGGCCTGCCTGCCGTCACGGTCCCCGTGCTGCGCACCGACGACGGCCTGCCGATCGGCGTCCAGCTGATCGGGGGCCGCGGCCGCGACCTCGAGGTGATCGCCGCCGCCCGTGTGCTGGAGCAAGCCTGCGGCGGCTTCATCGCTCCCTGAGCTCGCGGGTGCCCCTGACCTACAGCCGCGCAAGCGCGAGCCGGCACCTGCTTTTCGCGCATACGAGCGAAAGCGAGTCCGGCGGTCGTCGGTGTCGGCCGACAGGTTTTGGGGCCCGGCACGGCCTCGGTACGAGCCGTACTCGCTGAGTCGGGTGTGGAGCGCGAGTACGCCTTCCACGTCAGGGCTGTGCGCACCCCAGCCGCCGTTCTCGCGCGTTCGTAGATGACGAACATCGGAGTCCTTGCCGGCCACCGTGATCGATGTTGCGCCGTCGGAGCTCGCCACGTCTCGCGCGAGCCGGCCTGGCGCACCTTCGTCCATTGGCGTCAGACAGCGCCCGCCGTACCTCTCAAGACCTCTTCGCCACCCTTCGAACTACGCGCGCCACGGATGCTGTTCGCGCATCTCCGGCGACGGGCACGCCCGGGCGCTGCCCGGCCCGCGTGCCGCCGGCTCAGGATCTCATCGATGCGGTGGTCGGCCCCCGAGAGGACGACGCGCGGTCAGGCATCGGCGACGCGGGACCAGAGCAGGGCTCGCGCCCGATCCGATCAGGGCTCCGAGAGCATCCGTTGCGCGCTGCCGGATTACGCCTGTGGGGGTCATGTTCCCACCCGTGGCCGCATCGGGCTGCGACCGATGCCACCGACCTCGCGCGCGATCGATCACCCCTTGCAGGTCGGTGAAGCTGCCACCGAGCCGGCGGTGGATCGTCGGCAGCGCGACCTGCACGATGTAGATGTCGATGAGCAGCATGAACGTCGAGCCGCAGACCGCGACCAGCGTCCACCGGCGTGGTCCATGCCGTTCCGCCATCGACGGGCGGTGCGGTCGTGGTCGGCCGGGTTCTCGTTCGGAGTGCTATCGACTGTCATCGTGGCTCCTCGACGTCGTGTGCTGCTGCCGTGGAGATCATGTGGGCTGCCCCGCGCGCGTCATCGGCCGGGTGGCCGATCCGCGGGATGATTGTGCCCGGCGAATGCCCGGTCATCCTCTAGAGTCCGTCGGGCGATGGCAGACGGGCTGAAGGCGACGCCGCTGGGTAACCTTCCGGTCGAGCTGGACAGCTTCGTTGGGCGGGGTCAGGAGCTGTCGGAGCTCAAACGCCTGTTGGCGAGCTCGCATCTGATAACAGTGACCGGTCCGGGCGGGATCGGGAAGACCCGGCTGGCGCTGCGCTCGGCTCACCGGCTTGGCAGGCATTTCTCGGATGGGGTGTGGTGGGTCGAGCTGGCTGAGTTGGAGGATCCTGACCTGCTCGCGTACGCGGTGGCGCAGGCGTTGGCGGTGCAGGAGCGACTCGACGACGGGATTGAGGAGGCGTTGATCGCCCGCTTGCGGGATCGGCGGCTGTTGCTGGTGCTTGACAACTGCGAGCACCTGCTGGACGCGTGCCGCCGGTTGGTGTCCAGGGTGGTGTCGAGGTGCGCGCGGGTGCGGGTCGTGTGCACCAGCCGGGAGCGACTCGGCGCTGCCGGCGAGGCGGTCGTGGTCCTCTCGGCGCTGGAGGTGCCCGCCGATCGGGAGGATCTGTCCGTCGCGGGGCTGGCTGAGATCGAGGCGCTGCGGCTGTTGGTCGACCGGGCGGTCGCGGTCGCGCCGGATTTCGTGTTGACGGATAAGAATTGTGAGGCGGCGGGCGAGATCTGCCGGCGTCTGGACGGGATGCCGCTGGCGATCGAGCTGGCCGCGGTGCGGTTGGCGTCGATGACGGCCGAGGATCTGCGCGATCGTCTCGATGATCGGCTGCGGCTTCTGGCGGCGGCTCGGGGAGCGGGGCCTTCGCGTAGCCAGACGCTGCGCGCGACGGTCGACTGGAGCTATGAACTGCTGTCCGAGGAGGAGCGGATCTTGTGGCGGCGGCTGAGCGCGTTCGCCGGCAGCTTCGGTCTGGAGGCGGCCGAGGACGTGTGCTCGGGTGCGGGCCTGGAGCGTGAGCGGATTGTCGATCTGATCGCGGGCCTGGTCGCCAAGTCGATTCTGATGATGGGCCACAAGCACCGCCGGGGGCGTTACCGGCTGCTGGAGACGCTGCGGCTGTACGGCTCACAACGATTGACCGAGGCGGGCGAGGACACCGAGCTCGCGCGCGGGCACGCCGCGTGGTATGCCCAGCTGGTCTCGGGCGGGGAGCTTCCGTGGTGGGCAACCGGCGGGCAGGCAGGGATGTTCGAGGCGCTGGACGTCGAGTGGGCGAATGTCGAGGCCGCGCTCGACTTCTGCGCGGGGTCGCCTCCTGACGTGGAGATGGGGCTGCGGACGGCGGCTGATCTGTGGATGTATTGGACGGTGCGCGGCCTGTACCGCGCCGGCAGCCGGCGGCTGGAGGCGTTGCTCGCGCTCGCGCCGACGCCGAGTCCAACGCGCGCGATGGGGCTGTGGGCGTTGGGGATGCTCTCTCAGGCGACCGGCGGGTTTGCCGGCGCGCTGTCGACGTTCGAGGAGGCGCGGGCGGTGTCCGACCAGACGGCCGGTGATCGTGAGCTGGCGTATGCGCTGGTCGGGCTCGGTCTGGCGCACGTGCGCTTGGGGAACATCGAGCTGGCTCGTGAATGGTCTGCACAGTCGCACGAGCAGATGCTGCGGGTCGACGACCCGTACGGGCTCGCGCTGTCTCTCTACTTCAGCGCGACCGCGGTCGCGACCGCGGGTCAACTGCCCGAAGCGCGGCGCCTGCTCGAGGACGGAATTGCGATCAGCGAGCGGACGGGCGAGGTGATGTGCCGCGGCATCTCGAACGCGCTGCTCGGGACGATCGAGTGGCAGCTGGGAGACGCGCAGGCCGAGGCGAGGCTGAAGGAGGCGCTTCAGATCGAGCGCCGGATCGGTCACCGCTGGGGGATGCTGATGAGTCTGCAGGGCTTGGCGTTTGCCGCGGGATCATCTTCGCAGCACGAGAGAGCATCGCTGTTGCTCGCGGCCAGCGCCGCGATGGCGCAGGAGGCAGGGGTCACCCTGCTTGCCTATGTGCAGGCCTGGCACGACGCGTGTGAGGCGGCGGCGCGTGCGGAGCTGGGTGATGCCGGCTACCGCGCGTGTTGGGAACGGGGGTATGTGCTCGGTCGCGAGCAGGTGGCGGCGCTTGCGCTCGAGGACGTGGGCGGGAGCGATCTGCGCCCCTTGACGGCCGCCGGCCCACACGACGGCGGGGACGAGCTGAGCGCTCGCGAGCTCGAGGTCGCCCGGTGGGTCGCGAGCGGACTGTCGAACCCGGCGGTTGCCGCTGAGTTGTTCGTGTCCGTCGCGACGGTCAAGACCCACGTGTCCCACATCCTCGGCAAGCTCGGCCTGGACTCTCGCGTACAGCTCGCCAGCTGGATCACGGCTTACGACGCCGGTGAGCCGGCGCCCAACCGCACGTAGCGGTCAGCCCCGAATCATCCCCTGATCGGCCAGTCGGCCGATGACGCGGCGGCGCTCGCCGCGCAGTATCGGGCATCTCGCTGACTCACAAATGCGAAGGAGCCCGAAGCGATGTCCGTCCACACGTCAGAGATCGATCTGCCCAGTCCCGGGACCGCGCTGCTCGACGGGAAGATCGTCACCCCCGAGCACGCCGGTTTTGACGAAGCGCGGCGAGCGTGGAACTTGACCGTCGACCAGCAGCCCGATGTCAGACCGACCCACTCAGTCCATCCCCAGAACGTGAACTGCGGGGCCCAAATGAACACCGAAGCGATCACGATCCGCCCGGCCTATGCCGATGACTACCGCGCCCTGATCCGACTCGCCGCGCTCGACAGCGCCGACGCGCCCCCGGCGCAGCCCCTGCTGCTCGCCGAGGTCGACGGCCAACTGCGCGTCGCGCTGTCGCTGCGGGACGGGTCGGTGATCGCCGATCCGTTCTTCCCAACCGCCGCGATCATCGCGCTCCTGCGCGGGCATTCGCGGGCGCTCGAACCGCGACCGGCGACGCGGCGGCTGGTCAGCCTCTCCGCTCGGTGGCGAGGTGCTGCTGCCCGCGAACGGTTGGCCTGACGCGGACGACCTATAGCCCGTCCGTCTCCTCGATGAGAGCACCTAGATGTCCTGCCCGAGGAGGTTGTGAACGCGGGTGAGGGGAGGCACGTTGGCGATCCGCTGTGGCATCTGCGCGTACGACGAGATGGCCGGCCAAGGCGAAGCGCGGCGCGCTCAGAAGACTGGCTCAAACCCGCAAATTACAGCTGTCTCGAGTGCTGGTTCGAGGCAGGACGGGCGCTGGCGGCTCTCGCACGAACAGCGCTGCTCGTCGCGCCGAGCCAAACTCTCAGCAGCCTGACCGCTGCCCGGTCGCCGAATGCGGACTCGCCGAGCGTGCCGGATCCGTCGAATAGAGCGCTCTCCACCCTATGGGGCGAAGGCGCCGAGTCACCGTCACGCCGGTACGAGGTGCGCGATTCCAAGGGCGCGGGCGGTGGCGCCGGCTTCGGCGGCGAGCGCACCGTCGGGGGCGAGCCGGTGCAGTCGGTGCTGGGCGTGCAGTCGCCAGACGACGCAGCCCAGTTCGGCGTTGCGGTCGATCGCCGTGCGTAGGTGCGCGATCGCTTCGTCGCGGCGGCCGAGCACGGCGGCGAGGCTGCCGAGGTGACGGTCGATCGCGCCGTAGCTCGCGACGGCTCGGCCTGCGGTCGCGGGGCGCCCGGCGTACGCTGCGAGCCGCTCGTACAGGACCTGTGCGTGGGTCGTCTCGTCGAGCAGGACGATCGCCTCGGCGGCCTCCGCCTGCGCGGAGAGCCAGTTGGCATCAAAGGCCAGTTCGCGGCGCATCCAGTCGTCCAGGTGCCGTCGCGCCTCGTCGGTGTGACCGAGGCCGGCGAGTATCCAGATCAGGTAGGACTGATAGGCGGGACCGGCCGGCGAGTTGGCGACCTTGTCGTTGAGGAAGGCCATGTCGGTGCGTTGAAACTCCAGGCGCTGCACGTTGGTCAGCTCCTGCAACATCCCCGCGAAGAGCTCGGCGTTGGCGTCGCCGGCGCGCGTGCCGCTCTCGCGGGCCGCTGCGATCAGGCGCTGCGCCTCGGCGAAGCGGCCCGCGAGGGTCGCGCGCGTCGCCGCCCACAGCGCGCTGTACCACTGGAAGGACCGCAGTCTCAGCTCGTCCGCCAGGCGGGCGTGGCGGGCGATCTCCTCTCGGCAGGCGGCCATGTCGCCGAGCTCGAAGAGGTCCATCACGCGCCAGTTGCGGGCCTGAAGCTCGTGATGGGGCTCGCGGGCCTGGCGCGCCGCGGCGATCATCGCCGCCGTGGTCGCAAGACGCTCGTCGATGCGGTCCGGACGCCACAGCGCCACGTGGCGCGCGTTGAGGGCCACGGCGAGCGCGCTGGGGTCGCCGGACGCGCGTGCTGTGGCGACGGCGTCGGAGCTGAGCGTCTCCGAGCGTCGGCGGTCGGGCGCGTAGTACAGCTCGACCGCTAGGCGCGCCTGCAGGCGTGAGAGCAGCACCGGCTCGCCGCAGCCGAGAGCCTCGAGCGCCTCCTCGAGCCTGGCGATCGTCTCGGTGTCAAGGCCGACGATCGCGATCCCGAGGCCGGCGAAGCCCAGCGCGGCTTCGGCCAGCGTGTGCGGGTCGGCGCGGCGGCGGGCGAGCCGCGCCGCGGCGGAGAATGCCGCGCGAGCGCCCGCAGGCTCTCCGGCCCGCAGCAGCGCGTCTCCGCGCGCGAGCAGCACCGGCCCCGCCTCGTTCTCGGCATCGGCGAGCTCGAGCGCCTGCAGCGCGCGCTCGAAGCGCTCGGCGGCATCCTCATAGGCCAGGCGGGCGAGAGCCCGCCGTCCAGCACGGACGAGCATGTCCGCGACCTGTCGCGCGTCCGCCGGCGAAGCCGCCTGGAAGAGATGGGAGGCGATCTCCTCGAGATGGCGGTCCTCGCCCAGCGTGCGGAGCGCTTCGGCGGCACGGCGATGCAACTGCGCGCGCCGCAGAACGTTGAGCTCGTCGTAGACGGCCTCGCGCACCAGCGCGTGCGTGAACTCCAGGCGCCCGACGTCCGGGGCGCCGCGCAGCAGACGCGCGCGCAGGATCTCGTCCAGCGCGGCCTCACTGGCGCCGGGCACGAGCGCCGCCGTCGCCTCGAGCGCGCGCGGGTCGAGCTGTTGGCCGAGCACCGCAGCGGCGGCGAGCAGCTCGTCGGCGTCGTCGCTGAGGCGCGCGAGGCGGACCCCTACGGCGTGGCGCACACTCTCGGGCATCTCGGGGCTGTGCGCCAGCCCGCGCAGCACCTCCTCGGCGAAGAAGGCATTGCCGTCCGTGCGCCGATGCACGAACGCTGCGACCTCGTCGTCGCCGAGCAGCGCGCGGGCGAGCGCGGCGACCTCGTCCTCGCCGAGGCCTCGCAGCCCGATGCGGTCCAGTGCGCCGACGCGCCGCAGGTCGGCGAGCGCCCGCGTCAGCGGGCTGCGCCGGCCCAGCTCGGTGTCGCGGTAGGTCCCGAGGACGAGCAGCGGCGCCTGGCGGTCCGAGCGCAGCAGTAAGCTCGTCAACAGCAGCGTGGCGCGATCGGCCCAGTGCAGGTCGTCGATGACGAGCAGCAGCCCGCGCTCGCCTGCGAGCCGGGTGAGCGCGGCGTCGACGCCATCGAACAGGCGGTGGCGCGCGCCCGCGTACTCGTCGTCGTCGGGCCGCAGGAGATCAGCCGCGTCGATCTGCCCCAGAGCTTCGGTGAAGGGCTCGAACGGCGCCAGCGGCTCCTCCCAGCAACGGCCGAGCAGCACCAGCGCACCGGCGTCGAGAATCTCGCGCGCAAAGTGATGGGCCAGGCGGGTCTTGCCCACGCCCGGCTCACCAGCGACCAGGACGCTGCGCCGGCCGCGGTGCAGCGCGACGTCGGCCCAGCACGCCCGCAGCCGCTGGAGCTCGGCCGCGCGACCGACGAATTCGGTGTCATGCACGCGCATCAGCAGCGGCGGCGCGGGAGCGGCGAGCGCCACCGGCTCGCGCAGGGTCCGCAGCAGCGCGCGGGTCTCGCGTGACGGCGCGATCGACAGCGTCGTGCGCAGCCGCTGCGTGAAGCGCTCGCCCGCCGCCAGCGCCGCGGCCGCGTCGCCCACCTGCGCCAGGCGCTCGATCAGGCGGCGGTTGGCCTCCTCGGCGAGCGGATCGAGGGCGACCTGCTCGCGCGTGAGCGCCACGGCCTCGGCCGGCTCGCTGCTTTGCCCGGCGAGCAGCTCGAGCGCCTCCGCCAGCCGCTCGGCGTGTTCCCGGCGCGCCTCGTGCGCCCAGTCCTCGTCGAACGCGTCGAGGATCGGCGCGCGGCAGGCCTCGACCGCGCTCGCGGCATCGCCGCGCCGCAGTGCCTGCTCGAACGCGCGCACGTCGACGAACAGATCGTCGCCGGCCAGCGCCACTGTGTCGCGGGTCGCGACGACATGGCCGGCAGCCGGGCCGAGCGCGCGCCGCAGCTCGCTCAGCGCGGCCCGCAGGCTCGTGCGCGCGGAGGCGTCGAGCACGTCGGGCCAGAAGCGCGCGGCCAGCTGGGCCCGTGCGTGGGGGCCGGGATCGAGCGCCAGGTACGCCAGCACGCCGCGCGCGCGCCGCGACACCGGCAGCGGCAGCTCGACGCCGTCTGCCTCGATCTGCAGAAAGCCGCCGAGACGCACACGCAACACGCCAAGACTGTCCTTGATCACGGGACGTTCACGCAAGCCGAGCGCTGGCCGAACGGTCGCCCGCGACGATCGCCGCCATGACGATCCCCCGCAGCCGTGACCTTCGCCTGCTGGCCGGGGCCGCCGGCCTGTCGGCACTGGGCGACTTCCTGGTCTTGATCCCCCTGGTCCTGCACGTCCAGCAGCGCACCGGCTCGACGTTTGCGGTCTCCGCGCTCTTCTTCGCGCTGTGGGCGCCGGTCGTGCTGGGCGCCGGGCTCGCGGGCGCGATCGTCGACCGCTTCGAGAACCGCGCGCTGCTGGTCGCGGTCTCCTTCGCCCAGGCGGCCGTTGTCGTCGCCATCGCGCTCAGCCTGGGCTCGCTCGGAGTGGTGCTTGTCCTGCTGGCGCTGCTCGGCTTCGGTGCCGCGGTCAGCCAGCCGGCGGAGTTCGCGCTCGTGCCTGCCGCGGCCGGCAAAACGGATCTCGCCCGAGCCAACGGCTTGGTGGAAACGCTGCGCTCGCTCGGCTTCACGGCCGGCCCACTGCTGGGCGGCGCGCTGGGCGCCGCCGGGCTGCTATCGCTCGCGCTCGCCGTCGACGCCCTGTCATTCCTCGTCGTGGCGGCCGCCGGTCTGGCCTTGCGAGCGCGCCGCCGCCCGGCCGTCGCGCGCACGCCGGGCGAGCCCGTCCGTGCCCGCGACGGCTTCGCCTTCCTCGCCCACGACCGCGCGCTCGCCATCACGCTCGGGGGCGCCGTCGCCGCGCTGACGGTCTTCACCATGTCAGCGACCGCGGAGCCCTTCTTCGTGGTCGAGGTGCTGGGCGCCGGCAGCTTCTCCTACGGGCTGCTGATCACGGCGTGGACCCTCGGCATGGCGGCCGGTTCGGCCGGCCTCGCGCACCGCATCCCGCGCCCGAGCCTGGCCACCGCCGCGCTGCTCGCGATCGTCGCGCAAGGGCTCGGGATCGCGGGCGCCGCCATGTCCGCCGTCCTGTGGGCAGCGATGCTCGGATTCTGCTGCGGCGGCGTCGCGCACGGAACCAAGAACGTCCTGCTGCGAACGCTCATCCACGAGCGCGTACCCGAGGAGCTGCGCGGCCGCGCCTTCGCCGCCTACAACGGCGCACGCAACGGCGCCGAGCTCGGGGCACTCGCCCTCGGCGGCTTCGTCGTCGCGGCCTTCGGCGCCCGCACGGGGCTGCTGGCCTCGGGCCTCGTGCCAGCCGCGATCGGCCTCACCTGTCTGCTGCTCCTGACCACCACGCGCCGCCGCGCCGCGGCCGCGCTCACCACCGACGAGAGGATCATCCATGCACGCCTCCAAGGCTGACCTGCCCGCCACCGTCCTCGGCGACTACGAGGGCCACTCCGTCGACTGGGGCGACTTTCGGCTCGCCTTCGAGACCATGCCGGCGAACTTCCCACCCGACGAGTCGCCCTTCGCCGGCCTGCCCGACGACCGCTGCCAATGCCCCCACTGGGGCCATCTGATCAAGGGCTCCTTCCGGGTGACCTACCTCGACGGGCCCGACGAAATCATCAACGCCGGCGACGCCTACCACCTGCGCCCAGGCCACTTCGTACAAACACTCGAGCCCGTCGAGCTGATCGAGCTCAGCCCCACCCACGAGCACGACAAGACGATGGCGGTCGTGGCGCGCAACATGACCGGCGTGGCGTCATGACGCGCACCGCCCCCGGCTACGCCGCCCGAGCCATCAACGAGCTCCCGACGCTGTGGGACGGCTTCGCCAAGCTCGTCGGCGCCGGGCTCGACATCACCGCCTTCGGCGCCAACATCATGGACCTGCCACCCGACTACGCGACCAGCTCCCACGACGAGGCCGAGACCGGGCAGCAAGAGCTCTACGTCGCCCTCCGCGGCTCGGGCGCCGTCGTGATAGAGAACAACGAACACACGCTCGACGACGGCCACCTCGTCGCCGTCGACGCGGGCACCGGCCGCGTGCTCTGCTCCGGCCCGGACGGCCTACGCGTGCTGTGCGTCGGCGGCATGCCGGGCGGCATCTACCAGCGTCCGGACTGGAACACTGCGGAAGCCTGACGAGATTCCCGGCCTCAGATCCCGGTGTGCCGAGCCTCCACGCGAGTTCTGCTTCTCGCGGCAAAGGAGCGGCGGACGCAACGCGCTGCTTTCGTCGAGGAGGGGCAGTCTGGGAGTGGACGCGATCTGATCGGCACGGCCTCGGCGTGAGCCGTACTCGCTTCGTCGAGGGTGACGCCAGTTCAGGCCGCGACGCGACCGGCGTCGGTGTGCGGCTCGGGCGTGGGCCGCCCCTGATCGCGCAGGTACGCCAAGTGGGCGGCCAGCGCCTCAGCCATACGCAGTTCGGTCTCCTCGCGTGTTGCCCCGAGCGCGAATACGCCCTCCACATCCGGGCTGTGGGCGCCCCAGCCGCCGTCTTCGGCTCGTTCGTAGATGACGAGATAGTCCTTCATCGCAGATGCTCCAATCCTGTCGCCCGGCGGATCGCGCCGAGCGTCCCGACCGGAACGGTATCGGAGTCCTTGCCGGCCACCGTGATCGATGTCGCGCCGTCCGGGCTGCGCCACGTCTCGTGCGAGCCAGCCTGGCGCACCTTCCTCCAGTCGGCGTCCGACAGTGCTCGCCGAACCTCTCGAAACTTCTATGGCACCCCTCGAACGTACGGCGGGACGCGGACGTTGTGCGAACCACCTCCGGCTCATGACATGGCTCACGCGAGCGGATGCTGACCCGGGCGAACTGCGCCGCTTCTCGCGCGGACCAGCGCTCTGCGTAGCGCTGTGACGGGGGTCGCGCCTGGCGGTCAGCGCGTGCAGGCCACGGCGACGTCTAGCGCGGCGCAGACTTGGCGCATGCGCTCGTCGCTCAATCGCCCGATGCGCTCGACGAGCACACCGACCGACACGCTCTCGACCGAGTCGAGATTGATCGCTGAGCGTCGCGGGATCGGATCGACGTCCGGCTCGAGGACGACCTCGCTGGCCAGGCCGCGCACGACCGTCGTGCAGGGCCCGATCAGCGTGCGGCGCAAGCGCGGGATCGCGGCGTCGCGGGAGAGCACGACCACGGGGCGCCGGGCGATTTCGGGCAGTTCACACCACCAGACCTCGCCTCGGGCCGGGAGCGCGGTCACGATGCTGCGGCGCGCACGCGAAACGATGCCAGGTCGCCCCACTCGTCTGGACGGTCCAGCGGATGGTCGTCGTAGGCGCTGTAGGACGCGTCGATCTCGACCGCGCGGTTGTGCGCGAGGAACGTGCCGAGCGCCTCGTCGAGCAGGGCGGCGTCTGTCGTGCCCTGGCGCAGTTGGCGGGCGCTGGAGAGCAAGCGCTCGTCGACCGTCGTGCTGACCCTGGTGCGTGGCATGCCCCAATCATGCCATCGACAGAGCATACATGCCAGCCCGCCCGTTGCCGTGCTGAGCGCGCTCAGCAGCACGTTCGCTTTCGTGCCGAAGCGCACTCGACGAGAGGCGCGAAGTCCGTTCGAGCCGTCGGCGCGTCTGGCGCTGGCGCGGCGTTGCTCTCGCGTCGCGTCGTTCAGCCTGCCGTCAGATAATTGTGCACGTCGTGGAACGTGATCTGCGGCGGACCTGGAACGCCGACCTCCTGCGTGATGGGTCCGATCTTCTCCTCCGCGAACCGCTCGAACTGCTCGCGCGTCTGCCATACATCGGTCACGCGCAGCCCGTCCTCGGTCGCGCACACCCAATGAAACAGGCCCCCGGGGCGCCCTGGCCGTCGGGCGCAAAGCCCATCTTGGCGTGTATCTGGTCGTACTGCTCAAGAGTCCCGCCCGGAAACTCCATGATGACTGCCACGGCCTTGAGGCTCCTCTCGTGTCGTACCCGCCGGGTGCTGGCGAACGTAGACCCGTGCGACTGAAACGCAACCTCTGCGCTCCATCGATCCTGAAGCAGCCGCATGGCCCCCGGCTCGCTGCTTGGTGGGATCCACGTTGACCTTCGTGAACCCATGCTGAACACCGCCGCCACGGCAGGAGCACGACAGACGTCCGCCGGTCAATGCATGCGCCGTCGCGAGGGACGTGCTTGCATGCGGTCGGCCGCACGCACTCGCTAGCTTCGGCGCCATGAACCCCGAGCCGGCTGCCGGTATCGCCGACGTCCTGCGGAGGTTCGGGCTCCGTGACGAAGACCTCGCGGAATGGCAGCAGACCGAGCTTCCGGTCGATGCGTTCAAGCAGTGGCTGACCGATCGAGTCGCGAGACGCCCGGCGGGCAGCCGCGCCCGCCAGGTTTACGGCGCTCAGAACAGCCACGACTTCGCGCGTCGCGTGATCCTCGAGGCGCTGGCCCTCAAGCCCGGTCACCGGTTGCTTGATGTCGGCTGCGGCGGCGGCCTGCTGCTGCGCGACGCGCTGTCTGTGGGGAGCGAGCGTCGCCGGGCTTGACCCCAGCGAGGAGATGGTGCGCCTCGCGCGCGAGCGCGCACCCGGCGCCAGGGTGATCCTCGGAGCGGCCGAGCAGCTTCCCTTCGCGGGCCCCTCACTGACGGCGATCGCGATGTCGATCAGCGAAGTTCTTGCGTCCGAGCTGTCGGTGTTGAGTGCGCGCGCACTGACTGTCGGCAGGGTCGGCCGGCGCATCTCAGCGCTCATCGTGCGCACTCGCTGAACCGCCGGGCACCGCAAGGTCTACTCGCTCGCCGAGTGAGGCGAGCCGACCGCGGTGCGGCCCGGGTGGTTGGCGACGCTGACGTCGATCGTCGGCCCGAACTCGGCGAGCCGCCTGCGAACGCCGCCGCGGCGACGTGAAGTGCGCGAAGCGCTCCTACCGCGCCGCCCGCGCGACGCTAATCGAGCAGCTCGAACGCGAGGGCGGTGGCGAGCGCGTACACGACGTGATGGCCGACGTCGATCGCGACCTCCTCGGCACCCCACGTCCAGAACGGCGGCGCGACGTCGAGCGCCGGCAGCATCACGGCCTCGCCGCCCCAGACGACGGCCAGATGCGCGGCGGTCGCCTGCGCGGGCCCGAGCCCGGCCAGCCGCAGCAGCGCGCGCGCGATGCCCCAGCCGGTGCCGTAGCTCCAGTGCACGACGTTCGAGAAGCGCGCCTTCTCGGCGTCGCCCTCGAAGTCCGAGATCCCGAGGACCTTCGCGGCCGCGTCGGCCGGCGCGGACGACCCCTCGCGTCCTCGCGCCTTCATCTCCAGCGTGCTCGACACCGTCATCGCGACCGTGCCCGCGGCGCCAGCGACGAGCCCCTTGCCGATCGCCGTGGCGAGGTCCGACAGGCCGCTCATGTGCCCGACCAGGGCTCGCGGAACGCCGGGTACAGCGTCAGCCCGCCGTCGACGAACAGCGTCTGCCCGGTGACGTACGCGGCTTCGTCGCTGGCGAGAAAGCACGCGACGCCGGCCATCTGCTCGGGCGTGCCTGCGCGCCCCAGCGGGATGTGGTCCTCGACGGCCGCCCGCTTGTCGGGCTCGTCGATCCAGGCGCGGTTGATCGGCGTGACGGTCGCGCCGGGGCCGATCGCGTTGACACGGATGCCGTCGGCCGCCCATTCGAGCGCCGGTGTGCGCGTGAGGTTCATCATGCCGCCCTTGCTCATCGAGTAGGACAGAAACTGCGGTCGCGGGATGAGCTCGTGGACGCTCGAGACGTCGACGATGCAGCCGCGCCGCTCGCGATCGTCGATTGCGACCCAGCGGCGGATGACCTCGCGCGCGCACAGGAACGCGCCGCGCAGGTTGATCGCGGGCACGCCGTCGAAGTCCTCCGTCGCGATCTCGTGGCTCGGGCTTGCGATCTGGATGCCGGCGTTGTTGACGAGGACGTCGACGGAGCCGAGCTCGGCGGCGGCGCGGTCGACCAGCGCGCGCACCTCGTCCTCGTCGGAGACGTCGGCGCGCACGAGGACGTGGCGGACCCCTTCGCCGCGAACCCGCCGCGCGAACTCTCCTGCACGAGCTGCTCGGTCTCCTCGGCGCCCTGCGGGTCGACGGGGTAGTTGATCGCGACGTTGGCGCCGCGCTGGGCGAAGCGCACCGCGATCGCGCGGCCGATCCCCGAGTTCGCGCCGGTGCCGAGGACGTTGCAGCCCTCGAGTCCGGGCAGAACGTACGCGCGGACGTTGGATGGCGACAGTGGCATCACGCCGCAACGGCTACCCGCCGTGCCGCCGGGCTAGACGCCGACGCCGCGCGGGCGGAACGTGTCGAGCATCGTCGCCACGACGCCGTCGGCCGCCGCCGCAGCGGCGCGGTAGCCGCCGACGGCGGGCACGAAGACGTCGCGCTCGAGCGCGTAGAGGTCCAGCGCGGTGCGTGCGCGCACGCCGGTCGTGCGCGGCACGTCGCGCAGCAGCGCGATCTCGCCGAACGAGTCGCCGCTGCGCAGCGTGTGGATGACGGCCCCGTCGCCGACGACTTCGGCCTCGCCGCCGGCGATGAGGTAGAAGCGGTCGCCGACGTCGCCCTGATTGAAGACGGCCTCGCCGGGCGCCACGTGCGAGCGCACGAGGTTGCGCGCGAGGTGGTCCATGACGGGCATCGGCAGCGGCGCCAGCATCGCCACCGCCGTGAGATGGCCGAGCTCCTCGTCGCGGCGCTGCATCGAGCGGTCCAGCGCGCGCAGGCGCAGCCACGCGAGCGCCGCGAGCAGCGGGCACACCGCGCCGAGTACGACGAGCGCGGCGCGGATGCCGAGCGCGTCGATCAGCGCGGGCGTGAGGATCGACCCCAGCCCGGTCGTGAGCGCGATCAGCGCCTCGAAGATCCCGTACACGCGCGCGAGGACCTCGTTCGGCGCCAGGCGCGCCATGACGCTGAATCCCGAGACGTCGAGCGTGGCGTTCGCGAGGCCGACGACGGCGAGCAGCGCGAGCGCGGCCACCTGGGCGGGGTACGCGCCGATGAGGACGAGCGGGATTCCCCACAGCGCGATGCTGACGCCGAACCAGGCGCCGAGGCGGCGGCTGCCGATGAGCAGCGAGGCGCCGATCGAGCCGACGACGGCGCCGGCGCCGACCGCCGCCGACAGCACGCCCGCGCCGGCCTCGCCCATGTCGAGCAACTCGATCGCCATGACGACGGTGAAGACGTTGAGGCACCCGCGCGTGAACGTCTGCGAGACGCCGAGCCCCATCAGCAGGGCGAGGTCGCGGTGCTCGGCGAGCGCCCGCGCGCCCTCGCGGACCTCGGCGAGGATCGAGCGGCGCGTGGACGCCCGCGCCGCCTCGGGCGCCTCGTAGGCGAGGTGCACGACGAGCATGGCTGACCACAGCGACGCCAGTGCCGCCGCGGCGAAGACCGTTGCGGGCGCGCCGACCGTCAGCAGGACGGCCGCGATCAGCGGCCCGACGAGCGTGCTCAGCGAGTCGAGCATCCCGCGCACGACGCTCGCGCTCGTGAGCTCGTCGGGCGTGGCGCACAGCGACGGCAGCAGCGCGGAATGGGCGGCGCGAAACGGCGTCCCCGCGATCGTCGAGACGACCGCCAGGGCGTAGACCCCCGCGGTCGGGAGGTCGAGCGCGAGCAGCAGCGCCATGAGCCCGATCGCGGCGGCGCGCACGAGCCCGATCGCCGCCACGACGCGCTCGCGCCGCATTCGGTCGGCGATCGTCGCGAGGAACGGACCGGCGATCGCGCCCGGCAGCAGCCGCAACAGCGCGACCGCCCCGACGGCGCCCGCCCCGCCGTCGCGGAACGCAACGATCGCGAGTCCCACGGTCAGCGCCCACTCCGACGTCCAGGCAGCGCCGAACGACAGCTGCACGCGGCGCAGATCGCGGCTGCGCAGGTTCTCCATCAGCGCGCGCCAGACGCCCCGCACCCGATCTGCGCGGGTCACGCAAATCACGCACCCGGCTGCGTCAGCATCGCGGCGCGCCGCAACTCGTCCTCCGCGTCGGCCGCGAGCCTGCGCACGATCTCGGCCGCGGGCAGGACGTCGGTGACGAGCCCGGCCGTCTGGCCGGTGAACGGCGTCAGCTCGTCGGGACGCCCGGCACCGACCGATCCCATGATCTCGGTGCGAAGCGCCTCGGCGTGCTCGGCCGCCTCGCGCGGGCGGTCCTGCCACTTCGTCACGAAATGCGTGCGGATGACGCGCGGGACGACGTCGTAGCCGCCCGGCCGCGAAGGCATGATCGCGCTCCACGTCTCGAAGCGGATCGCGTCCTCGGACTCGACCTCGACGATCCGCTCCTTCCAGCTGTCGGGCACGTCGGCCTCGGCCGAAGCGAGAAAGCGCGTGCCGACGTTCGCGCCCGCCGCGCCGAGGACGAGCACGGCGGCGAGACCGCGGCCGTCGGCGACGCCGCCGGCGGCTAGCACCGGCGCCGGGGCGACGGCCTCGACGACCTGCGGGACGAGCAGCATCGTGCTGACTCCCGCCGTCATGCCCTGCCCCCCGGCCTCGCTGCCCTGCGCGATGAAGACGTCGATTCCGAGGCCGGCCGCCGAGCGCGCCTGAGATGCCGTGTGCACCTGGTGGATGACCTTTGCCCCCGCCTCGTGGGCGCGCTCGACGAGCTCGGCCGAGGGCTCACCGAGCGCGAAGGAGATGCCGGCGGGACGCGCCGCCAGCGTCGCCGCGAAGGCCTCCTCGTCGAGCTGCGGGACGACGTGGTTGACGACGAATGGGCGCTGCGTCAGCGCGCGGACGCGCTCGATCCGGGCGCTCAGCGCGTCCGCGCGGCTGAAGATCGCGCCGATGCTGCCGAGCGCGCCGGCCTCGCCGACCGCCGCGACGAGCTCGGGCGACGTCGCGGGCCAGATCGCCGCCTGCAGGATCGGCGCCTCGATCCCGAACAGCTCGCAGAACGCCGTGCGCAGCATCAGACCTCCGGCCCCGGCCGATCGCACCGGTTCCGCGCGCTCCTGTCGCGGTGCCGGCGGTCGATGTCGAAGCGTCCGCCAGGCGCGTAGCCGAAGGGACCCGACCCCATCCAGGGCGACATGCCGCAAGGGTAACGCGGCGCCAGCGATCCGTCATGCATTGCGCGCTGCGATCGCGGAGACTCGCGCATGTGCAGCCCGTGGCGCTCCCGACCGGCCCCCAGGGCGATCCGCTCTGCGCGGTGGCTGTTGCATCACCCCGTGGTCCGTCCGTCCGGGGCGGCCCGGACGAGCAGTGCGGCGAAACCCGTGGCGAGGAGCTCCCGGCTGAGTTATCGACGGCGCAGGGTCGGCGAGGGTGGTTGCGTGAGGCCAGGCGCCGCCTTGATGATCAGCGCGCGCAGGAGGCCCGGCCGATCCCGGCGTCTCGCCCGCAGCGACTGAAGGAATCCAAGCGCCGCTTGGAGGAAGAGCTGTGGACAGAGTGCCAGGCCAACGCTGCCTATGAGGCCTACCGGGCGCGCCGCGTGATGAAGGGCGGTCGTCAAGGACGGCGTCGACGCGTTCCCTGCCGCGCACCTGGATGCGCAGGCGATGGAGATCCGGTTGCTGTCTGATCACCGTAAGGACCTCGTCGCCGAGCGCTTTAACAGCGACGCGTGCTTCGCCCGGCTGGCCGGCACCGCGCCGCGAGGGTGAGCGAGGGGACTCGAACCCCCGACCGCCTGGACCACAACCAGGAGCTCTACCAACTGAGCTACGCCCACCGCGCGGCCCTGAATCTAGCAGCGGCGCTCGCCCTTGCGATCATGCGGCCATGAGCTTCTCCCTCGGGGATCGGGTCCCCGCCTTCACGCTGGACGACACCGAGGGCGCGCCGCACACCGTGCCCGGCGACGACCGGCCGCCCGCGACGGTCCTCCTGGTGACGTGCAACCACTGCCCGTACGTCATCGCGTGGAACCCGCGCCTGCGCGCGGTGGCGGAGGACTACGCGCCACGCGGCGTGCGCATCCTGGCGATCAACGCCAACGACGCAGAGCGCTACCCCGCCGACTCGCCGGCGGCGATGGCGCGCTTCGTGCGCGATCAGGCCTGGCCGATCCCCTACCTGTACGACGAGTCGCAGGAGGTTGCGCGAGCACTCGACGCGCAGGTCACGCCGCATGTCTTCCTCCTGGACGCCGACGGGCTGCTGCGCTACCGCGGCGCGCCCGATGCCGATCATGGGGACCCGAGCCTCGACGCGCGCTGGCTGCGCGAGGCGCTCGACGCGGTGCTCGACGGCGCGCAGCCCGCCAACCCCGAGACGCCTGCGCGCGGGTGCTCGGTGAAGTGGCGCTCGTGAGCCCGCGCCACGCGAATGCCAGCGCGACCGGGTGACGAGGAAAATTTCAGTGAAGTGAAACTGTCCAGCGGCTTCGGCGGCGTTGTGGGCGCGTCCTGCCCGCGATCGAACCGCAGGACGCGCCTCAGCCGGCCGGCGTCGCGGGCGGCCCGAAGGTCAGCCCGTACTCCTCCAGCAGCGCCGGGATGCTCGCGAAGTCGAACTCCAGGCCGTAGCGATCGGCGACGGCGATGCGCTGCTCGGGCGTCGGCGGCGGGCCGCCTGCGGGCATCGCGACGAGATCCTGGAAGAACCGCTCGAAGCCGGCCGGCGCGATGATCTCGAGGATCCGTGCGGGCGTGTCGCCGGCGTTCCAGAACGTGTGCCATTGGTTGCGCGGCTTGAAGATGAGGTCGCCGACCTCGCCGAAGACGACCTCGTCGCCGAGCTTCGCGCCGACGCGGCCCTCCAGGACGAAGCTGTACTCGTCCTCGTGCGCGTGGCGGTGCATCGGCGCCGCGAGCGCCCGCGGGGGCATCGGGTGCTCGACGAGCGAGAACCCGCCGCCGGTCTCGTCGCCGTCGACCATGAACCGCACGCCGATCGAGCCGAGGCTGCCGGCGGCTCCGTCCCTGGGACCCAGAACCCGCGCGTTCGTGCCGATCATCGCTCCCTCACCTTTCACTGAACATGCCGTTTGCTGATTGACGCGCACCGTATATTTGGATGACCGCCATGTCAAGTCAAAAACGGCCATACGAGCTGCGGGCCCGCGCCGAGCGCCAGGCCGAGACGCGCCGGCGGATCGTCGACGCGACCGTCGCGCTGCACGAGGAGATCGGGCCCGCGCGCACCACCGTCGCCGAGATCGCCCGCCGCGCCGGCGTCGCGCGGCTGACCGTCTACAACCACTTCCCGGAGGACGCCGATCTGTTTGCCGCCTGCCAGGGCGCGTTCCTCGCCCGCAATCCGCCGCCCGACCTCGGCGCGGCGCTTGCGCTCGAGGATCCGCGCGCCCGGGTGCAGGCCGCACTCCGAGAGGTCTACGGGGGCTATCGCGCGCGGGAGCCGATGACGTCGAAGGTCCTGCGCGACCGCGGAGCGATCCCGGCGCTCGACGCGCTCATGGCGCGTACGGCGGACGCGGTGATGGCGCAGCTCGCCGACGCGCTGGCGGCCGGGTTCGGCGCGCGCGGCCGCCGCGCCGCGCGCGTGCACGCGGTCGTCGCGGTCGCGCTGGACTTCGCAACCTGGCGGCGGCTGAAGGCCGAGGGCCTGGCTGACGACGAGGCGGCGGCGCTCATGGCCGCACTCGTCATTGCAGCACGCGCCGACTGACGTCCGCCTTCGTGCGAACATCTGTTCGATGACGAGCCAGGGAAGCGCGTATTCGAGGTTGCAGCGGGCGCTGCTGACCGGCAACCTCGTCCTCGTCGAGGCGGCCGCCGCGGAGCTGCCGCGCATCGGGCTCGACGACGCGCTGACGATCCTCGCGCTGCTCGCCGACGCCGGCGACCCGCGCTTCGACCGCGCGGCCGCCCGCTGGGTCGGCCGCCTGCTCGTCGAGACCCCGGCCGGCCTGGGCGACGCGCGCTACGCGCTGGCACTCGTCGAGCGCCTGCCCGCGTGCCGCGATGCCCTGCATGGGCTCGCCCGGAGGCGGTGACCGAGCGCCGCCGGCCGGCCCGGAGCGAGCGCTCCGGGCCCGGCGCAGTGCGATCAGGCCGGGCGGGTCAGCCCGAACGCGTACGTGCCGCCGCCGCTGAAGGCGACGACGCGCCAGCGGTAGGTCCCCGCCGTCCCGTTGAACGCGATGTCCTCGCTGGACGTCGCAGAGATCGCCCGTGCGACCTGCTGCCAGGTGCCCGTGGCGGTCCGGCGATCGAGGTACAGATCGAAGTCCGTCCCTGCCGGGCCGCGCAGGCAACCGCGGTGCGTCCCTGCCGTGGACGACGTGTAGGACGTGCCGTTGGGCTGGATCTGGCTCGCTCCGGTGCCGGCGAGCGTGCCGGTGAAATTCTGCGCGAGCCCGCAGCCCGGCGGCGGCGGCGGCGGGGGCGGGGGCGGGGGCGGCGCCGCTCCGAACAGCGAGTACAGCAGCCGGTTCGGCGAGCCGGTGCCGGGGCTCGTGACCTTGCCGGCCGTCGCGCTGGCGGTCAGCGCCGACGCGACGGTCGCCGGGGATGCCGCGCGGTCGCCCTGCAGGTAGAGCGCGGCGACGCCCGCGACGTGCGGGGTGGCCATCGAGGTGCCGCTGATCGTATTCGTCGCCGTGTCGCTCGTGTACCACGAGGATGTGATGCTCGCGCCCGGCGCGAACAGGTCGAGGCACGAGCCGAAGTTCGAGAACGACGCGCGGGCGTCGGTCGTCGTCGTGGCGCCGACCGTGAGCGCGCTCGGCGCGCGCGCCGGCGACGTCGTGCAGGCGTTGGCGTTGGAGTTCCCGGCGGCGATCGCGTACGTCACGCCGTCGGCGACCGAGTTGGCGACGGCCTGGTCGAGCGCCGTGGAGACGCCGCCGCCGAGGCTCATGTTCGCGACCGCCGGCGCGCCTGGCGCATGGTCGGAGGTGACCCAGTTGATGCCGGCGATGACGCCCGAGTTCGAGCCGCTTCCCGAGCAGTTGAGCACGCGCACGGCCACGAGGCCGACCTGCTTGGCGACGCCGTAGGTCGCGCCGCCGATCGTGCCGGAGACATGCGTGCCGTGGCCGTTGCAGTCGTCCGCCGTGCCGCCGTCGACCGCGTCGAAGCCCGAAACGGCACGTCCCTCGAACTGCTGATGGGTGAAGCGGATGCCGGTGTCGATGACGTACGCCTTCACGCCCAGGCCTGTCGGTGTGAACGTGTAGGACCCGTTCAGGGGCAGGTCGCGCTGGTCGACGCGATCCAGGCCCCAGGTCGCGCCGGTCTGCGTCGTCGTCGCCGAGACGACCGTGTCGGCCTCGACGTAGGCGACGTCGGGATCGTTGCGGACGTCCGCGAGGGCGTCGTCGGGCAGCGTGGCGGCGTAGCCCTGCAGCGCCGCGTCGTAGTCGTGCTTGACGCGGCCGCCGCGGGCGCGCGCCTTGCCCTTCGCCCGCTCCTTGGCGGCGGCGCCGGAGCCGGCCTTCATGACGACGATGTACTGGCCGGGGATCGCGTCCGTGCGGCTGGTGCCCGAGACCGGGGCCTGTGCCTGCGCGACCGTGCCCCCGGCCGACAACGCGAACGCCAGCGCGGTGGCGGCGCTCGCGGCGACGGTGAGACGTCCGTGGCTGCTCATGGCGGGCGAGCCTAGATCGAGCGGGTACCGCCGGTCGGCGCCCGCGTCGTCTCTTGTCAGCCTTTGGAGGCCGAGTGTGCCGCGGCAGCTGCGTATCCGCCGATCTTCCATGCGCGATCAGCAGGGCGTTCAGCGCCCCGGGCTGGATTCGAACCAGCGACCTGCGGATTAGAAGTCCGCTGCTCTATCCAGCTGAGCTACCGGGGCAAGGGGCCGGCGGGTGCCGGCAATCGGGATGGCCGGATTCGAACCGACGACCCCCGCGTCCCAAACGCGGTGCTCTACCAGGCTGAGCTACATCCCGTTGCGCGCTGAACGGTAGGGCCTGGAGCGGGCGGCCGCAGGGGCGCGCCCGGCCCGCTCTCGTACGAACGTCCGGTTCGAGGGGTCCAGGGCCGTCCACCGTCCGTCCAGAAACGGCGCGTGGGCGTGCCGGACGAACGTCGAGACGTCGATGGACGGGACATGTCCCGCACCGCCGCCATCCGCCTCCTCGCCCCGCTCGCCCTCGTCTGCATGGGCCTCGCGCTGCCGGGCGCCGCGTCTGCATCGATCACCCTGCCCGACCTCACGACCGTCGTTCCGAAGCTCCTGCCGAGCGCGGGCTCGCCCGCCGCCGCCGGCTGCGCCGACGCCGACGCAGTGCCGACGTCCTCCAACGTCGCCACGATCCGCCGCGCCACCCTGTGCCTGCTCAACCGCGAGCGCAAGAGCCACGGCCTGACCGCCCTGCGCGCCGACGGCCAGCTGCGCGGCGTCGCCACGCGCTACAGCCGCGACATGGTCACCCACGGCTTCTTTGCCCACGTCGGCTACGACGGCAGCACGCTGGGCAGCCGCGTCCGCCGCAGCACGCGCTACCTCACCGGCCGCGTCGCGAAGTGGTCGCTGGGCGAGAACCTCTACTGGGGCTCGGGCCGCCGGGCCACGCCGCGCGAGAGCGTCGACGCCTGGATGCACTCCCCCGGCCACCGCGCGAACGTCCTCAACGGCAGGTTCCGCGACATCGGCATCGGCATCGCGATCGGCGCCCCGCAGGACATCGGCGGCGAGCCGGCAGCGACGTACACGACCGAGTTCGGGACGCGCAGCTTCCGCTAGCGGCCGCGAGGGGCGGCCGGCCGGCGGAGCGGGCTGGGTGGGTGACGCTCCGGGCGCCGCCCACCCAGTTCGCGACGACCACTAGTCTCCCGCGCCGATGGCCCGCGTCGAGCCGCTGCACGCCCTGCACTACGACCCCGCCGTGGCGGGTCCGCTGCAGGCGCTGGCAGCACCGCCCTACGACGTCATCGACCCCGCGCAGCGCGCCGAGCTGCAGTCGCGCTCGCCCTACAACGTCGTCGCCATCGACCTCCCCGAGGACCCCGCGGGAGGCGACCGCTACGAGCACGCGGCCGCGCTGCTGGACGCCTGGCGGGCCGACGGCGCCATCGTGCGCGACGAGGAGCCCGCGCTCTGGGCGCTCATCCAGGACTACACCGGCCCCGACGGCCGCCGGCTGACCCGCAACGGCTTCTTCGCGCGCGTGCGCGTCGAGGACTACGGGCCCGGCACGATCCGCCCCCACGAGCGCACGCACCCGGGGCCCAAGGAGGACCGCCTGCGCCTGCAGCGGGCCACGCGCGCGAACCTGTCGCCGATCTTCTCGCTGTACTCCGACCCGCAGCTGCGCGCCTGGAAGGCACTCCAGCCGGCGACGGAGGAGGAGCCCTTCGGCGACGTGCGGGAGGCCGACGGCACCCACAACCGGCTCTGGCGCATCACGGACCCGGCCGCGATCGAGACCGTCACCGGCGCGCTGGCCGGGGTCGAGCTGCTGATCGCCGACGGTCATCATCGCTACGAGACCGCGCGCGTCTACGCCGACGAGATCGGCGGCGATGGGCCGCACCGCTACGTGCTCATGTGCCTCGTCGCCCTGCAGGACGAGGGCCTGACCGTCTTTCCCACGCACCGCCTGGTGGACGGGCTGAAGGACACCGAGAAGCCCGAGACGCTGGCGGCAACGCTGAAGGCGAACTTCGACATCGCGCCGATCGAGGTCTGCGAGCTCGTCCCGCCCGACGACGGCGGCGGCATCCAGATGGGCTACATGGACAGCCACTTCAAGCGCGCCTTCCGCCTGACCCTCAAGGACCAGGCGATCGCCGACGAGGCGCTGGCGGACATGCCCGAGCCCTACCGCCGCCTCGACACCGCCGTCCTCGAGGCGCTCGTCCTCAAGGGGCCGCTGGACCTGTCGGAGGACGACATCTCCCACCTGCGCGGCCTCGGCTACGCGCGCTCCTTCGAGGAGGCCCGCGACCTCGTCGCGTCCGGCACGTTCGACGCCGGCTTCTTTCTGCGCGGCATCCCGGTCGCCCAGATCCAGGAGATCGCTGCCGCGGGCGTGAACATGCCGCCGAAGTCGACCTACTTCTTTCCCAAGGTCCCGACCGGATTGCTCTTTCATCCACTGTCGGACCCTTCGTAGCTCGCTAGCCTTATGTCCATGCATGCATCGGCTCAGCGCATCAACGGCTTTCGTCACGTCGTCAAGGTGCGCGAGCACCGGCTGAACTGCGACGAACCGCTCGACGCCGGCGGCAACGACGCCGCACCGTCGCCCCAGGAGCTGCTGGCCGCGAGCCTCGCCTCCTGTACCGCCGTGACGATGGAGATGTACGCCGCCCGCAAAGGCTGGAACCTCCGCGACGTCGAGGTCGTCTGCGACTACATCCCCGCGGAGCGCGGCTGCCCGACGAAGTTCACGCTCACGCTGCGGCTGCCATCCGATCTCAGCGACGAGCAGGTCCAGCGCCTGAAGGTCATCGCCACGAAGTGCCCCGTGCATCGCACGCTCGACGGCGAGGTCATGTTCGACGAGCGTGTCGAGCGCATCCAGCTCGCTGTCTGACGCGCTGCGCGCCGTCCTGCTGGATCCCGCCGAGGCGACGACCCTGCGCGTCCACGGCCGCACGAAGGCCGCCGTGCTCGTTCCCCTCTACGTCGACGGCGGCGACCTGCACGCCGTCTTCACCCGCCGCCGCCACGACCTGCGCAGCCACGCCGGCGAGATCTCCTTCCCGGGCGGCCGGCGCGACGCCGGCGAGGACCTGGTCACGACGTCCCTGCGCGAGGCCGAGGAGGAGATCGGCCTGCCGCGCGAGCACGTCGAGATCCTCGGCGCCCTCGAGCCGACCCCGACCGTCGCGACGAGCTATGCCGTCTATCCGTTCGTCGGCCTGATCGAGCCGGGCCTCATCTGGACGCCATCGGCGCAGGAGGTCGACGAGGTGCTCGAGCTGCGCCTGGCCGAGCTGCGCGCATCGCACGCGCGCACGCGGCTGCTGCACCGCGGCATTCCCTTCCGCACCGACGTCTACCGCGTCGGCGAGGAGCTCGTGATCTGGGGCGCGACCGCCCGCATCGTCGGCGGCCTGCTCACGCGCGTCGGACCGCTGCTCGACGCGTTGCCGGCGTGATCGCGCCGTGGGACGCGACGAGCTCCTGCACAGCCTGCGCGCGCACATCGCCGACGAGCGCGTCCTCGACGCCATGGCGAGCGTCCCGCGCGAGCTGTTCGTCGCACCGGAGCTCGTCGCCGGCGCCTACGCCGACGTGCCGCTGCGCATCGGCGCCGGGCAGACGATCTCCCAGCCGCGCGTCGTCGCGCGCATGTGCGAGCTGCTGGCGCCTGCGCCGGGCGACCGCGCGCTCGACGTCGGCAGCGGCTCGGGCTACCACGCCGCCGTCCTGTCGCGGCTGTGCGCGCACGTCTACGGCGTCGAGCTCGAGCCCGAGCTCGCCGGCGGCGCGGTACGCGCGCTCTCCGCCGCCGGCATCGAGAACGTGACGATCACCACCGGCGACGGCGCGCTCGGCCTGCCCGAGCACGCGCCGTTTGACGCGATCAACATCGCCGCGACCGCCAAGGGCGCGCTGCCGCCGGCCGTCGAGGCGCAGCTCGCCGAGGGCGGGCGCCTCGTCGCGCCGCTGGCGCACGACGGCCGGGAGCGGCTCGTGCTCGTGCGCCGCGGGCCGCGGGGACTGGAGCGCGAGCTGCTGGAAGCGGTCAGGTTCGTGCCGCTGCGCTGAGCGCGCAAACCTCGACCTTTCCCCGGGGACAGCGCGCGGCGCGACCGCGAGACTGGCCACGTGCCCGTGCCACACGCGAGTGACGCGACGCCCGCGGTCGTCCGCCTGCGCCCGATCCGCAGCCTCGTCCTCGTCGACGGTCGCGCCTATCGCGAGCGCGCGCTGAGGGTCCTCGGCGAGCTCGGGCCGGTGGCCTTCGCGAGCGTCCGGCGCGCCGGCTGCGACGCGCCGGCCGATGTCGCGGCGCTCATCGGCCACGAGCGCCCGGACGTCGTCGTGCTCGACGCGAGCGGCTGCGAAGCTGCCGTGGCGACGGTCATCCGCGCGCTCGCCGCGGCGCCGGCCACGGCGGCGGTCGGCGTCGTCGTCGTCTGTGAGCAGTCCAACGCGGCGGCGCGCAGGCTGGGCGCGGGACCGAAGTGGGGCTGGACGCAGGATCTTCGCCGCGCGGTCGAGGCGGCGTCGCTGCAGGGCCCGCGCCTGCCGGAGGGCGTTGCCGTGGAGCATCCACCGCGCCCCGCCGGCGCGCTCGCCGGCTGGGTGCAGGACGGCCCGCCGCGCCCCGGCTCCTAGGGTCTAGACGTCCTTCGCGATCGGGACGTCGACGAGGCTCCCCCACTCCGTCCAGGAGCCGTCGTAGTTCTTGACGTCGTCGCAGCCGAGCAGCTCGCGCAGCACGAACCAGCTGTGCGCCGACCGCTCGCCGATCCGGCAGTAGGCGATGATCGGATCGCCCGTGAGCACGCCCTTGCCGCCGTAGAGCTTCTCGAGCGCGGCGCGCGACTTGAAGCGACCCTCCGTGGTGACCGCCTGCGCCCACGGAATCGAGATCGCGCCGGGGAGATGCCCGCCGCGCTGGGCGCCCTCCTGCTCGTAGCCGGTCATCGCGATGAGCTCGCCGGAGAACTCCTGGGGCGTGCGCACGTCGACGAGCTTCGTGGCGCTGCCGAGCGCGGCGTGGATCTCGTCGCGGCGTGCGCGGATCGTGTCATCGGGCGCCCGCGCGCAGAACGTGGCGGGCGGGTGGCCGGGCGCCCGCGAGGTCGTGGCGCGCCCCTCCGCGATCCAGCCCTCGCGCGGGCCGTTGAGGAGCAGCACGCGCTCGTGGCCGTAGTACTTCAGGTACCAGTACGCGTAGGCCGCGAACCAGTTGTTGCGATCGCCGTAGAGCACGACCGTGTGCGAGCTGGAGATGCCGTGCGAGCCCAACAGCGCGCCGAACTCCTCGGGCCCGAGGAAGTCGCGACGGACCCGGTCCTGCAGATCTTGCCGCCAGTCGAGGCCGATCGCGCCGGGGATGTGGGCCTCGCCGTAGAGCGCCGGGTTCTCGTCGACCTCGACGATGCGAATCGCATCGTCGTCGAGGTGCTCGGCCATCCAGCCGGTCTCCACCAGCACGTCCTTCGCATACTCCCTCACACCCAATTCTCCCCTGCCGCCCTCGATGCCCGATATCCGGTCGGCTTTTAGGTAATTTGATGTTAGTGGATTCCGAGCAGCCGGTCCACGGCATCGCGGGCCTGCACGGCCCACGCATCCGGATCGGCGGGCCCGGCGTCGAGGATCGCGAACGGGATCTCGTTGCGCGCGCAGATGCGCCGCACCTCCCGGATGCCGGCGGCGAAGGCGTCGTCGCCCGCGCTGCCGGCGGCCTCGTAGACGACCCCCCGGACGGTGGAGTCGATCGTCTTGGAGAGCATCATCTCCAGCCGCGGGCCGTGGAGGGCGGCGACCTGCTGGGGCGTGCCGGCCGCCGTGCCGAGCGCCCACACGAGGATCGTCACGCTCTCCAGCGCGTAGCGCAACGTGCCGACGACGTCGGGGTCACCGATCCAGCACTCGGCCCCCGCGGCCTCGATCTCCGCCCGGCGCGCCTCGCTGCGCGTCACCGCGCGGACGGCGTGGCGGTCGGCGACGAGCCCGCGCGCGAGCGCGAGCCCGCGGCACCCGCCTCCGACGAGCAGGACGCGCACGGTCGCCGGCCGCTACCGGCGCGACCAGGGCGTCCGCGGGCGCTGCAGCGGCGTGCCGTCGACCGCGATGTCGACGTGCTCGTTGAAGAAGCAGATCCGGCCGGTGACCTCGGCCGCCTCCCGCAGCGGCTCGGCATACGTCCACGCGACGTCCTCGCCATCCGGGGTCGCGAAGTACGACGCCTGACCCTTGTAGGCGCAGACGGACCGCGTCTCGCTCGCAGCCAGCACGTCCATGCGCACGTCCTCGGCCGGGAGGTAGTAGCGGACCGGCAGCGGTGCCTCGAAGAGCATGTAGGGGTCCGACGATTCCGCGAGGATCTCGCCCGCGCGCTCGACGCGGACGTGGCGTGCGCTGTGCACGATGTCGATGCGGTGAAAGGGGTCGCGCGGATGGCCGACGTTGCGCTCGTCCTCCTCATACCAGGCGTCGAAGGCGACGAAGTCGACGATGACGAGGCCGGCGAACGCCTCGTCGGCGGGGCGAAACCCGGCAGCCTCGCGGCCGCCCTCGCGGGCGCGGATCGTCACCGGCTCGCCCTGCGTGTCCCGCACGTCGAAGGCGATGCTCGGGTCGTACACCGGCACGCCGGCGAGCTCGGGTGGCGCGCCCGCCGGGAGCGCGCCGGGCTCTACCTCGCCCGCGGCGGCAGCGGTCTGCGCGACGATCTCGCCGTCGATGTCGTCGTCGGGGAACGCGTACGTCGGCACGACCCGCCTGGGCTCCCACACGAGCATCGCGCGCGTGCTGTCGACGACGGTCGCGTCGCCCAGCATGCCGCGGATGCGCTTGTCGATCGGCTCGTAGCGGAGCGTCGGAAGCTCGCGCATGAGGGCGTCGCGCAGGCGGAGGCTCACGCGCCGAAGCCTAGAGCGTGTCCAGCGTGCCGAGCAACGCGGTCGCCTGCGCCGACAACGCGCCGCCGTTGCCGTGCACGAGCGCGACCTGCGCCCCGGCCTGCTGGCGCTCGCCGGCCTCGCCGCGCAGCTGGCGCACGGCCTCGACGATGAGGAAGATCCCGAGCATCCCGGGGTGCGTGTACGACAGCCCGCCGCCGTTCGTGTTCACGGGGAGGCGGCCGCCGGGCGCGATCGCGCCGCCGGCGACGAACGGACCGCCCTCGCCCTTCGCGCAGAAGCCGAGATCCTCCAGGAAGAGGATCGGGTTGATCGTGAAGGCGTCGTAGAGCGCCACGACGTCGACGTCCGCTGCGCGCAGCCCGGCCATGGCATAGGCGCGCGCGCCGGAGTCCGTCGCCGCCGTCGTCGTGAGGTCGGGCATCTGGGCGATCGCGCGGTGCCAGTGCGCCTCGCCGGCGCCGAGCAGCACCACGGGCGCGCGGCGCAACGACCGCGCCCGCTGCGTCGACGTCACGACGACCGCGCCGCCGCCGTCGGTGACGAGGCAGCAGTCGCGCACGGTCAGCGGCGAGCTCAGCATGCGGCTGGACAGGACGTCCTCGATCGTCAGCGGGCCGCGCGCGAACGCGTTCGGGGTCACGCGCGCCCACGCGCGCGCGGCGACCGCGACCTCGGCGAGCTGCTCGCGCGTGGTCCCGAACTCGTGCATGTGGCGTGCGGCGGCGAGGGCGAACATCGAGACGGGATAGCGCGGGCGATAGGGCCCCTCGTGCGGGTTGACCTCGACGACGGACTTCAGCCGGCCGCCGTCGGAGCGCTGCGTGCTGGCGTACACGATCAGGGCGACGTCGCAGAGACCGGCGTGGATCGCCGCGGCCGCGTGCAGCAGGTGCGAGACGAACGACGCGCCACCGAGGTTGGTCGAATCGCTGTAGCGCGGCCGCACGCCGAGCTCCTCGCCGACGTTCACGGCCGGCAGGCCATAGTAGGCCGACGCGGTGAAGAGCCCGTCGACGTCGTCCTTGCGCAGGCCGGCGTCCGCGAGCGCGCCGGCGGTGGCCTCGGCGATGAGCTCCAGCGGGGTGACGCCCGGGCCGACCTCGCCGAGCCGCGACTCCGCGATGCCTGCCACGGCCACCGCGCCGCGCAGCGGGTCAGGCGCCATGGAAGACGATCCGCTCGCCGTCCTCGCGGGCGCGCACGGCCAGGCCGATGCGCACGTCGTCGGGCTTCATCCCCACGACCTCGCTCATCACCCGGAACCCCTCGTCGAGATCGACGAGCACGACGTTGTGAGCGCCCTCGCGCGCGTGGACCGTCGTCGTCGAGTACACGACGCCCGCGCCGGCGCTCGCCTCGTCACGCAGGCGCCGCGAGCCGCACACCGGGCACGTCACGCGCCGCGGATGGATCGCCGCGGCGCAGTCCTCGCAGCGCTGATACGCGGGACCCGTGGTCACGCCGCCTACGCTACCCGCATGGACTTCGACCTCAGCGACGAGCAGCTGCTCGTCCGGGAGACGGCGCGGGCGTTCACCGAGGGCGAGATCGTCGCGCGGGCCCGCGAGAACGCCCGGGCCGGGCACTTCGACCGCGAGCTCGTCTCGATGATGGCCGATCAGGGCTATCTCGGGGCGATCGTCCCGCGCGAGTACGGCGGCGCCGGGCTGGACTACCTGACCTACGGGCTGATCGTCGAGGAGATCGGCCGCGGCGACAGCGCGATGCGGACCGTCATCTCCGTGCAGACGTCGCTGGTCTGCAGCTCCATCCTCGCCTGGGGCACCGAGGAGCAGAAGGCGCACTACCTGCCGCAGCTGTGCTCGGGCGCGTGGCTGGGCTGCTTCGGGCTCACCGAGCCGGAGGCGGGATCGGATGCCGCGAGCCAGCGCACGCGCGCCACGCGGGCCGATGGCGGCTGGGTGCTGAACGGAGCGAAGATGTGGATCTCGCTCGGCAACCACGCGAAGGTCGCGCTGATCTTCGCCCAGACCGACCCCGAGCTGCGCCACCGCGGGCTGGCGTGCTTTCTCGTCGACACCGGCGACCCGGGCTATCAGGCGCAGGAGATCCACCACAAGATGGGGCTGCACGGGTCCGACACGGCGTCGATCGCCCTCGACGACGTCTTCGTGCCCGACGATGCGGTGCTCGGCGAGGTCGGCCAGGGCTTCCGGATCGCGATGAGCGCCCTGGACTCGGGGCGCTACTCCGTGGCCGCCGGCTGCGTCGGGATCTGCCAGGGCTGCGTCGACGAGTCCGTGCGCTACGCGATCGAGCGCCGCCAGTTCGACCGCCCCATCGCGAGCTTCCAGCTCGTGCAGGCGATGCTCGCCGAGATGAGGGTGCGCACCGACGCGGCGCGGATGCTCGTCTGGCGCGCCGCCTGCGTGCGCGACGCGGGTCGTCCCTGCACGACCGAGACCTCGATCGCCAAGCTCTACGCCACCGAGGCGGCGGTCTGGTGCGCCAACGAGGCGATCCAGGTCCACGGCGGCGCGGGCTACGTCGACGACCACCCCGTCGAGCGCTGGTTTCGCGACGTGCGCGTGACGACCCTCTACGAGGGCACGTCGCAGATCCAGAAGCTCATCATCGGGCGCGCGCTGACGGGCATCAACGCGCTCGTGCCCGACTAGGGGCACCTCACGTGCGCGCGCTCGAAGACGTTGTATCGGCGTGAACCGCCTGCCGCCGTTTCAGCGCTTCATGGACGCGCATGCGAGCGACGTGCTGCGCTTCCTCGTGGCGTCGGTCGGGCGCCATGACGCCGACGACGCATTCCAGGAGACCTTCCTCTCGGCGCTGCGGGCCTACCCGCGCCTGCGCAGCGACTCCAACCTGCGCGCCTGGGTCCTGACGATCGCCCACAACAAGGCCCTGGACGCCCACCGCGCACGCGGGCGCCGGCCGCTGCCGGTCGCCGAGCTGCACGAGCGTCCCGACCCGCGCGCGGCCACCGCCGGCGACGGCGGCGCGATCGGCGGCGACGCCTGGGAGCGCGTGCGCGCGCTGCCGCCGCGCCAGCGCGAGGTCCTCACGCTGCGCTATGGCGCCGACCTGACCCACGCCGAGGTCGCGCTGGCGCTCGGCTGCACCGAGGCGGCGGCGCGCCGCGCCGCCGCCGACGGGCTGAAGAGCCTGCGAAAGGAGCTGCCCGATGTCCCTGCCCCCGCCTGACCTCCCGCCCGGACACGCCGCCGCCCTGGCCGCGCGCACCGCCGCCCGCGCCGCGCAGGAGGGCGTTGCCGCCGCCGCCTACGCGACGGTCGACAGCCCCGTCGGGCGCCTCGTCGCCGTGATGACGCCGCGCGGACTCGCGCGCCTCGCCTACGAGGACTTCAACGGCGGCGTCGACGCGGTCCTCGACGACGTCGCGGCGCGCCTGTCGCCGGCGATCGTGGAGGCGCCGCTGGACGACGTCCGCCGCGAGCTCGACGAGTACTTCGAGGGGCGCCGCCACGACTTCGACCTCGCGATCGACTGGGCGCTCGTGCGCACGCCCTTCACCGCGGGGGTGCTGCGTGCCACCGCCGCGATCCCGTTCGGCGCGACGAGCACGTACCGCGAGATCGCCGCCGCCGCCGGCTCGCCCGCGGCGTTCCGCGCGACCGGCAACGCCCTGGGCTCCAACCCGATCCCGATCGTCGTGCCGTGCCACCGCGTGCTCGCGTCCGGCGGCAGGTTCGGCGGCTACACGGGCGGCATCGAGCGCAAGCGCGCGCTGCTCGCGATCGAGGGGCGGCTGCCGGGGGTCTAGTCTCCGAGCCATGGTCGACCCCAATCAGCACGATGTCTTCATCCTGCGCCAGCGGATCAAGCTCGTCATCAACCAGTACGAGTTCTTCCTCCCGCCGTCGGAGCCCGGCCAGGGCATGGGCGAGCGGATCTGCTTCGTGGAGCAGAAGCGCTTCAAGTTCAAGGAGGACATCCGCTTCTACGTCGACGAGTCCAAGGCGCAGGAGCTGCTGCGCATCAAGGCGCGCCAGCGCTTCGACCCGGCGGCGACCTACGACGTGACCGACGAGGCCGGCACGAAGCTCGGGGAGATCCAGAAGGTCTTCGGCAAGAGCCTGCTGCGGTCGACCTATCGCATCAACGATGCGACGGGCGCCGAGGTCGCGATCGTCACGGAGAAGAGCATGCCGATCGCGCTCTTCCGCCGGCTCGTCGGCTTCATCCCGTACGTGGACAACGTGGCGGACTGGCTGCCGATCCCCTACCACTTCGTGTTCCTGCGCGGCGAGCAGGTCATCGGCGAGAACACGCGCCAGATGTGGAAGATCCGCGACAACTACACGATCGACATGACCGCGGACGCCGACCGCGTGCTCGACCGCCGGCTCGTGCTGGCGATCTCGGTCGGCATGGACGCGCTGCAGGCGCGCTAGCCTGAGGTCATGGACAACGATCGCTCGCTCGCCTACGGCCGCGTCGTCAAGACGCTCGCCGACCTCGGTCCGGCCAAGCTGCAGGCGCCCGAGCAGCACACCATCCGCAACGCAGCCGACGCGCTGCTCTTCGACGGCGACGCCTATGACGAGCTCGCAGCGGTCGAGGATCTCGCGCAGCAGCTCGTCGACGCCGGGCGCCTGTCGTCCGAGCGCGCCCGCAAGCTCGTCGACGACGTGGCCGCCTGCGGCCCGTCCGCCGGCGTCCGCTGACCCGCGCCGTTTGACCCGCTCGTCGGCCGGGGTAGCCCGACCGCATGAGCGACCTCCGTGAGACCTACGACCTGCCGCGCAAGCCGCCGGCGACGTTCCGCTTCATCGGCTTTCTCGCGCTCTTCGTCGTGGGCGCGCCGCTGCTGTGGCTCGTGCTGCCCGACGGCGCCGTGACGGTCGCCGTGCTGGCGATCTTCTTTTTGGTCGTCATCGGCTTCGCGCTGCAGTCCATCCTGAGCTCGCGCGACGTCACCCGGCCGCCAGGCCGCAACCCGGTCTCGACGCGCCCGGACTGATCAGGCCGCCGGCGGCGGCGCGTCGCCGCCGCCGAGCGCCGCCGGCAGCTCGCGGCGCGAGCGCACGTCGAGCTTGCGGTAGGCGTTGCCGAGGTGCCACTCGACGGCCTTGCGCGTCACGAACAGGGCCTCGGCGATCTGCCGGTTGCTCAGCCCCTCGATCGCAAGCGCGACGACGCGCCGCTCGCTCGGGCTGAGGGCGTCGGCGCCTCGCAGCGCCGCCCGCTGCACGCGCGCGCCCGCGACCTCGAGCTCCTCCAGCGCGCGCTCCTCGAGCATCCGCGCGCCGCACGCACGGGCGATCTCCAGCGCGTCGCCGAGCGCGCGCCCGGCGTCCGAGCGCCGGCCCGCGCGGCGCAGCATCGTGCCGAGCTCGAGCTGCGCGCGGCCGTGCTCCAGGCGGGCCTCCGACGCGCCCGCGAGCGCGACGGCCTCCTCGAGCTGGGCGAGCGGGCGGTGCAGCTCGGCATCCACGCCGACGTGGGCGAGCGCGCGCAGGGCGACCGAGATCGCGCGCGGCGCCCCGAAGCGGCGCGCGAGCTCGAGCTCCTCGGCCGCGAGCTCCTGCGCCTCGGCCATCCGGCCGAGGCTCGCGAGCGCGAGCGCGCTCGCCGACCGCCAGCCGGCGTAGCAGGCCGGGTTCTCGACGCCCGCGACGACGTCGCGCCAGGCGACGAAGTGCGTGAGCGCGTCGCTCTCGCGACGCTCCGCCAGCGCCAGGCGGCCGAGCGCCTCGTGCCAGGGCGCCAGCAGCGCCGATCCCACGTGTTCGGACGGGTCGTAGCCCGCTGCGGTCGCGGCCGCCGCCTCGAGCGCGCCGCTGTCGAGCTGCAGGCCCAGCAGCACGCCGTAGGCGGCGGGCAGGAACTGGCGCCACCCGTAGCGCTCGGCGTCGACGGCGTGCTCGGCATCGGCGAGCGCCTCCGGGAGACGGCCCTGGGCCCAGCGCGAGGCCCCGCGGCAGAGGCTCGCGGTCGCGAGCGACATCATCGATCCGCGGGCGCGCGACTGCGTCATCGCTGCGGTCAGCACGCGGTCGTCCAGGGCGAGCTCGTCGCAGGAGTACAGCGCGAGCGAGACGCTGAAGAGCGCGGTGCCGTCCGCCCCGTTGTCGACCGCGTCGCCCGTCAGCGCGGCCTCGGCGCAGGCGAGCACCTCCGCGCGCGGCACCCCGAGCATCGCCTGTGCCATGCAGCCCGTGGCCAGCAGGCTGCGCCGGACGCGGGCCGGCGGCCGCGGCGCAGCCGCGGCGCCCGCGGCCGCGCGCGCCAGCAGCGCCGCGCGCCGTTGCGGGTCCAGGAGTCCGAGGGCGTCCGCATCGGCCCGCGCCTGCGCCGCGACGTGGGCGTCGGCGCCCTCGGTGGCGGCGGCCTCCTCGAAGATGTCGATCGCGTCGGCGTGGCGCCCCGTCGCCGCAAGCGCGCGCCCGAGGGCGAGCAGTGTCTGCGCGCGGTCGCGCTCGTCGGTCGCGGCGCCGAGCGCCTCCTCGAGGCGGCCGATGGCGGTCGGCAGGCCGGTGGCGGCCTCGCTCGTGCCGAGCTGGCGCAGGAGCGCCGGGCGCGCGGCGTGGCTCGGCGGCTCGACGAGGGCCCGGCGCAGGTAGCTCGCCGCCGACTCGGGCATCCCGAGCGCCAGCGCCCGGCCGGCGACGGTCGACAGGACGTCCACGACCCAGCCCTCGCCGGTCCCCGGGCTGGGCAGCAGGTGCGCCGCCACGCGCTCGGGCGCGACGTCCTCGTCATGCAGGATCTCCGCGGCGCGCCGATGCAGCGCCGCGCGCTCGCCCGTGCCGACGTCCGCGTAGACGGCCGAGGCCAGCAGCGGGTGGGCGAACGCCAGCACGCCCGGATCGATCGGACGCAGGATCTCGCTGGCGGCGAGCGCGTCGGCGGCGGCCGCGACGCGATCGGGATGGCGGCCGGTCAGCGCCGCCACGTGGCGCAGATGCGCGTCGCCGCCCAGCACCGCGACCGCGCGCGCGACGCCGGCCGCGTCGTCGGAGAGGCGCATGAGGCGCACGGCGACCGCGCGCAGGACGGCCTCGGGCGCGAGCGTCCCGATCCGCGGCGCGTTCTCCGCCGTCGGCGCCCAGCCCTCCGCCTGGACGGCCCCGACGAGCTCGCCGAGCAGGAACGCGTTGCCCTCCGTCATGCGCCAGACGGCGTCGGCGAACGCGTCGTCGGCGTCGGGCAGCGCCGCGCAGATCATCTGGCGCCCGGCCTCGCGCGACAGCGCCCCGGGGCGCACGCGGCGGCTCGTGACGTGGGCGGCGAGTTGGCCGAGCAGGTCATCGGGGGCGCCCGGCTCCCCCAGGCGGCGCGCCACGATGATGGCGACAGACATCTCGTCGAGGCGCTGCAGCAGATAGAGCAGCAGCCGCAGCGACGGCCGGTCGGCCCAGTGCGCATCGTCGATCGCGATCACGACGGGGCTGCCCTCGGCGAGGTTCGACAGCAGCCAGAACAGCCCGTGCATGACGGGGTAGGAGCGATCCTCGGCCTCGTCGCCGCCCCAGCTCGTCGGCCGCTCGAGCAGCGGACCTGCGAGGGCCGCGGAGCCGGCGAGCAGCCGGTCGCGCGTCTCGTCGTCGGCGCCGGCCAGCAGCGGCTCGAAGAGCTGCACCGCGATCCCGAACGCGAACTCGCTCTCGAGCTCGGACGCCCGCGCCCGCATGACGATCATGTCGCTCGCGCGCGCCCGCGACACAGCGGCGTCCAGCAGGGCGGTCTTGCCGATGCCGGCGTGGCCCTCGACGAGCAGCAGGTGCCCGCGTGCCGCGCGCCCCGCCTCGAGGAGCTCGTCGACCGCGCGCAACTCGACCTCGCGTTCGAGGAGAGCCCCCGACACCCTGTTCACGGCTGCTGGTGAGCGCTTCGTCAAGACTTGGAGCTGCCCTCGTTATGCGCGACGCCTGGACCTGAAACGGAGCCTAGCGGCTGGCTCGGAAGGCCGGGTGAGGCGCGCGGGCCGGCCGTCGATCGAGCGTCAGCTCGATCGCGGCTGTGCCCACTGCGCCTCGGCGAGGTCGCCGTGCGGCAGGCCCTCGGGCGTCGGGATGCCGGGCGTGTCGCGCAGGTACCACTCGGCGTCGAGCGCCGACTGCGTGCCCGAGCCGGCGGCGGTGACCGCCTGGCGATAGGTGTGGTCGACGAGGTCTCCGGCGGCGAAGACGCCCGGCTTCTTCGTGCGCGTCGACCGGCCTTCGGTGATGACGTAGCCCTCGTCGTCGACGTCGATCTGGTCGGCGACGAGCGCGGACTGCGGCTCATGGCCGATCGCGATGAACGCCCCGGAGATCTCGACGTCGCGCGTGTCGCCCGTCACGGCATGGCGCAGGCGCACGTGGTCGAGGCCGCCGCTCTCGCCCGCGACGAACTCCTCGGGCGTGTATGGGGTCAGCCACTCGATGTTCTCGATCGAGCGCGCGCGCTCGAGCATGATCTTCGAGGCGCGGAACTCCTCGCGGCGGTGGACGATGACGACCTTCGACGCGAACTTCGAGAGGAAGATCGCCTCCTCCATCGCGCTGTCGCCGCCGCCGACGATCATCGTCGGCTTCTGCTTGAAGAACGCGGCGTCACAGGTCGCGCAGTAGCTCACGCCGCGGCCGCCGAGCTCGTCCTCGCCGGGGACCTCGAGCTTCTTGTGCTCGGCGCCCATCGCCAGGATCACGGTGCGCGCGCGGTACTCGTCCTTGCCCACCCAGACCCTGTGGACGCCGCCGGGCTCGTCGGAGAGCTCGACCTTCGACGCCTGGTCGGTGATGAAGCGCGTGCCGAAGCGCTCGGCCTGGTCGCGGAAGCGCTGCATGAGCTCGGGGCCGTCGATGCCCTCGGGAAAGCCGGGGTAGTTCTCGACCTCGGTGGTCTGCTGGAGCAGGCCGCCCCACAGGAAGCCCTCGATGACGAGCGGCTCGAGGTTCGCGCGCGAGGTATACAGCGCAGCGGTGTAGCCGGCCGGTCCGGAGCCGACGATGATGACGTTCTCGATCTTGGGTTCCTGGTGTGGGCTGGTCACTTCACAAAGTATAGCGGTGCAGTCACGCTCTGGCGGTCGCGGGGAGCTCCGCGCGCGAGCCCCGCTCGTCGCGCCAGCGGGCGACCGTCCGGCGCAGCTGGAAGTAGGCGATCGCGCCGGGGATCGTCGGAAGCCAGAAGGCGAAGATGCGGTAGGCCAGGACCGCGGGCACCGCGAGGCCGAGCGGGACGCTGAACGCGGCGAACGCGCCGATCATGCCGCCGTCGACACCGCCGATCCCGCCCGGCAGCGGCAGGAGGTTGCCGAGGAAGCCGACGAAGTAGGCCATGACGATCACCGGCCACGGCGGCGGGTCGCCGAACGCATGGAAGCTCGCCCACAGAACGGCGATGTTGAACCCCCAGTAGGCGATCGCGCCGAGCAGCGCGGGGTCGCGCTCGCGCACGTGGCAGAGCGCCTCGCGCATGCCGGCCGAGAAGGCCGCGGGCGCGTTGGCCGCGCGCTGGGCGATCTTCGCCATCCGTCCGCCGCGGGCGGCGAAGCCCTCCAGGCGCCGCTGCAGGTCGGGCGGCACGCGCGACAGCGCGAGGCCGAGCACGATGGCCGTGAGCCCGAACAGCGCCGGGATGACCGTGATCGCGAACGGTCCGGGCCCCGGCAGGACGCCGAAGTACAGTCCGAAGCCGACGATCACGAGCGCGCCCATGTAGACGGCGTAGGTGAGGATGAGGAACGCGAGCGTCTTGTCGGCGACCGTGCGGCGGTTCATCCCCGCTCGGCGCAGCGCCCAGGCGGTCAGCGCGATGCCGCCGGCGCCGCCGGCCGCGAACAGGCGCGTCGCCGCGAGCCCCGCCATCGTGATCTGGTAGCTCGCCCGCCAGTCGATCCGCGAGTCGGCGCGCGAGCCGACGCGCACGAAGACCCCCTGGAACATCATCACGTAGCCGCCGAAGGACAGGATCGAGAACAGCAGCGCGCCCGCGAGCCACAGGCGATCGCCCTCGCCGACGCGCCGGCCGGTGTCCTCGAGGTCGGCCAGCTGCGGCAGGACGAAGTACAAAAACGCGATGGCGGAGACGACGAAGAACACTCCGAGGACGACGCCTCGGCGCGTCGCCTGGACGCGTGGCATCTCGTCGAGATCGTCCTGATCCTCGTCGGGCTCGGGTGGGTCGACCTCGGGGGGCGTGACCGTCGTATCCATGGCGCGGGGTGGAGCACGCGAGTATAGGTCCGGCCCAGGACCGCTTCGCGATCTCTCAGGCGGGACTCCCGCGCCGGGAACGCGCCTCCTCCACGAGCGCCGCGATGAGGCGGCTCGTCTCGTCGGCCTCCGGATGCCATTGAACGCCGAGGGCGAAGCGGTTGCCGGGCTGCTCGAGCGCCTCCGCAAGCTCGTCGATCTCCGCCCGGCCGGTCACGACGAACTCCGCCGCGACGCGGTCGACGCCCTGGTGGTGATGGGACTTCGCGGCATGCAGCTCCTCGCCCGCCGCGCGGGCGGCCTGCGAGCCCGGTTGCAGGCGGACGTCATGGTCGGCGCCGTCGAAGCTCCCGAGCACGCGGCGATGGTGCTCGTGGCCGAGCAGCTCGGGCAGGTGCTGGTGCAGCGTGCCGCCGGCCGCGACGTTCATGACCTGCATCCCGCGGCAGATCCCCAGCAGCGGCAGGTCGCGCTCCAGCGCACGGCGCACGAGCGCGATCTCGAACTCGTCGCGCTCGGGCACGCTGCCGATCGTCGCGGGGTGCGGCTCGGCGCCGTAGGTCGCGGGATCGAGGTCGGCACCGCCGGCGAGCATCAGCCCGTCGATGCGGTCGAGGATCTCGTCGGGATCGGCGACGAGCGCGGGGTCGGGCGCGAGCAGCAGCGCCATCCCGCCGGCACGGTGGACGGCGTCGACGTAGCTGCGCGGAAGCAGGAACGCCTCGAGGTCCCAGGCGCCCCAGCGCGCGCGCTCCAGCGGCGTGCAGATCCCGATCGTCGGGCGTGCCATCCCTGCACGGTAGCTGCGACGCCACGCCGGGCCGCGTGGCGCGATACTTGGCGCATGTACGAGACCCTCGAGCTCGAGCGTCGCGGCGCCGCCGCGACGATCCGCCTCAACCGGCCCGACGCGCTGAACGCCTGGAACGCGGCGCTCGGAGCCGAGCTGCTGGACGCCGTGCAGCTCGTCGCGGCCGACGACGCCGTGCGCGCCGTCTGCATCACCGGCAACGGACGGGCGTTCTCGTCGGGCGCCGACCTGCGCGACATCACCTCCCGCGGCCTCACCCCCGGCGGCCATCCCGACGTCTATACGCCGCTCTCGACGGTCTATCACCCGATCCTCACGCTCCTGCGGACCATGCCCAAGCCCGTCGTGGCCGCCGTCAACGGGCCCGCGGCCGGCATCGGCTGCTCGCTGGCGCTCTCGTGCGATCTCGTCGTGGCGGCCGAGTCGGCGTATCTCCTGCTCGCCTTCGTGAACATCGGCCTCGTCCCCGATGGCGGCGCGCTCGCGCTCGTGACCGCGCGCGCCGGCGCCGCGCGGGCGGCCGAGATGGCGATGCTCGGCGGGCGCGTGACCGCCTCGGACGCCCGCCGCTGGGGGCTGGTGAACCACGTGCTGCCCGACCACGAGCTCGCCGAGTACGTGGACGACCTGCTGCACGGACTCGCCGCCGGGCCGACCCGCGCGTACGCGGGCGCCAAGCGCCAGATCAACACCTGGGCCTACGCGCACCTGGAGGAGCAGCTCGACCTCGAGGCGCGCCTCCAGCAGGAGATGGTCGAGTCCGCCGACTTCGTCGAGGGCGTCACCGCCTTTCTCCAGAAGCGTCCCGCCGCGTTCACCGGCGAATGACCCGTCCGCGGCGGGGTATCAGAGCCCGCGCACACGCCGCGGAGGCAGTTCGCCGCCGCATGAATACAATGCCGCCCGCCTTGGCTCCCGCCCGCCTTCGTCACCCCCGCCGCGTCTTCGCCGTCACCCTGGGGGCGGGGCTCGTGGCCCTGCTCGCGCTCGCGACCGGCGCGTCGGCCGACTTCCTGACGCCCGAATCCGGCGGCTCGAGCAACGCCGACAGCATCGACACGCTCTACAAGATCGTGCTCGCGGTCGCCGTCGTGGTCTTCGTCGGCGTCGAAGGCGTGCTCGTCTACTCCCTGGTCAGGTTCCGTGCCCGCAAGGACGCCGTGCCGGCCCAGATCCGGGGCAACACGCGCCTGGAGATCGGCTGGACGATGGGCGCCGCGGTGATCCTCGTCGTCCTGGCCGTCGTCACGTTCGTGACCCTCGACGACATCCGCAACCCGCCGAACTCCGACGCCGCGGGCTTCCCGACCGCCCGCGTCGCGAACGTCGACAACGCCTCCGCCTTCCAGCCGCGCACCCCCAGCGGCCGCGCGTTGAACATCAAGGTCAACGGCCAGCGCTACGTCTGGCGCTACACGTACCCGGATGCCGACAGCAACGCGCTGAACAACGTCTTCTCCTACACGGAGCTCGTCGTGCCGACGCAGACGACCGTCACGCTCGACATCCAGGCCCAGGACGTCGCGCACTCCTGGTGGATCACACAGCTCGGCGGCAAGTTCGACGCGATCCCCGGCCACACGAACTTCACGTGGTTCAAGATCCCCAGGCCGGGCGTCTTCCGCGGCCAGTGCGCCGAGCTGTGCGGGCGCAACCACGCCGACATGGTCGCGACGGTGCGCGCCATCCCGCCGGCCGAGTTCAAGACCTGGCTGGCAGACAAGCGCGCGCAGATCACGGCCGCCGACAAGCTCGCCCAGACGCGCCGCAAGCAGATCGCCGACGCGCAGGCGCAGAGCGACGCCGACGAGGCTGCGACGACGCCGCAGAGCGCTCCCACGCAGGACACCGGGTCGACCGGGGACACCCAGGGGACCCCCTAGGAGCGCATGCCGATGGCCGCCACCGACACAGCCGTTCTCGTCCCCGAGATCACGACGCAGACCATCGATCCCGAGCCCCGTGGCTGGGTGTCGTGGGTCACCACGACCGACCACAAGCGCATCGGGATCCTCTACATCGTCACGACCTTCGTCTTCTTCATCCTGGGCGGGGTCGAGGCGCTGCTCATGCGCGTCCAGCTCGGCGCGCCCGACAACACGTTCCTGACGCCGTCGACGTACAACGCGCTGTTCACGCTGCACGGGACGACGATGATCTTCCTCTTCGTCGTGCCGGTCATGGCCGGCTTCGGCAACTACTTCCTGCCGCTCATGATCGGGGCCCGGGACATGGCGTTCCCGAAGCTCAACGCCCTGTCCTACTGGCTGCTGCTGGCCGGCGGGGTCGTCTTCTACGCCTCGCTGTTCTTCCATCCGCCCGAGGCCGGCTGGACGTCCTACGCGCCGCTGAGCAACCGCGCCTTCTCGGACACCGGCGGCATCGACGCCTGGATCTACCTCATCCACCTCACGGGCATCTCCTCGCTGCTGGGCGCGATCAACTTCTACGCGACGATCGCGAACATGCGCGCGCCCGGCATGGGCTGGGGCCGCCTGCCGCTGTTCGTCTGGTCGCTGCTGACCTACGCGGTGCTGCTGATCCTCGCGCTGCCGGTCATCGCGGGCGCGGTGACGCTCCTGCTCGCCGACCGCCACTTCGGCACGGGCTTCTTCGACCAGAGCCAGGGCGGTGATCCGCTGCTGTGGCAGCACCTGTTCTGGTTCTTCGGCCACCCCGAGGTCTACATCATGATCCTGCCGGGCTTCGGGATGATCTCCGAGGTCCTGCCGGTGTTCGCCCGCAAGCCGATCTTCGGCTACAAGGCGATCGCGGCGGCGACGGTCGTCATCGCCTTCCTCGCGCTGCTCGTGTGGGCGCACCACATGTTCGCGACGCCGAGCGCGACGGTCGTGCTCGTCTTCTTCATGATCAGCTCCTTCCTGATCGCCATCCCGACGGGCGTGAAGATCTTCAACTGGGTCGCGACGCTGTGGCGCGGGACGGTCGAGTTCAAGACTCCGCTGATCTTCGCGGTCGGCTTCATCTCGGTGTTCCTCATCGGCGGGATCACCGGCGTCTTCCTCGCCGTCTTCCCGGTCGACTGGCAGCTCACGGACACGTACTTCGTCGTCGCCCACCTGCACTACGTGCTCGTCGGCGGCTCGGTCTTCGCGATCTTCGCGGGGCTGTACTACTGGTTCCCGAAGATGACCGGCCGGATGCTGAGCGAGAGCCTCGGCAAGTGGTCGTTCGCCTTCATGTACATCGGGATCAACGTGACCTTCCTCATCCAGCACTCGATCGGGCTGGACGGCATGCCGCGGCGCGTCTACGAGTACCCCGACGTCGGCCACCTCGCGCTCTTCAACCTCATCTCCACGGTCGGCTCGTTCATCCTTGCCACGGGCGTCCTGCTGACGGTCGTCAACGTCGTGCGCTCCGTCAAGCACGGCGTCGTCGCCGGTCCGGACCCGTGGAAGGCCAACACGCTCGAGTGGTTCACCCCCTCGCCGCCGCCGGTCAACAACTTCGACGTCGTCCCGCGCGTGCGCTCCGTGGAGCCGATGAAGGACATCCGCCGCCAGGTCGCCCGCCAGAGCGAGCCGGCGCCGGTCGAGGTCGGCGCGGAGTGATGCAAGCATCCCAGGCTCCCGCGACCGTCACGCTGCCCCCGGCCACCGCGGCCGGCGGCGTGCGCCAGGTCGTCTCGGACTACGTCGCGCTCACGAAGCCCAAGGTCCAGTCGCTGCTGCTGCTGACGACGGTCTGCTCGATGGAGATCGCCGGCGACCCGTCGATCGGCCTCATCGCGCTCACGGTGGTCGGCGGCTACCTGTCGGCCGGCGGCGCAGGCGCGGTCAACCACTGGTACGACCGCGACATCGACGCGCAGATGCCGCGCACGGCCGACCGGCCCGTGCCCTCGGGCCGCGTGGCGCCGCGCGCGGCGCTCGTCTACGGGATCGTGCTCGCGGCGCTGTCGTTCCTGCTGCTGACGACGACCGTGAACGTCCTCGCGGCGTCGCTGGCGCTCGCCGGCTTCCTCGGCTACGTCTTCGTCTACACGATCTGGCTCAAGCGCCGCACGCCGCAGAACATCGTCATCGGCGGCGCCGCGGGCGCCTTCCCACCGCTCGTCGGCTGGGCGGCCGTGACCGGCGGCCTGGGCGGGATGCCGCTGTATCTCTTCGCGATCGTGTTCTTCTGGACGCCCCCGCACTTCTGGGCGCTCTCGCTGCTCATGAAGGACGAGTACAAGCGCGTGGGCGTGCCGATGCTCCCCGTCGTGCGCGGCGAGGACGAGACGCGCAAGCAGATCCTCCTGTACTCGGTGTCGCTGTGGGCGATCACGCAGCTGCCGTTCTGCGCAGGCGGCCTCGGGACGATCTACCTCGTGTCCTCGATCGTGCTGGGCGGGCTGCTGATCGGTGGCGCCGTCGTGCTCTATCGCCGCGCCGATCGCAGCAGCGCGCTGCGCCTGTACCTCTTCTCGCTCCTGTACCTCGCCCTGCTGTTCGGCGCGATGGTGCTCGACGTCAAGCTCTAGACTCGGCCCCCTCATGGATCAGAAGCTCGCCCGCAAGAACCTCCGCTCCGGCCTCCTCTGCGCCGCCGTGATCTTCTTCATGTTCGGGATGACCTTCGCCGCGGCCACGATCTACGTCTCGTGAGCCAGCTCGACCGCTCCGCCCCGCCTGCCGGCGAGGAGATCCACCTTCCCGGAGCGAGCCTGCAACCCGTCCTGCTGGCCTTCGGGCTCACGCTCATCCTGCTCGGCGTGACCTTCGGCAACTTCGTGCTCTTCTCGGGCCTGATCCTGTCGGTCTGGGTGACCGTGCGCTGGATCGCCGACACCCGCCGCGAGATCAACCATCTGCCCGAGGACCTCGACGCGCCGTAGCGCCGGCGCGCCACACGCGCGTCGAACCGTCGTCCCAGGCGGCGGTCGCATGGTGGTGCCACGGGTTTCGTGCGCTATAAGAGCGTCGGCGCGCCAGGTTAAGTCATATGGCGTTCACCCGCTCATCCCTTCGCGGGTAACGCGGCGTATACACGCTCATGGAGACTCCCATTCAACGCCCCGCCACGGTTCGTCATCGCACGAGCCTCTTCCGCGATGCGGTGGAGATCGTCGAATCCGAGTACGGGTCCGATCTCTCGCTCGACGAGATCGCCCGCCGCGTCGCCTCGTCGCGACGCCAGCTGCAGCGCTCATACGCCGAGATCGGCGACACGACGTTCCGCGAGCACCTGACCGCGGTCCGCATGGATCGCGCCGCCGAGCTGCTCGCGACCCGCGGCCTCACCGTCCGTGAGGTCGCCGCACGCGTCGGCTACCGCCAGCCGGCGCAGTTCGCCAAGGCCTTCCGCCGCCGCCACGGCGTGCCCCCCTCGGGCTACCGCGACGCCCGCCGATTCGGCGCCGACAGGCGCATCGCGGCCGCCCCCGCCGTCGCGCCCGTCGCGGCCTAGAACGCCGCCGCAGCGCCCCGTCGCCCGCGGGCGACGGGGGCAGCACGGCGCCCGCGTGACCGCCACCGAGCGGTGCCGCGCCGGGCCCCGCGGTACCGGATTGCCGTTCGTCGCGCGCACCCCATAGGATGCGCGGCCGCATGGCCAAGCAACGAGGGCGCCAGGAGCGCACACCCGTCGGCTGGATGGTCGTCCACGGGCTGATCGCTTCGGCGGTCGGCATCGCCGTGGGCCTGTCGATCCACTGGTTCCCCGAGCAGGGGTCCTCGCAGGCGGGCCCGATCGACCACCTCTGGGACGTCCTGATCGTCGTGTCCGTGCCGGTCTTCGTGACGGTGATGATCATCGTGCTGTTCAGCGTCGTGAACTTCCGCGTGCGCCCGGGCGAGGAGAGCCTCGACGGGCCGCCGATCCACGGCAACACGCGCCTGGAGATCATCTGGACCGCGATCCCCGCGATCATGCTCGTCGCGCTGTGCTCGTATGCCTGGATCGTCCTCAACGACATCGAGGAGCCGCAGGCCAACGAGATGCGCGTCAACGTGACCGGCCAGCAGTTCACGTGGACGTACGAGTACCCGCAGCCGGGCGGCAAGCCCGTGAAGTCCAACCAGCTCGTGCTGCCCAAGAACCAGCCCGTGCGCTTCTACGTCAAGGCGCTCGACGTCCTGCACGACTTCTGGGTGCCCGCCTTCCGCATGAAGATCGACGCCGTGCCGGGCCTCGAGACGAAGTACCGCGTGACACCGAGCCGCCTGGGCACGTATCCCGTCGTCTGCGCCGAGCTCTGCGGCCTGGGGCACTCGGTCATGCGCTCCACCACGCGGGTCGTCACGCCCACGGCCTTCAAGAGCTGGCTCGCCGAGAAGACGGCGCCCGCGGCGGCCGCCGGCGGCGCCGGCGCCGCGAAGCCCGACGGCAAGCCGATCTTCGCCGACGGCAACGGCACCGCGACGGCCTGCAGCGCCTGCCACACGCTCAAGGACGCCGGCTCGACCGCGACGACCGGCCCCGACCTCGACAAGGTCCTCGCAGACAAGGACGCGGCCTTCATCAAGGCGTCGATCGTGACGCCGGATGCGGAGATCGCGCCCGGTTTCCAGGGGGGGATCATGCCGAAGGACTACGGCGATACCCTCTCCCCCGCTGAGCTGGACGCGGTCGTGGCCTACCTCGGGCAGGTCGCGGGCAAATGAGCACGACGAGGAGGAACCGGTAGATGGTCGCCAGGCTTCGCACACCTGGGTTGTCCAGGGCCTTCCTGTACGCCGCCTACGGCGTTGCGCTGTCGTACGTGATCATCTTCATCTTCCGGACGTGGTACGACCTCGAGCCGGTGATCTCGGGTTACGCGGTGCTCGAGCTCGCGCTCTTCATGTCCGGGCTGGGCTTCCTCGTCGGCCTCGGCGGCTTCACCTACTGGTTCTACTGGGCGACCGGCCAGAGGACGCTCGCCGAGGACCACTCCGGGCACGGCGCGCACTCCTGGCGCGACTACTTCCGGATCAACACCGACCACAAGGTCATCGGCATCCAGTACGTCGTGACCTCGTTCTTCTTCTTCTTCGTCGGCGGGCTGTTCGCGATGCTCATGCGCGCGGAGCTCGCCCAGCCGGGACGCCAGTTCGTCGATCCGAACACGTTCAACGGCCTCTTCAGCGTCCACGCGTCGCTGCTGATCTTCCTGTTCATCATCCCCGTCTTCGCCGGGCTCGGGAACTTCGTGATCCCGATCATGCTCGGCGCGCCCGACATGGCGTTCCCGCGCCTGAACGCCCTGTCCTTCTGGATGCTGCCGGTCGCCGGGATCATGATGCTGCTGTCCTTCGCGGCCCCCGGCGGATCGTTCGCCAGCGGCTGGACCGCCTACGCGCCGCTCTCGGTCACTGCGCCTGAAGGGCAGGTGTTCTTCACGATCGGGGTGCAGTTCGCCGGGGCTTCCAGCATCGCCACTGCGCTCAATTTCCTTGTGACGATCATCACGATGCGTGCGCCCGGGATGAGCTTCTTCCGGATGCCGCTGCTCGTGTGGGCCAACTTCTCGACGTCCCTGCTCGTCGTCATCGCGACCCCGTTCATCGCGGTCTCGCAGTTCATGGTCCTCTTCGACCGCTCGCTGGGCTTCAACTTCTTCGAGCCGGCGGGGCGCGGCGACGTGCTGATGTACCAGCACATCTTCTGGTTCTACTCGCATCCCGCGGTCTACATCATGATGCTGCCGGGATTCGGGATCGTGTCCGAGATCCTCGCGGTGAAGTCCCGAAAGCCGATCTTCGGCTACCGGATGATGGCCTTCTCGCTGCTGGCGATCGTCGTGCTCGGCTTCACGGTCTGGGCGCACCACATGTTCGTGTCGGGCATGCAGGAGTGGATCCGCATCCCGATGATGATCACGACCGCGATCATCGCCGTCCCGACCGGGATCAAGATCTTCTCCTGGCTCGCGACGCTGTGGCGCGGCGTGCTGCATCTCGACACGCCGATGCTCTTCGCCCTGGGCTTTTTGACGATGTTCACGCTCGGCGGGATCTCCGGCGTGATGCTCGCGATCATCCCGGTGACGATCCACGTCAGCGACACGTACTTCATCGTGGCCCACATCCACTACGTGCTCTTCGGCGGATCGCTGTTCACGATCTTCGCCGGCGTCTACTTCTGGTTCCCGAAGATGACCGGGCGGATGTACGACGAGCGCCTGGGCAAGCTGCACTTCTGGACGACGTTCATCTTCTTCAACCTGACCTTTGCGCCGATGCACGTCATCGGCGTCCAGGGCATGCCGCGCCGCGTCGCCGACTACGCCCAGCAGTGGGCGACCTGGAACCTCATGATCTCGATCGCGAGCTTCATGCTGGGCCTCAGCGCGCTGATCTTCGCCTACAACATGATCGCCTCCTGGCGCGGCGGGCCGCGCGCGGAATCCAACCCCTGGCGCTCGCTCACGCTGGAGTGGCAGGTCTCCTCGCCCCCGCCGATCTTCAACTTCGACGCCATCCCGACGGTCGTCGGCGGCCCCTACGAGTACGGCGTGCCGGGCGCCGTCCACGGCGTCCTGAAGGGCGCCGACATCCCGCAGCCCGCGGGCGCCGCGGCGCACGGCTCCGGCACCTCCACGACCTCCCGAGAAGAGGAATAGGCCGTGAGCAAGCACATCCTCGTCGTCGCCAACCAGACGATCGGCGGCGCCAACCTGCTCGACCTCGTCAAGCAGCGCGGCAAGGAGCCGGACACGAGCTTCACGCTCGTCGTGCCGATGACGCGGCCGAAGTCCGGCTACGTCATCTACGACGACGTCGTCCGCGACGCGGCGCAGGTGCGCCTGGACCTCGCGCTCTCCTACCTGCGCGGCGAGGACATCGTCGCCAGCGGTGAGCTCGGCGACGAGGACCCGTACACCGCCACGCTCGACGCGATCCGCGAGTACCAGCCCGACGAGGTCGTCATCTCGACGCTCCCGCAGGCATCCTCGGGATGGCTGCGGCGCGACCTCATCGAGCGCATCCAGGACGGCACGGGCGTCCCGGTCACGCACGTCGTGTCCGACATCGAGGCCGAGGGCCTTCCGTTCGAGGTGACGCTCGTCGTCGCCAACGTCACGGCCGGGCGCGGCACGCTGCGCGCACGGATGAAGGAGCTCGAGGAGCAGAGCCACGACATGCTCTTCATCGTCGTCGTGCCGCTGCAGGCGCACAACGACGGGCGCGCGGCCGCCGTCGCCCGCGCGCGCCTGGGCAACACCCTCGACAAGATGCGCCGCGAGGGCCTGCTCGTCGCCGGCATGATCGGCGATCCCGATCCCTACACGGCGACGATGAACGCCCTGCAGTTCTTCCGCGTGTCGCGGATCGTCATCTCCACGCTGCCGGTGACGCGCTCGGGCTGGATGCGATCGGACCTCATCGAGCGCGTGAGCAAGGCCTCCAACCTCGAGGTCGAGCACATCGTCGCCGAGGCGCCCGCCGAGGCCGAGGCCACCTCCTGATGGAGGCCGCCGGCATCAGCGCGGGCGTCGCGCTCGACCACCACGACGACGACGACCACCACGGCGACCACCACGGACCGCCCCCGGCGAACCGCAGCTCGCGCGTGGAGCCCGAGCTGCTCGGGATGATGCTTTTCATCATCTCGGAGATCATGGTCTTCGGGGCCTTCTTCACGGCCTACTTCTTCATCCGCCTCGTGGCCGACGGGCACACGTGGTTCCCCGTCAACGGGGACGAGCTGCCCGTCGCGGTCGCGGGCATGAACACCGCGATCCTGCTGAGCTCGTCGCTGACGATGCACTGGGCGCAGACGTCGATCAAGAACGACAACCGCTTCGGGCTGAAGGCCGGGATGCTGCTGACGTCGCTGCTCGGCGCGACCTTCCTCTTCATCCAGATCAACGAGTACGTCCACATCGGCTTCTCGCCCCAGAATCACGCCCAGGGGACGATCTTCTACGGGCTCACCGGCCTGCACGGGGCGCACGTGGCCATCGGCCTCTCGCTGCTGATCATGGTGACCGTACGGGCGTTCAGGGGGCACTTCAGCCCCGAGCACCATCATGGCGTCGAGGTGCCCGGCATCTACTGGCACTTCGTGGACGTCATGTGGGTCGTCGTCTACACGACGATCTACATCCTCTAGCGCCGCAGGACGACCGTGCGGCGACCCTGGGAATCGGAGGATGCGGCGTTCGCGCTTCTCCTGCGCGTGCTCGCGGTCGCCGTCGTGATCGTGCTGCTGTCGCTGGCGCTGAAGGCGATCTTCTAGGCGCCGGGGCTACTTGACGGTGAGCGTGCCTTCCATGCCGCCCTCGCGGTGCCCGGGGACGCTGCAGTAGAACGTGTACTTGCCGGCCTTCAGGGTCGTCTTGATCGTCGACGTCCCGCCGTCCTGGACGACCTCGCCCTTGTCGTTGGCGCCGTTGCCCTCCAGCGAGATGTCGTGCGGGATCGACGCGGCGTTCTTGGAGTCGATCTCGATGGCGCCGGCGGGCGCGGTCGCCTGCTTGGTGATGTACGCGAGCTGGCCGTTGGGATCGGCGGGCAGTGCGAGCTTGCCGTTGCTCGCGGCGACCGGCTTGCCGGCGCCCGCTGCGGGGACGGCGGTGGCGAGCTTGCCCTCGTCCTTGCCGGGCCGCGACGCGACCGAGGCGACGTAGGAGGCGACGTCGAACGCGAGCTTGCCCGTGACGAGCTTGGCGGGCATGAAGGACGGGCTGTCCTTGCGCACGTTCGCCGGGTGGCGGATCTGATCGAACACGACGCCGTGGATCGTGTCGCGGCCGAAGCCGTCCTTCAGCGCCTGGCGGAAGGCGTCGTCGAGGTTCGGGCCCTGGGTGCCCTTCGTCTGCGCGCGGTTGAGCACGTGGCAGGAGCCGCACTTCTGCGAGAAGGCCTTCTTGCCGGCGATGAGGTCCGCGTTCTGCGGGACGTTGTCGTTCTCGCAGGCGGTCAGCCCGGCGGCGAGCGTGCCGCAGACGGCGAGCCCGAGAAGTCGGTGCTTGAAGTGGATGGCGACCATGAGCCGGCGGGATCCTATCCAAGCGGCCCGGCCGGTGTAGGGGTCCCCCGGGCACGCTCCGCGGCCGGCGGGCGGGCGCCTTGACGGATGGTAGGGTTCGGGCCGTGACGCCCCTCCAGCGCTACCGGATGCGAGTGCCTGCGAGCGGGCGCGAGATCATCCGCGACGCCGAGCCTGGCCGGGTCTACGTCGACCGCGAGTCGGGCGAGACGATGGAGATCCTCGCCAAGGTCCTCCCGCTCGCCCCGTCGCGATCGCAGCTGCCGTGGGCCGTCGAGCACCTGCGCTTCTGCCCCTGGTGCGACCAGCTCGCCCAGCGCGATCTCAACGACTGCCCGACCTGCGGGCGTCGCATGGACCCGATCGCCTGATCCGGCGGCCGGCGATGCCCGCGCGCTGCCTCACGCTGCTCACGATCCTCGCGCTCGCCCTCGGGCTCGCCGCCTGCGGCTCCGACAGCGAGCTGTCCACCGACATCCCGCGCACGAGCCCGGATCTCACGATCCCGACGGCGACGACACCCGAGCCGGCGGCCGGGGGCACGGACACCTCGACGACCGACACGACGACCGGCACGACCTCGTCGGTCACACCGCCCGCCGCCGTCACCCCGCAGGCCCCGCCCGCGCCGGCCGCGCCCGCCGGGTCGCCGACGACCGGCGGCGCCGCTCCGGCGGGCCAGTCGACAACCGGCGGCGCGACCGCCGGGGGCGGCGAGTTCGAGAACTTCTGCGCGCAGAATCCCGGCGCCTGCTGAGTGCGGGTGGCGCTCAGCCCTCCGGCGCCGCGTCCGCCTTCGGTGCCGTCACCGGCGCGGTCGGGCTGGAGATGAACGTCGCGCTGTAGGTCAGGCGCGCGGTCCGGAAGAGGCACTTGAAGGGCCGCGAGGTGTTGGCTCCGACGAGCGCGGACTGCGTCGACGTGTCGCCGCAGCCGTCGGCGGCGCGGCTCGCGCGCCAGGACGTGTCCGATCCCAGGCCGATCTGCAGCGCGGGCGCCCAGGACGGGACCGTGAGGCCGACGTACTGGCCCTTGCGGACCCGCAGCGACTGCTCCAGCGGGAACTGCACGACGGTCCCGAAGTAGTCCGTGAGCCGCTGGAGCGGGGCCTTCGCGACGACCTGGCGGACGAGCTTCTTGGCGGACGCGAGGACGACGATCGCCGCCTGCGACTCGCCGCCGAGGCGCTCGTTGAAGAACGCGGTCTGCTTGGGACCGGGCTTGCCGAGCGCGATCGTCCACGCGACGATGCGGCCGTCTGCGGGCGCCTGGTACAGCGCGCGGTCGGGACCGACCTTCGCCTGGTAGCCGGTGGTCCTGCTGACGGCCTGGCAGTTGACGGGACAGACCCCGCGCACGCCGTCAGCCAGCGTGCCGAGCTCCGCGACGCTCGCGGAGGCGGCCGCCGGCAGGGCGAGCCCCGCGGCGGCGGCCACGGCAGCGCAATAAGAGATCCCTCGATGGCGTGTCATGTGCCCATTCAACACGAGCACTGGGTCGATGTTGCGTCCGGTCGGCCCGGCAGCTGCGCGGGCAACGGCTCAGCGAAGCCGAAAACGGCGTACCGCGCCGGCATCCGGCACGCTGTCGATGCACGAGACGCGGTCGCATCCGGGTCGCGTCGACTCGACGGCGAAGCGGATGAGCGCGGGGCGCGCCAGGGTGCTCTGCGACATGCGGATCACGACGCTGCGGCCGCTGGAGTTCGCGGACACGGTGGCGCTGCCGGTGCGACGAGGCAGGCCGGCGTCGCGCTGCTCGAAGACGCCCGCGCGCAGCTTTCCATCCTTGTCGGCGGTGACGCAGACGAGCCGGTCGGGGCGCGTGACCGCCGGATCGGCCTTCGCGTCCGTCCAGATGCGCATGCAGGTCGAGCCGGGCGGCCCGGTCTTGGCGACGAGCTCCTTTGGGGTGACCTCGGCCGCAAACGTCACGGCGAGGCGCAGGCGCTTGTCGGCGGCGAGGCTCAGCGTCGCGCGCTGGATGTCGAGCGGGCCGGCGACGTCGCCGGTGGGGTCCGCGACGGCCACGGGCGAGGAGGGCGCGGCGAGCGCCGCCGCCACCGGCAGCGCCGCGGCGACGAGGATGCCGAGCCACGGCAGGCGCGAGCGCCGGTGCCGTCGCTGCTCTTGCGTGGCGGGCATGGGCGCAAGCATGACGAACCGGCCCGCCGGAATCGAATGCGCAACGGCGCACCCGCTCAGCGCGTGAGCTCGGCAGCCGCCGCCGTGATGTCGTCCATGTCGCCGGGTCCCGGCACCCAGGGCAGGCGCAGCGGGTCGCCCGCGTAGCGCGGGATGACGTGCATGTGGAAGTGAAAGACGGTCTGCCAGGCCGCCGAGCCGTTGGAGTTCAGGAGGTTGACGCCGTCGGCGCCGAGCCGCTCGCGTGCCGCCCGTGCCAGGCGCTGGGCGGCGACGGCGACCGCCTGCAGGTCCGCGGGGTCGATCTCGTGCACATCGGCCGCGTGCGACCGCGGGATCACGAGCGCGTGCCCGCGCGTCGCCGGGTTGATGTCCATGAACGCGATGGTGCGCTCGTCCTCGGCGACGATCGTCGCGGGCAGCTCACCGGCGACGATCTTGCAGAACAGGCAGTCGGGATCGGCCATCGGCGCGCAGCCTACGCCCCCGCGAGCTGCTCGTGCAGCCGCACGGCGAGCGCGAGTGCCTCTGCGCTCGTGCCGACCTCGCCCGCGAAGCGCGCCTCGTCGATGGCGGCCAGCAGGCGGCCGATCTCGGGGCCCTCGGAGATCCGCAGCTCGGCCGCCAGGACGTCGCCGCGCACGAGCGGCTCGCGGCGCCCCTGCGCGCGCCAGGCGAGCGCCTCGGGCAGCACCTCGCGCGCGAGCGCGACGTGCTTGGCGATCGCCTCCGGCGCCTTGCGCCCGCGGGTTGCGAGACGATCGGCGACCGACAGGAGCGTGACGTCGACCTCGACCGGCTGGCAGGCGGTGAGGTAGGAGTACAGCGCGCGCCGCGAAAGCGGGCGCTCGTGGACGAGGAAGCCCAGGCGCAGGTGATGGCGCACGAGCGCGGCGACATGCGCTTTCAGGCGCTCGCTGGCGCGCAGGCGCGTCAGCACGTCGCGCGCGAGCTGCGCGCCTGCGCGGTCGTGGCCGAGGAACGTCGGCGAGCCGTCGGCGCGGCGACCGAGCGTGGCCGGCTTGGCGGCGTCGTGCAGCAGCGCGCCGAGGCGCAGCGCGACGCCGCGGTCGATCTCGTCGGCAAGCGGCTCGGCGAGCAGTGCACGCAGCGTCGTTGAATGCTCCTGCCCGAGGACCGCCCCGGGGTCGGCCTGCAGCGCGACCGTGCGCTCGAGCACCTCGATCGTGTGACCGTGCACGTCGGCGTGGTGGTAGCGGTTCTGCTCGATGCCCCGCAGGGCGTGCAGCTCGGGCAGGATCGACGCGGTCAGGCCGACGTCGTCCATCCGCCCCAGCGAGGCCAGCACACCGTCGCCCGCGAGGACGCGCTTGAGCTCGGCGAAGACGCGCTCCTGCGCCACCGCGCCCACGCGCGGAGCCTGCTCGCGCGCGAGCGCGATCGTCCCGGGCTCGGGCTCGAGGCCGAGCTCGGCGGCGAGGCGCACGAGCCGCAGCGCGCGCAGCGGGTCGTCGGCGAAGGCGCCGGGCCCGACCGCGCGCAGGCGCCGGGCGGCGAGGTCGCCCGCGCCGTCATGGGGGTCGATCCGCTCGCCGCCGGCCAGCGGCTCGGCGATCGCGTTGACCGTGAAGTCGCGCAGCGCGAGGTCGGCCTCCAGCGAGCCGCCGCGCAGCGGGCTGAGGTCGGCCTGCCAGGAGCGGTCGGCGGCGAGGACGCGCCAGGCGCCGAACTCGTCGGAGAGCTCGAACGCCGGGCCGCGGACCGCGCGCGCGAGCGTTCGCGCGGCGCCGCCGACGTCGGCGTCGAGCACGAGGTCGAGGTCGAACGTCGGGCGCTGGAGCAGGCGGTCGCGCACGGCGCCGCCGACGAGCCAGACGGGCTGTCCCGCGAGCGCCTCCCGGGCCGCGCGGAGCGCCTCGCTCATGCCGCGGCGCCGTCGCGGTGGTAGGAGCGCGCCACCCGCGGCAGCAGCCCGCAGGTCACCTCGTAGTTGATCGTGTCCAGGCGCCGCGCGACCTCCTCGGCGGTGATCCGCTCGGCGCCCTGGGCGCCGATGAGCACCGCCTCGTCGCCCACCGCGGCGGCCGCGGGCGACCCGACGTCGACCGTGACGTTGTCCATGCTCACCGTCCCGACAAGCGGCCGGCGCATGCCGCCGAGCAGCACGTCGGCGTTGTTGGTCAGCCCGCGCCGCACGCCGTCCCCATACCCGATCGGAAGCGTCGCGACATGTGTCGGCTCGGAGGCGACGAAGCGGCGCCCGTAGCCCGCGCTGTCGCCCGGCGCCATCGCCTTCACGGCCGCGACGTAGGACCGCAGCTCGAGCGCCGGCTCGAGCTCGCGCGCGGCGGGATCCTCGCCGTACGGGTCGAGGCCGTAGATCGCGATGCCGGTGCGCACGAGGTCGAAGTGCGTCCCCGGATCGCGCATGGTCGCGGCGCTGTTGGCTGCGTGCAGCAGGATCTGCGGGTGTGCGCGCTGCAGCGGCGCAGCCCAGACGAGGAAGCGCTCGAGCTGCTGCGCCATGAAGCCGTCGGCGCGGTCGTCGGCGGTCGCGAAGTGCGTCATCGCGCCCGCGAGCGTCACGCCGTCGGTCGTCGCCGCGAGCTCGGCCACGCGGGTTGCCTCGGCCGCGTCGCGCGTTCCGAGGCGGCCCATGCCGGTGTCGAGCTTGACGTGGACGCGACCGCCGCCGCGGGCCGCGACCGCGCGCACGAAGTCCTCGCCCCAGGCGACGACCTCCCCACGTGCGGCGAGCGCGACGTCGAGCTCCTGCGGCGAGAGCGCGCCCATGACGAGCAGCGGGACGTCGATCCCGGCGTCGCGCAGCGCGGCAGCCTCGCCGGCCGCGACGACCGCCAGCCACGTGGCGCCGCCGTCGAGCGCCGCGCGGGCCACGGGCACCGCGCCATGACCGTACCCGTCGGCCTTGACGACAGCGCAGAGCTGCGTCCGCGGCGCGAGGTCGCGGCGCAGGCGCTCGACGTTGCGCTCGATCGCGGCGAGGTTCACGCGGGCGACGGCGCGCTCCGTCATGTCCCGGGCTCCCCCGCCGGCGCCCGCGGCAGCGCCGCGACGACGTCGCGGGCGATGACGCCGCCGGGCCCGTGCGCCTCTGCGGCGACCCGGCCGGCCGCGGCGTGACGGCGCACGCCCGCGCAGGCCGCGGCGAAGGGATCCAGCCCCTTGGCGAGGTATGCGCCGATGATCCCGCCGAGCACGTCGCCGGTGCCGGCGGTGGCCAGCGCGGGAGCGGCGAGGCCGTTCACGGCGGCCGTGCCGTCGGGGGCCGCGACGATCGTGTCGTCGCCCTTGAGCACCACGACCGCGTCGGCGCGCCGAGCGCCCTCGCGGGCGCTCCGCAGGCGCCGGCGCTCGATCTCCGCACCGGGACGTCCCAGAAGGCGCCCGAGCTCGCCCGCGTGCGGTGTCAGCACCGTCGGCGCGCTGCGCTGCGCCAGGCGCTCGGGCTCGCCCGCGTGGGCGTTGAGGCCGTCGGCGTCGAGCACCAGCGCGACCGGGGCGCGGGCCGCCAGCTCGCGCACGAACGCGAAGGCGGACTCGCTGCGTCCCGCGCCGGGCCCGAGGACGAGTGCACCGGCCTTCTCCAGCGCGTCCAGCGCGTCCTGGATCCCGGCCGCCGTCAGGTCACCGTCGTCGTCGGCCAGCGCGCGCGTCATGACCTCCAGCAGGCGCACCTCGAAGATGATCTCCAGCGACGCCGGCACGAGCGCGGTGACGTAGCCCGCTCCCGCGCGCATCGCCGCCTCGGCTGCGAGGCTCGGCGCGCCCGTCAGCCCGCGCGAGCCGCCCGCGACCACGACGTGGCCGGAGCTGAACTTCGTCGCGGTGGCGGCGCGCCCCGGGACGAGGGCATGGACGCGCGCCGTCAGCAGCCCGACGTCGGCGTCGTCCGGCGCGCCCGCGGGGATCCCGATGTCGATGACCTCGAGCCTGCCCCGCTGCTGCTTGCCCGGCGCAATGTGGTGTCCCGGCTTGGCGGCTGCGAACGTCGCGGTCGCCGTCGCGACGACGGACACGCGCGCGGCCTCCCCCGTCGAGGCGTCCACGCCGCTGGCGATGTCGGCCGCGACGACGGGCACGTCGCTCACCGCGATCGCCTCGATCGCGTCCTTCGCGAGGTCACGCGGCTCCCCGTCGAAGCCGGTTCCGAAGATCGCGTCGACGATGAGCGTCGCGCCGTCGAGGCCGTCGACGGTGAACGGCTCGTGCGCGCCCTCCAGGCGCCGCAGGTTCTCGGCCGCGTCGCCGCGGTACTCGGCCTGCTCGGCGAGGCGCAGCACGCGCACGGTGCGGCCGAGCTCGCCGAGCAGCCGTGCGGCGACGAAGCCGTCGCCACCGTTGTTGCCCTTGCCGCAGACGAGCACGATCGGGCCCCGCGGCGCGGTCTGGTCGGCCAGCAGCGCGAGGCCCGCGCCCGCCCGCTCCATGAGACCCAGCGAGGGGATCCCGCGCTCCCCGATCGCCCAGCGGTCCGCGGCGCGCATCTGCTCGGCGCCGGGCAGCGGGTCAAGCCAGCCCGGGAGCGTCACCGCACGAGGGCGACGGCGCCCGCGGTCGCCTTGGAGTGCGTGAGCGACACGTCGACCTCGACGCCGAGCTCCGCCAGCCGCCCGTGCAGCGCGACGTGCGTCTGCGCGCCCTCGCCGACGACCTCGATGTCGTGCGGGTTCCAGGACTCCAGCCGCAGCGCCTTCGCGACCGCCTCCTTGGCGCAGAAGCGCGCCGCGAGGTGCTGGCCGGGTCGCGCGCGCCGCCGCGCATACGCGCGCTCCCCCTCCGTGAAGAGCCGCAGGGCGAGGCTCGGGCGGCGCTCGAGCGCCTGCTCCATGCGCTCGATCTCCAGGAGGTCGATCCCGACGGGCATGCGAGGGATCGTAGACGGCATCTTTGCGGAGATCGGGTCCAAACGCCCACGTCCGCGGCCGGCGCGCCCTGCAATGCGATGGCCATTGCCGGATGTGCTAGCGCATGCTAGCCCTGTGCCGGCAGGCGCTAGCACTCTGAGAGCAAGGTGGTGCGTTGTCATCCGCACGAGCTTCGCCGGCCGCCGGCCGCCGGCCGGCCCGGCGCCTCGCGACCCGCGGCGCCGCCGAGCTACTCGACCGTCACCGTCTTCGCCAGATTCCGCGGCTGATCGACGTTCAGCCCGCGCTTGCGCGCGACGTAGTACGCAAACAGCTGCAGCGGGATGACGGCGAGCAGCGCCTGCAGCATCCAGTCGGTGCGCGGGATCGCGAGGACCTCCTCGGCGACGGCGTCGAGGCGGTCGTCGCCCTCGGTCCCGATCGCGATGACGTGGGCGCCGCGCGCGCGGACCTCCTGGATGTTGGAGATCATCTTCTCGAGGATCGGCATGTCGGTCGCGACGCAGACGACCGGCGTGGACTCGTCGAGCAGGGCGATCGGGCCGTGCTTCATCTCGCCGCCGGCGTAGGCGTCGGTGGCGATGTAGGAGATCTCCTTGAGCTTCAGCGCGCCCTCGAGCGCGACCGCGCGGCCGACGTGGCGGCCGAGGTAGAGGTAGAAGTCCGACGCCGCGTGGCGCTCGGCGGCCTCCTTGACCGGGGCGTCGAGCGTCGCGATCAGCTCGGTGATCCGCGCGGGCAGCTGCTTGATCTCGCCGACGAGCTGGGCGATGCGCGCGGGCTCCAGCGTGCCACGCAGCTCGGCGAGACGCAGGGCGAGCAGGTACATCGCGGCGACCTGGCAGACGAACGTCTTCGTCGCCGCCACGGAGACCTCGAGACCCGCGCGCGTGTAGAGGACGCCGTCCGAGTCGCGCGTGGCCTGGGAGCCGACGACGTTCGTGCACGCCAGCACCTTCGCGCCGCGGTCGCGGGCGAGGCGCATCGCGGCGAGCGTGTCGGCGGTCTCCCCCGACTGCGTGATGCCGATGACGAGCTCGCGCTCGGAGACGATCGGGTTGCGGTAGCGCCACTCCGAGGCGATGTCCATGTCGACCGGCAGCCGCGCCCACTCCTCGATCGCGTAGCGCCCGATGAGGCCGGCGTGAAACGACGTGCCGGCGGCGAGGATGAGGATCCTGTCGACGCCCTGCAGGAGCGACTCGTCGAGCTCGGCCTCGGCAAGATCGACGCCGTCGCCGCGGGCGGTGCGATCGGCGATCGTCTCGGCGACCGCATCGGCCTGCTCGTGGATCTCCTTGAGCATGAACGTCTCGTAGCCGCCCTTCTCGGCGGTCGACTCGTCCCAGTCGACATGCGTGATCGCGCGCTCGATCGGCGTTCCGTCGGGCGCCATGAACTCGACGCCGCCGGGCGTCAGCACGACGATCTCGTCGTTCTCGATGAGCTGGACGTCGCGGGTGTGCTTGAGGAAGGCGGGGATCGCCGAGCCGAGGAACTGCTCGCCGTCGCCGCGGCCGACGATGAGCGGGCACTCCTTGCGCGCGCCGACGAGCGTTCCGGGCTCGTCGGCCGACATCGCGACGAACGCGTAATGGCCCTCGAGCTCGGCGTAGGCGGCGCGCACGGCCTCGGTGAGGCCGCCCGGCGCCATGTGGTGGGAGATGAGGTGCGCGATGACCTCGGCGTCGGTCTCGGAGGTGAACTTCGCCCCGCGGTCCATGAGCCTGCGCTTCAGCGCGACGTGGTTCTCGACGATCCCGTTGACGACGATGTGGACGCGGTCGCTCGTGTCGAAGTGCGGGTGGGCGTTGGACTCGGTCACGCGGCCGTGGGTCGCCCAGCGCGTGTGGCCGATCCCGCTCGTCGCCTCGACCGTCGCGACCGCGCCGCCTGACGGCGCCGGTGTCGCCGCCACGGCCTCGCGCAGCTTGCTGAGGTTGCCGACCGCGCGCACCGAGGCGATCTCGCCGTCGACGAGGACCGAGACGCCCGCGGAGTCATATCCGCGGTACTCGAGCTTCTCCAATCCGGCGAGGAGGATCTCCTGGACCGGTCGCTGACCGACGTATCCGACGATGCCGCACATCGTCCTGATCCTAGGCGGTGGCCTCGACGACCCCGACGAGACGACCGCAGACGGCCTCGGTCTCCTCGGTCGTCGGTGCCTCGACCATGACCCGCACGAGCTGCTCGGTGCCCGAGGGGCGCACGAGCACGCGCCCGCGACCCTCAAGCGCGGCCGACTCCCGCGCGGTCGCGTCGGCCAGCGCGCGGCTCTGCATCGCGGCGTCACGATCGGCGACGGGGACGTTGACGAGCTTCTGGGGAAGCTTGTCCATCGCGTCGCGCTCGGCGAGGTCGCCTCCGGCGAGCGCCTCGAGCGTCAGCAGCGCACTGGCGATGCCGTCGCCCGACGGGACGAAGCCCATGTCGATGATGTGCCCGGACTGCTCGCCGCCGAGGCCCCACGCGCGCGCGCGCAGCTCCTCGAGGACGTAGCGGTCGCCGACCTGCGTCGTGGCGACCTCGACGCCCGCGTCGCGCATGGCCGCATGGAAGCCGAAGTTCGTCATGACCGTGACGACGACGCCGCCGCCGGGCAGGCGGTCGTGCGCGCGCAGGTGCAGCGCGGCCATCGCGACGAGCTCGTCGCCGTCGACGACGGCGCCCTCGCGGTCGATCGCCAGGAGCCGGTCGCCGTCGCCGTCGAAGGCGAAGCCCAGGTCGTGCCCGCCGTCGCGCACGGCGGCGACGATCGAGCCGAGGTGGGTGGAGCCGCAGCCGTCGTTGATGTTGCGCCCGTCCGGGGCGTCGGCGAGCACGGTCACCGCGGCGCCGAGGCGGCGGAAGATCTCGGGCGCCGTGCGGTAGGTCGAGCCGTTGGCGCAGTCCAGCACGACGTCGAGGCCGGCGAGGTCGACGCCCCCGAAGCGCTCCTGCAGGGCGCGCAGGTAGTCCTCCTGCGTGCCGTGCATCTCGCGGATGCGCCCGGTGCGCTCCGGCACCCCCGCGGGCGCAGCCTCGAGCCGCCCTTCGATCGCGAGCTCGGTCGCGTCGGAGAGCTTGAAGGCGTCGGCGCCGAAGAACTTGATGCCGTTGTCCTCGTAGGGATTGTGCGACGCCGAGATGACCGCGGCGAGGTCCAGCCCGTAGCGCGCGATCAGCAGCGGCGCCGCGGGCGTCGGCAGGATCCCGCCGAGCAGGACGTCGCCGCCGGCGGATGCGATCCCGGCCGCCAGCGCGGACTCGAGCATCTCGCCGGACTCGCGCGTGTCGCGGATGACGAGCACGCGCGGGCGCTTCCCGCCGACCTCGCGCGTGGCCGCCGCGCCGAGGCGCAGCGCCAGCTCGGCCGTCAGGAGCTCGCCCGCGACCCCGCGGACCCCGTCGGTCCCGAAGAGCTTGCGAGTCGCAGCCTCGCCGGTGCTCATGTGCGCGCTAGCGCTTGGAGAACTGCGGCTTCTTGCGGGCCTTCTTCAGGCCGGCCTTCTTGCGCTCCTTCGCCCGCGAGTCACGGGTGAGGAAGCCGCGGCGCTTGAGCTCGCCACGCAGGTTCGGGTCGGCCTCCAGCAGGGCACGCGAGATGCCGTGGCGCAGGGCGCCGGCCTGGGCGCTGACGCCGCCGCCGTGCATGCGGGCCACGACGTCCATGCGGTCCTCGTAGCCGACGGCCTCCAGCGGCTGACGGATGTTGCGGCCGAGCGCCGGGCGCGGGAAGTAGGTGTCAAGCGGCTTGCCGTTGACGGTGTAGGCGCCCGTGCCGGGACGCAGGATCACGCGGGCGACGGCGGTCTTGCGCTTGCCGGTCGCGCGGTAGCGCGCGCCTGCGGCGAGGTCGATGACGGCGGCGACCGGCTGCTCGTCGGCGCGGTCCTGCTCGGCCTCGGCCTCGGCGGCGGCGATGGCCTCCTCGTCCTGGGCGAGGGGGTCGGCGCCTTCGAGGACGATGTCGACCTCGAGGTCGGCGCCGGGGATCGCGGGCTTCTCACGCGGGGTGGCGGGCTCGTCGTCGTCGGTCTCGGGCCCGGCTGCGGCGGCGGGCGCGGGCGCGGGCGCCTCGGCGGCGGGGGTCTCCTCGGACGCGCTCGCCGGGTCGGCCGGCGCCTGCTCGGCGGCGGGGGCGTCCTCGGGCGTCTCGGGGGTCTCGTCGATCACGAGGGGTGGATCTCCATCGGTTGCGGTTTCTGGGCCACATGCGGATGCTCCGGCCCGGCGTAGATCTTGAGCTTCGTCAGCTGCTTGCGGGCCAGGCGGTTGCGCGGAAGCATCCCCTTGACGGCGAGGCGCAGGACCTCCTCGGGCCGGCGCTCGAGCATCTCGTCGAGGGTGCGCGTCTTCAGCCCGCCCGGGTAGCCGGAGTGGCGGTAGTACTTCTTGTCGGCGCGCTTGTTGCCGGTCACCGAGATCTTCTCCGCGTTGACGACGACGACGAAGTCGCCCGTGTCGACGTGCGGCGTGTAGGTCGGCTTGCGCTTGCCGCGCAGGGCGTCCGCGATCTGGGTCGCCAGGCGGCCGAGCGTTTGCCCGTTGGCGTCGACGACGAGCCAGTTGCGCTCGCGATCGTTGGCGTTGGCGACGTAGGTCTTCATGGCGTCAAAAATGCCACGCGGCAGACCGCGCGGCGACGACGAAGCATAGGGAATCGTGGCGGGGGACGATATTGCAGGCCTTTTCTCCTTCCCGCGCCGCCGCAGGATCCATTAGGGTCGCGCCAGGGACGAGTGCCGGTCGGCAGGGGGAGACCTGCGGACGGAGAACCAGTGGGGGTGCTGGTGGGACGGAAGCGCACGCTGTTCGCAGGGCTATGCGGGCTGGTGGCGGGGCTCGGCGCAGGCGCGCCGGCCTTCGCGGGCCCCGGTGGCGCGTACGCCTCCGATCCGGCGACGATCTCGTCCATCGACTGCGTCGAGGGCTGCGCCGCCGTCGATGCGGCCCAGCCGGGCAGCCTCCTGCGCATTCGCGGCGCGTCGATGCGCGAGGTCGAGAAGATCGTCTTCCTCGGCGGCCCGGGCTATCGCGACAACGCCACGGCGAAGGTCAGCCGGCAGCGGCGCAAGAGCGTCGACGTCCTCGTCCCCGCGGGGGCGCTCAGCGGCCGGCTGCGCGCCGTCAACGAGGACGGCGCGCGCTCGCAGGCCAGCCGCGCGACGGTCGCGATCCAGCGTGGCGCCGCCGGCAGGGGCGCGCTCGATCTGCGGGTCGTCGGCCGCCGGGTCTTCTACGCGGCGATGCGCCCCGCCCGCGTCGACGTGCTCGCGCGCGAGCCGCTGTCGGCGACGATCGCGCTCGTGCGCCTGGCCGACGGCGTGCAGGTCGCCACGTGGCCGCTGGGCCCGCTCGTGCCCGGCGTCGTGCGCACCGTGACCTGGGACGGCTCCGTCGGCGGGCTCGCCCAGCCGCCCGGACGCTACGAGTTCCGCGTCCTGGGCGACGACGCGAGCGCCCAGGCCGTGCAGGCGGCGCGGTCCGGATCCGACGGCGACTCCGACTCCGGCTCCGAACCAGGTCCAGGCCCGAGCTCCGGACCCGGGCCCGCACCCCTGGCAAGCGCGGCATTCGACCTCGTCGACCACAAGTTCCCGATCCGCGGCAGGCACAGCTACGGCACGGGCATCGCGGCGTTCGGCGCCGTCCGCGACGGCCACAGCCACCAGGGCCAGGACGTCTTCGCCACGTGCGGGACGACGCTCGTCGCCGCGCGCGGGGGCGTGGTCAAGCTCAACCAGCACGACGCCAACGCCGGCAACTACCTCGTCATCGACGGTGCGGGGACCGACATGGACTACGCCTACATGCACCTGAAGGCTCCGTCCCCGCTGGCGAAGGGCGCCCTGGTCATGACCGGCCAGGAGATCGGCGAGGTCGGCGACACCGGCGACGCCGACGGCTGTCACCTGCACTTCGAGATGTGGACGGGGCCCGGCTGGTACACCGGCGGCGCGCCGATCGACCCGCTCGCGTACCTGACCGCCTGGGACGCCTACAGCTGACGCTCAGCGCGGCAGGTCGCAGCGCGCCCGGCCGGCGCTGAAGCCGGCGGCGAGGGCGAGCGTGTTCGCGCGCAGCGCGCCGACGTACGTGGCGCCCGCGGACCCCGCCGGCCCCAGGGAGTCGGCATAGAGCTCCGGGCCGAGCTTCGCCCCCGCCTCGCGGGCGATCGCCCGCGCGAGCTTCGGGTTGGCCGAGCTCTCCGTGAAGATCGTCGTGACGCCCGTCCTGCGGATCGTGCGGACGAGCCGCAGCACAGCGCCGGCCGATGCCTGGGCCTGCGTCGAGAGCGCCGGGATGACGGTCCCCACGACCTCGATGCCGTAGCGCGCGGCGTAGTAGCCGAGCGCGTCGTGGTCGGTGACGAGCCGGCGCCGGCGCTGCGGGATCGCGCGCATGCAGGCGGCGATCGCGGCGTCGAGTCGCCGCAGGCGCCCGAGGTACGCGGCGGCGCGGGCGGCGTAGGCCGTGCGCCCGCCCGGGTCGGCCGCGGCGAGCGCGTCGCGGATGCGGCGCACGGCGATCTCGGCGTTGCGCGGGTCCTGCCACCAGTGCGGATCCACGCCTCCCTCCCCCCTCCGCGTGCGCACGGCGTCGATGAGGTCGACGGCCGTGACGTCGGAGGCGGCGTTGTCGAGCAGCCCGCCGAGCCAGTCGTCGAGCTCGCCGCCGGAGCGCACGACGACGGCCGCGCGCTGCAGGGCCCGCACGTCGCTCGGCCGCGGCTCGTAGGCGTGCGGGTCGGAGTTGGCGCTCAGGATCTGGCGCACGCCGGCGCGGTCACCCGCGACCGCGCGCGCGAGATCGCCCACCTGCGTCGTCGTGGCGACCACGACGACGCCCGCGGTGCCGCCGCCGGAGTCCCCGGCTCCCGGCCCGCACGCCGCGAGCGCGAGCGCAGTGGCCAGGGCGGCGAGGAGGACGGCGAATGCGGGCGGCTTACGCAGGCGTGCGGGCGGGTGCGTCGGAGCGCGCGCTGGCCTCGTCGCCGGCCACGGCGACGGCGGCCTTGGCGGTCACGAGGTGGTAGAGGATCATGACCTGGACGATCGCCAGCGACTCGGAGCGGTGCACGTCGTCGCCGACGGTGAACTCGCCGAGGCGCTCGGTGCGCAGGTGGCTGGCGAAGCGCATCTCCTCCCAGATCGCCTCCTCGATCGCGGCGCCGCGGTCGCGGTCGACGTCGCCCGGGATGTAGAGGCAGCTCAGGTCGCCCTTCTCCTCGAGCGTGATGCCGTCGTCGCCCCCGTTCTCCTCGATGACCGCGAGATCGGGCAGGCGCAGGCCCTCGCGCATCATGAGCACGGCGTCGAGGTGCTCGGCGTCGGCGTCCTCGGAGGCGCGAAAGGACACGACGAGGTCGGCCTTGTGCTCCTGCGGGCGGATGAACGCCGCGGAGTCCGGCTCGCGCTTCTCGAGGTCGTCGAGCACCTGCTGCTCGGTGTAGCCGCGCTTGGTGGAGTCGCGCTTGATCTTCCACTCGCGGCGCAGCTCCTCGGGCGGCGCGAGGTACACGCGCACGTCGTAGGTGGACGCCAGCTCGTCGGTGTGGTAGCCGAGCAGGCCCTCGATGACGACGAAGCGCTTGGGCTGGACGTGCACCGGGCGCCCGAACGTGCCGTCGTGGTGCTGGTAGACGGGCTTGAGGATCGGCTCGCCGTTGCGCAGATGGTTGACGTGCTGCGAGATGATGTCCATGTGGTTGCAGTCCGGGTTCAACGGCGTCAGGCCGTTCTCCGCGCGCTCGGACCGGTCGTACTTGTGGTAGTCGTCGGTGCCGATGTGCGTCACGGCGTCCTTGCCGAGGATCTCGACGAGTCCCTTGGTGATCGTCGTCTTCCCGCTGGCTGAGTCGCCGACGACGCCGAGAATGATCGGGCGTGCCATGTTGTGCTCCCTCCCTTACCGCGCGCCGAAGTGGTCGCGAAAGATAGCGCCGATGACGCGATCCCGACAGACGCGTCACGCGGGGCGCAGCCGCGGCGCCAGCGGACGAGCCACGACGACGAGCGCCGCGAGCAGCAGCAGGCTGCCGAGGATGGCCGGCACGACCCCCCACGGACCGAACTGCCGCACGACGCCGGCCTGCCAGATCGCGAGGTAGCGGCGGTAGTCGTCGTCGCGTGACGCGGTGTCGCGCGCGGCGTGCACGGAGCGCCGCGTCAGCTGCGGCAGCGCGGTGTACTGACGCACGAGCTGGGGCCCGTCGCTGCTCGGGCGCTCGAGCTGCTGCACCCCCGCGGGTGCGAGCACCGCCGAGAACGACAGCACGAAGCCCACCGCGAAGAGCACCGCGGCCGCGCGCAGGCGCGTCGCGCGCTCGCCGATCCAGGGCGCGACGAGCGCGAGCGCGACGACGACGCCCGGGATGATCAGGCGCGGTCCCCAGCTCCAGCCGCCCTGCCACGACCACCACGTCGCAGCGAGCACCCAGGTCACGGCGCAGACGGCGAGCACGAGCACGACGAAGGCGCGCCGCCGGCGCCAGAGCGCGGCGACCGCAACCGGGACGAGCACGATCGCGGGTGCGAACAGGACGACCGACTTCGCCGGCGAGAAGAGCATCCCGGCCGTGCCCTCGAGCACCGGCGTCGTGAAGCCCGGGTCGGCGGGCGGGCGGTAGCCGAACTCCAGCGCATCCGAGAAGCGGTAGAGGTTGTACGCCACGGTCGCGACCGCGGCGAGCGCGAGCGGCGGCACCGAACGCAGCGCCGCGCCCGCGCGCAGGCCGCCGCCCTCGCGCAGCGCGAGGTAGGCGAGCAGCAGCGGCGCGAAGGCCGCCGACTGGGGCCGCGCGAGCACGGCGAGCGCGAGCGCCACGCCGGCCTGAAGCTCGCGCCCGGCGAGCGCGCGCTCGACCATGACGACCAGCCCGAGCGCCACGAGCGGCTCGGTGAAGAAGTCGCGCCCGTAGGGCAGCAGGTAGGTCCCCAGGACCGCGCCGGCGCCGACGAGCGCCGCCGCCGGCCGCGGCGCGCCGAGCCGCCGGCCGAGGCCGAAGACCGCCGCCGCGAGCGCACCGCAGATGAGCGGCATGAGCGACGCCGCGCCTGCGGCCTCGAGCAGGTCGACGCGGCCGGTGATCGCGCCGATCGGCTGCGCGATCGCGACGGGCACGAGCGACAGGAGCGGCAGCAGCAGCCCGTACTTCGAGAAGAAGAGGCCGTCGTGACCCGCGACGCCGAGCGGCGCGGGCACCGCGAAGGAGCCGTCGTGCACGAGCGAGCGGGCGACCGCGAGCATCGAGCTGCCGTCCAGGACGGTGACCTGGGCCTGGCCGACGAGCAGCAGGAACAGGGCCACCGCGGCCCCGAGCCTCACCGCAAGGTTGCGGTCCTCCCGCGCCGGAGCCATCGCGGGCAATCTAGTTCAAAGGCGGCCTCCGCCCGTCGCATCGAGTTCAATGGCCCGATCGGCGTCTCCTTCCTCATCCCCGCCTACAACGAGGCGGCGACGATCGGCGAGGTCCTCGCGCGCATCGACGCGCTCGGCCTCGACAGCCAGATCGTCGTCGTCGACGACGGCTCCACCGACGCCACGGCGTCGATCGTCGCGGCCTACGCGAGCGGGCGCCCGCACGTCGAGCTCGTGCGCCAGCGCAACCAGGGCAAGGGCGCGGCGGTGCGCGCTGCGATCCCGCGGATCGCGCGCGAGATCGCCGTCATCCAGGACGCCGACATGGAGTACGACCCCGCCGACGTCGTCGCGCTGATCGCGCCGATCGAGCGCGGCGTGGCCGACGTCGTCTACGGCTCGCGGCTGAGCGGCGGCGCCCCGCAGCGCGCCTACATGTTCTGGCATCTCATCGGCAACCGCTTCCTCTCGCTGCTGACCGGCGTGCTGTTCAACACGACCCTCAGCGACATGGAGACGGGCTACAAGGCCTTTCGCTCCGACGTGCTGCGCTCGCTGCGCCTGACGCAGGACAGCTTCGCGATCGAACCCGAGATCACCGGCGAGGTCTGTCGCCGCAAGCTGCGCATCTACGAGATGCCGATCGCCTACTACGGGCGCACGTACGACGAGGGCAAGAACATCACGTGGCGCGACGGGTTCAGGGCGATCCTGGTGCTCTTCCAGGTGCGCCTGCGACGCGGGTGAGCTCCCGGCGCGGACTGCGGCCGCTGCTGATCGTCGCCGGGCTGGCGGTGACGGCGCTGTGCACGTACCTCGCCGTGCGCGGCGTGAAGCTCGACGACGCGATGGACGCCCTGCGCGCCAGCGACCTGCGCTGGCTCGTCCCGACGAGCATCGTGCTGGGCCTCGCGCTGTGGCTGCGCGTCCTGCGCTGGTGGGTGCTCTTCGACGCGACGTCGCGCCCGCCGCTGCGCGCCGTCGGGCACGCGGCGTTCGTCGGCTACTTCTTCAACAACATCCTGCCTGCGCGCGCCGGCGAGGCGGCGCGCATCCTCGCGCTGTACGCCAAGGCGCGCACGCCGCGCGCGGAGACGGTCGGCACGGTCGTCATCGAGCGGGTCTTCGACCTGCTCGCGCTGCTGCTGTTGCTCTTCGCCTCCTATCCCCTGCTGCCGGAGATCTCCTGGCTGCGCGCCGCCGCGCTGCTGGGCGTCGCGCTGGTCACCGTGCTCGTGGCGCTCATCACCGTGCTCGTGCGCTACGACGACCGCGCCGTGCGCTGGCTGCTGTCGCCGTTGCGGCGATTGCCCGCCGCCGGCGCCGCCGAGCGCGTGGAGGCCGCAGTCGTCAACGCGACGCGCGGACTCGTGGCGCTGCGCGATCCGCGCGTCGCGCTGCGCGGGATGGCGCTGACGGTCGCCTCCTGGCTCATGCTCGCACTGTCGTTCTGGATCCTGATGGCCGCCTTCGACCTGCACCTGCCGGTGGTCGCCGGGATGCTCGTCGTCGTCGCGATCAACCTCTCGCTCGTGCTGCCGTCCTCGCCGGCGGCGCTCGGCGTCTTCGAGGCTGCGACGGTCGTCGCGCTGCGCGCCTTCGACGTGCCGCAGGCGGAGGCGCTGTCCTACGCGCTCGTCCTGCACCTCCTGAACTTCGTCCCGTTCGTGATCATCGGCGCGGTGCTGCTCGGGCCGGGCGCGCTGCGCGGCGGCGGGACGCGCGCGGCCTGACGGCCGCGCCGCACGACGGGCGGGTGCGCCATCATCGGGGCATGGCCGACACCGTCGATCCCGCCCCCGTCGCGCCGCCGAGCCTCGCTGCGGCGATCGGCGGGCCGCTCGGCATCGCGGAGACCTCGCTGCCGGCGGTCGCGTTCGTCGTCGCGTATACGGCGTCGGGCTCGGACACCAACACTGCGGCGGTCGTCGCCGTCGGCCTGGCGCTCGTGCTGACCGTCGCGCGCCTCGCGCGCCGCGAGTCGCCGCAGCACGCGCTGTCAGGACTCGTCGGCGTCGGCTTCGCGGCGTTCGTCGCCACGCGCAGCGGCAAGGCGGAGAACTTCTTCCTCCCCGGGCTGCTCGCCAACGCGGCCTACGCGTCGGCGTTTCTCATCTCGCTCGCGGTGCGCCGCCCGCTGATCGGCATCATCGTCAGCAAGCTCGACGGCGAGGACGACGGCTGGCGCCAGGACCCGGCCCGCATGCGCGCCTTCGTGCTCGCGTCGATCGTGTGGGCCGGGCTCTTCCTCCTGCGTCTGGTCGTCCAGCTGCCGCTGTATCTCGCCGGCGCCGTCGTCGCCCTCGGCGTGGCGAAGACGGCGATGGGGCTGCCGCTCTTCGGGATCGGGCTGTGGATCACGTGGCTGCTCGTCCGCCGCCACCGCGTTCCGGCGCCCGCGCCCACCTGACGCGCGCGCGGCGCGCTACTGTCGGCCCCCGACTGCAACGACCTGACGAGAGGGGACCCATGGGCGCCAAGAGCAGCGCGAAGACGGTGTGGGAGGGGGACCTCGCCCATGGCTCGGGCGTCGCGACGCCCGCGAGCGCAGCGTTCGGCCCGGTCGACGTGAGCTGGGCGTCGCGCACGAAGCGCGCGGCCGGCGCGACGAGTCCCGAGGAGCTGCTCGCCGCCGCTCACGCGGCCTGTTACTGCATGGGGCTCTCGCACGAGCTCGGCGAGGCGGGCACGCCGCCCGAGCGCCTCGAGGCCAGCGCGACGGTCGAGTTCGTCCCCGGCGAGGGCGTCAGGTCCTCCCACATCGTGGTCACCGGGCGCGTGCCCGGCGTCGACGCCGAGGCGTTCGCGTCGGCGGCGGCTGCGGCCGGCGAGGGCTGCCCGATCTCGGGCGCCCTGAAGGGCAACGTCGAGATCACGGTGGAGGCGACGCTCGAGGGCTGAGCCCGCAGACCTATTCCCACTCGATCGTGCCAGGCGGCTTGGACGTGATGTCCAGCACGACCCGGTTGACGTCGCGCAGCTCGTTGATCATGCGCGACGCGATCTGCTCGAGCAGGTCGTAGGGCAGGCGCGCCCAATCGGCGGTCATCGCGTCATCGGAGGTCACCGCGCGGATGACGACGACGCTGCCGTACGTGCGCTCGTCGCCCTGGACCCCGACGGTGCGGATGTCGGGGAGCACGCAGAAGGACTGCCACAGGTCGCGGTACAGCCCGGCCTTGCGGATCTCGTCCTGCAGGATGTAGTCGCACTCGCGCAGGAGGTCGAGGCGCTCCTTCGTCGCCTCGCCCCCGACGATCCGGATCGCGAGGCCGGGGCCGGGGAACGGCTGGCGCCAGACCAGGCGCTCGGGCAGCCCGAGCTCGGCGCCGACCGCGCGGACCTCGTCCTTGAAGAGGGCGCGCAGCGGCTCGACGAGGTCGAACATCAGGTCCTCGGGGAGGCCGCCGACGTTGTGATGGGACTTGATCGTCGCCGCGCCGGTGCCCCCACCGGACTCGATGACGTCGGAGTACAGCGTGCCCTGCACGAGGAAGTGCGCGTCGCCGAGCTTCGCCGCCTCCTCCTCGAAGACGCGGATGAACTCGGCGCCGATCGCCTTGCGCTTCGTCTCGGGATCGGTCGTGCCCTTCAGGCGCCTGAGGAAGCGCTCCTCCGCGTCGACGGCGACGAGCGGCACCTTGAAGTGGTCGCGGAAGGCGGCGATGACCTGCTCGCCCTCGTTCTTGCGCATGAGGCCGTGGTCGACGAACACGCACGTGAGCTGGTCGCCGATCGCGCGGTGCACGAGCAGCGCGGCGACGCTCGAGTCCACGCCGCCCGACAGGCCGCAGATGACCTTCGCGTCACCGACCTGGGCGCGGATGCGGGCGATCTGCTCGGAGACGATGCTCTCCGGGCTCCAGGAGCGGTCGGCCTCGCAGATCTCGCCGAGGAAGCGCTCGAGGATCGTCTGGCCGTAGGGCGTGTGGACGACCTCGGGATGAAACTGGATGCCGTAGATCGCGCGCTCGACGTCCTCGAGCGCCGCGACCGGCGACGCGGTCGAGGAGGCCAGCGCGGTGAAGCCGGGCGGCGCAGCGAAGACCGTGTCGCGATGGGACATCCAGCAGGTCTGCTGCGCCGGCAGCCCGGCGAAGAGCCGGCCGGGCTCGCGCACCGTGAGCTCCGAGCGCCCGAACTCCCCCACCTCGGCGCCCTCGACCCGGCCGCCGAGCTCGGCGGCGATCAGCTGCATGCCGTAACAGATGCCGAGCACGGGGATGCCGAGCTCGAGCAGCTCGCGATCGAGCCGGGGCGCGCCCGGCGCGTACACCGACGCCGGCCCGCCGGACAGGATCAGCCCCTTGGGCCTGCGCCTGCGGACCTCCTCGGCGCCGGCGTGGTGGGGCAGCAGCTCGCTGAAGACGCCGAGCTCGCGGATGCGGCGGGCGATGAGCTGCGAGTACTGCCCGCCGTAGTCGAGCACCACGACCTCGTCGACGGCGCGCGGAGCCGTGACCTCGAGGACGTCCTCCGTCACCAGCTCGGTGGCGGCGGTCGCCGAGGTCACGACGCCGTCGGTCATGCGTCTGTGAGCGCGGGCTCCTTGTGGGCCCCGTTGCCGTTGGCGGGCTCCGGCGGATCCTGCGGCGCCGGCGCGGCCGCGCCGCGCGAGCCCATGCCGACGCCCTGAGCGGTCTGCAGCTGCTTGCCCTCGGTCTGCAGCGCCGGGGCGATCATGAGCTCCGCGCGGTTGAACTCGGCGATGTCCTGGTAGCCGCAGGTCGCCATCGACGTGCGCAGCCCGCCCATGAGGTTGAAGGTGCCGTCGTTCTCGTGCGCGGGCCCGGTCAGGATCTCCTCGAGCGAGCCGTTCTGCACGGTCTTCACGCGCGCGCCGCGCGGGAGCGTCGGATGGAACGTCGCCATCCCCCAGTGGTAGCCGCGGCCGGGCGCCTCGTAGGCGCGCGCCAGCGGCGAGCCGATCATGACCGCGTCGGCGCCGCAGGCGATCGCCTTGGAGACGTCGCCGCCGTTGCGCATCCCGCCGTCGGCGATGACCTGGCAGTACTCGCCGGTCTCGAGCATGTTCTGTGAGCGGGCGCCGGCGACATCGGCGATCGCCGTCGCCTGCGGTACGCCGATGCCGAGCACGCCGCGCGTCGTGCACGCCGCCCCGGGGCCGACGCCGACGAGCACGCCGGCCGCGCCGGTGCGCATGAGGTGCAGAGCGGTGTGGTAGCTCGCGCAGCCGCCGACGACCACCGGCAGCGGCACCTCGCGGATGAACTCCTTGAGGTTCAGCGGCGGGCGCGACTCGTCGCTGGAGACGTGCTCGGCGGAGACGACCGTGCCCTGGATGACGAGGATGTCGAGCCCGGCCTCGAGCGCGAGCTCGTAGTGGGCGCGCACGCGCTGGGGCGTGAGCGAGGCGGCGACGACGACGCCCTGCTCCTTGATCTCTCCGATGCGCCTGGCGATCAGCTCGGGCTCGACGGGCCGGCGGTAGATCTCCTGCATCTCGCGCGTCGCCTGCTCCTTGGGCAGCCGGGCGATGCGCTCCAGCTGCTCCTCGGCGTCCTCGTAGCGGGTGAAGATCCCCTCGAGGTTCAGGACGGCGAGGCCGCCGAGCCTGCCGATCAGGCCCGCGGTCCGCGGCGAGACGACGCCGTCCATCGCCGATGCCAGCAGCGGGAGCTCGAAGCGGTAGTCGCCGAGCTTCCACGAGATGTCCACGTCATCGGGGTCGCGGGTGCGTCGCGAGGGGACGATCGCGATGTCGTCGAAGCCATATGCGCGGCGTGCCTTCTTTCCGCGGCCGATCTCAATCTCCATTTGCAAATCCTAGGCGTGGTGGCGGACAAGAAGACCCCGCGTGGGCGGGGCCGGAAAGCGCGAAATCACGCACGTTGCGGGGGTCGGCAACCAACGTCCAGCCACCTTAGCAGCGGGTTTTATGAACCCGGGGACGGTCTCGTCAGCCGACGAACTCGATCTCCACGGGCTCGCCGGCCTCGATCCCGTCGCGGTCCTCGGGGACGAGCGCGAGCGCGTCGACGCCGAGCATCGAGGTGAGGATGTGGGAGTCCTGGGACTTCGTCGGGCGCACGTGCCAGCCGTCGTCCTGCAGCGTCGTGCGACAGCGGATGACGGTCGTGCGGCCGACCGCTCCCGGCAGCGCCTCGTCGGCGGTCGCCCTGACCGGATGATGCTCGCCGTGGCGGCCGAGCATCGCGTCCATCGCCGGGACGACGAAGAGGCGGAAGGCCATGAGCGCCGACACCGGGTTGCCCGGCAGCGCGAAGACGAGCGTGCCGTCGTCGCCGACGGCGAAGGTCGTCGGGCGGCCGGGCTTGAGCTTGACGCCCGCGAAGACCTCGCGATAGCCCAGGCGCGCCAGCGCGGGCCGGACGTGGTCATGCGGGCCGACGGACACCCCGCCCGTCGTGATGAGCACGTCGACGTCGCGCAGCGCCGCGCCGAGGACGGCGACGGTCGCGTCGAGGTCGTCGCCCACGCGCACGCGGGTGCACAGCTCCCCGCCCGCGCGGTGCACCGCGCCGCCGAGCGCCGGCCCGTTGGAGTCGCGGATCGCACCCGGGCCCAGCGGCTTGCCGGGGTCGGTGAGCTCGTCGCCGGTGCCGGCGATCGCCACCCGCGGGCGGCGCACGACCCGCGGGCGCGGGATGTTCATCGACGCCAGGACGCCGAGCTCCGCGGGGCCCAGGACCGAGCCGGCTCGCACGACGAGCTCGCCGGAGCGGATGTCCTCCCCCGCCGGGCGCACGTGGTAGCCGAGCGCGATCTGGCCGTCGACCGCGACGGTCGCGCTGTCGGGGCGCGTCGTCAGCTCCTGGGGGACGATCGCGTCCGCGCCCTCGGGGACCGGCGCCCCGGTCGAGATGCGCACCGCGGTGCCGCGCTCGACGCGGACGCCCGCGCCGGCGCCGGCCTTCGCCTCGCCGATGAGCCGCAGCCGCGCGGAGCCGTCGATCGTGTCCGCGGCACGGATCGCGAAGCCGTCCATCGCCGACGCGGCAAAGGGCGGGACGTCGTTGGGGGCGCTCGCGTCGTCGGCGAGCGCACGTCCCAGGGCGTCGTCGAGGTAGACGTCCTCCGAGCCGAGGATGTGCGCGTGTTCGAGCACCGCTGCCCGCGCCTCGTGGATCGTGACGGCCATGGGATGACGCTAGCGGAGCGCGTGTGGTGGTGGCGCTCAGCCCAGCAGTGCCTCGAGCGTCGCCGCCGCGCGGCCGTCGGCGATCGAGGCCGAGGCCAGGGTCACGCCCGCCGCCACGCTGTCGCAGCACCCGCCCGCGTACAGGCGCACGGCGGCGCCGAGGGTCGCCGTCCGGCAGGCGACGCCGTGCTCGTCGTCCTCGGCGATCGCGCGCGTCAGCGCGGCGGCGACCTCGGGCTCGGCGTCGCCGCGCAGCACCATCCCGGGCGACTCGGGCAGCTCCAGCGGGCCGCCGGCGTCGGCAGCGGACGGCCGCCCGACGCGCAGGAGGTCGGCGCCCTCCATGCCGCGGACGGTCACGGCGCGCTCGGCTCCGAGCAGCTCGAGCGCGCCGAGGATCCGCTCGCGATAGGAGCTGTGGGTGTGGCCGACCACGAAGCGCGTCGCGCCGAGGTGGTCGACGAGCTTCTCGGCGCTGTGCAGCGGCCCGCGCAGGCCGATCTCGTCGCGGACCGCGGCGAGCTGCTCCCAGCCGGGGATCGCCCTGGCGGCATGGACGAGCGCGACGCCCGCGCGGTCGAGCATCGCGAGCGAGTCCGCCGGCTCCGGGCGGGCAGGGCCACCGAGCGCCAGGAGGACGTCGGCCGCCGTCGTCCCGCGCTTGGGCCCGATCGTCGAGCCGCAGTGCACGACGATCCGCGCGCCCGCCGCGGCCGCGACCACGGCGGCGGCGAGCGACAGGTGCGGAGCGTCGGACATGCCGTCGAAGGCGCCCGCGCAGGCGACGACCGGGCGCCCGGGCGCGGGCGGCTCGGGGGCGAGCGAGCGCGCCGCGTCGCGCAGCGCCTGCGCGCAGCCCGCCAGCTCGGCCGGCGTCTCGCCCTTGATCCGCATCGCGACGAGGAAGGCGCCGGCCTGGACCGGGCTGACCTCGCCGGCGAGCAGCGCAGCGGTCGCGGCGCGAGCCTCCTCGAAGGTCAGCGCGCGACTGCCGCGCGGACCCGTCCCGACGGCCTTGATGACCGCCCGGAAGCCGGCGTACTCGCTGCGCCCGAAGCGCTGCGGGAGCGCCAGCGTCACGGCGTCGTCGCGTGCGGGTCCTGTCACGTTGCCTCCCAGCGGTAGCCGACGCTGCGCACCGTCTTGATCCGTGCCGCGTTCTCCGAGCCGAGCTTCGCCCGCACCCGGCGCACGTGGACGTCGACCGTCCGCGCGCCCCCGTAGTAGTCATAGCCCCACACGCGGCTGAGCAGCGCCTCGCGCGAGAACACGCGCTTGGGGTGGGTCACGAGGAACTTCAGCAGCTCGTACTCCATGTACGTGAAGTCGACCGGGCTCCCGCCGATGGCGACCTGGTAGGTCGCGAGGTTCATCTCGAGGCTGCCGACGCGCACGATGTCGTCGTGGTCGATGCCGTTGACCGCCCGCCGCGCGCGGGCGATGCGAGCCTGCAGCTCGTCGGCGGTGAAGGGCTCAACGATCAGCTCGTGGCCCTCGGAGACCCCGAGCCCCTGGGCCAGCGCACCGGTTCGGAGCGCGACGAGCACCGGAACCTCCCCCAGCTCGTCGTCGGCCGCCAGTCGCGCACACAGCTCCGCGCACGACGGCTGCTCCAGACCGCCGGCGACGACGAGCGCGAGCGCCGGCGCGCGGCCGCCGCCGTCGGGCGGGCGCAGCGTGCCGTTGGCCGCCACGCGGTGCGGGCTGAAGCCGAGCTCCGCGAGCAGCCGCGACGCCGTGTCGCCGTCGTTCTCGCCGTAGATCCACGCGTCGCTCATAGGAGCCGCAGGTAGCGCGAGCGATCGAAGTCGGTGACGGTGCGCCGCTCGTCGGCGAGCTCGCGGCGCTTGTTGGCGACGAACACGTCGCAGAGGCGGTCGCCGAGCGTCTCGCGGGCGAGGTCGGACTCGTCGAAGCGGTCGGTCGCCTCGCGCAGGTCCAGCGGCAGGCGCGGGGCGCCGGCGGCCTCGTCGTCGATGCTCTCGGCCTGCAGCTCATAGCCGCGCTCGATGCCGCGCAGCCCGGCGGCGAGGACGAGCGCCAGCACCATGTACGGGTTGCAGGAGGGATCGGGCGAGCGCAGCTCAAAGCGCGCGCCCTCCGCTCGCCCGGGCCGCCGCGACGGGACGCGGACGAGCGCCGCGGCACCGCGGCGCGTCCAGCTGACGAACTCGGGCGCCTCGAATCCGGTCGCCAGGCGCCGGTAGGAGTTGATCCACTGGTTCGTGAGCGCCGTCAGCTCACCCGCGTGCGCGAGCACGCCCGCGAGGAACGCCCGCCCCGCCGGCGACAGCGGCTCGCCGGCGTCGGGGTCGTGAAACGCGTTGCGCTCGCCCTTGAAGAGGGAGATGTGCAGGTGCATGCCCGAGCCGGGGTGGTCGACGAGCGGCTTGGGCATGAACGTCGCGTACGCCCCGAGCTCGTGCGCGGCCTCTTTGACGGCGAGCCGGAAGGTCGTCAGCGAGTCGGCCATCGAGAGCGCGTCGTTGTGCGCGAGCTGGATCTCGTGCTGGGACGGCGCCACCTCGTGGTGGGAGGCCTTCACCGGGATGCCCATGCGCTCGAGGTACTCGATCGTGCGCCGCCGGAAGTCGCTGCCGACGTCCAGCGGGGTGAGGTCGAAGTACGCCCCGTCGTCGAGCGTGGCCGGGACCGCCCCGTTTGAGCCGAGCGCCGCGAAGATGAAGAACTCGACCTCGCAGCCGACCTGCATCTCATAGCCCAGGCCCGCGGCCTGCTCCAGGACGCGCCGCAGCATCGCCCGGGAGTCGCCGCCGAACGGCTCGCCGCCGGGCTGGCGGACATCGCAGAACATCCGGGCGACGAGTGAGTCGGGCTTCCACGGCAGGACCTGGAACGTGCGCGGGTCCGGATGGGCGATGCAGTCGTACTCGCGCCGGCGCGCGGCGCCCTCCAGCGAGGAGCCGTCGAGGCCGACGCCCTGCTCCAGCGCCGACTCGAGCTCCGAGACCGGGATCGAGAAGCTCTTGAGCAGGCCGAGCACGTCGATGAACCAGAGGCGGATGAACCGCACCCCCCGCTCCTCGACCGTGCGCAGCACGAATTCGCGGTGACCGGTCACGTGCCTGGACCGTATGGACAGCCGGGCCGCGTGTCTTTGGCCCGGCGGTCCCAACCCGTTGTCATCTGTGTCGAGTTGTTCACACGCCGTTCATCCGGCGCCCGTGCACTAGCCTCGCGCTGATGAGAGGCCTCGCACGAGCGGTCGCGGCGCTCGCCGTCGCGGGCTCGCTCGCCGTCCCGGCTGCCTCGCAGGCGGCGCCGTTCAACGGCCGCATCGCGTTCGCGAGCGATCGCGTCGCGCCCGTGCAGGGATCCGCGGGCAAGTTCGACATCTTCAGCATGAACGCCGACGGCAGCGACCAGCGGCGCCTCACCACGAGCCCCGCGGGCGACCGCCAGCCCGACTGGTCGCGGGCCGGGACCGACCTGGCCTACACGATCGACAAGCCGGGCTCCCCGATCAACTTCGAGGTCGCGCGGATGGCCGCCGACGGCAGCGGCTCCCGGCAGCTGACCACGACCCCGGCCGGCGAGGCGTCCAGCCAGCCGTCCTGGCGCCCGGACGGCCGCGGGATCCTCTACCGCCGCAGCGGCCCCGCCGGCGCCGGCTCGATCTGGCAGATGGGCCTGCTCGGCGAGAGCCCTGCGCTGCGCTTCGGCCCGCCGGACGTCCCGCTGTATCCGACGTGGTCGCCCGACATGGCGCGCGTGCTCTTCACCGCGATCGTGACGCCCACGGGCGACACCGACCGCGCCATCTTCACGATGAACGCCGACGGCAGCGGCCTCGTGAAGCTCTTCGACGTCACGGGCGCCTACGACTCCGCCCCGGCCTGGTCGCCGGACGGGCGCACGATCGCCTTCGAGTCCGACAGCGACGCCGGCGGCGCCAACCCGGAGCGCGACATGGAGGTCTGGACGATGGGCGCCGACGGCTCAGATCCCGTGCAGCTGACCCGCAACGCGCTGCACGACGAGGGCCCGGCATGGTCGCCCGACGGCACCATGCTCGCGTACACGACCGGGCCCGACAACCATCGCGGCGACATCGCGATCATGACGCCGGCCGGGCGCCCGCTGCGCACGCTCACCTCCTACGCCGGCCCCGACGAGTCGCCCGACTGGCAGGCGATCCCCGCGCCTCGCACCGCCCGCGCCTGCGGCGACCTCGTTGCGCGCGGCGACGGCGGGCACGACGTGCGCGCGATCGGGCGCGGACTGCGCTGCCCTGCGGCGCGAGCGCTGGCGCGCCGGTGGACGCGGGCGGGGCGGCCTGCGCACGTCCGCGGCTACCGCGCCGCCGTTCGTGACTTCGGCGGCGTGCGGCGCGTGATCCTCAGCCGCCGCGACGGCGACCGGCGCCGGCTCGTCGCGTTCCTGTATCAGGAGGCCGCCGCGTAAAATCCGCGCGGTGAGCCCGAGCATCCTCCACGCGGGCGACGCCTTCTGGCGGCGCTCAAACCAGATGGGCGTGCTGAACACCGACCTCGCCAAGCAGCTCGAGGCCGGGACGCTCGCCGCCCGGCTGTGGCGCCTGGAGCCCGGGCAGGCGTCGACGAAGCACCGCCACACCGAGCAGGACGAGCTCTACGTCGTCCTGGAGGGCACCGGCCGGATGCGGATCGGCGACGAGCTCCACACGCTCGCGCCCCTGTCGAGCGTGCTCGTGGAGGCCGACGTCGTGCGCCAGGTCTTCAACGACCTCGAGGACGACGCGCTGTGGCTCGTCGTCGGCGCGCCGCCGGAGCTCGCCAACACGCTGGAGATGTCGCCCGAGCTGCTCGGGCACATGTACCCGGACGGCCCGAAGGCGCTGCCGCCCGAGCTCGCCTGACACGTGCCCGGCGCAACCCCGGGCGCGCGGGGACGTTGCAAGGGCATGCGCTCCCTTCCGCTCCTCGCCGTGCTCGCACTCTTCGCCATCGCCGCGCCCGCGCACGCCGCAGGCTGGTCGCATCCGCAGGGCTACACGGCCGGGACCGCCCGCTTCGACGAGCCCGTCCCGCGGGTCGCGGTTGCGCCCGACGGGACGAGCGTCGCGACGTTCGCCAAGGGCACGGACATCTACGCGGTGACCGGCGACCGCCGCGGCCGCTTCTCCAGCCCGCAGCGGCTGGGGCGCTGGGCCGCGATCACGAGTGTGGTCGCCGCCGGGCGCGGCGGCGCGGCGCTTGCAGCCTGGGAGGCGAGCGACGGCATCCGCGTCGCCGTGCGGACGCGCGCCGGGCGCCTTCGAACGCGGCTGCTGACGGCCTCCAACGGCCAGGCGATCAACGACCTCGCCGTGGAACACGACCCGCGCGGCGGCTGGTTCATGCTCGAGAGCCGGTTCTCCGCGAAGACCCGCCGCGACAGCGTGCGCGCCTTCACGCTGCGGGCTGACGGCAGCCTCGCGCTGGCGCCCCAGCTGCTCGGCGAGGGCTCCTTCGGCGGGGAGGCCCGGCCGATCCGGGCACTCGCGGTCGACGACCGCGGCGGCGCGACGGCGGTCTTCGGCACGCCGAAGGGGCCGATGGCGGCTCACGGCGTGCACGCCGGCCATTTCGGACCGTTGAGTTCGCTCGGCGGCCCGGGCGTCACCGACGCGCGGGTCGCGGCCTCGACCGCCGCCGAGGGCGCACTCGTCACCCTCACGGCGAGCGAGCGCTGCGGCGACGCCGGCTGCTCCGGCGCGCCCGTGGCCGCGCGGCTGAGCCCGCAGGGCATCGCGCAGCCCTTCCAGGTGCCGGCTCTCGCGCACCCCAACCGCGCCTTCGGCCCGTCGATCGCCCCGCTGGGCCCGGGTGCCGCCGCGCTCGTCTTCTCGCTCAAGGACGGCCCGAACGCCTTCGACGACCGCGCGCCCGTCAAGGCCGCGATCCTGCACGACGGCGCGGCGGCCGGCCCGCTGCAGACGCTGACCAACAGGCCGGCGAAGGAGCCGATCGCCGCGGCGCTGGACCGCGGGCGCGTCCTCGTCCTGTGGAGCGGCGCACGCGGCCTCGGCGCGGCGCTCGCCGGCCCCGACGGCAGATTCCGCACGACGGCCGAGCCGCCCGGACCCCCGCCCGAGCCGTTTCACACGAACCCGACGAACCGCGCGATCTCGACCGCGGGTCCCTACGCGCTCGTCGGCTGGTCGCGCGCGGGCCGCGTGCGCCTGAGCCTGCGGCGCTTCTGACGTTCGTGAGATCTCTCTGAGAAGCCGCCCGGCGGGCCGGGCGGGCGGGCACAACCTCCGAAGAAGTTCTTCGACCCCAGGAGGCTCATCCGCATGGTTGCTGACGCCGGACCCCCGCTCGTCCTCATGGCCCTCGGCCTCGTCCTCTGGCTCGCCGTCAGTGCAACGGTGGCCGGCATCTCGATCCAGACGATCGGCGTGATCCTCTTCGTCGTCGGCGCCATCTGGCTCGTCGTCGAGATGCTCCAGGCGCGCACGCTGACCCGCGGCGGCGACGTGATCGTCGACGAGCCGGTCGCCTACCGCGAGCGCACCCGCCTGTAGTCCGGGCGCACGCGCCCGTAGTTCACACAGCGTTCATCGCAGCGACGCGACCGGGAAACCGGTCGCGCGCACGATGAGCGTCAGTGCAGACCACCCCGACCCAGTGTCCCTACTGCGGCGTCGGCTGCGGCCTGCTCGCCGACGTCGACGACGGCCGGCTGACGGCTGTCCGCGGCGACCCGATCCACCCCGCCAACCGCGGCCGCACGTGCCGCAAGCCGCTCGGCCTGCCGTTCGCCGTGCACGCCCGCGACCGCGCGACCGTCCCGCTCTGGCGCGACGACCGCGGCGGCCGTTTCGAGCAGGCCGGCTGGGAGGACGTGCTGCGCACGGTCGCCCGCCGGCTGGGCGCGATCATCGCCGAGCACGGCCCCGACGCCGTTGCGTTCTACGTCTCCGGCCAGCTGCTGACCGAGGACTACTACGCGGTCAACAAGCTCGCCAAGGGCTTTCTCGGCACGAACAACGTCGACTCAAACTCGCGGTTGTGCATGTCCTCGGCGGTCGCCGGCTACGACGGAGCGTTCGGCTCTGACGGGCCACCGCCCGCCTATGCCGACATCGCGCTCGCCGACTGCTTCCTCCTGCTCGGCACGAACACCGCGGCGTGTCACCCGATCCTGTGGTCGCGCATCCGCGACCGCCAGGCCGAGGGCGCGTTCGTCATCTGCGCGGACCCGCGCAGGACGCAGACCGCGCGCGGCGCCGACCTGCACCTCCCCGTCCGCCCCGGCACCGACCTGCCGCTGATCAACGCACTGCTGCACGTCATCGAGCGCGACAACCTCCTCGACGCGCGCTTCGTCGCGCGTCACACGAGCGGCTGGGAGGCGTGCAGCGCCGTCGCGCGCGAGTGGACGCCGGAGAGCGCGGCGGTCGTCTGCGGCGTCAGCGCCGAGCTCATCGAGCAGGCGGCGCACCGCTTCGCCGGCGCGGGTGCCGCGCTGGCCCTGTGGTCGATGGGCGCCAACCAGTCGACGGTCGGGACGCTGAAGAACCGGGCGCTCATCAACCTCTGCCTCGCGACCGGCCAGATCGGGCGGCCCGGCGCCGGGCCGCTGTCGCTCACCGGCCAGCCCAACGCGATGGGCGGTCGCGAGACCGGCGGCCTCGCGCACCTGCTGCCCGGCTACCGCAAGGTCACCGAGGCCGCCGACCGGATCGCGATGGAGGAGCATTGGGGCCTGCCCGCGGGCCGGGTGTCGGCGAACCCGGGGCTGCCCGCGGTCGAGCTCTTCGAGGCGCTCGAGGCCGGACGCGTCAAGGCCGTCTGGATCATGGGAACCAACCCGCTCGTGTCGCTGCCCGACGCCGAGCGCGCGCGCGCCGCGCTCGAGCGCGCCGAGCTCGTCGTCGTCTCCGACCCGCACCACCCGACGGAGACCTCGTCGCTCGCGCACGGCGTGCTGCCGGCCGCTGCCTGGCCGGAGAAGGAGGGCACGATGACGAGCTCGGAGCGGCGCATCGGCCTCGTGCGCCGCGCGATCGCCGCGCCGGGCGAGGCGCGCGCGGACTGGCAGATCGTCGCCGGCGTCGCGCGCGAGCTCGGCTTCGGCGAGGCGTTCGCGTGGCCGGACGCGTCCGCGGTCTTCGACGAGTTCGCCGCCTGCACCGCCGGGCGGCCCTGCGACATGACCGGCGTGACGCACGCCCGCCTGCGCCGGGAGGGGGGCCTGCAGTGGCCCTGCCCGGCGGTCGTGGCCGGCGAGCCGCACCCGGGCACGCCGCGCCTGTATGCGGGCGGTCGCTATCCGACGCCCGACGGGCGCGCGCGCTTTGCCCCGACCCCGCACGCTGCGCCCGCGGAGACGCCCGACGCCGGCTACCCGCTGCTGCTCACGACCGGCCGCGTCGCCGACCAGTGGCACACGATGACGCGCACGGGCCACTCGCCCGCGCTGCTGGCGTCCGCAGGCGCGCCGGCGCTGTCCTGCCATCCACTCGACGCGCTGGCGGCGGGCGTCGCGGACGGCGCCCTCGTCCGCGTCGTCTCGCGCCGCGGTGAGCTGCGCCTCGCCCTCGCCTGCGACGACACGCTGCCGCGGGGCGTCGTGTTCGCGCCGTTTCACTGGGGCGCGCTGCACGCCGCCGCCGGCGCCGGCGCGCTCAACGCGCTCACGATCGCCGCCGTCGACCCGACCTCCAGGCAGCCCGAGCTCAAGGCCCTCGCCGTGCGCCTGGAGGCGCTGCGCCGTGGCGACGAGCCCGTCCGCCGCCGCGCTCGCGCCCGCCCGCGGCGGCTCGTGGTCGTCGGCACGGGGATGGCGGGCCTCGCGGTCGTCGAGGAGGCGCTGCGCCGGCGCCCCGCCGAGGACTGGCGGATCGTGATGCTCGGCGAGGAGCCGGGCCCGGCCTACAACCGCGTCCTGCTCTCCAAGCTGCTCGCGCGGACGTGCGGGCCGGCCGAGCTCGAGCTGCGCCCCCTGTCGTGGTACGCCGCGCACGCCGTCGACCTGCGCGGCGGCTGCGGGGCGCGCGAGCTCGATCCCGAGGCCCGCGTCGTCGTCGACGAGGCCGGCGAGCGCCATCCCTATGACGCGCTCGTGCTGGCGACGGGATCGCGGCCGTTGCGCCCGCCGGTCCCCGGCATCGACCTGCCCCACGTCGACGCGTTTCGCACCTGGCGCGACGCCGACGCGCTCGCGGCGACGCCGCCGGGCACGCGGGCCGTCGTCGTCGGCGGCGGGCTGCTCGGCCTCGAGGCTGCTGCGGGCCTGCTGGCCGGCGGCTCGCGGGTGACGGTCGTCGAGCTCGCCGACCGGCTCATGGGCATGCAGCTGGACGGCGGCGCCGCGACGACGCTGCGCCGCGGCCTGGAGGCGCAGGGCATGACCTTCGTCCTGGGGCGCAGCGCCGCGCGCATCGAGCGCGACCGCGTCGTGCTCGACGACGGCAGCGAGCTGCCGGCCGCCCGCGTGGTCGTCGCGGCGGGCGTGCGCGCGGAGACCACCGTCGCGCGCGCCGCCGGGCTGCAGTGTGCTCGTGGCATCGTCGTCGACGACGCCCTGCGCACGAGCGCGCCGCGCGTCTGGGCGGTCGGCGAGTGCGCCGAGCACCGCGGCATCGTCTACGGGCTGTGGGCGCCGCTCGCCGAGCAGGCGCGAGTGGCGGGCGCCGGCGTCGCGGGCGACCCGGCCGCCTTCCACGGCGCCGTCCCGCTCACGACCCTGAAGGTCGGCGGCGTCGACGTCTACGCGGGCGGCGCGTCCGCGGGCGCGACCGCCGACGGCCACGACGAGATCGTGCACAGCGACACGCGGCGCGGCGTGTACTCGCGCCTCGTCCTCGACGGCGACCAGCTCGTGGGCGCCTCGCTCGTGGGCGACGCCGCCGGAGCGCGCGCGCTCTCCGAGCTGCTGCGCAGCGGCGACCCGGTGCCGGAGAAGCTCCTGCAGGCCGGCGGCGAGCCCGCGGACCCGATCGGCGCAGACCCCACGGCGACCGTCTGCTCCTGCAACGCCGTGACCGTCGGAGCCGTGCAGTCGGCGATCCGCCGCGACGGCCTCACGACCGTCGCGCAGGTCGGCCGCCAGACGCGCGCGACGACCGGCTGCGGCGGCTGCGTCGCCGACGTCCAGGCGCTGCTGACGAGCGCCCGCGCGACCGCCGAGGCCTAGGAGCCGCGCGTCGCCGTGAAGCAGATCTGCAGGCACGCGAAGTAGAACTCGCCGCGCTCGCCGAGCGCGCGCTGCTCGGCGGCCCACGCCCTCGCCTCCGCGTCGTCGATGCCGTTGCGGCCGGGGACGAAGCTCGCGATGAGGGGGACGGCCGCGGCGCCGTAGGCGTCGGCGTGCAGGTCGGCGGTGGCGAAGCTGTGCGCGGTCATCGCGACGTCCTCGAAGCCGGCCGCCCGCAGCGCGGGCGCGAGCGTGCGCGGCAGCGAGGGATGGGCGAGGTGCTCGTCCCAGGCGTGCAGCACCCGCCGCATGCGCGCAGCGTCGGCGGAATGCCACGAGACCGTCGCCCAGTCGACGTCCCAGACGACGACGCGCCCGCCGGGGCGCAGCGCCCGGTGCAGCTCCGCGAGCGCCGCGGGCACGTCGCGCACGTACTCGAGCACCTGCACGCAGATCGCGCGGTGAAACGACCCGTCGTCGATCGGCAGCGAGGTCGCGTCCGCCTCGCGCAGGTCGACGTTGGCGTGCCCCTCGCAGCGGCGCTCGGCCAGCGCGAGCATCTGCGGGCTGCCGTCGAGGCCGACGACCCGCCCACCGGTCCCGACCTCGTGCAGCAGCTCGGCGCAGTAGAAGCCCGGACCGCAGCCGACGTCGAGGATGCGCTCCCCCGATGCGGCGCCCAGCGCGGCGCGCACGAGGCGCCGGCGGCGCAGCGCGTCGCCCGTGCGGTAGAGCGCCTCCAGGCGCTCGCCGGTCTTCGCGTCGAACGACACCTGGCCCACGACGCCAGTCTCGCAGACGATCATCGCGCGGAGAACGGCGTCCGCGGCGGATGTGGAGGATGATCTGCTCGTGCCGCCCAGGACCCGCTACGCGTTCGGTGAGAGCGGCGCCGTCGCGTATCAGGTGACCGGATCGGGACCCGACCTGCTGTTCGTGCCGCCCTGGCTCTCGAACATCGAGGTCATGTGGGACGAGCCGTCGTTCGCGCGCTTCCTGGACTGCCTGGCGTCGTTCAGCCGGCTCATCTGCTTCGACAAGCGCGGGAGCGGGCTCTCGGAGTCCGTTGCGTACACGGCGCTGCCCACGCTGGAGCAGTGGATGGACGACATGGTCCTCGTGATGGACGCGGTCGGGTCGCAGCGAGCGGCGGTGCTGGGCTGGGATTTCGGCGGGACCCTGTCGATGCTCTTCGCCGCGAGCTATCCCGAACGCACGTCACACCTCGTGCTCGTCGACGTCTGGGCCTGGCTCCAGCGCGACGAGCACCATCCGATCGGCGTGCCGGGCCATCTCCTGGAAGCGATGGCGACCAACGTCGAGCTGGGCTGGGGACAGGCATCCGATGCGCCGAGCTACCTCAGCGTGATGGCCCCGTCGGCACATGCGCTTCCGCGGTTCCGCGAATGGTTCGCGCGCTTCCAGCGCCTGGCGTGCGCACCGACGTTCGCGGCCGCCATGACCCGGACGGCATTCGAATGGGACCTGCGGCCGGTGCTGCCGACGATCCGCGTGCCGACGCTCGTGATGAGCCACCAGAACAAGCGCTATGTGCGCCCCGACCACGGACGCGACGTGGCGGAGCGGATCGAGGGCGCACGTCACCTCGATCTGCCGGGAGGGGACAACCTGATCTACCGCGAGGATGCCGACACGATCCTCGCCGAGATCAGCGCCTTCGTGACGGGCGCCCGTGATACGCCCGAGCTCGATCGGGTTCTTGCCACGGTCCTCTTCACCGACATCGTGGCGTCGACGAGTCACCTGGCCGAGATCGGAGACCGCCGCTGGCGCGAGCTGCTGGACGCTCACGACGCGCTTCTGCGGGCGCGCATCGACGAGTTCCGGGGTCGCGCCGTGAAGAGCACCGGCGACGGCATCCTCGCGGTCTTCGACGGCCCGGCGCGGGCGATCCGCTGTGCGGTCGCGATCGCGCGCGACGTCGGGGCCCTCGGGATCGAGGTCAAGGCGGGCCTGCACACCGGTGAGGTCGAGGTGCGCGGGGACGACATCGGCGGGATCGCCGTGCACACCGCCGCGCGCGTCATGGCTGCCGCCGCAGCGGGTGAGGTCCTGGTCTCGCGGACCGTCAAGGACCTCGTCGCAGGCTCGGGCCTGCGCTTCGAGGACCGCGGCACGCATGACCTGCGAGGCGTGCCCGACGAGTGGTCGCTCTTCTCCGTCGTCGGGGCCGCCGCAGCCGTCGCCTGAGCGTCGTCGCGCCGATCCGGCGCAGACGTTCATCGCGCGGAAACATCCACGGCACGGTCGCGAAACCCGCGTCCGCGACGATCGCGGCCATGAGCGACTCGATCGTGATCGTCGGCGGAGGAATCGCCGGCCAGGCCGTCTGCGAAGCGGTGCGCGAACGCGATGGCGGCGTCGCGATCACGCTCGTCTGCGCCGAGGCCAGCGCGCCCTACGACCGCGTCCGGCTGTCGGAGATCCTCGTCTCCGGCGAGGATCCCGAGACGCTGCAGCTGCGTCCCGCCGAGTGGTACGACGACAACGACGTCGCCCTGCTCGTCGGCCGCACGGTCACCTGGGTCGACGCGGATCGCGGCGTCCTGGGCCTCGACGACACCGACGAGCTGAGCTTCGGCCGGCTCGTGCTCGCGACCGGATCGCAGCCGCTCATGCCGCCGATCCCGGGCATCGGCCTGCCCGGCGTGCACCCGTTCCGCGGACCCGGGGACTGCGACGCGATCCGCGGCGCCGCGCTCGCCGGCGACGCGCGCCGCGCGGCCGTCATCGGCGGCGGCCTTCTCGGCCTCGAGGCGGCGCGCGGGATCGCCGCCCAGGGCTGCGCGGTGACCGTCGTGCATCTGCTCGACCGACTCATGGAGCGCCAGCTCGACGCGGGCGCGTCCGCGCTGCTCGCCCCGGCGCTCGCGGGGCTGGACATCGACGTCGAGTTCGACCGCAACACCCAGCAGATCATCGGGCCCGACCGCGCCCGCGGCCTGCGCTTCACCGACGGGTCCGAGCTGCCCGCCGACCTCGTCGTCGTCTCGATCGGGATCCGCCCCGAGACGACGCTCGCGCGCGCGATGGGCCTCGTCTGCGACCGCGGCATCATCGTCGACGACGCGATGCGCACGAGCGTTCCCGGCGTCCTCGCCGTCGGCGAGTGCGCGCAGCATCGCGGGCTGGTCTACGGGCTCGTCGCCCCGATCCACGACCAGGCCCGCGTCGCGGCCGCGACGCTCGTGTCCCAGGAGGCCGCGTACCTCGGGTCGGTCATGAGCGCGAAGCTCAAGGTCGCGGGGATCGATCTCGTCTGCGCCGGCGAGGCGGGCGGCGACTACGAGGCGGTCGTCACCGACGCCGCGACCGGCGTGTACCGCAAGCTCACCGTCAAGGACGGCCGCGTGATCGGCACGGTGCTGCTCGGCGACACCCGCGGCGCCGAGTCGCTCGTCGCCGCCGTCCGCGCCGGCGACCTCGTCGACGACCCGCTGCAGGCGCTCGCCGACGCGTCGCTCGCCGGGCCCGCCGACCTCCCCGACAGCGCCCAGATCTGCGACTGCAACGGCGTCTGCAAGGGCCAGCTCACCGCGGCCGTCACCGCGGGCGGCTGCGCGACGCCGCGCGAGGTCATGGCCGTGACCCGCGCCGGCACCGGCTGCGGCTCCTGCCGCCCGGCCGTGGTCGAGATCGTCGCGGCCGCAACCGGCGGCCTCAGCGACGAGCCGGCCTACCTCTGCCCGTGTCGCAGGCAGACGCGCGAGCAGCTCGCCGCGCGCATCCGCGCCGATGGGCTGCGGTCCGTCAGCGACGTCGCCGGCGCGTGCGGCACCGGCCGCGAGTGCGGCGCCTGCAAGCCGGCGCTCGCCTACCTCGTCTCGGAGGTCTGCGCGAACACCCATCGCGAGGAGCGCGACGCCCGCTTCATCAACGACCGCGTCCACGCGAACATCCAGCGCGACGGCACGTTCTCCGTCGTCCCGCGGATGTACGGCGGCGTCTGCACGCCCGACGAGCTGCGTCGCATCGCCGACGTCGCCGACAAGTACGAGGTCCCGCTCGTGAAGGTCACCGGCGGCCAGCGCCTGGACCTGCTCGGCGTGCGCAAGCAGGACCTGCCCGGCATGTGGCGCGACCTCGACATGCCCTCCGGCCACGCCTACGCGAAGGCCGTGCGCACGGTCAAGACCTGCGTCGGCACCGACTTCTGCCGCTTCGGCCTGGGCGATGCGATCGGGCTCGGGATCGAGATGGAGAAGCTCTGGGAGGGCCTGCACACGCCGCACAAGGTGAAGTCCGGCGTCTCGGGCTGCCCGCGCAACTGCGCCGAGGCGACGGTGAAGGACATCGGCTGCGTGGCGGTCGAGGGCGGCTGGCAGGTGCGTGCCGGCGGCGCTGCCGGCGCCAACGTCCGCGAGGCGGACATCCTCGCGACGGTCGACACGCGCGCGCAGGCGCTGCGCGTCGCCACCACCTTCCTGCAGTACTACCGCGAGAACGCCGACTACAAGGAGCGCACGTACGACTTCATCCCGCGCATCGGCCTGGAGAAGGTGCGCGAGATCGTGCTCGGCGACGCGACCGGGGCCGCGTTGCGCGAGCGCCTGCGGATCGCCAGGGCGGCGGTCAGGGATCCCTGGCTCGAGCGCGACGAGCCCTACCACCCGCGCCAGTTCGGCGACCTCGACGACGTCGCCGCCGGCGACCGCGAGCCGAGCCTCGTCGGGCCGCCGGCGCAGGAGGGACGCGCGTGACCTACGCCTGCACGGTCGACGACATCCCGGCCGGCGAGGGCCGCGCGCTGACCCTCGGCGGCCGGCGCATCGCGATCTTCCGCTCGGCGGCCGGCTGGTACGCGCTCGACGCGGTCTGCCCGCATCGCGGAGGGCCGTTGCAGGACGGCATCGTCTGCGACCGCGCCGTCACGTGCCCGCTGCACGACCGCCGCTACGACCTCGCGACGGGCGCTCTGCTCGGCGGCGGCGAGGGCGTCGCCGCGCACGACGTGCAGGTCCGCGGAGACCGCGTGTACGTGACGCTCGCCGGGGCGCGGCAGCGCGCCGCCTGACGCCCGCGGCCGGGTGGCACGCCGGCACGCTCGCCGTTAGGGTCCTCCGCCATGGCACGACCGATCCTGCTCGGCATCGTCGGCGACTCCGCGTCCGGCAAGACGACGCTCAGCCGCGGCCTCGTGCGCGTCCTGGGCGAGGACGCGGTCACGCACATCTGCACCGACGACTACCACAAGTACGACCGCCGCCAGCGCGCCGAGCGCGCGATCACGCCGCTGAACCCCGACTGCAACTACCTCGACATCATGGCGTCGCACCTGCAGTGCCTGCGGCTGGGAGAGTCGATCCTCAAGCCGGTCTACCAGCATCACGACGGAACCTTCGGGCCGCTCGTCTACCTCCAGCCGCAGCGCTTCACGGTCGTCGAGGGCCTGCTCGGCTACTACACCGAGGAGATGCGGTCCGCCTACGACGTGCGCGTCTACCTCGACCCGCCCGAGCCGCTGCGCCGCCAGTGGAAGGTCGACCGCGACTGCTCGCAGCGCGGCTACACGACCGACGAGGTGCTCGCCGACCTCGACCGCCGCGAGCCCGACTCGGCGGCGTTCATCCGCCCGCAGCGGCGCAACGCCGACATGGTCGTGCGCCGCCAGCCCAACCCCGACGACCCGTTCGTCCTCGATGCCGAGCTCACGCTGCGCGACAGCCTGCGCCACCCCGACCTGACGCCGTTCGTCGAGGAGAGCGACGGGCACATCACGCTCACCGAGCACGACGGCGAATGCGTGCTGTTCATCCCGGGCGCGCTGCCGCGCGAGCGCGCGGCGGCGATCGAGGAGGGCGTCTGGGAGCGGATGCACTTCGCCAGCCACCTGCGCTCCGAGCAGCTCGGCGAGTTCCGGGTCGGAACCGCCGTGCACCGGTCCGAGTCGCTCGCGCTCGTGCAGCTGCTGATCCTCTACCACATGACCACGGCGCGGGCGACCGTCGCGCTCGGCGGCGACCCGGGCGAGGACCGCGCGTCGTCCGTGTCACCGTAGGGGTGGGACACGTCGTGTAGACGAAAGTCCGATGGACCGCCGCGAAGCCGTAGTTACACTTGTCACAAGGTCGCTCCTGCGTTCGAGAATCGAGGTCCTGTGCGCCGCCTGAGCCTGCTGCTGAGCCTGTCGATTCTTGGCGCGGTGCTCGCGCTCCCGGCCGGCGCGATGGCCTCGGGCACCATCAGTGCCCTGAGCATCAACCCGAGCCTGCTCACGGGCGGGGCATCGGCGACCGGCACGGTCGACCTCGCCTTTCCCGACCCCGGGGCGACGGTCGTGCGGCTCTTCTCGAGCAACCCGTCCGTCGCGCAGGTCCCGGTGTCGTTCACGATCCCGGCCGGGCAGACGACCGGCACGTTCACGCTGACGACGAGCGCGAGCGCGCCCGCGGAGATCGTGCAGATCACGGCCGCGACACCCGACAACGGACTGCGCCAGTACAACGTCTCTGTCAACCCGTCCCAGCCGGCCGGCAACACGCTGACGTCGGTCTCGTTCATCCCGTCGTCGATCGTCGCCGGCCAGAACGCGACCGGCACGGCGAAGTTCAGCGGCCCGATGCCCGACGGCGCCGTCGTGCAGCTGACCAGCAGCATCCCCGCCGTGGCGCAGGTTCCGCAGGAGACGGTCGTCAGCGCCAACACGTCGAGCGCGATCTTCAACCTCTCGACGTCCTCCTCGGTCACGACGGCAACCACGGTCACGATCACCGCGAAATGGATCAACGTCACGAAGACGACGACGATCACCGTCTCCCCCGGGACCGCACCTGCCAAGGACGTCGTGAAGATCACGAAGGCCAGTTGGAAGAAGGGGCTGCTGACGATCGAGGCGACGGGCTCGAACCCCAACGCGATCCTCAGCGTCTACTCGAGCGCCGGCAACTTCATGTTCGACCTCACCAACCGCGGCGGCGGGCGCTACACCGACCAGCGCGGCTTCGTCACGAACCCCGTCCAGATCAGCGTCCGCAGCAACTTCGGCGGTTTTGCGAGCGCGAAGCTGACGAACTGAGCGCGCTCAGCTGACCTCGGCGGGCGTCACGAGGCGCTCGACCTCGACCTCCGGCAGCAGCCGCTCGAGCTTCTGCGGGTCGACGAGGCCCGCGCCGAGGCGCTGGACGGACTCGGCGCCGCAGGCGACGCCGTAGCGCAGGCACTCCGCCGCCGGCTTGTCGCCGTAGCGCGCGGCGATGTAGCCGGCGAGGAAGGCGTCGCCGGCGCCAACGGTCGCGACCGCCTCGCGCGGCTCGATGCGGACGCGATAGAGCACCGTCTCGCCCTCGGTCACAACCGACGCGAAGCAGCCGTCGGGCACGGTCATGATCGCCTCGGCGGCTCCGAGCGCGACCATCTCGCGCACCGCGATGACGCGATCCTCGTCGTCGTTGAACTCGTGCCCGACGAGCTCCTCGGCCTCGAGCACGTTGGGCGAGACGACGTGCGGCTCCGCCCGCACGGCGTGGCGCAGCGGGTCGCCGTCGGTGTCGATGACGACGACGAGGCCGAGCTTGCGCAGCTCCTTGATGAGGTCCGCGTAGACGTCGGAGTCGACGCCGCGCGGCAGCGAGCCGGCGAAGACGACGATCGCGGCGCCGCGGGCGAGGTACAGGAGCTTGTCGCGGAAGAGCTCGAGCTCGCGCGCGCTGACGGCCGGACCGCGCTCGTTGATCTCGGTCTGCTCGCCGTTGGTCGGGTCGAGCACCGCGGTGTTCGTCCGCGACTCCTCGCGGATGCGGACGAAGTCGTTGAGGATCGCCTCGTCGGTCAGCGCCTCGACGATCCGCGTGCCGGTCGCGCCGCCGGCGAACCCCGTCGCGATGACCGGCTGGCCGAGGGTCTTGAGCGTCCGCGCGACGTTGACGCCCTTGCCGCCCGGCAGCGTCGTCTGCTCGACGGTGCGGTGCCGGCGCCCGAGGCGGAAGTTGGGAACCGAGAGCGACTTGTCGATCGCCGCGTTGAGCGTGACGGTGATGATCATGGGACCGCTGACTCCTCCCGGCGGCGAGCCCGCCGGTGCTCTGCATCCAGCTCGCGCCTGCGAGCGAGTGCCCGGCGGCGAAGCAGCAGGAGAGGGAGGCTACAGGCCAGCAGGAGGACGAGGGCGATGATCGTCTCGGTGCGCCCGAGCAGGTCGTCCAGGCGCGTCCCCAGGCCCGCCTCCTCGACGGGGCGGGCCGTCACGACCGGCACGCGCGCCAGCACCCTGTCCCCCGCGCGGATGACAGCGGTGCCCACCCGCGAGCCGCGCGGCAGCGGGCCGTCGACCTCGCCGGGCAGGCCGAGGACGCGCACGTTCGTGCGCACGCCGCGGCGCAGCACGCGGCGCACGGTCGCGCCGCCGACGACGTCGACGAACTCGCCGCTGCGATAGCGCAGCGCCACGCGGCCGAGGATGCGTCCCTCGGGCAACGGGGTCGTCGCGCTGTAGCTGTCCAGGCCGAAGCGCAGCAGCGCGAGCGAGTCGGCGTCGCGGGCGCGCTCGCTCGGCTCGCCGAGGACGGCGCTGACGACGGTCACGCCGTCGCGCGACGCCGAGCCGACGAGCACGTAGCCCGCGCGGGTCGTGCGCCCCGTCTTGACGCCGTTGACGTCGTCGATGCGCCGCACGAGCGTGTTGCGGTTGACGACGGTGCGCACGCGCGCGCCGCTGCGCAGCGTCGCGCGCGGCAGGTCGGTCGTGCGCCGGAAGAAGTCGAAGCGGCGCAGGCGGATCGCGAGCGTCGCGAGGTCGCGGGCGGAGGAGTAGTTGTCGAGGTCGTCGAGGCCGACCGGGTTGCCGTAGTGGGTGTTCCTCAGACCGAGCTGCGCGGCGCGCGCGTTCATCTCGCGCACGAACGCCGCCGTCGACCCCATGGTCCCGACGGCGAGCGTCGCCGCCGCGTCGTTGGCGCTCGGCAGCAGCGCGGCGCGCAGCAGGTCGCGGACGCTCATCCGCTCGCCCGGGACGAGCCCGATCTGCGACTCCGCCGGCGCGGCGTGGTAGTCGACCGCGCTGAAGATGTCGTCGAGGTCGCTGCGCTGCAGCGCGACGAGCACGGTCATGAGCTTCGTCGTCGAGGCGATCGAGCGATGGTCGTCGGCGTTGCGGGCGTAGAGGACGTCGCCGGTCGAGGCCTCCATGACGACGGCGGCCTTGGCGCCCGCCAGTGGCGGCGGCCGGGTCTGGGCGGCGGCGGGCGGCGCGACGAACGCGAGCGCCACGAGCACGGCCGGGGCGAACAGGCGGTGGGCGCTCACCGTTGCTGAGCATACGTCGCGGGCGCCGCGGCCGAGCCTCATGAGAGCGCCCAGGCCTCCTCGCGCAGGCGCTCGGCCTCGGCACGGGCAGCGTCCGCCGGGCCGAGCTGCGAGGACTCGTGCGCGTTGGCGATCGAGCGCGACGCCGTGACGAGCCCGCCCGCGCGCGCCGCCGCCCACGCGGGCGCGAGATCCTCGACCCTGCCGCCCTGGGCGCCGATCCCCGGCAGCAGGAACGGCGCGCGCGGCATGAGCTCGCGCATGCGCGCGACATGGCGTGGCTCGGTTGCGCCGACGACGGCGCCGACGTCGGCGAGCCCGGATTCCCCCGTCTCGCCGAGGGCGGCCACGATCAGCGCGAGGCGCTCCCACAGGGTGCCGCCATCGGCGAGCTCGAGGTCCTCGACGTCGCTCGCCCCGGGGTTGGACGTCCGCACGAGGACGAAGACGCCCGCGCCGGCGGCGCGCGCGCCGTCGACGAGCGGCTGCAGCGAGTCGACGCCCATGAGCGGATTGGCGGTGAACGCGTCGGCCCCGAGGCCGCGTGCCTCGCCGAAGGGTGTCGGGGTGCTGCCGACGAGCGCTTGGGCATAGGCGGCGGCCGACACCGAGATGTCACCGCGCTTGCCGTCGGCGAGGACGAGCAGGCCGGCCGCGTGCGCATGCTCGGCGGTGGCGGCGAGCGCCGTCCAGCCGTCGGCGCCAAGGCGCTCGAAGCATGCGAGCTGGGGCTTGACGGCCACGCAGGCGGGCCCGGCGGCATCGATGAGTGCGGCGCAGTGCGCGCGCACGGCCGCTGCCGCGCGGCGCGCCGGGGGCCCGTCGGCGGGCGCCTGTGCGACCGCCTCCGGCCACAGGCGTGCCGGGTCGGGGTCCAGTCCGAGCACGATCTGCGACCCGCGCTCCTCGACGAGCCCGGAGAGCCGGTCGGCGAACGTCACGCGCCTATGGGGCGGACGGCGGCGTCACGCGCGGACGGCGTTCTTGAGATTCGAGCCGGCGGTGAACTTCGGGACCCGGGTCGCCGGGATCTGCATCGGGTCGCCGGTGCGCGGATGGACGCCCGCGCGCGCGGCGCGCTCGCTCACGCTGAACTTGCCGAATCCGGCGAGCGACACCTCGCCGCCACGGCCGAGAACGTCCTCGACGGTGCCGAGGGTGGCCTCGATGGCGTCGGTGGACTGCTTGCGGGTGAGGCCCGTACGAGCCGCGATCGCGTCGACGAGCTGGGACTTCGTCACGGCAGTTGCTCCTCGTGCTGCAGGGTCAAGGTGGCCTCGACGCTACCAGCGCGACCGGACCGCTCGCGATCGGGCAGGATTGGCCGCGTGCCCCTCCAACGGATCGCCTGGCTGCTCACCGTCGCCGCCGCGCTCATCGCCGCGCTGCTGCTGTTCGTCTCGGGCTACAACGGCTACGGCGCCCTGGCGATCGCCGTGGGCCTGTCGGCGGCGATCAACCTCATCTGACGCAGCGCGGCCGCGTACGACGTCAGCTCGTGCGGCGGATGCGCACGGCGCCGCGCGCCGCGGAGACCCGCGCTCGCCGCACGGCGACGACGACCCACGGCCGCTCGAGCGATGACGTCGCGTACTCGCCGCCCTCGTAGCGCACCCCGGCGGTGAGCACGGCCTCGCGACCGCGGACCACCAGCCGCGACACCCGCGCGCGGTAGCCGCCGGACGGCTGGTAGGACGCGAGCATCACGACGAGGCTCTCGTGCGCGAAGTCCACCGCCCGCACCGGAGCGGTGCCCAGGCCCCACGAACGCAGTACCGCGGCCGCCTGCGGAGCGCTGCGCAGCACGCGTCCGACGTCCCGCTTCTTCTCGCCGGGGAGGTTGAACCCGCGGCTGCCGAAGGCGAGCTCGCGAAAGGCGACCGGCCCGCCACCGGCCGTCGCGGCGCCGGCGGTGCCTGTGAGGAGGACGAACAGCGTGAGCAGCGCGGCGAGCCCGGCACAGCTTGGTCGCGCGCGCATGAGGTCGAAGCTACCGCGGGGGCCGAGCGCCTCCAAGCGGATTCGCCGAAGACCAGACGATCGTCCAGGTCAGGCCGTGTAGGCGGCCTTCGGCGAGCGGTCGTCCGACAGCGACTCGCGCGAACGCGTCGTCAGCGCCTCGATCGCGTCGGCGAGGTGCACGCGATCGATGTTGTAGTCCCCGCGCGCCACGCGGATGCGGTGGGCCTGCAGCAGCACGTCGGCGTGCGTGTGGCCCGCGGGCGGCTCGAAGCGGTAGGAGGCGAGCTCGATCAGCAGCCCCAGCGGATCCTCGAAGTAGATCGAGTCCATGAAGCCGCGGTCCTTGACGCCGCTGTGGGAGATCCCGCGCTCGTCGAGCCGCTCGACGGTCTGCGCGAACGTCGCCTCGGAGATCGCGAACGCGATGTGGTGCACGCAGCCGGCATCGGTCGGCGTGCGCTCGGCGTCGGGGCGGCGGTCCTCGTTCGTGAAGATCGTGATGAGGCGCCCGTCGCCCGGATCGAAGTAGAGATGGCTCTCCGACGCCCTGTCGAGGTTGGGCTGCTCGAACACGAACGGCATCCCGAGCACTCCCTCCCAGAAGTCGATCGACGTCTGCCGGTCGGCGCCGACGATCGTGATGTGGTGAACGCCCTGGCTCTGGAGCTTGCGCATGCGCGCAAGCCTGCCATGTCGTGCGTCAGCCCGGGCGCAGTTCCGTGCCGGGGTGGACGCTGCCCTCGGGCTCGAGATGGATGAGCACGTCGGCGCCGCGCAGCCGCCCGCGGATGGCGTCCTGGAGCGCGTGCGCGGTGGCGTGCGCGGCCTCGAGCGTCGTGCCCGATCGAAACTGCACGTGGAGGTCGACGTAGCGCCGCGATCCCGCCCGGCGCGCCCGCAGCTTGTGGTAGCCCGCGACGCCGCGGGGGCCGAACTCGGCGATCGCGTCGCGGACGGCGTCGAGCTCCTCCGGCGGCAGCGCCTCGTCGACGAGGACGCGCGAGGCGCGCATGAGCAGCCGCACGCCGGCGGTGACGATCGCCGCCGCCACGACGAGGGCGATGACGGGGTCCAGCCACGTCTGGCCGGTCACCTGGACGAGGACGAGCCCCAGCAGCACGGCGCCCGAGGTCGCGGCGTCCGTGCGAAGATGGGCTGCGTCGCCCTCCAGCGCCGGGGAGTCGGTCTCGCGCGCTCGCCGGGCAAGGGTCGTCGACACCACGACGTTGGCGACGATCGAGAGCGCGATCACGACGATGCCGACGCCGAGCGAGTGGACCTCGGGACCGTTGGCGAGGCTCCGCACGGCGGCGTAGACGATCACGCCCGAGCCGATGAGGATGAGCATCGCCTCGATGGCCGCGGCGAGGTTCTCGATCTTCTCGTGGCCGTAGGGGTGCTCGTCGTCGGCCGGCTTGTCGGCCTCGCGGACGGAGAAGTACGCGACGAACGACGCGATCAGGTCGATCGACGAGTGCATCGCCTCGGTGAGGATCGCCACCGAGCCCGTGATCGCCCCGGCGGCGAGCTTCAGCGCGATGAGGATCGTGTTGGAGGCGATCGACAGCGCCGCGGCCCGCGTCTTGACCGTGCCGCGGCCGGTCACGTGCGCACCGATGAGCGGGCCGGCCATCCTCATGACCCCAGGTGCGCCAGCAGCGCGCGGGCGGCGCGGCCGCGGTGGCTGACCGCGTCCTTCTGCTGCGCCGTGAGCTCGGCCATCGTGCGACCGTCGGGGATGTCGTCGGGCATGAACGCCGGGTCGTACCCAAAGCCGCCGTCGCCGCGCGGGGTCGCGGCGAGCGTGCCCGTGCAGCGGCCCTCGACCACGTGCTCGGCGCCGGCATCGTCGACGTACGCCAGCGCGCAGACGTAGGCGAGCGCCGAGCCCGCCGGCGCCTCGCGCAGGAGCTTGTCGAGGTTCTCCTCGTCGGTGGCGTCCTCGCCGGCGAATCGCGCCGAGCGCACGCCGGGGGCGCCGCCGAGCGCCGCCGCCTCGATGCCCGAGTCGTCGGCGATCGCCGGCAGCCCGGTCGCGGCAGCGGCGGCACGGACCTTGCCGAGCGCGTTTGCGGCAAACGTGTCGCCGGTCTCCGGCGGGAGCTGCACGTCGTCGGGCAGCGCCACGATCTCGTGGGGCGCCAGCAGCGCCGCGAACTCGCGCGCCTTGTGCTCGTTGCGGGTCGCGAGGACGAGCCTCACGCAACCGCGCTCGCCTGCACGGCGCGCAGCTGCTCGATCCCACCGGATGCGAGCGCGAGCAGCTCGTCGAGATGTGCGCGTGACAGCGGCGTGCGCTCCGCCGTGGCCTGGACCTCGATGAGGCCGCCCTCGCCGGTCATGACGACGTTGGCGTCGACCTCGGCGGTCGAGTCCTCCGAGTAGTCGAGGTCCAGCAGCGGGACGCCGCCGACGATCCCTGCCGAGATCGCGGCCACCGTGCCCGTCAGCGGCGAGCGCTCGAGCCGGCCCTCGTCCACGAGCCGCCGGCAGGCGAGGTCCAGCGCGACGAACGCGCCGGTGATCGAGGCGCAGCGCGTGCCGCCGTCGGCGGTGAGGACGTCGCAGTCGAGGTAGACCGTGCGCTCGCCCAGCGCCTCGAAGTCGACGACCCCGCGCAGCGAGCGGCCGATGAGCCGCTGGATCTCGACGGTGCGCCCGTCGGGGCGCCCCTTCGTGACGTCGCGGGCCTTGCGGTCGCCCGTGGAGGCGGGCAGCATCCCGTACTCGGCCGTCGCCCAGCCGCGGCCCTTGCCGGCCATCCACTTCGGCACGCTCTCCTGGATCGACGCGGTGCAGATGACGCGCGTCTCGCCCTGCGTGATGAGCGCCGACCCCGTCGCGGGCTTGACGAAGTGCGGCTCGATCGTGGTCGGGCGCAGGGCGTCCGGTGCCCGGCCGTAGGAGCGGGTCACAGCGATCATGCAAGGGCCTCCAGGGGGAGCTCGACGTGGTCGACGGTGCTCATCGGCAGCTGCAGGAAGCGCGAGCCGATCTCCGCGAACGACGGGGCGTCGCCCGTGCACAGGAAGCTGTAGGCGCCCTCGCCGGTCCGCGTGGTGGCGAGCTCGCGCAGCGCGAGCGCGTGCTCGACGCGCCGGGCGATCGCGGTGCCGGACGTGATGAGCGTGACGTCGGGGCCGAGCAGGCGCTGCAGCAGCGTGCGCACGAACGGATAGTGCGTGCAGCCGAGGATCGCGGTGTCCACGCCGGCCTCGCGCAGCGGGGCGCAGTAGCCGCGGGCGAGCTCGACGTCGGCCTCGGTGATCGGCGCGCCGGTCTGCGAGATCTGCGCCAGGCGCGGGCAGGCGACGTTCGTGAGGCGCACGAGCGGATCGACGGCGAGCACCGCGCGCGAGTACGCGCCGCTGGCGATCGTCGCCGGGGTCGCGAGCACGCCGATCCGGCCGTTGCGCGTGCCGGCGACGGCGAGGTTGGACTCCGGCCCGACGACCCCGATGACGTCGACGGGGCGCTCGCCCGCGGCGACGTGCGCCACGAGGTCGTCGTAGGCGCTCGACGTCGCCGAGTTGCACGCCACCACGATGAGCTTCGCGCCGCGCTCGAGCAGGACGTCGGCGATCTGGCGGCTGAAGGCCTGCAGCTCGCCCGGCGTGCGGTCGCCGTACGGGAAGCGCGCGGAGTCGCCGAGGTAGAGGAAGTCCTCCTGCGGCAGGGCGACGAGCAGCTCCTGCAGGACGGTCAGCCCGCCCACGCCGGAGTCGAAGACCCCGATCGGGGCGGTGCGCTGCGGAGCTCGTGCCACGGGTCGCCATGTTCGCAGAGGGGCAGTCCGAGCCCCCGTGGGGCACGGCGCAGCTCCGCGGCGTGCTCGGGCGGCGGGCGCCGCCTTGCGCGGGCACCTACTTCTTTCCCACGGACTCGATCGTCTCCTTGAGCTTGTTGGCCACCTCCTGGGCGACGCCGCCGCCCTTCAGCGTGCCCGCGGCGACGACGACGCCCGTGAGCAGCGCGGCGAGCAGCAGCATGAGGCCGACGTACTCGACGGTTCCCTGCCCGGCGCTCTCGCGCCACGCGCGGGCGAGGTGTGCGTGGATCCGGCCCATCGTTCGATACGGCATCTGCAGCCTCCCGGGCGTCGTTTCGTGATGACCGGGATGCTGCGCCGAAACGCGTGCCGAAACCACGCGCGTTCGCGACAACCGGCCCGCGAAAGTGCGCCGGGTCTGTCACCGCCGCCGCTATACTCGCCCCGCCTCGGCGCCAACCTCCCGTCGCCCGGCGCCGCCCACATGTCCGGACTGATGCAGCGCATCTTCCGCCGTCGCTCCTCCGGCACGCAAGGCCGCGAGCGTCTCGGCCTCTTCAGCCGCCGCTTCCCCGGCAGGCGCGGCGCGTGGGGCAAGCGCGCGGCGCTCCCCGCAGCCGCGCCGCCCGGCGCCACACCGGCAGCCACGGCCACGGCCGCCGCGCCCGCCGCCCCCGGCCCCGCGCCGCTGGCCGTCCCTGCACCGGCGAGCCCCGCGAGCTTCCGGGATCGCGGCAGGCTGCGCAGGCGCCTGCGCTTCCTGCGCAGGGCGCGCGAGCTGGCCTACCGCGACATCGGCGGGCTGATCTTCGACATGCGCCGCTTCAACCGCAGCCGCCAGGACCTGCTCGACGCCAAGCTCGGGGCGCTCGGAGCCGTCGATCAGGAGCTGCGCGCGCTCGAGCGCGCGCTGGAGGACCGCCGCCCGATCCACGAGTTGCACGAGCCGGGCATCTCCTCGTGCGCGCGCTGCGGCGCCCTGCACGACAGCGAGGCCAACTTCTGCCCCCATTGCGGCCTGCAGCTCGCGGGGGCGCGGCCGATGGGCGAGGTCGGCGGCGCGATCGCCGCGCCGCCGCAGGCCCCCGCCGCCCCGGTGCCGGCGGGCCCCGCCGCGCCCGCGCCGCCGCCCGCCGCGCCCGCGCCGCGGCCCGCCGCGCCCGCCGCGGCCGCGCCGACGCCCGCCGCGCCAGCGCCACCGCCCGCGAGCCCCACCACGGCCGCACCCCCGGCGCCGCCGCCGGCCGCCACCAGGCCCGCGCCCGAGCCGCCGGCCTCACAGCAGGCGACGCAGATCATCCCGCCGTCCGAGGCGCCCGACGCGCCCGGCGGCTCCTAGAGCCTTCGTCGTGAGTGCCCAGCCGCCCGAGCCCGGCCCGCCACAGGTCCACGATCCGCTCGCGATCCACTGCCCACGCTGCTCGTCGCCGGTCCCAGGCGACCAGGACTGGTGCCTGGAGTGCGGCGCGCCCGCGCGCACGCGCCTGGCCCAGACCCCGAACTGGCGTCTGCCCACGGTTGCGATCGGGGCGATCGTGCTCGTCGCCGGCGCGCTGCTCGCGTTCGCCTTCGTGAAGCTCACGAACGACAACGACGCGGCGCCCGCGGCCGCGACGTCGACCACGCCGATCGTGGACACCGTCCCGGCGGCGCCCGTGCCGCCGCCGGTCACGGCCCCACTGCCCAGCGCGACGACGACGGCGCCGGTCGGCCCCGCGATCCCCTCGACGGTTCCCGGTCAGACGACCGCGACCGTGCCGCCGGTCGTGATCGCCCCGCCGCCCGCCGGCGCCACCATCACGACGCCGAGGCCGACGACCACCGGCGGGCAGCAGACCGTCCCCGCCTTCGGGCAGACGACCACCACCCCCTAGCGTCGTGAAGCGGAGGTTCGGCGCGCGACCCGCTGACCGCGACACCTAACCCGTCGTCGCGAGCGCCGGCCAGCCGCCGGCCGCCAGGCGCTCGCACGCGCGCGCCGCCAGGGGGTGCAGCGCGAGCTGCGGCGCGCCCGGCGGGTCCTGCGTGCCCGCCACCTCGAGGGTCGCGACGACGCCGCGCGACAGCGCCCCGAGGTCGTAGCCGCCCTCGAGCACGATCCCCAGCGGGATGCCGAGGCCGTCGGCCGCGGCGCGCACCGACGCCGCCATCGCCACATAGCCCTCATCCGTCACGAGACAGCCCGCCAGCGGGTCCTGGGCGTGCGCGTCGTACCCCGCCGAGACGAGCAGCAGGTCGGGCTCATAGGCGCGGACGAGCGGCGCCGCGACGTGCTCGAGATGGGAGACGAACACGTCGTCGCCCGACCCGCCGGGCACCGGCAGGTTGACCGTGAAGCCCTCCCCTGCCCCGCTGCCCGCGTCCGCCGCCGCGCCCGTTCCCGGATACAGCGGCCACTGATGGATCGAGCAGAACAGCACGTCGGCGCGCGCGTGGAAGATCGCGCTCGTCCCGTTGCCGTGGTGGACGTCCCAGTCGACGATCATCACCCTCTGCGCGCCGTGCTCGTCGATCGCGTGCTGCGCGGCGATCGCGACGTTGCCGAAGAGGCAGAAGCCCATCGCGCGACCGGGTTCGGCGTGGTGGCCGGGAGGCCGGTGCAGCGACGCCGCCGCCGGCGCGGCCTCCGGGCCGAGCAGCGCGTCGACCATCGCCGTCGCGCCGCCGGCGGCGTGCAGCGCCGCCTCGAAGGAGCCCGGGCTGACGACCGTGTCCATGTCGATCATGCCGCCGCCGCGCGCGCACAGGGCCTCGATGCGTTCGACGTGGCGCGCCGGATGCACGGCCTCGATGCTCGACCGCCGCGCCGCGGGCGACAGGCGCACGTCCCAGCCGAGCCAGTCGCGCGCCTCGAGCGCCCGCTCGATCGCGACGATCCGGCGCGCCGACTCCGGGTGCGGCCCCGTGTCGTGCTCCAGCGACGAGGGGTGGCGCAGCAGGACCGGGATCGCCATCTGGATACGGTACCCGGGCGTGCCCGGAGAACCGATGCTCAGCTGCGAGATCGCTGTCGTCGGAGCGGGCGGCGCCGGGCTCTACGGCGCCCTGACCGCCGCCGCCGCCGGCGCATCGGTCGTGCTGGTGTCGGCGACGCCGCTGGCGCAGACCGCGAGCTACTGGGCGCAGGGCGGGATCGCGGCGGCGATGGCCGTCGAGGACTCGCCCGAGCGCCATCTCGCCGACACCGAGGCCGCGGGCCGCGCGCTCGTGCGCCGCTCGGCCGCACGGGTCCTCGTCGACGAGGCTCCCGGGCGCGTGCGCGACCTCGAGCGCCTCGGCGTCCGCTTCGACGCAGACCGCCGCGGGGTCCTGGCCCTCGGGCTGGAGGGCGGCCACTCGCTGCGTCGCGTCGTGCACGCCGGCGGCAGCGCGACCGGCCGCCGGATCGTGCGCCAGCTCTCGGCGCTCGCCGTCGACGAGCCGCGCATCACCGTCCTGGAGGGAGCGCGCGCGGCGAGCGCCTGGATGCGCGACGGCCGCTGCGAGGGCGTGGTGCTCGACGACGGGCGCGCGGTCCGCGCGCGCGCGACGATCCTCGCCACCGGCGGGGCCGCCGCGCTGTGGTCGCGCACGACCAACCCGCCGGGCTCGCTCGGGATCGGGATGTCGCTCGCCCATGCCGCGGGGGCCGATCTCGCCGACCTCGAGTTTCTGCAGTTTCACCCGACCGCCGTCATCGGCATCCCCGGGCGCGAGGGCTTTCTCGTGACGGAGGCGATCCGCGGCGAGGGCGCCACGCTGCACGGCCCCGACGGCGAGCGCTTCGTCGCGGAGCTCGCCCCGCGCGACGAGGTCGCACGTGCGATCGCCGCGCTGCTCGCGCAGACCGGCGCCGCGTCCGTCGGCCTGGACATGCGCGAGGTCGACCCTGCGCGCTTCCCGAACGTCGTCGCCTCGCTGCGCGAGGCGGGCCTGGACCCGACGCGCGAGCGGATCCCCGTCTCGCCGGCCTCGCACTACATGATGGGCGGGATCGTCAGCGATCTGCACGGCCGCAGCACCGTGCCCGGCCTCTTCGCCGTCGGCGAGACCGCCTGCACGGGTCTTCACGGCGCCAACCGGCTGGCCTCCAACTCCCTGAGCGAGTGCTTCGTCTTCGGCGCGCGCGCGGCGGCGGCAGGGCTCGACGAGCCCGACCCGCCCGCGGACGCCGGACCGCCGCCGGCCGCAGCGCCGCTCGCGCGCCCGAGCCGCGCCACGCAGGAGGCGCTCTGGCGCGACGCCGGGATCGTCCGGACACGGGCGAGCCTCGAGCGCCTGCTCGACGACCCCCATCCGCTCGCGCGGCTCATCGCCGCGTGCGCCCTGCGGCGGGAGGAGAGCCGCGGGGCGCACCAGCGCGGCGACTTTCCCGAGCTCGATCCGGCGCTCGATCACCGCCATGCGGTGATCGGGGTTGCTGATGAACGTCCACGTTTGGCACACTGGCACTAGAAAACAGGTCTGCTTAATACGAACTCAACATTGAGTTCGTTCTTACGTTCATACGCCGTAGCCAGACTGCGAGCCCCCGCAGTCCGCAGGACGAGGAAAGGAGCTCCTTCCCCATGTACCAGTTCAGCCGCGCCATCTATCGCGAGCTGTCGCCGCACATCGATGGTTCACCGGCGCGGAACGGACAGGCGGAGGTGCTCCATGCATGCGAGGCGACGATCGAGCGCCTCGTCAGCGACCGCCACTACTTCGCGCGGCCCGCGCGGACGCTCTTCAACGACATCCGCCTCTACTTCCCGATCAGCGAGCAGCAGCGCGTCTGGACGATCGTCTCGGCATACGTCGCCGCCGCCCAGGACTGGCTCGCCAAGCAGCCCCAGCACGGCTACGACGTCAACGGCAACCCGCTGGAGTGTCGTGCGACGACCCGTCGCGGGACCGCCTGCCAGCGCATGCCGCTGGCCCACAACGGCTACTGCCCGTCGCATCAGCACCTCGCCGAGACCGAAGAGCTCGTGGAGTCGCTCGCGGCCTGAGGAGCGCGAGCTTGGGGGGTTAGATTTGTCCCCGTGCTCCGAATCAAGCTGCCCCACCCGCCGCTGAGCGACGGCGTGGTCGCTCTGCGCGCCCACATGCCCGACATCTTCTTCGCGCGCTCGCGCGACCGGTAGCGATCGACGGATGCTGCTCGGCGTCGACGTCGGCGGGACCTTCACCGATGCCGTGCTCGCGACCGGCGACCGGCTCGTCACCGCGAAGGCACCGACAACGCCCGGCGACCAGTCCGAGGGCGTCATGGCGGCGATCGCCTCCGCGCTGGAGCGCGCGGGCGCGCAGGCCGGCGACGTCGACGCGTTCGCCCATGGCATGACCGTCGCGACGAACGCCCTGCTCGAGGGGCGCGGCGCGCGGACCGTGCTCGTCGCGACCGAGGGCTTCACCGACGTCGTCGAGCTCGGCCGCCAGGCGCGCGCCGATCTGTACCGCCTCTGCGCGGCGCGTCCCGCGCCGCTCGTCCCGCCGCAGCGCCGCGTGCCCGCGCCGGAGCGCACGGGTCCCGGCGGGGTGCTGCGAGCGCTGGAGGATCCCGCGGCGCTCGCGACGGCGATCGCCGAGCACGACCCGGAGGCCGTCGCGGTCGTGCTCCTGCACGCCTACGCGCACCCCGCGCACGAGCGCGCGATCGGCGACGCGCTGGCGCGGGCGCTGCCCGACGTGCACGTGTCGCTGTCACACGAGGTCGTCGGCACGTTTCGCGAGTACGAGCGGGCGGCGACGACGGAGATCGACGCCGCGCTGTCGCCACTGCTGGCGCGCTACCTGCGCCGGCTGCTGGAGCGGGCCGGGGACGCGGGGCTCCCCGAGCCGCGGATCATGCAGTCCAGCGGCGGCCTGGCGGCGGCGGCGCTCGCGGCCCGCCACGCCGCCTTCACCGTCCTGTCGGGCCCCGCCGGCGGCGCCGCGGCGGCGGCGCTCGTCGCCCGCGGCAGCGGCCGCTCGGACCTCGTCTGCTTCGACATGGGCGGCACGTCCTGCGACGTCTGCGTCGTCGAGGACGGCGTCGTCCGCGAGACGGCCGGGCGCGAGGTCGGCGGCCGGCCGCTGGCCCTCGCGATGGTCGACATCCACACGGTCGGGGCGGGCGGCGGCTCGGTCGCCTGGCGCGACCCCGGCGGCGCCCTGCGGGCGGGGCCGCGCAGCGCGGGCGCCCAGCCGGGGCCCGCGTGCTACGGGCGCGGCGGCGAGGAGCCGACCGTCACCGACGCCAACCTCCTCCTCGGGCGCCTGGACGCGGGCGCCCCGCTCGCGGGCGGCGTCGAGCTCGACCGCGCCGCCGCGGAGCGGGCCGTCGGCGCGCTCGCGCAGGAGCTCGGCCTGGAGCTCCTCGCCTGCGCCGAGGGCATCGTGCGCGTCGCGAATTCCGAGATGGTGCGTGCGCTGCGGGTCATGACCGTCGAGCAGGGCATCGACCCGCGGCGCTTTGCCCTGCTCGCCTTCGGCGGCGCCGGGCCCCTGCACGCGGCGGCGATCGCCGACGAGCTCGGCATGACGACGATCCTGTGCCCGCGTGCGTCCGGCGTGCTGAGCGCGCTCGGGCTGGCCGCGGCGGACCGGCGCGCGACCGAGCAGCGCACCGTCCTGCTGGCGGGCGACGAGCTGACCGACGGCGCGCTCGGGCACGCGCGCGAGGTGCTCGGCGCCGCCGCTCGCGAAACGCTCGGCGCGCAGGACGCCCGCGTCGAGGTCGCCCATGACGTCCGCTACCGCGGGCAGGCGCACGAGCTCACGGTGCGCGACCTCGCCGACCCCGAGCTTGCCACCTTGCGCGACGCCTTCGAGGCGCTGCACGAGGAGCGCTACGGCTACCGCGACGCCGATACGGGGATCGAGGTCGTGACGATCCGGGCCGTCGCGACCGTCGCCGGGCCGCAGCTGGATCTTGCCGCGGGCGACGACGCGCACGCGTGCGAGCGCTCGCGGCGCGAGGTCGTCTTCGCCTCCGCGCCGCACGACACGGCGATCATCCGCGGGGACCCCGCGCCCGGCGAGCGGATCGAGGGCCCGGCGATCTGCGAGCTGGCGGAGGCGACGCTCGCCGTGCCGCCGGGCTGGGCGGGCACCGTCGACGACGCCGGAACGATCGTGCTCGAGCGCGCACGCGCGTCATGACGCTCGACGCGATCGACCTGCAGGTCGTGACCGGCGCGCTGCGCGCCGCCTGCGAGGAGATGGGCGCAACGCTCATCCGCAGCGCGCACTCGGCGAACATCAAGGAGCGCCGCGACTGCTCGACGGCCCTCTTCGACCCGGCCGGCGAGATGGTCATGCAGGCCGAGCACATCCCCGTCCACCTCGGGGCGATGCCCGCCGCCGTCGCCGCGGTGCTCGACGAGGACCACGGCCGCGGACGCCCGTGGATCCTCAACGATCCCTACCGCGGCGGCACGCACCTCCCCGACATCACCGTCATCACCCCGGTGCTGCGCGACGACGGCGAGCTGCTCGGCTACGCCGCCAGCCGCGCCCACCATGCCGACGTCGGCGGCCGCGTCCCGGGCTCGATGCCGGCCGACTCCACGACGCTCGAGGAGGAGGGCGTCGTGATCGCGCCGCGCCCGCTCGACGAGGAGGCGATCGACGAGCTCGTCGCGCAGATGCGCCAGCCCGAGCAGCGCCGCGCCGACCTGCGTGCCCAGCTCGCCGCGAACCGCATCGGCGCGCGCCGGCTCGGCGAGCTTGCCGAGCGCCTCGGGGTCGACGCCCTGCGCGAGGCGACCACGGCGGTCCTCGACTACGCCGAGCGGCGTACGCGCGCCTGCCTGGCCGCCCTGCCCGACGGCCCGCGCGAGGCGCGCGACGTGCTCGAGGCGATCGGCGGCGACGTCGAGCTGCGGCTCGTCGCGACCGTCGACGGCGATCGCCTCGTCCTCGACTTCGCCGGCAGCGCCGCCCAGGATTCCGGCAACCTCAACTGCCCGCTGGCGGTCACGCGCTCGGCGGCCTACTTCGCGGTGCGCGTGCTGACGGACCCCGACGTCCCGCCGAGTGCGGGGGCGTACCGCCCGATCGAGGTGCGCGCCCCCGCCGGGTCCCTGCTGAACGCCCGCGCGCCGGCGGCCGTCGCGGGTGGCAACGTCGAGACCTCCAGCCGCGTCGCCGACCTCGTCCTCGCCGCGTTCGGGCGCGCGCTCGGCCAGGGGACGATGAACAACCTCACGCTGGGGACCGAGGGCTTCACGTACTACGAGACGCTCGGCGGCGGCCAGGGCGCGTGCCCGGACGCCGACGGGCCGAGCGGCGTCCACGTCGCGATGTCGAACACGCTCAACACCCCGGTGGAAGCGCTCGAGCTCGAGTTTCCCCTGCGTGTGAGCCGGTATGAGGTCCGGCGCGGCTCGGGTGGCGACGGCGCTCATCGCGGCGGCGACGGCGTCGTCCGCGAGCTCGAGGCGCTCGCGCCGATGGCGTACTCGCTCATCACCGAGCGCCGGCGCCACGCCCCGCCCGGCGCCGACGGCGGCGCGCCCGGCGCGAAGGGCCGCAACCTCCTCAACGGCGAGGAGCTCGCGGCCAAGGCGACGGGCGAGCTTCAGCCGGGCGACCGCCTGACGATCGAGACCCCGGGCGGCGGCGGCCACGGCACGCCCTGACATCCTTTCGGCAATGACTGCACACGACCGCATCGGCTTCGTCGGGCTCGGGATCATGGGCTCGCGGCAGGCCGCCAACCTCGCCCGCGCCGGCCACGAGCTGACGGTCTTCAACCGCACCCGCGCGACGGCCGAGGCGTGGGTCGCCGAGCACGGCGGGACGGTCGCCGACTCGCCGGCGGACGTCGGCGCGGCCAGCGACGTCGTCATCAGCATGGTCGTCGACGGCGACCAGGTGCGTGAGGTGCTGCTCGGCGAGCAGGGCGTCGCGTCGGGCGCGCGGCCGGGGACGCTCTGCGTCGACATGTCGACGATCGCGCCCGCGCAGACGCGCGCGATCGGCGCCGAGCTCGCCACCCGCGGGCTGCGGATGGTCGACGCGCCCGTCACGGGCTCGTCACCCAGGGCGCAGGACGGGACGCTGACGATCATGGCCGGCGGCGACCCCGCCGACTACGCCCGCGCCGAGCCGCTGCTGCGGGTCATGGGCGAGCTCGTGCTGCACGTCGGCGAGCTCGGCCAGGGCGAGATGATCAAGCTCATCAACAACTCCGTCGCGGCGGCCAACGCGGCGACCGTCGGCGAGGCGCTCATCGTCGGCCAGCGCACCGGCGTGGACCTCGACGCGCTCGTGCAGGTCATGGCGAAGGGCTCCGGCGGCTCGGCGATGCTGACGCTGAAGTCGGGGCCGATGCGCGAGCACGACTACGCGACGCTCTTCAAGCTCGAGCACATGCTCAAGGACGTGCGCCTCTGCCTCGACGAGGGCCAGGCCGCCGCGGCGCCGTTTCCCGCCGCCGCCCATGCGCGCGACGTTCTGGTCGCCGCGCTCGCCCGCGGACACGCCGACGACGATTTTGCGGCCCTGATCGAGGCGCTGGAGGCCTTCGCGAACACCAGGCTGGGTTCCTGAGCCACAGCACGTCACAAATCAAACCCTCGCCTTTGCAGGGAAGTTTGGGGGTTTGTGCTTTCCTGTGGCACAATGCCGCCGTCCCGTCGTCCGGACCTGGGTTGCGTCCAGTACGACGGGTTCGTTTCGTGCTGAATCGTACTTTCTTGTCCCGTCGTCGTCTGGTTCTCTATGCCAATTGCGTTCAAGGAGTGGGCTGTCACCGTTCGCGCGCTCGCCGAAGGCGAGCAGCTCGTCACCCTCCGAAAGGGTGGCGTGCGCGAGTCCGACAAGCGCTTCCGCGTCGAGCACGACCGTTTCTTCCTGTACCCCACGTTCGACCATCAGCGTCGGGACCTCGTGCGTGCCTCGCACCTCCCCGAGCTCGATCGGGCGCTCGAGGAGGGCGTCTGGGCCGAGGGCGAGCCGCCCGCCGCGGCGCTCACCGGCGACGGGAACATCCCGCAGCCCGACCGGGTCCGCATCCGCGCGTGGGCCGAGCTCGCCGATCACTTCACGATCACCGATCCACGCTGCGTCGACGCGCTGTCGCCGTTCTACGTGTGGAGCACCGACTACGCGGAGAAGCGCCTGGAGTGGAAGCGCCGTCATCCGCTGCACGTGCTGCTGCTGCGCACCTACCGCATCCCGCGGCCGGTGACGGTCCGCGTCAAGGACGAGTACGGCGGCTGCCGCTCGTGGCTGGACCTCCAGCGCGACCTGCCCTTCGAGGGCACGCCGGTCCTGTCCGACGACGAGTTCGAGCGGGCAGCCGACGCGATCCGGGCGATCGCCGACGGCGGCGTGCCCGCCCTCGCCTAGCGTCGCCCCGGCGAGCGACGTGATCACGGCGCTCGGCTCTGCCGGGCGTGTCCTGGTGGTGGGCATCGGCGGTGGCGGCGACGTCGCCGGCGGGCTTGCGGTCGTCGCGCTCGCACGCCTGCTCGGGACGCCCGCCGTCGCCGGCGGCCTGACGTGGGAGCGCCGGCCGGTCGACCCCCTGCCGGGCCCGCGCACCATCGCCGAGCTGCGCGAGGCGCAGCCCCTCAACGGCTTCACGGCGCTCGCCGGGCCGGACACCACCGGCCCCGGCGGCTTTCACTTCGCCGAGTCGCACGTCGCGCGCCACCTCGGCGAGCCCGTGCTCCTGCTGGATCCCGGCGGCGGGCCGGCCGCGGTCGCGGCCGGCCTCGCCGACGCCGCGGCGCAGCTTCACTGCGACCTCGTCGTCCTGCTCGACGTCGGCGGCGACGTGCTCGGCCACGGCGACGAGGCCGGCCTCGCCAGCCCGCTGGCGGACGCCGTCTGCCTGGCGGCCGCGCCGGCGCTGCGAGCAGCCGGCGTGACGGTCCTCCTGGCGGTCTTCGGGGCCGGCTGCGACGGCGAGCTCGATCCCGACGAGGTGCTCGAGCGCGTCGCGGAGGTCGCCGCCGCGGGCGGGCTGCTCGGCACCTGGGGCCCGGGCCGCGACGAGCTCGCCGCGCTGCGCGCCGCCGTCGCCGAGGTGCCAACCGAGGCGAGCGCCATGGCGCTGCGCTGCGCCGCCGGCGAGACCGGCACGACGACGATCCGCGGCGGCCGGCGGACGGTCCGCCTGACACCCGCCGGCGGCCTCGTGTTCTTCCTCGATCCGCTCGTCGCGCTGCGCAGCGCCGCGCGCTGCGCAGCCCTCGTCGCGGAGGCGAGCTCACTGCAGGCGGCCAACGAGATCCTGCTCGCGCGCGGGATCTCGACCGAGCTGCAGTACGAGTCGGCGCAACCGCCGCCGTGAGAGCAGATGAACGGTAGGGTTCGGCGAGACCCGACGATGGCCGCTCGCCTGCTCATCGCCTGCGCGGCCGCGGTCGTGTCGTGCGTCCTCGCCGCCCCCGCCGGGGCCCAGGTCCAGGCCTACCGCGCGGGCGATTACGGCGGCTTCCGCGACATCCTGCCGCCCGGCGTCAACGGGCACACGAACCTCGTCGAGCTCGCCGCCTTCCTCGCGACCGGCGCGCGCCCGCAGCACAACGACGACCAGCGCGCGATGTACGAGCGCCTCCTCAGCGCCACCCCCGGCGTCACGGCCGCGAACCTCGGCACGCTGTTCAAGGACTCGAGCTTCGGCAGCCCGCCCGGTGGCCAGGCGCGCGCGTACAGCCCGCGCGACGGCCTGACGATCACGCGCGACTCGGCCTTCGGCGTCCCGCATGTCTACGGCTCGACGCGCTCGGCCGGGATGTTCGGCCTGGGCTACGCCGGGGCCGAGGACCGGCTGTTCTTCATGGACGTCCTGCGCCACGCCGGCCGTGCCCAGCTGAGCTCCTTCGCCGGCGGCGCAGCGGGCAACCGCGCCCAGGACATCGAGCAGTGGGGCCTGGCGCCGTACACCGAGGCCGACCTGCAGCGCCAGGCCGACCAGCTCGACGACCTCTACGGCGACGACGGCCGCCGGCTGCAGCAGGACGCGGCGGACTACGTCGCCGGCGTCAACGCGTACATCGGCGAGGCGCGCCTGGACGTCACGAAGATGCCCGGGGAGTACGACGCGATCGCGCGCCCGCTCGGCCCTGATCCGTGGAAGGTGACCGACATCATCGCCACCGCCTCGCTCGTCGGCGGGATCTTCGGCAAGGGCGGCGGCGACGAGCTGACGCAGATGGAGCTGCGCCGTGCGTTCATCGCGCGTTTCGGGACGCGTCGCGGCCGCACGCTGTGGCGCGAATGGGCCGCCTACGAGGACGCCGACGCGCCGACGACGGTCCGCGGGCGGCGCTTTCCCTACCAGACGCAGCCCAAGCACCCCGCGCGCGGCGGTCTGGCGCTCGCCGACGCCGACTCACTGCAGCGCGCGCAGGTCGTCGCCGCCGGCGCGCCGGCGCGTGCGGCGCGGTCGTCGAGCGGCGGCATCCTCGGCGGGCTGCTGAGCCCGCAGGGGATGTCCAATGCGCTCGTCGTGTCCGCCGACGAGTCGGCGAGCGGCAGGCCGCTGGCCGTCTTCGGGCCGCAGGTGTCCTACTTCTCCCCCGAGATCCTCATGGAGCAGGACGTCCACGCGCCGACGCTGGAGGCGCGCGGCGCGTCCTTCCCCGGCGTGAACCTCTTCGTCCAGCTCGGGCGCGGCCCGGACTACGCCTGGAGCGCGACGTCCGCGGGCCAGGACATCATCGACACCTTCGCGCTGGACCTCTGCGAGCCCGACGGCGGCAAGGCGACGATGAGCTCGTCGCACTACCTCTTTCGCGGCCGCTGCGAGCCGATCGAGACGCTCGAGCGGGTCAACCGCTGGTCGCCGACCGTCGCCGACGCGACGCCCGCCGGCAGCCAGACGCTGCGCACGCAGCGCACGAAGATGGGCCTCGTCAGCGGACGTGCGACGATCAAGGGCAGGCCCGTGGTCTACGCGCGCATGCGCTCGACCTACATGCACGAGGTCGACTCCGCGCGCGGCTTCTCGGACTTCAACGACCCGGCGAAGATGCGCGACGCACGCGACTTCCAGCGGGCCGCGTCGAAGATCGGCTACACGTTCAACTGGCTCTATGCCGACGACCGCGACATCGCCTACTTCAACTCCGGCGACAACCCCCAGCGCGCGGCCGGCGTCAACGGCCAGCTCCCGATGCCCGGCCGGCTCGCCTGGCGCGGCTTCGACCCCGACCGCCTGACCGCCGCCTACACGTCGTTCGCCAAGCACCCGCAGGCGATCAACGGCCAGCCGTACATGACGTCGTGGAACAACAAGCAGGCGCGCGGCTACGCGGGCGCGGACACGAACCTCTTCTCGTCGGTCTTTCGCTCGCAGATGCTCGACGCGGAGATCGAGCCGCGGATCGCCGGGCCGCAGAAGATCGACCTGCCGGGCCTCGTCGAGGCGATGGGCGAGGCCGCGACGACCGACCTTCGCGCCGAGCGGGTGCTGCCGCTGGCGCTCGACGTCATCGGCGCGCCCGCCGACCCCAGGGTCGCGGATGCGGTGGCCGCGCTGCGCGCGTGGGTCGCCGACGGATCGCACCGCCGCGATCGCGACGGCGACGGGCGCTACGAGCACGCCGATGCGATCCGGATCCTCGACGCCTTCTGGCCGCGATGGATGCACGCCGAGTTCGAGCCGTCGCTGGGCTCGGGGCTCTTCGGGCGGCTCACGGCGGCCCACGAGCTCGACAACGCCCCCAACAACCACGGAGGCCACCGGGGATCCGCGTACCAGACCGGCTGGTACGGCTACGCCTACAAGGACCTGCGGCGTGTGCTCGGACGCCGCGTCGCCCAGCCCTACTCCAAGCGCTACTGCGGCGGCGGCGTGCGCGCGCGCTGTCGCGCCGTGCTGACCTCGGCGCTCGCGGACGCCCTCGGCGACAGCCCGGCCAAGCTCTACGAGGACCGGACCTGCGCGACCGCGGGCAGGCCGCGCGACCAGGCCTGCTTCGACGCGATCGCCTTCCGCGCGACCGGCGGCGTGACCCAGCCCCTGATCGGCTGGCAGAACCGCCCGACCTATCAGCAGGCCGTCGAGGTGCAGGGACACCGACCCCGGCCGTAGGGGTGCGGCCAGGCAGGGCGCCGGGTCACGCGCGGCGAACTGCGGGACGAGATGTCCGCCTGGGTGGAGTCGGCGTCGCGCAACTTCACCGCGCGCCACGACGAGCAGGACTCGCGCGAGGCCCGCGGCGTGCTCGCGCTGCTCGAGGACACGCGCGAGCGCGTCGGCGCCGTGTTCGCGACCCTGCCGGGCGAGGTCACGGTCGTCGTGCACTCCAGCAACGCGCAGCTCGACATGGCGCAGCCGTTCCTGCCGGTGATGCGCCGCGTCACGAGCCCGTCCGCGCGCCGCTACCTCGCCGGCTGGACGGGCCGCGGAACGCTGCACGTGCTCGCGCCGCGGCTGCTCGCCGAGCGCGCAGCCAACGTCGAGGGCTCGCGCGAGATGCTCGCGCTCACGCCGGCGGCGCTGTACGTGCAGCTCGTGGTGGCCGCCTGCAATCCGGCCCTGCCGCCGCCATGGGCGCCGCGCAGCGCGGTGCGCGCGAGCCGCTGGGCATGGCTGCTGGCGGGGACCGGCCAGTGGTTCTCGGGCCAGACGGCGCACGCCCGGCCCGCGATCGCGCGCCGCATGCGCGAGGGCGCACGACCCGACTTTCCGCCGAGCCTGCGCGATGCGGTGCTGCTCGGCGGGACCGTGATCGACCTCGTCGCGCGCGAGCAGGGCGTGGCGCGGGCGGTCGCGCTGGCGTCGGCGCTGCCGCGCGGCGGGCCGCGAGAGGCGCTCGTCGCGACGTTCGACGGCCGCGCGATGGTCCACACCGAGGGGACCTGGCGCGCGCATCTCGCGCGGATGGCGGGGCGATCGTAGGTTCGGGCGACGAGGATGTCGCGTTGTCACCGGATATCGGAGTCAATTCGACATGGGCGCGCCCAGCGCCGCGCGCGTCCCCGCCGCGATCGCGTCGGCCGCGAGCTCCCAGTGGTGGCGCAGGACCTCGTCGCCGTGGACGTACTCGCGGGCATACTCGGCAGGCAGCCCGTCCGGCGCGGCGAGCGCCGTCAGCACGACGCTGCCGCGCACGGAGCCCTCGCCCAGCTGCGTGACGGTCACGGCGTGCGTGCGCAGAACCCCGTCGTCCTCGTCCAGAAACCAGCCGCACTTGACGGCGACGGCGCCTTCGGCCACCCCGAGTGCGGCCGCCGCGGCGCGGCGAGCCCCGAACGTCTGGCGCTCCGGCACGAGCCGCATCCACGCAAGCAGCCGCGCCGCCGGCTCGTCGCCGCGCTGCGCCGCCGCCGCGGCGAGCTCGGCGTATGCGCCGGCCACCTGCGCCGCCGTCACGAGCACCCGCCCGAAGCTCCGCGCCCCGCCGGGCTCCAGCGGCCATTCATGGCCCGTCGCCGCGGCGAGCCGCCCCAGCAGCTCCTGCGCCCCCAGGCGCTCCCAGAGCGCGACCATCGGGGCGTTGGCGCTGACGACGACGGCCTGCGATGCGGCCGCTGCCCAGGCCTCGCGGCCGTCGAAGGCATCGGCCGCGACCCAGAACAGCAGCGGCTTGAGCAGGCTCGCGCAGCGCAGCGGCGGGTCGTCGGCCGATCCCGCACCCGGCGCCACCTCGATCCGGCCGCCGGCCACCGCGAGGGCGGCGGACTGCACGCCCCTACAGCGCCCGCATCCGGTTGTTGCGTGGGTTGTGCTCGACCTCCGCCAGCCCCAGCGCCTCCAGCAGCGGCGGCATGTACATGCCGAAGCGCCCGCGCATGCCCTTCTTCAGGCCGTACCAGCCGCCTGCGGGGTTGGACTCGTCGCGCGCCCACGCCTCGACGGTGCCCTCCTTCGCCGGCTTGTTCTCGTCCGCGCTGCCCAGGGCGACCCAGTCGCCGTGCTCGACGAGCATCGCGTGGAGGTCGTCGATCGCGCCGAGCCGGTAGCTCAGCGCCGCCTTGCCGACCTGGCAGACGAGCGCCGGCGGGTCCGCCGCGTCGTCGCGGTACATCGTGTACTCCGAGGTGCCCGGCGGCGTCCGCAGCACCCACGGGTCGTCCTTCGTGCCCTGCCCCTGCGCATCGCTCATGCGCGCGAGACTAGCTCAGGAACTCCGTGCCGATCCAGCCGATCAGCGCAACGACCGCGCACGCCGCGAGCAGCCCCGCGAGCACCCGCAGGGGCGGCGTCGGGAGCGGCCGCTGGTCGTCGACGATCTCCGCCTGCAGCAGCACCTCGCGCGCGGCCGCGTAGCCGGACTCCGGCACCATGACGTCCCGCGGGCCGGCGGCGAGCATGTCGGGGACGTCGAAGCCGCGCGTGCGCTGCAGCGACGACGGGACGCCCTCCTCGAGCAGCAGCCCCTGGATGAACTCCGCCTCGGCCTGGTGCTGCGCGCCCGCCACGCGCACGAGCGCGCCCTCGGCGTACTGCGGCTTGATCTTGCGCGCGCGCTCGTGGCGCTCGGTCACGGGGTCGCCGACGCCGAGCGTCCCCGCGTAGACCAGCGGCATGTTGCAGATGCGGCAGAAGCGCGCGTCGAGCGGGTGCGGCTCGGCACAGCTGGGGCACACCAGCGGCTGGGAGCCCGCAGCGGTCACGTGACCTCGAGCTCGGCCTCCGCGATCACGCCGCCGTCGATCGTGAAGTTGCGGACCTCGGGCTCGCCGTTCTTCGACACGCCGACGATGAGCCATTCGACCCCGGGCCACATGGCCGCGAAGTTCACGTCGGTCTGCGACGGAAACGGCTCCGAGCGCGTATGCGAGTGGTAGATCGCGGCGAGGTCGTCGCCCGCCTCCTCGAAGCGGTCGATGAGGCCCATGAGCGTCAGCCCGTCGATCTCGAAGCGAAACGGGCTTGCGGCGAGGTTCTCCGCTGCGTGAACCGAGGTCGTCGTCCCGTCGCGGGCAGCGACGACCCCACAGCACTCGTTCGGGGCATCGCGGACGGCGTGCTCGACGATCTCGTCGAGCAGAGCTCGCGTGATCCGCACCCCGGACTGCCGCCTAGGCGTTGAGGCTCTTGGACTTGGCCTCGTCCTTGTCGTCGTCGCCGGACATGTTCGAGATGGAGTCCTTGAACTCGCGCATGCCCTTGCCGAGCGACTTGCCGACCTCGGGAAGCTTCTTGGGCCCGAGAACCACCAGGGCGATGACGAGGACGACGATGAGCTCCATCGGTCCGATGTTGAATGGCATGGGTGAACGCTCCTAGCGGCGGTGGGGGTCGCCTCATGGTAGAGGCAGTTGAAGGCTTATACGCCCGAACGCGCCAACGGGATGTATCCGGCCCGCTACTCGTCCCCGGTCTCCAGCGCTCGGGGAACCGGCGGGCGGCGCGCCGCCTGGCGCAGGACCACGAGATGCTGGCCCTCGGCGGCCATGATCGCGGCGCCGCTCTGCAGCAGCTTGGCCTCCACGAACTTCGCCTGCGCGTCGTAGTAGGCGCCGACCGTCGCGGTCTCGAGCTCGATGAGGAAGCCGAGGATCTGCGGGCGCGTGCGCAGGTCCTCGACGCCCGCGACGACCTTGTCGATCGCCGCGACGCCGACCGGGGCGGCCGGCGCGGTCCCACCGAGGTCGGTGAGCGCCGTGGTCAGGCTCGCCGCATGCCGGCGCTCGTGTCCGCGCAGCAGCCGCGCGAGGCGCTGCTCACGATCGGCCAGCAGCCCGTCGCCGATGATCTGGTCGTAGGCGAGCACCGCGGTGCGCTCGAGGGTGATGGCCTTCTCGAGCAGCGTCGCGTCCGTGTCGTCCTCGGCGAACGCGTCGCGGACGGCGAGCAACAGCGGGACGGACGACGCGGCGATCGCCGCGCCTCCGAGGCCGAGGCCGCGGCGCAGCAGCGCACGGCGGTCGCGCTCGAAGGCCGCCACCTGCGCGGTGTCGGCGCTCCCGTCGGCGATGACGACGCGCTCCCCGGCGGCCATGGCGGCTACGCCGCCCGCCCGACGACGAACGCGCCGGGAACCTGCGGCTCCCCGAGCGCGCCGAGCAGGACCGCGACGTGCTCGGCCTCGCACGTCAGGATCGCCGAGATCGTCGACCGGATCTTGCCCTGCGAGAGCTTGGGCAGCACATCGATGTAGGCGGCGACGAGGTTGTTCTCGAAGTCCGCGGCGAAGCGCAGCACCGCGGGCTGCGAGGCCGGCATGCCGAGGTCGTAGGCGGCCTTCGGGCCGTTGGGGACGCCGTCGAGGTCGCGGATCGCGGCCGCGAGCGTGTCCACGTGCTCCTGCTCCTGCTCGAGAAAGCCCTTGGCCGTCTGCAGGGCGCTGCCGCGCAACCGCGCGGCGCCGGTCTTGTAGGCCTCGATCGCCATGAGCTCGAGGTCGAGCATCGAGTTGAGCAGCTCCACGTCGGCGGTGTCGGACTCGTCGGGCCCGGTCCGGATGCCGGGGTTCTTCGTGTCGTCGCCGCAGCCGGCGAGCAGGACGGCCGACGAGCCAGCCAGCCCCGCGAGAAGGCGCCTGCGCGACAGCGGGCGGCGCAGGAGCCCGTCGATGCCTGTTACCACCAGACGGTGGAGTCTAGGTTCTCGATCTCCTCCAGCGGCTTGGTGTAGATGCCGGAGGAGAGGTACTTCCAGCCGTCGTCGCAGACGATGAAGACGACGTTGCCCTCGTCGATCTCGTTCGCGATCCGGACCGCGACGCGGGCGATCGCGCCCGAGGAGACGCCGGCGAAGATGCCCTCCTCGTCGAGCAGCTTGCGGGTCCAGACGACGGCGTCGGAGTTCGTGACGAAGATCTTGCGGTCGAGGATGCTCAGATCGATGATCGGCGGGATGAAGCCGTCGTCGAGCGAGCGCAGGCCCTGCACGGGCTCGCCCTGCATCGGCTCTGCGGCGACGATCTTGACGGCGTCGCCGAACTCCTCGCGGAAGCGCCGGCCGTTGCCCATGAGCGTTCCGCCCGTGCCGAGGCCTGCGACGAACGCCGTGATCTCGTCGAGCTCCTCGAGGATCTCCTTCGCCGTGCCGTTGTAGTGCGCGAGCGGGTTGGCCTCGTTGCCGTACTGGTAGGGCATGTAGTACGTGTCGGTGTCCTGCGCCATCTCGGCGGCCATCGCGACGGCGCCGTTGGACCCCTGGTCGCCCGGGCTGTAGACGATCTGGGCGCCGTACATCTCCAGCAGCTGCGTGCGCTCGGGCGTCACGTTGTCGGGCATGACGACCTTCAGCGGATAGCCCTTGCGCCGGCAGATCATCGCGAGGCTGATGCCGGTGTTGCCGGAGGTCGGCTCGAGGATCGTGTGTCCGGGCCGGATGAGCCCGTGCTCCTCGGCGTGATCGATGAGCGCGCGGGCGACGCGGTCCTTGACCGATCCCGTCGGGTTCATCGATTCCATCTTCGCCCAGATGCGGACGCCGGGCTTCGGGCTGAGCCGCTTGAGCTCGATCAGCGGCGTGTTGCCGATCGCCTGGACGATGTCCCCGTAGCGACCGCCGCAGGGGCGGTTCTGAAGCGGCGGGAGAGCCATGAACCATCGAGTGTACCCGGGTGCGACCGGGCGGTCTCCCCCGCGGTCGCGCCATCACGGGCGCGGTCAGCTCTGGACGCGCGCGATCCACTCGGCGAGAAACGGCTCGGCGATCGCGTACTCGCCGCGGCCCTCGCGCCGGACGTGCTCGGCGCGCACGAGCGCGGCGAGCGCCGTCTGCACGGTTGCCGTCGACGGCAACCCGTGGCGCTGCTGGTACTCGCGCGACAGCGGCCGCGCCGGCCCCTCGGCTGCGAGCGCCTGCAGCACCATCCGCTGCGCCGCCGCAGCGCGCTCCCAGAGCAGGCTGAAGTGCGTGTGCTCGCAGCGCAGCGTCGCGTCCAGCGCGTGGCCGAGCTCGACCGCGCCCGCGCTGGTGCCCGCCGGCGTCGCCTCCCAGAGGAAGTACAGGAGCTCCTGGGTCGCGTACGGATGGCCGCCGGTGATCCGCAGCGCGCCGTCGGCCGCCGCATGCCCGAGGGCCTTGCCCGTGTGCGTGAAGCGCGCGGCCGCGTATGCGACGAACGGCTCGGGCTCGATCGGCCCGAGCTGCAGCTGCTTGGCCGAGCGCCAGAAGGGCTCGTTCGCGTCGTCGAAGATGCGGGCCATCATGTGGCGGCTGCTGCCGAGGTAGACGTGCGCGACCTCGGGCTGCTCCTGAAAGACGGCGCGCATGAGGCGCACGAGGCCGGAGTCGATCGCGGCGACCTCCTGGAACTCGTCGAGGACGAGCGCCACGTGCCGGCCGCGCTCGGCGCCGAGGCGCGCCGGGAGCGCGAGCAGCGCCTCGAGCGTCGCGTCGAGATCGGGCCCCGCCCGGTGCCCGCTGAAGTGAAACGACAGCGAGCCGGTGTCGGGATCGACCGTGGCGACCGGGGCGACGCGCAATGAGCCGAAGACCTTCAGGCGCTCGCGGGCGCGCAGCAGCGGCGTCGCGATCTCCTCGTAGATCGTCGTGGCGAGCTTCTCCGCGAGACGCTCGCGGGTGGGAGCGCGCATGAGGTCGACCTGGGCGACGAGCACGCCCTCGCGGACGAGGTCCTGGGCGACGCGCCACATGAGCGACGACTTGCCGTAGCGGCGCGGCGCGATGACCACGACGTCCTGGCCGTTTCGGATGTCGGCCGACAGCTCGCGCAGCTCCTCCTCGCGATCGGTGAACGCCTCGTCGAGGGCGAGCGGGCCGAAGCGGAACGGGTTGCGGGATGGTCGCGAGCCGGACATCTCGTGGCCAAGATTATCCCAGATAAGATTATGTTGTAAGCAATAATCCCTGCGGACGCACACAGCGACGTGTCGCCGTCCCCGCCCGGTAGGGTCCGGCCGCGTCCATCCCGGAGGCGCGCCCGCAGTGGTCTTTCCGACGGTCCAGTTCGCAGTCTTCTTCACGATCGTGCTCGCGCTGTCGTGGGCGCTGATGCCCCGGCAGGCGCTGTGGAAGCCGTTCATGCTCGCTGCGAGCTACCTGTTCTACGCGGCCGCGAGCCCGAAGTTCTGCCTGCTGCTGGCCGGCGTCACGCTCGGAAATCAGGCCGCCGCCAAGCTCGTGCACGCCACCGAGGACGAGCGCCGGCGCCGGCTCATCGTCGGGATCGCCGTGGCGCTGGACCTCGCGACGCTCGGCATCTTCAAGTACTACGGCTTCTTCGCGGAGGAGACCAACGCGCTGCTCGACGACGTCGGCCTCGGGCTGCCGCTCCCGCTTGCCGCGATCGCCCTGCCGGTGGGCATCAGCTTCATCGTCTTTCAGGCGATCTCCTACACCGTCGACGTCCACCGCCGCCTGCTGCCGCCGGCGAGGACGATCGACGTCGGCCTGTACCTCAGCTTCTTCCCGCACCTCGTCGCCGGGCCGATCGTGCGGGCGCGCGAGTTCCTGCCCCAGCTCGAGACCCCGCGCGACAAGCGCCAGGTCGCCGTCGGCGCCGGGGTCGCGCTGATCGTCATCGGCCTCGTCAAGAAGGTCGCGATCGCCGACTTCCTCGCCCGCGAGATCGTCGACCCGGTCTTCGGCGTGCCGCAGGCCTACTCGGCGCCCGACGTGATCCTCGCCTCCTACGCCTACGCCGTGCAGATCTTCTGCGACTTCTCCGGCTACACGGACATCGCGATCGGCCTGGCGCTGCTGCTCGGCTTCGTCTTCCCGCAGAACTTCGACCGTCCGTACCGCGCGGCGAGCTTCCGCGAGTTCTGGCGGCGCTGGCACATCACGCTCTCGCGCTTCCTGCGCGACTTCCTCTACATCCCGCTCGGGGGCAACCGCCACGGCAAGCTGCGCCAGGCGCGCAACCTCATGATCACGATGGTGCTCGGCGGGCTCTGGCACGGCGCGGCGTGGGGCTTCGTGCTGTGGGGGTTCATCCACGGCTCGGCGCTCGTGATCGAGAACGTCTTCCGCGGGCGGATCGCGCCGCCGGCGTGGCTGAAGTGGTTCTTGACCTTCCACCTCGTCGTGCTCGCGTGGATCCCGTTCCGCGCCCCCGATCTGCATCTCGCGGGCGACTTCGCCGCGCGCCTGGCGGACTGGGGCCCGGCCACGATGTGGAACGCGCCGGTCGTGATCGTCGTGGCGCTGGTCATCGGGCTGCAGCTGCTGCCTGCGCGTCCCATGGACGCCCTGCGCGTACGCTTCGAGCGCCTGCATCCCGCTGCGCTGGGCGCGAGCATGGCCGTCGTCATCGTCCTCGTCACCGCGACCGTGTCCAGCCAGGGCGTGCCACCGTTCATCTACTTCCAGTTCTGATGTCCACGACCCAACGCGATCCGTTCATCCTCGACCGCCCGACCGGGCGGCGCCTTCGCGCGCGCGACGCGATCCTCTGCGTGTTCGTCACCGCGTTCCTGCTGGTGCTGCTCAAGGGCGCGTCGATCCGCAGCACGGGCGAGAAGATGGACGCGGGGGTCGAGCGCACCGTCGTGCGTGCGATCGGCGCGCCGGCCGGGTGGCTCGCCGACCAGCTGCCGCTCGCCGACGCGGTCACGAGGGCGACGGCGTTCCTGTCGCCCGACGAGAAGCTCACCGGCGGCGCAGGCTCCTTCCAGACCCCGCCGCAGGGCGCGGGCGCCGCGGCCGTGTCGGGCACCGCAGCGGCCACGCCGATCACCCCCGACGCCTTCGACCCCGCCGCGCTCGGCGAGAAGCCCACGCGCCTGGCGAAGCTCGGGACGCTGCTGGTCACCGGCGACTCGCTCGCGCAGCCGCTGGACGTCGAACTCGCCCGCCGCCTCGCGTCGGACGGCGTCAGCACCGTCCGCGACGCGCACCTGGGGACCGGCATCTCCAAGACCGACCTCGTCGACTGGGGGCAGCTGTCGGCGCTGCAGGTCCGCAAGCGCCGGCCCGACGGGGTCGTGATGTTCATGGGCGCCAACGAGGGCTTCCCGATGCCCGGGGCCGGCGGCAGGCTCGTGCAGTGCTGCGGCGCGCAATGGGCTGCGCTCTACGCGACGCGCGCGCGGCGGATGATGGACACCTATCGCCGCAAGGGCGCGGCGCGCGTCTACTGGCTGACGCTGCCGATGCCGCGCGACCCCGCCCGCCAGAAGATCGCGCGCTCCGTCAACGCGGCGATCCTCGTCGCAGCACAGCCGTTTCGCTCGCAGGTCCGCGTCCTCGACATGAGTGCGCTGTTCACGCCGCGGGGGCGCTACCGCGCGGCGATGGCGGTCGCCGGGCGCAACACGATCGTGCGCCGGCCGGACGGCATCCATCTCAACGACGCCGGAGCCCGCGTCGCCGCCGGCACCGTCATCGGGCGCCTGCGCAGCGACTTCGACTCCTTGAACTAGGTGTTCTGCTGATAGTGGTGCACGACGCGCCTGGCGCCGTTCTTGCAGGTCACGTCGGCGTCGTAGGAGATCGGGCCCTTGAGCGCCGCGGGGCGCTTCTCGCTGCACGCGTAGCCCTTGACCTTCGCCGAGCACCTGCCGGCCGCCCCGCGCTTGTGGCGACAGGCATGAAACGCCTTGACGACGCTCTCGCCGCTCGCGCAGCTGACGCCGGTGACCTTCAGCGTCGTCACGTAGGTCGTTCCGAGCTTCTGCTCCTTGCCCTTGACCGAGCACTTCGTGGCGGCCGATCCGGCCGGAGCGAACGCCAGCACGGCGATCCCGGCCGCGACGCACGTCGAGGCGATGATGCGTGTGATTGAGGACACGGCGCGAACGACCCTTTCTGGCGGTGGACGTGCTCGACAGATCGACAGGCGCGCGCCGCGACTTTAGCCCCCGGCGCACGACCTGATCGCCGCCGCGTAGGACTGCGCGCGGGCGCCGTAGCCGTCCGGCGTCGCGTGCACGCCGTCGCCGGCGAGCAGCGACGGCAAGGAGGCGACCTCGGCGCTCCAGTCGACGATCTGCAGGCGCAGGGCGCGCTGCGGGTCCGCCGCGAGGCCGCGCAGCAGCTGGTTGGCCCGGCCGTAGCCGACGCCCCTGACCGGCGGCGCGGCGATCGTCGCCCACACGGCGCACGCCCCCGGGCGCGCGGCCGTCGCGCGGACGGCGGCCTCGAGCGCGGGCGCACTGCGCGGGTCGTCGTTCGTGAAGAGGCTGAATGCCAGGATCGCGGGCACCCGCGGCCGCGCTCCGAGGATCTGCATGCCCGCCTGCAGGGACCGGCTCGTCTGCGCGTCGACGCTCACGCTCCAGCCCGGCAGCGCGGCGCGCAGCGCGTCGGCCATGCCGACCGCCAGCGAATCGCCGATGACGAGCACCTCGTGCGGGAGCGCCTGCTGCACGGGCGCCGCGCGCCGCGCGCGCGGCACCTGCTTGCGGCCGGCCCTGCGGGCATCGGTCCGGATCGCCTCGCGGGTGCGCTCGGCGCTCACGAGCTCGACGGTCACGACCGCCGAGCCGGCGGCGACGACCTGCCGCTGGGCGCCGGCGTCGATCGTGACGAAGCGCCCGGCGCGCGGCGTGCGCAGCTGCACGCGCGCCGACCAGCGGCCACCGCGGCCTGCCGTCGCCGCGGCCGTGCACGGCCGCGGGCGGCAGCTCGCGCTGAGAACGACGCGCGCGCCGGGCCGCGCGCGCCCGCGGACCCGCGCGCGCAGAACGAGCCCGCCGCCCGGCGCCGCCCGGCCGCGCAGCGCCTGGCCGTCGGAGGGCTCGTCGATCGCGATCTGCGCATCGCCCGGCGCCGTCGGCGTCGCGGCCGTCGTCGTGGCCGGCTGCGCCGATCCTCCGCCGCAGCCGGCCAGCGGCACGCAGGCCAGGACGGCAGCGGCGAGCGGTGCGCGCATCGTCAGCCCCTGAGCGGCAGCGCGCCGTCGGCGCGCAGGCGGTCGAGCACGAGGGACGCGGCGATCCGCGCGCCCGCGGCCGAGAGGTGCACGCCGTCGGGCTGGCGTGCGCTGACCGTCGCACCGCGGAACGTGATGGTCTGCCTGAACCGCCCGCCGGGGGTGAACACCGGCACGAGGTCGATGACGCGCACGCCGGCGCCCACCCGCGCGGCCGCGCGCCGGATCGCGGGGTTCACCGCTCCGAACACCCGTGCGAAGTTCGCTCCGCGCGGCGCCGGCAGCGTCAGCCAGTACACGAGCGAGCGGCCGCCGCGCCGGTAGGAGCGCATCATCGACGCGACGCGCCGCGCGTACTCGGCGATCCAGCCGGCGTCGCAGCAGGGCACGCTGCGCCCTGACGGCGCCTTCATCTCGAAGCCGTCGTTGGCGCCGAGGAACACGACGGTCACATCGGGCTTGAAGCCGGTCGCCTGGCCGCGCGCCGTGCGCAGCCAGTCGAGCATCGCGAGCTTCGAGATGCCCGTGCTGATGTGGGCGTCGCTGCGCACGAGCGTCGCGCGCCGCCCGGCGAGCCCGCGCTGCAGGTAGCCGTCGACGACCTGGATCATCGAGTCGCCGGTCGCCAGCAGGCGCAGGTGCGCGGCCCGGCGCGGCACCGGCCTGCGCGTGCCGCCGCGCTGCGCGCCGGCCGGCGGGGCCACCTGCAGGCACGCGAGCGGCTCTCCAACCGCCTCACACGGGCCGCCGTCGCGCCAGTTGACGACGGTGCGCCATGTCACCGCCTGGCCGAGCGTGACGCGCAGCAGCCGCGCGGGCGCGCGCAGCACCAGGAAGTCGCCCTGTACGCGGACCACCGCGCGGCGCAGCACCCGCGTCGTGCCGATCGCGCCGCCGTTGAGGTCGATCGGCGCGAGCGTCGCCGACAGGCGGCCGTCCCGCACGCCGATGCAGACGCGCCGGCGCGCCGGCCTCCGCGGGCTCAGGATGATGCAGACGATCCGGCCGCGCCCGGGATCGAGCTCGCCCACCGGGAGCGCGCGGTTGAAGCGCACGCCGAATCGCAGGGCGCTGCCGGACTGCGCGAGCTGCGACGCGACGACCTGCAGCGTCGGCCCGGGCGCGGGCACCGGGCCGGCCTGGTCGATCGCCGGCAGCGGCGCGCCCTCCTGCGCGACGGCGCTCGTCGCGGGCGCCGCGAGCGCGGCGACACAGCTCACCGTCGCGACGAGCGCGCGACGCGACAAGACCGGTCCGTCAGCCCCCGGCCATGGCCGGCAGGATCACGAGGACGTCGCCGCCGCCGACCGGGGTCTGCAGGCCCTCGAGCACGCGCACGTCCTCGTCGTTGAGGTAGACGTTGACGTAGCGGTTGAGCTCGCCGCCGGCGGCGAAGAGCTGCGACTGCGTGTCGGGATGCGCGTCGGCGAGGGAGCGCAGGACGTCGCCGACGTTGTCGCCGGTGGCGTCGACCTCCTTGACGCCGCCCGTCGACGGACGCAGGACGGGTGGGATGCGGACGATGGCCATAGGGGGCGGCAGGTTAGCCCTACTGCTAGCCCGCTGCGGCGCAGAACGCCTCGTAGTCGGGGAAGACGCCCATCTCCTCCTCGGAGATCTCGTCCGGAGGCCGCGAGCAGATGGCGCATTCGGGGTCGCGGCGCACCTTGAGCTCGGTGAACGTCGCGCCGAGCGCTTCGTAGAGCAGCAGCCGGCCGATGAGCGGCTCCCCGGCGCCCGTGATGAGCTTGATGACCTCGGTCGCCTGCAGCAGCCCCATCGTGCCGGGCAGGACGCCGAGGACGCCGTTGGCGCCGCAGCTCGGCGCGAGCTCGGCCGGCGGCGGCACGGGGTACAGGCAGCGGTAGCAGGGCCCGTCGTAGGGCGCGAAGACCGACAGCTGGCCGTCGAAGCCGAGGATCGAGGCGCTGACCACCGGGATCTTCAGGCGCACGCTCGCGTCGTTGAGCAGGTACCGGGTCGGGAAGTTGTCGACGCCGTCGACGATCACGTCGTAGCCCTCGATGATCTCCATGATGTTCGACGCGTCGATGCGCGTCTGGTACTTCACGACGTTCACGTCGGGGTTCAGCGCGTTCATCGTCTCCTGGGCGGAGTCGACCTTCGGCGTGCCGATGCGGTCGGTCGTGTGGATGACCTGGCGCTGGAGGTTGGAGAGATCGACGACGTCGTCGTCGACGATGCCGATGGTCCCGACGCCCGCCGCGGCGAGGTACAGGGCCGTCGGCGAGCCGAGGCCGCCTGCGCCGAGCAGCAGGACCTTGGCGTCGAGGAGCTTCTGCTGGCCCTCCGCGCCGATCTCGGGGACGAGCATGTGGCGGCTGTAGCGCTCGCGCTGCTCGGGGGTCATCACGCGCGGGACCTCGACGTCGTAGCCGCGGTCCTTCCACAGCGTGTAGCCGCCGGTCATCGACGCGACGTTCTCGTAGCCGAGGTCCTGCAGGGTCTTGGCGGCGAGCGCCGAGCGGCTGCCCGAGGCGCAGTACACGACGACGCGCGTGGAGCGGTCGGCGACCGTGCCGTCGATGCGCGACTCGAGGTAGCCGCGGGAGATGTGCGTCGCGCCGGGGATGATCCCGCGGGCGACCTCCTCGTTCTCGCGGACGTCGATGAGCGCGATGTCGCCACTGCCGTTGCCGTTCCCGTTGCCGGGGAGCGCGCTGTGCACGTCGCCGGGATCGACCTGGGCGATCTGACTCTTGATCTGGCGGATGAACTCCGCGCCGGAGGGGCTCACACGAATCTCCTCAAAGGTGGTCGGACTTCGCTACTTCAAAAAGTATAGCGAGGGTGGGCCCACTCGCCTATACCGCGCGTACGCCCTGATTGTGCCCGGAAACGCAAACGGGACGCCCCCTGCTGCTGGGGACGTCCCGTTCGCCATCCGGTTCAAAGGCGGCACTTCGTGGAGGGATCCGACACAAGGAGTATCGGACATGGGCGGCGCGGCCGATATGGGGTCTAGACCCCATGCGTCGCCCTGCCCTGCTCACACAGGTGTTGACGGTCAACACCCTCGTCATCGTCGCCACCGTGTTCGCGGCGTCCGTCGCTGCGCGGCTGGACCTCGGCAACTCCACCGGGCTGCGCCAGTTCCTCGTCGTCATCGCCGCGATCCTCACGACGATCCTCGCCAACAACTTCGTGATGCGCAGGCGCTTCGCGCCGCTGGAGTCGCTGACGCGCACGATGGAGTGCATGGACCTCACCGTGCCGGGCATGCGCGCGCAGGCGTCCGCGGGCGAGCCCGCCGACATCGCCCGTCTGCGCGACTCCTTCAACCTCATGATCACCCGCCTGGAGGCCGAGCGCGTCGGGACCGCGGGGGCCGTGCTGCGCGCGCAGGAGTCCGAGCGCGCGCGGGTCGCCCGCGACCTGCACGACGAGGTCAACCAGGCGCTGGCCGCGGTCTCGATCCGCCTTGCGGCAACCGCCGAGGGCGCGCCGCCGGAGTTCGCCGAGGAACTCGCCGAGACCCAGCGACTCGCGACCCAGGCCATGCAGGAGCTGCTCGGCCTCGCGCGCGACCTGCGCCCCGCGGCGCTCGACGACCACGGTCTGCTGCCCGCCCTGCGCACGCAGGTGCGGCTCTTCGGCGAGCGCTTCGGGATCCCGGCGCAGTTCTCGGCGGACGGCACGCGCCTGTTCCTCGGCGAGTTCGAGCAGCTCGTCATCTACCGCGTCGTGCAGGAGGCGCTGTCCAACGCCGCGCGCCACGCGCACGCCAGCCACCTGCGGGTCGCCGTCAGCGGCTGCAACGGCACGCAGGTGCGCGTCGTCGTCCGCGACGACGGCAGCGGCTTTCACCCCGACCGCCTGCGCGACGGCGGCTCCGGCCTGGCCGGGATGCGCGAGCGCGCGATGCTCGCCGGCGGGCGCCTCGACGTCCGCACGGTGCCCGGCGCCGGCACGACGATCGAGCTCGTCGTCGACCAGAAGGCCGTGGTCGCCCGATGAGGCTGCTCGTCGCCGACGACCACGGGATCATGCGCGGCGGCCTGCGCCTGCTGCTGGACCGCCAGCCCGACATGCAGGTCGTGGCCGAGGCGGCCGACGGGATCGAGGCCGTGCAGCTCGCGCTGCGCGAGCGCCCGGACATCTGCATCCTCGATGTCGCGATGCCGCGCATGACCGGGCTGCAGGCGACCGTCGAGATCCGCGCGCAGGCCCCCGAGATCGCCGTGCTCGTGCTGTCGATGCACGACGACGAGCGCTATCTCTTCGAGGCGCTGCAGGCGGGCGCCGCCGGATACGTGCTCAAGCGCGAGGCCGACCACGCGCTCGTGGACGCCGTTCGCGCCGTCTCGCGCGGGGAGCCGTTCATGACCAACGCCGCCGAGCGCTCGCTCATCCGCGAGTGGATGGACGACGACAGCTCCGGCCCGGCGGAGCCGCTGACCCTGCGCGAGCGCGAGGTGCTCAAGCTCATCGCCGAGGCACACACCAACCGCGCGATCGGCGAGCTGCTGCACCTCTCCGAGAAGACCGTCGAGTCACACCGCGCGAACCTCCTGCGCAAGCTCGGCATGCGCGACCGCGTCGAGCTCGTCCGCTACGCGATCCGCCGCGGCCTGATCGAAGCCTGACGGTCAGCCGGCGGTCATCGCGACCGGCAGCCGGCGCGGCAGGCCGTGCGGCGAGCTCTCCAGCCACGCGACGAGCTCGGGGCCCGGCATCGGCCGGGCGAAGTGGTAGCCCTGCGCCTCGTCGCAGCCGTACTCCACGAGCATCTGCATCGTCTCGGCGTCCTCCACGCCCTCGGCGACGACCTTCACGCTGAGGTTGTGCGCGAGGTCGACGATCGCGCGGACGATCACCGCATCGCTCTCGACGGAGGCCATCGTCATGACGAAGGAGCGATCGGCCTTGACCTCGACGACGGGCAGGCGCTGGAGGTAGACCAGCGACGAGTAGCCCGTGCCGAAGTCGTCGATCGACAGGTGCTGGTCGATGGCCTGCAGCCGCGCCAGCAGCTCGGGCAGCGAGGTGTCGATCAGCGCGCTCTCGGTGAGCTCGAACGTGAGCTTGTCGGGCGGGATGCCCCAGGCGCTCGTCATGTCCCCGACGCACTCCAGGACCTCGGCATCCTCGGCGAGGCAGCGGGCGCCGACGTTGACGGCCATCGTGAGGTCGAAGCCCTGGTCGCGCAGCACGCGCAGCTTGTGCAGCGCCTCGGCGATCACCCACCGCGTGAGCGAGATCATGAGCTCGTTGCCCTCGACCTCGGGCATGAACTCGTCGGGCGAGAACAGCCGGCCCGAGGGGTGGTTCCAGCGGATGAGCGCCTCGAGGCCGATCGTCTCGCCCGTCGCGAGGTCGATCTTCGGCTGGTAGTGCAGCACGAGCTGGTCGCGCTCGACGCAGTAGCGCAGGTCGTCGAGGAGGGCGAGCCGGCGTGCCGGCTCCTCCTCCTGCTCGGTGGCGAACAGCGCGCACTTGCTCCGGTGTCGCTTGGCCGCGTACATCGCGAGGTCGGCGCGCCGCATGAGCTCGTCGATGTTGTCGCCGTGCTCGGGATAGAGCGCCATCCCGATGCTCGCTCCGAGCCGCACGGAGTGCTCGGCGATCACGAACGGCGGGTCGAGCGCCGCCTGCACCTTCCACGCCACGATCGCCGCGGCCGAGAGATCGATCGGCTCCGCCGGAAGGATCGCGAACTCGTCGCCGCCGAGCCGGGCGACGGTGTCGCAGTCGCGCAGGCAGTCGGCGAGGCGCGCGGCCACCTGGCGCAGGAGGATGTCGCCGTTCTGGTGGCCGATCGTGTCGTTGACGTGCTTGAACGCGTCGAGGTCGACGAGCAGCACCGCCAGTGGCTGATCAGCCCGCGACGAGCGGCGGATCGCGTGGCTCAGGCGCTCGCGGAACAGCACGCGGTTCGGAAGCCCGGTCAGGGCGTCGTGCAGCGCCTGGTGCTTCAGCGCCTCGGTGTAGGCCTCGCGCTCGGAGATGTCGCGCAGGCACAGGATGTGAACCGTTCGGGTCCCGAGCTGCACCTGGCTCAGGTTCTCCTCGACCGGAAAGCTCGAGCCGTCCTTGCGGATCCCCAGCATGCCCGTCGCCAAATCCCCCCGCCCCGCGCCGTCGCCCGAGATCATCCTGGTGAAGGACTGGCCGATGGCCTCCTCCTCGCCGTAGCCGAAGAGTCGGGTGGCCGCGTGGTTGAACGATTCGATCACGCCGCCGTCGCTGAGCGTCACGATGCCGTCGGCGACGTTGTGCAGGACCGCGCGGAAGTGCGCCTCGCTGTCGCGGAACTGCTCGCTGAGCGAGGTGACGCGGCTGAGCGAGCGCTCGAGCTCGCGCGACTTCAGATACAGCTCGACGAAGATCGACACCTTCGCGCGCAGCACGCCGGGGACGATCGTGCCGACCATGAAGTCCACCGCGCCGCTGGCATAGGCGATCGGGACCTGCCCCGCGTCATCGGTCTCCGCCGTGATGAAGATGATCGGCGTGTGCTCGCATTCACGGCGCAGGCGGATGAGCCGCGCGGTCTCATAGCCGTCCATCTGCGGCATCTGGACGTCCATCAGGATCACCGCGAACGAGCGGCGCATCACCGCGTGCAGCGCCTCCTCGCCGGAGGTGGCCTCGACGATCTCGTGGTCCAGCGGCGCGAGCGCCGCCGCGAGCGACAGGCGCTTGCCGGCGTCGTCGTCGACGACGAGGATCGGCGCCCGGATCCGCGCCGCGGCCGCGCTCGGTGCGGGACCGCCCGCCATCACGCGATGCCGCCCGCGACGGGAGCCGGAAACCACCTGGTCAGGGCCGCGAGCAGCTCCGCCGTGTCGACCGGCTTGGGGATGTAGTCCGACGCGCCGGCCGCGAGGCAGCGCTCGCGCTCGCCGCCGACGACCTTCCCCGTGACCGCGATGATCGGCAGCCGTGCGAGCCCGGGACGCTCGCGGATCGCGGCGATCGTCTCGTAGCCGTTCATCACGGGCATCATGATGTCCATCAGGACGAGGTCGACCGGGTCCTTCTGCTCCTCGAGGATCGCGAGCGCGGCGGGCCCGCTCTGCGCGGCGATGACCGTGAGCCCGCCGCGTTCGAGCAGGGCCGTCAGCGCGAAGATGTTGCGGAAGTCGTCGTCGACGATCAGCGCCGTCGCCCCGTCGAAGATCCCGACGTAGGCCGATCCCGCGCTGCGGAGCTGGCGGTCGCGCTCGCGCCCGACGGCCTCGTCGCAGGACGCGGCGTCCAGCGCTGCGACGGGGTCGTCGACCGGCGCGGCGGGCGTGGACGGCGGATCGGGGTCCGGCGCCCTGTCCGGGACGTCGAGCGGGAGGAACACCGTGAACGTGCTGCCGGCGCCGGGTGTGCTCGTCAGCGTGATCTCGCCGCCGAGGAGGCGCACGAGGTCGCGGCTGATCGACAGCCCGAGGCCGGTTCCGCCGTAGCGGCGCGCGCTCGTGCCGTCGGCCTGGGCGAACGCCTCGAAGACGGACTGGTGCAGCTCGGGGGCGATGCCGATGCCGGTGTCGACGACGCTCATGGCGATCACGCGGTCGGCTGCCGCGAGGCGCTCGGAGCTCGCGCTCCAGCCGGTGTGGACGGGAGCGATCCGCAGCGTCACCGTGCCCTCGTCGGTGAACTTCAGCGCATTGGAGAGCAGGTTCTTCAGGATCTGGCGCAGCCGCAGGGGATCGGTGAGCATCACGGCCGGGAGCGCCTCGTCGATCACGACGGAGAACCCCAGCCCCTCCTGCTCGGCGACCGGGCCGAAGTTGTGCAGCATCGTCTCGCCGAGCTGGGCGAGGGACAGCTCCCCGATCGCGAGGTGCACCGTGTTGGACTCGACCTTCGCGAGGTCGAGGATGTCGTTGAGCAGCTGCAGCAGGTCGCCGCCGGACGAGCGGATGACGCTCGCGTACTTCACCTGCGTCTCGGTGAGGTTGCCGTCCGGGTTGTCCTCGAGCTGCTCGGCCAGGACGAGCAGGCTGTTCAGCGGCGTGCGCAGCTCGTGGGACATGTTGGCGATGAACTCCGACTTGTAGCGCGAGGAGACCGACAGCTCCTTGGCGGACTGCTCGACGAGGCGCTTGGCCGCCTCGGTCTCCTGGAAGCGGCGCTCGACCTCCTCGTTCTTCTCGGCCATGAGCGTCGCCTGCAGCTGCGCCTGTTCGAGCAGCCGGTCCGTGACCGAGGAGGCGTCGACGGTGTTCAGGACGAGGCCGATGTTCACCGCGAGCTGCTCGAGCAGCGACTGGTGCGTGGGGCTGAACGGCGAGAACGACGCGAGCTCGATGACGGCGCGCACCGAGCCCTCGAAGAGGATCGGCAGCACGATGATGTTCAGCGGCGCCGCCTCGCCCAGGCCGGAGTTGATCTGGACGTAGCCGGCCGGCACGTCGGTCAGCAGGATCCGCTCCTTCTCCAGCGCGCACTGCCCGACGAGGCCCTCGCCGAGCCGGAACGAGGTGTTCAGCCGCTTGCGCTCCTTGAACCCGTAGCCGGCCTGCATCGTCAGCAGCGGTTCGCCGCCGTCCTGCGGATCGGTGAGCGTGTAGAAGACGCCGTGCTGCGCGGCGACGAGCGGCGTGAGCTCGGAGAGGATCATCTTCGACACCGTGGCGAGGTCGCGCTCGCCCTGGAGCATGCGCGTGAAGCGCTCGAGGTTCGTCTTCAGCCAGTCGCGCTCGGTGTTCTGGCGCATGGTGTCGCGCAGGTTGCCGATCATCATGTTGAGCTTGTCCTTGAGGACCGCGACCTCTCCGCTCGCGGCGACCTTGACCTCCCGCGTCAGGTCGCCCTCGGTCACCGCCGTCGCGACCTCGGCGATCGCGCGGACCTGGTCGGTGAGGTTGGCCGCGAGCTGGTTGACGTCGTCGGTGAGGTCCTTCCAGACGCCGGCCACCTCCTGGGACTGGGCCTGGCCGCCGAGCTTGCCCTCGACGCCGACCTCCCGCGCGACGCGCGTCACCTCGCCCGCGAAGCGGTTGAGCTGGTCGACCATCGCGTTGACCGTGTTCTTGAGCTCGAGGAACTCGCCGCGCACGTCGGCGGTGATCTTCTTGCTGAGGTCGCCGTTGGCGACCGCGGTCGTGACCTCGGCGATGTCGCGGACCTGGCCGGTCAGGTTGCCCGCCATGAGGTTGACGTTGTCCGTGAGGTCCTTCCAGACGCCGCCCACCTCGATCGTGTACGCCGCCGCCTGCCCGAGCTTGCCCTCGGTGCCGACCTCGCGGGCGACGCGGGTGACCTCCGAGACGAAGCCGTTGAGCTGGTCGACCATGCCGTTGATCGTGTTCTTGAGCTCGAGCATCTCGCCCTGGACGTCGGCCGAGACCTTCTTGCTGAGGTCGCCGTCGGCGACGGCGCCGATGACGCGCTGCATCTCGTTGCTCGGGCGCACGAGGTCCTCGATGAGGCTGTTGACGGACTCCAGGCAGCCGGCCCACACCTGGTCGGTGCCGTGAAACGACACGCGCTGGGAGAGCCTGCCCTCCTTGCCGACGACGCGGCTGACGCGCTCGAGCTCGGCGCCCAGTGCCTGGTTGGAGGCGAGCACCTCGTTGAGGCTGTCGGCGACCTTGCCCGCGACGCCGGTCCAGTGCAGCGGCATGCGCGCGGAGAAGTCACCGGCCCGGGCCTGGGCGAGCACGCTCAGCAGCGCCTCGGCCTTGACGGTCTTGAGGCGGTCCGACGACTTGTCTGACATGGCACTCTCTCGGCTGTCCTGCAGGTGACCACCGCCGGCGACGCTGGAATCCGTCTCCACGGGCATCGACATCGCAGCTGCGCAGCTTGAATCGGCCGCGACTACCCTCAGGCGCGATGCCCGCCCGCCTGCGCCTCGCCCTCTTCGTCACCGGCGCCCTGGCCCTCGCCGCGGCCGCGGGCGTGCTCCTGTTCGCCGTCGGGGACCGCACCGCCCGGGGCGAGGGCTTCGCCGGCGCCGTGCGCCCGCCCGGCATCCCGCCCGCCGAGTTCGGGCTGCGCGACGAGCGCGGCCGGATGGTGCGCCTGCGCGACCTGCGCGGGCGCCCCGCCGTCGTGACGTTCCTCTACACGACCTGCCGCGACACCTGCCCCCTGACGACGCAGCAGATCCGCGCGGCCCTCGACGACCTCGGCCACGACGTGCCCGTGATCGCCGTGAGCGTCGATCCGGCCGGCGACACGCCGCGGCGCGCGCAGTCGTTCGCGCTCAAGCAGGGCATGACCGGGCGCATGCGCTGGGTGTTGGGGACGAGCGCGCAGCTCCAGCGTCTGTGGCGCGCGTACGGGGTCGCGCCGCAGAGCGCGAAGGAGGACCACTCGGCGTCGACCGTGCTGCTCGACGGCGACGGGCGCCAGCGCATCGGCTTCGCCACGAGCGTGCTCACGCCGGAGTCGCTCGCGCACGACGTCGCCGCGCTCGAGCGCGAGAACCGGCAGCCGGCGCGGTAGGCCGCTAGGCCGTCGGTGGGTCGGCGGGCGTGGTCGCGCCCTCGGGATCGTCGCGGCGCTTGTCGCGGTAGGACTGCAGCGCGAGGAATCCGAGGGCGACCGCGAGCGGCAGGACGTAGAGCAGGTCCGCGATCCAGTGCCCGGCGTGTGCGATTGGTGGTGTCATGAGTTCGCTGAGGACAGCAGCCACAACCCCAACGACGTGAAGGCGATCATGACCGCGAGCATCCAGTATTGCGAACGCGTGGCGGTGCGGGTCTCCTTGAAGGTCACGAGCGCGCGGTCGTGCGCCAGGATCAGGCCGGCGACGTGGCCGCCGACGAGCGCCGCGACCTGGACGTACCAGATGCCGGTCGCCGAGATCCAGCCGTAGTCGACGGTCTGGGCGGCCGTCCCGAAGTAGTCGTGGCCCTGCCCGAGCGGGTCGGAGACGAGGTAGGCGACGCGCTGCCCGTCGTAGGCCAGCAGCGAGAAGTAGTGGGCGACGATGTAGGCCAGCGCGATCGGCACGAGCGAGTGCACGAAGCGCCCCGCGAGCTGCTCGGAGGTCATTCCCGCGCGGTTCTCGCGCCGCATCCCGGCGACCCCGAGCCAGTACAGGGAGGCGATCACGAGCACGCAGCCGAGCACGCCGATCGTGAGCGCAACCTCCAGCGCCGTGGATTGGCTCAGGCCGAGGTTGCGCAGCGAGTCCGTCAGGCGCGGTGCGAGCGACGTCCACGTGGGCCCGGTGGAGAAGCCGTCGAACGACGTCGTCCCGATCATCACGCACAGCAGCGCCACGGTCCCCGGCACGACGTCCAGCGACGTCAACCCCGACAGGACGGGCCGCACGCGCAGCTCGCGCCGCATCCAGCGCAGCGGCGAGATGCGCGCGAACAGCCCGAAGTAGACGCCCAGGCCGTCGCCGTAGCGGCTCCACGCCTCGATCCCGTAGAGGCTCATGCCGACGAACTGCAGCGCCGCGTAGACGAGCGCGAGCGTGACGAGGTTGCTCGGCTCCTGCCGGCCGGTGTAGACCAGCTCGACCCAGGCGAAGGCGAGGACGCCGATCGCCGCCGGCCAGCGCCCGAGCCACGCCGGGTAGGCCATCGGCGCCGGCAGGCCACCGCGGGTCGCCTGCGAGGCCATCCACGCGACCGCCCGCGCCGCCGCCCGCCACGGGTTGAAGGCCCGGAAGACGTCTCCGAACAGCAGCGAGAGGACCGCCAGGCCGACCCAGAACAGGATGAAGATGAAGACCTCGGAGATGTTGTTCGTCGCCGTCTGCGAGCCGTCGTAGCCCGCGTAGACGATGAGGACGAACAGCGCGATGCCGATCGCGCCGCAGAGCGGGTCGAGGAACCGCGGCAGGCCGGCGACGCGCCGCTCGGCCGCGCCTTCCAGGCGCGGCTTGGGCCACAGCACCGCGAGGCCGACGAACGACGCGACGAGCACGGCGGTCGCAGCCCAGCCGAAGAGCCACTTCGGGATCGGGAGGTCCTCGCGGCCGACGAGGCCGTGGGCCATCGCGGCATCCGGCAGCGCCACCAGGAGGACGAGCGCGGCGCCGAGCATCGCGAGCAGACGGCGCCGGTGCATCGGCGGGAGTCTAGGTCGCGGCGAGACCGGGGCGCGCTGCTAGCTTGGCCGGTCGTGCGAGCGCCGATCGACACCCTCAGCGCGCCGCTGATCCCTGCGAGCCTGCAATGGGTCAACGTCGCCGGCCTGCGCATGGACAAGCAGCTCGGCCGCCCGGTCCTGCTCGAGTTCTGGGATTTCTGCCGCGCCAACTCCCTGCGCACGCTGCCCTACGTGATCGCCTGGCACGGGCGCTACCGCACCGCGGGCCTGCGCGTGATCTCCGCGCATGCCGGCGGCTATCCGCCCTCCCAGGATCCCGACCACGTGCGCGCGGCGGTCGCGCGCCTCGGGATCGAGCACCCGGTCCTGATCGATGCCGACTTCGCGCTGTGGCGCGAGTACGGCAACGAGGGCTGGCCCGCGCGCTACCTCTTCGACCGCGAGCTGCGGCTGCACTCCTTTCACTACGGCGAGGGCGCCTACGAGGAGACCGAGTGCGAGATCGCCGAGCTGCTCGGCGTCGAGATCGAGCCGGTCCCGCCGCTGCGGCCGGAGGACGTCCCGGGCGCCCAGCTCGTCGTCCCGACCCCCGAGCAGCCGGGCGCATGGTCGGGCCCCTACGAGGCCGGCGCGGTGTGGGCCGTGCTCGAGCCCGCGGCCGGCGGGCCGGTGGCGGCGGTCGGCGTCAACGGAGCGCGGATCCCCGTGGAGCACCCGGGCTGCTTCTTGCTCGTCGAGCACGACCGCCACACCGCCGGCGTGCTCGAGCTCGAGGTCGGCGACGGGGTGACCTGCCACGCCGTGCAGTTCACTGCGGGCCTGGCCGGCTGAGCACGCGGTCGGACACGTCGCCGAGCAGCCGCTCCAGGCGCGGCGGGCCGTCGTCGTCGAGCGCGATCGCACCGCCCGGCCAGTAGGGATGCGCGCCGCGCTGCCCGCGACCGGTGAAGAGCGGGTCGTGGACCCAGCTGCCGCTGTTGTGCAGGGTCGTGGCGCCCGGCGTGCGCCATTCGGCCGGGACGTCGCCGTCGAGCATCCCGGTCCGGTGCGTGTGGCCGAAGATCAGGTGCGCGGGCGCGACGCGCAGGCGCCGGGCGGCCTCGCCCATCGCAGCGAGGCCCGAGCGGCGCAGCTCGACGGTGCCGATGTCCGTCTGCACCGGCCCGAGGCCGGCGCGGTTGGCGACGACCACGCCGAGGCGGAACGGGACCTGCAGCGCATAGCCGCGCAGCCGCCGGGTGCGGCTGCGACCCGCGAGCGAGCTCCAGATGCCCATCGCCGAGCGCCCGCCGATCGGGGTGCGCCCGCCGGTCGCCCGCTGCGCGCTGGCATGGCTGAGGGCGTAGACCGGGGCGACCACGGCCTCGTAGTCCTCCGGCGTGGCGGGATCGGGGACGCCGCCGACGATCCGCGCGACGGCGCCGATCGCGAGGCGCTCGATCGTCGGGATCACGACGTGCGCGTCGAGGTAGTGCCCGTGCGTGGCGTAGACGTCCTCGCGCAGCCAGACGCCGGGGTAGGCGACCTCGACGGTGGCCGGGCCCAGCCAGGTCGCCAGGCGCTTGGCGATCCACGACGCCCGCTCGGCGGCGACGCGCTCCTCGAGCGCCAGCGGCTCGGGAAGCTCGCGGCGTCCGCGCCAGTCCAGCCAGCCGCTCGCGAGCGCATGGTCGTGGTTGCCCGGCACGAGGACGATCTCGCCGCCGTCGCCGAGCGCGTCGCCGATCGCCCGCATGACCGGCTCGGCGACGGCGAGCGCATCGCGCGCCGGCCCGTGGCGCAGCTCGAGCGTGTCGCCGAGCAGCACGAGGCGATCGACGCCGTCGAGGCGCTCGAGCAGCCGCGCGAGCACCTCGGGACGCGTCAGCACGTCGGCCCGCGAGTGCATGCCGAGGTGCAGGTCGGAGATGACGAGCTGGCGCATGCAGCGCGGAGGTGGCCGCGGAGCCTAGGCCCGGCCGGCCGCGAGGTCCTCGCGGATGCGCTTGGGCAGCATGAAGCGCACGTCCTCGCGCACGACCTCGAACTCCGACACGTCGTGCACGCCGCGCTCCGTGAAGAACGCCACGAGACGGCGCACGAGCTCCTCGGGCGCGCTGGCGCCCGACGAGATGCCGACGACGCGCTTGTCCTGCAGCCACTGCTCCTCGACCTGCGCCTCGTTGTCGATGAGGTAGGAGTCGGCGCCGTAGTCGCGCGCGACCTCGACGAGCCGCTGGGAGTTCGAGGAGTTCTGCGAGCCGATGACGAGGACGAGATCGCACTCCGCGGCCATCTGCTTGACCGCCGCCTGGCGGTTGGTCGTGGCGTAGCAGATGTCGTCGGTGCGCGGCCCGACGATCGCCGGAAAGCGCTCGCGCAGGCGGGTGATGATCGTCCGCGTCTCGTCGACCGAGAGCGTCGTCTGGGAGATGTACGCCATCTTCTCGGGGTCGGCGATCTGGAGCGCGTCGACGTCGGCTTCGGTCTCGACGAGGACGATCGACTGGGGCGCCTCTCCCATCGTGCCCTCGACCTCCTCATGCCCGAGGTGACCGATGAGGACGATCGTGTAGCCCTCGGCGGCGAACTTCTTGGCCTCGACGTGGACCTTCGTCACGAGCGGGCAGGTCGCGTCGATCGTCGACAGCGAGCGGGCGGCCGCCTGCGCGTGGACGGCAGGCGAGACCCCATGCGCGGAGAACACCGTCGTTGCGCCGGCGGGGATGCTCTCGTCGATCTCGTCGACGAAGATGGCACCGCGCTCGCGCAGCTGCTCGACGACGTGCTTGTTGTGGACGATCTCCTTGCGGACATAGACCGGCGCGCCGTAGAGCTCGAGCGCGCGCTCGACCGTCTGGACGGCGCGATCGACCCCGGCGCAGTAGCCCCGCGGGGCGGCGAGCAGCAACTTTTCTACGATGAATGCGATTGTCGAAGTGTAGGAGCACTCGACAGGGGGAGGCAGACGTGCCACATGCAACGCGCCGGGCAGGCCGATCGGTCCTGACAGTCCTCGCGCTCTCGCTCGCGCTCCCGGCGCTGGCGCAGGGCGCGGCCACCACGCCGGGCGTCACCACCGGCGGGATCGCCAACGCCACGCCGGCCACCGTGACGCTGCTCGGCAAGGTCGATCCCAACGGCGCCGCCACGACCTTCGTCTTTCGCTATGGGACCACGACGCTCTATGGCGGCGAGACGGCGGCCGTGAGCGCCGGCGGCGGGACCGCGCCGATCAACGTCATCGCGAACCTCGCCGGGCTCGCGCCCGCGACGACCTATCACTACCGCCTCATCGCCCACAACCGCAGCGGCACGACCAACGGCGCCGACCGGACGTTCAAGACGCCCCGCCAGCCGCTCGGGCTGACGCTCGCCGCGATTCCCAACCCGGTGCCCTTCGGCGCCGGCACCACGCTGATCGGCAATCTCAGCGGGACGGGCAACGGCGGCCGTCAGGTCGTGCTGCAGCAGAACCCGTTCCCCTACACGGCCGGCTTCCTGAACGTCGGCAACCCGCAGCTGACGGCGGCCGACGGCAATTTCGCGTTCCCGCTGCTGACGGTGCCGGTCAACACGCAGTACCGCGTCGTGATCCCGACCAGGCCGGAGATCGCAAGCCCGCTCGTCGGCGTGAGCGTCGCCGTGCGCGTCAGCACGAGCGTCAGCGCGACGCGCGTGCGCACCGGGCGCCTCGTGCGCTTCTTCGGGACGGTGCGCCCAGCGCGCGTCGGCGCGCAGATCGCCGTGCAGAAGCTCAACAGCAAGAAGAACTGGGTCACGGTCGCCGGGACGATCACGCACCGGCTCAGCGCGACGTCCGCGCGCTACTCCAAGCGCGTGCGGATCCGCCGCGGCGGGACCTACCGGGTGTTCGTCTCGATCGTCGACGGCAACTACGTTTCGAGCGCCGGGAGGTCGGTGAAGATCACCCGGCGCTTCTGACAGGCGGCTTGATCACCCCGCGGCGCAGCGTCGTCAGCAGTCGCACGACGGCCTCGCCGACCGCGTCGAGGCTGCGCGCCGAGACCGCGTCGAGGTTGTCGGCGAGCGTGTCGCGCTGCGGGTAGTCGAAGTCGATGACGTCGATCGCGGGGATCCCGCGCTGGGTGAACGGCGTGTGGTCGTCGAGGATCTGCCCGGAGATCCTGCTCGGAAAGAGCGCGCCGACGCCGACACCCGTCGCCGCGGCGCGCAGCTGCTCCCACATGTCGATGTCCGAGCCGGCCTCGCGCGGGAAGCTCAGGCCGCGCTTCTCGGCGATGTAGTCCAGCAGCACCATGCTCCTGAGCTCGTGGGCATGGCGCTTGGCGTACGCGCTCGAGCCACGCACCCCGCAGGCGAGGAACGGCTGGCAGCCCGCGGGCTCCTCCTCGCCGTCGAACAGCACGAAGCGCACGGCGCGGTCGCGGGCCGAGCGCGGCGCGCGGCGCAGCGCCCGCGCGACGTGCACGACGGCGGCCGTGCCGGCGGCGCCGTCGTTGGCGCCCACGAAGCCCTCGGGCGCGGCCTCGACGTCGTAGTGGGCGCCCACGAGGATCGCGGGCGCGCGGCCGGGCAGCGAGCCCACGACGTTGCGCAGGCCCGGCCGGCCGGGGATCGCCTCGAAGCGCCCGTTCGGCAGCAGCGCGCGCAGCCGGACCGCGAGGCGCCGCAGCGCCGCCGAGCCGGCGGGGCGCCAGCCGTAGCGCTGCACCTGCTCGCGCAGCAGGCCGAAGGCGCCGACGCCGTCGAAGCGGTCGACGGTCGCCTTCGGCGCGAGGCCCGGCGCCGCCGCAGCGCCGGCGACCGGCGTGCCGCCGGCCGGCGTGGCCGCCGCGGTCGGCACGGCCGCGGGCCCGGCGACGCTCGCGGTCGTCGCGGTGTGCGCGTCGCCGCCGGTGATCACGGCCGGCAGCGGGAACCCGATCGCCGCCCAGACGAGCACCGCCGCGACGAGCAGCAGCTGCACGCCCAGCATGATCGCGAGCGGGCGCTCCGCGCCGTCAGTCATTGCTCGTCACGGTGTCGAGCAGCTCCGCGAAGCGCTCGCGCGCCGCATGGCGGCGCGTCGGGACGTGCTCGCTGGGCACGCCGCCGGGCGGCGGCTCGTAGCCGCGCAGGATCTGGCGCGCGGCCGAATCTCGGTGGACCTCGTCGGGGCCGTCGTAGAGGCGCGCGCCGCGGGCGTAGCGGTACATCGCCTCCAGCGGCAGGTCGGCCGAGTAGCCGAGGCTGCCGTGGATCTGCAGCGCGCGGTCGATCACGTCGTGCAGGACCTGCGCGCCGTAGAACTTGATCAGCGAGACGTCCGTGCGCGCCGCGGCCGCGCCCTGCGTATCGATCTTCCAGGCGGCGTGCAGCGTCATGAGCCGGGCCGCCTGCATCTGCGCCGCGGAGTCGGCGATCCAGTTGCGGATCGTCTGCTTGTCGCCGAGGACCGAGCCGTGCGAGACGCGGTAGGTCGCCCGCTCGCAGAGCATGTCGAACGCGCGCCGGCTCACGCCGAGCCAGCGCATGCAGTGATGGATGCGACCGGGCACCAGGCGCGACTGCGCCAGCAGAAAGCCGGCGCCGCGGGGGCCGAGCAGGTTCTCCGCCGGGACGCGGACGGACGCGTAGCGGATCTCGGCGTGCCCGCCGAGGCGCCCGAAGTGCTCGGCGGGCTGCTCCATCGTCGGGACGTCGCGCACGATCTGCACCCCCGGCGCATCCGCCGGCACGATGAGCATCGACGCGCGCTGGTGGGGCCGTGCGGCGGGATCGGTCACGGCCATCACGATCAGGAAGTCGGCGACCGAGCCGTTGGACGTGAACCACTTGTGGCCGTCGACGACCCATTCACCGGCGGCCTCGTCGAGCACGGCCGTCGTCTGCAGCGTCGTAGGGTCGGCGCCCGCGCTGCCGGGCTCGGTCATCGAGAACGCCGAGCGCACGTCCCCGGCGAGCAGCGGCTCGAGCCAGCGCTCCTTCTGCTCGGTCGTGCCGGCGAGTGCGAGCAGCTCGCTGTTGCCCGAATCCGGCGCCTGGTTGCCGAACGCGCTGGGCGCGTAGAGCGACGTGCCGAGGATCTCGTGCATGAGCCCGAGCTTGACCTGCCCGAAGCCCTGCCCGCCGTGCTCGGGCGGCAGGTGCGCGGCCCAGAGCCCGCGCGCACGGACCTCGGCCTGCAGCGGCGCGAGCGCGCGGTCGAGCTGCTCCAGGCCGAGGTCGAGCGTCTCCAGCGGCCAGATCTCCTCGCGCACGAACGACGTCATCCAGTCCAGGTGCGCCTGGAACTCCGGCTCGGTGCAGAAATCCCACGCCATCGCTGCTGAGAGGGTACGGGCGCAGGTCCGAGCTCGCCCCCGTACGTACTACTCTGGCGCCGATGAGCCAGCGCCACCTCGACCGGCTGACGGCCGTCGACGCCTCCTTCCTGCACCAGGAGAGCCCGGTCTCGCACATGCACATCGGCGCGCTCGTGCGCGCGGGCGGCACGGCGCCGCCGTACGAGGAGTTCCTGGACTCGATCCGCGCGCGCCTGCACCTCGTGCCGCGCTACCGCCAGCGCCTCGTCTACCCGCCCGCCGGGACGGGCCGGCCGCTGTGGGCCGACGACCCGGAGTTCAGCGTCGAGTACCACGTGCGCCACACCGCGCTGCCGAGCCCCGGCAGCGACGAGCAGCTCGACAACCTCTGCGCGCGCGTCTTCTCCCAGCAGCTGGACCGCTCCAAGCCGCTGTGGGAGCTGTGGCTGGTCGAGGGACTCGCCGACGGCGGCTTCGCGCTGCTGTCCAAGAGTCATCACGCGATGATCGACGGCATCGCCGGCGTCGACCTCGGCACGGTTCTCTTCGACCTCGGCCCCGAGCCGGCGCCGCCCCCGACCGACCTCGAGCCGTGGATGCCCGACCCCGATCCCAATCCGCTGGACCTGCTCAGCGCCGGCATCGCAGGGATGACGAAGGCGACGATGTCCGTCGCCTCCAGGGCCCTGACGGCGCTCGCGCAGCCCGAGCGCACGATCGAGGAGGCGCAGGTCGCCGCCGAGGGGCTCGGCGAGATCGCGTGGGCGGCGCTGAATCCCGCGCCGCCGTCGCCGCTGAACGTCGAGATCGGGCCGCACCGGCGCTTCGCCGGCGTCGTGTGCGACCTCGCCGACTTCAAGACCGTCAAGAACGGCTTCGGCGGCACCGTCAACGACGTCGTGCTCGCCGTCGTCGCGGGCGCGCTGCGCCACTGGCTGCATTCGCGCGGGGTGCGCACCGAGGGCCTCGAGCTGCGTGCGCTCGTCCCGGTGTCGGTGCGCGACGCGAGCGAGGCCACCGCCGGCGGCAACCGCCTCGCGGTCATGCGCGGCCCGCTGCCGGTCTACGTCGAGGACCCCGTCGAGCGCCTGAGCGTCGTGCGCGCGGCGATGGACGACCTCAAGGACTCCAAGCAGGCCGTCGGCGCCGAGGTCCTGACGAGCATGCAGCGCTTCGCGCCGCCCACGGTGCTCGCGCAGGCCTCGCGGCTGAACTTCTCCACGCGCCTGTTCAACATGCTCGTGACGAACATCCCCGGCCCGCAGTTCCCGCTCTACGTCCAGGGCCAGGAGATGACGTCCGTCTTCCCGATCGCGTTCCTGCCCAAGGACCACGCCCTGGCCATCGCGATCATGTCCTACAACGGCCAGATGAACTTCGGCCTGCTCGGCGACTACGACGCGATGCCCGACCTCGACGAGGTCGGCGACGCGATCGAGACCTGCCTCGCCGAGCTCGTGTCGCTCGCGCGGCGCACCTCGCGCGAGACCGCCGGCGCCTAGCGCCGGCCCGCGGTCCGCGCCACGCGCGTGGAGACGTCCGAGCGCCCCGGGATCGGCTCGCGGTTGCCCGCCCGGTCGACGGCGATGGAGTAGAAGCGATAGCGCGAGCCGGCCTTGACGCGCAGCCTGACGCTCGCGGCCGTCGTCGTCTTGACGCGCTTGTAGCGCGCGCCGTTCGTGCCCCGCCAGATCTCGTAGCGGGCGATGCCGGAGGCGAGCACCCCGGCCGACGGCGGCGTGTCGGTCCCACTGAGGCGCAGCGTGATCGTGCGCGCGCTGCGGACGGTCCTGGGGCCGCGCGCCTTCGACGCCGGGGCACGGCGATCGATCGCGCGCGCGAGGACGAGCGCGGAGCCGGGGTTGAGGATCCCCCAGCCGAGCTCGGGCGTCCAGCCGCTCCCGGCGGGGCGCGAGGCGGTCTGCTTGAGCAGGCGCACGACGTCGGCGGCGCGCAGGTCGGGGTTGAGGTGCTTCACGAGCGCGGCGGCGGCGGTGACCATCGGCGCGGCCATCGAGGTGCCCTGCAGGTAGGCGAAGCGGTTGTCGCCCTGGAAGGTCGTGCGGCAGCCGCAGCTCGGCGACGGGAACAGCCCGCCGCCGCCACTCTCGAGCTCGGTCCCGTTGCCGGGGAACGCGCCCAGCAGACCGTCGGGCCCCGTCGACTCGGCGAACGTTCCGTACGCGGCGAGCGAGATCTGCGAGCCGCGGCCGGCGAAGCCGGCGCGCGTGTCGGCGTTCGTCGCGGCGGTCACGGAGAGGCCGCGGCCCTGGGTGATGTCCGGCCCGGTGCCGGTCGGCTGCAGGAGGTTGGCCGGATCGCCCTGCTCCTCGACCGGCGCGTCGGCGGCCGCGGCGACAAGGACGACATCGTGGGAGACGGCGTAGTTGACCGCGTCGGCGACCGCCTGCGACGGCGGGGTCGTGCCGTCGGTGCCGAAGCTCATGTTGATCGCGTCGGCCTTGGCGTCGGTGGCGCCGACGATCGAGCGCGCGACCGAGCCGTCGCTGAGGTCGCTCTTGAAGACGAGCAGGTTGCAGTCCAGGCCGACGCCCACGATCCCGACGCCGTTGTCGCCCGCCGCGCAGGCCAGCGAGGAGACGTGCGTGCCGTGACCGTTCTCGTCGGCGGTCGCGGGGCCGTGGGCGGCGATCGAGTCGTTGTCGACGGACTGCGCGATCTTGCCCGAGAGATCGGGATGACCGGCGTCGATGCCGGTGTCGATGACCGCCACGGTCGCGCCCGTGCCGCGCGTGATGTCCCAGGCGGCGGGCATGCCGAGCTTGCCGATCCACCACTGCGAGGTCGTGCCCGCAGGCGTGCCGGGCGCGGTCTCGGGGGTGCTGAGCGCAGGGTCGTTGGGCACGAGGCGCAGCTGGTGGCGGCGCTCGGCCTCCACGTGCGCGACGCCGGGGCGCCGGCGCAGCTGCGTCGCGAGCGCGTGCAGCGAGGTGCCGGCATCCGGGCGCACGGACACGAGGCCGATCTGCGGAACCTGGGCGCCGGCGCGGTGCAGGCCGCCGGCGGCCAGCAGCGAGCCGGCGGCGGCGCGCATCGCGCCGCCCGCCTGCGCGCCCTCGCCCTGCGGCTCGAGCGACACGAGCAGCCGGCCGGTCGTCGCGGTCGCCCCGAGGGCCGCGGGCGCCGGCAGGACGCCGAGCACCACGACGAGCCCAGCCAGCACGCGACCGTGCGGGCGCGACGGCGCGATCGATCGACGCGAGCGCATCACCTGCATAACGCGCGCGGGGGGCGTTCGCTGCGCTGGGCCGTCCGATCCGGCGCGCTCGGCGCGCTCGGGCTCAGAACCCGAGTGCGAACTTCGCGTCCTCGCTCATCTTCTCGGGCGACCACGGCGGGTCGAACACCATCGAGCTCTTGACGGTGCTCACGCCCTCCAGCGGGAGGACGAACTCCTCGATCTGCTCGGTGATCTGCGGTCCGATCGGACACGCGGGCGTGGTGAGGGTGAACGTCACGTGGACGTTGCCGCTGTCCTGCTGAATGCCATAGATGAGCCCCAGCTCGACGAAGTCCAGCCCGAGCTCGGGATCGATGACGTTGGTGAGCGCCTCTTCGATCTCTGTGAGTGATGCCATGCACCGGATTCTATCTTGCGTCCTGGCGCATCTGGGGTAGGTTGCCAAGACCATCGTCTCCTACGACGAACATCCGCCTCTTCTGTGCTGTTGTGGCAACGAGGACCGATCGACCCAGTCGCTCCGGCGGCGGGCGCTCTCACAGGCGATCCAGGCGCCGACGAACGTGACCGTCGACCTCAGCGAGCTGGCCTTCGCCGACCCCTCGCTCATGCTCGATCTCGCGATGCTCGCCCGCCGCCTGCGCGCATCCGGGCTGAAGCTCATGCTGCACGGCGCGCAGCCGGACATCTGCGCGCTGATCGAGTATGTCGGCCTGCACCGCCTGTCGGGCGTGCAGGTCTTCCCCTCCCCCGCGCCGGCCTGAGCGCCGGCGGCCGCGGGCGCCCGCGCCGCCCCGTCACGCGGCTCGCGTAGCCTTCATCGAGCCATGCCACTGCTGCTCGTCCTCGTCTTCATCGTCGTCCCGATCGCCGAGCTCTACGTGCTCATCCAGATCGGCCAGGCGATCGGGGTGCTGCCGACGATCGCGCTGCTCATCCTGGACTCGATCCTCGGCGCGGCGCTCATGCGCCAGCAGGGCAGAGCCGCCTGGATGCGCTTCAACCGCGCGCTGCAGGAGGGCCGCGTGCCCGGGCGCGAGGTCATCGACGGCGTGCTCGTCATCTTCGGCGGGGCGCTCCTCCTGACGCCCGGCTTTCTCAGCGACATCCTCGGCCTGCTGCTGCTGCTGCCGCCCACGCGGGCGGTCGTGCGCGGGGTGCTCGTGCGCCGCTTCGGCGGCCGGCTCGTCGCGAGCGCGACGAGCGGGGCGCAGATGCGCTTCGGGCGGGTGTTCGGCGCGGGGTCCGGCGCCGGCGCGGCCGCCCCGCGGCCGCCGCGCGGATCCGACGAGGACGTCGTGGAGGGCACCGCCCGCGAGGTGCCGCCGCGGCGGCCCGACCTGCCGTGACCGTGGCGCCCGAGCAGGACGCGCCGCAGGCTCCTGCGGCGCCGCCCCCGGGGTTCTGCGATGCGCTGACCTTCGCCTTCGGCGACCCCGTCGCACGGCTCTACGGCCACGCCCGGATCCATCTCGGTGGCGACAGCGCGAGCGCGTTTGCGCTGCTGTTCTCCGGCAGCGAGGTCGCTGCGTCCTCGACCGCAGGCGCGCAGCCGCTCGCCGACGGCGTGCCGGGCTCGTGGGAGGGCCTGCGCGTCGGCGGTCTGCGCACGAGCGTCGAGGAGCCGCTCGCGACGTGGACGCTGGGCTTCGAGCGCGAGGGCTCGGGCTTCGACCTGCGCTTCGAGGCGCGCTGCGCGCCCGCGGTGCTCGACGCCGAGGCCGAGACGGCGCGCACGAGCGGGATGGAGGGCTACGAGCAGCTCTGCAGCGTGGCGGGCACGGTGACCATCGCGGGCCGCGAGCGCCAGGTGCGCTGCCTGGGCCAGCGCGGCCACGCCTGGGGCATTGCGGACCCCAAGCGCGTCGAGCTCGCGCGGACGCTCTCGGCGTGGCTGGGCGCCGACCGCGCGCTGATGCTCACCGCCACGCGACCCGCGCGCGCCCGCGGCCACGGCGAGGAGGCCGTCGCTGCCTGGCTCGTCGACGGCGGCGAGCCGCACGCGATCGACGACGCGCGGCTGACGACCGCCTACGACGGCGCGCTGCGCCAGCAGCGGGCGGGCCTGGAGCTGTGGGTGGACGAGGCGAGCGAGTTCGCCCGCCGCGCCTCCGGCAAGGTGCTGTGCGGGACGACGATCGACCTCGGCGACCAGCGCCTGGACAGCGCGTTCTTCGCCTGGCGGATGGAGGGGCGCGAGGGCGTCGGGCGCTATGACATCGTGCGCCGCGCGCCCGCCCGCAAGCGGTGATCCGCGCGGTCATCAGCGACTTCGGCGGCGTGCTGACGACGCCGCTGGCGGGCTCCTTCGCGGTGTTCGCCGAGCGCGCGGACATGACGATGGCGGAGCTCGGCGCCGCGCTGGCCGCGATCGTCGCGCGCGAGGGGGCGCACCCGCTCCATGAGCTGGAGTGCGGCCGCCTGAGCGAGGCCGACTTCCTCATGGGGCTGGAGCGCGCGCTGCACGAGGAGGTCGGCCGCGAGATCTCCTGCGCGGGCTTCAGCGAGGCGCTGTGGTCGGGCCTGGCGCCCAACCCGCCGATGATCGAGCTCATGTCGGCGCTGCGCGCCGAGGGCTACCGGATGGCGCTGCTCACGAACAACGTCCGCGAGTGGGAGTCGCGCTGGCGCGCGATGGCGCCGATCGAGGAGATCTTCGAGCTCGTCATCGACAGCGCGTACGTCGGGTTGCGCAAGCCCGACCCGGAGATCTACGAGCTGGCGTTGCAGGGCCTCGGGCTGCCGGCCGAGGCCTGCCTGTTCGTCGACGACCTCGAGCGCAACTGCGACGCGGCGCGCGAGATGGGGATGCACGCGGTCGTCTACCGCGACCCCGAGCAGGCGACGGCGGAGATCCGCTCAGCGCTGGGCGACCCCGCCGGCTAGTTGTCGCAGCCGAGGCGGTCCCAGAGGTAGAGGTCGACGCACTCCTTGGCGAGCTCGCGACAGCGCTCGCGCGAGAGGTGCGGCAGGACCGTCGTCAGCGCCTGCTCCTCGGCGACGCCGGCGTCGAACGCCTCCTCGCCGCGGAAGCCCGCGGCGATCTTCAGGGCCTCGCGGCGGTTCTCGCCGAGGCTCGCGAAGACGTTGACGAGGAACTCGCGGTTGGCGATCGGGTGACCGACCTCCAGCGACGCGTGCCACGCCGCGAGCATCGACAGGTCGTGCTCGTCGAGGTCCTGCACCGCCTTCGCATAGTGCGAGGCCAGCTCCCCCTCGGGAATCTCATCCACCCACGCGCGCACGAGCTCACCGAGGATCTGCCTGCGAGCCTCGCGGCCGACGGACTCGGCGATCACCCGGATCGCGTCCTGCGGTTCGATGAAACAGAGCGGCATACCGGCTCCCTGACGCTCGGGTAGGAACGGACGGGATGCACGGTAGGGGGCCGGTCGGACGGGATCGCTGCGGCGGCTAGGCCGGTTTCTGGATCACGATGATGCCCATCTGCCCGAACGGCGCCAGGCGCCGGCGGCGCTCCAGCGCGCGATCGATCCGATCGCCCAGGCGCGAGAGCGGGTTGTCGGGCTCGGCGAACACGAAGCTCGAGACGGCGTTCGTGAACATCGCCGCGAGGTTGACCGGCCGCACGACGACGTCGCCGAACGTCGCGCGCAGCCAGCGCACGTCCCTGGGCAGCAGCGGCCACTCGTCGGCGGAATGGGCACTGCGCACGAGCGCGTGGAAGGCGAGGATCGCCGGATGGGCCATCGGCTCCCAGAACAGCATCGTGCCGCCGGCCTTGAGGTTGCGCTCGTAGGCGTCCAGCAGGAACGCGCGGAAGTCGAGGTGGTGCAGCACCGCGAAGCCGCAGACGACGTCGAACGCCTCCTCGACGGGCTCGTGCGCGGAGTGCACGCGGAACTCGAGCTCGCCGGGGACGCCGTAGGCGGCCTGCGCCTTGGCGATGTAGAGCTCGGAGATGTCGTATCCCAGCACGTAGCCGGCGCCGAGCTGCTTGACGCGAGAGGTGTAGTCGCCGGGCCCGCAGCCGACGTCGAGCGCGGTGCCGCCGGCACCGAGCTTCGCGGCGAGCACCCCGAACACGGTCTCCCATCCGCGCGCCGTCGTCGGCCCCTCGACGATGTGCGCGAAGCGCCGCTGCCAGGCCGTGTTGGCCTGCGTCATCGCCTCGTCGGCGTACGCCTCCCGCTCGCGGCGGTCGCGCTCCTCGATGGACTCCCGCATCCCGCCAATCTACGGCCCGAACTCGTTCGCCGTCGGCGCTGTCGCGAACTCCGGCGCGGGCGTCGCCGGGGGGGCCGGTGGCGACACCACCCGTCGTCTGACCGTCGCCGTCGCCGTCGCGGACGCGGAGATGGTGCGCACCGAGGAGCGGCGCCGGACGGGCCCGAACTCGTTCGCGGTGCCAGAGGGCGGGCGGCGCCCGGCCCGTCCGAACTCGTCGACGCTCGGCGCCGGTGGCGGCGCGGGTGCCGCGGCGACCGCGGGCCGCGGCCGCGCCGCTGAGGCGGCCTGCCGCGCCGCGATCGTCCGTTGCGGCGCGTGGCCTGCCGCGCGCTGCGCCGTCGTCGCCGGCCGCGCCGCGTGCGGGGCATGTCGGACCGTCCGCTCGACCGTGGCGTAGCCGCCGCCCGCGACCGCTGCGGCCGATGCCGCCACGGCGGCCACCTTGCCGGCCGCCGCCGCCTCGATCGCCGCCTGCGCCTTGGTCACCGAATGCACCGCGCGCTCGTGGACGCCGCCGGCGATGGCCTCGTACGCGCGCATGAGCAGGTTGGAGAGATGCTCGGTGGCACCGGTCGCCGCGGCCACCAGCGGGATCGGCAGCACGGCCTGCAGCGGCGCTGAGCTGTCGTGCAGCGCCTTGAGCGTCGCGCGGCAGCCCGGGCAGTTGCGCAGGTGCGGGCGCAGCTCGAGGACCTGCTGCGGCGTCGCCTCGCCGTCGGCCATCGCGGAGATGACCGGGGCCCAGCGCTCGCACTCGGCCCCCGACTCGATCCCGGCGTAGCGCGCGAGGAAGCTGCGCCGGCCCTCCGTCAGGCAGCGATTGACCTTCGTGTAGGACCAGCCCGTGATCGCGCCGATGTCGTTGTAGCTGTGACCCTGCGCCTTGAGCCACAGCGCGCGCAGCTCCTGGGGCTTGAGGCGCTGCAGCGCCTCCGCCGAGCGGCTGACGAGGTCGAAGGCGACGAGCTGCTCATCGGGCGTCTGCGCGCGTGGGCACTCGTGCGCGTCGAAATCGACCTCCGAGGAGCTCACCAGGCGTTTGCGCGATCGGCGGATCGCCTGCGCCTCGCGCTTGACGACGACGTGCAGCCAGTTCGCGGCGCGCTCGGGATCCAGGCGTTCGGCGTGGTGCATGAAGATCTCCAGCGCCCGCTGGTAGGCGTCCTGGGCGTCGTCGACGCAGATCGAGTTGCGCCGCGCCGTGCGCAGCAGCGACTCGGCGTGCGCGGCGACCGTGCGCAGGATGAGCTCCTCAGCCGGGCGGCTGCCTCTCCCCTCACCACCTCCCTGCACCTCGCCCATCCCTACCCCCGCCTCCGGGTCCCCGCGGGACCGTTGCTGCAGGTAGGGGAACCTACGACGAAACTCGCCCCCGGACGAGCGCGATGTGTCGCAAATAGCGGGCTTTGCGCGGGCTACGGCGTGAGCGCGAGCAGCCTGCCGGGGCTTGCGGCCTCGGCCTGCTCGGCGACGAGGCGCAGATGGTCGATCGTCTGGCGCAGGATCCGCGAGACCTGCATCTGGCTGACGCCGAAGACCTCGCCGATCTCGGCCTGCGTCATGTCCTCCTCGAAGCGCAGGCGCACCATCTCGCGCGCCCGCGTCGGGACCGTCTTGAGCAGGTCGTCGAGCACGGCGCGCTGCTCGGCGCGCTCGATGTCGGGATCGTCGGCGCCGATCGTGTCGCCGAGCGTCATCGCGTCGCCGACCTCGCCCTGGGGGGCCTGCAGCGAGACGCCGCTGCGCCCGCGGCGGGCCTGCATCGCCTCGAGCACCTGCTCGTCGTCCAGGCCGGCGGCGGTCGCGAGCTCGTGCGTCGTCGGAGAGCGGTCGAGCGTCTGCGTGAGCCGGGTCAGCGCGGTCTCGACGCGCAGCGTGACCTCCTGCAGGTCGCGCGGCGGGCGCACGGTCCAGGAGTGATCGCGGAAGTAGCGCTTGAGCTCGCCGGCGATCGTCGGCACCGCGAACGAGCTGAACGCGTAGCCGCGCGCCGGGTCGTAGCGGTCGATCGCCTTCACCAGGGCGACGGCGGCCACCTGCACGAGGTCCTCCAGCGGCTCACCGGAGCGCTGGTAGCGCCGGGCGAGTGAGCGCGCGAGCGGCATGAAGCGCTCGATGAGCGCCGAGCGCGCGCGGTCGTCGCCGGTGCTCAGCCACGCCTTGAAGAGGCGCTGTTCCTCACGAGCGCGGCGCTCGCGCACGTCATCGCCGAGCTGCTCGGCGTCGGCGCCCGGCAGAGAGACAGCTTGATCGGCAATCGCCATGCTCGCTCCTCACGACAAGATGGGTGCAATCGTCCTGACAGGTCCATTCTCGCCGCCACTTGCGCACATCGTGCAGCCGAGGCGTCGTCCTTGGCTGCTGCGGTACCCAGCCTCTGAGCAGGTGAAACGGCCTACGCCACGCGCGGACGGCGGCGCGGCGGGCTACCCGTCAGCGGCGGTGAGAGGGCTCCGGCTCGTCGCCGGAGCGGTGCAGCGGGCGGCGCTCGCGGCGGGTGAGGCGAAAGGAGCGTCCCCCGCGGTGCGGGCGAAACGACCGCACCTGCGGCGTCGCACGCGTCTCGCGGCGGAACGTCACGCCGGGCACGACGCGCTGGACCGCCGAGCGGACGATGATCGCCTCGGCGACCGCGCGCTCGTCGACGACGTAGTGCGACTCGCGGACGAGCTGCCTGATCACCTTCGTACGTGGGTTCATGGCCGGTTCACCGTGGGTCACCAGGTGAATCGGCAGCGCCGCGGGTGAAGGCGAGCGATCGCGGCCGCGCTGGACGCGCGTGCGACGTCAGACGCCGAGGACGCCGGCGATCTCGTCGCGCTCGTCCTCGGCGGGGCTCGCGGTGGAGCCCATCGTCGCCCGCCGGCCGCCGATCGCCCCCCAGTTGAAGAGCGCGAGGTCGAGCGCCTCGATCGGCAGCTCGACGGCGTCGGCGAGGTCGCGCGCCCGGCGCTCGAGCAGGATCTTGTCGCCGATGCCGAACACGCGCTTGGCCGCCGTCGTCGCGGCGTCGTCGGTGAACTGCAGCGACGACGCGCGCACGTCGACGACGCCGAGGCGCCCGAGCGTGACGAGCAGGTCGTAGCGCCCGGCGCGCGCGAACCCGCGCAGCGCGAGGCGCTCGAACAGGCGGTCGAAGCGGCGCTCGGGCGTCCAGGACGATTCCCCTGCAAATGCGCCAAGTTGCCCGCTGTGGCGGTCGGCCCACGCGCGGTAGGCGAGGACGGCGCGCTCGCCCTCGGCGGGATCGTGCGAGCTGCGCGGCCCGCCGGCGACCCCGAGGTCGGGCAGCTCGCCCGACGCGTACGGGACGTGCGCCGCGCGGATCGCGGCGAACGGGTCCTCGCCCTGGGTCGGGCAGAGGTAGGCGGTGAGGAACGCGCGCCACAGCGCCTCCTCGGCGTCCGGCTCGGCGGCGATCTCGGCGTAGGACCCCGGCGGGGCGGTGGCCAGCTCGGCCAGCCGGGCCGCGGAGAACGCCAGCTCGTCGGCCAGGCGATCGGCGTCGGCGGAGGCCTTCAGCCCGGTGACGAGCTCGGAGCGGTAGCCGTCGTCGGCGGCCTGCACGATCTGCCGCACGCGCACGGCGCCCGAACGGCCGGGGCGCGGCGCGCCCCCCGAGCCCGACCGCGTGCGCGCCCCCGTCGAGCTGCCCGCGGGACGCTTCTTCGCGGCCGGCGGCGACGAGGCGGGGCGGCAGATCGGGCAGTTCTCGACGAAGCGGTTGTGGCGGCAGAAGCTCGGTGGCACTCCCCGTCAGTCTAGGCCGCGATCGCGCGCAACCTTCGTGCCCCGACGAGCGTTCAGAGCACCATGGCATCCCGCGCAGTCATCCTGCTCGCGCTCGCGCTCGTGGCCCCGATCGGCGTCCGCGCGCCCGCGGCGCAGGCCGCCTGGACGGCACCGCAGACGGTCGTCGCCGACGCGGGCGCCGGTCGCGTCAGCGCCGCCGGCAACCGCCTGGGCTCGCAGGCGCTCACATGGACGGTGACGACGCGGCGCTCCGTGCGCATCGGCGGAGTGTCGGGCCTGGTGAGCACCGTCCGTGCGCGGGTCCGCCTGCCCGACGGGCGCCTCGGGCGCGTGCAGACGATCTCCGGCACGCGCGGGTTCGTCGCCGATCCCCGGATCGGTGTCGACCAGAACGGCAACGTCACCGTCGTGTGGGCGCAGCGCGGGCCCCACCTGTCGGTGATGGCCGCCTACCGGCCGCATGGCAAGCGCTTCGGCACGCCCGTCGAGCTCGGCCGCTCGCGGCACTTCAACGACGCCCGCCCGGCGCTGGCCGTGGGGCCGTTCGGCGACGCGGTCGTCGCGTGGAACGAGGGCCGCAGCCTGCGCGTCGCGCACCGCGGCGTCGGTCCGTGCCGCTGCTTCTCCCGGCCGCTGAGCCTGCGCGCCGGCAACGACCAGGCCGTCGCGATCGGCCCGCTCGGCAGTGCCTACGTCGTCTGGGCGGCCGTGGTTCGCAGCACGGCGCCCAGCGCGGTCCACACCCGCCTGCGCATGGCCACGCTGGGCCGCGACGGTCGCCGCCTCGGGCGCGAGCATTTCATCTCGGCGACCGGCGACGCGAGCCAGCCCTCGCTCGCGGTGGCCCGCGACGGCGGCGCGACCATCGCCTGGCGGGCCTCGCCTCCGAGCGGCGGCGAGCAGGACGAGGCGGCGCCGATCATGGCCGCGGTCTCGACGCCCGACGCCGTGACGACGCCGGTTCAGGCGGTTTCCGCCGGCCGCGGCGAGCGGCCACAGGTGCGCGTGACGGCGGGCGAGGCGATCCTCGCCTGGAATGCGTTGCGGCCGACCCCGGCCAACCCCGACGGGCCCGAGGTCGCGATCGCCGTGCGGGCGGCGGGCGCCCCCGCGTTCGGTGCGCCCGCGCTGATCTCGCCGCCGAACGTCGCCGCCGGCGGCGCGTCGCTCGCCGTCGATCCGGCGGGCACCGCCTTCCTGCTCTACACCGCGGGCGGCCAGATCGCGGTCTCGCACGTGCGCGCCGCGGCGAGCGTGTTCGGCCCGCCCGCGACGCTGCCCGGCGCGTTCGCCGGCGGATCGCTGCTCACCGCGGGCCGCAGGGTGAGCGCCGTCACCGGGCTGGGCGGACGGACCGCCGTCAGCGACTGGACGGCCTAGGGCCGGCCGCGCCGAGGCGCTCGATGCCGCCGAGGAACACCTGCGTCGCGAACCGCGTTGCGCCCTCGACGTCCCGTGGGTCGCGCCGGATCATCGTCACACCGATCTCCAGCGCGGCCCCGACCATCGCCGCGGCCAGGTACTCGGCATCGAGCTCGGGGACGATCCCGTAGCGCATCGCCATCCGCAGGTCGGCGACGAGCTCCTCGACGCCGGCGCCGAAGATCGGCTCGTCGAACATCGTGCGGATCGTCCCGCTGTTGCGGCGCATGAGCTCGAAGGCCTCGGGGTCGGAGGCGAGGTACCCGAAGTACTCGCGATAGCCGGCCGCGACGAACTCCTCCAGCGAGCCGGCCTCGCGGCGCGCCGCCTGCACGCGCGCGCGGACCTTCTCGGCGGTCTCCTCGAGCACCGCGCGAAACAGCGACTCCTTGTCGGGGAAGTAGTTGTAGAACGTCCCGCTCGCGAGCTCCGTGCGGCGGATGACATCGCGCACCGTGGCGCCCCCGTAGCCGAGCTCGCCGAAGACGGCCCGGGCGGCGGCGAGGATCGCGGCGCGGTTGGCGGCCTTCGTCGCCGCCCGGCGGCCGCCGTCGGGTTCGGTCGCCACGCTCATCCCGCCACCGGCCGGGGATCGCCGGCCGCGACGCGCGCGGGCACCGGCAGCGCATGCCCCGCGGCATCGGCGCGCTGGGCGCCGCGGCGGCGCTCGCGCCCGAGCTCGAGCAGGTAGCGGTCGAAGTCGACCTGGATCGTGTGGCGCCGCGATGCGACGTAGCGCTTGCGCATCCGTGCCGTCTCGCGGCGGACCTCGGCCGCCATCGCCTGCGGCGACGGCAGGTGGTAGACGCCGCGCAGGTAGTCCGCCAGCCAGCTGCCCTGCGCCTCGGCCAGCGGCATGATCGCGCCCAGCGGCTGCAGCAGCCCGGCGAACGCGAGGCTCGCGTTGCCGGGGAGAAAGACGCGCCGGAACAGCTCGATGCGGTTGTCGGGCGCCGCGAGGAAGCCCTCGTGAAAGAACGGAAACGTGATCCGGTAGCCCGTGCAGTAGATGACGACGTCGGCGTGCACCTGCGTGCCGTCGGCGAAGCGCACCCAGTCGGGGCCGAGCGCCGCGATGTTCGGGCGCGGCGTGATCGAGCCGTGGATGATGCGGTCCAGGATCCGCCCGGAGACGGTCGGATGCGCCTGCCCGAAGCGATGGTCGGGCTTGGGCAGGCCGTAGCGGGTCGGGTCGCCCGTGTGCAGCCGCACGAAGAGCTCGAAGACCTTGTAGGTGATGCGGTCGGGGATGCGCACGCTGTGGGGCAGCTGGTCCATCGGGCGCCCGAAGAGGTACTTCGGCACGATCCACGCGCCGCGGCGCGCGGCGAGCTGCGTCGAGCGCGCGACCTGGCTGGCCTCGACGGCGATGTCCATGGCGCTGTTGCCCATCCCGAGCACGACGACGTCCTTCCCGCGCAGGAACTCGTTGTCGCGGTAGTCGTGGGCGTGCATCTGCGTGCCGGCGAACTCGCCGCTGCCGGGGAACGCGGGCTCCGGCCAGCGGGCGTCCCAGTGGTGGCCGTTGGCGACGACGAGCATGTCGTAGGCCATGCGGTCGCCGCCGGCGGTCGTGATCTCCCAGGTGCCGTCGGCCTGCTGGCGCGCGTGCTGTACGGGGGTCTGGAAGCGGATCCTGTCGCGGAAGCCGAAGCGGTCGACATAGCTGTCGAAGTACGCCGCGATCTGCGCGTGGTGGGGGAAGTCCGGGTAGCTCGCCGGCATCGCGAAGTCCGAGAACTGCATCCGCTCGCGCGAGGTGTTGATGTGCAGGTCGCGGTAGGCCGCCGACATCCCGTTGCGGTTGCCGAAGACCCAGTTGCCGCCGACACGATCGGAGGCCTCGAAGCTGTCGAACGGCAGGCCCTGCTCGTGCAGGGCCTTCGCGACGGCGATCCCCGACGAGCCGGCGCCGATGATCGCGGTGCTCGGCAGCTTGGTCATGTGGTCGGCCGGCCTTTCGAAGACGACGGAACGTGACGCCTGCGTCACGTTAGAGCACGCGGGCGGCCGCGTGCTGCGCGGCGAGCAGGACGCGCTCCATCTCCTCGCCGAACGAGCCGTCGTGCCCCTCGGCCAGCCGGCTGCGTGCGGCCTCCAACCCGAACCACCGCGGCTTGCGCACCGCTTCCTCCGGCGCCTCGGTCGCCTCGACGAGCAGCAGGAACGCCGTCACGAGATCGTCGCCGTAGCGGTACTCGGCGAGCGGCTCGCCGACGATTCTCCCCGAGGCCCCGGACTCCTCCACGGCCTCGCGGGCCGCCGCCTCGGCAGGCATCTCACCCGACTCGCAGCCGCCCTTCGGAAACGTCCAGCGCGCGCCGTTGCTCGTGCGCACGAGCAGGAACTCCAGGCCTCCGGCGGCACGCGGCCGGACCGGAACGGCCGCGACGACGAGGCGGCCGCGAGAACGCCGGCGGAAGCGGCGGTAGATCGCCCCGATGCCCGTCACGGGTGTGAGCGGGGCATCGTGCGAGCGACGTCAGTCGACGACGCCCGGGTCCATCAGGCCTCCGCCGCGCGAGCGGCGGATGAAGTAGACGATGACGGCCGTGCAGATGACGGCCAGCAGGATTCCTCCGCCGTTGCGCCCGAACAGCAGCGCGCCGATGAGGCCGGCGACCAGCGAGCCGGCGATGCCGATCGCAGCCGTCTGCGGGATCGACATGGGGTCCTTGCCGGGCAGCGCAAGACGGGCCAGCGCACCCACGATGAGACCGCTGAGCAGCAGGACGATGATGTAGGCGATGACGCTCATGCCGCGGACTGTACCTCGCGCTGCGGCGGGTTACGCCGCGATGCCGGGCGTGACGTGCTGCGGCGGGCCGGCGGGGCCCTGATCGGCGTCGGCGCGGGCCGACAGCGGCGTGTCGAGCTCGCCGAGGTAGCGGTCGACCATGCGGGCGCACTGACGGCCCTCGTTGATCGCCCAGACGATGAGCGACTGGCCGCGGCGGGCGTCGCCGGCGGCGAACACGCCCTGCACGGTCGTCGTGTAGGGCCGCACGGCCTTCGCGTTGCCGCGGGCGTCCTTGGCGACGCCGAGCTTGTCGAGCAGGGCCTGCTCGGGATGCAGGAAGCCCATCGCCAGCAGCACGAGGTCGGCCTGCAGCTCGCCCTCGGTGCCCTCGACCGGCTGAAACGGCGGGCGAGCGTCGGCCTGCGCGTAGTGCAGCGTGCGCACGTGTCCTTCCTCGTCGCCGGAGAAGTGCGTCGTGACGACGGAGAAGTCCTGCTCGCCGACGCCTTCGGCGCTCGCCTCCTCCATCGCGTAGCTCAGGCGGAACTTCTGCGGCCACAGCGGCCACGGCGTGCGATCGTCGGGGCGGTGCAGCGGCGGCTCGGGCAGCAGCTCGAGCTGCGTGATCGAGGCGGCGCCCTGGCGCAGCGAGTTGCCGACGCAGTCCGCGCCCGTGTCGCCGCCGCCGATGACCACGACGTGCTTGCCCTCCGCCGTCAGCCCCTCCAGCTCGGGCGGCTGTGAGCCCGTCGCCGTGCCCGTCTGCGTGGCGACCCAGCGGTTGCGGTCATAGAGGTACTCCATCGCGTAGTGGATGCCGTGCAGGTCGCGCCCCGGAACCGGCAGGTCGCGCGGCGTGCGCGACCCCGTCGCGAGCACGACCGCGTCGAAGCGCTCCTGCAGCTCGTCGGCGGAGATGTCGACGCCGACGTCGACGCCGCACTGCACGTCCACGCCCTCGGCGATCAGCTGCTCGACGCGGCGCTGCACGACGTGCTTCTCGATCTTGAAGTCCGGGACGCCGAAGCGCACGAGCCCGCCGGCGGCCTCGTCGCGCTCGAAGAGCGTCACCGTGTGGCCCGCGCGGCGCAGCTGCTGGGCGGCGGCCATGCCGGCCGGGCCCGAGCCGATGACCGCGACGGTGCGACCGGTCTCGCGCCTGGGCGGCAGCGCGACGACCCAGCCCTCCTCCCAGGCACGGTCGATGATCGCGTTCTCGATCTGCTTGATCGTCACCGCATCGCCCTCGCGGATCTCCAGGACGCAGGCGGCCTCGCAGGGCGCGGGGCACAGGCGCCCGGTGAACTCGGGGAAGTTGTTCGTCGCGTGCAGCTGGGCGATCGCGTCCTTCCAGCGGTCGCGGTAGACGAGGTCGTTCCAGTCCGGGATGAGGTTGCCCAGCGGGCAGCCGTTGTGGCAGAACGGCACCCCGCACTCCATGCAGCGCGCGCCCTGGGCGGCGAGCTCCTCGTCGGGGCGGCGGATCATGAACTCCTTGAAGTCATGTGCGCGCTCGACGGGGTCGCGGTAGGGCACCCCGACGCGTTCGATCTTCAGGAAGGCACCGATCTCACCCATGACTAGACGACCTTCTTGGCGGAGGCGACGGCGCCGTTGGAGGACCCGTTCGTCGATGCCGCCTCGGCGGCGGCGCGCTCGGCGAGCACGCGCTTGTAGTCGACCGGGAAGATCTTCACGAAGCTCGTCAGCAGCTCGTCCCACTCGTCCAGTACCCGTTGCGCCACCGGCGAGCCGGTGCGCTCGGCATGCTCCTGCACGAGCGCGAGGAGCTCGATCGCGTCGCCTTCGTCCAGCGGCTCGAGCTGGTCGCGCATGGCGGGGTTCACGCGGCCCGCGAAGGCGCCCTCCTCGTCGAGGATGAACGCCAGGCCACCGCTCATGCCGGCGGCGAAGTTGCGGCCCGTCGGGCCCAAAACGACGACGCGCCCGCCCGTCATGTACTCGCAGCCGTGGTCGCCGACGCCCTCGATGACCGCGCTCGCGCCCGAGTTGCGCACGGCGAAGCGCTCGCCGGCGAGGCCGCGGAAGAACGCCTTGCCGCTCGTGGCGCCGTAGAGGACGGTGTTGCCGATGATGACGTTCTCCTCGGCGCGATACGTGACGCCCTCGGGCGGCAGGACGGCGAGCGTCCCGCCCGAGAGGCCCTTGCCCGTGTAGTCGTTGGCGTCGCCGTGCAGGCGGAAGCTCACGCCGGGCGCCAGCCAGCCGCCGAAGGACTGGCCGGCCGAGCCGTGGAACTCGACTCCGATCGTCTCGTCGGGCAGGCCCTCGGCCCCGTGGCGCTGGGCGATGTGGCTGGAGAGGATCCCGCCGACGCAGCGGTTGACGTTGCGGATCGGGCGCTCGAGCTCGACGCGCGTGCCGTCCTGCAGCGCCGCGGCGGCGGCCTCGACGAGATCCCAGTCCAGCGCGTCGTCGAGCACCGGCTCCTGCGCGCGCACGCAGTGCAACGGCGCACCCTCCGGCAGGTCGGGCATCGCGAGGATGTTCGAGAGGTCGACGCCCCGGCCCTTCCAATGCTCGATGAGCTCATCCTGCTCGAGCAGATCGCTGCGGCCGATGAGCTCGTCCATCGAGCGGATGCCCAACGACGCCATGATCTCGCGGACCTCCTCCGCGACGAAGAAGAAGAAGTTCACGACGTGCTCGGGCGTGCCCTTGAAGCGCTTGCGCAGCTCGGGGTCCTGCGTGGCGATGCCGACGGGGCACGTGTTGAGGTGGCAGGCGCGCATCATGATGCAGCCGGCCGCGATCAGCGGGGCGGTCGAGAAGCCCATCTCGTCGGCGCCGAGCATCGCGGCGATCGCGACGTCGCGACCGGTCTTCAGCTGGCCGTCGGTCTGGACGACGATGCGCGAGCGCAGGTCGTTGCGCAGCAGCGTCTGCTGGGTCTCGGCGAGGCCGATCTCCCACGGCACGCCGGCCGCCTGGATCGAGCTCAGCGGCGAGGCGCCCGTGCCGCCGTCATGGCCGGCGATCAGGACGTGGTCGGCGTTGGCCTTCGCGACGCCCGCCGCCACCGTGCCGACGCCGACCTCCGAGACGAGCTTCACCGAGACCTGGCCGGTGGGGTTGGAGCAGCGCAGGTCGTAGATGAGCTGCTTGAGATCCTCGATCGAGTAGATGTCGTGGTGCGGCGGCGGCGAGATGAGACCGACGCCGGGGGTCGTGTGGCGCACGCCGCCGATGTACTCGTCGACCTTGTGGCCCGGCAGCTGGCCGCCCTCGCCGGGCTTGGCGCCCTGGGCCATCTTGATCTGCAGCTGATCGGCGTTGACGAGGTAGTGGATCGTCACGCCGAAGCGCCCGGAGGCGACCTGCTTGATCGCCGAGCGCCGCGAGTCGCCGTTGGGGTCGGGGGTGAAGCGGACCGGGTCCTCGCCGCCCTCGCCGGTGTTGGACCTGCCGCCGAGGCGGTTCATCGCGATCGCGAGGTTCTCGTGCGACTCGCGCGAGATCGAGCCCAGCGACATCGCGCCGGTGGCGAAGCGCTTGACGATCTCCTTGGCCGGCTCGACCTCCTCCAGCGCGATCGGCGTGACGGCGCTGGTCCTGAACTTCATGAGCCCGCGCAGCGTGGCGCGGCGCGACGCGTCGTCGTTGACGAGCGCGGCGTACTCGCGGTACTTCGTCAGCGCGTCGCCGTTTGACGCGTCAGCGCGCACGGCGTGCTGCAGCAGGGCGATCGTCTCCGGGTTCCACTGGTGGTACTCGCCCTCGCGCCGCCAGGCGTAGATGCCGCCGACGGGCAGCAGCTGCTCGTGATCGACGGGGTAGGCCTGCGCGTGGCGGTCGAGCGTCTCCCGGGCGAGCACCTCGATGCCGATGCCCCCGATCCGCGACGCGGTGCCCGTGAAGTGCCGGTCGATGAGGTCCTTCTCGAGGCCGACGGCCTCGAAGATCTGCGCGCCGCAGTAGGACTGCGTCGTGGAGATCCCCATCTTGGAGATCGTCTTGAGCAGGCCCTTGCCGATCGCCTGGACGATGTTGCGCTCGGCCTTGTCGGCGTTGTCGGTGTCCGCGATGCGGCCCTCGGCGACCATCTCGCTGACGGTGTCGAGCAGCAGGTAGGGGTTGATCGCCTCGCAGCCGTAGCCGATCAGCGTCGCCATGTGGTGGACCTCCCGCGGCTCGCCGGACTCGAGCACGAGGCCCGTGCGCAGGCGCGTGCCCTCGCGCACGAGGTGCTCGTGGACGGCCCCGACGGCCAGCAGCGACGGGATCGCCGCGCGGCGCGGGCCGACCTGGCGGTCGGAGAGGATCAGCACGCTGACGCCGTCCGCGACGGCGTCGTGGGCGTCGTCGCCGAGCTTGGCGAGCGCGGCGCGCATCCCAGCGGGACCGTCGTCGATCGGCCAGGTGATGTCGAGCGTGTGCGCGCGGAAGATCTCGTCGTGGACCATCCGCAGCGTCTCGAGCTCGTGGTTGCGCAGGATCGGCTGGTCGAGGATGAGCTTGTGGGCGTGCTCGGGCGTCTCGGCGAGCAGGTTGCGCTCACCGCCGATGCCCGTCGCCAGCGACATGACGATCGACTCGCGGATCGGATCGATGGGCGGGTTGGTCACCTGCGCGAAGAGCTGCTTGAAGTAGGAGAACAACGGCGGCCGGCGGTCGGAGAGGACCGCGAGCGCGTTGTCGTTGCCCATCGAGCCCAGCGGCTCGGCGCCGGTCGCGGCCATCGGCGCGATGAGCACGCGCAGGTCCTCCTGCGTGTAGCCGAAGGCGAGCTGGCGCAGCTTCGTCGGCTGCAGGCCGGTCATCGTCACGTGCGCGGGCGCGAGGTCGTCGAAGTGGACGGTGTTGCGCTCAAACCACTCGCCGTAGGGCTGCTGGGTGGAGACCTCGTGCTTGACCTCGGCGTCGTCGACGATCCGATGGCGCTCGAGGTCGACCATGAAGAGCTTGCCCGGCTGCAGGCGCCCGAGGCGCTTGATCTCGGCGGACCTGATCGGCAGGAGTCCGGCCTCGGAGCCGAGGACGACCAGCCCGTCGTGGGTCTCGACCCAGCGGCCGGGGCGCAGGCCGTTGCGGTCGAGGGTCGCGCCGACGATCGAGCCGTTCGTGAACGCGACCGCCGCGGGCCCGTCCCAGGGCTCCATGAGGCAGGAGTGGAAGGCGTAGAAGCCCTTGAGCTCGTCCGGAAGGTCGTCGCGGTCGGCGTAGGCCTCGGGGATCATCATCATGATCGCGTGCGGCAGCGAGCGGCCGGCCAGCATGAGCAGCTCGAGCACGTTGTCGAACGTCGCCGTGTCGGAGTTGCCGGGAACGACGATCGGCATGATCTTCTGCAGGTCGATCCCGAAGAGCCTGGACGCCAGCTGGGACTCGCGCGCCCGCATCCAGTTGACGTTGCCCATGAGCGTGTTGATCTCGCCGTTGTGGGCGATCACCCGGTAGGGGTGCGCCAGCGGCCAGCTCGGGAACGTGTTCGTCGAGAAGCGCGAGTGCACGAGCGCCATCGCGCTCGCCATCGCCGGATCGGTCAGGTCGGGAAAGAACCCGCGGAGCTGGTCGGGAACGAGCATCCCCTTGTAGACGATCGTCCGCGAGGAGAACGAGGCGACGTAGAGGTCCGGCCCGGCGGCGAGCTCGCAGATGCGGCGGATGACGTAGAGCTTGCGCTCGAACGCGTCCTGGTCGGACTCGAACCCGGGGCCGGCCTCGACGAGCAGCTGGCGCATGACCGGGCGCGTCGCTTCCGCCGTCTCGCCGACGTGCTCGGTGTCGACGGGGATGTCGCGCCAGCCGAGCACGCGCTGGCCCTCGATGCGCACGTTGAGCTCGAGCATCGCCTCGAGCTTGGCTCGCCGCGAGTCGTCGCGGGGCAGAAAGCAGACGGCGACGCCGTACCGGCCGCGCTCGGGGAGCTCGAAGTCCACGGCCGCGCGGAAGAACGCATGCGGCATCTGCAGGAGCATCCCGGCGCCGTCGCCTGTTCGCGCGTCGGCGCCGGTGGCGCCGCGGTGCTCGAGATTCTCGACCGCCTGCAGTCCCTTCTCGACGACCTCGTGGCTCGGGACGTTGTCCAGGCGGGCGACGAGCGCCACGCCGCACGCGTCGTGCTCGTAGCGTGGGTCGTAGAGGCCTTCGGCCTGTGGCAGGGGGGACTGGATGCTCATATGGGAGTGCCTCCAGACGGCGGCGCACGGCACTTGAGGCGGAGCGGAAAAGGGTAGCAGCGGCGGGGCGGCGAATCTCGTCTGGATGAGCCGCCCTGCCCGACCCGTGACCGTCCTCTCAGCAGGTGGAACGATCGCGATGGCGGGCGCCCGGGCGCTGCCCGCGCTCGACGCCGCCGCGCTCGTGGCCGCCGTCGCGTCGCTCGCGGACGTCGCCGGCCTGCAGGCGCGCACGCTGCTCGATCTCCCGGGCGCGCACCTGAGCGCAGCCGACGCGCTGGCGATCGCGCGTGCCGCGTGCGAGGAGACGCGCGCCGGGCGCGGCGTCGTGATCACGCACGGGACCGACACGCTCGAGGAGACCGCGGTGCTCTGCGACGTCCTGCATGCCGGTTCTGAGCCGATCGTGCTCACCGGCGCGATCCGCCCCTCGACCGCGCTCGGGGCCGACGGCCCTGCGAACCTCGCCGACGCCGTCGCCGCCGCGGGCAGCGCCGCGGCCTCGGGCCTCGGCGTCCTCGTGGCCTTCGGCGGCGAGCTGCACGCGGCGCGCGCGGTGCGCAAGGTCGCATCGACGTCGCCGGCGGCGTTCGGGTCGCCCGCGCGCGGGCCGGTCGGATCGGTCGCCGAGGGCCGCGTGCGGATCGTCGCGCGGCCGCTGCGCACGCGGGCGCTGGCGTTTCCCGACCGCCTCGACGGGCGTGTCCCGATCGTCCCGACCTGGCTGGGCGACGACGGCGCCGGCCTGCGCGCCGCACATCGCGACGGCGCGGGCGCGATCGTCTTCGTCGCCCTCGGCGCCGGGCACGTCGCACCGCCCGTCCTCGCGGCGCTGCGCGAGGTCGCGGCGGCGCGGCCGGTGGCGATCGCGGTCCGCCCGGAGCGCGGCGCGTTCCTGCACGAGACCTACGGCTTCGAGGGCGCGGAGGGCGACCTGCGCAGCAGCGGCGCGGTGCCCGCCGGCACGCTGTCCCCGCAGGCCGCCCGGATGATCCTGCTCGCCTGGCTCGGCGCGGGCGCCGGACGCAGCGAGCTCGTGGCGGCGCTCGACGGCTGAGCGGCCGGGCAGGGGACTATCCTGCGCCGGGATTTCCGGGGAAATCTACGGACGAACGGATCGGGACGAGAGTGAAACGCGATCAGCGCGGGCAGCATGGCGACTGACGGCCCTGATCGGGCCGTCGGGATTGCATCCGAAGAGGTGAACGTCACGCCCGATCTCGAGCTCAAGCTGCCGGCACGCGCCGAGAACGTCGCGGTCGTCCGTCACGCCTTCGGCGGCCTCGCCGAGGCACTGAGCGTCGACGAGCAGACGCTCGCAGACATCAAGCTCGCGATCACCGAAGCCTGCACGAACGTCGTCATCCACGCCTACGAGGACGGCGAACACGGCTCCCTCGAGGTCGACGCGAGCATCGACGACCGCCATCTCACGGTCGTCATCCGCGATCACGGGCGCGGCATCGTGCCGCGGCCGGACTCCCCCGGCCTGGGCCTCGGCCTGCCGCTCATCGCGACGCTCGCCGAGTCCCTGGAGCTCGGCAAGGACGACGAGGACCGCACCGAGGTGCGGATGACGTTCGCGCTCGACGAGAGCAGCGAGGGCGCGTGAGCTCGGAGACCGAGAACGGAGCCAACGAGGCGTCGGTGACCATCGCCGGCGGCCCGCTCGCCGGGCCGGTCCTCGGACGCGTGATCGCCATGCTGACGGCGCGCGCCGACTGCCCGATCGACCGCCTCGACGACGCCCTGCTGATCGCCGACGCGGTCGCCGCGCGGGCCGCGGGCTTCTCGCCCGACGGGCGCGTGCGCGTCCACGTCGCCGTCGAGCTCGGGTCGCTCGAGCTGTTCGTCGGCCCGCTGGAGCTCGAAGGCGCCGACGCGCTCGTCGCGTCCGCCGCGCTGCCGGGCGTCGGCAACGTCCTGGAACAGGTCTCCGACGAGCTCGAGACCGAGCCGGAGATCGACGGCGACGGCGAGTTCCTGCGCATCCGCCTGGGCTTCGACGTGCAGCGACCGTCAATGATCGACAGAATGGGTTCCGATGCCTCCTGAGTTCGCAGTCACCGAGCATCCGATCGATGCCGAGCGCCACGTCCTGGCGGTCCGCGGCGAGATCGACCTGTTCACGGCGCCCGAGCTCAAGCAGGTGCTGGCGGAGTCGATCGAGGCCGGGCGCGTGCGGATCATCGTCGACCTCACCGAGACGACGTTCCTGGACTCGACCGCGCTGGGCGTGCTGATCGGCGCCGTCAAGCGGCTGCGCTCGCGCGACGGCGCCCTGGCGATCGTCAACGTCGACGAGAACATCTCCAAGACGTTCGAGATCACGGGCCTGGATCAGATCTTCACGATCCTGCCCAACCGCGAGGCCGCAGTCGACGCCGTCGCCGCGGCGCACGACAGCGCCGGCTGACGCCTGGGCTCTAGCCCTCCAGCAGGTCGAGCACGGCGTCCTCGACCGGGCCCTGGATCGCCGTGGCGTCGGGCTCGATCCCGATGAGGCCGAGCTTGCGCCTGATCGTGTCACCGTCGCGGAAGCGGTCGAACAGCCGCGGGTCGATGTAGGAGTTGCGCGCGACGGCCGGTGTGTTGCCGAGGTAGAAGGCGACCTCCTTGACGGCGCGGTTGATCGCGCGCTTGCGCCCGGTGCGGCTGAGCTCGGCGGGCTCGATCACCGCCAGGCCGACCGCCGCGAGCACCGTGGCGCCCCAGGTGCGGAAGTCCTTCGCGGAGATGTCACGGCCGGTCGCCGCCTTCAGGTAGGCGTTGATGTCGGCCGAGCGCACGTCGCACCAGCGCCCGTCGCGCTTGTAGGCCAGCAGCTCCTCGCCCCCGCCGCGCCGGCGCTTGAGCGTCCGGATGATCGCGGCGACCTCGGGATCGGTGACGGCGTGCAGGCGGCGCTTGCTCTCCTTCGCGATGTAATCGAAGCGGATGACCTCGTCCGAGCAGGTGACATGGCGCTTGAGCATCGTCGCCAGGCCGTAGGTCTCGTTCGTGACCGCATAGACCTCCGAGCCGATGCGAAAGAAGCCGCGGTCCAGCAGCCGCGTCGCGCAGGCGAGGACCTGCTCGCGCGACAGGTCGCCGAGGGCGATGTCGCGCTCGACGACGTCGCGCAGCGCGGGCAGCGACTTCGCGAACGCGACCATGTCGTCGAACTTCTGCTGATCGCGTCGCTCGCGCCAGCGGGGGTGGTAGAGGTACTGCTTGCGCCCGGCCTGGTCCAGGCCCGTCGCCTGGATGTGGCCGAAGGGGTCCGGCGAGATCCAGACGTCGCGCCAGGCGGGCGGGATGACGAGCGAGGTGATGCGCGCGACGACCTCGGGGTCGGTGATCCGCTCCCCGTCCTCGCCGAGGTACTGAAAGCCCTTGCCGCGGCGCCGTCGCGCGAGGCCCTGACCGCTGGGGTCGGAGCGGCGCAGGCGCCTGGAGCGGGTCGGGGCGACGGCCATGGCGGGGTCGGCGATCTCCCCGTCGCCCGTCGCCGGCCGCGCCGCTAACGCTTGCTGGTCGACTTCTTCGCGGCCGGCTTCTTGGCCGCGGGCTTCTTCGCCGCGGCCGTCTTCTTGGCGGCGGCCGGCTTCTTCGCGGCTCCGGGCTTCTTGGCGGCGGCGCCGTTGCTCTCGCGTGAGCGCACGGCGTCCAGGCTCGCCTTCAGCGCGGACATGAGGTCGGGCACCTCGGCCTCGTCCTCCTCGGCCTCGGGCTGCACGGCGATCTGCTCGCCCTGCGCCTTGCGCTCGACGAGCGCGAGGACCTCGTCGCGGTAGGTGTCGCGGTACTTGTCGGGGTCGAACTCGCCCGTGAGGGAGTCGACGAGCTGCTTGGCGATCGCGAGCTCGCGGTCGTTGATCTCGACATCGGCGACCGCGGCGAGCTCGTCGATCCCGGACGGGTCGATGATCTCGTCGGGGAAGACCATCGTCGCCATGCCGAGGGCGTCGCCGTCCATCGGGCGCACGGCGACGAGCTGCTGCTTGGAGCGGATGACGACCTTCGCGATCGCGACGCGGCCCGTCTCGCGCATGGCGTCGAGCAGCAGCTTGTAGGGCTTCGCGCCGCCGGGGCCGGGCGCGAGGTAGTACGGATGGTCGTAGTAGATCGGGTCGATCTCGTCGAGCGCGACGAAGTCCTCGATCTCGATCGCCTTCGTCTTCTTGGGATCGAGGGCCTCGAGCTCGCCGGGCTCGATGACGACGTAGCGGTCGGGCGTCAGCTCATAACCCTTGACGATGTCCTCGTAGGCGACCTCGTCGCCGGTCGTGGGATCGACGCGCTTCTGCTGGATGCGCACGCCCGTCTTGCCGTTGAGCTGGTGGAAGCGGACGGTCTTGCGGGAGACCGACGAGTACAGCTTGACGGGCACGGTGACGAGCCCGAAGGAGATCGCGCCCGTCCAGATCGATCGAGGCATGGCTACAGGATATTCCCCTCGCCCGCTCTTCCCTGCGGGCGAATGCGACGTTGCACGCCGCGCGGGACGCTCACACGGTCTGCGGCTGCTCCGGAGGCTCGATCGTGATCTCGCGGTCGGGATCGGGCTCGGTCGGGACGGTCGGGCCGACGGGGTCGGGCGTCGGAATCGGATCGGGATCCATCGGGACGCTCGGCGTCTCGGGAACGATCGGCGTCGGGGCCTCCCCCGGCTGTGGAACCTTCAGGTCCGGCGAGGAGCGGGCGAGGGTGAGGAGCATGGGGCCCGCCTACCCGAAGGGGGTCTCGGACAACCGCGCGCGCAACTCGGCGAGCGAGTCGAAGACCGCGGTCGCGCCGGCGTGCAGCAGCTCGTCGACGCCGAAGCCGCCCGTGCGCACGCAGATCGTCTTGACCTTCGCCTTCTTTGCGGCCTCGATGTCCCACGTCGAGTCGCCGATCATCACGGCGGGGCCGTCCCCGGCGATCTCCAGCGCCGCCTCGACGAGGTCCGGCGCCGGCTTCGTGCGCTCGACGCTGCTGGAGTCCGTCCACCCGTCGGCGAGCTCGCGCGCGTCGAGGAGGTCGAGGAAGTGCGCGAGGTCCTCCGCCTTCGCCGAGGAGGCGAGCACCACGCGGCAGCCCCGCGCCTTGAGGTCCTCGATCAGGCTGCGCGCCTCCGCGAACGGCTGGCACTCGTGCTTGAGCTGCTGAAAGAGCGCGTGCTCCTCGACGCGCACGGTCTCCCCCTCGCGCTCGTCGAAGCCGGCGCCGGCGAGGTACTCGACGAGCTGGTCGCCGCCCATGCCGATCGCGCGGTGACAGCGCCAGACCGGGATCGTGATGCCGTGCAATCGAAATGCGCGGTACCAGGCGAGCGCATGCTGGTAGTTGGAGTCGACGAGCGTGCCGTCGATGTCGAGGATCGCCGCCGGTGGCATCTTGGTCATCGGTCGCTGCCCTTTCCCTGGAAGTCGCGGACGAGGCCGAGCACGAACCACAGCCCGATGTAGGCGGTCGCGGTGATCGCCACGGTGATCACGACGACGGCGCCGTCGAAGAGCACGTCGGTGACGAGCAGCACCGCGCCGTTCATCGCGATGGCGAGGAAGACGAGGCCGGCGAGCGCCATCTTGCTCGAGACCCTGACGAGGAACGGCTTGTCGCCGCCCTCGAAGCGCAGCCGGTGAAAGGCCGTCGGTGCGATGAAGAGCGCCGAGGCGGCGGCCGCCGCGAGCAACGTGACGAAGTAGACGTCCTTCTGGAACTCGGTGACGGCCGTGAAGCGCTGCTGGAACGGGAGCGCGAGGAGGAACGCGAACAGGACCTGCACGCCCGGCATCGCGACGCGCAGCTCCCCCAGGAGCTGGTCGAGCTGGCGGTTGAGGCGTTCGCGCTCGGTCTCCGCGCGGTCCGGGTCGTCGGGCATGGCGAGACCTTCATGCCCTGTCGGACCCCGGAGCGAACCTGGCTCAGCCGGATGCGCCCTCATCGCTGTCGGCCGCCGCGCGCAGCCGCGCCAGCGCCTGGCGGATCACCCGCGAGACCTGCATCTGGCTCACCCCGATCACGGCGCCGATCTCGGCCTGCGTCATATCCTCCTCGAAGCGCATCCGCAGGACCTCGCGCTCGCGCGGCGTGAGCGACGAGAGCAGGCTCGCGAGCGTCGCGCGCTCCTCGGCGCGGTCAAAGCCCTCCTCGTCGAAGCCGATGGAGTCCGCGAGCGTCGTGACGTCGTCCTCGCCGTCGTTGCCGCCGCGGGGCGCCTCGAAGGAGATCGCGCGGTAGGCGCCGCCGGCCTGCAGGGCCTCGAGCACGTCCTCCTCGTCGGCCCCGACGGCCGCGGCGATCTCGGTGACCGACGGCTGGCGGTGAAGGGCGTCGGCGAGCTCGCCGACGATGCGGTCGACCTTCAAGGTCAGCTCCTGCAGGTCGCGCGGGACCCGCACGGCCCACGTGCGGTCGCGGAAGTGGCGCTTGATCTCACCGAGGATCGTGGGCACCGCGTAGGACGAGAACGCGATCTCGCGGTCGGCGTCGAAGCGGTCGATCGCCTTGATGAGCCCCATCGAGGCGACCTGCAGCAGGTCGTCGAGCGGCTCGCTCGCGCGCTGGTAGCGGCGGGCGAGCTGGCGTGCGAGCGGCAGGAAGCGGGCGACGAGCTGGTCGCGCGCCTGCGTGTCGCCGTCGCGGTAGCGCAGGAACAGCTCACGGTCCTCGCGAGAGCGCTCGGCGCCGCGCCCGGGGACCGCGGGCTTCACAGCCATGCGCGCTGCGTCGGTGCTGAGAGACCCTCGGACACGCACACCTCCGTACAAAAGATGCGCCGGAGGTCTGGGGCGCCTGCAGCGCGCGGCTATGGGCCGGGCCGCGCGTAGGGCATGATACCGCCCTGGGGCCGGACACATGGAAGTTCAAGGGACGAGGATGGCCGTCGAGCCGACATCAACGGGATTGCGCGTTCTCGCCGCCGACGAGGACGAGGAGACCCTGCGCGCGGTCGACCGCCTGCTCGCCGCGCTCGGTCACACCGTCACGGCCCACGCGGTCACGGTGGAGCAGGCCGCCGACCTCGTCGTCGTCGAGGAGCCCGACATCTCGATCGTCGCCGTCCACGACGACGACGAGCACGCGCTCGAGCTCATCGAGGAGCTCAACGAGTACGCCGCGGGGCCGGTGATCGCGCTGCTCGGAGAGCACGAGCCGCAGTTCATCAGCGCCGCCGCCGAGCGCGGGATCGACGCCTTCGCGCGCCCGAGCTCGCTCGAGGAGGTGCAGGGCGCGATCGACCTGGCGATGCGCCGCCACGCCGACACCGCGCGGCTCGCCGAGCAGGTCGAGCAGCTCGAGAGCGCGCTGGAGCGGCGCGGGACGATCGAGCGGGCGAAGGGGATCCTCATGGAGCGCCACGGCGTCGACGAGCGCCGGGCGTTCGAGTTGCTGCGCCAGCAGGCGCGGCGCTCCAGCCGCCGCGTCGTGGATCTCGCGCATGCGGTCGCGGACGGGCACGCGCTGCTGCCCGGGCGCACCGAATAGCCCCGTGTTCGCCACGGTCAGGCGGGCCGCGGAGAAGTTCCTGGCCGACGACATGCCCGACCATGCGGCGGCGCTGACGTACTACGCGATGATGTCGCTGTTCCCGGGGCTGCTCGTCACCGTGTCGGTCCTCGGCCTGGTCGGCGACCAGTCGCTCGTCTCCGACGCCGTCGACTACGCGCGCGACAACGGCGCGCCGGCCGAGGTCGTCGACGCCCTGCGCTCCTCGCTGGAAGGGGTCGTCGGCGCCGCCGGCGGCGCGGTGAGCCTCACGCTCGTCCTCGGCCTCGCGATCGCGCTCTACAGCTCGGCGGGCGCGTTCGGCGGAGCCGGCCGCGCGCTGAACAAGGTGCACGGCGTCAAGGAGACGCGCCCGCTCGTGGCCCACAAGCTCAGCGACCTCGGCTGGACGCTCGTCGTGATCGTGCTCGCGATCGTCGCGCTGTTCTCGGTCTTCCTCGGCGGCGACGTCGCCGGCGACCTCTTCGGCACGATCGGCCTCGGCGACACGGCCGCCGCGATCTGGCGCTTCGCGCGCTGGTTCGTCGCGATCGCCGCCGTCCTCGGGATCTACTCGATCGCCTACGCCTTCGCCCCGAACGCCGGAGCGCGCCGTATCCGCATCGTCTCGCCCGGCGGGCTCGTCGGGGTGCTCGTCTGGATCCTCGCGTCGATGGGGTTCTTCTTCTACGTCGCGAACTTCGGCAGGTACGGCGCGACCTACGGCGCCTTTGCGGGGGCCGTCATCCTGCTGCTGTGGCTGTACATCTCGAACATCGCCTTTCTCTTCGGCGCCGAGCTCAACGCCGCGTTGGATCGCGATTAGGCTGCCGCCGATGTGCGCGCCGAACGCCGACCTCCTGCGCCGGACGCCGCCGGTCCAGGGAAAACGCGTGCGGCTCGAGTCGCTTGCACCGAGCATGCTCGAGCCCTACTGGCGCATGCTGCGCGAGCCCGAGGGCCGTCGGTTCACCGGGACGCACCGGCGCTTGGAGCGCAAGGAGGTCGAGCAGTGGCTCAGCACGCGCGCCACGGCTGCCGGACGCGCCGACTGGGCCATCGTCGCGGTCGACGACGGGCGCTTCCTCGGTGAGGTCGTGCTGTCGGACATCGACATCGACAACCGCTCGGGAGGCTTCCGGATCGCCCTCGCCGGGCCCGAGGAGTACGGCCGCGGCTATGGGACGGAGGCGACGCGGCTCGTCGCCGAATTCGCGTTCGGGGTCCTCGCGTTGCACCGGCTGGGCCTCGAGGTATTCGACTTCAACGCCCGGGCGGTCGCGACCTACCGTCGCTGTGGCTTCGTCGAAGAGGGCCGGATGCGCGACGCGCTGCGATGGGATGACGGGTGGCACGACACGATCGTGATGGGCCTGCTCGCCACGGATGAGCGCTGAGGAGAGCCGCGCGCGGCGTCAGGCCTGCGGGCGCTCACGCAGCGTGAGCTCCTCGGGATGCGAGCACAGCGCCCGCCGCCCGGGGCAGGTCAGGCAGAGGTCGCGATGCGGGACGGCGCTCACGGGGTACTCGCCGGCGAGCATCCCCGCGGCGAGATCGAGCAGTTCGGTCTCGAGGCGCTCCGCATCGGCCATCTCGAAGCGCTCGCTCAGCGGCTGCAGCGGGCGTTCCAGGAACGCATAGGCGACCTCCACGCCGGTTGCGCCCGCGCGCAGCGCCGCCAGCGCGTAGACGCGCAGCTGGACGCCGTAGCGCTCGTGGACGTAGGCGGCGAGGTCCGCATCCGGATCCAGGCCGTCGGTCTTGTAGTCGACGACGAGCTGCGCGCCGCCGCGCTCGTGGGCGAGGACGTCGACGATCCCGGTGAGCAGCGCCGGCCCGAGCGTGAGCGTGAAGCCATGCTCGCGCCGGACGCTGCGCGCCCTGGCGATCCGGCGCGCCAGCGGAGAGGTCGCGAAGGCGTCCGTGAGGCGTGCGACGTCGGCGGCCTCGGCCGCGCTCAGCTCGACGCCGTGGCGCTCGGCGACCGGCCCGACGCGGTCGGCGGTGCGCCCCCCGCCGCCATCGCTCTCCAGCAGCTCGTGGACGAGCGAGCCGCGCACGCGGGGGTCCAGCCCGGGCGGCGGCGCTGTGGCGGCCGGCCCCGCGTCTGGAACCTCGTCCGGGAGCCCGAGCACGCGCTGCAGGTAGTAGCGGTAGCCGCAGGCGCGCCAGCCGGCAAGCGACGAGTACGACAGCGTCCGGACGGCGGGCGCCGGCGCCGGCGGCTCGGGATCGGGCAGGCGCGGCGGCGGCGCGACCGCGACCGGCTCCGTGGCCCCTGCGGGCGCGAGTGATCCCGCGCGCAGGACGCGCCCGACGGTCGCCGGGGCGTTGAGGGCGCAGCGCAGCGACGCGGTGAACTCGCCATCGCTCCAGGTGACGTCGAGCAGCGGGTCCTCGGCGGTGGGCAGACGGCCGAGGTCCCCGCCCAGCAGCGCCGGCCCGAGCCATGAGAGCGGCGGCGCCGACGGCCCCTCCTTCGGCCACGACGCGGGGGCCGCGCCGCCGCTGAGGATCAGGCGGTCGCAGGCGCGGGTCGCCGCGACGTAGAGGATGCGCTCCTCCTCGCGGGCGTCGCGCTCGCGCGCCCGGTCGCGCAGCGCCTCGAAGGCCAGCGCCTTGTCGCTGCTGCCGTCGAGGCCGACGAGCCGCAGCCCGACCTCGCCGGTCCGCGCGTCGGCGAGCAGGTCGACGTCGCCGTCGCCGGGGCGCCGGCGCCCGAGGTCGGCGACGCAGACGGTCCCGAACTCCAGGCCCTTGGCCGCGTGGATCGTCATGAGGCGCACGGCCTTGACGTCGCCGAGCTCGACCGGAGCGTCTGTCTCACGAGCCTCGGCCTCGAGCTCGGCGGCCGCCAGGTCGGCGAGGCCGCGCACGTCGCGGCCGTGGTCGCGCTCGTAGGCCGCGGCGAGGCGCAGGAGCTTGTGGACGTTCGCCAGCCGCCGCGGGCCGCCGGACAGCCGCAGCACGTGCAGGTCATAACCGGTGGCGTCGACGACGCGCCGCAGCAGCTCGTCGAGGCCGAGGCGCGGCGCGAGCCGGCGTTCGCGCTCGAAGCGCCGCGCGAACGCCTCCAGGCGCGCCCGGTCGTCGTCGCCGAGGCGCTGCGCGAGCGCGTCGCGGCGCGTCGCGATCTCCCGCCACGCGTTGCCGCGCCCGGCGCGCGCGACGTGCGCCAGCGCGTCGGCGGAGAGCCCGACGAGCGGGGAGGCGAGCACGCCGTAGAGCGCCGTCTCGTCGCGCGGGTTGGCGAGCGCCGACAACCAGGCGCAGAGGTCGCGCACGACCTGGCGCCCCCAGTAGCCGCGCCCGCCGACCGACAGCGTCAGCAGCCCCTGATCCTCCAGAGCGCGCTCGTACGCCGGGAGGTCGCCGAGCCCGCGGAAGAGGACGACGATGTCCTCCGGACGCGCGTCGCCGGCCTCGACGAGGTCGCGGATGCGCTGGGCGAGCAGCCGCGCCTCCGCATGGCGCCAGGCCGCCGCTCGCGGCAGCTCGCCGAGCGCGATCGACTCGTCGTCCCAGCCGGCCGGGTCGGTGAGCAGCAGCTCGACCAGTGGCTCGCCGTCGCCGCCCCGATCGGGCTCGCGGCCCTCGCGCAGCGCGACGAAGTTCGCTCCCAGGCGCGGCGCGAAGGCGGCGTTGATCGTGTCGAGGATCGCCCCGCGGCTGCGGAAGTTCGTCGCGAGCGTCGCGACGCGTCCCTCGGCGGCGAGCGCCCCGCGGCGAGCGCGGAAGACCTCGATGTCGGCGTTGCGAAAGCCGTAGATGGACTGCTGCTCGTCGCCCACGACGAACAGGTCGTCGCGGTCGAGGGCTTCGAAGAGCGCGAGCTGACGCGGGTTGGAGTCCTGGAACTCGTCGACCATCACGCGGTCGAAGCGCTCGGCGTAGGAGCGCCCGAGCGCAGGCGCCGCGACGAGCAGGTCGCGTGCGAGCAGCTCGAGGTCGTCGAAGTCCAGCGCCGCCCGGGCACGCTTGGCCTCGGCGTAGGCGGCGGAGTAGGCGTCCAACAGCTCGTCGAGCAGCGTCACCGCCGCGGCTGCCCGGCGGTCGCGGCAGGCGCTGCAGAACCGCTCGACGGCCGCGCGGTAGCGGTCGCAGGCCGCGCTCTTCAGCGCGCCGGCGCCCTTGCCGACCTGCAGCTCGGAGAGCACGGGCTGGGAGGTCTCGTCGCGCAGGAGCTCCAGGCAGCTGTCGAGGCGGGCGCGGGCCTCGGCGACGCGCCGGCCCTCCCCTGCCCCCGCGAGCTCGATCGCCGCCGCCGCGGCGGCGTCGCGCAGCTCCGCGCGCAGCTGCGCGTCGGCGACGGGCTGCGGCGGCGGCGCAAGGCGCGGGCGCGTCTGGCCCGCGCTGCGCAGCGCGTCGTGTGCGGCGGCGATCATCCTGCGCAGCCGGTCGGTGTCGTAGGCAGCGACGAGGTCCAGCGCCGCCGCCCCGTGCTCGCCGTCCAGCCACGCGCCGAGCGCCTCGTCCCACGCGCGGTCGCGCAGGGTGCGTGCCGCCGCCTCGTCGAGGACCGTGAAGGCAGGATCGAGCCCGGCCGCGATCGCATGGGTGCGCAGCACGCGCGCGCAGAAGCCGTGGATCGTCGAGACCCAGGCGGCCTCCGTCTCGCGCGCCTCGTCGCGGCGGCCGAGCTCGACGAAGCGCTCGCGGACCCGCGCGCGCAACTCGCCGGCGGCCCGCTCGGTGAACGTGATCGCGAGGATCCGCGCCGGTCGTACGCCGTCCTCGAGCACGGAGCGCACGAAGCGCTCCACGAGCACCGACGTCTTGCCGCTGCCGGCGTTCGCCTCGAGCAGCAGCGAGCCCTCGCGCGCGCGGATCGCCTCGGACTGCTCGGCGGTGAACGCGCGCCCGGCCGGGCCGAGGAGGGTCGTCGGGCTCATCTATGCGGCCTCGCAGCGGCAGATCGTCGGGTAGGCACAGCCGCCCGTGTAGGCGCAGCTCTGCGGGCGCGGCTGCAGCGCGCCCGCCCGCAGCTCCGCGACCGCCCGCAGGACGTCCTCGAGGACGCCGTCGATGATCGCGTCGAAGGCCTCGCGCGGGTGGCGGTCGGTCTTGACGGTGTCCAGGCCCGGCTCCGCGTCGGCGAGCACGAGCCCGCGCGCGCGCTGGTCCTTGCCGCCCAGCGGCTGGTAGAGGCCGCCGATCGGATCCAGGCCGAGCACGTCGCGCGCGGCGAGGACGTAGAGGGCGATCTGGAACTTGCGCTCCTTGCGCCAGTTGGCCGACTCGACGACGTTGCGCCCCTTGTAGTCGTAGACGAGCGCCTCGCCGCCGGGGCCCGTGTCGACGCGGTCGATCCGTCCGCTCAGCGAGACGTCGCCGGCGAGCTGCAGCGGCGCCAGCTCCCCGTCGGGCTCGCCGAAGTTCACCTCCAGGCGGGCGGGCGTGAGGTCCGCGCCGTCGGCGGCGGCGTGCTCGAGGTAGCGCAGCAGATCGGCGCGCAGGCGGTGCGCGAGTGCGCGCTGGCGGCGCGGGTCGCGCGAGATCTGAAACTCCGGCGCTGCGCTGATGCGGTCCAGCGCGCCGTTCGCGAGCTCGGCGGCGAGTCCGAGCGACGCCGGTGTGACGCGGGCGCTGGCGGTCTGCTCGGTCAGGCCACGCAGCGTCGCCTCCAGGACGGCGTGGGCGAGCGCGCCGCGCAGCATGAGCTCGGGGTCGGGCGTGAGGCCCTCGGGGTTCAGGCGGCGCTCGACGAACCACTTCACCGGGCAGCCTGCCCACAGCTCGATCCCGGAGGCCGACCAGGTCGGGCGCTCGCGCAGCTCGGCGAGGAGCTCGGGGTCGCGCAGGGGCGCGATCGCCGCCTCGCGGTGGCGCGGCCCGGCGGCGGCCGCGGCGCGCAGGCGCTCGCGCTCGGTCGGCTCGGCGCCGGGGGCCCAGCCGACCTCGCCGAGCGTGCGCATCCGTCGCCGCTCGCCGAGCTGGGGCCCGAAGAGGTCGCAGACGTCGGAGATGAAGAACGACGGCACCGCCTGCTCGCCGTCGTCGCCGGCCTCGTGCCAGGAGAGATACAGCCGCTCCTCGGGCCGCGAGACGGTCGCGTAGAAGAGGTAGCGCTCGGCACCGAGGTCGTCGCGGCGGCGCAGGCGCAGGCCGGAGGCGGCCGCGATCTCGTCGCGCTCGGCATCGCCGAAGAACGGCTCGGCGCGCGGCGTGGCGGGAAAGACGCCCTCCTGCAGCCCGCAGGCGAACAGCGCCCGGACGCGCCGCGCGCGCAGCGACAGCGGGTCGGTGACGGTGACGAGGCCGCGCGCCGGACGGGTGCCGATCGGGACCTCGAGCTCGTCCAGCAGCGCCGCCAGCTCGGCCGGCGAGGGGGCGAGCGTGCGGTCGGCCGCGACCGTCGCGGCAAGCTCGTCGAGCGCGCGCCGGCCCGCCTTCAGCACCGCGGCGTCCTGGGCGTCGGGGCCCGTGAGGACCGCGGCGGCACGGCGGCGCGGAGCGACGAACAGCGCGGCGAGCTCGGCGCTGCAGCGGGCCAGCAGCTCGGCGCCGCCGCGGCGATGCGCGTCGCGGACGCGGTCGACGGCGTCCAGCGGCCAGTGCTCGGCCTCCCACAGGACGCGGGCGGCGTCGGCGCCGCGAGCGCCCTCCTGGCGCGCCCGGGCCTCGAGGCGGTCGGCGAGCTCGGGGCGCGTGAGCAGGCCGGGGGTGCGCAGCCAGGCCAGGAGGTTCTCGGCGCTGCCGTCGACGAGCGCACAGCGCAGGAGCGCCACGAGCCCGCGCCCGAGCGCGGTGTGGCCCAGGGCGACGTCGCGTCCCACCGCGACGGGCACGCCGAATGCGCCGAAGACCTCGGCGAGCAGTGCCGCCATGTCGCCCGGCCGGCGCAGGACGACGGCGATCTCCTCGGGCGCGATGCCCTCCTCGGCGATGAGCCGCGCGACCTCCGCCGCGACGAGCTCGAGCTCGGCGCGCTCGCCGCCGCCCTGCATGAGCGTGACCGCGTCGCCGGGATCGACGGGGTCGGGGTCGAAGAGCTGGTCGCCGGCGAGCTCGAAGAGGCCGCGCTCGAGGTGGTGCAGCGCGTCGCGTGCGGCGGGCGCGTAGTGCTCGGCGCGCGGCTTCAGCGGCTGGTGGCGCACGCCCTCGCGGTGCAGCTCGGCGAAGGTCGTCGCGCGGCCGGCGAACGCCATCCGCCCGGGCTCGTAGGTGAGCGACAGCGTGACCTGGGCGCCCGTGGCCGCGAGCGTCTCGACGGCGTCGCGCTGCAGCGCCAGCAGGTCGTCGAAGCCATAGAAGAAGACGGGCGTCTCGCCCCACGCCGCCGGACGCTCGCGCAGCGCGTCGAGCGCGGCGGCGGCGTACAGGGGCGCGTCGAGGCGACCCAGGCGCTCGAGCCCGCGGCGATAGGCGGCGTACAGCGCGGCGACCTCCTCGCCGTACGCCCCGCGGCCGGCATCGGCGGCCGCCCAGGCGCGCAGCGCCTGCGTGAGCCGCTGCGGCGTGACGCGGCGCTCCTCGAGCTCGTCGACGAGGCGCAGCAGCTCGCGCACGAAGCCCTGCGTCGCGGCGGAGCGGGCGAGCGCGGTGAGCTGCGTGCGCCCGACGGCCGCGGCTGCGACGCGCTCGCGCGCCAGCCTGCCCAGCGGCCGCCCGCGGACGCCGCCGCGCTTCGCCGCCTCCTCGACGAGCCAGGCGAACTGCACGACGTCCGCGCCGAAGACGACGCCCCCCGCGGCGAGCTCGCTGCGATAGCGCTCGACGTCGGCGAAGGTCGGCACGACGAGGATCGGCGCCTGCCCGCGCTTCAGCGCCGCGCGGTAGCCATCGAGCACCACGCGCGCCTTCTCGGCGTTGGCTGGACCGGTGACGATCGTCAGGGGCACACGCCCATGGTCGCGCGTCGGGACGACGACCTGACGGGCGTGCCCGCAGTGTGGGGTGTTTTCCTACGCGCCCGGAGGCTGCGGGAACGCCGTGAACGCCAGCGGCGCCAGCGTGTCCAGCCGGCTGGCGGCCAGGCCGGCGTAGGAGAGCGTGTAGAGCCGGTCGCCGATGACGAGCGAGCGGCCGATCGGCGGCGCGAACGGCGTCTGCCCGGGTTCTGGCGCGGGCGCGGGATGCGTCACCCGGCCGGCCTCGGCGATGGCCGCGGCGCCGACCTTGAAGCCGACGGCGCCGCTGAAGGTCTGGCCGGTCTGGCCGAACGTCTGCAGGGGGATCACCGCGAGGTCGGCGGGCTTCCAGAAGAGGAACGCGTGCGGGTCGAACTCGGCGTCGGACGAGGAGTTGGCGCCGAGCGCCGCGGCGGCGACACGCGTCGGCTTGCGCAGATCGGAGACGTCGAAGAGCTGCAGCTGCGTGCCGAGCGTGCGGCCCTGTTCGCCGGCGTCCTGGCCGACGCCGAGCAGGAGGCTGTCGGAGATCGGGTGCAGGTAGGCCGAGAAGCCGCGGATCTTCAGCTCGCCCAGCACCTTCGGGTCGCTCTTGTCGGAGAGATCCAGCGTGTAGAGCGGATCGATCTGGCGGAACGTCACGACGTAGGCGTTGTCGCCCGCGAAGCGCACGGCATAGATCCGCTCGCCGCGACCGAGACCGCCGACGCGCCCGAGCGGCTGCAGCCGCGTCCCGCGCTCGCCCAGCACCGTCACGAAGCTCTCGCTCTGGCCGGACTGGACGCCGTCGAACCACTGCGGCTCCTCCGTCGAGGCGACCCGCAGCGCGCCGCCGAACTCCGACAGCGAGAACTGGTTGAGCACGAACCCGGCGACGTCGCCGCTGGCGGCGTAGGAGGTCTCCCCCGCCTTCGACGCGTCGAAGCGGTGGATCTCGGTGCGCGGCCGCGCCGGCAGCGCGCGGCCGGCCTCGGCAGCGGCGCTGTAGCGCTGGGAGGCGACGTACAGCGACGTCGGCGAGCCATAGACCGTCTGCGCGCCGGCCATGATCGCGTCGCGGTCGACGGAGAACAGGCCCTTGTCGAGGTCGATCGTCAGCACCGTCAGGAGGTCCAGGCCCGAGAACGTGCGGGGATGGCGCACGTCGTCGCACGCGACGACCGAGCGCCGGAAGGTCCGGCCCGACACCTTGCTGCGCAGCACCGTCCGCGGGACCCACCGGCGCACGCCGGTCGCAGCGACCGCCCCGGGGCGCACGAAGCCCGGCGACGAGCCGACGACCACGCGCGCGGTCGCGCCGGTCATCCGCGCGTCGACGAGCGCGCCGTCGACGGTCATCGAGCGCCGCACGGCCATCGCCGCGGGATCGCTGATGTCCACCTCGGTCAGCACGACCTGCGAGGAGCCGATCACGACGTCCTTCGCGAAGCCGATGCCGGGCCCGGGCCCGTAGGACGTGCTCATCACGAGCGCGCGGTCGCCGCGGATGAACAGCTCCTGTCCGCCGCCGGCGAGCTCGAGCGCCCCGACGAGGCGCGGGACGTCGCCGGTCACGTCGATCGCGCGCAGCGTGCCGTTCGCGATCGCGAAGACGTGGCGCCCGTCGGTCTTGACGATGTCGGGCTCGTCGACGCCGGCCTCCTGCACGTTCGTCGTCGAGAAGTCCGGCGTGGCGCTCGGAGCGGACTTCGCCTCCGGGGCGGCCGCCGCCGGCGCCTGGGTCCCGGCGGTGTCGCTCAATGCCTGGACGGCGACCGGCGCGTCGAGCACCTGCGGCACGATGACGCCGGCGCGCGTCGGCACGCCGGGGCCGCCCCCCGTGCGGCGCGCGTTGTGGCGCGCGTAGCTCAGCAGCGCGCCGCAGGAGTTGAAGGCCGGCAGCGCCGAGGCGCGCGTGCGCGTCGCCGCGGGCGCCGCCGCCGGCAGCGCCAGCGCGGTGAGCAGCACCGTCGCGAGCAGTCCGCGCCCCATCCGTGTGGTGATCCTCGTCGCCGGCGTCATCGCATCCCTCCGTGTCGCGCTCATGGTCACACTACGCCCCCCCGCCGCAACCGTCACACGGCCGGCGCCAGCGCACCGGCGCGGACCGCCGCCCGCGCGACCTCGCGGGCGTCGGCGAACGAGTCGCGCGAGCCCAGCAGCACGATCCCGATCCGGCGGCCCGCCCGCTCGACGACCGTCACGAGGCAGAAGCCGGCCGGGCCCGTGTAGCCGGTCTTCAGCCCGATCGCGCCTGGATAGCCGTCGCGCAGGAGGTGGTTGGTCGTGCGCAGCGTGAGCTTGCGGCCCGCTCCCGTCCAGACGCGGGCGTAGCGCTTGCGGGCGATCTTCGCGATCCGGGGAACCGCGATGACGCGCATCGCCAGCACCGCGAGGTCCGCCGGGCAGGAGCGGTCGCCCGCGCCGAGCCCGTGGGGGTCGACGTAGTGCGTGCAGGCCAGGCCGAGCTCCTGCGCGCGCCGGTTCATGAGCGCCACCCACGCGCGCTCGGAGCCCGCGCCCGCGATGGCGAGCGTCACGGCGGCGTCGTTGCCCGACGAGATCAGCAGGCCCTTGAGCAGGACGTTGGCGCGGACCCGGCGGCCCGGGCGCAGCCCGCCCATCCGCGAGCCGCCCACCTGGTCGGCACGGCGCGGGATGCGCACGAGATCGCCCGGCGCGAAACGCTCCGCGGCGAGCAGCGCGGTCATGAGCTTCGTGAGGCTCGCGATCGGCCGCGTGCGCGTCGCCCCCCGGCGCCAGAGCACGCTGCCGTCGGCGAGGTCGAACGCCAGCCCGGCGCGCGGGGCCGGGCGCAGGCGCAGGTCGCCCAGCAGCGACGGGCTCGCGAGATCGACGCCCGCCGCGCCCGCGGCCTGCGCCAGCGGGCCGAGCGCGGGCTGCACGGGCGGCCTGTCGAGCGCCGGGGGGGCGAGGCGGGGCACGGTCGTCCCCGCCCGCGAGCCGCCGCCCGAGCCGCGCGGGGCGACGGCGAGCCAGCCCGCGGCGACGAGCAGGACCGAGAGCGTCAGGAGCGCGAGGAGCCGGCGGCGGTGGTGCGCCGCCGTCCCGCCGGTCAGGACGCTAGGCCGCGGCCTCAGCGGCGCCTGCCGCTGTCGGCTGCTCGGCAACCTCGGCCTCGCTTGCAGGGTCGGCCTTCGCGCCCTCGCGCGCCCACGGCTCATCGAACTCGACGCGCCACTTGGCGTCCTCGCCCTGCTGCAGCGCCAGGCGCGCGCGGAACGAGCGCCCGCTGCGACCCTTGAAGCCGGTCACGGGCTTCGCGGTCCGGCCGGTGGCGATGAGCTCCTTCGCGACGGCGATCGGCAGGGTCTTGGACGCCTTGGACTTCCAGATCACGAAGCCGCAGCCCGGGTCCTCGCGCGACCAGCAGGAGAAGCCCTTGCGGTTCTCGACGATGTCGTTTGCGCAGATCGGGCACGGACCGAGATTCGCGCGCGGGATGCGAACGTCCTTCAGCTTGGCGTCGAGTTCCCGGACGGTGGACTCGGCGAAGCCCGCGATGTCGGCCATGAAGGTCTTGCGCGGCTCCTCGCCGCGCTCGATCTTGCCGAGGCGCTGCTCCCAGTCGCCCGTCATCTGCGGCGACGTCAGGGGGTGCTCGCCGAGCAGGCGGATGACGTTCAGCCCCTTCTCCGTCGCCACGAGCGAGCGCGCGTCGCGCTCGACGTAGCCGACGTCGATCAGGCGCTCGATGATCGAGGCGCGGGTCGCCGGCGTCCCGATGCCCGACTCCTTCATCGCCTCGCGCATCTCGTCGTCGTCGACGAGGCGGCCGGCCGTCTCCATCGCGCCCAGCAGCGACGCGTCGGAGTAGCGCCGCGGCGGCTTGGTCTCCTTCTCGGCGGCGTGGACCTCGCGCGTCTGCACGTCCTCGGCGAGCGCGAGCTTGGGCAGCTGCTGGTCGCGGCCCTCGTCGTCGTCGTCGGCCGTCTCCGCGCCCCCGGCGAGCTCGCCGTAGACGCCGCGCCAGCCTGGGACGATCAGGACCTTGCCGCGCGTGCGGAACACGTGGCCGGCGACGGTCGTCTCGACCTTCGTGTTCTCGAACACCGCCTCGGGGTGGAAGACCGCCAGGAAGCGGCGGGCGACCATGTCGTAGATGCGCCGGTCGTCGTCGGAGAGCTTCTCGAGGTTGTGCGTCGAGTTCGTCGGGATGATCGCGTGGTGGTCGCCGACCCTGTCGTCGGCGACGACGCGCCCGAGCGGCAACATGTCGAGGCCCTGCACGTAGGCCGCGGAGGTCTGGTAGTCGCGCCCGGCGGCGCCGACGTGGCCGGCGATCGCCTTGAGCTCGGGGATCATGTCGCTCGTCAGGAAGCGTGAGCTCGTGCGCGGATACGTGAGCACCTTGTGCTCCTCGTAGCAGCGCTGGGCGGCGGCGAGGGTGCGGCGGGCGGTGAAGCCGTAGCGGCTGTTGGCCTCGCGCTGCAGCGACGTGAGGTCGTAGAGCAGGGGCGCGCGCTCGCGGCGCTCCTTGGTTTCGAGCTGCGTGATCTCGCCCGTCTGGCCGCGGACGGCGGCGACGATCGCGTCGGCGGCCGCGGCGCTGGCCATGCGCGGCTTGGAGCCGTCGTGATAGCGCCCCTCGTAGACGCGGCCACCGGCGTCGCCGGCGGTGCCCTGGGTGGCGGCGAAGACGGCGTCGACGAGCCAGTAGGCCTCGGGCTCAAACGCGCGGATCTCCTCCTCGCGGCGGGTGATGATCGCGAGCGTCGGCGTCTGCACGCGGCCGAGCGAGACGGCGCCGTCGAAGGAGCTGCGCAGGCGGATCGTCGCGGCGCGCGTGGCGTTCATGCCGACGATCCAGTCGGACTCCGAGCGCGAGCGGGCGGCGGCCTCGAGCTGGGCGAACTCCGAGCCCGGGCGCAGCTCGTCGAACGCGCGCTGCATCGCGGCCTTCGTCATCGACGACAGCCACAGGCGCTGGACGGGCTTCTTCGAGCCCGCCTTCTCGAAGAGGTAGGCGAAGATCAACTCGCCCTCACGGCCGGCGTCGCACGCGTTGATGACCTGGTCGACCTCGTCGCGGCGCAGCTGCTGGGTCACGACCGACATCTGCTTCTTGGAGCGCTCGTCGCGCACGACGAGCTTGAACTTCTCGGGCACGATCGGCAGATCGGCCATCCGCCACTTCTTGAACTTCGCGTCGTACTCGTCGGGCTCGGCGAGCTGGACGAGATGCCCCACCGCCCAGGTCAGCACGTGCTCGGGGCCCTCGAGGTACCCCTCGTGCTTGGCGAACGGCCCCGGCAGGACGCGTGCGAGGTCGCGGCCCACAGATGGCTTCTCGGCGATGACGAGTGTCTTGGACATCGGCGGCAGGGTAGCGCCATCCTGTGCGCCGACCCAGCCGCCCGCCGCCGTCGAGGGCGCCCTCAGCGGGCGCAGGGACCGGTGCCGACCTCGCCCGACGCCCGGTCGACGGTCTTGCGCACGATGTCGTTCGGGATCGCGAATCCGCCCTCCTGACGGCCGCTCGTGGACTTCGCGAAGACCGTCACCGCGACGCGTCCTGCGACGTCGACGATCGGGCCGCCGGAATTGCCCGGCTGGACGTTGCCGCGGAAGGACGTGATCTTGCGGCGCACGAGGCGCCGGCCGTAGGCGTCCTGCGTGAGCACCGTCTGCGTGGCCCCGATCCTCGTCGCGCGGGCCGCGAACGGCCCGCTGAGCGGATACCCGAGGACGGCGCCCGGCTCCGTGACCTTCACCTCGCGCGAATAGGACAGTGGCGCGGCCGGCAGATCGGGCACGCGCAGCACCGCCACGTCGTTGCGCGAGTCGAAGGCGATCGCGGTCGCGGCGTACTTCCTACCGCGGTCGCGCATCCGCACGACCGTGTTGCCGGGGTCCTGGCCGGCGACCACGTGGGCGTTGGTGACGACGACCCCCCGGGCGACCACCCAGCCCGACCCGGAGACGCCCAGGCCACAGGAGTTGCCGAGGATCTGGACGACGGAGTCTCCCGCGCGCTGGATGTCCGGATCGCGCGGGACGGAGCCCTTGGGGGCCGGGACCTCGGCATCGGGACCGGTGACGCGCGGAAAGGGATCGAAGCGCGCGAGCGCCTTGAGGACCTTGTCGGATGGCAGCACGTCGTTGAGCTCGCGCAGGATCGCGGACTTCTGGATCGAGCGGCGGTAGTCGCGGATGCCGGGGGTCTGCAGGACGATGACGCTCAGCAGCCAGGCGATGCCGAGCGCGAGGCCGACGGCGAGGACGCTGCCGAGGATCCCGTCGATCGCACGCAGGCCGGGCGACACCATCGCGGTCCGCATCGCGCCGGCGACGCCCTCCGCCCCGGCCGAGATCAGCGTGCCGCCGATGAGCGCGCCGAGCAGGCCGAACAGCGGCGCGAAGGGCGACTGGTTGCCTTCCGTCAGCAGCTGCGGCCCGAACCTCGTGCCGAGGTACGCGCCGGCGGCGAAGCCGGCCAGCGACAGCGCCCCGATGAGAAATCCGCGCGCGAAGCCGACGAGCGCGAAGAACGCCGCGAACGCGAGGATGATGAAGTCGATCGGCGTCACGGGCTGATCCCTGGCGTGATGCCGTCCGCGATCGGGCCATAGTTCGTCTGCATGCCGCTCGCTTTCTCACGTTCGCGCCGGTCCCCTCCTTCCCCGCGCGCCATCATCGCAACCTTGGTCGCGGCGGCGGCGATCGCGGTGGCGGCGTACGTCCTGCTCGTGGACTCGCGGCCCGCCGCGGAGGTCCGTGCGGAGGCCTTCACCGCCGCCTGGGCGCGCGACGACTACCCCGCGATGCACGCGCTGCTGACCGCGGACGCGCGGCGCGCCACGCCGTTGCGCCGGTTCGTCTCGGAGTACCGCGAGGCCGCCGAGCTCGCCACGACCGTCTCGCTGCGCCCGGGCAAGCCGTCCGAGCTCGTCGACGGCGTCGTCAGCGTGCCGGTGACGATCCGCACGCGGGTCTTCGGGCCGGTGCGCACGACACTGCGCCTGCCGTTCGCCGGCAAGGACGACGCCGCGCGCGTGGACTGGACGCGGCATCTGACGTTTCCCGGCGTGCGGCGCGGCGAGACGCTCGTGCGCCACATGCAGCTCGCGGCCCGCGCCGACATCCTCGCCCGCGACGGCACCCCGATGGCCCAGGGGCCCGAGCGCGCGTCCTCGCTGGACGTCGCGAGCTCGATCGTCGGCGAGCTCGGCCCTGCGCCGCCGGAGCGCGTCGGCAAGCTGCGGACGCTCGGATATCCCGACGATGCGCGCATCGGGCTCTCCGGCCTCGAACGCGTCTTCGACGAGCGGCTCGCCGGAACCCCCGGCGGGGTGTTGCGCGCCGGCGACCGGACGCTCGCCAGCAGCATCGCGAGGCCCGGGCGCGCGGTCCGCACCTCGATCGACCCCGACGTGCAGCGGGCGGCCGTCGAGGCCAAGGGCGCGCGGCTCGGAGGCGTCGCGGTCGTTCGCCCCCGGACAGGCGAGATCATCGCGCTGTCGGGCGTCGCGTTCTCGGGCCTGCAGCCGCCCGGCTCGACGTTCAAGATCATCACGCTGACGGGCATCCTGCAGGCGAAGCTGGCGGGGCCCAACTCGGTCTATCCGTTCGAGACGAAGACGACGATCGAGGGCGTCGACATCGAGAACGCCAACGGCGAGTCGTGCGGCGGCTCGCTGCGAGCCTCGTTCGCGCACTCCTGCAACTCGGTCTTCGCGCCGCTCGGCGCCCGGCTCGGCGGACCGCGGCTCGTGAAGGTCGCGGAGGCGTTCGGCTTCAACTCCGACCTGGGGATACCCGGCGCGGCGACGAGCTCGATCCCGCAGGCAGACGAGATCGGCGACAGCCTCGCGGTCGCCTCCTCGGCGATCGGCCAGGGCCGCGTGCAGGCGACCGCGCTGCAGATGGCGCTCGTCGCCGCCACGATCGCCGGGCGCGGCCAGCGCCCGCAGCTGACCCTCGAGCGCAGCGCGCGCGTCCGCCGCACGCAGGTCATCCCGAGCGCGACGGCGCGCCAGGTCGGCGGCTACATGGAGGCCGTCGTCAACGAGGGCACGGGCAAGGCGGCCCAGATCACCGGCGTCCAGGTCGCCGGCAAGACCGGCACCGCGGAGCTGCGCACCACGAAGATCGAGGACTGCGTCCCGACACCCGAGGCGCCCGACTGCCCGCCCCCGCTGCCCAACGACCCGACCGACACCGACGCCTGGTTCTCCGCCTACGCGCCCTCGGCAGCCCCGCGGGTCGCCGTCGGCGTCCTGCTCGTCGAGTCCGGCGCGGGGGGCGACACCGCCGCGCCTGTGGCCAAGCAGGTCCTGATCGCGGGGCTCAAGGCGACCCGCTGACGCGTGGGCGTCGGCATCGACGAGGGAAGCGCGTGCGAGCCTGCGGCGGCCGTGGCAGCCGAGGGGCGGTCCGCACCGCGACGCGCCGTGTCACGCGGGGGTTCCTCGCGAGAGGTGCTAGCCACTGCTAGCCCTGTGCTAGCGGCCGCTGGCACCTTCGGCGCGAAGGACGCGTGGGCTGCTCGGGACCGGCGCGAGCGCGCGGACCGCCCGAGCGATCGGACCCGCGCTCGGGCGAAGACCGGCGCGACGCGCCCGAGCCCCGCTACACGTCGAGGTCGACGATGCCCGTCTGCGCGCGGCCGGTGCGGCTTTCGAAGCGCAGCTCGAGCGGGCGGTTGCCCAGCGACGTGAGCGTGAGCTTGAAGAGCATGAGCTGGCCGCGCGTGGGGGTGTCGAAGGACGGCGTGTCGCGCAGCGGCAGCGTGTCGCCGGCCGGCACGAAGGCGTCGGGGTTGTAGGCGAAGGGGTTGGAGGCGTCTACCGTGATCGGCCGGAAGGACTCCTCCTGCGTGTCGAGGATCTCGATGTCGCTCGCCGGCTGATGCGCGTGGTCGGTCTCGTTCTGCACCCGCATGAAGACGCCGAACCAGACCTCGTCGGACTTCAGCACGCGCTGATCCTCGGGGACCCCTTGGAGGTACGGGCGGTCCTGGACGTCGTCGGGGTTCAGCTGACGCGAGACCTGGACCTGGTACTTCAGGTCGCCGACGTCGAGATAGAGGCCCTCGGTCTCGGCGCGAACGATGCGCGCGTCCTCGTCGGGGTGGTTCCCGCATGCCGCGAGCCCGCCGCCGGCGAGCAGGGCGAGGAGGAGGGCGAGCGGGCGGCGGAGGCGAGGCACAGGCGGCGGGAAATCTACAGCCTGAAGCCCGAGGCGGGCTTGCGTGCCCCACCGGAGAGCGTCGTCCGGGCGCCGCGGCCCTCCCCGGCTTCCAGGATCGAGCGCAGGCGGTCGAGGGCGCGGCGGTGGCAGCGCGTCGTCGCCGCGGGGACCCGCAGGAGCTTCTCCATCCGGCGGTCGGACTGCGTCGCAGGCTCGGTCGAGGTGACGAAGGTGACCTCCGTGCGCCCGTCGCCGGCATCCGCGAGACGCCACTCCGAGCGGGTTCGCACGCGGTTGAAGCGGCCCGCCCGGCCGGTGGCGACGATGCGCTCCGGCGGCTTGACCTCGGCGAACGTCACATCGCCGTAGGAGAAGCGGTCGAAGCGGGACTTCACGCGAAAGCGGGCGCCGGCGCCGTGGCCATAGGAGTCCTCGCGCGTGAGATGCCAGTCGACGAGGCAGTGATCGGTGAACTCCTGGTGGTTGGCCACGTCGGCGAGGTACTCGAAGACCTCCGCGCGTGGCTTGGCGATCGTCGTCGTGAGCGTGACGGGCTCCATCGCCCGCCAATCTACTCGGGGACGGGCGCGGGCGGCGAGACGGCGCCGACCCGGTGAACACGGACCGCGAGGCCGTACTCGCTGGTGCGCACGGGCTCGCTGTGCTCGGGCGCGTCCCGCCGCAGCGGGCGACACAGCTCACAGACCGTGACGGCGCCGCGGTAGCGGTGCAGCGTCTCCCCGATGAGCGGCGTGCGGTTGCAATCCGCGCAGCGCTGCGTGGCGCCGCAGAGCGACCCGACGCTCTTGCGCAGCAGTGCTCGCTCGAGGTCCTGTTCGTCGATCGTCACCACGGCTCGTGCCATGAAATGGTGCTTCGGCGCGGCCCCGGGCAGTCCTTCACGGTCTTGAGGCAGGGTTTAGCCACGCCGCGACCATGGGTAGCTCACCGGCCTCCTGGCACGCGCGAACGGTCCTTGGGAATCTTGACGCGCTTGCTATGTTCCGCACAAGCCGAGGGAGCCGGCGGACCACCCCTGTAATGCCGGCGAAAGGGAGTGTCGGACCATGAAGTCACTGCCGACGGGCCTCACTGGTACGACCGTGGGAGGAGCGCGATTCAAGCGCCCCGAACCCGACGCCATCTCCGCCGACGGCGACGCGCAGCTTGCGGCCGCCCGCGACGCGATCGCAGAGCCCGGCGCCTACCTCGTGTTCCAGGACACCGGCTGCGTGCGCACCGTCGCGATGAGCGGCGAGAGCATGCGCATCGGGCGCAGCCTGTCGGCGGACCTGCGCTTCGAGGACCCGACCGTCTCGCGCCGGCACGCCGTGCTCGTCGCCGAGGCGGACGGCATCCGCGTGCTCGACGACCGCAGCCTCAACGGCGTGTTCGTCAACGGCGAGCGGATCGTCTCCCAGCTGCTCGCGGACGGCGACGAGATCGTCGTCGGTCGCTACCGCCTGCGCTTCGCCGACCGGACCGGTGAGCCGGCCGCAGCCGGGGCTGGCGCAGCAGCGGCCGAGTAGCATCCGCGCCCCTTGGGCGCCATCACGATCGCAGTCCTGTCCCAGAAGGGCGGCACCGGCAAGACGACGACCGTCCGGACGCTGACCGACGTCTTCCGGCGCCTCGACCTGCGCGTCCTCGCCATCGACCTCGACCCGCAGGGCAACCTGTCGGATTACTTCGACGTCGATCCGGAGGCCGCGCCCACGATCGTCGACGTGCTCGCGGGCCGCGCCGCGGCGGGCGAGGCGATCCACGACGACATCATCCCCGCGAACCTCGCGCTCGCCGAGACCGAGCTCATGCTCGCGGGCAAGATGGGCCGCGAGCTGACCCTCAGGCGCGCGCTCAAGGCCGTGAAGGACCGCTATGACCTCATCCTGCTGGACTGCCCGCCGTCGCTCGGGCTGCTCACGGTCAACGCGCTCGTCGCCGCCGACCAGGCGCTGCTGACGACGGAGGCCCAGTACTTCGCGCTGCAGGGCGTCGAGCAGGCGCTGGAGGTCATCGAGCTTGCCCGCGACGGCCTGAACCCCGATCTCGGCTGGCTCGGCGTCGTCTTCAACATCGCCGACATGCGCACGCGCCACAGCCGCGAGGCCTACGAGACGCTGCGCAAGCACGTCGGCCGCAAGCTCCTCGGCACGACGATCCGGTCCTCGATCGCCTACGCCGAGGCCGCCGAGCTCGCCACGTCGATCCTCGACCACCGGCCCGACCTCGGCGCCGACTACCTCGCGCTCGCCGACGAGCTGCTCGCGCGGCTCAAGCTGACGGACGCGCGCAGGCGGCTGAAGGCGCTGCCGGGGCTGCCGAGGTGAGGACACGCCGCGCCGCCGTCGCCCTCGCCGGGCTCCTCTGCGCCTGCGGCGCAGCCGCGCTGCTGCTCCTCCGCGGCGGCGGGGACGACGCGACGACGACGCCGCGCGCGCGGGTCGCGCCACCGCCACGCGGCGCGCCGCTGACCCGCGAGCCGACGCTGCGACCGCGACCGCCGTTCGGCGCGCAACTCGCACGTCGCACCCAATTGCGCGCGAGCCCTGGTGGCCGTGTCATCCTGGGATTGGGCATGCGCACCGGATTCGGCTCGGCGCGCGTGTTGGCGGTCGCCGAACGTCGCGGGCGCTGGCTGGCGGTCCTGTCCGAGCACGTGCCCAACTCGCGCACCGGCTGGATCAGCGCCGAGGCGGCGACGCTCCTGCACGAGCCCTACACGCTGCAGGTCGACCTCTCCGACCGCGAGCTGCTCGTACGTCACGAGGGCCGTGCCGTGCGGCGCATCGACGTCGCGGTCGGCCGCCCCGGGACGACGACGCCGACCGGCCGCTTCGCGGTCACCGACCGGCTGCGCGTCCAGGGTGGCGGCGCGTACGGCTGCTGCGCGCTTGCGCTCACGGGCCGCCAGCCCGACGTGCCGCAGGGCTGGAGCGGCGGCGACCGCATCGCGATCCACGGCACCACCAAGGAGGCGTCGATCGGCACCCCCGCCAGCAGCGGCTGCCTGCGTGCCCGCGACCGCGACATGCGCTGGCTGATGCGGCGCGTGCCGCTCGGCGCCCCGGTGCGGATCCGAGCATGACGCACCCGCGCGTGAGGGGACGCCGAAGCGGGCAGGCGGCGTGGAGATGCTGAAGTTCCTCTCGCGGCGGACGCTGAACTCGATCGTCCTGGTCGTCATCGCCACGAGCCTCGCCTTCCTCCTCGCCGCGACGAGCCTCAAGCCCCGCACGAACTTCGAGGGCCGCAATCCGGCGCCGCCCGAGCGCGTCGTCGACGCCCAGCTCGACGAGCTGAACCTCAACGACAAGACGCCGATCCTCGAGCGCTACTCGCGCTGGGCGCGCGACGTCGTCCACGGCGACTTCGGACGCACGTGGGACGGGATCTCGATCAACGGCGAGCTGGGGCGGCGCGCCCTCGTGAGCCTGCGCCTCGTCCTGCTGGCGGCGATCATCGGCAGCCTGCTCGGGGTGGCGGCGGGCGCCTGGGGGGCGGTGCGCCAGTACAAACCCAGCGACCACGCCGTGACGGTCGGGTCCTTCGTGATCCTCGCGACGCCGGTCTTCGTGCTCGCGATCGTCCTCGAGGTCCTCGCCGTCGGCTTCAACAACGCGGTCGGCTCGAAGGTCTTCCTCTACACCGGCGAGGTGACGCCCGGGCTGTCGGGCGGCTGGTGGACGCAGCTCGGCGACCGCTTCCAGCACCTCGTCATCCCGAGCCTGACGCTCATCCTCGGGCAAGTGGCGATCTTCAGCCGCTACCAGCGCAACTCGATGCTCGACGTCCTCGGGGCGGATTTCGTGCGCACCGCGCAGGCCAAGGGGCTGCGCCGCCGCACGGCGCTGACGAAGCACGCGCTGCGCACCGCGCTGATCCCCGCCGTGACGTTCCTCGCCTACGACTTCGGCCTGCTGCTCGTCGGGACGACGTTCACGGAGAAGATCTTCGGGTGGCACGGGATGGGGGAGTGGTTCGTGGACTCGGTCACGCGCCAGGACGTCAACGCCGTCGCCGCCGTGAGCTGCTTCGCCGCGGTGCTCGTGCTCGATCGCGGGCCTGCTCTCCGACCTCGCCTATGCCCTTCTCGACCCGCGGATCCGGGTGAGCTGAGATGTCCGTTCCCAGCGACGCGTACACGGTGATCCTGCCCGCAGAGGACGGGGGGACGCCGCCGCTGGACGAGACGCGCATCCCCGGGCGCTGGGGGATCGTCTGGCGGCGCTTCTTGACGCACCGGCTCGCGGTCGCGGCCCTGGCGGTGCTCGTGTTCCTCTTTTTGCTCGCGTTCCTGGGCCCGTACCTCACGAAGTACAGCTACACCGACCGCGACTTCGGCGCGTTCCTGCAGGCGCCGTCGACGGAGCATTGGTTCGGCACGACGCAGACCGGCGGCGACGTCTACGCGCTGACGATGCGCGGGATGCAGAAGTCGCTGATCATCGGCCTGCTCGTCGCCGTCCTGTCGACCGGGATCGCCGCGGTCGTCGGCTCCTTCGCCGGCTACTTCGGCGGCTGGGTCGAGCGCGCGCTGATGTGGGTCGTCGACCTGCTGCTCGTGCTGCCCGCGTTCCTGATCGTCGCGATCCTGTCGCCCGCCTTCCGCGGCAAGACGTGGCTCATCTTCGTCCTGCTGCTCGCCGCGTTTCTGTGGATGGTCACGGCGCGCATCGTGCGCGGGATGACGATCTCGCTGCGCGAGCGCGAGTACGTGATGGCTGCGCGCTACATGGGCGTGCCCGCCCGCACGATCATCTTCCGCCACGTCCTGCCCAACATCTCGTCGCTGCTGATCATCGACGCGACGATCAACGTCAGCGCCGCGATCATCTCCGAGACCGGCCTGTCGTACTTCGGCTTCGGCGTGCAGCCGCCGGACGTCTCGCTGGGGACGATCATCGCCGACGGCACGAACTCGGCGACGACCTACCCGTGGCTGTTCGGCTTCGCGGGCGGGCTGCTCGTGATCATCGTGCTGGCGGTCAACGTCGTCGGCGACGGGCTGCGCGACGCCCTCGATCCGTCGTCCGGGTCGTCGGGATGACCGCGCCGGTCCTGCGGGTCGCCGACCTGCACGTCACGTTCGGCGGCGGGGTGCGGGCCGTGCGCGGCGTCGGCTTCGAGCTCGCCCGCGGCGAGGTGCTCGGGATCGTCGGCGAGTCGGGCTCGGGCAAGTCGGCATCCGCGCAGGCGGTCATGGGCCTGCTCCCGGCCAACGCCGAGGTCAGCGGCTCGGTCGAGCTCGACGGCCAGGAGCTCGTCGGGCTCGGCGATGCGGAGCTCTCGCGCGTACGGGGTAAGTCGATCGCGATGGTCTTCCAGGACCCGCTGTCGGCGCTGACGCCCGTCTACACGGTCGGCGACCAGATCGCCGAGGCCGTCCTCATCCACAACGACACGACGAAGGCCGCCGCCCACGCGCGCGCCGTCGAGCTGCTGGACCTCGTCGGGATCCCGCGGGCCGGCAACCGGGCCAAGGCGTTCCCGCACGAGTTCTCCGGCGGCATGCGCCAGCGGGTGATGATCGCGATGGCGATCGCCAACGACCCCGATGTGATCATCGCCGACGAGCCGACGACGGCGCTCGACGTGACGATCCAGGCGCAGGTGCTCGAGGTCCTGCGCACGGCGCGCGAGGCGACCGGCGCCGCGATCGTGATGATCACCCACGACCTCGGGGTCGTCGCGGGCTTCGCCGACCGCGTGGCGGTGATGTACGCGGGACGGATCGTCGAGTCCGGCCCCGTCGACGACGTCTACGCCCGCCCGCGGATGCCGTACACGATGGGGCTGCTGGGCTCGATCCCGCGCATCGACTCGGCCGGCCGCCGCGCGCTCGTGCCGATCTCGGGCAGCCCGCCGTCGCTCGCCGGCCTGCCGCCCGGCTGTCCGTTCGCCCCGCGCTGCCCGCTCGTGTTCGACAGATGCCGTAAGGAGGAGCCGGCGCTCGAGCCCGTCGGCGGGCGCCCGCAGCTGGCCGCCTGCCATCGCAAGGAGGCGATCGAGAAGGGCGACTTCGACCCGCACGACGTCTTCCCCACGCCGCAGCTGCCCCCGGCGCCGGCCGACGCGCTGCCGCGCGAGGAACGCGCGATCGTGCTCGGGGCCGAGGACCTCGTCAAGCATCACGCGCTCATGAAGGGCGCGGTGTTCAAGCGCCAGGTCGGGACGGTGCGCGCTGTCGACGGCATCAGCTTCGACATCCGCGCCGGCGAGACGCTCGGGCTCGTCGGCGAGTCGGGCTGCGGCAAGACGACGACCCTGCTGCAGATCCTCGAGCTCGTGGCCCCGCAGAAAGGCCGGATCGTCGTGCTCGGACACGACGTCGCGGACCTCGACGCCCGCGCGCGCCAGGCGCTGCGACGCGACATCCAGGTCGTCTTCCAGGACCCGCTGGCCTCGCTGGACCCGCGCCTGCCGGTCGCCGACATCCTCGCCGAGCCGCTGCGCACGCATGGCGTGTCGCGTGAGACGAGCACGGCGCGCGTGCGCGAGCTGCTCGCGCTTGTCGGGCTCGACCCGGCCCACGCCGAGCGCTACCCGGCGCAGTTCTCCGGCGGCCAGCGCCAGCGCATCGCGATCGCGCGGGCGCTCGCGCTGGAGCCCAAGCTGCTCGTACTCGACGAGCCGGTCTCGGCGCTCGACGTCTCGATCCGCGCGGGCGTCATCAACCTCCTCGCCGAGCTGCGCGCGCGCCTGGACCTCAGCTACCTCTTCGTCGCCCACGACCTCTCCGTCGTGCGCCACATCGCCGACCGCGTGGCCGTCATGTACCTCGGGCGCATCGCCGAGATCGGCGATGTCGAGCTCGTCTACGACGCGCCGGCGCACCCGTACACGCAGGCGCTGCTGTCGGCGATCCCGATTCCCGACCCGGTCAAGGAGCGCACCCGCAAGCGCATCCTGCTCGAGGGCGACCTGCCGAGCCCCTCGGACCCGCCGTCGGGCTGCCGCTTCCGGACGCGCTGTCAGAAGTTCGCCGTCCTCGATGAGCAGCGGCGGCGGCGCTGTATCGACGAGGAGCCCGAGCTCGGGCGCAACGGCACCGACCAGGCCGCTGCCTGTCATTACGCGGAGAGGATCGAGGTGGTCTGACTTGACCCCTCCGCACACCACAGAGGAGGAGTAGACGTGCAGATACATCGACCCAAGGGCGCCGTGCTGGCGCTCGTCGCCGCAGCAGCGCTCGTCGCCGGCTGCGGGAGCAGCTCGTCCGACGACAACGGCGGGGGCGGCGCGGCCGGCGATGCCAACGCCGTGAAGGCCTCCGACCTCAATCCGGTCCCCCGCGACCAGCTCGCGCAGGGCGGCACCCTGAAGTGGGGCCTCGACGAGTTCCCGACGCAGTGGAACTACAACCAGATCGACGGCACGAACGGCTCTGCGAGCAAGATCCAGAACGCCGTCATGCCGCGGCCGTTCCGCGTGTCCCCCGAGGGCAAGATCACCGCCAATCCAGCGTTCGTGACGTCGGCCGAGGTCACCTCGACCTCGCCCAAGCAGGTCGTGACCTTCAAGCTCAACCCGAAGGGCAAGTGGTCTGACGGCAAGCCGATCACCTACCGCGACTACGCGGCGGAGTGGAACGCCCTGAAGGACCCCAACGGCAAGTACAAGCTCGCCTCGTCGACGGGCTATGAGCGCATCTCCTCCGTCGAGAAGGGCGCCGACGACTACGAGGTCGTCGTGACGTTCGACAAGCCGTTCGGCGAGTGGCAGGCGCTCTTCGATCCGCTGTATCCCGCCGCGACCAACAGCGACCCGAAGCGCTTCGACACCGACTACAAGGGCAAGATCCCGGTGACCGGCAACGCCTTCCGGCTCAAGAAGATCGACCAGAGCGCCAAGACGATCACGATCGAGCGCGACCCCGATTGGTGGGGCGACAAGCCGGTGCTCGACACGATCATCTTCCGCGCGCTGAGCGACGACGCGCTTCCGGGGGCGTTCGCCAACGGCGAGATCGACTACGCGCTGCTGGCCATCGACGCGTCGGCGTTCCGCCGCGTCTCAGGCGTTGCCGGCGGCGAGGCGCGCGAGGCCGGCGGACCGGACTTCCGCCACTTCACGATCAACGGCACCGGACCGATCCTGAAGGACGTCAACGTCCGCAAGGCCGTCGCGATGGCGATCAACCGCGAGGTCCTGGCGAAGGCCGACCTCACGGGCCTGAACTATCCGACGACGACGATGGGCAGCCATTTCCTCGTCAACACCCAGGACGGCTACAAGGACAACTCCGGCGAGGTCGGAACATTCGATCCCGACAAGGCCAAGGCGCTGCTGGACCAGGCGGGCTGGAAGCTCAGCGGCGCCGTGCGCAAGAAGGCCGGCAAGACGCTCACGCTGCGCTTCGTCATCCCCTCACAGGTGACGACGAGCCGCCAGGAGGGCGAGCTGACCCAGAAGATGCTCCAGGACGTCGGCATCAAGCTCGACGTGCAGACGGTGCCGACCGACGACTTCTTCGAGAAGTACGTCACGCCGGGCAACTTCGACATCACGCCGTTCTCCTGGCTCGGCACGCCGTTCCCGATCTCCTCGGCGAACTCGATCTACGCCAACCCGGTCAAGGACGACAAGGGCGAGCTGCAGATCCAGCAGAACTACGCCCGCACGGGGTCCAAGCAGATCGACGACCTCATGACGCAGGCCGAGGAGGAGGTCGACCGCACGAAGGCGATCGATCTCATCAACCAGGCCGATACGCAGGTCTGGAACGCCGTGCACTCGATCATCCTCTACCAGCGCCCGCAGATCACGGCCGCGAAGTCGACGCTCGCGAACCTCGGCTCCAAGGGCCTGGGCTACGAGATCTACGAGGACATCGGGTTCGAGAAGTAGGGACCGATGGCCGGCCGCCGCGCGCCCGCAGGGCGCGCGGCGTCCGCCGCCGTCACAGCTCGCGGACGTCGGCGCCCTGCGACTCGAAGGGAGCGCGCAGGACGTCGGCCCATCCGTCCGTCTCGCGCCGCAGGGCGCCGACGACGGCGCCGGTGGCGTCGGCCTGCGTCCAGAACAGGACGGTGGGCCCGGCGCCGGAGATGCTCGCCCCGATCGCGCCGAGCTCCTCGGCGCGCTCGAGCAGGCGCATCGACTGCGGGAAGAGGTGCGCGCGGTAGGGCTGGTGCAGGCGATCGCGCAGCCCGCGGCCGACGAGGCTCAGGTCACCGCTCGCGAGGCCGAGCGTGAGCATCGATGCGCGCGCGACGTTCGCGACGGCGTCGGCCATCGGCACGGTGGCGGGAAGCGCGCGACGCGCCAGCGCCGTGCGCACCGCGGCGCGCGGGACGACGATGACCGCCTCCAGCCCCTCGGGCGGCTCGAAGCGCGCGACATCGCCGTCGCTGACGATGACGAAGCCGCCCAGCAGCGCCGCGGCGGCGTTGTCGGGATGGCCCTCGAGCGCGGTCGCGTGCGCGAGCAGGTCCTCGTCGAGCTCGAGCACGTGCGCCGCCGCGGTCAGGCCGGCGACGTAGGCCGCCGCGCTGGATCCCAGCCCGCCCGAGAGCGGGACGTCCGAGCGGATGCGAAACGTGAAGTCGTCGGGCGGGTGCAGCCGCGCGAACCCGCGCACGCAGAGGTTGCGCCGGTCGCGCGCGATGTCCAGGCGCGTCTCGACGGCGAAGCGGCCGGTCTCGACGACCTCGAGCTCGACATGCAGCGCGAGCGCCGCGGCGAACGAGTCGAATCCGGGTCCGAGGTTCGCCGACGAGGCGGGGACGCGGACGAGCCGGCGACGCCGCATCAGGCCAGGACGGCGTCCTCGACGGCCGCGAGGTCGGGCTCGCAGGCGATGACGCCGCCCGCGTTGTCCAGCGCGGTCTGCGGATCCTTCAGGCCATGGCCGGTGAGCACGCAGGCGACGCGGCGCGCGCCGTCGGCGCCGTAGCGCAGCAGCCCGGCGACGCAGGCCGCGCTCGCGGGCTCGCAGAAGACGCCCTCGCGCGCGGCGAGCAGGCGGTAGGCGGTGAGGATCTCGCCGTCGGTGACGGAGCGCACCATCCCGCGCGACTGCGTCATCGCCGCCATCGCCTCCTCCCAGCGCGCCGGGTTGCCGATCCGGATCGCGCTGGCGATCGTCTCGGGATGCTCGACCTTGTGGCCGAGCACGAGCGGCGCCGCGCCCTCGGCCTGGAAGCCGAACAGGCGCGGCGCGATCCCGAGCTCCGAGAAGCCCTTCCAGTAGGCCGTGATGTTGCCGGCGTTGCCGACCGGGATGCAGAGCCCGTCGAGCTCGTCGAGGCGCTCCATGATCTCGAAGGCGCCGGTCTTCTGGCCCTCGAGGCGGAAGGGGTTGACGGAGTTGACGAGCGCGATCGGGTGGCGGTCGGTGAGCTCGCGCACGAGCGTCAGCGCCTCGTCGAAGTTGCCGCGCAGCGCGATGACGCGCGCGCCGTGCATGAGCGCCTGCGCGAGCTTGCCGGCGGCGATCTTGCCCTCGGGCACGATGACCGCGCACGTCAGGCCGGCGCGGGCGGCGTAGGCGGAGGCGCTCGCGGCGGTGTTGCCCGTCGAGGCGCAGATGACCGCCTCGGCGCCCTCGCGCACGGCCGCGCTGACCGCGCAGGTCATGCCGCGGTCCTTGAAGGAGCCCGTCGGGTTCGTCCCGTCGAGCTTCAGCCAGACGTCGGCGTCGACGAGGCTCGAGATGTGCGGCGCATGGACGAGCGGCGTGTCGCCCTCGCCGAGCGAGACGACGGGGTCGCCGTCGGCGAACGGCAGGCGGTCGCGATAGCGCTCGATGAGGCCGGGCATCGGGCCGGACCCTACTGCGGCGCCTACACGAACTCCTCGTCGATGACGCGGATCGCCCGCGGCGGCGAGCGCAGGAAGTCCAGGCCGCCGATCTGGTCGACCGCGGCGAAGAAGCGCGACTCGAGGATCGGGTGCACGACCATCACGAGCCGCGCGCGCTCGCCCAGGCCCTTCTGGACGACGGACTTGATCGACGCCCCCTGCTCGCCGAGCACGTGCGCCACCTGCGCCAGGACGCCGGGATGATCGGCGACCTCCATGTGCAGGTAGAACGAGGACGCGACGTCCTCGACGATCGCGAGCGCCTGCGTCGTCTCGGGCGTCGAGGCGGGCGGGATCATCGCGCTGATCACGTCGCCGAGCACGGCGCTGGCCGTCTGCGGCCCGCCGGCGCCCGGGCCCGACATCGTGATCTCGGTGATCGCCTCGGACTCGACCGTCACGGCGTTGAACGGGCCGTGCACGCTTGCGAGCGGATGGCCGGAGTACAGGAACGCCGGGTGCACGCGCACCGCCAGCCCGCCGTCGATCCGCTCGGCCGTGCCGATGAGCTTCAGGCCGAGCCCGAGCTCCTCGGCGTACTCCATGTCGTCGGCGGTGATGTGCTCGATGCCCTCGTAGATGACCTGGTCGAGATGCACGGGCGTGTCGAACGCCAGCCGCGCGAGGATCGCCATCTTCGCGGCGGCGTCCCTGCCGTTGACGTCGTCGCTGGGGTCGGCCTCGGCGTAGCCCAGGCGCTGGGCGTCGGCGAGCGCGTCGGCGTACGAGCAGCCGGTGCGGGCCATCTCGGAGAGGATGAAGTTCGTCGTGCCGTTGACGATCCCGTGGACGCGGTCGACGTGGGCGCCCGCGAGTGACTCCTGCAGCACGCGGATCACCGGGACGACGCCCGCGACCGACGCCTCGAAGCGCAGCTGCACGCCCTGCTCGCGCGCGGCGGCCCAGAGCTCCTCGCCGTGCACGCTGAGCAGCTGCTTGTTCGCCGTCACGACGTGGCGCCCCGCCCCCATCGCGCGCAGGACGTAGTCGCGCGCCGGATCCAGGCCGCCGATGAGCTCGACGATCAGATCGCAGCCTTCGAGGATCTCGTCGAAGTCGCCGCTGGAGCGCGTGAGCACGCCGCTGACGTGCGGACGCAGCCCCGTGATCGCCGCGACGTGGTCGGCGCGCTCGGCGAGCAGCGTCTGGAACGCCGCGCCGACCGTGCCGTGGCCGAGCAGGCCGATCCGGAAGGGCGCGCTACTGGACATCGCGCGCGGTGAGGTCCTCGTAGGTCTCGCGCCGGACGACCACGCGGGCGTCGCCCTGCGACACGAAGATGACGGGCGGGCGCGGCACGCCGTTGTAGTTGTTGGCCATCGCGTGGCCGTAGGCACCGGTCGCGGGGGTCACGATGACGTCGCCGACGCGCGGGTCGGCGAGGTCGGCCTCGCGCACGATGACGTCGCCGGACTCGCAGTGCTTGCCGGTCAGGCGCGCCGGCGTGCCGCCGCCGAAGCGGTCGGCGACCTGCGCCTCGTACGGCGACCCGTAGAGCATCGGGCGCAGGTTGTCGGACATCCCGCCGTCGACGGCGACCCACGTCGACACGTTGCGCTTGACGCTCTGCACGGTGTAGAGCGTGACGGTCGAGTTGGCCACGAGCGCGCGCCCCGGCTCGTCGAGGATCCGCTTGCCGGGACCGAGCACGCGGTTGACGGTGTCGACCTTGGCGGCGACGTAGTCGGCGATCCGCGGCGGCTCCTGGTCGGCGGTGTAGGCGACGCCGAGCCCACCGCCGAGGTTGTACGTGCCGAAGTCGCCGAGCGGCGCGATCGCCTCGATCGCGTCGCGGAAGGGCGCCAGCTCCAGCAGCTGCGACCCGATGTGCATGTGCAGCCCGACGAGGTCCAGCGCCGCCGAGTCCTGCACCCGCGCGATCGCCGCGGGCGCGTCGGCCAGCGAGAAGCCGAACTTCGAGTCCGCCTGGCCCGTGGAGATCTTGTCGTTCGTGCGCCCGCGGACGCCGGGCGTGACGCGCAGCAGGACCCGTTGCGGCGGGCCGTCGCCGACGACGGCCTGCAGGCGCGTGATCTCGTCGTCGTTGTCGATGACGATGTGCCCGACGCCGGCCGAGCGCGCGAAGCGCAGCTCGTCCTCGGACTTCGCGTTGCCGTGCATGTAGATCCGCTCGGGCTCGAAGCCGCCGGCGAGCGCGAGCGCGAGCTCGCCCCCGGAGGCGACGTCGCAGGCGATGCCCTCGTGCGCCAGCACGCGGTAGACCGCCGTGCAGGGAAAGGCCTTGGAGGCGAAGAGGACGTCGAAGTTCTTCGTCCGGGCGCGGAAGGCCTCGACGAAGGTCTGCGCGCGGGCGCGCAGGTCGTCCTCGGAGACGATGTAGGCGGGCGTGCCGAACTCGCGGGCGAGCTCGACGGCGTCACAGCCGCCCAGCTGCAGGCGCCCGTCCTCGTCGATCGCGCTGCCGATCGGATAGGCCTGTGAGAGCTGGGTGCGGGTGGCGGCCATGAGGATCGGAGAGTATGGCCTTCGATGCGACGCGGACGGCACGACGGGCTCGCCTACGCGCTGGCGGAGCCGCAGGGCGCGCCGCGCGGCGGCGTGGTCATCGTCCACGGCGCCCGCTCGCGCAAGGAGAACCACCTCGACTTCGCGCGCGCGTGCGCCGCGAGCGGCCTCGCCGCGATCGCCTTCGACCAGCGCAGCCACGGCGACAGCGAGGGTGTTCTGGGCGCCGGCGCGCTCGACGACGTGGCCGCGATCGCCGCGCTGCTCCCCGCCGGCGGCCCCGTCTTCCTGCGCGGGACGTCGCTGGGCGGCTGCATCGCGCTTGCGGCGGCCCGGCTCGCGGGCGCGGCAGCGGTCGTCGCGATCTGCCCGGCCGCGCCGCAGCAGCTGCTGCGCGCGCTTCGCGAGGGGCGCTTCGAGCTGCCCCTCGACCGTGCGGGCCTCGAGTCGCTGCTGCAGGGCATGGACCTCGAGGCCGCCGCCCGCGCGCTCGGCGCCCGGCCTCATGCTCCTGCACGCCGAGGGCGACGAGGTCGTGCCCATCGCCCATGCGGCGCGCCTGCACGAGGCCGCACCGGGCAGCACCTTCGTGCGCGTGCCCGGCGGCCATCACCGCTCCGTCCAGCACGATGCCGCGCTGCAGGCGCGGGCGATCGAGTTCCTGCTCGCCCGCGCGGGCGAGCCGCCGCGCCGCGGTTAGCCGGCGAGCCGCGGGCCCAGCAGGTGGGCGAGCGCGCCGGTGCCGGTGCCGACGACCTCGCGCAGCGCGGTGCCCGCGTTGACGCCGAGCTGCTCGGCGTGCGACCCGAGCGTGCCGGTCACGACCTCGAGCCGGCGCGCGAGCGAGTCGGCCGTCACGCCGACGGCCTGGCTGGTGTCGTCGAGCGCCTTGCCGACGACGGGCCGGCGCGCGGCGCCGGGCGTGGGCTGCGCGCCCGCGGCGTCGGCGCTGTCGCCGGCGCGCACGCCGGCGCCCTCGGCGCCTGTGGACGACAGCGAGCCCTTGACCTGACCGCCGGCAGTCGCATTCGCGTCGCGCGGCGACCCACCCGCGACGGCGCCCGAGGAGCCCGTGCGAGCGCCCGCGTCGCCCGCGCCGCGCAGCACGAGCGGCGCGGCGACGCCGTCGGCGGCCCGCAGCGGGTCGAGCACGATCGCATGCGAGCTCGTCACGATCGGATCGGCGGACGTGAGGTTGTAGGCGACGATGCCGCTCGCGAGTGTGAACGTCACGACGACGGCCGCGAGCACCGCGCCTGCCACCCCGAGACCGGAGAGCAGGGAGTGCTGAGGGCGGCGGAGAAGCGGCATGACGAGCGGTACCCAGGAGGTCATCGGCACGCGGCGGCCGGAGCTTGAGCCGATCGGCGGAGTTGGCGCGTTGCCGCTCACCGGCGAGGTCGGCTAAGTGAGAACCATTTTCGATAAGCTCGCTCCGTGCGCTGGCTCAGCGACCCCCTCACGGCGCCGTTCATGCAGCGCGCCGTGCTCGCGATCCTCATGCTGGCGGTCGCCGGCGGCCTGCTCGGGGCGTGGATCGTGCTGCGGCGGCTGGCCTTCTTCGCGCATGCCGTCGGCTCGGCGACCTTTCCCGGCCTCGTCGTCGCCGGCCCGTGGGGCCTGGCGCCACCGCTCGCGGCGCTCGGGGCGGGGCTCGGCTTCGCGGCGCTGCTCGCGCGCCTGACCCGCCGCGGCGCGACGAGCTCGGACGCGGCGACCGGGCTGCTGCTCACCGGCGCGCTCGCGCTCGGGGCCGTGCTCGCGAGCGACGTCTATCGCTCGGGCACCGGCGTGGACCGGCTCCTGTTCGGCACCCTCCTCGGTCTCGGCGACGGCGACCTCTGGCTCGCGGGCGCCGTGGCGGTCGCCGCGGCCGCGGCGACCGCGTGCTTCGCGCGCACGTGGCTTGCGACCGGCTTTGATCCCGACGGCGCCGCGGCGCTCGGCGTGCCCGCCCGCCGCGGCGACTGGATCCTGCTCGGACTGCTCGCGGCGACCATCGTCGCGGTCCTCCCGGCGGTCGGCGCGCTGCTCGTGAGCACGCTGCTCGTCGTGCCCGCGGCCACCGCCCGGCTGCTCACGGGGTCGCTCGGGGCGCTGCTGGCGGCGAGCGTCGCGCTCGCCGCGGCCGAGGGCCTCGCCGGGCTGCTGCTCGCCTACCACCTCGACCTCCCGCCCGGCCCGGCGATCGCGCTCGTCGGCGGCGGCGGCTACGCGCTCGCCGCGCTGGCTTCGGCGCCGCGGCTGCGCCGCTCGCTGAGGGCCGCGGCGTGACGCCCGCGCCGGCCGCGCTGCAGGTCGACGGCCTCGCCGCCGCCTACGGCGGCGCCCCGCCGGCGCTGCGCGGCGTCTCGTTCGCCGCGAGCGCCGGGCAGGCGGTCGCGGTGCTCGGCCCCAACGGCGGCGGCAAGACGACGCTCTTCCGGGCGCTGCTCGGCGAGCTGCCCGCCGTCGCCGGGAGCGTGCGCTTCGACGGCGTCCCCGCCTACGTCCCGCAGACCGAGCGCTCGCGCCTGGACTTCCCGGTGAGCGCGCTCGACGTCGCGCTCATGGGCGCCTACGCGCGCACCCCGTGGTACCGCCGCGTCGGGGCCGCCGATCGCGTGCGCGCGCGCGCCGCCCTGACCCGCGTCGGCCTCGGCGAGCACGCCGGCGAGCCCTTCGGGGCGCTCTCGGGCGGCCAGCGCCAGCGCGTCCTGGTCGCGCGCGCGCTCGTGCAGGACGCGGGCCTGGTGCTGCTCGACGAGCCGTTCGCCGGCGTGGACCGCACGAGCGAGGAGGCGATCATGGGCATCCTCGACGAGCTGCGAGGCGAGGGGCGCGTGCTGCTGATCGCCACGCACGACATCGAGCAGGCGCGCCGCTGGGACCGGGTGCTGTGCCTGAAGGGCGATCAGATCGCCTACGGTCCGCCGGCATCGACGCTCTCGACCGACGTGCTGGAGGCGACCTACGGCGCGGAGATCGTCCTGCTCGACGGCGGCGAGCGCTGCGTCGCCGTCCAGCACCACCACCACTGATGGAGATCCTGCGCTCCGGCCTGCTGCAGCGCGCGCTCCTGGAGGTCGTCGTCCTCGGCATCGCCTGCGGCGCGCTCGGCGTGTGGCTGCTGCACCTGCGCCACGCCTACGCCGCCGAGTCGCTCGCGCACGCGATGCTGCCGGGCCTCGTGCTCGCCTCGCTGGCGGGTGCGCCGCTGCTGCTCGGGGCGGGCGGCGGCGTGCTCGTCGCCGCGGCGCTGATCGCCCTGGCGGCGCGCGACACGCGCGTGGGCTCGGAGATCGCCGTCGGGGTGACCGTCACGACGGCGCTCGGGCTCGGCGCGGTGCTCGCCCTCTCGCCCGACGTCCCGGCCCGCCTCGGCGACCTGCTGTTCGGCGACCTGCTCGGAGCGAGCACCGGCGACCTCGTCGCCGCGAGCGCGCTGGCCGCGATCGTGGCCGTCGCGCTGGGGCTGGGGCACCGCAGCCTGTGCCTCACGGTCTTCGACCCCGCCGCCGCGCCGTCGCTCGGCGTGCGTCCCGAGCGCGTCGAGCTGGCGCTCCTCGCACTGCTGGCCGTCGCGACGGTCGCCGCGGTCCAGGGTCTCGGCAACCTGCTCGTGTTCGCGCTGCTCGTCGCGCCCGCGAGCGCGGCGATGCGGATCGGTACGAGCGTACGGGCGCAGCTCGTATGGGCGTCGGCGCTCGGCGCCGGCGCCGGCGCGCTCGGGCTCGTCGTGAGCGCCGAGCTCGACATCGCGGCGGGCGCCTCGGTCGCGCTGGCCGCCGTGGCGCTCTACGCGGCCGCGGCGCTGGCGCGCCCCTCGGCGGTGCCGGGAGGCGGTTCCGGCACGCGCCGGTCGCCGGTCGAGGCGCTGGGGGCGGTTGGGCGATAGGCGGTGGCGCCTGTCGCGTGCGCGCCGACGGGGCTGTGACGCGAACGTGCTGCTCTACAGCATCTAATCGTCGGAGCCTCGTCGCCGCGCGCGCTCAGGCGCGGGCGGGGCGCGTCCGCACCGGAGCCTCGCGCCGCAGCCCTCCCGGGGTGCGCGCGGCGCGCCCGAGCCACACGAGCCCGGCGGCCAGCATGACGAGGCTCGTGAGCTGCGCCTCGGTGAGTCCCGCGAAGACCTCCTCGTTGCGGCGCACGAACTCCACGAGCAGGCGCTCGAGGCCGGCGAAGACGAGGTAGAAGGCGAACAGGACGCCTGGGCGGAAGGCGTCGCGCGCCCGCCACAGCGCCCAGGCGACGAGCGTCATCGAGAGCGTCTCGTAGATCGGCGTCGGGTGCACGACCTGGGTCGTCGGCACGGCGCCGTCGGGGTAGGCCATGCCCCACGGCAGGTCGGTGGGGACGCCGTAGTCGCCATCGCCCGACACCTGGCAGCCGACGCGCCCGACGGCGTAGCCCATCGCGAGGGCGGGCGAGCAGAGGTCCAGCAGCAGGAGGTTGAACATCCCCTTGCGCCAGGCCCACAGCAGCACGCCGGCCGCACCACCCAGCGCGCCCCCGAACCACACGAGCCCCGAGCCGCCGAAGATCGCGCCCAGCGGATCGTCGCCGATCTCGCTCGTGTGGCCCAGCAGCCAGTACCCGCGGGCGCCGAGCAGGCCGCCGACGAGTGCGGCGAAGACCATCTCGTAGGCCCAGTCCGGCGGCTTGCCGAGCTCCCGCAGCCGCCGCCCGACGATCGCGCCGGACACGACGAAGGACAGCCCGAAGCAGAGCCCGAAGGTCTTCAGGGAGATGCCGAGGACGTCGATCGCGGGCTGCACGCCGCCCCAACGCTACTGCGGCCGGGCCGCGCCCTACAGGTAGCCGAGCGGGCTGACGGGGTTGCCGTTGATGCGGACCTCGAAGTGCAGGTGCGCGCCGAAGGAGTGCCCGGTGTTGCCGACCAGGCCGATGACCTGCCCCTTGTCGACGCTCGCGCCGAGGCCCGTGGAGAACTGCGACTGGTGGGCGTAGCACGTCGAGAGGCTCGCGCTGTGCTGGACGCAGGTGTAGTTGCCGTAGCCGCCGGACGCCCCGACGCCCTGCATGAGCACGACGCGTCCGTCGTCGGCGGCATGGATCGGGGTGCCGATCGGAGCTGCGATGTCGATGCCCGCGTGGATGTGGCCGGGACGCTGCTCGCCGAAGGCGCCGGTGATCGGCCCGTTGACGGGCCAGATCATGCTGCCCGAGCCCTGGCGGATCGGGAAGTCGCCGGACTGCTGGACCTGGTTGAGCTGCCCGGCGATCCTGCTCGAGGCGGCCTCGAGGTCGTCGACGTGGCTCTCGAGGCTCTTGCGATCGCCGCGGACCTTGGTCAGCGCCGCGGCCTTGCCCGCCTTCGTCCGCGAGTAGCCCACCCGGGTGCCGATGAGCTCCATCTTGATGCCGGCGATCTCGTCGCGGCGGCGCTGGACGATCTCCGTGACCGTCTGCTGGCGCGCCTCGAGGCGGTCCAGGCGCTTCTCGCTGCGCGTCGAATCGGCCTTCGCATCGCGCACGAGCGTGACGATCCTGCGGTCCTGGTCGGAGATGCGCTTGATGAACTCGCCGCGCTCGAGCAGGTCGGCGAAGCCGTCGGAGTTCAGGACGACGGTGATGAAGTCGGGCTTGCCGGCCTTGTAGATCTCGATGAGCCGGCCGCGCAGCATGGCCCGGTCGCGAACGAGCTTCTTGCGCAGCCGCGCGAGCCGCGCGCGCTCGGAGCGCAGCTCGGTGCGCAGGCTCTCGAGCTCCGCGCGCTTGGCGTCGAGGTCGGCCTGGACGCGCTCCTGGCGCGTGCTGAGCGTCGTGATCGTGCCCTGCAGGCGGTTGATGCGCCGCGTATATCCCGTGATCTGGCTCGTGAGCACGCGCTCGGTGCCCTTCTTGCGCCCGATCTTCTTGCGCGCCTCGTCGATGCGGTTGTGCAGGCTGTCGAGCTCCTCCTGCTTTGTCCTCCCGGAGGAGGGCAGGGGCAGCGCCGCCCAGAGGACAAGCGGCAACAGGACGGACGCGAGGAGGACGCGGGCACGCACGCGCCGCCCAGTCTAGGTTTGTGCCGTACGCGGGATCAAACCTGCACGCACACCACCAGCGCAGGCCACCCGGCGAGAAGCCGCCGGGGGTTTGGCAGAATGGAGCCATGGCCGCCACCAAGACAGAGTTCGGCCGCGACCCTGGCCTCCAGGCGCGGATGCTGCTCACGATGTTCCTCCTCGGAGCGCTGTACGTCGCGTTCGTCGGCGTGCTGTTCGCTGCCGGTGTCAACGCCGGCTTCATCGTCGTCATCGCGGTGGGCCTCGCGGCGGCGCAGCTGTTCACCTCCGACAAGCTCGCGCTGCACGCGATGGGCGCCCGCGAGGTCACCCCGCAGGAGGCGCCCGAGCTGCACGCGATGATCGAGCGCCTGTGCATCCAGGCCGACCTGCCCAAGCCGAAGATCGCGGTCGCGCAGACGGACATGCCCAACGCCTTCGCCCTCGGCCGCTCGCAGAAGTCCGCGACGGTGTGTGCGACGACCGGGATCATGAACCTGCTCTCGCCGGCCGAGCTCGAGGGCGTCATGGCGCACGAGCTCACGCACGTCAAGAACCGCGACGTGATGATCATGACCGTCGCCTCGTTCTTCGCCTCGGTGGCCTCGATGATCCTGCAGTTCGGCTTCTTCTTCGGCGGCGGGGGCCAGAGCGACGACGACGACGGCCCGGGCTTCCTCGCCGTCATCCTCGTCTCGGCGATCGTCTACGCGGTCTCCTTCGTCCTCATGATGGCCCTCTCGCGCTACCGCGAGTTCGTCGCGGACCGCGGTGCGGCGCTCATCACCGGGCGCCCGAGCGCGCTGGCCTCGGCGCTGCAGAAGATCGCGTCGGGCATGGGCCGCCTGCCCCAGAAGGACCTGCGCGTCGCGGGCGAGCTCAACGCGTTCTTCATCTTCCCCGCCGGCGCGAAGAACTCGATCATGGGCCTCTTCGCGACGCATCCGCCGATGGAGAAGCGGATCGAGGCGCTGGCACGGATGGAGTCCGAGCTGCAGCGCGGCACGCTCGCCGCGGCCTAGCCGCCTCGGACATGGGCTTCCTCGACTCCCTGCTGGGCGGCAAGAAGAAGCTCAAGGGCCCCGCGCCCGACCGCCTCTTCGCGATGTCGACGGCGTACATCACGCTGTCGACCGGGCATGGGATCGTCACGAAGGGCGTCGCGGCGATCGTCTTTCAGCCGCTGGCGACAGCCGACTTCGAGGCCATCGTCAGCGAGATGGAGGAGATCCTGCGCGGGACCGGCGAGGACACCGGGACCGCCATCGACACGGCCGAGGACGAGCACGACTACCGCTGGATCATCCTGCGCGACGACGACATCGAGGACCTCGTCGTCGGGATCAACGCCGTCAGCGACGCCCTCACGGTCGGCGGCTACGGCGACCGCGTCCTCGCCGCCGTGTTCGCCTTCCAGGACTCCAAGGGCCGCCCCGTCTACTTCATCTACAACTACAAGCGCGGCCACTGGTATCCGTTCGTCCCGGCCGGCAAGCAGGCCCGCGACGGCGAGCGCGAGCTGCAGATCAAGGCGATCATCGGCTCCGAGCTGCCGATCGAGCCCGAGCTCGAGCGCTGGTTTCCCCTCTGGGGGATCCCGATCTAGCCCCGCCCGGCGTCGTCCTCGCCGTGACCGTGGCGCTCGCGATAGCCGCGCACCTTCGCGCGGTTGCCGCAGACGCGCATGTCGCACCAGACCGCCGAGCGGTTGCGCGACGTGTCGTAGAACGCCCACTGGCACGTCTCGGCGGGACAGGCCTTCAGGCGCCGCCAGCTGCCGTCCTCGACGGCCGCGCCGATGATCGCCAGCAGCCGGCCGAGCGCACCGTCCACGCCGCCCGCTGCGGGCTCCAGGCCGGTCGTGTCGGGGCCCGTGAAGCGCAGCGTCAGCCTGGCGCGGCAGGCCGCAGCGTCGAGCGTCCTCACGGCAGCCGGGTCGAGCGGGTCGCCGTGATGGGCGAAGAGGTGCGCCCGCAGCGCCTCGCGCAGCTCGATCGCGTGGCGCAGGTCCTGCGCCGTCGCGCGTGTCGAGGCGGCGCCGCCGAGCAGGTCGTGCTCGGCGAGCCAGCCCGCGAGGGCCGACGGCGTGGCGAGCTTCTCGATCCCGTCGTCGACGTCGCGCGTGTTGACGAAGGCGCGGACGGTCTCCAGGGCGCCCGGGGCGGGGTTCGACATGACACCAGCATAGAGGCTTGACGGGTTAGCTAACCTCTGTCATAATTTGACGGGTTACACCAACCAGTCAGGGGCAGCCATGTATCCGTCCAACTTCGCCCATCTCATCGACTTCACGAAACGCCCGCCGCGGTCGCGGCGGGCGGCTCGCACCGCCGGCTCCGCGGTCGACTCCGAGCCGCTGCTCATCCGTCCTGCCGCGGCGGCGGACGCGCCCGCGATCGCCCGGCTCGCCGCGCTCGACGAGCGCGACCTGCCGGCGGGCGAGCGCCTCATCGCGCTGCTGTCGGGGCGCCCCGTCGCCGCCCTCGAGGTTCGCAGCGGATGCGCCGTCGCCGACCCCTTCGTGGCGACCGCTGCGATCGTCGAGCTCCTCGGTCTGCGCGCCGCGCAGGTGCGGCGATGATCGTCGCGCTCGACGAGATCCCCCGCGCCAGCGACCCCTGCGACGCGTCGCTGGACTGGCGCCCGGTGCGCGACGAGCTCGGCATCACCGCATTCGGCGTCAACGCGTTTCTCGGCGCGCGGCCCGGCGACCGCGTGGTCGAGCGCCACGACGAAGGGCACTCCGGACACGAGGAGCTCTACGTCGTCGTGCGCGGCGCCGCGCGCTTCGTCGTCGGCGAGGAGGAGCACGACGCGCCCGCGGGCAGCCTCGTGCTCGTCGCACCCGGCACGACGCGCGAGGCGTTCGCGACGCAGCCGGACACCGCGGTGCTCGTCGTCGGCGCTCCCGGCGCGTCCTTCAGCGTGTCGGAATGGGAGGCGCGCCAGCTCGCGCTGAGCGGGCGCGGCCCGCAGGTCAGTCCGGGATCAGACCGTCCCCGCTGAAGTCGGCGGCCGCCTCGGCCATCGAGGTGTCCGGCGGCGGCACGATGACGTCGGAGTTCTCGATCTCCTCGTCGCCGAGGTGGTCGCCCTCGTCGCGGATCACGGCGAGCATCTCCTCGAAGGAGGCGTGAAAGCCGTCCTCGTCATCGGCGTCGACGGCTTTGACGACCGCGTTGTCGAGGTCGTTGACGCGCTGCACGCACTCCTCGCTGAGGCGGTACTGCCCCTCCCCCATGATCCGGACGATCACGGCTTGCCCTCGCCGGGCTCGAGCTCGGCGGGCGCCGCCGGCGCGTCGCCCGCGCCCAGCTCGGCCTTCATCTTCGCCAGCTCGTCGTCGACCATCCCGCCCGCGCCGAGGGCGGCGAGCTCGCGGTCGATGTCGTCCTGACCGCTGCCGAGCTGCGTGAGGTCCTCGAAGGTCCCCGCGGCCTCGAGCTCCTCGACGGCGTCGGCGCGGGCCTTCATGTTCTCGGTCTTGTCGATCGCCCGCTGCATGGCAAGGCCGACGTCGGCCATCTCCTCGCCCACGCCGGTCGCGGCCTCGGAGATGCGCACCTGGGCCTCCGCGGCGGAGTACTGCGCCTTGATGACCTCCTTCTTGGTCCGGAAGGCCTCGATCTTCGCCCGCAGGCGCTTCTCGGACTCCGTCAGGCGCTCCTGCTGGGACTGCAGCTCGGCGACCTGCTGGTCGAGGCTCTGCAGCTCGCTCTGGGCGAGCTGCTTGCGCTCGAGGGCCGTCCGGGCGAGCTCCTCGTTGCCCGCCGCGAGTGCCTGGCGCGCCTGCGTGTCGAGCTTGACGACGGACTGCTCGAGCTTGGACGCCTGCATCCCGAGGCGCTTCTTGGCCGTGACGACGTCGGCGATCCCCTTCTTGACGCCCTGCAGCGACTCCAGCTGCTTCTGATAGCTGTAGTCCAGCGTCTCGCCGGGATCCTCGGCCTTGTCCAGCAGCTTGGAGATCTTCGACTTGATGACGGTGGACATCCGCCCGGCCATTCCGGCCATTGCGCCTCCTCGGGAAGTGGGTCCGCTCGCAGCCTTTCTAGCATGCGGGAGCCGCCGACCCGCGGGGTTCCCGCCGGCGGTGCGCCGCCGGATTTCGCGCATCCCGGCTAACCTGCCCGCGATGCCGCGCCTGAGGCTTGTCGTGCTGCTGCTCCTGCCCGCGCTCGTCGCGGCCGGCTGCGGCCGGGAGATCAACACCGACGACGATTCCCCGCCCGCGCTGCTCGGGCCACCGAGCCAGGCGCGCGCGAATCTCGGCTTTCCGGAGTTCGCGACGAAGAACACGACGCGCGTCCCCGGCTCGGGCGCACCGCAGATCGCGTCGGCGGTGCTGCGGGCGGTCTACCCCGACCCGGCGCGCCGGCCCGACGCGATCACGCTCGTCGACGCCGGCGACTGGCGCGTCGCCGTCGCGGCGGCGGCGCTGATGGCCCCGCCGTTCAACGCCCCGGTGCTCTACACGAACGGCACCGACCTGCCGAACGCGACGAAGAACACGCTCAACGCCCTCGCGCCCGAGGGCTCGGCCGCGGCCGGCGACGCGCAGGTCATCCGCATCGGCAACGTCGCCACGCCACCGGGGCTGAAGAGCTCGGACGTCGCAGGCGCCACGCCGTTCGCCCTCGCGCGCTCGATCGCCGGCCTCATTCGCGCCGCCAAGCCCGGCAAGACGAGCCGCGTCATCGTCACGAGCGCCGACGACCCCTCCTTCGCCGTGCCCGCCGCCGCGTACGCCGCGAAGTCCGGCGACCCGGTGCTCTTCGTCACGCGCGACGCCGTTCCGCGTGAGACGCGCGCGGCGCTCGCGGCGCTCGCCGGGCTTGCGCGCCCGCGGATCTACGTCCTCGGGCCGTCGAAGGTCGTCTCCCCGAAGGTCACGCGCGAGCTGCGCCGCCTCGGTCGCGTGAAGCGCATCGGCGGCCAGGATCCGGTCACGAACGCGATCGGGATGGCGCGCTACCGCGACGGCGCGTTCGGCTGGGGAATCCTCGATCCCGGCCACGGCCTCGTGTTCGCCCGCATCGGCAAGCCGATGGAGGCGGTGGCCGCGGCGCCGCTCTCGGGCAGCGGGACCTTCGGGCCGCTGCTGCTGCTGGACCGCAGCGACCGCGTGCCGCAGACGCTGCAGCAGTACCTGCTCGACATCCAGCCCGGCTTCCAGGAGGACCCGGTCCGCGGGGTCTACAATCACGGCTGGATCGTGGGGACCCGCGACGCCATCTCGGTGGCCGAGCAGGCCCGCATCGACGCCCTCCTGGAGATCGTGCCCGTGCGCACGCCCGACGCTCCGCCACAACCATGAGCCAAGCCGAGAACCCCGCCCGCGCGACCCCGGGCCACAACGTCACCGTCGACGACGTGCGCCAGCTCATGGGCGCCTCGACCCCGCACTTCGCGCTGCAGCTGCGCAACCGCATCGCCAAGCTCATCCGCCCGCTGCCGGCCGACCATCCGGCGCGCATCGAGGGCGAGCGCGAGGTTGCGCGCCTGACGACCCTCGGCTTCAGCGGCGAGTCGCGCGGCCACGCCGCCGAGGACGGGATGCGCACGCTCGCATCACTGACGCTCGGCGAGCCCGAGCCCGCCGACCACTGAGTGCGCCAGACTTGGCGGATGGCCGATCTCGGCATCCGCCCGGCGGGCATCGACGGCAGCACGCTGCCCGGCCCCTACCCCGTCGGCCGCTACGCCGCCGGGCTGCGCGACTTCCTGCGCGAGCGCCCGCGGGTGCAGCTCTTCGGCGAGGTCTGGAACCTGCGGCTGAGCCGCGCGAAGGTCTACCTCGAGCTGCGTGACGCCGAGGGCGCGCTGCCGTGCTCGATGTGGCGCAGCGACTTCGACGCGCTGAAGCTCGGCGAGGGGGCGCTCGGCGACGGCGGGCAGGTCGTCATCTGCGGCGGCCTGGACTACTACGCGGGCACGCGCACGTCGTCGCCCTCCTTCTCCTTCGCGATCACGGAGCTGCGGGTCGCCGGCGAGGGCGACCTGCTCGCCCAGCTCGACCGCCTGCGCAAGACGCTCGACGCCGAGGGGCTCTTCGCGCCGCAGAAGCTGTTGGCGCGGCCGGGCCTGCCGCGGACGATCGGAGTCGTCACGGGCGAGGGCGGCAAGGCGCGTGACGACGTCCTCGCCGGGCTGCGCCGGCGCGGCTGGCAGGGACGCCTCGTGTGGGCCTTCGCGCCGGTCCAGGATCGCCACGCGGCGCCCCGCATCACCGCTGCGCTGCAGGACCTCGCGGGCAGCGGCGAGGTCGACGTCATCGTCGTCGCGCGCGGCGGCGGCTCGCTCGCCGACCTCTTCTGCTTCTGCGACGAGACGCTCTGCCGGACGGTCGCGCTGCTCGGCGTGCCCGTGATCGCGTCGGTCGGCCATCACACCGACCGCACGCTCATCGACGACGTCGCCGCGCTGAGCTGCTCGACCCCGACGCACGCCGCCGAATCGGCGGTGCCCGTCCACTGCACGCAGGCGCGAGCGGAGGTCATCGCGATCGCGCGGCGCCTGGGCGTCCATGGCGGGCGCGCGCTGCTGCACCGCGCGCAGACGCTCTCGCGCCTGGCACGCGCGCCCGGCGAGCACATCGCCGGCGAGCGCCGGCGCCTGCGCCAGCGCCTGCGCGAGATCCGCGCCGCGGGCCGGCGCCGGATCGCAGCCGACGAGCGCGCACGAACGGCACGCTGGGCGATCGTGCTCGACCGCAAGGCCGAGGCCGCGGGGCGCGACGCGCGCGCGGCCACGAGCCTGGGCGCGCTGGCGATGGCGCTGGCGGCGCACGACCCCGAGCGCACGCTCGAGCGCGGGTACGCGCTCGTGACCGACCCCGCGGGCGAGCTCGTCACGAGCGCCGCGGCGGCACGCGCGGCGGGGGACGTGCGGCTGCGCTTCAGCGACGCCGCCGTGGATGCGACCATCGCAGGCGACGATGACCGAGCCTGACGCCGAGCCGACCCTGAGCTACGAGGCCGCCACCGCGCGCCTGGAGGAGATCATCAAGCGCCTGGACTCCGGCGAGGCGGGCCTGCGCGAGACGCTCGAGCTCTGCCGCGAGGGCCGCGGGCTGGTGGAGCTCTGCGCCGCCGAGCTGGAGGCTGTGGGCAAGGGCCTGGAGGAGCTGCGGCTCGACGAGCTCGTCGCGCGGCTGCAGGAAGGCGCCGGAACCTAGCTCGCCGCGGCTCGCCGGCCGGGGGCTCCGACGAGTAGGTGCTGCCATGGAGCATCTACTCGTCGCGGCTGCGGGCCGATCGCGGGAGGCCGCGGTGCCCAGGCCCTCCTTCCCGTCGAGGCCGGGTCTAGGTCAGCGCGTCGCGCAGGCGCCGGTAGGCCGGCCGCGCCTTGCCGTCGGGTCCGATGAGCCCCGAGTCGAAGCGGTCGCCGGGCTTGGAGCCCGTCCAGTTGTAGATGTAGACGCGCTTGACGCGGTCGTGCGTGCGCGCCAGGCGCAGGGCGTAGGCGACCGCGCGCGCCGCGCGCTGCTCGTCCTGGGGGAAGCTCTTGCCGAAGCGCACGAGCCCGCCCGTCTCGGTGAGCCAGACCTCGCCCGGCACCGCTGCGAGCAGCTCCGTCAGCCCGCTGTCGCGGAAGCGGTTGGTGTCGGAGTAGTTGTGCAGCCCCCAGATCGCCGGCGTGCCGTCGAGGTGGCGGCGATACTCCTTCACGTATCGGCCCATTCCGGCCTGGTCGAGCACGTCGCCCGCGAGCACGGTGCAGTCCTTGCACTCGTCCTTGACGACGTTGTAGTACTCCGCCGCCCGCTGCGGCGAGTCGCTCGTCGGCTGGCTGGAGTGGTTGATCTCGTTCCACGGCGCGTAGAGCTTCACGGCCGGATAGCGCTTGGCGAACGCGCGAAACGCCGCGCGGAACTCGGCGACGCTCGGAAGCCTGTCCGGGTGCACGCGTGAGTGGCCGAACGTGATGAACGGCTCGACGCCGGCGGCCGCCGCGTTGGCGAGCCAGACGTCGGCGATATCGCGCTCGAAGCGCACGCTCGTCGTGTCGTAGGAGACGACGAGGCGCGCGCGAGCGATGCCCAGCCGCTTGAAGCGCTTGTCGGTGAACATCGCCGATCCCTGCTCGCCGATCCCGACCTGCAGCCCCACGGGCGCCGGCGCGGGCGTCGTCGCCTTCGGCGCCCCTGCGCCACCGCCTCCGCAGGCGCCGAGCGCGAGCGTGGCGAGGACGACGGCGCAGAACGCAGGGCGACAGCAGATCGGGGGGATGGGTGGTCGGGCGTTCATCGCGAGAGCAGCCGGCGGGCGAGTGGCGTGACCGTCACGCCGTGGACGACGATCGACGCGACGATGCAGGCGGCGACCGTCCAGAACAGCGTCCGCGACTCGTCCGCAGACAGGATGCCAAGTCCGAGGGCGACCGCGATGTAGTAGAGCGACCCCACGCCGCGGATCCCGAACCAGCCGATGAAGAGGCGGTCCCCGGCTGACAGCGGTGAGCCGAGGAACGCGATCGCGGTCGCCAGCGGCCTGATGACCACGAGCAGCAGCGGCACGAGCAGCCAGCCCGCGAGGCCGAGCTCCGACAACCCGCCGATCGTCACGAGCGAGCCCAGCAGGAGGATGAGCGCGAGCTCGGAGAACTTCTCGACCATCTCGGCACCGTCATGCACGGCGCGGTTGACCTCGTGACCATGCTCGTAGCGGCGAAACGCCACGCCGGCGGCGAACGCCGCGAGGAAGCCGTAGCCCCCGGCGATCTCGGCGACGCCGTAGACGAGCAGGACCGCGGCGAGCGCGACCCAGCCGTCGAGCGCCTTCGCGAGCAGCTCGCGGTCGCGCAGCCAGACGATGCTCGCCGCGATGAGGTAGCCGGCGCCCGCGCCGATTGCGATCCCGGCGACGACGCCGAACAGGACGTCGGCGGCGAGCCACTCGCCGAGCCAGTCGCTGCCGCCCCGCGATGCCACGAACACCCCGAGGAAGACGAACGGGAAGCCGAGCCCGTCGTTGAGCCCGCCCTCGGCCGTCAGCGCCACGTGCGCGTCGTGCTCGTCATCCTCTCCCGGCGGGCCGACGCCGACGTCGCTGCCGAGCACGGGGTCGGTCGGCGCCAGCGCGGCGCCGAGGATGATCGCCGCCCCGAGCGACAGCCCCATGACGGCGTTGGCGAACAGCGCCACCGTCGCGATCGTCAGCGGCATGACGACCCCCAGCAGCCGCGCGACGAGCATGAACGGCCGCCGCTCGAGGATCGTCTCGAGCTTCAGCCCCGTTCCGAAGAGCGCGACGATGACCGCGAACTCGGCGAGGTGCTCGATGACCTCCGCGTCGCCGAACGGGTCGATCCAGCCCACCCCGAGGACGTCGATGATCGTCGCCGCGACGAGCCCGAGGCCGAGGTAGATGAGGCTCGCCGAGAAGGCGCGCTCGTGTTGATGGGAGAGCGCGCCGATCGCCGCGAAGACGGCGATGCCGGCGAACGCGAAGGCGATCGCGTAGGGGTCCGCGAAGGTGAAGCCGGCGTCCGACGCGAGCGGGGGCACCCCGCACATGTGCCCCGGTAGGGTCGAAAGCATGAGCACCTACGAACTCGTGGCAGATCTGCCGGTCGGCATCGAGGACTACGGCCTGGACGGCCTGCAGCAGGACGTCTCCAGCGACTTCACGCGCAAGTCGACGGTCATCGGCCTGCGGGGGCGCGGCGAGGAGGGCATCGGCGAGGACGTCGTCTACGACGCCGTCGACCACGAGATCGCCCAGAAGGAGGGCCCGACGCTGCCGCTCGCGGGCGACTGGACGATCCGCTCGTTCTCCGACCATCTCGCCACGCTCGACCTCTTCGCGCAGGAGCCCCAGCGCGACGTGTCGCGCCTGTACCGCACCTGGGCCTACGAGTCCGCGGCGCTCGACCTCGCGCTGCGCCAGGCCGGCGAGCCGCTGCATGCCGTCCTGCGCCGCGAACCCCGTCCGCTGACGTTCGTCGTCTCGCTGCGCCTGGGCGAGCCGCCGACCCTCGAGCCCGTGACCCGGCGCCTCGAGCGCTACCCGACGCTGCGCTTCAAGCTCGACCCGACGGTCTCCTGGGACGAGGAGCTCATCGCCGCCCTCGTCGCGACGGGCGCGGTGGACTCCGTCGACTTCAAGGGCCTCTACGAGGGCACGCCGGTCGACCAGCCCGCCGACCCGGCGCTCTACGGCCGCGTCGTCGCGGCGTTTCCCGACGCCTGGATCGAGGATCCCAAGCTCACGCCCGAGATCGACGAGCTGCTGAAACCCCATCGCGACCGCATCACGTGGGACGCCAACATCCACTCGATCGCCGACATCGAGGGCCTGCCCTTCGCGCCGCGGATGGTGAACATCAAGCCCTCGCGGCTCGGCGGCATCAAGGCGCTCCTGAACGCCTATGACCACTGCGCCGAGCGCGGGATCGGCGCCTACGGCGGCGGCCAGTTCGAGCTCGGCCCGGGGCGCGGTCAGATCCAGTACCTCGCGTCGCTGTTTCATCCCGACACGCCCAACGACACCTCGCCGTCGGGCTTTCACGTCGTGGATCCGCCGCCCGGCCTCGGCGCGAGCCCGCTCGAGCCGGCGCCCTCGGCCACCGGCTTTCGCTGGGGCTGAGCACGAAAACGGAGCCCGGCGCAAGGCGCCGGGCTCCTGGTCACGTCCCTATGTCTGCGCGCGTGCGCGGCGGGTCAGATCCCGCGCCTGCCGTAGCCGTATCCGCCCGTGCCGACTCCGCTGAGCAGCACGAGGACGGCGGCGATGATGGCGATGATCGCCGGGAGCCCGAGGACAAGACAGACCCAGTAGACGAGGGCGGCCAGAAGAACAGCGATGAGGATCCCGATCATGATGCGAACTCTCCTCCGTGCAGGGACATGAACACTGCTCGTGCCATACCCGCCCGCTTTGGCGCGGATGCGCTCGCGCCGGCTCCCTCACGGTCTTCTCACACTCGCTGGATGAGCGTTCCCGTCCCGAGCCCGCCGCCGCAGCACATCGTCACGAGGCCGGTCTCGAGGTCCGCGCGCTCGAGCTCGTGCAGCAGCGTCGTGAGCAGCCGCGCGCCGGTCGAGCCGAGCGGGTGGCCGAGCGCCATCGCGCCGCCGTTGACGTTCACGCGGTCCATGTCGGGCCGCAGCTCGCGGCTCCAGGCGGCGACGACCGAGGCGAACGCCTCGTTGACCTCGAAGAGGTCGATGTCGCCGATCGCCATCCCGTTGCGCGCGAGGATCCTGCGGGTCGCCGGGATCGGCCCGGTGAGCATCGTGATGGGATCCACGCCGACCGTCGTCTGATCGACGATCCGGGCGCGCGCGGTCAGGCCGAGCGCGTCGGCCTTCTCGCGCGACATGAGCAGCACGCCGGCGGCGCCGTCGGAGATCTGCGACGCATTTCCGGCGGTCACCTTGCCGTCCGGCCTGAAGGCGGGCTTGAGCGCCGCGAGCGCCTCGAGGCTCGTGTCGGGGCGGATCCCCTGATCGGTCACGCGCGTGGAGCCGTTGGTCTGCATGGGGATGATCTCGCGCTCGAAGCGACCCTCCTCGGTCGCCTTGTGGGCGAGGCGGTGCGAGCGCAGCGCAAGCTCGTCCATCTCCGAGCGGGGGATCTCCCACTGGTCGGCGATCATCTCGGCGCCGAGGCCCTGGTTGACGAGGTCGTGCTTCTCCATGAGCGCCGGCGGCCAGGGCGTGCCGACCTGCTCGAACCACTGCATGCCGACGCCCAGCGGGATGTGGCCCATGTGCTCGACGCCGGAGCCGACGACGACGTCGTGGACCCCGGCGGCGATCAGCGCGGCGCCGAAGTTCACGGCCTGCTGGGCCGAGCCGCACTGGCGGTCGACGGTCGTCGCGGCGGCCTCGATCGGCAGCCCGGCCTGCAGCCAGGCGTTGCGTGCGATGTTCCAGGACTGCTCGCCGATCTGCTGCACGCAGCCGGCGATGACGTCCTCGACCTCGCCGGCGTCGATGCCCGCGCGCGCGATGAGCTCCGTGTAGACCGCGCCGAGCAGCTCGTTGGGGTGCGTGTCCTTGTAATAGCCCTTCTCGGGGTGCCCGCGCCCGATCGGCGTCCGCACCGCCTCGACGATCACGACCTCGCGCCCCTGCTGTCCGCTCATGGTGCTCCTGTCTGCTCGCCTGACCCGCACATGGCTCCTCGGACTAAGGTACTCAACCGATCGATGGGTCAGTCGGGGTCACGACGAGGGGGAGCACCGATGCAAGAGAAGCTGGGGATCGCGGGCAGCGGGGCGATCGCGACGGGGGTGGCGGCCTGCGCCACACGGACGGCCGGCCACGTCCTGTGGGCGCGCTCGGAGGCGTCCGCCGCGCGGGCGACGAAGGCGATCGCGAAGGCCTGCGAGCGGCTGGGCGAGGACTTCGACCCGGCCAACGTCACGGTCACGACCGAGATCGGCGATCTCTCCGCGGCGACGTTCATCGTCGAGGCGATCGCGGAGGACACGGCCGTCAAGAGCGAGCTGCTCGCCCGCCTGAACGAGGTCGCGGCCGACGACGCCGTGCTGAGCACGACGACCTCGTCGCTGTCGGTCCAGGAGCTCGCGGCCGCGTCGGGCCGCCCGGAGCGGTTCGTCGGCCTGCACGTCTTCAACCCGGTCCCGCGGATGAAGCTCGTCGAGCTCGCCTATCCGGGCGAGGCCGACGCCGACACGCGCGAGCGCGCAGCGGCGCTGTGCGCGGCGCTCGAGAAGGAAGCCGTCGACGTGCCCGACCTTCCGGGCTTCGTCGTCAACCGCCTGCTGTTCCCGTACCTGTTCAGCGCCGTGGACTTCATGGAGCAGACCGGCCTGCCGCCGGCCTCGATCGACACGTGCATGCAGCTGGGCGCCGCGCACCCGATGGGGCCGATCGCGCTGCTGGACTACATCGGGCTCGACGTCTCGGTCGCGATCGGCGACGCGATCGGCGCGAACGTCCCGCAGCTGCTGCGCGACAAATGCGCCGAGGGCGTGCTGGGGCGCAAGACGCGCAACGGGCTGTATCCGCCCGCGTTCTACGAGCGCTGACCGGGCCTTTTAGGGCAGCTTCATCAACCCGCCGCACCATGGGCGGCGCGACCAGTTCGCACTCCTCCCCAGAAGCACACGACGGGCCCGCCTCAGGCGGGCCCGTCGTGTTTCCTGCTCGGGTTCGGCAGAACCACCCCGATCCGCCTCACCTGCCCTCCGCCGTCCCACGGGCGGGGGGTGTATCTCCTGAGAACGCGGGGGCGGGCGAGAACTTGCGCCAAATCCGCGTCCGGCCCTAGGAGGTCGCAGCGGGCGCCGCCACCTCGCGGCGCTCGCGGATGCGGACCGCCTCGATGCGGTTCTCGCGGACCGCCTCGACGCGGATGGAGTAGCCGTTGGCGGCGACGGTGTCGCCGCGCTTGGGCAGTCGCCCGAGCTTGGCGAACACGAAGCCGCCGATCGAGTTGTAGGCGTCGCTGTCGACCGGGAGCGTCAGGCCGTAGTCGGCGAGGTCCGTGATCGCCACATGTCCGCGGACGTACCAGTCGCCGTTGGCGAGCCGCCGCACGTCGCCGCCGGCGGGATCGGTCTCGTCGTCGATCTCGCCGACGATCTCCTCGATGATGTCCTCGACGGTCACGATGCCGGCCACGCGGCCGTACTCGTCGACGACGACGGCCATCGTCGAGCGGTTGCGCTGCAGATCGGCGAGCAGGTCGTCCAGCGGCTTGGTCTCGGGCACGATCGGCGCCGGCTTGACCGCGGGCTCGAACGCCGCCTCGGGCCCTTCGGCCATCAGGATCCGCGCCAGCGAGTTGGAGTGCACGATGCCGCGGACCTTGTCGGGGTTGTCGTCCTCGGTGACGAGCAGGCGCGTGTGGCCTGTCGAGATGCAGCGCCGCAGCGCGGTCCCGACGTCCTCGGAGATGTCGACGGTGACGACCGCCGGGATCGGCGTCATGACCTGGCGCGCCTGCTGGGCGTGGAGGTGGAAGACGCCGGTGAGCATCCCGGCCTCTCCCGCGTCGAGCTGGCCGCCCGCGTGCGCCTGGGCGATCAGCGCGCGCACCTCCTCGGGGCTCGCGCCCTCCTCGAAGCCGGCCTCGCCGCGGATCCCGAGCGGGCGCAGCAGCGCGTTGGAGGTCGCGTTGAGCATGTGGATGAACGGCCGCATGACCGTGTTGAAGACGTTCAGCGGCCGGGCCACGCGCTTGGCGACAGCCTCGGCGTTGACGATCGCGTAGATCTTGGGCACCTGCTCGCCGACGGTGATGTGCCCGGCCGTGACGAAGATGTAGGCGATCGCGATCGCGATCGGCGCCGCGGCCGCGTGCGAGAAGCCCTCGAGCGTCGGCTCGAAGAGCTCCGCGATCGCCGGCTCGCCGAGGAAGCCGATGCCCAGCGAGGCGAGCGTGATCCCGAACTGGCAGGCCGAGAGGTACTCGCTGAGGTCGTCGAGCTGGCGCACGACGACGCGCGCGCCCTTGTCGCCGTCGGCGGCCATCTCCTCCAGGCGGGCGCGGCGCGAGCGCACGAGCGAGAACTCCGCGGCGACGAAGAAGCCGTTGGCGAAGATCAGCACGACGACCGCGCTGAGAAGGAGCGCGGTCAAGCGACGCGGCGGGGGCCGGGCCTAGGGTGTCGGCCGCGACTTCGAGGAGGATCGTCGTTCATTGACGCTGCTGGGGCGAAAGGTAGCAGCACCCGTCCGGGTTCCCGCAACCGTCAGGAGCTGTGCAGACCGTCGATCGTCGCGGCCAGCGCGAAGTCGTTCTCCGTGATCCCGCCCTCGGAGTGGGTGCAGAGCGTGATGCGCATGCGCTTGTACCCGTGGACGAGGATGTCGGGGTGGTGGCCGGCCTCCTCGGCCGCGTCGCCGATGGCGTTGGCGAGCGCCATCGCCTCCTTGAAGTCCGTCAGCTCGAAGTCGCGGACGATCGTGTCGCCCTCGCGCTCCCAGGCGCCTGTCGCCAGCCGCTCGTCGATCTCACCGTCGCTCAGTCGTGCCATACGCTCTCCCCCAGTACATGCGGATCGTCAGCCTCGTCCCACACGCTACCGAGCTGCTGTTCGCCCTGGACGTCGGCGCGGACGTCGTCGGCGTCACGCACGAGTGCGACTTCCCGCCGGAGGCGGCCGAGCTGCCGGCGGTCACGCGCAACGTGCTGCCCGAGGGCATGGCGCCGGGCGAGATCGACCGCGCGGTGCGCGAGCGCACCGAGGCCGGTGAGTCGATCTACGAGCTCGACGAGGAGATCGTGCGCGAGCTCGAGCCCGACCTCATCGTCACGCAGGCCCTCTGCCACGTGTGTGCGGTCTCCGTCGACGAGGTGCAGGCGCTCGCGCAGACGCTGCCGGGCCCCCCGCGCGTGATCTCGCTGGATCCGACGACGTACGGCGAGACGCTCGGCGACGTGCGCACCGTCGCGCGGGCGACCGGCAGCAAGGACGCGGCGCTGGACCTCATCGCGCGCACCGCGCGCCGCGCGGACATCGTGCGGCTGGCGGTGCGTGGCACCCCGCGACCGCGCGTCGCCGCGCTGGAGTGGATGGACCCCGTGTTCGTCGCCGGCCACTGGACGCCGCAGCTCATCGAGATGGCCGGCGGCGACGACGTCCTGGGCTTCGCGGGCGAGCCCTCGCGCCAGGCGTCCTGGGAGGAGGTCGCCGCCGCCGAGCCCGAGGTCGTGATCGTGATGCCCTGCGGCTACGACGCGGCGCGCGCGCTCGTGGAGGCCGAGGAGTTCGCCGACAGGCTGCGCGCGCTCGGCGCCGACCACGTCGTCGCCGTCGACGCATCGGCCTACTTCTCGCGCCCCGGGCCGCGGCTGGCCGACGGCCTGGAGCTGCTCGCGCACATCCTGCACCCCGACCGCGTGCCGACCGCGCCGGCCGAGGCGCTGGTGGTCGAGCTCTGACGCGCACGGTCGTCTACCTGCACTCCTCGGCGGGCCGCTACGGCGCCGACCGCCAGCTCGCGCTGCTCGCCGGCGGCCTGGACCCGGCGCGCTACCGCCCCCTGGTCGTCCTGGCGATGGACGGAGAGCTGCGCGAGGACCTGCAGGCGCTGGGCGTCGAGGTCGTCGTGCGCCCGCTGGCCGTCCTGCGGCGGGCGGCGATGTCGCCGGGGGGCCTGGCGCGGATCGCGGGCGCGGTCGCGCGCGACGGCGGCGGGATCGCCCGGCTGGCGCGCGCCCGCGGGGCGGCGCTCATCCACACGAACACGTCCGTGACGCTCGGCGGCGCGGCCGCCGCGCGGATCGCGGGGATCGCGCACGTCTGGCACGTCCGCGAGATCTACGCCGGCTTCGAGCGCTTCTGGCCCGCCTACCGGCGCCTGCTGCTGAGCGCGGACCGCCTGCCCTGCGTGTCGGAGGCGACGCGCGCGCAGCTCGGCGACGACCCGCGCGCCGTCGTGCTCCACGACGGCCTGGGCGTGGCCCCGGTGCGGGCTCCTCGCGACGCGGCCCGCGCCGCGCTGGGGCTCCCGCCCGATGCCTTCGTCTGCGCGATCCTCGGGCGCATCTCGACCTGGAAGGGCCAGGACGTCCTCATCCGCGCGATGGCGCAGCTCGGCGAGAACGCGATCGCGCTCGTCGCGGGCGACCCGTGGCAGGGCGAGGAGCAGCGCCTGGAGGATCTGCGTGCGCTCGCGGCGTCGCTCGGCGTGAGCGGGCGCGTGCGCTTCGCCGGCTTTCGGTCCGACGTCGAGAACGTCTACGGCGCGGCCGACGTCGTCGCGGTCCCCTCCACCCAGCCCGACCCGCTGCCCAACTCGGCGCTGGAGGCCGCGGCCGCGGGCTGCTGTGTCGTCGCCGCCGCCCACGGCGGGCTGCCGGAGATCGTCCGCAACGGCGTGAGCGGCCGGCTCGTCACCCCGGGCGACCCGGCGGCGCTGGCGGCAGCCCTCGCCGAGCTGCGCGACGATCCCGCCCAGCGCGCGCGCCTCGGCACCGCCGCGGCGGCCGACGTGCGCGCGCGTTTCGCGCCGGCGCTGCTGCTCGAGCGCGCCCAGGCGCTCTACGACGAGCTCCTGGACTGACGCGGGTCAGGCCACGCCGGTGGCGCGGCCTGCCGCGACGACGCAGCCGACCGCGAGCGCGACCCCGAGCCCGACACAGGCCGCCATGGCGGGCGTCGCCGCCGAGCGCCGGCGATCGGCGAGCTCGAAGAGCAGCCAGCCGACGACCCCGCCGGCGACGAGGCCGCCGACGTGGCCGCCCTTGGAGATGCCCGGGATGAGGAAGGTGATCCCGAGGTTCAGCAGCAGCGTCACGCCGAGGCCCGACTGCATCGGGTCGATGCCGCGCGCGCGCATCGCGAGGATCGCCGCGGCCATGAGCCCGAAGACCGCGCCCGAGGCGCCCACCGTCGGCGTGTTGGGCGTCAGCAGCAGCGCGCCGAACGATCCTCCGAGCAGCGAGACGGCGTAGATCAGCCCGAAGCGCCACTTGCCGATCATCGGCTCGAGGATCGTCCCCAGGAAGTAGAGGAAGTACATGTTGAAGGCGATGTGCAGGAAGCCCGCATGCAGGAAGCCGCCGGTGACGATGCGCCACCACTCGCCGTCGGCGACCAGGGGCCCGTACAGGGCCCCCTCGCGGTAGACGCTGCCGCCGGCGGTGCCGAAGCCACCGCCCGACGCGGACATCGCCACGAAGACGATCACGTTGATCGCGATGAGGACATACGTCAGCTGCGGGTCGCCCGAGAGCGTCGCCGCGGTGCGCACCTTCGTCTTCTGGCGCGAGCACTCCGGGCAGCGCATGCCGACCGGCGTCGGGGTCATGCAGTCCGGGCAGATCGGCCGTCCGCAGGACGAGCAGGACACGCCCGTCTCGCGCCCGGGGTGGCGGTAGCAGGTCGTCGCGGTGGAGGCCTCCATCGGCGGCTGACGCTAGCAGTCGCCGCAGCGTGCCCGGCGCGCCACGGGAGCTGCTAGGAGAGCGTCGCCGCGATGACCGGCGCGCGCGTCGGGATCCTGCTGCCGCCGGCCGGCTCGTCGGTGACGAGGACCGCCTTGACGCCGTCGAGGTCGCCGGGCACGTCGACCGACGCGCGTCCGTCGCGGCTCACCGAGAACAGTGCGTCCGTGGGCTCCGGCGTGCTCTTGCCGCCACGATCCAGCCACACCTGGTAGACGCGGCCCTCGGCGGGCGCGGGCATGCCGGCCATGACGAGCTTCGCGCCGTCGGACGTCAGCCGCATGTGCGCGCTGGCGCCGCTCGCGCCGACCTTCGCGGCGACCGTGCGCGGCGTGAAGCCGTCGTCGCCTCCCGAGAGCAGCGCGCCGCCGCCGATGCCGACCACGAGCGCGACGGAGGCGAGGCCGATCGCCGGCAGCGGGCGCAGGGACGCAAGCCACGAACGGCGCCTGGAGCGCGCGGGCGCGGGCCGATCGGCGCCGGCGCCGGCGGCCGCGAGCAGCTCGGACTCGGCGCGGACGACCGCCATGACGCGACCGCGGATCAACGGCGGCGCCGTCAGCTGCGGGACGCCGCTGAGCAGCGCGTCGCCGACGAACCTCAGCTCGTCGACCTTCGCGGCGCAGGCATGGCAGCGGCCGAGGTGCTCCTGGTAGTGCTGCCATTCGCCGTCGGGCATCGCCCGCAGCACGTAGCTGCCGGCGTCGTCGATGTGGGGGCAGGCGTCGCCGCTCACGGCATGACCTCGCGCAGACCGCCGAGTTGAGCGCGCATCTTCTCCAGTCCGAGGCGCATGCGGCCCTTGACCGTACCGATCGGCGTGTCGAGCATGGTAGCGATCTCGGTCTGGGTGAAGCCGCCGAAGTAGGCGAGCTCGATCACGCGCGACTGCTCGGCCGGGAGCGTCGTCAGCGCCTCGCGGATCTCCGACGCCTCATCGAGACGCGCGACCTCGACATCGGTGCGCTCGCGCGCCTCGAAGCGCTCCTCGATGCCCTCGTCGCTCGCGCGCCGGCGATCGTGGACCACCGAGCGGCGCAGCGAGTCGATCGCGCGGTTGTGGACGATCCCGAGGACCCAGGTGCGGACCGAGCCGCGGGCGCGGTCGTAGCGCGCGCCGCTGCGCCACAGCGACAGGAATGCCTCCTGCACGACGTCCTCGGCCTGGTTGCGCGAGCCGCACATCCGGTAGGCGAGCGAGAAGGCGGCGCTGGAGTGACGCTCGTAGACGACCTCGAAGGCCGCGGCATCGCCGCGCCTGACGAGCTGCATGACGTCCTCGTCCGCGAGGTCGCGAAGCTCGGTCGGCTGGTGCTCGGAGTTCTTGCGCAGGCGTGCCATATACCCCGGAGTACGCCCGCCGCCCGTCACCGGATCAGCGCCGTGGCGTCAATCCAGGCGCGCGAGCTTGCGCGCCTCGGCGCCGGCTGCGCGCATCGTGCGCTGCACGAGGTCCAACGGGTTGCTCGACGCCGCCTTGTGGCGCTTGCGCTGCGCGCGGACGCGCAGGATCACGAGCGCGGTGCCGGCGGTCGCGCCGGCCGCCGTCGCGACCACCGGGCGCACCCAGTTGCGCGGGTCGCGCATCGCGCCGATCTCCCAGCTCTCGAGCTCGTCGACGGCGGCGTCGGTGATCTCCTGCAGCGTGGCCTCCAGGCGCGTCTTGAGGCGCTCGGGCGGGTCCACCGGCGCGAGCGCGCGGCGCAGCATCTGCTCGAACTCGTTGTGGGCGATCTCGCTCATGACGCCGTCACGATCTCCTCGAGCTGCTTGACGGCCCGATGCAGGAGGACCTTCGTGGCGCCGTCGGTCTTGCCCATGGCACGAGCGATCTCACGGTTGTCCATGCCGAGGGCGAAGCGCATGATGAGCGCCTCGCGGCGCTCCTCCGGGAGGTGCTTGATCCCCGCGATGATCCGTGCGAGCTCATCGCGACCCTCGACGAGGTCCTCGGTCGTGTGCATCGCGCTGAGGACGGTCGTGTCGTCGATCGGCGTCTGCGGGCGCCGGGAGCGGTCGCGGTAGAGGTTCGCGGCGAGGTTGTGGGCGATGCGGATGAGCCACGGCCGCAGCGGCCGGCCGTGCGACTCGGCCTGCGCGCGCTCGAAGTGCCGGTAGGCCTGTAGGAAGGTCTGCTCCGTGAGGTCCTCGGCGTCGTGGTGGTTGCCGACGCGGTAGTACGCGTAGGAGTAGACGTCGCGCAGGTGGGAGCGGTAGAGCTCCGAGAAGTCCCGGTCCAGCCGGGCCTTGTCCTTGGGCTCCACGCATCGCAGACTATCCGGGCTGTCCCCGCCGTCCGGAGGCGGCCGCCGCGAGCACGGCCTCCTCGGCGTCCGAGCGCTTGAAGCGCCCGCCCGGCGCGGTCACGCCGGCGCTGAAGGACTGGGGATCGATGCGGCCGTCCACGAGCGCCACGAGACGATCGATCGTGGGGGTGGGCACGCCCTCGCGGCGCATCGTCGCCGCGAGCAGCCCGACGCCGTCGAGCGCCTCGCTGGACTGGCCGAGCGCGTCGCCGATGCGCGCCGCCGGCATGCCGAGGCCGAGCAACTCGCCCGCGCGGCGATTGCGGCTGCCGGGCGCGGTGACCGTGGCGACGAGGTCGCCGGCGCCGGCGAGGCCGGCGAACGTCTCGGGCAGGCCGCCGCGGCGGCGGGAGAACTCGTCGACCTCCGCGAAGACCTTGCCGGCGGCGGCCCCGGCGGCGTTGGGCCCGCCTGCGCCGCCGGCTCCGGCGGCGGCGGCGGCGAGGGCAGCGGCGTTCTTCGCCGTTCCGGCGAGCTCGACGCCGCCGACGTCGTGCGTCGTCGCGGCGTCCAGGCCGGCCGACTTGAGGATCTTCGCCAGCTGCGCCGCGAGGACCCCGTCCTGTGAGCCGATGACGAGCGACGCGCCGGTGGCCAGCGCCTCGGCGGCGTGGCCGGGCCCGCCGATGCAGGCGACCGCGCGGGCGTTGACGCGCTCGGCGACGTAGGCGCTGGGCAGCATGCCGTTGGGTGCCACGAGGCCCTTGGAGAGCACGACGACGCCGCTGTTCGGGCCGACCGCCTCGGCGTGGGCGCCGACGGCGACCGGCAGCGCGGCCGCCGGCACGGCGAAGCAGACGAGGTCGGCGCGGTCGAGTGCCAGCCTGTCTGCGCGCGTGACGCTCACGGACGCGGGCAGCGGGACGCCCGGGAGGTAGTGGTCGTTGACGCGGCTGCGGGCGAGCACGTCGGCCTGCTCCTGCGTGCGGCAGCCCAGCTCGACCTCGAGGCCCGCGCGCGCGAGCACGACGGCGAGGCCGGTGCCGCACGAGCCGGCGCCGACGATCGCGACGCGGCGCAGCGCCGGCGTCCCGCCGAGCCACTCCCATTGCAGCTCGACGCACGGCCAGACACGGCTCGTGACGGCGCGGGCCAGTTGCGGCGAGGGCTCGTCGATCTGCGGGAAGCGCAGCGGGCGGCCGGCGCGGATGCGGACCTTGTGCGGGCGGATGCGCCAGCCGCGGCGGATCGCCTCGGTGCCGACGAGCGCGATCGGGACGACGGGCGCGCCGGTCTCGAGCGCCAGCCGGCCGACGCCGCGCTTGGGCGTCCCGAGCGGGCCGGGCCGCGTGCGGGTTCCCTCGGGAAAGATCACGACGACGTCGCCGCGCTCGAGGATCGCGCGGGCGGTCGTCATCGCGTCGCGGTCGCCGTTGCCCCGGTCGACCGGGAATGCACCGAGCGAGCTGAGAAGCCAGGCGACGAAGCGGTTGTGAAAGAGCTCGGTCTTCGCCACGAAGTACGTCGGGCGTCGCAGCATCATGCCGATGACGAACGGGTCCATGAACGAGCGGTGATTGGAGGCGATGATCACCGGGCCGCTCGAGGGCACGTGCTCGCGCCCGATGCGCTCCATCCGGAAGTACACGCGAAAGAACGGCTGCAGGATCGCCCTGGCGACCAGGTAGACGAGGCGGTTCACGCCGCGGTTGCGCGCGCGCGCCAGGAGTTCGCTGCGATCCATGCCACGGATACCCGCCTTCGTGGCGGGCGTTACAGTCCGTGGCGCATGGTCATCGACCGCGCCAAGACGATCCGCGGCGCCTTCGCCGGCGCTGTCGCCGCCGGGGTATGGGCCGCGCAGCAACCCCTGGACAAGTTGGTGTTCGGCGTGGACTACGACGACACGGAGCTGCTCGGCAAGGCGATCACGCGCGGGGCGGCATGGCCCGTCGTCGGAATGGCGATCCACCTCGGCAACGGCGCGCTCTTCGGCGCGGCCTACGCGACCGTCGCGCCGCGGCTGCCCCTGCCGTCCTGGAGCCGGGGGCCGATCGCCGCGCTCGCCGAGCATCTGGCGACCTGGCCGCTGACGATCGCCGTCGACCGCGTGCACCCGGCGCGCGACGACATGCCGGCGCTCTCCGCGAGCTGGCGCGCGTTCGCGCAGGGGACGTGGCGCCATCTGCTGTTCGGCGTCGTGCTGGGCGAGCTCGAGCGCCGGCTCAACGCGCCCGAGGGCTCCGACCTGCCCTCCTACGAGCACGTCATCTCGAGCAACGGCCACGGCCATCTCGAGCACGCGGGCGTCATGCCCGGCACCGAGCCGCCGCCGGAATAGGGGCGCAGCCGCCGCCGTTCAGCGCGTCTGGGTCCAGTCGACCCGAGCGCGCGGGGTGCGTTCGCGCAGGCGGACGAGCACGAAGGCCGACAGCGCGAGGACGCCCGCGAGCTCCACGATCGCCGCGAACCCGACCGCCGTGCGCAGCGCCGGCTCGGAGTAGGAGAACAGCGTGCCCGTGCGGGTGATCGCGAGCGACACGAGCGCGCCGAGCGTGAGGCCGAGGCCGGCGAGCGCGCCGAGCACGGACACGAAGCCCCGCGAGCCCGCGAGGACGAGCGCGATGGCCGCCGCGCCGGTGGCGTTGAGGACGAAGAGCGTGTTGATCGTCGGCACCGCGTTGAGCGGACCCTCGTACTGCTGCAGGTGAATCGCGCCCTCGGCCAGGAGCAGCACGACCGCGAGCAGCCGCAGGCCGTCCGCGCGCGTCCATGCTCGTCCGCCGGTCACCGGACGACGACCGTCGCCTTCATGAAGGGATGGAACTCGCAGATATACGCGTACGTGCCGGCCCTCCGCAGCGTCAGCGTCCTGCGATCGCCCTGCTTGAGCGTCCCGGTGTCGAAGCCGTCGCTGCCGGGTGCGGTGGCCGTGTGCGGAGCCGCGTCGTTGTTGACCCACGACACCTTGCTGCCCGCCGTGACCGTGACGCTGACCGGCTTGTACTTGAAGTCCGCGATGTCGATCGTCGGCGCGCCGCCGGCCCCGGCGGCGGCCGAAGCCGTCGCGGGCGCCGATCCGCCCGACGCTTCGCTGCTGAGCATCACGATCAGCACCGATGCGATGGCGATCGCGACCGCTGTCAGGAGGATGGGCAGCAGGACGCGGCGATCGTCGAGCAGGGTCCTCATGAGCTGCTGCGCGGGCGGGCCGGCGGATGGCGGTCGAGGTTGATCATCACTCCGGTCTGCGGCAACCGGGCGCCGGCGGATCACCCGGGTGGGGTGCAAGCCCGCCTTCGGACTCGAACCGAAAACCTCTTCATTACAAGTGAAGTGCTCTGCCAGTTGAGCTAGGCGGGCGGGTGCTGCGCAGGCTATCGCTCGCCTCGTCTGGCACGCTTGGGGCCGATGACCACGGCAGCAACCACGCAAGGCCCGGCCGGCGAGCACACGCTGGGCGACGGGTTGATCGGCAACCTGCTCGGCGGCGACGCCATCCGCGGTATCGCGATGGCGATGGTCTTCGTCGCGCACGTCGCCGTCAACGCCGATCCGGGCAGCGGCCTGGAGAACTACCACGGGTTCAAGGAGGTGGTCGGGCGCCTCGATCTCGCGCTCGCGACGTTCTTCGTCCTCTCGGGCTATCTCATCGCGCGGCCGTTCATCCGCTCCTTCGTCCTGGGCACGAAGCGGCCCTCGGTGCGGCGGTTCGCCCGCAACCGCGTGCTGCGCATCGTCCCGGCGTTCTACCTCATCGCCGCGATCGTCCTGGTGCGCTTCGGCCTCGACGGCGCGATCGCCCCGACCCCCGACAACCCCAGCGGCACCGCTCCGCATTCGTCCTGGTGGCAGCTCGTGTCCGTGTTCACGTTCACGCAGAGCTACACCGGCGGCTCGGCGACGCTCCCGATCGGCCAGGCGTGGTCGCTGGACGTCGAGGTCGCCTACTACGCGGCGATCCCGATCGCGGCGGCGATCGCCTACCGCCTCGGCGCGCGGCTGCGCACGCCCGCGACCCGCGCGCGCGCCGCGCTGATCTTCGTCGGCGGCCTGGCGCTCGTGAGCATCTTCCTGCGCCAGAACAACGACAACACGCTCGCGACGCTCGCCAGCCCGCCGCTCATCATCTACGCCTTCCTGCCCGGGGTCGCGCTGGCGATCGCCGAACCGTGGGCGATCCCGGTGTTCCGCGACAACGCGCGCCGCGCCACGCGGTTCGCATGGGCGATGGTCGGGCTCGCCCTCCTCGCCTACGTCCTCTACTCCGCCTGGGACTTCAACGTCGAGACGACCCAGATCCACCACGCGCTCGGGCGCCGGTCGCTGATGTCGGCGGTCTTCGGGATGGCGCTGCTGGCCGCGCTCATCGCGCTGCAGCTCGGAACCGGCAAGGTTCCCCGCTTCGCCGACAACCGCTGGGCGAACTGGATGGGCGAGCGCTCCTACGGCTTCTACCTCATCCACGTCTGGATCATCTTCGAGGTCATCAACCTCGTCGGCGCCGACGCCGGCACGCCGGCGCTGATCGTCGCGATGTTCGCCATCGCCTTCCCCGTCACGCTGCTGCTCGCGTCGCTGTCGTGGCACTTCTACGAGCGGCCCTTCCTCGAGCGCAGGCTGCCGTGGGCGCCCGGGCTGCGCCCTGCGAAGACCGTCGCGCACGAGGTCGCCGCGTCCGAGGGGCCGGCGGTGCAGGACGGCGAGCCGCGGCCCGCGACGCCCGCCGGCACGCGGTGAGCGCCCGCGCGACGGCGCCGGGCAGTGTCTCGGTCCTCGTCGTCACCTACGACCACGCCGACGAGATCGACGCCTGCCTCGACGGAGCTCTCGCGCAGGCGGGCGACGGCCTCGAGCTCGAGATCCTCGTCGCCGACAACGCCTCGCGCGACGACACGGCGGCGCGCGTCGCGGCGCGCGCGGACGACGGTGTGCGGCTGCTCGAGATGGGCTTCAACCGCGGCTTCGCCGCCGCCGTCAACGCGGCGTTCGCGGCCTCGGCCGGCGAGCACGTCCTGATCCTCAACCCGGACTGCGTGATGGCTGCGGGCTGCGCGCGGGCCCTGCGCGAGCGGCTGCGCGCCCGCCCGGACGTCGCGCTTGCGGCCGCGCTCCTGCACGACCCCGACGGGACGCCCCAGCTGCACGCCCGCCGGGACGCCGGCCTCGCCGGGGCGCTGTGGGCGTTCACCGGCGTCGGGCGCCGCATCGACGCGATGCGGGGCGAGCGCGCGCTCGCCGTCCGCCGCTACGCCGACCTGTGGGCCGACGGGCCGCCGCGCGAGCCGGTCGCCGTCTTCTGCCCGGCGGCGGCGTGCGTCATGGCCGCGCGCCGCGACCTGCAGCCCGCGCCCTTCGACGAGCGCTTCCCGCTGTTCTTCAACGACGGCGACCTCTGCGCGCGGCTGGAGGCGGCCGGGCGCGGCGTCGAGATCGTTCCCGCGGCGACCGCGGCGCACGGCTACGGCACGAGCGTCGGGCGCGCCCAGCAGGCCGACCCGGCGCGGATGCGCGCCGAGTGGGTGGCGTCGCTGCGCCGCTACGGCGCGCGGCACTGGACTCGCCCCGAGCGCGCCGCGCTGCCGGTGCTGCTGCTCGCCGACGCGGTCGCGGGCGCGCTGCTGTGCCTCGCCCACCGCGAGGACCCGCGCGAGGTGCGCGGCACGCTCGGCGGGCTCGGGCTCCCCGGTGGCCCGGCGCCGCTGCTGACGCCCGTCCGGCGCGTCTGGCGCACGCGCCGCTGAAGGGCGCCCCCTAGGTTCGCGACGAGGGCCGCTCGTCGGGCGCCTGCAGCGGACGCACGGCGCCGGCCGGCACGCCCGCCAGCAGGTGGCGCGCCGGATAGTCGCCGCCCGTGAGCACCGCCCCCGTGGCGATCATCGCGTTGCGACCCACGTGCGAGCCGCGCAGGATGAGGGCGTTCGTCCCGACGAAGACGTTGCTCTCGACGAGCACGGGGGTCGACTGGACGGGCTGGATCGCGACGTGCGTGTCGCTGCCGTCGTGCGTGCGGTCGGAGTCCATGACCGTCACGCCCTCGGCGAGTCCCACGCGGTCGCCGAGCTCGATGCGCTCGTGGCAGTGGATCGTGACGTTGCGCCCGACGATCGTCGACTCGCCGAGGATCAGCTCGCCCTTGGACTTCAGCTCGGCACCGTCGCGGACCTGGGCGAGCCGGCCGAGGCGGATCGCGCCGCCCCACGGCTGCAGGCGGATGCGATTCTGGAAGTGGCAGCCGTCGCCGAGCTCGATCACGCCGTCGACGTGCGTCCACAGGTCCAGGGTGAGGTCGCGGCCCAACCGGCAGTCGCGGCCGATGCGCAGCGTCAGCGAGCCCGGGGCGTCGCCCATGCGGTCGATCGTGACGTGCGGCAGGTCGTCGAAGCGCGGGGTGCCGTCGCTCTCGACGACGAGGCGGCAGCCCAGCCGCGCGAGGCGCGCACGCGTCTGCAGGACCCAGGCGCGAAAGCGCGCGGCGCGGACGACGCTGGCGGCGGTGCCGAGCACAGCGCCACGGTACCCGCCGCTTCCAAGCTCGGCTCCCGGTGCGAAGGCGGGCTCGCCGAGCAGCTGCCCGTGGTCGCCGTTGGTGCTCGGCGCCGCGGGGGTCAGGTGCGGCTCGTAGCGCGCGGGGGTACGAGCGGGCGCCGCGCGGGCCTCGTCGCCGGGCTCGTCGCCGCCGGAGGCGGACGCGACGAGGAACACGGCCATCGCGCGCGGCGTCGGGTGGTCGAAGACGAGCGTCGACGGCAGCCGCAGCCCCGTGACCTGCGCGAGGCGGTTGCGCAGCACGACCGACGCGAGCGAGTCGAAGCCGAGCTCCTTGAACGGTCGCTCGGGCGCCACGTCGCCGGCCGAGTCGTGTCCCAGGACGGCGGCAGCCTGGGTGCGCACGATCGCGAGCACGAGCTCCTCGCGCTCGCCCTCGGGGGCGTCGGCGAGGCGTCGCGCCAGCGAGCCGCCCGCCGCCGTGGCGCGCCGGGCGGGGGCGCGCACGAGTCCGCGCAGCAGCGCGGGCAGCATGCCGGCGCGCGCCTGGGCGCGCAGGACGCCGAGGTCCAGCGGCACCGCGACGAGCGCGGGCTCGCGGTGCGCCAGCGCGGCGTCCAGCAGCGCGAGCCCCTGGTCGTTGCCCAGAAGCGACTCGCCCGTCGCCTCGAGCTGCTCGACGTCCCGGCGGCGCAGGTCCCCGATCATGCCGGTCTCCTGCTGCCAGAGCCCCCACGCGACCGACGTGGCCGCAAGGCCGTCCGCGCGCCGGCGCTGCGCCAGCGCGTCGAGGTAGGCATTGGCGGCGGCGTAGTTGCCCTGGCCGGGGTGGCCGAGCGTCCCGGCCACCGACGAGAACAGGACGAACGCGGAGAGGTCCAGCCCCGCGGTGAGCTCGTCCAGCCAGCGGGCGCCGGCCGCCTTGGGCCGCATGACGCGGTCGATCGCGTCGGCGTCCAGCGACTCGATCATCGCGTTGTCGAACGCGCCGGCGGCATGCACGACGGCCGTCAGCGGCCGGTCGGCGGGGATCCTGGCGAGCACCCCTGCGACCGCGGCGCGATCGCCGACGTCGCACGCGGCCACCGTCACGCGGCAGCCGTTGACCGCGAGCTCGGCCTCGAGCTCGGCGCTGCCGTCGGCATCGCGGCCGCTGCGGCTGACGAGCAGCAGGTTGCGGACACCGTGCTCGAAGGCGAGGTGCCGCGCGACGACCGCGCCCAGGCCCGCGGTGCCGCCGGTGACGAGGACCGTGCCCTGCGGGTCGAGCGCGCGCGGGATGGCGAGGACGACCTTCGTGCCGTGCTCGGGGCTGCCGGCGAACGCCAGCGCGTCGCGGCCGTCGCGAACGTCGAAGACGGTCGGCGCGGGCGGCGCGAGATCGTGGTCGCGGAGCAGCGCGACGACCTCGCGCAGCTCGGCGCCGAGCGCCTCGGGGGCGGTGTCGGAGAGGTCCACCGGCTCCGTGGGCACGGCGACGTCGATGGTGTCCGCCGGCGGCGGCGCGAGATGCTCGTCGTCGACCCCCAGTGCCCGCAGCGCCGCCGACGCCGCGGGGCTCGCGGCGGTGGCGAACACCTCGGCGCCGAGGTGACGCGCGAGCCCGACAACCGCGAGGCCCACGCCGCCGGTCGCGACCTGCACGAGGACGCGCTCGCCGGGCCGCACGCCGTCGAGTGCGCGCCGAGCCGTGCAGTACGCCGCCGGCAGCGCCGCCGCACGCGCCGACGACCAGCCGCTCGGGACCCGTGCGAGCAGCCGCTCGTCGGCGACGGCGAGCGGCGAGAACGCGTCGGGGACGAAGCCCATCGCGCGGTCGCCGACGGCGAGCCCGGCGACGCCGGGCCCGACCTCGACGACGACGCCCGCGGCCTCGCTGCCCATCTGATCGCGGCCGCCGAACGCGCCGAGCGCGACCTGCACGTCGCGGATGCCGACGCCCGCGGCGCGCACGGCCAGGCGGACCTCGCCCTCGCCGAGCGGGCGCTCGCCGCGCCCGGCGACGAGAGCGGCCCCGATCGCCGCGCCCGCGCGCTCGACGCCCAGCCGCCGGTCGGGGGGCGGGATCGCGTCGGCGGACACGCGGACGAGCCGCGGGACGAGCGCCGCGCCGTCGCGGATCGCCACCTGCGGCTCGCCGGCGACGAGCGCCGCGGCGGCGAGATCCTCGTCGCCGTCGCCCAGGTCGAGGTCGACGAGCACGAAGCGGCCCGGATGCTCGGACTGGGCGCTGCGCACGAGCCCCCACTGTGCCGCGGCCTCGGGGTCGGGCCGATCGCCGGGGCGCGCGCGCATCGCGCCGCGCGTGACGAGCGCCAGCACGGTCGCGCGCAACCGCTCATCCGCCAGCCAGGCCTGCAGCAGCGCGAGCGTCGCCGCGATGTCGGCGGGCGCGCCGAGGAGCGCCGTCCGCGGCGCTGCGGCGCCTGCCGTCGAGCGCGGCGTGCAGCGCGTCCAGGCCGGCAAAGGCCTCCGCGCCGGCGGCGACGCCGGCCTCCGCGGGCGCGCGCCAGTCCAGCCGATAGAGCGCGTCGGCTCCCGACCTCCCGGCGCCGCCGGCCGCGCGGGTCACGAGCGCGTCGACGGAGAGCACGAGCGCGCCGTCCTCGTCGCCGGCCGTGATGCGCAGGACATCGTCGCCCTCCGGCGCGATCCGCACGCGCAGCGCGGATGCCCCGCGGCGCCGGGCGCGCACGCCGGCCCAGCTGAAGGCGAGCCGCACGGGGCCCTCGTCGCCCTGCGCCACCGCGACGTGCAGCGCTGCGTCGAGCAGCACCGGGTGCACCGCGAAGCGCCCGGCCTCCTCGGCGAGGTCGTCGGCCAGCGCGACCTCGGCGAACAGCGTGTCGCCGTCGCGCCAGGCGGCGCGCACGGCCTGGAACGCCGGCCCATACGCGAACCCGCGCGCGGCGAGGCGGTCGTAGAGCTCCTCGACGCCGAGCGCCTGCGCCTGGGGCGGCGGCCACGCGCCGAGCGGCTCGTGCGGCGCGGTCGCCTCGGGCGAGACGACGCCGGCCGCGTGGCGCACCCAGTCGGCGTCGCCGGCCTCGGCGCGGGCGTGCACGTCGATCGTGCGACGCCCCGCCGCATCGGGCTCGCCGACGAGCGCCTGCAGCCGCACGCCGGCATGCGCGCGCAGCACGAGCGGCGCCTCGATCGTGAGCTCCTCGATCGCGTCGCAGCCGGCCGCGGCGCCGGCGTGCAGGGCGATCTCGGCGAACGCCGACGCCGGCAGCAGGATGTCGTCGAGCACCTCGTGGTCGGCGAGCCAGGGGTGGGTGGCGGACGACAGCCGCCCCGTCCACAGCCACGAGTCCTGGCCCGCGAGCCGGACGCTCGCGCCGAGCAGCGGGTGCGCCGCCGCGTCCACGCCGGCGGCGGGCAGCGCGAGCGCCCCGTCGGCCCCTTCGGACCGGCGCTCCAGCCAGAAGCGCGTGCGCTCGAACGGGTAGGTCGGCAGGCTGACGGCCCGCGGCGCGCGACCGGCGAACGCGACCTCCCAGTCGACGCGGACGCCGTGGACGTAGGCCTCCCCCGCCGAGCTCAGGAAGCGGGCGAGCGTGCCCTCGTCGCGACGCAGCGAGCCGACGACGGCGACGGCATCGGGATCGGCGCTCGCGTCGGCGGTCTCCTGCACGGCCCAGGTGAGAACGGGGTGCGGGCTGGACTCGAGGAACGTCGTGACGCCGTCGGCGATCAGCGCGCGCGTCGCCTGCTCGAAGCGCACGGGCTCGCGCAGGTTGGCAAACCAGTGCTCGGCGTCCATGTCGGCGCCGTCGATCGGCGCCGCGGTCGTCGTCGAGAAGATCGGGACCGTGGCCGCCATCGGGACGATCGGCGCCAGATCCTCCAGCAGCCGCTCGCGGATCGCGTCGACCTGGAGCGAGTGCGAGGCGTAGTCCACCGCGATCAGCCGCGCGCGCACGCCGTCGGCCTCACAGGCGGCCAGCAGCTCGCGCAGCGCCTGTGGCTCGCCGGAGACCACGGTCGAGCGCGGGCTGTTGTAGGAGGCCAGCGAGATCCGCCCGTCCCAGCGCGCGATGCGCTCCTGCACCTCGCCGGCGGGCAGGAAGACCGACATCATCCCGCCGGCGCCGGCGAGCTCCACGAGCGCCGCGCTGCGCAGCGCGGCGACGCGCGCGGCGTCCTGCAGCGACAGCGCCCCGGCGACATGGGCGGCGGCGATCTCGCCCTGCGAGTGGCCGACGACGACCGTCGGCTCCACGCCGTGCGCGCGCCAGAGCGCGGCGAGCGACACGAAGACGGCGAACGACGCGGGCTGCACGACGTCCATGCGCTCCAGGGCGGGCGCGCCGGGCGCGCCGCTCAGGACGTCGCGCAGCTCCCAGCCCGTGAACGGGCGCAGCGCGTCGGCGCAGGCCTGCATGCGCTCGGCGAACAGCTCGGAGGAATCCCAGAGGTCCAGGCCCATGCCGAGCCATTGCGATCCCTGTCCCGGAAAGACGAACGCCACATCGCCCTCGGCACGCGCGCGGCCCTCGACGACGCCGTCGGCGGGCTCGCCCGCCGCCACGGCGCCGAGGCCGGCGAGCAGGGTCGCGCGGTCGCTGCCGGTGACGACCGCGCGCTGCGCGAGCCGCGCCCGCCCCGCGGCGAGCGACCAGCCGACGTCGACGGCCCGCAGGTCAGGCCGCGCCTCGACGTGCGCGCGCAGCCGCGCCGCCTGCTCGCGAAGCGCGGGCTCGCTGCGGGCCGACAGGATCCAGGGGACGCCGGCCGCGGCCGCGTCGGCGTCCGCGTCGCCGCCGAGGGGCGCCGGCGTCGCCGCCGCGGGCGCCTCCTCGAGCACGACGTGGGCGTTCGTCCCGCTGATCCCGAACGACGAGACGCCCGCGCGCCGGGGGCGCTCGCCGCGCGGCCAGTCGCGCGCCTCGGACAGCAGCTCCACACCGCCCGCCGACCAGTCGACGTGCGGCGTGGGCTCGTCGGCGTGCAGCGTCCGTGGCAGGACGCCGGCGCGCATGGCCATCACCATCTTGATGACGCCCGCGACGCCCGCGGCCGCCTGCGTGTGGCCGATGTTGGACTTCACCGAGCCCAGCCGCAGCGGCGCGCCGTCGCGGTCGCGCCCGTAGGTCGCCAGCAGCGCCTGCGCCTCGATCGGGTCGCCGAGCTTCGTGCCGGTGCCGTGCGCCTCGACGGCGTCGACCTCTCCCGCGGCGAGGCGGCTGTTGGCCAGCGCCTGCCGGATGACCTGCTCCTGAGCGGGACCGTTGGGCGCCGCGAGCCCGTTGCTGGCCCCGTCCTGGTTCGTCGCGCTGCCGCGTACGAGCCCGAGGATCCGGTGCCCGCGTCGTCTGGCGTCGGACACCCGCTCGACGAGCAGCAGGGCCGCGCCCTCCGACCAGCCGGTGCCGTCGGCGTCGGCGCCGAAGGACTTGCAGCGCCCGTCCTCTGCGAGGCCGCGCTGGCGGCTGAACTCCACGAACACGCCGGGCGTCGCCATCACCGTGACGCCGCCGGCGAGCGCCATCGAGCACTCGCCGTTGCGCAGCGCCTGGCAGGCGAGGTGCAGGGCCACGAGCGACGACGAGCATGCGGTGTCGACGGTCAGCGCCGGTCCCTGCAGTCCCAGCGCGTACGCCACGCGTCCCGACACGACGCTCGTCAGCGCGCCGGTCAGGCGCAGCCCCTCGAGCTCGCCGGCACGGCCGGGCTCGATCGAGCCGTAGTCCTGCGAGCTGACGCCGGCGAAGACGCCGGTCGCCGACCCGACGAGCGTCTCGGGGTCGATGTTCGCGTCCTCCAGCGCCTCCCAGGCGGTCTCCAGCAGCAGGCGCTGCTGAGGATCCATCGCCAGCGCCTCGCGCGGGGCGATGTTGAAGAAGGCGGCGTCGAAGTCGCCGGCGCCGTCCAGGAAGCCGCCGGAGCGGGTGTAGCTCGTGCCCGGGTGGTCGGGATCGGGGTCGTAGATGCGATCGAGGTCCCAGCCGCGGTCCTGCGGGAAGCCGCCGATCGCGTCGGTGCCCGCCGCGACGAGCCTCCAGAGCTCCTCCGCGGAGCGCACGCCGCCGGGATAGCGGCAGCCGATGCCGACGATCGCGATCGGCTCCTCGGCGTCGACCCGGGCCGGCGCGATCTCGCGGGCCGCCTGCTCGCCGCCGTCCAGCAGGGTGCCGAGGAGCTGTGCGACCGCCGCGGGCGTCGGGTGGTCGAAGACGAGCGTCGCGGGCAGCCGCAGGCCCGTGACCTGCGTGAGGCGGTTGCGCAGCTCGACCCCGGCCAGCGAGTTGAAGCCCATCTCCCGAAACGCCCGCCGCGGCGCGACCGCGCCCGGCGAGTCGTGGCCGAGGATCGCGGCGGCCTGCGCGCGCACGACCTCGAGCAGCGCGGCGTCGCGCTCGGCGCCGGCGAGCTCGCCGATCGCGCCCGCGACGACCGCCGGCTGGACCTCTGCCGGCTCCTCGCCGACCCAGAAGCGCCGGCGCTGGAACGCGTACGGCGGCAGCTCGACGCGCGCGGGCCCGAAGGGGCCGAAGACCGCGTCCCAGCCGACCTCGACGCCACCGGCGTGCGCGTCGCCGACCGACGTCGTGAAGCGCTCCAGGCCACCCTCGTCGCGGCGCAGCGACCCGATCACCGGCAGCTCGCCGGCGGCGTCGGAGATCGAGGCGATGGTGCTCTGCACGGACACCGTCAGGACCGGGTGCGGGCTCATCTCGACGAAGGCCGACGCTCCGTGGCGCACGAGCGCCCGCGTGGCCTGCTCGAAGCGCACCGGCCGGCGGAGGTTCGCAAACCAGTACTCCGCGCCGAGCTCGCTGCCGTCGATGACATCGCCCGTCACGGCCGAGCAGAACGCGACGTCGCCCGACCGCGGCGCGATCGGCGCGAGCGCCTCCAGCAGCTCCTCGCGGATGAGCTCGGCCTGCGGGCCGTGCGACGCGTAGGCGCCCGAGATCCGCCGCGCGCGCACGCCGTCGGCCTCGAGCTCGGCGAGCAGCTCCGCGAGCGGCTCGAGGTCGCCGGACACCGCCACGGACCCCGGGCCGTTGTAGACGCCGATCGTCAGGCCCTCGAGGCGGTCGATCCGCGCCTGCACGGACTCGGCGTCCGCCAGCACCGAGGCCATCCCGCCGCGCCCGTCCAGCGCGCGCGCCGTACGGCCGCGCATCGCCGCCACGCGCGCGGCGTCCTGCAGCGAGAGCGCGCCGGCCGCGTACGCCGCGGCGACCTCCCCCTGCGAGTGGCCGACGACGAGGGACGGCTCGATGCCATAGGAGCGCCACAGCGCCGCCAGCGACGCGGCCATCGCGAACATCACGGGCTGCACGACGTCGACCTGCTCCAGCGGCGGCGCGCCGGGCAGGTCGCGCAGGACGTCCTCCAGCGACCAGCCGATGAACGGCGCGAGCGCGTCCGCGCAGGCCTCGATCGACGCGGCGAACACCGGTGAGGACTCCCAGAGCTCGAGCGCCATCCGCGGCCATTGCGAGCCCTGCCCGGGGAACACGAAGGCGATCGGCCCAACCCCGCCGTGCGCGGCGGATCCGAGGGCGACGCCCTCCGCCGGCTCGCCGCGCGCCACCGCCGCGAGGCGCGCCAGCAGGGTCGCGCGATCGGCGCCGACGACGATCGCGCGGCGGTCCAGCCGCGCGCGGGTCGTCGCCAGCGACCAGCCCACGTCGGCCGCCCGCAGCTCGGGCCGTGCCTGGACGTGCTCCAGCAGGCGACCGGCCTGTGCGCGCAACGCCGCCTCGTCGTGGCCGGAGACGACCCACGGCACGACGCCCTCGCGCCGGGCGGCCGGGACCGCGCGCATCGCCGCGGGCTGCGGCGCCGCCGACAGCAGCAGATGGCAGTTCGTCCCGCCCATGCCGAAGGACGACACGCCCGCTGCGAGTCCCGCGCCCGCGGGCCACGACTCGCGTTCGCGCACGACCCGCAGCCGCAGGTCGTCGAGCGCGATGGCCGGGTTCGGCGCCTCGAAGTTCAGGCTCGGGACGAGCTCGTGGTGCTCGAGGCACAGCGCCGCCTTCAGCAGCCCCGTGATCCCCGCCGCGCCCTCGAGGTGGCCGACGTTCGTCTTGATCGAGCCGACGGGCAGCGGATCGCCGTCGGACCGCGCGGCGCCGTAGACCTGGCCGAGCGCCTCGGCCTCGACCGGGTCGCCCGCCGGCGTGCCGGTCCCGTGCAGCTCGACATAGCCGACCTCGCCGGGGTCCATGCCGGCGCGCGCGAGCGCGGCGCGGATCACCCGCTCCTGCGCCGCCGCGCTCGGCGCCGTGATGCCCGACGCGCCGGTGCCCGTGCTCACCGCGCTGCCGCGGATCACGCCGTGGATCCGGTCGCCGTCGGCGATCGCCTCGTCGAGGCGCTTGAGGACCGCGACCGCGCCGCCCTCGCCGCGGACGAAGCCGTTGGCGCGCGCGTCGAAGACGTACGCGCGCCCCTCCGGCGACAGGGCGCCGATGCCCCGCGCGCGCAGCATCGACAGCGGCGACAGGATGAGGTTCACGCCGGCGGCCAGCGCGAGCCGGGACTCGCCGCTGCGCAGGCTCTCGCACGCCATGTGGATCGCGACGAGCGACGAGGACTGCCCGGTGTCCACGACGAGGCTCGGGCCCTGGAAGCCGAAGAAGTGCGAGATGCGGTTGGCCGCGATGCTGCGCACGAGGCCGGCGAGCGTGTGGCGGCCGGGCTCCTCGCCGGCCGCGCTGAGCACGTCGGCGTAGTCGCCGTACATGAGCCCGACGAAGACCCCGACGGCGCCGTCGCGCAAGCGCCGCGGGTCCTGCCCGGCGTCCTCGATCCCTTCAAACGCGAGCTCGAGCGCGAGCCGCTGCTGCGGATCCATCGCGATCGCCTCGCGCGGCGAGATCCCGAAGAAGCCGGCGTCGAAGTCCTCCACGCCGTCGATGAAGCCCGCCGGCGGCAGCAGCGACCGGTCGCCGTCCCACGCCCCCAGGCGCGCCGCCGGGAACGCGCTGATCGCATCCTCGCCCTCGCGCAGCAGGCGCCAGAGCGCCGCCCGGTCGGGCGCCCCCGGCAGGCGGCAGGCCAGGCCCACGATCGCGATCTCGTCGTGTCCGCCCACGACCGTCCTCGCGCTCACCGCGCCACGACCACGGCGGTCGCGACGATCCCGCCGCGCGCGCCCCAGCGCCCGCTGAGCTGCGCGGGCACGTCGGTGCCGCCCGGAACGATGCGGTCGCCGAGCAGGCGCGCCGTGAAGACGCGGTGGCGCCGGTCGATGCGCACCTCGACGTCGTCGAATGCGAGGCCGCGCCCGGTCAGCGGATACCAGGCCTTGAAGACCGCCTCCTTGGCGCTGAAGAGCAGGCGGTCCCAGGACGCGCCGGGCCCGTGGGCGGCGAGCGCCCGCCGCTCGCCGGCGCCCGCGATCGCCGCGAGGACGCCCGGCGGAAGCGGCGCGTCGATCTCGGCGTCGATGCCCACCGAGCGCACGTCGGCGGCATGGGCCACGGCACATGCCCGGTAGCGGTCGCAGTGGGTGATGCTCCCGACGACGCCCGGCGGCCACAGCGGCTCCCCGCGCGCGCCGCTCGCGATCGCCGTGGCGGGCATCCCGAGGCGCGCGAGCGCGCGGCGCGAGCACGCGCGGCCGGTCGTGAACTCGCGCCGGCGCGCGTCGACCGCCTGGCCCAGCGCGCGCAGCTCCTCCTCGAACAGCTCCGTGTCGAGGTCGACGCGCGTCGCCGCCGTCGTCACGCACGGCGACACGAGCTCTGCGATCACGAGCGCACGGCCTCGCGGTCGTCTGCGCTGATGGACATGCGCGTCAAGGTCCTCCGGATTGTTTCAGGGTCCGTCGTCCGCGCCGATGGCCTCCGCGACCACCTTCGCGACGATCGCCGTGCCCGCGACGTTGAGGTGCACGCCGTCGGCCTGGCGCACATGGACGCTGCGGCCGCGGTAGCGGATCGAGTCCGCGTAGCCGCGCGGGGTGAAGAGCGCGTCGAGGTCGACGACACGCACGCCGCGCAGGTCCTTTCCGGCGCGCAGGATCGCGGCGTTGACGGCGTCGACGACGAGGGCGAAATGCGCCTCGCGGGGGTCGGGCTGCGTGAGCCAGTACACCCGTCCGCTGCCACGGCGGACGTAGGTCTGCATCATCGCCCGCACGCGGCGGCTGTACTCGGCGACCCACGACTCGCCGCAGCACTCGGCCTGCTGCCCACCCGGGGTCGCCATGATCGCGCCCTCCGCGCCGCCGATCGACACGACGGTCACAGCCGGCCTCCGCTTCTTGACCTGATCGCGGGCGAAGCGCGCGTACGAGGAGGTCTTGGAGATGCCGAAGCCGGGCCGCACGTCGCTGCGCACGCGCGAGCCGTCGCCGAGCTCGGCGGAGAGGAAGCTGTCGACGCCCTGAATCGTCGAGTCGCCGGTCGCGAGCACCGACCTCGGCGGCTTCGCAGCGGGACCGTCGCCCACCCGCACCGAGGCGCGCTCGCTGTGACGGCGCACTCGCAGCTCGACGCGCCAGCGCCCGCGCTCGGCGGCCCGGAAGCGGCGCGTCGCGACGCTGACCGCGCGGGGGAAGGCGAGGGTGTCGCACGAGCGCCGGGCCCGCGGCGGCGTGATGCACAGCACCGGCCGCAGGCCGCCGATGCCCCAGCGGTCGACGACGCGCACGCGCCCGACCTTGCCCGGGGCGACGCGCCGCGGGACGGTGACGTCGAAGCGGTCGGCGCAGGAGGGCGTGCGCAGGCTGTAGTCGCCGATCGCGGGCGTCCCGTCCGGCAGCGTGGCGGCCGCGTGGAAGCTGCGCACGAGGCGCACGCAGCTCCACGACGTGGCCTCGTGGAAGATCGTCTGGGCGCCGGGCGCCGATTGCGTCGCCCCGAGGCGCTTGAGGTTCGCGCCGACCTTCTCGAAGTAGACGACGCGCGAGCCGGGCGCGTCGAAGAACAGGTCGATCACGCCCTCCTTGCTCGCGTCGGCGTAGAGGAAGTTGGTGACGGTGCCGGGGGCCGCGGGCGCCGCGGGCTCCGTCGCCGGCGCCTGTGCCTGCGAAACGCCTGCGAACGTCGCGAGGAGGATGACCGCCAGCGTGACGTGGCGCCACGGTGAGGCCGAGATCACGCGCCCGATGGTACTCCGCCCCGCGGCGCCCGGGCGCCGCCCGGCGCACGCCCGGATCAGACATCTACTCTGTGGGCATGACCACCCCCACCAAGCTTTCGCACAGCGCATGAGCGACACGTTCCAGCCGCTGACGATCTCCGACGACACGACCACGAAGCCCGAGGTCCCCGCGCCCTCCGGCACGCCGCCGACCGAGCTGGCCACCGACGACGTCGTCGTCGGCGAGGGCACGGCCGCCAAGCCCGGCGACCACGTCCACGTCCATTACGTCGGCGTGTCGTTCTCCAACGGCAAGCAGTTCGACTCCTCGTGGGATCGCGGCGCGCCGTTCGACTTCCCGCTCGGCGCCGGACGCGTCATCAAGGGCTGGGACTTCGGCGTCACCGGGATGCGCGAGGGCGGGCGGCGCACGCTCGTCATCCCGCCCGCGCTCGGGTACGGCGAGCGCGGCGTCGGGCCGATCGCGCCCAACGAGACGCTCGTCTTCGTCGTCGACCTCGTGAAGGTCGGGTAGCGCGTGAGCGCCCGTGCGAGGACCCTTGCCCTGCTCGCGATCGCTGCCCTCGCAACGGGCGCGTGCGGCGAGTCCGAGAAGACCGCGTCGACGGACCTGCCGTCGGCCACCCCGCCCGCCACGACGACCGTGACCGAGCCCGACGTGACCGTCGAGTCCCCGGCCTCGACCGCGACGACGGCGACGACGCCGGCGCCGGCGAGGACGTCGCCGTCGAAGTCGTCGTCGATCTCCAAGGACCTCAAGACGAAGCCGGCGATCCCGAAGCCCAGCGGCAAGCCGCCAACGAAGCTCGTCGTCAAGGACATCGTCAAGGGGACGGGCAGGACGGCCAAGGCCGGCGATGCCGTCAGCGTGCAATACGTCGGCGTCTCGTTCTCGACCGGCGAGCAGTTCGACGCCTCCTGGGACCGCGGCCAGCCGTTTGAGTTCCAGCTCGGCGCGCAGATGGTGATCCCCGGCTGGGACCAGGGCGTCGCCGGCATGAAGGTCGGCGGCCGCCGCGAGCTGACCATCCCGCCCGAGCTCGCCTACGGCCCGCAGGGCCAGCCGCCGACGATCGGCCCGAACGAGACGCTGATCTTCGTGATCGACCTGGTGAGCATCGCGTAGGGGCGGCGCGCGAGAGCGGTGCGTCGCAGACGCCGTGATCGTCAACGGCGTCTATGGCATCACGGCCGGCACCGTGCTCGACGGCCCGCCGTCGTCATAGCTGTTGCCCGATCGCCCGGTGGGCGACGTCGGCCACGGCTTCGCCAGGCGGCTTGGACTGTGCGGGGTGCCGCTACGCCCATTCGATCGACGCCGCCGCGTGTCAGCCGCGGAGGACGTGTTCGCAACCGCGCACGCGGTCGCGGCTGTCGACGAGGGCGGTGTCGCGCCCGGGCCCGCAGTCGACCGTGTCGTGGTGGCCGTCGACGGCTGTCAGCCGGTCGTCGCCGGGTCCGCCGCTCAGCCGGTCGGCGTCAAGGCCACCGGTGAGGCGGTCGTCGCCCAACCCGCCGCGCAGCACGTCGCGCCCCCGCCCACCCTGCAGCTCGTCGTCGCCGGCGCCGCCGTCGAGGCGATCGTCGCCCTTGCGCCCGAAGAGCAGATCGTCGCCGTCCAGGCCCCTGAGCAGGTCGTCGCCGCCGTCGCCCTCGAGGTGGTCGGCGACCGCCGATCCCGCGACGACGTCGTCGCCGGCGCGCCCGAGGACCAGGAAGCCGAGCGTCCCCGGCGAGCCGGCCGGCGCGGCGAGGATGATGCCGCCCGGGCCAAACGCCAGCGGCGCGCCGGTCAATAGGTCGTCGCCGGCCGTGCCGCGCACCGTGTACAGCTCAGGCGCCTGTGCACCACCCGCGCCCGGGCCACCGGCGCGCAGGCCCGCGTTCGTCCATGCCGAAGTGATGTCCCGCCCACCCACCTGCACGTCGGAGGTGTCGTCGTCGACGATCGCCTCGCAGTTGCGGATGCGCCCGCGCTGCCGGCCGCCGTACTGCGCCAGCGGAACCGGCGTCAGCGCCGGGCCCAGGCCTGCACTGGCGTGAATCGTGTCGAAACCGGGTCCGCAGTCGATGGTGTCAAAGCCGCTGCGATAGATCTGGTCGTCGCCGGGACCGAGGTCGACGTTGTCGTACTGCGCGCCGCTGACGACGACGTCGTCGCCGTCACCCGCGATCAGCGTGTCCTCGCCATCGCCACCGGAGATGCGGTCGTTGCCCGGGCCGCCCTCGATGCGGTCGACGCCGGGGCCGCCGCGCAGGATGTCGTCGCCGGTGCCGCCGAGGATCAGGCGGTCGTTGCCGCGGTTGCCGTCGACGTAGTCATCGCCCGGCCCGCCGCTGAGCACCACGTCGTCGCCGAAGCCGCGCTCGGCGATGTAGTCGTCGCCGCCGTCACCGTGTACGCGATCATCGCCGTCGCCGCCGTCGATACGATCGTCACCCGCGCCGCCCTCGATCACATCGTTGCCGCTGCCGCCGTCGACGTCGTCGGCGCCGGCGCCGCCGACCAGGCGATCGCCGCCCGAATCGCCGCGCAGGACATCGGCGCCAGCCAGGCCACGCAGGACGTCGCGCCCGAAGCCGCCCGACAACCGGTCCGCGCGTGCGGTCCCGATCAGTCGGTCGGCGCCGCGCGCCCCGCGCAGCACCTGCGCGCCCGCCGGCGCAGCCGCAACCAGGGACAACACGACGATGAGCACGAGGCGACGCACTCATCCCGTATCGGCATCCGCGGCCGCCGCAATGACCGCGTCCGCGCAGGCGCTCGGGACCGAGGGACCGCGCACGTGAACCCGGCGCCGCGCAGAGCGCCATCACGCCGAGAACGCCCGGGGGCGAGCGCGCAAGTACGGTGGGTGCAGCCCATGCCCGCGGCGCTCACAGCACCCCTCGCGCCCTGATGCCCGGCCGCGCGCTCGTCACGGGCGCCACCGGCTTCATCGGCGGCCGGCTGGCCGCGACGCTGGCCCGATCGGGCTGGGACGTGCGCGCGATGGTGCGCGACCGCCATCGACCGGCCGCCGCGGTGCTCGAACGCGGCGGCGTGCAGCTGCACGAGGGCGATGTCCTGCGCCCCGAGAGCCTGCGCGGGGCGGGCGAGGGCGTCGACGTCGCCTATTACCTCATCCACTCCATGGGTCGCGGTGGCAGCGGCGACTTCGCCGCCAGCGAGCGCGCTGCTGCGACCGCGTTCGCGCGCATGGCGCGCGAGGAGGGGGTCGGGCGCGTCGTGTACCTCGGCGGGCTCGGCGACAAGCCGGAATCCAAGCACCTGCGCAGCCGTCACGAGACCGCGCTGGCGCTCGGCGAGCACGGTCCGCCGCTCACCTACCTGCGCGCGAGCATGGTCGTCGGCGCGCAGAGCGAGTCCTACCGGACGCTCCGCTACCTCGTGCAGCGCCTGCCCGCGATGATCGCGCCGGCCTGGCTGAAGAACGAGACCCAGCCGATCGCCATCGACGACACGCTGCGCTACCTCGCCGAGGCGCCATCCGTCGCGGCATCATCCGGCCGCGAGATCCAGATCGGCGGCCCCGACGTCCTGAGCTACGGCGAGATGCTCGATCGCATGGCGTTCGTGCTCGGGTTGCGCCGGCGCCCGCGGATCCCCGTCCCGCTGATCACGCCATGGCTGTCGTCGCTGTGGATCGGGCTCGTGACGCCGGTCGACGCCGGCGTCGCTCGCCCGCTGGTCGAGGGTCTGGCCGTCCCCACGATCGTCACCGATCCGTCCGGCGCCGAGCTCTTCGACGTGGAGCCGATCGGTTTCGAGGAGGCGCTGCGCAGAGCGATCGCCGAGGACCCGGAGCTGCGCAGGCCGGCGTGAGCCGGCCCGCGCGCCCCGACGTCCCGGGCTCAGTCGTCGTCGCGAACCTTCGCAGTCGACCGCATCCACGGATGGATGAGGCAGATGAAGCGGTGCTTGCCCGGCGTGAGGTCGTCGACGGCGAGCGTCCCGCCCGGGCCGACGCCGCTGGTGATGAACGCCGTGGGCACGGGGCCGTCGGGCGTGTCGGTCACCGCGGCGCACTCCGGCACCGGGGTGAGCCCCAGGACGGCGTTGAGCTCGGGAACGCAGCCGCCGCCGAAGTGGGCGACCTCGGTGAACGTGTGAAACTCGCCGCCGCGGTTCTCGACCTTCAGATCGCCGCCGGCGTCCAGGCCGAAGTCCGGCCGGCTGAAGCTCCACCCGTCGGCGGCGCCCTCGGCCATGAGCTGCCCGATGAAGTCGCCGAACGCCGTCCGCCCGTCACCGATGCACGTGCCGGGGCCGATGGCAACGTTGAAGCTCGCCTGGTCGCAGTCGTCCCGGGCGACGATGCGCCGCTGGTCAGACGATGCCGATGCCGACGCCGCCGCCGTCAGCATCGCGAGAAGGACGAGGGAGGACGCGATTGCGCCCCGGGTCGTGGTCCTGCTGGGCATGGGATGCCTCCAGATCGCTTGTGGCGATCATCTTCGGAGGATCGCAGCGGGTCAATGCAGGACTCACCCAGTTCTGACGCCTCCCGCGGACGCGCCCCAGGGGTCGTCCCGATTAACTGTGGAAGTCGATTGCCGGGTGACTACTGGTGAAGCGGCCTACGCCGCGCCCCAGACGCCACCGCTGCGACCGAGCGTGATGCGGTGCTCCTCGCCGTCGGCGGTCTCGACGCGGAAGACGGCCTGATCGGCGTCGGTGCCCGGCCGGTCGATGACCTGGACGAGCTGCATCCCGTTGATGGGCGTGGCGCCGAAGCGCTCGGCGGCCGCGGCGCGCGCGGCGGCATCCAGCAGCGCGCGGTCCCAGCCCTTGTCGCCGGCGTGCGCCCGCGCGAGCTCGCGCTCGGCGGCCTGCAGCTGCTCCAGGAGCTTGCGCTCGCCCTGGTGGGCGCGGCGCGTGGCCGCGCGCCAGCCGCCGGCGGCGAGCGCGGCGACGATCACGAGGACCACCAGCAGGACGACGTCGACCGTGGAGGTCGCGAGAGGGATCATGCGCCGATGCTAGCGGCCTGCCCGCTGCGTCAGTTGAGCACCGCGCGTGAGGTGAGGTGCGTGCCGACCTTGCGCTTGACGCGCTGCAGGGCGTTGTCGACCGTCTTGGCGTCGCAGCCAAGGCGCGTCGCGACCTCCTCGTAGGGCCGGCCGTCGAGGTACAGCGCGAGGACGCGCGACTCGAGCTCGGACAGCGCCGTCGAGAGGCAGCCGACGAGTGACTGCAGCTCTTCGGAGGAGATGACCTGGTTGACGGGATCGTGGACCGACGATCCCGGGATGACGTCCTCGAGCGTCGGCTCCCCGTCGCCGCTCGCGCCCGCGGGCGTCGCCGAGAAGGAGACGTACTGATTCAGCGGCGTGTGCTTGTTGCGCGTCGCCGTCTTGACCGCCGTGATGATCTGACGCGTGATGCAGAGCTCCGCGAAGTTGCGAAACGACGATTCGCGGTCGGAGCGGTAGTCACGAACGGCCTTGTAGAGGCCGACGAGGCCTTCCTGGACGAGGTCGTCCCCGTCGCCGCCTGCGAGGAAGTACGACGAGGCCTTCAGGCGGACGAAGCCGTAGTAGCGGCGCACGATCCGGTCGTAGGCCGTGCGGTCGCCGCTCTTGGCCAGGGCAATGAGGAAGTAGTCATCAACCTGAACCTGAGAGTGAGACTTCGGAGAGATCCGTGCCACGAGCAGTCCTTTCCCGACCGTTTCCGGGCCGGATGCGCTCAGCGGCGGTCCCCTCCCAGGGCGCCAACTGCATATGTCGTTACCGATGCTCTACCTCAGGTCGACCCTGAAGTGCGAGCACCGTACCCGGAGTTATGAAGTCCTGTCAAGCCGGATTGCGGCGCTGCAGGATTCCGTACACGAGCGCGGCGGCCGCAGCGCTGACGTTGAGCGACCCGGTGCGCCCGCGGAGCGGGAGCGCGACGAGCGCATCGCAGGACTTCGCCACGCGCGGGCGCAGTCCTGTCGCCTCGGCCCCGAGGACCAGCACGACGCCGCCGGCGTAGTCGGGCTGGTCGTAGCGCGTCGCCGCGCCGCCGTCGGCGCCGTAGCACCAGCACCCGAGCGCCTTCGCCTCCCCCAGGAAATCGGCCATGTTGCGCACGCGCGCCACCCGCAGGTGCTCGATCGCGCCCGCCGACGCCTTGACGACCGCCGGCGTCACCGCGGCCGCGCGGCGCTCGCAGATGACGAGGCCCGTGGTGCCCGCGCACTCGGCCGTGCGCGCGATCGCCCCCAGGTTCTGGGGGTCCTGCAGCTCGTCGAGGGCGACGATGAAGGGCTCGTCGACGCCGAGCAGCTCGCCGGCGCTCACGTAGGGGTAGCCGCCGGCCTCCGCGCAGACGCCCTGGTGGTCCGGCGAGCCGGCGCGGCGCTCGATCTCCGCCGCCGTGACGATCCGTGGCCCCGCCGCCGCCAGCCAGGGTTCGCGCGCGGCCCGCTCCGTGGCCCAGATCCCGTCGATCTGGCGGCGTCCTGCCAGCAGCGCCTCGCGAACGGGGTTGCGGCCGTAGAGGATCACTGCTCGATGCGCACGAGCTCCGGACCGGAGGAAGCGTCGCGGACCTCCCACCCGCGGGCGCGCAGCTCGTCGCGGATGCGATCGGCCTCGGCGTAGTTGCCGCCGGCACGGGCGGCCTGGCGCTCCTCCAGGAGCTCCTGCTCCTCGGCTCCGGCCTCGCTGCCGTGCTCGGCGAGGTTCTCCAGGCCCAGCACCGCGAGCATCTCGACGAGGTCCGCACGACCGACCGGCTCGTCGCGGCGGCGATGGCGCTCGCTGATCCACTCAAAGAGGGCGCCGAGCGCGGCGGCGGTGTTGAAGTCGTCGGCGAGCGCAGCGAAGAATGCGTCGCGCAGCGGGCGCATCGCGGGCGGCGAGGGGCCTTCGACGAGGCCGCGGGCGGCGTCGCGGACGCGGGCGACGCGCGCCAGCGCCTCCATGAGCCGCATGTCGTCGAAGGCCATCGGCTGGCGGTAGTGGGCGCCGACGAACAGCATGATCAGCGCGTTGCGACCGAACTCGTCGACGACGGCATGCAGCTGGGCGACGTTTCCGAGGCTCTTGGCCATCTTCTCGCGGCCGTCGTCCTGCGAGCCGGAGACCTGGAGCATCCCGTTGTGCATCCAGATCTGCGCGAGCTCGGCGTCACGCGCCATCCGCGTCTGCGCCGCCTCGTTCTCGTGGTGGGGGAAGACGAGGTCGTTGCCGCCGCCGTGGATCTCGAAGCCGACGCCGAGAAGCTCCTCGGCCATCGCCGAGCACTCGATGTGCCAGCCGGGGCGCCCGCGGCCCCAGGGCGCGAACCAGACGGTGTCCTCACCGGGCTTGTGCGCCTTCCAGAGCGCGAAGTCCAGCGGATCCTCCTTGCGATCGGAGCCCTCGATGTCCTCCCCCTGGCTCATCTCGTCGATCGCGCGGCGGCTGAGCGAGCCGTACTGGGCGTCGGAGCGCACCCGGAAGTAGACGTCGCCGTCCACGGCATACGCGTGGCCGCGCTCGATGAGGTCGGCGATGAGGGCGACGATCGGCTCGATCGTCTCGGAGGCCAGCGGCTCGGCGTCGGGGCGCCCGAGGCCGAGCGCCTCCGTGTCGGCCTTGTAGTGGGCGGTCATCTCGGCGGCGAGGTCGGCGCTCGAAACGCCCTGCTCGCGCGCGGCGTCGTAGATCTTGTCGTTGACGTCGGTGACGTTGGCGACGAACGTGACCTCGTGGCCCTCGTGCTCGAGGAAGCGCTTGAGCAGTGAGTACACGACGAAGGGCCGCGCGTTGCCCACGTGGATGCGGCTGTAGACCGTCGGCCCGCAGGCGTAGATGCCGACGTGGCCGTCGGCGCGGGGGACGAGCTCGCGCAGCGTCCCGGAACGCGTGTCGTGCAGGCGAATCGTGGCCATGGGGTCCACATTGACCCTACCCGAGGCCCCCTGCGGTCACGTTCGCGCGCCGGCCGGACGATGACGTTCGGATGAGCGGTGCCAGGATCCGTCCGGCCGGGTAGGTTGCCAGCAGAAATGGCGGCCATGGCTCCCCACGCAGCGCGTCTGGCAGAGGTGCAGGACGGCTTCCGGTCGCTGCCGGACCGCTACCTGGGCGCCGAGCAGGGCTTCGACGCCACCTGGCACATCGTCCTCGGCGACATCGGCCACACCTGGGAGGTCCGCTGCAGCACCCACGGTGCGCGCACCCGCAAGGGCGCGACCGCGCGCGAGCCCGATGTCGTCATCGGCACCGACTCCGCGACGTGGATCGCGCTGCGCCGGGGCGAGCTGTCGGGGATCCAGGCGTTCAGCGAGCGCCGCCTCTATGCCCGCGGCAACCTCGACCTCGCGATCGCCTTCGAGGGCCTCTTCCGTCTGGAGAGCGGCCGCCGCCCCCTGCTGCGCATCCACGAGGTGCGCCTGCCGGGCCGGCGCATCTCGACGCTGACGATGGGCTCAGGGCCCGATGTCCTGCTCCTGCACGGCCTCGGCGGGGCGAAGAGCTCGTTCTTCGACGCCGCGGCGGCGCTCTCGAAGCGCTATCGCGTCCACGCCCTCGACCTGCCGGGCTTCGGCGCCTCCTCCAAGCCGACGACCGCGCCCTACACCGCGCGCTACTTCGCCGACACGGTTCGCGCGACGATGGACGCGCTCGGCATCGGGCGGGCGCACGTCGCGGGCAACTCGATGGGCGGCCGGGTGGCGATCGAGCTCGGCCTGCGCCACCCCGAGCGCGTCGGCGGCCTCGTGCTCCTGTGCCCGGCGGTCGCCTTCGTCAAGCGGACCTACCACCCGCTCGTGCGGATCATGCGCCCGGAGTTCGGCCTGCTGCCGCACCGCTTCGCGCGCGACAAGGTCGCCGAGCACTTCTGGTCGCTGTTCTCCGAGCCCGACGCCATCGACCCCGCGGTCGCCGACGTCGTCGTCGACGAGTTTCAGCGCATCTACTCCAGCCCGGGCGGGCGCATCGCCTTCCTCGCGTCGGCGCGCAACATCTACCTCGAGGCGCCCTTCGGCCCCGACGGCTTCTACGGGCGCCTGTCACAGCTCGAGCCGCCGGCCCTGTTCGTCTGGGGCTCGCACGACACGGTGATCCCCCCGGCGTTCGGGCGCCACGTGGCGCAGTGGCTGCCCTCCGCCGAGCAGATCGTCCTCGACGGCTGCGGGCACGTCCCGCAGGTGGAGCGCCCCGCGCAGTGCATCGGGCTGATGCAGCGCTTCTTCGGCCGGATCGACGCCCTCGCGCCGATGCCGGCCGCACGCGCGCGAGAGGCCGCGTAAGGCCTAGACTCGACGCCATGTCGAGCACGCGAACAGCAGCCGCCAACGGCCACCTCGCCGACGCCCTGGGGGACGCTGCGCCGCCGCCCGGGGGTCTTGCCGAGCGGCTCGTGCAGGCCGTCGCGGGGCAGGTGCGCAGCCGGGTCCCGCTGGCCGATCTCGACGAGCGCGACCCGGACTTCATCCGCGAGGCCCTCCCCGGCCTCTGGCTCGCGTCGAGCCTGTGGTTCCGCGGCGAGGTCCGCGGCCTGGGCAACATTCCCGAGGACGGCCCGGTCCTGCTCGTCGGCAACCACTCCGGCGGCAACATGACGCCCGACACCGGGGTCTTCGTCCTCGCCTTCAGCACGTACTTCGGCGTCGAGCGGCGCTTTCACCAGCTCGCCCACAACCTCGTGGCGTCGATGCCCGGCCTCGGCTGGCTGCGGCGCTTCGGCACCGTCGCCGCGTCGCCGGAGAACGCCGAGCAGGCGCTGCGGTCGGGCGCCGCGCTGCTCGTCTACCCCGGCGGCGACCACGAGGTCCACCGCCCGTCCTGGGAGCGCAACCGGGTGAGCTTCGACGGTCGCCGCGGGTTCGTGCGCCTCGCGCTCGAGCACAACGTGCCGATCGTCCCCGTGGTCGCGATCGGCGGTCAGGAGACGGCGCTGTTCCTCAGCCGCGGCGAGGGGCTCTCCAAGCTCCTCGGCCTCGACCGGCTGCTGCGCCTGAAGGTGCTGCCGATCTCGCTCGCGATCCCCTGGGGCCTGAACGTCGGCGACATGCTGGGCCACGTCCCGCTGCCGGCGAAGATCACGATCGAGGTCCTGCCGGCGATCGACCTGCGCGGTCAGTTCGGCCCAGAGCCCGACGTCGACGAGATCTATGACCACGTGACGCAGACGATGCAGGAGACGCTCGACGCGCTCGCGTCCGAGCGGCGCCTGCCGATCCTGGGATGAGGGTCGGAGCGCAGATCGACGTCGCGGCGCCGCCCGAGCTCGTCTGGGCGTTCGTCACCGACCCGGCGCGCACGCTGCACTTCATGTCGGGCGTCACGCGCTGGGAGGTCGTCTCCGAGCGCGACCGCGGGCTCGGGGCCCGCTACCGCACCCTGATGCGCGTCGGCTCCGCCGAGGTGGGCGGGCTTGTCGAGACCGTCGAGTACGACGAGCCCCGCGACATCGCCTGGACCTCGGTCACCGGTCTGGACCAGCGCGGCCGCTGGCGCCTGCGCGCGACCGGCCCGAGCCGCACGCGCGTCGAGCTGCGGCTCTCCTACGGGGTCGCGGGCGCCGGGATCCTCGGCTGGATGGCCGAGCAGGTCGCGGCGCCGATGGTCCGGGGCAACCTGCGCCGCTCGCTGATGGAGCTGCGCCGCCAGGTCGAGCACGAGCAGGCCCGCGCCCGCGCCGCAGCGCGGCGGGCGGCCGCCGGGCGCGCGCCCTAGGCTCGCGGCGCTGGCCTGCGACGGGCTCCTGCGCTGACTACGCGTCCTGGACGGTTGCCATCGCGAGCGCGGCGACGCCCTCCAGCCGGCCGACGAACCCCATCCCCTCGCCGGTGCACGCCTTGACGTTGACCGCGCCGGCCTCGAGCCCGAGCGCGTCCGCCAGCCGCGCACGGATCGCCGCGCGGTGAGGGCCGACCTTCGGGCGCTCCATGAGCACCGTCGTGTCGACGTGCACGAGCTGCAGGCCGCGGTCGCGCAGCGTCGCGACGACCTCGCGCAGCAGCTCGATCGAGTCTGCGCCCTCGTAGGCGCCGTCGGTATCGGGGAAGTGGACGCCGATGTCGTCCAGGCCCGCCGCGCCCAGCAGCGCGTCCATCACGGCGTGGGTCAGCACGTCGGCGTCGGAGTGGCCGTCGAGGCCCAGCTCGGCATCGGGGAACGTCACGCCACCGAGGATCAGGGGCCGGCCTGCGAGGAAGCGGTGCGAGTCCCAGCCCATGCCGGTGCGGACGGTCATCCGATCGCCTCCAGGCGCCGCTCGCGGCGGTCGAAGACCGCCAGCTCGCCGACGCCGAGCTGCGTCAGCAGCTTCACCGCGTCGTCGTAGTCGCGGCCCACGTCGCCGGGGACGTGGGCGTCGCTGGACAGCGCGACCGGGCAGCCCGCCTGCACGCACATCTCCAGGAACGCCGGGGCCGGATAGATCTCGCCGGCGGGCTTGCGCAGCCCCGCGGTCGAGACCTCCACGGCGATCTGCGACTCGGCGATGCCGTCCATCGCCAGATCGTAGAAGCGGCGCAGGTCGCCCTCGGGCACGGGCCGCCGCGGCCCCCAGTACTTGACGAGGTCGGGATGGGCGAGGATGTCGAAGAGCCCGCTGCGTGCGGCCTCGCCGAGCGTGCGGAAGTAGCGGCGCCAGAGCTCGTCCGGCCGCTGGGAGCGGTGGTCCCAGACCTCGTAGCCGTCGTGGTCGACGGCGTGCTCGCCGACGAAGTGCACCGAGCCCACGACGTAGTCCCAGTCGCGCGACTCCAGCAGCGTGGCCATGCGGTCCTCGCGCCCGACGATGAAGTCGGCCTCGATGCCGAGCTTGAGGTCGGTCTGCTCGCGGACGAACCCCGCGTAGTCGTCGAGGTCGTCGCGGGCGCTCTCGCGCCAGAGCGGGTGCTGCCAGACCTCCAGCGCCTGCGCGAAGCGGTAGACGTGCTCCGCGCAGCCCAGCTCGGCGATCCCGCGCTCCGCGGCGACCGTCCGGTAGCGCTCGGCGTTCGCCGGGCTGTAGTACTCCGCGGCGGTCGCGCTCACGTCGTCGGGGCGCAGGTGCAGGTGGTAGTCGGTGAGCATCGAGCGGCTGATTCCAGCACACGTGCCGCTGGGACCGGCCGCAGCGCCTGCTCCTCAGGACGCTCCGGCGAGCGCGACGTCGCGAGCGCCCGAGCGCGCCGCACCGCCACCACGCGCGGTCGCGGCGTCGAGCGCCCTCACGAACGCGTCGACGACCTCGGGGTCGAACTGGGTGCCCGCGCAGTGGCGCAACTCCGCGATCGCGGCGGCGCGGCTGCGCCCGGGCCGGTAGGCCCGATCGGTGACCATCGCGTCGTAGGCGTCGCAGACGGCGACGATGCGCGCGGTCATCGGGATCTCGGCTGCGGCCAGCCCGTCGGGATAGCCGGCTCCGTCGAAGCGCTCGTGCGTCGAGCGCACGATCTTCGCGATCCCGGCCAGGGAGGGCGCCGCCGAGATGATGCGCTCCCCGATGATCGTGTGCTGGCGCATGAACGCCCATTCGGCCGCATCCAGTGGTCCGGGCTTCTCGAGAATCGCATCGGGGATCGCGACCTTCCCGACATCGTGCAGCAGCGCGGTCCGCCGCGCGATCACGACCTGCTCGGCGGTGGCACCCATCTGCTCGGCGGTCGCGCACGCCCAGTCCGCCACGCCATGCTGGTGCTCGGCGAGCTCGGAGTCGCACTCGACGAGCGCCCGCTCCAGGACATCGGCGCTCTGGATCTCGGCCGACACGCGGCCGCCCGCCTTGTTGAGGTACATACGGTGGTCGGCGAGCCGCAAGGCCTCGGTGGCGTCGGTCGCCTCGGCGGGCAGCAGCACGGCACCATGGGAGCACCCGATCGCGAACCCCTCGCCCTGCTCTGAGAGCGCGGCGACCGCTTCGGTCGCCGACACGGATTCATGGCCGTCGGGCGACTGGCCCCACAGCGCGCAGAACTCGTCGCCGCCCATCCGGTAGGCCGTTCCGCTTCCCGCCAGCAGATCGCCCAGCCGCCCGCCGAGTCGCTCGAGGAGGTCGTCGCCGGCCAGGTGCCCGAACGTGTCGTTGTACTGCTTGAAGCCATCGAGATCGAAGATCGTGAGCACGAGCGGCCGCATGGCGACGCCGGGATCGAAGTGCGCCGCGAGGTCAGCCGTCAGCTGACGACGGTTGCCCAGGCCGGTCAGGGCATCGGTCATCGCCTCGACGCGGCTGTGGGCGAGCATCCGCGCGTTCTCGCGCACCGACAGGTACAGCCGCATGAGGATCACGAGGATGGATGCGGTCGCCAGGCTGAGCGCGAGCATGTTCATGTGCGTGAAGTGGTCACTCACGAGGATCGCCATCGCGCTGAGCCCGGCGATCACCGGCATGATGCTCGCCTTGCGCGGCGGCACCTCGACGACCTTGCGCTCGTCGCCGCGCCACGCCGCGAGGCCGACGAGCAGGACCGCCGTCGGCCAGGTGATGTCCCCGATGCCACCGGCGGCGTACGTCCCCGCCGCCACCTTGGCCAGATAGATGCTGTCGCCGACCGCGAAGATCGCGAACGCCGGCCCGATGAGGTGCCAGACGCCCGAGACCTTCCAGCCGACGACCATGAGCGCGCCCACGACGAGAGCCAGAAGACCGATGTCCCCGACCGGGATCGCCAGGTACGTCACGACCGCAGCCGTTCCGTGCGCGCTGGGAGGTTCTGAAACGCCAGCGCCGCGCCTGCGCCACCGACGCCGAGGGCGGCCACGAGGGCATCGCTCCAGACGCCCCTTCCCGCGAATCCGGCCCGTGCGCGCAGCAGGAGAAGAGCGCCAGGTACGCGGGTGGGTAGGAGGCGAGCCAGACGATGTCGCCGGGGTCCAGGGCAGCAGGACGAGCAGGATCACCGACGCGACGCCCCACACAGTCATCGCAAGCGCAAAGCACCACCAGGCGGCGCGCTCCTGCCGCGACGTGCGGCCTCGCACGACGCACAGCGCCGCGGCGCCGAAGAAGACCGCGCAGCCCGCGAACTGCTGCCAGCGCAGGGAGACCGCCGGCGGGAGTGGATGCAGCAGGAGGTCGACGCCGTACAACGCGACGATCGCGGCCATCAACCCGATGAGCCAGGCCGTCCACCGTGCCGTGCCGGTCAGTGATGTCGCGCCCACCGGCGCGGGTGCGGCCGGCTCGAGGTGGCCGTTGATGAACGTTCGCATGCCTCGATAGTCGGCATGCGCAGCGCCCGCCCGCGTCATCGGACTCGATGACACGATCGATGACCGTCTACGCGGGGGCCGCGGGCGAGGTCAGCCGCGGGCGCGCAGCGCGAGCTCCGCGACCTGGAGGTCGCCGGGGGTCGTGACCTTGAGGTTCTCCCGCGGCGCCGCGACGAGGCGCACGGTGCCGCCCGCGCGCTCGACGAGCCAGGCGTCGTCGGTGGCGCCGGCGAGGACGTCGTCGGGGGCATCGAGCGCGCGCTGCAGCGCGGCGCGGCGGAAGACCTGCGGGGTCTGCACCGCCCACAGCGAGGCGCGCTGCAGCGTGCGGGTCACCACGCCGTCGCGGGCCTCCTTGATCGTATCCGTCACGGGCGCCGCCGCGATGACGGCGTCGCAGTCGTGGGCGGCGAGCTCATCGAGCGCCGCCTGCACGAGCGCGGGCGTCAGCAGCGGCCGCGCCGCGTCGTGCACGATCACCGGATCGCCCGGTGCGGCACGCAGCGCCGCCAGCACCGACAGCGAGCGATGCGCGCCGCCGGGGACCCCGATCGTGCCCGCCGGGGCCTCGCAGCCGGGCGGCAGCGCGACCACGACACAGTCCACGACGGGCACGGCGAGCAGCGCCTCGACGCTCCACTCGAGCATCGGGCGACCTCCCAGCACGACGAACGCCTTGGGCCCCCCGGACCCAAGGCGTTCACCACGACCCGCGGCTACGAGGAGCGCGAGCGCTACTTGGCCACCGCCACCTCTGCACCGGCGCTGTCGGCGAGGAGGTCGTCGAGATGCTGCTCGGCCTCGTCCTCGTCCTTGTCCAGCGCGTACATGAGCTCCGAGGCGAGGATCTTCTTCGCCCGCGTGAACATCTGCTTCTCGCCCGTCGACAAGCCCTTCTCGTGCTCGCGGATCGCGAGGTTGCGCACGACCTCCGCCAGCTCGAGGATGTCGCCCGTCTTGATCTTGTCGCGGTTGTGCTTGAACCGTCGATTCCAGTTCTTGGGCATCTCGGAGATGTCGTCGGCGAGGACGTCGAGGACCTTCTTGACGGTCTCCTCGTCGATCACGCGACGCAGGCCGGCGACCCCGGCGTTCTCGCACGGCACCATGACGGTCATGTCGTTGTGCAGGATCTTGATGGTGAGGTACTCGCGCTCCTCACCGAACATCTTGCGCCGCTCCTTCTTGAGGACCTGGCCGGCCCCGTGGTGCGGATAGACGACGTTGTCACCGAGCTCGAACTCGATGTTCTCGACCGGGCGATTGGCGAGATCCTCCAGCAGCTGCTCTTCGATGGCTTCGGGGATGATGTCCTCCTTGGTTGGCGCCGGCACGGGCCGGCCAAATTCGTCTTACGGCGGTCGTCCGGGACCTGCGGCCTACGTCTGCAGGTAGCGGTCGACGAGGTTGATCTCCTGTAGTCGGCGCAGCCCCTCGCGAATGTCCTTCGCGCGGATCTCTCCGACGCCGTCGACCCTCTCGAGTTCGACGTCGGTCGCTGCGAGCAGTTCGTCGAACCCACCGAAGTCGACGACGATCTGTGCCACTACAAGTTTAGGCAGGCGCGGGATCCGGCCGAGGATCCGGAATCCGCGTGGCGACACGGGATAGTCCAGCGTGTTGAGCTTGCGGTCATAGCCCATGAGCTCGGCGAGCCGCCCGAAGTCCAGCAGGTCGTGATGTGCCATCCGCCCGATCTGGTCCAGCGCGCCGGCGAATGCCTCGTCGGAGTTCTCGGCGAGGTAGTCGTGCACGAGCGCAGCCTTGTCGGCGGCGGTGCCGACCATCGTCTCCTCGAGCTGCATCTCGATGAGGCGCCCCTCCGTGCCGAGCTCGACGATGTAGCGCTCGATCTCGACGGCCATGCGCGTCACGAGCTCGGAGCGCTGCAGGACGGTGAGCACGTCGTGCAGCGTGGCGCCGCCCTCGAACTCCAGGGCCGTCAGGCGGGTGGAGACCTGGTCGAGGCGGGTGCGGTACTTGTCGAGCGTCGCGAGCGCCTGATTGGCCTTCGCGAGGACGACCGGGATCTCCTCGAGGATGTACTTGCCGCCGTCGACGTAGAGCGAGACGACCTCGCGGCGCTGGGAGACCGCGATGACGAGCGCCTCGGTCTGCTTGGAGACGCGCTCGGCGGTGCGGTGGCGCGTGCCGGTCTCCATCGAGAGGATCGTCGGGTCCGGCATGAGCTGGACGTTGGCCGCCGCGATCTTCGTCGCGTTCGCGTTGAGGACGATCGCGCCGTCCATCTTCGCCACCTGGTAGAGGAAGGCCGGCGTGTAGTCGATGTCGAGCTTGATGCCGCCCGAGAAGAGGAAGCTCAGCTCGTCGACCTCGCCGACGATGATGAGCCCGCCGGTGCGCGCGTGGACGATGTTGTCGATGCCCTCGCGCAGCGTCGTTCCCGGCGCCACCATCTCCAGTGCCTTGACGAGTCGGGGCTCTTGACGTGACTCAAGATCGTGGGTGTCATCCCCTACTCGTTGCACCATCCATCAGATTTTAGCGGGTCCTTAGGCTGCGGCACGTCCAGATGCAGGAGTTGGCAAAACCGCGCGGATCGCCTCGCGCAGCGTGGGCGTCGTCTCGGGTGCGACGACCCCTGACAGGCCGAACTTCGCGGCCTCGGCGAGACGGCGGTCGGGATGCCCGATCGAGCGCAGCTCACCCGTCAGCCCGACCTCTCCGAAGCAGGCCACCGGGCCCGGCCGGTGGGCCGTCATCAGCGGGATTCCGCGCGACGCACTGGCGACGGCGAGCGCGATCGCGAGGTCCGCGCCGGGCTCCTCGACGCGCACGCCGCCGACGACGTTGACGAAGACGTCGGCGCTGCCGACGCCGACGCCGGCATGGCGCCCGAGGACCGCGAGCACGAGCGCGAGGCGGTTGCGATCGAGGCCGTTGACGACTCGCCGCGGGGGGATGAGCTCCGAGGGCGAGACGAGCGCCTGCACCTCGACGAGCAGCGGCCGCGAGCCCTCCATCGCGGCGAGCACGACGGAGCCCGGCTTGCCCGTCGCCTCGGCGACGAAGCGCGCGCTCGCGTCGAGCACCTCGACGAGGCCGCTGTCGCGCATCTCGAAGACGCCGGCCTCGTTCGTGGACCCGAAGCGGTTCTTCAGCGCGCGCAGGGTGCGGTACGTGCGCTCGCGCTCGCCCTCGAACTGCAGGACGCAGTCGACGAGGTGCTCGAGCACGCGCGGGCCGGCCAGGGCGCCCTCCTTCGTCACGTGGCCGACGAGCAGGACGGCGATGCCGTCGGCCTTGGCGACCCGCATGATCCGCCCGGCCGTCTCGCGGACCTGGCCGACCGAACCCGGGGCGCCGGTGAGATCGGCGGCGTGCATCGTCTGCACGGAGTCGATGACGCAGACCTCGGGGCGCTCGGCGCGCAGCGTGGCGATGATCGTGTCGAGGTCGGTCTCGGCCAGCACCGGGACCTCGAGCGCGCCCGCGGTCGCACCGGTCAGCCGCTCGGCGCGCAGCCGGATCTGGGCCGCCGACTCCTCGCCGGAGACGTAGAGCGTGCGGCGCCCCGCGGCGGCGAGATTGCCGAGCGCCATGTTCGTGAGCGTCGACTTGCCGATGCCCGGGGAGCCGCCGAGCAGGACCAGCGACCCGGGTACGAGGCCTCCGCCGAGGACGCGGTCGAGCTCGCCGATGGCGGTCTGCAGGCGCGGCACGCGCGCCGTGCTGACGTCCGCGAGCCTGATCGGCCTCCCGGCCTGCGCCCCGCCCCGCCCGCGGGCAGCGCCCGCGCCCGCGCCCGTGGTCGCCGGCGCACGCTCCTCGACCAGCGTGTTCCAGGCCTCGCAGCCCGGGCAGCGGCCGTGCCAGCGAACGCTGGAGTGCCCGCAGGCCGAGCAGACGTGGACCGTGACGGGACGTGCCATCCGCTGAGACTAGGGCCGGGCGCCGACGTCTTCGCCCCGCCGTCGCGGGTGGTGCTGCAGCCATCGGCGCCGAGGGGTACCGTCTTTTTTGCACAGCCCGTGGGCACGGAGCCCCGGACGCTTCTCGGAGGTCGTCACATGCGGCGCAGAATGCCGTCCCCTGCGATGGTCGTCGCGATCATCGCCCTGATCGTCGCGCTGTCCGGGACGGCCGTCGCCGCCGTCGACTTCGCGCGCAACGCCGGCGCGGTGGACGGCAAGAGCGCGGTCTCGGCGTCCGCGACGCTGAAGCGCTCGGCCGGCAACGTCGTCGCGGCCGCCACCGCCGGACCCGGCAAGGGCCGGATCCCCGGGCGCTTCGTCAGCGACGTCATGCGCGGCGGCTCGACCTCGTTGTCGCGCTACATCCGGGCCGTCGACAACGCCGACGGGCCGGTCGTCGCTTTGGCGATCATCCCGGGCATCGGGCGCCTCGACGCCCAATGCCGCGACCAGGACGCGACGCCGGAGATCAAGTCCACGCAGACGCTCGTGACGTTCACGGCTTCGGAGGACGGCGGCGTCAACGTCTCGCGCCTGCTCGGCAGCGACATCGGCAGCTCCCGCGAGGGTGTCGTGTTCACGGCGCTCAAGGCCCAGCCCGTGCCGGTCATGCAGTTCGCCGACTCGCTCTTTCAGCTCACCCTCCAGGCCCGCGACCGCACGGTCTTCATCAGCGGCGCGGCCCGCCCCGACCTCAACCGCACCGCCGCGGCGGCCTGCCTGATCTTCGGCGTCGGGTTCCGGGTCGGCTAGGTGACGCGGCGAGGCCGTCGCGGCGAAGCGCCCCGCCCAGCAGGTCAGGCCGCGGCGGACCGCACGAGCGACAGCACCGGCGCCGGCCGTTCGCCGGCCGGCTCCTCGGTGCGCTGCGCCGGGTCCATCGCGCAGGCCGCGACAAGCGCCGCGAGGGCGTGGGGGGCGCTGTCGCGGAGGATCCGGATCGCGCGGGCGCTGAAGACGACGAGCCGCAGGTCGGTGAGCGCGGTCACGGTCGCCGTCTCGTAGGGCGCGCGGTCCGGGGCGAGCTCGCCGAAGACGTTGCCGGGGCCGAGCTCGGCGCCCGCCTCGCCGGCACAGCGCACGAGGCCGCGACCGCAGGCGATGAGGACGAACTCCTGCGCGAACGGGCCGCCGAGCAGGAGCCGGCGGCCCGCCGGGATGCCGCGCTCGGACGCATGCGGGGCGAGCTGGGAGAGCTGCTCGTGGCTGAGGGGGTGCAGCTGGGTGAGCGACGCGAACCGCAGGATCTCCATGCTCCTGAGGCGTGACGAGTGGCCGAACATCGTTCGGTCGCAGCGCACACGTGGTGCACGCGACGTCCCTCAAACAGCCGTCCAGCGCCCTCGGAGCGCCCCGTATCGTCCCCTGGGTGCCTACCGCCGCCGAGGTTGCCGACCATGTCTACGAACGCTGGAACGCGGGTGGCCTGTCCGTGCTCGCCGACGACGTCGACCCCGCCATCGAGCTCATCTGCGACCCGCTGCGGCCCGCCGAGTCCGCCCTGCACGGGATCGCCGGGTGGAAGCAGTGGGTCGACCGCTGGGAGCGCAGCTACGAGTCGATGCACGTGACGATCGACGGCCTGGTCCCGATCGATCCCGAGAACGTGCTCGCGCTGGTCTCGATCGAGGCGACCCCGATCGGTGGCACGCAGCCGCTGCAGTGGGCCGCCGCGCACGTGTGGACCGTGCGCGAGGGGCGCATCTCCCGCTGGGAGACGCACCTCGACCTGGGCGTGGCACGCCGCACGCTCGACTGACGGGCCCACCGAGAACGACCGAGGGCGGCCTTTTTCAGGCCGCCCCCGCTCAAACTGCTTCCCGTCAGAGGCGCAGATCAGTCGTCTGCGGGCTCCTCGAGCGTCGGCTGGTCCAGGGCGCCGCCCGGCTCGGCCGGGGTGTCGTCGTCGCCCGCAGCGGCCGCCTCGGCGCCGCCGCCGACCGTCGC
>CAVZYU010000001.1:0-35388 GCA_963779625.1 uncultured Actinomycetes bacterium | reverse complement strand
GGCTGCGCGCGTCGACGCCGTCGCTATGACGCGCGCGACGAGGGCCGCGCGAAGACGAGCGTGGCCTGGTTGTAGTCGGACCGATGTGCGGCCGGTGCAAAGTGCACGGACACCTCGGTTATCCCGCGCCCGTGGAGCACGCCCAGAAGGCGCTCCAACCGGTGGCGTTCATCTCCATGAACGGGAAGTTGCGGTCTCGTCCGCGAACGCGGTTCCAGAGCTGGCGGGCGGGCGGGATCGTACGAAGTACCGCATAGAACGGGTAGGCGAGCCGCGACGCGGGCGTGAGCGTGAATTGCAGGACGGCGACGCCGTCGGGCCCGAGGAGATCCGCAAGCTGCGAGAGGAGTTCGTAGCCGGTCGCGCTCGGGATGTGCTGAAAGACGATGGACGACGTGATCAGGTCAAAGCCCGGTGCGAGCGATTGCAGGTCCGCGGTCTGCACAATCACGACGTTGCCGACGCCGCGGTCGTCACACTCGCGGCGGACCGCTTCGAGCATCGACGGGGACACGTCGACGCCCACCGCTTCGATGGCGCGATCGGCGAGAGGCAGCAGAAGTCGACCCACGCCGCACCCGAAGTCGAGCGCTCGGCGGAGCGCCAATGGCCGGCCGACGTGTGCCTCGGCAACCGAGATGACCTGCTCCACGTGCTCGCGCCCCGACGCGAAAAAGCTCTCCAGAGCATCGTCATCAAGATTCTGCTGCAGGTAGCGCTCATCTGAGAGCACTCCGAAGTACGGGTTTTCGCGGCCGAACCGCTCCCATTCCCGGTCTGGGTCGCGAGGGCGCGCCACGCGCGTCCTAGCCCCCGAGCAACTCCAGGTCCGCGCGGGTCATGAGGCGGATGAGCTCCTCGAAGCTCGTCGCGCGGCTCCCAGCCGAGCCGCTCCTTGGCCTTTGTCGGAGTTACCGATGAGCTGGTCGACCTCGGCCGGGCGCAAGAAGGCCGGGTCGAGGCGCGACGTAGCTGCTCCCAGTCGCCGAGCCCCGGCCTCGTCGAAGGCGACCTCGACGCACTCGCGCACGGTGTGCGTCTGGCCGGTGGCGATGACGTAGTCCTCCGGCGTGTCCTGCTGGAGCATGAGGTACATCGCCTCGACGTAGTCCTTGGCGAAGCCCCAGTCGCGCTCGGCGTCGAGGTTGCCGAGCGCGAGCTCGTCGCGCAGGCCGTGCTTGATCGCCGCGGCGTGCCAGGTGATCTTGCGCGTGACGAACTCCAGGCCGCGGCGCGGGCTCTCGTGGTTGAAGAGGATGCCCGAGCACGCGAAGAGGTCGTAGGACTCGCGGTAGTTGACCGTGATGAAGTGGCCGTAGGCCTTCGCCACGCCGTAGGGCGAGCGCGGGTAGAAGGGCGTCGACTCGGTCTGCGGGACCTCGCGCACCTTGCCGAACATCTCCGAGCTCGAGCGCCTGGTAGAAGCGCGTCTCGGGGCAGGCCTCGCGCATGGCCTCGAGCATCCGCGTCACGCCGACGCCGGTGAACTCGGCGGTCAGCGTCGGCTGCATCCAGGAGACGGCGACGAAGCTCATCGCCGCGAGGTTGTAGACCTCGTCGGGCTTGGCGGCGCGCAGCGTGTCGACGAGCGAGCGCTGGTCGAGCAGGTCGCCCTGGTGCAGGGTGATGCGGTCGCGCAGGTGCTCGATGCGGTCGAACTTCTCGGTCGACGCGCGGCGCACCATGCCGTGGACCTCGTAGCCCCGCTCGAGCAGCAGCTCGGCGAGATAGGAGCCGTCCTGGCCGGTGATCCCGGTGATGAGCGCGGACTTGGTCATGGGCGCGGACGATACCGGGCGGCGGGGAGCCCGCGGAGGCTGCTAGTTTGAGCGCCGCCATGCCCGAACTCACTGACTCACGCGTCCTCGTCATCGGCGGCGCCGGCTTCATCGGCTCCCACATCGTCGACCAGCTCCTGGCCGAGCCGGTCGCGCGAGATCGTCGTGCTCGACAACTTCGCCCGCGGCGCCCGCCACAACCTCGACGCCGCGCTCGAGGACGACCGCGTGTCGCTCGTCGAGGGCTCGATCACCGACGTCGACCTGCTCGACCGAGCTGATGGCAGGGCACCGACTACGTCTGGCTGCTCGCCGCGCTGTGGCTGTACGAGTGCGTCCACGAGCCGCGCTCGGCGATCGAGGTCAACTGCGTCGGCACCTTCAACGTCATCGACGCCGCCCAGCGCGCCGGGCGTCAAGAAGGTCGTCTACTCGTCCTCGGCCTCGGTCTACGGCGACGCCGTCTTCACCCCGATGACCGAGGACCACCCGTTCAACAACCGCACGATGTACGGCGCGACGAAGATCGCCGGCGAGCAGTTCTTCCGCGCCTACCACGAGCAGCACGGCCTCGACTACGTCGGCCTGCGCTACATGAACGTCTACGGCCCGCGGATGGACTACAAGGGCACGTACGTCAGCGTGATCATGAAGGTGCTCGACAAGATCGACGCCGGCGAGCAGCCGGTGATCTTCGGCGACGGCTCGCAGGCCTACGACTTCGTCCACGTCGGCGACGTCGCGCGCGCCAACATCCTGGCGATGAAGAGCGACGCGACCGACGTCAACCTCAACGTCGGCACCGGGATCAAGACGACCATCAAGGAGCTCGTCGACGTGCTGCTGGAGGAGACCGGCGCGGACATCGAGCCCGAGTACCGCGCCGACGAGCAGATGTTCGTCACGCACCGCGTCGGCTCCACCGAGCAGGCCGAGGAGCTCATCGGCTTCGCGCGCCGAGCTGCCCTACCGCGAGGGCCTGCGCTCGGTCATCGAGTGGCGGCGCAGCGACCAGCGGCGCTCGCTCGAGCAGCCCGCCGGCCTGATCGCGACCTGCCGCCATGTGCGGTATCGCCGGCATCCTGACGCCGCAACGGGCGACGTGGTCCACGAGGGCGTGCTGCGCCTCATGGGCGACGCGATCGCCCACCGCGGCCCCGACGACTACGGGCACCCACATCGACGGGCCCGTCGGCCTGGCCAACCGCCGCCTGGCGGTCATCGACATCACGCCGGCCGGCCACCAGCCGATGCACCGCCCGACGGCCGCTACACGCTCGTCTACAACGGCGAGCTCTACAACTTCATGGAGCTGCGCGACGAGCTGCGCGGCCGCGGCGCATCGGTTCCGGTCGCACACCGACACCGAGGTCGTGCTGCGCGCCTACCGGGAGTGGGGCCCGGCCTGCGTCGAGCGCTTCAACGGCATGTTCGCCCTCGCGGTCTGGGACCGCGAGGAGCGCACGCTGTTCCTCGCCCGCGACCGCTACGGGATCAAGCCGCTGTACTGGACGCGCGCCGGCGACGAGCTGCTGTTCGGCTCGGAGATCAAGTCCTTCCTGCAGCACCCCGCGCTTCAGGGCGCGCGTGTCCGCCCGAGCACCTGCTCGAGTACTTCACCTTCCAGAACCTGTTCACCGACGGCACGCTGTTCGCACGGCGTGCGGATGTTCCCGGCCGGCTCGCACGCGACGCTGCGCCCGGGCGACAGCCGAGTCCGCCCCGAGACCGTACTGGGACTGGGACTTCTCCGAGCCCGACGCGGCGCAGTACGCTCTCCGACGAGGAGTACCGCGAGGAGCTCGACCGGCTCTTCCGCCAGGCCGTGCAGCGCCAGCTCGTCTCCGACGTGCCGGTCGGCTCGCACCTGTCGGGCGGCATGGACTCCGGCTCGCTGACCGCGCTGGCCGCGCGCGAGCTGCCCTACCTGGCGACCTTCACGGTCGGCTTCGACATGACGTCGTCGGGCGGCCTGGAGATGGGCTCCGACGAGCGCGTCAAGGCCGAGGCGATGAGCTACGTCTTCAAGACCGAGCACTACGAGTCGGTGCTCAAGGCCGGCGACATGGAGCGCTGCCTGCCCTCGCTCGTCTGGCATCTCGAGGACCTGCGCGTCGGCCAGAGCTACCCGAACTGGTACGTGTCGCGCCTGGCGTCGAAGTTCGTGAAGGTGGTGCTGAGCGGCTCCGGCGGCGACGAGCTGTTCGCCGGCTATCCGTGGCGCTACTACCGCGCCGTGGTCAACGACGACTTCGACCACTACGTCGACAAGTACTACGCGCTTCTGGCAGCGGCTCGTGCCCGACGAGTACCGCGCCGGCCTGTTCCGCCCCGAGCTGTGGGACCAGGTGCAGCGACGTGCGCACGGACGACATCTTCCGCGACGCGTTTCCCGGCGGCGACGGCGCTCCGCAGACGCCCGAGGACTACGTCAACCACTCGCTGTACCTCGAGGCCAAGACGTTCCTGCACGGCCTGCTCGTCGTCGAGGACAAGCTCTCGATGGCGCACTCGCTCGAGACCCGCGTGCCCGTTCCTCGACAACGACCTCGTCGACTTCGCGATGCGCGTCCCCGTGCGGCTGAAGCTGCGCGACCTCGACCAGGTCGTCAAGCTCGACGAGAACGAGCCCGGCGGCAAGACCGAGCGCTTCTTCGAGCGCACGCGCGACGGCAAGCTGATCCTGCGCGAGGTCATGGCGCGCCACGTCCCCGAGAGCGTCACCGACCGCGTCAAGCAGGGCTTCTCCGGGCCCGACGCGTCGTGGTTTCGCGGCGACTCGATCGACTACGTGCGCGACGTGCTGCTCGACCCGGACGCGAAGATCTACGAGTTCTTCTCGCCCGACGGCGTCCGCACGCTCGTCGAGCAGCACCTCGACGGCCGCGAGAACCGGCGGCTGCTGCTGTGGTCGCTGCTGTCCTTCGAGCACTGGTGCCGGATGTTCCTGCACGGGCACCGTCCGTGACCGTCCTGCTCACCGGCGCCACCGGGCTTCATCGGCCGCCACCTGCTCCCGCTGCTCGCCGCCGACCACGACGTCGTGGCGCTCGCGCGCGGCGACGCACCCGCCGAGCTCAAGTCCTACGCGACCTGGCTGCGCGTCGACCTCGCGGCCGGACTTGATCCGGCGGCGCTGCCGCCGTGGATCGACACGATCGTGCACCTCGCGCAGTCCGAGCGCTACCGCGAGTTCCCGGAGGGCGCCGACGACGTCGTCGCGGTCAACGTCGCCGCCGTGGCGGCGCTGCTCGATCACGCGCGCACCGCCGGTGCGCGGCGCTTCGTGCTGTGCTCGACGGGCGGCGTCTACGGCTTTCGCGACGGTCGCGCGCGCGAGGACGACCCGGTCGCGCCGGTCGGCTTCTACCCGGCCTCGAAGTACGCTGCCGAGGTGCTGCTGGCGCCGTACCGCGCGCTGCTGGACACCGTGATCCTGCGGCCGTTCTTCGTCTACGGCGCCGGGCAGCGCGGATGCTCGTCGCCGGGCTGGCGCGAGCGCGTGCTGCGCGGCGAGCAGGTCGACGATCGACGGCGACCCGGGGCTGCGCGTCAACCCGATCCACGTCGGCGACGCCGCCCGCGCGATCGCGGCCGCCGCTGGCACCGCCGACGGCGCCGACGTCGTCAACGTCGCCGGCGACGAGACCGTGACGCTCACGCGACATCGTCACCGGGCTGGCGCGGGCGGCCGGCATGGCGCCGCCGATCGTCCACGAGGGCGAGGTCCGCCGCGGCGACCTGCTGGGCGACAACGCCCGCATGCGCGACCGGCTCGGCGTGACGCCGCAGGTCGCGCTCGACGAGGGCCTGCGCGGCGTCGTCGAGGAGCTGCGGGCCAGCGGCTAGCGCCTCAGCGGCGCGCGCCCAGCGATGGCGCGCCCGCTCGCCGGCGCCCACGCGCCGAGCGGGCGCAGCGCGAGCAGAAGGCCGGCGACCGCGGCGAGCTTGACCGCCAGCGCGAGCGCCCAGGAGCCGTAGTCGATTGCGCCGAGCGGCATCAGCGCGAGACCCAGCGCGAACGTCGCCGACGACGACCCCGCGCGGTACGGCGTCCGGTAGAGGATCTGCGCGCGGTGGTAGTACAGCGCCGGTCAGCAGCATGTAGGCGACGAGCGTCGCGAGCGCCGCGCCGACCTGCCCGAAGTGGGCGGATCAGGACGAAGTTCAGCGCGATGTTGGCGAGCGCGGCGATCGCCGAGTACAGCGTCAGCCACTGCGTCTGGCGGGCGATCGAGATCCCCGCGACGACCACGCTGGAGATGCCGAACAGCACCAGCCCGAAGGCGACGAGGCCGACCGCGCGGTAGGCCTCGTCGAAGTCCGGCGCGACGAGCTCGCCGAGCTCCCTCGCCCACAGCGCGGTCACGAGCCCGACGAGGCACAGCGCCGCCGTGAAGTCGGTCAGCACGCGGCCGCGGACGTGTTGCTCGCGCTCGGGGTCGCTCTGGTGCAGCGACAGGATGAACGGCGAGAACGCGAGCGCGAGCGCCGTGACGATCAGCATCACCGGCATCGCGATCCGGTTGGCGAGCGCGTACTGCCCGAGCTCGTCGAGGTCGGCGAGCCGCGCGAGCATCACGCGGTCGATCAGCGACAGCGCCCACAGCGACAGCGCGACGGGGATCAGCGGCATCGCCGTAGCGCAGCATGATCGACGAGCTCGCGGCGCGACGGCGGCGCGACGCAGACGCCGCCCGACGAGCCCGAGCCCGGACGGCGCCGGCGATCCAGCCCGCGAGCGCGCCGACGAACGCGCCCTCGACGCCGAGGTCCCAGCCGACGACCGCGAGGATCGTGATCGTCGGCCGCCGACGGCCGCGCCCGCCACCGACGTGACGAGATACGACCAGGCGCGGAACTCCAGGCGCAGGACCTCGCGCGTGAACTGCGCGACGGCGAACGCCGGCAGCGCGACGCCGACCAGCACGATCAGGCCGCTCTCCTCGCGCCCGTCGAACAGCGCGCGTGACACCGGCGCGGCGAAGGCTGCGAGCAGCGCCGCCACGACCGTCGCCGACGCGAGCTGGAAGAGCAGCGCCGTCGACGAGCACCCGCCGCCGCTGCCGCTCCTGCTCGTCGCCGTAGTCGAAGTAGCTGCGCTGCGACGCCGACGCCATGCCGCGCGTCGACGACGATCATGAGGATCGCCGCGACGACCATGCCGAGCTCGAGGACGCCGTAGTCGGCGGGCGAGAACACGCGCGCCAGGATCGGCAGCGTGATGATGCCGACGAGCTGCAGCGCCGCCCCGCCGACCCCGTAGACGAGCGTCTGGCTGCCGAGGCGGCGGATCTCGCCGCCGAGCCGCCGCGCCGGCGCACGATCTCCTCAGCCGCGGCGGTCCTGGGCGTCGGCCGGCATCGCGCGGCAGGCTAGCGCACGCCGCCCTAGACAGCGCCGGGCGACGGCGCCGCCGGGCGATAGAGTCGCGCCGATGCGACCCGCTCGACACGCTGCGCCGCGTGCTGCCGGCCGGCGTGCGCCGCCCCGTGGTCGTGGTCGCCGAGCACGTGGTGGCGCTGCCGCTGGCGCCGCTGCTGGTGGCGGCCGCCGTCCTTGCCCGCGCTGCGCCGCCGCGTCGCGGCGCGAGCGGCCCGCGGATCGTCTGGGGCCCGGAGCCGATCCTCTCCTACGCGCCATTGGTCGCGCGCGCTGCGCAAGGCCGGCTACGAGTCCGAGACCGTCATGCAGGAGGTCTACGCGCGATCAACCGCCCCGAGGACTTCGACGTCCTCTACGAGGATCTCGTGCCGGCCGCGCGCTGGCGTTCCTGCTCGGGCCCTACGCGGCGTTCGTCCGGTCGCTGTTCCGCGCCGACGTCTTCCAGCACCACTACTCCGGCGGCTTCCTCGGCCTGACGCCGCTGTGGCGCGTCGAGGCGCAGCTGCTGCACCTCGCCGGCGCGCGCGTCGTCTCGCAGGCGCACGGCAACGACGCGCACCTGTCCTCGCAGATCGCCGACCTGTCGCTGCGCCACGCGCTGCTGTCGAGCTACCCGACGCTCGCCCGCCGGGAGGCGCGCACGCGCAGCGGGTCCTGTACTGGACCGCACACGCGGACTGCATGTTCGGCGGGCTGATGATGGACGGGCTCGGCCGCTGGGACGTCCTGCCCTCGAGCGTCGCGACGCTCGACGTCGCGCAGTGGCGGCGCACGCGGCCGTACTCGCGACGCCGACGGGCGCAGCGGCGGCCCGGTGCGGGTCGCGCACGCGCCCAACCACCGCGGCTTCAAGGGCACGGAGTTCATCCTCGCCGCCGTCGAGCAGCTGCGCGCGGAGGGCCTCGACGTCGAGCTCGTGCTGATCGAGGGCGTCCAGAACAGCGAGGTGCAGCGGATCCTCACGAGCGAGGTCGACGTCCTCGCCGACCAGATCATCGCGACGGGCTACGCGCTCAACGCGATCGAGGGCATGGCCGCCGGGCTGCCGGTCCTGGCGAACCTCGAGGACGACCGGCTCACCGCCGTCCTGCGGCGCTACTCCTACCTCGACGAGTGCCCGATCCTGTCGGCGTCGCCCGAGACGATCGCCGACCGCCTGCGCGCGCTCGTCGTCGATCCCGACCTGCGCGAGCGGCTCGGCCGCGCCGCCGCGGCCTACGCCGCGAAGTACCACTCCGACGAGACCGCCGCCTACCTCTACGGCGCGATCTACCGGCACATCTGGAACGGCGAGGACGTCCCGCTGATCGACCTCTTCCATCCGCTGAAGTCCGAGTACAGCCGCTCCCGGCCGCGCGATCGAGCACGGCCTCGTGCGCAACCGGCTGGCGCCGGCCGACTAGATGATTGATTTCCACGTTTTTTTTTTTTTTTTTTTTTTTTTTTTTTTTTTTTTTTTTTTTTTTTTTTTTTTTTTTTTTTTTTTTTTTTTTTTTTTTTTTTTTTTTTTTTTTTTTTTTTTAAAAAAAAAAAAAAAAAAAAAAAAAAAAAAAAAAAAAAAAAAAAAAAAAAAAAAAAAAAAAAAAAAAAAAAAAAAAAAAAAAAAAAAAAAAAAAAAAAAAAAAAAAAGTATGCTCCTCGAGCTGAACCCAGCTGCATCCGTCGTCGGCCACAGGGTCTTGCGTGCGCGCTCGCTTGCGCTTACGCTGGCGCAGTTCAAGCGCTGCGAACTCGCGCGACGTGGAGGCGTATCAGCGCGATCGGTCTCAGATCAGCACCTTCGCTGAGCAGCCGATCGTGCGCAGCGCTTTGAGGGCGCCCGGTGAGGCGACCTGGTTGAAGAGAAGGTGCAGGTCGTCAGGCTTGACGCGCATAGTCAGCATCTGCGCGTGACGCTGGATGACTGTGCCGAGCTTAGCGCCCGCGCCGCGCTTCGGTGTTAACTGCCGAATGCGGACCCGCACTCGGCCGCCCAGATATCGCGTCGAGCACGCGCAGTGCCCAGGCGCATCGTCACTTACTGTGCCGATGAAGCAGTTGTCCTTATCGGTGCCTCCTTCGGTGTCAAAGTCGCCAGCCGAGTAGTCCCAGGTGTACTGCATGTTCGCCAACGAAACATTGCCCAGAATCGTCCGCGCGCCCGGAGTAGCGGAGTCGGCCCGTCCTTGTCGCGCGTATCCTTGCGCAGGCGCAAGCGCGCGCGGTTGAGCCGGTAGATGAGCGCGTAGCGCAGCGTCGTGTTGTCCATCGCCGGCGTCTGCTTGATCGCACCGTGCACGCGTAACACCAGCGGCCCGCCTACCAGCCGTGTCGGCACGCTGCGCGGCTTATCGCGCGTGTCAACTGCGCGGTGGTCTTCGTGATCGCGGTCGGCGGAGGTGCTGCCGTGCGCAGTCGTGCCAGGCGTAGTCCTGGCGGTCGACGAAGCCGGTGCGGCGGGTCGTCCGCAGCCGGCGCTGATCAGCGCGCCCGCGGCGAGGACGGTGAGCAGTGCGGTTGGCGGCGTCATCCAAGAACTTAACGTGCCCTGCGGCGTGCAAGATGCGGGCGTTTGGTCGGCGCCTCAAGTCGCCGAGGCAGTCGAGGTGTTCTTCGGTGCTCAGGGCTCGTCGCTGCCGCCGTACTTCAGCAGTGTGCCAGCGCCAGGTGCGTCCGGATGCACCAGCTCGATATTTACGGCGACGCGGGCTTGGCGGCGGACGATTAAGTCCTGAGACAGCCGTAGCATTTGAGACGTCCGAAGTCGCTCTCGATTTCGGTCCGTGCGGCGTAGCGGTCACCGTGGCCGGCGGCTTTGCGCGGGGTCGCAAGGTTGAAACGGTCGTCCGCCACGCGTTTTACCCTCGGTGAGCACGCGCGCGTTGGGCGCCGTTGGCGTTGCGGGCCTTGACGGCCTTGTCGCAAGCACTCGACCGCGGCGTAACCGCTCGACTTGAAGTGCCTTGCCGGTGGGTGCGTAGTCATAGCCCTTGTCGAGCGCGCCGGTGCTCATGACAAACTCGTGTTCGCGGGAGTCGGCGTGCAGCGTGGGTACGTGCGGCAGCTCGGATGCTTTGGCGGTGTCCAGTTCCCAGGCCATCTGCCAGCCGCGCTTATTGCACAGCTGCGTGTGCGGCTTGTAGCCGTAGAAGCCGCCGCTGCCACGCGTCGACGTCGCGCCGTGATCACCCCACGACGCATCGGGATCCGAGAAGACAGTCCGCATCGTGCCGCCGCGACGCACGTACTTCGGCCGTTGGCGTATGCCAGCAGCGCGTGGAGTCGATCGCCGAGTCCTTGCCGTAGTCGTTATCCAGGCGGCCCAGTTCTGCTGGCACGGCGCGTATGCAGGTCTGCATCGCCGCGGCGATCCGCGTGAAGGCCTTGCGCTCGTGTACGATATTGGCCAGGCACAGCGCAACCAGCGCGCGCGCTCCGTAGCCACTACGCCCCGTCCAGCGCAGCGCTTCCAACTGCTCTATGAACTCGTCTATCTCCCGCAGACGCATCAGCGCAGCTACCGTTTCGGCGCGACATGCGCCGTGCTACGGTCGTAGCTGCCAAGAGGTACCTCTCTTGTGTCCACGGAGCCGCAGGCGCTACCAACCCTGTCAAGGCCGGTCGAAATCTAGGCCGTTAGCGCCGGTCGAAAACTAGGCCACTGTGGGGGTCTTCCTCGCCGGTGCTGCGGAGCCGAGGCCGTAGGCCGAGGCGGAGCAGCTCCGGCGCGCGCGGCCGCGGGAGGGGGGTCAGTTTTCGAGCGGCGGTGTGCGGGCGAGGTCGCGGTCTTTGAGGCGGTAGCTGTCGCCTTTGAGCGCGAGGATCTCGGCGTGGTGAACGAGGCGGTCGATCATCGCGGCGGCGGTGACCTCGTCGCCGAAGATCTCACCCCAGCCCGAGAACGGCTTGTTGCTGGTCACGATCATCGACGCGCGCTCGTAGCGGCGCGAGACGAGCATGAACATGAGGTTCGCGGCCTGCGGGTCAAACGGGATGTAGCCGACTTCGTCGACGATCACGAGTGGGACGCGTTGCAGCTTGTCGAGCTCGGCGTCGAGGCGGCCTTGGCGTTGAGCGTCGGCGAGCAGGGCGACCCACTCGGTCGCCGTCTTGAAAGCGACGCGGTGCCCGGCGAGGCAGGCGCGGATCCCGAGGGCGATCGAGAGGTGTGTCTTGCCGGTCCCGGGCGGGCCCGAGCAGCACGACGTTCTCCTTGCCGGCGAGGAAGTCCAGCTGGCCGAGATGCAGCACCGCTGTTCTTGGGGATCGAGTGTCTGAAAGGCGAAGTCGAACTCCTCCAGCGTCTTGCGCGCGGGGAACCTTGCGGCCTTGATGCGGGCTTGGCCGCCGTGGCTGTCGCGGCTGTCGGTCTCGGTCTTGAGCAGCACCGCGGCGAACTGCTCATAAGACCACTCCTCCTGGCGGGCGCGGTCGGCGAGCTTCGGTAGCGCTCGGGCGGCGGCGGGCGCCTTGAGCTGGCGAAAGAGGTGCGTGAGCTCGGTGCGTCGGGCGGCTCATGCGATCAACTCGTCGTAGCGCGCGAGCGGCCGGATCTCGACCGTCGCGTCGGCGACGTCATCGACCTGGCCGCGGCCCGCGCGCAACGCGCGGGCGTGCTCGAGCGCGGTGATCGTGCGGTGCTTGGCAAACGACCTCGGGTGCCGGCACGCGAGCTCGCCGGTATCGAGCACGATCGCGAGGACGTCGCGATCGGTCACTCTGGCTTCGACGCGCCGGCCAACGAATGCGGGATCCAGCGAGTAGTCGCAAGTATCGAAGCGCAGGTAGGGATCGGGCGGCAACCCGCAGCACCCAGCGTCGATCGGTGTCCGGCGCGCTCGCCGGCAGCGCCGCCATCACCTGTCGTTCCTCGATCAGCCGGTCGATCGGGCGGCAACGCAGCGTGCGGTGAATGCGGCTGTTCGCGCGCTCATCGAACCATGCGTCGAGCTGCAGCTGGAAGTCCAGCTCGTTCGCGAACGCTCGCCCGGGCTCAAAGGAGCGCTCGAGGAAGTCCTGCAGGCGCTCAACGACGCCCTTGGCCTGCGGATCGGCGGGCTCGCAGAAGCGCCAGTCGACGCGCAGCTGCCCGCAGAACGCGGCGAACTCGTCGCTGGGGCGGCCGCCGTGGCCGTGGATGCCGGCCTGGCGATCCCAGACCAGTGTCTGCGGCAACGCGCCCAGCGACCACAAACAGCGACGGATCCCGGCGAGCAGATCCGGAGTCTGCTTGGTGAAGATCAGCGCGCCCGCGCCGGCGCGCGAGTAGCCCAGGCACGCGACGACGACCCAGCCGCGGCGCGTCTGGCCGTGCCCGACGGGGATCTCGTTCCTGGGCTCCCAGACGTCGAACTGGCAGATCTCGCCGGGCCGGTAGACCGTGCGCTGAAAGGTCCTGCGGCGGCGCGGCGAACAGCGGCCGGACTTCGCGCAGGTAGTCATCGACGATCGTCTTGCCGCCCCCGAAGCCCAGCGGCGCGATCAGCTCCCGGATGCGCTGGCCAGGCAGCTTCGGATCGGCCTTCAGCAGCCGGTGGATCTCGTCCTTGAACGGATCGAGCTTTGACCCCGCCGGCGCTCGCCGATACGCCGGCGGCTCATTGCTGCGCACCGCTCGATCGACCGTGTCGCTGGCCAGCCCCGTTCGCCGGCTGATCTCCCGCTTCGACAAGCCGCGCACGAAGTGCAGCCGCCGGATCTCCGCCCACTGCTCCACCTCGACCACCCCGGTCCTCCCAGGCTCGCTCTGCGCAGACGAGCCCAGGGTCCGCAGACCACCGGACGACGCCGGGTGGCCTAGTTTTCAACCGGCGCAGGTGGCCTAGTTTTCACCCGGCGCCGACAACGCCTGCCTAAGGTCCAGCTTTGTAGATACATACCTCTGCGAAAAGAGGCCCTACCTATAGAACGCATAATCGACGCGCGCCGCTACCGAGCTATCGCGCCCTCGCTCTTTAAGGCCGTGCTATCGGCTCTCCTTTCGCCGCGCGAGAGCGTATAGCGCGGCGCGATAGCGCGGCGAGATACCCGCGCGTCGCCATGCGCCGCATCATCGTCTGAACGGCCTCCGCGACGCATCCGAACTCCGCGTCGCTCAAGATCCTCGTAGACCTTCTTTCGTCGTTCACGCACGTGAGACATCGTCGGCCATTACCTTCACGACCTCGCGCTTACTGCCACTCGTGTTCTTCGCGTTCGCCGATATCCCAGAACAAGAGCGAATCGTCATCTACAACCGAAGCCCCGTATTCCTACAGAACCTTCAGGCGTTCTAACGCCTCCAAGCTGAGAAGTGCGCCATCGATCTCGACACGCAGATCAAGCAGATATTCATAGCGCGCACTGATATCAGCCAGGTCGGCCTCGCATCACGTATCGAATCTACAGCAGCACGAGCCGCCTTCTCGAAGCGGTCAGTCATCGCAGACCGACGCGCTACAGCAAACCATCAGGTTACTGCTAGGTCAGACACCTTACGCTAAAACGCGCGAAGCGTTTCGCAGATCGAAACGCAGAACTCTCCTAGCTGTAAGTTCCGAGGAGGTTGTTCAGGCGGGTGATGGGGGTCTGTCGCCCGAGTGATTGGTGTCGTCGGCGATGGTTGTATTCCCAGAGCCAGCCGTCAAGGGCGGCGGTGCGTTCGGCGGAGGAGCCGTAGGTCAGGCCGTTGTAGGCCCAGCCGCCGAGCATCGTGCGGATGAAGCGCTCGGCTTTGCCGTTGGTCTGAGGGCGGTAGGGCCGGGTGCGCAGGTGCCGGACACCGTGGGCGCGACACGCGATCGCGTGAACCGTCGAGACGTAGGGCGATCCGTTGTCGGTCAGGACGCGCTCGACGGTGATGCCATGGCGTGCGTAGAACGCGATCGCGCGGCCCAAGAAGCCGATCGCGGTTGTGGCCTTCTCGTCGCTGAGCACCTCGGCGTACGCCAAGCGTGTGGCGTCGTCGATCGCGACGTGCACGGCGTCCCAGCCGGCCCGCAGCCGCGGAACGCCGTCGGCGTCCATTCGTCGTGAGTGACGGTTGCGTTTGCGCCCGCCGGTGACGCGTTTGCCCGCACCGCCCTTGATGCGGCCGAGCTTCTTGACGTCGATGTGGATCAGCTCACCGGGCCGTGCTCGCTCATAGCGCACGACCGGCTCCTGGCCCAGCCGGCCCAGCTTGCCCATCCCCTCGCGCTTGAGGACAGCGCTGATTGTCGAGCACGGCAGATCCAGCAGGTCAGCGAGCTCCGGTGCTGTGAAGCGCAGCCGGCGCAACGCCGTCAACAGCTCGACCGTGTCCGGCGCGGTGCGGTTGGCGACATGGCGCGGCGCCGAACTGCGGTCCTGCAGGCCCACAACGCCCTCAGCCCGATAGCGCGCAAGCCACTTACGCGCCGTTCTCTCAGAGATCCCGGCCGACTCTGCGACATCACGGACCGTCTGCCTCTTGCTCTCAATCCGATCGACCAACAGCTCCCGCCCTTTCGGGCTGAGCCGCGCGTTAGCGTGACATCTCATCCGGCGTCTCCTTGGGACTGGGGCTTCAGCACCACCAGCCTCCAAGGAGGCCCGGATGAACAACCTCCTCAGGAACTACATCTAGCCAGCTGCGAGGCGGCGAGCGCGGATGAGGCAGTGGCCCGGCAGCGGGCGCTCGGTGGCCTCGATCGTCAGGTGCGCGTCGCGCAGCCAGCCCTCGATCGCGGTCGCGTCGGGGTGGGCGAAGTGGAACGCGTCGATCGCGCCGTCGGGGACCTCGAAGGTCATCGTGGCGGCGGGCGTCTGAACCGTGACGACGCTTCTCGGGCGGCGCCGTCGCAGCTCCTCGCGCACGCCGCGGACGACGGCGCCGCAGTTCGCCGCGCGCGCAGCAGTCCGAGCCGCGACGTCGGCGCGGGCGCGCAGCGACGGCGGCGGCGCCGCTCGCCGAACCAGACGACGACCGTCGCCGCCCGGCTGGTCACGCGGGCGGCCTCGCGGACGGCCAGCGCGGGGGCCAGCATGTGGTCGATCGAGGTCGCGAACAGGACCCGATCGAAGCACGCCGTCGGCGAACGGGCAGGTACTCGGCGATGCCCTTGACGAAGGCGAAGTCGCGCGGCTGCTGCCCCATGCAGCGGATCGATGCCGACCAGCTCGCCGCTCCAGGCCGCGCGGCATAGGACGGCAGCGCCTGCGGGCCGCAACCGACGTCCAGCACGCGGCCCTCGAGCTGCGGCGAAGCGCGCGAAGGCGCGCACGTCCTCGCGCTCACCGACCGAGAGGCTGGTCGGCGGGTCGATCTCGTAGGCCCGCGCGCCGTTGGCCTGCAGCGCCTCCCACAGCCCCCAGCGGCTCGCGCACCTCGCCGTCGGGCGGCGGCATCGGCGTGAGGTCGAGCACGCCGCTCGAGCTGCGATATTCCGCGCCCGCACGTCGGTGCACGCGAGGTCGTCCAGCGGGCCGCGGCACACCGGGCAGGCGAGGATCTCGTCAGCGCTCACGGTCTCAGCCGGCCGCCGGCGCCAGCACGCTGATCGCGGCGTCGCTGACGTCGAGGCGGTCGACTCCAGGCCGGCCGCCGCGCACCAGCCCTGCACCTCGCTCGGGCGTGTGGCGCGAGGCGAAGCGCGGGTGGTACCAGTCGTAGTTGACGAGCGCGTTGAGGTTCGGCGAGAAGTCGTCGTTCCAGAAGCACTTGAGCATCGTCCAGTAGACGAGCCGCTGGACGTTGTGCTCGCCCGGCTCGATGCCCAGCAGCGGGACGCCGCGCTCGAGCGTGACCGTGCCGCCGACGCGCTGCAGCTCGCGGCCGAGCTCGGCGAGGTCGCGGCCGAGGTCCATCGCCTCGTCGGGCTCCATGACCGTCGCGCGCTCGCGGATCCAGTCGTCGGCCAGCTCGCGCAGTGGCGCCTTGACGCGGTACAGGTAGGCGGCGAAGCACCCCGCCCGGGGCCAGCAGCGCGGCCAGCTCGGCGAACGCGCGCTCGGCGTCGGGCGTGTGGTGGATGACCTGCTCGGCGGAGATGAAGTCGAACGTGTCCGGCGCGAACGGCAGGCGCATGATGTCGGCCTGGAGGTAGTGCAGGTTCGTCGGGCCCGCCGAAGCGCCTGGCCGCGACCTCGATCGCCTTGCTGAGGTCGATCGCGACGACCTCGGCGTGCGGCGCCAGGCGGGCGAAGCGGGCGGCGTCGCCGCCGAGGCCGGTGCCCGCCTCGAGGATCCGCTCGCGCCCGGCGAGCAGCGCGGCGAGGCCGTCGTCGCCGGCGAAGCCGTAGCGCTCGTCGTACCAGGCGTACTGCGCGGCGACGCGCTGATCGATCTCCTCCGGCGAGACGTGCGTCCACTTCCACGAGAACGTGTCGAAGGTGCTCTCCTGGCCGCTGCCGGCTGGATCCGACAGCCGCGGGATCCCGTCGCGGATCTCGTAGCGGGCGCCGTCGGGCGCGACGAGCGCGCCGTCCTGGTGGGCGAGCGGCTCGCCGCTCGCCGGATCGGCGATGAGGTTCAGCAGGGCGGGGTTCACGCGGCGCAACGGTAGTGCACGCGCGCAGGCAGGTCGTGCAGCACGGTCCGCGCGACGGTGCGCGGATCGTGGTGGCGCTCGACGAACGCCCGGCCCTGGGCCCCGAGTCGCAGGCGCCGCCCGCGGTCGGCGAGCAGCTCGCGCAGGTCGTCGCGCAGGCGGTCGGTGCCGGTGCGGACGATCGGCAGCGTGGCACCGAAGGGGTTGTCGGCCGGATCGTTCTCGGCGATCGCGGCGAGCACCGGGCGCCCGAGCGCCATGCCCTCGACGGCGAGGCCGCCGTACCAGCCCAGGCGCAGCTGGTCGACGATCACGTCGGCGTCCGCGAAGCGCGCGAGCGCCTCGTCGCGCTGCACGCCCTCGACGAGGTCCAGGCGGACGGCGACGCCCTCGCCGCGCAGGGCGTCGACCGCTGCGATCACGTGCTCCGTCCCCTTGACCTCGCGGTTCGTCGGCCCGTGCGCCACGACGAGCTCGTCGCGCTCGGGCGGCTTGGTGGGCTCGACGGAGCGCGGGTCGAAGTTCGCGTAGGGCAGGAAGCGGCTGCCCGGCAGCCACCGGCGCAGGTCGGGGTTGAGGTGGTAGACGACGATCGGCGTGGCGCAGCATGTGGCGCGCGTTGGGCCGGCGCTTGGGGTCCTGCGCGGCGCAGACCGGCGAGGTGCAGGCGCAGGCGGCCTGCGGGCGCACGTCGCAGCCCTGGAAGGTCACGATCACCATCTTGCCGGCGCGCTTGAGCAGCGGCAGCTCGCTGAGGATCGCAGCGGCCCGCGCCGGACCGCGACGATCGGGTGGCCGAAGTTCAGGTGGATCACGTCGTAGCCGGCGATCGCGCGGCGCACGAAGGCCGCCCGCTTGGCGATCACGCGCCAGGAGGGCAGGCCCTCGACGTCGAGGCGGATGTCGGCCTCGTAGCCGAAGGGCCCGGCCGCGAGCACCGCGACGTCGCTGTGTAGCCGAGCGCGCGCTCGCCGCGCGAGAGCCCGTAGGCGTGGCCGCCGACGTCGGCGGGGGCGTGCAGGATGCGCGGCAGGTCCACCGCGGCGCGCGGCTACGCGTGGACGCCGGTGCCAAGCGCGGCGCGCACGGCGGCTGCGACCTCGGCGGCCTGGTCGGCGCCGAGCACCGGGCTCATCGGGATCGCGAGGTGCGTGCGGGCGATCTCGCTCGGTGCCCGGCAGCTCGACCCCGGCGCCGTAGGTCGCCATCGCCGGCTGGCGGTGCACCGGCGTGCGGTAGTAGGCCTTGTGGCCGATCCCGGCCTCCTTCAGCCCGGCGGCCAGCTCGTCGACGCGCTCGCTGCTGCACGACGTACAGATGCCAGGCGGGCGCGCTCCCGCCGATCGGCCGCGGCAGCTTGACGAGCTCGCCGAGGCCGGCCGCCTCGTAGTGCTCGCCGGCGGCGCGGCGGCCGTCGGCCCAGCCGTCGAGGTGGGGCAGCTCGACGCGCAGGATCGCGGCCTGCAGGTCGTCGAGGCGCGAGTTGTAGCCGATGTGCTCGTAGCTGACCTTGTCCCACGAGCCGTGGAAGCGCAGCATCCGCACGCGGTCGGCGATCTCGTCGTCGCTCGTCGTGATCGCGCCGCCGTCGCCGAAGCAGCCGAGGTTCTTGGACGGGAAGAAGCTGAACGTCGCGGCGGTGCCGAGCGCGCCCGGGCGCCCGCCGGGGCGTCGTCGAGCCCGCCGACTGCGCGGCGTCCTCGAGCACCGGCACGCCGAGCGCCTCGATCTCGGCGACGGGCGCGATGTTGCCGAACAGGTGCACCACGATGACGGCCTTCGTCTGCGGCGTGAGCGCGGCCTTGACGGTCTCGGGCGTGACGCAGCCGGTGTCCGGGTCGACGTCGCAGAAGACGGGCCGCGCGCCGGTCGGCGGGATCGCCTCGGCGCTGGCGTAGAAGGTGAACGAGGGCACGACGACGTCGTCGCCGGGGCCGACGCCCATCGCGCGCAGGGCGATCGTCAGCGCGTCGGTCCCGTTGGCGACGCCGATGGCGTGCGTGGCGCCGCAGTAGGCCGGCGAACTCCTCCTCGAAGGCCGTGACGTTGGGGCCGAGGATGAAGCGCCCGTCGTCGATGACGCCCGCGATCGCGGCGTCGATCTCCGCCGCGCAGCGGCGCGAGCGGGGTCGTGGTGTCGAAGAGCGGCACGGCCATTGCTGCCGACCAGCGTAGGACAATCGGTTTCCGAATGAGCTCCGCGCCCCACGACCCCCCGCCGCGCCCGATGACGGGCGGGGCGGTCATGGGGGCCACGAGCCGGATGGCCGTCGCCGTCACCGGCGCGGTGACGACGATCCTCGTGGCCCGCCTGCTCGGGCCCGAGGGCACCGGTGGCTTCGCGATCGCGATGACGATCGTCGTGACGCTGACGGCGGCGTTCTCGCTGGGGATCGAGCACGGGATCGCCTACTTCGTCGCATCCGGGCGCTGGTCGGCGCGCGACGCGCTGCGGGCGTCGCAGCGGGTGGCATGGAGCGCGGGCGCGGTCGGCGCGGTGCTCTGCGTGCTCGCGCGGCTGGCCTTCCCCTCCGCCTTCGGCGGGCTGTCGGTCGAATCGACGGTGGTCGCGGCGGTCGCGCTGCCGTTCTCGCTGTCGTGGTTCTACGTGAGCTTCATCGGGCTGGCGACCGACCACTACGAGGCCTACGTCCTGCCGCCGGCGATCCAGTCCGCGCTGGCGATGGTGCTCGTCATCACGCTCGTGCTCGTCGCCGACCTGCCGGGCGCCGTCGTCGGGTTCACCGTCGCCCACGTCGTCGTGGCGCTGCTGACGCTGTTGTGGGCGCGCCGCCGGCTGCCGACCGGCCCCGCCGCCGAGCCGTCCGAGCAGGCGCTGCGGCGCGCGCTGCGCTTCGGCGTCAAGGGCTACGGCGCAAACGCGCTCTCGCAGCTCAACGCCCGCGTCGATCTGCTCATCCTCAGCGCGGTCGCGTCGGCCGCGGCGGCCGGCCACTACGCGGTCGCGATCGCGGTCACCACGGCGATGTGGCTCGTCCCGCAGGCGCTCAGCGACGTGCTGTTCCCGCGGATCGCGGCGCTCAGCGCCAGCGGCGCGCAGGACGCGCGCGCGCTCGTCGAGGACAAGAGCCTGCGCCACACCGTGCTGCTCGTCTGCATCGCCCTGCCGCTGTTGACGGCGCCGCTGCTGTTGCTGATCGTGCCGGTCTACGGCGCCGCCTTCCGACCCGCGATCGCGCTCGCGCTGATCCTCGCGCCCGGCGTCGCGCTGATGGGGATCGCCGGCGTCCTGTCGGCGACGATCGTCGGCCGCGGGCGCCCGCAGTACTCGCTCTACACGGCGCTGATCGTCACGCCGCTGACGATCGCCGCCTACGCGATCCTGATCCCGTCGCTCGACGCCCGCGGCGCCGCCCTCGCCAAGACGCTCTCGTTCGCGCTGACGTTCGCGATCACCGTGTGGTTCTACCGGCGCGTGACCGGATCGGTGCGCTTCGGGCAGTTCCTGCCGCGGCGCGAGGAGCTCGCCGACCTGCGCGCCGTCGTGGCGCAGATCCGGGCGTGGCTGACGCTCATGTGGCGGCGGCGGGCCGCCTGATCGGCGGGTCGCCGGGGCTATGCTCTCCGGCGTGTGCGGCATCGCCGGGACGGTCGGAGGCGCTCCCCCCGACGCCGGGGTCCTCGGCGCTATGGCGACGGCGATGGCCCACCGCGGGCCCGACGGACAGGGCGTCTGGCACGACGACGAGGCCGGCCTCGCGTTCCGCCGCCTGGCGATCATCGACCTCGACGAGCGCTCCAACCAGCCGCTGCACCTCGGCCCCTGGCACCTCGTCTTCAACGGCGAGGTCTACAACTACCGCGAGCTGCGCGAGGAGCTGCGCGGGCTCGGCCACGAGTTCGTCACCGAGGGCGACGGGGAGGTCCTGCTGCACGCCTGGGACGCCTGGGGCGAGGGCGCCCTGGACCGCGTCAACGGCATGTTCGCGTTCGCGATCTGGCACGACGAACGGCGCACGCTGACGCTCGCCGCCGATCCGTTCGGCGAGAAGCCGCTGTATTGGGCGCTCGACGGCGAACGGCTCGTCTTCGGCTCGGACATCAGGGCGATCCTGCAGGCCGCGCCGCAGCTCGGACGGCCGCGCGACAGCGTGCTCGCCGGCTACCTCGCGCTCGGCGTCATGCCGCCGATCGACGAGAGCTTCTTCGCGCAGATCCGGCGGCTGCCGGGCGCGCACCTGCTGCGCTTCGCGGACGGCCGCGCGACGATCCGCCGCTACTGGACGCCGCGCCGCGTCGCCGTCCCCGACGCCTATCCCGAGGCGGTGCGCGAGCTGCGCGCCACGCTCGTCGACTCGATCGCGCTGCGCCTGCGCAGCGACGTGCCCGTCGGGACGTCGCTCAGCGGCGGCGTGGACTCCTCGGCGATCGTCTGCCTGTCGGCGGAGCTGGCCGGCGAGCACCGCCGCCACGCCTTCACCGCCCGCTTCCCGGGCTACGAGCGCGACGAGTGGGACTACGCGCACGCCGTCGCGGAGGTCGCGGGCGTCGTCGAGCACCACGCCATCGAGCCGACGGCGGCCGAGTTGCTCGACGACCTCGACAGCCTCGTCCGCGATCAGGAGGAGCCCTTCGGCGGCCTCAGCATCTACGCCCAGTGGCGCGTGCAGCGGGCGGCGCGCGAGGCCGGCGTGACGGTCCTGCTCGACGGCCAGGGCGCCGACGAGCTGCTCGGCGGCTACGACGGCATCGGCGGCTGGGTGGCGCGCGCGCAGGGGCCGCGGGCGATCGCCCGCGCGGCGGCGTCGGGTGCCGCAGCGCGGTGAGCTGGGGCGCGCCTTCGCCACCGAGCTGCTGCCCGCGCCGCTGCTGCGCCGCCACCGGCTCGGGCGCTGCTCGCCGTACGTGACGCCGGAGGTCGCCGCCGAGGCGGTGCAGTGGCCGACCCCCGAGGCCCCGGGCGCGGGCCGCTCGAGCCCGCTGCGCCGCGAGCTGCTGCGCGAGGCGTTCCACACGAGCCTGCCCGAGCTGCTGCGCTACGCCGACCGCGACTCGATGGCGCAGAGCCGCGAGATGCGCCTGCCGTTCCTCGACCGCCGCGTCGCCGAGTTCGCGCTCTCGCTGCCGCCGCAGTTCCTGCACCGCGGCGGCGTGCGCAAGGCGATCCTGCGCGACGCCGTCCGCGGCACGGTCCCCGACGTCGTGCTCGACCGCCGCGACAAGGTCGGCTTCGAGCCGCCGCAGGCGCGCTGGATGGCCGACGAGGCCGTTATGGCGCGGATCGCCGAGGTCGTGCTCGACCCCGCCGCGCGGGTGGCGCGCTGTGCAACCGCGCCGCGCTGGAGGCCGACGTGCGCGCCGGGCGCTGGCGTGACCACCGGGCCGTCTGGCGGGTCTTCAACCTCGAGCTGTGGCTCGCCGCGCTCGCGCGCGACCGCGTGCCGGCCGGCGCGCCGACATGAGCGCCCGGCGCGTTCTCGTCGTCTCCTACTACTTCCCGCCGTCGACCGCGATCGGCGGCGCGCGCTGGGAGGCGATGGCGCGCCACCTGCGCCGGATGGGGCACGAGGTCACGGTCATCACGAGCGCGGTCCACGGCACGCTGCCCGCCGACGCGGCGGACGGCGTCGTGCGGACCTCCGATCTGGCCCACTCGCAGGTGCTGCGCCGGGCCCTGCGCCGGCCGGCGCTGCCGGCGCCCGGGCAGCCGACGATCGACACCGAGGCGCCCGGCGTGCTCACGCGGGTCGTCGTCCCCGACGCCCTGCTCGTGAGCTGGATGCCGGGTGTGCTCGCGGCCGCCCGGCGCCTGCTGCGCGGCGGCGCGTTCGACTGCCTCGTGACGACCGGCCCGCCCAACTCGTCGCACATGCTCGGCCTCGGGCTCGGGCGGCGCAAGCGGCCGCCGTGGATCGCCGACTTCCGCGACGGCTGGCGCTTCGAGCCGCTCGCCGCGCCCTGGCCGACGCGGCCGCAGCGGATGTTCGAGGCGCGCCTGGAGCGCGCCGTCGCGTCGCGTGCGGACGTGCTGATCGGCGCCACGCGCCCGATCGCCGAGGACCTCGCGGCGCGGCTCGGGGCGCGGGCGGAGTGGGTCCCCAACGGCTGGGACCCCGACCTCGCCCCGTCGGTCGACGAGGCGGTCGCGCCGGACGTCGCGGAGGAGGGCTGGGCGACGCTCGTGCACACCGGGACGCTCAGCGGCCCGCGCGGCCGCGACCCGCGGCCGCTGCTGCGCGCGCTGAGCCGCTTCAACGCCGATCCCGGCGGCGGGCGCCGGGTGCGCCTCGTGCTTGCCGGCCGCACGACGGTCGACGACCAGGCGCTGCTCGCCGAGGCCGGCCTGGGCGCGTCGGTGCGCCACGTCGGCCTGCTCGAGCGCAGCGCCGCGCTCGCGCTGCAGCGCCGCGCCGACGCGCTGCTGCTGCTGACCGGCACGCACCGCTCCGAGGCCACCGGCAAGCTCTTCGAGTACCTCGCTGCCGGGCGCCCGATCCTCGCGCTCGCCGAGGACAACGAGGCGCAGCGGATCATCGAGCTCACCGGCACCGGCACGTCGGTGCCGCCGCAGGACGAGGAGCGGATCGCCGCGGCGCTGCGCCAGGTCGCCGCGGGCGCGCTCGACGCGACCTACGCCCCGCGCGAGCTCGAGCGCTTCACGTACCCCGGCCCGGCGCTCGTCGTCGCCGATCTCGTCGAGGAGGCGATCGCCCGGCGCGGCCGCTAGGCCGGCGTGGTCGCCACGAGCTCGACGTTCGTGGCGATCCGGTTGAGGCCCGGCACGCGCGCCAGCGCCCGGTTCGCGCCCCACACCGCGCCGGCGACGCGCGGGCGCTGGGCGAGCGGGAAGTCGAGCGTCAGCGGCAGCATGTTCGCGAGGCGCAGCTCGCCGATCGCGAAGCCGTGGCGCTCGAGCAGGGCGCGCGCCGTCGCCGGTGTGTAGAGCGGCTCGTGCGGCTCGGCGCCGTGGTAGTAGAGGCCGATCCGCTTGGCGATCTTCTCGAGGTACGAGAAGCGGTTGGGGAGCTTGTAGACGTAGAACGTGCCGCCGGGCTTCAGGACGCGGCGGATCTCGTCGAGGCTGGCGTCGGGGTCGAGCACGTGCTCGAGCACGCCGCAGCTCAGGACGGCCGCGAAGCTCGCGTCGTCGTAGGGCAGCCCGCGCGGGTCCGTCGACACGTACGCGCGGACCTGCGGGTACAGCGGCAGCGCGACGACGTCGTCGGGCGAGTCGTCGCCGCGGTAGTCGAACGAGCTGACGTTCAGGCCTGCCTCGAGCAGCAGCGCCGAGACCTGGCCGTGGCCGCAGCCCCAGTCGAGGATCGAGCCCGGGGCGTCGGCGGAGATCCGCTCGACGATCGCGTCGTATTCGAGCAGTTGCGGCGCGGATCGCAGGTTGACGTCGTAGCCGCGCGGCTGCGTTGTGCGCTCGGGCATCGGGGTGGGAGAAGATAGCGACGGCACGTCTAGGCCTGCGGCCTGCGGGCGCTGGCGTGAAGCACGTCGCCGCCGCCGATCGCGTCGGCCAGACGGGCGAACGGGAGCGCGACGACGCACGCGCCCGAGGCGATCCGCAGCTTCAGCCCGTCGGGAAACAGGCAGCGCCCGAAGATGCGGTACTGGATCGATGCCGGGAGGCCGGCGAGGCTCGTCGAGGTCGTCGTGCGGATGTCCTCGAAACCGGCCTCGCGCAGCGCGCGCTCGAGCGCCGGCGCCGTGAAGTGCACGCGGTGGCGGGGGAGGTCGAGGTGAAACCAGCCGCCGCGGAAACGGCGCGCCTGCCAGGAGCCGAAGTTCGGGACGCCGATCGCGACGACGCCGCCGGGGCGCAGAGCGGCGTGGATCCGGCGCAGGTCGCCGACGGGATCGCCGGTGTGCTCGAGCGACTGGTTGAAGATCGCCGCGTCGTAGGCGTCGGACTCGGTCTCGACCGTCGCCAGGACACCTTCGCGACAGTCGATGCCGCGCTCGCGCGCCGCCGCGCAGGCCGATGCCGACGGCTCGACGCCGGTCATCTGCCAGCCGCGCCCGACGAACATCGCCGCGATGTCGCCGCGGCCGCAGCCGACGTCGATCCCGCGCCCCGGCGGGAGCGCGGCGACGAGGTCCAGCGGCGGGGTCTTGCGGGCACGCCAGCCCTGCCAGGTCTGGATGACGGCCGAGATCGCTCTGATCGCCGGGTGCGGCCGGGCGCCGTAGGGGCCGTAGCCCTCGGGGTAGGCGGCGGCGAGCTCGTCGAGGCTCAACGGGGGCAGCGTGACGCCCGTCTCGCACGTGTCGCAGAGGGCGACGGCGAAGTGGCCGGGCGTCCCGTGCAGGCGGTCGGGTGCGTGCAGGGCGGGCGGGTGCAGCGAGCCGCCGCAGACCGGGCAGGAGACGGAGCCGTGCATGCGGGGGCGCAGGCTACTCGGCGTCCGCGGCGGCGTAGTCGGCGCGCCGCAGGCGCAGGCTCTCGGCGAAGCCGAGCTCGGGGGCGATGCCGAGCTGCGGCAGCGCCCGGCGCTCGGCGCCCTTCGCGGCGCGCCAGCCGGCGACGCGGCCCCGCAGGGCCGCGAGGTCGCGGCTGATCGCGGCGTCGCCTGCCACGACGATCAGCTCGGTCAGCAGCGCCCGCGGCGCGGCGGGCCCGCGCAGGACCCCGTAGCGGCGCAGGAGGTAGCCGCGCGACCAGCCGGCGGTGCGCCGCTGCCAGGCCGAGCGCCGCTGCGCGGTGGCCGAGCCGTGGTGCACGCCGACGGCATTCGGCGCGGCGGCGGCGCCCCAGCCGGCGGCGCGCAGGCGCAGGGCGAGGTCGAGGTCCTCCTGGTACATGAAGATCCGCGGGTCCAGCGCGCCGGTCTGATTCAGCGCGTGGCGGCGGTAGGCGGCGGCGCCGCCGCTGGGGCCGAGCAGCGGCGGGCCGGGGTTCCTCGCGGCGGTGACGGGGGCGCCCTGCAGCCGCGCGAAGCCCGCGGCGGTGCGGTCGGCCGTGAGCCCGAGTGAGTCGATCGTGCGTCCGCCGGGGCGCACGAGCAGCGCGGCGACCGAGCCGACGCGCTCGTCGTCGTTCAAAGGCGCCGCGAGCTCCTCGAGAAACCTGGGCTCCGCGTCGACGTCGTTGTTGAGCAGCACGACGACGTCGCCGGTGGTCGCCGCGATGCCGCGGTTGCAGGTCGCCGCGAAGCCGAGGTTCTCCGCCTGACGTAGGACCTGCACCTCCGGAAAGTCGCGCTCGATGCGGTCGGGCGTGTCGTCGATCGAGGCGTCGTCGACGACGACGACGCGGTGGGGGACCGTCTGCTCGCGCAGGTGGCGCAGGCAGCTCGCGGTGAGGTCGTAGCCGCCGCGGACCGGGATCACGACGTCGATCGAGGCGCTGCTCATCGCGGGTGAGCCTGTCACAGCGGGGCAGTAGCGTCTGCGGGGGTGCACGTCGGCCTCAACCTCGTCTTCCTCGTCCCCGGTGAGCAGGGCGGCCTCGAGGTCTACGCCCGCGAGCTGCTGCGCGCGCTGCCCGCGGCGCGGCCGGACCTGCGCTTGACGGCGTTCGTCAACCGCGAGGCGCGCGCGGCGGGCGGGGAGTGGGACGAGGTCGCCGATGTCGTCGAGGTCCCGGTGCACGCCCGCAACCGCGTCGAGTGGGTGCGCGGCGAGCAGCAGCTGCTGCCCGGGCTGGCGCGGCGCGCGGGCGTCGATCTCGTCCACAGCCTCGCGAGCACGGCGCCGGCGCGCGGGCGCTTCCGGCGCGTGGTGACGGTCCACGACCTGCACTACCGCGTCGTGCCGGAGGCGCACTTCGGCCTGCTCGGACTCGGGATGCGCGTGCTCGTGCCGCTCGCCGCGCGGCGCGCGCACCGCGTGATCGCGATCTCGCAGGCGACCGCGGCCGACGTGCGGCGCTATCTGCACGTGCCCGAGGAGCGGCTCGACGTGGTGCCCAACGGCCTCGGCGTCACGCCGTCGGCCGCGCCGGAGGCGGAGGACGTGCAGCGGTCGCGGTATGGGCTCGGCGACCGCCGCGTCCTCCTGTCGGTCTCCGCCAAGCGGCCGCACAAGAACCTCGTGCGGCTGATCGAGGCGCTCGCCGCGATCGACGCTGAGCGGCGCCCCGTGCTCGTGATCCCCGGCTACCCGACGCCCCACGAACGCGAGCTGCGCGAGCGCGCCGCGCAGCTGCACGTGCTCGACGACGTGCGCTTCCTCGACTGGGTGTCGGGGGCGGAGCTCGAGGGCCTCTATGCGCTGGCGGCGGCGTTCGTGTTCCCCTCGCTGCACGAGGGCTTCGGGCTGCCGGTGCTCGAGGCGATGCGCCGCGGCGTGCCGGTCGCCTGCTCGAACGCGAGCTCGCTGCCGGAGGTCGCCGGCGACGCCGCGCTGCTGTTCGACCCCCGCGACACGCCGGCGATCACCGCCGCGATCGAGCGCCTGCTCGACGACGGCGCGCTCGCCGCCCGGCTGCGCGCCGCCGGCACCGCGCAGGCGGCGCGCTTCACCTGGGAGGCGACCGCGCGCGGGACGGCCGCCAGCTACGACCGCGCGATGGAGCGGCGCGGGTCCGCGTAGGCCGCGGCGACGAGGTCCAGCGACGCGGTCAGCGACAGCCGGTCGGCGTTGCGGGCGAACCACTCCGCCGTGCTGGCGCGCAGCTGGGGCCCGGCCGCGCGCACGCGCAGGATCGCGGCGGCGAGGTCCTCGGCCTCTGCGGAGGCGGCGACAAAGCCGTTGACGCCCTCCTCGACGAGCTCGGTCGCGGCGTTGTCGGGATCGGCGACGACGATGCTCGGCACCCCGCGGGCGGCCGCCTCGACGACGACCATCCCGTAGCCCTCGCGGCGCGACGGCAGGACCATGCAGAGCGCGTCGGAGAGCGCCTCGTCGACCACCGCGGCATCGACGAAGCCGGGCGCGCTCGCGACGTCGCCCAGCCCGAGCTCGTCGATCAGCGCGAGCACCTCGTCGCGCTGCGGCCCGTCGCCGTAGACCTCGAGGCGCAGCTCGGGAGCGCGCTCGCGCAGTGCGGCAAAGGCGCGCACGAGCGCCGGAACGCGCTTCTCCGGGATGTGGCGGCCGGCGAAGACGACGAGGGGCTGGGCGGGGCGGAGGGCGATCGGCTCCAGCGGGGCGACGTACTCGCCCTCCAGCACGGTCACCTCTCCGCGTACGCCCTCGTCGATGAGCCGCCGCGCGGTCAGCCGCGCGAAGCAGAAGGCGCGCTGGCGCAGGCGCACGCCGCGCCGTTGCACCGCCCATCCGACCCGGCCGCCGACCGGGCCCAGGTACTCGCGCCAGTACTCGCGCGACCACAGTTCGTGCCAATCGACGACGAGCCGGTAGCGCTGGGCGCGGCGCAGCAGCCCCGCCGCGAGCAGCGAGAAATACGGAAACGAGGCGGTATGGACAACGTCGTAGCCGCGCCCGTGTCGCAGGAGGTGCCACAGGACGCCCGCGCCGAAGACGAGCGGCGGCGCGATCCGCCGCCGCGCGCCCGTGTAGAGCGCCATCCGCGGTCCGCCGGTTCGGACCGCGACCCCCGCGACTTGAGGCGTTGCCCCGCGGTCCCACTGACGCAACGTGAGGTACGTGACGTCGTGACCCTCGACGGCGAGGCGCTCCGCGAGGTTGCGATACCAGCGCTCGGCGCCGCCGATCGTGTGGGGGAACAGGCAGTCGTAGACGATCAGGATCCGCATGGCCGGGGCAGGGTCTCAGACCGACGCCCCGCTAGGCTCGCCCGCGATCATGAGTCTCGTCCACAGCGCACCGTGCTGAGCGGCGGGTAGGTCTCGGTGGACCTGCTGGCGGCATGGGTGCTGTACCCGCTCGCGCTGACTGCGACCTGCCTCGGGCTAGGGCTGTTGATCGCGCGCATCGCGGGCTGGGAGCTGCCGGGCATCCTGCTGATCCCGGCCGGCTGCGCCGCGCTGCTGGCTTACGCGCGCCTCGTGACCGCCGGCGCGTCGACCGCGCACCTGGCGCTCCCGGTTCTCGTCCTGCTCGCCGTCGCCGGGCTGGCGCTCGGCCGGTCCCGCCTGCGGACGGTGCGCCCCGACCCCGTGCTCGTCGTCGCCGCCCTCGGCGTGTTCGTCGTCTTCGGCGCGCCCGTGTTCATGTCGGGGACGCCGACGTTCGCCGGCTACCTCGCGTTGCCCGACACGTCGCATCAGCTCGCGCTCGCGCAACTGCTCGCCCACCACGGACCCGATGCAGCGGCGCTGCAGCCCGGTTCCTTCCAGGCATCGATGAGCGCCTACATCGCCAGCCGCTACCCGATCGGCGGGCAGGCCGCGCTCGGGATCACGGCCCCGCTCGGAGTGCTCGACCTCGCCTGGCTGTACCAGCCCTTCCTCGCCTTCCTCGCCGTCGTCAGCGGTCTGGCGCTCGCCTCGATCGCGGCGCCGCTCATGCGACACCGCTGGCAGACGGCGCTCGTCGCGTTCGCGGCCGCGCAGCCCGCGCTCGTCGTCGGCTTCGCGCTGCAGGGGTCGATCAAGGAGATCGCCGCGCTGGCGATGGTGCTCACGCTCGTCGCGGTGCTCGCCGCAGCCGTGCTCACGGACCGGCCGGCGCGTTCACTGCTGCCCGTCGCGGCCGCGGCAGCGGCCGGGCTGGGCGCGCTCGGCCCCGCGGTGATCCCGTACCTCGCTGTGCCGGCGCTGGTCGTCGCGGGCGTGTGGGGCCGGCGGCTCGTGCGGCGGCGCGAGCGTGCGGACGTCATCTGGCTCGGCCTCGGCATGGTAGCCGCCGTCATCGTCGCGCTGCCTGTCCTGGGCTCGCTGCGCTCGGCGATCAGCGCGACGCAGGACACGCTGTCGACGACGACCGACATCGGCAACCTCGCGCACCCGCTCGACCTATCGCAGGTGCTGGGACCATGGCTCACGGGCGACTACCGCTACCGCCCGACGAACAACCTCATCTCCCACGACGCGCTGCTGTGGCTCTCCGGCCTGGCGGCCGTGCTCGGGCTGGGGTGGGCGATCGCGCGGCGCGCCTGGGGGCCGCTCATGCTCGCGGCGACGATCGGGCTCGCCTCGCTCGTCCTGCTGTCCCGGGGCGGCCCCTACGCCGACGCGAAGGTGCTGATGATTCTGTCGCCGGTCGTCCCGCTGCTGGCGATGGTCGGCGCCGCGAGCCTCTGGCGCGGACCGCTGCGGATCGCGAGCATCGGCGTCAGCACGGCGCTCGTTGCCGGCCTGCTGTGGTCCAACGCGCTCGCCTACCACGACGTCTCGCTCGCGCCCCACGATCGCTACTCGGAGCTGCTGACGCTCAACGAGCGGCTCGCCGGCAAGGGCCCCGTGCTGCTCGACGAGTACGACGAGTTCGCCAAGTACTTCCTACGCGACCCCCCGGGCCTCACGCAGCCCGAGGCGGTCACGCTCTACCGCCACGGCCCGTACCACCCCAACGCGCTTGTCGACCCCAAGCGCCGGCCGACCGTAAAGACGCCGTTCAGCATGGACGACGTGACGCTCGGCTATGTCCAGAGCGTCCCGTACATCGTCCTGCGCCGCTCGCCGACGCTGAGCCGGCCGCCCGCGAACTTCCGGCTGGACTGGCGCGGGCGCCACTACGAGCTGTGGCGGCGAACGGGCGCGCCACGGGTTCTCAGCCACAAGCCGCTGGGTCCGGACGTCTTCCATCCCGCCGCGCGCGTGACGCGGGCGGCGGCGCGCTCGTGGGGGCAGCACGCGCGCCGCGCCGGTGGCCGGATCGCGTACGTGCCGCGCCCGTCGCTGGCGGGGGTCTTCACAGCCGACCTTCGGCTCCCCAAGAGCTGGTTTGGCTTCGGTGGCTATCCGGGGGCGGTCGTGGCGACGGGTCCCGGCCGTGCCGAGGGCTCGGTCTCCGTCGCCCAAAGCGGGCGTTATCGCCTCTGGGTCGAGGGCGCGTTCGCGCGCCGGATGACCCTGCACCTCGATGGCGCGGTCGTCGGTCGTACGCCGAGCGAGCTCAACAACCCCGGCGCTTACGTGTCGATCGGCCTCGTGGCGCTGAAGCGCGGGCGCCACCGCGTCGCGATCAGCCAGGGCGGCGGGACGCTCGCGCCGGGAACCGGCGGTTACCTCTCGAGCCTGCGCCACGCCGGCGCGGTCTTCCTCGCACCGGTCGCCGACGAGGCCCTTGTCGTGCGCCTGCTCGACCCCGCCGACTGGCGGCGACTGGTCGGCGTGAACGCCGACTGGCTGGAGATCGTCGCGGGCCGCGGCTGAGCGCGTCAGCGCTCCAGAGCGGCGTTGATCATCTTCGCCACGGCGTAGGGCTTGGTCGTCACGAACCCCTCAGGCGGCGGGATGTGCCCGCCGGGATCCTCCACGTAGATCCGCTCGACACGGGCCAGCAGGTCTGGTCGGGCGCCGTGGACGAGCTTTTCCTCGAAGCCCTCGACGTCCATCTTCAGCAGCGAGATCGTGTCGGCGTGCGCAAGCGCGTCCTCGAGGATCCCGTCGATGTGTCGGCAGCGGACCTTCGTCGTCGGGCGGTCGTCGACGTTGAGGCCGCCGTAGCGCCCGAATGGGTCGAGACGGAACTCCGCCTCGCCTTCAAAGTCCGCGACCGCGACCTGCTCGACCTCGTAGCGTCCCTCTAGGCCTTCGAGATTGTGTCGCAGGCGCTCGACGTTGAGCGGGACTGGCTCGTACAGGCGGCAGCGCACGCCGGGCCCGCGCGTGAGGAAGTACAGGGCCGTGATGCCGATGTTCGAGCCGACGTCCACCACCAGCGCCGGTGGCTCGGGCACGCGGTAGTCCTCGCGGCAGAAGACCTCGTTGACGGTGAGCATGTCGTGGTAGGACCACAACGTGGGGCGCACGACCCCGCTCGGAGTGCGGACGGCAAACCGCGTCGGGTAGTTGCCGCGGCCGAAGAGGTAGCGGACGTAACCCTCGAGCGGCCGCGGGTAGCGGCGAGCCATGTTGGCGAGGGCGCGGTAGGTCTCCGGTTCGGTGATGTTCTCGGCGACGAACCGCAACGACCGGCCGCCCAACAGGCGGCTCACGGGCGCACTCCCGCCCGTCGGAACGGGCGGTCGCTGACGTTCAGGATCCGCACCGCCGAGTAGAATCTCAGACGAGCGGCTCGATAGGCTGCTCCCACGAGCGCAACACTCTGCGCACGCACGCGTTTGTAGGTTCCGAGGGCCCCTTCCGGCGCTCGCCCGGACACCTCTCATGGCCTCGATCCACAGCACATCCCCACGGCTCGCAGGAGCTGGGACCTCAGCATCCGTCGTTGAGGTCTCGGTCGTCATCCCCTGCCTCAACGAGGCCGAGAACATCGAGGAGTGCGTCCGTCGCTCGCGCGCCGCGCTCGAAGAGGCGGGCATCGTCGGCGAGGTGGTCGTCGCCGACAACGACTCCGAGGACGGCAGCGCCGAACTCGCGGCCGCCGCCGGCGCGCGCGTCGTCCACGAGCCGCGGCGCGGCTACGGCTCCGCCTACCTTGCGGGCTTCGGCGCGGCCCGCGGCGAGTACATCGTGATGCTCGACGCCGACATGACCTATCCGTTCGCGGACATCCCGCGGTTCGTCGAGGAGTTGCGCCACGGCGCCCAGCTCGTGATGGGCGACCGGATGGACAACATCCAGCCGGGCGCGATGCACTGGATGCACCGCTACATCGGCAACCCGCTCCTCAGCGGCACGCTGAACCTCTTCTTCCGCACCGGCGTCCGCGATGCGCACTGCGGCATGCGCGGCTTCCGGCGCGACATCCTGCCGATCCTCGACCTGCGCGCGACCGGCATGGAGTTCGCCTCGGAGATGGTCATCCGCGCCTCGAAGGAGAAGCTCGCGATCCGCGAGTTCCCGATCTCCTACGCGCCGCGCGGCGGCGAGTCCAAGCTCTCGCGCTTCCGCGACGGCTGGCGCCACCTGCGCTTCCTGCTCGTCCACAGCCCGACGTACCTGTTCATCGTGCCCGGCGCGCTCCTCCTGCTGATCGGGCTGATCATTTCCGGCGGTCTCGCTGACACAGCTGTCGATCTTCGGGCGCCCGTGGAACCTGCACACGCTGATCGGCGGCGAGCTGCTGTGCGTCGTCGGCGTGCAGATCGTCGCGCTCGGGCTCTGCGCGCACGCGTACGGCACGTACTTCATGGGCGAGAAGGACCCCTGGTTCGACCGCATGCGCGCGCGCTACCGGCTCGAGCACGGCCTGATGCTCGGCGGCGCGATCGTGTTCGCAGGGTTCGCCGCCGCCGCAACCATCATCGGCATCTGGGTCGACCGCGGGTTCGGCGCGCTGTCGGAGGAGCGGCTGGCGGCGACGGCTGCCGCGCTCATCATCATCGGGCTTCAGATCTTCTTCTCATCGTTCCTCCTGTCGATCCTCGGTCTGCGCCGGCGCGACTCCTAGGGCGGCAGGTCTCGTGGACCTGCTGGCGGCATGGGCGCTGTACCCACTCGCCCTGGGCGCGACCTGCCTCGGCCTCGCCCTCCTCGTCGAGCGGCTGACCGCCTGGCGGACGCCGGGGGCGCTCGTCGTCCCGGTCGGCTTCGTGACGCTCCTGGCGCTGGTTGGGCTCATCACCTCCTACGACGGCGTGGCGACCCTCGCGCTGCCGGTCGTCGGCGGGCTCGCGATCGTCGGCCTCGGCGTCGGCCGCGCTCGGCTCCTTGCGCTGCGGCCCGACCCGTGGCTCCTCGCGACCGTCGCCGCCCTGTTGGTTGTGCTGGGGCGCCCGTCGTGCTGTCCGGGGCGCCGACCTTCGCCGGCTACCTGGCGCTCCCGGACACGGGCCATCAGCTCGTGCTCGCCGAGCTGTTCGCACATCACGGGCCCGACTGGGCCTCGCTCGCGCCGGGCTCGTTCCGCCTCGCCGGCGAGAAGTACGTCGAGTCGGCCTATCCGGTCGCGGCGCAGGCGGCCCTGGGCGTGACCGCGCCGCTCGGCGTCATCGACCTCGCCTGGCTGTATCAGCCGTTCCTCGCCTTTTCGCTGATCATCATGAGCCTCGGAATCTGGTCGCTCGAGCGCCCGACTGCTTCAAGCGCCGCGGCATGCCGCGGTCGCTGACGTTCGCGGCGTCGCAGCCGGCGCTCGTCGTGGGCAACTACCTCACCGGATCCATCAAGGAGATAGCCGCCGTCGCCGCGCTCGTGACGCTCGTCGCGCGGCTGACGACGGCCGTGCACGAGCGTCTTCCGCCGCGCGCGCTGCCGGTGCTGGCGATCGCGGCAGCCGCGGCGCTGGGGGCCCTCGGCCCGCCCGCGGTCGGCTACCTCGCCGTGCCGGCGATCGTGGTCCTCGCACTGTGGGCCTACCCACTGCTGCGTGCACCCTCGCGTCCTGCGATCGTCGCGCTCGCCGCGGGCGCGGCGCTGCTCGCGCTCCTCGCGCTGCCCGTGCTGCGCACGCTGAACACGGCCGTGAAGGTGAGCAACGGCGTCCTCGGCGACCCGAGCGGCGACGGCGGCGGCGCGGTGCTCGGCCACCTTGCGCGGCCGCTGGAGACAGTGCAGGCGCTGGGAATCTGGCTCACGGGCCACTTTCGCTACGCGGTGATCGGAGGTGCCGAGACGCCGCAGGCGGTGCTTCTGTGGCTCGCCGGCGCCTGCGCGCTCGCTGGGCTCGATGTGGGCCGCCCGCCGCCGACATTGGGGCCCGCTTCTGCTCGTGGCGACGTTCGTGCCGGTCTCCGTGTACCTCCTGCAGCGCGGGACTGCGTACGCGGACTCCAAGGTCCTCATGATCGCCTCGCCCGCGCTCCTCGTGCTCGCGTTGCTCGGCGCCGCGGATTGGGCACCGGTCGCCGGCGCGTGCTCGGTGTCGTCTTGACCGCGGCGCTGCTCGGCGGCGTCCTGTGGTCGACGGCGCTCGCCTACCACGACGTGTCGCTGGCGCCGCAAGGACGCTACGCGGAGCTACTGCAGATCAACAAAAGCCTCGCCGGGCGCGGTCCGGCGCTGTTCGGCGAGACGACGAGTTCGCCAAGTACTTCCTCGGCGACGTCCCGATCTACAGCGCCCCCGAGGCGAGGTTGGGCTACCGCCGAGCGCCGTATCGACGCGCTACGTGACCGCACGCGCCGCCCCAGCCTCAAGACCGCGGTCGATGTCGACGACCTGACGTTGCGCTACCTCGAGTCCGTGCCGTACATCGTCGTGCGACGCGGCCCGCAGGCGGCCGCCCCCCGGCGAACTTCACGCTGCTGTCGCGCGGCACCTACTACGACGTCTGGCGCCGGACTGCCGCGCCGCGCGTGCTCGCCATCTCCCGCTTGGACCCGACGTCCTGCATCAGGCCGCGCGCATCAGCGCGCCGGTCGCGCGCCGCTGGGCCGTCCGCGCGCGCACTGTCGGCGGGCGGATCGCCTTCGCGCCGCGCGCCCGCCCGTTGGTATTCCTCGCGATCCGCGACCTCCAGCGACCGGTCCGCTGGACGGGCTTCGGCAACTTCCCCGAGGCCGGGTGACGAACGGCGCCTCGAACATCCGCGAGCCGTTCCGGATCGCGCGCAGCGGCCGTTACCGCGTCTGGGTGGAGGGCTCGTTCGCGCGCAGGATGGCAATCGGGCTGGACTCGACCCGCTTTCCGGACGTGCCGGAGGGCCTGAACAACCCCGGCGCCTACGCGTCCCTGGGAACCGTCACGATCACCCGCGGGCGCCACGAGATCTTCATCCGCCAGGGCGAGCCGACCTGCGGCCCGGCAGCGGCGGCTACCGGTCGAGCCTGCGCCACCTCGGCCCGCTGTACTTCGACCCGGTCATCAACGACCGCTTCGCCGTGCGGACGATCGATCCCGACCGCTGGCGCGAGCTCGTCGGCGTGCGCGCCGACTGGCTGGAGGTCGTCAGCCGCGGCGACGACCGACCTG